>NZ_JAVCYK010000001.1:2262500-4947575 GCF_030846225.1 Paenibacillus sp. GD4
GATCAGCCGCTTCAGGTGAAGCTCGATAGCGATGCGCATATAAAGCTGCATGTCCAGCGCGTTATGATGCGTAATGAACGGACGGGCGGCAGCTCCCCCGGCAATGGCATGCAGGGTTGGGGTTTCCACCTCCAAATAGCCCCGGGAATCGAGGTAGCGGCGCATGCTTTGAATGATTTTGGAACGGGTGATAAAAGTTTGCTGAACCTCTTGGTTCATGATCAAATCCACATAGCGCTGGCGGTAACGCAGCTCTACGTCCTTCAGGCCATGATATTTCTCCGGAAGCGGCAGCAAGGACTTGGAAAGCACTTCAACCGAGGTCGCTTTAACAGACAGCTCTCCTGTTTTCGTTTTGAACACAATGCCGTTAACCCCGACGATATCGCCCAAATCCAAAATATCAAATGCACGATACTTAGCTTCGCCTACGGCGTCCTCACGTACGTAAATCTGGATTTTACCCGTAATGTCCTGAATATGAGCGAAACCGGCCTTCCCCATACCACGCTTCTGCATAATACGGCCGGCCAAGCTTACCTCAACCTCCAGGCTGTCAAGCTCTTCCTTGCTCTTCTCCTCATACGCCTTCACAATGTCGGCCGCATGATGAGTTCTTACATATTTTTGTCCGAACGGGTCAATTCCGAGCCCGCGAAGCTCGTCCAATTTGTTGCGGCGAATTTGCAGCAGCTCGTTCAGTTCCAATTCCACTGTCATTTCAACTCACTCCTCTTAGTTTCAATCGGTTTCCGTACCAAACAGATAAAAAAGCTTCCAAGGGAAGCTTCTTCGAAATTACTTCTTAATGTCTATGATTTCATACTGAATGACGCCGGCCGGTACGTTCACATCGACAGTCGAACCTTTACGCTTGCCCAAAATCGCCTTACCCACCGGGCTTTCGTTGGAAATTTTATTTTGGAAAGGATCAGATTCCGCCGTACCTACAATCGAGTATTCCACGATATCACCGAATTCAAGGTCCTTCAGCGTAACGATAGAGCCCACACTTACGGTATCCGTGTCCACTTCGTCATTATTAATGATGCGCGCGTTGCGAAGCATTTTCTCGAGTGTAATGATGCGGCCTTCGATAAAAGCTTGCTCGTTCTTCGCATCTTCATACTCGGAGTTTTCGCTGATATCTCCGTAGCCGATCGCGATTTTAATCCGCTCCGCCACCTCGCGGCGCTTCACCGATTTCAGATGCTCCAATTCTTCCTCAAGCTTCTTAAGACCCTCTTGGGTTAGGATGACCTGTTTCTCGCTCATTACTACATATCTCCCGTCGTGTGAAAGATTTTCATATCTCGAGCTGCATTACCCGCTATGAATTCACTGATAATGATAATATATGAACGACCCATGCCCTGATGACTCAGAACGATGCCTTGAAATTACTATTGACTGATTATATTTCAAGCTTTTCCAAATGTCAATGTAAGCCAAAACACCCGAATTTCTGGTCAGTGTCAGTGATAGGAAACCGTGATCTCATCAGGGGCAGCGCCTTCTTCATCACCACTATCGTTCATCTGCTCCACAAAACGGTCTAACAGCATAACCATATCGTCGCGCCGAGTCTGCTCCATAATGGCGTCCTTGATTCGTGCCGCTCCACGCAGCCCTTTAAGATACCAGGCCATATGCTTGCGCATTTCCTTCACGGCGACATGCTCGCCCTTCAGATTAACGAGCCGATCCATATGCAGAATCGCAATGCGGATTTTCTCCTGCGGCGTCGGGTCCGGCGGAAGCTCGCCCTTCGTTAAATATTGAATGGTCCGGTACAGCATCCAAGGATTGCCTAAGGCGGCCCGTCCGATCATGACACCGTCCACACCGGTATGGTCCAGCATGCGCTGCGCGTCCTCCGGAGTAAATACGTCTCCGTTCCCGATAACCGGGATCGACACTGACTCCTTTACTTCCTTGATGATATCCCAGTTCGCTTTCCCCGTATACATCTGTACGCGTGTGCGCCCATGGACCGATACGGCGGAGCCGCCGCCGTTCTCTACAGCCTTGGCGTTCTGAACGGCATAGACATGCTCGTCATCCCAGCCGATCCGCATTTTCACCGTTACGGGCTTATTGACCGCCTTCACTACGGTGGTTACCATCTGTTCGATTTTACCCGGGTCCAGAAGCCAACGGGCCCCAGCGTCGCACTTGGTGATCTTCGGGACTGGGCAGCCCATGTTAATATCGATGATGTCGGCGTTCGTCTGCTGATCGACAATTTTTGCAGCTTCCACCAGCGTCTCCGTATCTCCTCCGAAAATCTGCAGGCTTAGCGGCTTTTCCCGCTCATCGACGAACAGCATTTCCATCGATCGTTTGTTACCGTGCAAAATGGCTTTGTCGCTGACCATCTCCGCACAAACCAAGCCGCAGCCGAATTCCTTCGCGATCAGGCGAAACGCCGGATTGCATACACCGGCCATCGGGGCCAGCACTACTTTGTTCGGGGCAATGACATTGCCGATTTGTAACGTCATATGGTTTCACTCCTTTCGAGCGGTTTATTTCGCGTTCAATTGACAGTAGCTGTAAGCTCTTCCGGGTCGATCCCGAGCACATCCGAAATTTTACGAATAATTTTGGGATCGGGTCTTCGCGTTCCCCGCTCAATCGAGCCTAGAACGGCAATCGAAATTTCGAGCCGGTCGGCCAGCTCGTTCTGTGTCAATCCCTTCAGCTTGCGGAATGCGCGAATGCGCTGTGCTATCGCTATATTTTTCTCCATAATTTCACGCCTTCCTTTCCTTCCGCCCGCTCTACGTATGGGTTCAATCTAGCTGCTTGCTCGGGGGCGGATTTCTGCATGACCTCCAGAAGAGGCACCAGAACAAAGGCGCGTTCCAACATACGCGGGTGAGGCAGGATCAATGCCGGGTCATCTTGAGAGCAATCATCGAACAACAGCAGATCCAAATCAATGGTGCGCGGACCCCAGCGGATATCCCTTTGACGCCCTAACGCTTGTTCCGTATTTACCATACGTCCAAACAACGCCTGAGCCGATAAGGACGTACGAACTTCTATGACCATATTCAAAAACGGGTCTTGCTCCGTATAACCGACAGGATCGGTCTCATATATACCCGACTGTCCGGTAATCCGTATCGCCGGATGATCCTCCAGCCGTCGCATCGCTTCCCGTAGATACCTTTCCCTGTCTTCCATGTTGGAACCTAAGCCAATGTATGCAGTATGCTCTGGTGGTCGGGCGATTTCGTCATCCATGTTCGTTATGCCCGCTTTCTATGAATTTCTACTGTCACACCGTCAAAATGAATCGCCACCGGAGGGTGGGGCTTCACGACGCGAACAGTCAACGCATTTATACTAGTATAAGTTCGCAGCACCTCGGATGCAATATGCTCGGCCAATGCCTCAATCAAGCGGAACGTTTTTCCCTCGACAATCCGCTTGATCAGCTCATGCACCTCCGCATAGTTCACCGTGTCCTCAATACTGTCGGTACGCCCCGGCCGATCTAATGGCAGATGAAGTTCCACATCGACAACGTAGCGCGCTCCCAGCTTGTTCTCCTCGGCAAATACACCGTGGTATCCGTAAAATTGCATGCCTGACATTGTAATTTTATCCAACAGGGGCACTCTCCTCTATTCGAGCTCTTTCTGAGCCAGCATGGCATTCGTCATGACAGCCGTTTTCTTCATCGCTTGCACGTCATGCACGCGTACGATGCGGCAGCCTTGGACAATGCCGTATACCACAGTGGCCGCCGTACCGAAGACGACCTCGTCAGGGGGAAGCTCCAGCGTACGGTGAATCATCCTCTTGCGGGAGGTGCCCAGCAGTACCGGATACCCGAGAGCCACAATCCGGTCCAAATAGTTCATCAGCTGAAGATTTTGCTCATGCGATTTGGCAAAGCCGATCCCGGGATCGAGAATAATCTGGTCATCGCGGATTCCCGCTTCATGCGCCCGGTCCACGGTGCGCCGCAAGTCGTTTATTACGTCATGGATAAAGTTAGCATACACCGCTTCATCCCGATTATGCATAAGCACAATCGGGGCGTTGTGGGACACCGCGACGGACGCCATGGCCCGGTCCTTTTGCAAACCCCAAATATCATTGATGATATCCGCACCGGCTTCCAGCGCTTGCCGGGCTACTTCCGCCTTATACGTATCTATCGAAATCGGGGTCGTAAGACCCGCTTCTCTAATGGCACGAATCGCGGGAATAACACGCCGAAGCTCTTCCTCTTCCGTTACAATCGCCGCTCCCGGCCTGGTGGATTCCCCACCGATATCAATGATGTCTGCGCCCTCTGCAACCATAAGTCGCGCACGCTCCACTGCCGTATCTATATCCACATAACGTCCTCCATCCGAGAACGAATCGGGAGTCACATTCAAAATTCCCATGATCAAGGTTCTTTCGTTCAGAGATAGCGTTTGATGCTTGCAGTTCAATCGCCCTACGGTCATGTCGCTATACTCCTCCTTTTGCCGCCGACCGGTACCTACCGAGCAGCTGCCTCGTAATTGGCCCTGTTTTCCCTTCGCTCATGGTAAAGCTCTCGCCTTGAATGTCATACAGCGTTGTGATCGGGACGAGCTCTTGAATGGAATTGGTGATGAAAATTTCGTCGGCCGCTCGCAGCTCCTCCCACCGGTAGAAGCCCTCCTCCGGGTGCAGACCCAAATCCGCAGCCAGCTCCAAAACGAACCTTCGGGTAATGCCGGGCAAAATGCCGGTGTGGGTGGATGGGGTACAAAGCCGCTCCCCCTGCAGATAAAACACATTGCTCACGATACCTTCAGCGATATGGCCGCCCGCATCCAGCATCAGCCCTTCTGCCCCTGCGGCGTAAGGGTATCCCGCAAGCTCCCGCTTAGCCAGAATGTTGTTCATATAGTGAAGCGACTTTTGCCGAAGCGGTCCCTCCGGTGTATTACGGCGAAGCCTCAGCAGCTGCAGCGCTTTTCCCTTCTCATAGAGAGCTTCGTTAGGCTGAGGAAGGGGTTTCATATAGACAATCGTTGTCGGCTCTTTGTATTCGTCCGTAGGCAACCCCAGAATATTGGTTCCCGCCGTGATCGTATACCGAATATAAGCGTCTGTCAGCCCATTCGCCTCCAGGAGTTCTTGAACGATCCGGTTTACCTCGCAGGACTTCGGAGCATGTTGAATCTCTAGCTCCCTGCAGCCCGCAGCCAATCGCTCCAAATGCCGTTCCAATAGGAACGGGCGGCCGCCGTACGTGCGAAACGTCTCAAACAAGCCCATCCCGTAAAGAAAACCGTGATCGTATACCGAGACCACGGCTTGCTCTTCGTTTATGATGTTACCATTCACATAAAGCTTCATGCCTTGCCCACAGCCGTCCGTTTCAGGAAATTGCGCAGCATCTGATGTCCGTGGTCCGTAATGATGGATTCCGGGTGGAATTGGACACCTTCGATCGGATATTCCCTATGGCGCAGTCCCATAATTTCGCCTTCCGGGGTTTCCGCGCTGATCTCCAAGCAATCGGGAAGCGTCTCTTTCTTCACAATCAAGGAATGGTAACGCGTAGCCGTAAACGGCGAAGGCAGACCTTCGAAAATGGACTTCCCGTCGTGCAGAATCGGAGAGGTTTTGCCGTGCATCAGCTTCTCGGCACGAATGACATCTCCTCCGAACGCTTGTCCGATGGATTGATGGCCGAGGCATACGCCAAGGATCGGAATTTCTCCCTTAAACCGCTCAATCAACGCCAGACTGATTCCCGCTTCATTCGGTGTACATGGTCCGGGCGAAATTAGAATATGATCCGGCTTCAATTCCTCGATACCGTCCAGATCAATCTCATCGTTACGGCGTACCACTACTTGTTCCCCCAGCTCGCCCAAGTACTGCACCAGGTTATAAGTAAACGAATCGTAATTGTCGATGACCAAAATCATGATTACATTCCTCCCGTAGCGCAGCTGTGCAGCTCGCTGTATTGGATCGCCTTCCACATCGCCTTGGCTTTGTTAATGGATTCGATGTATTCTCTTTCCGGCACAGAGTCGATGACGATACCGGCTCCGGCCTGAACATAACCGGTATCCCCGGCAGCAACTAACGTACGTATCACTATATTAAATTCCATATCGCCGTTATAGTCAATCCATCCGATAGAGCCGGTATACGGTCCCCGTCGAACCGGCTCCAGCTCCTCGATGATTTGCATAGTGCGGATCTTGGGTGCCCCGGTAATGGTTCCTCCCGGGAACGTCGCCGCGATGACATCATAAGCATCCTTGCCCGGCGCCAGCTCCCCTTCGACCTCGGAGACGATATGCATCACATGGGAATAATACTCGATGACCATAAAATCCTTCACACGAACCGTACCGTAGTTCGAAATTCTCCCTAGGTCATTGCGCTCAAGATCGACGAGCATGATATGCTCAGCCCGTTCTTTTTCATGAAGGATGAGCTCATTGGCCAGCTCCCTATCTTCTTCTTCGTTCCTCCCTCTCGGGCGTGTACCCGCAATGGGCCTTGTCCGCACCTTGCCGCGCTCAAGCTGAACCAGAAGCTCCGGTGAGCCCGACACGAGATGAAAATCACCGAAACGCAGCAGCCCCATATAAGGAGAGGGATTCACGACCCGCAGCCACTCGTAGATCTCTTCAGGACTTTGGCTCAGCTTCTTATGCTGCCGAACCGATAAGTTCACTTGGAATACGTCACCCGCGCCAATATACTCTTGTATGCGGCGAACAGCCGCCATATAGCTTTCCTTCGTAAAATCGGGAACGATCCCCGGGATCGATTCCACATCGATCTGCATGCGGTCCTTAGCAACGGACTCCAGCTTATCCTGATAAGCCTCTTGAGCCGCCCTGTCAGATTGAATACCGGCAAGCCGATCCCAGAGCTCTTTCATTCTCTGCGCCTGCTGTAAGGCCAGTTCATACTGCCCGCGCAGCCTCTCCTCATCGGGACCTGTCTCAGGCTGATTAGCATGATGAACCGCGCAGTACAGCTGGTTCTCCTGATGATCAAGAACCCATAGCTCGTCAACCCGGAGAAAAGCATAATCGGGAACCGGAAGATCCGCCTTCGCCTGCGACGGAAGCTTCTCGATCGTACGGATGACGTCATAACCCCAGAAGCCTATGCAGCCGCCTATCCACTTGGGGGCGCCTTCCACCCGGGGGGAACGGTACGGTGCCATCCACTCCTTCACCAGATCGAGCGGCTTGCCATCCGCCATACTCAAGGTGCCGTCACTGTCGGAGATAGCCGCCCGACGATCCGTTCCCCGAATGACCGAGGAGGCTTTCAATCCGAGGAATGTATATCTCCCGCCCTTCCCGCTTTCCAGAACAAACGACTCCGTTGATGCTTCCTCCCAAGCCCGCTGCCAGGAAATCAGCCGATCTTGGGGTAAGCTGTGTTTGATCACTAGAGGCAGCACGGAATATGTCCGCGACCACCGAAGCCAGTCTTCATATGTTGTCAGGATCATGCTCCGCGCCCACCTTTCTCCCTTACTTGCGATATTGGGATAAGTATACTTGAAAAAGACTTCCCCCTCAACTGTTCCTGAGGGGGAAGTCTGTATCGGTTTCTCTATTATTGCTCTTCGAATTGATACAATGGTGTGGAAAGGTAACGCTCCCCGTTGCTTGGGATGATCGCTACGACCCGCTTGCCGGCTCCAAGCTCTTTCGCTACCTTCAAGGCCGCGAAGATAGCAGCACCCGACGAAATTCCGCCGAGGATCCCTTCTTCTCTAGCGACACGACGGGATGTTTCAAACGCATCGTCGTTCTCTACAGGAATCACGCCATCATAGATGCCGGTATTCAGGATATCCGGAACGAAGCCTGCGCCGATTCCTTGAATCTTATGAGGACCTGGCTTGCCTCCTGACAATACAGGGGATGCAGCAGGCTCAACCGCGTAAATCTTGATGTTCGGGAAGTTCTCGCGAAGCACACTGCCCGCGCCCGTAATCGTACCGCCGGTACCGATACCTGCGATAAAAGCGTCCAGCTTGCCGTCATGCGATTGAATCGCCTGTACGATCTCAGGACCGGTCGTCTCGCGGTGGATTTTTACGTTTGCTTGGTTCTTAAACTGCTGCGGCATAAAGTAATTCGGGTTTTCTGCTTGCAGCTCTTCCGCACGCTTAATGGCACCCTTCATGCCTTCCGCTCCAGGCGTCAGCACCAGCTGAGCACCGTAAGCGCGAAGCAGGTTGCGGCGCTCCATACTCATGGTCTCCGGCATAACGAGAATGGCCTTATAACCTTTCGCTGCAGCGACCATGGCAAGACCGATACCGGTGTTACCGCTGGTAGGCTCAACGATCGTATCGCCCGGCTTAATACGGCCTTCCTGCTCTGCAACCTCGATCATGCTGATGGCGATCCGGTCCTTAACGCTCGCACCCGGGTTTTGGAACTCCAGCTTCACGTAAACTTCCGCGCTGCCTTCCGGCACGACACGGTTGAGCTTCACCAAAGGTGTATCTCCGATCAGTTGTGTAACGCTTTGAACCAGCTTAGCCATTGTGCAATCCCCTTTCGACTATGAAAAAATAATATCCGAGTAAAACGCTAGGTATTATAATCTCATATTATCAACATGCCCATAAGTTGTCAATACTTATCCTGCTAAAGCGTCACACTTACGTTCCACTTTTTTCGAAGCTCCTTGATCATTTCCTGCATAGGCGGCGCTTCTCTCAAAGCAAGCTCCTTACGAATTCGTTCACGAATTTCCTCAGGACTTCCCTTGGATGTCTCTTTTCTTTCTTTTACCTTAAGTATATAGAGCTGTCCGCTCTCTTCAATCGGCTTGCTGATCTCGCCCGCCTTCATCCCTTTTGCTATCTTCATCAGGGCCCCCGGAACGAAAGGATCATCCGCCTCTACCCAACCGAGGTCTCCGCCCGCATCTCTCGTAAAATCATCCAAGGAACGTTCCTTAGCGATCTGCTCGAAGGGGATTCCCTTGGCTGCGTCATTCAGCACCTTAGCGGCTTGCTCGCGGTTGCTGACGACAATTTGCTGCAGACGCAGCCGTATATTCGGTTTAAACTCGTCCTGATGGGCCGCGAGATAAGCGTCCACTTCCTCGTTCGTGATCGTTACGCCCCGAATGGTCAGCTTCTCGACCAGCAGCCGATACGTAATGTCCTGTTGAATCGCTTCAGGGGTCAAGCCAAGCTGCTCCTTCATCGCCTCGTAAAAGCGCGATTCGCTCTCATATCCCTGCTGCATCCGTTTCAATTCCTGCTGAACCTCTTTTTCTTGTACGGAAATTCCTTGCGCGTTTGCTTCCAAGCGAATGACTTCATGATCAATGATTTGATTCAACTGTTCCCGGCCATATTTGTTCAATAGCTGCTCTTCTAACTGTCTTAAGGTAATGGTCTGGTTTCCAATGGTGGCAATGGTCCGTGTATTGCCTTCTGGCTGTCTTTGATCCGGCTTCATATCGGCGGCAGGCTGCTTGTAGGAATTGTACAACAATACGGAGGAAAGGACGATAACGGCGATCAGCAATACCGCAATGATACCCCATACAATCGTTCGATTTTGCATTCCTCGGTTCCCCTCGTAGATCCAAGCTTTCCAAGCTGGTGCTGCTTAGAGCTGCTGAATTAATTCCCTTAGATCGTCGCCTGTAAACTGATATTTCTCATTGCAAAAATGGCAAACCAGCTCCGCCCGGCCCTCTTCCTCGAGAAGGCTCTCCAGCTCTGCGCGGCCTAAGCTGATCATCGTTCTTTCTACCCGGTCTCTCGAGCATTTGCACTGGAAGCGGACATCCTCACGGCGCTCCAAAATTTGCACATCCGGCAGCAATGTCTTAAGGATGCTCTCCAAATCTTCGCCTCGTTCCAGAAGCGTAGTGATCGGAGGAATTTGGCTCAGCTGCTGTTCGATCTCCGAAATTTCCTTATCGGTAAGACCCGGAAGCAGTTGAACGATAAAACCTCCTGCCGTTTTCACTGTATAATCCACGTCCACCAGTACACCTAAAGCCACGGCGGACGGCGTTTGCTCCGACTTGGCGAAGTAATAGGTGAAATCCTCCGCCAGCTCCCCGGAAATGATCGGGATACTGCCGCTGTAAGGCTCCTTCAAGCCAAGATCCTTAGTCACATAAAGAAATCCGTCGGTCCCTACCGCTCCGGCTACATCCAGCTTGCCGACAGCATTGAGCGGCAAGTCAACGTCCGGATTACCCACATATCCCCGTACCTCGCCCCGAGCATCGGCATCCACGACAATTTGACCGATCGGGCCGCCCCCCTTGACTTGCACGGTGAGCCGCTCGTCTCCTTTAAGCATGGCTCCCATCATCGCCGCAGCCGAGGCCGTTCGCCCTAGAGCCGCTGTTGCTGTCGGAGTCGTCTGGTGTCTGCTGCGCAGCTCCTCTACCAGCTGTTTCGTTAGTATGGCAAAAGCCCTTACCTTCCCATTGAGCGCTGTCGCTCGCAATAAATAGTCCTGCACCGGAATGTTCTCCTTTGATCTATCCACAGTATGGTCTCTTTCGTTTCTAAGCTATTGAACGGTTTCACAGCTTAGCTTCTTAGCTGTTCCGTTCATAAATGATTTGGAGCCCCTGCAGCGTCAGCAGCGGATTCACCAGCTCAATGGTGCGGGACTCCGAAGCGATCAGCTCGGCCAGCCCGCCCGTCGCAACCACTTTGGGCTGACGTCCCGGGAATTCTTGTTTGATCCGATCGACGATCCCGTCCACCTGTCCTGCGAAGCCGTAAATGATACCGGCTTGCATAGAGGATACCGTATTGCGCCCGACGACGCTCTTCGGTTTAATCAATTCGATGCGCGGCAGCTTCGCCGCCCTCTGGTAAAGCGCCTCGGTGGAAATACCGATGCCCGGGGCTACAGCCCCTCCTATGTATTGTCCGTTCTCATCCACGTAGTCAAAGGTGGTGGCTGTGCCGAAATCGACCACGATGCAAGGGGGACCGTACAGCTCAATGGCCGCCACCGCATTCACGATTCGATCCGCGCCGACCTCTCTTGGGTTCTCATAGCGGATATTGAGCCCGGTTTTCACACCTGGCCCTACGACCAGCGGCGTTTTCTTTAAATATTTTGAACATAAGTTTTCCAATTGAAACATAAGCGGAGGCACAACAGACGAGATGATGACACCCTCAACCTGCTCCAAGCCGATCTTAGCGTGATGGAACAGATTGTAGATGGTCATGCCGTACTCGTCTACGGTTGACGAACGATTCGTGCTGAGCCTCCAATGATGCAGGAGCTGCTTCCCCTCATAAATACCTAGAACGATATTCGTATTTCCTACATCAATAACTAAAATCACGGCCGGACCCCTTTCCGGTCATTCAGATCCAAGCTGATGTCCAGAGCTTGAACGGAATAGGTCAGTCGTCCCACCGAGATCACATCAACTCCGGAATCGGCAATTTGCTGAATCGTATCCAGCGTTACGGAACCGGAGGCTTCTACCACTATATGCGGAGCGGCGGATTTAATACGATGTACCGCTTCCTTCATCTGCTGCGGCGCCATATTGTCAAGCATGATCACATCCGCACCGGCAGACAACGCCTGCTCCAGCTGCTCGAAGCTTTCGACCTCCACCTCAATCTTCATGGTATGAGGTATGTTAGCTCTTGCCGCCTGAATAGCCTGAGCTACGCCGCCGGCGCCTTTGATGTGATTGTCCTTAATCATCACGGCATCGAACAAGCCGAACCGGTGGTTATGCCCGCCACCGACGCGAACCGCATACTTCTCCAGCATACGATGTCCGGGAGTCGTCTTTCGCGTATCCACAAGACGAACCGGGCTTCCCTCCAGCCGATCGACGAACTGACGTGTCCGCGTTGCTACACCGGACATGCGCTGCATCAGGTTCAGGGCCAGACGCTCTCCGAGCAGGATACTTCTAGTGCTTCCGCTTACTTCAGCAATCACCGTACCGTAAGAGACGGCATCCCCGTCTTTAGCCAGCGCCTGAAATTGCAGATTCGGGTCCACCAGTGCGAAAACCGCTTGAGCGACGGGGAGCCCGGCTAGGATACCCTGATCTTTCACATGAATAATTCCTTTTGACTCCTGACCGGCAGGGATCGTCGTCATGGTCGTAACGTCCCCCATAGCGATATCTTCATCAAGCCACTGCTGCAGGTTTTGGTTCAGCGTTCTGCTATTCAGCTCCAACATCGTCGATGCGTCCCTCCGTAATGCCGTGGATTCGGTTAAACACCGTATGCTTTCGCCATACCAAGTCATCCCGTTCCGGGAAATCTTCCCTATAGTGTCCCCCGCGGCTCTCTTCTCTAATCAAGGCTGCTTGCGTGGTCAGCAGGGCACAGGTGAGCAGATTGGCGAATTCGTACTCCTCCCGTTTGGTCAGATGCGCATCAAGCAACGGCAGGTGCCGCTTCAGCTCTTCATAACCCTTCAGCAGGCCGCTTTCCGACCGCTTTAAGCCAACATAGCGAAGCATCACCTTCTGCAGCTTCAGCTTCTTTTCTACCACCGGTGTAAGCGCTATGTCCTTGCGCGGCTGGCTGCCGCTAACGTCCAGCTCTCTCTCAAGCGGCGGCAATTCGTTAATCCGCTCTATAATTCGGCGCCCGAACACAATCGCCTCCGAGAGTGAATTACTAGCCAATCGGTTGGCACCATGAACCCCTGTAGAGGATACCTCCCCGCAAGCAAAAAGGCGCTTTACCGCCGTTTCCCCATACAGGTCGGTCTCTACTCCTCCCATCATGTAATGGGCGGCGGGAGCAACAGGAATCCAATCGGAGGATAAGTCCAGCCCATGATGCAGGCATGTTTCATAAATCGTAGGGAACCGGTGCTTCACCGTTTCCTCCGACTCATGAGTGAAATCAATATAAACAAAGGTTGACTTCGTATTTTCCATCTCGCTGACGATCGCCCTTGCTACGATATCCCGCGGGGCAAGCTCGAGCTGGGGATGGTACTTCTCCATAAAGCGCTCTCCGTTAATGTTACGGAGCACCGCCCCTTCGCCGCGTACCGCCTCCGAAATGAGGAATCGGGGTGCTCCAGGATAACATAGGGAGGTCGGATGGAATTGAACGAATTCCACATCCCGAATATCCGCTCCCGCCCGGTAAGCGATGGCAATGCCGTCACCGGTTGCAATATCAGGGTTTGTCGTATAACGGTACAGCTGCCCGGCCCCGCCCGTGCATAGAATCGTTGCGTTGGCCCGGACGAACACTCGTCCTCCGTCCGGCCTTTGAACCAGAGCCCCGAGACACTCCCCATTCTCGGTTATCAAATCAATGACAAAGTGATCATCCCAAATCTCGATGTTCGGGTCCTGTTTCGTCTTCTCCGAGAGTGCCCTTACGATCTCAGCGCCCGTTGCATCGCCCTGTGCATGAAGAATGCGCCGCTGACTGTGGGCGCCCTCCTTCGTCAAAGCGTAATGCCCGTCCTCCATATCGAATTCCGTGCCGAGCTTGATCAGATCGTTCACACCGGCCGGTCCTTCATGAACAAGCACATCTACCGCCGCGGAGGAGCAAAGCCCCGCACCAGCGATCAAGGTATCCTGACGATGATAGGCAGGGGAATCCTCATCGGAGATAACGGCGGCAATACCGCCTTGCGCGTAGCGGGTATTGCTGTCCAGCAGCGACTTCTTCGTGATAATGAGGACCTTATGGTTCTCGGCGGCCTTTAAGGACGTGAATAAACCGGCAATACCGACTCCAATCACGATGACATCCGTATGTACATGGGGCAATTCCCCTATGTTGAAGTCGACCAAATAACGCGGTATCATATGAATTCCACCTGTCTAACAGAGAAGTAGCGCATGCTACTTAACTTCCAGCATGCGCTCCAGGGATGCTTTGGCTTGCTCAGCTACGTGCGGCGGTACGTAAATTTGCGGCTTCATCGTCTCCAGGCATTTGACAACCTTCTTCAGGTTGTTTACCTTCATGTTCGGGCAAACCAAGTATTTCGTTGCAAAATGAAACGTCTTGTTCGGGCTGTCTAACCGAAGCTGATAGCCGGTTCCGTCTTCCGTCCCGACAATAAATTCCTGACAATCGGATTCCTTACAGTATTTAATAATAGCGGTAGTGCTGCCGACAAAGTCACCCATCTTCACAACCTCAGGACGGCATTCCGGATGAACGACAAACTGGGCGTTCGGATATTGAGCCTTCATTTCTTCTACGTCTTTGACGGTAAGCATATCGTGGGTGTTGCAGTAGCCTTCCCAGATGATCATCTTCTTGTCCGTAAACTTGGAAACGTAATCCCCGAGATTTTTATCCGGTACCCAGATGATTTCGTCGGAGTCAACGGAGTTGATGACCTTGATGGCGTTGGCGGAGGTGCAGCAAATATCCGTTTCCGCTTTGACGTCAGCCGAGGTATTGATGTAGGCAACGACTTTGGCATTCGGATGCTTTGCCTTCAGTGCTTTCAGTCCATCCACGTTGACCATATCGGCCATCGGACAGCCTGCCCGCTCATCCGGAATCAGAACCGTCTTGTTCGGGGCCAAAATCTTAGCGCTCTCTCCCATAAAATGAACTCCGCAGAAAACAATGACATCGGCATCCGTCGTTGCCGCTTTCTGCGCCAGCAGGAAAGAGTCACCACGAAAATCAGCAACCTCTTGTATTTCGTCACGCTGATAATAATGGGCAAGAATAATAGCGTTTCTTTCCTTTTTCAGCTGAGCAATGCGTTCTTTTAATTCTCTATTTTGTTCCGCCTTGCGCTCCAATGCCAATGCTTCCATAGGACACCTTCCTTTTAAGTAACCCCTTAGACTTGGTGAAAATGTTCACAAGCATCTTAAAGATTTACACCTAATTTACACGGAGAAGTACCCGGTGTCAATGCTTAAATACCTAGAAATTCCTTTAAATTTTCAGTGTAATCCTTAGCATCATGCCGACTCTTACTTCTTAGATGTAGTTTCTCGCAGAAGCCGCCATTTTACCCGGTATATAAAAGGAAAAACCGGTACCTCACGGTAACCGGTTTTCCCCTGTATGCATTATTCTTTATTACCCTTATCATCCTCGTCGGATGGCTTCTCGTTTGGCTGCTTATCCTGAGCCTGCCCTTGGATGTTGACCTTGACATCTTCGGTCTGAATCGTAATGGAGCCGCCTTCTTCTCCACCGTTTCCATCCAGCTTGCCATTCTCGATCAGCTGGCGAATTTGTTCCTTCTCCAGCGTTTCCTTCTCAATCAGCGTCTCGGCAATCAAACGCACCTGATCGCTGTATTTCGTGAGAATTTCCTTAGCTTGAGCATAGCAATTACGAATAATGCTCTGCATCTCTTGGTCGATCTCGTAAGCGATGGAATCACTGTAATTTTGCTCGTGTCCGATATCGCGTCCGAGGAATACCTGACCTTGAGAGGTACCGAACTGCATCGGTCCGAGCTTCTCGCTCATCCCGTATTCCATGATCATTTTCCGTACGATGGACGTCGCACGTTGGAAGTCGCTATAAGCGCCCGTACCGATCTCGCCGATAAACAGCTCCTCCGCTACACGCCCTGCAAGAAGACCGGTAACCTTGTCAAGAAGCTCCGACTTGGTATTCATCATTCGGTCTTCGCCTTCCTTCGGCAGCATCATGACATATCCGCCGGCGCGTCCGCGCGGGATGATCGTCACTTTGTGGACTGCCTCGGCATTCTCAACATGATAGCCGACGATGGTGTGCCCAGCCTCGTGGAAAGCGACCATTCGCTTCTCCCGTTCGCTGATGACACGACTCTTCTTCTGCGTACCGACAATGACGCGGTCGAAGGCTTCGTCCAGCTCCTCCATGGAGATGTCCTTCCGGTTACGGCGGGCTGCAATAAGAGCCGCCTCGTTCAAGAGGTTCTCCAAGTCAGCACCCGTGAACCCGGTTGTGTAACGAGCCAGCGAATCCAGCTTCACGTCTTTGGCCAGCGGCTTATTGCGCGCATGCACCTTCAAGACGGCTTCTCTCCCCTTTACATCAGGACGGTCAACCGTAATCTGACGGTCAAATCGGCCCGGACGAAGGAGAGCAGGGTCCAGAATATCCGGACGATTCGTGGCAGCCACGATAATGATGCCTTCATTCGCGCCAAAGCCGTCCATCTCCACCAGGAGCTGGTTTAGCGTTTGCTCGCGTTCGTCATGTCCGCCGCCTAGTCCGGCGCCGCGCTGACGACCTACGGCATCGATTTCATCTATAAAAATAATACAAGGGGCGTTCTTCTTAGCGTTCTCAAACAAATCCCGCACACGGGAAGCACCGACACCGACGAACATCTCTACGAAGTCGGAACCGCTGATACTGAAGAAAGGAACTCCAGCTTCACCGGCTACTGCACGAGCAAGGAGTGTTTTACCCGTACCCGGAGGCCCGTTAAGCAAAACCCCTTTAGGAATTCTTGCTCCAACCGCTGCGAATTTTCGAGGATCCTTCAGGAATTCTACAACCTCTACAAGTTCCTGCTTCTCCTCATCGGCACCCGCAACATCCTCAAAAGTAACCCGCTTCTTCTCTTCATTATAAAGTCTGGCTCGGCTCTTGCCGAAGTTCATGACTTTACCGCCGCCACCCTGCGCCTGATTCAATAGAAAGAAGAACAGGATGAAAATAATGACGAATGGGATAATGGAGGTAAGGAAGCTGATCCAAACATTGTCCCCTTCCATCTTCTCGATGTGCACACTGCCTACTGGAATGTCGGCCTTGTTAATTAAGGCCATCAGTTCCGTCGTATCATACGGCGCCCGGGTCTCAAAGTTCTTCTTGTCCGGTTCGGCAGTCTTAAATTTCCCCCGAACTAAATAAGTTTGAGCGTCATATTTGACAACGATGGTCTCGACATTCTTCTCGATCAGCGCCGTACGAAGCTGGTCATAGCTAATAGCGGCCTTCTGATCATTTTGCTGACTGATGAAATGTACGATACCCACCGTGACCAAAAAAATGAGCAGATAAAAGCCTGTATTGCGAATAATCCGATTCATCCCCTACCTCCTCTCAAAAAACGGCAACTTTGTATATTGTACCACAGCAAGTCTTGCCATCACAAGAAATGCTATTGGGAGTACACTTCCGGCTTCAGGATCCCGACATACGGCAGATTGCGGTACTTTTCGGCGTAATCGAGGCCATATCCGACGACGAAGGCATCAGGTATTACGAAGCCCTTGTAATCGGCATCTAGCTCCACCGTTCTGCGCGCGGGCTTATCGAACAAAGCTGCAACCGTGATGGAAAGGGCATTGCGCCGCTCCAGCACGTCAATCAAATAGCTGAGCGTCAGTCCGCTGTCGATAATATCCTCCACGATCAGAATATGTCGTCCTTCCACAGGCACGTCCAGATCTTTAATGATCTTTACGACGCCCGAAGACTTAGTCGATTGCCCGTAGCTCGAGACAGCCATAAAATCAATCTCCAGCGGGACCGTAATCTGCTTTACGAGATCGGACATGAAAATAAAAGCGCCCTTCAGCACGCAAATGACAAGCGGATTGCGTCCTGCGAAATCGCGGCTGATCATTTCCCCCATTTCCCTTACTTTGTCTTGAATCACTTGCTCCGAGTAAAGAACTTCTTGAATGTCGTTTTGCAAGAGAGAACCTCCTACTTGTGATGAAATCAAAAACTATAGTATATGAAGGCCTGCATCAGGAGTTTAAGCCTCCCGGCATAAGCAGCATCATTCGTAATACACAGCGTGTTTGTTCCGTAACGGCGGCGGCAGCCGAACGTCTTACCCCCGGCACCCAGACGAGCTCCCCCGAGGCATCCGTAATCATAGGAATCCGTTCACGGACGGAAGGCGGGATTTTGCTGTCGATGAACATATCTTTTACCTTTTTGGAGCCGTTTAGTCCGGCAACCCGCATTCGGTCCCCCGGCTGCCTGCTTCTTACTGTAAGTGGGAAGGACAAGGCATCGGCATCGAAAAAAGCTGTCATGTGATTCTCAGATGATCCCTCCAGGCGGCCTCTCTCCATCCACACACAGTGCAGACGTATACCCGCTTCGGGGATGTCCAGCTCCGTCTGTCCCCACTGGAGCGGATATGCGTACGGAGAAGGTGGTACCACCATCCTATGAATTAGCACACGATCATATTCCCGGGTCAGAACAATGTTCTGAGCAATGGGATATCGATAATTGGAAGGGGCACGCTTCAGAACGTCCGTTCGAATCCTCTCTACATTCAGGAAATCTATGGAATCAGTCCCTGCAGAGAGATAACTTAATATTAGTTTAATCAAACGCCTTTGTAAAGCAAGCGGCACATCCGCAAACCATTTTGCCGACCAGGAATAGAAACCGTTTTCTGCTCTTACGTATTGCTTATATAAAGAGAATACCTGCTGATCCATATATTCATTCTCGGCAGCCGCCACTTCCGCCAGCCTTACTAGCGCCTCCTCCAAGTTGCCGTTATATTGCCTGAGATAAGGAAGCACGCTGAGCCGGAATTGATTGCGTGCATACTTCTGCTCCAGGTTGCTGCTGTCGATGCAGTAGGAAAGCCCGTGGGCCTCACAATACCCCAGAATTTCCTCCTTGTATATACGTAGAAGGGGGCGCACAAGTTCCAAACCTTCGCGAAGCTTTCTTCGGGCGGGAATTCCGCCTAGCCCCGAAGGCGATGTGCCGCGGACAATACGCATGAGCAGCGTTTCGGCCTGATCGTCGGCATGATGTGCCAGCGCTATACGCGTTGCATGATATCGGCCCGCCACCTCAGCTAGAAAAGCATACCTCAGCTTTCTGGCAGCCGCCTGTGCATTCTCTCCCGTTTCTTCTATATAAGAAGGAACACGAATCGTTCCGACTTCGCAGGGCATACCCCATTGCTCGCAAAGCCGCTCGACAAATAAAGCCTCACGGTCCGACTCCTCACCCCGAAACCCGTGATTGACATGAGCTGCGACAATCCGAAGCTCCCATCGGGGCGCAAGCACAAAAAGGAGATGAAGCAGCGCAACGGAGTCCGGACCTCCGGAAACCGCCACCACGATGCTCTCTCCTCGTTCAAAAAATCGCTCAGAGCTAATATGCTGCTCAATGCGTACGGCCAAATCGGATTCCATCATCAACGTACCTTTCGTATCCATGCCTTAACTTCCTATTGGAAAACCATAAACAAAGCGGCTGCAAACAATGCGAGCGAGGCAAAAAAGCAAATCTTGAGCCAGCTGCCGATCTGTCCCCGCAGCTTGGTGCGCTTCCCGGCCAAGCTGATTTTACGCCAATCCTGCATTGCTTGCTTCGAGGTTGCGTACTCTCCCTGCAGCATTCGACGAATCAGGGGAGCGACTTCGGCAAGGGATGGACTTCGCCCCAGCATTTCAAGCAGCAGATCCACCTGCCGGTTCTGCGGCAGAAACCCGGAATAGCGCTGCAGCTTCCGTTCCGTATCGCCGCTTGCCAGAAGCAGTACGGCGAAAGAAAACAAGTCATAGGACTCCTCGGCTTTGCGGGAACCCGCCCCCCAAAAGCCCCGGTCATAAACCTCCGTAAACTGCTTTACGGACCTTCCCTTCTCGGTGACGCCTCCAAAGTCGATAAGCTCGACGTCCCCATAGCCGGTAACGATCATGTTCTCCAGCTTAAGGTCCCCGAATATATATCCTTGACTGTGAAGCTCCGTCAGCTTGCGCAGTAAATTGAGCCCGACGAGCCGAATCCAATCGCTCCCGTTCTGCCTTAGGAACTCCCCCAGCGTCTGACCGCGAATATATTTCACTACGCAGAAGGGATAGTCTGTGCCCTCCATGTGGAAATCATCCACATCCAATAAGTACTGGCTGAACGAAGTGGGTGATTTCGACAGCGCTTTGAGCGCGTTTACCTCCGACTGGTGGTCGAGTGCATCATATCCCATCTTGAGTGCGTAGAGCTGCTTCCCAAAACGCACCAAATAAACCTTACCATTCGCACCTTCACCCAGCAGCCGTTCCACGCGATACTGAGCCTTGTTCCATTTACCTTGAACGATCGCCCCCGCGGATAACGCGGGCTCAAACGACGTAGTCACTCAGCATCCCTTCCTTGCCGGCAGCCGGCTTCTCTGCCGCCGTTCGACTTGTCCTATGTATTTCATCGGCTCGGTCCGCCATAAAATGAACTACTTTCAGTATTGCCGGACCCGTCGGGGTAGTGCCCTTCATGCTTAATTTATAAAACAAACGGTTTAAATTTGCAAGGTCGCCCGTCCAATCCAGATCCATCTCCACTTCCTGATCCCCTGCAAGATTCGCCGGAAAGTGAAATACCGAGATCAAGCTTTCCCCGCTCCTGGCCTGCAAGCTCAGCTGAAGATCGTAGATCGCTTCCCTGACGGCATGCAGCTTCGGCTTCATACTGGCGCTGGTATCGATCAGCAAGGCGACCTTAATCCGGCTCGTTTCCGTCAACTCATCGATCACATGCACGACCCTTCCCCGGGACTCGGGGGGCAGTGCCTCCAGCTTGCTGTCACCCAGAATGCTTTTGAGTTCCTTGCTCACGGCTTGTTGTATGGTAGTCACGACGGTTTTGCGAGTCACCATTTGTACGGTTTGGGAAAGCTGTCTTGAAGAAACAATCCGGCTCATTCCGCCTCCGGCCCGAGCGATTTCTTGAATTTCAGCGGCTCCTTGTTCCCCAAGCTCCTGCCCGTCGGTAATTCCGATGACATTCACAACAATGCCTTCCGCTTTGGCATGAGCCGCCGCCATCACAGGACTGAGGCCCACATTCGAGCAGCCGTCTGTAATCAATAAAATTTGCTTCACGATCCATTCCCCCCCACTATTCTATTATCTAGCTTTGCCATGATAAGAGAATTCTAAACTCAGGGTAAACAGGGCGTTTATATCTTGAAGAAGGGCAGTCATGAGCACGGTTAATAAGTGTAAACCTGACACGTTAAAAAGGATTGTTCCCGGCGCCCCTACAGGCATACAAGAACAATCCTTTTCTCTAGCTTACCGTCCGAGGCCGCTCGATACGCTGCATGCCCGGCCAGCGGATGGTAGCCCATTCCGGCTGGAACTTTTCCACCTTGGCTACAACCACCGTCATATCGTCATAAATGTCCCCATGATGATATCGGACCACCCGCTCCAGCAAAATATCTGCAATGTCCTGCGGCACCGTGGCGTCGACCTCGGAAATCAAGCGCTTCATCCACAGCTCCTTATTGACCGCATGCCCCGGCGCATCATAGATGCCGTCCGTCATCATGATCAGAATGTCGCCGTCCTGCAGCTGCAGGCTAACCAGATCCACGTCGATATCATGTAAAATGCCGACCGGCAAATTGTTGGCCGTTACCGGGAACACCTCATTCCCCCGCTTAATGAAGCTTGGCGTCGAGCCGATTTTCATAAACGTCGTTTGCGCGCTATACAGATCGATCAAGGCTACATCCACCGTAGCATATACCTCATCGGAGGAGCGCAGCATAAGGACCGAGTTGACGGATTTGATGGCCAGCTTCTCATCCATGCCGGACTGCAGCAGCTGCTGCAGAATCGATAAGGCGGTGCTGCTCTCCGCGCGGGCCCGTTCTCCGTTGCCCATCCCGTCGCTTAACGCTACGGCAAATTTCCCGTTGCCCAGCTCGATCGTGCTGAAGCTGTCTCCGGATAACAGGTCGCCGCCCTTCGCCGCACCGGCAATCCCGGTTTCCACCTCGAATTCCTTGGCCGAGCCGAAGAGCACTGTGCTGTAGCCCTCGCGGCGTTCAAGGGCTGTCTCATTTTTCACTGCGATATTCTCTCCTAGGATTTCGGAAAGCAGCGGAGCGATAATTTTGCGGCATTCGTCAAAGCCCTTCGTATATTGATGAATAATCTCAATCTCAACATTTCCTTCATCCAGACTGATGACGTCGATGCTGTGGATCGACAAGCCAAGCTCCTCTAGCGCGCTGCGGATCTGCTCCTCCTGCATGAACAGCTCCTGCCCCTCCCGCTTGATCTCCTTGGCCAGATCCTCCATGACCTGAGACACACCGGAAAGCTGCTCGGCTACGAGCTGGCGGCTATCGATGATTTGCTTTTTCCAATGCTGGTCATTCTTGTACAGATCATACTGGGTTTTCATTACTTCCAGCACCTGATCGGGCTTAAGGCATAGCTTCTTCCACTCCGGTAAAATGTCCTTGCGGCTCAATTCCCCGCGAAGCTCCACCTCGGTCATCATATCGGTCATGAATTTATAGGTTTGATAAAACTTCTCATCCCAGCATTGCTTGCGCTTCCAGCAGGAGGAGCACGATTTCTCCGCCACGGAGTTCATGAAATGGCCGACTTCCTCTTCCTTTCGCATCGGCTGCGCCTCGGCGGTAATTTGCTTAAAGCTGCGGGACAATTGGCGGAACACCTCCGAGAACTGCTCCACCCGGCTCGCCGTAATATCGCGAACGCGCTTGGCGTAATCATGCTGGGATTTGAGGTTCTCTTGAGTGCCGGGAACATACTTCGCCAGTGTCTGAATCACGCTTCGAGGCGTCAGAAGAAACAGCGCTACCGCAGCAACCGATTCCCATGTGGAGCTGAGCACCTCGGTCTGGTTGCCGATATAAATGGACAAGATCGAGGAACCGAGCAGCATGCCGAGGGCCACGGCCATTTTGCGGCCCTCCTTAAGCAAGCCTGCAAGCATACCGGCAAAAGCAAGCAAGCTCATCTGGTAGATCGCACTTGAGCTCGCGAGACTTAGAATGAGCCCGGTGATCACTCCCACGGAAGCACCCAAGGGAGCGCCGCCTACCAAGGCGAACAAGAGAATGAGGTAGCGTGACAAAACGTGTTCCACGGTTACCGGGCCCGCGGTCCAGCCTACCGTACCCGTCATGACGGAGGCAAGCAGGATGATCAGGCAAATCACTTCTTCGTTTTTCAAGCTGTAATTTCTGCGGGTTAAGGTGAACACCGGAATGGCTTGCAGGAAAATATGCGTTAAAATCAAGCTTAACATCGACTCTACGCCGGTCATCATCAGGTTATACCAGGACAGCTCCGCGGCAGCCAAGTGAGCGAACAGCTGTACGAAGAACGACGCGGCGAACACGATGACAGGCGCATAAGAGATATCC
Organism: Paenibacillus sp. GD4; assembly: GCF_030846225.1. Taxonomy (NCBI): domain Bacteria; kingdom Bacillati; phylum Bacillota; class Bacilli; order Caryophanales; family Paenibacillaceae; genus Paenibacillus; species Paenibacillus sp. GD4. Next base: position 2,285,612 of record NZ_JAVCYK010000001.1, read on the forward strand.
GACCTTTCGAAGCGCTCCACTCCCTTCTGAATAAGGAGGAACACAAGCATCGTGGAAACCTGATAGCCCATATGCTTCGGATCGGCCGAGAACAAGCTGCCTGCGGCTAAGAACAACCCCGACCAGTAAAGCAGCTCCTTCCGTAAAAAGTACATCGCGGCAAAATAAGCGATTGCAAAGGGAGACAGCTCGTCCAGGATCATGGCCCGTCCAAGCAGGAAGCCCATCATCAGCAGCAAGATCGACCACTTCTTCGCGACAAGCGACTGCACCATGCGGTTCTCTACGAAAATACGGGCTGTGCCTTGACCTAGCTTACTCCAGAAATTGATCCACACTTTCTCCACCTGTACTAAAACCTGTTTTCTTTGCATATGTATAATACACCGCCTATGAACTTATTCGTGTCACCCAGTATACCGGGTAACCTTCAGGAAGTTTGTCAGAATGAGTTGGCGGTTCCAAAGTTTTTTCCGACAAAATCGGTTCGGTGTGCGAAATGTGTGGAGCGCAGTCAGGCCGGACGTTGTAAGCGGTACCACAAAGCAGCTTGAAACCTTTATCGGAACGTATGTTTGTGTATAAGTCTTCGCAGAACGGCACTGATTCCGTTACAACCTGTCGATTCGGAGGGCACGGAGTAACGATACGACAAAAGAAGTCTTCTGCCGAGCGCTGCGACAAGATGCGAGGGCGGAAAGACAACAAAAGAAGACCCTATCCGCGAAGGAACTCGCAGGATAGGGTCTTTCGTATAGCGGCAGAGGGGATCGAACCCCCGACCTTACGGGTATGAACCGTACGCTCTAGCCAGCTGAGCTACGCCGCCAAGACAAACATGAGTATATAATAGGCTGGAGTGCCTGTCAAGAGTCCTCTGGAAAGGTAGCTTTTCTTGAAACATCAGAATCATTGAGCTTCGCTCAAAACTTATAAATTCTGATGTTATAAAAAAAGCCGCCCGCAGTAAGCGAAACGGCTTCCGATCTTCCATCTATTAGTCACGACGAGCGCCGCGTCCACCACGTTTGCCCTCTGTGTTCTTCTTCAGAGAAGAAATACGGTCTTCGCTATCCTTTAGGAAACGGGCCATCTTATCTTCGAACGTAACTGACTTCGGTCCGGGAGGTCTACCACCGCCACGGCCGCCACGATCTCCGCCACGGTTAAAACCGCCGCGATCCCCGCCGCCGCCTTGACGTTCGAAACGAGCAGGTCTAGTTGGAGCTGCATCCACCGGCTTATCCACCGCTTGCTTGATCGATAATCCGATTTTGCCGTCTTTGTCCACATTAATCACTTTGACAGTGACGATGTCGTTCAGCTTCAGATGATCGTTTACATCCTTGACGTAATTATCTGCGATCTCCGAGATGTGCACAAGGCCTGTAACCCCCTCAGAAAGCTCAACAAACGCCCCAAAGTGAGTAATCCCTGTGACTTTGCCTTGCAGCTTGCTGCCCACTTCAATTGCCATAAAGTAAAATGTTCCTCCCTTAAATAATTGAGAAAAAGAAGCCAGTTTCCGGCTAATGCCGATTATAACTTACGAAAGTAAAGCGGTCAACTGGTGCACGCCCTACTTCTTCTGAGGCTTGACCTGATGGAAGAGAATCTGGTTCTCCTTCACGTAGTTCATATCCCTCTGGATGATCTGCTCGAGGTATTCGCGGTCATTGAGTCGCTGAATATCCCGGTTCAAATCGGAGTTTACCTTTTGAACTTCAGACAGCTTCTGATCGAGTGCGCTTACCTTCATGCTCCGTTCGCCGATTTTCCCGTGCTGATTCCACAGGGTAATGCCGGCCCAGCTGAAAAAACAAGCAAGCCCGATCAGGAGAATCCGCTTTCTTCGACCTGATCCTTTGCTCTGCATATCCGCCTGGATTGACTTTGAAGTTGCTTGCAACGATCGAATCCTCCTACTTACGGTCAAAAAGCCAACCCCATAAGGCTGAGAAAGCATGACCGGTTCTCTTCATCCATGCGGGTACAGGTATGCCTCTCAGCGCACGCCACAACGGGCGTACAAGCCATAACAGCAATTTCCACGCAGGATAAAGCAATTGTAACACAACTTTATACAGGAAAATAGCCATCGCGGATAAAAATCCTAAAAAGATCACAAATACCCTGTATAACCATACAATTGGCGTCACAATCAACAAGTCGATCATGCGAAGGATAAAACGGTAAGTGGAGATAACCGCACGGATCAGCCAAAGGAAGATGCGGATGATGATACGGCTCAGCAGCCCGAAATAGAAGCAAATCCCAATTCCGATGGCTAGAAAAACAAACGGCCGGACTTCTCCCTGATTGCTTTCATAAAGCAGGTAAAAGACGACTACGGTACCGATCATCCAATACAGGAGGTCAAGGGGCGCTTTGAGCCATAAGGGTACTTTCAGCTGGCCGGCCAGTACCCGGTACAGGTCGTATAGCGTTCCCAGCACAAGCCCCCCCGAGAACATGGACCCGAGCGTCAGGAATTGGACATCCAGGGTCACTTAAACAGCTTACCCAGAAATCCCTTGGGCTTGCCTTGGGAGTTTGTGTCGAGATAGGCCAGCTCATTGACATACCCCTCGATGGCCACCAAGCCTTGGTCAAGGCTTAGGTTTTTGATATGTAAGTTCTGCCCCCGGATCATGAGAAAGCCGCATTCGGTCTCGAGGAGAAATTCTTCGCTGTCGAAGCTCTCTACATTGAGTACACCGGATACTTCGAGCAGCTTACGGTTGAGCATTTTGATTTCTTGACGTTTGACTTTGCCCGGCTCTGGCATGGGATGAGGCCTCCTTGATACGCTTTGCTTGGTTTGGTGCGACAGAATCTATTCACTTGGAAGCCCCGAGTCGTGAGCCCCTCCTGCCGCTCTTGAAATCAGCTTCTCTCTCAACAACCGCACTGCGGTTAGAACCTGATTTCAAAGGCGGCGCGTAAACTCTACGGTGTTCTGCACGACTCTACGCTTGCGCTCAATAGGCTCAAGACCAAACCAAGCATAGCTTGTTTAGTAAAAATATATGGGGCAAGTCCGAGTTTAGAACCAAGTATCAGCAGTTCGTTGCAATGCAAACATGGAGGGGCAGGGTTTGCGAGGCAATATAAGAAAAACTTCTATCGAAGCCCGTTCACAGAAGTGCATTCATGGCCAAGAGGAAGCTTTTCTTGAAACGTCAGATTACTGGGGCTCCGCTCAAAACTTATAATTTATAATTTCTGATATTAAAAGAAAACCTCCGGCCCGGACGTTTTTTTAAAGACTTCCTACTTCTGGTGCATGGGGAGGGATAGGTTTGGGGCAACCGCTCGCGGCCTGCTCATCTTTGAACTAGCATAATTCTGCGAATATGCAACTTTTTTAATGCTAACTAATCAAATACAAGAGGATTTCTGCGTATATACAACATTCTTGGGCCAATTATAACGTTCTCAGCCATTGCTCTCTCTTAAAGATGCCTATTCTCACAAATCCCGTTCTGAACTTCGCTTGGGATCGTAGATTTCTGCACTATAGCAGCTTTTCATTCCTTGCCAACACGTGACGGTCTTTGAGCAAGGGCAGGAGTGGGTAATCTTCAACTTACTGGCGAAGCCCTTTCACAGAAATGCTTTCGTGGCTAAAAAGAAAGCCTTTTTTGATATTCCCGCATGTTGTTCTTTGTTCGCTTCGCGCTTCAAAGAGCATCTTACATATCAAATAAAAAGAGACCGAGCATATGCTCGGTCTCCTAGGACCGGTCACAAGGACCAGTCATCCTTCTTATGCATTTCTTCCTTCAGCAGGGTGTACATCTTCGCCGCATCTTCCTTGCGGGTCGACTCCGACAGAAGCTCTACGCGGACGGTGACGTTCTTCTGGCCGAACTGAATCGTCAGCTCGTCCCCGACCTTCACCGTGCTGCTGGGCTTGGCGTCCCGTCCGTTGATCCAGACACGGCCCTGATCGGACACGTCCTTCGCCACCGTGCGGCGCTTAATAAGCCGGGACAGCTTCAGAAACTTATCTAAACGCATTCCTTACTTAACCGCTTCTTTAAGCTTGTTGCCAGCCTTGAATGCCGGAACCTTGGATTCAGGAATGGAAATTTCTTTGCCTGTTTGCGGGTTGCGTCCTACACGTCCGGAACGCTTGCGAGTTTCGAATGTACCGAAGCCGATCAGTTGTACTTTGTCACCGTTCGCCAGCGCGTCGGTAACTTCGCCCAGGAAGCTGTTCAATACGGATTCTACATCTTTTTTAGTTAAGCCGCTTTTTTCAGCAATGCTGTTGACCAAATCTGTTTTGTTCATGTTCTTCGATATCCTCCTCTAAATATGGCGCTTACCCTATGTATTCTTTGCGACTCAGGAAATTCCTGCTAGTCTTGTCGATTTATCTGATTTTTTTTTGCCTGCTGCCACAAAGACTCCATTTCTGATAAATCAGTCTGGTCAAAAGATTTGCCCTTTAAACGCAGCTGCTGCTCGATATATTGAAAGCGGGTCAAAAACTTGCGGTTGGCCTCAGCCATCGCTTCCTCCGGCTCTACCTTCAAGAACCGCGCAAGGTTCACTACGGCAAAAAACAGATCGCCAAGCTCCTCCTTCTGCTCTGCCTTCGTCTGGTGCGCGATCGCATCCTTCACTTCCTGCAGCTCGGATTCGACAACAGGCAGCACCTCCTCCAGCGTGCTCCAATCGAAGCCGACCTCGGCCGCCTTCTTCTGAAGCTTGTACGCCCGCATCAGTCCCGGCAGCTCGCGCGGAACGCCGTCCAGAACGGACTGCTCCTTCGGATCGATCCCCTTGTTGCGTTTTTCTTCTTCCTTAATCGCCTGCCAGTTCACGAGAGCCTCTTCAGCGTCCTCCGCCTGCGTCTCCCCAAATACGTGAGGATGACGGCGAATCAGCTTCTCATTCAGGCCTGCAATGACATCAAATACCGAGAATACGCCTTCCTCGGCCTCCATCTGGCTGTGCAGCATGATCTGCAGCATGAGATCGCCGAGCTCCTCGCACATATGATCCGGATCCTCTTCGTCAATCGTTTCAATGACCTCGTAAGCTTCCTCTATGAGATTTTTACGAATGGATTGGTGCGTTTGCTCCCGATCCCAAGGACAGCCCTCGGGACTGCGGAGAATCTCAACGATTTCATGCAAACGGGCGAACGTCCGGTTGCGCACAGCATCCTGCTCTGTTCGAGGAACCCAGACTAGCGACAGGTTACCGTAGCCCTTCACCCGATCGAGCTCATATAACGGCACTTCGTAAATTTCCTCTTGTCCCGGCACACCGAGAGCATGTCCGACCGTCACAACATAGTCGTCCGGGTACAGCTCCATTAACGTAAGCTTCAGATCTGAAGCCGTCAGCGTATCGTACACCTGCCCGATGATCGTATGTAAAAGCGGATTGAGCGTGTACGCCGACAGCGAGGTTGCGTCCAATAGCTGGAACCCTTCGATGGGGTCCAGCCCCAGGCGTACGAACGCTTGATCGAGGAAGCTTTCGCCTCCCAAGATCGTGAGGGCTACGCCTTCCTGAGGGCAGCGCTCTTTGAGCAGCTGTACCGTCCGTTCCGCCACCATGGGATGACCCGGGACGGCGTACACGATGCCGGAGGTACCGGCATCGGCAGGCAAATAGGCGGACAGCGCCTCCGCTGCCGGGTTCGGCACAATCTCGGCTTGCAGGCCGGCAGGCTCCTTTGCCTTGCGGATCAGCGCATCCGCAATGGCCTCGTAGACCTCCTCGAAGCGGTCATGCGCTTCGTAAACCTTGTCGAAGGATGCGATGGGAATCCGCATCCGCTCGAACATCGCCACCACGGGATGCTCCCGGGTGCGCAGCCAGATGGTGCCGGACCGCTGACCGGCGCTGATCAGCACGCTCAGGACGCCGAGCGTAAGCTGGCTTTCGTCGCCGGTACCGAGGCCGACGACCGTAATTTGCGGTTGCTGGGTAGACATAGGCAATCGCCTCCTTGGTTTGCTGCTGCCGCCTTAGCGCAGCAGCTTCAATTTGCGCAGCAGGGCGAGGGGCTTCCCCGCCAGCTGCGGAATGAGCTGAAGCTCGGCGGCCGTTATGACGCCGAGCTTCAGTAGGGCGAGCGCATACGCGAGCGCCCCCACGGCGACGCCGCCGAGCGTGGTGACCGTGGCCACGGCCCGCCCGGGCAGGGCCGCGGGAAGCCGCGCGAGCAGCGGCGCTGCGCCGTGCGTCACGGCCAGCAGGCCGAGCGCCATGAAGCCGATGCCGAGCAAGCCGGCTTCATGGCCGTGAGGCCGCCCGCGGCCGGGACGCCGGTGGCGCGCGCGCGTGCGCGAGCGCGAGCGTGCCCGCGAGCGCGTAGGCGGCGACGGCGGCGACAGCGGCGCCGTCGATGCCGTAGCGCGGCACGAGGGCGAGGCCCGCGGCGATCTTGACGCCTGCGGCGAGCAGCAGGTACACCGCCGGCGCCACGATGGCGCCGAAGCCCTGCAGCACGCTGCCGGCGATAATATGCATCACCGAGAAAACCGCGGTGAACGACAGGATCACCATCGCCGTCGTTCCTTCGGGTCCCTCGTAGAACATGATGTTCATAGGCTCCGCCAGCATGGCAAGCCCGACGGAAGCCCCCAAACCGATGAGCCACGTCACCTTCAGCGACATGGCCGTACGCTGCCGGACCGCCAAAGCATCCCCGCGCCGCTTGGCCTCCGCAATGGCCGGCACCAAGGCTCCGGTCAAGGAGGAGGCAATCATGGCGGCCAGGCTGACCAGCGGGATCCCATGGTTATAAAGACCGAATTGATATAACGCCTCCATCTCGCTCAGACCGCTATGAATCAGCACTCTCGGAACCAAAAAGGAATCGACCAAGGTCAATACGGGGAGCGCAATCGAGCCTAAGCAGATTGGGATGGCATACAGCACAAGCCTCCCCAGCAGCCGGACATCGAGCCGGCGCTGCTCCTTCCAGGGCAGCCTTGCTCCCCCCCGCTCCCCCATTCCCCTAGGGCTCCGGCGCCACAGCCATAGCAGCACTAACAGCCCGCCGACCCCACCGGCTACCGAGCCGAAGGTCGCGCCTGCGGCGATCCACTCCGGCCCATACCCTGCATGCATAAACCAGAGCAGAAGCCCGAACATCGCCGCGACTCTTACCGTTTGCTCCACTACCTGCGACCAAGCGGTCGGCACCATGTCATGGAAGCCTTGATAATACCCGCGAAGAGCCGAAAGCAACGGCACCAGCAAGAGAGCGAAGGAGACGCTGCGAATGGCGAGCGCCGTCTGAGGTACGCCAATCCATCCGGCAATCCGGTCCGCTCCCCAGTATAAGCCCGCGAAGCCCGCCAAACCGGTGACCGACAGCATGACCAAGGATACTTTGAGTACCCGTCTGGCTTCCCCATACCTTGCCTCCGCTGCATAATCGGCGACGAATTTCGCAACGACCAGGGGAAATCCGGCCGTTGCCATAAATAAAATCAATATGTATAGAGGATACACGGCATTATAAATGCCAAACACTTCATCCCCGGCAATATTTTGCAGCGGTATTTTCTGCAGCGTTCCGATCAGCTTGGAGGCTACCGCCGCCAGACCCAGCACTGCCGCGCCTTTTAACAAGGTCTCTCCAGGCTGAGTCCCCTTCGTCCTTCTCTCCATCCCGCTTCCCCTTTGCGTTCCGCATCGCTAGTTTCCACTACTTCAACGCCTCATTATACCCCAAGCCCGCCTCATTTCCCAAACACAAAAAAGCTTCCCGAACCTCGTCCCGCGAAAGGAATCGATTCAGGAAGCCCTTAGTCGCATTATTGTTCCATCTGCTTGGCCAAGAAACCGGCAGCGGTCTCGGCCATCTTCAATTCCATTTGCCCCATCTTCACATTCTCGTCTTTGTTGACAAGAATAACCGATCCAATCGGGTCTCCGCCGGCGACGATCGGTGCCACTACGTACGAGCTGTAGTTTTCGTTAACATCCTTAATGATTTCGTAAGTACCCGCTCCGCTCTCCAAGGAGGCTTTGCGGTTTTCCATGCACTGCTCGACGATTGCGCCAATTTGTTTTTCCAAGAAATCCTTCTTCGAACCGCCGGCGATTGCAATAATGGTGTCCCGGTCCGAAATCATCGTAATGTGGTTCGTGCTTTCATATAAAGACTCGGCATACTCCTTAGCAAAATCCCCCAACTCCCCGATGGGCGAGTACTTCTTCAGAATCACTTCTCCATCGCGATCCACGAAGATTTCAAGCGGATCCCCTTCACGAATGCGCAGTGTGCGGCGAATTTCTTTTGGAATTACGACCCTGCCAAGATCGTCGATACGACGAACGATTCCAGTTGCTTTCATAATTCTAGATGCCTCACTTTCCTTGAAGAGTTTGATACGACTGGATAAACCATTGTATACAAATGGAGGGAATTCGACTAACCATAGTATTCTTCGATTCCCAATAACTTATGCATGTACTGCCTTAGCGGGCGGTGTGTCCGCTGGGGTCTATGTACTTGCCGCCGCTGTTTACATTATGTCCAAAAAAAAGAAAACAAAACAAGGCACCCGGTAACGGGTGCCTTGGTAATTACTTCTGCTGAGCAGGAGCCGGTGTAGCCGGTGTAGCCGGCTTGTCCTCCGGCTTCGGCAGGTTGTTTTTCTCGATAAGCGTAGGCAATTCCTTCTCGACAAAGTCGTATACAGTCGTTTCCGCCGCTTCCGAACGCAAAGAGTCTTTGACCTCATCGAACGTCTTCGTCTTGCGGGACTCTACCTTCATCACGTGGTAGCCGTACTCCGTTTCTACAGGTTCGCTAACCGTATTCAGCGGCAGCTCGGCAGCTGCTTTCTTAAACGCCGGTACCCATTGGGAAATCTCGACGTTCTCGTACTTGCCGCCCTGATCCTTAGAGCCCGGATCCTCGGAGTACTCCTTGGCCAGCGCAGCGAAGTCGCCGCCCTTCTTCAGCTTATCCTGTACTTCCTTCGCAATTTTCAGCGCTTCTTCCTTCGTACGCTTCTCCTGGCCCGTAGCCGGATCCGAGGTACCGATCAGAATATGGCTCACAGTCGCTACATCATAAGCATTTTTATCCTGTTCGAGCCGCTTCTTGTAGGAATCCTGCATTTGCTGATCCGTTACCTTGCTCTCAATGGAGACAATGGCCTGATTGCTGCGCAGTATGAACTGCTCCACGTCTTCCTTCGTGAGGCTGGCATCCTTCAACTGCTGGTCCATGCCGCCCTGCATGTCGAGGAACGTTTTTATCTGCTCCATTTGCTCCTTGGTCTTCTTATCGGCTTCCGCTTTCGCCTTATCATCGGCACGGGAAGACAGCACCTTGAAGGTAACGAGCTGCTTCATCATATCCTGCTGAAACGCAGGGTCTTCCTTAAATTGAGCGTAATCTTTATAGAAGAAAGTGTTGATCCCCAAAAACTTATCAAATTCGGCGCGGGTAACCTGTCCGCCATCCTTGTAAGTTACGACGACTTCGCCCGGCTGACCCGGAGCCGCCGCCTGTTCATCTTTCTTTCCGCAGCCCGTTGCTACAGCAAACGTTAGTACTACAGCCATCAGGGCGGTAAGCCCCTTAGCTACCTTTTTATTTTTACTTGGCCACATTCTGCAGCTCTCCCTTCGATTTCAGCGCACGCTTGTATTGTACCAGAAACCTTTCGAGTAATTCGATGGTTTGTTCTGGCTTCAGACCCTTGCCTTTCAGTTCGATAATAATTTGAGGGCCTGAAATGAGCTTGACCCGATTCTCAAACTCTCCGGCGAGCTGGAACAGCTTCTGTCCGTCCAAATTACCGTTCTGGCTTGGATGAATGCGAAGCTCGTAATCCGCTCCTTTTTGCGAAATCGTCTCAATCGCGTACTCGCTGCCGTATACACGAAGCTTAGCTACCGTCAGGAGGTTGAACACCGCCTGAGGCAAATCGCCAAACCGATCGACGAGCTCATCATGCAGCTCTGCAATTTCTTCCAATGACTTAGTCGCTGCGACCTTCTTGTAAATCTCGATCTTCTGGACGCTGTCATAAATATAATCTCCCGGGATGTATGCATCGATCGGGATATCAATTTGCGTCGACCAGGCCTTTTCCTCATGAACGGCTTCGCCGCCAAGCTCGAGCTCCCGCTTCCGCTTCTTGATTTCCTCTGCAAGCATCTGCGAGTAAAGGTCGAAGCCGACCGAAGCGATAAAGCCGTGCTGCTCAGCACCGAGCAAATTGCCGGCTCCGCGGATGGACAAGTCTCTCATGGCAATTTTAAACCCTGATCCAAGTTCTGTAAACTCTTTTATCGCCTGCAGACGCTTTTCCGCTACCTCTGTGAGCACCTTGTCGCGCTGGTACGTGAAGTAAGCGTACGCTACACGATTGGAGCGACCTACGCGGCCGCGCAGCTGATACAGCTGGGACAGCCCCATTTTGTCGGCGTCATGGACGATCAGTGTGTTGACATTCGGGATATCTACGCCGGTTTCAATAATACTGGTGCTGACCAGCACATCGAACTCCCCGTCGAGAAAATCGAGAATGACCTTCTCCAGCTCCTGCTCGCCCATCTGCCCGTGAGCTACCGCAACCCTCGCATCCGGAACAAGCATGGAGATTTGCTCCGCCATCTGGTGAATGCCTTGAACCCGGTTGTACAGGTAAAACACTTGGCCCTCCCGCGCCAGCTCGCGCTCGATCGCCTCGCGCACCAAAGCGAAGCTGTGCTCCAGCACATACGTCTGCACAGGGAATCGATTCTCCGGCGGCGTCTCAATGACCGACAGGTCGCGAACCCCCAGCATGGACATGTGCAGGGTACGCGGAATCGGCGTTGCTGTCAGCGTCAGCACGTCCACATTGGTCTTAAACCGTTTCAGCTTCTCTTTGTGGGAAACGCCAAAGCGCTGCTCCTCGTCCACGATCAGCAGGCCTAGATCTTTGAACTTCACATCCGCCGAAAGCAGCCGGTGCGTTCCGATCACAACGTCAACCGTACCGTTCTTGACCCCTTTCATCGTCTCCGTTTGCTCCTTCTTGGAACGGAAACGGCTCAGCACTTGAATGTTGAAAGGATACCCCGAGAATCGCTCGCGGAACGTCTCGTAATGCTGCTGGGCTAGAATGGTGGTCGGAACCAGTACCGCAACCTGCTTGCCGTCGATAGCCGACTTGAAGGCCGCACGGATCGCCACCTCCGTTTTACCATAGCCTACGTCACCGCAGAGCAGGCGGTCCATCGGGCGCGGACGCTCCATGTCCTTCTTGATCTCCACTATCGCTCGCAGCTGATCCGTCGTTTCCTCGTACGGGAACATGCTTTCGAATTCCTGCTGGTAATTGTTATCGGGCGAGAAGGCATAACCGACGGTGGCCTCGCGTTCCGCATACAGCTTAATGAGATCATCTGCGATGTCTTGCACCGCCGAGCGCGCTTTACTCTTAACCCGGTTCCAATCCGTGCCGCCCAGCTTATAAATCTTCGGCTCCTTGCCTTCCTCGGCGCCGACGTACTTCTGAATTTGATCGATCTGCTCGATCGGCACCGACAGCTTGTCGCCGCCGGCGTACATAATGTGCAAATAATCCTTATGAATGCCGTTGATTTCTAACGTGCCGATGCCGACGAACTTCCCTATGCCGTGGTTGACGTGCACCACATAGTCGCCGACCTTCAGCTCCTGATAATTTTTGATGCGCTCCGCGTTCTCGATCTTCTTCTCGACCTTGCGTGCCTTCCGCTGCTTCTGGGTAAAGATTTCCCCTTCGGTGATTACAACCAAATGGACGCTCGGCAGCTCGAAGCCGGTTTGCAGGTTGCCCTCCACAATAAGCGGTGGCTCGATCTGATAATCGTTCAGCACCCGCCGGATCCGGTCCGCCCGCTCCTCGTCACTGCCGAGGATGATGACCTTTGTACCGGCCTTCTTCCAGCGCTCCATCTCCGTCTTAAGCAGGTTCATCTGCCCGTGGAAATTTTGCATCGCCCTTGTCGTCAAATTCACGATGTTCTGCGGCTGCGTTTGCGGTACCTGCCGCAGGAAGATCGACATGTAAAGCGTTGGGTACGGCTTACGATGCAGCAGCGACTCATACGGCTTGGAGAGAACGAGCGACGGCAGACACTTGCCGTCTTGGAGCGACATGGTCATCCATTCCGCTTCATCTTTCTCCAGCTGCTTGGCAGTCTCCAGCAATCGGGACGGCTCATCCAGGAGCAGCACCGTATCCTTCGGCATGTAATCCAGCAGCGTTTGCCGTTCCGGATACAGCAGCGATACGTATTTGAATATGCCTTGGAACGTTTGGCCCTGGCGCAGCATTTCGATTTCATGACCCATGCCTTCGAGCAGTCTGTCCTTCACCGTGCGGTCCGTCATCTTCTCCAGCTGCTGCTGAAGAAGCTCATAAGCATGCTGAGCCGCCGATTGTAAACGGTTACGGTCAGCCACGATCTCGCGGCACGGCGTAAGCACCAGCTCCTCGAATTTCTCGATAGAGCGCTGATCCGCCGCATCAAAGGAACGTATGGAATCCACTTCGATATCGAACAGCTCGATCCGATAGGGGTTCGGCGAGGTTAGCGGGAATACGTCGATGATTCCTCCTCGCACGCTTAGCTCCCCTTTGTTCTCTACCCGCTCCACGCGCTCGTACCCGAGCTCCACCAATCGGTGCACCAGCTCCTCCAGCTGAAGGGAGTCGCCTGTCTTAATCTCGACCTTGGCTGCTGCGATGGATTCCCGATGCGGCAGAATACGGCGCATACCGGCATAAGGCGCCACCACGATGCCGCGGAAGCCGTCCGCGAGTTTCGTCAGCGCATCAATCCGGCGAGCCAGCAGCTCGGGGCTTGCTATCGCCGCTTCGGCGGCCAGCAGCTCCTGGGCCGGGAAGAGCAGCACTTGCTCCCGCGGGACGAGCTCGACGAGATCCTCGAACATTTTTTGTGCGGCGAATAAATTGTGCGTTACGATAAACAGCGGCTGCTGCAGCTCCTGCTGCAGGGCTGCGAGCATGACCTGCCGTGAGGATCCGGACAGTCCGGCGATCAACTGTTCCCGCATGCCTGCCCGGACTCCTTCCACCACACTGCGGAAATCCGTATCAGCCGAGAACGCCTGGATTAAAGCTTGCAAACAAGACACCCCTCTCACCACGTAAACCATGCAAGTTCATTCTATCTCGATGTTTAGGTGCTTCCTATATACATGTACCTAACACGTAAAAAGCCTAGAGCGAGTTCGCCCAGGCCGTTTTACTAGGAAAGAAAATACTGCAGCGCTGCCTTCCTCCGGCTATTGCAGAGGACTTCCCAGCAGCATCAGCTCCGGATTGGCTTCCAGCGCTTCCTTGCAGTAATCACAAACCACTTTGACGGTGACATCCCCATTCGGGTCATACGATATTATATCTCTCCGCTCTTCAGGGGTCAAGAAATGAAAGCCGAGCTGGTACTCGCTAACCCCATCCTGCTGGATCTCTCCAATCGACGTTTGGCAATGACGGCAAGTGTATTTCACGGACACAGGCTGTTCCTCCTCCGAACTAATGAATTCAGCAATCGCTTTTACTCATTATGACCAATTCGGGAGAAAATTAGCCTGCCTGCCCCAGCTAACCGTTAAATTTCGCCATCGTCTTCTCAAAGGAATGCTGCAGAGCAAATTCCATAGCGTCACAAGTCGTATCGAGCACCTGTGACATCCCCTGCTTCTCTTCCTTCGTAAACTGGCTCAATACATAATCCGCGATATCATAGCCGGGAATGGCCGGACGGGAAATCCCCATGCGGATCCGGTTAAAGGACTGCGTGCCGAGATGCTGAATGGTCGACTTGATCCCGTTATGCCCTCCGGCACTGCCTTGATAGCGCAAGCGAATGCTTCCGAAGGCCGTGTCCATATCGTCATAGATGACCACCAAGTCCTCGATTGAGGCTTTGTAGAAGTCCATGAACGCCCGCATCGACTCGCCGGATAAATTCATGTATGTCATCGGCTTCAGAAGGTATACCTTCTCCCCCGCTACATGCCCTTCACCGAGCAAGCCCTTGCATTTATTTTGCGTAACCTTAATGCCATGCTTCTCTGCAAACCGGTCAACCGCCATGAAACCGATATTATGGCGCGTCGTTTCGTACTGCTTGCCCGGATTGCCAAGCCCTACAAACCATTTCACTTGCGTTCCTGCTCCTTCCGGTACTGCCTCGTCAGCCTATCAATCTACAACTCTATTATACCATCTGATCCCGATAAGCCCAAATTCGACACAAACTTCCCATGAAGGATCGTTACCTAGCGTTTCCATGTTTCATCCTTATCATTCTTTACCCCATTCTATGCAAAATAACACACCCATGCAGAAAAGGCGACCTGCAAACCTGCAGACGCCTTAGTCTCTTCTTATACCTGTAGTTTTTGTGTTTTTGCTTTTTTGCTTTTGCCGCGAAGGGAAATGCGGTTGGGATCGACTTTTGCTAAAAGCAACGGAGAGCCCAATCGCATTTCCCATAGCCTTCTTTAAGCAAATGTCAAAAACACAAAACTAAGCCTCAGCCTTAACCTCTTCGTTCGCCTCTTCTCCGGCACCCGCAGGCGTATCCGCCTTCTCTGCAGCCGGTTCGTCATCCACCGGCTCGGCCGCAGGCTCCTTCTGCGGCGCCAGGATGGTTGCGATCACATCGGTAGGTGTAGATTTCAGCTCGATGCCGGCCGGAAGCACGAGATCGGAGACCAGAAAGCTGGAGCCGATCGCGAGTCCGGACACGTCAACCGGGATGCTGGCCGGAATCTGAGTCGGCAGACAGCGCACGTCCACCTCATGGTTTTGAATTTGAAGAATGCCGCCTTCCTGCACGCCTGCAGGCTCTCCGACAATCTCCAGGCGGACCGTTGTGTTCACCGGCTCATCCATATTGATCTGATGCAAATCGACATGGAGCAGCTGACGGCTGATCGGGTCACGCTGCACCTCGTTAATCATCACCGGCTGCTTGCCCCACTGAGGCAGATCCATCTCGATGACTGCATTCGGGCTGGTTCGAAGCAGAGCCAGAAGCTCCTTCTGATCGATCGCAATCGATGTTTGCGTTACTTTCTTTCCATATACGACAGCCGGCACCTTTCCTTGGGCGCGGAGCTGTTTGCGTTCACTCTTCGTCGGTGTGGCATTGCGTGCTTCTGCTTGTAAAGTAACTGCCATATTGAAAAACCTCCTTCAGAATAGGCCATTTAAGGTAGCTTCTACTACTTTGCCCAAATGAAGGAGGTTCTAAAACCCGAGCTTACGACTTTTCCGTTTTTGCTTTCTTCTTGGCCGCGAACTTCGCCCTCAGCTTATCCGCGTAGCCTGCTTTATTCACTTGGCGCTCCCGCGCAATCGCCAGGTCGCCCGCTTCGACATCATGCGTAATCGTGGACCCCGCCACCACATATGCACCTTGTCCCACCTTCACCGGAGCAATCAAGTTCACATTGCTGCCGATAAACGCATCCTCTCCGACTTCCGTCAGCTGTTTGTTGAAGCCGTCATAGTTGACTGTGATCGCTCCGCACCCGAAGTTTACGTTGCGACCGATGACGGCATCCCCGATGTAGCTAAGATGCGACACCTTTACATCGTCCGCCAGCTTGGCATTCTTGATCTCTACGAAGTCACCGATCTTCACATTTTCGCCAAGATCAGCTCCCGGCCGCAAGTACGCGAACGGGCCGACGGCGGTGCCTTGACCGACTACCGCTTCTTCCAGCACCGAGTGCTTAATCGTGACGCCGTTGCCGATCCGGCTGTCCTTGATCTCCGTCTGCGGCCCAATGACGCAGTCCTCGCCGATCACGGTCGCACCTCGCAGCACCGTCCCCGGTTGAAGCACGGTATCGGGGCCGATTTGTACATCCGCCTCAATATAGGTGCTGGAAGGATCAATGAAGGTAACGCCATTCAGCATATGACGCCGATTGATGCGCTCCTTCATGAACTGCTCCGCTTGGGACAGCGCAAGACGATCGTTGACGCCGATCGCTTCCACCTCGTCCTTCAGGATCGAGCCCTCCACCACGTGGCCGGCAGCTACCAGAATCCCGATCACATCGGTAATGTAATACTCGTTCTGCGAATTGTCATTCTTCACTTGAGCAAGCGCCTCGAACAGCTTACGGTTATCGAACACATAGGTGCCTGTGTTGATCTCCTTCACAAGATGCTCCTGCTCCGAGCAGTCCTTCTGCTCCACGATCCGGGCAACGAAGCCGCGTTCATCGCGGATAATCCGCCCATAGCCCGCAGGCTCCTCCAGCAATGCCGTAAGAATGGTCGCAGCGGCTCCCTTCTCTTGATGAAGCTGAATCATGCTGCGCAGCGTCTCTTCCGACACGAGCGGGGTATCTCCGCAAATGACAATCGTCAAGCCTTCCTCCCGTGCCAGCAGCTCTTTCGCTTGAAGCACGGCATGGCCCGTTCCTAGCTGCTCTGCCTGAAGAGCGTACTCCGCCCGGTCTCCCAAATATCCCTTCACTGCTTCGGCCCCGTGACCGACAATAACAACCGTTCTTGACGTCTGGAGCTGTTCCAGCGCCGATACGACATGTCCTACCATCGGTTTGCCGCATACGGGATGAAGCACTTTATATAACTTCGACTTCATACGTTTTCCTTGACCTGCCGCCAGTACAATACCGAACAATTTCACCGGCTCTTCACTCCCCATCTCTAAACTTTCCGTAGAAACCCACTCCTTATCTTACTTGAGATAGGGCAAAAAGAAAAGAGAGCCTGTTCGGCTCTCTCTTGGTTTCGATTAGGCTCCCTCTTCGATAACCTCTTCTTCCGTAGCGGCCCGCTCGTACTCCGCTAAGACCGCAGCTTGGATCTTCTCACGGGTTGTAGAAGAAATCGGATGGGCGATATCACGGAATTCGCCATCCGGTGTACGTTTGCTCGGCATTGCTACGAACATACCGTTGTTACCGTCGATTACACGAATATCGTGAACCACAAATTCGTTATCAATGGTAATGGATGCAATGGCTTTCATTCTACCCTCGGAGTTCACCCTACGAAGCCTGACGTCAGTAATCTGCACTTGTGTTCACCACCTTATTATCCATCTTAGAGACTTGTGCTATAAATTCCACATTTTAGTGCAAATTCCTGCTCAAAATATTGGAAATCGTTCGATTTTATAAATACTTTATATATTTACGCGGATTCGACAGTGACCGCCGCAATAAGCTCTATTTCGACAAGCACATCCTTGGGAAGTCTCGCTACTTCCACTGTTGAACGAGCCGGCTTATGGTCTCCGAAATAGGAAGCGTAGATTTCATTAACTTGCCCGAACTGATTCATATCCTTAATGAACACGGTAGCCTTCACAACATCCTTGAAATCCGCTCCGCCGGCCGTGAGTACCGCTTTCAAATTACGAAATACCTGATGTGTTTGCTCTGCTATTCCGCCCTCTATAACTTGTCCGTCCAAGCCCAAAGGGATTTGCCCGGAGGTGAACAGCAGATTTCCAAAACGAATTGCTTGCGAATAAGGTCCGATCGCCGCCGGCGCTCCTTCTGTTGCAACTTTGTGTAATGTCATTAGGGTTCACTCCTATTCTGTGAAATAGTTTCCTGGTTCTACCGAAATTTGCTTCGTCTTGGGATCCACAGCCGACAGCTTCGCTAGAGAGATGTAGTTTTCCACCAAATGCTCCTCGACTTCTCCCGATTCGACGAACACGCCGACACCCTTCACCGTTGCTTTAAACTCCTGAAGAAGATCCATCATGCCATGAATCGTACCGCCTACACGCATAAAATCATCGATGATCAGTACACTTGACTCTTCCTTCAGCGCCCGTCTGGAAAGAGACATCGTTTGAATTCGTTTATTCGAGCCCGAGACATAGTTAATGCTAACGGCCGAGCCCTCCGTTACCTTATTGTCACGCCGCACAATGACAACCGGCAGGTTCAAAAAGGAGGCCGTAGCATAAGCAAGCGGAATCCCCTTCGTCTCCACCGTCATCACGACGTCAATGTCCTTCGCAGCAAACACGGAGGCAAACATCCGGCCTACTTCATTAAGAATAAGCGGCTGCCCCATAATATCCGACATATACAAGTAACCGCCCGGCAAAATACGCTCCGGCTGTTCCAGCTGACGGCAAATTTGTTGAATGAAGGCCAGCGAGCTCGCCTTCGACACTTTCGGAATAAATTTCACGCCGCCGGCTGCTCCTGCTAAGGTTTGCAGCTCTCCAAGTCCCTCATCCTCGAACACTTCCTTAATGATCGCGAGGTCCTCACTGATAGAGGATTTGGCTGAATTATATCGGTCTGCGAAGGTCGTTAATGGAATTAAGGTATGGGGGCGAAAAAGCAAGTATTGCGTCATCTCGACCAATCTTGCGCTTCTTTTTAACTTTTTCATTGGTACACCCCCGTTAGTGTGCATAATCGTTATCAATTTCCGAATATTATAATGAAAATATATCATTCATGTACGCCTTTGTTCAAGTGAGCCATGAAAATTAGTCTCACATCAACGTAACACAAACATAACACAGCGTTATGTTAGCAGGCGAACCGCATAAACATCCTTGCAAAAGCCCCGTAATCCGTTATAAATCCGCGCCACCTTGGCCTCCTTGGAGACCAAGCCGAACACCGTAGGACCACTGCCTGACATCAGCACCCCGTCCGCTCCAAGCCGTATCATGCAATCCTTTAGCTGCTTCACCTCCGGATAAAGGTCCAGTGTGACCTCTTCCAGCACGTTGCCAAGCTCTTGGCAGAGCTGGTCGAAGCGTTTGGACCGAATCGCTTCGAGCACGTTCGCCGTGGAGGGGTGTCGGCGGATTTCATTTGCCCTCAGCTTTCCGTAAATTTCGGAGGTGGACACATTAATCGGCGGCTTGGCCAACACGACCCAGCATTGCGGAGGCGATTCGATTGGCTCCAGCTTTTCCCCGCGCCCTCTGGCTACCGCCGTCCCCCCGGTCACACAGAAAGGCACATCCGAGCCGAGCTCCGCTCCAAGCCTTTGAAGCTCGTCCACCGGGATTCCGAGCTTCCACAGCCGATTCAAGCCTCTCAGCGTGGCAGCTGCATCACTGCTTCCCCCTGCAAGGCCTGCGGCCACCGGAATCTTTTTATCCAAATGAATGTAGACTCCCTGCGTTACTTCGTAACGTTCCTTAATCAGCCTAGCTGCTTGAAAAGCAAGATTCTTCTCGTCCAGCGGTATGTATCCGGCCTGGCTGGAGATGATAATCGTGTCCCGCGGCAGCTCCTGCATTTCGATCCGATCGGCCAGGTCCACCATGGTCATAACCATCTCCACCTCATGGTAGCCGTCCTCGCGCTTATATAAAACATCCAATGACAAATTAATTTTTGCCGGAGCTTTCTCGAATACTTTCATCCAGGCCACCTTCTTCGCACTGTGTCTAATCTGCGCCTCATTACGGCAAATGTTTATATTCCCTATATTATACCATTTAGCGCAACAAAAAAAGCTAAAGCCACCTCTTGCGCGCTCTAGCTTTTCCTCCTATCGATTTTTACTGTCTGTACGGATTTCCTTCTTGCCCTGCCGAAGTCGGGCGATACATCGTGCCGTACCCTGTGAAAGGCTGTGTTCCGAAGGCTTGTCCGGCACCCTGCTGCGGTCTCGGCTGCGGAATGAACGATTGCGGCTGCGCATACGGCGATGGAGGCAGTGTCATGACAACGGGCTGCTGCACCTGGCTCGAGACGGGCTGCTGAACGGGCCGAGCCTGTCCTTGCATCTGGGCACCAGGCTGCTGCGCCTGTTTCATCGATTGCTCCGCGATCTGCAATGCGCGCTTTACCATGTTCCCCGCATCCTTAGTACGGATGCCTCCCCAGCCTTCCTGCTTCACCGTATCATAAAAACCCAAATCCTTGGCCAGCTCGTATTTAAAATCTTCCGACATTACACCGCGGCGATTTCTGCGTGACATATCGATCAATCCTCCTTGTTCTAGTTAATTCATAGTATGGTACAAGCATCGATAAGCCATGCACCTTCACAGCTTTCATCTTTTCCCAAAAACTCATATTATAGCGTATAAAGTCCAAGCCATTGGGATAACTTATACATCCCGGGGTGGTACAAACCTTTTCCAAAGGTTATTACCTGTACAGGTCGATTGACTTCAAACTTCACTTCACCTCAACAACGAAAAAGCGACTATCCCTGGCCGGATAGTCGCCTATAGCACAAATATATAGCTATTGTTGTATCGTAATACGCATTTGTCCGTTGTCGTTGCATACCGTGACCTCAACGGACTCCGTCAAAATGTCTGCATAGCTGTAAGAGACTCGCTTGAAAGCGTGCTGCTCTTCATCGAGCTTTACAATAAAAACGGAAGGGTAGGTTTCCTCCAAAACACCGGATCGTTCGATCGTCTTACGACGACCACCATTAGCTCTTAACATAATCTTCTGTCCGACATGAGGTTCCAAACTACGTTTGATTTCCAATAGCGCATTTTTTGCCATTGTCAACTACCACCTCTTTCCTATAAGATTATAACCCAATGGATATAGTATGTCAATTTAAACCGATAATTATAGCAGTATGACAATCTTGTTGTCAACGGTAAAAATCCTTGTAACAGCGGGTTTTTAGGCAAATTCCGGCTTGCCATGTTCACATATTTGTCGATATTTACAAAAAAAAAACGCCCTAAGGCGCTTATTTTGTACTAGAATACGTAATTCTGGGCACACCTCTGCGGTAGCTCCCCTTGGTTTCCAACCCTCCGAGCCCTTCAAGTCCGCTATGCGTCAAGCTAATCACGTCCACCAGGTTTACGGTTTCCTGAATCGGTGTAAAAGCCAGCTTAGCAGCAATACATAGCGGGTCCAGTGCATGTATCAAGACGCGTGCCGGAGAGCTCGCGAAATTGGCCCCTGCTTGCAGCAAAGCCTCAAAGTGGGATTGGCAGGCCCCTGCAACCACAACCAAGGTATCGCGGTTTTTCTCATACTGCCGCGCAACACGAACCGCATTAACGAAATTATGTGAATTTTTATAGCTGCTTAATTGAGAAATGTCCTGCCCGTTCCTATGCTTCAGAATGCCATCGTGTCCCGTGATGACGACGATATCGGGACGAACCTGTGGGAGCAGCCGGTACAGTGCTTCCGCCATATTGGCTTCAGGTACATAGTATCCTTCTACGGGTACCCGCAGCTCACCGTACAGCGCCATGCATTTGCGTAAATAGGATGCGTCTCCGTCCAGATGCAGCACCTTACCCGGCATTTCAAAATAACCGGATGTGCCCTTCCCCGTTATGCCTGGAGTCATCGCGGGGACCACTTGGTTCCTGCGCATGGATTCGGCCCAATGCGGCCGCATTCCTGATAGATTTTGTGTGTATTCTGCCGTTGTAGGCTCAAGATCCAGGATCGGCGCATCCGCCATTAATCGCAGCTCCACTCCGCGAAGAATCGCTTGCTGCATCTTGATGTCCTGAATCTTAAAAATGACGTCGCCGCCATACGATTTCCGAGTGACCAGGTCTCCCTGCTTCATGGCTTCATCGCCTCCTCGTGTATCGTATGGCGGATCTAGGCAAATGGTGCATTGCGTTACGACATGTTACCCTCTAACGCCTTATCTGCACAGAACGCGAGCCAGAATGGTGCTAAGACGGGCATATTCCGCAATGGAAAGCGTCTCTCCCCGCCGGGAGGGCTCAATGCCCGCTTCCTCCAGAACGGCCGTCAGCTGATCCTTTGTTTCTTTGGTAAAATACTTCGAGCTTAAGTTGTTATATATCGTTTTGCGACGCTGCACGAAGCTGGCCTGAACCACGTCGAAGAAGAAGGCTTCATTTTCTACCTGTACAGGCGGCTCCTTCCTTACCTTGAGCTTGATCACGGCCGAGTCCACATTCGGTTGGGGAATAAACACAGTATGCGGAACAATGGTAACAATCTCGGGTTCGCAATAATATTGGACCGCAATACTCAAGCTTCCATACTCCTTGCCACCGGGCTTTGCCGCCATTCGATCGGCAACCTCTTTCTGGATCATAACAACGATGTTCTCCAGGGGCAGCTTGTCCTCCAAAAGCTTCATGATGATCGGAGTTGTAACGTAGTAGGGCAAATTAGCCACGACACTAACGGGACCCACATCCTGAAACCGCTCCTGAAACAGCTGCTTCAAATCCAGCTTCAGCACATCGCCATGCACTACAGCCGCATGGGGATAGGGTTCCAGCGTTTCGGCAAGCATCGGCAAGAGGCGCTGGTCGATCTCTACGGCAACCACCTTGCCGGCCCTCTTCGCCAGCTGCTGCGTGAGCGCGCCGATTCCGGGTCCGATTTCCAGCGCCCCTTTGTCCGCTGTAAGCTCTGCGGCGGATACAATTTTATTCAGCACATTCTGATCGATCAGAAAGTTCTGTCCCAGGCTTTTCTTTAAAGTAAAGCCGTATTTCTGCATTAATTCCTTCGTTCGTTTAGGTGAAGCGATATCCTCGACCGCTTGTCCTTCTTTGCTCACTGCTGCAGCTCTCCTGTCTCTTTGTAAAATTGCTCAAGCGCCGCCTGAAACTCCTCTTGGGAGATTTGAAACATCCGGCACCGGTTATAAAACTGCTTACCGTTACAGTAGCCTATTCCTAACAGCTTGCCCATCCTCAGGCGACGGTCCGCCGCTTGCGGGTGAACAATCAGCCCGGCGTCCATAAGGTCCTCCCACGAAATTTCCGTAGCCTTGCTCTCGTAATCCGTTCGAACGTTATCCAGAGCCCGGCGAATGGCTTCCACCGAAGCATTCTCCACACCGATGTCTCCTTTACTCATTGCGTCCTCCTGCGTCAGGAAGGCATGCTTGCAGCCAGGTACTCGGGAGGCTATGATCTTGCGAATGCGCTCACCGGCATGATCCGGATCCGTGAAAACAATCACACCGCGCCTTTGCTGGGCCAGCTTAATGCGTTTGATGACGCTTTGGTTAATGGCGGAGCCCCCGGTTTCGATCGTCTCCGCTTCCACGGCTCGTTTGATGGCAACCGTGTCATCCTTGCCCTCTACCACAATGATTTCCTTGATCACGCGCTTCTTCAACCTCTTTCATGAAAAGCGAAAAAAGAAGAGGACCTGCGCCTTGTCGGACGCAAGCGATTGCCTCTTCTTTCCCACATTATCTATATCATGATTCTGCCCTGCCCTGCCGTAATGCATACAGGGCGGCTATCCGCTCATTTTCGCTGTTGAGCTCATACACGCAAGCGGTTTGATCCCGTCCATCACAATTAATCTGCTGTCGGCTTCTTCGGTCCGATGATATACATTGTGTACCCTCGTTTCGTACCAAAACGTTGGGCATTCTGTAAGCTGTCAAAGTAAAGATCGATGATATTTCCCTTGATCGCGCTGCCGGTATCCTCCGCACGGCGGAATCCGATACCTTCAATGTAAACCCACCAGCCCATGGGAACCACCTTCGGATCCACTGCAATGGTTCGGCCTTCTGTCACTTTCGTGCCTGAGGAAGTTATTCCGTATTGAGGGTGCTCTGCACTTTTCCCTGTCGATACGGCACTGGCGGTATAAGCTGTTACGGTGACGTTATTGATTACCTGCTTATAGCCGAAGGTAACGCCTGCTTTGGTTACCTGATCCACAGTGGGGGAGCCGGACGACAGCACAACCACCGGGTTTTTCGTACCTACCGCTACGATTTTCTTGATACTCTCGGACTGAACCTTTTCATCGACGATTTGCTCTGCTACGAGTACACCGTCTTCAAACACTTTTTCCTTGGTTTTCAGAACAACGCCCTCTTGACCTTCCTGTACGACTTGCTCTTTGCCCTTCAGCAGCTGGGGATCATTCTTCTTCACGGTCTCGAATGCAATCGATTCCGTAATTTCTTCCGTCTCTTTTTTCACTCTAACGATCTCGATGGCTGCACCGCCCGATAATGGCTCTCCCAATCCCGGCGACACCTTATCGAGCTCCCCTACGGCGATGTTCGATTCGGCAAGCGCGGCTTCCACTGTCTTCGCGACCGTGTACACCGTCTTCGTTTCTCCATCTGCCGTAACTTGAACCGGTATGGCCTTTTCGATGACAACACGGTCTCCCGACTTGACCGCACCCTGCAGCGGCTGAGATACCTTGTCATTCTGGCTTACGGCTATCCCTTGCTCATCCAGTATGCGCTGTAGAACAGAATGCCTTGTCTGGAACGTCTGCTCCTGACCGTCTACAACGATTGATACGCGCTTAGTGGCCGTACCGTACAACATCATTAAGAACATGAAGACAATAGCGAATGAAAGTAACGCAGCAACTGAAATCATACGCAAGTTTTCATGCTTCCATCGCAATGCGAAGGTCATGCTGGATGATCGTCTTACATGGGTTTGTTCATGAGTCACAACGCCCACTTGTTCGGTCCTCCTTCAAAGCCCCGCCGTCGACTATTTTGCATGATTCATCTGACGCGACTAAGGTTATTTGGTATTACCAAGGTCCAACCGTTATATCTGAACATCAGATCTTAAGACTTGCCCTTGTCCCCACCTCCTTTGATTCACTTGTATGAATCGACCGGGATGAATATCCCTAAGTGGACAACAAAAAACAAGCCAGAGAAGAGGAACCTTCCCGTGACTTGTTCTCATTTTAATCTAAAATGAAAAAGCAGCACACGACAATTGTTACCTCTCTCTTAACGCTTACGAGGTTAGCTGACGGATTCGGACATGAGAGTTGCCCTACTCAGAAGCTGCTGAGGCTTCTAAGATTCACCCCTGAAAATGCGTCTGCAGTCATATGGACTAGCTGCTGCATAACGCGATGCGGTTCCCCCGTTTCCCTTACGGAAACTCAGCGATGTTGGAAATTTGGTAATTTGTATTAAGTTAATATTGAGTTTACGATGGTACGGCTGAGTTGTAAAGTATACAAACTCGTGAAATTAGGGTTAATTTCACCCGATTTTCGCTATTATAGCCGTATTTTGCAAATAAACATACTTTCCTCTTCGTAAATCTCTTGATTTCACGAATTTGCTCCATTTATCCCTATTTCGACAAAAAAGGGCGTGGCCGAATGTGCACCTAATCTAGGTTAGTCTAAAAAGCTTGGACGCATTGTCGGATGTTATCCTTCCTAGGTCCTCCGTACTAATTCCCTTGATTTCCGCCGCGGCCTCGGCAACGTACCGGACATATGCCGATTCGTTCCGTTTGCCCCGAAACGGGTGCGGAGTGAGGTAAGGAGCATCCGTCTCAATGAGCAGACGTTCGAGCGGAACTTTCTCGAGCACCTCCTTCGGCTGCTTGGCATTTTTGAAGGTGACCGGCCCTCCGAACGAGATATAAAAATTCATATCCAGGCACTCCTTGGCGATTTCCCAGCTGCCGGAATAACAGTGCATCACGCCCCCTACCTCCGCAGCTTTTTCCTCACGAAGCACCTGAACGACATCCTGATGCGCATCCCGGTTATGGATCACAATGGGCTTTCCCACTTTGCGTGCCAATCTTATTTGATCGCGAAAGATGCGAAGCTGAATATCCTTCGTGCTCTTATCCCAATAGTAATCCAGTCCGATTTCACCGATTGCTACTACCTTAGGGTGCCGGCAAAGCTCCTCAATCCATTCAAGATCGCCTGGCTGCATGTCCGCCGCATCCGTCGGATGCCAGCCGACCGCTGTATAGATGAAGTCATATTGCTCCGCCAACGCAAGGGAAGTCGGAATCGTCTCACGGTTAAAGCCGATATTGATTATACGGGTGACGCCATTTGCTAATGCGCGGCCGATCACCTCTTGTCGATCCTCATCGAACTGTGGTGCGTTCAAGTGAGCATGTGTGTCTGTAAGCATAAAGTTCTCCTTCACGTTTCTACAATATAGGTGTATTCCAGTCCGGCGTTCCCCATGGGGCTGTTCAGCCACATTGTGTTCTTGTTTTTGTATTTTCTATATAATGGATATTACTCCAAATCAAAGAGCTTCCTCAATGAGGGCTGCAGAGCCTGGCTGTGATTCAGCAATAGCTCCTGCGGGTAATAAAGATGGTATTTCCCCATCTGGATTCCGCTGATGGAGCGAACAATTTCGGATTTTCTGGAAATTTCCGTCAGGTTGTCATTCTCGTCCAAGAGAAGAATCGGAAGCTTTTCGTCCTGCTCACCCGGCCGATAAATATCATAGGATTGGTCGGATGGGAAGTCAATCTCAAGGTAATAGGCAGGATCCACGCCAAGCTGCTGCATCTGTGTCCGCAATGCCTCTACTAATGAAGCATCCATGCGTTCCAACGTCACATACTTGAACAGGTTGCGGCTCAGGAACCGTGAGGAAAGATCCGCAAGGATGCCGTCCTCTTCAAACGTCCATTGCATGAGAACCGCTTGCATCAGCGCTTCATCCAGCATGTGGTAATCAGCCACCGTCAGCTCTTGACGGAACAGCCGTAGCAGCGGGGAAACCATGAATCGGAAGCGATATCCCTCTTCGTAGAGCTGTTTGGCCCTTTGGAAAACTTTGTGAAGAACCACCTCAGCACTGCGGGTAACCGGGTGAAAATAAACCTGCCAGTACATTTGGTAACGGGACATCAGATAGTCCTCCACCGCATGCATTCCGCTTTCCTTCACCACCATATGCCCGCGGTAAGGCCGCATGACACGAAGAATTCTTTCCAGGTCGAAGGTGCCGTAATTCACTCCGGTAAAATACGCATCCCTAAGCAAATAATCCATTCGGTCCGCATCCAGCTGACTTGATACGAGACTAACCACAATTTCTTTATGATAGGTTTTGGCGATCACGCCGGCAACCCTCTCGGGAAAGTCAGGCGCGACCCGTCTGAGAACCTGGTTCACCTCCGTATCCTCTTCAAGGACAATGCGGCAGGACCAATTTTCGTGATTCGTTCCGAATGTTTTTTCTATGGAGTGGGAGAACGGGCCGTGACCGACATCATGCAGCAAAGCAGCGCATAGGCAGAGCAAGCGTTCTTCCTTGGGCCAATCCTCGTATCGGTTCCGTTCAAACTGACTGATGATTTTTCTTGTGATCTCGTACACGCCGAGGGAATGGGAGAAACGGCTGTGCTCCGCTCCATGAAACGTCAGAAAGCAGGTGCCCAGCTGCCGGATCCGGCGTAATCTTTGAAATTCTTTGGTGTTGATGAGATCCCACACGGTTTCATCCTGAACGTATATGTATTTATGTACCGGGTCTTTAAAAACCTTTTCTTCCTTTAAGGGACTCGGGCTCGCCATGGGACATCTCCTTTTTTCTTTTCGTCTTTTATTTCGACATAAATGTTGAGCAATGTCGAGACATATGTCGAAACATGTCATTGCAGACTTCCATTGATTTATATGCTTTTTGGTATTTTATTCTAATTTTTTCGAGTTGCTTTTAAGGCCAATCCATCATTCTATGCGAAAAAACACCGGTTTTTAAGCATTTTTTCTTATCGTATCACAAAAGAATTGAATTACCTACATTCGCCTCCAATAATTAACATAGAAAACTAGTAATTTGAGGTTGACTATTTTGGGAATGGTTGGTATCATAGGAATTAAGAATTATGTCGAAAGATGACGATTAATTTCTCAATTTTCACTTCCGGGAGAGGGGAATTTTTATTATGATGAAATCTACAGGTATCGTGCGTAAAGTTGATGAGCTGGGTCGCGTTGTTATCCCGATCGAACTGCGCCGCACGTTGGGTATTGGTGAGAAGGATGCTTTGGAAATTTACGTGGACGGCGAGCGCATTATGCTGAAAAAATATGAGCCTGCTTGCATCTTCTGCGGCAATGCCGAGAACGTTTCTTACTTTAAGGGAAAAATTGTATGCAATGAATGTTTAACGGAAATGCCAATACCTGTGACAAAATAAAAAAAATAGGTTATAATAAGATATAGGCAGTAACTTAACTAATGGTAATTCTAACCTTTTTCATATCTCCTCTATGTCCCTAGTTCGTATCAACGAATTAGGGATTCTTTTTTTTCACAGACCAGGCTCCTGGAGCTCAGGCAGCCTTAGTCTGCGCAGTTCTTTTTACTCCTTCACCCGAAGCAGCTGGTACAGCTCACGTTTGGGAACACCCCGATCTTGAGCTGCACGCTTCAGAGCCTCCTTAGGGTCAAGCCCTTCCCTCTCATAATGTAACACATGCTCCTCGGGTGAGAGCGAAGACCACCAGTCCGCAGGGGCCTCCGCTGCTGCTGCTTCCGGGTCGGTGCCTCGAATGACAAGAACATACTCGCCCTGCGGCGGGTTCGCCTCCAAATGCTCCAAACATTCGGTCACGGTCCCCCTTACCGCTTCTTCGTACCGCTTTGTCAGCTCTCGTATCAAGCTAATGTCCCGATCCGCTCCCAGCACAGCTGCAATCGCTGTAAGTGTCTTTACCACCCGATGCGGCGATTCGTAGCAGAGGATGGTGCCGGTTTCTCGGCGCAGCTGGGTCAGCTCCTGCTCGAGCGGCTTCTTGTCCCGCGGGAGGAAGCCAAGGAACAGGAATCGTTCGGTCGAGAAACCAGACATGATTAATGCGGAAAGCGCGGCATTAGCCCCGGGAATGGGAACGACATCGATTCCTGCATCAATCGCCATTCTTGCCAGATCGGCGCCAGGATCGCAAATCGCCGGCAAGCCCGCATCGCTGACTAAGGCAATGGATTCTCCGGTGAGCAGAATACGAATCAGCTCCGGCCCGCTTGCGTGTTTGTTGTGCTCATGGTAGCTGACCAAACGGGTGTTGATTTCAAAATGGGTCAGCAGCTTACGGGTTTGCCTCGTATCTTCTGCGGCAATCCACGCCACTTCCCGGAGGGTACGTACAGCTCGAAACGTCATATCCTCCAGATTGCCGATCGGCGTAGCTACCAGGTATAGCTTCCCGTAACCCTTTTCTTCCGCGTAGCTTTTTTGTATGTTCATCGGTTCCCCGCCTTGGTTATGTACTGGTATGTTGCCCGATATCACTGTGGGCGAGCGATTCGCTCCGGCCGTAATAAACCTCCATCAGCTCATCACTGTATTCCGTCTTATTCTTGTATACGATTAACGGAGGCAGCATCCTAACTTCCGGCTTGCCGTCACGCAGCGCTTCGATTAGCACCATATTCGCCTCGAGATCGGCCCGCGGATGCACAAACCGGATTCGCTTCGGCTCTAGACGGTACTGCCTCATCGTGCAGAATATTTCCACCAGCCGGCTCGGCCGATGAACCATCGCTACACGTCCTCCGCTTCTTACCAGCCGTGCGCTGGCCCGTACCACATCCTCCAATGTCGCATACACCTCATGCCGCGCCGCGGCAAAATGCGGGTTCATATTCTGATCCCCGTTCGGAACCGGCAAATAGGGGGGATTGACGGTAACCACATCAAAGGCTCCGTTGCCCAGCTCCGCCGCGGGATCCCGGAGATCGCCGTGAATCATATGAATCCGATCCTCCAGCCCATTCAGCCGGATATTGCGCCGTGCTATATCGGCAAGCCGATCTTGGATCTCGACACCGGTAATATGAGCTTTCGTTCTCGTCGTCAGCAGCAGCGGAATGACTCCATTGCCTGAACAGAGATCGACAATTTTTCCCCTAGGGGGTACATAACAAAACCTGGCCAGCAATACGGCATCCAGTGAGAAGCTGAACACCTCATCGCTCTGAATGATTCGTAAATCATGCGTAAGTAAATCATCGATCCGTTCCGTAGGCTGCAAGGTGATCTTCCCGTTCTCCAACACACGACTCCTCTTTCTCCAAAAAAGCCGTAGGAGCGAGAAGCTCTCTACGGCTGGTCTTTATTTATTTAAAAATGATAAGCAGAACAGGCAATCGCCTTCCGTTCTCAAATGTCCGTAGTAGACATTACAAATATGAAAGCCCTCTTGATAAATGCGGGCCAGATTGTCCAAGCCTTCCCCGGTTGTCGCTTCTTTGACCGAAGGGGATTGATCCTGCGCCTCCTCCTCATCCGGAGAAGGAACGGGATCGGCATCCTTTTTTAACAGCTTGCGCAGCTGTCCGTTTTCTATACTAAGCCGTTTGTTTTCTTCCAACAGCTCGATGATTTGCTTCTTCATTTGACCAAGCTCGGTATAAAAGGCACCGACTTGCTCTTCCATCTGCTCGATTTGCACGAAAATGTCTCTTTTATCCACGCTTTCACCTCAGGGCCGCAGCAACAGAACATTAGTGCTGTTCCACTACATCATCCAATGGAAGATCCATTACCTTTTTCAATTCGAAAATTTGTACTTTGGCCAAGCGCTCGCTTACATTCAAGGAAATCAAGCGTCCGTTCCCGTAGGAGGTAACGACCTCACTGCCCACTCGTGGAAGCTCATCCTTCGCGCTTTCATAATTATCATGCTCATATTTCAGGCAGCACATTAATCTTCCGCACAAACCGGAAATTTTCGTCGGATTCAGCGACAGGTTCTGGTCCTTGGCCATCTTGATGGATACCGGCTCAAAGTCCCCCAGAAACGAGGAGCAGCACAGAATGCGGCCGCATGGGCCGATTCCTCCCAGCATCTTCGCTTCATCGCGTACGCCGATTTGCCTGAGCTCAATCCGTGTTCGGAAAATACTGGCCAAATCCTTCACCAGCTCACGAAAATCAACGCGGCCTTCTGCGGTGAAGTAGAAAATAATTTTGTTCCGGTCAAATGTATATTCAACGTCCACCAGCTTCATCCGAAGCTGATGGTCCTTAATCTTGTCCTGGCATATGGTAAACGCGTTCTTGGCCGCCGCCTTATTATCTTCTACCAGCTGAGCGTCTTGCGTATCCGCAATCCGGATGACCTTCTTGAGCGGAAGCACGACATCGGCTTCTCCAACGGTCCGGCGTCCGATGACGACCTTCCCGTATTCGATGCCCCTTGCTGTCTCTACAATGACGCTGCTGTCCTGCTCTACAGGAAAGTCGCTGGGATCGAAGTAATAAATTTTACCCGCCTTTTTGAATCGAACCCCCACAACGGAAAACAACGTTACACCCCCTTAAGCTGCATTAATATCGTTTCCAGCATGAGCTGGGGATTAGCATGAAATCGCAGCTTCTTCTGCGTGTCGATGGTCTGCTCCAGACACGCAATCCAATGCTCTAAGGGATACGTCAGAGCCTGCGGAGCCATCCATTCGGCTTGATCGGCGTAAACCAACGCCTCCCGATTGCCCAGATGCAGCTGGACCATATCCTTGAGCCATAAGATGAGCATGTCCATGAAAGCAGGCAGCTCCTCCGCGAGCTCGCCCTTCGTCAGCTTCTGCTGCGCGGTGAGCAGCGCCGTCGGAAGCCGAGAAAAACTCTCTCTTGTTAATTGTATCACTAGATTTCGGACTTCTGCAAACCCATTTGTTTGAATCCGTGCCCGTGCAGCTGCAGGTCCGGCAGCCATGTGCACGGCCACCTTCACCAATGCCGGCGGCAAGCCCTCCTCCAGCAGCTGCTGTGTCATTTGAGACCGGCTCATGGGAAGGAATGATATCCATTGGGCTCTGGAACGAATGGTCGGCAGCAGAGCATTCCCATTCTCCGTTATCAGTATGGCAACGATCTGCGACGTCGGCTCCTCCAGAAACTTGAGCAGGCTATTGGCAGCCTGTACGGTCATTTTCTCCGCCTCATGAATAATATACATCTTCACGCCGGAGGCGCTGGCACGGTACGAGAACTGCTTCTGCAGCTCGCGGATTTGATCGATCTTAATGGAGGCGCCGTCCGGCATAACCGTGTGAAGATCTGGATGGTTTCCGTGCTCGACCTTTCTGCAATCGAGGCATTCCCCGCATGCGTCATCAGGCAGCACCTTGCAATAAATCGCTTGGGCGAACGCCAGCGCCATCGCTTGCCTTCCTGTGCCCGCCGGACCCGTAAATATATAAGCATGGGACACTTTGTCCGCCCGTAAGCTGTTTTGCAAAATTCGTTTGACCCGCTCTTGACCTTCTACCTGCCTAAAAGACATAGCTTTCCTTGCTCCTACCTTACCCGGCTTGTCCGACGGCTCTTGTTAAAAGGCAAGATTAATTAACATGCCCCGGATTTCACCGATTTTATGCAATAAATCAATGCGTCCCTGCTCACTCAGCAGCATCTCATCCGCCAAGGTCAGCAGTTCCTGATCAATCTCCTCCAGCAGCTTGTACCGCTTGGAACGGCCGCGGCGGTCCCAGCCGCGCGTATCGCGAAGCTGAACGCCGCGTCTGGCCGTCTCCTCCAGAAACTGCTTTACCAGCAGCTTGTACTGGCGAAGCTCACGCACCGTCATCGACTTGGCCAGCCGCTGGCCTTGGTTGTCAATCTGCTGCAGGATCTGCTTCAGCTGTTCCATGCTTGCCCGTTCATGGTGATGGTTCATCATATCCGAGAACGATTTTTGCTGTGTCTGCTGGGCATGCGTATTGTCACTGCGGATCAGTTCCTTGCCGAGCGGCCGCCAACCCGGATTAATCTTCATGCGTCTTCGCTCCTGAATTCAAACTTAGAAGTGCTCGAACCGCTCTACCGGCATCACGAACACCGCTGCGCCGCCGACCTGTACCTCCACAGGGAAAGGAATGTAAGAATCGGTCGTGCCACCCATAGGGGATACCGGTGTAACCATTTGCTCGCGGATTTTGCAATTCGCCTTGATGACTTGGAGAACCTCGTTCACCCGCTCATTCTCGGTACCGATCATGAAAGTCGTGTTCCCTGCTCGAAGAAAGCCGCCCGTACTCGCCAGCTTCGTCGCACGAAAGCCTTCCTTAATCAGTGCATTGGACAATCGGTTGCTGTCTTTATCTTGAACCACCGCGATGACTAATTTCATAATAACCTGCCTCCTTACATATGGGAAGTAATCCATCCTACCTGTCGGGCCAGCAAACGTTTACAACATATGTGAGGTCTGGGATGAAAGGTTGCTAACTCCCTATAGTAATAATTAGACAAGCCTACTGAAAATTCCTTCATTAATGTATATGGAAAATGCAAGATAGGATGCTTTATTTCATTATACTCTAGAAGGGAGGTTTTGGTTCACCAGGATCGCCAAGCTTTCGAAAACCTGTTCCATCGGCAAATCCGCATTCACTATTCGAATTCGCTCAGGGAACATGTCCTTCACCCGGTAATAGCCCTCCCGGACCCGCCGGTGAAAATCATGCGTCTCCATATCGAGCCGATTCACTTCGCGTCCCCGGTCAACGTCTATCCTGGCTAGACCCACCTCCGGCGATACATCCATCAGGATGGTCAAGTCCGGCATCCAGCCTTCGATCGCGAACTCATTGATGCGAAGCACCTCAGGGATCCCTAGCCCCCGGGCATGGCCTTGGTAAGCCAGGCTGCTGTCTACGAAACGATCGCATAGGACGGCCTTTCCAGCTTGCAGAGCAGGAATGACCTTCTCGACTAAATGCTGCCTTCGGGCAGCCGCGTAGAGTAATGCCTCTGTTCTGCCATCCATAGAGGTATGCACGGGATCTAGGACGACGCCACGGATCTTCTCGGCAATCGGGATGCCGCCGGGCTCTCTTGTAGTAATGACCTCATAGCCCTTTTCCTTCAGAAGCTCGCCGATCTTCCGTATGGCCGACGTTTTGCCAGCGCCTTCGCCGCCCTCAATTGTTATAAAGTAACCCGGTTTCACTTCTTGCAGCTCCTCTATTTCGATGATATTCCTTTAACTATACCACATCACCGGCAATTCCGGTAACTTGAGCGCTTGTATAGGTTGGTATCGTGCCTGTTGCAGCCACATCATGACCGTGAAATCTGGAGCCCATTCGGGCCAATCGCTCCAGGTATGCGATCACTTGTTCTGATATAATCTCCCCGGGATAAAGTAGGGGAATTCCCGGCGGGTAGGGAATAATCATCTCTGCAGCCACCCGCCCCTTTGCTTCGACAATTCGCGTGTAGGTGATGTCTTGTTGTGTACGAATATTTCTATGAAAAAACACCGGCTCTGATAGCGATGGCATTTGCAAAAGATTGCTTATGATCGGTTCCGGTGGTTGGGAAGCCGTGTCGGCTATCTCTTCGATGCGTCTTATTGCGGTTAGCAGCGCATCCATATCCTCCTTCGTAGTCGCTAAGGTACACACCATCAGGACATAGCGCGGATCGGCCATTTCAGGGTAGCAGCCCAGCTGCTCCAGCCTTTCCTTCAACTCGAAGCCTGTCCAGCGGCCTTCAGCATCATAGAGTAAGATTTTAAACGGATCCTGTGTCTGGTTGGGCAGATATTTGGGCCGATAGGCTTGTATACGCTTTGTGCCCCTTAGGCACTCATTAAGATAAGTAATCTGCCGGATCCCCTGCTCCAGAAGTTCCCTTCCGTGCTCATGCATTTGCATGCGGCATACATCGAGGCTGGCCATAATGGGATAGGATGGACTTGAGCTCTGCAGGATACCTAAGTAGCGTGCCACTTCCTTACGATCCAGCCGATCTCCTTGCAAATGTAACATCGCCCCCATCGTCATGGAGGTCAGCATCTTATGGGTGGATTGCACCGCTCCGTCCGCACCCGAGCCCATTGCAGAAAGCGGCAGCGCAGGATGTAAGCCGTAATGAGCGCCATGGGCTTCATCCACCAGCAGGACCTTGTCCTGCTTATGAAGCAGCTCTGCTAATGGCTGCAGGGATGTTCCCAACCCGTAATAGCTTGGGTTTGTGACCAAAAGGCCCTTGGCCTCCGGATACCGCTCAAGTGCCTCTGCCGCCTGTTCTGAGGTTAGGCCTACAGGAAGGCCGCTATCGGGATCCACCTTCGGTGTAATGAACACAGCCCGTGCACCGGAAAGCATCAAGCCGTGTATCACGGATTTGTGTGCATTTCTCTGAACAAGAAGAAGATCTCCTGCTTGGCATGTCGCCATAATCATAGCAAGATTGCCGACTGTGCTACCGCCGACAAGGAAATGGGTATGTTCGGATCCGAAGACTGCGGCGGCCAGCTCCTGTGCTTCCTTGATAGCTTCTTCCGGATGATGCAAATCATCCAAACCCGGAATTTCCGTCATGTCGATTTCGAGAAGCGACTGAAATACTTCCTCTGCAATCGGATGTATCCCTTTTCCAAGCTTATGTCCCGGGACATGAAAGCTGTGCGGACGCGCCGTTCGATGTTTAAGCAGCTGCTCATATAAGGGAGCTTTTCCTGTGCTCATGCTAATGCTCCTTTACTTATAGGTATGCTGGTATTGTAACAAAACAAAGAGACCCCCACCAACCTTCGGTTAATCGGGAGTCTCTATTTTACGCTGAATTAGGCGTTCTTTTTATATAAAATTTGCTTCATTTGATGGATGAAGAACGGATACTTCGCATCTCGCACGTCCGTTCTTACCATTTCGGTCTCGCAATCCTCGCAGATGAAGGTTGATATGATCATAATGCCGTTTTCTTTGCTATGCCCGCAAATGATGCAAGAGTTTGTTATTTCTTGCTGTAATGCGTCACCCATTGCTGTCACCTCTATTCTTTTTATCTATCAGTATCGCCGGATTCTCTTAAATCTAAACCTGAGCCTGATGATATATTTTTATGAAAGTGGGGGAAAATGGGTTCCTCGTTCTTATAATTTGGTACAAGAAGACCGATATATTGATAAGAATAACAGAACTAACGACAAGGCAGGCTGGTACTAAGTGAACGATCGTCATCTATCGAAGGAATCCACTATCTATCATTACCGCTTATTGCAGCGTATTCATCATAAACCTGCTGTGCTCTACTCGTACTGGGCGTTGCTTCTCATTTTGCTGGCATGGGATATCATTCAATGGAATCCATGGCCGTTTGCATCTGCGGGGCTCACCGTCCCTGTACTGCATCTGACGATTACTTATTTCTCCCTTCGTACGATGGACGGCAAATCCCCGAAGGGTTGGGGATGGGCGTTTGAATTGCCCTGGTTCGGGTATCGCCCTAACGGCTACATTTCGCTGGAGAAGCTGTTGAAGGTGCACATGCAGCTCTTATTCATTACCTTGGTCATCGTCGGATGCCTGTTTCCCTGGCTATCACTAAATGCGCTTGGGCATCTCGTTTTCATTCATCTTTGGTTGATTTTCCCGCGATTTGTCATCCTTCTCAAGCTTCACAAGCACCTTCACACCGGTTATGTAAAAATCAACGAAGCCGACACGTCCTGCTACGCTCAGTAGGGCGTTTTTTTCTATCTTAGGGGTGGTCGGTAGATATAAATTTTTTCTGCGTAATGACATAAATCGTATAGGATAAACCTCATGGGAGGTGAAATTTCTGCTATTGTGCAAAATTCAACTGCGATATACATCCTAGCGTGGCGTTCCGGTCAAGAAAAGTTGCATTTTCGCATAAATATCCGTAAAAAACGAAGAGAACTGATGTCGATTGTTGTACATTCGCACAAATAACAATTCGATATACGAAAAGAACCTCTTGGATGAGATCCCAAGAGGCTCTTTCATTGCTTGGCGACGTTCTACTCTCCCAGGACCCTTCGGTCCAAGTACCATCGACGCTGGAAGGCTTAACGGTCGTGTTCGGTATGGGTACGCGTGGTTCCCTTCCGCCATCATCACCAAACGTGATGCTTCTGCCAAGAAACATCTAGGTTGTTGTCAAAGCGACTTGCGCCTTGAAAACTGGATTCGAAACTTCAGCAAATGTCATATAGCTTATTTGGATAAGCCCTCGACCGATTAGTATTCGTCAGCTCCACACGTTGCCGCGCTTCCACCCCGAACCTATCCACCTCGTCGTCTACAAGGGGTCTTACATACTGGGAAATCTCATCTTGAGGGGGGCTTCACGCTTAGATGCTTTCAGCGCTTATCCCTTCCGTACTTGGCTATCCAGCCGTGCCTCTGGCGAGACAACTGGTACACCAGCGGTACGTCCATCCCGGTCCTCTCGTACTAAGGACAGCTCCTCTCAAATTTCCTACGCCCGCGACAGATAGGGACCGAACTGTCTCACGACGTTCTGAACCCAGCTCGCGTACCGCTTTAATGGGCGAACAGCCCAACCCTTGGGACCTACTTCAGCCCCAGGATGCGATGAGCCGACATCGAGGTGCCAAACCTCCCCGTCGATGTGGACTCTTGGGGGAGATAAGCCTGTTATCCCCAGGGTAGCTTTTATCCGTTGAGCGATGGCCCTTCCATTCGGTACCACCGGATCACTAAGCCCGACTTTCGTCCCTGCTCGACCTGTATGTCTCGCAGTCAAGCTCCCTTATGCCTTTGCACTCTTCGAATGATTTCCAACCATTCTGAGGGAACCTTGGGGCGCCTCCGTTACTCTTTAGGAGGCGACCGCCCCAGTCAAACTGCCTACCTGACACTGTCCCCGCACCCGATCAGGGTGCCAGGTTAGAACTCCGATACGATCAGGGTGGTATCCCAACGGCGCCTCCACCGAAGCTGGCGCTCCGGCTTCCTAGGCTCCCACCTATCCTGTACAGATCGTACCAAAGTCCAATATCAAGCTGCAGTAAAGCTCCATGGGGTCTTTCCGTCTTGTCGCGGGTAACCTGCATCTTCACAGGTATTAAAATTTCACCGGATCTCTCGTCGAGACAGCGCCCAAGTCGTTACGCCATTCGTGCGGGTCAGAATTTACCTGACAAGGAATTTCGCTACCTTAGGACCGTTATAGTTACGGCCGCCGTTTACTGGGGCTTCGGTTCACAGCTTCGGATTGCTCCTAACCGCTCCCCTTAACCTTCCAGCACCGGGCAGGCGTCAGCCCGTATACTTCGCCTTGCGGCTTCGCACAGACCTGTGTTTTTGCTAAACAGTCGCTTGGGCCTTTTCACTGCGGCCCCCTCGGGCTATTCACCCTACCGAGGCACCCCTTCTCCCGAAGTTACGGGGTCATTTTGCCGAGTTCCTTAACGAGAGTTCTTCCGAGCGCCTTAGCATGCTCTGCTCGCCTACCTGTGTCGGTTTGCGGTACGGGCACCTTCTCCCTGGCTAGAGGCTTTTCTTGGCAGCTTGAACTCATGACCTTCGCTACTGTAATTTCGCTCCCCATCACAGCCCAGCCTTTCGGTTAGCGGATTTGCCTACTAACCAGCCTCGCTGCTTGGACGGACATCCATCAGTCCGCGTCACTATCCTTCTGCGTCACCCCATTGCTCATAACGGTTCACGGTGGTACAGGAATTTCAACCTGTTGTCCTTCGACTACGCCTTTCGGCCTCGCCTTAGGTCCCGACTTACCCTGAGCGGACGAACCTTCCTCAGGAACCCTTAGGCTTACGGCGGACAAGATTCTCACTTGTCTTTTCGTTACTCATACCGGCATTCTCACTTGTAACCGCTCCAGCTGTCCTCACGATCAACCTTCACCGCTGTTACAACGCTCCCCTACTGCCCATAATTGGACTCATAGCTTCGGTGGTGTGTTTAGCCCCGTTACATTTTCGGCGCAGAGTCACTCGACCAGTGAGCTATTACGCACTCTTTCAATGGTGGCTGCTTCTAAGCCAACATCCTGGTTGTCTTTGCAACTCCACATCCTTTCCCACTTAACACACACTTGGGGACCTTAGCTGATGATCTGGGCTGTTTCCCTCTTGACAATGGATCTTAGCACTCACTGTCTGACTCCCGGGTTAAAGTCTGCGGCATTCAGAGTTTGACTGGACTTGGTAACCCTTGGCGGGCCCCGCACCCAATCAGTGCTTTACCTCCGCGACTCATCACCCGAGGCTAGCCCTAAAGCTATTTCGGGGAGAACCAGCTATCTCCGAGTTCGATTGGAATTTCTCCGCTACCCCCACCTCATCCCCGAATTTTTCAACATTCGTGGGTTCGGGCCTCCAGTGCGTGTTACCGCACCTTCACCCTGGACAGGGGTAGATCACACGGTTTCGGGTCTACGTCTACGTACTTATTCGCCCTATTCAGACTCGCTTTCGCTGCGGCTCCGGCTTCTCACCTTAACCTTGCGCGTAAACGTAACTCGCCGGTTCATTCTACAAAAGGCACGCCATCACTCATTAACGAGCTCTGACTTCTTGTAAGCACACGGTTTCAGGTTCTTTTTCACTCCGCTCCCGCGGTTCTTTTCACCTTTCCCTCACGGTACTGCTTCACTATCGGTCACCAGGGAGTATTTAGCCTTGGCAGATGGTCCTGCCGGATTCCGACGGGGTTTCACGTGTCCCGCCGTACTCAGGATCCGTCTAGAGTCTCGGTTGCTTTCGGTTACGGGGCTGTTACCCACTTTGGCCGGCCTTTCCAGACCTGTTCGCCTACCAACCTGCACTCACATTGACGTCCTACAACCCCAAGGGGCAAGCCCCTTGGTTTGGGCTGTTCCGCTTTCGCTCGCCGCTACTGACGGAATCACTTTTGTTTTCTTTTCCTGAGGGTACTTAGATGTTTCAGTTCCCCTCGTCTGCCTCCTACACAGCTATGTATTCACTGTGTGGTACGTGAGTATTACCTCACGCGGGTTCCCCCATTCGGACATCCCCGGATCAAAGCCTGCTTACGGCTCCCCGAGGCATTTCGTCGTTCGCCACGTCCTTCTTCGGCTCCTGGTGCCTAGGCATCCTCCGTGTGCTCTTATTAGCTTAACCTCAGCTAAAAGATTGTTCATCTCGCATTCGCTCGATAAACCATCGTATAGATGTTTCGACATTTTGCTTTGTTTCGATATCCAGTTTTCAAGGAACAAGAGTTCTGAAAGGCATTGCACCTTTCAAAACTGAACAACGAGGAGAGTGAGTTCGCTGCAACTGTTACATCGTGGAACGATGTCAGTTGTCAGCTATTATGTCCGATGGCCTACAGCCATCATGGACTCCATAGAAAGGAGGTGATCCAGCCGCACCTTCCGATACGGCTACCTTGTTACGACTTCACCCCAATCATCTACCCCACCTTCGGCGGCTGGCTCCTTGCGGTTACCCCACCGACTTCGGGTGTTGTAAACTCTCGTGGTGTGACGGGCGGTGTGTACAAGACCCGGGAACGTATTCACCGCGGCATGCTGATCCGCGATTACTAGCAATTCCGACTTCATGCAGGCGAGTTGCAGCCTGCAATCCGAACTGAGACCGGCTTCTAAGGATTCGCTCCGGATCGCTCCTTCGCTGCCCGTTGTACCGGCCATTGTAGTACGTGTGTAGCCCAGGTCATAAGGGGCATGATGATTTGACGTCATCCCCACCTTCCTCCGGTTTGTCACCGGCAGTCACTTCAGAGTGCCCAACTTAATGCTGGCAACTGAAATCAAGGGTTGCGCTCGTTGCGGGACTTAACCCAACATCTCACGACACGAGCTGACGACAACCATGCACCACCTGTCTCCTCTGTCCCGAAGGCCTGCCCTATCTCTAGGACATTCAGAGGGATGTCAAGACCTGGTAAGGTTCTTCGCGTTGCTTCGAATTAAACCACATACTCCACTGCTTGTGCGGGTCCCCGTCAATTCCTTTGAGTTTCACTCTTGCGAGCGTACTCCCCAGGCGGAGTGCTTACTGTGTTTACTTCGGCACCAAGGGTATCGAAACCCCTAACACCTAGCACTCATCGTTTACGGCGTGGACTACCAGGGTATCTAATCCTGTTTGCTCCCCACGCTTTCGCGCCTCAGCGTCAGTTACAGTCCAGAAAGTCGCCTTCGCCACTGGTGTTCCTCCACATCTCTACGCATTTCACCGCTACACGTGGAATTCCACTTTCCTCTCCTGCACTCAAGTCTCCCAGTTTTCAGTGCGAACCAGGGTTGAGCCCTGGGCTTAAACACCAAACTTAAAAGACCGCCTGCGCGCGCTTTACGCCCAATAATTCCGGACAACGCTTGCCCCCTACGTATTACCGCGGCTGCTGGCACGTAGTTAGCCGGGGCTTTCTTCTCAGGTACCGTCATTTCCAGGGCAGTTACTCCCCGGAACGTTCTTCCCTGGCAACAGAGCTTTACGATCCGAAAACCTTCATCACTCACGCGGCGTTGCTCCGTCAGACTTTCGTCCATTGCGGAAGATTCCCTACTGCTGCCTCCCGTAGGAGTCTGGGCCGTGTCTCAGTCCCAGTGTGGCCGATCACCCTCTCAGGTCGGCTACGCATCGTCGCCTTGGTGAGCCGTTACCTCACCAACTAGCTAATGCGCCGCAGGCCCATCTGTAAGCCACAGCTTGCGCCGTGTTTCCAAGCTCCTCCATGCGAAGAAGCCATCTATCCGGTCTTAGCTACCGTTTCCGGTAGTTATCCCGGTCTTACAGGCAGGTTGCCTACGTGTTACTCACCCGTCCGCCGCTAGGGTCCGAAGACCCTCGCTCGACTTGCATGTATTAGGCACGCCGCCAGCGTTCGTCCTGAGCCAGGATCAAACTCTCCAATAAAGTAGTTTGACTTGCTCATGTTCAAAGCTAGCACGAATCCGAAGATTCGTTTTATTTTCACTCTCTCGTTGTTCAGTTTTCAAAGGGCAATTTCACTGCTTAAGGAATGTAGCATATTTCATTATGTTTTGCAACTTTTTGTTTTTCCATCCAAGAGGTATTCCTGCGAGGTCAGATCCACGATGTTTGT
Organism: Paenibacillus sp. GD4; assembly: GCF_030846225.1. Taxonomy (NCBI): domain Bacteria; kingdom Bacillati; phylum Bacillota; class Bacilli; order Caryophanales; family Paenibacillaceae; genus Paenibacillus; species Paenibacillus sp. GD4. Next base: position 2,327,170 of record NZ_JAVCYK010000001.1, read on the forward strand.
TGCGTTCCGCTGCGCTCTCTCAAGCGGCGGAGTCATAATATATCATGTTGTCATTCTCTTTGCAAGTCCGAATTCTTCCATCCGGAGTCATTCGGGTAAGGCATAATAAAGAGTCCTCCGGTGTCCCAAAGGACTCTCTGCTTGGCGACGTTCTACTCTCCCAGGACCCTTCGGTCCAAGTACCATCGACGCTGGAAGGCTTAACGGTCGTGTTCGGTATGGGTACGCGTGGTTCCCTTCCGCCATCATCACCAAACCGGATTTTTCGTTAGAAAATATCCATCAAGGCTTGCACCTTGAAAACTGGATTCGAAACTTCAGCAAATGTCGTTATGCTTGTTGGATAAGCCCTCGACCGATTAGTATTCGTCAGCTCCACACGTTGCCGCGCTTCCACCCCGAACCTATCCACCTCGTCGTCTACAAGGGGTCTTACATACTGGGAAATCTCATCTTGAGGGGGGCTTCACGCTTAGATGCTTTCAGCGCTTATCCCTTCCGTACTTGGCTATCCAGCCGTGCCTCTGGCGAGACAACTGGTACACCAGCGGTACGTCCATCCCGGTCCTCTCGTACTAAGGACAGCTCCTCTCAAATTTCCTACGCCCGCGACAGATAGGGACCGAACTGTCTCACGACGTTCTGAACCCAGCTCGCGTACCGCTTTAATGGGCGAACAGCCCAACCCTTGGGACCTACTTCAGCCCCAGGATGCGATGAGCCGACATCGAGGTGCCAAACCTCCCCGTCGATGTGGACTCTTGGGGGAGATAAGCCTGTTATCCCCAGGGTAGCTTTTATCCGTTGAGCGATGGCCCTTCCATTCGGTACCACCGGATCACTAAGCCCGACTTTCGTCCCTGCTCGACCTGTATGTCTCGCAGTCAAGCTCCCTTATGCCTTTGCACTCTTCGAATGATTTCCAACCATTCTGAGGGAACCTTGGGGCGCCTCCGTTACTCTTTAGGAGGCGACCGCCCCAGTCAAACTGCCTACCTGACACTGTCCCCGCACCAGCTAATGGTGCCAGGTTAGAACTCCGATACGATCAGGGTGGTATCCCAACGGCGCCTCCACCGAAGCTGGCGCTCCGGCTTCCTAGGCTCCCACCTATCCTGTACAGATCGTACCAAAGTCCAATATCAAGCTGCAGTAAAGCTCCATGGGGTCTTTCCGTCTTGTCGCGGGTAACCTGCATCTTCACAGGTATTAAAATTTCACCGGATCTCTCGTCGAGACAGCGCCCAAGTCGTTACGCCATTCGTGCGGGTCAGAATTTACCTGACAAGGAATTTCGCTACCTTAGGACCGTTATAGTTACGGCCGCCGTTTACTGGGGCTTCGGTTCACAGCTTCGGGTTTAACCCCTAACCGCTCCCCTTAACCTTCCAGCACCGGGCAGGCGTCAGCCCGTATACTTCGCCTTGCGGCTTCGCACAGACCTGTGTTTTTGCTAAACAGTCGCTTGGGCCTTTTCACTGCGGCCCCCTCGGGCTATTCACCCTACCGAGGCACCCCTTCTCCCGAAGTTACGGGGTCATTTTGCCGAGTTCCTTAACGAGAGTTCTTCCGAGCGCCTTAGCATGCTCTGCTCGCCTACCTGTGTCGGTTTGCGGTACGGGCACCTTCTCCCTGGCTAGAGGCTTTTCTTGGCAGCTTGAACTCATGACCTTCGCTACTTGAATTTCGCTCCCCATCACAGCCCAGCCTTACGGTTAGCGGATTTGCCTACTAACCAGCCTCGCTGCTTGGACGGACATCCATCAGTCCGCGTCACTATCCTTCTGCGTCACCCCATCGCTCATAACGGTTCACGGTGGTACAGGAATTTCAACCTGTTGTCCTTCGACTACGCCTTTCGGCCTCGCCTTAGGTCCCGACTTACCCTGAGCGGACGAACCTTCCTCAGGAACCCTTAGGCTTACGGCGGACAAGATTCTCACTTGTCTTTTCGTTACTCATACCGGCATTCTCACTTGTAACCGCTCCAGCTGTCCTCACGATCAACCTTCACTGCTGTTACAACGCTCCCCTACTGCCCATAATTGGACTCATAGCTTCGGTGGTGTGTTTAGCCCCGTTACATTTTCGGCGCAGAGTCACTCGACCAGTGAGCTATTACGCACTCTTTCAATGGTGGCTGCTTCTAAGCCAACATCCTGGTTGTCTTTGCAACTCCACATCCTTTCCCACTTAACACACACTTGGGGACCTTAGCTGATGATCTGGGCTGTTTCCCTCTTGACAATGGATCTTAGCACTCACTGTCTGACTCCTGGGCATAAGTATGCGGCATTCAGAGTTTGACTGGACTTGGTAACCCTTGGCGGGCCCCGCACCCAATCAGTGCTTTACCTCCGCTACTCTCAATCCCAAGGCTAGCCCTAAAGCTATTTCGGGGAGAACCAGCTATCTCCGAGTTCGATTGGAATTTCTCCGCTACCCCCACCTCATCCCCGAATTTTTCAACATTCGTGGGTTCGGGCCTCCAGTGCGTGTTACCGCACCTTCACCCTGGACAGGGGTAGATCACACGGTTTCGGGTCTACGTCTACGTACTTATTCGCCCTATTCAGACTCGCTTTCGCTGCGGCTCCGGCTTCTCACCTTAACCTTGCGCGTAAACGTAACTCGCCGGTTCATTCTACAAAAGGCACGCCATCACTCATTAACGAGCTCTGACTTCTTGTAAGCACACGGTTTCAGGTTCTTTTTCACTCCGCTCCCGCGGTTCTTTTCACCTTTCCCTCACGGTACTGCTTCACTATCGGTCACCAGGGAGTATTTAGCCTTGGCAGATGGTCCTGCCGGATTCCGACGGGGTTTCACGTGTCCCGCCGTACTCAGGATCCGTCTAGAGTCTCGGTTGCTTTCGGTTACGGGGCTGTTACCCACTTTGGCCGGCCTTTCCAGACCTGTTCGCCTACCAACCTGCACTCACATTGACGTCCTACAACCCCAAGGGGCAAGCCCCTTGGTTTGGGCTGTTCCGCTTTCGCTCGCCGCTACTGACGGAATCACTTTTGTTTTCTTTTCCTGAGGGTACTTAGATGTTTCAGTTCCCCTCGTCTGCCTCCTACACAGCTATGTATTCACTGTGTGGTACGTGAGTATTACCTCACGCGGGTTCCCCCATTCGGACATCCCCGGATCAAAGCCTGCTTACGGCTCCCCGAGGCATTTCGTCGTTCGCCACGTCCTTCTTCGGCTCCTGGTGCCTAGGCATCCTCCGTGTGCTCTTATTAGCTTAACCTGTCGCTTCATATGCTATTTCTTCGTTCCGTTGCGCTTCGCACAAAGTCACTCTTAAACAGCATATTTCGCTAGTAGCTATTGTAAGATCGGATGATCTTCGACATTTTGCTTTGTTTCGATATCCAGTTTTCAAGGAACAAGCGGAAAATCATCTTACCACGCTGCTACCGAAGTATCAAGTGGTAGGTTATGGTGGAGCCAAGCGGGATCGAACCGCTGACCTCCTGCTTGCAAGGCAGGCGCTCTCCCAGCTGAGCTATGGCCCCAAGAGAATATTAACTTAAAATGGTGGGCCCTAGTGGACTCGAACCACCGACCTCACCCTTATCAGGGGTGCGCTCTAACCAGCTGAGCTAAGGGCCCTCAAAAGCTTTACGGCAAAAATAGGACCCACCCGAAGGTGGGTTCGCTTGGCGACGTTCTACTCTCCCAGGACCCTTCGGTCCAAGTACCATCGACGCTGGAAGGCTTAACGGTCGTGTTCGGTATGGGTACGCGTGGTTCCCTTCCGCCATCATCACCAAACGACTTACTTGAAAGGCATTGCACCTTTCAAAACTGAACAACGAGGAGAGTGAGTTCGCTGCAACTGTTACATCGTGGAACGACGTCAGTTGTCAGCTTTAATGTCCGATGGCCTGCAGCCATCATGGACTCCATAGAAAGGAGGTGATCCAGCCGCACCTTCCGATACGGCTACCTTGTTACGACTTCACCCCAATCATCTACCCCACCTTCGGCGGCTGGCTCCTTGCGGTTACCCCACCGACTTCGGGTGTTGTAAACTCTCGTGGTGTGACGGGCGGTGTGTACAAGACCCGGGAACGTATTCACCGCGGCATGCTGATCCGCGATTACTAGCAATTCCGACTTCATGCAGGCGAGTTGCAGCCTGCAATCCGAACTGAGACCGGCTTCTAAGGATTCGCTCCGGATCGCTCCTTCGCTGCCCGTTGTACCGGCCATTGTAGTACGTGTGTAGCCCAGGTCATAAGGGGCATGATGATTTGACGTCATCCCCACCTTCCTCCGGTTTGTCACCGGCAGTCACTTCAGAGTGCCCAACTCAATGCTGGCAACTGAAATCAAGGGTTGCGCTCGTTGCGGGACTTAACCCAACATCTCACGACACGAGCTGACGACAACCATGCACCACCTGTCTCCTCTGTCCCGAAGGCCTGCCCTATCTCTAGGACATTCAGAGGGATGTCAAGACCTGGTAAGGTTCTTCGCGTTGCTTCGAATTAAACCACATACTCCACTGCTTGTGCGGGTCCCCGTCAATTCCTTTGAGTTTCACTCTTGCGAGCGTACTCCCCAGGCGGAGTGCTTACTGTGTTTACTTCGGCACCAAGGGTATCGAAACCCCTAACACCTAGCACTCATCGTTTACGGCGTGGACTACCAGGGTATCTAATCCTGTTTGCTCCCCACGCTTTCGCGCCTCAGCGTCAGTTACAGTCCAGAAAGTCGCCTTCGCCACTGGTGTTCCTCCACATCTCTACGCATTTCACCGCTACACGTGGAATTCCACTTTCCTCTCCTGCACTCAAGTCTCCCAGTTTTCAGTGCGAACCAGGGTTGAGCCCTGGGCTTAAACACCAAACTTAAAAGACCGCCTGCGCGCGCTTTACGCCCAATAATTCCGGACAACGCTTGCCCCCTACGTATTACCGCGGCTGCTGGCACGTAGTTAGCCGGGGCTTTCTTCTCAGGTACCGTCATTTCCAGGGCAGTTACTCCCCGGAACGTTCTTCCCTGGCAACAGAGCTTTACGATCCGAAAACCTTCATCACTCACGCGGCGTTGCTCCGTCAGACTTTCGTCCATTGCGGAAGATTCCCTACTGCTGCCTCCCGTAGGAGTCTGGGCCGTGTCTCAGTCCCAGTGTGGCCGATCACCCTCTCAGGTCGGCTACGCATCGTCGCCTTGGTGAGCCGTTACCTCACCAACTAGCTAATGCGCCGCAGGCCCATCTGTAAGCCACAGCTTGCGCCGTGTTTCCAAGCTCCTCCATGCGAAGAAGCCATCTATCCGGTCTTAGCTACCGTTTCCGGTAGTTATCCCAGTCTTACAGGCAGGTTGCCTACGTGTTACTCACCCGTCCGCCGCTAGGGTCCGAAGACCCTCGCTCGACTTGCATGTATTAGGCACGCCGCCAGCGTTCGTCCTGAGCCAGGATCAAACTCTCCAATAAAGTAAAGTTCGACTTGCTCATTCAAAGCTAGCACGAATCCGAAGATTCGTTATATTTTCACTCTCTCGTTGTTCAGTTTTCAAAGGGCAATTGCTGTTGTATCTTGTCACCCTTTTCAGCGGCGACTTGATTAATATAACACAGATAACAATATAGATGCAAGCTTTTTCTAAAACAAATTTTATCCAACGCCCATCTATACAACCACCCAAAGCTTGAGTGCTGCCAGCATAGCCAGTCCCGGCACGCCAAGAACGCTTACAGTCCCAACGGTTACTGCATTTAACGGAAGCTCCAAGTTGGTGTAGCTGCTGAACAGATTTAGAATATACAGCATAAATGCGGCTAATGCAACCTGCAGACAAACCATACCCATCCATCGGAAAGCAAACGGGTTGCGAAGCAGCGTTACAATTAAAAGCAGCGCCGAACCGAGCAGTATTCCCCACAGTACATAGTTCATCCTTTATTCCCCCATCGCTCTGCTGACCGCCACTTCGCCTGCAACGAGCTTTATATCCTTGGCTTGTTTAATCAGCATCTCAAATCGCTTTTCCGCAGCTTCCAAAGCATAAACCGCATAGTCGATCTGCTCCTTCTCCACCACGTAATCGAAGCGCCGTTGTGCCGTTACCCAATCCATATGAGCCTGTCGGATCTCCTGAAGCAGGAGCAGGCGGTCCTGCCGAATTTCTTCGTTCCTTTTGCTTTCCTTCCTGTCCCAATTCTTCAGCCAGCTTCTCATAGCTCGTCTCCTCCTACGTATCCGAAAGTGTTTGTCCACACTTTTATACATATAAGAAGCACCTCTCACTTAGAACCAAAAAAAAGAAGCCTCCAGGGCTCCTTTTACTAATGTTATAGTTCGCGCCGGCCTTCCAGCGCCTTAGTCAGCGTAACTTCGTCCGCATATTCCAAATCGCCGCCTACCGGCAGTCCATGGGCAATCCGGGTAACTTTGAGGCCGAACGGACGTACCAGCCGGGATAAATACATCGCCGTTGCTTCGCCTTCGATATTCGGGTTGGTAGCCAAGATCAGCTCCTGCACTCGTTCATCACTAAGTCTCTTGAGCAGGTCGGCAATTCGAATCTCATCGGGTCCGATTCCTTCCATCGGTGAGATGGCCCCATGAAGTACATGGTAGTAGCCTTGAAACTCCCGGGTCCGCTCCATTGCAACCAAATCCTTAGGCTCCTGCACAACACAAATGATGGAGGCATCGCGGCTTTTATCCTGACAAATCCGGCAGGGATCCGTATCGGTAATATTGCAGCAAACCGAGCAGTAATGCAAATTTCTTTTGACATTTACCAGAGCCTTGGCAAAATCAATCACGTCTTCCTCCTTCATACGAAGCACATGAAACGCCAGGCGCCCGGCCGTTTTGGGTCCGACTCCGGGTAAGCGGGAGAACGCGTCGATTAGTTTAGATATGGGTTCAGGATAAAACAAGGACGTATCTCCTTACGTAAATAAAATCGTACAAAGAAAAAGAGGCGACTGTACAGCCGCCTTCTGCCTTAAACCTTAGAACAAACCAGGGATATTCATACCGCCTGTCAATTTGGACATTTCTTTACCGGCTGTTTCTTCTGCCTTGGTCATGGCATCGTTGATCGCAGTCAGTACAAGATCCTGAAGCATTTCGACATCGTCGGGATCTACGGCTTCCGGTTTAATTACTACACCGGTTACCTTCTTGTGTCCATTCACGGTAACCGCAACGACGCCTCCGCCCGCAGTCCCTTCAAATGTCTTTTGCCCAAGCTCTTCCTGCGCCTTGAGCATTTGCTCCTGCATTTTCTTAACCTGCTTCATCATTTGGTTCATATTGTTCATCGTGATTAGCACTCCTCTACCGAATCAGTCTTCTTTTATTTTCACCAAATCTTCGCCAAACAATTGGATGGCTTCACTAATCCATTCCTTCTTCGTATCGCTCACCTGCGTGTCCTCAGGCACAAGCTTAAGCTCTTCCTTTGGCGCCTCGGAGGACTGCTGGTCTGCAGCGGCTCTCCAGTCCCGGATCATTACCGTAACCAAGCGGTAAGGCTGCCCAAGCTGTTCCCCGATCACTTGTTCGATCAGCTGCTTGTTGGCCGGCTTCTCCGTGGTCTCTCGGTGCATGGCGCTCTTGAAGGCTACCAATATATTGCCTTCGTTTATTGATACGGGTTCTCCATCGACCAGCCAGGCATGAACCGTGATCTTCTGCTCCTTCACGCGGCTGAGCACTTGGCTCCATCCGGACAGAATCATTTTGAATGCTGGATCGTCCCGCCCCTTCAAATAGCCGTCCAGCTTTGCAATGGTATTCTTGGATACTGCAGGCGCCGGGGCTGAGCGAGCTGGCGACGAGGAAGCCGCGGGCACAGCATTCGCCGGTGCGACACCGTTCTTAAGCACCTGAGCCAGCTGGTCTTCTAGCCGCTGGATCCGGCCCATCAGCTGACTGACAAGACCGTCCTGGCTACCGGTTGAAGCTCCGGCAGTCGTTGCAGCAATAGGAGCTGCGCCAGCCTGGCTGCATAGCTTCATTAACGCTACCTCAAGCAGGGTTTGCGGCTGAACGGAGTACTTCATCTCCGTCTGGTAATAGTTCAGCGTGTCGATCATAGCAATGAGCGCATCGCTCGAGAAACGCTGGGCTACCGCTACGAATCGCTGCACGTCGGTAATCCGTTCCGTCACGGCCCCGGAATTCGGAACCATTTTGACAAGAAGCAGGTCCCGGAAATAATAAATCAGGCTTTCCATGCATTTGTCTGCACTCTTGCCCTCCTGCATAAAGGCCTCGATCAGCTGAAGGACAGCGCCGACATCTTTATTCGTAATGGCTTCTACCAGCCGCTCGAACTGGTCGGAGGCCATGCCGCCGGTAATGGACAGTACATCCTCATAAGTGACCCGTTTGCCCGAGAATGCAATAATCTGATCGAGGAGACTTAGAGCATCCCGCATCCCTCCGTCCGATAGACGGGCAATAAATGATGCCGCCTCATCCTCAATCTCGATATGCTCCGCCCGGCAGACCTGCTGAATTCGCTCGACCTGCTCTTCCAATGCGACGCGGCGGAAATCGAAGCGCTGACAACGCGAGATGATCGTGGCCGGCAGCTTGTGCGGCTCCGTCGTTGCAAGAATAAACATGACATGCGCAGGCGGTTCCTCCAGCGTCTTCAGAAGCGCATTGAACGCCTCCGTGGTCAACATGTGCACCTCGTCGATGATGTACACCTTCTGGCGCACCTCAGTAGGTGCATATTTCACCTTGTCCCGAATATCCCGAATCTCTTCGACGCCACGGTTCGAAGCCGCATCGATTTCAACGACATCCATGACGGAACCCTCGGTAATTCGAAGACAAGCATCACAGCGATTACAAGGTTCAATTCCCGGCCCGTTCTGACAGTTAACCGCTTTGGCTAAAATCTTCGCCGCACTGGTCTTCCCGGTTCCCCTCGGGCCATTGAACAAATAAGCATGACTATAGCGTCCTTCGCGAAGCGAATTTTGCAGAGTTTGGACAATATGTTTCTGGCCGACCATGTCTTGGAATGTCTGCGGCCGCCACGTACGGTAAAGCGCGATATGTGCCATCTTGCCCTCTCCAATGATTGTTTATCCCATATATTATACTACACTTGGGGGAAGGTTTGAAGATCAGGATCGAAGATGCGCCGACGCGCCCTTCAAGAGTAAGGAATGCTAACCGTGAAGGTCGTTCCGAAGCCCTTGGAGGATACCCGTATGTTCCCGCCCACGTCGTGTACAATGCGCTGACAGACCGAAAGGCCGAGGCCGGTTCCTTCCGCCTTAGTTGTAAAGAAAGGATCGAAAATCTTATCGATGACGAACAGAGGTATGCCCGGACCGGTATCACGAATGTCGATGTTGACCTTTCTTTCCTCCTTATCCACCCGTTCAATAATGGTAAGACGTCCTGCGTCACCCATGGCTTCGATACCATTTTTGCAAATATTAATAAACACCTGCTTCAGCAGCTCTTTGTCGGCAATGACATGAGGAAGTCCGTACAAAGCTTCATATTCCACCGTTATCCCGTGAAGAAGCGCTTCGTTGTTAATAATGGGGAGTATATCCTTCAGCACTTGAGACAAATCGATAGCCTCGAACGAAACATGCTTCGGCTTGCTTAACAAAAGAAATTCATTGACTAACTCATTGATTCGTTTAATCTCCGACAGCATCACATCGGTGTAACCGCTCTCACGATCCATCCCATTTTCCTCGAAGGTTTTCCGCAGCACCTGCAAAAAGCCTTTAATCGAAGTCAGCGGATTACGAATCTCATGGGCCGTGCCCGCTGCAATCTGGCCAATCATCGCCAGGCGGTCGCTCCGTTGTACCTGCTCCTCCAGGGAACGAAGATTCGTCACGTCCTTGAAAATGATGTAGGCTCCCACAATGCGGTCTTCATCATCTCTAAGCACATTCGAATCCAGCAGAAGCTCGTAGCGCTGCTGATTGTTCGTCCAAGACAAGGCGTGATTACGAATGATCATGCCGTCCAAAATTTGCCGCTGTATCAACTGGTGCTCAGGGGGAAGGGATATAAAGATTTGCTCCATCGGACGGTTCATGACCTTGCTTTTCTGCACTCCGAGCACTTTGCAGGCCATATCACTAATGTCGATCAATTCAAAGTCCGTATTCAAAAGGATCACGCCCAAGTTGACATCCTTAAGAAACGTACCGGCAAATCGCTGCAGCACAGTCAATTCCTGATGCAAGGGGTTCCCTCCTCCGGTTGGGTAAACTTTAGTATAGGAATTCTCCTAAAATTTTCATTTTCCTTCTATAGGTTAACAAAAGAAAACTTAAGGTTGAATTCGCAAAAAGCAAAAAACGTCGATGATGCAAAAGCTGCATCTCGACGTTACCGGATTCGTTATGTAAACCGTGCACCTACATGGATATTACGATCCAAGTGGAATTCTTATCGTCAGCTCAAGTTAGGCCACCCTCCGGCACATGGAACATCCTGCTTATGGCTGCTTCCTTCCGGACCTGACCAGATTCGCAGGCATCCATTGCGGAGGACCCGACTCTCAACACCAACTTTAAGACCCAAGCCTCACATCGTAATACCGCTGTTAGGCGATCAACCCCGCTGTAGCGGATTGCGGGTTACAGGGCACCGCTACCTCCCCGTCTAGCACGGCATAGATAGAGTATAGAACATTCGATTCGAAATAGCAACCTGGGGGATTTATTTAGCAGTTACGGTTGTAACCTCCAGATTGTATCGTGGCACATTCTCGATGATACGCTGGTAGACTTCCGCGCGAATCCGTTCGGCTTCAGCCCGGTCCGTCGTTAATACGGAAATACGCACACGGGCATCCAATCCGTCCGCCTGAATGGAAACGCCCGTAACGCCGGATACCTGCCTCGCGGTCCGATCAATCATGGCTAGATCATCCTGGTAATGGTGATACGTCGGGCTGAGCGGATGGTTCGGGTTCACATCGGTAATCCCTAAATAACCATCCTGAGGATACGATTGCATCCGGGAGCCGTTGTCCGATCGGGCTCCGCAGCCGACAAGTCCGGCGCTAAGGGCACACAAGCTGAGGATCAGTCCTATCTTCCTGGCGAACATAAAAACACCTCCTACGGGTCGCTAAGATATCAATCTTAGGATGACCCGAGAAGGTGCGATTATGCCGAGACGGCATTGACAACTATTAGATACCGTATTTCTTCTTGAACTTGTCCACACGGCCGCCGGCATCCAGGAATTTTTGCTTACCAGTGAAGAACGGATGGCAGTTGGAGCAAATTTCAACACGAAGGTTTTGCTTAACGGAGCCTGATTCGAACACGTTACCGCAAGCACAAGTAACTGTTGTCAGGTGATATTTCGGTTGAATCTCAGTTTTCATTTCTTTCACCTCTTTATGCCCTGAAACACCATGTGAATCAGAGTTATCGTTAGAACACACACGAACGGATTATATCACGGCCTGAGTTACCGTTGCAAGTGTTTCTTCATCAGATCATCCGGGATGTGCGTATAGGAGCCAAGCACCACATTCGGCAGCTCCTGACGGAAAATCTCGAGCATTTGCTTCATGCCATAGATTTCGCCTTGTGCAGGAGGGATAAGCTTCAAATAGCTTTCGGGATCGATGTTCAAATTACGGAGTTGAATCAGCTTCAGGTCTGTTCGGCGTGCAAACTCGATCATCGCCTCCATCTCTTCCTCACGGTCTGTTACTCCCGGGAAGATCAAGTAATTAATCGAAGTGAGCACTCCCTTGTCCGCCGCATAACGAAGCGATTTCTCCACATTCTTGAGCGTATAGCCGCGAGGCTTGTAATAGGCGTTATAGTGCTCGTCCAATGCACTGATCGTACTGACCCGCATCAAATTTAATCCGGCATCCACAATGCCGCGAATATGATCCGTCAGGCCGGCATTCGTGTTGATATTAATATATCCCGTATTCGTACGACGGCGGACTTCCCGGATCGCTTCGATGATAATGGGCGCTTGCGTCGAAGGCTCGCCTTCACAGCCCTGGCCGAAGCTGATGATGCTCTCGGGGGTGCGCAGATGCTCCATCATGACTTCAACGACCTCTTGTACCGTCGGACGGAAGTTCATCCGCGTCTGCGGCGCAGGAAATCCGCTGTCCTCCGGCTGCTCGGAAATACAACCGAAGCATCCGGCATTACAGGAGAACGATACCGGAACCGCTCCTTCCCAGCGTCCCAGGAATGTGTTCGAGGCAGTGAGACACTCATAGCCCAGGGCACAATTGGAAAGATGCTCGTACAACCGATTCTCGCTATATTTATTTCGGAGCTCGCCCACCTTCAGCTCAAGCTCATCGGGATCGCAGTTACGAGGGTTCCAGCGCTCCGGCTCATCACTTTGCTCCGCGGCTACGTAGAAGCCGCCATCCTTCCATACGACAGCCGTATAGCCAAAAAGGGGAAGCAGCTGCGTGGAATCGGACTTGGCATAGCCCGGCAGCATCAAGCGAGTAAAGCCCTGTGGCAGGAGCGCACCTACGGCGGTTACTTCACCGGGAACCACCTGCATTTTTCCGGTACGATTATGGATCCCTACAGGGCGGGTGTGCGGAAGGCTTACCAGCGTAGCACCCTCAGGTAGCGGAATCAGCTCTTCTTCCATAATATCTATGACCATTTCCCCGCTTCGTCCGAGACCGGAGTACTCGGGGTGATCGTATACATTGCCGTCTTTATCGGCATAAACCAAATTCATGATGTGACTCCTTCTGCCGCTTAGATTCAGCGAAGCGAAATTACGAAACGGAATGCTTCACGCGCCGCGAGGAACCGCCGCCTCCGGTTTGATTCCCGTTTCCGCCCGGAGTATCGAGGTTATCCAGAAACTCTTGGTTCGTTTTGGAATCCGCCAGCTTCTTGATGAAAGCTTCTACATATTCATGAGAGTCATTCATGCTCTTGCGGATCGCCCATACCTTATCAAGCTCTTCCTTCGTGAGCAGCATCTCCTCACGACGAGTACCGGAGCGGCGAATATCGATCGCAGGGAAAATCCGTCTTTCCGCCAGCTTGCGGTCCAGATGCAGCTCCAGATTACCGGTTCCCTTGAATTCTTCATAAATGACATCATCCATACGGGAACCTGTTTCAATTAGGGCCGTTGCAAGGATCGTTAAGCTGCCGCCCTCTTCAATATTCCTAGCCGCTCCGAAGAACCGCTTCGGACGATGGAACGCTCCAGGGTCAATACCGCCGGATAAGGTTCGGCCTGTCGGCGGAACAACCAAGTTGTACGCTCGCGCCAACCGGGTGATGCTGTCGAGAAGAATGATGACGTCCTTCTTATGCTCCACAAGACGCTGTGCCCGCTCAAGGACAAGCTCCGCAACCTTGATATGGTTCTCCGGCAGCTCGTCGAAGGTGGAAGCCACCACCTCGCCCTTGACGGAACGCTGCATATCCGTTACTTCCTCCGGCCGCTCATCAATCAGCAGCACAAACAGATGGGCATCGGGATAGTTCTCGGAAATGCTGTTAGCGATTTCTTTCAGCAGTAGCGTTTTACCCGCTTTGGGTGGAGCTACAATCAATCCGCGCTGTCCGAAGCCTACTGGGGCCAATAAGTCCATCAATCGGGTGGAATAACGGGTTGGAGTGGTTTCCAAGCCAAGCTTTTTCTGCGGGTATAGCGGAGTTAGTGCGGCAAAATGAAGTCGTTCTGCGGCCGTTTCCGGATCTTCGCCGTTGACGGCCTCCACATGAAGCAATCCGAAATATCGTTCGTTCTCCTTCGGAGGACGGCACTTCCCGGATACAATGTCTCCGGAACGAAGATCGAATCTGCGAATTTGCGAAGCGGAGATGTAGATGTCCTCGGAGCTTGGCAAATAGTTGATCGGACGAAGGAAGCCGAAGCCCTCCGGCAGAATATCCAGGACGCCCTGCATAAACATGAGGCCGCCTTGCTCTGCTTGCGCTCGTAAAATAGCAAAAATAAGTTCTTTTTTACGAAGCTGACCGTAATTCGCAATTTGATGCTTTTTGGCCAGCTTGTATAATTCCGTAAGTTTCAGTGCCTCTAGTTGAGCTAGATGCATATCCATTGTTTATAACCACCAAACTATTAAATTTTCATGGCATAGTAAGCCCTATTCATCGATTTCCGGCAAATATACTCTCTAGCATTGCCCAAACCGGTTACAATCTATACCAAACTCTATTCTTCTTCGCGCCAAACTTCCGCACCCAGATTTGATAGATTCATAACCAGATGGTCATATCCCCGGTCAATATATTCAACGCCGGTGATCTCGGTGATTCCATCCGTCACGGTCAAGCCTGCGATGACAAGCGCAGCACCGGCCCGCAAATCCGTAGCCTTTACCTTCGCAGCCGTCAGCGGCCCGCCTTCGATCACAGCGGATCGGCCTTCTACCTTAATGCGCGCACCCATTCTAGTTAATTCAGGGATATGCTTGAAACGATTGCTGTATACGAAGTCCGTCAAGACGCTGACACCCTTCGCTTGGGTCAGCAGACTGGTCATTGGGGATTGAAGATCGGTTGCGAAACCGGGATATACCAGAGCTTTTACATCCACCGGCTCATAGAGGGCTTGACCGACAACTCGGATCGATTCGTCCATTTCATAAATATGAACGCCCATTTCCTGCAGCTTGGCCGTCATCGCTTCCATATGCTTCGGGATTACATTGTCTACCACAACGTCTCCGCGAGTTGCCGCAGCGGCGATCATGTATGTGCCCGCTTGAATACGGTCAGGGATGATGGAGTGGCGGCAGCCATGCATACTGTCAACGCCTTCGATCCGAATCGTTTCAGTGCCGGCTCCTTTAATCTTGGCTCCCATGGAGTTAAGCAAGGTTGCTACATCTATAATTTCAGGCTCTTTTGCCGCATTTTCGATAATTGTGACGCCTTTGGCTCTTGAAGCCGCCAGCATAATATTAATCGTCGCACCTACACTGACGACATCCAAATAAATCTTGGCCCCGCGCAATTGCTTGGCCTTAATATGCAATGCTCCATGTTCATTGGTAACCTGCGCACCCAGCGCTTCAAAACCCTTCACATGCTGATCGATCGGACGCGGTTCAAAGTTGCAGCCGCCGGGAAGACCGATAACCGCTTCTCCAAAACGCCCAAGAAGCGCACCCATTAAATAATACGAAGCTCTAAGCTTCTTGACATTGCCGTTAGGCATCGGTTTCGAGGTTAACCGGCTCGGATCGATGACCATCTGATCTTCGTTCCAGGATACCGTAGCACCAAGCTCCTCCAAAATTTCCGTATAAATCACCACATCACTTAAGTGGGGCAAGTTGTCCAGTGTTACCGCCGTCTCTGCCATAATAGCGGCTGGAATCAGGGCTATAGCACTGTTCTTCGCACCGCTGATCGTCACCGTTCCCCGCAGAGGACGTCCGCCGGTCACCATCAATTTCTCCATTCGCTGTTCTTCCTCCCACATCGCTGCTTTAAAGCGTTAACAAACTGAAGCAATCATTCCGAATTGAAGCAAGAGAGGGAAATACACCTTTGCAGGTGTACCTCCCCATTCCTTTATAATTAAGCTTGGTTTGCGCTGCCGAACAATTGGATTTTGGACTTAACTACGTCTACCATGGCGTTGCGGGCTGGAGTGAGGTATTTACGAGGATCGTATACTTTCGCGTCTTTGTTCAGAACTTCGCGGATGGTTTGCGTACAAGCCACTTGGTTCTCTGTGTTCACGTTGATTTTGCCAACACCTGCAGCGATCGACTGACGAATCATTTCATCAGGAACGCCGGAGCCGCCGTGCAATACAACAGGAACAGGAATCGCGCTGGATACCTTCTCAATGATATCGAAACGGATGTTCGGTTCACCGGCATACATACCGTGAGCCGTTCCTACTGCGATAGCAAGGCAATCTACGCCGGTTTCTTCGTAGAAGCGGATCGCTTCCTCCGGCTTAGCCAGGTTCGCATCGGACTCGTCCACGCTGATGTCGTCTTCCACCCCGCCGATCGTTCCGAGTTCGCCTTCAACGGACACGCCCATGGCACGAGCTGCCTTAACAACTTCCTTCGTCAAGCGGATGTTCTCTTCGAAGGAGTAGTGAGAGCCATCGAACATAACGGAGCTGAAGCCGGCACGGATACACTTCATGGCAACCTCAAAGCTGCTGCCGTGGTCAAGGTGAAGTGCAATCGGCAAACCGGATTTCTTAGCAGCCGCTTCTGCGATAGCTACCGTGTACTCCATACCCATGTACTTCAGGGCGCCTTCGGAAACACCAAAGATGAATGGAGAGTTCAGCTCCATTGCAGCTTCCGTAATAGCTTGGGCAAACTCCAGGTTGTTCATGTTAAACTGACCTACGGCAAACTTATTAGCCTTCGCCTTCGGCAAAAACTCATTCATTGAAACAAGTGGCATGGTTTCGATTCCTCCTATGTATAGTTGACCTATCCGAGTGGAACGTACCGCTCTTTATGTCATACTGACCCATTATAGCATATATGTTTTCAAAGGTTAACAACACGCCAAAAAAAGCCGGTCCGACGGGCTTTATGGAGGAAGCACCGGCATGCTTGGCTTATCGAATGGACAGGAAAGAGCGGATTAACGATAAAAAGAAAAACCGGAGAACCGGCACTCTAAACAAGTGGCTGTTCCCCGGCACTATTGTCAGGAACCTACAGCGAAGGAATTGTTCTTCGGTGTTTTCAAATGATGATTCACGGCTTGTCTCAGCTCATCGATGTCGAAAGGCTTCGTAAAGTGCATGATGGCGCCAAGATCGGTTGCCTCCTTAATCATATCCAGTTCACCGTATGGCGTCATCATAATGACCTTGATCGAAGCGTCGATGCTCTTGATATGCTTAAGAATATCCAAGCCGTCCATTCCGGGAATCTTCATATCCAGCAGGACGAGATCCGGCGAGACATTACGGACGATCTCGAGCGCAAGCTTCCCGTTCGAAGCCTGATACGTTTCATACCCTTCACTGCTGAACACTTCCATCAGCAAAATGCGGATCCCGTTCTGGTCGTCAACGATAAGCAGCTTCTTCTTCATTGCGGTACCCTCCCAAGTCTGTGAATTCCGACAGTAATGAACGCATTGGATGTTAGGTGCACATCACAGTGATCGTTGTTTATGGTTAAAACAAACTATTCGCTACTCGAAGCCCAAATCCTTCTTGCCGCAACAAGAAAAATGAAACTTTTTACAATTTAAGCAGTTACCGGATGAGGCAACAGCGCCGCATACCCTGGAGAGTATGCGGCGCAAAGCCCGGATTAACGGGACAGCTGGAATGCTGCTTGTACGAAATGCTTGAAAAGCGGCTGAGGACGATTCGGTCTGGAAATGAACTCCGGATGGAATTGTACCGCGAGGAACCAAGGATGGTTCGGGCACTCGATAATTTCCACCAATCGGCCGTCCGGGCTTGTACCTGAAATCACGAGGCCTGCGTTCTCGATCATCTCGCGGTATACATTGTTAAATTCATAGCGATGACGGTGTCTTTCATAAACCAGCTCGTCATTATAACATTGCATCGCCAAGGAGCCTTCCTTGAGCTTGCAAGGATACAATCCGAGACGCATCGTACCGCCCAGGTCCTCTACGTCCTTCTGCTCCGGCAGGAGGTCGATGACCGGGTAAGGCGTCGTAGGATTAATCTCGGAGCTGTTCGCTCCGTCAAGCTTCACTACGGAACGCGCGTATTCGACTACGGCTACCTGCATGCCAAGGCAAATGCCGAAGAACGGAATGTTGTTCTCCCGCGCATATCGGATCGCGCTAACCTTACCTTCGATCCCCCGGTCGCCGAAACCGCCAGGCACCAGAATTCCTTGAACGCCGGCTAGCAACTCAGCCACGTTATGATCGTATACTTCCTCCGCATTCACCCAGCGGATCTTCACTTCCGTATTGCAATCGATCCCTGCATGGCCAAGCGCTTCCACGATACTCAGGTAGGCGTCGTGCAGGGCGACGTATTTGCCCACAATCGCGATCTCGGTCGTATGCTGCAAGGATTTAACGCGGTCGACCATCGCTTCCCACTCCGTCATATCCGGCGCCGGCTTCGGCGAGTTCAGCTTCAGGTGGTTTACCACGATGTCATCCAGCCCCTGCTCGCGAAGCATCATGGGCACCTCGTACAGCGTCTCGGCATCGCGGCACTCTACCACAGCATTAGGATCAATATCGCAGAACAGCGCCAGCTTGCGCTTCATATCTTCCGAAAGCGGATGCTCCGTACGGCATACGACCACGTTCGGCTGGATCCCGATGCTGCGAAGCTCCTTGACACTATGCTGTGTCGGCTTCGTTTTGACTTCGCCCGCTGCCTTCAAATACGGAATTAATGTTACATGAATATACATGACGTTATCCCGGCCGATATCGCTCTTGATTTGACGAATGGCCTCCAGGAACGGCAGGCTCTCGATATCGCCGACCGTACCGCCGATTTCCGTGATGACCACGTCCGAGTGAGCTTCCCTGCCTGCCCGGAATACGCGCTCTTTGATCTCGTTGGTGATATGAGGAATGACCTGAACCGTTCCGCCCAAATATTCACCGCGGCGCTCCTTGGCTATGACCGAAGAGTATACTTTACCTGTCGTCACATTGCTGTTCTTGGACAGGTTGATGTCAATAAACCGCTCGTAATGGCCCAAATCCAAGTCCGTTTCGGCTCCGTCGTCCGTTACGAAAACCTCACCATGCTGATAAGGACTCATGGTTCCGGGATCCACGTTAATGTACGGGTCAAACTTCTGGATCGTTACCTTCAGACCGCGGTTCTTCAGCAACCTCCCCAGCGATGCCGCCGTAATCCCCTTCCCAAGCGAGGATACAACGCCCCCCGTCACGAAAATATACTTCGTCATTATGCTATACCTCCCGAATTTGATGAACAGAGCGCGTCCGAATCCGAATTCCAACCATCCTTAGTAAACAAGTTTGCCGTCCAAAAACGGCTCGTTTACCGAAGTCATACGATGCAGAGCCTAGGTCAATACCTGCCGCTTCATTATGACTTGAAAAAGAAAAAAGTCCCCCGTTGGCAAACGGGGCACTTTCATAGTCCGAATCGTCTATCTAAAGCCCAAAAAATAGTTTACTCTTATCCACCTGTGCCTGTCAAGACAACCGGCCATGGTTTTCTCGAAACGGCCTTACTTGTCGTCCTCTTCCTCATCTTCGAATTCATCATCCGCGGCTTCATCCTCGAAATCTTCCTCCGCTTCGCCCTCTTCACCCTCCAGGCCGACGTCCTCGATCTCTTCCTCCGCTTCCTCATCCTCGAAGAATTCCGTCTCTTCCTCGGCTTCCTCTACCTCATCGAAGTCATCACGCACCTTATCGAAGGAGTCGTAATCCTCCTCCTCCACGTAAGTGTCTTCTTCTTCGGCGAACAGATCCTCGTCGTCGAGATCGTCGTCCTCGTCGTTGATAATGCGCGGACGCTTGCCGGTGCCTACCGCATCCTCGGACTTCTCCACCGGATACCAGCGCTTCAGACCCCAAAGATTCGTGCCTACGCAAGCGAAACGACCGTCAATATTGATTTCCGTATATAGTTGAGCAATCACCTGCATCACTTCATCATCAGACAAACCCTTGATTCTGGCGATCTCCGCCATCAAATCCCTGTAATAAAACGGCGTATTCGCCGACTTCAGCAGCTCAAAAGCAAGGTCCACCATCGGCATTTCTTTGGCCTGCTCGCTGCCTATCTTCAGTTGGTACTGTGAACTCATTCCCAGGGCACATCCCTTCAGACATTGATAACGACATCATCTAAAATATCCACTATCTTCAATAAGTAAACCTTATTTTAGGTAAAAATGCAAGGCGTCCCCGCCGCTTCCGCAGAAAGAAGCGAAGGAACGGCCGGCAGCGTCGACGCCCTCAGGCTAACCTAAGCGCGCTTTGCATTCGTCCGTTCCTTCGCTCCGACTGTATCCCCCAGGCGAGTCTTACGGGACAAAGGATGCCCTCCCCCAACCTGATAGGAAGAGAACAGTATGATGTCCTCCTCTTGTATCGTATGTAGGCTGCGGAATCTTGACACGGCTACGCACCCAATTATTTTAGAAAGGGCCATGTGCTCAGGCGTAGGAGAGGCTTTCCACATAGGATACAAAAAGTGATTCTACAGGAGTGGAGGGATGCTGGTGTTACCTTCAACATTCTTATCCTGGCTCCTCGGTGCCATGGAGGGAGCCTCGGAGCATGCCGATAAACGGCACATCATCCGCTTTGACAGCGTGCAAGAGTTTCGGGCCTGCTCCCGCCTGCTCAGGCAGCGCCGCAAGTCCCTTCCGCAGCTGCGCCGCGTGCAGCCGCTCCCCTTGATCCAGGGGATGGCCTGCACGCTTCGCATCCCGGCCAAACCGGCCGCTTTTCCGTTTATCCGCTCGATTGAAGCCAACATCCGAATGAAGGTTCATCGTTTAAGCAAGAAAACGGCCTCACTGCAGCAGGGGGTGCCCACCCTCGGGGAGGAGCAGACTGTCATCCCTTGGGGAATCAAGCATATTCGGGCACCGGAGGTATGGAGCAAATCGCAAGGGGAGCGGATCCATATCGGCGTAGTGGACACGGGAGCCGATTATTCGCATCCCAACCTTAGACATTGTCTGGCAGGAGGCTTCAATGTATTGAACCGGCAGCTGCTGCCTATCGACGACAACGGACACGGCACGCATATCGCCGGAACGATTGCCGGGTATACGAGAGGCGGCGGGATTATCGGCGTAGCGCCGCAGGCGTATATACATCCGGTCAAAGCCTTCGACCACCAAGGCAGCGCCTACGTGTCAGACATCATCAGCGGCATTGAGTGGTGCGTAAGAAACGGTATGGACATCATCAACATGAGCTTCGGCATGAAAACGTACAGTAAGGCGCTGGAGGCCGCCGTAAAGTACGCTTACCAGGCCGGTGTGATCATCGTCGCCTCTTCGGGCAACGACGGGAGAAAAACCGAGGTCGATTATCCCGCGCGGCTGAGCCAGGTGATTGCCGTAGGGGCTACCAACCGCAAAGGGCAAGTGGCCAGCTTCAGCAACATCGGTAGGCAGATTGACATCTACGCGCCGGGAGAAAAAATTTATTCCACCTGGTTAAGGGGGAGGTATCATGTACTCAGCGGCACCTCGATGGCCACGTCTCATGTGACAGGCGTCATCGCGCTGCTGCTTGCCAAGCAGCCGGGCATGCGGCCGCGCCAGATCAAAGCGCTGCTGAAGCGCCATGGACGCATGATTCTTAAGCCGGGCAAGGTGGGCAGCGCCAGGGAGATTCACGCGGTGCGCGTGGTCTCCGCCGCGGCAGCCGGAGACTAGAGAGCAGAGACGGAGAGGCGCAGCCGGTACCGGCCTGCGCTCTCGCCGGCGACGGTAAGGTCGTAGCTCCACCGGACTTCGCCCAGCCCGGCAGCTCCTTGCAGACCGATGGTCAATTCGCCGGTCGCCGTCTCCAGCTCCAGCTTGCCCTGGGGCGTATCGTAATAGCCAAGGCGCTTCCCTCCTGGCACGAAGATCTGCTCGGAACGCACATCGCCCTGGCGAAGGATGCGGACCTGCTCACGGTCGATGCGCATCGTAGTAGCCGTTCTCCCCAGCTGAGCCGATTCCGGCTCGTTATAACGCAGGTACCAGCAGCCCTCCTTGGGATAAAGGTCCGCCTGCACCCGCTGCACGATGGGCTCCCCGCCCTCCGGGGTGCTTTCAATAGTAAGCTGCACGGGAATTTTATCTGAATGGGACATAAGGCTTCACGACGCTCCTTGTTCAAGATCGTGCTTATATTGTATATAGTTTTGCAGCAAGAAGCCAACTGCAGAGCCCCATAACTAAAAATCACCTTCCCTTGGCGGACGATGACAATCATCCGCAGGGTAAGGTGATTTTTACATAGAGATACGCTACTTCAGCTGCACGATGGCAACGCCGTTCGGAGCCAGCTCCAGTTGTCCGCCGACCTGCCTGCCGGACAGGAGGTCATGCCCCTCCGCGCCGTCAAGCGGTATCGTAACCGGAGCCGGATTGTGATTAAGCGCGAATACAAAGCGACGATCCTCCATACTGCGCACGGACAGCTCGACACCCTCGGGCGCCTGAAGCGGCGCTGCGACACCCAGGTCACCGAGTATGCGGCTCAGCAGGCCGTAGACCAAAGCTTCGTCCGCATGCGTGCCGACATAATAAGCTTTCCCTGAGCCGAAGGAATTCTTGGTGACCGCCGGAGAGCCGGCATAGAAGTCGGAGGTGAAGGCTGCCAGCGCCTCGGCGCCCTCCAGGCGGATCAGGTCGGCCCACAGCCTGCAGCCGTATTCCCCGTCGGCTTCCTTCAGCCCCTTCACGGCCACTCGGTTCGTCTGGTCGGGCAGCATCGGATCGAACTCCTCCACCGTCAGACCCAGCATCTCGCGGAACGGCGCCGGATAACCGCCTAGATGTATACGATCGTTCTCATCTACAATGCCGCTGAAGAACGTCATGACAACGGTGCCGCCGGCTTGTACATATTGCTTCAAATTGTCCGCTTCACCCGGCTTTACCATGTAGAGCGCCGGTGCGACGACAAGCTTATACTTGCTGAGATCCGCATCCGGCTGCACGAAATCTACGCCTACGTTAAGCTTGAACAGCTGCTTGTAATAGTGCATCACCTGCTCGACGTAACGGACGTCCCGGCTCGGCTTCGAATCCAGCTCCAGCGCCCACCAGTTGTGCCAATCGAAGACGATTGCCACCTTCGCCTCCACCCTCGTGTTCACGACGGCATCCAGCAGCTTCAGCTCATTGCCGAGCTGCTCGACCTCCCGGTAGACTCGGCTGTTCTCATCCCCCGTATGCGTCACCATCGCTCCGTGGAACTTCTCCGCCCCGGCCTTCGATTGCCTCCACTGGAAGAACATGACCCCGTCGCCGCCGCGCGCGACCGTCTGGTAGCTCCACAGCCTCATTACCCCCGGACGCTTGAGCGGATTATGATCTCTCCAGTTCACCTGGCTGGTAACCTGCTCCATAAGGATGAACGGTTCCCCGCCCTTCAAGCTGCGCATGAGATCGTGCGCCATGGCCGCCCCGTAAGGGATGCCGCCCGTCGGCTCCGGATAGCTGTCCCAAGTGACTACGTCCATGTGCTTCGCCCACTCGAATTCATCCAGCGGCTTGAATACGCCCATGAGGTTGGTCATGATCGGCAGGTCCGGCGTGATTTCCCTCAGGATACGATGCTCGCCCAAATAAGCGTCCAGCAGGCTGTCCGACATAAAGCGAGCATAGTCCAGCTGCTGCCCCGGGTTAGCATAGGTAGGCGTTTTGCCCGGCAGCCCGATTTCTGTCCAATCATAATACTTCTGACTCCAGAAGTCGGTTCCCCATCGGGCGTTAAGCTCATCCAATGTACCGTAGCGCTTCTTGAGCCATATCTGGAACTCCGAGGTGCACACCTCGCAGTAGCAGCGCGAAATGTGGCAGCCGTACTCGTTATTGATATGCCACATGGCAAGGGCCGGATGATCCTTGTACCGCTCGGCCAGCTTCCTTACAAGACGTTGGCCGTAGAGGCGGAAGGCCTTGCTGTTCGGGCAGTAGTGCTGGCGGGAGCCCTGCATATAGCGGGCTCCGTCCTGATCCACTGGAAGCGATTCCGGATGCAGCTTGGCCAGCCATGCCGGAGGAGATGCGGTGGCCGTTGCCAGATCCGCCTTAATGCCGTTCTCATGAAGGAGGTCCATCAGCCTGTCCATCCAGCCGAAATCGTAGGCATCCGGGCCCGGCTGCAGCAGCGACCAGCTGAAAATGCCGATACTGACGATGTTGACGCCCGCTTTTTTCATTAAACGCATATCTTCGAGCCATATCTCTTCAGGCCATTGCTCCGGATTATAGTCACCGCCGTAGAACATGTGAGGCAGTCTTGCATTTTTGCTGATGCTCATCGATGTCGAATCCACCTTTCATCTATACAAATGGGTTGATATGAGTATCATAATTGCCCGGGGGCTCCCTTTCAATCGAACAATATTCTTGTTAATATGAGAAAATGAAGATGCAGGGAGGTTCGCCATGGACAGCAACATCTTTCGGGTGATAACGGATCTCGAGCTCAAGCTCCCGCTGTACGTCACCAGCGCCGGAGGCTGGAGCAACCAGGAGGCGATGGATCGGCCGGACGGCTTTCCCGACTATCAATGGATTCAAACCTGGAGCGGCACGGGACAGCTGGAGCTGAAAGACAAGACGTATACCGTCGGACCGGGACAAGGCATGCTGCTGTATGCCAAGGAGGCTCACCGCTACCATCCGGTACGCGAGCCGTGGACGGTGCGATGGGTATCCTTCAACGGAGCGCAGGCTGCGAGCATGCTCGCTTCCTTCCGCTTCGAAGCGTCACAGGTGCTGTACTTGACCAATCCCGGCTCCTTATGGAACAAGCTGCACGATATTCAAACGGTGCTTCGCGCACAGGATCCGCTGGGAAGCATCGAATGCTCTTCCCTGACGTATCAATTATTGCTGGATCTGTTTCTTTACGCCTCGACTTCCGAGGTGCGGTCGAAGCAGCAGCATTTTGAACAGCTCGGACCTGTCTTTACTTATATTGCCGAGAACTATGACAAGACCGTCACCCTAGAGGAGATGGCACAGCAGCTAGGTGTGACGCCCCAGCACACGTGTCTGCTGTTTCAGCAAACGCTGGGGATGCGCCCCTTTGCATATTTGACCCGGTACCGCCTGCGCAAGGCAAAAGAGCTTCTGCTCCAGGAGCAGCTGGAGGTACGGGAAATCGCGAAACGCGTCGGCTATGAAGATACCAGCTATTTTATTAAGCTGTTTAAGCGACAGGAGGGCGTGACTCCGATCCGGTTTCGGAAAATTCACGGCCTATCCTAACGAGGAAGGCAGGTTCATGTATGAGGATAGAGGAGACCGGGCACCAGCCCCCGGTTAAATTGACACGCCGTTCCTTTCTGAAAAAGGCGGCCCTGGCTGCCGGCGGCGTCATGCTTATACCGCCGGGAGGCCTTGCTTATGCCCGGTATGCGGAGCCCCGCTGGCTGGATACGGAGAAGCTGTCGCTCAGCTTCGCGCGCTGGCCCGAGGCGCTGAACGGCTTGCGTGTCGTACAGTTCAGCGATTTGCATTTCGGCTATCATTTCGGGGTTGAGGCGCTGCGCCGGCTGGTCGACCGAATCAACGGGCTGGAGCCGGATCTCGTGTGCTTCACAGGGGATTTGGTCGATTACGGCGTAGGTCCGGAGGGACCGGCGGCCTCGCACCTATTGCGCGGACTGAAGTCCCGTCTCGGCGTATATGCCGTGCTCGGCAACCATGATTATTACGGAGGCCTGACGGAGGATGTAGTGAAGGTACTGGCTGAAGGAGGAGTTACGCTGCTCCGCAATCAGTCGGCCAGGCTGGAGCTGAACGGCGCAGCGTTTCGGGTGGCCGGCGTAGAGGATCAGTGGGAGGGCAAGCCGGACCTGGACAAGGCGCTGAACGGCGTCAAGCCGGAGGAGTTCGTGCTGCTGTTGTCGCATTGCCCCGATTATGCGGATCTGGCCGTTCAGCACAATGTGGACCTCCAGCTATCCGGCCACAGCCACGGCGGACAGGTTCGCCTCCCCTTCGTCGGCTCGGTTGTGACCCCGGCTTACAGCAAAAAGTATATTCAAGGGCACTACTCGCTGGAGGCCGGAAAGCTGCAGGTCTACGTCAACCGGGGGATCGGCGTATCGGTGTACCCTATTCGGTTCCTATGCCGACCGGAGCTGACCCTGTTTACGATGAGGAGGGGCTGAGCTTATGGCGGAGCGCGGCGATCGCCATGATCACAGCAGCTCCCAGCGTCTCCAGCTCCATGTCATGATGGGCATCCCACGGATCGCCTTGGGAACCGAGGAACAGCATACCGAGCTCCGGGGCAGCCAGCAGGACGACCCACATCTCGATCAGCTCATAGAAGGCTCCCGTGGCCAGAATCGCCATGACCGCAATGCCGTACGACCAGCGAGGGCTCGGCTTTATCCAGGCGCAGACGAGCTCCCACACCGGGTAGGCAAAAAGCAGGCCGTAGGCCAAGTGAACGAGCCGGTCGTAGGGATTGCGCTCCAGCCCCCACCACTCTTGAAGCCAGCTGCCCAAGGGCGTAGCGTTATAGCTGTAGTGAGATCCCCACGTATGCAGGGTAAGAAAGAGCGCAATCGAAAGGTAGGAAGCCCCCGATAACAGCAGCTTACGATAGCTTGCCGCGAGGGCGGCTACCACAGCGAATACCAGCAAATTTTCCAGAAGCCAGTCTGTCCGGTTGAGCGGCCGGATGGCCATCCACCCCCAAAATATCGCGTAGCCCAACCACACCCCTTGAAGCAGCCGACGGGTACGAACGGATATAGTACTCCTCATGGCAATTCCCCCTTTTGGTATAGATTGTAATACGATCCATTACGCCGGAGGAGTACTAACTTCGCGTAGTACCTGGCAGTACGACGAAAAAGCCTGCCCTTCCGCCTTCAACAGGCGGGAGGACAGGCTCTCAAGCAAAGGCTTATTTCACTAAGCCGAGCAATATCTCGCGAATGAGCTTCGCGGCGACAATCTGGGTTTGCTCCGTCGGGTCATACGCAGGAGCTACCTCCACCACGTCGGCACCGACGAAGTTAATATCGGAAGCGGCAAGCGCATGGATGGCTGCGAGCAGCTCCTTCGAGGTGATGCCGCCCGCTTCCGCCGTACCGGTACCCGGAGCGCAGCTCGGATCAAGCACGTCGATGTCGATCGTTAAGTATACCGGCCGGCCAGCCAGCTCCGGCAGCACCTTCTTCAGCGGCTCCAGCACTTCGAATGGATAGAAGTTCACATTCTCTCGTCCGAATTGGAACTCTTCACGGGAGCCGGAACGGATACCGAATTGGTAAATGTTCTTGCCGCCCATCAGCGCGGCTGCCTTCCGCAGCGGCGTGG
Organism: Paenibacillus sp. GD4; assembly: GCF_030846225.1. Classification (NCBI taxonomy): domain Bacteria; kingdom Bacillati; phylum Bacillota; class Bacilli; order Caryophanales; family Paenibacillaceae; genus Paenibacillus; species Paenibacillus sp. GD4. The sequence continues at coordinate 2,354,146 of NZ_JAVCYK010000001.1, forward strand.
AGTGCGACAGAGGCTCTCCTTCATAGCTCTCGCGCAGGTCGGCGTGAGCGTCGAAGTGAATGATCGCCAGATCCGGGTACTTCGCATACACCTCCTGGAACACAGGCCACGAGCACAGATGCTCGCCGCCGAGACCGATCGGGAACTTGCCGTCGGCCAGCAAGCCGCGTACATATTCGCCGATGATTTCGAGGCTGCGTCCGGCGTTGCCGAACGGCAGCAGCAGGTCGCCCGCGTCGAAATACGTGATGTCTTCCAGGCTCTTATCCAGATAAGGACTGTATTCCTCCAGTCCGATGGACACCTCGCGGATGCGGGGAGGGCCGAAACGCGAGCCCGGACGGAAGCTGACCGTGAAGTCCATCGGCATGCCGTAGATGACCGCCTTGGAGGCCGCATAGTCCTCGGAGCTCAGGATAAAGACGTTGCCGGAATATTTTTGATCGATACGCATCGGTTCATAGGCTCCTTACTTCGTTAAATCCTCGACAAACTTCGGCAGCGCGAACGCAGCCTTGTGCAGGCGAGGTGAATAGTATTTGGTGTCGATATCCGGAATCTTCGTCTCGTCGACAGCAAGTGGATCATACTTCTTGCTGCCCATAGTGAAGGTCCACAGACCGCTTGGGTAGGTCGGGATGTTCGCACAGTACACACGCACAATCGGGAAAATTTCCTTCACGTCGCGGTTCACGCTTTGAATCAAATCCGCCTTGAACCAAGGGTTGTCGGTTTGGGCTACGAAGATGCCGTCTTCCTTCAAAGCGTCGGCAATCGCTTTATAGAACCCTTGTGTAAACAGGTTGACCGCAGGTCCTACCGGCTCGGTTGAATCCACCATGATAACGTCATATGTATTCTTGAAGTCATGAATGTGCATATAACCGTCGTTCACGATCACTTCCACACGCGGGTTGTCGAGCTCGCCTGCGATTTCAGGCAAATACTTCTTGGAGTATTCGATGACCTTGCCGTCGATTTCGACGAGAACGGCCTTCTCCACTTCCGGGTGCTTCAGCACTTCGCGAATAACACCGCCGTCGCCGCCGCCCACAACGAGGACGTGCTTCGGATTCGGATGCGTGTACAGCGCAGGGTGTGCCACCATCTCATGATATACGAATTCATCCTTAACGGAGGTCATAACCATGCCGTCAAGAACCAGCATGCGACCCCATTCTACTGTATCGATCATCGCCAGGTCTTGGAAATCCGTCTTTTCCGTAACCAAGGTTTCGCGAATTTTCATGGTGATGCCATAGTTTTCGGTTTGCTTCTCTGTGTACCACAATTCCATGTTTACACTCACCCTTTCTTCTATTCGATCAACGTCGACAAAATCTCATTATAGCTCTCAGCCGCTTGGCTTTTCCCGTTTCATTTTACCCACGTCTTTCGCGTCAAATTGTATTATAGAGTATCCTATCTAAAATGCAACTCTCTGCCGGAAAACAGCCGTACATTTACAATAAAAAAATTTGCAAATCTTTCATATTCGCATGAATAGGGCTTGTTATGTTTTTCCATACTGGTTACTATGCACTGATTCTCTTTCTTCTCTTATCTGAAAGGACGGATGCACATGACCGAGGCCAAAGACCAAACCCATCGCAGAAGAGGACGCTTCCGGCGTACTCTGTCCTTTATGTTCACCAGCCTGATTCTCGGTACGGCGGTCATGATCGTCGGACTGCTGTATATGCGCTCTCAGGCGCTTCCCGTCAGCAAAATGGCCGCCGCCTCCGCGCTTTACGATATCAACGGTCAGCTGATCGAGGCTTACGGCAGCAACCAAAGCCGGGAGATCATCCCGCTGTCGGACATTTCCCCGCAGCTGGTGGAGGCTACGCTGGCCATCGAGGACCGGAAGTTTTACGAGCATTACGGCTTCGATCTGAAGGGGATCGCCCGCGCAGCTGTTGTCAATATTCAGCATATGGCCAAGGTGCAGGGGGCCGGCACCATCACCCAGCAGCTGGCCAGAAATCTGTACTTGAACCACGAGCGGACCTGGAGCCGCAAAATCAAGGAAACGTATTACGCCGTTCAAATGGAGCTGCAGATGTCCAAGGATCAAATCCTGGAGCAATATTTAAACCAAATTTATTACGGACATTCCACATACGGCATTCAGGCGGCCGCGCAGCTGTTCTTCGGAAAGGACGCCAAGGATCTCTCCCTTGCCGAAAGTGCAATGCTTGCCGGTGTGCCGAAGGGGCCGAGGTATTTCTCCCCTTACTACGATGCAAAGAATGCCAAGGAACGCCAAGAAACGGTGCTGCAGACCATGGTCGAGGTCGGCTATATCACGCAGCGGGAGGCCGATCAGGCAGCCCGAGAGAAGCTTGATATTAAGCCCCTGGATCAGAAAAAGCAGGGCACGACGGCTCCTTACTTCAGCGATTATATCCGCAGCGTAGCGATTGACGAGCTCGGCATCCCGGAAGAACAGTTCGAGGAGGGCGGCCTCCGCATCCATACCTCCCTTGACCTTCACGCGCAGAAGGTTGCGGAGGAGGTCGTCACCACACAGCTGGCCAAATACCCTCAGCTGCAGACGGCCCTCGTAGCTATCGACCCGCGGAACGGGTACATTAAAGCGATGGTCGGCGGACGCAGCTACAAGGAAAATCAGTTTAACCGCGCCGTTGCCGGAAGCAGGCAGCCCGGTTCCTCCTTCAAGCCTATCGTCTACTTGACGGCATTGAAGGAAAAGCAGTTTACGCCGCTGAAGCGCTATAAGAGCGAGCCGACCACATTCACCTACGATAACGGCAGACAAACGTATACGCCGAATAACTTCGGCAACACCTACTTCGACTGGATCGATATGCGGACGGCCATTGCGAAGTCAGACAATATTTTCGCCGTGCACACGGTGCTGGAGACCGGTCCCGAGCGCGTGATCGAAATGGCGAAGCGGATGGGCATTCACAGCCCGATGAAGCCGGTGCCGTCCCTGGCTCTTGGCACCTTTCCCGTCAGCCCGCTGGAGATGGCTTCCGCTTACAGTATATTCGCCAACCAAGGGGTTCGGGTCAACCCAATCGCCATCGTGCGAATTGAGGACAGCCGCGGCAGAGTGCTCTACGAGGCGGAGCCGCAGAAGGAAACCATCATTGAGCCCGCCTATACTTACGTTCTGACCCATATGATGGAGAGCGTATTCGAATCCGGCGGGACAGGAAGCCGCGTAGCCAGCATCATGAAGCGGCCCGTAGCTGGCAAAACCGGCTCCACCGACGCCGATGCGTGGCTGGTCGGCTTCACACCGGAGCTGTCCACAGCCGTATGGGTCGGATATGACAAGGACCGTAACATCAATGCCGTGGAATCACATTTGGCCGCGCCGATTTTCGCCGAGTTTACGGAGCGGACGCTGGAGGCGGTTCCTCCGAAGCTATTCGAAATTCCGGAGGGCGTCGTCAATGTCTACGTTGACCCTGCGTCGGGCAAGCTGGCCAACGACGGATGTCCGAACCCGCGGCTGGAGGCCTTCGTTGCCGGTACGGAGCCAACCGAATACTGCACCGAGCAGCCGCCGAAGCCGAGGACCGAAACTGACAAGCCGAAGCCGAGCGGAAGCTGGTGGAACGATCTGAAGCGCTGGTGGAGCGAATAGATTGATGTAAAAGCTGAGCCCGAGGGAACGATCCTCGGGCTACTTTATTAGGTGGTGCCCACCAAACCCTTGCGATCGGCGGCCAGCGGAGGCTGCTCCAGCCAATGCTGCTCTACCATCAGCTCTGCCGCATCCTCGGAAAACTTCTGCATTTCCACTAACAGCTCGTCATAACGAAGCCCGATGTCTCGACGAATGGTCGTCGAGAGACTGAAAGCGTACTGTTCCAGACCTGCCCCGATCAGCAGACTGCATACAAACATCATCAGCTTGTCGCTGAAGGGAGCGATCGTGCTGTTCGTCACGTAGAGATCCCGAGGCAGTGTGAGCGGCAGCTCCTCTTTTTTGAAAATGTTCTGCATGCGTTCTCCTTGTTTCATACAAATCTGTTTGCCTCGAAGAAACAGCGCTTTGACCTTCTCGTGCTCCGCCACCTGGGCGAAGGCGATCTGGAGCGTCTTCACAATCTCGATGCTCTGCATATTATAAGAAATGTTAGAAACCTCAAGAGCCGTTAACGGCCTGATGTCGCCGAACAAGCCGGCCAAAAACCGCCGATCGTCAACCATATCCGCGTGCTTTTGCGGCGGCAGATACGGAGAGCGGGGAAAAAGTCCCTTTTCAAGAAGCAGCTTCTTGGTTCGGGTGCAAAGCTCGGCCGAAGAAGCCAATGCTTCCATGTAAAACTGATGAATGTCGTCCTTCGCAACAGCACTCAGCGCTTTACCGTAAACGGCCGCCCCCATACCGCCCATATGGGATAAAAACAGCAGCACGAACCCGTCGGAAAATAACCGCGGCGCCTCCAGCCTCACATCTTCCTCGGTAAAGCCAATCGGCTTGGGATAACCTGCTTCCTGCAGGAAAGCTCCTGCTCTTTGGACATGCTTCTGCGACAGATGCAGCGCATAGGCAAGCACCTCCTTGATTTGTACGTCCTCCGCCACATGATGGAGGTAGGTAAGCAGCTGACAAGCCATACTGTCCGCCATATAGGAAAGCCAGACGAATCCAAGCTCGGAGGCGGTAAGCGCCTTGGGAGGCTGCGGCTTAGGGCTTTGCTGACGGTCAAGATGATCAGCGGTCATACACGATAACTCTCCTTTCCGCCTTGAAAGGCACTAGATTCCTTATCTTTACACTTCCCTACCGATGCTTTAATATGTAAACTCATTTCACTTCACTAGAAAGAAAAAGGTGATCGTCATGCAAAAGGAGCATTCCCCCCGGGAATGGCTTACAGAAAGATTGGCTCTCCGAACGGCCGGCGAAGCCGATGCTCCGCAAATCATTTCGTTTCTGTACCGGAATCGCCTGTTTTTGGAGCCATGGGAGCCGAAGCGGAGTCCTGAATATTATACGGAGGGCCTACAGCGCCGGGAGCTGCGTCTCGAGCAGGAGAAGATGGAGAACGGCCTCATGTGGCGCGTATGGGTATATCTGCGGGAGGATGCCGGGCGGCAAAAGGTTATTGGAAGCGTCGCCCTGAACAACATCGTGCGCGGGGCATTCTTATCCTGCCATCTTGGCTACCGGATGGATCAGGATTACTTGAACAAAGGATATGTGACCGAAGCGATACGCGAAGCGGTGAGGTATGCGTTCGAGGAGCTGGGACTGCACCGGGTCGAGGCAAACGTTATGCCTCGCAACGCTCCGTCTCTGCGAGTACTGGAGAAGCTGGGGTTTCAGCCGGAAGGACTCGCACGCAAGTACCTGAAGATCAACGGCGTCTGGGAGGACCATGTGCATATGACGATGCTCAACGAGGCGATGGAGTAGGCTGTATCCCCCCCTGCGTGCCAAACACAAAAAGGCAGACCACAGGGTCTGCCTTCTTGCTGTCCTAGTATATGATGCATATACTAGGCATTAGTATACACGCTGGTGGCGCGGTCACACAACGTTCGTCACATAATGTACAAATTTACCCCGAAACCATCAAATCGGCATAAATCGCCCTTCTACATATCCCGCCTCCAGAAAACGGATGCTCAATACCTTCTCGGTATCCTTATCGAAGCGGATCGCTACGAGAACGCCGAACTCCTCCCCGCCTTCCCGCAGCCAGAGCTTAAATTTCTCTTCCATCACTGTAGCGGAGATCTTCCTCCGCTTAAGATGCTTATAATCGATGATCTTCGCATTCGGATATTTCTCCTGCGTTTCCTTCATCGCAAGGCGTCCCCACTTGGCATAAGCCGGTTCCGCAGCATAAGCGGAGCCGGGCAGCCATAGGCCGACGGCTAAACATAGTGCCAGTACCAGCTTCATAAGCGAAACCTCCCGCCTTTAGGATAAGGAAAGTTTACCCTAAAGGCGGGAGGTTTATGTTGCTTGCTTACACCAATGCGTCCTTCAGATTCGCTTCCGAACGCTCCCACATCTCCGGACTGTGCGTCTTCAACAGCTCTCGTAGGGCCGCCTTCTGTTCGGGTCCCAGATTCTCCAGCATGACACGACGCTTCAACGCGTAATCCATGCGGTTCACATGGTCAGGAAGGAACTTCCAGCCCCTACGGCCTTCGGTATCGATCGTCATCTCGCAAGAGGTGACACCCGCGTAATAGGTTCCGTCCTCCTTGCGGTCTACCGCCACCCATACAATCCAGCACGGCCGTCCGTTCGGAACCTCCTCCTTGTTCGGAGTGAACTTGATCCCCTTCTCCACCTTGCTCTTGGCATGAAGCGCCCCCATATCGAGGTACGCCTCTTCCCCATCGATGATAACGCTGGAGAGCTGGCTCAGGTCGATCGAGCCCGCACCGAAGCCCTTGTGCTCTACCTTGCCGCTGACGATATTTAAACTTAGTTTCTTCGACTTTTCCGTCGAATTCGCTTGATTCGTTTGGTTCGTATCCATAAAACACCCTTCCGTTTCCTTGGGAATTTCCTTCTATCCGTATAATCTAATGTACAATAAAGTCGGAAGAAATGCGAGGCTCCCCGCCTGTCTGTTTACAACCATTGCGTTCCCGGATTATAATGGACATCGAATTCGTAATTGACCATTGCAGCGAACTGATAAACCGTGGATCCGACGGTCCACTCTCAAGAGGTTATTCTTGGGCCGGTTTCGTACCCCTTCATAGGGGGTGTGAAGCCGGCCCTTTCTGTTTTTCACACATTCTTATTCCAACAGAAGGACTGATCCAAATGTCACACCACACGCTGTACCGTTTACAAAAAGTCTTTACCGCGTTTCATCCTCTCGTCGTCAGTCTATTTATCGGAACTGCGCTTTCGCGCATCGCCACCTCCATGACCGTCCCCTTCTTCACGATTTATTTAACGGCGCATACGGAGGCCAGCCCGCTTCAGATCGGGGTTACCGTTGGGGCGGCTTCCATTGCCGGCATGATTTTCGGCCTCGCCGGTGGAGCCTTATCCGACCGCTGGGGGAGGCGAAGGCTTATGATGATTTCTCTTCTAATGTGGTCAGGTGTTTTTCTTTTGTTTCCATTCACGCAATCCTTCTGGGGGCTTCTCCTGCTGAGCGCGCTTAACGGACTATGCAAAGCCGGCTTCGAGCCCGCCTCCGCTGCCTTGATCAGTGACTTGACGCCTGCCGGGCTGCGATACCGCGCTTACTCCTACCGTTATACGGCAGCCAATATCGGCGTTTCCGTCGGTCCGGTTCTGGGTGCTCTCATCGGCTTCTCCGGCGGTAGCAGCGCTTTTGTATTAACGGGGATAAGCTACCTGCTCTACCTTGCCGTCCTGCTGCTGCTGTTTCGAAGCTATCCCTTCCCGGAAAGCATTCAGGGTACCGGGAACCCCGCCAAATCCGATCAAATTACGCTATCTCTTGCCTGGAAGGCCGTTCTTCGCGATCGCAGGCTTCTCTGGTTTCTAGCCGGCGGTGCGCTCATGCAGTTTGCCTATGCGCAAATGCCTACACTATCACCCTATGTGAGCGAACAATTCGAGAATGGCGTCTTTCTCTTCGCATGGCTGATGACTACGAATGCGGTCACCGTGACGTGCTGCCAGCTTCCCGTCTCGGCGTTCCTGGAGAAACGCAGCCCTCTGTTCGCTATCGCACTCGGCAACTCACTCTATGCCCTGGGGGGCCTGGGCTTTATTCTTGCCGGTAACTCATGGACGATGATCTCGGCCATGGTCGTGTTCTCACTGGGGGAGGTGTTCAGCTTCCCCTCCGGCAGCATCCTGATGGACCGTATTGCTCCGCCCCGACTCAAGGGCGCCTATATGGGTGCACAGCAGCTTCGCGAGCTGGGCCGTTTCCTCGGGCCCGTCCTTGGTCTGCCCCTGCTGATGAGATACGGAATCGGGCCGGTATTTTTTCTTGTCGGCCTGGTGTGCTGCTTCAGCACCGTCTGCTACTTTATCGGAGGCAGATGCAAGCCAATACGTGACCATAGCGGAGGTAAGATCGCATTGTGATTCTTTTTGCACGGTAGATATAATCCTCGTCCCACAAACATATACATGCTGTAGAAGCTTGTTTAGGCGGGGTGAAAAGGTAATGAAAAACGTATTCCAGAGCCGTATGATTGCATGGAGCACCGTACTGCTGATAACCTGTGGGGCCGCCCTCCTGACGGATCGGTGGATCGGCGGCGGCGCCTTTCCATCGGACACGCCTGCGGCGGGGTGGAAGCTTCCGTTCGGCAGCCATGCTACAGCCGTACGTGAGGACGGCTCCGTGAACCCGCTGCTGCTGAAGCCGACCAGCTCGAACGGCAGAACCGTAGTTGAAGCGCCGGCATGGCCCGATACCGGACCCTATGGAAGGATGGACGGCTCTTCTACAGGCTTGACGGCGGGAGCCCGGCCTGTCTCTGCGGCTGTCCGTGCCGAGGAGCCGATTGCCCCTCCCGCACCGCCAAGTCTGCCGGTGAAGCCGGTAGAGAAACCGGCGCCGAAGCCGCTCTCCGCCCGCATTGTAGAGTATCACCTGAATGCAGAGCTGAATGCGGAAGGCAAGCTCATTACGGGCACCTCCTCGTTAACCTGGAAAAACCCGGGCGCACTTCCGGTGCAGGAGCTGTACTTCCACCTGTACCCGAACGCCTTCTCCTCCAAGAAGTCCACCTTCATGAAGGAGTCCGGCGGGAAGCTGCGCAGCGACGAGAGCAAGGCCGGCAGCTTCGGCGGGATGGAAATCGCTTCGATGAAGCTGGAGGACGGCACGGACCTCGCCTCCCGCATCAGCTACGTACAGCCGGATGACGACAACAAGGATGACAAAACCTTGATCAAGGTCACGCTGCCGAAGCCGGTGATGCCCGGAGAGAAAACGACGCTGAACACGGCCTTCACCGTGCAGCTGCCCGCTGTATTCGCCCGTATGGGGTATGCCGGCGATTTCGTAATGGCGGGTCAATGGTTCCCCAAAATCGCTGTCTATGAGCCGGCCGGCACCCGAGGCCGGACGGAAGAGGGCTGGAATCTCCATCAGTATCACGGCAACTCCGAATTTTATGCCAACTTCGGGATCTATGATGTGAAGATCAAGGTTCCATCCGTCTATACCGTTGCGGCTACCGGATTTCCGACCAAGCCTGCCGTGGATGACGGGACAACCAAGACGTATGCCTTTTATGCGGATGACGTACATGACTTTGCCTGGTCCGCTTCCCCTAACTTCGTTTATTACGAAGAGCCGTATGCCACGCAGCATCTGCCGGGGGTAAAGATTAAGCTGTATCTCGATCCGAAGCACGAGCATCTTAAGGCGCGTTACATGACGGCTGCCAAAAAGGCGCTGGCGCGCTATTCCGAGTGGTACGGCAGCTATCCTTACTCTACCTTGAGCGTTGTCGTGCCGCCTGCGGACGGGAATGGCGCGGGAGGGATGGAATACCCTACGTTAGTGACTGCCTGGGGCGCTGCCGAGGAAGATCCGTCGCTGGAGCTCGAGCGTGTAGTCGTGCATGAGATCGGACACCAGTTCTTCTACGGCATGGTAGCCAGCAACGAGTTTGAGGAAGCGTGGCTGGATGAAGGCTTCACCTCATATGCCGAGGATCGGCTCATGGAAGCGGAGTACGGCGTCCGGTCGAACCTCCTCGTGGAGTCCAGCTACATCACCGATCCCGATGCCCTGATGAAAAATTCCTGGAGCTACCACGGCCACAGCCAATATGCAGAGAATGTTTATACCCGTGCCAAGCTGGTGCTGAAAGCCATCGAGCGCCAGGTCGGCCAGGAGAAAATGAACCGGCTCATGAAAAGCTATTTCCAGCGCTGGAAGTTTAAACACCCGTCGACCGGGGATTTCCAGAAGGTGGTCGAGGAGTCTACCGGAAGCAGCTGGAAGGAATTTTTCGACCAATACATTTATAACGGACAAATGGTCGACTACGCGGTTACCGGTATTCAGACCCGGAAGGTGACGGAGAACGGACAGACCTTGTATGAGAATGCGGTGCAAATCCGCCGTCTGGGCGGAACGCATCCCGGCGTGCCGATTCGCTTCCACTTTACGGACGGGACCCAGCTGGATAAGACATGGGAGGGCACGGACAGCGAGGTCATCATGAAGCTGAACTACACATCGCCTCTGAAGTGGGTCGCGATCGATCCGCAGCACACCATCGTGCTGGAGAACAAACGGATCAACAGCTTTATGAAGACGGAGGTGGACCCGAAGGTGTCCGTCCGTTGGAATCTGGGCGTTACGAAGCTGCTGGAGACGGTATTCGGCTTGCTCGCTTGGTAGCCGGGGGCGGACGCCTTCGGCGTCCCCTGAAGGACGCTGTCGATTACCAAGGTCGTACGAAGCGCTATAACGCCTTTAGCGTTCGGTATGACGAACTGGAGGGGGAATTCACATGTGGAAACGGATCCGTGACGGCGGGGCGATGGCCCTCCGTCAGCCGTTCGCGGTATTTGCTCTGTTTATTTATAACCTGGTGTGGGGGTTAGCTCTCTATAAATGGATTCAATCGATTGCCGTACCGCTGCTGCACCGATATCCGGGAGGCGAGCTCTCCCGCGAGGCCATCCATCTATTCTGGGTAGAGGGACAATTTCAAATCATGAAGACCGATCTGCTGGAGCCTTATCTCTGGTGGGGGGCGGGCCTGCTGGCACTTCGCATGGTGCTGAGCCCGCTGATGAATGCGGCCGTGTATTATTCGCTCCGGCACACCAACTTAAACGCCGGCTACCGGTTCGTGGAAGGCATTCGCACATTATCGCTTCCTTACTTCGGACTTTACGTGCTGCAAGTGGCGCTAACACTGACGCCGCTTGTCTGGCTCGTACCACAGGTCGAGTCTGTCTTCGGGCACGCGCGCTCCTACACCGATCTGGGTCTTGAGCTGCTGCCTTCCGTAGGCGGGTATGCGCTTTATGTTTTTCTGCTGCAGCTGCTCTTCCTCTTCCTCCAGATCGGCCGGGCTGACGGCAAGTCAACCATGTACACGCTGCTCTTCTTCTTCCGCCATATCGGCATGATCGTCCTGCTCGGGGGGGCGCTCCTGCTCATGACCATGCTGCTCTCTGCTGCCGTCATGACCGCCTCGTTCCTTTGGGCAGGCTTCGTGGCTCTCATCGGGTTTCAGATCTACCGTCTTCTGCATATGTTCTGTAAAATGTGGGCTATCACGACGCAATACTCGCTATGGCAGGAGAAGGCGTGAAGACGTTCACGGCTATACGATAAAGGCGTACCGGTGGTGAGGGCTTGTCCCTCTCGCCGATACGCCTTTTTTTAACGATGGAGGCTTAGGTCCTCTTCATCTTGAGTGAAAGATCCGCGGGTACCGCTCACCGAAGTCTGATGGAACCGCCTACCGCCTTTGCGGACAAATAATAGCGAAGCCAATCCGCGAGCTGGTGCAGCTTGGTAATGTAATCGGCAGCATTCCCCGGGTAAGGCTCCCCTTGCATCAAATTCTGAATCGCCTGCTGCAGCTCCCATGCACGCTGATACACCTTCTGGAACAACTCCTCTTCCGTCTTCGGTTTATAGAGGTCCGTGCCGTGGGAAACCTCGAAGTCATAAACAATCATGCCGCGATAGTACGGATGAATATCCACGGCACCGGGAATCCGTTCGACATAAGCGAGTCCCGTCGCCTCCTGCGGAATCCAAAGCAGCGTGGTTTGTCGATCCTCCAGCTGCACAGTGTAAGCCAATCCTTGATTCAGCATAACCGGCAACGGATAATTTTGAATCTCTCCCCGCTTCACCTGATCCCAGAAATGCTCCAGAAAATTGATCGTTGTGCTCATTCCTTCATCCCGCCTATCGTGATACATGCTTAGCATTATTTTACCATAGGAACCAATATAGTGGGAACGACATTTTATTATCTTATTCGACTAATATCGACATTACTCAGCTGTAGTTCACGCCCTTTTTTTTGGTACCAGCATATACTGTCAACTTACAAAATTTCCGGTTTCTTAATTTTTGTTTATAGTTTGACAATATTGTGACAACGGAAGGAGAACCTCGATGTTAGTCGAATACATGTACACAGCAAGAAAAAAAGAAAATTTTGCCGAATTTCCGTTCGCGGAAAACGGGGGAACCACATTTGGGTGAATTGGTCTCGCTTCAGAGTGACCATAGGGAACCTTCAACCGAACCCTTAAGCTAACCTCGTAGGCACCGGAAGGGGAAGCAGCAGTTGAAAAAGCTAGTCGGTTTTGCACTCTCCATTGCTATGTTCTGTACCATTCAGGTGGGAAGCGCTTTCGCTGAAACCCCACTAAGCCAAGCTGTTAACGACGGATTGGGTTCCCCATACAAATGGGCCGGCACAACGAAGAAAGGCTTCGATTGCTCCGGTTACACCTCGTTCGTATTTGATAAGTTCGGCATCGATCTTCCTCACACGTCCAAGGGACAAGCTGAGAAGGGTACATGGGTGGACAAGAATGATCTTCGTGCAGGAGATCTTGTGTTCTTCAACACGGACGGCAAAGGAATCTCTCACGTAGGTGTGTATGTCGGAGGGGGTTCGTTCTACCACTCCGCTACGAACCAAGGCGTCGTCATCACCAAGATGAGCGACAACTATTACGCTAAGCGTTACGTTACGGCGCGCCGCGTTCTATCGGATGAGCAATACGAGCAGCTGATGACCGACGCGAATTAAGTCCAATGTAATCGAATGAAAGCCTTGTTTTTTATCCGTCCGTCTTCGGACCGCGGATCAAAAGCAGGGCTTTCTTTCTTTGATCTCTTTAGGGTAGAGTAAAGTACAGATCCGTAACCCGGTATGATATGTGGAAAGGAGTCGGATGAAGGATGATTCTGTTTCTTCACCGCAAAGATTTGCGTGTGGATGATCTGCCCGGATTCGACTATATTCGAGAACACCGCTGCCCCAGCCTGCATGTGCTGATTCTCGACCCGTTCCTGCTGCGGCAGGAGCGGTATCTCGAGCACAGCGGGATCAACTTCCTGCAGCACGCCCGTCGGCTGCAGGAGCAGTATGCGGCCGCGGGAGCCCGGCTGCATGTGCTTTGGGGGGAGCCGGCGGAAGTGGTGCGCCGGCTGCTGGCGGAGCATGAGGTGAAGGAGCTCGTGTTTCACGAGGACTTCACCCCGTATGCGATCGCCCGCGATCGGGCGCTGCGCGAGGTAGCGAGCGAAGCCGGTGTGGCCGTCACCGCGCTGCCCGAGCTGCCGCTCGTCGACCTGCGCGACTTCCAGCGCTGGTCGGGGCGGAGCGAGCCGTACAAGGTGTTCACGCCCTTCTACCGCAAGTGGTGCGACTACTTGCGGGAACGCTTCCGCCCGCCGTTCGCTGCGCACGTGCGGGAGCTGCACTGCGCGCCGCTGGCCGCGGGCGCGGCGGGGCTGGCTACGCTGCCTGCGGAGCCGGCAGCGGCGTTGGCAGGCGCGGCTTGCCCGGGGGCCGCGCCCGAGGAGGAGCTCGCCGCGTTCCTCGGCGAGCGTCTTGCCGGCTATGCCGGCGGCCGCGATCGCTACGCGAGCGATCGGACGAGCCGCCTGAGCCGGCACCTGAACGTCGGCGCGCTGTCCATCCGCGCCGTCTATGCGGCGCTGTCGGACAGCGGCGACGACGCCGAACCTTGGCGGCGCCAGCTGGCCTGGCGCGACTTCTACCTGTACCAGGCGCGGCTCGATCCGCGCTTCTTCACCTACGAGAAGTCCTATGACTTCTCTTCGCTGTCGAAGCATCACTTCTCTGCCTGGGCGGAGGCTCGTACGGGCATTCCCATCATCGATGCCGCGATGACGGAGCTGAACACAACCGGTTGGATGCCGAACCGGCTCCGTATGATCACCGCCATGTTCCTGACGAAGAACCTGCTGTGTCCGTTCACCTATGGTGAGCGGTACTTCCGCCGGAAGCTCAACGACTACGATAACTCGCTGAATCGCGGGGGCTGGCTCTGGTGCGCCTCCCTCGGCTTCGACGCGGCGCCGTACTTTCGCATCATGAATCCCGTAACGCAATCGGAGACGCACGATCCGAGCGGAACGTATATTCGGCGGTGGCTGCCGGAGCTGGCTCATCTGCCGGACAAGCTGATTCACAAGCCGCAGCCCCATGCCATTGTAGACCTCAGGGCATCCCGAGCCCGTGCGGTCGAGGTATACAAGGAGCTGCTGGCCGGGCGGCGGTGGTCCGAAGAGGACGCAGGAACGGAGGAATAGCTTGATCAGCTAAAACAAAAACGCCCTGCTGCCTAGTGGGAAGGTAGGCAGGGCGTTTTCACTTACCGGACCTTTGCCGGTCGAATCGTACCGGACACGTCCTCGTCCTTCGGGACGGGAAGCAGCAGCTTTTCCTTGCTCATCAACAGCACGAATGCGAGGGATAGTACGGCGGGAAGGGTCGCCCACAGAAACGTGTAGGCGATCGAGCCTGCCAACGCATCCTTGATCAAATCCAGCACGGGCTCCGGCAGCTTGAGCCTTTCCTCCGGCTGAAGCAGCTTGCGGGGATCGGCCAGCCCCGCCGGTGCGGCGCCTTGACCGGCGAAGGCCTCGGCCAATCTCGCCGTCAGCTCCTCCCTCTGCAAAATCCCGAAGACGGAAATGCCCAGCGTCATCCCGAGCGAACGCAGGAACGAGAAGGTGGAGCTTGCCGAGCCGCGCTGCGTTTCGTCGAAATGATGTATCACCGCGTTGGACAGTACGGAGAAGGAAGCGCCGATACCAAGACCTGTGATGATCATATAAATCGTAATGAGCCAGCGGCTGGTTTCCGCCGTAATTGTGGACAGCAGCGCCATCCCTACGACGAAGACGGCGGTAAACACGAGCATAATCCGCCGGTAGCTCAGCTTGTTCATCAGTATCCCGCCCGTCGTGGCCGCCACTACGGAGGAAAGCATCATCGGCAGCAGGATTAAGCCGGAATTCGTCGCAGAGCCTCCTAACACCCCTTGAATATGTATCGGAATGTAGATCGAGGCAGTGATGAAGGCCGCACCGCTGAAGAGACCAACCAGATTGCTGGCCGCAAACAGCCGGTACCCGAACATACGGAACGAAACTATAGGCTCCAATGCCTTCGTCTCAACATAAAGAAAGGCAGCGAACAAAACCGCAAAGCCTGCGAATAGCGATATAATCTGCGGTGAGCCCCACGCATACTCACTGCCTGCCAGCTCCAGCCCGAACATGAGACATATGACGGCACCCACGAGAGTGATCGCTCCCGACCAATCAATGATCTGACGGGCATGGCGCTTCGATTCATGATAATAGAATACCACCAGAGCCAGGGCAACCACCGACAGTGGTACATTAATGTAGAAAATCCAGCGCCAGCCGATATAATCGGTGATATAAGCACCGAGCAGCGGCCCGAAGATGCTGGAAAGACCGAAGGTGGCTCCGAACAAACCGCCCATCTTGCCCCGCTTCTCCGGAGGAATGGCATCAAACATGATGGCGAAAGAAATCGGCATCAATGCACCGCCGCCAATTCCCTGAATCGCCCGATAAATGCTAAGCTGCACGATACTGTCCGCCGTTCCGCACAGCATGGAGCCGACCATGAAGGTGGCCAAACCAAACACAAAAAACCGCTTCCGCCCATACATATCGGACAGCTTGCCGAAAATCGGCATCCCCGCCATTTCCGCGACAAGATAGGCGGATGTCACCCAGACGAATTGCTCCAGCCCTCCCAGCTCTCCGACAATCGTCCCCATCGCCGTCGCCACAATCGTGTTATCGATCGCAGCAATGAAAATACCCAGCAGCAGTCCCGCCACCACCAGGCCCAGCTTACTTTCCTTACCTGCCAAACGTTACGCCTCCTTTGTGCCGAAGCACCATTTAATTCTATTCGTCAGTGTAACACACAGGATCGAATCTTATTTCTTATGTTTTGCTATCTTTCCCTTGTCCATAAAAAAAGAGCCCCCTCCCCTATAAAGGTTCAGCCCGGCTCTCGATTCGCTATTTTTTCTCAACCATGACAATTTGCGCAGAATTGTTGAATTTTCCGTAAAATACAGCGGAGCCCAGCGATTCCGCCACCGCTCTAAGCGGGATGAACGTCGATCCGTTCACTACCTGCGCAGGCACTTCGAATTCCTTCGTTACGCCGTTCAGCGTCAGCTTCCTTTCGCCTACCCTCAGCACGAGCTTACGCTCTTGATCGGTCGCCGTTACCATTTGTGCAGCCTGGTCCCAGCCTACCGCCATCCCGAGCGCCTCGAAAATGACCCGAAGCGGCACCAGCGTACTCCCGTCTTGAATAAACGGAGGCACCTCTGGCAGCAGCTGCCTGCCTCCTGCGAACAGCTGGATCCCCGAGTTCCAATACAGCCCGCCCTGCTCTCGAAAGGTCAGCTCGGCTACCGTATTTAACCGCGTGACATCAGTACTCCTAAGAGCCCCTGTCAACGGCAGCTCGACCAGCTCTGTCTGTCCGGGATTCAAGCTCAGCCCTAACAGCGTCGGGTCATTCACCCACTCGCCCTCCGACAGGACCTCCCCTTCCGCCCCTGTAACTTTGACCTTCAACCTTTCCAGCTGACTATGCGGCCTTACGCCTGTATTGACGAACAACCCTCTGAGGACCAGATCCCTTCCTTCATAAACGGCCGAGAGCGCGCAAAACTGCACTTCCCCCGTCCCTTCTACGACATCGCAATCCGAGGTTGCGCTTGCCGATACCGGAGAAGGAATGAAGCTTATGATAACAACCGCTAGGACGAAGGAACAAAGAATAGAAAGCCATTTGGACATGCTGAACGTACTCTCCCTTTTTTCCCCCAATATATCACAATTCCCATGCCTATAGAAGGAAAAATACGCAGCCCCGGTTTCAGTACCGCTTTAGTACATCGAGTACTTTTCGATATCGTAATATCCCGGATCCTTCGGTACGATCAACGCGGCCAAGGCGTAAAACAGAATCATGCTGCCTCCGGTGAGGAAGGTTAGTATGACAAAGAACAGACGAATGAGTGTTGCATCAAGGCCGATATATTGGGATAAGCCTCCGCACAGTCCTGTAATCTTGCGGTCAGCGTTCGAACGGAACAATTTTTTCATTTGAGTTGCCACCTTTCAAGGTTTGATCATTTATTGAAAATCTCTTGATGGATATAGGATATCATCTTAAAGAGTCTCCCGTAACCGACCCGCGGCGGTCTTCATCCCCGACCATAGTCCAGTTTTTCAAGTCGTGTTTTTACAAGACAAGCTATCGTTGATTACTGTAAAATATGGGGGTAAATTCGTTTCGTTCAAAGGAGGCTGCTGCTATGGAATGGAATTATTACGATACCTTCATCACGGTTGCGGCGGATTGCCCTGCCGAATTCGGCATGATCCCGCCCGCTAGGAAGTCGGGGCTCACCATTCCCGGCATCGAATATGCTTTGGCCGCCGACAGACCGTATAGATACACCCAGGAGGAATTGCTCTACCAGGTATATGTTCGGCATAAGCAAATTGCAGAATCGGAACTGTCCCTTCGGGATGCTGCACTTCGCGAGGAGTTTTACGGGAAGCCCAAGCCCTGTATGAGAGCCTCCATGCTTCCGAAAAAATACGGCTGGGGCATCCATTTTAACCGGGAAGGCAAGCTGGCCCTTATCCCTATGGAATCTCCGGAATACGCAAGTTTCGTTGAAGGGCGCGTGGATGGGGTAAAGCTGGTGCCGGCTATGAGGAATACGAGGAAGAAGTAGATGCAGGCTAAAACCCCAAACTAAAGGCAGGCTACCCATGGTAACCTGCCTTATATGCTCAATGCTTCACCTGCATGCCTTCCGCCAGCTGTGCCAGCTTGCTCATAGTGTTCCAATTACGCAAAGTCATCGGCTGTTTTAACTTCATCAGATGGTTCGGTAGCTTGGAGTCCTGCATCTGCTCGCCGAATTGGAAATAAATCTCCCGTCCATTGATGTGGAATTTCTCAACGGGGTGCGTCCAGGGAGGAAGCGCCTCAATGGCAGACGCCGCAGGAGCCGCGGTGAGAAGCGCCACATGGACACGTTTCCCCGCAAGCTCATTCTCCGTATCAAATGGACAACGCGCCAGAATACCGCGCCACTCCTCTAGCGTCCGCAGCATAACGGAGACGTCGAAACCAAAGGCTTCCCGGATGGTCTGCTCCATGCGGGCCTGTAACGCTTCCTCCGTCTCTTCTGAATCGAACAAAACGTTCCCGCTCTGAATGTACGTTTGCACTCGCACAAGGCCGGCTTGTTCCAGCGACTCCTTCAGCTCCGACATCTTAATTTTCTTATGTCCTCCCACATTGATGCCGCGCAGCAAGGCGATGTAGATCATTTTTCTTCTCCTGTCGCAATCGGATTCTCCTTGTAGGAGATCCAATCGCTCCAGCTCCCGCTGTAGAGCTTAACGCCCTGAAGTCCCGCTTCGCTCAGCGCCAGCACGTTAGGACAAGCCGTGACGCCGGAGCCGCAGTAGACAATGATCTCCTCGGCATCCTTCAAGCCGGAGAACCTGGCTGCCTGCTGCTCCCCGGGAAGCCAATTTCCGTCGCTATCCAAGCTGTCCTTCCAAAAATAATTTCGGGCGCTCGGTACATGCCCCGCCACCGGATCGATGGGCTCCTCCAGACCGAGATACCGCTTCGCTTCCCGGGAGTCGATGATCACCGTACCGGCACGGCCGATGCGCGCTTTGACATCCTCCATCCGGACCAGCATCTCCTCACGGACCTGCGGCTTGAAGGCAGTCGGATGCTCGAGAGGCGGCTCATCCGTAGTCGGATAGCCCGCTTGCTTCCATTTGGCGTATCCTCCGTCCAGCACATATACGTCATCGTGTCCCAAATATTTCAGCATCCACCACAGCCGAGAGGCCATGGCCCCGCCTTGATCATCATAAGCTACCACGGTGGTGTGATCGTCAATCCCGATACGGCTCAGCTTTGCTGCAAATTCATCGATATTCGGAAGCGGATGACGTCCTCCGTGGGGCTCCTTCGGCCCGGACATGTCCTTCTCCAGATCGAGGTAATAAGCTCCCGGGATATGATCCTGCTCGTAAGCATCCTTCCCTGAGCTCGGCTGTCCCAGAGCAAACCGGCAATCGACAATCACGATATCCGCATCATTCCCATGCTCGAAGAGCCATTCTTGACTCACAATATGCTTCATAACGATTGTAATCCCTTCCTTTCGGGGAGTTCCATCCTGTATAGTTACCAGTATACACGGGAAGACCCTGCCAGCAAAGGTTCCCCATGGAAAATTATTACACACGCTATTACCCTGTTCAAGAGGAGTGGAAACATGTCCAGCCCTGCAGCTCCCCCATTTCGACTCGTTCCCTTAACCGAGGCTCATGCCCGTGAAATTTGCGGGTGGCGATATCCTCCGCCTTACGACATTTATAACTGGCAGCCTTGGGAGCTGCTCGTCTCCCGCCAGGAGGAGCTGGGTGATCCCTACATCCGGGAGACACAATTCCGGGCGATACTGGACCGGGATGAGCAGCTTTGCGGCTTTGCGCAGCTGTTCCCGATTGTCGGCGTGACACGGCTTGGGCTCGGCATGCGTCCGGACCTGTGCGGGCAAGGTCTCGGGACTTCCTTCGTCCGAGCGATTGCGGAATACGCAAGGAAAACAAATCCCGGCAACGAAATCGATTTGGAGGTACTGACCTGGAACGAGCGGGCTTTACGAACCTATCGACAGGCCGGCTTCGTTGTGACGGACACTTATGTAAGGGGAACGCCGAGCGGTCCCGGTGAGTTTCACTGCATGGTGTGGGAGCCGGCTGCTTTGCATCAAGAAAAAGACCGACTCCAACTTGTCCTGCGGACTATCGCCAAGCTGCTGAACAAGAACAACGTAAGCTGGGGACTGGGCGGCTCCGCCATGCTGGCCTATTACGGTCTGTTATCCGCTGCACGCGATCTTGATTTGTTAGTCAGTGCGGAGGATGCGGAAAAGGCCCATCAGCTTCTCGCGTCCTTGGGGGAAAGCCGCAGCCTTCCGCCTAAGGAGCCCTTTTGCACAGAGCATTTCTACCATTATGTCATTCAAGATACGGAGATTGATCTCATGGGCTTGTTTGGTGTTAGGCATGCCGAAGGGGTATACAAACTCGATTGGCGGCAGGAGCAGGCGGAACGGATCGTTGTAGAGGATGGCGTTCCCATCCCATTGACCGCCCTTGAAGATTGGTATGTCATGTACAGCTTAATGCCGAAGCGCGAGGAGAAGACGACGATGATCGAACAATATTGGCAGGCGAACGGAATGACCCGCCCGGACCTGCTGAATAAGGCGCTTCAGCGGGAGCTTCCCGAATCTTTACGAAGGAAGCTCAGGCAGCTTCTGGCTTGAATCGTTCGAAAAAGCGGGGAGGTAAGCCTTATCAAACCGTGCGGCGCAGGCAAAATCGAGTAGGGTCAGCCCTCCGGAGGACCAGGTGGTCAGCCGGAGGGTCACCAATGTATAATCAATAGCCATAAGGGGGTGATGGTTCAGCTCTTCCGCGATTCGCGCCACCTCGTTTACGAAGGCGATACCGGTGAGAAACTCAGGAAAGCGGTATTTACGTACAATCCAATGGTCCTCCCGACTCCATTCCTTCGCTTCGGCCAATCGGGCCTCCACTTCCTGCTCCGAAAGCTTCAAGCGCGAATCGCTCATGCCCCTTCCCCCTCCATCGTTACACTAAATGAATCACACGCACCAGCGTCTCGCCCTGATTGACGAGAATGAGATGGCGCTTCTTATCGTGGCTGATTGTGCAGTTCCCGACGTTCATGCGCGGATCCGTGCCCAGCCCATAGAAAAGATCGTCCGCCAGCGTCTTAACGCATTCCTGCTGCTCCTCGCTGTTCAGATCGGCCCACTCCTCCGGCGTCATCTCGAAAATGGAGTAAGGCTCCTCAATCCCCATCAGCGCCTCGGTGAAATCCGTAATGATATCGTTATATTCCCGGCCAAACTTGATGCCCATAACCATTACCGCCCTTCCGGGTAAATTTGGAAACTTGCCTTTTGCCCCATTGTACTTGGAATCGGATAGCGCTGCAACTTTCTTCGAAAGCGGATACAGTCCGAGCTTCCATGAAAAGTAAATTTCATTGTCTTTCGCCGGGCGCTGCTGCATACAATAGACGTGGCGTTCTTTTAAAATGCCAAAAATTCGTCCAAACTAGAATATTGGCATTGTTTTCAAAGGCTGGCGGGGGTACACTAGAAGGATAGACTATTGGCGCGGAGGGCGGTTCTCATTCCCATGCTTAAGCTGCAGATCCCTAAAAACCGAATGAAAGCGCTCATCCACTGGCTGCGTGACGAGTTCGATCCGGACCGGCTGGAGCCCGGCTGGGAGGACTACCATAAGGGCCGTGTGAGCGGAACGGAGCTGCGCCATGGGCTGGAAATCCATGCCCTGGTCAAGGATACGAAGCCTTATGAAGTAATTTTGGACATGGAGAGTCTCGGCAAAAGCGAGTGCAGCTGCACGGAGGGTGCTCACTGCCAGCATATGGCTGCCGTTATCTTCTCTTTATATACGTCGTTCGGGCGGCCGGAGCTGCTGCTGCAGCAGCTGAAGAAGGCGATGCTCGTTCGAATCAAGCAGCAGCAGGCAAGGAAGACGCAGGCTCGACTGGAGAAAAAGGCGGCCGATCGGCTGGACCCCCCGAAGCGGAAGCAGAAGCCGGGAGAGTGGCAGCGCTATTTCGACCAGCAGTTCTACGGCTTCTCGTTGTCCCAGCAGCATTCGATCGAGCTGTTCCACAGCTCGGTGCGGGAGAAGCTGCTGCCGGTCTCTGCCGAATGGCCTTCCCCGATGGCGGAGCTGTATGAGCTGCACGTGCTCCTGTTCGTCATGCGGAAGATCGAGCAGTTTTATCAGGATACGAAAACATCTTATTTATCTTATTATATAGAAACCGGCTGCCGTACGGTGGGCAGGCAGTCCCTCGACCAGCTGCTGGCCTTGATCCCGAGGCTGGATGTGGAGCAGCTGGCGGCGGGGCATGCGGCCGCCTGGAAGGAAACCCTCGGCCTGATCGGGGAGTCGGCGCTGTCCGGGAAGGAATCGCCGCTCTCCTGGTCCACCGTCTACCGGAGCCTCTGGTGGCGGATGGAGAAGCAGGCGGACTGGATCCGGGAGGAGCGAGGTCGCCTGCAGCGGCTGCTCGACAGCCCGGATCTGATGCCGCGGCGCAGGGACGCCCTGCTGCTGGCGGATGCACACTTCGACGTCATGGACGGACGGGAGTCGGAGGCAAGGGCAAGGCTGGAGCGGCTGCACAAGCGTGAAGCGCGGGAGTTCTTCCTGTACCTGCATCGCCGGTATGAGGAAGGGGCTTGGGACTCCATGCTTGCCTGGCTGCGCTGGCTGCTGCCGGCGGTTCAGCGGACGCAGCAGGAGGAGCTTCGGCAGTTTTGCCATTACTGGATGGAGGCGGCGAGCCGGCAAAAGGACGACAGCGAGTGGGTCGATGTGATGATCGCACTGCTGCCGCGTACGTACAACTTTTATACGGCCTATTTATTGAAGGCCCGCCGATACAAGGCATGGATTGACCTGCAGCTGTCAAACCGGGTTTCGCCGATGGATTTATTCGCACCGGACCTGCAAACGGTAGAGAAGGAGGATGCTCTCCTCCTGCTGCCGCTGTATTCCCAGGCGGTGGAGCGCTGCATTGCCGAGAAGAACCGGACTGCCTATGCGACGGCCGTCCGGCTGCTGAAGAAGCTTCACTCCCTGTACAGGAAGCTGGAACGGGAAGCGGTGTGGGACGAATACATTCACCGCCTCTCAATGAAATATTCCCGTCTGCGGGCACTGCAAGAAGAGCTGAAGAAGGGGAAATGGATCCCATGAGTGCAGTTAATACAACGGATTCTATGGTCATTGCCGTTCACGTGCGCTGGGCGCCGCAGGGCGGTTTTTTCCTTTGGGGGGCTCGCCCCAACGGGGGCATCTGCGACGCCTACGATCTGCGCGACTGGCTGTTCGCTTGGCATGAACCGTCGTTCTACGGAACGTTCGTCGACGTGGTCGAGTCACAGAACATCGAAGGGCTGCTGCTGCCGCCGCTGGAGGCGCTGGACTATCTGGTGCGGCCGGGCATGGTGCAGCACCAGCGGCTCGAGCTCAGCCGCGAGCTGCGCGAGCTGCTGCAGCTGGCGCCTCACGTGAAGGAGGCGCTGACGCAGGGCCGCTGCATGCCGGACTACGCCAAGTGGAAGGCCGGCGAGCTCGGCTGGAAGCTGCAGCTGCCGGAGGAGGCCTCCGCCTTGGCGGCGGCGCCTGCAGCGCAGCAGTGGATGGACCGGCTGATCCCGATGTGGATCGAGGTCGACGGCGTCATGCGCGAGAGCCTGGAGCGGCTGGAGCGCTCGTTCCCGCTGCTGCGGCGCAGCCGGGATGCGGCCGACCTGTGGATGGACGAGGAGGACTGGCTCATCTCCATCGGCTGGCAGACGGACGGAACGCCGTTCCGCACGTGCCTCAAGCTGGAGGAGCCTGAGGTGCAGGGCAACGCGTGGCCGCTGCGCCTCGTGCTGCAGGATCGCGGCAGCAAGGATGTGCTGCACGAGCTCGAGCCCGCCGTGCTGAACGCGTGGGCGGCCGAGGGCGAAGCCCTGGGCGCCTCGGCGGCGGTGCCCGGCACGGAGACGCTGCCCGCCGCCTGGCGGGAGCACCTCGGCCGCGCCGTGCGCGACGCCGGCAAGTGGCGCCGGCTGCTGCCGTGGCTGGCCGCCGAGGGCGACGGCCTGCGCGGGCAGCTCACGCCGGACGAGGCGTGGCAGCTGCTCACGCAGGGCAGCCTGCGGCTGATGGAGGCGGGCTACTCCGTCTTCCTGCCCGCCTGGTGGGAACGCATCCGCCGATGGAAGCCGCGGCTGAAGGCAAAGGTCCGGTCCTCGGTCGGCTCCGGACCGCAGTCCATGTTCGGTCTCACGCAGCTGATGCAGTTCGACTGGAAGATCGCCATCGGCGACATCGAGCTCACCGAAGCGGAGTTCCGCGAGCTGGTGGAGCAGAACCGCCGCCTCGTGCAAATCGGCGGCCAGTGGATCCAGCTCGACCCCGCTCAGCTGGCGCAAATCCAGCAGGTGATGAAGCAGGTGCAGAAGAAGGAGGGTCTCTCCTTCCGCGACGTGCTGGAGCTTCACCTGCTCGGCTCCGTCGAGGGCGAGGAGGAATCCGGCTTCCACCGCGCCCTGCAGATGGAGGTCGAGCTGAACGAGCAGCTGCAGGACATGGTCGACCTGCTGAACCATGTGAAGCGGCCGCCGATGATCGAGCCGCCGGACAGCTTCCGGGGGACGCTGCGGCCCTATCAGCTGGAAGGTATTTCTTGGCTGCTGTTCCTGCGGGAATGCGGCCTTGGCGGCTGCCTGGCGGACGACATGGGTCTTGGCAAAACGATTCAGATGATCACGTATCTTCTACATCTGAAGGTTAGGCAGGATGCGGACGATGGGATAGAAGCCTCTTCCCCTTCCCTGCTCATCTGCCCGACCTCCGTCGTCGGCAACTGGCAGAAGGAGCTGCAGCGCTTCGCCCCCGAGCTGAGAGTGTATTTGCACTATGGCCCGGCCCGTTCGAAGGGTGCGGCGTTCGCCGAGAGCATCCGCGGCTACGATCTGGTGCTGACGACCTATACGTTGTCACACCTCGATGAAGCGGAGCTGACGACCGTCGCCTGGGAGTCCATCTGCATCGACGAAGCCCAAAATATCAAAAACGCCTACACAAAGCAGGCGTCCTCCATCCGCAAGCTGACCGGCCGGCATAGGATTGCCTTGACGGGAACCCCTATCGAGAATCGGCTGACCGAGCTGTGGTCGATATTTGATTTTCTCAATCCGGGCTATCTCGGGACCGTCCGCGACTTCACGCATAACTATGTGAACGCCATTGAGCGGACGCAGGACCCCGAGCTGATTGCCAAGGTACAGCGGCTGATTCGCCCCTTCCTGCTGCGCCGCGTCAAGAAGGACCCTTCGATTCAGCTGGACCTGCCCGATAAGTACGAATACAAAACGTTCGTCTCCCTTACTTCGGAGCAGGCCACGATGTACGAAACTTACATTCGCGATATGTTCGAGAAGCTCGATACCCTCAGCGTGATGGAGCGTCGGGGGGTGATCCTGTCCGCGCTGACCAAGCTGAAGCAGATCTGCAACCATCCGTCGCTGCTCCACAAGGAGCCGGTCACCTCCCCCTGGCAGGGAAGGTCCAACAAGGTTGAGCGGCTGCTTGAAATGGTACAGGAGCTGCGGCAGGAAGGCGACAAGTGCCTCATCTTCACACAGTTCGTGGAAACCGGCCATCTGCTGCAGCGAATCCTGGAGCAGGAGCTGGGTCCCCAGGTGCAATTTCTGCACGGAGGAACACCGAAGGCCGCCCGCGACCGGATGATCGAGCAGTTCCAAAGCGAAAGCCTCCCCGCCTCTGTGCAGCCCGGCATCTTCCTGCTTTCGCTGAAGGCCGGAGGAACCGGCTTAAACCTGACTGCGGCTAACCATGTATTTCATTTTGACCGGTGGTGGAACCCTGCGGTGGAGAATCAAGCGACGGACCGCGCCTTCCGGATCGGCCAGACGCGGCATGTGCAGGTGCACAAATTCGTAACGCTGGGGACGCTGGAGGAGCGGATCGATGAAATGATCGACAGGAAAATGGGCCTTAGCCAGCAAATAGTCGGCACGGGAGAGCAGTGGATCACCGAGCTGTCCACCGAGGATCTCAAGGAGCTGTTCGCCCTCCGCACCGAGTGGGTCGCCCAATCGACCTGACGAACCACCGCTTGTTAGACAACCAAATCAAGGAACAAATAATGCTTCCCCCCGATCGGGCACGAATACGTCTGCATCGGGCGGGAGCTGTCCAAATCGGTGTATACCTGCGATAAATTCCCCTGCCGCTGATGATTCATCTGCAGAATATTCGGAATGAAGTAGGGACGCCAGATCCAGTTTGCGCCTCGATAGCCCGGGTCAATCTCCCAATCGCAGCCCTCGCGCCTGCGGAAATTGGAAGAGATCTGACGCCCGTCCTCGCGGCATATGTACACTTTGACCACATGGTCCTCCACGCTCTCCAGCAGCTCTTCAATCAGCGAATCCGCATCCGCTTCACTTTCAATGACCGCCTCACCGCTTACCAGATCATTCAGGCTTTCCATCACGGCGAACAAGCTCCGGTGTTTGGCAAGCTCCTGCCTTGTATACTCCGAGAGCTCTTCTTGAAGCATCGCCTCATAAGCAGTCGAGGGCTGAAGAGCGGCTCTTGCCTCGGAAAATAAAAAGCCCTGCACATAACGCGCGCCTACCTTAAGCGCTTGATGGAGATCCCGCTTCGTTTCCACACCCTCCACAAGAAGCGAGGAGCCCATCTGGGAAGCAAGGATCGAAAAGGAATTGAGCACCGCTTCGTAGCCGACATGCGTCGCGCTCTTCTTCAGCAGCTTCAGGTCGATCTTCAGGATATGAGGTCTTATGGACGCAATCCGGTCATAGTTGCTGTAGCCGCTGCCGATATCATCGATCGCGATCATACAGCCTGCCCGCCGGTACCGCTCGATTATCGACGATAGCTCATCCAATCTTCCTTGAAACTCTTCCTCCGTAATCTCGACGACTACGCGGGATGGATCCAAGCCGTGTCTGGCGATATAGTGCAGTGTAGGCAGCTCGCCTGTCGCTTGAAACCGTTGGTAGATCCAGGAAGGCTTCAGATTAATAAACAGCTTCGAGTCCGAATCCGCCTGTGCCATGTATTCGATCGCTCGCTCCCTCAGTACCCGATCGATGGCCAAATGACGCTCATCCGGAATATCCGGATTTTGAAAAAATGGTCCCAGGCTGCGGACTTGGCCGTTCTGCTCCCATCGTCCTAACGATTCATAAGCAACGATTCGCTGCGTTTGCATGGAGACAATCGGCTGAAAATACGGCTTCACCTCGTGCTCCAAAGGAACAGGCTCGGTATAACGCGATAGCTCCTTCATCATTTTTCCCCCTTGATGTTTACCTGTACCCTGCGTCAAAATTCTCTTTAATGGAAGGAATCGTGACATAGACTAATTGAATTCATTGTAATTCAACAAGGGGAATGTTGGCAATCAGCCATGTTGTTATTTCCGGCCGGAATCCATATTCAAATCTTCCATCCAATGTTCACTTTGTGTTAGACTGGAGAAGCCTACTTTTTTATATAACCCTGAAGCATCCTCGGTTACTAGCATAAATCTTCTTAGACCCTGCAGCTTCGGATGAGAACGGATGACGGTAAGCATCCAAAGGGATAGACCTTTGCCGCGATATTCACGGTCAAGGTAAACGTCGGTCAGGTAGGCAAACGTAGCCATATCCGAAATCACTCTGGCGAACCCGATCTGCCGGTATCCCGCCACCCCGGTTATGCCTGCTTCAGCCCCTTTTTCTCTTCTGAAACTGCTGTCGTACAGGCCGTAGCACAGTGGAGAGAACTTCACTGCCCTCCTCCACCGCTCCATGGTCAGCCCCCGTCCCCAATAGCTTTCCTCCGTAAGAAAACGGAAGACCTTCTCCATATCCAGATCCGTTTTCCTCGTGGTAAGCACATAATCGCCTTTGACCCATTGCCCTTTCATCTACGGTTTCCTTCCCTTCCGTTTACCTGCTCGGCTGAACGTATTCCCGTTCTTCGCCGTCCTCGGGGATCCAGACGCGGCTCTCCAAACCCGCCTGCCGCAGATGATGCTTGAGATCCTTGCGCGTAACGAGGCAATGATTCAGTGTGTCCATATGCACTGCCGCCACCTGGGTATAGGGTGCATAGCGGCATACCTTCTCGACATCCTCGGCATTCATCGTAATCGGCCCTCCTATCCGGAACTGAGCGCCCCCGGCATTCAGAACAGTCAAGTCAGGGCGGTATTGGTCCAACGCCCTCTCCACTTCCTCGCAGTATACGGTGTCCCCCGCAATATAAATCACAGGCTCTCCCGGAGCTTGCAGCACGAAGCCGGACACCTTCCCCATTCTCGCGCCCACTTCCCCAAAGCCGTGTTTCCCGCCTGTTCGGAAGATGCGGATTCCCTTCCATTGCAGCTCTGACGAGATCACATGAATAGGAGCAAAGCCTTGTGCGGCAAGGGACGCTTCGCATTCCTCGGGGCAAATGACGGTTGTCGATTTGGCTATGCTTTGCGCCGCGGCCTCATCCCAATGGTCCGGGTGCAGATGCGTTATCAGCACAGCGTCCGGCTGCAGAAGCTTCTCGTCAAATTTCGGCAGCGCCACTAAAGGATTTCGGCGTTCATCTGTCGAATTAGGGATAGGGGGATTTATGCCCTGTTCACTCAACATTGGATCTACCAGCATGGTCTTGTCACTCATGACAACGCTAAGCGTTGCATGTCGAATCAATTGCAGCTTCATATTATTCTCTCTCCTCCACAAATAAAGGTCATGACTTTCATGTATTTATGATAGCTTAGGCATAGGCCCCGACCTATGGTTTAATGAAACAAAACACCTCTCATTCCTTTCACGGTGAATGAGTTATGGCAGGAAAGGAACGGTTGGCATGCTCGACGCAACGGATCGGCGCATCCTTGAGCTTCTCCGGCAGGATGCCCGAAGACAGCATAAGGAGATCGGGGAGCAGGTGCATTTGACCGGCCAGGCAGTCGGCGCGCGCATTCGCAAGCTGGAGGAAGCCGGAATCATCGAGGGAGTTACCCTGAAAGTGAACCCCGCTAAGCTGGGGCTTGCCGTCAACGCTTTAATTACGGTATACATGAAAACCACCAGCTCCCATAGCTCCTTCCAGCAGTGGGTGCAGCAGCAGCCGGCCATCGCCGAAGCCCATCGCGTCAGCGGAGAAGGCTGCTACTGGCTTCACGCGCACACCGCAGATCATGAGGAGCTGAATAGACTGCTGGATGAGCTTCTCCGGTACGGCAATTACAAGGTACAGATCAGCATCGGTCAGATCAAAGGCTGACCTTCTATTAATCGACTAGGTGGATATCTATGAAAATAACCCGTTCACGCATCTCCATGATGTATTTGATTCTTATTTTCACCGTGCTGGCGCTGGTCAGCGTCACCAGCTTCATTGCTTCTAAAAATACAGAGAGGCAATTGAACCGGATTGTGGGTGAAACCATCCCCCTCTCTCATTTGGCCGAGAATATATTATCTAACTTGGTGAATCAGGAAACGGGCATTCGCGGCTTCGAGGTTACCGGGGATGAAGCCTATCTTGAGCCGTATCATAACGGAAGCGCAGCGCTCGAGGCGGACTTGAAGCATATGGAAGCCTTCGAGACGGACTATCCGGAAATCGGCAAAATTATGAGGTATGAGGCTCGTCCCATGATTGAGCGTCTGCGTTTGCATTACGCCTCGCAGCTTAGTCTTGTTCGCACGGGCAACATCGAAGCGGCACGAAACCGAATCAGCAACGGGAAAACCGCCATGGATTCCTTCCGCAAGGTGCACGATAAATTAACGGCCGAAATCGACCGGATTACTGCAGAAGCCAACAAGAGCGCACGGGAGGCGGAGCGCAGCGCCCGCACTATCATCTCCATCGGCGGAGCGCTTGCTTTAATCATCAGTATCTTCTCCGCCCTTCTGTTCTTCCGAACGAACCGTGCGGAGGCTGCTCTTCGGAAGAGCGAGGAATCGTTCCGTTTCCTGGCGGAAAGCCTGGAGGCACAGAACGAAGAAATCATCGCACAGCAGGAAGAGCAGGAACGAACTCTGGAGAAGCTTTCCTTGCGGGAGTACGAACTCGAGGCAATTAACGGCTTTCAAGAGAAGCTTACCTCCGCGGGAGGGCTGAACGAACTGCTCCAAACCTCGATGCCAAGGCTTATTGAAGCGTTGCAGCTGGACGCGATCATGGTAGTCATCCGGGAGCCGAACGGGATGTTTGCTGTCCAGCATGCAGTAGGTTATCCTACTCAGCTGGGTCCCGTACTCGAAGAACAATTGTTCGGACCGGCAAGACGCGTCCTTATGGAGAAGCAGCCTATCGAGTGTAAGCGAGAAGCGACGGAGTACGAGAAGGGCTTCCATCAAGGGATCACTTCCGTCATGGATCATTATTTCCCGTTATTCGGGAATGATCAAGAGGTGATCGGCTTCCTCCTGCTCACCGGCTATCTGCAGAAAGATAATGAGCAGACCAAACGCATTGCGAAAGGATTAATTCGTCAATTCGAGCTGGCCTTCCTTGCCCAGCAAGTAAACGAAGAACGATTGCGGCAATCGATCCGACTGGAGCAGTTGAATCATCAGCTGCAGCAGGAGAAGCTTTTTATCGAGGAACAACGCGATGTGATAGAGAACATCCTCGAATCTACCAATGAAGGTATGGTGCTCTGTGATGCGCGGGGACAACTGCTCTACTCCAATCAGCGCATGAAGGACTTCTTCGGGACGCAGGATCAGGATGGGAAGCATCTGCTAAGCCTCATTCAAAATGTACAAATTCAAGATCAAACTTTATCCCAGGTCACCGCCTCGATCGGCAGACTGCTGCGCGGTGAGCAGGAACGATTGTCCGAACGGTTCTATTTCACAAATCGGGAAGAGGACGGTCAGCTGAGACATCTCGAGCTGTATGCCACTATGGTGGGTAATAACCGTGGAAGCGAGGAGCCCTCTTACCTGTTCGTGTTCCGCGATCGAACCGAGGAAGAGAAGGTCGATGAGATGAAGAATGAATTCATCAGCATCGTATCGCACGAGCTGCGGACACCGTTATCCAGTGTGCTTGGGTTTGTTGAGATTATGCTGCACCGGGAGCTGACGCCGGAGAAGCGTAAGCGCTACATGGAAACCATATACAAGGAAGCCAACCGCCTATCCAAGCTCATTAATGATTTTCTGGACCTGCAGCGTATGGAGTCAGGAAAGCAATCATACCATTTCTCGCCGGTGGAATTTAACGGTTTGCTTCAAGAGGTGGCTGAGCAGTGGAAAGGCAAGCAATCGCACGAGATTCACCTTGACGCACCGAGAAGTGAGCTTTGGGTTCGCGGGGATGCGGATCGCCTGAAGCAGGTGGTTCATAATTTGCTGAGCAATGCAATCAAGTATTCTCCTCAGGGAGATAGAGTCGATATCCGAGTCGTTCAAACGGACGGCAAGATACAAATCTCCGTTCAGGATTACGGGTTAGGCATCCCGGAGGAAGCGCGAGGGAAGCTGTTCACGAAGTTTTACCGGGTAGATAACTCCGATCGCAGACAAATCGGCGGTACCGGTCTCGGCCTATCCATCGTGAAAGAGATTATAGAAGGACATGACGGACGCATCTGGTTCGAATCGGTGATGGGAGCCGGCTCTATTTTCACACTGGAGCTTGAACTCACTCTGGTCCAAAATGCCGAGAATGCTATCCTCGTCATTGAGGATGACGATAATTTGGGAGATCTCATTCAAGTTGCGTTGACTAAGTTTGATTGTCCTTCTCTGATCGTCCGCTCCGCCGAGGAGGCTATCTTGGCTTTGCAGCAATGCAAGGAAAAGGGGCCCCGATTATGTATCGTCGATATTCATCTGGAGGGCGCACAAAGCGGCTGGGACTTCATTAGCGAGCTGTACTGCCACCCCCGCTATTACCGTACGCCGGTTATCGTCTCCACCGCACTGGAGCCTCCTTCCCACTATCATGAGAAGGATATGGAGAAGTTCCTGCGTAAACCGTTCTCGATGGAGAAGCTTGTCCAGGTGGCAGAGCAGCTTCTGTCGAGCACCGACAGCGCTCCGGCTTATATTTTCCCGGCTCAGGACGAGATTGCCGTCACCAGCTCATTGAATGAAAAGGGCATTGAGATTGAGGGGATTACTCGAAGCGAGGATGTCCTGCGTGTGGAGCCCAAATCCAGAAAAGAATCGTTGTGAAGAGAAACCGGCCCTGACTAGGGGCCGGTTTTGTTTTGAAGAGGAACCATGGAGTCTGCTCCCGTGATCCAGGAGTGCCGCTTGAAGCTGCGGCCGCGAATGCTTACCTCATCGGGATCTACCTGAACGACGATGCCTTCGCTTTCATCCTCGCTATCAGCGAACGGTTCGCGGGCTGCTTTGAAGGGGGCCCTCACGGAAGAGCTGTTCACCGTAGTGACGCTGTCGCCGCGAATAACCATGTCAGGCTTGTCCAATTCAAAATGAGTATGACCGGAAAACAGCAGCACCTGCGGATGCTTTCGGAGAATAGAACGAAGCTCCTCTAGCTGCACGACCCCTCTTTCGCTGCTGCCCGAGACGGTACCCTGCAGAGGCTGATGCAGGAAGAGGAACACAGGTCTTTGCGGCTCCTTCTGCGCATCGTCCTGCAGCTTGCTGCGAAGCCAGCCCAGCTGCTCGTCCGAAAGCCAGGCATCCTCTCCGTTGCCGGGATCGGACTGACGATAGCGCTCCGAGCCCAGGAATATGAAGTGATAACCTTGAAGCCAGCGATCATAATATACGCGCGGCTCCCCAGTCAACTGAAGAAAGCGCCCGACGGAGGCTTCCTCCGTCTCTCCGTTCGGAAAGCTTGCCTCACTCCATTGCTTGCCGCGATGCCATGCTTTATAAAATTCATGATTGCCGATCGTATAGAATACGTGAGGCCAATGCAGATGTGCTGCGATGGTACGCTGCACGGTCGAGTAATCCTCAGGAAACCCGTTGCCTGTGTCCCCGTTCACAATCAATGCGCTTGAACCCGGTGCCGCCTTATGTAAGTCCTCCAAAGCCTGTCTGAACCTGCGAACGGATTCCTTGTCCCAGCTTTGTACGTGAATGTCACTGATCACAGCGAAGGTCAACCGCGGCTTCCTCAGGGACTCCGCCATTACCGTTGGCGGGGCTGTTAATAAGGCGGTAAGTAACAGAAAGAACGATAGGGCCGGTACTAAGCTTCGTTTCATAAATCCTCCTACGGAAGGGAAACATCTTTAGTACCTTTTAATATGGCAATTCCGCCCTGATCTTATGCCCTCCGCTCCCCCTAAGCTCCTGGTACGACGCTGCTCACAATGCTTCGCATTTCATCGATATCAAACGGCTTGCTCATATATCCCAACAGCCCAAGCTTCTGGGCTTCCTTTATCAGACTGCTTTCCATATACGCCGTCATCATGACGACAGGCGTCGGAATCCCCCTATGCCTCATGCAAGTCAACAGCTCAAGACCGTCCATACCCGGCATTTTGAGGTCAAGCAAAGCAATGTCAACCTGCGTCTCTTCCATATACTTTAGCGCGACATGTCCTTCGGCAGTCTCGAAAACCTCATGCCCATCCGCCTCTAATGCTACTTTAAGCAGCAGACGGATACTATACTGGTCATCTACGATAACGATGTGCTTATTGCTCAACGATGGTTCCTCTCCCCGTATGTCAGATCCTTGTCCAGAATATGAAGTATAACAGAAGAAGTAAGAAAAAGTTGTCGCAACCTGTCGCGTGCTTGAATTCATTCACCGTTTGGTGCGTTCGGGCATGTTCTGCCCCTTTAGCCCTTATGTAACGAAAGCCCCGCTGGCTTGCCGCCCCATCGTTATGAGGGGATCGCCCGCGGGGCTGCTAACCTAAAAGCTTATTCGAAGCCAAGCTGTTTCAGGAAAGCCCGGAAGCCGCTTCGACCCTGCTCATCTCGCTTATAGACGCCCGCATCACGCAGCACGTCGGAGAACTTCGTGCCGACCTCGCTTTGAAGGAGCTGCCTTGCCTCCTCTAGATCGACGCTGCCATAACGCGACTGAAGCTCCGAAAGCCACGCGCCATGCTTATGCAGCGGATGTTCCTCTGCTTGAATCGCCGCGGTCTCACCGCTTACGAGCAGCTGAGCCAGCTCCTCAAGCTCCTCCTTCAGCCTGCCCGGCAGCACGGCCAAGCCCATCACCTCAATCAAGCCGATGTTCTCTTTCTTGATGTGATGCAGCTCCCGATGCGGATGGAAAATACCGTCCGGATGCTCTTCGCTCGTCCGGTTATTACGGAGCACCAAGTCCATCTCGTATTCGCCGCTCGTATTGTTACGTGCTATCGGCGTCACGGTATTATGAGGTGTCCGCACGCCGTCCTTCTCTGTATAAGCGAGGATGTCACAGGCCGGATCGCTGTATTCCTTCCACGTCTCCAGAATGCTCGAAGCCAGCTTCAGCAGCTGCACCCGGTTATGGCTTGAGATGCGGATGACCGACATCGGCCACTTCACGATACCCAGCTTCACACCGGCATAGTCCGGATGGGTAAACGACTTTTCTACCGGCGCCTTCTCCATCGGGAACTTATGCTTGCCGCCCTGGAAGTGATCATGATTCAGAATCGAACCCCCTACAATCGGTAGGTCTGCATTCGAGCCGATAAAATAATGCGGGAACTGCTCTACGAAATCGAGCAATCGCTCGAAGGTTGCCCGTGACATTTTCATCGGACGGTGTTCCCGGTCAAAAATGATACTATGCTCGTTGTAGTACACGTACGGCGAGTACTGGAAAAACCAAGGATCCCCGCCGAGCTGCAACGGTATCACCCGAAGGTTTTGGCGGGCCGGATGATTCAGCCGGCCCGCATAGCCGACGTTGTCGATACAGAGCAGACATTTGGGATAGGACGCCGCCGGCGCATTTTTGAGCATAGCGATTTCCTTCGGATCCTTCTCCGGCTTGGAGAGGTTTACGGTAATTTCCAGTTCCCCGTATTCCGTAGGCGCAAGCCAATATAAATTCTTGTTAATCCGGTCCATCCGGATGTAGTTGGAGTCGATACACAGCTTATAGAAGTCATTGGTCGCATTCTCTACGCCGACCTTCTTCCCGGTAGCCCAGAAGCGCCCTGCCACCTCCGACTGCCGCGGCATCAAATACCCCATAATCCGGGCGTCGAGCAGATCGCGGAGCGTCGTATTGTTGTCCTCCAGAATGCCGGCTTCGGCGGCATAATCCAGCAGCGGCTCCAGCAGCTCCACAGGTGTCGCCGCAACAGGCTCGCTTACTTCGCCGCTATACGGTTCTGCGATCCGCAGCAGATCGAGCAAGCCGTTCCTCGCGGCATACGCATCCAGCGGCTCGATCAGCTTATTATGAAGAGCAAACTGAAGCAGCCTTTCGATCCCGTACGCTGCTTTCGTTACGTTATCCATTTCACGTACCCCCTGCGATGCTTATTTGCCGTAGCCGTTCGGATGGGCTTGGTGCCATGCCCACGCGGATGCAATGATCTGTTCAAGCCGATCCCGCTTCGGATTCCAGCCGAGCTCCGCCCGGGTACGTTCCGAGGAGGCGACCAGCGTAGCCGGGTCTCCCGCACGGCGAGGCTCTACCACAGCGGGGATCGCATGGCCCGTAACGGTGCGGGCGATGTCGATGACTTCCTTGACCGAGAAGCCTTTGCCGTTGCCGAGATTGTACACGCTGCTTTCACCGCCGGCGCGGAGCTTCTCCACCGCCAGGATGTGCGCATCAGCCAAATCCGACACGTGAATGTAATCGCGAATACAAGTCCCGTCCGGCGTAGCGTAGTCGTCACCGAAGATCGAGATATGCGGACGCTTGCCCAGCGCCACCTGCAGAATGATAGGCACGAGGTGCGTCTCCGGTGAATGATCCTCACCGATCTTGCCGCTCTCGTGAGCCCCTGCAGCATTGAAGTAGCGGAGAGAGACGTACTTGATGCCGTGTGCGGTATCGAACCAGCGCATCATTTTTTCCATAGCCAGCTTCGTCTCGCCATAAGCATTCGTCGGCAGCGTACGATCCGATTCGAGAATCGGAATATTCTCCGGCTCCCCATAGGTTGCGGCGGTCGAGGAGAATACGATTTTGCCGACGCCGTACTCGTTCATCTTCTCCAGCAGGCACAAGGTGCCGTATACGTTGTTGTGGTAATATTTGCCGGGATTTTGCATGCTCTCCCCGACCAGCGAATTGGCCGCGAAGTGAATGACCGCATCGATCTCATTTTCCTTAAACACCGTATCCAGAAACGCCTTGTCGCGAATATCGCCTACGTACAGCTTCCCGCCAAGCACCGCCTCACGGTGGCCCTGCTCCAGGTTATCTACAACGACAACTTCCTCGCCCTTTGCCAGCAGCTCCGCTACCGTATGGGAGCCGATGTAGCCTGCTCCGCCCGTTACCATAATTGCCATGGTCCCTCTCTCCTCTCTCTTATCCGAACCTGTTGCATTGAAAAATCAGGTCTACAGCTCCTTCACGCCATCGCCGATATCACAGACATAGAAGTCCGCTGTCAGCCCCGTTTGCTCCGTATATTGACGACCGACCTCTTCGATGAAGCGGTCGACGCTGTCTTGATGCACGAGCGATACGGTACAGCCGCCGAAGCCCGCTCCTGTCATACGGGAACCCAGCACCCCGGGAATCGTGCGAGCCGCAGCAACCATGGAATCCAGCTCGTGGCCCGTCACCTCGTACAAGTCGCGCAGCGAATCGTGGGAGGCATTCATCAGCTTACCGAAGGCTTCCAGATCGCCCTGCTCGAGCACACGCATCGATTGCAGCACACGATCGATCTCTTCGACGACATGCTGTGCCCGGTCCCTTACGACATTATCTGCGATCAGCTGCTTGCCGGCATTAAACTGCTCCACGGAGAGCTGCCCCAGAAGCGTAATTTCGGGGTACTTCGCCTGCAGATCCTTCACAGCCTGCTCACATTGCGCACGGCGCTCGTTATACTTGGAGTCCACGAGCCCGCGCTTCTTGTTCGTATTGCCGATCACCAGCTTGTATTCCCCGCTTTGGAACGGCACATGCTTGTATTCCAGCGTATCGCACATCAGCAGAATCGCGTGGTCCTTCTTGCCGTTCGCAACAGCGAATTGGTCCATGATGCCGCACTTCACACCGATGAATTCGTTCTCGACCTTCTGAGACAGCAGGGCAATCTCCACCGTATCCGTCTTCTCTCCCGCCAGAGTGAGCAGCGCATAAGCCGTCACCACCTCGATGGATGCCGACGAGCTCAAACCTGAGCCGTTAGGAATGGCGCCGCTGTAAAGAATATCGCAGCCCTTCACCTTCACGCCGCGCTCCTGCAGCTCCCGGATAATCCCCTTCGGGTAATTCATCCATTCATCCTCTTTGGCATTTACGAGATTTTGAATGGAAATATGTTTGTGTAAGGGGAAGTTTGTCGAAGCAAAGCCTACCTGCTCATCGTCCCGCTCCCGGACGATCATCGTCGTACCGAAGGTCAGTGCTGCCGGAAATACGTAGCCGCCGTTATAGTCTGTATGCTCTCCGATGAGATTCACGCGGCCAGGCGCATGAAAAACCCGGATTGGATGTGTGCTTTCTTCACCGTACAGCTCTAAGAAACGTTGTTTCAAAGCTTGGATATCTGCCATGTAGGCACCGCCTTTTCCTAATATCGAATCAACTTGCTTCCTATGCCTTCAGTATAGTCTCACCGTCTCCTTCAAGCTATGGAGCGATGTCAGAACCACATGGAAAAATGTTAGATTTTCTATGGTAAGCCTTCGTCAATGGCATGGTATAATGTTAGATACCTATGAGGAAAGGCAGGATCGTCTTATGAGCACAACTCCACCGCTCAAAAAGAACGAAAGCTATTTTGTCGTCTCAAACCCCCAGCCCCGGGAGGAGGGGGAGCTTTCCGTTCTCTTCACCGGCTACAGCCAAACCAAGCCCGGACATAAGCCCGGGCCGAAGGTCGTCGACTATTATTTGCTGCATCACATCTTATCGGGGAAAGGCACCTATACCTGCCAGGGGCATACCTACGAGCTGGGCCAAGGCGACAGCTTTCTCATTGAGCCCGGCAAGCTCATTAATTATATGGCCGATCTCGCCGACCCTTGGCACTATCGCTGGATCGCCTTCGAGGGCAAGCAGGCCGAATCTCTCCTGCAGGACATCGGGCTCAGCTCAGGACAACCCGTTGTGCACACCGGCCGCAAGCGCAGCATTGCCGTCCTGTACCACCAGGTACAAACGGCGTTTCAATCGCGCAGCTCCCAGGCAAGTCTGAAGGCGAACGGCTATCTTCATCTGCTGCTCGCCGAATATGCCGAAGCGCTTCAGCCGCAGCAGGGCGCCGCCCCACAGATGACCTCGGGAGGCGACCGGACGGTGCAGCAGGCAATCCATTACCTGCAGACGCAGTATGCGGAGCCGATTACCATTGAGCTGATGGCCGAAACGCTCGGCTATAACCGCGCCTACCTGTCCACGCTCTTCAAACAGCATACCGGGCTGACCCCGGTCACCTTCTTGCTGCGGCTGCGCTTGGATAAAGCGAGACATCTTCTGCGCGAGCGCACCGAGCTCACCATGGAACAGATCGCTTCGTCGGTCGGCTTCCAGGACCCGCTCTATTTTTCCAAGCAGTTTAAGCGGCTGTATCATATTTCTCCTTCTGCCTACCGCGATTCTCTGAAGAAGCTGTAGCCGCCTACTTTTCCTTAATCAACGGAAGCAGGAAGGAGATGCAGGCCCCCTGCCGGAATCGGCTCTGCGCCCAAATCCGGCCGCCATGATAATCAATGATTTCCTTCGCGATCGATAGCCCGAGACCGCTGCCGTCACCTGAGGTATTGCGGGACTTGTCACTTTTGTAGAAACGGTCGAAAATATACGGCAAATCCTGCGGATCGATGCCCATGCCGTTATCCTGTACCTGCACTACAAGGGAGTTCTCGTCCACAATCAAGTGGAGGGCGATGGTCCCTCCCTTCGGCGTATGTTTCATCGCATTGTAGATCAGATTGGTCAGCACCTGATCGATTCGATCCACATCCAGTCTCAGCATTTGCTGCTCATCGGGGAATGCCGGCCTGGTGACAACCGATTGGAACAAGAAGCCGGCATTACTGACCTCAAGCTCATAGCGGTCCTCGAAATAGCGTACAAACTCCTCTGTCGGCACCAGCTGCATATCAAACTCCAGCTGCCTCGCTTCAAGCTTCGAGAGCTGAAACAAATCGTTGATGAGCCGATTCAGGCCCGTAATCCGGTTATGTATGATGCGTAAATACTTATGCTGCTGCTCCCCTCCAGAAACCACGCCGTCCAGCAGCGCCTCGACATATCCCTGAATGAGCGTCATCGGAGTACCCAGATCGTGCGAGATATTGCTGAGCAAATGCCTTCTCGACAGCTCCAGCCTGGCCAAGTCCTCATTGGTCCGCTCCAGACTGGAATTGGTTCTTTCGAGCTCCGCCGTCCGTTCCCGAATTTTATGCTCCAGGCCGGCGTTCATTTCTGTCATTTGGCGGGATAGCAGCTCCACTTCGGAGAACGCTTTGGCGAATTTGACGCTTAAAATAAAGGAGGTCATAATCACCAGCACGATGAGTCCGTAAGAAGTGATTTCACCTATGGAGATCCACTCGTTATAAAATAAAATGTCTATGACAACGGTAATGGTATAGACAATCAATCCGATCAGTGCGAACGTCGCTCCATCCCTCTTGCGAAGTTTAGCGAGCGTTACGCTGTAAAGCAAATAAATCGACAAAGCAATGGTAAGAGCTTGGTACCAGGGCGTTGTATAGGTGTAATATTTTGATGAAAGCATTAGCACCGCCAGAGAGAAGGCCATGCCTAATCCCACCGAGAGCCTTGCTACGCTTCGATGAACCTCCTGCGGATACAGGGCTTGGACGAACAGCACCGCCGCGGGAACCCCCAGGTAATAGCAGAGGTACTCGATTCGTAATACGGCGTTCCATGGAAGCTGCTCAAAAAATTCATAGATAATCCCTTCGCCGATCAACGCAGCGCGAACACCGATGAGGATGCAAAAAAAGCCGAAATAGAGCGATCCGCGCTCCTTCCTCCGGAGCACATACAAGCCCAGATGATGCGTCCCCATAGCCAGCATGGCACCGATCAACAGCATTTCGAGAAGGATGCTTCTCCTGAAATCTCCTCCCAGCACAGCCGCACTGCCAAGATACACCGTCTTCCAGATCCCCCCGAGCCGGTGCTCATAATTCGAAACCTGAATCACAACATCGATCGAAGATCCGTTATTGGCAAAATAAAGCTCCCTCGCCTGTACCTGCGGCACGGATTCCGCAGGACTTGTCCCCACCTGGCCGCTTCCCCCCATCGGTACGCCGTTGATCCAAACGCGATACGCCGTACGGATGAAAGGAAGATGAACGGCAAGCGGCGATGAGGAATCATCGATAAGAACAGTTAATCGATAGGTGGCGTATCCTTCCCCTCCCCGCTTCGTTCCGTCGAAGGTCCGTGCGTTCCAGGAACCGGGCACCTGAATCCGTTGCGGGGCCGAGGGCGTCTTGCTGTCAAGGAAGTCGGCAGGCGTCAGCAGATGTCCCCAATAAAAGCTCCACTCCCCCTTCAGCGGCAGCTTCCCGATCTCGGCAAACCGGTATCCGCGCAGATCCAGCGTGCCTTGTACCGCCTGCGGGACAAGGTCGTTTGTCCTATTTTCTAAAAATTTGTATCCAGCCGTTGTCACAAGGAAGAAAACTATGGCGAAACCTAGCCCAAACCATTTATAATAGGAGTATAATTTGGAAATGGATACCACTTTCTTTCATGTTTAAATACATGCGCCGCCTACTTCAACCCGAAGGAGAACCGCTAATGTCGGAAGAAAAAATTTTAATCGTCGATGATGAACCCGAAATTGTGGAATTGATCCGGCTTTATCTTGAAAAGGAAGGCTATGAGGTCATCAGCACCAATAACGGAACACACGCGCTGGAATTGATGCGGGAGCATCGGCCGGATTTGGTGATTCTAGATATTTTGCTTCCTGAGATGGATGGCATAGAAGTTTGCAGGCAGCTGCGTAAGACCTACAATACACCCATTCTATTCATCAGCTGCAAGCATGAGGATATGGATATCATTCTGGGATTCAGCATCGGCGGAGACGATTACATCACGAAGCCCTTCAGCCCGGGACAGCTCGTCGCCCGCGTGAAAGCGCATTTACGCCGCAATCAGCTGATCGAGCAGCATAAAGAAGACTCCCAGCAAATCTCCTTCCCCGGTCTTGATATCGATCTGCTCAGCCGGTCGGTACGTGTGGACGGGAAGCCGGTCCTGCTCTCCTCCAAGGAGTTTGATCTGCTTGTGCATTTAGCAAAATCGCCGAACAAGGTCATTCCCATCGAGCAATTGTACCGCATGACCTGGGGCGTCGACAGCAACGGCGACACCCGTACCTTACTCGTTCATATAAGCAATTTGCGCAAGAAGATCGAGGCCAGCCCTACCGATCCGAAGCACGTCTTAACCGTACGCGGAATCGGATACAAGTTCAACGGCTAACCGAGCTACTGCGCCTCGTGACCGACGAGCTTCAGCAAGCGATCCAGCTCCTGCGGGTCGAGGTCTCTCCACTTTCCTACCGGCAAATCGGCCAGCTTGATGTTCATGATGCGCACTCGCTTCAGTCGTCTTACTTCGTAACCGAAGGCGGCGCACATGCGCCGGATTTGCCGGTTCAATCCTTGCGTGAGGATGATGCGGAACACCCGCTCTCCGAGCTGCTGAACCTTGCACGGCTTCGTAATTGTCCCCAGGATTTTGACTCCGCTAGACATTCCTTTCACGAACATCGGCGTAAGGGGCTTATCCACCGTAACGATGTATTCCTTCTCATGCTCGTTCTCCGAACGCAGAATCTTGTTGACAATATCGCCGTCATTGGTGAGAAGAATGAGTCCCTCCGAGTCCTTGTCCAGCCGTCCAATGGGAAAAATACGCTCTTTATGCCCCACGAAGTCCACAATATTGCCCCGCACTTGCCGCTCCGTCGTGCTGGTGATGCCGACCGGCTTATTCAGCGCGATGTAGACGTGCTTCTTCTTCACGCCGATTCTTCGTCCGTCGACGCGCACGTCATCGCCTTCATTAACCTGACTGCCGAGCTCGGCCTTAACACCGTTAATCGTGATTCGCCCGGATTCAACCAGCTTGTCCACTTCACGCCGGGAGCAGAGCCCCGTTTCGCTTATAAATTTATTAATCCGCATGATTGTCGTCACTTTCATCTAGGGTTTGTCCTCATTATATCATGGCGAAGGTTCGATACAAAAATATCCATCCCATTTCAGCTCCCTTACGAGGTGTCGACTGGTGTCGTATGCTAAGACCATCGACTTAAAAACGGCAAGCTTCGGTTTAGGCTTGTCCCCTGCCGGGTAAGAAGACGTACCCCGACATAACGCGGGGCGCTTGACCAATTCAATCGAAGGAGTGTTGCATCCGATGAACACGAGAAAGACGCTGCCGACGATGACCAAGCCGTTTGCCCATGTACACAGCACATTAACCGCTTTGGGCTTTACCGAAGCCCCTTGCCGTGAGGGCTGTCTTTACGAAATTTTGTTTCGCGACCCGCTCACACAGCAGCAATACCCGTTCCGTATCCTCACCCAAACCCGCGATGACGGGCAAACGGAGGTACATCTAGGACAGGCCGGGTTCCATTCGAAGGATAACGTGCCTTCGGAAGCGGAGGAGGCGGCCAAGGAGATGCTTGGGGAGCTTGTAGCTTACTTAGCCAACGACCCCGGAAAACGACGAAAAAGATCTCTTCAGCACACGATGAACAGCATGGCCAGCTCGGAGGAGGACGTTGTCCGTCTTGGGAAGGTCATGTCCAATATGCCTACGAACAGCCAAGTCCGTGAAAGCGGCATGGTGCCTGACCCGATTCAATAACCATCCTTGCGATAGGCTCTTTACGAAAACTCCCGTATGCAGAGGCTTCGGCTTGTAGACCGACTCCCGCCTAGCGGGAGTTTTTTTGTAACTTATGTAACATTTCGAAGCTTGTGCCGCTTGTCAACCTCTCGAAATGTACCGCCGGCTTCGAATGATTTGGAACAAACCTAGATGCAGCTTGCGCGAAAGGAGCCCATGCTCGAATGAATGATCAGCCTACCATGGTTCCAAACAATACAGAGGAACGGCGCGCGCCGTCCTTTCACAAGGCAACGCCTTCCGGGAAGCGGACGGCTGCCGGCAAAGCGTGGCGCAAGCCTCTCCTATGGGGGCTATTGATTGCCTTGCTCACCGCCGTGCTGCTGGGAGGTGCCGGGATGGTCTGGGTGAACGGGCTGGATATCAGCAAGCTGGAGCACCCGCTGCCCGAGCCCACCTTCGTTATCGATGCCGGCGGGCAGCCGGTGTCCCAGCTATCCTCCTCACGGATC
This sequence comes from Paenibacillus sp. GD4, assembly GCF_030846225.1. NCBI lineage: Bacteria > Bacillati > Bacillota > Bacilli > Caryophanales > Paenibacillaceae > Paenibacillus > Paenibacillus sp. GD4. Next base: position 2,397,335 of record NZ_JAVCYK010000001.1, read on the forward strand.
GTTCCTGTCCCGCTGAACGATATCCCCCTGGACCTGCGCAATGCGGTGATCGCCGTGGAGGACCGCCGGTTCTATGATCATGCCGGCTTCGATCTTTGGTCGATCGGGCGTGCTGTGCTGCGGGATCTGAAGCACGGCTCCCTGAAGGAAGGCGGCAGCACGATTACACAGCAGCTGGCCAAAAATTTGTTCCTCGACTCGGATAAGACGTTCAACCGCAAGTTCAAGGAGCTCGGTTACGCGATCAAAATCAATTTCACTTACAGCAAGGATGAAATTCTGGAGCTGTACTTGAACAGCATCTTCTTCGGAGAAGGGCGCTGGGGCGTCGAAGGGGCCGCTCAGCAATATTTCGGCAAGCCCGTGCAGAAGCTGACGCTGCCGGAGTCCGCCCTGCTGGCCGGGCTACCGAAGGCACCAAGCCTATACTCCCCGATGCGAAATAAAGAAAAAGCGCTCGAGCGGCGAAACCTGGTGCTGTCGATGATGCGGGAGCAGCACTTTATTACGGAGGCGGCATATCAGGAGGCCGTCGCCACGCCGATTGTGCTGAAGCCCAACCACGGCGAAACGCTGAAGGGCAAGTATCCGTCTTACGTGGATTATGTGCTGGAAGAAGCTGAGCGGCTCTACGGCTTCACCGAACAACAGGTGCTTACGATGGGGCTGCGGATTCATACGGCCATGGATACGTCCGTTCAACAGGCCGCCGAGCAGCTGTACCGGGAGGATTCGTGGTTCCCGGCGGGTCCCACCGACCAGCCGGTGCAGAGCAGCGTGGTCGTCATTGACCATAAGACGGGAGCTATCCGCGCCATGGTCGGCTCCCGCGGAGAGCAGGTACAGCGCGGCTTCAATCGGGCTACCCAGCTGAAGCGCCAGCCCGGCTCCTCCTTCAAGCCGCTGGCTGTCTACGGTCCGGCACTGGAGCGCGGCTACACGCCGGATTCCACGCTGTACGACGGCGACCTGAACATCGGCGGCTATCAGCCAAAGGATTGGGACGGCCAGACCCGCGGCCAAGTCTCGCTGCGGGAAGCCGTGCTGCGCTCGTGGAACATCCCGGCTGTCTGGCTGCTGAACGAGATCGGGCTTGACGCCGGCATGGATTACCTGCGCAGGGCGGGGATTCAGCTGCCGAAGGCGGACCGCAATCTCAGCATGGCGCTGGGCGGCTTATCCGAGGGCGTCTCGCCGCTGCAGATGGCGCAGGCTTACGGCGCCATCGCCAATCAAGGCGTGCTGCAGCGGGCCCACGCCATCACGAAGATAACGACCAAGGAGGGACACCCCTTGGTCGAAGCGCTGCCGCAGCCGACGCAGCTGACGAAGCCCATGCACGCGTATACGCTGACGCTGCTGCTGCAGGAGGCCGTGGCTTCCGGCTCAGGCAAGGCCGCCGCGCTGGGCGGCAGGCCCGTGGCCGGGAAGACCGGCACCACGCAGCTGCCGGCGACAGCGGAGTTCGCGCAGATCGGCGCCAATGGTGCGAAGGACGCGTGGTTCGTGGGCTTCACGCCGGAGCTGACGGCTGCGATATGGCTCGGTTACGATCAGACGGATCGTAACCATTATTTGACGACCTCCGGAGGAGCGGTCCCAGCCGTGCTGTTCCGGGAGCTGATGACCCGCGTGCTGAAGGACGTGCCGGCATCTCCGTTTCCCGTGCCGCAGGAGGTCCTCGATGCGCAGGCCGCCGCAAAGGCTGCTGCCCAAGCGGCGGCCCAGGCACAGCTCCAGCAGCGGCTGCAGCTCGAAGAGCAATTGAACCTGGCACGGCAGCAGCAGCAAGGAAACGGAGCCAAAGGAAAGGGCAAGAAGAAAGACGATTGAATCACCTAACCTATCTGTTCAGATCGAGCCGCTCATGGTATACTGTCCTTTATTTTCCTAGCTTTCTTGAGTGAAATGAAGGAGAGTTTTTGCTTTGAGCGGTTCTTTAGCATTCGTAACCGGCTTTCTGTTTTCCCTGTCTTTATGCTTTGACCTGGGAATGGTCAACATCAATATGATCAAAACGGCCATAGAACGCGGTCTTCGTCCGGCTTTTTTGTTCGGCTTCGGTTCCGCAATCGGAGATCTCATTTACTTGTCCTTGGCGCTGCTCGGCTTTTCCGCCATTCTTCAGCTCGACTTCGTGAGGTGGGCCGTCTGGATTGGCGGAACGGCCGTGCTATTGTATTTTACTTACAGCATGCTGCGCGACACATTTCGTGCCCGCTCCTTTGTGCTGGACGGTGTATCTGTGACGGATAGAACTCCGCTGAGCGATGTGCTTTGGGGAATCGGTATCGCTCTGTCCTCGCCTACAGCCATCCTTTGGTTCGCGGCGGCAGCCGGTCCCATTGCGGCCAGCGATCCTGCCGAGAGCCTTTCCGGTCTCATGCTCTTTATGAGCGGATTTTTCATCGCCGGGCTGCTGTGGTCCTTCGGCATCTCGCTAGTCGGCACCCGCAGCGGACAAGCCCTTGGCGAACGCTTTGTGAGAACGTTGTCCTTTATCTCGGCACTCATGTTCCTCTACTTCGCTGCGCACGTATTCTGGGACGGATGGAAGCAGCTGATGTGAGCTGGCGCTGGCAGTAAATAAACAGATCGGGCTACCGGAATGCCGGTAGGCAAAAAAGAGGCTGCCTCCCCGGCAGCCTCTTTTCGTTTCGATCAATCGTCATCATCGTGACCGTTGTCTTTCCCTTTGTCCTTGTTCTTCTCGTAGCCCTTCTCTTTGTCCGGGCCTTTGTCCTTCTCATGGCCCTTTGCCTTGCCCTGGGCCTTCTCGCTTGCCTTCTCCGCCCCTTTTCCCGGAGGACCGGAAGGTCCGTCTTCCTTCCATTTGACCTCGACCTTCCAATCCGGGGAAACGCTCTTCAGGCCGAACTGCGCGGACAAACGCTCCTTCAGACCCTTTTCCCAAGCGGCCCGGTCGGAAGGCAAGCCCTGCAGCAGCATTCGCAGGAGCTGCTCCGCGGCGGCATCGGTCAACCGGATAACCGCGCGGTCCTTCGTCTGCACGTAGATGTCAGTCTTCATCTTCTTGCCGGCATCTTCCGCCTTCTGTTCAATCTTCAGCTTCAGCTCGCGGCTCTCCAGCTCAACCTCCAGCTTCTCCCAAGCCCAGGCTCCTGTCCCTGCCGCAGCAGCAGGAGCTGCCTGGTCTGCCTTAGGTGCTGCTGAGCCGGAAGACGCAGCTGGAGCTGGAGTCGGCGTCGTCACCGGCACCTGTGTTGGCGCGGGCTCGGGTGCCGGCACAGGTGCCGCGTTGGACACGGGCGCGTCTTCCGCCGCAGCCGCAGTCTCGCTGCTTGCCTTCACGTAAGCGGCCTGCTCCTTGCTGTTCAGGATCAGCTCCACCTGATCCCCCTTCTGCAGGTCGCTGAGACTTGCCTTTTGCAGATTGCGGTATACCCATACGTTTGCGGCGATCGGATACTCTGCCTCCGACCCTCCCGAGGTCAGCTTGATGGATTTATTTCCGTTCTCCAAGCTGACGAATTGCCCCTGCGTGCTCTTCGATACTTCTGCGGATACCGGAGCATCCCCCAGCATCACCGCCCCGTACACCAGCCCGGATGCCAATACACAGGCTATCATAATAAACAGCGTTTTTCGCCAAAGCGAAGACTTCATCTAGTACCCTCCTTCACAAGCCCGAAGCTCATGGAATAATAGAGTACTTATAAGCTTCGCAGACGACTCCCGTTTTGGGGGCATTGCCGCTTCAAACCCGCACCAGTACACGCTCCCAGCGGTGTTCATATTCCTGAAGCTTTGGATGAAGTCCACCCGACCCTGCTCCGGTGCCGTCTTCAGCAATGAACAGACGGATGCGTTTTATCCATTCCTCGAACGTGTCATAGCCCGCCATCCGGTTCGCCATCTGCTGTGTCACGTAGGCAAAATGCGGCCCCTTATACTTCTCCTGCAAAAACCGGAAAGCAAAATCGACCGGCGTATATTTCTTGCGCTTCGCTTCAAAGTTTTCAATCACCCAGTCGATGTCCGTATCGCTTTCGTCCAGCAGAGCCTCCAGCAGCTGTACCCGGCGGTACATAGGCTCCGCCGCCCCGCTGCGGTCCATGCGGCGAAGCGTCTCCTCATGAAGCGGATAGAACACGACCTTCGCGAACCGCCGGTCTTCGGCCGTGTGAAGCACCTGCATCAGCTCCTGCGCCGTATATCCTTCGAAGCTGTCGTAAACCCACATCGTGCCGCGCTCCCCCTGCCGCGGATCAGGCGGCTCATATCCGAAGGGAACCTTGATATTGTCTCTAGCCATACGGTGATCATCTCCCTTTTGTACACCTGCGTAGGGTTAGTATGGATCAGAAGCCGTCAAATTATGGGAGGCTCCCACAATAACCCCCAACGGCGCTCAGACCTTCAACCAAGCCTCCCGAACGGGCTGCCACAGCTCCAGCTTCGCCTCTAAGGACAGTGTATGCGCCGGGCTCGAAGAGGGAAGTGTCACATAAGTGAGAGCTCCTTCCTCCCTAAGTGTCGGAAGCACATGCCGACGATACAGCTCCGACGCCGTTCTTCCGTTAAAGAACACATGACGGATCCCTTGATACCGGCTGTAAAATGCTGCAAAATCCCCTGCCTCCGGCTCCCGGATCGCCGAATCGAGACTGCCTTCCCGCTCGCAGACGGACAGCACGTCCCATAGGGCAACGCCGCGGGAAAGAGCGAAACGGATTCGCTCGTCATAGCTGCCGTTTGGTTCCCCGCCGTCAAGCAGCCGGTAAAGCAGCGGCCAGAACCGGTTGCGCGGATGCCCGTAATACTGCTGCGCCTTTAGTGAGGCAACCCCGGGCATGGAACCGAGAATCAACAGCCGGCAGTCCTCCCGGACGAGGGGCGGAAGGCCAACAATTTTCATAGGCGCTTACCTCCTCTTACAGCTTAATGCTGCCCTGTTCCGCAGCAGCCTGCAGCCGCACGCGCTTTGACGGCAGATTGAGCACCACCAGTCCCACCGTAAACAGCACCGCACCACCGATAATATAAGTCGTCACCGGATCACCATAGAACAGATATCCCCAAAGTATCGTGAAAAGCACCGCCGTGTTGCTCACAATGACAGCGATCGGAAACGCGACCTTCTTCAGCGCCTGCGAGAACCAATAGAAGCTCAGCCCCGTGATCAAACCGAGCAGCATGAGGGCAAGCCAGGCTGTCCATGTCATCGCTCCCTTTATCTCAAACTGCCAAGGAAGCGGTAGCAGCATGACGAGCGACGCCCAGAAGAAGATGGAAAAGTTCATGGTGCCTGAGTCCAGATCGCGAATGAGGAGCTTCTGGCTCAGCACGTGGAAGGTAGCTCCGATCCCTGAGATCACAAAGAGAAGAGTGGTCAACGCTCCTCCGCTGAACAGCTCGGCCAGGGGTACCCCATTCCAGCTGATGATGAGCACACCGGCTACACACATTGCGGCAGCGAACCAGCCTCTTGGGGTCACCTTGTCCTTGAGCAGCACAACCGATAGAAGCAGCAGCGATACGGTCTGCACGGGACCGACCAGAATGTTGCCGTAGGAATACCCGATGGAGATGGCGATATTCTCAAAAAAGTAATTCATACATTTCCCGATCGCGCCGATCCATATCCATTTCATATCGAAGCGAAGCTGCAGGCTTCTATCGCGGATGAAAAGAAAAAGCCCCAAGAACAAAACGCCGAATGCAAACCGGGCAAGCGTGATCGTGGTGCTGTCCACCGCAGCCGAAGCAGCCTTCACTAGAATGCCGACAAAGCTCCAAGAAAGGGTGGCCAGCATTAATAGAACGTAACCCATCGTTCGTACTCCTCTAGGTTAGACATGATGTAGATAATTCATTGTACCACGAAAAAAAACCGCAGGGCGCGGTTACACTCGAAATCGCCCTACGGTTTGCTCTAATTGCTCCGCCGTCTCGCGAAGGCTGCCGGCCTGCGTAGCTGTCTGATCGGCGGAGATCAGCTGCTGCGCGGAAGCGTCTGCGGTCAGCTTCATATGCTGTGCCGCCTCGCCGGCGATTCGCGACATCTCCTCGATACCGGCGGTAACCTCTTCCGTACCGGCCGACATTTGCTCGGAGGCGGCGGAAATTTCCTGGATCTGCTCGGACACCTGCTGAGCCGTCGCCACAATCCGTTCAAAGGCCTCGCCGACGCGCTTCACTTCCTCCACGCCGTGCGCAACCTCACGCCCGCCGGTTTCCATGGCGGCAACTGCCTGTTTCATCGAGGCCTGGATCTCCGCAATCTGCTCGTTGATCTCGCGCGACGACTCCTCCGATTGCTCGGCCAGCTTTCTTACTTCGCCGGCCACTACGGCGAAGCCCTTGCCCTGCTCTCCCGCCCGGGCCGCTTCGATGGCCGCATTCAGCGCAAGCAGGTTCGTCTGTGAGGCGATGCCCGTGATCACAGCAGCCATCTCGCTGACAGCATCCATCCGCTCGTTCAGCTGACGGATCGCCGAACCTACGGCATCGGCCGAATCGCTGAGGGTCAGCATCTGTCCCATGGCGCCATGCGAAGCTTCACGACCCAGCTTCGCCTCGTCCACCATGGATAGGGAGGCCTCCGTAACCTGGGCCGAGGACTCCGCGATGCGCTGAATGCCCACAGCCATTTCCTCCATGGCCTTAGCGCTGTCCTCCGCGCTGGTAGCCTGGGTCTCCGCCCCCGCGGCCACCTCGGCTACCGCCCTCGAGATATCGGACGCGGAAGCGGCGGATTGTGCAGCCCCTTCGGACAGCTGTCCCGCTGTAACCGTTACTTGCGAGGTAAGGCGGCGAACGGTTCCGATCATCTCCTGCAGATGAGCAATGAAGCCGTTGATCTCCTCCCCGAGCCGGCCCAGCTCATCCTTGCTTCGGATCGGAATACGGTAGGCCAGATTGGCTTCGTGGGAGTTCAGGTTCACGGCGGCCTGCAGCATAAACCGCAGCTTCCGTCCGACCGCGAACTGGGAGAGAGCCCAGATCAGCAGCAGCATCCCCGCGAATAATCCGATCAGCTCCAGAAGAAGCGTTCGCTGCTGCTTCGCAATCAAAGCATCCGAAGCCTCCTTGGACAGGGCTACCCTAACACCGCCCCAATGCTTCCCGTCCAATAGTAACGGATAGGAGATATCCCACGTTTCAACCGTCTTCCCTTCAAGGATGCGCGGATATTTTTGCAGCAGCACGTCCGAGGTGTTCTGATTCGCCGCCGCCTGATAGCCCGTCGTATCGTTAAAAACGCGGTTGGCCCGGTATTTTTGACTCAAAAGCCCTTCAACGCCCCAATCATCCTTGGAGCTCCCGCCGGTTGCGCTATATTTGGTGTTATGGGTTGCGATATAACCCGCATAATCAGGATTTGCCGAGAACGCGATCGGCAAGGCGAATACGACCTGATCGTCCGTCAGAAACGCATCGATCACCTTTTGCCAGCGGTCGTCCGTGTAGGCGTCGTAGGCGCTCCTATATTTGAGCTCATACTGGGCGAGCGGAATTTCCTTGCCGTTAAAAAGCACCTGCCTCCCCGAAGCATAAGCCGGGTCCTTCGAGCGTTTGGCGGCTTCCAGCTCACTCTCTGGAATCAGCTGGAGCTTATCATCAAACAGCCGCTTCTTAACCTCATTCCCCGTGAAGCGCGTTCCATCGGATAAAGTGACACCCGTTTGCATATCGGCTTCCGTCACGCTCTGCAGGCTCCTCGACAGAGCCATGGCCAGGCTTCTGCCTTTATCCAGCAGCTGCCCCTCTACGTCTTTACGAATTTCATTGGATTGAAAAAGATAAACCGACCCCATCAAAACCAATAATACACCGGTAGTGTAAAGCATAAACCGGCCGGTGAGAGATTGTACCCATTTCCACATCCGTCTAACCTCCTATCCTCGTGGCAGATCTTCATGTCCTTAGTACCATTTTATAATGGCTGCCTGCGAGAGATGGGATAAGATTCGGCCGGAAATGTGACGAAACAGGAAAGTTTTGGTTAAGTAATCATTAAGCCTTCAACTCTAGCTGCAGCGCGCGCTCCAAATAAGGATCCGCCCCCAGAAAATCCCGAAAGGCCTCATAGCCCTGCCGCAGCTTCTCCAGCTCGGCCTGCGGCGGACGCTTGCCCTTTACCGCACGGATCAAAATATTTTTGGGCGTATGCTCCATATCTATAAATTCAAGCAGCTGCGTGCGATAGCCCATCATATCCAGCAGTCGCGCCCGCATCGCATCCGTAGCCAAGGAAGAGAAGCGCTCCTTCAGGATCCCGTGCTGAAGCAGGGGCGATAGGACGTCGCTGCGGACCTGACGAAACAGCTCATGCTGACAGCAGGGCACCGAGAGGATCACATCGGCTCCCCAGCGTACGGCCTTCTCCAGTGCGGCATCGGTGGCCGTGTCGCAGGCATGCAGCGTGACGACCATATCGACCCGGTCCAGCTCATCATATTTCGCAATATCTCCGACCAGGAACCGAAGCCCCCGGTAGTCGAACTTCTCAGCCAGAGCACAGCAGTGTGCTATGACATCCTCCTTCAGATCGAGTCCGATGACCCGGATGTCCAGACCCTGCAGCTCCTTCAAGTAATGGTATAGGGCGAAGGTCAGGTACGACTTGCCGCAGCCGAAGTCGACGATGTTCAGCGTGCGATCCTTGGCCAGATGCGGTACAACGTCGGCAATCATCTCCACGAAGCGGTTGATCTGCCGAAATTTATCATACTTCGCAGCCAACACCTTCCCCTCGGCATTCATGATGCCCAGCTCCACGAGAAAAGGGACCGGAACTCCCTCTTCAAGAAGATACTGCTTCTTCCGATTGTGGGTTAACGTCTTGGGAGCCTCCTTGGTAGGCGGCTTCTTGAGGATCCCAACCTTGCCCTTCTTGCTGATCAATACTTGGTAGTCGGCATCCGCCGACTGCAGCAGCGCCTGACGATACTGCTCGCCAAGAAGCACACTCAGCTTCTCTTGTGCCGCCGCGGGCTCCAGATTGTCGTGAAATACCTTCGGTCCGCAGAAGGAGCTGAATTGATAGTAAAGCTCTCCTTTCAATTGTACCGGCTTCACTGTCACCTTTGTGCATCCGGATGGATCGCTGCGGCGCGGCTGGCTGACGGTAGCTTGAATCAGCTTACGCTCCTTGATGATCTCTTGTAGTAATTCCTGCAGGTCGTGTTCCATGGCATTGCCATCCCCATTTGCTTAAAAATTCGGCTTGAGCCGGATGATTTTATCATCGTCCGCCTTCGGCTGTCCGCGGCCGTCGCGATTGTTCGTCAGAAGGTAAACGGACCCGTCCGGCCCTTCGGCCACCGCCCGTATTCTGCCAAATTCCCCCTTGTAAAGCGGCTCGATGGCATGGACGCCCTTGCCGTCCTCCGTGAGCGTCACCCGCAGCACCTGCGTCCCCCGAAGGTTAGCCGCCAGCAGGTTGCCCTTCCAGGGCCCTTTCGTCACAAAGGTGATGCCGGAGGGGGCCCAGGTGTCGTCCCCGCTATGCGCGAGCGGCGTTTTAAGCGGTCCGGGACCGAGCTTCCCGGCATCCGTAGGCTTCACCTGGCTCTCATTGCCTTGGATGAGCGGCCAGCCGTAATTCGCCCCGGGCTCGATGAGGTTGATCTCGTCGTGCGCCGTCTGTCCGTGCTCGGTGCTGTAAAGCTGCTTTGTCACCGGGTGCCATGCTAGTCCCTGCGGGTTCCGATGCCCTAAGCTGTATACCGGTGAACCGGGAAACGGATTGTCTTTAGGCACCTGGCCGTCCGGCTGCACACGAAAAATTTTGCCGGCCAGCGAGTCCAGCTGCTGTGCCAGGGAGGGGGAGGCGGCATCACCATTCGTGACATACAGCATACCGTCCGGTCCGAACCTTACACGTCCACCGTCATGAATCCGGTTGCCCGGCAGTCTATCTATAATGACACGGTCGAGTTTGGCGCTGCCCCCTTGTTCGATGAGGCGAACGACCCGATTGACCGGCTTCCCGCCGCTATCTTGGTACGAATGGTACACATAAATATAGTGATTTTTGGCAAAATCGGGGTCGAGGGTCAGCCCAAGAACTCCTGCTTCCGCTTCCTTGTAGAGCCCGTCCTCGATGCGGAACACCGGCTTTTCCGCCAGCTTGCCCTGATCGATCATGCGCAGTGTCCCGCCGCGCTCTGTGAAGAACAGGCGTCCGTCCGGAGCAAAAGCAAGATCCCAAGGCACCTGTAATCCCGATACGAGCACTTCGGCCGTATAGGGGGTCGACTTCGAGCTCGCCGGTGCCTCGGTTTGCTTGCCGGGAGCCGATACGGGAGGAGCCGAAGGCTTGTTCATATCGCAGCCGCTCAGCAGCATCGCCCCCGCTAAGCCGAGCAGAGGCCATTTCGATATTCCGATCATGGTAGACAGCACCGCCTTATCCCTTTTGCTATCCATTATAACCCAAGTCAAAAGCTCTAAGCGAACGAGGGCATAGAAAAAGCACAGCTGCACGCTCCGTATACTCGAAGCGTGGCTGTGCTTTCTTCAACCGTCTTACTTGCTCAGGAACGATTCCAGCATCCAAACATGCTTCTCCAGCCCGCTGTGGATGGCCAGCAGCATATCGCCGGTCGTTTCATCACCCGTTTCCTCGGCAATGCTCATCCCCTCACGCAGCTCTTGAATAATGGTGCCGAAATCGTTAACGATCGCCTGGACCATCTGATCCGCGTTTTCGCTGCCGCCGGCTTCCTGAATGCTCGACTTCGCCAAAATTTCCTTCATTGTCGCCACCGGCTGGCCTCTTAATGCCAACAGACGCTCCGCGAGATTATCCACATGCAGGGCAGCCTCGGTATACAGCTCCTCAAACTTGGTATGCAGGGTAAAAAATTGCGGCCCTTTAATATACCAATGGTAATTATGAAGCTTGATAAACAGCACGCTCCAATTGGCGATCTGGGTATTCAGTACTTCCGTTAAATTTTTGGACATCGTTTTCGCTCCTCCTTCCAAGACATACAAAGCTTATCATTTAACAATAAACCCCATTTCATGTATGCTTCAATGTGCAAATTACAAAAAAAAGCTGCCACAAGGCTCAGGCCTCGGACAGCTTGCAAATCTTCTATGAAGTATGGATGGAAGCCAGTATGCCTGCATGGCCCGTTTCCAGATCCTCCATGTCGGGATGCAGCGGGAAACGGACGCAAAAAATCGTGCCGACCTCTCCGGTTTGCCAAGTAATCCGCGCTTGATGCCGAGCCGCAATACTGAAGCACACGGCGAGTCCAAGCCCCGTGCCTGTTTCCTTCGTGGTAAAGAACGGCGTCCCCAGCTTCTGCAGCACATTAGGGTTCATCCCATGTCCCTGGTCACGTACCTCCAGCATGGTTCCTTCGTTATCTGTATAAGTAGCCAGCGTTAATGTCCCCCCTGCCTCCATAGCTTCCAGACCGTTCAGCGCCAAATTCAGAATCATCTGCCTGATTTCCTTTTCATCCAATGCCAGCTGCGGAACGTCTCCAAGCTTCATGGACACGGTTTTTCCCGCCAGTGTGGCCTCGGCTTGGATCAGCGGAACGATCGCTCCCACAATCCCATTGAGACTTTGCAGCCTGCGGTCGGTGGTCTTGTTTTTAGCAAGCGCCAAAAACTCCGTAATAATGCCGTTTGCCCGGTTCAGCTCCTCCACCATGATGTCTAGAATCTCCCGGCCCGGCAGCGTTTTCTTCGCCCGCATCAGCTGAAGGAAGCCGCGTACGGTCGTCATTGGATTGCGAATTTCATGGGCAATGCCCGCAGCCATCTCTCCGATCATATGCAGCCGGTCCAGACGGGCAATTTCCCGTTCCAGCTCCACCCGGTCCGTAATATCTGTGATTACCGTGAGTACGCAGGGCTCTCCGAGCGTTTCGATAATTTCCGTGGAAAGCAATCCGACGCGGACTTCTCCTGCCTTGGTCACATAACTAACCTTCAGATCCTGCACGGTGCCTTCTCCGTCTACCGAATAATGCTGACCTTGGGATTCCTGAGGCTCCACCGTCAGCTGCAAATCCGCTTTTCCCTGAATAAGCTCCTCGGGGGTATATCCCGTGTGGCGAACCCAGCTTTCGTTCACGTCCAGATAAGAATGGTCGCTCAGCGATTGAATTCCCATTAAGCTGGGACTTGCTTTAAATATTTTATAGAACCGTTCCTGCGAATACTGTACGTCGAGCTTCATCCGATTCTGTTCCGAAGTATCCGTCACATAAATGCTGGCCCCATGAGCCGTCGGATAGACGCGGACCTCGATCCAGCCCCCCGTCAGAAGCGAATAGAGCTCCTCCTTGACCGGAAGCTGCTCCTTAATTGATCTTTGTACCAGCTCAAAGGTCCGGCTCTTCTCCTTGGATACGAAGTCCCAAAGCGATCGTCCGTACGCCATATTTAGGCTGACACCAATCTGCTTCTCGGCAGATCCGTTCAAATAGTGAATGCGCATATTCGCATCGAGTGCATAGAACGCATCCGTGATGCTTTCCAAAATGTCGCTGATCTGATCATAAGAGCTCTTCAGCTGCTCAGCCATCCTGGAGCGCTCTTGCATCTCCTCCTTCAGCCTGGCATTGGCCCCCTGCAGGTCGCTTGTCCGCTGCGCCACGGCCTCTTCAAGCCGCATATATTGAAGCTTTCTCTCCGTAATATCCCTTACTGAACATACATAGATGGAGCGATCCTCAATACGCGCCTCCCCGAGCTGAACCTCCGTGGGGAACGTACTTCCATCCTTGCGCACCGCTTGTTTCTCAGAGATGCGTCCGATTCTTCCGATCAGCGCCTCTTGAGCCTTGACACTTGTGCCGAACCATTGCTCGGCATCCGGAAGGAGAACGCTCAACGGCTTGGTCATCAGCTCCTCCGGCTGGTAGCCCAGCATCGGCTTGATGGCCGGGTTGGCGCTCATAATTTTCCCTTCCGCATCCACAACGAGAATGGAATCGACAGAGGTTTCGCCGACAACACGGGCCAATGCCTCCATCTTCCTCAGTTCCCTAGTCGTCTCAAGAAGCAGAGTGTTCGCCGCTTGCAGCTCCTCCGTCCGGTTAGCAATCAGTTCCTTCTGAGCTTTGAGCCGCTGACGGTCGGCGTACAGCTGCACAAATTGCTCCACCTTATATTTCAAAGCCGCCGGATGAACCGGCTTGAATACAAAATCAATTGCGCCTACCTCATAGCCGCGCACCGTATGCTCCGTTGCATGACTTAACGCCGTGACGAAGATAACGGGAATGTGTTTCGAAAGCTCGCGGGATTTAATCATTTTGACCGTATCGAAGCCATTGAGTCCCGGCATCTGCACATCCATCAAAATCAGCGCAAAGTCATCCTTGAGTACAAGCCGCAAAGCTTCCTCTCCGGATCCGGCCGTGACGATGGCATAGTCGGGGGATTGCAGCGTGGAGGTCATAGCTAGCAAATTTTCCGGTCGGTCATCGACAATCAACACGTTAACCTGCTTTTGATGCATTGCAATTCTCCTGCTTCCCGGTGAAAGTTTAAGTAAGATACTCTTCTGTATTCGATAAAGCCCGTTCAATTCCTTCCTTTCCATAACGAAACAAGCCCCCGTTCTTTTTTCTATGAAAAGAACAGAGGCCTGTCAATGTTATGCTTTAGATATAACGTGCAATCAGCTGCTCCAGTCGATCGGCCGCCTCGTAGGCCCCGCGGCGAAGTTCGCTGCCCGGTATAGTAAACCGGATAAAGCTCTCGTCCATCTCCATCGCTTCCGCGAAAATCCCCCTGAGCCCTCGCGCCTTGCGGTCAATCTGCATATACAGCTCAAGGTCATCCCCGCGCGGGAAGAAGAGCACTTCCAGCTCGTCAAGCGAGCCCCGAAACTTGCTGGTCGGCACGAACTCGAACTCTTGGACGAACGGCAAGCCCATACCGAGCCGCGGAGCATACTCGTTCGTCACCTCGCGCAATCGAAAGCCCAGCACATCGAGCGCATCCAGAATCACTTGCATGGAGTCGCTGGCTCGCACCTCCATGTAATCCCGATCCGTCGGGTCAAGGGCCATTTTGATATCGAGCCCTGTTTCAAGCCATACCCTCGTGCTGCGGTACGATACCGGGGTACGATCAGGAACCGGCACAGCGAACGGAATTTCTCTCGTTTCATTCGGCTTCAGAACAAATCCCTCTGTAATGAGGTATTTGGCTACCTCCGCCTCCTTCGTTACCTTGGTATCGTTCTCTTCCTTGATATAATGCGTCTTAATGTATAAGTAAATATTATCAATCTGCTGCTCCAGCTGGCCTCCGCGAATCGCAACTACACCGCGAAGCTCCTCTCCGATGACGACCTCCGCCGACTCCAATCGGGTATCCACCGTTGCCGAGCCGATGCCGACGCTAGCCATCATTTTTTTAAAGAAAGACATTTGGAATTCCCCCTCGATTGATAAGCATCCCATGATGCCGATTGATTTACAATACGGAACGGGTCATACGAGGTTTCAATCTCGAAATTTCTTAAGATAACGATAGCCCTTTCGCACCATGTTCAGCACCTTGCCCGGAACCGGAAGATTATGAAACACCGGGAAATAAAAGGTATCGTAGGCCTTCTTGAGATCGTCCCACATGCTGCACGGCTCCGGCTTCAAAAAATCGGATACATCCACCACCATACCCCGGCCGTCCTTCAGCATCACATTCTTTCCATGGACATCGTGAGGATTCAGTCCCTTGGACCTGGCGTAATCAAGCGCCATGTCGATGTCGGCGATCACCTGCCGAGGAATATAAATGCCCCGCCGGATGCAATCATACAGGGTAACCCCCGTTAAGCGCCGCAGAACCAGATAGTTGTTCCCATAGTACAGGCATTCGGAAAAAGCGGGATGCTTCCCCAGTCTCCGATACACATCCGCTTCCTCTTCGAGTCCCGGGCGGCCGGGAGCATACATTTTGACCACCCGGTCAGGGTAGTCCGGATGCATCGCTACCGCGGCGTAATTCCCCGCACCAAGGAGCTTCCATGGCTTTGGCAGGTAATGCACCTCCACCGGATCGTGCGGATCCTCGCTCTCTACGTGAAATTCGGGAATCAGGCCCTGCTCGATCAGTTGAATATATGCTTGGATCCCGTCCTCCTCGGACGGTTCCTGCCAGTCTTGTTTATCCGCCATAAAAGCTTGTTGCTCTTCCCTTCACACCCGGCCGAATACGGAACAAACCACCTGCATGGGGCTGCTCGGCAAGCTCCTGCTCGGATAAGCCGATCCGGGCGGTTGTAATATACAGCTCGTCATCATTGTCGCCGCCGAACGTGCAGGAGGTGACACGGGCGACCGGCAGCCTGATTTGACCAATGCGCTCGCCCGTCGCCGGGTTCCATCGGGATACCTGCCAGCCGTCCCACTGCGCGACCCAAAGCATGCCTTCGGCATCGACGGTCATACCGTCGGGGAAGCCCTCTCCTTCCGGAATCGTGAACAACGTGCGGCCGTTCGAAATTGCTCCTGTGGAGAGCTCGAAGTCGAAGGCGCTAACCTTGCGGGTAGGGGAGTCAATGTAGTACATGATCCGGTCATCGGGGCTCCAACCAAGTCCATTGGAGGTAGTGACGCCGGAGATTTTCTTGTGCAGTGTACCGTCCGGCTCCAAGCAATAGAGCGACCCCCGGGGCGCTTCCTCTTTCATATCCATCGTCCCTGCCCAGAATCGGCCGGCGCTGTCGCATTTACCGTCGTTGAAGCGGTTGCCCGGCTGATCCTGCTCCGGATCGACGAGAAATCGGAGCTGCTCGGTTTCCAAGTCCAGTAAGTGAAGACCGTTCTGCATGGCCAGCACCAGGCCGCCCTCTCTACGAGGCACCGCAGCACCTACCAGTTGTTCCAGCTGAATCGTACGATTGCTGCGAAGCTTCGGGTCATAGAGGTGCACCCTTTTGCCGATAATGTCTACCCAATATAGTAAGCCTTGCCGATGGTCCCATACCGGGCCTTCGCCAAGCGTCGCTTGTTCGTCATGGAGAAGTTCAAGTCCAGGCTCTGCTATCACAATCGCTACCTCCTCAGATTCGTTCCATTCCTTACCATTGTAGCATAGGCCTTCTGCCTTGTGGCAATGAAAAAAGACTCGGGACGCCCTGATGTACTAAGGACGACCGGAGTCTTTCGGTTACTCTTTCATCGGCTCGATGGCGCTCAAGTCATTCTCATCGTTTGCCAGCTGTTCGGCTGCCAATTGAACGGCCTCCGAATTGCCTTGATCGAGTGCCTGGCTTACAGCCTTCTCGGCCCGATCCACAGCGGCATCCGCTTGGCGAAGCATCTGACGGGATGGATGCGACTGTGCCTGCGTTACGGCATTATGCGCTGTATCTACAGAATTTTGAGCCTGCGAGATGGGATTCTGCGACTGAAGACTGGAATCTTGAGTAGTCATGGCGGCTCCACGCCCTCCTTCCTTGATAAGGATCGAAGTTAATGTGGGGTAAAACCAGCCATTTTATGCGGCTATTCCAAGATGCGCTTCACCTTCACGATTCGATTCGTCCAATTGCTGTCCAATTCGGTTACCGTGACGCCGATCCCTACACGGAAGGTATGCAGCATCAAATTGTCTCCTAGGTACATGGATACGTGGCCTATCTGCTCGATGCCGGATTTATTTTTCCGCTGTGGTGTCGTGAAGAAGATCAGATCGCCCTTGCGAAGCTCCGATAGCTTGATGTCGCTGCCTATGCGGCTTTGCTGGCGGGAATCCCGGGGTAAAGTATAGCCCTCCTGCGCAAATATATGCTTCAGGAAAGACGAGCAGTCGAACGTCGCGGTTTGCTTCGTGGAAGCTCCGAATTCGTAAGGTGCTCCTAGGTAGCGGAGGCCCTCCGCAATGATCGCATCCGCCTTCTGCTCCCACGCCGGACGATCCGCTGCACGCCGGTAAGCTGCGGCAGAGGCCGGAATAAAGCCTGTCTGTCCGTCCATAGAGATCTGCAGCCAATCTGCGTTCTCCTCTTTCGTTACGCTGACGTGAGTGCCTGCGGGAATGATCCCGAGCTTCGCCGCAGCCGCGTCGGGCTTAGCCAGCCACATGGCAGCCTTCGTAAGTGTGGCCGGGTTTGGAATATACGAGACACTTTTCGCGTTGCTGACAGGGATATCCGAGATCGGGTCATCTTCGCCGGCAGCCGCATTTGCGATGGTTGCCGTCTTGGTGGCGTCGTTCCATGTGACCTGGTAGCCTAGCGTTTCAGCAAGCAGCCGGATCGGTATGTAGGTTGTGCCTTTATAGTTCAAGCTGGCGGGAAGCTTCTCCGCGCCGTCCTTATAACCTTCCGTAGATTCGAAGGTGCGGTCGTTTACCTTCCAACTAAAGGGGACTACGTTCACCTGCAGCTGCAGAAGCTCAGCGGCCATGGAGAAAGGCGCGATAAGTGAGGCGGCAACAACGCCTGCGGTAATCGTAACGGGGAGCAGCCAATGTTTTTTTGCGCGAGTACGAGTCATGTTGAATTGAGCCTCCTGTTGAATGGACCCGGACGGGCAATTCGCGATCCAGCTAACCCGGGCCGGTCATCCTGATGCTATAAGGTTCGCAAGGGAGGCTTGGTTTGGAGGGAGGGTCTTTGAAAGGGAGCCGAGTGCTGGGGAGAATTGGGGTTTGGCGATCTCGTTTGAACCTTATCCCCATGGCTCAGAACACGGTCAGTAACACATTTTAAATAATTGGAAAATCACAGTTGAAATAAGAACATACGTTTGGTAAAATAGGAACGAAGGGGGCAAAGAACGGTATGGATTTCAACGTTAGGTTGACGGAAGCCCATCTGTTTCCTACAGGGACAGAGGACGCATGTGTTACTATGTTGTTTCAATGGAAATGGCCTGACGGCTATTGCTGCCCTCGCTGTGCCCATCCCCATTGTTATGTGACGACTACGCGCAGGCTCCCCCTGTTTGAATGCCGTCTGTGCCGCCATCAAGCCTCCCTACTGACAGGTTCCGTCTTTGAAGGAAGCAAAACCGACCTTACCAAATGGTTCACTGCACTAGCTCTGGTTGCCTCCGACATGGGGACTTCGGCCCTACGACTGAGCCAGATCATCTGTGTAACCTACAAAACAGCCTGGACCATGCTGCAAAAAATTCGCTATGCCATTGGCTCCGCTGACATGGAGAACCTCCTGCTGGGCATTGTGCAAGTAAATGCGGCTGTTTATAACCGGCCTTTGAACGCTTCGTTTCAGGCTTCCCCCTCAGAGCATCCTTTCTTTGTCGGAACCGGAAGCAATTCAACCGCACCTGATGGCGCTGACTATGTCAAAATGAAGCTGATTTCCAAGAAGCATATTCAGAATCGAATCGTTCACCGTGATGCGATCAAGGCCTTCACACAGAATGAAATCAGCTCCGCAGCCACGGCAACCTACGTAACCCAAAGGTATAGCTCCGCCAGGCTTGTCCCGCTGCTTCAGCTGGCCGGTCGTGCAAGTCGATGGATGAACCGGACCTTCAAGGGCCTCGGTCGCAAGCATCTGCAGGTCTATCTTGACGAATTTTGTTATCGAATCAACCATTCCAGGGATGGAGCTGTGTTGTCTTCGTTAACACACCTGTGCATGAACATGCCTCGTTATACCTACAGGCAGCTGATTAGCTTCTGTTCCTGAGCATCCCCCCATCTTTAGAACGGAGGAGGCATTAAACTCCGTGCACCATGGGGAAATTCGTGGTCAGAGAATGAGCGGAAGGGGAATTCTGGAATCCCCATCGGGTTCTTAACGGCCGCTTACTGAGCCATAGGGATAAGGGTCAAAAGCGGCGGTCTACCGCATGACAAAGCATCATCACCGTTCCCTTAGAACAGATCCAGCTGCCTCGGACCCAAGCCTTCGTAGTCAATATCCATGAGCTGCATAAGCTCCTTGGCGTTGCCGGCAGCATGACCGCCGGAATTGTTATTGAAGATGACGGCAATGCGAGCCGTCTGACGCTGCAGCTGCACAAGGCGGTCTGCCCATTCGGCGAGCTCCGTCTCACTGTAATGGTAAAGATATCGCACATCGCGCCAATCGGTTTGGCCGGTGCTATTCCACCCGGCGACGTTGCGCCCATGGAAACGCACGACCGTCAGGTCCGGGTGCGTGACCTCCAGCACGGTCGGCACGCTGCCTTCGCCGGCCTGCGGCTCATCGCAGATGCTGTGCGCCCACCCCTCCTTCCTCATGAAGGAGAGGGTGCGCTCCCGCAGCTGCGGCGCAAACCAGCTGCGGTGGCGGAACTCCAGCGCCACCGGCAGCCCCTCCATCGCTGCACGCGCATAGCGCAGCGACTCCACGTTCTCGCGGGTACAGTCGAACCAGGGCGGGTACTGGAACAGTACCGCCAGCAGCTTACCCGCGTGAGCCAGCGGCGCGATCGAGTCGCGGAACGCGCGGAACAGCTCGCTGCGGCTCGGGGGGGCCGCAGCGGGAGAAGGCCGCACCCCGCGGCGGTGCGGATCCACCGGCTTCAGCGCCGCCAGCGCGCGGCGCACCATCTCCGGCCCCCGCTGGTGGCCGGTTAACCCCTGGTAAGCCTTGACTACGAAGCGGAAGCCCGGCGGCGTTTCCTCAGCCCACCGGGCGAAGGTCTCGGGGGACTGGATCGCATAGAAGGAGCTGTCCACCTCGACCACTGGAAAATGCCCGCTGTACGCCCGGAGCTTATCCCTGCCGGTCACGCCCGTATCCGCATAGAGCGAATCGTGGTCGCCCCATCCGGCAAGTCCGATCAGGACCTGCTCTGCGGCTCTGCCGATTGCCCATGTGTCTTTTTCTCCTTTTTCTTCCACCCTTTCATCCCCTCCCGATTCTCGCTTCATCGTCCGATAGTTCTCTTCCTCGCTATAGTACGCCATAAGCCCGTGTCTGGCGCTGATGCATCACATGGTTCCAGCGCCGTCAGCAGCTCATCCGCGCCGCCCGGCTTCTCGACCTTCAGGCGTGCTTGAAAGCCATATCTTATGCACCATCGTATCCAACGCCCGCCAAGCCTGTCAACGGCTCCCAAACAAAAACCGTTAAAAACAAAAATCACCCCTATTTGGAGTGATTTGGATTGTTTTGCCTACAGCTTGATCTCTAACAGCTCATATTCGATAATCCCGGACGGCGCCGGAACGCTGATTTTACTACCGACTGACTTACCCATTAGCTCCTTGCCCAGGGGACTTTCGTACGAGATCTTGTTGCTCTCCACATCCGCTTCGGCCGGACCTACTAACTGGTACTCCACCTTCTCGTCAAACTCCACATCATGGAGAACCACCTTGCAGCCCACTTGTACCGTCGAAAGATCATTGGCTCCGGCTTCCACAACGCGGGCTTTCTTAAGCATGTTCTCCAGCGTCTTGATACGAGTTTCCAAGAACGCCTGCTCGTCCTTCGCCGAATGATATTCACTGTTTTCCCTCAAATCACCGTAGCTGATGGCTACCTTAAGGCGCTCGGCCAGCTCTTTACGCTTTACGGTTTTGAGCTCCTCAAGCTCGGCCTCCAAATTCGCAAGCCCCTCTTTGGTCAAAATAACATCTTCGCTAAACATGGTTCATCTCCTATAATCATACTCCTGCCATTGTACCACTACTTTCTTCTTTGCCCAAATCCTAGGCTGAAACCGTTGATCTGTGGTTACACTGAAAAGAGAGGAAAGGAATGAGACTGCACTTATGAAGCTTACTAAACGATATTTATCCAGGGACTTGGTGACGAAGCCCTCTTACGATAAGGAAATGCTTCGAGAAGTATGGGGGGATTATTGGGGGGCATCGAATGAGATCGGCCGCATAGGCAAAATTCTGATGCATCGTCCGGGCCGGGAAGTGCTGCATCTGCACCGCCATGTGGCAGAAATCGAAGCCGGCCCTGTATTCAACGAAGAGGTAAAGGGCAACACACCTAGTGACTACCGACAAGAAGAGCTCCCTGCTCTGGAACGGCTGCAAACACAATATGACGGCTTGACTCAAGCGTTGAAGAAGGAGGGGATCGAAGTCCTGTCACTGGACGAAGCCTCCGATGGACTCCCGGAGCGAATGTTCACGAGGGACCTTGCTATGGTAATACCCGGAGGTGTTATCCTGTCCCGTCCAGCCCTTCATTTGCGCTATGGGGAGACACCGCTGGCTGCCCGGACATTCGCAGGGCTGGGAATTCCAATCCTAGGCATGGTTCAGGGAACGGGCCTTGCAGAGGGCGGCAGCTTTATGATGCTGGATCCGGCCACTGCGCTGATCGGCCGGTCCGAACGGGTTAACCCTGCGGGGATTGAGCAAATCCGGTTCATTTTATCCTTGCAGCAAATTCGCCTCCTAGTCATCGATTTGCCCTCAACGATCATCCATCTGGACGAAGCCTTTATGCCGATCGATCATCACAAGGCTCTCGTGAACACGGCGCTGCTGCCGTTTTGGTTCCTCGATGAGCTGCACCAGCGCGACATCGAGCTGCTGCATGTAGATCCCAAGGATCCTCCCCTAACGATCAATGCCCTGACCCTCGAACCTGGAAGGGTCTTATTCTCCAGCAGCGGAGCTCGTACGATGGACCTGCTTGCTAAACATGGGATTGATGTCATTCCCGTAGAGGTCGATGAAATCTATAAGCTGGGGGGCGGAATTCACTGCGTCACCTTACCCTTAACCCGGAGTTTATGTTAAAAGCAATCGGCTCCCATAAGGAAAAAAGTCCCTCCTGGGGGGACTGTATTCCTTGTTTGAAAGGTCGCCATGACCCTCTTCAGGCCTATGATGGTATCGGTTACAATTGATTCTCCCTCCTCATATCGATTAGTACGGGCTTTGGTACAATGGATAGTAAGTGAAATTTGACGATGTGTGTAGGAAGCCAAGACAAGGAACAAAGGCAAACCCGTACGAAAGTCGGGGACGCAAAGCCACGGGTCTACCCCATCCCCAGGGATGGCAGGACAGCCGGGTTGCTCGGAGGTGCTTGGCTTTTTTGCGTTCATTTCTAGAGAGAGGAGATCCCTATGCGACTTGGCGAGCTTCTAATCATGAACGGGCTGATTACGAAGGAAACGTTGGAGCAGACCCTTCTGCAGCAGGCGACCACGCCCCGAAAGCTGGGTGAGCTGCTAACCTTAAACGGCTCTATCACAGAACGGCAGCTGGTAGAAGCGCTCGAATTCCAGCTCGGCGTCCCCGTAGTCAATATGGAGGAGGCTCAGTTCGACGAGCAAACCCTGCAGCTGATCCCAGGGACGTTAGCCCGTAAGCACGGGGTCATGCCGCTGGAGGTCAAAGGGAGAAAACTAAGGGTGGTCATGCTGGACCCCCTGAATCAGGAGGCCCTTAAGGACATCCAAATGACAACCGGCTTGCTGGTACAGCCCTGTCTTGCGACAAGAACGGAAATCGAGCAAGCCGTTCTTCGGCACTACGGTATGCAGGATGCGACGGATCTCTGGGAGCAATTGCTGGAGGAGGCCGTTCGGCAAACGGCTTGCGGTATTTACCTGGAGCCTCAGAATGAGGGTGCTTGGGTCCGATTCAAAATCGACCGTTCGATGCGAACCCATACAACGCTGCCCTCTAAACTGCAGCTTGGGCTGACGGAACGGATGAAGAACGCCTTTGCGCTCGACCCTTCGGAGCGTAAGCTCCCTCAGGAAGGATCGCTGCGGGTCCATGTAGCGGACAGGACGGTCGATCTGCGTCTCTCCACTCTGCCGACCACCGCGGGGGAGAGCCTTTTCGTCAGTGTAACCGATGCTTCGGAAGCAATCCGCAAGCTCTCCGAACTATCGCTCAGCGAGCCGAACCTTCATAAATTGGAAAAATCGATTCGACGGCCCTCCGGACTGATATTAGTTTCAGGGCCTTGGGGCAGCGGCAAAACGACAACGCTGTACACGCTGATGGAGGAGCTGAACAAAGAAACGCTCCGATGCGCATCGGTCGAGGAACGTGTACTGCGCAGGCTGGACGGCGTTCAGCAGGTGGAAGTGAAGGATGAAGTCGGCCTCACAGCCCCTCTGGCTCTCCGCTCCGTGCTGAGGCAGGAGCCGAACGCCATCCTCATCGATGATCTTTCTTCACCGGGCATGCTGCAGATGGCGCTCCGCGCCGCAGCTGGGGGAAAGCTGATTATAGGGAGTGTCCTCGGCAGCAGTGCCGCAGAGACCCTTCAGCACTTGCTGGATAGAGGAACGGATCCCTACTTAGCGGCTTCCTCCCTGCATTGTGTCGTTTCCCAGCGTATGGTACGCAGAGTATGCAAGCAATGCGCCCAATCGGTTCCGGTCACGGATGAGGAGGCCGCCCAATTCGAAAGCCATGGGCTGCTTCATCCGGAGGACGGCAAGGCAAGCAAGGGGCTGATCGGAAACTTCCGCTCCTTCGTATCCGCCCAGATCAGCGGCAAGCCTACGGTCATCCGGGGCAGCGGCTGCAGCTTATGCCAGCAGACCGGCTATAGGGGGTATGTTCCTCTTCAAGAGGTGGTGACGTCAGAGGAAGGACTACGAAGCTGGATGTTATCGAGGCGCCAACCGGAGGAACTGAAGCAGCAGCTGGAGCAGAGTGGTTCGAAGTCCCTGCTTTATGACGGTCTCATGAAGGCACGCAGCGGCATTACGACAGTGGATGAAGTGCTGCGTGAAATCAGCAGCGGTTGAGGCACAGAATTTGCAGTGAAAACACAAAGGAGGCCACGGAATATGTCCTATCGGGTGCTGGTGGTAGACGATACGAACTTTATGCGAAGAATGGTTGCCGATTGCTTAAGACAGTCCGGATATGAGGTCGTAGGTGAGGCAAGCAACGGCCGTGAGGCCGTTAAGCTCTATGAAGAGCTCATTCCGGATTTTGTCATGATGGACTTGACCATGCCGGAGATGAACGGCGTCGATGCGATTAAGGAAATCCTAAAGCTCGATTCCACAGCGGTTATTTTGATCTGCTCGGCAAGCAACCAGCAGGATCTGATCTTCGACGCACTGGATGCCGGGGCTAAAGGCTATGTGATGAAGCCGTTCAACCCGGAGCGGCTGAAGGAGATCATTCGCAAGTACGCGATGCCGCATCTTAAGCCGCTGGCGTCCGAGGAGGAGTCGGACAGCCATGCTGCTATCGCTGCGACGGTGGAGACAACGCCGGAAGTGCAAGCGCAGGCTATGACTGAGGCCCTGGCTGTGGAAGCCTCGGAAGCTGCCGAACCCGTAGCGACCCCTCAGGCAGAGACCTCCGCGTCGGAGCTGGCGGAGGCGCCTAGCTGTGCGGAGGAGAGTAGGCACACCCCGACGCTGGAAGCGGTAAGCCATGCAGCTGACGGTTTGAAAGTCATTAACTTATTCAAAGGGAGTGGCGTCGTGAAGAGCTTTACCAGCAGTTACCTGTGCAATTGGCAGGAGGAGGCGCAGGGAGAAACTTCGAATTACATTGCCATTTGCACCGAAAGCGAGAACAAGATCGTCATCGAAATGTCCGGCGAAGGAAAGGAAAAACAAATCGTTCACTTCTCGCTCGACGGCTTCCGGCAGCTCAGCAGCTGGCTTGATATCCACACAGGGATCAGCAAGGTGGCTGCAGCCAAGGAAATGGCGCAATAGCACTCCCACCAAACGACCTGAATTCAATTCAAGGTCGTTTTTTTATTCATCCAGGAATATATTTACAAAACAAAACACTTCATGTTATCATTTACGTAGTTACGTAACTACGTATTTCAATAATTTGATGAGGTGATGTATCTTGGCTACCGCCAGAGATTACGGAGCAGAGCTGGATTTACTAAAATTCCAGTTGGATGATCTTCGTCAGCTTGTCACCAAGCTTGTAGGATCCTCCCCTTCCAAAAGGATTCAGGAAGGTTTTGAGCAGAGGGATTCGGCTCTCGGAAGCATCCGGGCAGAGGAGGACGGGGCGGGGACTATTTATTATTCTGGCCATATCCGCGATGAAGAGCGAAGCTACCGCTGGGACCCCCAAGAGAGGCAGATTCGTCAGCTTCTGGAGCTCGACGGGGAGAAAGCCGCCAAAGTGCTCGCTGCTATTAGTCACAAGCAGCGGCTTGATATTCTCAAGTCCGTCATGGTTCAGCCTCTAAGCGGGTCAGAGCTGGTGGAGCGTCTGCAGATGGGTACGACGGGGCAGCTTTACCACCATATGAAAGCATTGCTCGGAGCCGGGCTTTTGGTGCAGGAGGACCGCGGCGGCAAGTACTCTCTACCTCCTCATCGCTCCCTGCCCCTGCTTCTGCTGTTGGCGGCAACGTCCGACTTGCTTGATACGAGCGATTATATCGACATGCTGGAAACCAGAAACCACGTCGCCTCCTACATAGGGGCACCTCAAGGAGAGTACGATCCTCACCTGCTGTTTCGGGCCGTCTTACAAAACTGCATTCTTGAGCATCAGGCGGGCTATTGCAGTGAAGTGGGCGTGTTCCTCCAAACGGACGGAGGGATCACCATTGCTGACAATGGGCGCGGCATCCCTCTGCATGTCCTGCCCGGCACGGAGAAATCCCGGGTACAGGATGTCCTTACTGATCTTAGCCGGCTAAACGCCAGCGCAGCATACCATTCCCCGGGTTCGGAGAAGGGGATCACTATGGGTGTGGTCAACGCCCTATCGGAGAGGCTGTCTGTAGAGGTTCGGCG
Organism: Paenibacillus sp. GD4; assembly: GCF_030846225.1. Classification (NCBI taxonomy): domain Bacteria; kingdom Bacillati; phylum Bacillota; class Bacilli; order Caryophanales; family Paenibacillaceae; genus Paenibacillus; species Paenibacillus sp. GD4. Next base: position 2,422,945 of record NZ_JAVCYK010000001.1, read on the forward strand.
GGAAGGCAAAATTGTACGGCAGGATTATCAGCACGGCATACCTCAGAGTGACCTGGTAACAGTGGGAGTAACGAAGGAAACGGGAACGAGCATCACCTTCCGGCCGGACCGGGACATTTTCGCTGCGGCGTTCGATAAAGACGTCCTGTCCGGCCTAATCAGCGATATCGGTGCCGCCCATCCTGAGCTGATAATAGCGTTCCATTCATAGATCAGGCGGGAGGACCCGGCTCTTCTATAACAGCAGCGCATGCAGTTCGTTCATTGGGCGCAGGATGTTCCGTTTCATGGCGGCAGCCGCCTTCTCGGTATTGTGCGCCTCCAAAGCAGCGATGACTTCCGCGTGCTCTTCTACAGAAGTGAGCGAGGCCGTCAGCTTCTCCTTAAGAAACACATATTTGAACCTTCTGACGTGCACCTGCAGCGAGGCACTGAATGAAGCGACATAAGGACTATCGGACACTTCCACGATCAAGTTATGGAAAGCCTCATCCTCCTCCATCGCTTGAAAAGGCTGTCCGGCGCGGATCGCTCTTTCGAACAAAGCGTTCCGCTCCCGTAAGGCCTCCAGCTGCTCCGGCGTCGCGACCATAGCGGCCTGCTCCGCCGCAAGTGCGTGAAGCGCCGCCAACACGGGGTACATCTTCAGGATATCATCCTTCTCGATCATCGTGACACGCGTTTCTTTGCCGGGATGCATGGATACGAGCCCCTGCACCTCTAGCAGCTGCAGCGCTTCCCGGATCGGCGTCCGGCTTACCGCCAGCGACTCCGCCAGCTCCGCGTCGAGCAGCTTCTCTCCCGGCAGCAGGGTGCCCTCAATGATCCAGCGCTGCAGCTGGGAGAAGGCGCGTTCCTTTGCAGACATGCGGATCGGCGAGGCAAAATTTTTCGGTATCGGCATGATAAAGCTCTCCTACAAACATCGTTTACATGCAATATATCGCATATATATACCCAGTGCAAGTACTTGTTTCCTGTGTCGCAAAATACATGAAGCCCGCTCGGATCCGAACGGGCTTCATTCCTATAAGCTTACTTTTCTTCTACCGCCTCATCTTGTATCTGCTTCAGCACCTGAAGGAACGTTTCCGGCGGCTGAGCGCCGGTAAGAGCATACTTTCCGTTCATGATGTAGAACGGCACGCCTGTGATTCCGACTTGACGTCCGAAGTCCAGATCCTCCTGTACCTGCTCCGCGCCTTCGCCGCGATCCAGCTGCTCACGCAGCTTCGCAGCATCCAGCCCGACGCTCGAGGCGACATCCAGCAGCACCTCCAGCTGCCCTGTGTCCCGCCCTTCGCTGAAGTGAGCCCGGTTCACCGCAATCAGCAGCTCGGTCTGCTTCTCCTCCGGCGCTACCGCGATCAGCCGGTGTGACAGCAGCGTGTTCGGCATCACTTCGATTCGGTCGAACCGGAAGTCCAGACCTGCGGCTTGTCCTGCAGCCGATACCTGGGAGAACATCTGGTCCATCCTGCCGGCTCCGCCGAACTTCGCCTCCAACGTCTCACGGTACGGGAGGCCGCCCTCAGGTGTACCCGGGTCCAGCTGGAAGGCGCGCCACACCAGCTCAACCGGTTCACCGTCCCATCGCTCCAGCGCGGTGAATAAATGCTGCTCGCCGATCCGGCACCAAGGGCAAACCGTATCGTGAAAAACTTCGATTCTCATCCTGCTTCGCCTCCTGTCTTTCCCTTACGATAACGGAAGCAGACAAGGAATGCAATTCATGTGCGAAAGGAGTACAATCGAAGGAAAGAATCGCTCGGAACAGCCCTTAGTCGAGGTGACCCATCCATGTACAAAATCATCCTGTTCGTCGTGCTGATGCTCCTATATCCCTTGTTCCTGCAGCAAATTCACATTACGGACCTGCGTGTCGTCCCGCTCGTGATTCCCTATGCACTCGGCTGTTTGGCCGCCATCATAATCGGCTCCGAGTTAGCGGGCTTCTTTTTCAAAAAACGGGAGTAAACCGGACGTAACAGTCAGCCTGCTGACGCGACCTAAAAATTCATACTACAAGAGTAAGGAATGGTAATGACATCATGACAGTGCAGAAGCAAGGAAATCAACTCAAGGCATCTCAAAATCCCTTCGTTCTGATGCCGATTTTATTGCTGATGTGGGGCTCCTTGGCCGCTATCAGCAAATTACTTTTACAACACTTGGACAGCTATCAGCTGCTGTTCTATATGTATGGGATCGGAGTTATCGTATTTTTTATTATCGTTCTTTATAAAGTGCAGCTGCGTGTCATGCTCTCGTGGAAGCGAAGGGAGTGGCTTCTTCTTGTTTCTTGCGGGGTACTTACGTTTCTCTATGACTTCTTTTATCTCAAATCGCTTGAGCTGATCCCGGCCGTTGAGGCTTCCATGCTGAATTATTTATTCCCGATTTTCATTGTGCTGCTCGCCGTTCCCATCCACAAAGAGCCGTTGCATAGCTCCAAGCTGCTGTCTGTAGGCATGGGATTCATCGGTACCCTTCTGCTTGTGACCAAGGGCGACCTGTCGAATGTAGCCTTCACGAACCTTGAGGGGGATCTCCTTGCTATATTAGCTGCCGTGAGCTGGGGACTGTTCACCAACCTTATTAAGAAGAATCATACCGATTTGCTGCTAAGCACGTTCTTCCTTACCTTTGTGGCCTTTTTGTTGTCCGCTTTGGCCCTGCTCGTATCATCCCGCTTCACGATTCCCCAAGGAATCGAGCTGTACGGTGTAATCTGGCTCAGTCTAAGTAACATTATCCTGGGATTTTTCCTGTATTTCCGGGCACTTCAATATTCTTCCGCTTCGTTAATCGCCAGCTTTACCTTCTTTACCCCCTTCGTTACACTGATGTTCATTGTGCTCCTTCTGGGGGAACGGTTGACCTGGACGGACGCGTTGGCAGCCTTGCTTATCATTGGCTGTGTTCCGCTTCAGAAGCTGGGAGAAGCAACGACCGGGAGCAAGCGCCCCATGCCAAAAACTGCCGAGGGCCCTTAAAGCCCGCGGCAGCCCGCTTTTTACTTGAATACGCTAAGCAGCGTTTGGATTCCCTCGCGAATCGCTTTCTCAATGCTTGCGATACCCTCCGATATGTCCTTCATACTGCTGCTGAGACCGGCCGACATCTCGTTCAGACTGCGCTGAATCGAATTCAGCACGCCGGTTTGCTCCCGGATCGCCCCTGTCTGCTCCTTGACAGCCTCTCCTACCCCGCCGATCCGATCGGATAGCAGCGTCATGCCGACGATCAGCACTCCAATCCCGATGACCGCTACGATAAGCCACATCCATCCCTGGTTATACCAAACCTTCCGTTCCGGAGCGGTCTTCGCACCTGTCCCGGCCTCCAAACCGGAACCCTTCGATTCAGCGTAATAATAATGATGATGATGCTCCACTGCTCTATCCTTCGGTTCCTCGAACCGTACTCCCTGCCGCTCCATGTGCTGCTCATGCCCGGTATGCTTCGGATTCGATGGATTCGTGTGTTCGTTCATCACAGTCACACTCCTCTTAGCGATTAGTATAGTAACCCTGCTACTAGCATCGTTAGCCCTTGCATTCCTTATTCACCCGTTTTGGGGTGTTATGAACACGCTTCGGCTCCCCTTTGTCGCTATAAGGGGGTAGCCCGACATCTTTTTTCTTTTTTCGGGAAATGTGTTTCACCCCTTGTGCTCAAGGTTAATGTATCGACAAGCAAGCAGCTTCACCAAATTAAACTAAGGTGGTGTTCTTCATGGAAGCCTTACTTCTTTTGGCCGTTGCTCTTGGATTGTTGATCTTCTTGTACCGTCGCAATGCGAATTGGAGAACTTTGATGATAAGCTCAGGTGAGAACATAGAGGAGCTGGAAGCGAGGTTTGCTTTCTTAAAATCCCGGCAGGTTCGCTGCCGCGTCCAAACGGAGACGGCCGGACAAATGGGCGCGATTCACGCCTCGCCGCAGCCGCGCACCGAAACGCTGAAGCTGGAGGTGCACGTCAAGGACCTTGACAAGGCGGGACAGCTGCTGGAGCAGTTTGAAGCGGAGCAGCCGGGGAACCCGTTCTGACGAGGAGGCCGGCCGAATTAAACTTAACAATCCCTTGGCTGTCGATCTCCATAGATCGCGCCAAGGGATTGTCCCTATTTCGAGAAGGCCTCGATAAATTGAATCACCGCCGGTCCTAGCAGCACAATAAATAAGCTTGGGAAAATAAACAGCACAAGTGGAAACAGCATCTTGATCGGCGCCTTCATGGCCGCCTCCTCCGCCCGCTGCTTCCGCTGCTCCCTCACTTCATGGGACTGCACCCTCAGCACCTGCACGAGCCCGATGCCCAGCTTCTCCGCCTGCAGGATGCTGCTGATCAACGCCCTCACCTCATCCAGATCGAGCCGCTCGCGGACGCCTTGGAGCGATTCGCGGCGGGTTTTGCCGAGGCGGATCTCCTCCAAGCAGCGCTGGAACTCCGCTGTCAGCACGCCCTCCGACTTCGAGACCAGCTTGCTGAGCGCCGCATCGAAGCCAAGCCCCGCTTCCAGGCTGACCGTCAGCATATCCAGCACGTCGGGCAGCTCCTTTAGCGCAAGCCTGCTTCTCCCCTGGCTCTTCATCCGAAGGTAATACCCGGGCAGGAACGCTGCCGCCATCCATCCAAGCAGTGCCCCAACGATGACGGTTCCTATACCCTCACCCAGTGCCGACACATATAGACCTGCCAGCACAGGGAGAAAAAGCGACAGCCCCAGCTGCAGCAGGCGAAACTCTACGGGGCCTAAGCCGAAGGGCCGCCCTGCCTGCAGCAGACGAAGCTCCAGACGCTGCTCCTGCCTCTCCGTCAGCCGGCGGCTGAAGCGTCGCTTGATGCCAGCCCAGCCGCGCCCCCCTACTCTTCCTACCAGACCGGCAAGGGAACGGGACTTCTCTTCCGCCTCGTCCAGCTCGGACGGCCCCGCCTTCACGGAGGCCCCCTCCGTGATCAGGGCAATTCGGCGCTTCACCTGCTTGCGGCGATCCTCGCCGAACACCATCAGCGCATAGATCGCGAGTGTAACCGACAGGAAAAAGCTGAAATACAGCATAGCGCCTCACCTCATACTTCTATGGAAGTCAATTTGCGTATCATGACGAAGCCGATCGTTCCTGACACTACGCCCGCCGCGAGCATCATCATGCCCACGGGATGCCGGAACAGGGTACCGATATAAGAGGGCTCCATCAGATACAGGATCGCCCCGAGCGCGACCGGCAGCAGGCCAATGACGATTCCGGACAATCGCCCTTGCGCGGTTAGGGTCTGCACCTGGCGCTGAATTTTATTACGGTCGCGAATTGTCTGCACGATCGTCTCCAGGACAACCGCAAGGTTGCCGCCCACCTGACGCTGAATGAGAATACATTGAATCATCAGTTCCAGATCGCCGCTCGGCATGCGCTCCTTCAGATTGTGCAGCGCCTCCTCCATCGAAGCCCCATACTGCATCTCCTTCAGCACCAGGTCCATCTCCTCACGTATCGGATCATCCGATTCGTCAACGACGGTCTTCAGCGCCTGTTGAAAGCTAAAGCCCGCTCTCAGGGAGCCGATCACCGTCGTGATCATATCCTGAAGACCGTCGTTGAACGACTGGATCCGCGCATGCTCCTTCTTCCTGACATACCACCGCGGCAGCAGAATTCCGAGCACCACGCCTGCCGGCAGGGAAGCAAGGCTGCCCGTGATCAGCAGCAAAAGCCCCGCCAACACCGCCATAGCAATCCATTGGAACAAGATATACTCCTCCGGCTTGATCGGCAGACCGGCTCTTTTCAGCATGTGCCCTATGCGGTCGTTCTTTTTCTTGGTCAACACCTTATCCTTGACCGTACGCTTATATAATTGTAGATTGACGAGCAGATTAAACCGATTCCCGCTCAGCTTCCGCTTATCATTCAGCGCCAGGTAATGCTTCAGCCGCTTGTTTAGCTTTCGATCCGATAGCAGCAGCAGTTGAAGCAGCCCGATAAATAAGCAAATGCTTGTCAGGGCGAATAGAAACACAATCAGCCACTTGATCGCCATGGCCTTACTCCCCGTCAATAAAGACAGAAGCCGGAATATGAATGCCCGAGGACTCCAGCCGCTCATAAAATTTCGGACGGACGCCTGTCGGCAGCAGCCTTCCGATGACCTTGCCCTGCTCATCCACACCGTACTGCTGATAAGCGAAAATATCCTGCAGCACGATAACATCCCCTTCCATCCCTTGTACCTCGGTAATGTTGGTGATGCGGCGCGAACCGTCCTTCAGCCTCGACTGCTGAATGATCACGTCGATCGCTCCGGCGATCTGCTCGCGAATCGCTTTGACCGGCAGGTCGATTCCCGCCATCAGGACCATCGTCTCCAGCCGGGCGATCATGTCGCGCGGACTGTTGGAGTGGCCTGTCGCCAGCGATCCGTCGTGGCCGGTATTCATCGCCTGCAGCATATCAAGCGCCTCACCGCCCCGCACCTCGCCGATGACAACTCGCTCCGGCCGCATCCGCAGCGAGTTGCGCACGAGATCGCGAATCGTGATGCCCCCCTTGCCCTCGATATTCGGCGGACGCGATTCAAGTGAGACGACATGCTCCTGCCACAGCTGCAGCTCCGCCGCATCCTCAATTGTCACAATACGCTCATCGCTCGGAATGAAGGAGGACAGCACGTTGAGCGTGGTTGTTTTCCCCGAGCCGGTGCCTCCGCTGACAAAAATATTGAGCCGCGCCTTCACGCAGGCCTCCAGGAACACAGCCATATCCTTCGTTACCGTTCCGAAGCGGATCAGATCGTCGATCGTATACGGATCCTTCGAGAACTTCCGGATCGTGATCGTCGGCCCCTTCAGCGCCAACGGCGGGATAATGACGTTCACGCGCGAGCCGTCCGGAAGACGGGCGTCGACCATCGGACTGCTCTCATCAATCCGCCGGCCGATGGGAGCGACGATTTTCTCAATAATGCTCATCACGTGCTCGTCATCGCGGAACTGCACGTAGCTTAGCTCCAGCTTGCCGCCCCGTTCCACATACACCTGGCTCGGCCCGTTGACCATAACTTCACTAACCTCCGGGTCCAGCAGCAGCGGATTGATCGGACCGAAGCCTGTCAAATCGTTAATGAGCTCGTCGATAACCTTTTTGCGGTCGATTTTGCCCCGGAACGATTCGTCCTCCTTCATAATCTCTACAGCCATCGCATCGAGCTTGGGAATGATCGCTTCCACATCGTCATCCTTCATTTCGCTCAAAATCTGTTTATACAGCCGATTTTTCAGCTCCTGATGCTTGGACGGCTGAGCGGCGCGGACCTCCTTCGGACCGCTGCTTTCGCCTCCACGCCGAATATCTCGAAAGGTGCTGAGCAGATCCTTCTTCCCCGGCTTGGGGCTTGAAGGCGCGCTCGCTTGCGGATGAGCGGTCCCCGGCTCCTGGGCTGCATAAAGCGGTTCCGCGTTCTCCGATGCAGACTCCTCCCTGACGGGCCGCTCCGCCGTTCGCGCTTGGATTTTATTCAGCAGACTCATCTGCGTAGCTCCTTTCGCTTAGAAGAATGACGCGCTGTTCTTCGTCTTATGGAACAGGCTTTGCAGCAGCGACGGCTGCTTCGGCTTGAACACGGCGATTTCCCGGCGGGAAATCATTTGCTCGGCAATTTTGAAGACCGCCTTGGCTACCTCCGTCTTGCCTTGATTCATTACGAACGGAATGCCGATATTAAGGGACCCGGCCACGGTAGCAAAATCGTTGGGCACATACATCGGCAGCTCCTCGCCCAGGATGTCGGGCACATCGGTCGCCTTGATGACACTTTCCATCGTCGACCGGTTAATGATCACCTGAACCTTATCGCGCAGGCCGAGCAGCGACAGCGTCTCCAGCATCAGCTTAGTATTCTTGATCGCGGCCATCTCCAGTGTCGTCAGCAGGAACACCTGATCCGCCTTCTCAATGACCTGCAGCGTGGCCTCCTGCAAACCTACCCCGGTGTCGACGAGCAAATAATCGTGCTGTGCCAGCAGCAGATTGCAGACCTGCTCCAGCACCTCGGCCGTCACCAGATCGGCCTGTTCAGGGCGCTCCGGCGCGGCCAGTACACGAACCCCGCTGCCGTGCTTCATCAGAAAGCCCGATAAGCCGAACGCATCCAAGCCCTCCAGGCTCTCCGCCACATCCTTCATCGTGAAAGCCGAATGCAAATCCATCGCGAGTCCCACATCGCCGAACTGGAAGTCGCCGTCGAGCACGCTGACCTGCAGATGATTGTTCTTGGACAAGGCCACCGCCAGGTTCACGGCCAGCACCGTTCGGCCGATACCGCCCTTCGCGCTGCATATGGCGATCATCTCTCCCCGTTTGCCTCCGCTGCGACTCTCCTGTCCCGTGTGTTCACTCGTCATTGTCATGGCCTCCTTTATGATCTCCGTTCGCTTCCGCTATTTGGCCGGCGCGGGTGCCGAAGCCGCGGCTCCGGGAGTTGGCGGTGCCGCCGCATTGACCTTCGTGTGAATCGCCAGCGAAATGTTGCCCCGTTCATCGGCATTCACCAGCGTGACCGCCTCCTGCGGCTTCAGCTCCAGGGTAACGGAGCTATATTCCGCATAAGGCGTATCCTTATCCGCCTCCATCATCCGCCTTCCGATCGCCAGCACCCGTACCTTCTCCAGCAGCAGCACGGTTGTTACGACATTGGTGTTCTTGTCTGTCGTAGACAAGATCACATCCACGAGGTCCTCCGGCTCGATCAGGTTGGACACCGTCTGCACGAAGTTCACGCCGACCGACACCGCCCGGTAGCCCTCCTGCACCTTGCGCGCTACCCGAAGCGCCTCCGCCTTCGTATCGCGGAGGTGCCCGCTCAGAAGCACCTCACCTTGATGCAAGTCGGCCGCCGCAATCTTGCCCTCCGCCTCCGCCAGGGTCATCACCGTTTGCGGGTGAACGCCCATCTTCGGCACCTGCACGACCTGCAGCATTGACGAGTTCAGCTGGGCATTTTCCTTCACGGGCTGTTTGACCGAAACCACCTCGATCAGCGTTACATTCGCTTCCGATACCATATCGAACCGCTTCATATATTTGGCGAATAAAAAGGTCGTCGCCAGCCCCATGATCAAGGCTACAATCAAGATCAGTTTCGCTCTCATCCTCTTCGATTCACCTACTCTGTCAGTCTGATGGCGTAAGCTCCGCGCGATACCGCGCCAGGATCCACGATTCCCGTATCCGCCCTTTGGATGAACATTCCGGATATGGACGTATCGTTCGCACTCATCGGCTCCATGATGTAAAAATAAGAGAAGCCTGTAATCATCACATTCTTCAACTGATTGCCCTGGGATTCGATCTCCCTGTAAACGGGAATCAGCAGGATGCGCGGGCAGTCCCGGTGATGCGTCTCGCCCGGAGGATACGGGCATTCGTCCAGCCGAAGCCGCACACCTTCTCTCGTTTTTCCGGCAATGTTACCTGTCTGCGTGTCGATCACCGTACCGATTTTCAGTTCGCTGCTATAGCCTCGTCTCAGGTTGTCCTCATAGGTAGAGGCTCCCGTTCCACCCAACGCCAGCACACCGAAATTACCGGCCTCGACCTGTGTCTGGTCTACTTTCAGCTTATAGACTCTTCCATACTCCAGCGGGATGTTCTCGTTGATGCCCAGCGGTGCCGCTCCGACGGCGCTTCCCATCACGCCGATTTCGGCCGTCGCCTTGGCTTGTACCGGCGCCAGCTCCCAGCCGAACATGCGGGCGAAGCCCAGCGGCACCTCTTTGCGGAGCGATACGCTGACCTTCTGTCCCATCGAGACGCTCGTGCTTTGCACATGGGTATGCTCCTCGTGCATTTGCAGCACCGTTTGGATAACGCCGCTTACCTGCTCCTGGGTGCGGGTCAGCTCCTGAGCGCCGGACAGCACGGCGGCATTGGCGGTTTTCTGCAGATGGCTCTTCGTCACGAACAGGATCCCGCCATCGACAACCAGCGCCGCCGTTGCCAGCAGACCCGCCAGCAGCAGGGCGGCCAGCACCAGCGAGCTGCCCTCCTGCTGACGCACGAGCGCTATTCCTCTCGTTCTCATCAAGCTTCCTCCTTTTGTGGTGGACATGGACTTACTCTACTCGAATGGTGGAATGGGCTGACACGACGGGGGACGGCAGAAATTTTGATATGACCGGTGTCATGAAGGGCAGCGGATACCGCAGTGTCACCGTCACGAATTGCCCGGACTTCCGATTCGCTTGCGTCGGGGAAATCTGTACCTGCAGGTTCGCGCCGCCGCCAAGCCGGACATAATTCCGTGCGAAGGCGATGATTTCAGCGTCCGTCTTGCCAAGGCCCCCTTGCCGGACCGTCTCCTGCGCAGCCAAATTCATATGCAGATAAGCGTATAGCAGTCGTCCGAAGTCGAGGGTTCCGCAGGCCAGCAGCAGCAGCACCGGCAGCAGCAGTGCAAGCTCGGTCAGCGATTGGGCCTGCTGGTTCCGCAGAAGACCGCGCAGCCAATGATGTCCCTTGGTTTTCTTTACACCAGCCATGTCACGTTCCCCCACTCGTTCGTCGACCAGAAACAGACGAACGTCCCTGCTGCAATCGCGATCCCATAAGGGTAAGTCTTCGTAAGGGCATCCATCTTCCCTTTCAGCGTGAGCCGCACCCCATAGCGGAAGCTGTAGAAGACCATGATCAGATAACGGGCCCAAGCCCAGGCCTCCTTATGAATTACGATCAGCACCAGCGCGATGAGACCGCCGCACAACATCATACTGAGAGAAGCGGTCAGGACGAATGATGTTCCCTTGCAGGCGCCGATCAGCGCAAGCAGCTTGACGTCTCCGGCCCCCATACCGCCCAGCAGATAAGGAATCAGCAGTACACCGAGTCCAACTGCGAACCCTGCCGCCGCAAAGCCGATGCCCGCCCAGCCGCCGTGGGCCGCATGCAGCACGAACGCAGCCATGAGGGCGGGAAAGATAACGTGATTGTAAATTTTCCGGCTGCGAAGATCCGTCACGACACAGACTGCAAGCACCGTGAGTAACAGCACATTGATCACCATGCTGGAAAGCCCCCCTTCCGGCGAATTACGCCTTCGATAAAAAAAGGGCCTGCGATTCGGCAGCCGAAGCGTCAGACCCTTTGTTTGCCGCTCCCCGCCGTCCCTCAACGGTTCGAAAGTATCGAACCACGGAGAGGAGCTGCAGCGCGTTTCCTTCCAGGCCGTGCTTTACGGTGCAGCAGGAGCAGGGGCCTGGTCACGGCTCTGGACATCCGTCAGAGCGTCGGTAAAGATCTCTTGAATTTCTTCCCGCAGCAGAAACAGCGTTCCTACTACGGCAACGCCGATAACCCCCAGTACCAAGCCGTACTCTGTCATCCCTTGTCCTTGCTCGTCCTTCACCAACGCCTTCAATTTGTTCAACATAAGTAAACCTCTCCTTTTTCTTGGTTTTTTGCTGATGGTCCTGCCCAATCTTAGGTGAGTTCTAGCGGGCTTCAAATCGCACAGCTTGTCCAATCCTGGTCTGTGTCTGCCCCAGCCATCCGGCCGGCAGCTCTACTGCAGAGACGGCATCAGGATACAATCTTCCGACCTTACCCGGTGTCATCGCCTGATCCATGGCTATGATGCGTCCTTCAGCATTTAAGTACAGTACATCAATGGCATACTTCATTCCAAACGTATGGACCTGTCGGCAGGGCTGCAGATGAAGCCCGGTCCCCGGCTCCAGCGTCTTGGTGAACATGAGTCCAATCAGCCGTTGCATGAACGTATGCGCCATTCGGACCTGCCCTGCCAACAGCTCTCCCGTATCCCGGTTAACCAGCTTCATCATCAACCGTCGATCCTCCTCTCTGCATAACAAAATCCCCTGCCTTTGCGGTCGACCCGAAAGGAGGGGTGCAGAAAAAAAACGTGCACAAAACCCGTCGTCTTTCGGTAGCTGGCTGGCGTAGCGTGCGTTATCACGCGGTAGCCCCTGTAGCTTTGCGTCACCGGTTTTCACCGGCTTTGCCTTTATCGAGATCCTGCGAATTTTGTCGCGAGAATCTGATTCGATGTTCACATCATACCTCTGACGGTCATGAATCGACATGCATCTGGAGACGGAATGTTCACAATATTTTTTCTAGTGCTTCCCACACTCGCAATCCCTGTCCAATGGCATACCCTGGAAATGGGGAAAAGAGCCTTTCGCAATAGGAAAAGGCTACTTCAATCCCCCCCAAAGGAGGATATTGGAAGCGCTTTTATATTATTTGTTAAATCTGGATCGAATTGGCCTGCGGCGTATTTCTTGGGCTTTCAGACACAAGATCAGGCCCTAAGGAGCAAGCTCTTGAAAGAGTCCCAGCGCATCAAGGTAATGCCTCTCTACCCTAAACGACACTGCCTGTGATTTTGTTGCAGTACAATTCTTTGCCTCTAAGGGGCGAAGGACTTTCCTCAGGCAACTCAATTTGATACTATGGAAGGAATAAGTTTTTTCAGCGGCACCCCCGCGGTGCGAGTAAAGAGGCCTCTTTTGGTATATGCTAAGTGGTAATCAATTCCTGTCCCTAGAAAGGTTGATCTCTCGTGGAAACGACAAAAACGGCACCTTCCTCATCCTCTAATTTTATTAAGCACATCGTGACGGAAGATCTCAAATCAGGCAAAGTGAAGGAAATCGTCACCCGCTTCCCGCCGGAGCCGAACGGCTACCTGCACATCGGTCACGCCAAATCGATTATCCTCAACTTCGAGCTTGCAGATGAATTCGGCGGCAGAACGAACCTGCGTTTTGACGATACGAACCCGCTGAAGGAAGATACGGAATACGTAAACGCCATTAAAGAGGACGTCAAATGGCTCGGCTTTGACTGGGACGGGTTATTTTTCGCCTCCAATTATTTCGATGAAATGTACAACCGGGCCGTTCTTCTTATTAAAAAGGGCAAGGCCTACGTCGACGACCTCAGCGCCGATGAAATCCGCGAGACACGCGGTACCCTTACGGTTCCCGGTACCGAGAGCCCATATCGCGGCCGCAGCGTAGAAGAGAATCTTGACCTGTTCGAGCGCATGCGCAAGGGCGAATTCGGCAACGGCGAGAAGGTGCTCCGCGCCAAGATCGATATGAGCTCGCCAAACATCAATATGCGCGATCCGGTCATTTATCGTATCGCCCATGCCCACCATCACAATACCGGGGACAAATGGTGCATCTACCCGATGTATGCTTATGCACATCCGCTGGAGGATGCCATTGAAGGCATTACCCACTCCATCTGTACGCTGGAGTTCGAGGATCAGCGCCCGCTGTATGACTGGGTCGTACAGGAGTGCGAGATGCCGAACGTTCCGCATCAATACGAGTTCGCCAAGCTGCGCCTGACCGACACGATTATGGGCAAGCGCTACCTGCGCCAAATGGTGGAGGACGGTATCGTTGACGGCTGGGATGATCCGCGCCTGCCGACGATCTCGGGTGTACGCCGCCGCGGCTTTACGCCGGAGGCGATCCGCAATTTTATCCGTGAAACCGGGGTGTCCAAGGCGTACAGCACGGTGGATTTTGCCCAGCTCGAGTATTTTGTCCGCGAGGACTTGAAGCTGAAGGCACTGCGGACGATGGCGGTGCTGCAGCCACTGAAGGTCGTCATCACCAACTATCCGGAAGGCCAAGTTGAAATGCTGGAGGCGGAGAACAATAGCGAGAACCCGGACATGGGCCATCGCCAAATCCCGTTCTCCCGCGAGATCTATATCGAGCAGGACGATTTCATGGAGGAGCCGATCAAGGGCTACCACCGCTTATATCCCGGCAACGAAGTACGCCTCAAGCACGCGTATTTCATCAAATGCGAGGAAGTCATCAAGGATGCTGCGGGCAACGTCATTGAGCTGCGCTGCACCTACGACCCGGAGACGAAGAGCGGCACCGGCTTCACGGGACGCAAGGTGAAGGGCACGATCCATTGGGTCGAAGCTTCCCGGGCGCAGGCTGCGGAATTCCGCTTGTACGAAGCCCTCGTGCCGGATGACAGCAATCCGGACAGCGAGTCGTTCGCCGACCGGATCAATCCGAATTCGCTTCAGGTGCTTCAAGGCTATGTAGAGGAAAACATGGCGGGCGTAAAAGGGCAAGAGAAATTCCAGTTTTTCCGTCATGGATACTTTAACGTGGACCCGAAGCATACGACAGCCGAGAGGCCGGTATTCAACCGGATCGTATCGCTGAAGAGCTCATTTGATGTAAAAAAATAAATATGGAACCGGCAAGGGCCTCCCTCCTCTCACGTCTCACGACGTACGGCAGGGAGGCCTTCGCTTGTTCACCATGTATGTATGATTCTGGAACAGAGTGCGGATGATATAGAGTGCAAGGTAACAGCAGATGGAAGAGGACCGGTGAAGACCGGCCCAAAACTTGGAGGAGGTACCTTACCGATGAGCGAACAGCAAGAGAACCGCAAGGAGCAAGAGTACCCATACAACGATGAGATGACCATTGTGCAGAACTTCTTCCAGAAGCATGCGGATGCTGCGCAATTTATCCGCTCCAGCTTCCCTGACCAGATCGACTTCCTGGATGATGCGGATCCCGAAGCTCTGTTCGAGACAGACAACTCCGCCGAAGATACGGAGGCATGGGATCATAACGAGACAGCCATGCAGACGGAAGTAGGCCCTGAGGATGCAGACCTTCTTGCGGCGGATCCCATCGATACGGACCATCCATAGAAGCGGCGAGCTTTCGCCGCTTTTTTTCTTATGGTCTTTACCGCATAAACCCTTTTTTCTAACAAATACTAAATTTAGCAACACACATGAAGGGTGATTGTGAACGTTATGCGCGCAATATCCATGCTTCAGGATGTCTTGGACCAATTCGGAGATTGTGCCGACCTAAGCCAACAATCTCTGCCCGAGCTAGGGATCACCCTTCTCTTTTTCCACGGTCTAGTGGATGTGAAGCTCATGGAGCTTCATGTCTACAGTCCCTTACACCATATGGATACTCCTGACGGGCTTGACTCCCTATTTCAAAGAGGGATTTACCAAAGCTGTCAAGACCCAGTGAAGGTTACCGAGCTCATCCTAGAGGGGAATTGCGCCGTCTTTCACGCGGATGGGGTCCATCTTGTCAATGTCTCGGGCACCAAAGCAAGACCTGTCAGCAACTCGGACACGGAAACCGTCATCACGGGGCCGCACGATTCCTTCACGGAGGATTCCGACACCAACCTTTCCCTCGTCCGGTCCCGGCTGAAAAGTCCGAAGCTGAGGGTGGTCCAGTTCAAGGTCGGCGAGGTCACCAAAACAAAAGTTCACCTGCTCTATATCGAGGGCATCGCCAACGAACAGCTGTTAAGTGATCTAAAAAACCGTGTGCAGGACATTGAATTCGACGGCGTTCTGGACACAAATATTCTTATCCAGATGATTGACGACAACGCCTATTCGTTATTCCCGCAATTTCTTACCTCGGAACGGCCTGATGTGGCGATTTCCAAACTCCTTGCAGGAAGAATCGTCGGAATCTGCGACGGAAGCCCTTTCGCCTTCTGTGCACCGACAGGCTTCTTCGACTTCTTCCAGTCCGCAGACGATTACAGTCAGCGCTGGCTGTTGGGAAGCGCAACGAGGCTGCTGAGGCTGCTTGCTGTGGTGATATCGCTCATGTTTACTGCGTTCTACGTTGCTCTGACCTCCTATCATTACGAAATGATTCCGGAGGACCTAATCAGCTCCATTGCCAAGTCCCGGGCAAGGGTCCCCTTCCCGCCGGTATTGGAGGCGCTCATAATGGAGGTTACGATAGAGCTGCTTCGAGAAGCCGGCGCCCGTCTTCCCAGCAAAATCGGCCAAACCATCGGCATTGTCGGCGGTATCGTCATAGGCACCGCGGCAGTGCAGGCAGGCTTCACGAGCAATATCTTAATCATCGTCGTTGCCATTTCCGCACTGGCCTCCTTCGTCATTCCCAGCTATGTTTTGAGCGGATCGATCCGTCTCGCCCGTTTCGGTCTTATTTTGATGGCAGGCATACTAGGCAACTACGGAATCATCCTTGGCATTTGCATTTTGGTCATTCACTTATCGAGTCTGACGAGCCTAGGCACGTCCTACCTAGTTCCTCTCACGCCGTTTTCACTGAAGGATTGGAAGGATACATTTATCAGAACAGGCTTGAAGTGGATGACAACCAGGCCTTCTCAAGCGAAGCCAAGGAATCGGGTTCGAATGAGAATGAAGCGGTAAGGAGCGAGCATGAACAACGAGAAGCTGCACAATTATCATCTGTTTACCCTAATGTACATGATTCAATCAGGCATTACCCTGCTCAGCCTTCCCCGATTGCTTGCAGAGACCTACGGTACGAACGGCTGGGTGATGCTGATCTTGCCATCGGCGGTCAGCGCGCTGGTCATCTATATGATTGCCCTTATTTATAAGCACGGAAAGGGACTCAGTCTCTTTGAGCTGATGGAACGGCGTTTGAGCAAATATTTGTTATATCCGATCTACACGTTTTTCGTTATCGTCTGGTCCATGATCGGCATACTGATATCGAAGGAATATGTCCTTTTGGTTCAGCTCTATAATTTTCCGACGGTCCCGGAAGATTACTTGCTGATCGTCATGATGCTAGTCGTATGTTTCATGCTCTCCAAGAAAATTCACAATATGGCTAAGGCAACGGTAATTTTTTTCCTGCTATCGGTTTGGATGATCTTTTTGTCGCTGTACGTCATTCCCCACTTCAGCTTTGCTAGGCTAACTCCCTATTTCATGCAGCTCGGCAGCTTTGATTTCAGCGGCCAGTTGAGCGTGCTTGGAGCCTTTCTAGGCTTTGAAATCTTTCTATTCCTGTTTCCTTATGTCGATCGCCAAGCCAAATTTGCCCAATCGCTTCAATACGGAAACCTATTTACAACAGGCATCTATATGATCGTTTCCTTTACGAACTTCGGCTTCTTTTGCTTCGAGCAGTTAAAGATCGACTATTATCCTGTAATCAGCATGCTTCAGTATATACGGGCACCGTTCGTAGAGCGGCTTGAAACCCTCCTGATTGGCGTGTTCTTCTTGAAAATGCTGGTTACCGTCTGCATGTATTACTGGATTGCCCTAGAAACCTTCGGGCGACTTACGCCTCGTGTTTCTTATCTTTGGAGGATTATCATCGTTCTCTTTG
Source organism: Paenibacillus sp. GD4 (assembly GCF_030846225.1). Classification (NCBI taxonomy): domain Bacteria; kingdom Bacillati; phylum Bacillota; class Bacilli; order Caryophanales; family Paenibacillaceae; genus Paenibacillus; species Paenibacillus sp. GD4. Next base: position 2,440,134 of record NZ_JAVCYK010000001.1, read on the forward strand.
CTTCCTACCTCGTGTCAACCATGATCGATGGGGAACAGGCAACGAAACATTGGCTCCAACAGCTCTTTACGCTGGAGAGCGCCGCAGCCTGCTTGGTTCCCTGCATTCTCTTGCTTCTTATCGTGCTTTTCAGGAGGAACCTAAGCCATGAACAACCGTAGAGCTTGGCTCTCCGCTGTGATGACATTGATGTTATGCGGAGGCTGCTCCTACCAATTAGTCATTGAGAGGCTTTTAACGATCGAAACCATCGGTTACGACAAAGTGGACGCTAAGCTTGGTCTCGATGCAACTAACAATCTTAATGTGACCGTATCGGGACCGCATATTTCGGAGGATGGAGAAGACCGGCGAGAGGTCATCAGCACAATCGCTTCCACAAGCAAAGAAGCCAAGCTTTATCTTTCGAGAAGATCCGATCGCATTATCGTCAGCGGTCAGCTCCGCAGCATTCTATATAGTGAGGATATCGCCCGCGAGGGAATTTACAAAATATCCGATTCCATGCTCCGTGATCCCCAGATTGGGAACCGCGTCAAACTTATTATGGTGGAAGGCAGCAGCAGCAAGGACTTCCTCTCTTCTCAATTCAAGCACGATGCCAAGATCGACTCTTTCCTGCATACCATGCTGGAAAAAGAGCACCAGTTCAACACGATCCCCATGACGACACTCCATGAATTCACGCGGGACTACTACGATGACGGCAGCGATCCGATCATGCCTATCATTAAGAAAACAAAAGACTTTTTCATGGTCAGCGGGATCGCTCTGTTCCAGGACGATCGGTATATGACCCGAATTAACCCGCCGGAAACCCGGGTGTTCCTTTCGATGATGGATCGATACCGGCACGGGGACATCAGCTTTAATTGGAAGGAGCCCGAATCCTCCAAGCAAGAACGTTTGGTTCTTAGCTTCATAGCAAACAAGAGAAAGATCGAGGTACGTGAGCAGCAGGAAGAACCGATACAGGTGACGGTTGCTATTAGCCTTAAGGGGTATGTTTTAGAATATTACGGGGGGCACGATCTTAGTAAGAAAGAAGAACAGGTTGCCGTTGAAGCCCAGCTGGAAGAGCAATTCGAGAAAAGGGCGGCAGCGATCATTAAGCAAATGCAAACCCACCGCGTCGATAATCTCGGAATCGGGCGCTACGTTAGAAATTCCATTGGCTTGCGCCGATGGAAGCAGATGAATTGGCGTGAGGAATTTCCCAACGTGAAAGTGACGGTAAAGGCTACAGTACAAATCGTAGGGACGGGAAGCAGGAACTTCAAGCCCTTGCCGAGTAAAACATAGCTTAAGCCTGAGGTGTGGATCATGCTCACGCCTCAGGCTTTTCTTTGTTTCCGGTTCCAGGTAAGGGCCGCAGCTCTCCTGGTATGCTACGGCGCCACTACGCGCATCACTTTCCGGTTCTCCTCGTATTGACCGGCTGCATTCTTCGCCCGGATGACGAGGAAGTACGTTTTGCCTGGAGTAAGCCCCTCCACCTTCGCCTCATAAGGGAAGCGTCCTGCGCGTTCCCCCCGGCCCGCGTAATCGGACGGGACTTCCGGGCGAAGATCGACGACCGCTTGACTCTGCTCCGCCAAATCCTTATTGAATCGGAAGGTCTCTCCTTCCTTCACATAAAGCGTATAACCAACCGGTCTTGCATTGGAATGAGCCACATCCCACTGGATGTACACGTCCTTGCCGCGCCGCTCCAGCTTCTGGGCTCCCTCCCGCGGCGCGGCAAACGGCTTTCCGAACGCCGGGGTCTTCGTGTTGCCCCACACGGGAGGCTGCGGCTCCTTCGGCGTATGCTCCAAGGCAAAGGAGTTCACCTCGGTAAGCGCTGCACTTGAGCTGTAATGCACCATGCCAAGCGACGCCGCCTCCAGCAGATCGTCCAGCAGCATGTCCCTCGCCGTGTTCCGGTCTCCTTGAAGCGCCTTTTTCGCCGCATCGCCGTCGGGACCTTCGGCATACCCGAGGCTGAGAACCTTAAAGCCGTCGGGACGATCCGCCTCGGCCAGCAGCTTTTGACCGTAATTGTATTTGTTGTCATGGAAGATCGCCTCTTGATACCACTGCCCGCCTCCACTATCCAGCTTGAAGCCGTCATAAAGCACGAAGTCGACGATGCCCCGAAGCGTATATCGGTAAGCCTCCAGATCCGGATGGTAAAAGAAGAGGCCGCGATTCGCCAGCAGAAGCGAGCCTGGATACTCGCTCCGAATCTTTCGAAGGAGCTCCTGCGTCCCCTTTGCCGTCCATTCAAACTCTCTCGGATTCGCACTGGACGAATCGGTGAAGGAGTTCGGAGCTGCGGTATCGAGCGTGTCCAGGAACAGGCCGTCACAGCCGTACCCGGCTCCCTCTTCCCGTCCGAGCAGCTCGCTCAGTCCGGACACCCGGTCCTTCGCCTTGGTCATTGTCTTCAGCGCCTCCAGCCATGCCGGATGACCCGGATTGACGAACGCCGCCTTGCTAATGCGGCTGATCTCCGGTTCGGCCGCCTTCCCCGAGCTGCCATCGCTTAGATAAAAGGGGGCATATCCGCTCCCGGCCATCGTACCAAGAATATCCGTATCTTCCGGTATAGTGCTTCCGTCCGGATAAGGCGCTCCCGGCTGCGGATCCGCTGCGGGCCCTGACCCGTCCAGGACGAAGCGCGAATCCTTCTTCATGTCCTCCGGCGTCATGCCGGCCGTCCGGAGGTCCTCCCCAACGGATAGGTAGCCCAGAACAAGCACCGCCTGGGAAGCGTCATGCGGATCCTTGCCTCCGCGCAAGCGCTGAATTTGTTCGGCCGTGATCTGCCTTTGGGTGTGGAGTACGACCATCTGGTATTTCTGCCGAACCTCATCCACCAGCGTGTCCGTCCAGTCGCCGTAATAGATCAGGTAATTCTGTACTTGCTGCCTGAGGACTTCACGGGACTGGAAGCGGACATTACGCACCTCATATTCCGCAGCCGGCGCTTCGCCGGCAGTGACCGACAGCTTCAGATCCACCTTGTCCCCAGCCTTCACCCCATCCTCCGCTTTCTTCCATGTAGCCGAGTAGACATGCTTGCCGGCAGCCGCTTTGTCCGGGGTGTTCTGCAGAGCGGCCTCCTTGTAAGCGGCAGCCCCCTCGGGCTTCACCTGCAGGCGCACCTGAATGGAGCTCTCCTGCGGGGCTGCATACTGGAACGTCAGCTCAATTGCCTCCGCATCCACACGCGGTGGTGTCCATAGCGTAACCTCGTGCCGGATGGATGTCGGCTCAAGCTCAGCAGCCTCCTCCGTCTTCACAGCGGCGAGTGTCGCCTCCGGAGCCGTCTGCGTCTTTGGGCCCTGACCGTCAAGACCGTTGAAGATGACAAGCCCTAGCACAGCCAGGACGCCCATTAGGGCAAGGATTATGACGAAAGCGCGTACAGGCGGCTTCTTCTTCGGACGTTTGCCTCGAGAGGCTACGCGGGATAAGGTCATCGGGAATCTCCTTTATGTTCATACAAGACTTTTAGAAATTAGTATAGAGGACATCCCTTAGCCCAGCAATAGAGAAAAAGGACCGAAACAGGACGCTCAAGACCCTCACCTCTGCTAAGGTACTAATCAATTGCGGGAGTATTTGTCACAATTTTGCGGGGACATATGGCATTCCCACCTTGGGTTGAAAGACCGGCGATGCCCTGTGACTTTTATCACAGCGGCCCTGCACTAAAAGCTTTACAATATTTCATGCCTACTCATGTACGTGCCGACAAAAGAGAGCTAAAGGTGGGAACTTTCTATGCAGCGCATCAACCCCAAACGATTTCCAGCCGTCGATTCGGTGACGATTCTGTTTGTGCTCTCTAATGTTTTTCTTCTGTTTATCGCCAACCCGTTCATCCAATTCCTTGTGGACCATTATTCTTATCACGGCAAAGACATTCTGAAGATCGGGGCTGTGCTCCGCTTTCTTTTGTTTATCATCAATGCCGTGTTTTTCTTTTACATAGTGAAACGATACAACCGGAAAATGCTGCTGGAGGAGCAGCGGCTGCGTGCCTCCGAGGAGCATTATCGGCTTTATGCCCGCGTTTTCGAAGCGTCGCTGGAAGGCATTCTGATCACCGATGCGGGCTCGCGCATCATCGCCGTGAACCACTCCTTCACCCGGACTACCGGCTATACGGCGGAAGAGGTTTACGGACATACGCCGAGCCTATTGCAATCGAAGAAGCATTCCCCGGAATTTTACCGCGCCATGTGGGAATCCATTCGCCAAACGGGGGGCTGGCAAGGGGAGGTTTGGAACCGCCGGAAGGATGGAACGGTCTTTCCGGAATGGCTCATCATCAACGCTGTGACCGACACCAAGGGGGAAATCTCCAATTATGTCGGGATCTTCTCGGATATCTCGGAGCGCAAGAAGGTCGAGGAGAAGCTGCGGATGCACGCCCGCGTCTTCGAAACCTCGCATGAGGGCATTATGATCACGGATACGAAGGGGATGATTCTGTCCGTAAACCCTGCCTTCACGAGTACAACGGGCTACAGCGGGCAGGAGGCGCTTGGACAAACTCCGCGCCTGCTCAATTCCGGACGCCAAACCGCCTCCTTCTACCAAGCCATGTGGAAGTCGATCCACGAAACCGGCAGCTGGCAGGGGGAAATCTGGAATAAGCGAAAGAACGGCGAGCTGTATCCGGAGTGGCTGACAATCCAAGCGGTCAAGGATGCGCAGGATCAGGTGAGTAACTACGTAGCGATCTTCACCGATATCACCAAAAGGAAGCAAGCGGAAGAAAAGCTGACCTTTCTCGCTCATTACGACATGCTCACCGGGCTGCCGAACCGGCATCATTTTCATGAGAATTTCACGGCGGCACTGCAGGAAGCCAAAAGCAAAGGAGAGCAAGTCGGCCTGCTTTTCATCGATTTGGACCGCTTTAAGGTAATCAACGATACGCTGGGGCACGAAATGGGTGACCGGCTGCTGATCCAGGCGAGCCATAGGCTGCAGGACAGCGTTCGCCTCCATCATACGGTGTTTCGGCTGGGCGGTGATGAATTCACGGTCATGATGCCCCAGCTTCAAGGATCGGAGGAGGCAGCCAAGATAGCATCGGGAATCCTTAGAGAGCTTGCGCGCGCTTTCCACATCGATGAGCATGACCTCCATGTCACGGGAAGCATCGGCATCAGTATTTATCCGCAGGACGGCGACGACCTGGACACGCTGCTGCGGAACGCCGATTCGGCGATGTATTCTGCCAAGGAAAACAAGAACGACTTTCAGCGCTTCCTCCCGGATAGTCATGGAGCTCTGGCACACCGGCTCGAGCTTGAGCAGAGCTTGCGCGGGGCGATGGCCAAGGGCCAGCTCGAGGTCTATTACCAGCCCCAGGTACGCTGCCGTGGCGGTCAGCTGGCCGGACTGGAGGCGCTCGTCCGCTGGAATCATCCGCAATGGGGGCTGGTTCCCCCGCAGGAATTCATCCCTGTCGCCGAGGAGATCGGCATGATTACGGAGATTGACGAATGGGTGATTGAGGAGGCCTGCGCCCAGAGTGCACGCTGGCTTCGCCGCTTTGGCCGGCCGGTCAAGATTGCAGTTAACCTGTCAGCGAAGACGCTTTATCATCCCTCAATGCCCCAATTCATCCAAGCTTGCTTGTCGAGATATGACGTGACTCCCGCTATGCTGGAGATCGAGCTGACGGAAAGCGTAGGGCTGCGCCATTTCGACGCGGCGGAGGAGCTTGTAGAGGAGCTTCGCAACCTGGGAGTGCTGCTATCGATCGATGACTTCGGAACAGGACATTCGGCACTCTCCTATCTGAAAAGACTTCATTTCGATGTTCTCAAAATCGACAAGTCCTTCATTCAAGATCTTGAGCAGGATTTGACGAACATCACTCTCGTGAAAGCAATGGTAGATATGGCTCATGCGCTGCAGCTGACCGTCGTAGCCGAAGGTGTGGAAACCGAAGAGCAGTATATTCTGCTTCGATCAATCAGCTGCGATGTGATTCAGGGCTACCTGCTGAGCAAACCGCTTCCCGTTGCCGCCATTGAGCCGTATCTGGTTCATAAGCTGACAAACGGCAAACCGGCCTCGGCCTCCTCATCCTAGAGGGGTCGAAGCCGGTTTTTTAGGTTTCTGCAGGCGGGGGATCGAACCGTCCCCCCAACCGAATAAGCAGCAGTGCCAGGGTCACGCCAAAGGCGCAAAGCGCGGCCCACGGCAGCCACTGGAGACTGGGATGTGCTTGGGCATAGTCGTAGAGCGCTCCGCTGGTTGTGTTCCCCAGCATGCCTCCGACTGCCAGTGCAATCCCGTTAAAGCCGAAATAAGTGGCAAACAGCTGCTTATCGGCGAAGCCGGAAATCATTTGATTCATGAAAGGCATCGTGACCATCTGACCTAAGGTAAAAAGAAGGATCGCAAGCAGCAAGGTCCATAAACCCTGCGAAAAGCCGATGGCCAGAAGGCCCAATCCTAACATAACGGCCCCGTATGCCATGATGCGGCTCGGGCGGAGCTTGTCCTGCAGCATCTTGACCAGCGGAAGCTGCAGCAGCACCATGAAGATGGCCCCGCTCATGTATAGATACGCCACCATACCAGCATCCGGCAGGAGCTCTCCCGCCCGAACAGGCACCGCCAGGTACAGCTGAACTTGAAGCGCCCATAGTCCCATTGCGAACACATTGAACAGTAGGAAGGTCTTGTCCTGAAGCAGCTTGCGGCACGTCGCGAGAATAGGCGCCGGCTTGTGCTCCCCCTTCATGTCCGGCAGAAACCGCCACGAGATGAAGAAGGCTGCGGCAAACATCATAGCCGATGCGAAGCAGACGAAAGCGAAGCTGAGCTTCATCAGCAGCATCCCGATAACCGGACCTAGAATAAAGCCGACATTGCTTAGCATCTCGCGTAAGCCAAAAATGCGCTGCTTCATCGAGTCGGAGGACAGCCGGGCGTACGCCGCATAGCTCGCGGGATGGAATATCGCGCCGGCCAAACCTGAAATGAAGCCCGCCAGGGCGAACGTGACCGGATGGCTGACCATACCGTACAACGCATAGCCGGCGATCCTTACGGCCACGCCGATCAGGATCGCCCGCTTGTAGCCAATGCGGTCGGCAAAAATCCCGCTGAAGAACTTGAAGCCCTGCTGTGCGAAGCCGCTGATGGCCATCACGACACCGGCGGAGGCGGCGCTCCAGCCCAGCTCGTGCATCAGATGTACGCCGAGCAAGGGCACCAGCATGAAGAAGCCGATGGCCATGAGCAAAGTGTCGATATACATTGCGAGAAGAGGCCTCGATAGGAACCCGAGGCCCGCCGTTTCCCTGCTCGCCTGACCACTGAGTGCCGTATTCAAGGGAGTAACCTTCTTTCGATATTAAATGGGTGAGGCGCTTATTTTGAAGAAAGCCCCTCCCATAATACCAGCTCATTCAGCCGATGACGCTAGGTTTTCTTTGTTTCCGGTTGTGAATTTTTCAGCTAAGCGAGCAGCTGATCGGCTTCCCGATGCTTTTGGGCCTCCTCACAAGCTCTCCCCCGCAATTCGGGCACACATAATGCATGCCCTTCGCACATTCCTCGCAAAAGGTACATTCATGCGTACAAATATAAGCAACCGCATCCTTGGGAAGATGCTTGGCCGCACACTTCTCACAGGCTTCTCTCATTTCCAACGCCACAGGTAACCCAACCTCTCCTTGTTTGTATACCTTCATTAAACAAGGTAATTGGATATAGTAAAAGAACCAATTCATTCGTAAACCACTGTACCACTGCTACTAGCTGCACTCCTGCTAAGCCGGGTCCATGATCGTCAGCTGCAAAAAAAGGAGCCTAGGCTCTTCAGCCCAGACTCCTCTTCTTCTACCTGCCCTTGTGCTTCAGCTTTGCTTTCTGCACCCTCAGCTGATACTTTCGCTCGTTCTGTTCTTCTACCTGCTGCCGAGTAAGCACCTTCCGCATTCGCTTCCGGCTTTCCAGCTCCAGCTTGATGGCTTGCTGCGCAAGAGTAGAAACGCCTCTCTGACCCAGCTCCTTGGCAGCCTGACGAGCCAACCGCTTCGGGCTCACCCTGCGGCTGCTGCGCAGACCGGATTCAGCCGATTGCTGAGTCTGTCTCATCCGCTCCATCATTTCACTGCGAATGAATGCCAGGACTTCCGCATCTTTAGGCTCGCTCCCAAAAATGTGCCGGTACGCCCTAAGCCGCCCTTCCTCCTCTTGCTCCACTACACCGATCCAGAACCGGCAGCCCTCGTCAAAAAATACGGTAAGCTTCATCCTTACTCCCCCTCTAGAAAATCTAGAGTGACGGACATCCCGAGGGGGAAGGTTACTGACACTAGGGAAACGAACCCTGTGCGCCCGGACTACCAACCGGGCCGTGTTTTTACACTCTAATCCCAGTATAATCAACAGCTGAAACAGATTCAATTGCATTTCTATTGGAGAAAGCCAGAGCTGTAATCAGCGATCTACCCCGCCTTCTCGGCAGGAACGCCAGACTCCTTTGACACATGCATCACCCCTGCCTTGCGCTGCCGGTACTGGAAGTAAATAGTCAACCCCAGTGACAAGGCACCGAAAAGCAGCACCATAAGCTGCAGACCGATCGTATCGAGGAACAGCCCGGTCCCTAGCAGAATGACTTGAAATAACACCCGGTCCAGCATGCTGCGGAAAGAGAAGAAGCGGCCGTGATACTCCCGGGGAACCTGGGTCTGGAACAGCGTGGACGCCACGGGGAACATGCACCCCGCCGCAAGCCCGAACACCGCGAACGAAGCCACCGAAGCCGGGGCGTAATTGCTGAAGTACAGCGATAAATGGGCAAAGGCTACGACGAAGGCGAAGAAAAATAACAGCTTCAGCAAATCCCGCCTCTCGGACAGCCGCTTCACCAGGAAGCCGCCCAGAATAAACAGCGTTCCTTCCGCCGCGTACAGCCAACCCTTAATTTGGGGGTCATTCTGCAGCTCGCTGATATTAATGACCAGCAGATTGAACCCTCCGATGAAGAGCGTCGGTACGACCGTCAGGCAGAGCACCATCATCGGCACAGGCAGCTCCTTCAGCACAGGAATCACATCCTTGAAGCTCCCCTTGGGCTTGGAAGCCCCGGCTGGGTTCCCCGCCAGACTGCCTTCCCCATCCTTCACCTGTAAAAAAAAGGTGGACACCAGCAGCAGCACATAAGCCGCAAACGATAAGGCATACAGCGACGACAAACTCATCACTGTAAGCATGAAGCCGCCCAAGGCGGTACCCATGATTCTCGCGATGGTCATAACGTTCATATGTACGCCGTTCATGGTCAGCAGCTGCCTCTCCTCCACTACAAGCGGTATGAGCGATTGCAGCGCCGGGAAGTAGAAAGCGGCGGAAATCTGCAGCGCCACTGCGAACAGCACCATCCACCAGACCGACTCATAATGAATGGCTGCGAACATGAAGGATACGCTGACGAGCCTCCCTACACCGGAATAGAGCAGGATGTGCTTCTTGTTGACGGAGTCAATGACTCTCCCGGCCAATGGCCCGAACAGAACACCCGCAAGCAGCCCGGTAAATAAAATCAAGGACTTCAGGAAGTCGGACGGTACATACCGCTGCATAAATTCCAAATTGGCGATAATCGACATCCATAGCCCGAACCCGGCGATCATCTCGCCGCTTAATATAATCCATACATTACGGCTTTTCCACATAGCTGTGTTTGCTCCTGACGTATTATTTTCCAATGGTCGAATACCAATCCCTTAATCATACTTGATCCGACGAGGTATTACTAAGGAATGTTTCGCCATAAGAAAAGTTTCCCCTTCCCTAGGATGCCTGCAAAAAAGGACCCCGCGGCTGCCCACGAAGTCCTCTACTTTTATTTCATATACCTCTTCTCGACCTTCCGTCCCACAAACCACATCAGCACGAAAAAGACGACGATCAGCCCCAGCTTCCAAGGCTGCTCGAACAGCTTATGCACATCTTGCCCCGCGAACGATACGAGGAAGATCATAACCCCCTTGCCCAGCAGGGTCGCCGTTGCGAACGTATGGAAAGGCACACGGGAGATACCCGAGGCCACGTTAACGAAGAATGACGGCGTAAACGGGAAACAAGCCAGCAGGAAGATCGGCGTAAAGCCATGCTGCTCCACCCACTGAATCCATCTTTGGGCTTGCGGGTATTTCCGCTCAATGAAGCTCCGCAGGCTGCCCCCGAACCGGCGGCTGAGCCAGAACACACTGATCGCCCCTATGACGACGCCGACCCATGAGAGCAGGACGCCCTCGACCAGCCCGTACGCATTCACATTTGCAACAAGAATGGCAATTAAAGGCAAAATCGGCAAATAAGATTCGATCATCGGAGCCAGAACCCCGGGAATCGGCCCTAACGCTTCATAATGGTTAAGTATCGTTTCTATATCTTCCCACGATAAGCTTCGTAAATGATCCAACCATGTCATCGCTTGCTATCCACCCTCCGTCTTCACCATTTTCAGTTTACTATTAGTGGATGAGCTATTGCAACGAGATAGAGAGCTTGTTCCTCACCTTTCCTTTGTGCGAGCTATTGAACTGCTGTCAAATAAGGTTTACACTACACCTGTTATAAAAACGAAGAAAGAGAGGTAACCTTATGGATTCATCCATGTATATTATGGTTGTTGTCGTAGCAGGTCTCGTGCTTTGGAGAAGAACCCGATCGATGCGCAGGCCGATCCGGGGACGCGGCTTGCGGCTTCTGCTGCCGTTATTGTTCCTTTTGCCTACGCTGCCGCTGATCGCAAACCCTTCCGTGCAAGCCCCAATATGGGAGCTGGCTGCCGCACTGGCGGTTGGCTGCTTGCTGTCGGTTCCGCTCATATGGACCACGCAATATGAGGTTCGAGATGACGGTAATATCTACGCCGTTCAAAATAAAGGCTTCATCATTGCTTTGGTCGGTATCCTGCTTATTCGGCTTGGTCTGCGCAACTACTTCAGCGAATTGGATCAGCAGACGCTCGGCGCTCTCTTTCTGATGGTTGCGCTCGGCTATGTGATTCCTTGGCGGGTCACCTCCTATGCCAAGTTTCGCCGTATCTATAAGCAGAAGCAGCAGTAAGCCACCGGTCATACATGACGGAAGTGACGGTCACAATCTGTCCCTACTTCATTGTATAAACGGGGGCTCCCCCGTATACTTTGATGTAATACTGCTCATGGGGGACGATTGCCTATGATCCACATTCTCATTACAGACGACCAGACGCTGATGCGCGATGCGCTGCAAACCATCATCAGCCTAGAAGAGGATATGAAGGTTGTGGGAATGGCCAAGGACGGGGAGCAAGCCTTGGAGCTTGTCGGCTCCTTGCAGCCCGACCTGATCCTGATGGATATCCAGATGCCCGGAATGACAGGCATCGAATGTACGAAGAGAATTAAGCAGCTTTACCCGGACACCGTAGTGCTAATTCTCACTACCTTCAGCGAGGATGAATATATTGTGGATGCGCTGGCCTGCGGGGCGACCGGTTTCCTGCTGAAGGATATGCCTGGAGACCGGCTCATCCACGCCATCCGGGATGCCGTCAGCGGTCATTATATGCTCCCCTCGGTCATTGCCGCCAAGCTGGCCGCTCGAATCTCACGCGTCAGTCAGACCACCCACACCCGCCTGGAAGCAGGCCGAAGAAAAACGGACAACCCCGCCTTTACCACCCGGGAAAAAAGCATCATACTGCTCCTGCTTGAGGGCAAGACGAATCGACAGATTGCCGACCTGCTCATCATGAGCGAGGGAACGGTGAAAAACTACGTCAGCAGCATATATAACAAAATCGGAACGAATGACCGTACGCTGGCCATCATCGCTTTGAAGGAGTGGCTGCATAACGAACCCTCCGCTCATTAGACTTTATAACATGCGTTGGAGGCCATTTTGCCAGGCGACGTAACCTTACATAACATGTAATTTTTTATTGACAAACCGTAAAATTATGCAAAAATTAAACTACTAGTAAGGTCGGCTCTCGACCAAATCTTGCATAAAGGACGGTTACTGTGACAAAACTCGAAACGATCATTCCGGCAGAAGTGTCAGCCAGGGAATATGTACAAAGTGTGTACGAAACCGTAGTGAAGCGAAATCCCCATGAAAGCGAGTTCCATCAGGCGGTAAAGGAAATTTTGGAGTCGTTGATTCCCGTTATAGCCAAGCACCCCAAATATCGGCAGCACGGCATTCTGGAGCGCATCGTCGAACCGGAGCGCCTGATTACGTTTCGCGTGCCTTGGGTGGATGACCAGGGCGTAACCCATGTCAACCGAGGCTTCCGCGTGCAATTCAACAGCGCCATCGGCCCTTATAAGGGCGGGCTGCGCTTTCACCCGTCCGTTAACGCCAGCATCATTAAATTTTTGGGCTTCGAGCAAACCTTCAAAAATTCACTTACAGGCCAGCCCATCGGCGGCGGTAAGGGAGGCTCCGACTTCGACCCGAAGGGCAAGTCCGATAACGAAATCATGCGGTTTACTCAAAGCTTCATGACGGAGCTGTATAAGTACATCGGACAGGATACCGACGTTCCTGCCGGCGATATCGGCGTAGGCGCTCGGGAGATCGGTTATATGTTCGGGCAGTACAAAAGAATTCGCGGCGCTTACGAGGCCGGCGTGCTGACAGGGAAAGGCATTATCTACGGAGGCAGTCTCGCCCGTACGGAAGCTACCGGATACGGCTGCGTATACTTCGTCAACGAAATGCTGAAGGCACAGGGCTTGAGCTTTGAAGACAGCACCGTTGTGGTGTCCGGCTCCGGTAATGTCGCCATCTACTCTATGCAAAAAGCGATGCAGCTCGGTGCCACGGTCGTTGCCTGCAGCGATTCGAACGGCTATATCTACGATAAAGACGGCATCAAGCTCGACACCGTTCGCAGACTGAAGGAGGTCGAGCGCAAGCGGATCAGCGAATACGTGAAGGAGCATCCGGGCGCCAGCTACCACGAAGGCTGTGACGGCATCTGGTCGATTCCATGCGATATCGCTCTCCCAAGTGCAACCCAGAACGAGATCGACGAAGCCTCTGCCAGAGTGTTGGTTGCCAACGGCGTGAAGGCGGTTGGCGAGGGAGCTAACATGCCTTCAACCCTGGAGGCCATTGATGTCTTTCTTCAAGCCGGCGTTCTCTTCGGACCGGCCAAAGCGGCCAACGCGGGCGGCGTGGCGGTATCCGCACTGGAGATGTCACAGAACAGCATGCGTTACTCCTGGAACTTCCACGAGGTCGATGATAAGCTTCATGCCATCATGAAAAATATTTATAGAAGCTCCGTTGCTGCCGCTGAGGAGTACGGGCACCCGGGCAACCTTGTGGTCGGGGCGAACATTGCCGGATTTACCAAAGTAGCTGACGCCATGATTGCTCAGGGAGTCATCTAGACATATCATATTACGGAAATATCTTGAGGGGCATGCTTCGGCAGTTGCTCCTCTTTTATTTTTACTCCCGGCAATCCGGCGGCGTCCGCCCGTACGACATTATCGCAGAATACTGGTCACCTTGAATGGGATATAACATTACGTAGGGCAACAGGGGTTAGGGAAGTTTAGTTAACACTGGAGCTGCGATGCTATGCACCGGGGACTGGGATAAACGGGTATCAGTGTGGGTCTAGCACAGTTTGAAGGAGAGAAGACGACATGGAACAAGCCTCTACTGTTGTGAGGGACATGTACGACCGGCTGATCCAAGCATGGAATCACCGCGACGCCCGGGCGATGGCAGATTTATTCTCACGGGATGGGGAAAGCATCGGCTTTGACGGCAGCCAGTCGATCGGGCGCGAGGAGATCTATGCCCATTTGGCGCCAATCTTTGAGCATCACCCAACCGCCGCCTTCGTGACCATCGTGAAGGAGATCCGCTTCCCCGCTCCCGAAGTCGCCATCCTTCGGGCCATTGCAGGCATGATACCGCCAGGCCAGAGCGATCTCAACCCGAAGGTAAATACACATCACACGGTGATTGCTGCCGTTTCGGAAGGAGCTTGGCGCATTCAGCTGTTTCAGAACACGCCTGCTCAGTTTCACGGCAGACCGGAGCTGGTGGAGCAGATGACCGCAGAATTACGCAGTGCGCTTTACGGGTGATGACGCCTCGCCCCTCTCGGGTATACTACGACTAAGCATCAGCTCTAAGTGCCAAGAGAGGAGATGATTGGATTGCCTAATCGCGAAGAAAATGCTTCCGACGAGCCGCGCAATGATATCATGACCTTGGTTGAATGGATCAACAGCCAAGGGGATGCCGGTGAGGTGAACGAGATTATAGAGCGTGCCAACGAAAACGCGGAGTCCGAACGCTGAGCAGGCGCAGGCAAAGAGGCAGGTCGCGAATAGCGCCTGCCTCTTTGCTCTGCCTTTCGGGAGCTTCTCCCTTCAACTACACCATCCCTTCCTCTCTTGCCTTCAGCGAGGCCTGTAAACGGTCGCGTACATCCAGCTTGGCGTAGATGCTGGAGATGTAGTTCTTCACCGTCCCCTCGGACAGAAACAGCTTGCCGGCGATTTCCCGGTTGCTGAGACCCTCGGATATCGCCTTCAGCACCTGAAATTCCCGCTCGCTCAGCCCGTATTCCTCCGGCTTTCTCCTCTCTTCCAGGACGGCTGCAGAGACCGCAGCGGCCGACTCCGCCTGAGGCGATTTCAGCTGCTTCACCAGCAGCAGGGCGATCTCTTGCGGGATGAGCGTTCCGCCGCGATGCACCCACTTGAGGCCGGCCGCCAGCTCCTTTGGATGAATCGCCTTGAGCAGGTAGCCCTCCGCGCCCGCAGCTAGCGCCTCCACCACATAATTCACTTCCTGAAATGTGGTGAGAATAATGATTTTTGTCTCCGGAAGGAGCCCTTTTATCCGCCGAGTAGCCCCCACACCGTCCATTACAGGCATATGGATATCCATCAGGATGACATCCGGTCGGATGTGCTGTGCAAGCTCCACGGCCGCCTGGCCGTTCTCCGCCAGCCCCTCCACGCTCAGCTCCGGATCCATATCCAGCACGATATGCAGGCTTTCCCTGATTAAGTCCTGGTCGTCCACCAGCATAATTCGGATGTTGTTGGTCACCTAGAGCGCCTCCTGTAAGCTTGTTGTTTCTTTATGCGGCATCGTGCAGTGAACGATCGTCCCCTTGTCGACCTGAGAGCTGACGGTAATGCCGCCCCCAAGCGCCTGAAGCCGTTCCTTCATGGCGCTTAGCCCGAAGCCGAGGGCTACCTGCGGCATGCCGACCCCGTCATCCTCTATCGTCAGCACCGTCCATAGCGGCTCGTGGCGAAGTCTCACCTTCACATGACGCGCCTGTCCGTGACGCTTGGCATTCGTCAGCGCCTCCTGAAGACAGCGGACCAGCGTCAGCTTCGCATGTCCAGACAGCTCCGGCTCCGGCCCCTCTTCCGTCACGTTCACCTTGGTGCCCGTATGCAAAGCGAATTCCTCCGCTAACCGCTTCAGCTGCTCCAGCAGGAAGTCATCCGCTCCGTCCGGTGCTATCTGATGAATGTTGCGCCGTACTTCATCGAGTCCGCCGCGCATGACCCCGCGCAGCACCTCCAGCTTCCCTTTGGCCTTCTCCGGCGCTTGCTCCATCAGATAGGACACCGCATCCATCCCCATGATGACGGAGGTAAACGTATGGCCGACCGTATCATGAAGCTCGCGTGCCATTCGGTTGCGCTCCTCCAGCAGCGTAATGCGCTCCACCTGCTTCGCATACTGCTCCAGTGTCCGGTTCTGCTGCTCGATGCGTTCGGCATGTTTCCGATTGACCTCCAGCAGGCTCTTCATTTGCTCATTGGTCTGCTTGATCCGCTGCAAAGCATAACCGATGCCGTACATCAGGCAGTAATCGAACATTCGGCTGACAATGTCGGTAGGCTGCATTTTATCGGCGGCCATGTTGATGGTAATAGGAATGGCGATCAAGTAAACCGGCAGCGTCCAGACCAAGGTTCTCTTCTTGGCCAAGTATCCCACAATAATCGTAGGAAGCAGAATAAGTCCGATTCCCGCCTTATTGAGATAGCTGTAATACACGGCGGGAATGCCGCTGCTGAATAAGAGCAGAAAGGCAAAGCCATCACTATGGATGAACCTCGGCCTCCAGCATAGAAGCGGAAGCGCATAGCAAGCCAGAATCAGCAGCAGGAAGGGACCGGGATCGGGCGAGCCCATTCGCTCCTCCTGGGTAAACAGCATTAAGATCATCAGACCTGTCAGTCCGGTATACACGGAGAACAGCGCCCAATCCACCCAGTGCCATTCGCGTCGCTCAAGCATAGGCCGGAAGCCTCCTTTTTCCATCATTCTAGTCCTCTTGCACCGTAATATCACCCTTAGTCGAGGAAAGACGCAGGGTCGGTCCGCCTGTAGAGATGCCTCCGAGAATGCGATACTTGGTATTCTCCGTAAAAAGCAGCCCCTTCAGCCGCTGGACCGCATCCCCGGATGCCGATTCCAGATCCAGCTGTAACGCCGACGGAGTGGTAATAAGCTTCACGGTCACATCGCCGCTTGCCGTCTTGACATTCATCGATTGCTTCAGGTCGGCGGCAAGCAGCTCCACATCTCCGGCAGCCGTCTGCACGTCCACCTTGCCCTCTACCCGCCGGAGCCGCACATCGCCTGAATCCGTCTCCACCTTCAGCGCTTCCGCAATAAGGCCGTCCAGCTCCACATCCCCTTTGTGAGTTTGGATCTCGAACTTCCCCGTTATCATGTCTTCCGCCGTCACATCGCCTGATCGGGTCACGGTCCTTAGCTGCTCAAATGTCGTTTTAGGCAAGGTAACCTCCAGATCGGGGCTGCTGTAGAAGCCTAGGGACCACCCTCGTTCGTCCAGCACTTGAATTTGCAGCTCTCCTTGGACCACCTGCTTCTCCACCCGAAACCAGCGGCTTTGCTCCTCCTTAATGCTTCCGTACAGCCGAAGGCCAATCCGGTCATCCGACCCTTGCCTCCAGATCACATCGATCGTCGGAGACGATATCGATATGCGGGTAACCCCCTCCGCACTCAGCTGCGAAGACTGATCCATTACCCGGGCCGCTTCGCCCGTCCAGCCCTTCTGCCACAAGAGCCCACCTGCCATTAGCAAAAGCAATACCATAACCAGCGTCATCCCCAGCTTATTCATTGCTGTTCCCCCATTGCCGTTTTCTTGCTTCCACTCTACTAAGAAAACGTCACGGCTACTTAGTGCCATCGGTCATATGACGGGGTCACAAAAAAAGGGGGCTGCTGCTAGAGGTGCCGGCCTCAGCTGGATTTCACC
Organism: Paenibacillus sp. GD4; assembly: GCF_030846225.1. Classification (NCBI taxonomy): domain Bacteria; kingdom Bacillati; phylum Bacillota; class Bacilli; order Caryophanales; family Paenibacillaceae; genus Paenibacillus; species Paenibacillus sp. GD4. The sequence continues at coordinate 2,457,457 of NZ_JAVCYK010000001.1, forward strand.
CGGTACCACTGCTGATAAGCCTCCTGAAAGCCCAGCTTGGCATACAGTCTCCGTGCTGCCGTATTGTCCGCCAGTACCTGCAGGTAAGCCTCCTGCGCTCCCTGCCCCTTAGCCCACCCAAGGAGGTGGAGGAGCAGCGATTCGCCCAAGCCCTGTCTGCGGTAATCCGGATCCGCCACGATGTCGAAGATGCCGACGCCGCTTCCTTGAAGAACCGCCAGTCCGCAGGCGACCGTCCGGTTCTCCAGCCGTATAGCCGCATAGCCGCAAGGCAGCAAATGCTGCCGGAACAGCACTTTGATCGAATCCCGGTGCCGCGCATGGCTCGGGTTCATTCGGCAAAACGATTCGAGCCATGCCTCCGTCAGCCCGGTTTCAATCACGACATCGGAATGCCGCGGCAGCGGAAGCTCTTCAAGCCTTGCAGTCTGCACACTTACCAGATCCACCTGCTCGTAGCCCCGGTCAGCCAATACGGCATCCAGTCCCTTCGGCTCGGACGCTTCAGTAATCTTATAGATAACGGGAAGCCCCCTCTGCCGGTAGAAGCCCTCGACCTGATCCATGGCAGCCTCAAGAGCAAGATCCCCAGCCCAATACAGCGGCTGCACCGAATTGGCCCGCTTGGAGTAGCCCATGCCGTACCGTAGCTGCCAGCCCTCCAGACTAAAGGTCTGAAGAGTCGGCCATGCGTTTAGCAGCCGTTCCTCATAATTGCGAATTCGGTTCATGGTCCTGTCCCTACTCATATTGATAGCAGCTCCTCTAAACTAGTCACTATTTTCCATTGTTTTATCCTTGATTGTAGCATGTTTCCGAAGCTGTGGCTCTGATAAAATGGAACCTCTTCCGCCAAGCGAAGCGAGCGAACCGAATACCAAAAAGCCATGACGATACTGCATCGCCATGGCCCAATCCTCCTGCTGCTATTGATACTGCTTAACCTGCAGCTCCTTCAAGCTTTTAAACTCGTACCCTTTCGCCTTCGCGTCATCGATGATTTTCCCCAGCGCCTCCGTGTTATCCTTAGACACCGAGTGCAGAAGAATGACCGCGCCGGGATGCAGCTGAGCCATTACCTGTTTATAGGCATAATCCGAGCCCTTCTGTGCTTTCACATCCCAATCCTTGTAAGCGACGGACCAGAACACCGAAGTATAGCCCAAATCCTTGCTGACCGTAAGCGTTCTGCTGTTAAAAATACCACGCGGCGGCCGCAAATACGCCATTTCCTGCTGGCCCGTAACCTTCTCTACCTCTGTCTTGACCTTGTCGAGCTCCTCCCTAATCTGCTGCTGAGCCAGCTGGGACATATCAGGATGACTCCAGGAGTGGTTTCCGATCAAATGCCCCTCGCTGACCATCCGCTTGAGCAGCTCCGGCTGATCCTTAATGTAGTGGCCGGTAACAAAGAAGATTGCCGGCACCTGCTTCTCCTTCAGCACATCCAGAATCTTTGAGGTATACCCGTTCTCATAGCCGTTATCAAACGTAAGGTACAGCTCCTTCTTGGCGGTGTCCCCGAGGAAGATCGCTCCGTTCTTCTGTACCGCGTCATTGAAACGCTCCTGAGCGATCGACGGGAGCTCGCCGTTTTTGCTTTTCTTAAAGCCGAAATGGTAAGCAGGCTCTCCGCTTGCAGCGTAAGCAGCCGACTCCCCTGCTCCGCCGCTGAGAAGAACCGCTGCGATAGCTGTTAAGGCAACTAACCGTTTCACGTTGTCCATCACTCCTTGAGCACATAGTTTTACCTATGTACCATGGTTCTCCCGGGAGCGGAAAGTTATGTTAGGGAACAACAGGAAATTACCGGTTATAGCAAAAAGACCCCGATCTACTCGATCGAGGCCCGTAGTGTTCGTCCGAAAGCTTACTTCTTCGCTGCAAGCCATTCAGCAATGGCGCTGATTTCGTTGTCCTTCAGCTTGTCTTTAAATGCCGTCATGCCCCCGCCGCCATTCGTAATCTTGGCTGCGATCTGATCCTTACTCAGTCTGGCGCCGACCTTAGTCAGGTTTTTCTTCTCCGCACCCTTGCCGTCAAGAGTGTCGCCGTGGCACGCTATGCAGTTGGCTTTCACTAAAGACTCTGCATTGACTGTTGAAGCTGCCGGTGTTGTGCTTGCAGGCGTTGAGCTCGCAGGCGCTGAATTCTGCTGCCCTGCCGGCTGAGTGGCTGTCGGGGCTGCTGCCGGCTTTTGCTCCTCGGCCTTCGAACCGCAGCCGGATACGGCGAGAGCCGCTACTACTACCGCAGCCAGTGCTGCATACCGCAATGGATGACGCATGAATGATTGCCCCCTCATAATTCTTCTTGGGTGTCTGGCTGTTGACACAGCTTTGACACATATCAATTACATGCTTATCATACTTTGCCGTATGGGCCCTGACAATACAGCATATGGAAACTTGACTAAAATTTTATTTCGTCAGCGAGGCATGCAAACCGCGAATGAACAAATCCATCAGCTTGCGGAAGCTCTCGTCCTTGCTCAGCTCCATCCGGAACCCTTGCTTGAGCTCCAGCGACGCATAACCGTGCGTCAAGCTGCGCAGCCCCCTTACGATATGCAGTGCCTCTTCCCCTTCCAACTGATAATAGGCCAGGACACGCAGCAGTATCTCTACCACTTCACCCGAGGCCTGCATGATCACAGGATCGTCAAAGTCCGGGGCCGTCATGGTCGCTTCATACAAGGCCGGGTGCTCACGCACAAAGGCTACGTAAGCAAAGCCCACATCCTTTATCGCGTCGTCTCCGGCCTTCCCCATAGCCGCCTTCCCCAGCCGTTCCCCAAGCTGGCGGATGCCGAAGATGGCTAACCCTTGCCGTACGCCCGGAAGGCCCTCCACGTGATTATATAAAGAGGGGGTTTTTACATTCAACTCGGCTGCAATAGAGGCCAGGGTTACTTTCTCCAGCCCCTCCGACTCCGCGATGCGAGCCGCCGCCCGAATAATCGTTTCCCGGTCCAAACCGGCTCTAGCCACGACGTTCGCCCCCTTTGCTCAAATCTGTTTCCGCTTCTTCAATCGCCTTCTTTATGACAGCTGCAGGATCCAGCACCAGCCGGCCGTGACCGACCGCCAGACAGCTCGGATTCAGCGCGAGCAGCTTCTTGGCGCTTGCCACTGCCGTACCCCGGTGCCAAGTACCGAACGCCGGAAAGGGAAACAGCGGCTTGAGCGTCCCTGCAACGGCAATGCCGCCGCGAACCTGGAAGGCATCGCCGGCGATTAAAGCACGGCTTCGTGTATCCAAGTATGCCATATGTCCCGGCGTATGGCCAGGACAGCCTACAGCCTCCAGCGAGCCCACCCGTTCTCCTTCCTGAAGCAGCCGGGTCGGCCGCGCCTTCAAGCTCGCAGGCACTCCGCCGCGAATCGGCGTTTGGGCCTCCCCTGCGTCCAGCGACCGGTCCCCGGCCATCAGCCGGGCATCCCTCTCCGATATCGCCAGCTCGACCCCTGGAAGTGCCGCCATTAATCGATCCAGCGCTCCTACATGATCGTCGTGGGCATGAGTAAGAAGGATGCGGGTAACAGGCTTTCCTATTTGTGCGGCGGCTTGCAAAATTCCCTTATGGCTGTAAGGCAGTCCGGCATCGATAAGAGTAAGCTCGTCTTCTTCCTCCACCAAATATACATTAACCGGAAACAGCCGCGGCATAAAAGAAATCTGTGACAACTGGCGATATTTCGTAATTTTCACCTTGTCATTCCCCTCTCAATAAACTAATATATACCCATAATAAACTAATAACATTAGTTTTGTAAAGGGAGGAATTCATTTTGATTCTGTTACAGTATACGAACTTAGCTATCCGGTTTCTTCTGGAGCTCTGCGCCCTCGCAGCCTTAGGCTATTGGGGGTTTCATACCGGGCAAGGCTTCCTGCTCCGCTTGGGGCTTGGGCTAGGCTCTCCTTTGGCGCTCGCTGTGCTTTGGGGCATGTTTGGGTCGCCGAATGCCGCCTATCCCCTGCACGGGGGGCTCCATCTGCTGCTGGAGCTGGTTGCCTTCGGCTCAGGTGCGGCAGCGCTGTATGCCGCCGGTTTGCCCCGACTTGCTCTGCTGTATGGAGCAGCGTTCCTCATCAATCGTCTGCTCATGCACCTCTGGGGGCAGTAACGCCAAAAAAGACCGGGTGCATATCGCACCCGGTCCGGCCTAACCCCGAGAATCAGCTCATTCGATTCGTCAACATGGGCAGCATTCTCATATCCTGCACCATGGGGGAGGAGCATATCCTGCAAACCGGTTCTGCCTCAAACGCAAAATTATTTCGCATCCAACCCTTGCAGCTATCCTTCGTACAAGACCAAATTGATGTGTTCTCTTGCGCTACCTCTTCAATAGGCTTTTTACGGTACATTCGTTCGTCCCCCTCTGGTGTTTGTAGTGGCTTCTGAGGCAAAAAAGAAAAACTGCTCCTAACGTTAGGGTTAAGAGCAGTTTATCCGTATCGAACTGTGTTCAGCTTACAGCTTTACAACGTTCTCAGCTTGCGGTCCGCGGTTGCCTTGAACCACATTGAATTGAACGCGTTGGCCTTCGTCCAAAGTCTTGAAGCCATCGCCTTGGATCGCGCTGAAGTGTACGAATACGTCGCTGCCGCCTTCTACCTCGATGAAGCCAAAGCCTTTCTCTGCGTTAAACCATTTCACTGTACCTGTTTGCATGTGTTGAACCTCCAACAATTTTTATTAATATGATCCTTTTTTACAAAAAAAATTCACACATTGAAAAAAGTTCCATTGATGGTAAAATGACACCTTTTTCATTATGTGAATTGGGTTCATATTTATCACTAGAAACATCGTACCACAGGACAGGAAGAAAAGCAAATTTCTGCGAGCGGATTTATTGCCTGGAGAACCCCGGAACTGCAGTATCCGCACAACCGGTACAACATTTACCAAAAACGCTTACATGCACCCTATCATAAGCCATCGTCAGATGCCCGCTCCAGAGGCTGAAGCAGCTTCATTGTACGCAAACAGGGATCAACCAAATGAAAAAAACGCCCTGCTCCACGGCCTCAATTCACCGCAGAGCAGAGCGATTCTCCTTATGCGCCGGCAAGCTCCAGCTCATCTTCCTCATCCCGGTCAAACGAAGCCCGATCGAATTCGCCTTCCGAGTTCGCTACAACCAGCGAGGTTACGGTAGTGCCCGTCGCGTTCACCGCGGTACGACCCATATCGATCAACGCCTCGACGCCAAGCACCAGGCCCATTCCCTCCAGAGGAAGGCCCATGGCCGTTAGCACGACGGTTGTGGAGATAGCCGCAGGCCCAGGGACACCCGCCACACCGATGGAGGAGATCACACTTACGAGCACCAGCACGATGTAATCGGTAAAATCAAGCGGAATGTTATACACGCGGGCAACGAACACCGCTACGATGGCCGGCCATACGCCGCCGCAGCCGTTGAAGTTCATGGAAGCTCCCAGCGGCGCAACGAAGCTGGCAATTCTCGGCGATACGCGAAGGCGCTTCGTAATAACCTCCAGATTGACCGGAAGCGTTGCATAGCTGCTTCGCGTAGTGAACGCAACCGCTATCGTCGGGTAAGCCTTCTTAAAGAACTTGATCGGATTGACCTTAGCCACGAAGGATACCAGTCCGCCGAACACAAATACAAAATGAAGTATCAGTGCAATGTACGAAGCAATAATGACCTTGGCCAGCGGCGTGAGGGTTTCGAGACCGTACCGGGCAGCCATAGCCCCAATCAGTGCGTACACACCGTATGGCGTCAAGCGGATCACATACTTGACCACCTGATGAAGCACTTCCGTAGCCGATTTCAGCAGCGTCTTCACCGGCTCCACCGCCTCCGGCTTGCGCGAATTGATATGTACAATCGCGACCGCTACGAAGATGGCGAAGATCAGCACCGGAACCACTTTGCCTCCGGCCATGTCGCCAATCGGATTGGACGGCACCAGATCAAGAATTACCTGAGAGAACGTCGGAATTTCTCTGGCTTTAAAATCCTTCGGCACCGCAGCCTGAATCCCGTTCCCCGGGTCGACGGCCAGCGCGACGAGCAGGCCGATAATTGCCGCTACCCCCGTTGTGCCCAAAAACCATAAAATCGTCTTCACTCCGAGCTTGCGAAGATGAGTCATACTTGTTAACGACGAGATACTGTTGATGACCAGTACAAAAACCAACGGCATAACCAGCATTTTGATCAAATTGACATAAATCGTCCCGATCGTGCTGACACTTTTGTATTCCAGCTTAAATGTGTTAAAAGCGATGCCCGCAAGGAGACCAAGCCCCATTGCGATAAAGACACGCGTACCGAAGCTGACGCGCTTCCGGGCAAGCAAAACCAGTATCGCGATGACGGCGATGGAGACCAGCAAGCTGACCCAGTTGGTTTGAAAGGCTGTTAATAAGTTATTCTTCACGGATGTCATTCCTCCCCTTAAAATCCCATGGTGTTACTCGGATTATTGCTAGAGTAAGGCCTCCCTGCCCACTCTGTCAATACATTTTTATGAAATTGTGAAAATTATATGACATTACCTCCCACGAGTGACAGAAAGTTCTTTTGCAGGCTTCCATTCCTCCGGCAGCAGCTGCCGGTATTTGGCCTGCAGGAAGCGGTCGTCTACCAGCAGCAGCGTCCCTCTGTCCTTCTCCGTACGAATGAGCCTTCCCCCTGCCTGAAGCACCTTATTCATACCGGGATAGACATAGGCGTAATCAAAGCCGTTTCTTCCCGTCCGGTCAAAATACTCCTTCATAATCTCCCGCTCCAGCCCGATCTGGGGAAGGCCTACGCCGACAACCACCACTCCCGTAAGCCGGTCCCCCGTAAGATCAATGCCTTCGGAGAAGATGCCCCCCATCACGGCAAAGCCGACGGTGGATCGTTCATCGTCCGATTGAAAAGACGCGAGAAACGCTTCCCGCTCCTCCTCGTTCATCCCGCTCTGCTGCACCAATATACGGGCCCGCTGCGGCGCCTCCGTCTCCATCCATGTCTCCAGCACCTCTCTCATATACTCATAGGAGGGGAAGAATACCAGCACATTTCCCGAATGCTCTTGCAGCAGCTGATGAAGGGCTGCCGCAATGATCCCTTTTGTCGCAGCCCGGTCCCGATACCGTGTAGACACAGGCAGCAGGCGGACATCCAGCTGCTCCTTGCGAAAGGGCGAAGGGATCGACATCACGTAGTCATCCGCCTCGCCTCCTAACATCTCCCGGAAGTAGGGGAGCGGCGACAGCGTAGCGGAGAAGAACACCTGAGACCGGTAGCCCTTCGTCATCTGCCGCAGCAAGCCGGAAGGGTCCAGACACAGCAGCTTCAGACGGACATCGCTTTTGCCGAGCTCCGCATAGGTGATGTAGGCCTCGCTGTAATAGCCGGCGATACGGAGGAAGCTCTGCGCGGCAAAATAAGTGTCGAGTAGCAGCTGCGCCGCCTCACCTCCGCCTGGCGGCATACCGGCCAGCGTCTTCTCGGCCTCAGCCGCGAAGGCTTCCACGTGAGGATGCAGCGCTTCCGGGCAAGCCTCCTGCACGACGCTGCGCTGATCGGAGGGGTAGCTCTTGCGCAGCGAGAGGAAGAAGTCATTGACGGCCTTCGCCGCCGCAGCCAGTGAGGGCAGACTGCGCTTATGCTCGCGGCTCAGCTGCAGGAACGGAGCCTTCGACAGCTCCGCCGAGAACATATCCCGTCCCCGGTCCACTAGGTTATGCGCCTCGTCTACGAGCAGGGCGGTCTCCCGCTTCTGCTCCTCATACTGCCGCTTCAGCGATACCCGCGGATCGAAGATGTAGTTATAGTCACAGATGACGGCATCCGCCAAGTAAGCCGTATCGAGCGAGAACTCAAAGGGACACACGCGATGCTTCCTTGCGTACCGCTCGAACACCTCGCGGGTCAGCCGGGTTTCCTGCGTCAGCACATCGAGCACTGCCTCATTAATCCGGTCATAGTAGCCGTCGGCGAACTCGCAGTGCTCCTTCCGGCACCGCAGCTCCTCTTGAAAGCAGATCTTCTCCTTCGCCGTAATCGTCGCCGACCAAAGATGCAGACCCTGTGAGCTCATCCGCTCAAAGGCTTCCTCGGCAGCCGTCCGGGTGATCGTCTTGGCGGTCAAATAATAAAACCGCTGCAGCTCGCCCTCCCCGATAGCCTTTACAGCAGGGAACAAGGTCGAGATCGTCTTCCCCGTCCCGGTAGGCGCCTTGGCGAAGAGCCGCTGCCTGTCCGCGATCGATTTATACACCGCCCCCGCCAGCTTCCGCTGTCCCTGCCGGTATGCGTCGAAGGGGAAGCGCAGTTCCCTGCAGCTGCTCCCCCGCTGCTCCGCATGCCGCAGCTGGAGCCTGGCGTAGGGCGCATACCCCGCCGCCAAATGCCTCATGACCGCTTCCAGCTCAGTGAGCGTATACGTGCGCAGATAATGCTTCCGCTCCTGCGTATCCACCTGCACATAAGTCAGCCTCACCTGCATCCGCTCCAGCCCTTCCTGCCTGACATGCATAAACGCATAACACTGCGCTTGGGCCCAGTGGACAGGATAGCTGTCCTCCTCGATGAAGGCTAATTCGCCTCTGGTTGATTTAATCTCCTCCACGGTGAGCGCCCCATCCAGCAGAAGCAGTCCGTCGCAGCGCCCGTCCATCACGATATGCAGCTCCTCGAAGGAGATGCCCCCTTCCATCGGGACCTCCTTCCGGTCGTGCTCCTCGTAGTCCTGCTGCACCAGCTGATGCACCTTCGTTCCTTCCTGCAGCGTCGTCAGCGTCCGAAACCCGTCGTCAATGCTTCCGCTGCGATACACATATTCCACTAGGGCACGAACCGACACCTTGACCGTAACCGACATGATCCGCCTCCGACACAAACATTTGTTCTATTATACCATGAATGCGTTCCGTTGCCAGCTTTCCTTGCTCTGAGAACGGCATTCGGCCCCTACGCAAAAAACCGTCCTGCCCACCAAAATGGCGGTAAGCAGAACGGTTCGGTTATGTGGCAAGCTTCAGCTTCGGCTGCTCCTCGGGGAACTGGACCGTAAAAGGATACTTGGCCGGATTGCGGTCACAAACCCGCTCCCAAGCGGCGACACATTGCCGGCAGAAATGACTGCCTTGATTGGCTGTAATAAACGTCATCGCCTCATCATGCGTCATCGCCTTGCGATACGCACGATGCGAGGTCAGCGCGTCATACACATCCGCTACCGCCACGATCCGGGCAAGGAGCGGTATCTGCTCTCCTGTGAGGCGGTCGGGGTAGCCGGTGCCGTCCCATTTTTCATGGTGGAAACGGATGATCTCCAGCTCCTCCTTCATGAAGCCGAGCTCACGGCAAATCTCGTAGCCCTTCATGGGATGCTGCTCGATCACGAGCCGCTCGTCGGGGGTCAACCGGCCGGGCTTGTTCAGGATCGTGTCGGGGATATCGATCTTGCCTACATCGTGGATAATCGTCCCCTGCGCAAGAGCACGCAGCTGATCCGGCGGCAGCCCCAGCTCTTCTCCCAGCTGCAGGGCATACAGCGCTACGCGGAAGTTATGGCCGGCGGTATAGGTGTCCTTCTTCTCCGTTGCGATCATCAAGGCCTTGATGCTCGGGGAGATACAGCTGGTGATCCTCTCTACGGGCTCCGTCGTGAACAAGGCCCGGAAGATGCCGACCAGCGACTGATTCGCCGCATACTGGCGGTGTATGCCGACCACCATGCCGATGACGGCCGCCAGCAGCAGGAAGTGATATACCCACCAGCTCAGCATCCATCTCTCTCCCAGTACCATGATCAGCTGGGAATCAATGAGCCAGCCGCAGCTGTACACAATGGCAATCTGCAGCGGAAACCTGGAATATAAATAAGAGCTATAGTAGCGATACAGCGTAAACGCGTTCAGAACTACCGTAAATACCGAGACAAGGTAGTTAAACGGACGGATGGTCAGCGGAATAAAATCCAGGTACGTCGGAACTAGCATTCCGGTTACACCTATGGCGATCACGAGGCTTGTCCATACAGGCAAGAGCCATTTCTCAAAGCGGGACAAACAACTGACAATCGGATGGTCGGTAGGCAAAGCGGACAGCCAGAGCCATACGGTTGCAAAAATGACGCTTAGCGGCGCCGCAACCCCGGACAGCATTCCCTGATGATGAATAAATCCCGGCGTAGCCATGCCGTGGACCGCAAACAGTCCGCCCAGCGAAACGAAAGCTAAAGATAAGAATGTGACCTTGATATTGCGCAGCCTTCTTCCGGCAATCCCCACTGCCGCAGCGACAGCACCCGCTAAGAGGGCAACCGCGCTGACAATGTAGAAATGCCCCTTAGGCGTGTTCATCTGATAGTCGAAGCCGGAGGTTCTTCGCATAACTTCGAACAAAACATATGGCAATACGATAGCCGCCAAAGGGCCGATCAAACTGCGATATCTCATAGTGCAATTCCCCGTTCTTCTATAATTATGACTGTTGGCTGAACCTCTGCTAATATCAGCTCCATCATAACATAAAATTCCAAGGAAGCCTCTAAAAAAATGTCGAATGGCTCCGTAAAATTTTTAGGCGGAAACCGCTTTCGTCTCTTGCGCGGCCTTTCTTTCCATCCGGCGGTACCACAGGTACAGCACCAGCAGCTCGAGAGGCGCTACTACGGCTGTGACCAGCCCAGCTATGCCTCCGTTTAAGCCTGGCAGCGTATAGACGCAAACCGCCAGCAGAAGGAGCGAGCAGCCGACCGAGGCGATTTTGCTGGCCATGATCGACTTGGTTTTTCCTATCAGCATGCACTTGCCGGCAATGAAATCAATCCACGGGAACAGGCAGCTCTGCACAGCCAAATATCGCAGCAGCACCTTCACTTCAGCCAGCAGCGGCCCATGCAAGCCGAGCACGCCCTCGAGCAGCCAGCCTCCTGCAGGGGACGAGACGGTTATAAGCAGGCTGGGGGACAACACGGATAGCGCCGTGACGACGATCAGCACGTTTTTTCGCTGCTCCGCATAGAACTGCAGCACGATCTGATGTACGGATGCGCAGAACCACGCGACCATGTTGGCCAGCTGAATCGCGACCGCATACGCTGCGACCGCTAAGGTCGGGTCCTGCGTCATATTCAGGGCCGCCTGAATGGAAGGATTCAGCAGCACCAGGAACAGGGAGGAGTACAGCAACGGCAGGTAAAAGGGCAGTACCTGAGGAATCCGCGTCACCGTCTCCTCTCGCTTCTCAGGAAGCGCGCGGCGAAGAGACAGTCCTTCGGCAACAGCCACCACGCACTCAATCGCCACGCCGACCACGAAGATCCACGCTCCGATCCGGCCGTCATCCGTCCAGCCGACGTGAATAAAATACCATGACATGGCGAACATCAGGCCGACGCGCACCGCCATACCCACTGTCATCCAGCCGGTGCGCAGCTGGTTGATAATGACCCCCTGAAACAAGCTTCGCAACGCGGTCAGCACATAGAGGAAGGCCAGCACCTGATAGACCTGAACCGTCGGCACCACCAAATGCTCCTTCACGCCGAAAACATAATGAAACAGCATGGCTCCGAGCGGCGTCCATCCGATGACCACGCTGATAGTAAGCAAGATGACTACGACCACTCCCGTCAACCTCGCCACCGTTCCGAAGGATGTGCGGTCCTTGGCAAATTTGCTGGAGGCCTGACGGACAATATTCATCGGCAGGTCCAGCAGAAACGATAAACTAAGCGCAACGGCATAGCTGCTGATCGTGATATCCGGATGCGGCGAACGGGCCAGCACACCGTTAATAATGACATGCGTAAGCGCCGCCAGCAGCGCAGAGGTGCCCATCGGCACATAGAAGAAAATGATTCTCAGCATGCGTATCCCTTCCTCGGGCCCAGTCTGGTTGATTGATTGAAAGCAAATGTCCGGGTCCGCAATCCACTTGATTATACGCCTGCTTGCCAAGGATGTTAATAATCATTTGATTTGCTTGTAGGAGGCAGCGGGGGTGGATGCATAGTGATGGCCGTTAGCCTTACATACGAGGAAAAGCCGCTCCCCTCCTATCGAATAGGCTTGGGACAACGGCTCTCTTTGTACTGCGCTTTACTTGTTCAACAGCTTATCCGCCTTCGCACCGGCCTCTGCAATGGCCTTCTCCGCCGTTACCGACGGGTCTACTACCGACAAGGCGATCTGGTCTTTGATAATCTTGGCAATCTCCGGATACACCTTCAGCATCGGACGCGGTCTGGCATATTCCAGCTGGTCGACCGCCACTTTGAAGAGCGGCTTCTCCGCGTACAGCTTTTTCATCTCGTCGCTGTTCACGGCGCTGACCCGGCTCGGGAGATACCCTGTGAAGGAGCTGGCATAGATCGTTTGCTCCTTAGCCGTCATCCACTTGATGAACTTCCAAGCGGCATCCTGCTTCTCTTTGGACAGCTTCGCCGACATGACCAGATTACAGCCGCCCGTAGGCACGCCGTAGCTCTTATTGGCCGGCATGAAGCTTGTGCCCAGCTCGAAGCCCGCATCCTTGGCAACCTGCATTTGCTTCGTCAAGTCCGCCGTCGAGGAGAACAGCATTCCGGAGCGCTGGTTTTGGAAGTCCAGCTTCGCCAGGTTGCCTGCATCGTCCGTTGTAGGAACCTTCATGATGCCCTCATTCTTCATCTTGAGAATCATTCTTACCGGCTCGAGACCCGCCTCGGAGTTGAACTCCGCCTTTTTGCCGTCCTCGCTGATCATTTTGCCGCCGCTTTGGGCCACGAAGGCTTCATAGTACCAGATGTCCGGCGGCATTGTAATTCCCACGCGCTTCCCGTCCACCGTCAGCTTGCGCGCGAACTCCTCGAATTCCTTCCAGTTCTTCGGCCCGTTCGGATCCAGCCCCGCTTCCTTCAGCATCGTGCGATTGAAGTACAGGATTGGCGTGCTTCGCAAATACGGCAGTCCGTAAAGCTTGCCGTCCACATAGGAGTTCCCCATTAAGCCCGGGATAAAATCGTTCATATCCATGTTGTCCCGCTTCACGAACGGCAGCAAATCCTCCGTCATTCCCGCCTTGGCGAAGACGCCGATCGAGGCGATCTCATTTTGCCAAACCTCCGGTGCATTGCCTGCGGCAAAGGCGGCCTGCGCCTTGGAGTGCTGCTCGTCGTAGTTGCCCTGGTAGTGGGCCTTCACCACAATCTCGTTTTGCGATTCGTTGAACATTTTGACCAGGTTCTCGTTGTTCTCACCGATCTTATCGCCCCAGGAGTACCAATAGTTGATCTCGATTTTCTGCTTCGCCGCACCTGTCGTGCCGCCCTGGGATGAAGATGACGCGGGAGCGGCCCCGTTCGTCGCTTGGGTGCCTCCTCCGGCGCATGCCGTCATTGAAATGGCAAGGGATGCTGCTGCAACTGCTTTTACTGCTGTTTTCATTGAGAAAGTCCTCCACTCGGTTATTGTATTAGCTGTTACTTCACGCCTGTATACACGAAAGCCTTAATGATCTGCCGCTGTGCCAGGAAGAACACCACAAGAATCGGAAGCACCAGAATCATGTTGCCGGCCATCAGAATGTGCCAAGCAGTGCCTCCGTCCACCTCGCGGATTTTGGAAATGCCGATGGGCAGCGTCCGGGCCGCATCCGTGGTCGTCATGACCAGCGGCCAGAAATAATCGTTCCAATGCGCGATGAAGCTGAACAATGCGAAGGTCACCAGCGTCGGCCGGGCCATAGGAAGCATGATCTTCCAGATGATTTTCCACTCGGTGGCATCATCCAGCCTTGCCGCCTCCAGAAGCTCCTCCTGCACCTGCAGGAACGATTGCCTTAGGAGGAAAATGCCGAAGGCGCTGGAGGAAAAGGGAAGAATGAGCGCCCATAGCGTATTCAGCAGCCCCCACTTGCTCATCAGCAGGTACACCGGCAGAAAGATGAGCTGGCTCGGAATCATCAGGGTGATCATTGTGATGCCGAAGAGCACGCGGTCCCCCTTGAAGCGGTACCTCGCGAAGGCATACGAAGCGAAAACAATCGTGCCGAACTGCAGAATCAGAATGCCGATAGAGACAAGCACGCTGTTGAAGAAATAGGAAAGAAAAGGCCCCGAATTCCAGGCAATGGCGAAATTTTCCCAGTGAAACGTTGCGGGAATCCATTTGGGCGGAAAAATGACAGTCTCACTGAAGGACTTGACGGAGGTCGTGATCATCCAGACAAAAGGGATCGCGAACACCGCTACAAGCAGCAGCAGCCCGAGTACATTCAAGGACTTGATTAAAGGTCTGGCGATTGGCATGCTCTCGGGGCCTCCTAACGGTAATGAACTTTACGGCTCAGCAGCTTGAAGTAGACAAGCGTCAGCAGCCCCACGACGACGAGCAGGATAACGCCTGCGGCGGAGGCATAGCCGATTTTGAAGAAGCGGAAGCCGTACTGGTAAATGTAATACACCAGCGTATTGGTCGAATTGACCGGACCGCCCTGCGTCATGATCGCGATCGTCTCGAACACCTGAAACGAGCCGATCATATTGATGATCACCAGAAAGAACAGTGTCGGCGACAGCATCGGCAGGGTGATCTTATAGAAGGTGCGAAGCGGGCCCGACTCGTCGAGCGCGGCCGCTTCGTACATATCCTTCGGGATGCTCTGCAGCCCCGCGATGAACACCAGCGTGTTGAAGCCCACGCCCTTCCATACGGCTACGATCACTAGCGAAAGCAGCGAGCTGCTCGGATGGCTCAGCCACTCCAGCTTCGGCAGGCCGACCACCTCCAGCAGCCAGTTGAGCAGGCCGAACTGCGGGTCCATCAGCCACATCCAGACGAGCGACACGGATACGAGCGAAATGATATGCGGGCTGAAGATCGCTCCCTGAACGATGCCGTAGAAAAACCCCTTGCGGTTCAGCCATAACGCCAGGAACAGCGAAAGGATCGTCGTCAGCGATACGGTGAGAAGGGTATAGTTGAGCGAGTTGTTCAGCACCTGCCGGAACTGCTTCGTCTCGAACAGCTCCACGAAATTATCAAAGCCCACGAAGTCCTTCTCGGGACTGACGAAATCCCAAGAGTGCAGACTCAGGTAGATCATGTAGAAGATCGGATAAATAAAGAAGATGGAGAAAATGATGATGGACGGCGCTACCATGGCGTAAGGACGAAGCCGGTTCCAGAGAAGCATTAGACCAAGCCTCCCGCGAGCAGTCTAGGCTCCTCCACCAGCTCCACGCTCCGGCTTCGCTGTCCGTTCTCGTAGAAGTAGTAAAGATCTTCATACGCAACGGAAACGAGAACCTCAGCGGTTGACTCCAGCGGCTTCAGGAAGGTCTTCACATAGAAGGTTCCCGCCTTGGATTCGAGCTGATAGATGATCTCCGCCCCCAGCGTCTCTCTTGTGACGATACGTGCCGGAATTTGCAGCTCGCCTTCCCGGTATTCCGTGGCGAAGGTTGCCTTCTCCGGACGGAAGCCGACGAACATGCGCTCCCGGACGCCCCGGAGCCGCAGGTCCGTCAGATCCGTGCTGGAGAGCAGATTCATCGGAGGCGATCCGATAAACTGCGCCGTAAAGCGGTTCGCCGGATCCTCGTAGATGTTCATCGGACTGTCCGCCTGCTGCACCTGCCCCCTGTCCATAATGACGATGCGGTCTCCCATCGACATGGCTTCGACTTGATCGTGCGTCACATAGACGAATGTGGCCCCGAGCCGCTTATGCAGCTGGATCAGCTCCGTCCTCATCTGGTTCCTGAGCTTGGCGTCCAGATTGGAGAGCGGCTCATCCATCAAGAACACAGCGGGACTTTTCACCATCGCTCTGGCCAAGGCTACGCGCTGACGCTGCCCTCCGGATAACGATTGCGGCTTCTTATGGAGGTACTCCGTCAAACCTACGATCTCCGTAATGTCCTTGATGAGACGCTCCCTTTCCGGCTTCGGCACCTTGCGGTTCACCAAACCGAACTCAATGTTCTCCTTCACGGTCATCATCGGGTAGAGCGCATAATTCTGGAATACCATGGCGACGTTACGCTTGCCCGGCTCCACCTGATTGACACAGCGGTCTCCGATCCAGATTTCGCCGCCCGTCTGCTTCTCGAGCCCTGCAATCATCCGAAGCGTGGTCGATTTACCGCAGCCGGAAGGTCCGACCAGCACCGTGAACGAGCCATCCTCGATGGTCAGGTTCAAATCCTTTACTACACTTTCTTGCCCAAAGCTCTTCTCAATGTGTTTCAGCACGATTTGCGCCAAGGAAGCTCCCTCCTGTTATTTCACGGATTCAAGCAGGTTGATCTGTAAGCGCCAATCGGTCTCGACGCCGAGGAAATCCTCTGAAGGCGTGAAGCCCTTCATATTTCTGTGAAAGCGGGCAATCTGCTCTGCCAGCTCCGGATGGCCGATCGGCACCATCTCCACGGACACGTGTCCGTTCTCGACATGGACCGTACGATAAGCAGGGTAGTCCAGACAGGCCGCGGTCATGATATAATGCCAGCCCTCCTGGCGAACGATCGAATTGGCATGGTTGTGCCCGCAGAAGTAGAAGCCGGGGCCTTTTTTCTTATGCAGCACGGCCTTCATATCAATGCTCGGATGGATCGACAGCTTATCCATGGTTGAACGCGTGGTTGTTCCGTACACCGGATGATGGGCGAATACCAAAGCCGGCTTCTCGCCGGACTTCACCAGCTGCTCCTCCAGCCATTCCAGCTGATCCAGGTCCATTTCGCCGCCCCAGCATTCCTTATTCATTTCCTTGGTAGAATCAAGAAAGATAAGCACGGCCTCTTCCGTCTCAATGGCCCGGCAGCGCTCTTGTCCGGTGATGGCGAGGATGTCGGTCTTCGGTATGGAGTACGTATCATGATTGCCGAGCACATGGATGAAATGACGCTCGCTGCGGTTCATTCTGCCGAACACATACTCGAACTCCTCCGGCAAGCCCTCGTGTGTCAGATCGCCTAAGGAGATGTGATAATCCCCCTCCATGTCAAGAAACCGGTCCAGCAGCTCCGCATATACGCGGTCTCTTGCCGCCTTCATCTCTTCTGTTCCATTCTCCATTGATGAAAAATGAAAATCTCCCATGAGCACCAAACGCATGACCCATCGCCTCCGTTATTTTTTTGAAATTTGGTTACGATTGCCTGTCCTGCACGATGTACGATCTACAGCCTTCCGTTAAAGCTTGGCGTGCATCACCTGCTTTCCCGGCCCGATCAGCTCGCCCAATGTCTTCAGCACATAATCGGGTGTAATTTGAAATGCTGCTATATCTGCCTGAGTGGCAATGCCGGTGAGAACAAGGGCCGTCTTCATGCCGCTGTTCCGACCGAGGAGTATGTCTGTTTCGAGCCTGTCTCCTATCATGAGGCAGCGCTCTGCTGGGATACCCAGCTTCTGTAAGGCCTTGTGCGCCATATAGGGGTTGGGCTTGCCGATAACCGTTACCATTTCGGCCTGGCTTGCCGTCTCCAGCGCCTTCAACAAGGCCCCCGTGTCGGGAATCAGATCATCTATTACCGGGCAGCACGGGTCGGGATTGGCCGCCATCAGCTTGGCGCCGTGCCGAACGGCCTTCATTCCTTGATGAAGCTTCTCATAGGTGAAAGCGCGGTCCATCCCCACCAGGACGTGGGTTGCGAGCAGGGGATCCTGCGTCATACCAATGCCGGCTTCACGCAATTCGATGCCCATCGCCGATTCGGCTATCAGCAGCACCTTGGCATCAGGGGCACTCTCCTTAAGGTATTGCCCTGCGGCATACGCAGCGGACATGATTTCATGGATCTCACACGCGATACCCAATGCTTCCAGACGCCGCTTGCAGTCCTGCCTTGTCCAGATCGAGGTATTGGTAAGGAACATCACACCCTTGCTCCGCCTGCGCAGCTCCGACAGCACCGGCCGTACATCCGGAAGCAGTCGACCCTCCAGGTAAATGGTTCCGTCTAAGTCGAAGCAGTACCCGTCATAAGCTGTCATCTCCACCTTGTCTTCTCCCCACCATCGATATTTGGCAACAAAAAAACCAGCAGCAGAAAAATCACCCTTGACGAAGATAAGGTATGTTGATTTCACTGACCACTGGGTTTTCTCATCGGCTCCACCCGGAGGCTGTAAATATGCAGTTGAATCGGTTACCAAAACCGGCTGTCGCCAATCGAAACGAAATCGGCGCCGCTCTTCACAGCCAGCCGGATTTCCTCCTCGTGACGGATCAGCCCGCCTACGATTAAAGGCTGCTTGATCCGTTCCTTCACATCCCGGATCACCCGCGGCATCAGTCCCGGCATGAGCTCAACCTCGTCGGGGCCGCTGGCCTTCACCATACGAATGGCGGTTTCCACCGCTGCGGAATCGATGGAGAAAATTCGCTGGATGCTGCAGATCCCGACCTGCTTTGCCGCAGCGACCGCGTTGCTCTTGGTCGTGACGATGCCGTCAGCCTTGAACACTTCTGCCAAGTATTGTATGGAAGAAGCGTCCCGTCCAAGCCCGTTCACCATCTCGATGTGAACGAACGCCTTCTTCCCTGCTTCGTGCAGCTGAGCGATAATTTGCTTTAGATTCGTAATGTTCCCTGTCATAAGATTCACCCGCTCCACCTTGCTGGCCAATGCTTTAGCGACTTGGTCGGGCTCGGTAATGGACGCGATGATAGGATATGCTGCGGTCATGACTACGTCCTCTTTTCCGGTGTTCTAGGAATCCTTTGTACTTGCGGTACTAGTCATAGAGTAGAGGATAAATATTTTCGCAGTATCAACCACATGTTAAATTCCTATTAAGGTGGAAAGCTGGAAAGAAGCTTGCAGCTTCTGTCGAATTAATTAACATTTTATTAGGTTTTTTGTCGTAAATAGTCGAACCAGAAACAGCGATCCGAACCCGCTTACAAGAGATATTTATAACAAATAGTTAAATCCGATTGCTTTATTATATATCCATAATTAGACATTAAACATTTGATTCATTCTAATAGTTAACAAGTACGTTTCTATTTATCCGCATAACACCAAAGAACCAAAAGATAAATAAACAGAACTCTTTAAACCAACAAAATCGCTTCATAAGAAAAAGACCCTTATTATCATTCTGTTGGATTCCGCGCAACGATTGGTTCAGAGGGGAAACGCCCCATAGATGATGAAGAAGCTACGGAGGCTGCCAAAGGAGGCGGTGGAACGTGAGGAGAACGTGGATCAAAAATTCTCGGGGTCCGAGCCCAAGATCGACTGAGGAATAGAGTCGAGAGGCAGGGATGGAGGATCATGGGGCAGCGCGTATCGGACAATCGATTCAGAGCTCGGTCGAAGGGTGACTAAGAAAAAGGGAAGAGTTTTCTGACGGAGAAACGCGACTGAGACCGAAAAACGCCAGTCAATGGAAAGAATTGAACTTGAAATAGAGTAAAAAGAGGGAGAGGCCTGACAACTATTTACAGAATGGGGCACACGAATCTCACAGAAGGTGGAGAGCAAGACGAATTCGTTGTTACGAGTGTCTGCAGGGAAGGGATGTCGACTAATGCATAAGACGACGGTCCGTTTGCAGATGACCGGACAAAAAATAGGCACCCTTGCGGGTGCCGAATACAGCGTTACCTTTTACCTGAATCGAACGGTTCTCCCGCCGCCTTCGGAGCATTGGAGGACTTGGAGAACAGGACGAGCGCCAACAGCGTTACCACGTACGGAAATACCTTCAGCAGCACCGGAGGAATAACGGCAAGCGAAGGGATAACCTGCGATACGTTCGCAATGGTGCTGGCGAAGCCGAAGAACAGAGTCGCGGCCAGCACGCCAAGCGGCTTCCATTGGCCGAAGATGAGTGAGGCCAAGGCAAGGAAGCCGAGTCCCGCCACGTTCCCGGTAAACTCCCCGGCATACGTTACCAGAATGATGGCACCCCCTAACCCGGAGAACGCGCCGGAGATCATGACACCGACATACCGCATCGACTTCACGCGGATTCCGGCAGCCTCCGCCGCATGAGGATGCTCCCCGCAGGCTCGAAGACGAAGCCCGAAGGGCGTCTTGTACAGCACGAAGGCGCTGGCCGCTACGATGAGGAGCACGAGCCACGTGGTCGGATACGTCTTGGAGAAAACCAAATCCCCGATTACAGGAATGGCCGATAATCCCGGCACATCACCGGGGATGAAGCCTGTCGTGATCCGGATGTTGCCGCTTCCCGTCATGTTGCGGGCGAGGAACACCGTCAAGGCGCCGGCAATCAGGTTGATCGCCGTACCGCTGATGATCTGATTCGCGCTCAGATTAATGCTTGCGAACGCGTGCAGCAGGGAGAACAAAATGCCGATCACCATTGCAGCCAGCAGACCGACCCACAGTACCCACCAGGCTTCGGGCCAAATGGCCTGCAGCTTGAAAATAACGAAAGCCGACATGAACGAGCCGACGATCATCAAGCCGTCCAAGCCGATATTCACAACACCGCTCCGTTCGCTGAACAAAGCTCCCAAAGCTGTGATCAGCAGCGGTATGGTGAATACGATCGCGTAAGGAAAAATTTGCTCAAGAGTGGCCCACATGCTTCGACTCCCCCTTCCCCGCGCTGACCGCCGAATGTTTACGCTGCTTCCATTTCTGATACAGCCGCTCGATCAAAATACTCGTTGCCGCAAAATAAATAATAATCGCAATAATCGAATCCGCAATCTCCGGCGGAATTTCCGTCATGGCGTTCATAAAGCCCCGGCCCGAGTACAGCAGACCGAAGAAGACAGCCGCTCCGAGCACCCCCAGCGGTGTATTCGCGCCCAGGAGAGCTACCGCGATGCCATCAAAGCCCTGCGACGGCAAAATCCCGATCTGAATGCTCGACGCATTCCCGACGTACTGCGCCACTCCCCCGAGGCCGGCCAGCCCGCCCGACAAAATCATCGACAGCACGATGCTCCGCTTTACGGCAATCCCGGCGTACTCCGCCGCATGGCGGTTGAAGCCGACCGCCTTCAGCTCGTAGCCAAGCGTCGTTTTGTTGATGATAAAGGCAACCGCTACGACCGCTACCACGGCGATGAGAATGCCCCAGTTGATATACGAGCCGTCAAACAGATCGCTCAGCATCGGCTCGCGAAGCGTTGCCGCATCCGGCAGCTTCTTCGATTCCGTTTCCAGGTAATCTCCCTTAAAGTACCCCGGTACAGCGTAATACACTGTCCAGTAGGCAATCCAGTTCATCATGATCGTAGACACGACCTCATGTACATTGAACCTGGCCTTCAGAATGCCGGGCAGAACCGCCCACAGAGCGCCTCCCAGAAACCCGGCGAGAATCATCACGAGAAGGAGCAGCGCCCGCGGCAGATCTGCACTCAGCCCCACCGCCGTGGCGCAGAAGCCGCCGAACAGCATTTGGCCTGCTACCCCGATATTGAAGAGGCCCGTGCGAAAGGCAAAAGCCACGGACAAGCCGGTTAAAATGAGGGGCGTGGCGGTTGCCAATGTATTACCGATCCGCTCCGGATTTTTCAAGCCCCCTTCAACTAGAAACTTGTATCCAAGGAATGGGTTATGCCCCGTGACGGCCATCAGCAAGGCACCCGCCAGGAGACCCAGCAGAACGGCCAGCAGTGATTTGACAGTGGTATTCATGCGATCCCCTCCTCCTTCGCACAGCCGGCGATCAGAAGACCGAGCTCTTGCTCGTCCGTCTTGGCTGCTTCGACGACTCCGACAATCTCGCCGTTATTCATGACCGCGATGCGATCCGAAAGATTCAGTACCTCATCGAGCTCCAGCGAGACAAGCAGTACCGCCTTGCCTTTGTCGCGATGCTCAATCAGCCGCTTGTGAATGTATTCAATGGAGCCGACATCCAGCCCGCGGGTAGGCTGAACCGCGATCAGCAGGTCCGGGTCGAGCTCCATCTCCCGGCCGATAATCGCCTTCTGCTGGTTGCCCCCGGACAGCGACCGCACCTCCGATACGGCTCCGGTCCCGGAACGGACGTCGAAGCTGCGGATAATTCGCTCCGCGTGCTCGCGGATCGCCTTCCAGTTCAAGAGGCCTCTCTTCGCATAAGGCTCCTGATGATATACTTCAAGAATCATGTTCTCCTCCAGCGTATAATCCAAGACGAGTCCCCGCTTCTGCCGGTCCTCCGGAATATGCCCGATGCCTCCGGCGATCCGCTCCCGAATAGTTAGCCCCGTAATGTCCCTGCCGTTCAGCTTAACGCTGCCCGACTCCGCCCGCCGAAGCCCCGTAATCGCTTCGATCAGCTCCGTTTGTCCGTTGCCGTCGACCCCGGCGATACCCACGATTTCCCCGGCGCGTACCTCAAGCGAAACTCCCTTGAGTGCCTGTACCTTCTTGTTATTGTTCACGACGAGCGTCTCCACCTGCAGTACGGAGCGAGTGGGAACGCTCTCTTTTTTCTGTACCTTGAAGGTGACCTCGCGGCCGACCATCATCTCCGCCATTTTCGCCTGATCGGTTCCCGCTACATCCACCGTTCCGATCGTCCGGCCGCGGCGAATGACCGTGCATCGATCCGCAACCGCCTTAATTTCCTTCAGCTTATGCGTAATGAGAATGATCGATTTGCCCTCGGCAATCAAGCCCCGTATAATCTCCTGCAGATCCTCAATTTCCTGAGGAGTCAGCACCGCTGTCGGCTCGTCGAAGATGAGCACCTCCGCATCGCGGTACAGCATCTTAAGAATTTCCACGCGCTGCTGCATACCTACCGAAATATCCTCGATCTTCGCATAGGGATCCACATTCAGTCCATACCGCTTGGATAACTCCTCGATCCGTTTGGCCGCCGTTCGCACATCCAGCATCACGCCTTTACGCGTTTCCATTCCCAGAACGATATTCTCCGCCACCGTGAAATTCTCCACCAGCTTGAAGTGCTGATGCACCATCCCGATCCCGAGCTCCCCCGCTACGTTCGGATTGGCAATACGCACCTCCTTGCCTCGTACACGAATTGTGCCCCGATCCGGCTGATACATCCCGAACAGAATGCTCATCAGCGTCGACTTGCCCGCTCCGTTCTCACCCAGCAGGGCATGAATTTCCCCTTGGCGCAGGCAAAGCGTAATGTCGTCGTTAGCCACGATGCCGGGAAACTCCTTGCGAATCTCCAGCATTTCGATCACATACTCCATCCTGTCACTCCTCCCTATTACATAAAAAAAGACGGAAACCGTTCGTTCCGTCTCTTTTGTACGTTCTGCTTACTTAATCAAGGAGCCTTGCTCTGCAGCAACCTTAATCTCGCCGGCTTTCAGCTTATTGAAGGTTTCGGCAACCTTCTTTACTGTTTCCTCGCTCAGATTCGGGTTCTTGTCAGGAATACCTACTCCATTGTTCTTAGCGTCAAAAGTCAGCGTCTTGCCGCCCGGGAATTTCCCTTCGGTTTCCGCCTTAATCATGTCGTAAGCCGCTTGGTCGATTTTCTTCATAGCGGAGGTCAGAATAACGGACTTCTCGCCTTGGTATACGCCGTCTTTGTACTGATCCACGTCAACGCCTACGATCCAGGCCGTTTTGCCTGCGGTTGTACGGGCTTTCGCCTCGTTGATGGCGCCTACGCCTACGCCGCCGGCCGCTGCGAAGATCACGTTGACGCCGCGGTCGAACATTTGGGCAGCCAATTGTCCGCCGGCCGCTACGTTGTCAAAGGACCCTTGATACACGACGTTCTCCGGCTTCATCGTTACCTTCGTGCCCAGCTTCTCATTGGCATAGTTCACACCCTGCTGGAAGCCCCAGTTGAACTTCTGTACCGGAGGAATGCTCATGCCGCCGATGAAGCCCGCTTGGCCTTCCTTCAGCTGAACCGCTGCAGCGACTCCCGCCAGGAAGCCGGACTCATGCTCTGCAAAGAAGATGGAAACTGTGTTCTCTTTCACGACCGCTTTGGAATCCCCGTTGTGCGGAGCACCGTCAATCAGAACGAACTTTGCATCCTTGTACTTGTCCTGGGATTTAAAAATCGCCGTTTCAAACTTGAAGCCCGGTGTCACGATGAACTTAAAGCCCGCATCGTACAGGTTGCCGATTTCCTTCGTGTAGTCCGCCTCCGTCGTACCGGCAGGCTTCAAATATTTGCTTTCCAGCTTCAGCTCCGTGCTGGCTTTCTTAACGCCCTCCCAAGTGCCTTGGTTAAACGATTTGTCATCGATCGTACCGGCATCGGTAACCATACCCACCTTAAACTTCGCTGCCGAGGAAGCGGCGCCGCCTGAACCTGTTCCTGTAGCCGCAGGCTTGTCAGGCGTGCTTCCACATCCCGCCAGCAAGGCAATAGACAAAGCGATGCTGGTTAGTACCGTGAAACCCTTTTTCATGAAAAAATGCCCCCTATGTAATTAGTTAATGGTAAATAATATAGTGCTATATTCACTATATTAGGAAATGGGCTGTTTTTCAACAACTCCGTAATGTAAATTTACATGACACTTCTGTGAAGCTGCTAAGGACGTTAGGCGCTTCCATTATTTCACTTTGACTGTGCTATAATGAAAGGTAACCATCCACCTTTCCCGTACCAAGGAGGGCGACGATTATTGCTGTTCTTTATTAAATTCTTTCTGCAGATCGTACGAATGAACAACCGATTTATCTTTACCATGGCCGCGGTTTTCATTGCCTGCAGCTCCTTAGCCGCCTACCTCTTGGAACCGGACAATTTCGGCAGCTGGTTCAATGGCCTTTGGTGGGTAATGACTACGGTAACGACTGTCGGCTATGGCGATTTCGCTCCCAAAACCGTGCTTGGCAAAGTACTCGGCATGCTGATTTATATCTTCGGCATCGGACTCATCTCGGTAACCATTAGCAAATTCATTGATGCATTGTTTCTTTATCAAAGGAAAAAGGAGGAGGGAAAGTTGCGTTATACCGGAGAGAATCATTTCGTTATGATTGATTGGAGCAAGCATGCGGAACACGCTATTAAGGAAATTCTTCGCACAGACCCCGCAGCGGAGATCGTGCTGATCGATACACTGGAGAAAACCCCGATCGAGCACGAAAAGGTGCACTACATTCAAGGAAATCCTGTGAAGGAAGAGACACTGCAGATGGCCAACCTCGGCAAAGCCCGGGCTGTGTTCATCTTCTCGATGAATATAACGGTGAACCAGCACGTCCTGCAGGACACCTCCTTCATCGACGGCAAGGCTCTATTGATCGCAACGACAATCGAACGATGCTTCAAGCATGTCTATACCGTGGTAGAGATTCAAAACAAGGACCATCTGCCGAATTTTGAGCATATCCAGATAGACGATTTTATTTTCGCCGGTGAGACGATTTCCCAGCTTGCCGTCCGGTCAGCCTTCAGTCCGGGAACCTCTAGACTCTTTTCTCAGCTGTTAACGCGTAACGACGGGGATGATCTTTTCGAAATTCCTTATGACAAACGATGGATTACCTTCCGCGATGCCTTTGAGGATCTCCTTAGCCAGGGGGCGACGCTGGTCTCCGACGGCTCCGATTTGAACATTAATCGAAGACTGCAGGAAAGGATACCTCCTGACGCACGGTTGTTCGTCATCTGTAACAAGGAAACGTATCGGCGGCTGACCGGCAAGTGATAAAACAGAAAAAAATAACCGGCCAACGGCCGGTTATCTTTAGTTCTTTGAGGCGCAGTATTTCTGCAGAAATGCAATTTTATTCTTGATTCCTCATCAAAACGGAACGGATTTCTGCGAATATACAGCTTTCCGAGGCCAATTGCCCATTTTCAGCCATTTACGATCCGAAAGATGCGGTTTCTCACAAATCCTATTCTCAGCTTGGTTTAGGGTCGTCAATTGCTGCACTTTCGCAGCTTTCACCTCAGCCCTTCACAAGCAGCTGCTGGAACACCTCGTCATGCTGCATCTTCTCGCGCAGGTCCGGGCAGTTGTTCTCCTTCGACTCGATCGTCCAGCCTGCCACCTTCGTGCCGCATACGACCGCCTGGCTCAGCGGCAAGCCGCGCACCAAACCCATCACCGTACCGGAGAAATACGCATCCCCCGCGCCGCTGCTGTCCACAAGCCGTACCGGGAAGACCGGCTGATAGCCCGACTGCTTGGTCCGCGGATCATAATAGATCGAGCCCTCGGCCCCCAGCGTGATGACCATGGATTGCAGCCCGTTCGCATCCACGTACTTCACCATCGCGTCGATTTTTGCTTGAATATCCATGCTTCCGAGCTTGCTGCTGACCAGCTTCTCCGCCTCGACGTCGTTGCAAATGAAGCATTCCAGCGCCTGCAGCAGGTCCGGATGCTTCAGCACCACATCCAGGTTACCCGGGATGCCGTACACCGGCTTATTCCACTGCTTCGCTTCCTCCAGCAAGCGCCGCGAGATTTGTTCATTCAGGTCAACCTCCAGCACCAAGTGCGACGAGCTCTTTACGATTTCCTCGCTGCGCTGCAGCACGAGGTTCTGCATGGTCGTCAGATTCGGCATCTGCGAGATGGAGCCCATCAGATCCCCCTTCTCGTTCAGCACGGCCAGCCACATGCCCATGCCTTCCTTCGGCGTACGAAGCAGAAATTGCGTCGATACCCCTGCGCTCGTAAGACGCTTCTGGATTTCTTCTCCCAGCCCCGAATCGTCTACCGTCGATACAAATGCAGCCGGCAGCTGCAGATTGGCCAAATTCTCGACCACATTGCGGCCTACGCCGCCATGAACGAACTGAACGCTGCCCAAATTGCGGCCCAGCGCATTATAATTTTCATTTGCGAAACCTTTGCAATCGACGAAAATCGTCCCGATCACCGTAACAAGGCTTGTCATCGTAAGGTTGCTCCTTAATCCGTAAATAATTTCAAACGCTAAAAATTATTATACATGGATTCCCGCTCTGCGTACACGTGAATCTGGCCTGTAATCCCTATCCGATAGGGGAAAACTTGTGAACTTCATGCGGCTAAGAATCCAGCTTGACCTTCTCCCCGTCCTTCAAGGAGTCGGGTGCCTTCACGATAACCCGGGTGCCCGCTTCCAGCCCTTTCCTGATCTCCACAAACGCTTCGTTCTTGATTCCCGTCTCTACCGGTCTGCGCACCGCGCGGGAATCGTCAACCGTCCATACATAGCTCGTTCCGTCATCCGTCTGCTTCACGGCACTACGGGGTACCTGCAGTGCCGATGCCGACCGCTTCACTTCAAAATACACGTCTACATTGTAGCCCGGAAGCAGCCCGGTAACCCCTTGCTCCATTGTCAGTGTCACCTCGACAACCGGTTTCTTGTCCGTACTGGTCTGGGAGGGTCCAGCCGCCGGAGCGATCCTGCCGACCCGCACCGGATACTGTCCGTTGCTAAGCGCGGCTCCCTTGATCAACGCTTGCTGGCCGAGGGCGACGTTTGCAATGAGCGTCTCCTTCACCTCCGCCGACACCTCCAGGCGGGTCAGATCGGCTAGCTGGAACAGCTCCATGCCCCGCTGGACAAGCTGTCCTTCCTTTACCGGTACATTTGTCACGGTGCCGTTGTAGCCGGCAATAACCTGCATGTGAGCCCGGTCCCGGCTGAGCTGCTCCCGCTGCACCTCCAGCTCCTTGACCTGGGCTTCATATTTGGCCTCATCGGCAGGAGTCGGCCCCTGCGAGAGCAAAGATAGCCGCTGCTTCGCCGTCTCTATCGTAGACTGGGCCAACAACAGCTCATTCTGAGCCTTCCGCAGCTGCTCCGAAGGAATTAGTCCGGCATCATAATCGTTACGTGCCTTGTCCAATACACGCTCCGACTCTCCCTGCTTGATTTGAGCCTGCTTAACCTCCTCCTCCCTCAGCTTCACTTCCTCCGGCCGCGGCCCTTCCTTGGCCTTGCTCCATTCCGCCCGAAGCTGCTCCAGCCGGGCCTCCAGCTGACGGAGCTGAAGCTCCGTATCCGCCGGGTCCAGCTGGGCCAGCACTTGATTTTCCTTTACGGTATCTCCGTTCTTCACGAAAACCTGCAGTAGCCTTCCGCCCGCTTGGGCATATAGCTTATTTTCATCAATCGGCTTGATCCGACCGCTCGCCTGCTCGTATTGAATGATGTCCTCCTTCTTGACAGTCACGGCGGTTACTGCGGTACCGCTTCTCTGACCTTGTACATAGAAGGCGCTCCCCGCTCCCGCCACCAGAATCGCCAGCAGCACATACCACGCCGGCTTACGCATACTGAAGCCCCCTTGTTCCTCTATTCATAGGCCAGCACATCCCGTACGGCCAATCTTGATGCATTCCAGGCAGGCATGAAGCCGGCCGCCGCTGCAATCAGCAGCGCGCCTCCCAGCCAAAGGACAACGCTCACGACCGAAAAACGATAATCCAGCGGAGCGAAAAAAATGGATTGGCCGATCCCGTCACTGAGCTGCTTGCTGATCGGCAGCGCCAGCAGCGACCCGATCAGCCAGGAGAGGAACCCGATAAATAACGCCTCCCCGATCACAATGCCGAAGATGGCGCGGTCCCCTGCCCCGATAGTGCGCATGACGCCGATTTCCCTCGTCCGCTCCAGCACGCTCAAGCTCAGCGTTCCCATTAAGCCTAGCGCTGCCACGAGAGTCAGCAGCACGGCCAGCACCGCGAGAAAGGCCAGCACTACATTGAACTTATTTTGCTGGACTTCTCTGAGCTCCTCGGTCAACACGGAGGAAGCCGGTTGATAGCCTCCGTCCTTCAGCCGAGACTGCAGCTCGGCCGCTATGCGGGCCTGGGCCATTCTGTCGTGGTCATCAGTGGCCACATTCAGCAGAAGGGCATTCGGTCCCGCTCCCGTCACCTCGGCCAGTGCCGCCTCCGGCACGTAGATGGTCACCTCTCCGACCAATCGGCGTGCAAGACCGACTACCGTCCATACGCTTTCCTCCCCGCCGATCTTGAGCCGCACCTCACTTCCGATGTCCAAATCCTTCTCGAAGCGCAGCAGGTCGGTATTGACCACCAAGGCGTTTCGGTCGCCCGGCTCAAGCCAGCGCCCCTTCTCCAGCGTCGGCCGGATGAAATCCGAGCCGACGGGGATCCCCTGCAGCGTCAGGTCCCGGCTCTCGCCGCCTTCCGGGCGAACCCGGTTCGCGACCCGCTGTCCCCACGTCTCCGCCCGGACTACGCCGTCTACGCCGGCGGCCAGCCTCTCCAGCTCAGCCTTCGGCTGCGGCTCCGTCAGCGCCACACGCACGTCGTAATTCACATAACGAAGCGAATTGGCAAGGGACAGCTGCATCGATTCATACACACTGATGACGGAAATCACGATTGCACCGCCTACGCTGAGCGTGACCAGCGTCAGGAACAGCCTCGCCTTCTTGCGGAATGTATTGCGCAGCGAGAGCAGCAACGGCCTCGGCAGGCGGGCAATCCTCTCCAGCAGAATGTCGATGAAGCTTCGTGAAGGCGCCTGCGATTCCCCCGCTATCGCTTCGCTTGCGGTGATGCGTGCTCCATGCAGGAGGGGGGGCAGCGCAGCAAGAAGCGGTATGATCAGGCCGACCACCGCCTGCACCATCAATACGCTGGAGGATGCGCCATAGCTCGAGCTATCGAAGTTCATAATATCGATGGAGTGGACCGTAATGGCCTCAGAGCCGATCTGACCCAGCGGAATGCCGATCGCCAGCGCCAAGACGCTATACACGAGGACACTGCCGATATACATGCGAAGCAGATCTCCCGGAGTTGCTCCGATGACCTGCATGACCCCGATCTGGCGCAGCTGCCCCGATAAGGTAGCCAGCATTGTATTGACGATGAGGCTTGACCCCAGTACAAGCACCAATAAGCCAAGCGACTGCAAAATATAGTTCATCGAATCTACGATATCATACGCCCAGTGCTTCCCCGGCTCCGGCATCAGCGTGGCATGCACCGCAACCGAATGATCGGAGAACTCGTCCCGGATGATGCCCGCCACCCGCTGAATGTTGTCCGCGTCCGTTAGGCTTCCCTCCGGCTGAAATGCCAGCATATTGTACAGCTTCGGTACTTCCAGCGTTTCCAGCGTTTCGCTCCTTACGTACCCGACGACCACTCCCGACAGAGAGGCGGGAATCCGCCCCGCATCGCGAACCGCTCCGGTAATGGCCAGCCTTTCCTTATGGCCGTCCGGCAGCTCGATCCATACGTTGTCACCGACCGTAAGCCCTGCATAATCCAGGGCCGTTTGCTCCACAACGATGTCCCCTTCGGCGGGCGGCCACGCGCCTTGGGCAGGCACCAGCTTGTCCATTCGCATCCCGTCAAAATCATCCAGCGCCAGGATTTGCATGCTCCTCCATTGCTCTGACGTAGGCTCCCGCTCGCCTAGATCCGGTGCTAAGCGGACATCCAGCAACGTTCGGCCCTCTACCACCTCTACTCCCGGCTGCCTGCGAACGGTATCGACCATTGAGCCGTCAAACGGGTCGGTTATCAGCGTCGCCGCCGCCCGGTTGGCACGGGTAAGGCTGTCCGCCATACCGCTGAAAAGAACCACCTGAGTCTGTCCCAGCATTCCTACTCCGACGACACCCAGCGTGATCGACATCACGACAAGGGCGGTCCGCGCCTTGGAGTGCCAAATGTCCCGCAGCATCTTGCGCCATCTAGGACGAAGCGCCATGGCCATCCCCCCTCATCCGGCTCAGCTCCTCGAGGCGGACACGAATGACCTCATTCATCTCCTCCTGGGTTAACGCGGAGCCGCTCAGCATGCCGCCGAACGCCTCCCGACCGATAGCCATCAGCTCTACGCCTTCCTGCTCCGATGCTCGTACGGTTGCCGTTCTCGGTCCGCCGCGCACTAATGCAATTTCGCCGAAATATTGTCCCTCCCGAAGCGTAGCGACATGGATATCATCGCCGGAAGGCACCGGAAGAAAGACCTCGACGACCCCCTTCGTAATAATATAGGCCTGATCTCCTTCGTCCCCTGCGCGAATGATGACCTCCCCCGGAGCAAACTGTCGCTGGACCAAGACCGGCTGCAGCTGCGTCAGCATATCTACATCGAGATTCGGCAAAGCCTGAAGGACGTATTGGTTCACGATTTCGCCGTCCGCCACAATGACCGAGCGTCGTACCTTTTTCGCTAGATCGTTGTCATGCGTAACCATCACTACGGTTTTGCCACTTTCGACCAACCGCTCGAACAGCCGGAAAATCGCATCCGCCGTCTTCGAATCCAAGCTGCCGGTGGGCTCGTCCGCCACGATAATCGGGGGATCGTTCGCCAGCGAACGGGCAATCGCCACTCGCTGCTGCTGGCCGCCCGATACCATCCCCGGCATCTTATGGGCATGCTCTGCCATACCTACCTGTTCGAGCAGTGCAAGCCCCCTCGACCGTCGCTCCTTCGAGGAATACATGTTGCAGAAGTCCATCGGAAGCATCACATTCTCAAGCAGCGTCAACGTCGGAAGCAGCTGAAAGAACTGAAAAATAATGCCCAGGTTCCGGCCCCGCCACTGGGCTAAATGACTGCGCCGCATCCGGGTCACATCCACTCCCCCCACTGTTACGGATCCCGAGGTGGGCGTATCAATGCCCGTAATCATATTGATCAGCGTAGACTTGCCGCTGCCCGATTTGCCCACGATGGCCACAAACTCCCCGTGGCCGATCTTCAGATCGATTCCCTTTAATGCCGTATAGGCATTGCCCGCTGTCTGGAACGTCTTGACGACCTGTGTTAACTCGATACTCACGAGAATACTCTTCCTCTCCCGGAATGCGCTCACCAAAGCTCTTGTTCTTTTGATAATATTCGATATTTCCTACCTATTTCCTCTACATTAATTCAAGAAAGGTGATGCGCTTATAGGAAAAAAGCCACCCTGATCCTACATCAGGGCAGCTTTCGTTGGTCTCGTTATACCTTTAACAGTCCGACCGAATAGAGAAATACCAGAACAATAAGAACAGGTACGATCAGTCGGAGCAAAATCATCCATGTTCGGTACCAAAAGCCGGACAAGCCGACCTCGTCACCGGCTTTCTTCCAGGCGTAGCCTGTGAACAGCGTGACAACCAAGCCGCCTACAGGCATCAAAACATACGCGGTCACATAGTCAACCCAGTCAAATATGGTCTTGCCTCCCGGCTGGAATGAGCCCAGCACCCCACCGACGGACAGTGCCGCGGGGATCCCTACGAAGAAGCACACCAGGGAAACGACGACCGCCGCTTTCTTTCGGCTCCAGCTCCATTTATGCATCGCAAAGGCGACGGGGACCTCCAGAATCGATACGGCTGAGGTTAGCGCGGCAATGGCCAGCAGCAGGAAGAACAGCCCGCCGAACAGTGCTCCGAAGGGCATCTGGGTGAATGCTGCTGGAAGCGCCATAAAAGCCAACCCGACGCCTTCACTCGGCTGAAGACCGTAGGAGAACACGGTAGGAAAAATGACGAGTCCGGCGATGAAGGCGTAGACCAAATCCCCGAGCCCGATGGCGATGGTCGCCGTGCCGAGCGATTGCTTTTTGTCAACGTAGGATCCGTATGTCAGCATACAGCCCATCCCTAGAGACAGGGAGAAGAACGCATGCCCTAGGGCGATCAGCATCGATTCGGCATCCAGCTTGGCGAAATCCGGTTTCAGGAAAAACCGGACGCCCTCCATCGCGCCGGGAAGCGTGAGCGACCGAGTCAGCAGGATCAACAGGATGATCAGGAAGCCGGGAATCAAAATCTTGTTAAACTTCTCGATCCCTCCCGACACGCCTCTCGCGATGACCCATCCGCTGACCAGCATCACGACAGCCTGCCAGAAGATCGGCATGTATCCTGAAGCAAAGCCGGTAAACACGCTCTTGTAATCAAGACCCGGCTTCATAAGAATGCCTGAGAACGATTGAACGGTGTAATGAAGAGTCCAGCCTGCTACCACGGCATAATAAGACATGATTAGGAAGGCCGTGAGGACCGATAGAAAGCCGAAAAAGCTCCAATATTTTTTCCCCGACAGATTGAATAACGAACTTGAGGCATTCCCTCGGCCGCCCCGTCCGATCGCCATCTCTGCGAGCAGAATCGGCAAGCCGACGATAATCAAGCAAATAATGAAAAGCAGGAAAAATGCCGCTCCTCCGTGCTTACCCGTAATATAAGGAAACTTCCACAAATTCCCCAGACCGACTGAGCTTCCGATCGCGGCCAGAATGAAGCCTGAGGAAGAAAACCGCTCCTTGCTCCCGTTCTTCTTATGCTCAGGGGTTGTCTTGGGTGATTGACTGCTCATGAGGCTTTCCCCATCCTTTCTAGTTGTACATGTTAGAGTATAGCAAGGAAGCCGCGGCTTCTCATAGACGGGAATATTTGGAATATGTCCTCTTAGGAGACGTCCCTATTTTATTCTGCGAATATCCGCGGCAACGGATTCTCATCATTGCTGGATTGTCCTTGATTATAACCGGATTGTTTTGGGAAGAGATAAGGAAGCGCGTCGATCAAGCTTATCTGGGGGAGTTTCTTTGACAGGTCCATATGATACGGATGTCATCATTATTGGGGCAGGTCTGGCGGGCCTAACTGCCGCCATAGAGATCAAGAGGCGGGGTGCTGCCTGCATCGTGCTGGAGGCCCGAGACCGGGTTGGGGGAAGAATGTACAGCACGGTGGCTGACGGGGTTGTGATCGATTACGGCGCCCAGTGGGTGTCATCCGCGCAGCCCAGGATCATGAGCCTGTTACAGCAGTTCCATATCCCGACAACCCCCACGTATACCGATGGAAAAACATTTTACGAGCTGCTCGGCAGGAGAAAAGCGGCACGCTCCGGCGCCCATCCTCTGCCGCTTCCTTCCTTATTCGACTTCTACCGTATGCAAAAAAGACTGGAGCAGCTAAGCGGGCAGATCGACAATTGTGCGCCTTGGAGCACAAAACAGGCCTCTTCTCTAGATGCCCGAACGGTTCAGTCCTGGCTGGAGACTTCAATGTTCACCCGTTACGGGAAGGCCCTGTTTCGGGTAATTGCCGAGGAAGGCTTGTGCGGAGATTTAAGTGAGTTCTCCATGCTGGATCTCGCCTGGTCGCTGTCATGCAGCGGCAGCTTCAAGGGTCTCTTCTCTGCTGAGGAATTTTGGATGCTCGGCGGTTCCCAGACACTTCCGCAGCAGATGGCCGCAACGCTTGGGGATTCGGTCAAGCTGAACGAGCGGGTTCGAACCATTACGTGGCAAGAGGATGCCGTCACGGTCTTTACGGACCAAGAAAAGTGGGTAGGGCGCAAAGTGATCTTGGCCATGCCTCCTGCCTTCACCGCGAGGATTCACTACGAGCCGGCGCTGCCCTTCCTGCGGGACCAATTCACCCAGCGGGTCGGTCAGGGGGCTGCTCTAAAATTCATCCTGGTATACGACAAGCCCTTCTGGCGGAACAACGGATGGAACGGGAAGGCTTACCTGGATCGGGGACCGGTTACTACGACGTTAGACAGCACGACGCCGGGGCAGACGCGGGGCGTGCTATCCGCTATCGCCACAGGTACCAACGCACGCTCTTTGGGACTTCGGAAGCCGCAAGAGCGGCACGCGGAGGTGCTCCGAAGTGTTGCCCGTGCCTTTGGCACTGAGGCTTTGCAGCCTGCAGCCGTCCACGAGTGGGACTGGCTCTCGGACCCTTGGGCCCGCGGCGGCTATTCGGCCCACCTTGCTCCCGGCGTGCTGACGCAATTCGGTCCGGCACTGCTTCAGCCGATCGGTCCTCTTCACTGGGCTGGAACGGAAACCGCCACCGAATGGCGCATGTACATGGAGGGAGCCGTGCAGTCCGGGTTACGGGCGGCGGAAGAGGTCCTTCTTTCGTTCCGGGAATGAGCCATTAAGCCGCTATTTGAACAAAAAAAGCGGCCCCATTGGGGCCAGGCCAGCACTGCTTTATCTCTGCAGCTCCTTAATCAACCGGTCCTTCTGCATCAAATGATGCCGGTAATGCATTTCCACCAGCTCGAACCATTCCCGGGCATTGAGCGCCCCTAGGCGAGGATGAGCCGCCTGCACCCCTTCCGGTGCACCGTCCAAGGCCGGCGCGAGCTCCTTCATCCGGACCAGCACCTTGTTCAGCCCCCCGATCAGCTGCTCCTTGCTTTCCGGCTGCCCGGGGGTATACTGCGGGGATGGCGCGACTTGAATACGGGCCGGCGGAAAGCCTCCCAGCTCAAAGATCGCTTTCCCCGGCTCTGTTTTCTCCCCTGCCGTCACCGTTCCCTCATCCGCCATAATGCACCGCTCGGCATTGCGAAGCTGCATGAACAAGGCGCTGTTGATCAGGTGCTGAACCATTTGCCCCAGTGACCATTCCTGCTCGCTCGGCTGCCGCGTCAGCTGCTCCATGCTCAACGGGCTAAGCTCTTCTTCATAATGCTTCGTCAGCTGTTCCATACTCTCTAAGATTTTCGATGTTTTCATAACGTTTGCCAGCTCCCTTTGCTATTGGATAGAACCAGTATACAAAAACGCTACTGACAACAGCATGTCAGTAGCGTTTCCACATGTTTTGGGCCTCTTCGCGTATCCGGCTCCTCAGCTCTTCAGGCTCAAGAACAACCGCTTTCGCCCCCCAGCCGAGCATCCACTGCAGCACGTCACCCAGCTCTCTGACGCGAAGCGTTACCTCCAAGCCATCCTCACGATCTGTAAGCCCCTCGATGAAAAAGTAGCCCGACTCCCTGATTCTCTCCGCAATATCCGGGTCGGCCAGAATCCGTACGGTCGTGTGCCGATCATCCCGCGGCTTGTACTCCTCCAACCGGAAGTCCGCCGGAAGCTCGAACGAGGTGTCCAGAAGCGTAAGGTCTTGTATGCGCGACAAGCGAAAATGGCGGAGCTCCTGCCGCAAATCGCAGTGGGCAACGAGCATCCAGGCGTGCTGGACAAGAGCAAGGCCATAAGGGGCCACATCTCGAACACTGTTGCGTTCTCCATCAGCCCCGGGCATGCCCTTCGAATAATCGAGCCTTACCTTTCGTTTCTCCAATATCGCCCGGCGAAGCACCTCCAGGTGCCGTTTCTCTTGCCCGGTGACCCGTGCCTCTCCCGAGTTCAACAGTCTCGTGGTCTTCCGAGCGCGGGATGCCTCTGCACGTATACCCTCCGGCAGGGTTGCCTCGATCTTCCCCCTTGCGCTGGAAGCTTTCGAGCCCCAGTCGGAGTCGAACCTCATCTCGATAAAATCCGTCCCGAGCAGCAATGCCACCGCTTCCTCCGGCGTGAAGCTCACCGGGGGCAGGAAATATCCCTCCATCAGGGAATATCCCATCCCGGGGGCCCCCACTACCGGAACTCCTGCTTCACATAAGGCCTGAATATCGCGATAGATCGTCCTTGTGCTGATTTCCAGGCTCGCGGCCAGGTCCTCTGCCCGCATAAGTCCCTTCCGTTGAAGCTCCAAGATAATCGCTAACAATCGGTCTGTTTTATTCATGCGTGCAGCCTAGCTCGATTTTTTCACAAATTCGGATTTCAGCTTCATCGCTCCGAAGCCATCGATCTTGCAGTCAATATTGTGATCGCCATCCACCAAACGAATGTTCTTCACCTTGGTGCCCACCTTCAATACCGAGGAGCTTCCCTTTACCTTCAGATCCTTGATGACCGTTACGGTATCGCCATCCTGCAGGAGATTGCCGTTCGCATCCTTCACGACCGGCTGATCGGAGCCCTGCTCGTTCTCTCCTTCTGGTAAGCCGCTCCATTCATGAGCGCACTCCGGGCACACGTAGAGGCTTCCGTCCTCGTAAGTATAGGGGGAATTGCATTTAGGGCAGTTTGGCAGCATAGACACGGATGGATCGTCCTCCTAAGGTTTTCTGCTTATTCTAATACAAAATGGGTTGATTTTCTAATTTATTTGTTTTCTATTAAAATAAAGGCATAGAGATAAGCAAAGTAAAGTGTGGTGATCTGCCTTGTTCAAGCTGTTGTTGATTGAAGATGACGCCACCTTGTTCCACGAGATCAAGGAACGGCTGAGCCAGTGGGCCTACGAGGTTCACGGAGTTACCGATTTCGGCAAAATATTGGAGCAATTCAGCCTCGTGCAGCCGGACTTAGTCATTATTGATATTCAACTGCCGAAGTTCGACGGCTTTCATTGGTGCCGCCAGATTCGGGCTCATTCCAACGTGCCGATCGTTTTCCTCTCCTCGCGCGATCACCCGACGGACATGGTCATGTCGATGCAGCTGGGAGCGGATGATTTCATACAGAAGCCCTTCCACTTCGAGGTGCTCATCGCCAAAATTCAAGCAATGCTCCGGCGGGTTCATAATTATAGCAGTGAGCCGGTGAAGCTCCGGACCTGGTGCGGAGCGGCGATAGATTTCGAAAGCACTACCGTCACGAATGAGGCCGGGACGGTCGAGCTCACGAAGAACGAGCTGTACATCCTCAAGCTGCTGATCGAGCATAAGAACAAAATCGTCAGCCGCGAGGACATCATCACCCGGCTGTGGGACGACCAGCGCTTCGTGAGCGACAATACGTTAACGGTGAATGTCAACCGGCTTCGGAAGAAGCTCGACGAGCTGGGACTCGGGCGGTTTATCGAGACCAAGGTGGGACAGGGCTATATGGCGACGGAAGAGGCGGGCTCCGCCCATGGTTAGCAAATATATAGCCGAAAGGCGCAGCTGGTTCCTGTTCTTCATTTTCCTCCAGCTGCTCCTCCTCATGATTGCTTACGTCGATACGACGCTCCCTTTCGCCTCCATGCTCTATATCGTGTTTCTATCGACGCTCCTCTTTGTCGGCTTCACGGTGTACCGTTATCACCGGGAGACCCGGTTCTACCGGCAGCTGGAGGAATGGGACCCGCAGCTCGGCGTCGCCGGCTTAGGCGCAGCAGCCCAAAGCCCGTTTGAGCGGATCGTGGAGAGCAGCTTGACGGACCAGACGAACCAGCTGGAGCGCACCGCCTCACACCGTTTTACCCTGCTGGAGCAGGAGAAGGACGAGCTGCTCTCCTGGATCCACGAGGTGAAAACGCCATTAACCGCCATGCGCCTCATGATCGACCGATTGAGCGACGAAGCCTTGAAGGCGCCGCTGACCTATGAGTGGCTTCGCATCCACCTGCTGCTGGATCAGCAGCTGCATCAGAAGCGGCTTCCTTTTTTGGAGAACGACTTGTTGATCGAGAAGATCGACCTGGAAGCCCTGCTGTTCATGGAGCTCAAGACACTGCAAACCTGGTGCATCCAAAAGGGCATCGGCTTTGACATCGAGCTGGAGGTGAACGAAGTGCTCAGCGATGCGAAATGGCTGGCTTTCATCCTTAGGCAGCTGCTGACGAATGCGGTAAAGTACAGTGACCCGGCTTCCGACATTACGGTAACAAGCTTCAGGGAAAGCGGGCATGTACGGCTTTCGGTCAAGGACCGCGGCCGCGGCATTGATCCGAAGGACATGCCCCGCCTGTTCGATCGCGGTTTTACTTCCACAGGCCATCATGCGGATAGTGCCGCTACGGGAATGGGATTGTACTTGGCCCGGAAAGCGGCGCATGCGCTGCAGATCCATATCGACGTTCAGTCCGAGCTGAAGGCCGGTTCAACCTTCACTCTTACCTTCCCGAGACGTAACGACTTCACTCGTATCACAGGCATGTGACAGCTTTGTCACATGCCCTTCTCTTTTGTTAGGCCGATCGAAGGAAACCGACGGCTGCTTTTTCTATAATAAGGCGAGAAGAAACAAAAGGAGTGAAGAAACCCATGCCAAGCATCTTAGAGGCTGTGAAAATTCATAAAACCTACGGGAATAAGTTCAATAAGCAGGAAGTACTGAAGGGCCTTGATTTGAGCATTGCGGAAGGGGAATTCGTCAGCATTATGGGCGCCTCCGGCTCCGGGAAGACGACCCTGCTCAACGTGCTCTCCTCGATCGATACGGTCAGCGGGGGCTCCATCCGGATTGAGGGACGGGAAATTACCGGGATGAAGGAAAAGCAGCTCGCGGAATTCCGCAAACAGCATCTGGGGTTTATTTTCCAGGATTACAATCTTCTTGATACGTTAACCGTGAAGGAAAATGTGCTGCTTCCGCTCTCGGTCGCCAAGGTGCCGAAGCAGGAGGCTGAACAAAAGTTCCAGGTGGTAGCCAAGGAGCTCGGTATCTATGAGGTGAAGGATAAATATCCGAACGAGATTTCCGGCGGACAAAAGCAGCGGACCTCGGCAGCGAGAGCCTTCGTCCATGAGCCGAGCCTCATCTTCGCCGATGAGCCGACGGGAGCCCTGGATTCCAAATCCGCCTCCGATCTGCTGAATAAGCTGAGCGGCATGAACGTACAGCGAAAGGCCACGATTGTGATGGTGACGCATGACCCGGTGGCGGCGAGCTACAGCAGCCGAGTTATTTTCATTAAGGACGGGTACATTTATACGCAGCTGTATCGGGGGCAGGAGACCCGGCAGGCGTTCTTCCAGGACATCATGAAAACCCAGGGCGTGTTAGGCGGGGTGCAGGATGAGCAATAAGCATTTGATTTTCCAAAATCTGAAGTCCAACCTTAAGCATTATTACCTTTACGTGTTCGCCCTGATCTTTAGTGTCGCGCTGTATTTCGCCTTCGTGACGCTGCAGTATGACCCTGCCTTGGATGAGACCAAGGGCAGCGTGAAGGGCGCCGCCTCCATCCGCGCGGCTTCCATCCTGCTTGTAGCGATCGTAGGCGTGTTCAATCTGTACGCCAATAACATCTTCGTTAAACGCCGGAGTAAGGAAATCGGCCTGCTCCAGCTCATTGGGATGACGAAGAACACGATCTTTCGCATCCTTAGTGCGGAGAACGGCATGCTGTATTTCGGCTCGCTCGCCGTCGGCACCTTCATCGGCTTCTCCGTATCCAAGCTGATCCTGATGATTTTATTCAAAATCACCGGGGTGAATGGCATCGCAACCCTGCATTTCTCCATGCAGGCCTTGGTGCAGACATTGATTGTGTTTACAGCCATCTATCTGCTCATCATGCTGGTCAACTACATCTTCATCCGGCGCCAGAGCATCCTGTCGCTATTCCGCTTCCGTTCCTCCACTGAGGACCAAGTGAACCGGATGACCGTGGGTGAAGCGGTGATGGGTGGGGCCGGACTGGCGTTGATCCTGCTTGGCTACTATGTATCGTCGAAGCTGTTCGGCGGAGCCTTCGTCTCTACGACAGAACTCTTCTCGGCCATGGTTTTTATTCTGGCTTCGGTCATTATCGGCACGTACTTGTTCTATAAAGGCTCCGTGCTGCTACTGTTTCAGCTGGCTCGGAGAAGCAAAAACGGCTACCTGACGGTGCGGGAGGTGCTGTCCCTCTCTTCGATCATGTTCCGCATGAAGTCGAACGCGCTGCTGCTAACCGTCATTACCACCGTGTCCGCTCTGGCCATCGGGCTGTTATCGCTCAGCTACATCTCGTACTATTCCGCCGAGAAAATCGCCGAGCAATCGGTCCCCGCCCACTTCGCCTTTACGCAGCCTGAGGATGCAGAGCGATTCACCGAATCGCTGAAAGCGAAGGGACTTGAGCATCGCACTACCCAAATTGACGTATTGAGAGCTCACGTCAATATATCGGACATTATGGAATCGCGTGTTGAGGGACTTCTACTGGATCCGGAAAAATTAACGATCCCTGTCATTAATGATACCGCTGCGGGCTTAGGGAATTTACCTGCCGACCAGGTGCTCTTCACAGGGTATAACGATCTGCTTCAGAAGTTTCTGCCCTTAAAGTCTACCGGCACGATCGAGCTGTCCATCGGGCAGACTCCGATGCAGCTGAGCTACCTTGGCCTGAAGAAAAATTATGTTCTTCCGCGGTATTTTTCCGACGGCGGCCAGCCGATTGCGATCGTCGATTCATCGGTATTCGAGCGGCTCCGCAAGGAGCTGGATCCATCCATTCAAAAGAAATCATCGCTTTATATCGGCGTCGATTTGATTCATCCGGGGGAGCTTGAAGCGGCCAATGTGCTGTTTCACGACATGGGCTTCGCCAAGAACCGTGATTATGATTCCCGGCTCGATATCAGCAACACCCAGAAACAGAATATGGGGCTGATCATGTTCATCGTGGGGTTCTTAGGCCTGGCCTTCCTGGTCACCTCCGGCTGCATTTTGTATTTCAAGCAGATGGAAGAGAGCGAGGATGAGAAGCCGTCCTATACAATCCTGCGCAAGCTGGGCTTCACGCAGAGCGACCTGCTCGGCGGAATCCAGGCCAAGCAGCTGTTCAGCTTCGGCATACCGCTCGTCGTCGGCTTGGTACACAGTTACTTTGCGGTACAATCCGGCTGGTTTCTGTTCGGTACGGAGCTCTGGGCGCCGATGGCTATTGTGATGGCCCTGTACACGGTGCTGTACTCCATCTTCGGCTTCCTGTCCGTGGTGCATTACAAAAAAATCATTCGCGAGTCACTGTAAGCTGTCCGCAAACATGCGAACTGTCATTTCCCGCTCGGAAAGTCTGGGAAAGCTCAGCTCCCTAAGGGGCTGGGCTTTGCTTCTTTTATGAAACAAAAAGGACGTGCCCCGAATGGGGCACGCCTTCGCATACGTCTAATGAAAAATTACGAATTTTAAATGATTCCCTTTGAGTACCTCAATAATCTCCGGCAGCGCTT
This sequence comes from Paenibacillus sp. GD4, assembly GCF_030846225.1. NCBI lineage: Bacteria > Bacillati > Bacillota > Bacilli > Caryophanales > Paenibacillaceae > Paenibacillus > Paenibacillus sp. GD4. The sequence continues at coordinate 2,499,016 of NZ_JAVCYK010000001.1, forward strand.
CAACCGTCACTTTATCCTCATGCATTACGTATACGCCCCCGGACGAATCCACCTCCCGGAAATATCGAACGATATCCTCCGGCTTCTTGGCGTGCCAGTCCTCGGGGTCCCGATTCCACATGAGAAGCTTCATCGGCAGCTCCTTGACGGTTGCCTTAAGCTGTTGATCCACTGCGCCGTACGGCGGTCGAAACAGGGTTACCGGTGTATGAGTAAGTGCCTCCAGCGCCTTGTTCGTTTTCGCTATATTGTTTATCCGCTCTTCAGGAGCTGCCTTTGTAAGCACACTATGATCCCAAGAATGATTGCCGATCGACATGCCCTGCTCGTACGCGTAGGTAACCGCATCGGGGTTGCGTACGACATTTTTGCCGACGAACAGAAAGGTTGCCGCCACGTTGTTCTCTTTCAAAATATCGATAATTCGCTTCGTATATTGCGAAGGCCCGTCATCGAACGATAAGGCCACATAACCCTTAGGCAGCCCGTAAAGGCCGTGCCCCTCATCAATTGTGATGACCTCATACTCCTTAGGAGCTGCTGCAGGCGGTGAAGGCGGTGCGGGCTCCTCCCGCTGCTGCCGCTGATCCGGTGCGGCGACGGCGTGCACCGCTTGACTTACAAGAGCATCGCTTGAATTCCCGTCCAAGGCTGCCATGGCAACCGCCTGCGGAGGCACCTCCTCGACCGGATCCAGGACAGGTTCCGCCGCCTTGTGGCTGAAGTGGCCGCTAAGGGCCATCGCGCCTTCCGTCAGCCAGCCGGCTTCCAAGCGGAAACATACGATCACCAGCAGCGCGCTAATGATCAGCAGCCGAAGGGCTGCTCTTGCTTTGCGGGCTGGAACGCGTCTTGCATGCCGCGCTTCGGTACGCTCTTCCTCCCGCTCCTCTTGCTCAGGCCTCATTCCTTCGTCGGGAAGGTATGGAGGTGGCATATGCCTAAGGCGATCGAGCTGGGCAATAAACCGTTCGCTGCATTCGAAATCCAGCTTCATCCGTGTATCATTCGTCATCCGAATGAGAGCGCAGTAATAGGTGGTGCGATAAGGGTTCCACTTGGGATACGGGGATATTCGAACCCTCGCTCCATTCAGCGGCGGGAGTCCGGCCAAACGGACGTACGTGAATTCATCGATATCCATCGTATACGAGGCCTGCTCATCCTGCTGCGTAACGCCGATCTTGATGTAATAGCCGCCACCCGGAGCTTCTCCAAGCGCAAGCAGCTCGATCACCTGTGTGCTTAACGTCTTCATGCAACCTCAACCTTCTATTCCTTAAACTTCATTCCGGAGAAGCCTGATCCCTTGCGCCGGCCTTCGACGAAAAGGGAGAGGTCATGCGTGTGGTAAAATCATTGACTACGTTCACAAGATACGTCTTCTCCTCACGAAGCGCTTCGAATTTTTGCTTCATATGGGCATGCTCTATCTCCAGCTTGTTAAGCTTTTCCTCAAGCTCACTGATTTTTTTGTTTTTCTCTGCCTGCATCTCATTATTTTTATGAAGCAGCGCCGCATATTGATCGCGTTCCACCTCATGCAGGCTTTTGAGCTCCTCGATCTCCTCCGACATGGCCGACTGCAGCTCGCGGAAGTCCTCCATCATTTGATCTACCCGCAGATTTTTGTCAATCAGTCTCTGTTCCAGCTCCAAGATGCTCTTCTCTCGGTCTTCCACCACCTTGTTCAGGTTCTTCAGATCCTTATTCAATCGGTCAATATGCCCATTGGCATGATGCAGACGGTCCTGCAGCTCCTGATTACCAGCCTCTACGTGCTGCTTGGCCTGAATCATTTGTTCTACGGCGAAGACGAGATCTAACGATTTTTTATCCAAAAGGGACTTATTCGCGGTAAAGGAACCGGTTCGTTCCTCCCGGACATCGGAGAGATCTTCGGGGACAGCCGGGCCCTCCGGCATATCCTTGGAAGACATTTGTGCGCCTGAGTCCTGCTCGGGAAGCCGGTCGGAATAGCTTTTCTTTTTTTGGAAAGGAGAAAACATCAGGTTTACCTCACTTTTTCTTAGAAAATGTCGCAATGTGTCGTTATCAATTCATCAATTATAAAATAATTTTTAGTCATTGGATCGGGACTAAAGCACTGATTTTTTACATTATTTTCTTGAGCGGAACTACTTCCGTGGTCATTTTATCCCAATGGCTCGATGCCAACAGAACCAAGTACACTTTGTATCGAAAAATACCTTAGTATATGATACAATAAGTATCATTATATCCATAGAATTTTCCTTTTCTCAGGAGGTACGATCGTTTTGAACAGAATAAGCTCCGCCCGGTATGAGCAATTGGATTCTCTTCGAGGCTTGGCCGCACTCACTGTCGTCATTCATCATCTCTTTCTTGTCCCGTTGGCACTAACGCCTTTCTTCCAGCTCCTATTCCACTTTAAGTCTCCCGCGAAGCTGTTGATTAGCGGCCATGCCGCAGTGCTGTTGTTTTTTGTACTCAGCGGGTTCGTCCTCTCCCTGCCCCTGCACAGACACCAAAGCGTTGACTACCTCCCGTTTCTGCTGAAGAGGCTTTTCCGGATTTACCTTCCCTATCTGGTATCGATTCTGATCGCCATGGGTGCAGCCTCTCTGTTCTATAGCGGTAGTATTGACGGACTAAGCAGCTGGTTTCAATCCTCGTGGAAGCAGCCCCTCGACCCCGCTTCGTTTATGGAGCATATGGTTCTGATAGGAAATATCCATTCGGACCTATATAACAATGTCATCTGGTCACTGATTCATGAATTGCGCATCTCGCTGATCTTTCCCTTTGTCATCTTGCTGTTAAACCGAAGTCATTGGGCCGCGAGTATCCTCGCATGCTTCGTCTTCTCCCTTATCGGCGGCCTGAATAACGTATATCACTGGGAGCTGTCGAACGGCTTCCATACCACTTACTTCGATTCCCTTCACTATCTGTCGTTCTTCATCCTGGGCTCGCTGCTGGCTAAGCACCAGGCCGCCTTCCTGCATCATTACAAGAAGCTCTCTTTCCCGGTAAAAATCACGCTGCTCCTGCTCTCCTTGCTATGCTACATTTACGCAACGTATCCAACGGTGATCACGAATCAGATCTCCTTCCTGGCCCCCTTCAACCCGATTTTGATCGATTACATTACCGCGGCAGGCGCCTCCGGCATCATTGTGCTGGCTCTGTCCTCGTCTGCTCTATCGAAGCTTTTGCTGACCAAGCCGCTGTTGTTCCTTGGCAACATTTCTTTCAGCCTTTACCTGTATCATCTGACCGTTCTGCTCGGTCTGGTTCACTCCTTGCACCAGAAGCTTCCCCTGCCGGTCATCCTGCTGCTGTCGCTGCCGCTTTCCATCGGTGTTTCCGCCGTCATGTGGTATGTTTTCGAAAGACGTTTTGCCGAACAGGGCCGGGCACTTGCCCATAAGCTTGCTAAGTCGCCCATTCCAATAAAGGCCTAATGCCAGACAAAAAAACGTCCGTTCCCGCATTGGGAGTGGACGTTTTTGCATGCTAGATCGGGACGATTATCAGGTAGAGCAGCAGTACGACCGCCATCGCTGCAGCATATTTGTAGTTCGGCACGGCCAGCTCATGCACCTGCTTCTGAAACAAACCCGCCAGCAAATTATTAACCGCTGAGGCCGGAGAGATGGTATTCGATAAGCCCCAGCTCCCCAGAAGAAGAACAGCCAGCTCCTGGGGACTAATCTGAACGGATGCGGGATCGACCCCGGTGGCGAAAATGGTAATCAGCACGATCGGATGAAGCCCTATCATCGATGTAGCCATGATAAGAACCACCGTCAGGATCGAGAAGGATACCGAAACCGGCAAAGGAATAAAAGACAAAATGGCAGGGATATAATCTCCGAACCCGGTCGCACCGATCGAACCGCTGAAGAATCCGGCCGCAAGAAACAGCGTCATCTCCTTCTGCAAAGCGGGCAGCGTCACCGTAAGATGATTCGTAAGTCCTTGACGGTAGGTTGCGAAAGCTCCTTTGGCCAGACACCAGCCCAGTGGAAAAAACACGGCTGCCAGACAGGTGATCAGCACCATAGGCAGCGCAAGCAGCTGCTCCAGCACAAGAACTGCAGCGATGGTAGAAACCAAGTAGATGCCGAGCCCCATGGGAAACACCGTTGTCTCCTTATCGTCGTTAGCCTCCTCCGGTTCCTTCTCCCCTGACAGAGAGAGAGGCTCCTCCTTCTTGAGCAGCTCCTTATACTCCACGGCAAGACTGACAAGAAGGCTTAGGACCGCCAAGCCGAGCATATGAGGAAGCAGAGATGACCAGCGAAGCGTAAGCGAAGAAATCACAACGGCCATCGCTGCAAAATAAGGCGACCATAAAATCGCCCCGGCAAACCCCCGGTTCAACGCATTTGCCAGCAGCAGGTTCATGCCGGGACGCGGCTTGGCATAGACGATATGATACACAACGGGAATGGAGCCGACGTTCAGGAATGCCCCCATAATTTGGGTCAACACCTGTGTTCCGGAGAACAATACGGACTTGTTCTTCACGCTCTTCTCATAGAACCGGTTCAAGGCTTCGATATATTCAGGGAGCCGTACCGGGATACCGAAGAGCGGCGCAAAGATAAACAGGGTGACGATCGTGACATTCATTCCTGCCGCTTGGAACCAGAAGCTCGGCTCTGTCTTCCGAAGGAATAGGAGCACCATCCCTAGAACCAGGAACGAGATCGTAAGCCATAACGTCATCCCCTTCAGCCGGGGAAGCAGCAGGGCGATTGTTACAAATACCAGACCGCCCAGCACCAGGGAAAGCGGCTCCCAGTGCGTAAGCTGCCCGATAATGAACACGACCGCCAATAAGAAAATGGCGGTCCGTTCCAGGGTGGATTTAATAGAGGAACCCTTTAATAAAGACATCCTTATTGAAATTCCCAGCAGCTCAAGCTCAGGCTGCCCAATTGATAGCTTCTATGCAGCAGCTTCGCCTGCCGGTTCTTGTCTCCCGCTCCCATGGCAAGCAGCAAGGGGATGAAGTGCTCATTTGTCGGCACGGCCGCTTCCCCATAAGGCGCTTCTTCCCTGTAGTTGAATAGCGCAGCGGTATCCCAAGCCTCAAGCTTGCTCTGCAGCCAGTTGTCGAAGGCTTCGGCCCATTCGTCCGCCCCATCGCCCTGCCAGCGCAGCCTCCGCAAATTATGAACCGTCCCGCCGCTGCCGATAATGAGAATATCCTGCTCCCGCAGCTCAGATAGAGCTTTGCCGATTTGATACTGCTGCTCATTGCTTAAGTAACGGTTGACGGACAGCGCCACAACGGGAATATCCGCATCGGGATACAGCAATTGAAGGACAGCCCAAGCACCATGGTCAAGGCCTCTCTCCTCATCCAGCACACTCGGGATGCCGTGCTGTGTGAACAACGATTGAATTTGTTCGCTTAGCGAACGCTCTCCTTTGGCCGGATAAGTAATCTGGTACAATTCCTCCTGAAAGCCCGAGAAATCGTATATCGTACTGTACGTATCCACCGCGCTCACCGTCTGCGACGTTTGCTCCCAATGGGCCGAGAACAGCACGATCGCTTTCGGCTTCGGTTTGCCCGCGGCGAACTTTTTGATAAAATCCGTGTAAGCATTTCGCTCCAAAACAATCGAAGGCGCTCCATGGGCGAAAAAATAGGATGGCATCATTGATCGCTCACTCCTTTGTATGAAGATGCACTCCGGCATCCTTTATAAGCCATTCCGTGACGTCTCTTTGATTTTCCTCAGACACCCCGTGATCAGTCGGGTAGAGCTTGAAAGTGAATCGCGGTGTCCGCTTCTCCCAGTAGGCCGCGGTTTCGTGCCCGATGCGAACCGGAAACACGGAATCGTACTCCCCGTGAGAAATAAAGACCGATACCTCTTGCGTACTCTTCAAAGTATACTCCGTTTTTACAAAATCGGGTACATACCCGTTTAATGCTACAATGCCCTTCAGCTGATCCCCCATCGTTAGGGCCAGCGACATCGACAAGATCGCACCTTGACTGAAGCCGAGCAAATATCGCTTAGCCGGATCGATCGGATATTTCTCCGTCGCGTAATGAATGAAGTGTTCCAGCTGGCGGACTGCTTGGTCAAACAACTCCCGGATGGGATTGCCTAAGCTTTTCAGCTCATAATATTGAAATCCTGCGCCCAGTGTAAGATTCCCGCGAATGCCGACAATAATAAACTCATCTGATAGCGGTGCTGCCAGACCATACATATTCTTCTCATTCGACCCTTTTCCATGAAGCGTGAAGATCGTCGGATAAGTTTTGTTCGGGTCCATCCGGGCCGGCAAATGAATGTCATAAGAATAAACGGGATTCATAGAGACATGCTCTCCCTTCGGCGATTACGCTCTTTGTTTTTTGAAAAAGGCGTGGTCGAGAGACAGTGGAGAAGGCTCGGCTGTCATCAGGTACAGTGCAAGCAAAATAAACGCTATATCCAGCTCATAGCCCGCAGCTTGCCCGTTACCCAACAATCCGGCGGAGAGCTTCGCCGTGAAAATGGCACCGATGAGCATGAGCGCCAGCAAGGCCGATACATACCGGGTAAAGAGCCCGGCAATCAGCAGGATTCCTCCGACCAGCTCAAGAGCCGCTACAGCGTAAGCCAATACGCCGGGGACTCCTATGGAGCTGAACCAAGCCTCTACATTCCCTAACCCCATCTGTAATTTACTGATGCCATGGGCTAGAAATAGGATTCCCAGCACCACACGCGTTATAGTCGATACTAAAGTAACTTTCGTCATCTCTTATCGCTCCTTAATATTTATAAGCAATACAAATGTTTATTGCATATGACTAATATAAAGTACAGAACTATGGCGTGTCAACAAAAATATTGCTATTATTAAATTATATTTTGTATTACAAATATTTCTCCGGGGTGAATACGGATGAACATCGGCTCTACTATTAGGACCATCCGCAAGCGCAAAAACATTACCATTGCCCAAATTTGTGAAGAAACCGGGCTCTCCCAAGGCTTCATGAGCCAGGTTGAAACCAATAAAACCTCCCCTTCCATCGCTACGCTGGAAAGCATCGCCAAAGCTTTAAAGGTGCCTTTGGCTTACTTGCTGCTGCAGCAGGAGGAACGAATGGCGATTGTCCGGAGGGACGAACGAAGGATAACCCAGAGCGGAACCGAGCACCTCAAGGTGGAGCATCTTAGCTCCACGAAGAATGTAAGGATGGTGCTGGTCGAGCTGCCTCCCGGCGGCTCCACAGGCCAAGCTCCCCATGCCCATGAAGGGGAAGAGATCCATTTTGTTATGAAAGGGAGAATCTACGCGGAGCAGGGAGAGGATCACGCCGAATTCGAAGAGGGAGATTCCTTCAGCTGGAACGCCTGCACCCCCCACCTTGTGAAAAATATCGGTGAGGAAACGGCCGTCATTCTCATTGCCGTATATGCCGAGAGCGATAAAGGGACCGATTTTCTGTAAGCTCACAGCAAAAAAGAGGCGTCTCGCACAGACGCCTCTCTACCAAGTATTACTCGGTGTTACTTAGTATGATAAAGGATGATGCTGGACAGCTAGTGACGCTCGGCAATCCAAAGTAACACCTGGTACGGCCAAGTATTACTCGGTATTCCGTCCTGTTTAGGCTACACCCATGCTTCAATATCCTCTTCGGCAATGTCATCGTCAGCCTCATCCGGCTGTACGATTGCACGGCCCGCTGGGTCGGGTGGTGCAGCTGCTTGCGGCTGGGGCTGCGTTATCCGGACAGGCCTTTCCGGCTCCGCCTGCGGTGCACTGTGGTAAGCAGCCGCAACCTCTCCTCTCCCCTCGCGCATTTCCCGCATTCCTTCATGAGTGAAGGATCCCTTAGGCAATGAAGCTGTCCCCAGCACATTTCGTTCCGTCGGGATAAAGGCTTGCAAATTGCGTACGCCGTTCTGGTAAATTTCATTCTCGATAAGGTACCGGAGCGAATCCATCAAGTTCGTTTGCGCATTGATCCACTGCATCACCGAGGGATCCTCCGTCTTCTTCGTCTTCAGACTAATATTATCACCGGGCTGTTTCGTTTTTTTCACGCGTTCCACCTTCCGGTCGACCTATGATCTATTATCGGGTCGGTGCTCTTAAGCGGGCTGCGCCGCTTTATTTTTCAGCGCCTCATAAATTTTGCCGCGGACGAAGGCATCCAGCCCCAGCGCATTCATCTGCACCGCATAGTCATCCGGAATGTAGAGCAGCTGCATTTCCCGCTCCACACACAGCTCATCAAGCCTTGGATACAGAAGGGACCGCATCAGAATGCTTCCTCCCCCATAGACACAGATCAGGTCGATTTCATTCCGCGCTTTGGTCAGCTGCCGCTTCACATTTTGCACGATTTGCTTGACCTGGCTTTCCAGAGGAGTTTTCAACGTTCGGATGGCACGGGCATGATACTTGTGCTTGGGATTTTTAAGGACATCGCTGAAGAACTGTCGGGGGCTGTTAGGAAGGTGAATGAGCCTATTGAATTCATCAAGAGCCTCTTCAATCGCATAGCCTGCTCCATGATGGCTTCCATGCACGAACTGGCGCAGAAACTTATTCCCCTCCGTGATCGGATATTCCGTAGACCCGTCACCGATATCGATATGGAGAATTCGCTTGTCTTTAAAATAAAGACCGTTAAACTTTTTGTCGATTTCATATTTTTCGACAAACTCTTGAAAGATATCGCCTTCTCTCCAATTGCCCTCGGCATCCTTCTGCAGGGCGAAGATCACGGGAGTGGCTTCCGGAACGACCTTGGCAAAAGGAAATGCAATTTTGACCGCCACCCGGTGCGTACCCAGATGTACCGTGACGTGATGGGAGCCCGACGTAAACCGCTTCTCGAACTTCGCCGACGTTTCATCGGTATGCTGCGTAACCGGCAGCGCCGTAGCCATGTCCACTTCGAGGTCGATATGATCGGGAAGCTTCTTCTCCTCCTCGTAAGCCTTCTGAACCGCAACGGCTGCAATCTGCGCCAGCGTATTGACCACAGGCAGATCCATATCGCATTTCATATCGATGCCGATTTGTAAATTATCGAGGATCTCTCCGCTTTCCAGAGCAAACTTGCCGACATAATACATGCCCGGGCGCGCGGCTGGAGAATCGATTGTGACCACCAGCTGATCCTGCAAACTTTTGATAAAGCTCTCAGGAGCCTGCTCCTCGCTCCATGGCAGCTCGTCCACCGTACAATTTACATTGGGCTGCTGCACCAGCTTACCGTCTATGATCAGATCATGCTCACTATTCCCGTTATCATTGCCTACGAAAATATGAAAGTTCATGCATTCTTCCTCCCTATTCAGTAGAATACGTCCCAGTATTACCTTGCCATACCTGGTGTTGTATGGGAATCCACTAATAGGCTCAATAGCTGTCTAAACCTTCTGACCTGTGTGGGGCAAATTTCGACTTTCTATAGGGGGAGAAATTTGACGATTGTTCCTGCTTATCCCAGAATGAAAAGGCCCGCGGCGCTTTTTGTTGGCGCCCGGGCCTTTGATGGTTGGAGCTTACTTCGTTGTCTCTGTTGTAACGTGGAATGTCACGTCATACTTGTCCTTAACGATACCATAGGCCGGACTCCAGAACGTTTCTTGGATCGGCATAACGGCTTGTCCACCCTCCTGCAAAGCCTTGTAGATCTGCCTCGACTTCTCCGGGTCATTGGAAGTGATACAAATCGTGACATGGTTCCCCTTCTCCACCGGTTGGCCTGGGAAGGTATCGGAAAACATCAGATCCGTTTCACCTACCTTCAACAAGGCGTGAGCCACCCGGCCTTTTGCCTCTTCAGGCAGCGGGAATTCAGGGTTGGCCGGCATATCTCCAAAGGTCTGGACACCCATAACCTTAGCATCGAGTGCTTTCTCATAAAATGCTATGGCTTCCTTCGCATTTCCATCCATCACTAAATAAGGGTTCATCCGTAAAGTCAACTTCGTTCACTCCTGTTCTCGATATGGTTTACTAATCCATTATTACCTATTTTGCCTGCAAGGAGTACTAAATTTATGTAAAAGCTTGCTTTTCTTGTATAATCCCCTCGGTTTTACTTTTGAGAATCAAGAATAAACATCGACGCATCATGTCCCATGAATATTTTACTTCCAGTATAAAAAGTTTGGGATTGAATATTCCTATACCCTATTTTCGACATCATGCCTGCCAGCTCTGCTTGATCAAACCCATTATGAACGAGATCTGAAGTTATTTTTTCATTTTTATTAAAATCTACGATCAGTACATGTCCTCCCTCATTCAGAACATCAAATAACCTAGATAAAACCAATTCAACATCATGAATGTGAAGCAGAACCTGAGCCATAAAAATATAGTCGGCATGAAAATTCGGTAGACTTTCCTTTTCAAAATCAAAGCATAATGTATCTGCATTATGAATATTCAAAGCAGAAATTTTTTGCTTTATTTGGTTAATCATGTTTTGTGACGTATCCAGAAAAAGCATAGAATGAAAATCGTTTACCAAGTTCATTCCGACAAGACCCGTTCCACAACCAAAATCAATGGCATTCTTACTTTTCGCGTCAACCAGATATGTACGAATGGCATCCGAGGATTCCTTTGCTATTTGGATTCTTTCAGGAGTGTCATACACAGCAGCTATCATTTCAAACTTATCCGTATTTCCCATTAGTATCTCTCCCTTAACTGAAGCGTGATTCACTGCTATAATAAGCTTTGGTCAATAATGGAGTCCTAATACGAGAGAGGTGATCAAATTGACTAAAAATAAATTTCAGTTAAAAAGAGAAGCTACCTATAAGTTGCTCGTTGAAGCGGGTATGACGTGTTTCTCGGAAAAAGGATATGCGGCTACAACGCTCAGTGATATCGTCGCGCGAACAGGGCATACGAAGGGTGCCTTTTACGGCCATTTTACAAGCAAAGAACAGTTATTTATGCATGTGCTTGATTACCAAATTCAATTAACTAACGGATGGACCGATATTCCCAAACAATTTAGTCCTGCGGATACAACACTCGAGGAAGTTCTTTCAATAACCCTACTACGCCTTGGGCAAATGGTAAAGGGGTTCGATAAGTGGATCGTTGTGCTTATCGATTTCTACCAGCAAACCAAACACGATCCGGAGATTCACAGCATGCTCAAGGAGAAATATCGCGAGTGGATTGCAGGAATCGAGGCCTTAGTGATTACCTTGCAAGAGAAGGGATGGATCGCTCCGGATAAGGATCCCCGTCTGATCGCCATGCAAGTAATTGCATTTAACGAAGGGTATGCCGTGTTTTCGATTTTATTTGGAGGGACCGATCCGCAAGCGCATATCCAAGGGTTGGTCAAGTTGATGTCATGAAGCATCGTCCTTTGCTTGTCCTCCTACCTATCTTTGAACTCTTTTCTTGACGAATTCTTCAGGCATCCCATAATATATACTATACGGAATATATTTATTTTAGAGCATAGTAAACGTTTTCGGAAGTCAGTCCGACATTTTCCGCACCGTCCGAGCTTTTACGAATGAAATTCCTAGTAAGCATGATTAGAGGAGTGATATTTCATGGACGGTATGCGGCAAATGGTACGGGCTTTTTTTGCTGCCTCGTTATTTACAGCAGTGATATTAACGGCATTATCCATGTACAGTCAGTCAGTATTAGCAGCATCAAACTGGAGGATGGGCGCAGGGCCAGGAAACCCGACGGCTCTCGGCTTTGATCCTTTCGGAATCGACGTCGATCCGGTCAACCATCACATATTCGTAGCGGATGTAGCCAATTCTACTGTGAGAATATTCGACTTGGACGGGAATGCTACACCGATGACGTTAACTGCCACAGACGGCTTCACGGATCTCCTTGCCGTTACATTCGATGGCTTAGGGCATATATATGTAACGGATAAACGGTACCTTTACAGATTTGACGTCACTTTCTCAAGCGGAGCTTACACGTTTACCAATATGATCAAATGGGACGGCAGTAGCACCACCCCTTCGGTAGGCGGGCTTAATTACCCTCAGGGAATCGCCATATACGGCAATGATCTGTATGTCGCGGACACGAATTCCAACCGCGTGCTGAAATTCGATGCGTCCACATTCCATTCAACAAGCAGCCCTGTGGTTTGGTCGGGCGATCTGGACCCGGATCCGGCCGTAGATGCGACACTCGATAAGCCTCTCGGTATAGCCGCGGACAGCTCAGGCGTCTATATCGGCAACAGTTCGAGCACGGGGAAAATTATGAAATTGAAGACGGGTGGGGGCACGTTAATCAAAACGGCCTACTTTCCTCGTGGATTCCGCTTGCATTCCGACGGCAATTTATATGTGGCGATGTACGGCAATAGTGGAAGTCTTGTGACCCGGTTCGATTCGAGCTTGAACGAAAGCTCGGTGTACTTTACAGGCAATTCGAACGCCATTGCCCCCACCCATATCGGGTTCGATCAAACAGGAGCGATGTATTTAGCCACTTATGCCCAAATGGCTCCATACAACAATGTATATGATACCATATGGAAGCTTTCACTCGGGTCGCCCGACAATCGGCTTTCCGGGCTGACGGCGAGCGGAATTACGCTCAGCCCTTCTCCATTCTCGCCCAATACGCAGGATTACACAGCCAGTGTGGCGAGCAACGTCACCTCCACTACGGTTACGCCGGTGGTGAGCGACAGCACGGCCATTGTTACCGTCAAAGGTGTGAGCGTAACGAGCGGCAGTGCCTCGTCTCCCATCACACTAAGTAAAGGCGAGAATACAATTCCAGTTGTCGTTACGGCCTTCAACGGTGCATCACGGACCTACACAATTAAGGTAAACCGAGCGCCGAATACCGATGCCACATTAAGCGGGCTTACGGTTAGCCCCGGTGCGCTCAATCAGACGTTTGCTGGAAATACACTTGCGTATACGGCTAACGTCGCGAATAGCGTTACATCGATTGACGTCACGCCGACGGTCAATAACAGTAGTGCAACGTTGAAAGTGAACAACGCGACGGCAACGAGCGGCAGCGCATCAACCGTTTCTTCACTGGCCGTCGGACCGAACACGATTACCATCAGTGTCACTGCCGAGGACGGTACCACATCAAACGAATACACCATCATCGTCACGCGGGCACCTTCATCGGTCGCTACACTTGGCTCGCTCACGGTCAACCCGGGTGCACTCAACGAAACGTTCGCTTCCGGTACGCTGTCCTATACGGCCACTGTCACAAACAGCGTCACTGAGATCAGCGTAACGCCAACCGTTTCGGACAGTACGTCGACTTTAACGGTTAACGGCGCTCCATCGGTCAGCGGCAGTGTGTACGGTCCTGTTCCTCTTGCTGTTGGTACGAATACGATTACGGTTGTTGTTACCGCTCAAGACGGCTCAACGACTAGGTCGTACTCCATCCTCGTCACGCGGGCACCTTCGTCGGTCGCTACACTTGGCTCGCTCACAGTCAGCCCGGGTGCGCTCAACGAAACGTTCGCTTCCGGTACGCTGTCCTATACGGCTAACGTAGCGAATACCGTCGCTGAGATCAGCGTAACACCAACCGTTTCGGACAGTACGGCGACTTTGACGGTTAACGGCGCTTCATCAGTCAGCGGCAGTGTGTACGGTCCTGTTCCTCTTGCTGTTGGTGCGAATACGATTACGATTGTGATTACCGCTCAAGACGGCTCGACAACGAAATCGTACTCCATCCTCGTCACGCGGGCACCTTCATCGGTCGCTGCACTTAGCTCGCTCACGGTCAGCCCGGGTGTACTCAACGAAACGTTCGCTTCCGGTACGCTGTCCTATACTTCTAATGTCGCGAACAGCGTCGATTCGATCAGCGTAACGCCAACCGTTTCGGACAGTACAGCAACTTTAACGGTTAACGGCGCTTCATCGGTCAGCGGCAGTGTGTACGGTCCTATTCCTCTTGCTGTTGGTGCGAATACGATTACGGTTGTTGTTACCGCTCAGGACGGCTCCACAACTACCCCGTACAGCATTATCGTAACGCGAGCCCCTTCGTCAGTTGCTACACTTGACTCGCTCACAGTCAGTCCGGGTGCACTCAACGAGACGTTCGCTTCCGGTACACTGTCCTACACGGCAAACGTAGCGAATAGCGTCGCTGAGATCGGCGTAACACCAACCGTCTCGGACAGTACCGCGACTTTGACGGTTAACGGCACTTTATCGGTCAGCGGGACGGTGTACGGTCCTATCCCTCTTGCTGTCGGTGCGAATACGATTAAGGTTGTCGTTACCTCTCAGGACGGCTCCACGACTACCCCGTACAGCATCGTCGTCACAAGAGCACCTTCATCGGTTGCCACACTTGGCGCACTAACGATTAGCAACGGAAAGCTGAATGAACCGTTCACTTCCGAAACGTTTGTCTATACGGTTACTGTAGAGGACTATGTCTCTTCCATCAGCCTAACACCGATCGTTGCCGAGAGCCATGCGACACTCACAATCAATGGTATCCCTGCGGCAACCGGAAGTGCCTCTGGTCCGATAGCGCTCAACGCAGGTTCAAACACCGTTACGGTTACCGTTACCGCTCAGGATGGTATTACGCAGAGGTCTTACCGTCTAGACATTTTTCGGAAGACTATCAACGAATCGTCCGAGCCTGCGGCGGTTGATGCGGCGGATTTAAGCTCGCTTAGCCTGCTGGCTGATGAAAAGACGATCACCTTGAGCCCGGCATTCAAAAAAGATATACGCTCATATGCGGCAGAAACGACCGCTAAGAAGGTACATCTTACCGCAAAAACACTCTACATGGATGCCCAGGTTAGCCTGCAAGGCAACAAGCTGCAAGACGGGGTAACGCTGGAATTGCTTCCTGGAAACAATACCATTGTTCTGCAGGTGACACATCCAAACGGATTGTCCCAAACCTATACCATAACTATCCACCGCTCAATTGCGGAGCAGCTGCCGGTACAGCCTTCAGGCTTGAACGATATTGCTGGAAATTGGGCGGAAGCAGAAATACGCAAAGCCGTGGCGGAAGGATGGGTTGCCGGCTATCCGGATGGCTCGTTTCATCCTGAACGTGAAGTGACAAGAGCCGAGTTCGTGCAGCTGTTGGCTAGGTCTCTCGGTTGGAAGGAACCAGAACCACGGAATATGCCTGACTATACCGACATCGACGACATCGGACTGTGGGCACGGCCGGCAATTTCTATGGCAGTTCAGCAGGGCATTATTAATGGCTATGAGGATGGAAGCTTCCGTCCGGCCCGGCCGTTGACTCGTGCGGAAATGACCACGCTGATTATCAGAACGCTTGGCATGCCCGTTGAAACGGATCAATCCACCTTATTCGTCGACAATTCCAGCATACCCTCATGGTCGCTGCCTTATATCGCAGAAGCGGCTAAACGCGGCCTCGTCAACGGGCTGGAAAATAACCGGTTCGAGCCAAACGGTATAGCAACGCGAGCCGAAGCCGTCGTCATCCTAACAAGATTGTTGAATCGGTAGGAGCCTCTTATGGAGGATATCCTTGTATAGAACGCAGCAATCCCGCATTCAATTAGATGCGGGATTGCTGTATTTTCGATGGATTTGACGAGGATGCCTTACGATTAAATTTAATAGATTTCGCCATCTTATGACCAACCAATTATCCCCTGAACAGTAAACCTTTAATACGGTTCATAGCCCATGGACTACTTTTTAGCTGTAGCATTATTCCTAATATCGTTTTTTAGAATACAGACCTTTGTTAGCTTATAGCATAATCCCACAAATACGACACCCAAGCTAAGCCAAATTGAGATCCATTTCCCCAAAGTCAAAAATCCCGCCGCATAAGCGGCAATGCTAGTAACAGGATACTTTAGAAGGATCATAATGATGCTCACATTTTCAGACCAATCGAAGACCCCAGCCACAAGAGGCAACCAAACCAGTGTCAGGATTATCCGCCGCCCAGAGCTTCGATATAGCATGCTAACTATTAGAGAGAAGGTAATGGCATACAAGGCGGGAAAGACAAAATCGAATCCCATTAACAGCTTGATGTAAACGCGGCGTCCCTCAGGCTGCAGCTGTTCAAGCAGCGAGTACACTTCGGTCTTCGAATAAAAAATATGCATGTCGAGTATATCCGCACCTTGAGATACCTCTTGGATTCGGGGCACCGTAATCGGCAAATGAACGGTATTGACCACGACCATCAAGGTTATGGTCAGGAGCAGCAATGGCAATACCGTCTTTAAGGTTCCCCATTTATTAAGCATGCGGGTTATTGACTCAAGCATTGCTACTTTCCCCCTGTTTAGCTTTCCGAAGTGCCAAGGCATTGCCTGTGGGTTTCCCTTTCACCTGAATCCACAGAAGTTCCATCAGGTCCTTAACAGGCTGGCCCTCAAGGATAGGCGTCAGAGTGCCATAGAAGTGGTTTTCGATGTCCCTTATTTTTATTGCGCTGTCTCTTCCCTTTTCCGTTAAGGAAAGCTGGACCTTTCTGGAATCGAAGGGAGACTGCCTCTGTTCTATAAGTCCCGCTTCCACCATTCGGCCCACCAACCGGCTGGGGCTTCCGGTTTCACAGACCAACAGCTGCCCCACCTCAATAAGTGATAAAGGTTCATGGTCGTAGAGAACCCGCAGCACCTCACTCTGTGAGGTCGTCAGCCCCAACGGCTTTAGAAGCTCCGTAAAAGTACGGCTCCCTTCCCGTTGGGCGGCTAGTATCAAATAACGCAATTCTTCAATAGGATTCAAAGTAGGACCTCCCAACTTTAATCGATGACACGTCATCGATGATATGTCATCGATTGTAACACAACCAAATTCCCCCTGCAAGTTGAAGGCTCCTTAACCAAGCATTTATGGTCCATGCGTGTCAGGATTAGCCCCATCCACCCAAACGGTGGCAGGAGCTTTGCCATTCCTCGGCAAAAGTTCGCTGCTGCCTACACCCTCACCATCTGAGCCGTCCTCCACAGACGGCTCTCCCCAGTCTGCCTCAGAAGACAGCCACATACCCCACAAACAAGCTTCTCCAAAGGATTTGGCTCAGGGTAACCCCCTTCACTCCCCCTGCAAAAAACTTGCTGTTACTTGTGATACGGTTCTCCGTGCTGTCTATAACGGCAAGGTTAGGATACCTGCAACAGAATTACGCCTGACGAAAACCGGGAAGAACCAGAATTGTTCACCGTTGCTGTTTTATTTTACTGAAAGTCAACGATAATATTTAACATAGCCATTATCAAAAAACGCGGGGAGAATCCGTACGTGAGGAGGCTCGTATGAAGACAGAAATTGTTCAGAACATTACAAAGGGACCGGTACGAAAATCCCTGTATCATTTCACAAGGGTCAATAATTTGGCCTCAATTGCCGATTCGAATACGCTTTACGCTAGTAATGTAATCCATCCGAATCCGAAAGGTGAACGTCGCTCGGACAAAGAAAGATATCAAATAAATGGAAATACAGCGATTCTAAACGCACATCTCAAAATTTCAACGGAAATGATGGATATTGACACGACTATCAGCCAGTTTCGATCATTCCTTGATCAACACGTTTTCCTATGGCCTACGCTGCGACTCTGTAAACAAATGCTATATATGTACTCCCGACGAGAACCGTTGGAGAAGTTCGCCGTCCTACAATTGGATGCCTGTCCTCTCTTATCCGATCATTACGACCAGGTCCTCCTCTCCAAATACGACGCCGGAAGCATGCCACGATATCCCAAACGAACTTCCTACCGAAAAACACTCCGCATGTTTTTACCGTTGGGTGAGTTTCGCAAACGAGAAGACTCACTAGTTCCCCGAATTCCCTCCCAAATCCATGAAATCATGATACACCATTCAGTTTTATCTCTTCACTCCTATCTTCAAGCCGTATACTGTGCGGAAACTAAAGATGTGCCTAAATCCTGGGTCCATCTACACAGATCATTAGAGGATATCCAGTTACCTACGGGGCAAGATTGAGTCGGAGAGACAGCTGGCGGACCGCTCGTCCGACCCCATCCCGTTCCAACAAGTCCGGTTCCAAAGCCTACTCGAAGGAGGCCTCCCGAAACGCAGAAGATGCTACTCCAGACCGTGGTTTTCCCCTCTAGATACCGCATTGTTCTGTGACCCCAAAAAGCTCGCAGCAGCCAGTTTGCGCGACTTTTATGCCGGTCGTAGCCATCCCGAACCCATGCCCGACAAGACGCCATTGTGGGATTTTCAGAAAAACTTGCCCTTACTTGTGATACGGTTCCCCCCGCATAATCTTAAACGCCCGATACACCTGCTCCACCAGCACAAGCCGCATCAGCTGGTGCGGCAGGGTCATGCGCCCGAACGAGAGCTTCAGCTCGGCTCGGGCGAGCACCTCGGGGGCCAGCCCTAGCGAGCCCCCGATCACGAAAGCCACCTGGCTTCGCCCATAGGTGGCCAAATCGGCAAGCTGCCGAGCGAGCTCCTCGCTCGATAGCGGCTTGCCGTCAATCGCGAGCGCCACGACGTAGGCGCCCTCGCGAAGCTGCGCGAGGATGCGCTCGCCCTCGCGCTGACGCACCTGCGCCTCCTCCGCGGCGCTCATGCTCTCCGGTGCCTTCTCATCGGGCACCTCCACAATCTGCACCTTGGCATAAGGACCAAGGCGCTTCACATACTCGGCAATCCCCTGAACCAGATACGCCTCCTTCAACTTCCCGACCGAAACGATTTGAATATGCATTGTCAGACCCCATCTCTCTTTATTCCTCCATAGTGCCCACTGGCCCCATGCCTCTACCAAACTCCAACACAACAAAAAAGGAAGACCCCTAGGCCTCCCCCGCTCCCACCTTATACGACCAAGAACCGGCCCTCCGCCGCGCATCGCTCACAGCAAGCCGGCGGCTCCCATGCCGTAAAGTGAACCTTCTCTAAATCTACAATATCCGGAGCATCCTCATATTCATCGACGAACATGTCGATCGCCAGCTCCAAATGCTCTTTACAAACCACGTACATGCAGTAGACCCCTTTGTCACGACTAGATGAAAAATAAACAGTACCTATAATGCTAGTTTACCCCAAAAACCGCCGCTTTACTACCTTCTTAGGCACCAAAAAGTGGCACCCATCTCTTACCACAGTACAGCACAGCACAAGTCTCGCCGTGCTCATTGTTCAACCCTTACCGCTCCTTCATCTCACCCAGCGTCACGTTAACGGTATTTTTCTTCCCCGCGCGGTAATAAGTGATCGCCATTTTGTCGCCGACCTTCTTCTGCCCGTAGATGTACTTCCGCAGCGACAATGTGCTGTCGACCGCCTTCCCGTCGAGCTCTACGATCACATCGCTCGTTTTCAGTCCCGCATCCTTAGCCGGACCTTGCGCATCCAGAACGATGATCCCCTTCTTGACGTCCCCCGGCAGCTTCAGCGATTCCGTCCCCCCACTAAAGCCTTGCAGGTCCTGCGTCACGACGCCGATATAAGGGCGCTTCACACGCTGCTCCGTGATGAGGGTTTGCACGATCGTCTTCGCCTGATTGATCGGGATCGCGAAGCCCAAGCCCTCCACGCCCATATCCGATACCTTGAGCGTATTGATGCCGACCACCTTGCCCTCCAAATTCACGAGCGCGCCGCCGCTGTTACCCTGGTTGATGGCCGCATCCGTCTGAATGACGTCCATCTCCCAGTCATAGTCGCCTTCCCCGCTCAAAGACACCGGAATCGTCCGCTTCGGCCAGCTGATGATCCCGCGGGTAACCGTTGGTGCAAAGCCCAATCCCAGGGGGTTCCCGACCGCGATGGCCGTCTCCCCGGCCTTGAGCCCGTCGGAGTCACCGAACTCGGCAAGCTGGGTAATATCTTTGCCGTCCATCTCCAGCACAGCCAAATCAGTAATCGCATCGCGTCCAACCAGCTTGGCGCTGCGATGCTCACCTGTGATCATCACGACATCCAGCTTCGTGAAGCCTTCGACCACGTGATTGTTCGTCACGATCCGAACCTTATCGCCGTCGCGCGAGAACATGACGCCGGAGCCGAGCCCCATGCCCGAGCCGCCGCGGCCCCCCGAGGTCGCTTCCTTGGAGCCGATAATGCTCACCACCGTAGGTGATACCTTCGCTGCCGCCGACACGACCGAATCACTGAACGCCTTCTGCGCATCGACAGCCGCGCCAGCGCTCCCCGAGCCTGATGACCCGCCCGAAGGAGGCGCCATCACCGCAGTAGCCTGCTGCGGCGCTACATCCGCTTCTTCTCCACCGAACAAACTACCCACTCCGAACAGTACCGCTGTCACCAAGGCTCCCCCTAGTGCAGGCACAATCCATGCAGGCACCCGAGCTCCCCCTGAATATCCTCGGCCGGGAAGCTTCCACTCCATCCGCCGCGGGGCTTTCGTCGAATAAAAATCATCATCAAACAGACTCACGTTACAGCCCCTCCTCTCTTCCGCAAGCTGCTTATTTCCGTTAGGCATGCGCGTTACCGCTTATTACCCCTTCCGCGCCTGTCCCTAATCATGCGGGGCTTTTCTTTTTTTCCATTGTATCCAAATCTAGTAATGATCATATCACATAGCAACAGTTTTTCTTAAACGATAGAAAAAGAAAAAAGAATAGGAATGATTTCATAGCAACTAGACTAGAATAGAACTATAAGAGTACACAATACAACCCGAAAGGATGACCCCTCCGCCATGAACATTCCAACGAATACGAATACGAATACGAACCTCAACAGCGCCAACCGTATCCCTGCAGCCTTTGCCGCTAACCCGCTGCAAGAAGTTGAATTCATCGGCCAGCTCGCGGACCTGAAGGAGGGCCATTACCAGAACTCACTGCTCCTGTCGGCGATGATCGAGCTGCTGATAGACAAAGGTGTCTTCACCGCCCAAGAGCTCGCGGTCAAAGCACAAGCGCTTGATGTCTCGTTCACTCTTCATCCAGCCGATCCCAGTCTGTAGCACGGTCGTAATAAGTATCCATCAGCTTCGCCCGATAATCATCCGGCGCCAGCTTATCCTCTAATACATTATTCACCGTCAGCCTGGCCAAATCCATTAAATTATGGTCACGGCTGAGGTGCGCCAGGTACACCCGCTTCGTTCGCGTGGTCATGACCTCAACCAGCCCTTCGCCGGCCGCCTCATTGGACAAGTGGCCCATATCGCCGAGAATCCGCCGCTTAATGTTCCACGGATAGCGGCCCATGCGCAGCATCTCGATATCATGGTTCGACTCCAGCACCAGCACATCGCTGTCCCGGATCTTCTCCTTCACCTTCGAGCTCATATACCCGAGGTCCGTGGCCAGGCTAAGCTTCTGCTCCTCGTGGTAGAAGCAATACCCTACCGGCTCCGCCGCGTCATGCGAGATCCCGTAGGACTCCACCTGCAGCTCGCCGAAATCGCGAATCTCGCCTGTTTGCATCACGCATTTCTTCTCATCGGCAATTTCACCGATATGCTTCTCCAGCGCCTCCCACGTCTTCTCATTGGCATATACGGGGAGATCGAACTTGCGTGCGACCGCCCCCAGCCCTTTGATATGATCGGCGTGCTCGTGCGTCACCAGAATGCCCTGCAGCTGATTAGGCGACATCTCCTTTTCCTTCAGCAGCTGCTCTATCTTCTTGGCACTTAAGCCCGCATCGACCAGCACCGCCGACTCCCCGTTCGATACCACCATTGCATTGCCGGTCGACCCGCTGGCCAGCACCGTAAATCGTAGTCCCATCTCCATAACTCCCTGCTGCATTCACTGCTAGTTTTCCTGCCCAATCTTACTTTCCTTGCCTGGCCTTGCCGGTCTTACCAACCTTACCGATCCACCGCACCCGTAAACGCATGGACAAAATACGGCAGATCCCCGTTCCCCAGCGATACACGCCAGTAAGGAATCATATACAGCTGCTGCGAGTTGAACACCTGCCCGTGATAGCCGAGCTGAACGCTCGTAATAACTGAGCCAGCCGGCAAGTAGGTTTCAATCAAGCTGCGAAGAGCGATGTAAGGAGAGATCACCTTCTGCTCCTTCTGCTCGCTCTCCGGCTGTACTTCAACCAACCCCTGCGAGTAGGACACGATCTGCCCGTTTTTCTCCGTCAGCTTCAGCTGTACCTCGAACATCGGTAAATTCCCATACATCTGGTTAAAAATATACGTTCCATTCCCGCTCATCACTGGATCGAACTGGTACGTATCCGCCTTCGGAATGCCCGTTCGCGACATGATGTCCTTCACGGTCCCCTTTCCGCTAATCAGCGGGTTGAGACGGAAAGGCGTCTTCAGCGCATTCATCCGGTCCGGGGGAATCGATTCATCGAAGCGCGCCACGATCTCCTTCAGCCTTGGAACATCCTTCGGCAGATCTACCGGCACGGTAATGTTCTTGCTCTTCAAGAGACGCTGCACTTCCTCCACCGCCGTGCTCGGGTTCGCCTCCAGTTCCAGAAGATCGGACCGGCTCGACCACAGCTGGAACGCCAGCACCACATTCAGCAGCAGGAACGAGAAAATCAATATCGTTTTCGCTCGGCTCCAATCCATTCGTGCGCCTCCGTCCTCCCTTCCTCACTCCATAAACTCATACGAACCGTCCCGCAGCTCCACCGTCCACGCCGGTACCAGCTCGACAGCCTGATCGACTACATTCATTCGATACGCCGGGAAAACGGAGTACACCGTATTTCGCTTCGAATATTCCTTCAGCTTCTCCTCAAGCGCCTCACCGCCGGCCAGCTGCGCATCCTTGCGACTCGCAGCCCGTAAGTCCGGGATGATCGTAGATCGCTCATAGTTCGTAACGATCCCTTTTTGCAAAGCCAGCTTAATAAAGCCCTGCTGATCCGATTTCTGATTGATCACCGGGAAGGATTCGTAATACTGACGGAAGATGAACGCCTGATTCACCGGAAGCACCCGCTGCGGCACCCGCTGAACCGTGTAGGTCCCGTACCAGCCGCCATGCTGATTCACGAACTGCACCGCCGAGGTCAGGTTCTCCATCACATCAATACGCCCCTCCACCGGCACCACCGGGTCGGAATACGTCAACCAGTGCTGGCCTGTCTTGAGCTGCAGCCCCCGCTTCCCGTCGGTATAAATCTCCGATCCGTCCCGGTCCGCCAGGTTCCTCGTTATCGCCGGATCGACGAAGAAGCTTCGCTTGAGCTGCTCCGCCGAGAACTGCGTGAAAGGCATCCGATAGGCAGATACATTCAGCGGCTTCAAGGGCAAATAAATCTCCCCGCTTGTAGCCTTATAAGGAATATATTCCTCTCCTACCGTCACGAAACGCTCAATATCCTTCACGGTAAAATCGGCCTTTCCGACTTCATACACCGTGCTCGTCGTATCCGTGAACAGAATCGTCCGTACCTCGTTGGCATCCTTGGCGTACAGCCAGATCCGTGTAATCAAATCCGCGTCCGCAGGAATCTCGCCCTTGAGCTGCATGACCTCACCCAAGACCTTCATCGGAATCCCGTCGCGAAAATGAATCTCCACACCCTGCTGCTTCATCCGGACGTCATCCCAGTTGATCCCAAGAGACGAAGCGCTCACCTTACGGAAGCCCTCCAGCCAACGTTGGTTTACGGTCTCCACGATCTGCCCGTACAGCTTCGTGTTCGGATACACTACAGTGTGCGTGGCGTTGCCCAAATGCAGCACCAGATGATCGGGAAACAATAAATCCTCAAGCTTCGCCTGCGGACCGAGCTGATCGGTCTTCACATACTCCTCGCGGGTTACCGGCTCCGGATTCGGGTCGCTGTAGGCCAGCATGTAGCTCTGCAGGAGACTAAGCAGCACCAGCAGCGTTAAGGCAGCCGTCTTCAGCTTCTCGTAGATCATACCGCCGTCACCTCCTGCACGTAAGGCAGGGTGAACGTGACCTTAGTACCCTGACCAAATTCCGATTCCAGTACGATCGTTCCGCCGTGGGCCTTCACAATTTCCCGGGCAATGGATAAGCCAAGCCCCGTACCGCCCATACTGCGCGACCTCGCTTTATCAACACGGTAGAATCTCTCGAAAATTCTCGTCAAATCCTTCTTGGGTATTCCGATTCCGTTATCCTGAACCGAGATCTCCAGCAGCTGCGCTTCTGTCCGAGCAGCCCGAATCCGAATATGGCCGCCCTCAGGCGTATACTTGATGGCATTCGAGATAAGATTATCGAGCACCTGATCGATCCGGTCACGGTCGAGCACAATATCACGGACCTGCGGCTCCACATGAATATCCACCGCAATGGAGCGCTGTTCCATCTGGAAGGAGAAGCGGTCGGCAACCTCCTCCAGCATCTCCTCCACGTCCGTGGATTCCTTATTGATAATGGCCTGCTTGGAGTCCAGCCTGGACAGCTGCAGCAGGTCCGTAACGAGCCGGATCATCCGCTCCGTCTCGTTGCGGGCTACGCTGACGAACTTCTCCGCCAGCTGCGGCTCCTCGATCGCTCCATCCTCAAGCGCTTCCAGGTAACTCTTAATGGTTGTCAGCGGCGTCCTCAGCTCATGGGAGACGTTCGCTACGAATTCGCGGCGGGACATCTCCAGCTTCTCCTGATCGGTTACGTCCTGCAGCACCGCGATCGTTCCGGCCGAGCCTCTGCCCTTGCTCTGAATCGTAGTGAACGTGACCCGCACATAGAGCGGTCCCTCGTCCTCATCGTGGCAGAACTCCAGCATGGCAGCTCGATTTCCCTCCACGTCGATCTGCTTCACAGCCTCCGGCGTTGTGCCGAGAAGAGCACTTAGCTGCATTCCCAGCGTCGTATCCTCGTTCACCTGCAGGATGTGCTTGGCCCTCCGGTTGATCACAATGACCCGGCCTTTCTCGTCCGTCGCGATCAGCCCGTCGTTCATGTTGGACAGAATCGAAGCCAGCTTCTCCTTCTCCTCTTCGTTGAGCGATAACGCCTCGCGCAGCCGCTCCATCATGAAATTGAACGTTTGGCCGAGCTTCCCGATCTCATCGTTGCCGTGCACCGGTACCGGCTCATCGAAGCGTCCCTCCGCCACGGCCGTAGCCCGCTTCGTGATCTGCTTAATCGGACTTGTAATCGTCCCCGAAAGCATGACCCCAAGCAGCGCCGTCAGCACCAACGCGATCAAAGTGCCCGAAATGAACATGCGGTTGATCTGGTTCATCGTCTCGTACACGTCTTCCATCGAGGCGATCATGAACACCGCGCCGTACACCTTGATGCCGGAGCCGATGGGCGTGGCGATGACCATTTTCCAAGCGCCGTCGACATCGAGGAACATCCGCTGATTATCCTTAATTCCCTGAAGCGCCCGAATGACCTCGGTCTGCGTATTCTTCTGCCCGATAACAGCCCGGTTGGCATTGTGCGAAATCGACAGAATCATGCCGTTCGCATCGATGACTTGAATTTCCGTCTTGCTGATCGCGAACAGATTGTTGACCACATTATCCAGGTCCGTATAAGACTTCTGGGGGTCAGCCGCCTTCGTCTCCTGGCTCTCCTTCGCCAAATACGTCTCCACATACTGCGCCAGCAGCTGCGCCTGCTTATTCCGCGAATCGATGAAATCGTTCTTGAAATAGCTCTCCAGCGTCCGAATAAAATACACCCCGATCAGCTGCATAGCGATCAGGATGAGCAATACATAAATAATAATCAGCTTCGCTTGAATCGATTGGAAGAAGCGCATAACCCGCATCATCATCGCCTCAGAAGCCCCCGGAGCCGAATTTGGAGCTCTTCATCATATAACCGAGACCGCGCCTCGTAATGATATATTCCGGCCGGCTCGGATCATCCTCGAGCTTCTCCCGCAGCCTGCGAATCGTCACATCGACCGTCCGCACGTCGCCGAAATACTCGAAGCCCCACACCGCCTGCAGCAGATGCTCGCGCGTCATGACTTTCCCGCTGTTCTTCGCCATATACTGCACCAGCTCGAATTCCCGGTGGGTCAAATCCAGCGGATTGCCGTCCTTATACACCACATACATATCCGTGTCGATAAAAAGGCTCTGCAGCCATATGCCCTGCCGCCCGTCGCCTTCCGAAGACCCTGTGCTCGTGGCCGTCTCGGCAGCTACGGGCTGCTGATTCGCCTGTCTGCGCAGATGCGCCTTCACCCTGGCGAGCAGCTCCCTCGTCCCGAACGGCTTCGTGACATAATCGTCGGCCCCAAGCTCCAGCCCGAGCACCTTATCGATCTCATTGTCCTTCGCTGTAAGCATAATGATCGGCGTATTCAGCCTTGTCCGGACCTCCCGGCATACGTCCATGCCGTCCTTCACCGGCAGCATCAGATCCAGCAGGATCAAGTCCGGCTGCTCCGAGAAGGCCAGCTCTACCGCTTTCCCTCCGTCATAGGCGCAGACCACCTCGTGGCCCTCTTTTTCCAAATTGAATTTCAATATATCTGCGATCGGCTGCTCGTCGTCTACTACCAAGATTTTCGCCATACCAAGTCACCTGCCTATTCAAGGGTTGACCCTTTCTCTCTATTGATCTATTTTACCACATCCCTATGCAAAAAGAGACACGGAAGCGTCGTTTCCCTACGACTTCCATGTCTCTCTCCTGTTGTACTGCCCGGCGTTTATCGGTTCAAATATTTCAGCGGATTCTCAGGTGTATTGTTCCGTTGGATCTCGAAGTGCAAATGCACTCCCGTCGAGTTGCCGGTGCTTCCCATGATGCCGATCTTCTCGCCCTTCTCCACAATCTTGCCGTTCGTTACGGAGATTTGGCTAAGGTGTCCGTACAGCGTCTTATAACCGTTCATATGATCAAGAATGATTGCATTGCCGTAACCGTCCTTCACTCCCGCAAAAATGACCTTCCCGTTATCGGAAGCAAGGATGTTGCGATTGCCCGTCAAGTCAATTCCCTTGTGCAGCGCGCCCCAACGTGTTCCGAACGTACTGCTGATGGACGAGCCGACGACCGGCCAAGCGAATTTACCTGTACCCTCGCCTTTGACGACCTTCGTACCCTTCTTCGCTACCGCCTTCACCGGCTGGTCAATGATCTCCTCGCTAAGAACCTCTTCTTCTTCGAGCAGGCCGTTCACCTTCGTAAGCTGAATGGTCACCTTCTTCAGCCCGTTTTTCCCCGGAGTGATCGTCTGTATCGTCCCAAGGCGCAGCGAATCATCCGTTTGATATTCCGTCTCATATTGAATCTCTTGATTCTCTACAACCTTCTCCACCGTGCGCACAGCTAAGGTAGGCTGCAGTACCGTCAAGTCGAGCTGCTGACCTGCTTTTATGAAATCTCCAGTAATGGATGGATTGTTCTGATAAATCACTTGCTTAGGAATGTTGAATTTCTTCGCGATACAGCCCAAGCAGTCGCCCTGCTCTACCGTATACTTGGTTGGCTGCACATCGCCGGTCTCCAGCTTCTTCCGAAGCTCGTCCGGCTGCACAAGCTCCGACGGTTCTATCGGAATTTCCTGCAGCTCTACCTGCTGCTTGAACTCTGCCTTCAGCAGCTCGCTTTCTACAGGTGCACTTGAGGCTGAGGATGCCGACAGAATGCCTACCTTACCCGGCTCCTTCTTCTTTTGCAGCGAATCCAGTGCCGTCGCCTTGATCTGCTCCAGCATCTTCTGCGCCGTCTCCTGGTCCTTCAAAATCCCCATGCGCTTTCCGTCTACCAGCACCTCTACACCTACCGGATAAGCTGTAAAAAAGCCCTCCAGCTTACCTAGCACTTCCTGCTCCTCGGTCCGTGGTTTGAAAGCCCTTTCACGCGTAAATGTGATGTCAGGAGACTCTACGGCCATTTGCACATCGGTACGGCTTTGAGCCAACTGCTTCTTCTTCTCTTCCTTGAAGGTCTCAACTTTCTGCGGATCGCTGACGATCCCGATTGGCGTACCGTTCACAAGGACATGATAATAATCCGTCATCTGCGCCTGCACATATTGATTGCCGCTCCACACCGAAGCAGCTACCAAGCTGAGCGCCGATACCGATTTCAATAACGTCCATTTATGTGTTAGTACCTTCATCTTTAAACTCAAGGCTGATGCCTTCACTTGTTCTTTACCCACTGGTTTAACCCCTAGCTTGCCAGTCAAGCTGTGAGTTCGAATCGCGGACCAGCGCTGCTTGGCCTTATCCAGCACGTCCTTGATCTTACCCATTCCCCTGAAAACTGTCATCTTCTTCTCCTTTTAAGCCGTTTTTTCTGCTGCGCACATAAAAACACCTAAAATTGGGACAATAACCACTGTGCTTAAACTCCTTAATAAATTTACCATACCAACTCTACTTTTTTCAACATTTTCGTATATTTTGTCACATTTTTAGCTGGAAATCTGACAGGAGTGTGAAGTTAATCAATGGAAAGTTTGTGCGCGGCCTTTCCCAATCCGCAGATTCGGGAACAAGCGGTCGAAGCATTAAGAGCTCAAGGCGCTATCGATATACGTCTCGACGAGGTCGTAGAATTCAGCAAGGACTTGGCTCCGTACGGTATGGTTCAGGGGTACAAGCTGGAGGTTGTGGTGGAATCCTCTCGCCGCGAGCAGGCGGCCGATACGATTTCCCGGTATGGCGGGCAGCTCTAGGAGCTGTCCGTTTTGCTTTCTTCGACTTGTATGCAAAAAACAGGATCACCTGAGAGCCTTCCAGTAATCCTGTTTATCTTAAGCCGCCATTACGGCTTCAACAGCTTTAATAGATCCGCATACTCTTCCGGCTGCAGCCGCTTCTGCAGGATCTGCTCCAGCTCTTTCAGCTCCGACGCTGTAATGCCATTCTCCATGAGCTTGGATATATACTGAATATCCTCCTGGGGAAGCTTCGAGATCACGCTGAAAATTTTATTCTTCTGCTCCTGCGTGAGCTCGTCCTTCTTCTTTGCGAATTCCTCTCCCGAAACGACAACCTTCCGGTCTTCCTCCGAGGTCATTGAGGACACCGATTGACGGCTCCATACCGCAACCGCATCCTCCGGCGGCTTTCGTTCAGTCGTGCTGCTGGGCTTCGGCGTCTGCCCTCCGGTTTCCGTGCCCGTACGCTCCTGCTTCTTCTCATCCGTCGGATTGCCGCTCACCGCAGCTACCTCTCGATCCGCAGGCGGCTTCCCGCTTCCCCCCATGCCCACCATCGAATCGAATTGCTTCGCCATATGGGATACCAGTTGATTCCACTGAATCGACTGACCGGCCTGCCTTGGAATATGATACTGCTCCAATAATAGATCTACGTAGGAATTCACTGCAAAGAATGTCAGTGCCAAACAGCAAAGCGAGGTCACTACGGCGCTAACCGCCAGCTTTGCGAGCCATAGCATTAGTTTCATCCTGTCATCTCCTGCCCGATTTGAAAGTTCTCCCCCCTCAGTATTCACTTTTTTCTGGGAAAACAATCCGTCCGGGCAAAGAAAAAAGCCCCCGTTCCCCGTCCGATTCGGATCGGACTTGGCTCGGGAGCCTGCTTGGCTTTATTAGAAAATAGGCTTTACTTGGTTCGTCTGCTCGCGGTTGCGGCCTACGGAGAAGATGGCGATCGGAATGCCCGTCAGCTCGGATACGCGATCCACATAACGTCTTGCGTTCGCCGGCAGTTCGTCCAGCGTGCGCACATTGGAAATATCCTCGCTCCAGCCCGGCATTTCCTCATATACCGCTTCACACTCGGCCAACATTTTCAGGCTTGCCGGATAGTGCTCGATTACTTCGCCGCGGTATTTGTAGGCGGTACAAATCTTTACGGTCTCCAGACCGGACAATACATCGATGGAGTTCAAGGACAAGCCCGTAATTCCGCTCACTCGGCGAGCATGACGAACAACAACGCTGTCGAACCAGCCTACACGGCGCGGACGGCCTGTTACGGTGCCGTACTCGTTGCCGCGTTCACGAATCCAGTCGCCTGTCTCGTTGTTTTGCTCCGTCGGGAACGGACCGTCGCCTACGCGGGTTGTGTAAGCCTTCGCTACACCGATAATTTGCTGAATCTTCGAAGGTCCTACACCGGAACCGATACATACGCCGCCGGCCGATGGATTCGAGGAGGTAACGTACGGATACGTACCTTGGTCGATATCGAGCATCACGCCCTGCGCACCTTCGAACAGCACCTTGCGGTCCTCATCGATCAGATCGTTCAAAATAACGGACGTGTCCGCTACATACGGACGGATCTTCTCGGCATAGCCCAGGTATTCTTGGATAATCGAGTCCGCATCCAAACCCTTGGAGCCATACACCTGCTCGATCAGTACGTTCTTCTCCTTCACCAAATGACGAACCTTCAGCTCGAACTCTTCTGCGTCCATCAGGTCCGCGATCCGGATGCCGTTACGGGCCGCTTTATCCATGTAACAAGGGCCGATCCCTTTGCGGGTCGTACCGATCTTGTTATCGCCCTTGCGCTCTTCCTCCAAGCCGTCGAGCAGCAGATGGTACGGCATGATGACATGCGCCCGGTCGCTGATCTTCAAGTTGTTCGTCGTAAAACCGTTGTCATGAATATATTGAATCTCTTCCAGCAGGGCACCCGGGTTGATGACCATGCCATTACCGATTACACAAATTTTATCTTCATAGAAAATGCCCGATGGAATCATCGTCAGCTTGTATTTCTTTCCTTCGATCAGGATCGTATGTCCTGCATTGTTACCGCCTTGATAACGAGCAACAACCTCAGCAGATTCCGCTAAGAAATCGGTAATTTTCCCTTTTCCCTCGTCGCCCCACTGGGTTCCGACTACCACTACCGTTGACATATTGCATTCCTCCGTCAGGTGGAATTTTCACCTAATATTAGCTTTCAGGCGCATAAGCACCCTAACTAGTGTAGCAGTGCAGTGCGTTAAAGTCAATAAAAACGAACAATGATAAAACCCCCAATATCATTGTTCGGAAAATGTCCTCATATGTAAGGCGATTGCAGCCGCTTCGTTCGGAAACAGGCTGCTTTCACCGTATAGCATGTCACCTAAGCCGATTCATGATGCGTCCGGTCCAGACTCACAAATTTATTAAAGTTTTTAAGGAACGCCAGCTCCACGGTGCCAACCGGACCGTTACGCTGCTTAGCGATAATAATTTCGATGATGTTCTTCTTTTCCGATTCCTTATCGTAGTAGTCATCCCGGTATAGGAACGCTACGATATCGGCATCCTGCTCGATCGAACCGGATTCCCGAAGGTCGGACATCATCGGACGTTTGTCCTGCCGCTGCTCCACGCCCCGGCTGAGCTGGGACAGGGCGATAACCGGCACGTCCAGCTCACGAGCGATCTGCTTGAGCGTACGGGAGATCTCGGAGACCTCTTGCTGACGATTATCTCCTTTACCTCGCCCGTGAATCAGCTGGAGGTAATCGATCAGGATCATCCCGAGTCCTTTCTCCTTCTTCAGCCTTCGGCACTTGGCGCGAATGTCCGCTACGGTTACGGAAGGAGAATCGTCGATATAGATGTTCGCCTCGGACAGCGAACCGATCGCCATCGTCAGCTTCTCCCAATCGTCCGGCTCCAGGAAGCCTGTCCGCATCCGTCCCGCATCGACATTGGCCTCGGCGCAGATCATACGCTGTACCAGCTGTGCTGCACCCATCTCGAGGGAAAAGATGGCAACGGTTTCTTTTTCCCGCACGCCGATATTTTGCGCGATGTTCAGGGCGAACGCCGTCTTACCTACCGAAGGACGGGCCGCCACGATAATCAAGTCCGAGCGCTGGAAGCCGGACGTCATCTTGTCCAAGTCGGTGAAGCCGGACTTGATCCCCGTCGTACTGCCCTTCTGGTTGTAGAGGAACTCCACCTTGTCGAAGACCTCCATCAGCACATCGCGGATGGCAATGAAGCCGCTGCCCGAGCGCCGCTGCGAGATCTCCATAATGCGGTGCTCCGCGTCGCTGAGCAGCATGCCGACTTCGTCCTCGCTGGCATAGCCGTTGCTGACGATTTGCGTAGCCGTGCGAATCAAGCGGCGAAGCAACGATTTCTCTTCGACGATTTGCGCATAATAATCGACATTGGCCGCCGTCGGAACCGCATTCGCAAGCTCCGACAAATACTTGATGCCGCCGACCTCCTCCAGCTGCTTCTTGTCCTGCAGCCGGGCCGTCAGCGTCACCAGGTCTACCGGCTCGTTCGCCTCCGCGATCTCGATCATCGCTTCGTAGATCAACTGATGCGCACCGCGGTAGAAGTCGTCGCTGTTGATGCGCTCCATCGCCGTTACCAGCGCGTCGCCGTCAAGCAAAATAGCGCCGAGCACCGCCTGCTCGGCTTCCAGATTTTGCGGAGGGATGCGATCTGTAAACATTAGCTCGTTGTTCATGCTCATGTCCGTCTCCTCCCCAGGATCAAGCTAAGCTTACTTCTCTTCGACAACATGAACCTTCAGCTTACCGGTCACTTCCGGATGGAGCTTCAAGACCAGCTCGGTCACGCCCAGTGTTTTGATCGGCTCATCCATGACAATTTTGCGTTTGTCCAGCTTGTAGCCCATTTTCTCCAATGCCTCGGCTACCTGCTTGTTCGAAACCGCTCCGAACAGACGTCCGTCCGCTCCCGACTTCGCCTTCACCTGCACACTCAGCTCCTCCAGCTTCCGTGCCAGCTCCTGCGCGTCCGCCTTCTCCTGTGCCTTCTTTTTGTCTTCGGCTTTCTTCTGATTCTCCAGTGTCTTTACCGCACCCTGGCTTGCCGGCGCCGCCAGCTGTTGCTTGAATAGGAAGTTTTGTGCATAGCCCTCGGATACCTCTTTGATTTCACCCTTCTTGCCTTGACCCTTCACATCTTTCAAGAAAATAACCTTCATTCGAAAAGCCCCTCCTCTGCATGTATCTCACTCAAAATTTGCTTTAATTTTTGTGTTGCTTCCCCAATTGTGCCTTCCATTTGGGTTGCGGCATTCGTTAAATGTCCGCCGCCGCCCATCCGTTCCATCACGACCTGGACATTCATCTGGCCTAAGGAACGGGCGCTAATGCCAATCATGCCGTCCGGGCGTTCGCTAATCACGAAGGACGCCATAATGCCTGTCATAGTTAACAATGTATCAGCTACCTGGGCAATCAGCAACTGAGAATATTTACGTCCCGGCTCCGTGACGGCAAGCGCAATGTGGTCGTAGATGACGACCGCGTTCTTCACCATCTCCGCTTTCTTGATGTAAGCGTCCAAGTCCTCCTTCAGCAGCCGCTGAATCAAGGAGGAGTCCGCCCCGTTGCGACGAAGGAAGGATGCCGCTTCGAACGTCCGTGCGCCGGTGCGAAGGCTGAAGCTTCGCGTGTCCACCACGATCCCGGCCAGCAGCGCCGTCGCCTCGAGGACGCCCATGGTCATCCGCTCGTGGAAGTACTGCAGCAGCTCCGTCACGAGCTCACAGGTGGAAGAAGCGTAAGGCTCCATGTACACCAGCGTCGCGTCGTGAATGAACTCCTCGCTTCTGCGGTGATGGTCGACCACAAACTTGCGGTGCGTCAGCTGCAGCAGCTTCGGCTCGGCCACCATAGAGGCCTTGTGCGTATCCACCACCACGGCTAAGGATCGGCTGTTCGTGATCTGCAGCGCCTGCTCCGGCGTAATAAACCAACGGTTCAGCTTTTCGTCCTCATACAATGTCTCCATCAGCTTCTGGATCGACGGATTGACGCCCTCCAGCACAATATAGCCCTCTTTATTGCTGATGTGCGCCATTTTGAGCACACCGATCGCAGCGCCGATGGAATCCATATCCGGTATGCGATGGCCCATAATGATGACCTTGTCGCTGTCCTTGATTAAGTCTCTTAAGGCATGCGAGATGACCCTCGCTCTTACGCGGGTTCGCTTCTCCACAGCATTCGTTCGTCCGCCGTAGAACGACAGCCGCTCGCCTACCTTGACCGCCGCCTGGTCGCCGCCGCGGCCCAGCGCCATATCCAAGCTCGTCTGCGCCCACAGCCCAAGCTCCGTCAGCGACGTCGAGCCTGAAGCGATTCCGACGCTGAGCGTCATCGGCAGCTTATTCTCGATGGTGATGTCTCTGACCTCATCCAGAATTTCAAAGCGCGACTGCTCCAGCGACTTGAGCGCCTTTTGGTCCATCAAAACCAAATATCTGTCGGAAGCGGTTCGGCGCAAATAAATGTTATTCTTCTGCGCCCATTCGGAGATTTCTCCCGTCACCTTGGCCATCATAATGCTGCGGGTCTGGTCGTCCATCCCCTGCGTCGCTTCCTCCAGGTTGTCCATCATGACGATACCGATGGCCAGCTTTTCTTCTTCATAGCGGGAGGCGAGCGTTTTGAAGGCCGTGATTTCACGGAAATAAAGCAGCCTCTCATCCGGCTTGATCTGCACCTCGTAGATGCTCTTACCGACGGTCAGCTCCAGCTTCAGCTCTTTCTCCTTCCGGTTCTTCAGTCCCGGGAACATCTCCAGCAGCGATTCGCCGATTAGGGAATCCTCCCCCAGCATTTTGGCTACGAACGGATTATGCCACTCGATGACCTTATCCTCGCTGTACAGCAAAATCCCGAGGGGCAGCTCATGAATGACTTCACTGCCCGCCCGCTTCACTCGATGCGACAGCGTCGTGACATACTCGTTCAAATCCTTGCGGAAAGCCTGCTCCGCCTGAACCGTGAAGTAAACAAGCGCCGCGCATAGAAACAGGGCGATCACGCTGATCACCCAATTGTATAGAAACAAAATAAATATCAAGAGCGTGAGCAAAGCGAATATCCAAACGATATGCATCCCGTGCCATCGCTTCAACAGGAACTTCGGCATTTCATTCGACTCCTATCTTTTCCACCACAAAAGTAATCACTTGCGAGCAGCCAGACGATCGCGGATCGGGAATGCCACATCGAACACACCCAGTAAGCTTATCACAAAATACGCCGGCGGGAAGACGAAGAGCGAGATGATGCCGATAATCGGCAAAGCCCGGTTCCAGCCCTTGGAATATGCCACATAAAACAAGAAGGCAATCCCTTGAACCGCAAATGCAAAGGTGAGCAGCGGCATCAGGTTAAGCAGCAACGTAAAGAATACCGAATGCGTATCTCTCACGAACATCTCCATGATCAGAGAGATGAGGTAGAACCATACGAACGACTTCGGAAGCATCCATTCCCGGATCGGCTTGTATTTCGAAATCGATTCTCCGGAGCGTACAAGCGCTTTGCGAGCCAGCCAATGCGTAACCACCGCGTAAAATAGGCCGAAGCCGATCATATACACCGGCAGCATCTGTGTCATGAGCTGGACCAGGATATCCTTATCCATAGGAATGAGCTCCTGCAGCTGCGCAGGAAGGCTATTCAGGCTCCCCAGCATGAACTGCTTCATCTTCCCCAGCGGGTTCAGCCCGAACAGCTGGCTGACCACCAGACCAAGCAGCAGCTCTCCAAGCAGGGTTACCGTACCTGCGGTAATCACCGAGCGTGCGGATGCGCGCTTCTTGTACAGGTTGCCCATCTGGATTACCGGCGGCAGGAAGAACAGCGCAATGGACAGGATAAGCGCTCCTACCCATCCGGCCGAAATCGAGGAGACAACCAGATAAACCACAGCCAAGCTAATCGCATAGTGTAAAGCGAACCGTTTGGCAGGGAGCTTCGTGTACATCACGAGCACGGGCACCATGACCAAGGCGGATGTCACCATATTGATCACAGGCAGGAAAAACATCGAAAGCAAAATAAGAATATACACGATGCTCCATGTGAGCATGCGAGACTTCTGCGTCTCCAAACTGTTCACCTCTTACGCAAATGATCTTCCAATGCGGAAATATCGCCGTACCATTCCTCGAGCTGATGCCCTTCTTCCCGATGCTTCTTCATCTTGTCGAGCACCGCTTCATCGAGGCTGCGCAAGGAGATGCCAAGCCGGCGACCGAGTATATAGCAGCAAGCGACAAGACTTGCCAGGCCGTCTATCATTTTATGCTGGCTGCCTTCCCATATGCCCTTGAGTAAATGAGCCATCTGGTCTACCAGCTCGGTCTTCAGCCATTCGATGATCTTGGCACGCTTGGCCAAATCCATGTCCCTATCCATCCACTACAAGCCGCCTCTCCCCTAATCGGACTTGTTCGTCCGCCGGTCGCCCGACTTGCCCGAAGACCGGCGGCACCTGATTGATTTTCATTTCATTATACCACACTTTTACACTCTTTGTTCGGCCTGCCAGAGCTTGAAGCAATAATCGATAATTTCTCTCCTGCGGATAATTCCTATGAAAACCTCATTATCATCAATGACGGGTACATAGTTCTGATTGGTCGCAAGGGTGATCAGGTCCTGCATATTTTGTGCGATCCGGACGGGCTTGATCGTCATATGCTGCGGCACATCCTTCAGCTGCACACGGTGTGCATTCTCGAAGCCGATCTCCGGAGAACGCTTCAGCTTCCATAGCAGATCCCCCTCGGTAATCGTGCCTACATACTTGCCGTCATCATCCACTAGCGGCACCGCCGAATAGCGATGATATTCCATACGTTCCAAGGCTTGACGCATGGTCGAATGAGGAGATAAATAAATAACGTCATCCTTGGGCACGAGAAAAAAAGCAATATTCACAGCTCTCCCTGCCTTTCATCGGGTCTTTGGAATCTCACGAACGATTCACCGGTTCATGCCCACCCCTTCATCATACCATCTTCTCCCCCTCAGGGAAAATGTAGGTGCAGGCTCTACAGCCATTGTCCACTATCTTATCTATATGTTACCGCTGTCATGGAAGATACTTCATTACAACAAAAACAGCAGAACCTCTGGTTCTGCTGCCATACATCTAGAGCAAATCTCCTATGGGAGCTGCTTCTGGATATCCTTTAAGGCAAGCTCGCGTATCACTTTGTTGGTGTGCGCCAAATTTCTCTGCGCTTCCTGCAGGGTATTATACATAGCCGTATTCATAGTCGAATTAAGGTTCGTGTCGTTTTTCGCCTTGATCCAAAACTGGATAATGCCCTTTGTTTTGTTAAGTTGTTCCATTACCTTGCTTTGACTCTGGATGATTTCGAATATTTTATTTTTTGTTTTTACCTTCTCGCTTACCTTAAGAGCAAGTGCCATGAAGTCCATATATTGCTGACTGAGACTTTGTAGGTCTGCATCTAATTGAAATGAAAAGTCAGCTGCGTTATCCAGCTCCTTAAAAGCACCTAGCCGCTCCGTAAAGGACCATATTTCCTGATCGAGCTCATGCAGCGTCTGATATACCTGCTTGATCAGCTCCAGCTCCTTCTGTTCTTGCGTTAGAACCGGCTGCGGCTGCCCCTGCCCTTGTGCAGGTGATGATGCCCCCGAATTGGCCCCCGCGGACTTCGTCTGGTCCAATGCTACACTGACACTGTAGGAGGCGTCGTTCCATGTCACCTCGGCCCCTAACTGCCTTAGCAGATAGATGGGCACCATGGTCCGCCCTTTGTAATTGATCGCCGGAACATCCTCTACCTTCAGCTCCTGCTCCCCCGCTTCTACCTTTACAATCGGATTTCCCTCGAATTCCCCATTCAAGGTTGAAGCACTGGCTATATTCGTTATACCGAGCAGCAGCAGCATCGTGAGTATCCCTTTTTTCATCTGCGTCCCTCTCCCTTACCTTTGTTTTTCGTATGTATCCAACACTATTACTATAATTCATTTGCCGTACGGAATGATAGTCTTGTATACGACAAAAAACGGCACACCTAGCTGCTAGGTCTGCCGTTCTCTGTCCAATCAACCTATTCGGTTGTGTAAGGAAGCAATGCAATCGTACGGGCACGCTTGATCGCGATAGTCAGCGCACGCTGATACTTCGCGGAAGTTCCTGTTACACGACGAGGCAGGATTTTGCCGCGCTCGCTGATGAACTTCTTAAGCGTCTCGATATCTTTATAATCGATGTGCTTGATCTTGTTCACGGTGAAGTAGCAAACTTTACGGCGCTTGCCGCCTTTTTTGCCACGACCGGAGAACTTGCGCTCGCCGCGATCTTCGCCACCGGATTCTCTCTTTTGGAAAGCCATTCTGTTTCATCCCTTTCTGTTATGGAGTGTTCGTCCACCCTAAGCTAGCTTAGAATGGCAAATCATCATCGGAAATATCAATCGGTCTGCCGTCATCCTGGAATGGATCCTGGTTGTCACGTGCACCACCACTGTAGCCGCCGCGGTTACCACCGCCGCCTTGACCACCACCGCTGCTAGGAGGAGGCGTAAAGCCACCATCTTCACGGTTTCCGCTATTCGCGGATTCCAAGAAACGCACATTGTCTGCAATGACTTCCGTCACATATACGCGCCGACCTTCATTGTTGTCATAGTTGCGCACTTGAATGCGGCCCTCTACTGCAGCCAATCGTCCTTTACGAAGGTAATTCGCACACGTCTCCGCCAATTGCCGCCAAGTCACGACAGGGATAAAATCCGCTTCACGCTGGCCTCCTTGTCCCGAGAACGGGCGATCCACCGCAAGGGTAAACTGAGTTACTGCAACTCCTGCCGGCGTATAACGCAGTTCAGGGTCGCGAGTCAGTCTGCCGATCAGAATGACACGATTCAACACTGGTAAACCCTCCCGGAATTCGAATTACGAATCAGTAATGCAATTAAGCTACGTCTTTAACGATCAGGTAACGAATGATTTCGTCGGAAATCTTCATCACACGGTCAAGCTCATTGATTACGTCATTGTTAGCATTGAAATGAACCAATACATAATGACCATCACGAAGCTTGTTGATCTCATACGCAAGACGGCGCTTACCCATTACATCGGATTTCGTAATTTCGCCACCGTTGTTGATGATGTTCGCGAACTTCTCCACTGTTGCTGCAACCGCATCTTGGTCCAGCTCGGGACGAATAATGTACATCACTTCATATTTGCGCATGTTGTCACCTCCTTTTGGACTAAACGGCCCCTGGAATCAGGAGCAAGGAGCGAGAAGAAAATACATTCGTATCAAAACTCGCACCATAACACTATAGCAAAAACCAAGCCTCAAGGCAAGCGCATTGCCAGCATGTTCCGACAAAAACCGGTTTGGTAATTATTTATCATCATGCACGCGCCAGTTCAAGGAGAATCTAACAGCAGAACGACACAGGAGGTGATCTGGCATGGGTGAATGGACACAGTTCCGTCCCGGCGATCATGCGCCGAATGATGGCGAGTATATGGAGGTTGGCGAGAACGCGATTCACACAGGGATTAACAATCCTAAGATCGTGACCCTGAAGAAGGGCGACCGCTTCCCGGAAACCACCAACCATAACCGCAAGTGGAAAAAAGTATTCCGCGGCTAACCAGAATCCGGCGGAGCTTGTTGCCAAGGGCTTGTCCTGGGTGGAGCTCCGCCCTCATCGACCAAAAGGAGAATCAGCGATGAAATATACGTTAACCTTTTACTTTACCCTGCTGGGGATCGCGCTTTGCT
The DNA here is from genome assembly GCF_030846225.1 of Paenibacillus sp. GD4. Lineage (NCBI taxonomy): Bacteria > Bacillati > Bacillota > Bacilli > Caryophanales > Paenibacillaceae > Paenibacillus > Paenibacillus sp. GD4. The sequence goes on from NZ_JAVCYK010000001.1 coordinate 2,538,389, forward strand.
TTCTTCACTTCGTCGGACATGAGAACGATGCCGTGTACCTTCTTTTTTATTCTCTTAGTGTCCCTGCCTGGATCTGGCCGCTCTTTGAATATACCGATGTAAACTTTATCATGCTGTATTTGACAACGATCGTATCTTGGACATTGATCGGCTATTTATGCGATCGCTTCGCATACATGGGCCGTTCCCGCCGAAAACAATCGTAACGCTCAATCGATATGTGAACTCACGCTCTTCCAATGGACCTTTGGAGTGTGAGTTTTTTGTGTTTCTTGACTAAAATCAGTACTATCGAACATAATAGGAACATACGTTCTATTATGGGTGGTGATTTCTTTTATGTCAAGGTCGATCACAACCGAAGAACTACGATGCATTAAACAAATATTACTACTCCCCTTGCTCCTAACCGCCTTTGACCGTGATGCCAAAAGAATTGCTTCTGTTGTAAAGACGCCCGGGCCGTATGTCGATGCACTTCGACAAGCCATGGACCGAGTAACGGCCGATCTTGTGGAAGCCCGCCGTCATCTTCGGAGGAACGGCATCCAAATCTTTGATTGCGAAAGAACCTCTGCCGGGATCCGGACAGAATACCAGTGCCGCGGCTGTCCCGGGGAATTTGGCATCCTTAATGATTCCCTGCGTGCTGAGGCGGAGCTTCTGATGAGAAAATATTTAGCGGAAAACCCATCGAGGTACTTACGTAACGATTTGCCGATTCATATGAAGCTGTAAAGTGTAAATCGGCGCTGTCGGTGTAACGAATAACACCGGCACCGCCGATTTGGCTTATCCTCCGAACCAATCCTGTGGTCGGTCCCCTGTATAAGGGTCGTTCGGATAATTGATTCCGTCATTCCCCGTCCCCGGGTGGTCGAGATTTCCTTCGCCCCGGTTCCAGCTCTGAGCCGTCTCAAATTGAATTAAGTCGTGACTCAGAACGAATGGACGCACGTAAGTCTTCTTTCCTGCCATCAACAATTCACTCCTTTCCCGAATGATACATTTTGTTTCATAATTGATTATTGCATAGGTTATACGCGGGTGCTGTCGAATGCTCGTGCTGCCTCACATTTTTTTATGATAATCGGCAGTCATCCCTCGTCACACTTTCAAAATTGCTTCAAAAGCTTCATGAACTCTAGAACCGTATGGAATATAATGGATGAGGTTGTTGCACTGAGAAGATCGGTGTAGCAGACGTAATCATCTGTTTTTTGAAAAGGAAAGGAGATTGTCATTATGGCCCATTTCCCGTTTCACCGGTCTTTCAAGTTATTCTTCATCACTGTTCTTCTATTGTCACTTCCCATTCCGTCTGTTTTTGCCGAGGGGACGGCCGTCCGTGTGTACTTGGAAGGAGAACCGATTCATTTTACGGATGCACAGCCGCTTATTAAAGATGGGAGAACACTCGTCCCTTTCCGAAAGCTCTTCGAGACCCTTGGATTTACCGTTGAGTGGATCGACACCGGGCAGTTGAAGCAAGCTGTAGGAACAAGAGATGGCCTGGAAATTCGGTTAACGATCGATCATAACGAAGCAAAGGTAAACGGCCGTTCCATTCCTTTGGACGTACCAGCACAGATCATCGATAGCAGTACCATGGTTCCGCTTCGCTTTGTCTCGGAGAATAGCGGCTATCAGGTCACTTTCTCCACCACGGGAAGCGAAGCTACCGTTCAAATTCGTACAGCCGTCTCACCTACGCAGGTAGAGCCTTATGTCGTTAAGGGCCGGGTCGTCGATGCCAAGGGCAAACCTGTAGAAGGAGCCGACATCTTCGCCGATAACCAGCTTCTTTACAACAGCAACCTGCTAACCGTTACCGATGCAAACGGGTATTATCGGATCGAACTGCCGCTTTTGGCCACCACCTGGAATATGGGCGGCTCCCATACCATAGAAGGATATGTTGTGGACCTAACACCCGAGATCGACAAGCCCTTCGCAGGGAATACAGGCGCTATCCGTAATTTCACCATCGAATCGGAAACCGTCAAGGGTGAGCTGTACCTTTATATGGACTTGAATAGCTTCATAGAGGGGTATAAGGAAGATCAGGTTGAATTAACTCTTACCCCTGTCGGTACGTTGGCGGGTGGAAGCACCGGCAAAGTCATCACCGGGCATGGCTATAACTTCCCAGGCGGTTTCGGCATGAACGATGTACCGGTCGGCACATATATAGTAACTGCCAAACATACTTCAAAGGATGGTGAGTCCAAACAGCTTCTCGTCCGTAAAAGAAACAAAGGGCAATTTGCCGAGTCGGCAGAAATTGAATTCAGTCCGCTCGTTGAAGGAATTTATCAGGCTGAGGTTGAAGTGAAAGCCCCTAAATAATCGATAAGCGTCGGCTTCCAGGTGGAATTCCCCCTTCGAACCGGCGCTTTTTGGGCTAACAGAAAACACTACGGATCCGCGGAATGGGAGGGGCGCCATCTCCTCCCCCTTTTCCTTCCTTTTTTACTGGGGAATGCAGGCTGCTTTGGGACAATACACAGGCATCCTAGCTTCATGAGGGCTTCTCCCCTCCCGCGACTGGACTTCACCTGCTAGAAGACGCGTTTGCTTTCCGGGCACGCTAAGCACTAAAAAAGCGACTCCCTTAGGAGTCGCTTATTTGTATTATATATGTCAAGAAGATTGCGCTCCGACGAACCTTCGGTTCTCACCCCACGTGTTCTTTCCCGCCTAACAAAAAAACGACCCTACTGGTCGTCGGCTTGTGTATGTATGGCGGAAAGAGTGGGATTCGAACCCACGCACGGCTTGCGCCGCCTAGCTGATTTCGAGTCAGCCCCCTTGGGCCTCTTGGGTACCTTTCCGCGTTTCAAAGGGACAAGGACTATAATAGCACAGGTCCTATCCCTTTGCAACCCCTGTTTAAAGCCTTTTTTTGCCTTGCTTTCCCCTGCTACTCTTTCTCTTTTTCTCCCGCATTCGGCTCGGTTGAAGCCGTCGATCGCAGTACTTTCTTCAGCTTGCTCTCGAACTTCGCTCTAGGCACCAGCACACTATGCTTGCAGCCTACGCACTTGATCCGAATATCCATTCCCATGCGGATAATTTCCATTTCATTTGTTCCACAGGGATGCGGCTTCTTCATCATGACAACATCGCCCAACTGATATTCCTTCTTTTCCACTACTGCCCGACCGCCCTCTCCGACCTTTGGAAGGTGACCATCTTAGGATAAGGAGCCTCGATCCCATTTGCCTCGAATGCCCTCTTTATCACGCCATTCAATTCACGTGCTACCACAGCATGCATATTAGGCTTACATTCTACAGTTACTCTCAAGGTTACATCCGTCGCCCCAAGCATCTGTACACCCAGTACATCCGGCGCCTTCACCATATTCACATTCGATTCGTAATTGGCCTTTACAGCCTCTTCCAATACCCGTACGGCCTTATCCAGATCCGCCTCATAAGCCACCTGCACATCAACGATAGCTAAGGAGTTATGCACAGAAAAATTAGTTACCTGCTGAATAGTCCCATTGGGGATAATATGTACTTCGCCGGTCCAGCTCTTTACTCGGGTAACCCGCAGACCGATTTCCTCCACAGTTCCTTTGAGCTGTCCGATCTGAATTACGTCGCCGACCGCGAATTGATCCTCAAAAATAATGAAAAAGCCCGTGATTACATCCTTCACTAAACTCTGTGCGCCGAACCCGATGGCGAGTCCAAGCACACCGGCCCCAGCCAGCACCGGCGCCAGACTCACGCCGAATTGTGCCAAAATCATCAGGATCATGATAAAATTCACGACATACGTGACGATATTGCCCATCAACTTGCCAATGGTTTTCGTGCGCCGCGAATCGAACTTCAGCGGGCTTCGCTCCCGTTCCACCATCATATGCTCCAAGGCTTTCAACGAAACCTTTACAATCACTCTACCTATAATGAATATAAGAATAATTTTTACAAGAACTAGGAATAGATTTGTCCATACATTCGGGTCCGTGATATAACCGAGCAGCTTTTCTTTAAACTGCAGCCAGCTGGCTTCCATGTTTTCTCCCTCCGCCTCCCCATTGGAAACAAACCATACTAACATTTTATTCAAGCGTCCTTACCTGCCTTACAGATCAATGGTAACATACTTATCATCCTTTTTAAAATAAATGCCCCTTATTTCTACCTTTTCTTCGGCAATAATTTGTTTTACCGCCTCCAGCTCCTCCTCAGGAAACTCTAAGGATAAAGCACAGCCCGCGGTGATTTCCTTTGGTGTCGGGCACATATCGTTCTCGATCTCCGCATACTCCAGAAGCATCTCTGCTCTCAACGCCTGCTGCGTGGAATCAAAAGCCATAAGCATCCAGAAACCAGCCCCTTCCCCGTTCATTCAGCTTGTCTAGCAAACGTAAGAATGAATTTACTAGCCCACGTATAAAAATGCATCTTCACTCGTATACTAGTAAAAATCGCCTTACCATTCCTTCCCTACTGGAGGACAACCATATGAAACTTCCTTTTCATAGAGACAACCCTAAGCCCAAAGAGAATGAAATCATCAAAATCATGCATACCGAAACCAACAGCATCGAGCTGCTTTCCGAAAAGCTTTCAACTGCACTTCATTCGGTTTCTCCCGATCAGCCGGTGGTTGTTGTCTGTGTGGGAACGGACCGCTCGACCGGAGACTCGTTAGGACCGCTGGTCGGCACTCACTTAAAAAAATCGAACATTGACGATCTTCATTTATATGGTACGCTGGATCATCCCGTCCATGCCATGAATTTAAATGAAACGTTAACCACCATTTATCAGCATTTCAATAATCCGTTTATCATTGCTGTTGATGCATGTCTTGGTCAGCTCACCAGCGTGGGCTGCATTCAGCTTGGCAATGGTCCGGTGAAGCCCGGTGCCGGCGTCAACAAGGAGCTCCCCCCTGTCGGCAATATGCACGTAACAGGCATTGTCAACGTCGGCGGATTTATGGAGTATTTTGTGCTTCAAAACACGCGGCTCAGCTTAGTTATGAACATGTCTGAGGTCATTGCCAAATCGTTTCAGCAAGCACTAAAAGGCATCAATCGGAGATCTACTGCTTCTTTTGCAAAGATCGAGTAAGCACTTCCTTCTCTTCCGGAGAAAGAGTATATTTCGACTGCCCTTGTTCTACCGGCTTGGCATAAACAAAGGTGTGGTCACGATTGTGTATTCCAGATAAGATGAGACCATCCATCTCGTCATCCACCAAAGCGAGCGAGAAGCTCAGGTCACTTCCGCTCTCAGCAAAAGCGTTATACCGCTGGATCGCGATATTCGATTTCATCTTCTGCATTCGCTGCTGCATAGCCAGTATCGTTTGCTCTTGTAGATCCATTCTTTTTGATTGATCATTACAACGGTTTTGCAAATCAATCAGCACTTGCTCCACGTCCAAGCTTCCCGATCCGTTCAGCATCTTCTGATAGGATTTGCGAAGCTTATTCATTTTCACCCATAAGCTTATGACTACAATCAAGAACAACAACGTAACGATTCCTGCAAAAAACAGCACCACTTCAACCGGTAATCCGGACAGCGTCTCTCCCATACGGCTATGCCCCCCCACGTTTCTTTCTCTATGTCACTTCATGTGCTGTGCGATTTCCTTAACGGCACCGATCAATTGGTCAATCTCCGAAGCCTTCGTGTAAAAGCCTACGCTCGCCCGAACCGCCCCTTTATCCAGCGTACCGGCCATTTCGTGAGCAAGCGGTGTACAATGATACCCGGCCCTGACAGCGATTTGAAAGGATTGATCCAAAATAAAAGCCACCTCTGAGGAATCCGCCTGCCCCACGTTAAAGGAGACGATGCCGGTTTTATTTTGTCCGATCTCTGGTCCATATATAGTGATACCTTCAATTTCCTGAAGTCCTTGCATCAGTTTCTGAGTAAGCTCCCACTCTCTCTTGTGAATGCTCTCCACCGTTTCCTCTAGAATAAGCTTCACGCCCTCCGTAAGTCCTGCAATCCCTACTGTATTCGGTGTACCTGCTTCGTAACGATCGGGACGCACAAGGGGCTGTTCTATGGCCTCGGACTGGCTCCCTGTCCCGCCATGAAGCAACGGCTCCAGATCGATCCCAGGATGGATGTAAAGCCCTCCTGTGCCCTGTGGACCCAACAGGCTCTTGTGGCCGGGAAAAGCCAGCATGTCTATGCCCATCGCCTCGACATCGATTTCCAGCGTTCCTGCGCTTTGGGCAGCATCAAGCAGCAGCTTGACACCCTTTTTCCGACATAATTCACCAAGCTCTGCAATCGGCAATATGCTCCCCAGCAGATTGGAGCTATGCGTACAAACCATCAATGTGGTTCGGTTCGTCATTTGTCGTTCCACTTCATTCACATCCATGTGACCGCGGTTATCCGTTTGAATATAGGTTACCTGAATGTTTCTGGTTCTCTTCAAATATTCAAGCGGCCTTCTCACCGAATTGTGCTCAACGGCAGTGCAAATTACATGATCTCCCTCTTTTACGAATCCCTTAATGGCAAGATTTAATGCCATGGTCGTATTCAAAGCATATACAATATCATTCGGATTTTTTACTTTAAACAGCTTTGCCAGACGTTTCCGCCCTTCAAACAGCACACGACTTGCTTGAACAGCCATCTGATGGCTTCCCCGTCCCGGGTTCGCCGCGGCTTGTTCCATGCTCAGCCTCATGGCTTCCAGCACTTGGGGTGGTTTGGGCCAAGAGGAAGCTGCGTTATCAAGATAGATTAAGCTCATTTCACGTCACCTGCTTTCTTACCAGTATTATATAATATTGACAACCCACAGCTATATGTACAAGGTTCGGCAAAGATGTACTGTCTATAATCATAAAGATAGCATACCCAGTGTGCCGGATGCCCATTGCATCGGCCATCATCCAGGTATGCTATCTTATATTACGATGTTTTTCCTTGCAGAAGCTCCAATAACCGGTCCAAGTCGTCCTTGGAATAATATAAAAGCTCGATCTTCCCTTTATTATTGCTGTGCTTTATTTTCACTGTAGTTCGATACACTTCTCTCAGAGATTCTTCCAGCTGATTAATGTAAGGATCCTTGCGCACCGCTTTCGGTTTGATTTTCTTCATGTCCTGCAGCGTTTCGAGCTTCTTCACTTCTTCCTCCAGCTGACGAACGCTCCACTCTTCGCGAATCGCCGTTTCAGCCAATGCCCGAATCAGCTTTTTATCCTTCAAACCGGCAATTGCTTTGGCATGACCCATCGACAATGTTCCACGTGAAACATATTGCTTCACTTCCTCCGGTAACTGGAGCAATCTAAGGAAGTTCGCAATATGCGACCGGCTCTTCCCCACCTTAACGGAAAGCTCTTCTTGAGTTAAAGAAAATTGATCGATTAACGCTTGATAAGCCGCCGCCACTTCCATGGCATTAAGATCCTCACGCTGAATGTTCTCGATCAGGGCAATTTCCATTACTTGTTGATCGGTAAACTTTTTAACGACAGCTGGTATCGTCGGAAGGCTGCAGACCTGGGAAGCACGATACCGCCTTTCCCCGGCTATGATTTCGTAGCCCTTCAGCACGCTTCGAACGATAATCGGTTGAATGACACCATGCTCTTTGATCGAAGTTGCCAGCTCTTGAATGGATTCTTCATCGAAATGACGTCTTGGCTGATACGGATTGGCTCTAAGCTGCGATAGCGGAATTTCGACGACTTTATCGTCTTCATTAATGCTAAGTGCCGGCAAGAGTGCATCCAAGCCCTTACCCAAGCCTTTCCCTAACCCCTTACTCACAGTGAGATCACTTCCTTTGCCAGCTCCAGATACACTTCGGCACCTTTAGAGCGAGGATCATAAGTGATGATCGATTGCCCGTGGCTGGGCGCTTCACTTAGTCTGACATTCCGAGGAATAATGGTTTGGTATACCTTCTGTTGGAAATACTTCTTCACTTCTTCAATGACTTGCATTCCAAGATTCGTGCGTGCATCAAACATCGTTAATAGCACGCCTTCGATTTGAAGAGTGGTGTTCAAATGCTTCTGAACCAGCCGCACCGTGTTCAACAGCTGACTCAAGCCTTCTAGAGCATAATACTCACATTGGATTGGAATAATTACGGAATCTGCGGCCGTCAACGAGTTGACAGTAAGGATGCCTAACGATGGAGGACAGTCGATCAAGATATAGTCGAATTGGTTCTTCACGAGCTGAAGAGATTTCTTCAGCCTCACTTCCCGAGAAATGGTAGGTACCAGTTCGATCTCCGCACCCGCCAATTGAATGGTTGCAGGAATAATCTTTAAATTCGGAATCGCCGTTTCTACCATCGCATCCTTAGGATGAACATCATTGATTAATACGTCATAGATACAATAATTTACGTCGGCTTTATTGACACCGATGCCGCTAGTCGTATTTCCCTGCGGATCGATATCAACTAACAGCACTCGTTTACCTAGAGATGCCAGTGACGCGCCCAAATTCACAGACGTCGTGGTTTTCCCAACTCCGCCTTTTTGGTTCGTTATGGCGATGGTTTTAGACAAAACATTCACCTCATATTAAAACTGAATACTTCTTCTGCTAGCTTCATAGACAAAAGACGAAAAGAAAAGCCTCTTTCGAGGCTAATGTCGTCTACTACAACAAGAAACTCTTTATTCATTTTATCGCTTCGGAATCCGAATTACAATCTCATAATGATCCTCGTAATCTTGTTCCACCGTATTAATAGGAAGACCGGAGGAAGATACCATATCCACGGACTGTCGAATGGTGTTTAAGGCCAGCCGTACATCCTTCGAATAGGAGATTCGTTTCGGCTTACTCTTGGCTTTGATCGCTTCTTTCAACAGAGCGATTCTGGCTTCCGTCTGTTTCACATTCAATTCTTTCGATATAATGTCTTCCAGTACTTTCACCTGAAGCTCTTCTTGGTCAAGTGCCAACAACGCTCGGGCATGGCGTTCCGTTATTTTTCGTTCCATCAAGGCCAATTTGACCGGATCACTTAAATGAAGCAGCCGAATCTTGTTGGCAATCGTAGACTGACTCTTTCCTAAACGTTGCGCGAGGCTTTCTTGCGTTAAGCTATGCATATCGATTAATTGCTGATAAGCAATAGCTTCTTCTAACGCCGTTAAATTCTCGCGCTGAAGGTTTTCAATAAGAGCAATCGAAGCAGCTTGTGAATCATTGAAATCACGAATAATGGCCGGTATGGTGTCATAGCCCAGCTTTTTGACCGCCCGCAGACGACGTTCTCCCGCAATCAGCTCAAATTGCTGGTTACGTACTCGTACTACAATCGGCTGAATGACGCCATGTGTTTTTATCGTCTGACACAATTCTTCAATGCGTTCGTCGTCAAAAATAGTCCTTGGCTGATAAGGACTTGGCACGATGTCATTGACAGGAACATTCTTCACTTCGTCTGCTGCATCTGTTGACGTTTTTTCCGAAAAACCGAACAACTTTGAGATTTGTTCCTTCATCCTGATAACCACCCGATCTTTTTGCCAAGAAATATAAATATCTTAACTACGATGAAAAACGCCCGAATACGTCGTCGTTAGACAAGTTAACGCGGTATCCGAGGCGATTCGATCGACTAACATATATAATTCTCCAAGAACGTGAAAATTCCTGCCGAACCTAGGAAAGAAAAACATTCTTGGAGTTCTTCACAAAAACACATGTAATATGTTCCACGTGGAACACTATTTTACCAGCGGCGACTTTAAAGGGGTTCCCGCTTTGCGTGGATATTTCGCCGGAGTGGCGCCCGTCTTTTCAATTATAATAATATGGCGTGTTGAATCCTCCACAGGCAGCTGGAATCGATGCGTATACTGATGTTTCGCACGGAGCTCCTTAAAGCTGAATTCCGCTTCCTTCAGTTCCTCATCCACCTCACTGCCTTTCATGGCCACGAAGCGCCCGTGAGGAGCTACGAAAGGAAGACAGAATTCATTCAGTACAGCCATTCGGGCAACCGCTCGAGCCGTAACCATATCATATTGGTCCCGGTGGGCCGCTTGCCTAGCAACATCCTCAGCACGACCATGTACGCACTCCACTCCCTGCACGCCCATTGCGTCCACAACATGCTTAAGGAATTGAATTCGCTTATTTAATGAATCTACAATCGTCACTTTAACGTGAGGAAAAGCAATCTTGAGCGGCAGACTTGGGAAGCCGGCGCCCGAACCGATGTCGGCCAGACGCTCCACTCCATCCATATTCACAAAGAACGCTGCAGATAATGAGTCGCAGAAATGCTTGACGTATACCTGCTCCCTCTCCGTAATCCCCGTTAGATTCATCCGCTCGTTCCAATCGACTAGCTCTCGATAATAGATCTCAAATTGCTCCAGCTGTGTCTCCGAAAGGGTAATGCCCCTTGCTGTGAGAAGTTCAACGAATTGAGCCTGAACCGCATCCATCTTCATCTACACTGTACCTCTAGTAGCAAGCACCTTGTTGTAATGCTCCAGATGAACAAGAAGAATCGAGATGTCCGCAGGTGTAACGCCGGATATTCGAGATGCTTGCCCGATGGAGATCGGACGGATCTTTGCCAGCTTTTGCTTCGCTTCCGTAGAAATCCCATGGATATCCTCATATATAATATCATCCGGAATTTTCTTTTGCTCCATCTTACGAAGCTTTTCTACATGAGCCAGCTGCTTCTCAATGTACCCGGTGTACTTCACTTGAATTTCTACTTGCTCCTTCTCTTCTTCCGTCATCTCATACGGTGCGGGAGAAATCTGATGGATATGCTCCAACAGCACCTCAGGTCGACGCAGCAGAGTGAGTAGATCCACCGAGTTCACTAGCTCTGCACTGCCTAATGAAGCAAGCAGCGGCTGGGCCTCCACTGGCTTGACCTTGACCGACTTCAAGCGCTCCTTCTCCTCTTCCACCTTGCGAATCTTCTCTTGGAATCGGCCGTAACGCTCCTCTGTAATCAGGCCGATCTCATAACCGATCGGAGTTAGACGAAGATCTGCATTGTCATGACGAAGCAGCAGTCGATATTCAGCACGCGAAGTAAGCAATCGATAAGGCTCATTCGTACCCTTCGTCACCAAATCATCAATCAATACCCCGATGTAGGCCTCGGAGCGATCAAGAATCACCGCTTCTTTTCCTTGCACCTTACGCGCGGCATTGATTCCCGCCATAATGCCCTGTCCGGCCGCTTCCTCATAACCCGATGTTCCATTGATCTGGCCTGCAGTAAACAAACCGTCCACTACCTTTGTCTCTAACGAAGGCTTCAACTGTGTCGGTATTACCGCATCATATTCAATGGCATAGCCGGTACGCATCATTTCAACTTTTTCCAAACCTGGAATGGAACGTAAAATTTGCAGCTGCACATCCTCCGGCATACTCGTCGATAAGCCTTGGACGTAATATTCCTTTGTGTTCCGGCCTTCCGGTTCCAAGAAAATTTGGTGCTTCGGCTTATCGGCGAAGCGTACAATCTTATCCTCGATGGAAGGACAATAGCGCGGGCCCGTACCCTCGATCGCACCGGAGAACATAGGCGCCCGATGCAAGTTATCATTAATGATTTGGTGTGTTTGCTCCGAAGTATAGGTCAGCCAGCACGGAAGCTGGTTCGGCACCTCTTGCGTCGTTTCGAAAGAGAAAAACTTTGGCTTCTCATCCCCGGGCTGAATTTCCGTTTTCGAGAAATCAATGGAGTCCTGGTGGACGCGCGGAGGTGTACCTGTCTTGAAACGCACAAGCTCCAGCCCATGCTTGCGCAAGCTCTCCGACAATTTCACCGCCGGCTGCTGATTATTCGGGCCGCTCTCATACATCAGCTCGCCCATAATGATCTTCCCACGCAGATACGTCCCCGTAGTAAGGACCACCGCTTTGGCATAATAGGTAGCGCCGGTTTTCGTAACAACCCCTTTGCAAACCCCTTCTTCTACGATTAGCTCTTCTACAAGACCTTGGCGCAGCGTCAGATGCTCCTGCTTTTCGATCGTCTCTTTCATCGTATGTTGATAAAGGAACTTATCCGCCTGGGCACGAAGCGCATGAACCGCCGGCCCTTTCCCTGTGTTCAGCATCCTCATTTGAATATATGTTTTATCGATATTGCGCCCCATCTCTCCGCCAAGCGCATCAATCTCCCTCACCACATGCCCCTTGGCCGGACCGCCAACCGAAGGATTACACGGCATGAAAGCAACCATATCCAGGTTAATCGTCAGCAGCAGCGTCTCACAGCCCATCCTCGCCGCGGCCAACGCCGATTCACATCCGGCATGTCCCGCACCGATGACAATCACATCATATTGTCCCGCTGAGTATCCCATTTTTCCACTTACCCCCTAACAAAATGACAAACGTTTATTTACCCAAACAAAATTGTGAAAAGATTTGATCAATCAACGAATCACTAACTGAATCTCCAATAATTTCGCCTAGCTGCTCCCAAGCGTTGCGTATATCAATTTGGATCATATCAATCGGCACGAAGCTTTCCGCTGCTTCATAAGCCTCGGATAAAGCGCTATGCGCCTGCTTTAACAAGTGAATATGGCGTACATTGCTTACATAGGTTAGGTCCCCCGACTCCAGCTGACCGCTGAAGAAGATGCTGGCTATCGCCTTCTCGAGATCGGTAATCCCCTGATTCTCCAGGAGGGACATCCGAACGACCCGTTCATCGCCAAACACTTCTACCAGGTAATTCAGTTCAATCTCCTGCGGTAAATCTAACTTATTGACAATTACGATGACCTGACGCTCACGCAGCTGCTCGATCAATTCATGTTCACCCTGCTGGAGCGGCTCCGCTCCGTTTACTACGAAGAGAATGAGATCCGCCTCCGACAAAGCGTTCCTGGAACGCTCGACGCCAATCTGTTCGACCAAGTCTGTCGTTTCCCGAATACCCGCCGTATCCAGCAGCTTCAACGGAATTCCGTTGACGTGCACATACTCCTCAATGACATCCCGTGTGGTACCGGCAATCTCAGTGACAATTGCCTTCTCCTCTTGAGCAAGAGTGTTCATTAAGGAGGACTTCCCTACATTCGGGCGGCCTACGATCGCCGTTGTGATGCCCTCACGTAAAATTTTACCCTGCTGCGCCGTCACCAGCAACCGATCGATTTCAGCTAGTGCATTTGTGCATTTATCCTTAATAAAAGCATTCGTCATCTCTTCGACGTCATGCTCCGGATAATCAATGTTCACTTCAATATGAGCCATAAGCTCTACGAGCTGATGCCGAAGCACCTTAATTTGACGAGACAGACTGCCTTCCGATTGCTTCAAGGCCACCTTGAACGCACGGTCCGACTTCGCACGGATTAAATCGATAACCGCTTCGGCCTGAGACAGGTCTATTCGCCCGTTCAGGAAAGCCCGCTTCGTGAATTCCCCCGGCTCCGCAATCCGCGCTCCTTGCTCCAGCAGCAGATCCAGCACCTTCTTGACGGAAACAAACCCGCCATGGCAGCTAATCTCCACCACATCCTCACGGGTAAACGTTTTGGGAGCCCTCATTATCGTAACCAGTACCTCTTCCACCCGTTCCCCGGTTTTCGGATTATGAATGAAGCCGTACCGCACCGTATGCGATTCCATGTCCGTAAGCTTCGTCTTGCCCCGATATACTCTATCGCTTATCGCTACCGCCTCATCGCCGCTAACCCGGATGACAGCAATTCCGCCTTCTCCCATGGGCGTGGCAATGGCAGCTATCGTATCCTCAATCATCACAAATACCTTCCTCTTCTCTTTCGTAGACGTTCATAATTAAGAAAAAACGCAATGAGTCATAAACATCATGACATCATTGCGGTGGTTTCAGCGTAATACGATAACGACTCTGCGGTTCGGCTCGTCCCCTCGGCTGAAGGTTCGTACCTTGGCGTGGTTTTGAAGCTGGGAATGAATCACTTTGCGCTCTTGCGGTGACATCGGTTCCAAAACAACTTCCTTCTTCGTACGAATGACCCGGTCGGCAAGACGATCCGCCAGTTCGGCTAACGTCTTCTTTCGACGCTCCCGGAACTGCTCTGCATCCAATAGGATGCGCATATGATGATCGGAATATCGGTTCGCGACAATGTTCACCAGATACTGCAGCGCATCGAGCGTTTGTCCTCGCCTGCCGATCAGCATGCCGAGCTCCGATCCGTGAAGATGAAGCTCGATGCCGTCTCTCGTCTTCTTTTGATCGATGCGCACCTGCAAATTCATCGTCCGGAATACATCCTGGAGAAAAGCATGAACCTCCTCCATCGGATCGGGAATCAGCTCCAGCTCAACCTTCGCCTCTTTAACGCCGAACAGTCCGAACAATCCCTTGCTCGGCTGCTCCAGCACCACCCGTTTTACTCGTTCTTCGGTAACGTTCCATTGCTGGAGGCCGTTTTGAACCGCATCCTCAATCGTTTTACCCGTCACCACGATTTTCTTCATTTCGTCAAGCCACCCTTATTTTGAGGTCCGTAGATAAAATAAGTTTGAACGATCGTGAAGATATTGCTGTATACCCAGTAAAGCGGAAGCGCAGAAGCGAAGTTCATGGCCATCACGAAGATCAGCACCGGGAAAATAAACATCAGGCTTTGCATTTGCGGATTCATCTGGGACGACATCATTTTCTGTTGAAGGAACGTTGTGAGCGCTGCAAGCAGCGGCAAAATATAATAAGGGTCCTTCGTACCGAGCTGCATCCATAAGAAGGAATGCTCCCCGATATGCTGATTACGCATAATGGCGTTATAAAGAGCAATCAGAATCGGCATCTGAACAACGAGCGGTAAACAGCCGGCAAGCGGATTGACGCCTTCCTTCTGGAACAGCTTCATCGTCTCTTCCTGCTGCTTCTTCGCGTCGTCCTTGTATTTCTCCTTAATCTTCTTCAGCTCCGGCTGAATTTCCTGCATCCGTTTGGAGCTCTTATATTGCTTCAGCGTTAATGGAAGAATAATAAGACGGATAATGATGGTTACCGCGAGAATCGCTAACCCGTATTCCCCCCAGAGGAGATCGGCGAACCAGTCCATAGAGACGGACAAAGGATGGACGAAATACTTGTCCCACACACCGCTGTTCGGATCGATCGGCGTAAGCGCCGGACTACAACCCGCAAGTAGTAATAGCAATGAGAAAAGCGGCACATATTTTGCAAATCGACGCGTCAAAATGAGTTCCTCCTAAGCATTCGCTACAAATATAAGCTGTGGATAAAAAGAGTCTTTTCCAATTATCAACTATATCATATCTGGCACACTAAAGAAAATTATTCTTTCGTCTTTATAGAAGGAGTACGTACGAGCAGCGACGCCCGTTTCAGGACATGCAGCATACTTTTCTCGAGCTCCTGGTACGACATCTCCACGACCGGCTTCCGGGCAATGACAATCAAGTCATATCCTGCAGGAAAGCGATCGGCATTCAGTCGTACAATCTCCTTCATCACCCGGCGGATCCGATTGCGGACGACCGCATTCCCCAGCTTCTTGCTGACCGAAACCCCAAGTCGAAACGTGCCCTGGGCAGGCTGCGGCATATAATAAAGTACAAACTGATGATTGGCCGCCGATTTGCCATATCGGTATACCTTGTCGAAATACTCCCTTTTCGTTAAACGATTACTCTTATCCACGGATCATACGCTCCAATATCCTTCAGAATCCGGCAAATCCTTACCTATCCTGCACGTTTCCATGAGATTTTAAACGATTTTGCCCATAATAAGCAAAAAAGACCACCTGATGTGGTCTTTTCATTTTACGCGCTCAGTACTTTTCTGCCTTTAAGACGACGAGCAGCCAAAACCTTGCGGCCGTTCTTCGTGCTCATTCTCTTACGGAAGCCATGATTCTTGCTGCGCTTCCTTACATTCGGTTGAAATGTCGGTCTCATCTATTGCACCTCCTATAGGGATTCGATCTACATTGTGAGTCCTTGGGTCCCCAAAATACCTTCTAACATTAAACCATCTTGAGAGGCAAAAGTCAACGCTGCAGGCGGGCAAAACGGCTATCCACAAACGGTAAATGCTAGAAGCGGAAATCGACAAAATCGCCTGTGAATAAAAAAACGGCAGAACTTCGCCGATTCTGTCGAACTGTGAACAGATTATAAACAATATCTTGTGTTGTTGATAAGTTATGGGCACAATCTATGGGGTTTGTGGATAAATCCAAAACTTCCGTTGCGGAGCAGGGTCTTTTTTGTTATTATGAGTATGTTTTCGTTTGTGGATATCGAAATTCGTCAACAGCTTTATCAACAGCCTGTGGATATCTTTGTGAACAATTTTCCGACCCTCTGAATAGAATTTTCCCCAAGTTTCTGCATATTGTGGATACTTATCGACAAGTTTCCGTTTTATTCTACAAGGTCACGGGTTCCGCCACACCGGTTATTTTTCTGAAGGAGTGAATAGATTGTGGAAAGCCATCCTAACGACCAGTGGCAGCAGGTACTATCCATTATTCAAAAAAGGGTGAGCAAACCAAGCTACGAAACGTGGCTTACTTCCACAAGGGCGGCCCGGTTCACCGATACGACGGTCGTCATCTGCACCCCCAACAATTTCGCGAGAGAATGGCTGGAGAACCGCTACACGAAGCTCATTAGAGATGCGATTCTCGAGTATAACGGCAAGCAGGTGGAGCTGCGCTTTATTATAGAGTCGGAAGATGAGAAGGAAGAGACCTCATCGGCTCCCGCCCCCCAGCCCTCCAAGCCGGCCAAGCAAGCTGCTGCTCCCGCAGCGGGCGAAGAACCCTTTAGTCATATGATGAACCCAAAATATACATTTGATACCTTCGTCATCGGATCCGGCAACCGGTTCGCTCATGCAGCGTCGCTTGCTGTCGCCGAGGCGCCGGCCAAAGCGTATAATCCGCTCTTTCTTTATGGAGGCGTGGGGCTTGGGAAAACGCACTTGATGCATGCGATCGGTCACTATGTGCTAGAGCATAATCCTAGTGCGAAGGTGCTCTATATTTCTTCCGAGAAATTCACCAACGAGTTTATTAACGCCATCCGCGACAATCGCGGGGAAAGCTTCCGCAACAAATACCGCAACATCGATATCCTGCTCATTGATGATATTCAGTTCCTGGCCGGAAAAGAACAAACGCAGGAGGAATTTTTCCATACCTTCAATGCGCTGCATGAAGAACGGAAGCAGATCATTATTTCCAGTGACCGGCCGCCGAAAGAAATACCGACATTGGAGGAACGGCTCAGATCGCGCTTCGAATGGGGTTTAATTACGGATATTCAGCCGCCTGATCTGGAGACGCGGATCGCCATCCTGCGCAAGAAGGCTAAGGCCGAGAACCTTGATATTCCGAATGAGGCGATGGTCTACATAGCCAATCAGATCGATTCGAACATTCGTGAGCTCGAAGGCGCTTTGATTCGGGTTGTGGCTTATTCTTCGCTGATCAATGAAGACATCACCTCGCATCTGGCAGCTGAAGCGCTGAAGGATATTATTCCAAGCAGCCGTCCTAAGGTCATTACGATCCAGGATATTCAGCAGAAGGTCGGGGAGTTCTACGGACTGAAGATTGAGGATTTCAAAGCGAGGAAACGAACCAAATCCGTTGCCTATCCGAGGCAAATCGCCATGTATTTGGCAAGAGAGATGACGGACTTCTCACTTCCTAAGATCGGCGAGGCCTTCGGAGGACGAGATCATACGACGGTGATCCATGCTCATGAGAAGATTTCCGTAGCATTAAAGAACGATCAGGAATTATTTAAAATTTTACAAAATATCACCGAAAAAATTAAAAACGTGACGATGTAGCGGCCGAAACGAGCAGCCATCTACATCTGCATAAAGGGGAGCCTATGCACAAACTATTCACATGTGGATAGGCTTTCTTTCTGCGCGTTTCATGCACATATCCACATATCCCGGCCCCCTACTACTATTACTAAATAAAAAAAGGTATTATGTAGATATATATGCGAGGTCTGTCCATTTTAGAACCAGTAGGAGTGAAAGTATGAAATTAACCGTACTGAAGGAATTTTTGAATGAATCCATTTCGCATGTTTCCAAAGCGATTACGAGCAAAACGACAATTCCCATTTTGAGCGGAATCAAAATAGATGCAGACACCACAGGTATGACATTAACCGCCAGCGATACGGACATTTCAATCCAAAGCTTTATTCCTATGGAGAAGAACGATATTCGCGTGATCGAGCTGAAGCAATCAGGCAGCGTCGTTCTCCCTTCTAAATTTTTCGTTGAAATCATTCGTAAGCTGCCTGCGCAGCAAATCGAGATCGAAGTGAAGGATCATTTTCAAACCATCATTCGCTCCGGTTCGGCAGAGATCCAGCTGATGGGTCTCGATCCGGAAGAATATCCGATTATGCCGGGTATTGAAGAGAACCGCCGTGTCCAAATTCCGAGCGACCTTTTGAAAACGATGATCAAACAAACGGCCTTCGCCGTATCGACGAATGAAGCAACGCCGATTTTGACTGGTATTTTGTGGACGATCTCCGACGGAAAGCTGAAATTTACCGCGTGCGACCGGCATCGCCTTGCCAGCCGGGAGACGAACATCGATGTAGATGCGGATTTTTCGCTTAACAATGTTTCCATTTCAGGGAAGACGATGAACGAGCTTTCCAAAATTTTGCCTGACCAGAATACCTTGATTGACGTGGTATTCGCGGATAATCAGGTGCTTTTCAAGATGAGCTCGATTCTTTTCTATACACGGATTCTGGACGGCACGTACCCGGATACCTCCAAGCTGATTCCGCAGTCGTTCCAAACGGAGCTCGCCGTAGGCACCCAGGAGCTGGCCGATGCGATCGATAGAGCATACGTACTCTCCCGCGAGGAGAAGACGAATATCGTGAAGCTTGTTATGCGGGATGACCAGTCCATAGAGGTCTCTTCCAGCTCCTCCGAGCTTGGGAAGGTAACGGAGGAATTGGTCGTGTCGCGCTTGAACGGAGAGCTGCTCCGTATTTCGTTCAACTCCAAATATATGCTTGATGCACTGAAGGTTATGGACAGCGCGCAGGTCCAAATCGGATTTACAGGCGCCATGCAGCCGATCATTATCCGTCCGGATGAGGAGTCGAGCCTGCTGCAGCTGATCCTGCCATATCGCACGACAAACTGATGGAAGGGCGGATGCCAACATGAAAAAAGTGGAAATCGATACGGAGTACATCACCCTAGGGCAGTTTTTGAAGCTGGCTGACTGCATTTCCACAGGCGGCATGGCGAAGCCTTTTTTACAGGAAAACGAGGTCATCATTAACGGGGAAGCCGACAACCGCCGCGGACGCAAGCTGAGAGATCAGGATGTCATCCAGGTCGAAGGCTGTGGACAATTTCAAGTGGTGCGCAAATAATGCATCTGAAGAAGCTGTCCCTGCAGCATTACCGCAATTATCAACATGTGGAATTCTCAACGGACCACCAGGTGAACATTATCGTCGGACCTAACGCGCAAGGGAAAACGAATTTGCTGGAATCCATCTTCGTCATGGCGCTAACCAAATCCCATCGCACCCATCAAGATAAGGAGCTTATCCGGTGGGATGCCCCCCATACGCTTCTGCACGCTGAAGTTGTCAAGCGCTACGGGAACGTTCAATTGGATCTGTCCATCACCCGGCAAGGGAAGAAGGCCAAGATCAACGGTCTCGAACAGAGAAAATTAAGCAACTTCATCGGTACTATGAATGTCGTCATGTTCGCTCCGGAGGATCTGGAGATCGTCAAGGGTTCCCCGGGTGTACGCCGCCGGTTTCTCGATATGGAGATCGGCCAGGTGCACCCTGCCTATCTCTACGACCTGACGCAGTACAACAAAATCCTGCTGCAGCGAAACAATTATTTAAAGCAGCTGTACGCTTCTCCCGGCGGCAAAGCCCCCCTTCTTGAGGTATGGAATGAACAATTAGCGCAGTTTGGTGTTAAAATTATGAAAAAGCGTCAAAGCTTTATTAAGAAGCTGCAAACTTGGGCGGAAAAGATTCATAGCGGCATTACGAACGGACAAGAAACGCTTCGAATCGCTTACGAAAGTTCTCTGCCGGCCGCGCAGACGGAAGATGAAGCTGTTTTATTGGACCAATTTATGATAAAGTTAACACAGGTGAAGGATCAGGAATTGCGCCGCGGCGTCACCCTTGTCGGCCCGCATCGCGATGACCTGCGCTTTTTCATTGATGAGAAGGAAGTGCAAACCTTCGGCTCCCAGGGACAGCAGCGGACAACGGCATTGTCTTTGAAGCTGGCGGAGATCGAGCTTATCAATGAGGAGGTCGGGGAATACCCTCTGCTGCTTCTTGACGACGTCTTGTCGGAGCTGGACCGCTTCCGCCAGACGCAGCTAATCGAGACGTTTCAGAACAAGGTACAAACCTTCATCACGACAACCGGCATTGAGGGGATCGATCTTTCCAAGCTGGAGAGCGCCTCAGTCATTCATGTGAAGAGCGGCAGTATCGTGTAATGGTTCACCAAGGCTTACGCCCGGACTTGTACGAGCGTAGCTTTTATCATAGATCGTCTGACGGGTAAGGAGCTGAACGGGATGTTCATCCACTTGGGCGGAGAAAAGATTATTCGCGCTTCAGAGCTTGTCGCTATTTTTGACTTATCTATCGAAAAATCCTCAAAAGTCTCGAAGCAATTTATCACGTATGCCAATAAAGAAAAGCGGGTGGAGGTCATCGGCGAGGAGGAAAGCAAGTCGCTCGTCGTAACGCAGACGAAGGTCTATTATTCTCCCATCTCCTCCATGACTCTGAAGAAACGAGCCCATCAGCTGTTAACAAACTAGATTGATCAAGAAAAGTAGGTGTCAAGATGTCTGTCAATCCTAATGCTGCGACATATGATGAAAGTCAGATTCAGGTGTTGGAAGGCCTGGAAGCCGTTCGGAAACGTCCGGGGATGTATATTGGTTCCACGAGCGCCCGCGGTCTTCATCATCTGGTGTGGGAAGTAGTAGATAACAGTATCGACGAGGCGCTAGCCGGCTATTGTACCAAAATTCAAGTAACCGTCCATAAGGATAACAGCATTACGGTTGTCGATAATGGCCGGGGCATTCCTGTCGGCGAACATCCGAAGCTGAAGAAGTCTACTCTGGAAGTTGTACTCACCGTACTTCATGCAGGCGGAAAGTTTGGCGGCGAAGGCTATAAGGTGTCCGGCGGACTGCACGGCGTAGGTGTGTCCGTTGTCAACGCGTTATCCAAGAAGGTCGTCGTACAGGTTAAGCTCAAAGGAAAGATTCATCAGCAGGAGTATCACCGCGGTGTGCCGCAATACGACATCAAGGTGATCGGCGAGACGGATGAAACGGGGACAACCGTTACCTTCTGGCCGGACGATGAGATTTTCACGGAGACCACGGAATTCGACTACGATACGCTGCAAGGGCGCATTCGCGAGCTTGCTTTTCTGAACAAGGGCATCGAGATCGTTCTGACGGATGAGCGTACGGAACAGTCCCAAAGCTTTCAGTACGAGGGCGGGATCATCTCATTCGTCGAATATTTGAACCGGAACCGGGAAGTGGTGCACCAACCGCCGATTTATACGGAGGGGACGAAGGATCACATTCAGGTGGAGATTGCCCTGCAATATAACGATTCCTATAGCGAGAACATTTATTCGTTTGCCAACAACATTAATACTCATGAGGGCGGCACGCACGAATCGGGCTTTAAAAGCGCATTGACCCGTATTATGAACGACTATGCCCGTAAGCATAACGCCATTAAGGACAGCGATTCGAACCTTTCCGGGGATGATGTGCGGGAGGGCTTGACAGCGATCATTTCCGTGAAAATTCCCGAGCCGCAGTTTGAAGGACAGACTAAGACGAAGCTCGGCAACAGCGAGGTGCGCGGGATCGTCGAATCCCTGTTTGCCGAGAAGCTGCAGGAATTCATGGATGAGAACCCTTCGATTGCGAAGAAAATCGTAGAGAAGGGTGTGCAAGCCCAGCGTGCCCGTGAAGCGGCGAGAAAGGCTCGTGAGCTGACGCGGCGCAAGAGCGCACTTGAAGTAAGCTCCCTCCCAGGGAAGCTGGCCGACTGCTCCTCCAAGGATGCCTCGATAAGTGAGGTGTACATCGTTGAGGGTGACTCCGCTGGCGGATCAGCCAAGCAAGGACGCGATCGGCACTTCCAAGCGATTCTCCCGTTGCGCGGTAAGATTTTGAACGTAGAAAAAGCCCGGTTGGACAAAATTTTGTCCAACGCGGAAATTCGCGCCATTATCACAGCCCTAGGTACGGGGATTGCGGATGATTTTGATATTTCGAAGGCGCGCTACCACAAGATCATTATCATGACTGATGCGGATGTGGACGGTGCCCATATCCGGACTCTGCTGCTCACGTTCTTCTACCGCTACATGCGCAAGCTGATCGAGTACGGCTATGTCTATATCGCACAGCCGCCGCTCTACAAGCTGGAGCGCAACAAAACGATTCGATACGCTTATAACGATAAGCAGAGAGAAGCGATAATGGCGGAGTTCGGCGAGGGCTCCAAAGTGAATGTCCAGCGCTATAAGGGTCTTGGAGAGATGAATCCGTCCCAGCTGTGGGAGACAACGATGGATCCGGAGAGCCGAACGCTGCTGCAAGTGACGATCGAGGACGCGAAGCTTGCTGACGATCTGTTCGATACGTTGATGGGCGATGCCGTAGAGCCACGTCGTGATTTTATTCAAGAGCATGCGAAGTACGTTAAGAACTTGGACATTTAAACAGCTGGAATGAAGACGCAGACATCTGCTGGTGGGATAGCCATCTATCTTTCACCGGCAGTTTCGTGCGTTTACGTCTGTACTCATAGATTTATCGTTTTCATTGTGTAGTAGTGCTAGCTTACGAAAGCTTGAAGGAGGTAACCATGTCAGAAGAACCGCGTTCGCAAGTAAAAGAAATCGATATCGGCTCGGAGATGCGCACGTCCTTTATGGATTATGCCATGAGTATCATCGTCAGCCGTGCTTTGCCGGATGTTCGTGACGGATTGAAGCCGGTTCACCGACGTATTCTTTATGCCATGTCAGAACTGGGGATGTCCCCGGACAAGCCATATAAGAAATCCGCGAGAATCGTCGGCGAGGTCATCGGTAAGTACCATCCTCACGGGGATTCTGCTGTGTACGAAACGATGGTGCGGATGGCACAGGATTTCTCACTTCGCTATATGCTTGTCGACGGCCACGGGAACTTCGGTTCGATTGACGGCGATATGGCTGCGGCGATGCGTTATACCGAAGCCAGACTTTCCAAGATTGCGATGGAGCTGCTTCGCGACATTAACAAGGATACTATTGATTTTGCTCCTAACTATGATGGCGAAGAACAAGAGCCCGTCGTTCTGCCAGCGCGTTTTCCGAACCTGCTGGTAAACGGATTGTCTGGGATTGCGGTAGGGATGGCAACGAACATTCCTCCTCATAACTTAACCGAAGTCATTAACGGGGTTCAGCAGCTGATCGAAAACCCGGACATTGCTCCGCTTGACCTAATGCAGTCAATCAAGGGTCCCGACTTCCCTACGGGCGGGTTCATTCTGGGAAGAGAAGGCATTAAGCAAGCTTATGCAACCGGCCGCGGCTCCGTAACTATGCGCGCTAAGGCAACGATTGAAGAGAACAATAACAAGGCGCGTATTATCGTGTATGAGCTGCCGTACCAAGTCAATAAAGCCCGACTGATTGAGAAGATTGCCGAGCTGGTTCGCGAGAAGAAAATCGACGGCATCACGGATTTGCGTGACGAGTCCGACCGTAACGGGATGCGGATTGTCATTGAGCTTCGCCGCGATGTGAATCCGAATGTCGTGCTTAACAATCTCTACAAGCAGACGGCGATGCAGTCCAACTTCGGGATTATTATGCTGGCACTTGTCAATGGCGAGCCGAAGGTATTGAACCTGAAGGAAATGCTCTATCACTATCTTGAGCATCAGAAGGTCGTCATCCGCAGACGGACCGAATTCGAGCTGAAGAAGGCTGAGGCTCGAGCACACATCCTGGAGGGCTTACGTATTGCGCTGGACCACCTGGATGAGGTTATCGCGCTGATTCGTGCTTCCCGAACAACGGAGGAAGCACGCGACGGCTTGATGGAGCGCTTCACCCTAAGCTATGACCAAGCCCAGGCGATTCTCGATATGCGCTTGCAGCGCCTGACCGGTTTGGAGCGCGACAAGATTGAAGAGGAATACGCAGAGCTGTTAAAGAAAATTGCGGAATACAAAGCGATTCTAGCCGATGAGAAGCTTGTTCTCGACATCATCAGTACGGAACTGAATGAAATTAAGGATAAGTTCGGCGATGACCGTCGCTCCGAGATTACCTACGGCGGTGAAAGCATTGAGGATGAGGATCTGATTCCTCAGAGCGATGTCGTTATTACGATTACCCATACGGGATATATTAAACGTTTGCCGGTATCCACCTACCGCAGCCAGAAGCGCGGGGGCAAGGGTGTCATCGGGATGGATACGAAGGACAACGACTTCGTTGAGCATTTGTTCGTTACCAACACACACCATTACCTGATGTTCTTCACGAACAAAGGAAAGGCCTACCGTCTTAAGGCTTACGAGATTCCGGATCTCAGCCGGACGGCTCGGGGTACGCCGATTATCAATCTGATCCAGATTGAACAAGGCGAAACGATCAATGCCGTCATTCCGGTGGAGAACTTCGAGGATGACAAGTACCTTTTCTTCGCAACCAAGAAAGGTATCGTCAAGAAAACTCCGCTTGAAGACTATTCGAATATTCGCAAAGGCGGACTGATCGCCCTTTCGCTTCGCGAGGATGATGATCTGATCAGTGTTCGTCTTACAGACGGCCACCAATCGATCATTATGGGAACGAAGGAAGGCATCTCGATCCAATTCCCTGAGGAGGAAGTGCGCCCGATGGGCCGCGCGGCTACAGGGGTAAAAGGGATCGACTTGTCTGACGACGATGCCGTTATTGATATGGATGTCGTTCATCCGGATAACAGCGTGCTGATCGTAACCTCCAAGGGCTTCGGCAAGCGGACGCCGATTTCCGAGTACCGTCTTCAGTCCCGCGGTGGTAAAGGGATCAAAACGCTCAATGTCACGCCTAAGAACGGAACCGTTGTCGGCCTTAAGATTGTAAACGATGACGAGGATCTGATGATTATTACGGCGATGGGAACCGTAATTCGGACAAGCATGTCCGGGATTTCGCTCATGGGACGCAATACGCAGGGCGTTAAACTCATCAATATCAAAGAAGAAGACGAAGTTTCGACTTTGGCTCGTGTAGATAAAAGCGAGGAACCGGATTCCGATGAGGAAGAACTGGAAGGCAGCGAGTCTGAAGGCACTACAGAAACAGAATAAAGAAAAGAAGTAAACCATGGAGAATGGGGGCTTACATCCCCATTCTTTTTCGTTTATAATACAAGAATATAGGTCTTAAGTATGACTAATCGGACGGAAGAACCCCTATAGTTAATGCAAGCTAAGTTAAGGACAGGTGAGGGATAACATGAGGACTATTCCCGTTTCCCAGGTAAAGGCCGGAGAAAAAATTGTAGAGAATGTCATCACCAAATTCGATAATGTTTTGTTTACTAAGGGTCGGGTAATTAGCGAGCGGGATTTGGAGATCCTTCGGGCGTTTCTCATTCCGTCTGTAACGATTGAATCGAAGCCCGAAGAGGCGGCGGCAAATCAAGAGCCGGTAGAGGATGCCTCCAAGAGCATTCTTCCCTTCTATGAACACTATGAAAAAATGCTCCATTTGTTGAAAAAGGTATTTACCATAGCGGATGCCGGCGGAGCCAACCTGCCGATCCTAGAGATTCGAACTACGCTAGAATCGTTGATTCAGTACATTGACTCGTATAATATTTTAACCTTTAACCCGAGAAGCTTTCAGCTTCGCGACTTTATTTATCACAACAGCATTATGGTGAGTCTAACCTCGTACTACCTGGCTAAATGGCACAACGTGCCCTCCAAGGATTTAATGCCGATTGCTTTAGGCGGACTCTTGCACGATATAGGCAATGCCAAGGTGGATCCCAATATCCTGTTTAAGCCTTCTAAGCTTAGCCTGGAGGAGACTGAGGATATGAAGAAGCATACCGTCATCGGGTACAATATTCTCAAATCCGTACCGGCTATCAATGAAGGGGTAAAGCTTAGCGCGCTGCAGCATCATGAACGGGAAGACGGCAGCGGCTACCCGCTCGGAATCCGCGGAGATAAGATTCATCCATATTCTAAGATCATTGCGATCACGGATATGTTTCATGCGATGACGACAGACCGCTTCCACAAAAAAGGTACTTCTCCATACTTGGTTTTGGAGCAACTCTTTAACGAAGCGTTCGGCAAGATGGATCCCGCATTAATTCAGACGTTTATCGCTAAGGTGACCTCCTTCCATAATGGAACATTGGTGAAGCTGAACGATAACCGGATTGGCGAGATTGTATTCTCCGATCGAGCTAATCCTACTAGACCATGGGTCAATGTGAACGGAAAAATAATTAACCTCACGCTCGAGAGGAGCCTTTATATTCAGGAAGTGCTTCAGTAGAGATTTTCATCCTTACAGCTTGACTCTTCCAATGGTTTATGATAAATTAATCTTCGCTGCTCCGGTGGCGAGGATTTTTCTTTTTCTAGGACGTTAGAGATGACAAGAGTTTCGGCTGACTGGATAAAAAAAGAACTTGCATTGGGTTAGGCAAATGTGTTATATTAATCAAGTCGCCGCTGAAACGGCTGACAACATTGCCCTTTGAAAACTGAACAACGAGAGAGTGAAAATAAAACGAATCTTCGGATTCGTGCTAGCTTTGAATGAGCAAGTCGAACTTTACTTTATTGGAGAGTTTGATCCTGGCTCAGGACGAACGCTGGCGGCGTGCCTAATACATGCAAGTCGAGCGAGGGTCTTCGGACCCTAGCGGCGGACGGGTGAGTAACACGTAGGCAACCTGCCTGTAAGACTGGGATAACTACCGGAAACGGTAGCTAAGACCGGATAGATGGCTTCTCCGCATGGAGGAGCTTGGAAACACGGCGCAAGCTGTGGCTTACAGATGGGCCTGCGGCGCATTAGCTAGTTGGTGAGGTAACGGCTCACCAAGGCGACGATGCGTAGCCGACCTGAGAGGGTGATCGGCCACACTGGGACTGAGACACGGCCCAGACTCCTACGGGAGGCAGCAGTAGGGAATCTTCCGCAATGGACGAAAGTCTGACGGAGCAACGCCGCGTGAGTGATGAAGGTTTTCGGATCGTAAAGCTCTGTTGCCAGGGAAGAACGTTCCGGGGAGTAACTGCCCTGGAAATGACGGTACCTGAGAAGAAAGCCCCGGCTAACTACGTGCCAGCAGCCGCGGTAATACGTAGGGGGCAAGCGTTGTCCGGAATTATTGGGCGTAAAGCGCGCGCAGGCGGTCTTTTAAGTTTGGTGTTTAAGCCCAGGGCTCAACCCTGGTTCGCACTGAAAACTGGGAGACTTGAGTGCAGGAGAGGAAAGTGGAATTCCACGTGTAGCGGTGAAATGCGTAGAGATGTGGAGGAACACCAGTGGCGAAGGCGACTTTCTGGACTGTAACTGACGCTGAGGCGCGAAAGCGTGGGGAGCAAACAGGATTAGATACCCTGGTAGTCCACGCCGTAAACGATGAGTGCTAGGTGTTAGGGGTTTCGATACCCTTGGTGCCGAAGTAAACACAGTAAGCACTCCGCCTGGGGAGTACGCTCGCAAGAGTGAAACTCAAAGGAATTGACGGGGACCCGCACAAGCAGTGGAGTATGTGGTTTAATTCGAAGCAACGCGAAGAACCTTACCAGGTCTTGACATCCCTCTGAATGTCCTAGAGATAGGGCAGGCCTTCGGGACAGAGGAGACAGGTGGTGCATGGTTGTCGTCAGCTCGTGTCGTGAGATGTTGGGTTAAGTCCCGCAACGAGCGCAACCCTTGATTTCAGTTGCCAGCATTGAGTTGGGCACTCTGAAGTGACTGCCGGTGACAAACCGGAGGAAGGTGGGGATGACGTCAAATCATCATGCCCCTTATGACCTGGGCTACACACGTACTACAATGGCCGGTACAACGGGCAGCGAAGGAGCGATCCGGAGCGAATCCTTAGAAGCCGGTCTCAGTTCGGATTGCAGGCTGCAACTCGCCTGCATGAAGTCGGAATTGCTAGTAATCGCGGATCAGCATGCCGCGGTGAATACGTTCCCGGGTCTTGTACACACCGCCCGTCACACCACGAGAGTTTACAACACCCGAAGTCGGTGGGGTAACCGCAAGGAGCCAGCCGCCGAAGGTGGGGTAGATGATTGGGGTGAAGTCGTAACAAGGTAGCCGTATCGGAAGGTGCGGCTGGATCACCTCCTTTCTATGGAGTCCATGATGGCTGTAGGCCATCGGACATAATAGCTGACAACTGACATCGTTCCACGATGTAACAGTTGCAGCGAACTCACTCTCCACGTTGTTCAGTTTTGAAAGGTGCAATGCCTTTCGAGTAAATCGTTTGGTGATGATGGCGGAAGGGAACCACGCGTACCCATACCGAACACGACCGTTAAGCCTTCCAGCGTCGATGGTACTTGGACCGAAGGGTCCTGGGAGAGTAGAACGTCGCCAAGCACATGAGAAAGCCCACCAAGGGTGGGCTTTTCTTGTGAGTATTTTAGTGCATACGGGCCCTTAGCTCAGCTGGTTAGAGCGCACCCCTGATAAGGGTGAGGTCGGTGGTTCGAGTCCACTAGGGCCCACCATATTAAGTTAATATTCTCTTGGGGCCATAGCTCAGCTGGGAGAGCGCCTGCCTTGCAAGCAGGAGGTCAGCGGTTCGATCCCGCTTGGCTCCACCATAACCTACCACTTGCATCACGACTGTCGGTATGGTAAGATTGTTTTTGTCGCAATTTGTGACAAAAGATATTGTTCCTTGAAAACTGGATATCGAAACAAGCAAATTGTCGAAACATCTATACGATGGTTTATCGAGCGAATGCGAGATGAACAATCTTTTAGCTGCTAGTGAGAATGTCTTGAGTTTGGAGTGACTTTGTGCGTAGCACAACGGAACGGAGAACCAAGATCATTCGAACGATTGGTTAAGCTAATAAGAGCACACGGAGGATGCCTAGGCACCAGGAGCCGAAGAAGGACGTGGCGAACGACGAAATGCCTCGGGGAGCCGTAAGCAGGCTTTGATCCGGGGATGTCCGAATGGGGGAACCCGCGTGAGGTAATACTCACGTACCACACAGTGAATACATAGCTGTGTAGGAGGCAGACGAGGGGAACTGAAACATCTAAGTACCCTCAGGAAAAGAAAACAAAAGTGATTCCGTCAGTAGCGGCGAGCGAAAGCGGAACAGCCCAAACCAAGGGGCTTGCCCCTTGGGGTTGTAGGACGTCAATGTGAGTGCAGGTTGGTAGGCGAACAGGTCTGGAAAGGCCGGCCAAAGTGGGTAACAGCCCCGTAACCGAAAGCAACCGAGACTCTAGACGGATCCTGAGTACGGCGGGACACGTGAAACCCCGTCGGAATCCGGCAGGACCATCTGCCAAGGCTAAATACTCCCTGGTGACCGATAGTGAAGCAGTACCGTGAGGGAAAGGTGAAAAGAACCGCGGGAGCGGAGTGAAAAAGAACCTGAAACCGTGTGCTTACAAGAAGTCAGAGCTCGTTAATGAGTGATGGCGTGCCTTTTGTAGAATGAACCGGCGAGTTACGTTTACGCGCAAGGTTAAGGTGAGAAGCCGGAGCCGCAGCGAAAGCGAGTCTGAATAGGGCGAATAAGTACGTAGACGTAGACCCGAAACCGTGTGATCTACCCCTGTCCAGGGTGAAGGTGCGGTAACACGCACTGGAGGCCCGAACCCACGAATGTTGAAAAATTCGGGGATGAGGTGGGGGTAGCGGAGAAATTCCAATCGAACTCGGAGATAGCTGGTTCTCCCCGAAATAGCTTTAGGGCTAGCCTCGGGTGATGAGTCGCGGAGGTAAAGCACTGATTGGGTGCGGGGCCCGCCAAGGGTTACCAAGTCCAGTCAAACTCTGAATGCCGCAGACTTTAACCCGGGAGTCAGACAGTGAGTGCTAAGATCCATTGTCAAGAGGGAAACAGCCCAGATCATCAGCTAAGGTCCCCAAGTGTGTGTTAAGTGGGAAAGGATGTGGAGTTGCAAAGACAACCAGGATGTTGGCTTAGAAGCAGCCACCATTGAAAGAGTGCGTAATAGCTCACTGGTCGAGTGACTCTGCGCCGAAAATGTAACGGGGCTAAACACACCACCGAAGCTATGAGTCCATTTATGGGCAGTAGGGGAGCGTTGTAACAGCGGTGAAGGTTGATCGTGAGGACAGCTGGAGCGGTTACAAGTGAGAATGCCGGTATGAGTAACGAAAAGACAAGTGAGAATCTTGTCCGCCGTAAGCCTAAGGGTTCCTGAGGAAGGTTCGTCCGCTCAGGGTAAGTCGGGACCTAAGGCGAGGCCGAAAGGCGTAGTCGAAGGACAACAGGTTGAAATTCCTGTACCACCGTGAACCGTTATGAGCGATGGGGTGACGCAGAAGGATAGTGACGCGGACTGATGGATGTCCGTCCAAGCAGCGAGGCTGGTTAGTAGGCAAATCCGCTAACCGTAAGGCTGGGCTGTGATGGGGAGCGAAATTATAGTAGCGAAGGTCATGAGTTCAAGCTGCCAAGAAAAGCCTCTAGCCAGGGAGAAGGTGCCCGTACCGCAAACCGACACAGGTAGGCGAGCAGAGCATGCTAAGGCGCTCGGAAGAACTCTCGTTAAGGAACTCGGCAAAATGACCCCGTAACTTCGGGAGAAGGGGTGCCTCGGTAGGGTGAATAGCCCGAGGGGGCCGCAGTGAAAAGGCCCAAGCGACTGTTTAGCAAAAACACAGGTCTGTGCGAAGCCGCAAGGCGAAGTATACGGGCTGACGCCTGCCCGGTGCTGGAAGGTTAAGGGGAGCGGTTAGGGGTTAAACCCGAAGCTGTGAACCGAAGCCCCAGTAAACGGCGGCCGTAACTATAACGGTCCTAAGGTAGCGAAATTCCTTGTCAGGTAAATTCTGACCCGCACGAATGGCGTAACGACTTGGGCGCTGTCTCGACGAGAGATCCGGTGAAATTTTAATACCTGTGAAGATGCAGGTTACCCGCGACAAGACGGAAAGACCCCATGGAGCTTTACTGCAGCTTGATATTGGACTTTGGTACGATCTGTACAGGATAGGTGGGAGCCTAGGAAGCCGGAGCGCCAGCTTCGGTGGAGGCGCCGTTGGGATACCACCCTGATCGTATCGGAGTTCTAACCTGGCACCCTGATCGGGTGCGGGGACAGTGTCAGGTAGGCAGTTTGACTGGGGCGGTCGCCTCCTAAAGAGTAACGGAGGCGCCCCAAGGTTCCCTCAGAATGGTTGGAAATCATTCGAAGAGTGCAAAGGCATAAGGGAGCTTGACTGCGAGACAAACAGGTCGAGCAGGGACGAAAGTCGGGCTTAGTGATCCGGTGGTACCGAATGGAAGGGCCATCGCTCAACGGATAAAAGCTACCCTGGGGATAACAGGCTTATCTCCCCCAAGAGTCCACATCGACGGGGAGGTTTGGCACCTCGATGTCGGCTCATCGCATCCTGGGGCTGAAGTAGGTCCCAAGGGTTGGGCTGTTCGCCCATTAAAGCGGTACGCGAGCTGGGTTCAGAACGTCGTGAGACAGTTCGGTCCCTATCTGTCGCGGGCGTAGGAAATTTGAGAGGAGCTGTCCTTAGTACGAGAGGACCGGGATGGACGTACCGCTGGTGTACCAGTTGTCTCGCCAGAGGCACGGCTGGATAGCCAAGTACGGAAGGGATAAGCGCTGAAAGCATCTAAGCGTGAAGCCCCCCTCAAGATGAGATTTCCCAGTATGTAAGACCCCTTGTAGACGACGAGGTAGATAGGTTCGGGGTGGAAGCGCGGCAACGTGTGGAGCTGACGAATACTAATCGGTCGAGGGCTTATCCAAATAAAGCTATATGACATTTGCTGAAGTTTCGAATCCAGTTTTCAAGGCGCAAGTCGCTTTGAACAACAACCTAGATGTTTCTTGGCAGAAGCATCACGTTTGGTGATGATGGCGGAAGGGAACCACGCGTACCCATACCGAACACGACCGTTAAGCCTTCCAGCGTCGATGGTACTTGGACCGAAGGGTCCTGGGAGAGTAGAACGTCGCCAAGCAGCACAAGAGCCTTATGGGGTGAAACCCGGAAGGCTCTTTTTCTCATATTCAAGGCATACTAAAGGTGATTAGAACTTTAAGCTTGACACCAATTTTGGGCTTTTGTTAAGATTGCAATAATATCTTTCGGTAGGTATAGAAATAAAGGAGGATTAAGGTTGTGTGGGAAACCAAATTTGGTAAAGAAGGCTTGACGTTCGATGATGTATTGCTTGTTCCTAGAAAGTCTCAGGTATTCGGTAAGGAGATCGACATCTCTACGGAGCTGGCGGGGAGTATTAAACTGAACATTCCACTCTTGAGCTCTGCAATGGATACAGTAACGGAATCCGCGCTGGCCATTGCTATGGCACGGGAGGGCGGCATCGGTATCATTCATAAGAACATGCCGATCGCTCAGCAAGCGGAGGAAGTAGATCGTGTGAAACGCTCGGAAAGCGGCGTTATAACGAATCCCTTTTATTTAACGCCTGACCATCATGTCTACGACGCGGAAGCCTTAATGGCCAAATACCGGATCTCTGGCGTACCTATCTGCGATCAGCAGAAGAAGCTGGTTGGTATTCTTACAAACCGTGATCTGCGTTTCGTGCATGATTACTCAATCAAGATCAGCGAAGTGATGACGCAGCAGAACCTGGTAACGGCTCCTGTAGGAACTACATTGCAGCAGGCAGAGATCATTTTGCAGCAGCATAAGATTGAAAAGCTACCTTTAGTGGATGAGAACAACATTCTGAAGGGGCTCATCACGATCAAGGATATTGAGAAGGCCATCCAGTTCCCGAACTCGGCGAAGGACGCTCAAGGACGGCTTCTGGTCGGTGCAGCGCTCGGTGTGTCGAAGGATGTCATGGAGCGTGCCGCGGCTCTCGTAGAGGCCGGTGTGGACCTTATCGTAGTGGATTCCGCTCATGGTCACCACGTCAATATTCTGAATACAGTACGCCGCTTGCGTGATCAATATCCGGATATGCCGATTTGTGCGGGGAACGTGGCGACCGGAGACGGTACACGGGATCTGATTGAAGCAGGTGCTTCCATCGTAAAGGTCGGAATCGGTCCTGGCTCGATCTGTACTACACGTGTTATTGCCGGTATCGGCGTGCCTCAAATTACAGCTATCTACGATTGTGCAGCGGTAGCAAGAGAATACAATGTACCGATCATCGCGGATGGCGGTATAAAGTATTCCGGTGATGTAGCGAAGGCAATCGCAGCAGGCGCAAGTGCAGTAATGATCGGAAGCTTATTCGCAGGAACGGATGAGAGCCCTGGGGAATCGGAGATTTTCCAAGGACGGAAGTTCAAGGTGTATCGCGGTATGGGTTCCCTTGGCGCAATGAAGGAAGGCAGCAAGGACCGTTATTTCCAAGAGAACGAAAGTAAGCTGGTACCGGAGGGCATTGAAGGCCGTGTGGCTTACAAGGGACCACTTGCGGATACCATCTACCAGCTGATCGGCGGACTTCGTTCGGGTATGGGCTACTGTGGTGCAGCTACCATCCAAGAGCTGATCAATGATACAACGTTCATTCGCATTACCGGTGCCGGCCTTCGTGAGAGCCATCCTCATGATGTTCAGATTACGAAGGAAGCGCCAAACTACTCCCTTTAATTTATTGCAAACCACAGGAGGAAACTTCCTCCTGTTTTTTCTTTTTTGTACAGCATTAGGGCTTATGGTAAAATAGATGTTGCTTGTTTTCAAAGAATCACAATACGAATAATGGGAGTGAGAGGATGTTTAAGTCAGTGAAGCGCGTTTCCACTTCGTTTATGGCTCTTATTGTACTTACTACGTCTCTGGCTTGGACACAACCCCAGGCAGCTATGGCAGCAGACCCTGTGGATTTGAAGCTGGATGTGAAATCGGCCATTCTAATGGAAGCATCGACGGGTCAGGTGCTCTACGAGCTTAATGCAGACGAAGCGCTGCCACCGGCAAGTATGGCCAAAATGATGACGGAGTATCTGGTCATGGATGCCGTAAAGAACGGTAAGATCAAGATGACCGATATGGTGAATACGACTGCTAATGCTGCAACGGTTATTGGTTCCGGTGACCTTCTGGCAGAGAATGAGAAGGCCACGGTTAAGGATATGTTCTCGGCGATGTCGATTTATTCGGGTAATGACGCTTCGGTTGCATTGGCGGAGTTTCTTGAGGGCACCGAGGAAAACTTCGCAAAGAAAATGAATGAAAAGGCTAGAGAGATGGGGATGTCCCAAACAGCCAACTTTATTAATGCCACAGGGTTGTCCCGCGCAGATATGAAAGCTCCTTACGTACCGAAAGAAATTCAAGGCGAGACGTTAATGACCGCCAGAGATGCCGCCATTCTAGCATACAATATTGTTAAAGATCATAAAGATGTGCTTGATTTTACGAAAATCCCTTCTCAGAAATTTAGACCTACTGATAAAGCACCAATGGTCAATTGGAACTGGATGCTGGAAGGCAATAAGGATATTCTCAATTTCAAACGATATGCCTATCCTGGATTGGACGGTCTAAAGACAGGACATACCAACGAGGCGGGCTGGTGCTTTACCGGTACGGCAGAACGTGACGGAATTCGTTTGATTAGTGTCATCATGGGCGCAAAAACGGAACCGAAGCGCTTTGAAGAAAGCCGCAAGGTGCTCGATTACGGATTTAACAATTTTCAGTTGAAGCAAGTGCTTACGGCGAAGTCGGAAATAGATTCCTTGAAAACCGTCCATATTAAAAAAGGTGTAGAGCTGCAGGTACCTGTGGTAACGCAGACAGGTTTGAATATTGTTGCTAAAAAGGATGCAAAGCCTGAAGAATTCGTTGTGACTGCAGAGCCTATTGAAGCAAGCAAGCTGGAGGCGCCGATTCAGAAGGATCAGGTGCTTGGCATTGCCAAGGTTACTTACAATGGCAAAGAGTACCCTGTGAACCTCATCGCAACTCAGGATGTGGAGAAGGGCGGCTGGTTCCGATTGTTTTTCCGGGCGATTAAAAACTTTTTCGTAGATATGCTCGGCGGAACGCCTCAGGGATAAGGGGAATGTCGGCATAGTTATTGTATATTTATGAAGATTCATGTAAAATATTTGTTTAGTTAGTTTGGCCTAAATTTGGCATTTGACTTTAGTTTATTGTATAGATTAGGAGGAGTTCGGACATGGAGACAGGAACGTCCAGAGTGAAAAAGGGTATGGCTGAAATGCAAAAGGGTGGCGTCATCATGGACGTCATGAATGCAGAGCAGGCGAGAATTGCGGAAGCGGCAGGAGCTTCGGCCGTTATGGCTTTGGAGCGGGTACCTTCCGATATTCGTGCGGCGGGCGGAGTAGCTCGTATGGCTGACCCTACGGTAATGGAAGAGGTAATGAGGGCTGTTTCCATCCCGGTTATGGCTAAGGCACGGATCGGACATTTTGTCGAAGCAAAAATCCTTGAATCCATGGGTGTAGACTACATCGATGAGAGTGAAGTACTGACACCTGCTGACGAAGTGTACCATATCAATAAGAGCGAGTTTACGGTTCCGTTCGTATGCGGAGCAAGAGATCTGGGAGAAGCGCTTCGAAGAATCGGGGAAGGTGCTTCGATGATCCGTACGAAGGGCGAGCCGGGCACAGGAAACATCGTAGAGGCCGTTCGTCATATGCGTATGATGGTTTCCCAAATTCGCAAGGTACAAGCTATGTCCCGCGATGAGCTGATGAATGAAGCTAAGCTGTTGGGCGCTCCTTACAACCTGCTGCTTCAGGTTCATGAGACTGGCAAACTGCCGGTAGTAAACTTCGCTGCTGGCGGCGTTGCAACACCTGCTGATGCGGCTTTGATGATGCATTTGGGTTCTGATGGTGTGTTCGTGGGCTCCGGTATTTTCAAATCGGATAATCCGGAGAAGTTTGCCAAAGCGATTGTGGAGGCAACTACACACTACACAGACTATGAGTTGATCGCCAGAGTATCCAAGAATTTGGGTACGCCGATGAAAGGGATCGAGATCTCCAAGCTGCAAGCCTCCGAGCGGATGTCCGAACGCGGCTGGTAAGATTAACGAAGCCAAGGTAAGCGAAGGAAGAAGGTAGCTGGTATGAAAATCGGTGTATTGGCGCTGCAGGGTGCAGTAGCTGAGCATATCCGTTTAATAGAAAAGGCCGGTGCCGAGGGCGTTGTTGTCAAGAAAAGGGAACAGCTGGCCGAGGTGGACGGCATCGTCATTCCCGGCGGGGAAAGCACGACAATCGGAAAATTAATGCGCACTTACGGGTTCATTGACGGACTTCGCGAGTTTTCTTCCCAAGGCAAACCGATGTTCGGTACTTGCGCCGGATTGATTGTCTTGGCTAAGGAGATTACGGGTCAGGATGAAGCTCATCTCGGCGTGATGGATATTCAGGTAGCCCGTAATGCCTTTGGCAGACAGAGGGAGAGCTTTGAAACGGATCTGAAGGTTAAGGGGATCGGTGAGGATGTACGGGCTGTGTTTATCCGGGCCCCTTTGATTGAATCGGTAGGAACAGGTGTGGAAATTTTATCGACCTATCAGGATCAGATTGTAGCAGCCCGCCAAGGGCACTTGCTCGCAGCCTCGTTTCATCCGGAGTTGACCGATGATGAACGGATGCATGCATATTTCCTAGACATGGTACGTGACACGAGGTAGGAGGGGTTTCCCTTGTTGGATGTAAAGCTGTTGCGCAGTGAAATGGAGAAAGTAAAGCAAGGCATGGCCAACCGGGGGAGCGTTCCTGCAGAGCTGGATCGTTTCACGGAATTGGATGCTAAGCGCAGAGAGCTGCTTCAAGAGGTGGAGCAGCTTAAGAATAGACGGAATGTTGTATCCCAAGAGGTCGCGGCACTGAAGAAGGCGAAGGAAAATGCGGACCACCTTATTGAGGAAATGAAGGTTGTCGGTGATCGCATAAAAGGGCTCGACGATGAGATTCGTGTGCTGGAAGCGGAATTGGACGCGATTGTCATGTCGATTCCGAATGTTCCACATGGAACAGTTCCCGTAGGACATTCCGAGGAGGAGAATGTAGAAATTCGCCGTATCGGGGAACCAACCGCATTCGCCTATGAACCAAAGCCTCATTGGGAATTGGCACAGCAGTTGAACATTCTTGACTTCGAGGCAGCGGCGAAGGTGACGGGCTCCAGATTTGTGTTTTATAAAGGACTCGGTGCGCGCTTAGAGCGTGCTCTCATGAACTTTATGATGGATCTGCATGCGGATCAGCACGGCTATGAGGAAATGCTCCCTCCTTATATCGTCAACCGGGATAGCTTGACAGGGACGGGACAGCTTCCAAAGTTTGAAGAGGATGTCTTTAAGCTTACGGATACGGATTATTTCTTAATCCCGACAGCTGAGGTCCCGGTAACCAACTATCACCGGGAGGATATTCTTGCCGCCGAGGATTTGCCGAAGTACTTCGTAGCCTTCAGTGCCTGCTTCCGATCAGAGGCAGGCTCTGCCGGGAGAGATACGCGCGGCTTGATTCGCCAGCATCAGTTCAATAAGATTGAGTTGGTGAAGCTGGTGGCTCCGGAAACGTCCTATGACGAGCTGGAGAAGCTGACGGCGGATGCCGAGAAGGTGCTGCAGTTGTTGAAGCTGCCGTACCGTGTACTGAACCTCTGTACGGGCGATATCGGGTTCTCCTCAGCCAAGACGTATGACCTTGAGGTATGGCTTCCAAGCGGGAATTCCTATCGCGAGATTTCGTCCTGCAGCAATTTTGAGGATTTCCAAGCACGACGTGCCAATATTCGTTTCCGCCGCGATGCCAAGGCGAAGCCGGAGTTTGTGCATACGTTGAACGGCTCAGGCCTTGCCCTTGGCCGCACCGTTGCTGCGATCCTTGAGAACTATCAGCAGGAGGACGGCAGTATTGTGATACCGGAGGTTTTACGCCCTTATATGGGTGGAATTGACCGGATCAGCAGAAAATAACGCTTGATAATCGTTTTTGATCTGTGATACAATGCTTCTTGTCACCAATTGGAGAGGTGGTCGAGTGGTTTAAGGCAGCGGTCTTGAAAACCGCCGTAGTCGTGAGGCTACCGTGGGTTCGAATCCCACCCTCTCCGCCATACATATTAAACATAACGACCCTGTGGGGTCGTTTTTTTATTGGCGGACAGAGAGGGATGAGAACCGTAGGTTCGTCGGAGCATGAGCTTCGAGAGGAATACATCGCAGTCGGCTGCAAGCAGCCGCATCCCACCCTCTCCGCCATACATAAAAACATAACGACCCTGCGGGGTCGTTTTTTTGTTGGCGGACAGGGACGGTGGGATGAGAACCGTAGGTTCGTCGGAGCAAGTGCCTCGGGATGAATACATCGCAGTCGGCTGAAGGCAGCCGTATCCCACCCTCTCCACCATACATAAAAACATAACGACCCTGCGGGGTCGTTTTTTTGTTGGCGGACAGGGACGGTGGGTTGAGAACCGCAGGTTCGTCGGAGCAAGTGCTTCGGGATGAATACATCGCAGTCGGCTGAAGGCAGCCGTATCCCCTCCCTCTCCGCCATACATATAAACATAACGACCTTGCGGGGTCGTTTTTTTGTTGTCGGACAGAGACGGTGGGATGAGAACCGCAGGTTCGTCTGAGCATGAGCTTCGAGAGGAATACATCGCAGTCGGCTGCTAGCAGGGGTATCCCACCGGACAGAGGTGACGGTGCTGTCTAAATTTCCCCTGCGGCTTTTCCGCATAAAGGGGTCTGGGATTCCGCATTTTAAGTACGTGGAGGTGGAATCTCATGAGCAGAACAGATACGCTGCAAATTAGCCAGCAGAAGCTTGCCGAAGCCTGGGATAAGACGCTGCCGAATGTGTTAAATTCATCGGATAAGGCAAAGGTGGTAGCCGATGAGGCAGACGAGAAGGTGCTCCGCATTACCATTGAAACGGCTGGGCACAGCGGTTACAGCTTTGACTTCAAATGTACTTATGTGGACTCGAGAGAAGTGAAGGTAGAGCTGGTTGATGTGGAAAGTGCGGGAATGCATGTCGATGAACGCACAGCGACGATCCAAACACTAATTGATGATTATGTTCGTCACATTCACGAGTGTGCTTCGCAGCTGCATGATCTTACAAGCTAGAGTGGAGGTCGCCCTACGATGACGAAAAATAAAAGCAACGTCGATAAGAACCTGCAAAACGTCGTTAAGGATTTGGAGAAGAACACGGTAAACAGTCTGCAGGCCCAGCAAAGTCAGCAGCAAACCAATGATCACCGTCATCAGGATGCATTAAACCATGACAAAGAACCCGGCGGCACAATGCTGTTAGATAAAGAATAAGGAGGAGACGCGATATGCCTAAAAATAAGACGCAGGTAGTTAACCCTCCAAGCGGACGTCAGAATCAAGAAGAGCATGCCGCTCAAAATGAGCCGTTATCCGGATCGAAACGTGTAAAAAACCAAAACCATTCCCGTCATAACAACGGGGAAGGCTAAGAAGGAAATGAACGGTAAAAAAAGGACCCCTTCAAGAAAAAGGGGTCTTTTTACTTCGTATATGCAAGCATCTTATCTTTGGTAAGAAGATGTTGTTTTTATATGACATATAAATTACTTTTTTTCAAGAATATGAAAGCATTCCGTCATCAATAACTGCGCAAGCTGCTCATCATCGGTATAGCCGTAAAGATTCGACCCGCCGGCAAGAGCTTCAAACACTTCTTCAAGCAAGGTACAAATCGAGATCGTAAATTCATCGTAAACTACATAATAGCGGCTATTAAGCGGCATGCTGTCTACACCTCGCAACACAGAATGCCACTATTTTACCATGCACCCTAAGAAAAGAGAATCGCCAAAAGACGATTCTCTGCTCATTTTAGCAAATCTTTAGGTGTTTCCAGCGAGTGGAAGAAAGGGAGAAGGTTCACCCGTGTAAAATATAGACAGATGGTGCATAGCCCGGGTACAAGCGGTATATAGAAGCTTACGTTCACTTTCTTTAGCATACTTATTTTCCCCGGCATCGAAGAGAAGTACAGCGTCAAATTCCAACCCTTTGGCCAAGTACACCGGGATCACCAGGAGCCCTCCGTGAAAGTCCCGGGATTCCTTCGTAATAAGCTCGACCGAAATAAAGTCCTTGAGAAGCTCGTGAGCCTCAGCAGCCTCTTGAGCCGTTTTGCAGATGATTGCTATGGAGGTAACCCCTTTAGCCAGCAGTAAGCCCGTTTCCTCAGCAATGGCGGCTGCCAGGGCACCGGTGTCAGAAGCCGCAGTCACCTTAGGAGGCTGACCGCTGCGACGGAAGGGCTCTACAGGCTCCCCGTCAGGAAGAATCGCTTTGGAATACGCTACGATTTCTTCCGTGGAACGATAACTGCGGACCAACCGGATCATCCGAACCTGCTCCGGACTATAACGCCGGTAAAGCACATTATAACCGTCCTGCTCCGACGCATGGGCATAGATGGCTTGATTGAAGTCGCCGAGAAGCGTCAGCCGGCTGCGCGGAAACAATCGCCCGAGGAAAGCATACTGGAATGCTGTGTAATCCTGTGCTTCATCTATGAATACATGCTTGACCGTATTGTACGACTGAAAGCCTTCAATGAGCTCGTTCAGATAGAGCATTGGGGTAGCATCCTCATAAGGCAGGTGCCCGGACTGGATCTTACCAAGGGTAAACCGGGCCACGTCATCCATTCCTTCAGGCACCCCGATACCCGCCTGTTCGGCTGCCTCCTGAAGCCAGGAGCCGGTAAACAGCTGCTCGTACATCGCCGTTA
Source organism: Paenibacillus sp. GD4 (assembly GCF_030846225.1). Lineage (NCBI taxonomy): Bacteria > Bacillati > Bacillota > Bacilli > Caryophanales > Paenibacillaceae > Paenibacillus > Paenibacillus sp. GD4. The sequence goes on from NZ_JAVCYK010000001.1 coordinate 2,579,441, forward strand.
CCGATAGAAACCGCAGCTTACGGATCGTTTGGCGCAGCGGCTTAAAACGTTCATGAACGATAAATTTGGCAAGAAACTGTGTCTCCAGACGGGCATCGTCAAAACTGATTTCCCGCTCATCATTTACCTTCCGCATTGCCTCATAAGCCCGCTGGTAGTCCTCCTTATCCAGCAGCTCAAGCTCATCCTTGACCCAATCGGCTTGACGTTCCTTCTTGGCTGCGACTTTAAGCTCCTTTAGAAGCCAGTCCTTAAGCAAACCAAGCCGGTTCGTTATCTTGAGGCTCGGGTCCATTCCGTAGAACTGTTCACGTATAGCTTTACCTGAGATAAGGATACGACCTTGGAAGGTCAGGTCATGGAACAGCATGCCCCTCTCTTGCTCCAAACGGGCGGCATAGGCATCCATAATGGCCAAAAACGCTTCGGAAGACTTGAAACGGATCGAGAGACGGCGTACCTCCAGCTCCCTGCCGGCTGGGGCCGTTAGGATGTATTCCATCTGAGAGTAAGGGTCTTCGATATCGAATCGCGAGCCCAATCGCAGCTGCAAATATTCCTGGTAGGTCGTCTGATGCATATTCGCTTCTCCCATTTCGGGAAGCACGCTCGAAACGTAGCTGTTAAACAGCGTGTTAGGTGAAAATAAGACCACATTATCCGCATTCAGCGTATTTCTGTGCTTATATAGCAGGTAGGCGATGCGCTGCAACGCAACCGAGGTTTTGCCGCTGCCGGCCGAGCCTTGCACGATCAAAACCTGATGCTTGTCGTCGCGAATGATTTGGTTCTGCTCCTTCTGAATGGTCGCGACAATACTTTTCATACGATCATCCGCACTTTGCCCGAGCAGATGCTGCAGTACCTCGTCGCCAATGGTCACCCCGGTATCGAACATGGCTTGCAGCTCACCATTACGGATAACGTATTGGCGCTTAAGGTTGAGCATGCCGGAGATCGTACCGGATGGGGTTTCGTAGGAGGCGGGGCCCGGCGGGTAATCGTAAAAAAGGTTCGAGATCGGCGCCCGCCAGTCATAGACCAAGTATTCTTGCGTCTCCTCGTTCAATACGGAAGCGATCCCGATGTAGATTTGCTCCCGGTCGTTAGTCCCTTCCTCTGTGAAGTCGATTCGACCGAAATAGGGGGTACGGTACATACGAACGACGCGATGGCGTGTGGCTTCCGCGTGCATCAAACTTCGCTCCTGGCCTGCCAGCATCATCTGCTGTTGGGTGATGCTCGTCACCGTTTCCATAATATCGTCCGGGTTCGCCATGTTCACGGAGATGTCTTCCCAGAAGTCTTTCAGCGCTTCAAATACCGTAGACTTTCGTTGATCGCTGAGATCCTCCGTCTTGTCGAGAATTTTTTTGACTTCCCGTAAGACAAGCTTCAGCCGCTTGCGTTCCTCCTGCCAGTCGGCATCCTGAATCATTCGGTCAGGCCCCCTTGAACAGATCATTGTGTGGTTATGGTACCACAGTGCAACTTTCTCATGCAATTGCGTACTATGGAGCAAGGAAGGCTGACGGGCGGAAGGAGGAGAAGCAAATGAAGCGACCTAAAGGCTATATCAAACGGCCGGAGGAGATTCAGAAGATTCAAAAGGCAGGCGCCATCCTGTCGGCGTTTCATTCGCATATCGCAGCCTGGATGAAACCGGGCGTGTCCACAATGGAAATCAATGAGGAAGCCGAACGATTCTTGGAGAAGCATGGGGCCAAACCGGCCACTAAAGGTTATCAAGGATTTCCCTATGCCACCTGTATCTCGATTAACGATGAAGCGGCTCACGGATTTCCTAGAGAAGCCCCTTTACAAAGCGGAGATATCGTAAAGCTGGATATCGTATGCAGCTTTCAGGGCTGGCTGGCGGATTCGGCCCGTACGTATCTCATAGGGGAAGCTACTCCCGAGGCCAAGAAGCTTGTTCGGACGGCGAAAGAATGCTTAGAGCTGGGACTGCGAAGGGCGACTGCAGGGAACCGGATAGGGGATGTCATGTATCCGCTGCAGAAGCACGTGGAACAGGCAGGCTATTCGATCGTTCAGGAGCTGAGGGGGCATGGGATCGGGCGGGCGATCCACGAGCAGCCTCTTTTTACCCATACCGGCAGACCGGGAACCGGCTTCTTACTGCAGGAAGGCATGGTTCTCACCATTGAGCCGATCGTTAATGAGGGAGGACCTGATGTATACCTGGAGGCGGACGGATGGACCCTGCGTACCTGGGATGGAAGTCTCTCGGCACAATTTGAGCATACGATCGTCATAACCAAGAAGGAGCCCATCATAGTTACGCGATAAAAAAAGAGGCCTACAGCATGCTGTAAGCCTCTTTCTTGTAAATACCTTTTTACGTCCCCGAGAGGACTCGAACCACTATCTGTCCTTTAGGAGAGGACTGCTCTATCCTGTTGAGCTACGGGGACCTATGCTGGGGATATTATATCATAATATGACGCAATGTCACCAGGCACAAATCATGATGGTCGAGACGACAGGATTTGAACCTGCGACCTCTTGGTCCCGAACCAAGCGCTCTACCAAGCTGAGCCACGTCTCGATTTGCTTTAGTATTGTTATTTTAGCAAAGGAGGATTTCGCTGTAAATACGGTTTGGGCCTACTTGCTTCGTAATTTGCGGAAAAAATCAGTCAGTAAACGGCTGCACTCCTCCTGAAGAACACCACTTACGATATCCACCTGATGATTGAAACGTTCCTCCTGCAACAAATTCATGAGCGTCCCCGCACACCCGGCTTTCGGATCCGTAGTGCCGTAGACTATCTGGGGAATACGCGCTTGGACAATGGCGCCGGCGCACATGGGGCACGGCTCAAGCGTAACGTATAACCGGCACTCCAGCAGCCGCCATGCATCAAGTGCTTCGCTAGCCTGCTTGATAGCAATTAGCTCGGCGTGGGCTAAAGGATCCTTGGACGTTTCACGCAGATTATAGCCGCGGCCAATGATCGTCCCGTCCCGCACGACCACAGCCCCGATCGGAACCTCTCTTAGCGCCTCTGCCTTTCGTGCTTCTTCAATAGCAGCCTGCATATAGTAAACGTGTTGTTCTGTTGTTGACAACGTAAAACCTCCAGTTATACCGATGTGGACAAATAAACGAACAAATATTCGTTGTTAACATGGTGTGGATAAGTATGTGGATAACTCTCATGTTATTCACACCTTATTGTAGAAAAAATGGACAAAGCCTGCAACTGTAAGACATTTGTTCCTGCGTTGGATAAGATATCGTTCTGTGGAAAACAGTTGTTGCAGGACTTTTTACCCGGTATAATAGTATTACCTTAGAGCAACCGGCAAGGACATATGTCGAAGAGTGGAGATGGTATGTCGGGCCATAAGGGTGATTATCGAGAAAAATCCCGTTCGACAGAGAGGTGGTCTAAGTGACGTTTCGATTCAATTCCTCCGCACCAAAAAAAGAAATGTACAATACTTCTCACGGGATTATGCTGAACAGCCGTACCGCGGTAGAGAAGAAGGATTATGTCGCTACAGGCATTCTTACCTATGCGGAAGGGGATATTCTGGAGATTGAGCTTCCGGAATATAAAATGTTCAAGCTCGGCGATCAAGTGAAGCTGATGGTATATTCCAAAGGCGGCATCTACACGTTTCATTCCACGGTCGTCGCGATGGATCACGGAGCCTTAATGGTGATTATTCCCCCACAGACGAAGGACCGATTCCCGGAGAAGCGGGAGCATCCGAGAATAGAAATCAGTCAAGAAGGAAAGCTCCAGGCGATCGCCCATGGGGCAGGCAGCCCGAAGCTGCAATTAGAGGATGAAGTTGGTTTGCAGATAAAAAATATAAGCATCAGCGGGATAGGGTTTGTTCTTCAGGATCAAGCCGACCGGCTGAGCAGCAGCTCGCTTGTTGAGATGGAGATGGATCTTGGGTTTTCCTTCCGATGCGTAGCGGAGATCGTTAGAAAAGAACGGGCGGAGTACGGGATCTACTTTGGTGCCCGTTACGTAGACCTGCAACCGGAGAAGGTGAACGCGGTTCGGGCGTATGTTCTCAGAAAGCAAGTGGAGTCGTACTTTGTTAAGAAACGGCTGGAGCAGAAGAATGAGCTGGAAAAGAAATAACTTCAGATAGGGGGGGCTGTCCAGTGGGACAGCCTTTCATTTTATACACGTAGGGGGACCATTCCTGCAGCTGCGGCATATTGTGTATGTAAAAGCATTGGGGTGATGCGCAAGTGCCGTTTCTCATGAAGTACGAAATCATACGGAGGTATTTGCCAGGGCCAAGCAATCGCAGACCGATCCTGCCGATGGACGGCGTCCGCTTTATGGTTGCTCATGATACAGGGAACCCCGGGTCAACCGCGGCGAACAATGTGACTTATTTTGAAAGAACGGCGTATGACATGTCCGCTTCTGCACATATTTTTGTAGATGATCAGCAAATTATTGAGTGTATTCCTTTCTTGACAGGATCGCCCGAGAAGGCGTTTCATGTAGGCTACAACGTGACAACGGATAATGAACGGTACGGAGATGATGCGAATGACACGGCCGGGGGTGTAGAGCTGTGTTACGGCGGAAAAATCAATCTTCAGGAGTCGTATAACCGTTATGTCTGGGTCATGGCGTATGCCTGCTACCAATACGGCTTGAATCCGCTCACCGATATTGTCGGCCACAATACGCTCGATCCGGCGCGGCGGACGGACCCGACCGAGCCTCTCCGCTTGCTGGGCAAAAGCTTCAGTGACTTCTTGAACGATGTGTACCGGGAGTACCGGGCGAGTGCCGTACCTGATCCGATCCCCGAGCCGGATATTCTGATCCGTCCCGAGGATGCGAATAAAATGATCCGCTTCCTGTCAGCCGGGTGGTATGCGACGGAGGTGCCCGAGGCAAGAGCGGAGTTCAACAGGCTGGCGAATGAGCTGCGCCGGATTTCGGGACAGCTGGGACAGTGAATAAGGTGAGCCTGCTTGGACAAAATGGGAAATAAAAGGCGATGCCGGACCTGCGTTCACGCAGGTGCCGGCTTTTTGTTCCACCGGAGGATTAGGTGACATGTGGGCAGCTTTTGTAGTATAATCTTTATTTAGGGATTTACCTAGTTGAACTGATGAGGAGTTGTCCTTGGGTATGGTTTTGAAAGCAGGAATCGTCGGGCTGCCGAATGTCGGAAAGTCCACATTATTTAATGCAATTACACAGGCTGGGGCCGAATCGGCGAACTACCCTTTCTGTACAATAGATCCGAACGTCGGCGTCGTTGAGGTGCCGGACGAGCGCTTGGTGAAGCTGACCGAGTTGGTACAGCCGAAGAACGTCGTTCCGACGGCTTTTGAATTCGTGGATATTGCCGGTTTGGTAAAGGGAGCGAGCAAGGGTGAGGGACTGGGTAACAAGTTTCTTGCTCATATCCGTGAGGTGGATGCGATCGTACATGTGGTTCGCTGCTTTGTCGATGAGAATATCACGCATGTATCCGGTAAGATTGATCCGCTCGGCGATATTGAGACGATCAATTTGGAGCTGATTTTTGCTGACCTTGATTCGGTGGAGAAGCGCATCGACCGCTCCCGCAAGAACATGAAGGGCGGAGACAAGAAGTACGCTCAGGAAGTGGAAGTGCTGGAGCGGGTGAAGGAAGCGCTCGAGAACGGCCATTCCGCTCGCAGCGTTGAGCTGAGCGACGATGAGAAGCTGCTGATTCGCGATCTGCATCTGATTACGCTAAAGCCCGTTCTTTACGCGGCAAACGTAAGCGAGGCGGAGGTAGCGAACGCGGACGACAACGAGTATGTGCAGAAGGTGCGGGAATTCGCGGCGGCGGAAAACGCGGAAGTGGTGCCTATCAGCGCTAAGGTGGAGTCCGAGATTGCAGAGCTTGAGGGCGAGGATAAGGAAATGTTCCTTGAGGAGCTCGGACTTCAGGAATCCGGCTTGAACCGATTGATCCGTGCGGCATATAAGCTGCTCGGGCTGTATACGTACTTTACAGCGGGTGTGCAGGAGGTTCGTGCATGGACGATCCGCAAGGGGACGAAGGCTCCGCAGGCGGCAGGTGTGATTCATACCGACTTCGAGCGCGGATTTATTCGTGCGGAAGTTGTGGCATATGAGGATCTGATGAACGCAGGGTCGATGAACGCAGCCAAGGAAAAAGGACAAGTGCGTCTCGAGGGAAAAGACTATGTGGTGCAGGACGGCGACGTCATGCATTTCCGCTTCAACGTATAGCGGACCGGTGAGGATGCGGCCGGACAAGTTCATCCCCGGCGATTAGAGATATGATGAAGACTAAGGAAAGGGTGAATGATCTATGTTGGACCGACTCCAGGCACTGGCAGACCGTTATGAGAAGCTGAGCGAGCTGCTGTGCGATCCGGATGTAGCGAACGATTCGAAAAAATTGCGTGAGTATTCCAAGGAGCAATCCGATCTTCAGGAAACTTACGATGCCTATATGGAATACAAGAGCGTAGTGGAGCAGTATGATGCCGCTCGCATTATGCAGAACGAAAAGCTCGACGATGAAATGAAAGAGCTTGTGAAGATGGAGCTTGAAGAGCTGTCCGAACGCAAGACGGAGCTCGAAGAAAAGATTAAAATCCTCATGATGCCGAAGGATCCGAACGATGATAAGAACGTCATTGTGGAGATTCGCGGCGCGGCCGGCGGAGACGAAGCGGCGCTGTTCGCAGCGGATCTGTACCGCATGTACTCGAAATTCGCCGATGCGCAAGGCTGGAGGACGGAAGTGCTGGATGCCAGCATGAACGATCTCGGCGGCTTCAAGGAAATCATCTTTACCGTAAACGGTAAGGGTGCGTACTCCAAGCTGAAATTCGAATCCGGTGCGCACCGCGTTCAGCGGATTCCAACGACGGAGTCCGGCGGACGGATTCATACCTCCACCTCGACGGTAGCGGTGATGCCGGAGATGGAAGAGTTCGATATCGAGATCAACGAGAATGATATCCGCGTGGATACCTTCTGTTCTAGCGGTGCGGGCGGACAGTCCGTAAACACGACGAAATCGGCGGTTCGAGTGACGCATATTCCTACTGGCATCGTTGCTACGTGTCAGGACGGCAAATCGCAGAACTCGAACAAAGAGAAGGCGCTGCAGGTATTGCGTGCGCGGATCTACGATAAGTTCCAGCAGGAAGAGATGGAGAAGTACGGCGCCGAGCGGAAGAGCAAGGTCGGAACGGGCGACCGCTCCGAGCGCATTCGGACCTACAACTTCCCGCAAAGCCGCGTTACGGATCACCGTATCGGCTTGACGCTGCACCGGCTGGATGCGGTATTGAACGGCGACATGGATGAGATCGTATCGGCGCTCACAATCGCTTCCCAGACAGAGCAGATGGAAAAAGGAGAATACGCGAACCATGCCTAATGTGCGCAAGCGTTCGATTCGTGAAGCCTTCGCGGAGGCTTCTTCTTTTTTGCGGGAGCGCGGGGTAACGGAGCCCGAATCGAACGCGCAGCTGCTGCTTGAGCACCTGCTCGGCACCGATCGGACGGGACTGCTGCTTCGCTGGGCGGAAATGTTCCCCGTGGAACGCGAAGGGGACTGGCAGGCGCTGCTGGAACGGAAGGCAGCCGGCGAACCGGTGCAATATATTCGCGGGGAGCAGGAGTTTTACGGGCTTCCCTTTGCCGTGACGCCGGCCGTATTGATTCCGCGGCCGGAGACGGAGCTGCTGGTGGAGCAGGTCATGGAGCTGGGGCGGCAGCTGTGGCCGGAGACATGGCAAGGTGCGGTCGCCGGGGATACTGGGAAGCCGATAGCTGGAAACGCAGGCGTGCCGGGAGGAGATGGCCCGCTGGTCGCGGACATCGGTGTAGGCAGCGGGGCGATCGCGGTGAGCCTTGCGGTGCATTGTGAGGGCTGGAGGCTGGTCGCAAGCGACATCTCGCCGGAAGCCTTGGCGGTGGCGCGGGGCAATGCCGAGCGCCACGGCGTGGGTCGGCGGGTCGCCTTCTGGGAAGGGGACCTGCTGGCCCCGTTCATCGAGCGCGGCATACGCCTCGATGCGGTGGTGTCCAATCCGCCGTACATTCCGGAGGCGGATGAAGCGGGGCTGCAGCCGGAGGTGCGGCTGTATGAGCCGCGGACGGCGCTGTACGGCGGCGTCGACGGGCTGGAGCCGTACAGGAGGCTGACGGCGCAGCTGGCGAAGCTGCCGGCGATGCCGGCGCTGGTCGGCTTTGAGGTCGGCCGGGGGCAGGCGGAGGAAGTGCAGCTGCTGCTGGCGGAAGCCGCGGACTGGGATGCGATCGAGATCATCCCGGATTTGGCGGGCATCGGGCGGCATGTGGTGGCCTATCGGCTGCCTGGAGCGGATAGAGTGAAATAATCATCTTGAAGCGCTTAGGTAGCTCAAACAGACTGGGATAAGGTTATAGAATCACTTTACAGAGTCCAGTGGGTTGGTTCCGTCTTTCTTTTGGTCTCTGTAAGGTGATAAAATCATCTACCAACGGAGATTGAGTGATTTTATGTGCTTTTAGCGGTAAAAAATCACTTTATCGAGTGGCTGGGAATCTAGTATTTTCAAAAATAATAGATTGCTAGGTTTAAACTCTCTCAAACCGGACATACTGAGAATCATAGAGTCACAAGAGGTTGAGAGGGGCTGACGAAGATGGTTAAACGATTCGCGTGGAGACAATACGCATATATGGTGTTCGCTCTTATGGTACTGCTGATGTGCTGGGAAGCAAACCGCTCTCAGGCAGCGCTGTATCTGGCTCCAGCCGGTACGGATGCGGCAGTGATCCCGCAGGAATCGATTCGTCTTCGTATTTTGGCCAACTCGGATGCTCCGGAGGATCAATGGATTAAGCGTCAGGTCCGTGATGCTATCATCGAACAGATGAATGCTTGGGTCACGGCACCGCAAGGCATTGAAGAAGCTCGTGCGGTAGTGACCGCCCGCCTGCCTGAATTGAACGGTGTAGTAGGAGCAACGCTGGAGAAGTACGGCTTCGATTATAGCTATAACGTGGAGCTGGGCGTGGTCCCGTTCCCTACGAAAATGTACGGCAATCAAGTGTACCCAGCCGGCGAGTATGAGGCGCTTCGCGTTTCGATCGGTGCGGCGGAAGGGCAAAACTGGTGGTGTGTGCTGTTCCCGCCGCTGTGCTTCGTAGATTCGGAGATGATTGCGAAGAAGAAAACCGGTAACACGGCATATGCCGCTTCTGCGGAAGAAGTGGAAGAAAAGCCGGCTGCTGAACCAAAGAGTAAAGAAAAGGGCAAGATTCCTGCTGCATCGGTGGCAAAAGCGGAAGTGGAGAAGACGGAAGCTGCCGGCGAAAAGCCGGAGGTACGTTTCTTCCTGTGGGATCTGATGAAGAAGATCGGTTCGTTATTCGCATAGTATCGTAAGAAGGACGGGAAGACATGACGAAAACATGGGTTGTGGATTCGGAGCAGGCATCGCCGGAGGGATTGGCTGAAGCCGGGATGCTGCTTCGGGATGGCGGGACGATAGCGTTCCCTACGGAAACGGTATACGGGCTCGGGGCGGATGCGCGCAGCTCGGAGGCCGTGGCCAAAATATTCGAGGCAAAGGGACGTCCGTCGGATAATCCGTTGATCGTCCACATCGCCGACCGGTCTCAGCTTGAGGAGCTCGCCGCTCCTGCGGATGAGGCCGTTTCGCGTTTGCTGGACGCGTTCTGGCCCGGCCCGCTGACCGTAGTGCTCCCGGTCCGCGAGGGCGTGCTGTCCCCGCTGGTCACCGCGGGGCTGAACACCGTCGGTGTGCGCATGCCCGCACACCCGGTGGCGCTGCAGCTGATCGCCGCTGCAGGCTGCCCTGTCGCGGCCCCGAGCGCCAACCGCTCCGGCCGCCCCAGCCCCACACAGGCCCGCCATGTGTGGGAGGATCTTGCGGGCCGCATCGACGGCCTTGTCGACGGCGGCCCGACCGGCGTCGGCCTTGAGTCGACGGTCGTGCAGCTCGCCGAAGGCGTCCTGCACATCCTGCGGCCCGGCGGCGTGACGGCAGATCAGCTTCGCGAAGCGCTGCCGGACATCCCCGTGCGGGAGGGGGAAGCCTCGCCGCATGAAGCCGAGGCTCCGCGCGCTCCGGGGATGAAGTACACGCACTACGCGCCCCGCGGCCGTGCCGTGCTCGTTCAAGGCCAGCCGGGCACCGGCGCCGAACAAGTGCTCGCTCGCATCCAGAGCGAGCTCGACCAAGCGCATGCCCGCGGCGATCGCACCGGCGTCCTCACCTACCGCGAGCACGCCGGCCGCCTCCGGGCGGATCACGTCGCGCTCTGCGGCGCCCTCAGCGACCTCGAGGAGGTCGCCCACGGGCTCTACGCAGCGCTTCGCAGCTTTGATGAAGCGGAGTCCGGCTTCATCGTCATCGAGGCCTGCCCCGAGGACGGGCTCGGCGCGGCGATCATGAACCGGCTGCGCAAGGCGGCCGGCAACGAAATCATCCTCGTGTAATCCCGGAGCATGCCCCGGTACCGTGCCAAGCCTAGGCATGTTTCCACCTTGTCCTGCATAAGTTGATGAGGAACAGGACAGGGGGTTGAGGAGAAGCATGACTTGGGCGTCGCCGCTATTTTGGGGACATTTTGTAACGATACTAATCATGGCTGTAGCCCTTGGTCTAGACGCACTGTCGCTTGGCCTGGGTATCGGCATGAAGGGAATCCGCAAGCTGGATATACTGAAGATCAGCCTGGTAATCGCGTTCTTCCACATGATTATGCCGCTTGGCGGGATGTGGATGGGGGGCGTCGTGAGCGGACTGCTCGGGCAGGTCGCGACGATCTGCGGAGGCATTCTGCTGCTGCTGCTGGGTGCTCATATGGTGTACAGCTCTCTCAAGGGAGACGAGGTGCAATCGTTCGATCATCGCACGCTGTGGGGAATTACCCTGTTTTCCCTAAGCGTTAGTATTGATTCGTTCTCCGTCGGCGTCTCGCTCGGGATGTTTGCAGGGGACCCGCTGCTGACCGTACTGGTGTTCGGGGCGGTAGGAGGCTTGATGTCGGTGACCGGCTTGATGCTGGGCCGTCATGTTGGTTCTTGGGTGGGCGAGTACGGAGAGGCGTTTGGCGGCATTATCCTGCTGGCCTTCGGATTAAAATTCGTTTTTGCTTGATGCAGCTGCATTCCCTATCCATATTTATCTTCATTTGAGGTACAATAAGGAGTAGGGTATCGATGTAAATCGGCATCATCCAGAGCATGAAGGAGACGGCACGCAGCCGATCCTAATCTTCTTAACAAGGAGGCAGGCAAATTCCGATGAAGCATAACAAAAGAATTTTGTTCGTCTGCACCGGCAACACCTGCCGGAGTCCGATGGCGGAAGGCATGATGCGCTTGCTGCTGCAGGAGCAAGGACTTCACGATATGGAGGTGCGCTCGGCGGGAGTGGCGGCCTATGACGGTACGCCGATGTCCGATCACGCAGCGACCATCCTGAAGGAGAAGGGCTTCGGGGAGGAGCTTCGATCCACTCAGCTGAATGAGACGCTGGTGGATTGGGCGGACTTGATTCTAACGATGACGAATAATCATAAGCGTCATACGATTCAGCTCTATCCGCATGCGGTGGACAAGGTGGCAACCTTGAAGGAATACGTTGATGATAAGCTGGAGGCGGCGGGCAAAATCGCAGAGATGAACAGCTTGCTCACCGAGCTGCAGCTGAAGCGGGCCTTGGCGCAGCCGGTGACTGACGAAGAACGGGCGCGTCTGATGACTCTGGAGCGGGAGCTCCCGAATCAGGACATCGCTGATCCGTTCGGCGGGCCGGTGTCGCTTTATCGGCAGTGCGCCGTGGAGATTGAGGAGCAGCTTCACAAATTGGTCCGAAAGCTGAAGCAAGGCGGGCAACAATAGGGCTTTACAGAGCCGCCGGAATCCGATATGATAAATGTATCAAATAAGACCTGATGTAACTGGCGACGAGTGGAACCAACCACAGTGGAGCATCAGGGAATACGGCCGGTCGCCTGGGCAAAGAGCATTGGAATGCTGTGTACAGCATTCGACATGCTCTTTTTTCGTTTTTGTCGAAGCTTTCGGTTATAATGGAGCTATGGAAATATCAATCTCCAAGGAGGACGAAAGTTATGAAGGTAGCCGTAGGCGCAGATCACGCAGGTGTACGCTTGAAGGATGAATTGATCAGCTTTATCGAATCGCTGGGACATCAAGTGGAGGATCTCGGTTGCAATTGCACCGATTCCGTTGACTATCCGGACTATGCGATCGCGGTATGCGAGAAGGTGACGCAGGGGGAAGCGGATAAGGGAATTCTGATCTGCGGAACCGGGATCGGAATGACAATCGCGGCGAACAAGGTGCCGGGTATTCGCTGCGCTTTGGTTCACGATTTGTTCTCGGCGAAGGCTACACGGGAGCATAATGATTCGAACGTGCTGGCCATGGGAGAGCGTGTTATCGGCCCCGGCGTTGCACAGGAAATCATCCGGATCTGGCTCGAAACGGAGTTTTCCCAAGGCGAGCGCCATCAGAACCGTGTGAGCAAAGTGAAGGCGATCGAAGATAAGTTCGCACTTCATCCATAGGTCGGGAAGAGGGGGAACGAACGATGACGGTTCAGCTTTCCCAGATCAAGGAGCAGGTACGGCAAATTATTGAGGAGCTTGCACGCGCAGGAGGCCTGGAGCGGGAACAGCTTCTCGTGATCGGCACAAGCACCAGCGAGATTCTAGGCCACCATATCGGTACCTCAGGAACCGAGGAGGTTGCTCGACACATTTACGATGGAGTCGAGGAGGCCCGGCAAGCGATAGGTTTCTACCCGGTCTACCAATGCTGCGAGCATTTGAACCGAGCGCTTGTTGTAGAGCGTGATGCGATGCGCAGGTATCAGCTGGAGCAGGTAGCCGTCATCCCGGTGCCGACGGCCGGAGGTTCGATGGCATCCTATGCCTACAAGCATCTCCGGGAGGCGGTCGTCGTTGAAACGGTGCAGGCTCATGCGGGCATCGATCTTGGAGGTACTTTGATCGGCATGCATCTCAAGCGGGTAGCGGTGCCGTATCGGCCGTCGATCCGAACCATCGGACAGGCGACTGTCCAGGCGGCCTATACCCGACCTAAACTGATTGGCGGAGCTAGAGCGGTGTACACCGCGGAAGCACCCCATTCAGACAGTAACTGCAATTAATTATATACATCAATCATTGGGGAGGAATTTACCATGGAACAATTACGCAAGCAGGATCCTAAAATCGTAGAAGCCCTGAACCTCGAGCTCGGCCGCCAACGCGACAAAATCGAGCTGATTGCATCCGAGAACTTCGTTAGCGAAGCGGTGATGCAGGCCATGGGCACTGTGCTGACGAACAAATATGCGGAAGGTTACCCAAGCAAGCGTTACTATGGCGGTTGTGAATACGTGGATATCGTGGAGGATATTGCCCGTGACCGTGCGAAGGAGCTGTTCGGTGCCGAGCATGCGAACGTTCAGCCTCACTCCGGCGCACAAGCGAACCTTGCCGTTTACTTGGCGGCAGTCAACGCAGGGGATACCATTCTGGGTATGAACCTGGCGCATGGCGGTCACTTGACTCACGGCAGCCCGGTAAACGCATCCGGTATTCTTTATAACTTCGTGGCTTACGGCGTAAGCGAGTCCGACTCCCGCATCGATTATGATGATGTTCGTAAGGCAGCTTTCAAGCACAAGCCTCGTCTGATCGTGGCTGGCGCAAGTGCTTACCCTCGCATCATCGATTTTGAGAAAATGGCGCAAATCGCTAATGATGTAGGCGCGCTGTTCATGGTAGACATGGCGCATATCGCCGGTCTGGTTGCTGCAGGCCTGCATCCGAATCCGGTGCCTTATGCTCATTTCGTTACAACGACAACTCACAAAACGCTCCGCGGTCCTCGCGGCGGTATGATCCTGTGCCGCAAGCCATGGGCTGCAGCGATTGATAAAGCGGTGTTCCCAGGTACACAGGGCGGTCCTCTAATGCACGTGATCGCAGCGAAGGCCGTTGCGCTTGGCGAAGCACTACAGCCTGACTTCAAGACGTACGCCCAGAATGTAGTGACTAATGCGAAGGTATTGTCCGAAAGCTTGCTCGCAGAGGGTGTGAACCTGGTATCCGGCGGTACGGACAACCACCTGATGCTGATCGACCTGCGCAGCCTGAACATTTCCGGTAAGGATGCGGAACACCTTCTGGACGAAATCGGCGTAACTGTGAACAAGAACGCCATTCCTTTCGATCCGGCGAAGCCGATGATCACAAGCGGTATCCGTGTTGGTACGGCGGCTGTGACTTCCCGCGGTATGGATCAGGAAGCGATGAAGACGATCGCCAAGATCATTGCGTTGACGCTGAAAAACCCTACTGATACGACAGTGCATGAGAAGGTTCGCGGTATGGTGAAGGATTTGACAGCGCAGTTCCCAATGTACCCGGGCTTGGGCTATTAATAAATAGGGAGGCAGCCACAATGTTGGCTGCCTCCGTTTATTTTTCGCGAACAGGCCGCCTTGAGGCACCCTTTATTCTATTTATGAAAACCATAGGTAATTCGATTAGAATATTTTAGGTACCCTGTGGTATAATAGATAAGATTTTGGGTTTTCATAGGGGGAAGCAGGTAGTATGGGAAAAGTGTTTGTATGCGATCACCCGCTGATTCAGCACAAGCTGACCTACATACGGGATGAGAATACGACAACGAAGGATTTCCGGGAGCTTGTCGATGAGGTGGCCACCTTGATGGCCTATGAAATTACTAGGGATATTCCTTTGGAAAAGGTAGAAGTTCGCACGCCGGTAGCAACAACCGAGTGTCGAGTTATCTCCGGCCGCATGCTGGGATTGATTCCGATTCTGCGTGCAGGACTAGGCATGGTGGACGGCATTCTTAAGCTGGTTCCTGCGGCGAAGGTAGGCCATATCGGCTTGTACCGCGACCCGCAAACGCTTCAGCCGGTGGAGTATTACGCGAAGCTGCCGACGGACGTTCAGGAGCGGGAACTCATCGTAATCGACCCGATGCTGGCAACCGGCGGCTCAGCCAATGCAGCCATTCAAGCGCTGAAGAACCGCAACTGTACACAAATCAAACTGATGTGCTTAATTGCCGCACCGGAGGGCGTACAAGCTGTTCAACAGGCCCATCCCGATGTGGATATTTATGTTGCCGCCATTGATGAATACCTGAATGACCACGGATACATCATTCCGGGGCTGGGGGATGCCGGGGACAGGCTGTTCGGCACGAAATAAAGCTGAAGATGCTTAATGAGGAGAGGAGCTTCCTAGCATGAAGAAAACGAAGGTCATTACGATTTTTGGAACGAGACCCGAGGCCATTAAGATGGCACCGCTCGTCAAAGAGCTGGAGAAGCATCCGGAACAGATCGATTCGCTGGTATGCGTAACCGCTCAGCACCGTCAAATGCTTGATCAAGTGCTTGATATATTTCAAATCAAACCGAATTACGATCTCGACGTGATGAAGGATCGTCAAACGCTGAATGAAATTTCGATTCGCGTCCTTCAAGGCCTTGATCCTGTCTTCAAGGAAGAGAAGCCGGATCTGATTCTGGTGCACGGGGATACGCTGACGACCTTCCTGGCCAGCTATGCGGCATTCCTGCAGCAGATTCAGGTAGGCCATGTGGAAGCGGGGCTTCGTACATGGAACAAGCTGTCGCCTTATCCGGAGGAAATGAACCGGCAGCTGACTGGAGTACTGGCGGATCTTCATTTTGCTCCGACGGACTGGTCTGCGGGCAATCTGCGGAAAGAAAACAAATTGGAAAAGACGATCTTCATCACAGGCAATACGGTTACCGATGTGTTCCAGTATACGCTGAAGGAGGACTTCCATCATCCGGTTCTGGAATGGGCACAGGGCAAGCGCCTCGTGCTGATGACAGCGCATCGGCGGGAATCGCAGGGAGAGCCGCATCGTCAGATTTTCCGTGCGGTTCGTCGTCTGGCCGATGAGTTTGAGGATATCGCAATCGTATATCCGGTTCATCTCTCCCCTGCGGTAAGGGAGCCGGCTCATGAAATTCTCGGAGGTCATGACCGCATTAAGCTGATCGACCCGCTCGATGTGTTCGAGCTTCACAATCTGTACCCGCATACTCACATGATCCTTACGGATTCGGGTGGCTTACAGGAGGAAGCGCCATCGTTCGGCGTACCGGTGTTGGTTCTACGTGAAACAACGGAGCGTCCGGAAGGCATCGATGCAGGGACGCTGGAGCTGGTTGGAACGGATGAGCAGAAGGTGTATGATCGTGCCCGCGCTCTGTTAACCGACCAGGCATTGTACGACCGGATGAGTAAATCAGCCAACCCTTACGGCGACGGCAAAGCCTCCGAACGCATCGTAGATGCCATCTTGTACCACTTCGGGCATACCAAAGAAAGACCGGAGCCGTTCCAACCGTGACAATCTCATGACAAACGTTACAGCATACAGTACTACTGTTTGGTTTGAAGACGCGGAAACCCTTGGTATTACTGGGTTCGTGTGATTTTGGTCACAGACGGTACACAATTATGTGTAATTGACAAAGCGTCCTACGCTTAGCTAAAATAAACTAGGGTTACGGTAGACATGGAATGTAAGCGGCCAACAAAGCCCACATGTCGGCAGTGTTAGGAGGATTATGAAGAGATTCCGTTCGAAGGATAATCCCTGGCGTGCCGTCGCGATGCTTGGCGGTATCGGTGTTGACCTTGGCGTTTGCATGCTTGCCGGTTTTTGGCTGGGCGATTGGTTCAGCGATTACCGGGGCGGAGAGCCGATCTGGATCGCACTTGGAATGATGCTCGGTTTTATTCTAGGCATTGTCAGCGTGGTCCTAATCATTCGACGCGTAATGCAAGGAGGCTCCAATGGATGAGTTTGCAGCCCATCTGAAAACGGTTCAACGCTTTGTGTACCTTTTTTTGTCCGTGTGCTTCTTTGCGTGGGCATTACTGCCGGCTTATCGGCCGATCATCGCGGGTTTGATTTTGGGGACCGTTTTTAGTTTCGTGAACGCTATGTACTTGGCTTGGAAAATTCGTCAGCTATCGGAGAGCGCCCTTCAGGGCAAGCGAAAGCGAGGCCTGGGATTCGGCAACAGGACGGCGATTGCGATCATTGCTATGATCATCGCTTACAAATTGCCGGAGCACTTTGCCATGTGGTCTGTGATCGCAGGTTTAATCTCCGTTCAGTTGGCAACACTCCTATTGGGTATTATTTCAAATAAAAAATAATTCCATCATGCCTTGGAAAGGGGTGAAACTACTACACATGCATGAATTTCCGATAGTCAATTGGTTAGGTCTGAGTTGGGATTTGTCTGTCGTCATTACCATTTCAGTAACCTGCTTAATTGTACTAATCCTCTCCATTGCCGGAACGCGCAATTTGTCTGTACACAACCCCGGCAAATTACAAAACTTCTTGGAGTGGTTAGTCGAGTTCGTTCACAATATCATCTCCAGCTCTATGGATATGAAGAAGGGTAAGACCTTCATTATGCTCGGCATTACGCTGATCATGTTCATCTTCGTGGGCAACATGCTGGGGCTGCCGCTTGTCATCATCACAGATGTTACCGGACCGATTCCGCAATTAGGCATCACGAAAGAGGAATACGATGCTGCGCATGCAGCAGGGAAGCATCTTGGGCTGAGCTGGTGGAAATCTCCTACAGCAGACTTGTCCGTGACGATGGGTCTTGCCTTCATGGTCATCTTCCTGGTGCACTTCCTGGGATTGACTCGCAACACCAAGCATTATCTTCGCCATTACTTTGAGCCGTACGCTGTGATGTTTCCATTGCACATCGTTGAGCAGATTTCCAAGCTCTTGACGCTCGGTATGCGTCTATTCGGTAACATTTTTGCCGGTGAGGTTCTCATTGGGGTGATTCTGCTTGCCGGGATCGGAGGGGTAATCCCGCTGATCATATGGCAAGGCTTCTCGGTCTTCGTCGGGGCGATCCAAGCGTTCGTTTTCACGACGTTGACGATGGTTTACTTATCTCAGGCACTCGAAAAACACGAGGAACACTGACATGCGGACGGCTTAAGCGAGTTATCCCCTTGACCGCAACCGCTTTTTAACACCACAAACCTAAATTTTATTATTCTAAGGAGGATTTACACAATGGCAGGTATGGCATTAGCAGCAGCAATCGCAATCGGTTTGGCAGCACTTGGTGCAGGTATTGGTAACGGTTTGATCGTAAGTAAGACAGTTGACGGTATCGCTCGTCAGCCAGAGCAAAAAGCTACTCTTCAAACAGTTATGTTTATCGGTGTAGGTCTCGTCGAGGCGATTCCAATCATCGCGGTTGTATTCGCATTGCTCTTCACTTTCGTAATCCAACCTTAATAGCGCACAAGGCGGGGAAGCCCTCTAAGCCTCCACGCCTTCCTTTTGTCCGAATGCTTGCATTCGTGTCTGGATTTGCCAATAGCCCCTTGAAGGGAGTGACGTATAGATGCATTTCAATATAACTTCGTTCGGTATTGCCATCGTGTCCTTTTTGGTATTGATGTGGCTGATCAGCAAATATGCTTTCGGTCCATTGATGGGGATCATGGAGCAACGCCGTCAACTGGTGAAGGATCAGCTTGATAGCGCGGAATCGAACCGCAAGCAAGCCGATGCCCTCCTTGCTGAGCAGAAGGCTGCCTTGGAGCAAGTGCGCAGCGAAGCGAAGCAAATGATGGAGCAAGCCCGCGTAACCAGCAGCAAGCAGGCGGAGGACATTATTCAACAAGCGAAAGAAGAAGCGAGCCGTCTGAAGCAGGACGCGCTTCGTGATATCGAGACCGAGAAGAACAAAGCTGTTGCCGCTCTGCGTAGTCAGGTGAGCGCCATGTCCGTTCTGATCGCCTCCAAAATTATCGAGAAGCAAATCGATGAGAAGTCGCAGGAGCAGCTGGTTGAGCAATACCTCAAAGAGGTAGGAGGCAACCAATGAGCAAGGACATCATCGTAGCCAAAAGATATGCCAAAGCACTGTTCGCCGCCGCCAAGGATCAAAATCTGGTCCAGCAGGTTGAGGCAGAGCTGAAAGCAGTAATTGCTGTGCTTCAAGAGCAAAGAGATCTGCATAAGCTGATTCAGCATCCAGGTGTTGACGTGTCGGCGAAGACGAACCTGCTGAAGGAAATTTTCAGCGGTACGGTTTCGGAGCTCGTTTTCGCTACGCTGGTTCTTCTTGTGGAGAGAAGAAGAGAAGGCGCGTTGGAAGCCGTAGTGGATTCCTATGTTGCCATTGCCAATGAGGCGCTAGGTCAGGCGAATGCAACGGTTTACACGCCGGTAGCTTTGTCTGAGACGGAGCTCTCCGGCATTGCGGCAGCCTTCAGCCAAATTACGGGCAAACAAATCCGTGTGGAATCGGTTCTCGATAAAGGCTTGCTGGGCGGCATTCAAGTTCGGATCGGCGATCGTCTGTATGACGGAAGCTTGTCCGGCAAACTTCAGCGCCTGGAAAAAACGTTGAATCAATCTCAAGCACTGTAGATAGGGGTGAGCAAGTTGAGTATCAAACCTGAAGAAATCAGCACGCTGATTAGACAGCAGATTGAAAAATATAAGTCTGACATTCAAGTCGTTGACGTTGGTACGGTCATTCAGGTCGGTGACGGTATCGCCCGTGCACATGGCCTTGAGAACGTAATGGCGGGCGAGCTCGTAGAGTTCTCCAACGGCGTTTTGGGTTATGCGTTCAACCTGGAGGAAAGTAACGTTGGTATCGTTATCTTGGGACCATACACGGACATCCGTGAAGGCGATCAAGTAAAGCGTACCGGCCGTATCATGGAAATCCCGGTTGGAGAAGCTCTGCTTGGCCGCGTAGTCAACCCACTGGGTCAGCCGGTTGACGGCAAAGGCCCAATCGAAACAACACACTTCCGTCCGATCGAGTCCCCGGCTCCGGGCGTTATGGCACGTAAATCCGTACATGAGCCAATGCAGACCGGTATCAAAGCGATCGACGCGATGATCCCAATCGGTCGCGGACAGCGCGAGCTCATCATCGGTGACCGTCAAACAGGTAAAACCTCCATTGCCGTTGATACGATCATCAACCAAAAGGGCAGCGGAGTAAAGTGTATTTACGTTGCGATCGGTCAAAAGCAATCCACTGTCGTAGCCTTGGTTGAAACGCTTCGTAAAGCGGGCGCACTTGACTACACGATCGTAGTTACCGCATCCGCTTCCGAGCCGGCTCCAATGCTGTGGCTTGCTCCATACGCCGGCTGCTCCATGGGTGAATACTTCATGTACAAAGGCGAGCATGTGCTCATCGTATATGATGACTTGTCCAAGCAGGCAGCTGCATACCGTGAGCTTTCCTTGCTCCTGAGACGTCCTCCGGGTCGGGAAGCTTATCCTGGTGACGTATTCTACTTGCACTCCCGTTTGCTGGAGCGCGCGGCGAAGCTGAACGATGAGCTCGGCGGCGGGTCGATGACGGCTCTGCCATTCATCGAGACGCAAGCGGGCGACGTATCCGCTTATATCCCAACAAACGTAATCTCCATTACGGACGGTCAGATCTTCCTCGAGGCAGATTTGTTCTACTCCGGTCAGCGTCCTGCCGTTAACGTCGGTATCTCGGTATCCCGTGTAGGTAGCTCTGCACAAATCAAAGCGATGAAGAAGGTTGCCGGTACCCTCAAGCTGGACTTGGCGCAATACCGTGAGCTCGCAGCGTTCGCTGCCTTCGGCTCCGACCTTGACAAAGCTACGCAGACTCGTCTGAACCGCGGTATTCGTACCCTTGAGCTGCTTAAGCAGGGTGTCAATCAGCCGATGTCGGTTGAGAAGCAGGTTGTTGCGATCTACGCGGTAACCAGAGGCCATGTAGATGAGCTTCCGGTACAAGACGTGCGTCGTTTCGAAGCAGAGTTCCTGGCTTACCTGGATTCGAACCGTCCGGAGATCTTGACGAACATCCGTGACACGAATGATCTGACTTCGGATAACGAAAACGCACTGAAGGATGCAATTGCAACGTTCAAAAAAGGATTCGCTCCTTCTGCATAATAAATGCTGAGTAAAGAGCTCTTCTTTCGAGGAAAGAGGAGCTTGGCGCTTGGAATGGATGACATATATAGGCTTATCTATTGGCGTCCCCAGCGGGCGCTTTGAGAGAGAGGTGAGCAGGCATGGCAAAAGGTATGCGTGAGATTAAACGATCTATCAAATCGAAGCAAAACACGCGTCAAATCACGAAGGCAATGGAGCTGGTTGCAGCTGCGAAGCTGAAAAGAGCGCAGGATGCGGCGCAAGCTTCCCGTCCTTATGCTGAGAAGATGAAAGAGGTCGTAGCGAGTATTGCTGCAGGCACCAAGGGTGTGAAGCACCCGATGCTGCAAACCCGGACGATCAAGAGAACAGGGTATCTCGTCATCACCTCAGACCGCGGTTTGGCTGGTGGTTACAATGCGAACGTGCTTCGTAAGGTAATGGCTACGATTAAGGAAAAGCATACGTCGGCTAACGAGTACTCGATTTTCGTCATTGGTCGTAAGGGTCGCGATTTCTTTAAGAAACGCAATATTCCGATCGTGGAGGAAATCACGGGTCTTCCGGATTCTCCAAGCTTCGCCGATATCAAGTCGATAGCGGCACAAGCGGTGGGTAACTTCGAAAACGGGTCATACGACGAGCTTTACCTTGTATACAACGAATTCAAGAACGCGATTACTCAGATTCCTGAAATTAAGCGTCTGCTTCCTTTGGAGGATGTCAGCGCGAGCAGCACAGCGAATTATGAGTATGAGCCTTCACCGGAAGGCGTCCTTGAGGTATTGCTCCCAAGATACGCTGAAACGTTGATTTACAGCGCGTTGCTCGACGGTAAGGCGAGTGAATTTGGGGCGAGAATGACAGCGATGAGTAATGCAACGAAGAACGCATCGAAGATGATCAGCTCGTTGACCCTTGTTTACAACCGTGCCCGTCAGGCTGCTATTACCCAGGAAATTTCGGAGATCGTAGCCGGAGCAAACGCACAAGCTTAAGAACGGATTTTTAAAGCAGTTTTGCTAAGGTAAAACGTAGGTTTAGCTTACGAAGTATTCTCGTTAAAGCGAAACTTAGGTTATGCTTACGACGCAACTTTGCCCAAGGGCAAAGTTTTTAGGAGGGAAAACAGTGAGCAAAGGGCGCGTTGTTAATATAACGGGGCCGGTTGTCGACATCGAGTTCGAGCGTGGACACCTCCCTGAGATCTTGAACGCAATCAAGATTGAAAGAAAAGCGCAAAACGCAAGTGAACAAGACATCAACCTGACGCTGGAAGCGGCCGTTCACCTTGGTGACAACATGGTTCGCTGTATTGCGATGTCCACTACGGACGGTCTGGTGCGTGGTACCGAGGCAATCGATACCGGAGCTCCTATCACCGTTGCCGTAGGTGCAGCGACTTTGGGCCGCGTATTTAACGTTGTAGGCGAGCCGATCGACGGCGACGCTAACGTAGATCGTACGTTGAGCAGCCCGATCCATAAGCCGGCTCCTGCGTTCGAGAACCTTTCCACACAAGCGGAAATTCTCGAAACTGGAATTAAGGTTATCGACCTGATGGCTCCTTATGCCAAGGGTGGTAAGATCGGTCTCTTCGGTGGTGCGGGTGTAGGTAAAACCGTTACGATGCAGGAGCTCATTCACAACATCGCGCAAGAGCACGGCGGTATCTCCGTATTCGCGGGTGTAGGTGAGCGTACTCGTGAAGGTAACGACTTGTACCATGAAATGAAGGATTCCGGCGTTATCTCCAAAACGGCGATGGTATTCGGTCAGATGAACGAGCCGCCAGGTGCGCGTCTTCGCGTAGCTTTGACTGGCTTGACAATGGCAGAATACTTCCGTGACGAAGAAGGCCGTGACGTACTTCTGTTTATCGATAACATCTTCCGCTTTACTCAAGCGGGTTCCGAAGTATCCGCCTTGCTCGGCCGTATGCCTTCCGCGGTAGGTTACCAGCCGACACTGGCTACCGAGATGGGTCAGCTGCAAGAGCGTATCACTTCCACGAAAAAAGGTTCCGTAACGTCGATTCAAGCGATCTACGTTCCTGCGGATGACTACACGGATCCGGCTCCTGCTACGGCGTTTGCTCACTTGGATGCAACGACGAACCTGGAGCGCGGTATCGCAGCGAAGGGTATCTTCCCTGCGGTTGACCCGCTGGCATCCTCCTCCCGGATTCTGACACCGGAAATCCTGGGCGAAGAGCACTACCAAGTAGCGCAAGGCGTTAAGCGACTGCTTCAGCGCTATAAGGAATTGCTCGATATCATCGCGATCTTGGGTATGGACGAGTTGTCCGATGAAGACAAATTGGTTGTACACCGTGCGCGTCGCGTAGAATTGTTCCTGTCCCAGCCTCTGCACGTTGCGGAAGCGTTCAACGGGATCCCAGGATTGTACGTACCGGTTAAAGAAACCGTGCGCAGCTTCAAGGAAATCCTTGACGGCAAGCACGACGATCTTCCTGAACCGGCGTTCCACAACGTGGGCACAATCGAAGACGCTGTCGCTAAGGCGAAGACGCTCTAATATAAAGGTAAGCTTTTGTTGAAAAAGGTTACGCTCTTTATTGCCTCGGCAGTCCGTAGTGCCGTAGGGAAAAAGAAGCTTCGCGCGAGTTTTATTTTTCGATCCATTCTTATCCTATTCTAATCAGGGATCGAACAAATAACTGTCTGAGGTTAGCGAAGCTCTTTTTCCCGGAGGTCGTCGGATGCCGATGCAATAAGTAGCTCCACCTTTTTCAAAAAAGCTTCGAAAGGGGAATCCAAGTGAGTACATTCCTGCTGGAAGTGGTAACCCCGGAACGCAAGGTGTATTCCGATCATGTCAACATGGTCATCGCTAAAGGTGTCGAAGGGGAGCTTGGGATTCTGCCGAATCACATTCCGCTAGTCACTCCGCTGAAGATCGCTCCGTTTACTGTGAAGAGACAAGGCCAGAAGGACGAAGTCATCGCAGTGCACGGCGGTTTTATGGAAGTGCGGAAGGACAAGGTGGTTATTTTGGCGGAAAGCGCCGAGCTGCCGGGTCAAATCGATATCGATCGGGCGCAAGCAGCGAAAGAACGTGCTGAGAAGCGCTTAGCGGCGAAAAGAGATGAGATCGATTTCCGTCGTGCCGAATTAGCGCTGCAACGCGCCATGAATCGACTTGACGTATCTGGGAAACAATAGCATAAGGAACGGGAAAAGCGGGGGAAATGGGTTCCTTCGCTTTTTTTGCATCCGGGGGATAGAAACTGTTTCGTGAGGGAAGGAAAATGTTAGACACCCCTTAGGGCTTTTGATATAATTGTTAGGGCATATATGGAAGGAATTAGCGCGGGTCAATCTTGCGCTATACAAATGGATAAGGCAGGAGGCGGTTCGTTTACGATGTACACGAATAACTACGTGGTCGTTGCGATTTTTCTGTTCTTGGGTGTGCTGCTTCCCATAGCAGCGCTTACAATCGGTAAACTGTTACGACCGAACAAGCCGACAACAGAAAAGTATACGACTTATGAAAGCGGTAACGAGCCGGTGGGTGAAGGACAAGTACGCTTTAACATTCGGTACTACTTGTTCGCCTTGATGTTTGTTATTTTCGATGTAGAAACTGTTTTCTTGTATCCGTGGGCCGTTGCGTACAAGCAATTGGGCTTGTTTGCGCTTGTTGAGATGTGCATTTTTATCGGATTGTTGATCATAGGATTAGTTTATGCCTATAAGAAGAAGGTGCTGCAATGGACTTCAATCTAGAATCAATTTCGCCAGAGGAACGCCAAGAGCTGGAACGCAACGTATTTATGACAACGCTCGAGCAGGTAAAGGCATGGGCCCGAAGCAATTCGCTTTGGCCGCTTACGTTCGGTCTGGCTTGCTGTGCTATCGAGATGATGGGAACGGGAGCCTCGCATTATGACTTGGACCGCTTCGGTGTCATCTTCCGTACCTCGCCTCGGCAATCCGATGTTATGATCGTTGCAGGTACCGTCACGAAGAAGATGGCTCCGCTGCTTCGCCGTCTCTATGATCAGATGCCGGAGCCGAAGTGGGTTATTGCCATGGGTTCATGTGCAACCGCAGGAGGTCCGTACGTGAAGTCATATGCTGTGGTCAAAGGGGTAGACCAGGTTGTGCCTGTAGATGTATACATCCCAGGCTGTCCGCCGAATCCGGCGGCGCTTATCTACGGGATCAACAAGCTCCAGGA
The DNA here is from genome assembly GCF_030846225.1 of Paenibacillus sp. GD4. Classification (NCBI taxonomy): domain Bacteria; kingdom Bacillati; phylum Bacillota; class Bacilli; order Caryophanales; family Paenibacillaceae; genus Paenibacillus; species Paenibacillus sp. GD4. The sequence continues at coordinate 2,604,704 of NZ_JAVCYK010000001.1, forward strand.
GAAGATCCGCTACGAAGCGAAAACCGGTAAGCAGGTGACGAATGCATGAGTGACGAGGTCAAAAAGAACCCGGACGCGGAAGACGTGACCGCGCCGGAAGAGCAGAAGCCGCAGGGGGAAGCTGCGGCTGAATCGACTGCGCCGAGCGGTGAGGCGCGGGCAGAAGGAGGCGTCGGCAGTCCGGCCGACGTGCGGGTTGCCGGCGGCGCCGGAGAGCCGCCGACGGGCGATGCGGCGCGCGAGCCACAGCCGGGCGTGAGCGCCGACGCGGACGAGACCGCCCGTCAGAAGGGCGGTATCTCCGCGGAAGCGAAGCCGCCGGCCGGGCCAGCCGCAACAGGGGAGCCGAGCGACCCGCCGGCAGCCGAGCGGGCGGCCCCGACGGACGCGGAGAAAGAGGCGAAGGCGAAGGCCGCCGCCGAGGCGAGAGCCGCGCGGGCGAATGCGCGCGCAGCCGCCAAGGAAGGCGATGCGCCGGAAGCGCCGAAGGAGCCGTCGCCGAAGCAGCCGGTGTTGGATCGCGCCGCAGCGATTCTGCGGGAAGCGGTCGGCAGCGATGCAGTGGAGCAGGCCTTCATTAATGAGAAGAACGATCACATGCCGTATCTCATCGTGAAGAACGACAGCTGGTATGAAGCGGCCAAGGTGCTGCAGCAGCATCCGGAGCTGAAGCTGAACTACCTGCGCAACTTGTCCGGGGTCGACATGGAAAGCCATATGGAAGTCGTGTATCATCTCATTTCGCTCGAGAGCAAGCAAGAGTACTGCATTAAGGTGAAGACGGACCGGGAGAATCCTTCCGTGGCATCGGTGACGCCGCTGTGGCCGACGGCGAATTGGAATGAGCGGGAAGCGTATGACCTGTTCGGGATCGATTTCCCGGGTCATCCGGACCTACGAAGAATCATGATGTCTGACGATTGGGTCGGCCATCCGCTGCGCAAAGATTATGAACCGCTTGACCCGGAGGTGTAGGACACGTTGATTAGAACGGAAGAATTGCTACTAAACGTAGGTCCGCAGCATCCTAGTACACACGGGGTATTCCGGATTGTCGTGAAGCTGGACGGCGAGGTCATTACGGAAGCCAACCCGGTGATGGGGTATCTGCATCGGGGTACGGAGAAGCTGGCGGAAAATTTGACGTATACTCAAATTATCCCTTACACGGACCGGATGGACTACGTATCGGCGATGACCAATAACTACGTGCTTGTGAACGCCGTAGAGAAATTGATGCAGCTCGAAATTCCCGAGCGCGCGGAGTATCTCCGGCTGATCGTTATGGAGCTGCAGCGTATTGCCAGCCATATGGTATGGTGGGGCACCTATTTGCTCGATATCGGGGCGATGAGCCCGTTCTTGTTTGCTTTTCGCGACCGGGAAATCATCATTAATTTGTTCAACGAGCTTTGCGGCGCCCGCTTAACATACAACTATATGCGTGTCGGCGGAGTGAAATGGGACGCGCCTGAGGGCTGGATTCAGAAGGTCCGCGACTTCGTTCCTTACATGAGAGAGAAGCTGGAGGAATATCATCAGCTGGTGAGCGGTAACGAAATTTTCCTGGCGCGGATCAAGGGCGTTGGCAAATATAATGCCGAAGACGCCATCGCGTATGGCTTGAGCGGCGCCAATCTGCGCTGTACCGGCGTCAACTGGGATTTACGCAAGGCACAGCCGTACAGCATCTACGATCGCTTCGATTTCGATGTTCCGGTATCGACGAACGGCGATTGCTATGACCGCTATGTGCTGCGTCTGGAGGAGATCAAGCAGTCCCTCCGCATTCTGGAGCAGGCCGTAGAGCAGTTTCCCTCCGGTGGGGAGATCATGGGCAAGGTGCCTCGTGTGCTTCGTCCGGCGGAAGGGGAAGTATACTCGGCCATCGAGTCTCCACGGGGGGAGATCGGCTGTTATATTATTTCCAAGGGTAAGGATAAGCCGTATCGCCTGAAGTTCCGGCGTCCGTCCTTTGTGAATCTGCAAATCTTGCCGAAGCTCCTGGTCGGCGAAACGATGACCAACTTAATCACGATTCTCGGCGGTATTGATATCGTCGTCGGGGAGGTGGATGCGTAATGATGGATTTATTGGAGCAGCAGCTAACTTGGACGAATTTTGCCATCCTGTTTGCTTGGGGAGTCGTCCTGCTTCTCGTAGTACTTGGATTTGTTACGTATGCCATTTACTTTGAACGGAAGGTCATCGGGTGGATGCAGCTGCGGATCGGTCCGAATCGCGTAGGTCCGCTGGGACTTCTGCAGACAGTTGCCGACGTAACGAAGCTGCTGATTAAGGAAGATACGATACCGCATAAGGCGGAACGGGAGCTTTTTATATTGGCTCCGGTCATTACGTTTATTCCTGCCTTTACGGTCATCGCGGCCATTCCTTTTGCACCGAACCTGCTGTCGAGCAATATGAATGTCGGCATTCTGTACTATGTCGCCCTGTCCGGGATTTCAACCATCGGTATCGTGCTTGGGGGATGGGCGTCCAATAACAAATATGCGCTGCTTGGCGGGATGCGGTCCGCTGCACAGATGATCAGCTACGAGATTCCACTGGTTATTTCCGTCGTTGGCGTCATCATGATGACGGGCAGCATGAATTTGAATGCGATTGTCCTGCAGCAGGAGGGCGGCTTCTGGCATTGGAACTTCCTCCCGCAGATTATCGGCTTCTGTGTTTTCATCGTTGCTGCGGTTTCTGAGCTGAACCGTACACCGTTCGACTTGCCGGAGGCGGAGTCGGAGCTAGTAGCGGGCTATCACGTTGAATACTCAGGCTTCCGGTTCGCCTTCTTCATGCTGGCCGAATACGTATACGTATTCGCTATCGCAGGCCTAACGACAACCTTGTTCTTAGGCGGATGGCATGCACCGTTTCCATTCCTTAGCTTTATCCCAGGAATCATCTGGTTCCTGCTGAAATTTTCCTTTATCGTGTTCTGCCTGTTCTGGTTCCGCGCAACGCTTCCGCGTATTCGTGTAGACCAGCTGATGGGACTCGGCTGGAGAGTATTGCTGCCGCTGGCGCTGGTGAATATCTTCGTTACAGCGATTTATATGGCGATCGCGATGTAAAGCGTTGCAACGCTTGGAAAGGGTGAAACAGTCATGAAAGGCATTATCAAGGGGCTCGGCTTTACCCTGAAGGCCATGACGCAGAAAAAAGTAACGTATGCGTACCCCGATGTTCCGCTCGAGATGCCGGACCGCTTCCGCGGTATTCAGCATTTCGACCCTGAAAAATGCATCGTCTGCAACCAATGCGCGCGCATTTGTCCGACCGAGTGCATCAACCTGATCGGGAAGCCAAATCCGGACCCGGAGAAGAAGGGCAAGGTCATCGACACGTACGATATTAATTTCGAAATCTGCATCCTTTGCGATCTCTGTACGGAGGTTTGTCCTACGGAAGCGATCGTAATGACGAATAACTTCGAGCTCAGCACCTACAGCCGGGACGATCTGTTCAAGAACCTGCAGTGGCTGAACGAGAACAATCAGAACATCCGCAAGGAAAACAACTCGGCGCTTCCGAAAGGCGGGGCGAAGTAGATGATTCAGAACATCGTTAACTTTTTATCGAACGGGGAGAATATCGCCTTTTTCCTCTGCGCGCTGCTGGCCATCGGCGGAGCGATCTTCATGATCAGCTTCGAGAAGGTCGTGCACATGGTACTGGCGCTTGCCTGTACCTTTATCAGCTTGGGTGCGCTCTATGTCGTGCTGGAGGCGGAATTTGTTGCCTTCGTGCAAGTTCTGATCTATGCCGGAGCCATCACCATTCTGATGATCTTCGGGATTATGATGACGAAGCATAAAGGCATCGAGGAAGAACCGAAGCGGCCGGCGCATAACGTGCTGGCTTTTGTCGGGTGTCTGGCGCTCTTCGGATTGATCTTCTATGCAATTCAGAATTCCGAGCTGCCTGCTTCGGCAGGAACCTTCCAGGCAGGGCAGGACAACACGATGGAGATCGGCAAGCTGTTATTCGGCGCCCATGTCATTCCCTTCGAGCTGATGTCCGTTCTGCTCACGGTAGCCTTCATTGGAGCCATTATTGTGGCGAAGAGGGAGGAGGACTAACGGATGGAGTTCAATAGCGGACTGGCTACACCCTATCTGACGCTGGCAGCGATTCTATTCTGTATCGGATTATACGGGGCTTTGACGAAAAAGAACGCGGTCGTCGTCCTGCTGTCCATCGAGCTGATGCTCAACAGCGTGAACCTGAATCTCGTTGCGTTTTCCAAATTAGGTGTCAATCCGAATCTAACAGGTCAAATCTTTAGTTTGTTCAACATAACCGTCGCAGCGGCGGAAGCGGCCGTGGGCATTGCCATCTTGATTGCTCTCTACCGCAATAAAGGGACAACGGATGTAAATGAAATGGATTCGTTGAAACGATAAATTGTACGCTTACGAAGTGCTTGCGAAATTAGCAAGCTTTGAGAAGGGAGCAGCACTATGGTATCGGCTTATTCGCAATACGCCTGGCTCATCCCGTTGTTTCCGCTGCTGTCGTTTCTGATCCTGACGGCGGTAGGACGGCAGCTGAAGGATGCGGGCGCCTATATCAGCATTGTGGCCGTGTTTGCTTCGTTTGCCCTGTCGGTGCTTATTTTCATTGAGCGCGTCGGCGGTCAAGTCGGAGACTATACATGGAACCAGCTGCACTGGCTGAAGCTGGGTACGACAACACTGACAATGGGCTTCGAAGTAACCAACCTGAATGCTTTAATGCTGGTGGTGGTTACGCTCGTCAGTTTGCTGGTCAATTTGTATTCCAAAGGGTACATGCACGGAGATGAGCGGATCAATACGTTCTTCGCATACATAGCCTTATTTACCTTTTCGATGCTGGGACTCGTTATATCCGAGAACCTGGTACAGTTCTTTATTTTCTGGGAGCTGGTCGGCGTTTGTTCGTTCTTGCTGGTCGGGTTCTGGTATTTCAAGCCGGAGGCAAGAGCTGCCGCGAAAAAGGCGTTTATTGTCACCCGTATCGGGGATGTCGGTTTATTCATTGCCATTCTTCTGTTGTATAAAGTCATGCCAAATCACGCGCTGGACTTTAATTCGATTCATAACGCTTTTTCCAGCGGTGCGATTCCCGCAAGTATGGCTACGACCATCGCGATCTTGATTTTCGTAGGGGCGGTAGGGAAATCCGGTCAGTTTCCGCTCCATACATGGCTTCCTGACGCCATGGAAGGTCCGACACCGATCAGTGCGCTGATCCATGCGGCTACGATGGTAGCTGCAGGCGTTTACTTGGTAGCTCGTACGTATGAAGTATTCGTTGCATCTCCAACGGCCTTAACGGTGGTAGCGGTTATCGGCGGCTTCACAGCGATTTTCGCAGCGACCATCGGTACGGCGCAGAACGATATTAAGCGGATTCTTGCGTATTCCACCGTCAGCCAATTGGGCTACATGATGATGGCACTAGGTCTAGGTTCGACGATTGCGTATACGGCGGGCATTTTTCACCTGTTTACCCATGCGTTCTTCAAGGCGCTGCTGTTCCTGGGGGCGGGCAGCGTCATTCACGCGGTACATACACAGGACATCCATGAAATGGGCGGCATCGGCAGCAAAATGAAGATCACAACATGGACCTTCGCCATCGGTACGCTGGCCCTTTCCGGAATTGCGCCCTTGTCCGGCTTCTGGTCCAAGGATGCGATTCTCGCAGAGGCTTATCATCACAATCAGCTGCTGTTCTGGATCGGATTGATCGCTGCGTTCTTCACAGCCTTCTATATGTCCCGATTGTTCTTCCTGGTGTTCACGGGCAAGCCCCGCCACCATGCGGAAGTACATGAATCGCCGGCCTCTATGACCATACCTTTGCTTGTCTTGGCGGTATTGGCTGTAGCAGCAGGGTTCGTCTTTACACCGTTCAACCCATGGCTTGGCACGTGGCTTACAGGGGAAACGATTGAGGAGCATGCGAACTGGGTTGTGATCCTATTATCGAATCTGGTAGGTCTGCTGGGCATCGGTCTCGGGTATTTGCTCTATGTGAAGAAATCGCTCGATCCGAATGCACTTCCAAGCAATGCTCCTTGGCTATACCGGCTGCTGAATCGCAAATATTACATCGATGAGCTGTATCAAGCCGTTATCGTAGTTCCGTTAGGGGGCCTCGGCAAGCTGCTGCATCTGTTCGATGTGTATGTGGTAGACGGAGTGGTTCGCCTCTCGAGCTATGCAGTCTGGGGAATCGGTCGTCTCGGATCCCGAATGCAGAACGGGCAAATGCAGTCCTATGGATTGGCTACCCTGCTCGGATTGCTTATTCTGATCTTGGCGATTGCAGGAAGGAGGTTCATCGATGCCGGATAATTTCCCTATACTTTCACTGATCACGTTTACGCCGCTCATCGGTGTTCTCGTTCTTATGTTCCTGCCCAAGACACAAGGAGGCATGATCAAGGCGGTAGCGATCGCCGCTACCTTGATACCGCTTGTGCTTTCCGGCTGGCTCTACTCGCAGTTTACCAATCAAAATGCGGGTCTTCAGTTCCGTGAGGATGTACCATGGATCGTCGTTCCGCTAAATAAGGAGACCTTGAACGGGTTAACCTCCTTCTTCTTCGAATTCAAGTATTCGATGGCGGTAGACGGCTTGTCGCTACCGCTTGTGTTCTTGACTGCTTTGGTCGCAACGATGGCGGCTCTCGCTTCGGTCTATATCAAGAAGCGCTGGAAATCGTACTTCATCCTATTTCTGCTATTGGAGACAGGGATGTTCGGGGTATTTCTGGCACAGGATTTGTTCCTGTTCTTCGTGTTCTTCGAAATTACGCTCATTCCGATGTTCTTCCTTATCGGGATCTGGGGCTATATGGACAGGGAGCGGGCTGCAAATAAGTTCTTGATCTACAACGGTCTCGGTTCGGCTGTTATGCTGATCGCCTTCCTGATTCTCGTAAGCACAGCCGGCTTCAATCAGGTGAATGATGCTAACGGAGCTTCCTTGTTCTATAGTGGAAGCCTGCAGGTGATTCAGGAAAACTTGTTACAGAATGCAAATGCGCTCGTGAACCAAGGGGAGATTCCGGATAATCCGTTTTTCCTGAGTGAAACGATGAGATGGGCTCTCTTTATTCTGATGCTCGTCGCTTTCGGCATTAAGCTGCCGATCTTCCCGTTCCATACGTGGATGCTGAAGGTGCATACGGAAGCTCCTCCGTCCATTGTTATGATCCACTCGGGAATTCTATTGAAAATGGGCGCCTACGGACTTATCCGCTTTGGGATCCTGCTATTTCCTCAAGAGGCTTATGCATGGGCTGGCGTTCTCGCAACGCTGGGCGTTATCAACATTATTTACGGGGCTGTGCTGGCCTTCGTGCAGAAGGACTTCAAGCTGGTGCTTGCATATTCCAGTATCAGCCATATGGGTATCGTGCTGCTCGGACTTGCCGCGTTCAACATGGAAGGCATGGAGGGAGCCGTCTTCCAGCTTGTGTCTCACGGCTTGATCTCGGCGCTCATGTTCTTGCTGGTCGGTGCGATTTTCGAGCGCACGCAAACGACGCGGCTGGATGAGCTGGGCGGATTGGCAAAATCGATTCCGTTTATTTCGGGAATTTTACTGGTTTCCGGTATGGCCTCTTTAGGTCTTCCGGGCCTGTCCGGTTTTGTTGCCGAGTTTATGGCGTTTCTCGGCTTGTTCCAAAGAATTCCGGCAGCCGCCGTTGTCGGGGCGCTTGGCATTATTCTCGCGGCCGTCTATGTGCTTCGCGGGGTGCTCGGGATTACATACGGGCCTGTCCGCGTGGAGCGGCCCGAAATGCGCGATGCCCGTCTCATAGAGGCGATTCCGATGATTACGCTCGTTGCCTTTATCGTTGTTCTCGGGATCTACCCGAGTGTTGTAAGTGAACCGCTTCATCACACCGTCAGCGGCTTCGATCAATTCATTCGAAGCTTAGCGAAGATGGGAGGCTAGACCGGTGGAACCATTACGTCTTCAAGTTAGCGATCTGGGACTGCTGGCACCGGAGCTGACGCTTGTCGCCGCTGCTGTGGTACTTTCCCTGTTAGATCTATTCCTGCCGCGGAACGTAAGCCGTACGTGGCTTGGATATTTGTCTCTTCTCGGTATTGTGGTTTCCGCCTTCTTCGTGGTAACCTATCTGGCTCCTGCAGAGCCGAAGCAGCTGCTTAACTACAGCTACCGCATCGACGATTTCGGTAATATTATTAAGCTGATCCTGCTTACCGGCGCAGGTCTCATTACATTTATGAGCCTTGGTACGGTAAAGGAAGAAGAAGTCCATCACGTCGGGGAATATTATTACCTTCTGCTTCCGGCTACACTAGGCGGCATGATCATGGCGTCCTCGGGCGACTTGATCACCCTGTTCGTAGGTCTTGAGCTGCTCAGCATCACATCCTACATTTTAGTAGCGATGCGTAAAAAGAGCCTCTCTTCCAATGAAGGGGCCTTCAAGTACATTGTCCTTGGAGGCATTTCGTCAGCGATTATCCTGTACGGGATGTCGTTCCTTTACGGCATCTCCGGCTCGACGTCGATCCAGGAAATTAACGCTGCCGTAGGCCAGTCTGCCGCGACGTCGCTGCCCTTTATTTATCTGAGCTTTTTCCTGCTGCTTGCAGGCTTTAGCTTCAAGGTGGCGGCTGCACCTTTCCATATGTGGGCACCGGATGTATATCAAGGCGCTCCTACACCGATTACCGCCTTCTTGGCGACGGTATCGAAGGCGGCGGCTTTTGCCATCCTGTTCCGCGTCATGTACGGCGTATACGGCGTCGGTGAGCTCATGGGCCAGCCGGTTCATGGCGATGTGCTTACAGCCTTAATGGTCGTGGCTGCACTGGCTATGATTGTCGGTAACTTCGTGGCGCTGCGCCAAACGAATATGAAGCGTCTCTTGGCCTACTCGGGAGTAGCCAACTCCGGTTATTTGCTCGTGCCGATCGGCATTCAGTTTTCGATGGTGCACTTCTCTAACTTCTCGGAGTTCGCCTTTTACTTGATCGCGTACCTGTTTATGAACATCGGGGCTTTTGCGCTGATCATGATTCTGGAACGGTCTACGGGGGAAGACACATTGAACGGACTGGCGGGCTTGTACTACAGAGCTCCCGCAACGGCTATCGCTGCCGTATTGCTCGTCCTTTCCTTGGCAGGCTTACCGCTGTCGGGGGGCTTCTTCGGAAAACTGTACATTATGCTGGGAACACTGCAGACGCAGCATTATTGGCTTGCGGCTGTCTTAATCGGGACCAGCGTCGTTTCCTTCTACTATTACTTCGGATTGATACGGCAGATGTTCATGCGCAGCGAGCTGGAGTCACGTGAAGTGATCGTGCCGCTGCCGTTAGGGATTACCCTCTGGCTGTGCGCCGGGATCAGCTTGTTGCTCGGGATTGTACCGCATTGGGTGCTTGGTTACATCGAGCGTATCTTCTCCTTAACGCAAGACTTGTTTTTCTTCTATTAACTGCAACCAAAGCCGTTTCTTCAGTAATTTACCTGAGGAGGCGGCTTTTTTCATACCTGTTTTCAACAGTTTCGTGACAATAGGGCTGAGAGCAACGTTAGGTTCTCTTTTCCAGTTGCAGGGAGCTTAGGTGCACTATAGAATTAGATATGATTGTTTCCAAGGGGAAAGGAAACCATATCTATGAAACCTATTAGATTTACATATGTGCTAACGATCCTTCTAAGCCTATGGTTGCTGGCATCCGGGCAGACGACGGCGAATGCTCAGCTAGCGGATGACCCGTTCTATGAAAAACAAACCTATTTAAAGCAAATTGGGATAGAGGAAGCCTGGAAGGTAACGAACAGCAATACTAACATCATTATTGCTGTGGTTGATACCGGCGTGGAGCTGGACCATCCGGATCTGAAGAAGAATCTGGTGCCCGGCGTGAATCTGGTACAGCCGGGCTTGGGGCCGGCCGATGATAACGGACATGGTACCAATGTGGCCGGTGTGATTGCGGCCCAAGGCAATAACGACCGGGGGATATCAGGCATTCTATGGAATGCCAAGATTATGCCGATCAAGGCGCTGGAAGCGGATGGAACCGGGGGTGAAGCCAAGCTAGGGGAAGGCATCCGATATGCGGTGGACCACGGAGCCAAAATTGTGGTGCTGTCGCTTGGCTTGAATAAGTACTCGGATTATATGAGCGAGATTATCAGCTATGCTGAGGAACGCGGTGTGCTGCTGGTCGCTGCCACCGGGAATGAAGGCAATGTGGTGAAATACCCTGCCGCGTATTCGACTGTGCTGAGTGTAGGCGGCATGGGTGTGGATGGACGGGTTCATGACCGGTCCAACAGGGGGCCTGAGCTGGACCTGGTTGCACCTTGGGATGTGTTCACGACCGCGATGGGTCATTCGTACGAATACATGGACGGCACCTCCATGGCGGCTCCACAAGTTGCAGCGGTAGCGGCGCTCGTATGGAACAAGTACCCATGGTACACTCCCTTTGAGATTCGGCAGCTGCTGCGGCAGACGGCCGAGAACCTGGGAGACGCAGGCTGGGACCCGGAGACCGGCTTCGGGCTGCTGCGTGCCGACCGGGCATTGAAAGAGCCGCTGCTGGCGGATATGTATGAGCCGAATCAGCGGAAGGATCAGGCGAAGCCGATCTCCGTAAGCCATCGGGTAGGCGCTGCTTTCTCAAGCGGAACGGATACCGATTGGTACTACTGGGACTCGATCTATGATGGAGCAATGGACTTGAGATTCGTCATGGAAAGCGGGGTTTCCGTTCAGCTGCAGTACACGGATGCCAACGGAGTTCTAAGCAGCAGAACTGTTGCAGCGGGACAAACCTTGACGCTTCCCGTTCGCAAAGGACGAAGCTACATCCAATTGCAGCTTAGCGATCGCAATCGCAAGAATGAAACAAAGTATCAGCTGATCACCTCCTTCGGGATGAATGCCGATGCTTATGAGGACAACGATAAGCAATACAAGGCGTTTGTTCTTCCTGCGCGAAGCCAAACGATTAAAGGCACCTTCCATCAGTGGAATGATACCGACTGGTTCGAGCTGCCGATCCCGGAATCGGGGACCTTGGGAATCCGTTTAACCACGGATACCGCCAGAATGGACCCTGTCCTTCTGGTGCAAAAGCAGGGGGAGCGCTCTGTGGTTTATGACGACGGGGATGACGGGGAAGCGGAGTCTGTTTATTTGTCCCAAGTCTTCCCCGGGAGCTATTACCTTCGGGTGACGAACGTAAAAGAATATGCCAATCCTGTTGTAGGCGAGTATACGCTTACGATTGAGTATAATGCGCGTTTGCTTGATCCGCACGAGCCGAACAACCGATCTTATCAAGCGACGACAGTCTCTATGGATACGGTCTACAGCGGCTTGCTGGATCGGGCGGACGATATCGACTGGTTCCAATTCCGGGTGGATGAGGAGAGTCTGGTGACGATTCGGCTGAATGATATCCCAGCCCCGGCAAGCATTTATATGCACCTTTACGACGGTACTTTGAAGCCGATGGCATCGTCAATGAATGCGGCTTATCAGGCGGATCAGCAGTTAAAGGGACGATTCAGTCCGGGCATTTATTATGTGAGACTGACAACCAACTTGCCATTCACCGACCGAATGTACCAATTCCAAGTAGATGCAAAGCCTTTGGACGGCGGGTATGCCGACATTCGTTCGCACTGGGCGCTGCCGGCGATTCTCACGATGACGAAAAAGCAAGTTGTAGAGGGCTACGGCGACTACCTGTTTCAGCCGGACCGGCCGATCACTCGCGCTGAAGTGACAGCGGTGCTTTCACGCGCTTTTCACTGGAGCAAGCAGCGGCCGATTCAGTATCGCGACCTGGATCCGAACCACTGGGCGTACGAATACATTAGTAAAGCCGCGCAGGCCGGCGTTGTGGATGGATATCCCGACGGGACCTTCGCTTCAGATCAGCCGGTGAGCCGTATGGAAATGACCGCGATGCTGGCGAGAAGCATGAATATGACAGGCAAGCATCGCGGGCTGCTACCTTTTACCGACGTAGATGAGACCTACTGGGGAACGGGGCTGCTCAAGCAGATGAAAGCGGAAGGCTGGATTACGGGGTATGGAGATGGTTCGTTCCGTCCGGACCAGCAGGCAACAAGGGCTGAGTTCGTTGCCATCCTGGCGAGAATTCTGCCATAATGGGGTATGGAACATTTTGCATCATTCGGAACCACTTTGCGATTAAACCGGCGGCGGGCTGGGTAAGTATGCATGACGGACAGCGCAGAGCCCAGCCTGCCTGAATCAGGCTTGATTTGCACGGCAAGGAGGACCGTTACGGTCATGGAATACGTCGATCAAATGAACAATTCCCTTGGAATCAGCGGCGTGCTTAACATATTTATTGCACTAATGTGTATCGGGTTCTCCTGGTGGGCATTGCAGGGGATCAAGCTCGAGGCCATTTTTAAGCATCCGAAGGGTCCGCAAGCGAAGCTGCTGCAAATCTTTTTATCGGTGGCGCTAGGCTATCAACTGGCACGCTTTATCATCGACTACCTGCAGTGGTCGACCTGGCTCGGGGGAATGTTCTAAATGCATTCCATCCGAATAACCAAGGACAATATTGTCAACAATGGATAGTACAACCGCTTTAAAAGCTGAACATGATTCGAATCTTATCATTATGTTACAAAAAGAAAAACGCGGAGGGGGACCATGATGAACAAAATTATCGTCCGCGGCGGCAAACCACTAACTGGCAGAGTGAAGATCCACGGTGCCAAAAATGCCGTACTGCCGATTATTGCAGCATCCATCCTAGGAACGGAAGGAGAGAGCATCATACATGATGCGCCTCCATTAGACGACGTCCTGGTCATTAACCAAGTGCTTGAAAGCTTAGGAATTAAGGTTGATTACTATAATGAAACGATCCGCGTCAATGCGGAACGCATCAACACCTGCGAAGCCTCCTACGAGCTGGTTCGCAAAATGAGGGCTTCTTTTCTTGTGATGGGACCTTTATTGGCCCGCATGGGACAGGCGCGCATCTCATTACCCGGCGGCTGCGCTATCGGCACTCGTCCGATCGATCAGCATCTGAAGGGCTTCGAGGCGATGGGAGCGGAAATCGAGCTGGGACAGGGTTACATTGAAGCCCGTGTAAGAGGTCGCCTGCAAGGCGCGAAAATTTATCTCGATGTGGCCAGTGTCGGCGCTACCGAAAACATCATGATGGCCGCGGCTCTCGCCGAAGGGACCACCTTGATCGAGAACGCCGCGAAAGAACCGGAAATCGTCGATCTCGCGAACTATTTGAATGCGATGGGGGCGAAGATTCGCGGCGCCGGTACCGGTCTGATTCGGATCGATGGCGTGGAGCAGCTGCGCGGGGCGGTACATACGGTAATCCCGGATCGCATTGAAGCGGGTACTTATATGATCGCGGCTGCCATTACAGGCAGTAATCTCTACATAGAAAATGCTATTGCCGATCATCTTCGGCCGGTCATTTCGAAAATGCAGGAGATGGGCGTCAAGATCGCCGAGGATGAGAATGGCATTCGCGTATACCGGGAAGGGCCGCTGCGCGCGGTGGATGTAAAAACACTGCCGTATCCGGGCTTTCCTACGGATATGCAGGCACAGATGATGGCGCTCTTGCTTCAGGCGGAGGGCACCAGCCTCGTGACGGAGACTGTTTTCGAGAACCGGTTCATGCACGTAGAGCAGCTGCTGAACATGGATGCTCAGATTAAAGTAGAGGGACGTACGGCTATTGTGACCGGTGGGAATCGGCTTCAGGGCGGGAAAGTATGCGCCACGGACTTGAGAGCGGGTGCGGCCTTAATTCTTGCAGCGCTTGCGGCCGAGGGCGAAACTGAAATTACCGGACTGCACCATATCGACCGAGGCTACGTCGGTATCGAGGAGAAGCTGCGGCTTCTGGGCGCGGATATTGAGCGGATTACCCCGGAGAAATACAACGAAGAGGAAGCGACGCTTCCGATCTTCACCATACAGCCTAGCTTGGCCTAGAGCTTGCTGAAGAGAACCCGGCTTTCCTGAGATAGGAGAGACGGGTTCTCTTTCTTTTTTCACAGGTCTAATCTATCTTTCGATTTCATATGATGATGTTACCTGCAGCCACAGCATCTCGTTACGAAAACCAGCGGAATCGACAAAAGATGGAGGATTTTATGACAGCGAAATACAAGGTAATGCACAAAAAGCGTCACTGGCTGCAGCTGGTGTTGATCGGACTGGCCAGCTTTCTAGCAATTGTTGTGCTTGTGCCGGTTCTGACGACGAAGGGTCTGCCCTCTAGTAAAAGCACGGAGGTACCCGGTGCAGCCGAGCCTTATAACACCAAAGGGCTTCCTGCCGGAGGAGAGCCGGGTTTAACGATTCCTGTCTATCTGAGTAAGGACAAGAAGGTGCAGCAGCTAGATTTGGAGCAGTACGTCCGGGGCGTGGTCGCTGCCGAAATGCCGATAGACTTCGAGCTGGAGGCTCTCAAGGCACAGGCGATGGCAGCCAGGACATACATTGTCCGTCGCCTGCTGGAGAAGGACTTGTCAGGTGTACCGGTGGAGGGCGCGGTAGTGACGGATACGATCACGCATCAGGCGTATGTCAGCGAGCAGGAGCTGAAGCAGCGCTGGAGCGGGGCGCAGTATGCGGCTAATATGGACAAGTTGAACCGGGCCGTCGAGGAAACGAAGGACATGATTCTCACGTATGAGGGAAAGCCGATTCAAGCGACCTTCTTCTCCACTAGTAATGGCTACACCGAGAATTCGGAGGATTATTGGGGCGACCGCATTCCTTATTTGCGCAGCGTGCCCAGCCCATGGGATGTGAAGCTGTCTCCCCGATATAAGGAGACGATTTCGATCTCAAGCAAGGAGCTCGGGCAGAAGCTCGGTCTTCGGACGGCGATACCGGTATCGGCCAACCAGAGCAATAGCTTACGGGTGATAGGGAAGACAGAAGGCAATCGGATCAAAACCCTAACCGTCGGAGGCAAAACGTTCTCCGGCCGCGAATTCCGGGAGAAGCTGGGACTGAACTCGACTCATTTTCAATGGTCATGGAAGGGTTCGGAGCTGCAGATTACCACCTTCGGTTATGGGCATGGAGTCGGGATGAGCCAGTGGGGCGCGAACGGAATGGCAAAGGAAGGGAAGAAAGCGGAGGAAATCGTTAAGTACTTTTATACAGGGATTCAGGTCAGTTCCGACACGCCACTACTAAAAGGAAAATCATTCTAAAAAAATAGTAGATCACGCTGTATAAATCTCGCGAATCCGGCAAGACTGGTTAGCGAGGTGATATAAAATGAATGATAAAAACAGAGATTTGCCAAACCAAGAAGAAGCTCCTAAATCCTACGAAGGAGCCCCAGTAACACAAGCGCAAGGCGGTAATGCATGGAAACGACTGCTCGCCAAGAAATGGGTATTTCCGGCAACGTACATGGCAGCTGCGGCAATTATTTTAACGTTAATGTGGGTGTACCAGGGTTCGGGCGTCACTGACAAGCAAGTCAGTATCGATTCCGCCAAAACGGTCACCGACAGCGTATCCAGCCCGGATGCCTTGGCAACCAACGCCAAGACGGAAACCATGCAATGGCCGTTCAAGGACAGAAACGAGCTTGAATTGGTGCTTCACTTCTTCGACAAGAATGCTTCTAATGATGTTCGTCAAGCTGCGATGGTAGAGTACGGCGAAACGTTCACCCCTCATATGGGTATGGACTTCGCGAAGAAGGACAATCAGCCTTTCGAGGTGCTGGCTGTAGCTAGCGGGAAAGTAACGGCCGTGGAGAAAAACCCTGTGGTCGGCAATTTGGTCGAGATTACGCACAGCAATGGGCTTGTATCTGTGTACCAAAGCTTATCCGAGGTAACGGTTACGAAGGATGCTGACGTGAAAAAGGGCGACGTGATCGCGAAGGCCGGCCGTAACGAGCTGGAGAAGGAGCAAGGCGTTCACCTGCACTTCGAGCTGAGACAAGGGCAAGGCGGTCCGGCCGTCAATCCGGAGCAGTATCTGGGAACCAACTAAGCCATACATAAGAAAGGGCAGGAGGCAGAGGCTTCCTGCTTTTTTCTTTGTTCAGAGAGCGGTTTGCCTACTTGTCCCGAAAATAAATGTGACTTGTCAAGCTTGTCAGGCTTGGAAACAAAGAATATAAGTAAACGCCCCTCATATAATGTACCAAACTAACTCGAGTAGGGAGGCGAGGGGAGTGCACGATTACATTAAGGAGCGAACCATCAAAATCGGCCGCTGTCTGGTGGAGACCAAGCACACGGTTCGCACCATAGCCAAGGAATTCGGTGTTTCCAAGAGCACGGTGCATAAAGATTTAACGGAGCGGCTTCCGGAAATCAATCCGGAGCTTGCGAATCAGGTAAAGCACATTCTAGAGTATCACAAGTCGATTCGTCACCTGCGCGGAGGAGAAGCGACGAAGATCAAGTACCGGAAGACACGCAGTCCGAAATCGCAAGAAAAGCTCGTTTCCGTTAAATAAACCTGCCTTACTGGCCGTACCGTGAGCCGCTCGTCTGCTGGCGGTACGTTCCCCTCCTGCCGCCCCCCCCAAGATACCGGCTTTTCTTGTCGAAAAAAAGATTTGGAAAAAGGATTTTGCATTTTTATAGCGAAATGTTCTAAGTAGGGCTTATAATAGGGAAAGTGCCGCTTCTACATATGTGAGGATGGACGGAATGGTTTAGGGAGGATATTCGAATGTTGAGCAAGGATATTGGCATTGACTTAGGGACCGCGAACGTCCTGATTCATGTTAAGGGACGCGGTGTCGTATTGAATGAACCTTCCGTAGTCGCGATCGAAAGCGATACTAAGCGAGTGCTCGCCGTTGGTGAGGAAGCTCGCCGGATGGTAGGGCGTACGCCCGGTAATATTATCGCCATTAGACCGCTGCGTGACGGGGTCATTGCCGATTTTGAAGTAACCGAAATGATGCTGAAGTATTTTATCGAGAAGGTTGGAGGCCGCAAGTGGTACAGCCACCCGCGCATCCTTATTTGTGCCCCGACGAACATTACCTCCGTGGAGCAGAAGGCCATTCGGGAAGCTGCCGAGCGGAGCGGGGCGCGTGAGGTGTTTATGGAAGAAGAGCCTAAAGCTGCAGCGATTGGCGCCGGTATGGACATTTATCAGCCGAGCGGCAACATGGTTGTAGACATCGGCGGAGGGACGACGGATGTTGCCGTGCTTTCCATGGGCGATATCGTCACCTCCTCTTCTATTAAAATTGCGGGGGACAAGTTCGACTCGGCCATCATGAAATATATCAAAACGAAGTACAAGCTCTTGATCGGCGAACGGACGAGCGAGGATATTAAGGTGAAGATCGGCACGGTGTATCCGGACGGACGGAAGGAAAAGATGGATATCCGCGGTAGGGATATGGTGAGCGGGCTGCCGCAAACGATTTCCGTCAGCTCGAATGAGATCCAAGAGGCGCTGTGGGACCCGGTTTCTTCGATCGTCACTGCAGCGAAGACGGTGCTGGAGAAGACGCCTCCGGAGCTATCGGCCGACATCATTGACCGAGGCGTGATTCTGACCGGCGGCGGTGCTCTGCTGCATGGCATCGACCAGCTGCTGGCGGACGAGCTTAAAGTGCCGGTGCTGGTGGCAGAAGATCCCATGGGCTGTGTTGTTAAAGGAACGGGCATTATGCTCGATAATTTAGATAGAGTATCCAAGCGTAAATTTTAGAAGGGACTGACCATCCGATGTTAAGAGGCCTCTATACGGCAGCTTCCGGTATGATTGCACAGCAGCGCAGACACGACATCGTAACGAACAATATTGCGAATATTAACACGCCCGGCTTCAAGCAGGGCAACGCCATCAACCGTTCGTTCCCGGAGATGCTGGTAGCACGGATTCGCAACGGTCAAGGAGAGCCGGCCTCTGTGCCTATGGGCCGGATCAACACCGGCGTATTAGCCGAGGAGAACGTATCTCTCCATGCGGAAGGGGACGTGCAGGAGACGAACAATCCGTTCGACTTCGCACTGATCTCGAACATTCAAGTGCCGGGCGCGTTCTTTGACGCATCCGGTAAGTATGTGGGCCCTGACGGGGAGCGCATCATTCAGCCGCAGGCCTTCTTCACGATCATGAACGCGGAAGGCGAGCTGCGCTACTCCGGAAACGGCAAATTCTCCGTTGATGTGAACGGGGAGCTTATCGATTCCGAAGGCCATCGGGTTGTAGGCCAAGACGGACAACCTATCGTCCTGCTGCAGACCGGACCGAACGGAGAACGGACGCCGATTACGAATTTCCGCATAACCAAGGGCGGCATGTTCACGGATATCGACGGACAACCCTTGGACGGTCCTGGCGGACAACCGTTGAACCTGCTGGTCACGCGTGTGGAGGATCCCAATAAGCTGGTGCGTGAAGGGAACGGCTTGTATCGTTTGAATGAAAACGATGCCGGCATCGCCAGACAGGTGATTGCTACGGACGAGGTAGAGGTGCGGCAAGGCTTCATCGAGCGTTCCAATGTAGACCCGAGCCAATCTATGGTAGATATGATGGCGGCTTTGCGGGCGTATGAGGCCAATCAGAAGATGGTCCAATATTACGACAAGAGCATGGAAAAGGCCGTCAATGACATCGGTAGAGTGTAGGAGGGTAGACAATGAACCATTCGATGATTAATTCCTTCGTGTCGATGCACGCGCTGCAGCAGAAGCTCGATTTGGTTGCGAACAATATGGCGAATCTCAACACGAACGGCTACAAGCGGAAGGAAGCGTCCTTTCAGGATGTGCTGACCAGCTTGAAGCAGCAGCCGCAGAGCTTCGAGAAGAACGGGCGCCTGACTCCGCTTGGCTATAATCAGGGCTGGGGCGCCAAGCTGGTAAGCGCGCAGGTCAATATGGCTCAAGGCTCGCTGGTCGCCTCCGAGAACCCTCTGGACATGGCTATTGAGGGTCAGGGTTTGTTCGAGATCAATACGTATACGCGGGATGAGAACAATAACTTGGTGCCTCAGACGGTATGGACACGAAACGGCTCCTTTAACTACTCTCCGCCGGATGTTAATGATCCCGATCGGAATTTGTTCCTGACGACGAAGGACGGGCGTTTTGTGATGGGGGCTGATAATAATCCGATTCGCGTGCCGGAAGGCCATTCGCTTCAAATCGGCACGGACGGTACGATCATGGCTTTTAATGACGCCGACAAGATGGCACCGCCGGTCGATCTCGGTCAGTTGAAGCTGGTCCGCGTGGTTCGCCCTCAGCTGCTCGAGCAGCTCGGAGATAATTTGTACGGCTTGCCGGCGGGCGTAACGCCGCAGGTGCGCGAGGAAATTCTCCAGACGGTTACCGCAGCGAACAATGCGGTGGATCCGATCACGGTGCGACAGGGCTTTATTGAGCAGTCGAACGTGGTAATGGCTGACGAGATGACGGAGCTGATGCAGGTGCAGAGGGCGTTCCAGCTGAGCTCGAGAGCAATATCGTCCGCCGACCAATTGATGAATCTTGCTAATAACCTTCGCGGTTAACCGGCAACGGGTAAAGTGAGGTAACGATAGATGAGTGAAACCGCTTCGAAGAAAACTGTTGCAGAGAGGAAGCCTTGGCAGAAGGCGCTTCTTGGGGTCATCCGATGGACCTGGCTTCCGCTCGCCTGCGTAGCGGCTGTCATCATCGGTATGGTCGTAGGGTACGTTTATCTCGGCAAGCAGGAGCCAGGTGAAATGCTGGACATGGGTACCTGGCGGCATTTATTCGATCTGATTTTTGCGGACAATTGAATCCGGAGGATTCTCCTGAACTCCCGTAAGGGAGTTTTATTTTTTTCCTGATAAAGGTATAATGTATGGATGGGACCGGATGCCGGCGTAAGCCCATAATGGAGGGGGAAGAAAGAAACCATGTGGAATGTACCCAATCTGTTGACCCTGTGCCGCTTTATGCTCATCCCCGTCTATTTAGTGGTATTTGAGGCCGGTTATGTCAAGACGGCGTTTTTCGTTCTGCTGCTTGCCGGGCTGACGGATGTATTGGATGGGTACATTGCAAGATCAAGGAAGCTGGTTACCCAGCTAGGAAGCATGCTGGATCCGCTAGCTGACAAGTCGATGATGATCACGGTCATTTTATCGCTTGTATTCTCGCAAATGATCTCATGGCAGGCGGCTGTGGCTATGTTTATTAGGGACGCAGGGATGATCGTCGGTTCGGCATTCTTTCATTTCCGAGGAAAAAAAACAGTACCGGCCAATGCCTTAGGCAAGCTCACTACGGTGCTTTATTATGTGGCCATCTTGCTGATCGTCTTTGAATTTCCCTACGCCCATGTGTATCTATGGTTTGTCATCGGCGTGTCCTTCGTGGCCTCCGTCATTTACATTTTGCAGTTTAACCTGCTGAACAAGAAGAAAGCAAACGTATAAGTATTCCATGATAAAAAGAGCCCATGTCTTCACCGTCATACAATGAGCGGTAAGGACATAAGCTCCCTTATATCAACCTTCATTACTGCAGCTCATGAAGGGACATTTCTAGTCTAAGTTGAAACGTCAAATTTTATACCATACGGAAGGAGCAACATCCTTTGTTAGACGCCGTTCAAATCCAACAAATCATCCCTCATCGATACCCTTTTCTGCTCGTAGACCGCATACTTGAGGTAGAAGCGGGAGTCAAAGCAATTGGCCTTAAAAATGTCACCATCAATGAACCGTTTTTTGCCGGGCATTTCCCCGGTTATCCGGTGATGCCGGGCGTTCTGATCGTAGAAGCGCTGGCGCAGGTAGGCGCTGTGGCCATGCTTCAGCTGGAGGCGAACCAAGGCAAGCTGGCCTTCTTCGCAGGCATTGATAACTTCCGTTTCCGCGGCCAAGTGGTGCCGGGAGACAGCCTCACGCTTGAGGTCGTGATTACTCGCTTGAAGGGCACGGTAGGTAAAGGACAGGCTACCGCCAAGGTAGGAGACCGGGTCGTAGCTGAAGGGGAACTGATGTTTGCCCTGTCTGCGGAGAAGCAAGAGAAATAACGTATCAGTCATCATTGATAACATTATCAATTTTGAAGATAAAGGAGCTAGATGATGAGTACTCAAATTCGCGTTCAGGAGCAATACGAGCTTTGGTTGCAGGATGCAGCCATTGACGAAAACACCAAGGCGGAGCTTCGGGCTATCGGCGATCAGCCGAAGGAGATTGAGGATCGCTTTTACCGTGACCTGGAATTCGGGACCGGAGGGCTTCGGGGAGTCATTGGCGCCGGAACGAACCGGATGAATGCTTACACCATCGCTAGGGCAACGCAGGGTCTGGCTCAATTCTTGCTCCAAACGGGCCAAACAGACTTGGCCGTAGTGATTGCGTACGATTCCCGAAATCAGTCACCGGAGTTTGCCCTGGAGACAGCGAAGGTGCTCGCAGGCAACGGGATTAAAGCCTACGTTTTCGAATCGCTTCGGACGACGCCGGAGCTGTCCTTTGCCGTTCGGTATCTGAAGGCGAATGCAGGAGTTGTCATTACGGCAAGCCATAATCCGCCGGAGTACAACGGGTACAAGGTCTATGGAGCCGATGGCGGTCAGCTGGTTCCGGATCAGGCAGAGCGTGTTATCGCAGAGATCCGCGACATCGGGTCGTTCTCCGATGTGAAACGCCTCTCGCGGGCAGATGCGGAAGCGCAAGGTCTTCTGGAGTGGATCGGGGATGCTGTAGATAAGGCTTATATTGCCGAAGTGACGGCGGTAAGCCGCAATCGTGAAATCATCAGCCGTATAAGCGATGACTTCCACATCGTGTATACTCCGCTGCACGGGGCCGGCAATTTGTCCGTTCGCGCTGCCTTGGCCGGTGTGGGCTTCACGCAAGTACACGTCGTGCCGGAGCAAGAGCTGCCGGATGCGAATTTTTCAACGGTGAAGTCGCCTAATCCGGAGGAGCGGGAGGCATTTACCTTAGCCATTGCCCAAGCGAAGAAGCTGAATGCCGATATTATCATTGGTACGGATCCGGACTGTGACCGGATGGGCGCTGTGGCGAAGGATGCGGACGGGGAATACTTCGTGCTGACGGGCAACCAGTCCGGTGCGCTGATAGTGGACTACTTACTCAGCAGCTTGAAGGACCGGGGCGAGCTTCCGCAGAACGGGGTTGTCATTAAAACCATCGTGACCAGTGAGATGGGAGCCGAAGTGGCTAAGCATTATGGCGTACAGACGCTCAACACGCTAACCGGCTTTAAGTACATCGGTGAGAAAATGACGCAATTCGAGAAAACCGGCGAAGCTTCCTTCCTGTTCGGATATGAAGAGAGCTACGGTTATCTGGCAGGGACCTATGCGCGTGATAAGGATGCGGTCATCGCCTCGATGCTGATTGCCGAAGCGGCCGCTTATTATAAGAGCCAGGGCAAGACGCTGTATGACGTGCTGCAGGAGCTGTACAAGCGGCACGGCTACTTCCTGGAGAAGCTCGAATCCCGTACGATGAAGGGGAAGGACGGCGTCGAGCAAATCCAGGGCATTATGCGTGATTGGCGCTCTACCCCTCCGACCGAATGGAACGGGTTGAAGGTGACGAAGGTGGAGGATTTCTCGCAGGGGCTGTACGGACTACCGGTCGAAAATGTTCTGAAATACACACTGGAAGACGACTCGTGGTTCTGTCTTCGCCCGTCCGGCACGGAGCCGAAGATCAAGGTGTACTTTGCTGTCCGTGGGACCTCGGCTGCAGCTGCAGCTGAATCCATACAGGGCCTTGTCACAACCGTTATGGCTCGGGTCGACCAAAACTAAACTAGGAGTGACCGTCTTTTGCGAGCCAGGTATTTGAGCTTAAATAAACAGTTTTTGCGTGTGGTTTGGTGGCTGGTCATCCTAGGGATGCTGGCCGCCATTCCTGTTGCTTATGAGCGTCATCAAACCGAGCAAGGCTCGGGACGCAAAGTGGAGTTCGTCATGGATTACCGGGATTTGCTGGAGATATCCGATACCCAGGCGGATCCCCGCAAGTTCATGGAGGATCAGCTTCGTCTGTTGAAGCAGAACGGCATTCGTTCCGTTGCCGTCTATGAGTCTACCCTGAACGAGCTGCGCCTAAGCCGGAGAATTGAAATGTTCACCTCTCATGAGGCGATGGCCTTGACACAGGCGCCGATATCGCCGAATGAGAATTTCTCCTATCTGATTTTTGCCGATAAAGAAGCGCAGCAGCGGCTGGAGCCGCTCATTACCCAAACCTTTTCTTCGCTCAAGGTAAGAACGCGTCCGTGGTCCTATAAGAATCAGCCGGGTATGATCATTGAGATGGCGAGAGAAGAGGCGCTGCTGAAAACGATGGATCCCGATCCGTTTGTACTGCAGACGTTAAAGGAGCAGGGCTACCAAATCGTGGTTCGGATGTCGAACCGTAGGCCGTTCGATGCCTCTGCGATGGACAAGCTGCTTGCCACGCTGCAGCAGTACGGTGTGAAGCGGTTTATCGTGGACGGGGAGACGGTTCCCGGCTTTGTCAACGACAAAGACATGGAGAACCTGGATAAGATGGGCGAATTGATGCTGAAATACGATATTGGACTAGCCAATATCGAGCTTCAGAAGGCCCAGCAAAGAGGCTTTAACCGTCTGGCCAAAACGATCCATCATAACGTGGTCCGTTTGCACTCCTTCACGGAAAGTGACGGAGAGAAGCTGACTCAGAACTTGACCGAAGCGGAGCTGAGAGATCGTATTCAGGGAGTTTCGGACCGTTTCGTATTAGCTGTGAAGGACCGGAACATTCGGATGGTATTCCTGAATGCCAGAGCGGTTCGCAACTTGGATAAAGGGATGATACTTCATCCGCTGAACTCCATCTATGAGGCTGTGAAAGGAAGTCCGGTTACCGAGGGGGCATTACCACGCATCCTGGATGCAGGCTACGTGCTCGGCCCTGCAGGTGAGTTTACCTTAGTCCATTCCGGCTGGCAAAGCCTTGCAAAGGGCTTGCTTTGGATTGGTGCCGTTGCGCTGATTGCTCTATTGATAGCTTATTTCTTCCCTGAATTGGCTTTAGCTGCATTTGTCCTGGGAATGGTCGGTACGGCGGGACTTATGGTCATGAGCTCCAGTCTATTCGGACAAGCCCTTGCTTTAGGAGCGGGAACGAGTGCGCCGACCGTCGCGATCATGTACGCCATCCAAGCCGCAAATCGCAAGCGTGAGAATCCGACAGGCTTGAAGCTTGGTTTCGCACTGGGCTTGCTGCTGCGAACATCAGCGATTTCGGCGATTGGGATTTTGTTCATCGTCGGTCTGCTCAATCAGATTACTTACATGCTGGTCTTGGAGCAATTCCGGGGAGTAAGCGTCCTGCACCTAGCACCGATTGCATTGGTAGCCGTATACTGGCTGCTGTTCAGTCAGAAGCTGAGCTATCGAGAGAGAATCGGTAAAGCGAGAGAGCTGCTTTCGGCTCATATCAGTGTGTTATGGGTCATCACCGCGGCCGTTCTGGCAGCTGTTGGCTTCTATTATTTATCCCGCACAGGGAATGAAGGACAAGCCTCGACTTTCGAACGTTTGTTCCGATCGTTCCTGGAGAACACACTGGGAGTTCGCCCAAGAACGAAGGAGTTCTTGATCGCCCATCCGTTGTTCCTGCTAGGTGCCTATTTGAGCTATAAGTACCGAAGCGCCGTGCTGCTCATTCTGGCAGGCGTCATCGGACAAGCCTCGATTGTCGATACGTTCGCCCATCTGCATACCCCGCTAATGATCTCTTCGATTCGTGTGGTTTACGGATTAGCGTTCGGTATGGTGATCGGTATTGCTTTAATAATCGTTTGGGAGATTGTTTCAAGGAGTTGGCAGCGTTGGGTACCCCGACTAAACGAATAGTAATTTCCGGATATTATGGTTTTCAAAATAGCGGTGACGAAGCGGTGCTGCAATCCATTCTGCTCGCACTGCGGGAGCAAGGAGAGCGACAGGGCGTCCACATCGTCCCTGTCGTTTTGTCCATCCAGCCGGAATCCACGGCAGCTACCTACGGAGTAGAATCCGTTCATCGCTACCGCATGGCAGAGGTGTGGCGAGCCATCAAGGGGGCCGACGGCTTAATCAGCGGTGGCGGCAGCCTGCTTCAGGACGAGACAGGATGGAAAACGATCCCTTACTACCTAGCCATCCTGAAAATGGCCCAATGGCTCGGTAAGCCGACCTTCATCTACTCGCAAGGCATCGGACCGGTTCACCGGCCCATGTTCTACGGCTGGATTCGCTCCGTATTTCGCAAGTGCGCAGTGGTTTCCGTCCGGGACGAGGAATCCCGTGCTTTATTGCAGCGTATGGGGATAGAGACGAATCGGGTGCATGTTGTGCCCGACCCGGTCATGGGCATGCCTCTTCGCAAGGAACGGACTGAAACGAACCGTCCGTCTGCGAACCGTATGATTGGTGTATCCGTTCGCTTCTGGAATGAGGACCGGTCCGAGCTGAACGCAGTGGCTGAGGCTTTGCGGAACGTGTTGGAGCAAACCGATGCAAGCATTCGTTTCCTTCCCTTCCATCTTCCATCGGATGCAGCAGCTTCCTTGTATGTAAGGGAAAAGCTAGGGGAAACCTACTCTCACCGAATCTCGACCGCCGAGAATGTAACCCATCCGCAGGATATGCTGGCGGAAGTGCAGGCTTGTGACCTACTTATCGGAATGCGGTTGCACTCCCTGATCTATGCGGCGGGACAGCAGGTGCCAATGGTCGGCGTTTCCTACGACCCGAAGATCGATCAGTTCCTGAATCGACTGGGTATGCAGTCGGCCTGCAGTACGAAACGGCCGGATGCCGCAGCATTGACGACGGAGGTGCTGCGTTTGTTGCAGGGGGCCGAGCAATGGAGAGAAGAGAAGCTGTCCGTGATCGAACGTCTGAAGAATGAGGCGGCTCGTCCGGCCGAGCTCATCGCTTCATTTTATACCGAAGGACGTGATGTGCAATGAGTTATCCGCGGGTGAACATATTCGGCGTTCCCATTTCCAAGATGAATATGCAGCAAACGGTAGACTATATAACGGAAGCGATCGCGTCACGGGAGCCGCATCAGGTCATAACGGCTAATCCGATTATGGTTACGGCCGCGCTGAATGATCCCTCCTACATGAGGTTGATGAAGGAAGCGGAGCTTATCGTTCCGGATGGAGCCGGGGTGGTGTGGGCAGCAGGCTACGTTGGGAACCCTGTGGCGGAGCGGGTAGCCGGCTTTGACCTGATGCATGAGCTGATGAAGCGAGGGCAGGAATGCGGCTGGAGAGTTTTTCTGGTGGGCTCTTCTCCTGAGAACATCCAGGCGGCAGCCGATCAATTGAAGGAGCTTTACCCCAAGCTCTCGCTAGTCGGTTTCAGAGACGGTTATTTTGGTGAAAAAGAAGACGACTCCGTCATTGAGACTATCCGAGCTGCAAATCCTGACATCTTGCTGGTCGGCCGCTCGGCTGCAACACAAGAGCCATGGATCTATAAGTATAAGGAAAGATTAGGTATTCCCATCATGATGGGCGTCGGAGGAAGCTTCGATGTATTGTCGGGTAAGCTAAAAAGGGCACCCGAGCTGTTCATTAAGCTGCGTTTGGAATGGTTTTATCGTCTGCTGCAGGAGCCATGGAGATACAAAAGAATGCTTGATCTTCCGAAATTCGCATTGAAAGTCATCCGTGAGAAAGAAAACGTACAGAAACCTTAACTAGAACTGTGAAAACAACCTGAAAACCCCCAAATTACTCAAAAATAACGATGGTGTTTCCGAAACCTTCGGAGTATAATTTGAAGTGTTTGGGGTTTTCATAGAAAAAGGGGCTGTGAGTAAACAGATGAACTTGTTATTCGGAATCGGCTTTGTAGCTGCATTATTTATTGCACTGCTGTTAACGCCGCTAGTCAAGCGCTTTGCCTTCTGGGTGGGGGCTGTGGATGCGCCGAACCAGCGCAAAGTACATAGCCGCATCATGCCGAGGCTTGGCGGATTAGCTATATTCCTTGCTTTTATCGGAGCTTATTTTATTGTCTCGCCCGCTATCGATACGCTTCAAGCCGATGTGATCAAGGGATTGCTGATCGGCGGTACTATTGTGGTTATCATCGGTGCTCTGGACGACCGATTCGATTTGTCCCCAAAGGTGAAGCTGCTTGGGCAAATCCTCGCGGCAAGTGTCGTTGTATACAACGGCGTTGTGATTGATCTTGTGAATACGCCTTTTGGCGATACGACGATTTCGTTGTCATGGCTCGCT
This sequence comes from Paenibacillus sp. GD4, assembly GCF_030846225.1. NCBI lineage: Bacteria > Bacillati > Bacillota > Bacilli > Caryophanales > Paenibacillaceae > Paenibacillus > Paenibacillus sp. GD4. The sequence goes on from NZ_JAVCYK010000001.1 coordinate 2,632,001, forward strand.
GTACCGTTGACCATCTTTTGGATTGTCGGTGTGACGAACGCGATTAACTTGATTGACGGTTTGGACGGACTATCTGCTGGCGTCTCCGCGATTGCCACGTTAACAATATTAGTGCTTGCCTTGATGATGGGCAACGTAACCGTTGTACTGCTTTGTGTAATTTTGCTGGGCAGCATCGGGGGGTTCTTGTTTTACAACTTCCACCCGGCCAAGATTTTCATGGGTGATTCCGGGGCGTTGTTCCTTGGCTTTTGCCTGGCCACCTTGTCCGTACTCGGCTTCAAGCAAGCTACGGTCGTATCCCTGCTCGTGCCGATTATGATCCTGGGCGTACCGTTGTCGGATACCTTCTTCGCCATCATGCGCCGCTGGGTGAACAACCTTCCGATTTCCGTAGCGGACAAGAGCCATTTGCACCACTGCTTGCTCCAGTTAGGCTTTAGTCATCGTACAACCGTGTTAATCATTTACGGTATTGCTTCGCTTTTCGGAACGTCGGCAGTACTGCTGTCTTACATGTCGGAGCAGCAAGCGCTTTGGGGAGCCATTGTCCTGATTGCTGTGCTCTTATGTGTTCTTGTTCTCGGTGCGGAGGCGATCGGGATCATCAGCAAGACGAAGAAGCCGGTACTGCAATTTTTGAATAAAATCAGGCTCAAGACCCTTGGTTCCCGTATGACGAAATAAGAGTGTATAGGATTAAACCCATACCGCATTGGTGTGGGTTTTTTTGCTATTGTACTTTTCTGCCCAAATACCTAAATTTTTCATCTTTGATAACCGATAAAAAGGTACACGCAACTTTTTGCTTATTTTGGTTGTCTAATTTTGTAATTAACCATATCAAGGGAGGTAGGATTTGCACGAATCGGCTCGAAGCTAGGGAAGTACGCTATTTGTCATCATACATTTATAGTACATAAGGAGGAAATCCACTTGAAACGAATCTTGCGCACATGGACAAGCGCTTGGCTTGTTATGGCCTTGCTCGTGAGCTTGTTGCCACCGATGACGGCTTTTGCGGCAGTTACGTTGGAAATAACGAATCTTACTGTGAACAGCAGTACTAGCGATGCGGCACCCGATAATGACGCCGATGTAATTCGGGTAACAGCTAACCCGATCAGTGTGGCAGTTACCATAAACGGTATTGCAGCGGAGAATATTAACTCCATTTATTATGAGATCACCAATGTAAATACGAATATTACTTCGATTAATAAGACGAATAAGCCGGTCGCAATTAATGCGAATGAGATTTCTTTTAATAATGTAACCCTGCCCGAGGGATTGAACAAAATCATTATTAAATATGGTGAAACCAGTGTAGTATCATCAAGAGCAGGTTGGGCATACTTCACACCGGTGACGAACATCTCCAACCTCAAATTTAATGGTGAAGAGTTTGAGGACGGCGGTATGTATCCGAAGACGCCCCCTTATACCGGTTTGAGCGTTTCTGGTGTTGCTAACAACTCCAATCAGATTGAGACCTATTATAATGGTAAGCTATATGGTCCCACAGTATTTAATCGGGGCGAGTTCACCTACATAACCAACACCAACCGTTCAACAGACCTGACGTTTGACCCAGGTGATAACGAAATTAAGATGATCGCGAAGAATAACACGAACAGTTATGTGCTCGAGCGTTCTTTCGTGTATGATAATGGGCGTGCATTTCCTTATAATTTGTTCATCGATAATGTACCAAGTGTCCCGCCGACAACACCTAACCCTAGAAAATTGATTGGGGCTCCAACGATCAGCGGGGCCAGCTTGACGCAAGTTAATGTGTCCGGTTTGTTAAAAATGCCGGTAACTGTCTCGAATAGCGTTTATTATGACTATGCACTTGTTTATGTGAATAGTTCCAGCGGCTCCACGAACAATAAGTACAGATACGATTTCAATGTTGGCCGAAATTATGTTGTAAATGGCAGCACAGAAACAGAAATTGGTGTAATTACGCCTAATTCTGCACATACCATCACCGGTAAACAAAGAGTATATGACTTTAATCACATCTTTGCTATTAATTCCGGTTCCAAGCTTCAGGAGTTCAATGTAGATTTTTACCGCTCCGGCAGTGTTGTAGATTCCAGCAGCTATACCTTCTATGTCGTGGATCCTTCAACGGCGTATGTTGAATCGGTAGATTATATGATCAATTCAACTGCGAAATTAAAGCTTAATGAAGCCGGGACGACACAAATCAACAGCTTCCCAGCTACCTTCCAGGTCAATACGAACAGTCAAGCCCAATCTGTCCGAATTGAAATGGATGGCAAAATATTTGAGAACACAGTAGACCCAATTACCAATGCTGATGGGGACGTCATCGGAGGAAGAGCAGCTGTTAAGCTGGAAGGGATTACGGATGGCGTAAAGACGATGAAGGTCACGCCGTATAAGAGTGCAGATTATTCTAACCCGTCTTCGGAAGGGATTAAATCATACGCTATTAGTGTTTCCGCAGCTCCGTATGTCATCGTAAATCACATTTATAATGGTCAGGTATTTTCGAAGAAGGAATTTATCGGATGCGGTGTTGATCCAAGCTCCTCTACGAATCCAAAAGGTAATTATCCGGCTCCATGTTTCACGGGACGTCTTGTAAACTTACCCCAAAGTGAAATGTCTAAAGTTAATGTTACCCTGAACGGGATTCCTTTAACAATTGACATTGATACTGATGAGACATCAGAACTCTTTGGAACCTTCGTCATTCGAAGCTCGAATTTCACAGGTACTCCTCCGACACGGGGTGCAGCTGCTGATGAGATGGACAAGAACGGAAAGAAAACACTTAAGTTTTCCATTCAGCTTAGCGGCAAACCTGTAACCGAGACAAGTTATGACATTTTCATTCTTAGCGACCATGTTCCTTCCGTATTGAAGCTTGAACCGCGCGAGAGTGTAACAGGTGCAGAGCAATTCAAGAAAACCGCGGATGATACTTACGTTACTCTTGCTTCGAATGTTACATTTGATGGTATAGTACGCAATTCGAGTCAGTCCGCAGGAACGGGACCCCAATATTCAATTAAATACAGGGTTCCTGGAGAAACAACCCAACGAACCGTACCGATTACGAATGCAGTGAAGGTGAATGATCCGGGTGATTTAAGCTCTACTCCAAACTTTAATGAGTCTTTTACAGCCGTAGTTCCGGAGATGACGCCTGGTTCCGGGATTGCGCTAGAGAATGACGGTGATTATTATTTTGAGTTGACCGCTTCGAACAGCAGCGGTATCATCACGACCAAAACAATAAAGATAACTAAAGAAGTTCAACCATACGTCATTAAGAGTCCGCAGTTAATCAAAAATGCGGAAGGTAAAGACCAAGCCAATATTAATGCTAACTTCCAAAACATTGTTATTGAAGCGAATAAAGCAGATAGCGTTGTTTTTGGTAAAGAAGAGGCCAGGAAGAACGGCAGCACTTTTACTTATGAAGCCAAGGACCTGAAACCAGGTAAAAATGAAATTAAGTTTACTGTGAATCGTGGTACGGCCAAAACAAATGGCAGCATCATTTTGTTCCATGTGAATACGCCTCTTGAAGGTGCGATGTACAAAAGTATTTTGTCAAGCAATATGAAAGTATTTGATGGGGATATCGAGCTTAAATTCCCTAAAGATACAAAGCTAATGCGTAATGATCGCAATGCTACAAAACAGTATGTGAGTACGAACCGTAAGCTGCTTTTTGGTATCGCGGACATTGATACAGGACAAGTAGATAAGCTCAATGGAGAAAGCCCAAGTGGGCAGTTCCATCTCAATGGCTCAACAGAGAGAAATCGATTCAAAGCGGCAAGTAAGCTGTATTGGATCGATGCGGGAACCATCCGTGATCTTTCAACTATTCCGGGAAATAGATATCAGGAAAAGCTAAAGGATGCACTAGAAGGAAGCGGAACGATTCCTGTGCCTACAAATGTAGGGGTTACTTTACCTGAGGATATGCAGCCCGCGTTCTATTCACGGGATTTAAGCAATCTGGTGGTTCCAACAAAGCGAGTCACTCTTACGCTTAAGTATGATCCGTATATAAGAGATGATGCTTGGAAGTATGTTACGGTATTCCAGTTCAACCGATTCGAGGATATGACCGGAGGAGGTTTCCCAGAGCAAGGTTGGAGAAATATTGGAGGTATTGTAGATACTAAGAAAAATACGATTACGGTAGAAGTCGAATCATTTGGTTACTTCCAGGTAATGTATATGAACGACAGCTTTGAAGATGTAACCAATCACCCTTGGGCTCGTAATGAGCTCGATACGTTGTACTCAAAAGGGATGATGAAAAATAAAGACCCGGGTGGACGATTCTTGCCAAATGATGCGATCAGCCGCGGTGAGTTTGTCACCATGTTGGTTAAAATTTTCGATATTCCATTAAAGAATTCCGATACGATCTCCCGCGTGAATAATCCGAATGATCCTAATTACCGTGGTACATTCGCCGATGTGCAGAGAGGTTATACTATCCCGAACAGCAATGGATTGTATGATTTCATGCATATCGAGGCCGCTGCACGTGCCGGTATTGTGAGAGGGACATCCCAAGGCTTATTTTTGCCGGGTAATGTTATTACTCGTCAGGATGCTGCTGTTATGATTGCGAGAGCGGCTGATTTGAAGATAGGAACAGATGATAAGAAGCTGCTTGATTCCTTAAATAAAACATTCACTGATAGCAGTACAATCGATTACTATGCTCGTGGAGCAGTTGAAGCGGTCAATAAGGCTGGATTCATTCAAGGGAAACCAAATGAAATGCTGCCGGGACAAAAACAGCAAACAATCCGTTTTGACCCGACTGACAACTTTACTCGAGCAGAGGCATCAGCAGTAGCTATGCGTGTGCTTCAACAACTGAAGAAAGTACCGAAATAAATGAAAAAGGCCGCCATTATGGCGGCCCTTTTTATGTAGACCAAATGGAAAATACTTAGTGATGACGAAGTTGATAGATCGTTATATACTAAGTTTCGTAAGCGAGCGATACAACAAGTTGATAGACGAGTTGATACACGCCCCCAAGACCAAGACTCCTCGAAAAAAACATTTAAAAGTTTTTTTCTAAGAGCGCAACTTTTTGAGAAACATAGCGTTTAAATAGGTGTAACTCAAAAGGAACAGTAGAGAAGAGTTAGGTTTTGGAATATTTTTCACAATTTACTCTTTACCTGACTAGAATGCCGTTGTATAATGTTAAATGGCATGCGAGTCTCTACTACTCATTATTATTGTTTACTAGTTTCTGCAATCTTATACGTTGCAGACCTAACTAATAAATCCGCTCTAACTCTGGGAAGGGGGTGAATCGGCTAATGAGGGAATCGAGCTCAAATTTATCTAAACAAAACTCTCAACAACCGAAAGATATTCGAGGAGGAGAAAAAAAGGTTATGAAGAAAAGTTTATCCGCAATCGTGTCCCTGGCTATGGCGTTCTCCATGTTTTCGTCCGTAGCATTTGGTGCAGAAGCAACTACAACTACAAGCACTACAACAACAGCTACAGCTACTGCTGCTAAGAAAACTGTTGCAGATTTCAAAGATCTGGCTGACATCGACGCTGGTCTGAAAGCTAAGATCGAAGCTTTGCTGGCTAAAGGCGTGTTCGAAGGTACTTCCGAAGATTCCTTCGGTATCAAAGAGAACATGACTCGCGCTCAATTCGCAAAAGTTCTTACACTGATCTACGGTGTAGAAGTTGACATGAACGTGAAGGCTTCCAGCTTCTCCGATGTTAAAGCTGACGACAATGCTAACGCGTGGGCGATTCCTTTCATCGAAGCTGCTAAGAAAAAAGGCCTGATCGATGGTATGACTGACAGCACTTTCGCTCCTGGCGAAAACGTGACACTTGGCCAATTCGCTACTGCATTGGTTAAAGGTCTTGGGAAAACTGTTAGCACAACAGGTACTCCATGGTACTCCGACGCTATCAAGCAAGCTGTTGAACTGAAGGTTCTTCCTGAAGGCGTAGACGGCGCTAAGACAGCTACTCGTGCTGATCTGGTTGTTGGTGCTTACGGCGGTCAAGAAGCATACAACGCACAACAAGGTCTTAACGTAGAAGCAAAGGCAGTTGGTGCATCCAAAGTTGAAGTTAAATTCAACAAAGCAGTTGATGATACTAAAGCTAAGTTCGATCTGAAGCGTGGCACAACGGCTCTTGCAACTGATGTTAAGTTTGCAGATGATAAGAAATCCGCAACACTGACTGTTAAAGATGTAAAGTTGCTTGCAGGAGAGCATACTGTAACTGTAACAGGCCTAGAAAAGGAAGTTAGCGCGAAGTTCACGGCTGAAGATGAGAAGGTTGTTAAAATTGACTTCTTAAACGCTGGCGATACTATTGCATACGCTCCTAAAGTACGCGTTGCTTTCAAAGCAGCGAACCAATACGGTGAAGCAGTTTCCATGTCTGCTGGTAACTTCTCTGTTTTCGCAACTACTGGTAGCCCAGTAATTAAGAAGACTGATGCTGGTGACATGTATGTTGAACTTGCGACTAACACTGGTACAGTAGCTCAGAATGTTAGCCAAGTTTCCATTAACATCTATGACAACAGCCGTAACATCTCTGCTTCTAAGATCTTTAAAGTAGGTACTGCTCCTTATGTTGCTAAAGTAGAACTGGGCCAGCCTAAATATTCTAACGCTGTAGGTCTTTCTAAGTCCGGCGAGTATGCAACAATCGCACTTACAGAAATTGACCAATACGGTAACGTTCTTGTTGAAGGTTCCGGCCATGACAGCATCACTAAGCTCTCCGGTCTGGTTACTCCAAATCTTGGCGAGTTCAATGACATCAACGATGCAAGCTTCAAGTACAATGGAGACGGCGTACGTCAGTTGGAAGTTAAGCTGAAGAAAGATGCTGAAAAGAATGAAGAATATACTGTGTCGGTATACGGTGGTTCTAGCGCAGCTACAACAAAAGTTAAGACTGTAGCAAACAAAGTAGCAGCTAAAATCGAATTGTTGAATGATGGTTCGCTTTATGCAGAAGGCGACACTGATAAGTATGTAACTATCGTGGCGTACGATGCAAACGGAGAAAAGCTGTCTCAAGATGATATCGTTCAAAATGCAAAGGATGGCAGATTTACAATCAATGTATCCGGTGCTTTTGCAGCTGGCGCGACTACTGATGTTCCAGCCTCCATTCTTGATGCTAAAAACGGTGCAATCAGCCTTGCTGGCGAGCACAGAGGTAAGATTCACCTTGCTAAAGTAAGCAAAGGTACTGGTTATATCTTCGCCGCAATCGTAACTACAACTGGACAATCCAGCAATACTCAACAATCCTACAATGTGTCTAACCCTCGTTTCGCAGTAACTATGAGAAACAATGGTGCTGACCTAGCTGGTAAGATCGTTGCAGGTGCTTCCACTGAAACTAAGATCAAGATCTATGATCAGAACAATGCTGAGTACAAGAAGCAAGCGGATGGCATCGATATCACAGAGAACGGTAAGAACGTAACTTATGATGTTTATGTTACTGCTAAAATTCCTACAGGTGTAACTGTTAACCTTGATGGAACTGGCGACCTTACTAACGGCGTAGGGGTTAAAGTAGATACAGATAAATTCTTCGACAAGAAGATTAAGGTATCTACTGCAACAAATACTGCTATAAATGAAAAAATTGAAGTGAAGGTTCAATTGCGTAAGGTTGTTAAGGGTTCTTCTCCAGTTGAAGTGATCGATGATTCCGTTAAAACTTATACTAAGGAAATCGTTGTAGTTAACCCGCAGAATGAGAAGCTGACTTACGAGCTTAACACTGTAGGTGATCTGTTCCAAACTATTGAGGACAAAACTCTTCAAGATGCGAGCATCTTTGATAACGCTGCGTTCTCTCACCAACATAAAGAAGTTAAACTGACTGCTAAAGACTCCGGTGGTAACATTGTTGCTATTGACGGACCTAGCATGATTGAAAGTGTTACTTCTTCTGTATACACTGTAGCTACAACTGCAAAGCATCCACACAACGGTAAAGCGTATGTATTGGGTAACAAAGCTGGTACTTCTACAATTAGTGTGTTCTTCAAGAACGCTAAGGGTGAATATCAACAGCTGAGCACTGATGTAACTGTTAAAGCAGATCCAGTTACTGTTGCATCTATGACTTCTAAAGCTTCCAGAGTTGATGTTCTTGCTAACATTAACGGTAAACTTGCTAATAAAGTTATGGAACTTAAAGTTAAGGATAACTACGGTATCGAGTACAACCACGATAGCAAGATTCACTTACTTGCTGACGACAACAACCCTGCGACTACTAATGATGGCGAAATCGCATACGATGCAATTAATGCATTCGACGCTCATTTGCAAGTTCGTTATGGTTTGACTGATGTTGCCCTTAAAACTACTGCTACTGGAACAGCTGCTGATGAAGTAACTGTTGACCAAACTACTGGTGTTCTTACAGTTGGTAGCAATGTTGCATCCTTCAACCTGACTGCATATGCTAATGGTAAGTCCACAATGACACCAGTTGTTGTTAAGAACCCGTCCTAATAGCAGTAACTTTATCAGAATGGAGACCCTTCGGGGTCTTCATTTTTTATATAAGCCCAATATGGAGGATGAACGTGATTAAAGTATCTATACCGAAATGGGTAATGATTGCTATTACAATATTCTTTGGACTAACAAGTATATCTATAGCAGATGCACCAAGTAATAATACTCCAGGCTCTGTGGAAGACCCTGTCATCACCAAAAGTTACTTTGACCAAAATATCAGTATCAAAGTAGCAGATGCTTTAAATAAACTAAGTGTCACTGAAGATAAGGTGAAACAAATTCTAGCTGCAGAGTTGAAGTCTGCTCCTATACCTGGACAAGTGACGTCCGAAGGAAATATAAGTACTTATAGTAGTTTAAACATCATCAGACTCGAGTCCGGCCAATCACTTTATGGTGGATCAGGAACTGAGTTTATCGTCCGTACCGGCAAAACCGTCGTTTTCAGCAATGACGAAAGCGGCATCGCCGACGTCACAGTCGGCAAGGACATCGTTGCTGGACAAGCCGTCGAGCTCAACCACATGCTCATCGTTCCGCGAGAAGGTCGCGGCATTAAGCCTGATGTAAAGAACAACCAAGAGATCTATGTCATGGTGCGCGGCAGCTACCTCTTGACCAATGCTGACGGTTCAAAGGTTTCTCCATAATTTTACCCATGGAACCAATAGTTTATACGTTTCGGCAATCTACATAACCACCATACTAAGGGTACATTCCAACAAGGAGGGTATCCATAATGGCTAAAAACGGTGGCAGCAACAACAAGGTCGTACCCGAGAGTAAGCAGGCTCTTGATATCATGAAGTACGAAATTGCAGCTGAATTAGGCTTACCTGTTGGAAAGCAGCTCGCTAACATGAATGTTGAATTTGCAACGGAGTTAGGTTCTATTCCTTCAGCTTCAATTAAAGAGGATTACTGGGGCCATATAGCAGCAAGAGATGCCGGCGCAGTTGGTGGGCACATTACCAAGCGGCTTATCGGTAAGGCCGAAGAGATGATGTTTAACTTGTCGGGACTATAAAATTTCTTTGAACTTATGCGAATTTATTGACAGTCATCGACATTTCCAGTAACATAAACAAAAGAAGGTAATCGACAAAAGAAACCTTTTCCACTATGGAAAAGGTTGATTTTTTGTATGGGTACATATTCGTTTATCAATACTAGTTGTAGGAGGTAATTCACTATGTCTAACCTTAAAGGCCGTCGTTTGTTTACGTCGGAATCCGTGACAGAAGGACATCCGGATAAGATTTGTGACCAAATCTCGGATGCCGTCCTTGACGCATTCCTTAAGAATGACCCTAACGCTCGTGTAGCTTGTGAAGTTTCCGTTGCTACAGGTCTTGTACTTGTTATCGGTGAAATCACCAGCCAATCCGAGTTTGTTGATATCCAATCCATCGCTCGTCAAACTATTAAAGAGATCGGCTATACTCGTGCTAAGTATGGTTTTGACTCCCAAACTTGCGCAGTACTTGTTTCCTTGAACGAGCAATCCCCTGATATCGCTCAAGGCGTTAACAAGGCACTGGAAGCTCGCGAAGGCCAAATGACGGATTCAGAAATCGAAGCAATCGGTGCCGGTGACCAAGGCTTGATGTTCGGCTTTGCTACCAACGAAACCCCTGAGCTGATGCCGTTACCTATCTCGATCGCTCATCAATTAGCTCGCCGCTTGACTGAAGTTCGTAAGAACGGTACGCTTGCTTACCTCCGTCCGGACGGCAAGACGCAAGTTACCGTTGAATACGATGGAGATACACCAGTACGTATCGATGCTATCGTAGTTTCGACTCAACACGATGAAGCAATCACTTTGGAACAAATCCAAGCGGACATTAAAGAGCATGTCATTAAGCCAATCGTTCCTGCCAAATTCTTGGATGAGAACACCAACTATTTCATCAACCCAACAGGCCGTTTCGTTATTGGTGGACCTCAAGGTGATGCCGGTTTGACAGGCCGTAAAATTATCGTTGATACGTATGGCGGTTACGCTCGTCATGGCGGAGGTGCGTTCTCCGGTAAGGATCCGACAAAGGTTGACCGTTCCGGTGCCTATGCAGCACGTTACGTAGCTAAGAACATTGTTGCTGCCGGCCTTGCAGATAAGTGCGAAGTTCAGCTCGCATACGCAATCGGCGTAGCGAAGCCGGTGTCGATCGCTGTTGATACATTCGGTACAGGTAAAGTGGAAGAAGAAAAACTTGTTGAACTCGTTCGCAAGCACTTCGATCTTCGTCCAGCCGGTATCATCAAGCAGCTTGATCTGCGTCGTCCGATTTACAAGCAAACAGCTGCATACGGTCACTTTGGCCGTACGGATCTGGATGTTCCTTGGGAGCGCACAGATAAGGCTGAGCTTCTTAAGAAAGACGCTCAAGTTACAGTTTAATACCAGGGAAGCCATTTGAAGAACAAATGGAGTGAAGACCCAATGGGTCTTTGCTCCATTTTTTTTGTCACATTTAGACAGTAACTTTTCTATCAATCTAGGAGTCTAATACAAAGGAGAGTGGAACAAGGAGAGGAGTGCTAACATCGTGGTTAAGCAAAAAGTATGGAGAAAAATGTCTGCAATGGTCCTATCAGCAACCATTCTGTTGACGCAAGGTTGGTATACAAATAGAGTCGAGGCCGCAGAGCCCGAACCGACCGTAACTATGACGAGTCAGGAGATACTGACCTCCGGCGCGGTTTTGAAGAAATATGTATGGCAGGGGAAACGAAGCAGCAAGGATATCAAAGTAAATGGGAATGTCGTCGAGGTAGATCTGACGAACCCGAATGTAAAGCTCGATGTCATGACGGGGACGGAGAATCAGTTTACCCGCAAGCAGACAGTGCTTGGTATGGCCACGGAAACAAAAGCAGTTGCCGGTATTAACGGGGACTTCTATAATACACAAGCCGAGGGGGTACCCATAGGCCCTCAAGTGAGCAATAGTCAGCTCATGGCGACACCGCCCTATCTTCCTGGCTTCTATAGCTTTGCGTTGGATAAAGATAATAAACCGATTGTGGACTTATTTACTTTTGAAGGTTCGATTAAGACTAAGAATGGCTCCAGTTATCCGTTAGGAGGGATCAATAAAACGTATTATTGGTTCGAGCCAGGCGGTGAGCACAGCCATATCGATGCGATGTTCATGTATACGAATGCCTGGGGACAGGTCGACCGCTCGAATGATGGTGTCACCACTCCTACAGAAGTGCTAGTACAAAATAATATCATTACCCAAATCGCAGAGGGTACGATTCTCAATATGGTGGCGCCCAAGGATGGTTACATCCTAAGAGCCGCGGGTAAAGCTGCCGAATTCGTGAAAGCAAACATGAAGATTGGGGATCCGCTGATCGCGGATTATAAGGTTCTTTCTCAAGACTCGTCCAAGACGTATGATGCGAAAAGCTTCCGGATGATGATCGGCGGCCATACGATCATGGTGGATGAGGGCATGCCGGCCGAATTCTCAAGAGAAGTAGCGAGCTTGTGCTGTTATCGTTCGCGAACAGCAATCGGGTATTCGAAGGATCTCAAAACGGCCTATCTTATCACCGTAGACAATGCAGGAGATAGTAAAGGGCTGAGCATGACGGAGCTTCAGCAATTCATGATTAAGGTTGGCGTCTGGAAGGGAATCAATCTGGATGGGGGCGGATCGACTCAGATGGTGACCCGTCCTCTAGGAGAGGTTACCCCGGTGTTAACGAACAAAACGGAAACCGGTCTTCAGCGTAAGGTGGTTAACGGTGTTGGTGTGTACTCGCTGGCACCGCAGGGAGAGGTCAAGGGATTGTACATTCAGGCTCCGAACGTTCTTTTTATCAATGAACAAGCACCGCTTAGTTTTAAAGCCTACGATATTTACTACAATCCGGTACAAACGGATAAAGTCAAAGCGGATTGGTCCACAGCGGATAATGCAGGTGTATTTGTAGACAATGTATTCAAGCCGCAGAAGGCAGGAACAGCGAAAATCACGGCAAAATCCGGGCAGGGAAGTCAAACAGCTGATATTGAGGTTGCAGGACGCAATGACATCTCCAGTCTGAAGATCCAAGCAGATAACATGGCGCTTTCGCAAGGCGAAACATACAAGCTTCCGGTCATCGCCACCACCAAGTCAGGTAAAACAAGAGAGGTCCCCGCGGAGCTTATCAGCTGGGAGGTTGCGGGAATTCAAGGGGAAGTGAAGAATGGAGTACTTACAGTGAAAAACCTGGAGGGCAGCACAGCGGCTCAGCTAATTGCCAGATATGATGGCTACAGCACGATGGTGACCATACCGGTAGGGGTCGATAAGGTGTGGTATGATCTAGATAAGAATGCCGTCATGACTTTGTCGGATGTGAAGCCGCAGGAGGTAACCGCCTCAGTTAATGTAAAACAAGAAGCTACGGGCAATAAATACCTCGAGCTTGGTTACGATTTCACCAAAGGTACAGGTAACAAGTGGGCGTTCGCTACATTAGATACAAGAGTATGGATTGAAGGAAGTCCGCAATACTTGAAGCTGAAGGTCAATGGCGATGAAAGCTTGAATTGGCTGCGTGCAGAGATTTTGGACAACAAAAACGAGATCCATCGTGTGGACCTGGCCCGGAGCATCAACTGGAAGGGTTGGAAGCTGCTTACGGCCGACCTCTCGGAGTATAAGATCGAGTATCCGATCCGCATGAAGAGCATTTATGTGGTTAATGAAGAAATCGGACAAGACGAGAGAGCCGCCAAAGGGAAAATTGAGATCGATGACATCAGCTTCACCTATAAAGGCTCCGTGCCTCAACCAACCAAAAACAATGTTCAGCTCACCGTCAATAAGACAGCCGTATCCCTGAATGGCAAAAGCATGACGATGGAGCAAGCTCCTGTTATTACAAAGGGCAATACGCTGGTGCCGATTCGTTTCGTAAGTGAAGCCTTGGGCGGAACGGTTCGGTGGGATGAGCAGGAAAGGAAGGTTACTGTCATTCGGGGCGATAAGATGATTGACCTATGGGTCGATAATGTAGACCTAATCGTGAATGGGCAAAGAGTCACAGCGGAGGTTCCTCCAGTGATCATGAACAATCTCACCATGGTGCCATTAAGGATTTTGTCGGAAAATTTAGGTTGGAAAGTAACGTGGGACGGGAATACCCAGCAAATTACTCTCCAATAATTAGTACTATATGCTCTCACATTGTAATTCAAATATGGTACTATATTGCTAGAACTACAAGAAAAATGTAGAAGGGGCTTTGTTCCGGATGCAGGTGGATGCGTTAGATCGTGTACTCAAAAATGCTATTGATGTTATGGAAAGCAGCAAGTATCAGATTTTTGAGATTTGCGAAAGCGTCCGCGCCGAGAGGGAAGCCTTGAACAAAGAGCTTCAGCAGGTGATTGAGGAAGCCTCCAAAACCATTGAGATGGTCGATCGATTCGAGCTGGAATATCGCCGCTCCCGTGTCCGGCTGACAGAGGTCAGCCGGGACTTCAAGCGGTTCAATGAAGAGGACATCCGTGCTGCCTATGAGGCTGCAACAGGGCTTCAGACTCAGCTTGCAACGTACCGTGAGAAGGAGATTTACCTCAAGGCTCGTCGGGACGATCTTCAGAAGCGGCTTAAGAATCTCGACCGCCAGATGGAGCGCGCGGAAACTCTCGTCTCTCAGGTGAATGTGGTGCTTGAGTACCTCTCCGGCGATCTGGGCCAAGTGACGCGCTTGCTGGAATCAGCGAAAAACCGTCAGCTGCTTGGGCTGAAGATCATTCTTGCACAGGAAGAAGAACGGAAGCGGATTGCACGGGAAATCCATGACGGACTAGCCCAGAACATGGCCAATGTAGTGCTTCGAACGGAGATTGCAGAACGGATGCTCGGCAAGGAAGCATATAGCGCGGTGAAGGACGAGTTGGTTGATCTCAAGGGGCAGGTTCGCGGCGGGATTGAAGAGGTTCGAAGAATTATTTTCAACCTGCGGCCAATGGCTCTTGATGATCTTGGTTTGGTGCCGACACTGCGAAAATTCGTACAGGATTATGAGGAAAAAGCAAAAATTCGCACGAAGTTTGAAGTCGTGGGTAAAGATTTTCGGTTGCCTTCCGGTATGGAAGTGGCGATCTATCGATTGGTACAGGAAGCCTTTTCCAATGTAATGAAGCATGCACAAGCTAGCTTTGTGAGCTTGGAGGTCGCCTTTCAGCAGCAGATGGTAAAAATTACCGTTTCGGACAACGGTGTTGGCTTCTCGACAGATACGATAGACCGAAAGCTGGATAAGCGCAGCGGACATTTCGGTTTAATCGGTATGCGGGAGCGAGTGGAGCTCTTGGAAGGGCGGCTCGAAATCCAATCGACTGTCGGCGGAGGCACGAAGGTTTCTATGGTAATCCCGATTACATCCGAATCTAAGGAGGAGTAAAGCCAATGGACATTATTGGTACGGCGAAGCGTTCGATTAAGCTGGTTTTGGCGGATGATCACCAATTGTTTCGGGAAGGCGTCAAACGCATCCTGAACATGGAGAACGACCTGGAGGTAGTAGGCGAATGCGGCGATGGCATTCAAGTCATTGAGCTGTGCAATACGCTGCACCCGGACATCGTCCTCATGGACATCAACATGCCGATTGAGAACGGCGTTGTGGCTACGGAGAAGCTCAAGGACATTTTCCCGGATATTAAAGTGATCATTCTTTCGATTCATGATGATGAGAGCTATGTTTTTGAAACGCTCCGCAAGGGCGCATCCGGCTATCTGCTGAAGGATATGGAAGCAGAATCGCTGATCAACGCTATTCGCTCCGTTGTGGCAGGGCATGCTTACATTCACCCGAAGGTGACGGGTAAGCTGATCAACCAGCTTCGTCGCATGACCTATTTGGACGAGGTAGGCGTAGCAGGCGGAGGTACGGTTTCGAAGGAAGCGGGCGTGAAATACGTTCATTCCGATAACAGTCCGCTTACGCGTCGTGAGGCGGAGGTATTACGTTTGATGGCTGAGGGCAAGAGTAACAAGATGATCGGGGAATTCTTATATATCAGTGAGAAAACGGTCAAAAACCACGTCAGCAGCATTCTGCAGAAGATGGAAGTGGACGATCGAACACAAGCGGTTATTATCGCGATTAAGAATGGCTGGGTTACACTGTAGATCGGCTAGAATGATCTGTAAAGATTTTGCAAAGGGCATGGAACCAACCTACTCCTAGCGGCATATACTGTTCTTAAGGGAGGGAGCCGCTATGATGTTAGGCTTGGTTGGAATTATGGGTACCTATGCCGTCGGGATCCTGCTGATCCACTGGCTCCACTGGCGATTTCAGCGCCGCGGTCTGGAACGCATGATGCACTATGTGCTCGTGACGAGGAACAACCAGCTGCAGGTGGAGTGGTACATTCGGTCGCTTGGTTTTTTCTCATGGCTCAAAGGCCGTGCGATTACCGTAACTCTAGTGGATGAAGGCTCGACGGACGAGACGCTCTCTATTGTAGCAAGGTTAAGCGAAGAACATCAATTGCACATCTGCTCAGCAGAAGCATGGAACTGGGACGATTGGGTCCAGGAGCATGAGAATGAGCAAGTGGTTGTCGTTCGGCTTAGCCAAAACGAAGGTTTAGAAACCGCTTACAAATTTATGTAACCATAAAGGAGTCGCATGAAGGCCTATCTTTATGCTGTAATTCGAGAGTCAGCGTGTTCCTGGCATGTATCCTTGGATTTGCGGGCAGACCGGCAGCATTATCTGTCTTTGTATGGCCCGTGCTTCAAGCTGCGTGTACTGGAACCGGCTCTTTCGTTCGGACAAGCTATGGAACTGCAGAAGCGTTTTTCACGTGAAGGGAACGCTGTAGTGACTTCAAAGCGGATTCGGGCGTTAGGTGCGGATGTGCTTGGAGTAGGACCCGGTAGTACGCAAGAATGGCTCATTCGTGAGTGGAAGCCGGGTGCCGAGCATGGATATGCAAATGAAGTAGATGATGAGAAAAGAATTCGCTACATGGCGATGATGCTTCAAGGGCGGCAGCTCCTCATGGACGAGTTGGTTGCGTTACTGGAGAGTGCCCGTGGGGAAATGAAAACCGATTCGACGCTTCTATACGATCTTCAGCGCGCATGGCTTGCCGGGTTGGTAGAAATTGAACAAGGGGTGGCGATACGTGAACGGGGATTTATTTTTCGGGAAAAGCGATATCAATGCTGCCGTTGTGGCACCGAGGCTAAGAAGAACAGAGATGCTGGGGCTGCTAGGTCCATTCGCTGGGCTGCATGTCCGCACTGTCAGCAAGACTGTGCTTATTGTGAGGCATGCCTAACGATGGGAAGAGCCAGATTCTGTTCCATTGTAGTTAGCGGGGTTAGCAGTTGCCGAGGAAATAAAGAGGATTCACAGGAATTGTCCGCTTATACAAGTCCGTGGGGACTAAGCTCGATTCAGGAGGAAGCAGCGGATGCAGCGCTTCGTTTTTTGAAAGCAAATATATTCCTTTCACCTATGAATGGAGAAGAGCCTCGCAGATTTCTGATATGGGCCGTAACCGGTGCTGGGAAGACGGAAATGATTTTTCCAATGATCTCGTATTCACTATCACGGGGCGGTACGGTGGCCGTGGCAACACCGAGAAGAGATGTTGTGCTGGAGCTGATGCCCCGTATACGCAAGGCATTTCCTGATGCAGCGGTAGTTACGTTGTACGGTGGGAGTGAGCAGCGCTGGGAGCAAGGGGAGATTACGATCGCTACGACGCATCAGTTGATGAGGTTTCGGCATGCTTTCGATCTGGTGATCATCGATGAAATTGACGCTTTTCCCTATCATAATAATCCCATGCTCCTATTTGCTGCCGCAAAGGTGTGTAAACCGTGGGGGGTAAACTTTCTTTTGTCTGCTACGCCACCTTCCCCGTTGAGGAAACTTGCCGTTCGAGGAAAGCTTCCTCACGTTAAGGTAGCTGCGCGGTATCATCGGCAGCCCTTGCCTGAACCTACGGTGGAGAAGTCGCTCGCGCTGCGAACCATCGTTCAACGGGGGAACGTTCCTGCCGTGCTAATTAGTAAATTAAAAAAATCACTGGACCGGGGGGCTCAGCTATTCGTGTTTGTTCCGAACATTTCGATGGTGGAGCCCTTGCTGAAGCTGCTGCGAAAGGCACTGCCTGATGTGCGAATCGAAGGGACCTCCTCAAAGGATGCTGACCGTGGAGAGAAGGTGCTTGCGTTTCGTGCACGTGAAATCCGGTTGCTGATTACGACAACGATATTGGAGCGAGGAGTGACGATTCCGCAATCCGATGTGTTTATTTTGGACGCGGACTCTCCTGTGTTTGATTCAGCCGCGATGGTTCAGATGGCAGGCCGAGCCGGAAGATCGGTGCAGGACCCGAACGGCTTTGTTTATTTTTACTCTAAGGAAAAAACAAGATCGCAGGCAGAGGCTATACAGCAGATCAAAAGCATGAATCGTCTGGCCCGCAAGAAAGGTTTGCTACTGCCCAAAAGCTAAGGGGGGAATTGTTTGATAAGCTTACTTCATTCGTGGCGCAAGTGGGCTTCTGGTCTGCTGGCCACACTGGAGTCTGGTTTGGCGGCAACGTCGAAAGCGTGTCTCAGCTGCGGGGGAGCGTGCCGCGGGGAGAGAGCCTTGCCGGTATGTCTGAGCTGTTGGCATTCCATACCGTGGATTCACGAGGTACAGTGTGGATGCTGCGGCCGATACGAGGCTTGCATGGATTGCAAGCGGCGGTCGGTGACTTATTTTACAAGGAATCGAAGTGCGGTGCGGTATGATGAACAGATGAAGTCTTGGCTCGCGTTGTATAAGTATCGTGGGCAAGAAAGGCTAAAGGAAGTGCTTGGTCCGATGCTGATGCATGCGCTTCAGCTTCATAGAGCTGATGGGAAGCGGGAGTCCACGGAATATATAACCTTCGTCCCTCTAAGCAAGGAGAGATTTGACGAACGGGGTTTCAATCAGGCGGAGCAGCTGGCCATAGAACTGGGTAAACGGACCCAAATCCCGGTGCTGCCATTATTCGAACGGACCCGGCATACGAATAAGCAAAGTCTGAAAGCACGTGCGGAACGGGTGGAGGACATGCTTGGAGTATTTCGGATTGCATCGGTGGGCATGGAAGGGCTTCAACGGCTGCAGCGGCAGCATCTTAGTGTCAAGCTTTTTATCGTGGATGATGTCTACACAACAGGAAGTACATTAAATGAATGTGCGCGGGTGGTGAAGGAGCGTTTTCCGGCGATTGAAGTTTATGGATTGAACTGGGCTCGGTAATTGGCAATCGAGACTGTGAAGGATACCACAAAAAAATCACATGCAAAATGTCGATAGATACAGTAAACTAGAACTATACATCTAGTTCAGGCGCAGGATATATAGAAAGGGGTTACGGAAATGAGTTTGAATGTCGCCAACTGCTATCGCTGCGGCAAGGTGTTTATGAAGAATCATTACGGGGTATGCCCTAACTGTATAAAGGACATCGAGCAGCAATACGAGAAGTGTTTAAAGTATTTGCGGGAGAATAAACAGTGCTCTCTTCAAGAGCTCAGCGAAGCCACAGAGGTTTCTGTCGCTCAGATCACGAAGTTTATCCGCGAAGGGCGCATTTCCATCAAACACAACCCGAACATGTCTATTGGTTGCGAGGTGTGCGGAACGTCCATCCGTGAGGGGACGATCTGTGAGCCGTGCCGTTCTCGTCTCGCGAAGGATGTATCGAACCTGCAGGAGGACCAGCAGAAAAGGCAGGCGAACCAGGCGAATCACGGACCGAGCTTCCAGATCAAGGATCGTTTGCAAGACAAATAGGAAATTGATATCATAATTACATATAAACTTTTGAATAGAGCCCACCGATAAAAGTAGTAACGCTTTTACGGTGGGTTTACTATTTGTGTCGAATGAGGTGGGAATGATGAAGATTAATGGACCGAATCGGATCGGAGCCGTCAATCAATATAAGAAGACGCAGGACGCTCAGCAGCAGCAGGTTAACGGCAAGAAGGGCAAGCTGGATCAAGTGCAGATTTCGAATGAAGCCAAGGAACTGCTGGAAACTCAGGGAGTGGCTTCCTCGGAGAAGATCGAATCGCTAAAGAAGTCGGTTGCGGATGGTACATATCATGTGGATACGAAGAAGCTCGTGGAAAAGCTGTTCCCGTTTTTGAAATAACAAACAAAGAGGTGAATGAGCCTTGTCTTTTCAAGCTCTGTTAGAGATCATGTCGGCCTTGAACGAAATTCACAACACGCTACTAGAACTGGCTGAGCAGAAGAAGCATGTGCTCATTCACAATCAAGTGGAGCAGTTAACCCAGATCGTGACTAAGGAGAATAAGCTGCTTAAGCAGATCGGAGAATTGGATCAGCAGCGTGTGGAAGTGATCGGGCAGTTCCTGATGGAAAAAGGGTATAAGCCGAATCCACGAGTGACGGTGGGAGACCTGACGAAGATTATTTTTAACGCAGATGAGAAGAAGCAGCTGACAGATACACAGAAGCAGCTTATGGGTACGATACGCAAGTTGAGGGAATTGAATCAGTTCAATCAGGAGCTTATTCAACAGTCTCTTAATTATATTAATTACTCCTTAGATATTATTGTTGGTCCCCCTGAGGATGATGTAATCTACCATAATCCGCAACAACAGGGTTACGGAATGAAGCGACAAGGGCTTTTTGATACAAAAGGTTAATGATAAAGGGGGAGCCGTCTTCCAATGCGGTCTACTTTCGGTGGTATTGAGATATCCAAAAGGAGTTTGTTTACGCAGCAGGCGGCGTTGTCTACTACTGGACACAATATAGCCAATGCGAATACAAAAGGCTACTCGAGGCAAGTTGTAAATATGGTGGCTTCAAAGCCAATTGAGTTTCCTGGACTGATGAGAAGTAATGTTCCTGGACAGATGGGACAGGGCGTAGAATTTGATCATATTGTGCGGGTCAGAGAGAAGTTTTTGGACGATCAATATTATAACGAAAACAACTCACTGGGTAGCTGGACGATCCGGCAGGATTCCTTGGAGAAGCTGGAGAAGATCGTAAATGAGCCATCGGATTCAGGAATTCGTTCATTGATAACCAAGTTCTGGAATGCATGGTCCGATCTGAGTAAGGATCCGGAGAATATTGACGGACGTAAGATTTTGCGGGAAACGGCTATGTCCCTGACCGACGCGTTTAATTCGACCAGTAAGCGTTTGACCGATCTTAGGAGTGACCTTACAGAGAATATCGATGTGAAGGCAACCCAGATGAACAGTATCCTACAGTCTGTTAATAAGCTGAATTTGGAGATTCGACGGGTTGAAGGCATCGGCAATGATGCGAATGATCTTAGAGATCAAAGAGATTTGCTGCTTGATGATTTATCAAGTATTGCCAATGTCTCGGTTACAGAGACGGATAACGGCTATAATATTACTATGGGAAATATTGCGTTGCTGACGGTTGGTGGCGGTCCCGTTACAGTTTCCAGTGCATCATTGGAAAGTGCTCTAGAATCAGGAGATCTGTCCGGTGGTGAGGTTCATGGAATGATTATCTCCAGGAATACGTACGTTACCAATTATATTAATGAATTTAACTCGATTGCCAACACCATGGCGAATGGAGAAGTAACAGTTACCATACCCAAAGGTACGATTCTGCCTGAGGGGACTGTATTGAATGGTGTTACCTATAGTGGCCCGACACGAGAGTTAACGTCTGACCTTTCTGTAAAAGTGAACGGAATCAACGGTTTGCACAAATTGGGTTACAATTTCAAGTCGCCTTATACAAGCGGAGACTTCTTTGTTGCTAAAGATGGTGGAGCTATTACAGCAGCTACCATTCAGCTTAACATGGATTTCGTCGATAATCCTGAGCTCATTGCAACTTCCATGAGGATGACAAGGACAGGGCTTGGAGGTACGGTGATCAAAGGGGACAACACCCTCGCCGTATTGATGTCCCAGCTGAAGGATCAACAGTTTAGTTTCCCGACGGGTACAGATGTAAGCCAAGTCACGGTTGATGATTATTATAGATCGGTTATCGGTCAGCTTGGGGTTCAAACATCGGAGGCGATTCGCCAAGCGACGAATTCGAAAGACCTGGTTGATCAGGTCGAATCAAGACGTCAATCAGTAAGTGGAGTATCTCTGGATGAAGAGATGGCAAACATGATCAAATTCCAGCATGCATATAATGCCGCTGCGAGGTCGCTTACTACTTTTGACGAAATGTTAGATAAAGTGATCAATAGCATGGGGCTTGTCGGTCGCTAGTAAATGAACGTGGGAGTGACGTATAATGCCGGTTCGTGTTACGCAAGGCATGATGAATACGCAATTGCTTAGTAATATCAACAAAAATATTAAGAAGATGGACCGAGAGCAAGCTATGCTTTCCACGGGAAGACGAATCAACGTTCCTTCCGATGACCCTGTCGGTATTACTTATGCCATGCGCTATCGAACGGAGCTCGGTGCGAACGCACAGTACCAGCGCAATGTGGATACTGCGGTTTCTAACTTGGAATATTTGGACACTATGCTTGGACAAGCAGGGGACGTGCTTCAGAAGGTTCGCGAGCTTGCAGTAAAGGGGGCAACCGGCTCTAATCCCCAGACAGCCATGGATGCGATTAAGGTAGAGGTCGAAGAACTCTACAAACAACTGCTTGACATTGGGAACAGTAAGTTTAAAGGAAAGTTTGTATTTAATGGGCAGCTTACAGATAAAGCTCCTTATACAGCGACGAACGCTGTGAATGAAGCTACGGATAACGGTGTCATTCGTTTTGAGGTCGGTGCGGGAATCATGCTCCCGGTTAACATCACTGGGAATCAAGCCTTCGGGGATCCAACAGACCCACTTGTTACTGATGCCATGTTTAAAGTAGTTGATGATTTGGTTACCAATCTTGGGGCGGGAAACTATACTGCGGTTTCGAATGCAATTGATTCCATTGATACGCGTATGGAGAAGCTGCTTGAAATGCGAGCCGAGATTGGAGCAAGAACCAATCGGATTGAATTTATCGAAAATAGACTCGATGATATTTCAATTAACTTGGAATCCTTGCAATCGAAGACGGAAGATGCGGACATGGCAGAAGTGATTACAAAGCTCAAGATGAGCGAAAATGTATATCAATCTTCTCTTTCCGTCGGGGCCAAATTAATACAGTCGAGTTTAATTGACTTTATCCGGTAATAGGTAATAATAGAAAGAGGGACGCTGCTGTATGCTGCGTCCTTTTCTTGAAATTTGAGCAAGGAGGAGGCAGAGGATGGTTACCTTCCCTCAAATACAAATAAGACAGCAGTATGCTAAGCTGGGCATGGACGCAGATCATGCTGTTATAGAGCAGCAGCAACCGAAAGCGACCTACGAAATGAAACGGATTCCCTCTCAACTTGATATGAAGCAGCCGATAGGCGAGTTGACGATAGACCAGAGCAAAGCTTGGGATGCCTATGGTAAGGGGGGGATCCTTACAACGATGAACAGAATTTATTCCCAGGCGGAGAGTATTGCTTTGCAGGGGATTGCCCGGAGAGTAGAGCAAGGAAACCGATTAGCAGATATTGCTTCTAAGAGAAATGCAATTGCAGAGAATGCAAAGGATTTATTCTTCACTTTTCCGGAGTTCGATTACGCGGGCCCAGCTTCTTATGATAATGTAGACATCACATATCAAGCGAGAAAGCCGGAAATTCAAGTGACGGATGGACGTATTGATGTAAACACACATCCTAATAAGCCCGAGCTTTCTTTCCAGAGAGGAAAGCTGGACATGTATATGCTCCAGTATGCGAGTGTAGAGATTACGCCTCCGGCAATTGACCAAACAATTTGATCTAATATTTTAAAGAGGCTGCCCAAGCCTTTTATTTTTTTACGAATAAGGAGATGAAGAGTGATGAAGTGCAACACACTTCACTTTGGCGAAATTGAAATTAGTAAGGAACAGCTGCTTGATTTTCCCCAAGGCTTGCCGGGATTCGAAGAGTATAATCAATTTGCTTTGCTTCAATTTGAGGAGGAGCAACCGTTTGCTTATCTCCAATCGGTAGATAATTCCAACATATCTTTTGTTGTAGCACCTCCCTTTTTCTTTTTCGTGGATTATGAGTTTGATTTAACCGAGTCAATCAAGGATGAACTGCACATTCGATCTGAGTCAGATGTGATGGTTCTAGGGATCATTACTGTTCATCACGAGAGCTTCGAGGCAACAATGAATCTTTTGGCCCCAATAATTGTAAATCCTAATGCTAAGAGGGCCAAACAGATCATTTTACACAATACGGATTATCGGACAAAACACCCACTGGCTCAGAAAACAGAAGTTTCTTCAAAGGAGGCTGGCCCCTCATGCTAGTGTTGTCTCGTAAAAAAGGCGAGTCCATTATGATCGGGGAGCAAATCGAATTGGTGATCTTGGATGTGGAGGGAGATGCTGTTCGTTTAGGGATCAAGGCACCCCAGCATGTTGAAGTTCACAGGAAAGAAATTTATCTACAAATTGAAGCCGCTAACAAGGCTGCTCAATCGAGTTCGGGACTGGTGGACCTGCGCAAGCTCACGGGATCACTAAAAGCAAAGATAAAAGAAAAATAATAGGTACATCGTACGACTTTTTTTTCAAAAAGCTATTAAAAAAATCCAAGAATCGACCGATATACATAATTAGATGTTACTTATTAGGGCGGCCGACCTTATAAGTAACAACAATTTTTCCCACATGGAAGTGGGATAGTACATAAACTTCAAGGAGGAAGAAAGAAATGAGAATTAACCACAATATTGCTGCATTGAACACTCACCGTCAGCTGTCTGGTAACAACACTGCGGTAGGCAAATCACTTGAGAAATTGTCTTCCGGTCTTCGCATCAACCGTGCAGGTGATGATGCTGCAGGTCTCGCGATATCCGAGAAAATGCGCGGCCAGATCCGTGGTTTGGATCAAGCACAACGCAACGCGCAAGACGGTATCTCCCTGATCCAAACTGCTGAGGGTGCATTGACTGAAACTCACAGCATCCTGCAACGTATGCGTGAGCTGGCTGTTCAATCGTCCAACGATACGAACACTGATGCTGACCGCGGTGAACTTCAAAAAGAAGTTGACCAGTTGGTTAAAGAATTGGATCGAATTGCAAATACAACTGAGTTCAACACTAAGAAGTTGCTTAATGGTGATCTTGGTGGTGCTGGTTTCAAACTGGCTACCGTGAAGTTAAATGAAACTTCAAATACAACATTCGTTACTGGTATTACTCTTGTTTCTGCGACTTCAGTTAGTGCAGATGTGTCATTCAACCTGAAAATTACAGGAATCAATGATGCAACAACAGGTGCATTTAATGCGACTCTTACGAAAGCAGATGGAACGTCTGTCGCGGTTACATTGAGCGGTGGAAGCACACATGGCTTTGGTACAACTGGTGCAACAATCACTTTCGGCGCTATGGGTACTGGTGCAAGTACAATGGCTGCTTTCATCGGTGAAGAAGTTACGTTTACTACAAGAGCCCAGGTTGACGATCGTACTGATGCATCTCTGACATTCCAAATCGGTGCAAATTCCTCGCAGGTTATGAACGTGGCTGTTGAGGACATGAGTTCTGCTGCCCTGAATGTTGATTCTGTTAACGTTGAAACGAAAGGCGCTGCTGAGGCGTCAATTGCTGCTATCCAAGCGGCTTTGGATGATGTATCGACTCAACGTTCCAAATTGGGTGCTTATCAAAACCGTCTGGAGCATTCAATCAACAACTTGGGTGCTTCTTCCGAAAACCTGGCCGCTGCCGAGTCTCGTATTCGTGATGTAGACATGGCGAAGGAAATGATGGATTTCACAAAGAACAACATCCTGACTCAAGCTGCGCAAGCAATGCTTGCTCAAGCGAATCAATCCCCACAAGGCGTTCTTCAGTTGCTTCGTTAATTTTAATATTTACAACAAAAAAGCTCGAATCCCACAGGATTCGGGCTTTTTTGTTGTAAATAAATACATGATTGATTTTATTAATTTAATTATTTAGTTTCGACGTAATAAAACCGATATAAAACATAGAAGGCAATGACAATTAAGGGGATGGAACAAGTGATTACTGAACTTCATCAATTAAAGTTAGATATGCAAGAGTTTATTATTAACTTAAATTTGCGTATCGAATCTATCTCTAATTTAATAAGTAAACAACATTTTATAGAAGTGAATGATAGACTTTTGTTTCTTGCCGAGGACTTAGGAGTCCTGGCTGATACAATTAATAGCTTGCAAGCAACTATTCCGTCTCTCGATTTAAACGAGTTGAATGAGAAATTACAAGATTTAGTTCAAGCTATGGAAGAACAAAATTATTTATTAATTATGGACGTTATTTCCATTGAATTGAAACCTTTACTTGAATATTGGAGTGAGCTGACTAGAGATGCATAAACCTTTATTAAGTATTTGCATGATGGTGAAGAATGAAGAAAAAAACCTCAATCGCTGCTTGCGAAGTCTAGAACCTGTTATGTCCGCTATTCCGTCTGAACTCATCATTGTTGACACAGGTTCAACAGACGATACAGTTTTAATAGCAAATCAATATACAGATAAAGTGTATTTTCATAAATGGAATAACCATTTTTCCGAAATGCGCAATATTTCCATTTCTTACGCGAAGGGGGAATGGATTTTTATTATTGATGCCGATGAAGAACTGGATGCTCCGACTGATCTGCATAAAGTTTTTGAATATAATGAAATCAATAGATTTAACACCATTCGGATGCAAGTTAGGAACTATGTTTTTAAGGATGAAAAGAAAGAAATCTATAATGTATCAGAACGGTTATTTCGAAATGACGGGGAGTTTCATTACGCTGGATCTATTCATAATCAACCGATATTTAAAGGTCCTGTCATTAATACCGATTTAGTTATAAATCATTATGGATATTACAATGATGATCCAGAACTGATGGAAAGAAAGTTCAAGAGAACAAGTACATTACTTTTAAAGGAATTAGAGAAAGATCCTAATAGTATATATTATCGGTTCCAACTCGCGAGAAGTTATTTAATGCATAAGGATAATAAAGAGGCTCTTGAAGAAATTGAAAAAGCTTTTGAATTAGTTCAGAAGCTAGAAGAGTCATTAATAAAAACAAGGTATTATTATGTACTTGGTGAATATGTCCGGATTTTATTTTTTAATGATAAATGGCAAGAGTGTATAAACGTGTCTGAAAAAGGGTTAGCCGATAATTCTGAGTATCTTGATCTGTATTATTATAAAGCTGCATCACTGTATTATCTAGACAAAAAGGAAGAAGCAGAGGCCGTTTTTGTTGAGTATTTTAAATTATTGGATGAGTATCGAGCGAATAAGGTGGATTTGGCCAAATTCTCATCAATTGAGATGTATACAGTTGATAAGCAAGCGGCTGCAGTAGTGGCTTCTCATCTATCGGATTACTTATATTCCAAAGAAAGATATGGGGAATCGCTCAAATATGCTGAATACATGTATGAAAGTAATAAAAAATCAATACTTTTTATCCGAAATTATCTAAAACTTAAACGTTATCACGAGCTTTTTGGTTTTTACAATGCAATAAACGACAAATCATTGCTCCCTTTTTTTGTAGCTTGCATGGAGAATGAGCTTAAAGAGATGGAGGAGTCGGATGTTAGTGAAGTTGTGGCTGTCTTTGCTGGAGGACAAGACCTTTACTCTCGGTTTAATGCAATTCGGAAGGAAAAGCACAATACAGCACTTATCCGTAATTTTATAGGCAACTATGATATTAGCGTGTTGAGTTCAGAACCTTATTCACAAGTATTAACCTACGCGATTGAAGCAGAAATCAATCTGTTCCCGTATTTAAAAAAGCTATCCGATGGGAACATTAAGACACTTGTAAAAATAGCAATTGATTACTCACAAAAATCGGTTCAGTACTTTAAAAATTATCTTCAAAATACTCGAGCGAGAAGCAACGATTATCATGCCAACCGATTGCTTACTGCAATAGGTAATGTTCTGTTTCTAACAGCAATAGAAAAAGCTAAAGCTAGCAACATGCCGCTCACTGCTGAGGATTTAAGTTTATCGGAAGAGTATAAGCAAGCCGGCATTCATTATATTTCGTCATTGTATCAGACCAATGGTATTAGAATGAACTACAAAACCTTTGATAATAGTGAGCATCAATTTTATATTCTACTGTTCCTGGCCAAGGAGGCTTTCGATAGTGGATTACAGAAGAATGCTATTGAGTACTATAAAGGAGCGGCAGAACACTATCCTTTTCTAGCAGAGTTGGTTAAGCACTGGATTGCGAACATGATGTTAAACGCATCGAAGCAATTGATTTTGGCTTCAATGAAACGTGACTCTTCACAGTCTGGAAATGAATTAAAAGTTTTGCAGGGTTCAATTGAGATTGCCAACCAGATGTCACTTTTAACTGAAGGGTTAAAACAAAATGAGGTTTGCGCTAGAAGTCTAACTTATCATCCAAACTATCTTAGATACTATGCTGATTATGAATTAGACATCCATACCCACACTAATAAAGACAGAATGGTTAAGGATCTTGGAGAGATTACAAAAAAGGCCATGGAATGCTTTAATGTATTCCACTTCCATTTCGGCACAACCTTAACATTAGATCACTCCGATCTACCGTTACTGCGCGGAGCTAAGAAAGCTGTTCTCATGCATTATTGGGGCTCTGAGGTTCGTATGCTATCCGTGGCAAGGGAGTGGAACCGATATGTGCAAGTTAAAGTGTCGGACGAAGATGAAATTAAGAGGAAATTAGAGCATTTAGGTTCAATGATCGACCATTGCGTTGTAGCGGACCATGAGCTTTATCAATATGTTAAGGGATATCATAAACATATTCATTTTATTAAACAAACGATAGATTTAGAGAAGTATATGCCTGATCCGCGGTTCAAGTTTCGTAAGAAAAAACCACTCGTTGTACATGCTCCTACTTCACCCGAGATTAAAGGCACAAAGTTCATTCTGCAAGCGGTTGAAGAGCTTAAGAGCCAATATGACTTTGAATTTGTCCTTGTTCAAGGGAAGTCACATGATGAAGCGAGACAAATCTACCAACAGGCGGATATAGTCCTCGACGAGTTACTGTGTGGAAGCTACGGTATACTAGCTATAGAATCCATGGCTATGGGCAAGCCGGTCATCACATATATTAACGAGCATATAAGAGAGACTTATCCGAGCGAACTACCTCTCGTTACCGCGAATCCCGAAACAGTGAAGGAAGTATTGAAATCTCTTCTTACTGATTGGGATCAACGTGTACATCTGGGCAAGCAAGGTCGATTGTATGTCGAGAAACATCATGACGCGAGAATTATTGCTAAGCAATTTATTGATTTATACCAAACGATTTTATCCGATGTGGGAGCTCGATAAGCATGCAAATTCCTTTTATCGATTTGAAGCAGCAGTATGAACAGAATAAAGAGGAGATCCATCAGGCGATTACGAGTGTACTGGAGTCCACAGCCTTCATCATGGGACCACAGGTGGCTCAGCTGGAGAAATCATTGGCGGAGTACACTGGGGCCAAGCATGTACTTGCCTGTTCCAGCGGTACCGATGCGCTGCTGCTAGCTCTTATGGCCCTCGATCTTAAACCCGGGGACGAAGTCATCACTTCTCCCTTCTCTTTCTTTGCGACAGCAGAAGTCATTTGTTTGCTGGGCGGTACCCCTGTATTTGTCGACATCGATCCTGTAACGTATAATTTAGACACGGAGCGCCTGCAGGAGAAAATTACAGCTCGAACGAAAGCCATTATTCCGGTAAGCTTGTATGGACAATGCGCAGACATGGATGAGATTAACGAGATTGCCGGAAAATACAATATTGCCGTAATTGAGGATGCTGCCCAATCTTTTGGTGCGGAGTACAAAGGCAACAAATCCTGCAATTTGTCCACCATTGGCTGTACAAGCTTCTTCCCGTCTAAGCCATTGGGCTGCTACGGAGACGGTGGCGCTATCTTTACGAATGATGATCAGCTTGCCCAGAAAATGAGATCCTTACTGGTGCACGGCCAATCCGCCCGTTATCAGCACCGCTATATTGGGATTAACGGTCGTATGGACACCTTACAAGCAGCGATTCTGAATGTGAAAATTAAGTACTTTCCCGATGAGGTACTGGAGAGAGACAGAATTGCCAAAAGATACACAGAAGGTCTCCGTCCAGCAGTTGACTCGGAACGCATCGTGACACCTGTTATCAAGAGCGACCGAACCAGTGTATATGCTCAATATTCGATCCGGGTGAAGGACAGAGAAGCATTCATTGCCTACTTGAATTCCAAACAGATCCCAACCGCCGTACACTACCCAGTGCCTATGTACCGGCAAGAAGCACTCAGCTGCCTTCAAATCGATCCGAAAGAGTACCCTGTTACGGAGCAGGTATCCCGAGAAATTTTAAGTATACCAATGAGTGCATTTCTGACTGAAGATCAGCAGGATTATATTATTGAAACCATCCTAAGCAGGTGATACAGATGAGTACACCGGTCTTCATTCATCCCTCGGCTCATGTATCTGAGCGCAGTCACATCGGAGAGGGCACGAGTGTCTGGATCAACTCGCAAATTCGTGAGGACAGTATTATTGGTCGTAGCTGCATCATATCTAAGGATACGTATATCGACAAAAACGTGCGTATTGGCGACCGCTGCAAAATTCAAAACGGGGTATCGGTTTATCAGGGAGTCACCGTGGAGGATGATGTATTTATTGGTCCCAATGTCACTTTTACCAATGACCGAGTGCCCAGGGCCTTTAATACGGAGTGGAAGATTACACCTACCCTCGTTAAGAAGGGTGCAAGCCTGGGGGCCAACTGTACCATCATCTGCGGGGTGATGATTGGCGAATATGCCATGGTTGCGGCAGGAAGTGTCGTGACGAAGGATGTGGAGCCGTATACTCTTGTTAGAGGCAACCCCGCGAGATACGCCTATCATATCGATAAGGATGGGAATAAGATTGACTAACACATTGAATATTGGTCTTATCGGATATGGGTATTGGGGTCCTAACCTGGCAAGAAATATTACGGATACGGATGGTGTAAAGCTATATGCGATCTGCGAGATGAACTCCGGTCGCATGCAGCGGGCAAAATCCTTGTACGGCGGGAACGTAGAGCTCTATACGGACGAATACAGGACTATACTTGAATGCCCGGAGATCGATGCCGTTGTGGTTGCAACGCAAACCGAGCCAAGTTATCAGATTATTATGGATGCTCTCGATGCGGGGAAGCATTGCTTTATCGAAAAGCCGATTGCTTCCACCGTCGAGAGAGCGGAAAATATTCATGCCAAAGCCAGACAGCACGGACTTATAGTTCATTGTGATCATATAATGGTCTTTAATCCCATCATACGTTATGTGAAGGCTATGCTGGATAGCGGCGAGCTTGGAGATTTAATGTATATTGATATTTCCCGAATCAACCTGGGGCCTATCCGCAAAGATGTGAACGCGATGCTTGATCTGGCGGTGCATGATATTGCAGTTATCGACTATTTGTCTTCGGGACAAACTCCACTTACCCTTTCTGCATTGGGACAAGTCCTGTATGGCGATCAAGAATCGATAACGTACTTGACCTTGAAATACCCTCAATTTATTGCTCATATTAAATCAAGCTGGGTATCGCCACTCAAGGAGCGTCGCATGATGATTGCCGGCACGAAGAAGATGGTTATCTTCGATGATGTGAAGCTGACGGAAAAGCTGATGATCTATAATCATGGCTTTGATGTAACCAATTATGAGGAATACGGTCACTACGAGGTCGAAACTCGGACAGGTGACATCTTTATCCCGAATATTAAGAATGAGGATTCTCTCAAAAATAGCGTTATGCATTTCATCGAATGCATCAACAACGGTCAAGCTTCCTTAACGGGAACGGAGCACTCCATTCGAGTGATGAAGATTCTCGAGGAAGCCATGAAGGGACTAAGGACGTGATGCTTGTGAACAAAATTCCAGTAATGAAGCCATTCTTTACACAGGAAGAAAAAGACGCCATTCATGATGTTCTCGACAGTGGATGGGTAGCTCAGGGGCCGAAGGTGGCTGAGTTCGAGCGAATTATAGCCGCGCACGAGGGTGTGCGTCATGGTATTGCTACGACATCATGCACAACCGCGTTACACTTGGCTATGGTTGCTCTTGGATTGGGCGAAGGAATGGATGTAATTGCTCCATCGTTTACATTTGTAGCTACAGTCAATTCCATTCGTATGACAGGAGCAACACCACTACTGGCAGATATTGAACAAGCCACGTTTAATATAAATCCAGAGCATGTACGGCAGTTAATCAATATCTACTATGTAAAAAAAGAAGATGGATTATTTCATAAACAGACTGGGAATCGCTTATGGGGAATAATTGCGGTGCATCAGTTCGGCCTATGTGCCGATATGAATCGAATCAATAAGATCGCCGCGGAATATAATCTTATGATTATCGAGGATGCAGCCTGTGCGGTAGGAGCCCGAATCGGGTCTGTCTATGAAGGTGGATTTGGCCATGCGTCTTGTCTAAGCTTCCATCCCCGTAAGTCTATCACGACGGGTGAGGGTGGTATGATTCTTACCAATGACGATGCCTTGGCGGAGAGGTTGCGGACCCTGCGAAGTCATGGAGCTTCGGTATCCGCAGACCAGCGACATACGGGGCAGGGCTTCCTTCTACCGGAATTCAATGAGATAGGTTTTAACTATCGCATGAATGATATCCAAGCAGCAGTTGGCATTGCACAGGCTCAGAAGTTGGATTGGCTGCTGGAGGAACGCAACAGAAGAGCGTCCTTATACACATACTGGATTCATGAGAAGATACCTTTCCTGATCCCGCCAACAGTGCCGGAAGGATACTATCACACGTATCAATCCTATGTTTGTATGATCGACCCTAAAGGCCTGGGCATTAACGATATTGACGCTCTTGGAGATTACAGAAATAAACTATTGGCTGGCCTGGAGGAGCTTGGTATTTCCACACGCCAAGGAACGCACGCTGTCCATATGTTGGGCTATTACAAAGAGCAGTATGGATATACGCCGCGAGATCTTCCTGTGTCTTATACGGCTGATCGTTTGTCCATCACCTTGCCATTGTACGTACAAATGACCGATGAAGATCAAAAGGCTGTTATCACTACCATACTGAAGGTAGCTAGTGAAATAAACGAGATGTCGGAAAGATAGGGGACTCTTTATGTTGGATATAGCAGGAAAACACGTTCTAGTTACCGGTGGAGCGGGCTTTATTGGGAGTCATTTATGCGATTTATTGCTTGCGCGGGGGGCGGGGAAAGTTGTTGTCCTCGATAACTTTTTCCTGGGCAAACCGGAGAACCTGGAGTTGGCCTCTAAGGATCAAAGGTTGATCGTCTACCGTGATGATGCGAGACATTATGGAGTAGTTCGTTCAGTCGTGGAGAAAGAGAAGATCGAGGTTGTTTACAATCTCGCGACTATCGCTTTGAACTACTCTTTTTTCAATCCATTTGATGCCTACATGGTTAATGTCCAGATAGCTAATGTGTTGTTAGAGCTCATTAAATCAGGTGCCTATCAAACGCTAATTCATATTTCGTCGTCTGAGGCATATGGGACGGCACAATATTCTCCTATGGATGAGAACCATCCGATGAATCCTACTACTCCCTACGCAGCAGGTAAAGCGGCAGCAGACTTATTGGTGCATTCCTTCTATCATACGGAAGGCATTGATTGTTCCATTATCCGACCTTTTAATAACTATGGTCCCCGACAAAATTCGCAAGGTGCACTAGCTGCTATCATTCCGCTTACCGCACAGCGAATTCTTAATGGTGAATGTCCTGTAATTGAAGGGGATGGAGAACAAACCAGAGATTTCATTTTTGTACAGGACACAGTAAGGGCTATGCTGTTAGCTTATGAAAATGAGGCGTGCCGCGGCAAAATAATCAATCTCGGTTCAGGTGTAGATATCTCCATCAACAGACTTATCCATCAGATCTGCGATTATTATAGCTACAAGGGTGAGATCGAACGAAGACCGGAGCGCAAATCAGACGTGAAAAATCTGTGTGCCTCTGCTAAGCTGGCCCAAGAGATACTTGGTTTTTACCCTGAATATGATTTTGAGACGGGTCTTAGGCTGACCTTGGATTGGTATTCCGGCACCCTGAGGAGTTGAGAAGCATGCGCTCATTCATGCAGGAAATTCAAGAGAAGCGGGAAGAAATGAAAAGTACGTGGAATCGGGTGCTTCCTACGAATGAGCTGCTCTTTGACCGTTGGGCGAAAGCGCGGTACATTGGTGCGGGAGACGGGACAAGCATCTATGATTCCAGTATGATCCTCGGCGAGGTGCAGATAGGTGAAAATACATGGGTTGGACCTTTCACCCTCCTTGATGGTTCGGGTGGTGGACTGACCATTGGGAATTACTGCAGTATATCTGCGGGAGTTCAGATTTACACGCATGATACGGTACAATGGTCCGTTTCCGGAGGAAAGCAACCGAGAACAACAGGGCCCACAAAGATTGGTGACCGTTGCTATATAGCACCAATGTGTATCATCTCCAAAGGTGTTACAATTGGGACAGGTTGTGTAATTGGCGCCAACAGCTTCGTCAATAAGAGCTTTCCTGACTATACCATCATTGCGGGTACTCCTGCCCGCAAGATAGGCGAAGTCCGCTTAGACGAAGACGGGAATGTGACGCTGGATTACAGTTACAAGTCGCAGGATCACTCCTGCTAGGAGGAAACAGAAGGATGGAGACGATCACCCATAGAGGCAAGGTTCTGCAGGTATGCAGTCGGTGTATATATGATGAGACCATCAGAGGGATTTCGTTTGATGATGCGGGTGTGTGCAATTTCTGCCACATGATGGATTCGCTGCTGGAGCAGTATCAAACAGGAAAACCTGAAGGGCTCCGCAAACTGAATGAAATCATCGAACAAATCAAACGTGACGGAAAAGGCAAGAAATATGACTGTGTCATCGGAGTTTCTGGGGGCACAGATTCTTCATACTTGCTGGCAAAAGTCATTGAGTGGGGCCTTAAACCGTTGGCCGTCCATTATGACAATACCTGGAATACGGCCATTGCAACGGAGAATATTCGGAAGGTGCTCAGCAAGCTGAATGTTGATTTATATACGTACGTTGTAGATAACAAAGAGGCCGATGACATCTTTTTATCCTTCATGAAGGCAGGCGTACCGGAGCTCGACGCATCAACGGATCTTGCTTTGGCAGAGGTGATGTATAGAGCAGCCTCCAAATATGGAGTCAAGTACGTCATTGAGGGGCACTCCTTCGTAACGGAGGGAATTGCACCAATTGGAAGTATGTATTTTGACGGAAAATATATTCAATCCATCCACCGGCAATTCGGCCGTTTGCCTATGAAGACGTATCCTTTAATGCATTTTGCAGCGTTCATGAAATGGACATTGTTTAAACGAATAAAGAAGATTCGCCCCTTCTGGTACATGGATTACTCAAAGGAACAAGCCAGGGAATACTTACAGAAGGAGTTCGGGTGGGAATATTACGGCGGGCATCATCTGGAGAACCGGATCACGGCCATGCAGCACACGTACTACAACTACGTAAAGTTTGGCATCGATAATCGCAATCTTAGCCTGGCCGC
Source organism: Paenibacillus sp. GD4 (assembly GCF_030846225.1). Lineage (NCBI taxonomy): Bacteria > Bacillati > Bacillota > Bacilli > Caryophanales > Paenibacillaceae > Paenibacillus > Paenibacillus sp. GD4. The sequence goes on from NZ_JAVCYK010000001.1 coordinate 2,667,321, forward strand.
GGCTGCTCGTTCAGGCAGTATGCCGAGAGCCGAAGCGATGGATATTTATTTCAATCAAAGCCCAACCGCTGAGGAAGGTTTGCTGACCTACTTCAAGGAACGGATGAATCTAACGGATGAACAGCTTCACAGCTTGATGAGTATACCAAATAAATCTTACAAGGACTATCCTACGTATAAACCTTTATTTGAGTCTTTAAGGCCTCTGTTTTATATGCTGGCAAAAGCAAGTCTGGTGCCTATGAGTTTCTACCTTAAATATACCACCAAGGATCAACGGTAAAGAAGGCGGTTACTTGATAACAATTGTTAATTATGGGTTGGGAAATTTGGGTTCCATCGTAAATATGTTTAAGCGTGTAGGGGTAGAGTCACAAATTACCTCAGAGTTACTTGACATTCAGCAAGCCACTAAGCTCATTCTGCCTGGTGTCGGCCACTTTGACGCTGCTATGAAAAAAATAGATGAGCTGGGGCTGAGAAGTTTGCTGGAGCAAAAGGTAATCCTTGAAAAGACACCTATTCTCGGTATTTGTCTTGGTATGCAGTTACTGACAAACGGGAGTGAAGAAGGGGACTTGCCTGGATTAGGTTGGATTGATGCCCATGCAAGCAGATTCCCATCTCCAAAGGAAGCCAACTTGAAAGTTCCTCACATGGGCTGGAATTTGACTCAAGTCTCCAATCCGTGTCCTCTAACCGAAGGGTTCAATGAAGAGACCCAATTTTACTTTGTACATTCCTATCGCGTACATGTGAAGAATGAGAAGCACTCCATGTTAAAGACCACATATGGCATCAGCTACGACTCAGGGATTCAAAGCGAAAATATATATGGTGTTCAATTTCACCCGGAAAAAAGTCATAGATATGGGATGCAGCTCTTGCGCAACTTTGCCAAGCTGTGATGAATCATGGAACCTAGCAATGTGGAGGCAGAGAAGGCGAATGTTGAGAACCCGGATTATCCCCTGCTTACTGCTTAAAGACGATACTCTGGTGAAAACCGTTAAATTTAAAAATGAACAGTACATTGGCGACCCTTTAAATACGTGCCGCATATTTAATGAACTTGAAGTCGACGAAATGATGATTCTAGATATAACGGCTAGCAAGCGGGCAGCAGAGCCGAACTTCAAAGTTCTCCATTCGTTGGTAAGCGAATGCTTCATGCCACTTTCCTACGGTGGCGGGATCACGAAGCTCAGTCAAGCTGAACAATTATTCTACACAGGATTCGAGAAAATCATCTTAAACAGTATCTTGTACAGCGAGCCCCAAATCATTAATAACATCGCCAAGGTCTATGGTTCACAAAGTGTTATTGCCTCCATTGATGTACGCAAAGGAATGTTCTCCGGATACCAGCTTTATTCCCACTCGGGTTCGACGAAGCAAAAGCCTCGGATCTTGGAATGGGCGAAGCAACTCGAGGATTTGGGAGCGGGTGAAATCCTGCTTACAGGGATAGATAATGAAGGTACTTGGAAGGGTTTTGATACGAACCTAATAAAGATGGTTTCCGATACAGTAGGGATTCCTGTCATTGCTAATGGAGGAGCGGGAAGTATCGATCACATCGCAGACGCCGTTCGCAATGGTCATGCTTCCGCTGTGAGCTTAGGGAGCATGGTTGTTTTCCAGAACAAAGGAATGGGCGTGCTCGTGAATTTCCCTGACAAACGAAAATTATATAGTGTTTTAGCCAAGTAGCAGCTGTTACATTGGAAAAAGACCAAAGGAGAACTCCCGATGGAACTAGTACACAGATTACTTGAGGGGATAACAAATAGATCAGCAGTTCTTGGTGTCATTGGTCTTGGGTATGTGGGGCTTCCCTTATCCGTAGAAAAGGCGAAGACCGGATATCATGTCATTGGTTTTGATGTTCAGCAAAGCCGCGTTGATATGGTGAATAAAGGTGTTAACTATATTGGTGATGTCGTCGAGGATGAATTGCGGGACCTTGTCCAAGAAGGGCGCATTAGAGCAACGGTAGATTATAGTGAAATCAACAACCTAGATATCGTTGCCATCTGTGTGCCGACACCCCTAGATGAATATCAGCAGCCTGATATAAGCTATGTCAAGGCTTCGTCTGAAGAAATTGCAAAGCGATTGCGTCCGGGAATGCTTGTTGTGCTGGAGAGTACCACTTATCCAGGCACGACGGAAGAAGTCGTAAAACCGATTCTTGAAACAAGCGGTTTGGTATGCGGCACTGATTTCTTCCTCGCGTATTCACCTGAGAGAGTGGATCCGGGTAACAAAAACTTCAATACGAAGAACACTCCAAAGGTGGTAGGAGGTATAACTCCGGCTTGTACTGAAATTGCAGCAACACTGTATGAGCAGGTCCTGGAAGGTTCCGTTCACAGGGTAACTAGGCCGGCTGTTGCGGAAATGGAAAAAATCCTGGAGAATACCTTCCGGAATATTAACATAGCACTTGTTAACGAAATGGCAATTCTCTGTAACCGTATGGGAATTGATGTCTGGGAAGTAATCGATGCGGCTAAGACTAAGCCTTACGGTTTTATGGCGTTTTATCCGGGACCGGGGTTAGGCGGCCATTGTATTCCAATCGATCCATGGTATTTAACGTGGAAAGCTCGTGAATTTAACTATCATACGAGATTGATAGAGGTTGCGGGTGAGATAAACAATAGCATGCCGGAGTATGTAGTAGAACGAATTGGGAGCATCCTCAATGAGGAAGCGAAGCCGATTAAGAATTCAACGATTCATTTGCTCGGGGTAGCTTATAAGAAGGATATTGATGATTTTCGGGAATCTCCTGTTTTGAAGATCATTGATATTCTGGAAAAGAAGGGAGCACACGTCGTTTTTAGCGATACACATATTCCTAATTTTGCCTACCGCGGCAGAAAATATGAAGGGATACCTTTAACTCGAGAGAATTTGGAAGCAGCGGACCTTGTTGTTGTCACGACAGATCATACGAGCTTTGACTATGGAATGATTGCGCAATATTCTAAAGTTATTTTTGATACGCGAAATGCATTGAAAGCTGAGAAAGAACATGCCAACAAAATTTATCGACTATAAGGGAGAGCTTATGGGGCCACAGGTTATCGTTATCGGAGCAGGACAATGGGGCAAAAATTTAGTACGTACCTTCCGCGAGCTAGATGCACTGGCTGCTGTGGTCGAGTCTGCTCCCCATTTGCGAGTTGGCCTGTCCAATGATTATCCCGCTGTTCCGTTATTTGAAGATTATAAGGAAGCTATTGAAAACACGGATGCCAAGGGAGTGGTTATTGCTACGCCGGCTCCTACTCATTATGAAATTGCCAGTTATGCTTTGCAAGCTGGCAAGGATGTGTTCGTAGAGAAGCCAATCACCTTGTCTACAGCAGACGCTCAAAAGCTGGTCGAGCTGGCTGAAAAGCTGCAGCGAATCCTAATGGTGGGGCATCTTTTACTATATCAACCGGCTATCCGCAAAATAAAAGAACTCATTGAAGTCGGTTCAATTGGCTCTTTGAAATCCTTGCATCAGGAGAGGATGAAATTAGGAAGAGTACGCTCTGTGGAAAATGTCCTATGGAGCTTTGGCGTTCATGATATTGCCGTATTTTTGTACTTAACAGGGCAGGCACCTGAGCATATGGTAACAAGTAGTCAAGCCATTGTTCAGTCTGACGTTGAAGACGATTATTATTTACATCTTACGTTTACGAACGGCACAGTAGCGCACCTCCATACTTCATGGTTATGGCCCGAGATGAGGCGGCGCTTAGTCGTCATTGGCGACCAGGGAATGCTGCTGTATGACGAAGAGAAGCAGACGGTTACTCTGCATCAGAAAGGGATTCATGCGGACCTAAGTAACCGGGATGAAGGATCGGAAGTTGTATTCGAGGGAGCCGTTCAGCCTTTGAGGCTGGAATGCCAGCATTTTCTAGAGTGTATCGATCAGCGAATAAAGCCTTTGTCCGACGGGGCCAACGGCTTAGAGGTAATACGCGTATTGGAGCAGGCGTCAGCAGCGTTAAGTTCCAGTGCACCGAAAGGAATGAGTGTAGAATGACGGATTATTTTCTTCATCCTTCTTCTTATGTAGATGAGGGTGCAGTGATTGGGAAGGGAACAAGAATCTGGCACTTCTCTCATGTGATGGGCGGGGCTGCCATTGGCGAGGGCTGCAATCTAGGACAAAACGTGTTTGTTGCCTCTAATGTGAAGGTAGGAAACAATGTAAAGATCCAGAACAATGTCTCCTTGTATGAAGGAGTTATTTTAGAGGATGATGTGTTCTGCGGCCCAAGCATGGTGTTTACCAATGTCAAAACTCCTCGTTCAGCCTTCCCCCGTAACACAAGTGACGATTATTTGCCTACGCTTGTGAAAAAGGGGGCGTCCATTGGAGCCAATGCTACCATCGTTTGCGGAAGAACGATCGGGAAATCAGCTATGGTTGCAGCAGGCGCGGTAGTGACGAAAGAAGTGCCTGATTATGCGTTAGTTGCGGGGGTTCCTGCGAAGGTGATTGGCTGGATTTGTGAATGTGGAGAGAGGCTTGATTTCGGAAAGAAGGATACCTCCATTTGTTCCTGTGGAAGAACGTATATCATGCAGAGCAGTAAAGTCAGCAAACAAATTTGAAATATTTAGTACTTATTCTATAAAACATCCCCTATACCAAACCGATATAGATGATAGGACTATGTTTATTTGGAGGGGGCTTTGTATGAGTTCAGACATGTCAATCAGTATTGATGTAAGCAGAGGATTTGGAGCGGAGCGCACATCACTCGACGTGAAAGGGAAATCGGGTTCAATAGAGGCGGAGTCAGTCGCTGCGATAGCTTCTGTTCAGGAATTAAAAAAAGCGGAGCTCAAGGGTGATCCAATTACCATTAGTGATGAGCAAGTGATTAAGGCCATCGATCGTGCAATCAAGGCTCTTGAGGGTACTTCCACATCTTTGGAATTCTCCATCCATGAGCAAACCAAGAAGATTATGGTGAAGGTTAAAAATCGGGAGAACGGCGAAGTCATCAGGGAGCTTCCTCCGGAGAAAAGTCTGGATTTCCTTGCGAAGGTATGGGAGATGGCCGGCTTATTGGTTGATGAAAAGAGATAGGGGGGAGCAACGTGGTATTTAGAATTGGCGGACTAGCTTCAGGAATGGATGTTGATACTCTTGTTAGCGATCTTATGAAGGCACATCGGATGCCTGTAGAAAAGCTGACCCAAAAGAGACAGACGGTCATCTGGCAGCGAGAAAGCTATTTAGATATGAATGCGAAAATGTATGACTTTAGAAATAGTAAATTGTTTGAATTTAAAAAAGAGGGAACCTTAACGGCAAAAAAGCTAGATATAACGGGCGATACAACTACACTGACCGCTAAAGCCACCGGCACGGCCTCTACGGGAACGCTGAATGTGAAAGTAGATACGGTTGCGTCTGCTGCAATGAAATGGAGTTCAGGGGATTTTAGGGCATCGACTAATTTTAATTCCAGCAAGAAGTTAGTAGATGAGGATGTTAATCTGACCGGCAACCTTACGAAGGATGACTATTCGATTAAAATTAATGGTAAGGAAATTAAATTTAACCGGAATGAAGATTCCCTGGATGATGTAATTAATAAAATCAATAGCAGCGGCGCCAAAGTAACAGCGTATTACAGCGACGGGAAGGTTTCCTTTACTTCAAAAGAAACGGGTCTTATTAATGGAACGGGCAATATCCAGTTTGTTGACGATAGCGACTTCCTTAAGACTGTGCTGAATGTTGATCCTTCATTCAATACGGCAGCTGATTCCACTCAAGGAGTCAATGCGAAAGCATTTATTAATGGAATTGAGACCACCTCAGCCAGCAACGTAATTACCGTCAATGGCGTTGAAATTACATTGAAAGCAAAGAGTGGGGTAACACCAACTAACATTAATGTTACTTCGGATACAGATAAGGTAATTGAATCTATTAAAGGTTTTATTAAAGATTATAATGAAATGCTGAAGGCTTTACAGGATAAGGTAGGGGAGTCGAAGTATCGAAGTTATACGCCTCTGACGGATGAACAAAAGAAAGACATGAAAGAAAACGACATTAAGCTCTGGGAAGAGAAAGCCAAGAGTGGGTTGCTGCGCAACGACTCTATTCTTAGCAAAGCAATCTCTGAAATGCGATATGCAGCCGCAGGGAAAGTGGATACGGGGAATAAAGACTACACCACTTTAAGCTCAATAGGGATTGAAACGGGATTATATTCTGAGAAAGGAAAGCTCTATCTCAAGGATGAGGCTGAATTGCGAAAAGCCCTTGAGACAGACCCGGAAGCGGTTACGGCTTTATTCACGGCTAATGGCGTTGAAGGCTCCAATGGCTCGGATATTGGTATAGCTGAGAGAATGTACAAAACCTTCGAGAATGCATTGGAGGAAATCAAAGAACAAACGGGTTTAACCAGCGTATTAAATGACGATACCCTTCTTGGTAAAAAGATGTATGCTCTTGGAGTACAAATAGATCGTTATAACAGCCGGTTGGCAGATATTGAAAATCGTTATTATCGGCAATTTACTGCTATGGAGCAAGCGATTAACAGAATGAACGCCCAGTCTGCAAGCTTGGCTCAACAACTTGGCGGAAAGTAACAAATTGATGGGAGTGTAGCGGATGATCAATGCACAACGTAACAAATACCTGGAGACTACCGTTCAAACCGCAGGACCTGCCCAATTGTTAATTATGCTATACGATGGTGCCATTCGTTTTTGCAAGCTTGGGATAGAAGCTATTGGTCAAAATAATTATGCAGAAGCTAATAGAAATCTATGCCGAGCGCAAGACATTATTAGGGAATTTTCCCTTACTCTTGATAAGAATGCAGAAGTTTCAGCAAGCTTAGAGAAATTGTATGAGTATTTTATCCACCGATTAATTGAAGCGAATATGAAGAAAACTGTGGAGCCCGTTCAAGAAGTTACTCAGTATCTTATGGAATTAAAAGAGACATGGGTTCAAGCATCGAAGTTGACGTCCTTGCAGCCAGCCAATGGTGTGAAGAATGGATGAATCTATTGGTAAGCTGGAACAGCTAACGGCACATGTTTTGTCACGGATTGATACAATTGAATGGGAAGAGCTTCAGCAATTTATTGAGGTAAGAGGCGAACTGATCGATCAGCTTAAGGGCCAATCGAACTTTATGCCTACGGAAGGTCAGCAAGAACGGATACAAAGAATTTTGTCTTGTGATGAAATTATTTTACATCGGATGAGAGCTTATAAGGCAGAAGCCGAAAAGCATCTTAGCAAGTTTTCAACTGCGCAGAAGACGATGAATGCATATAACTCGATTTATACACCGGAGAGTCATTTCGTTGATAAAAAAAAATAGTTTAAGAGGCGATTATCTTCCTAAATGGAGGAAAGAATCGCTTTTTTTCATAAGTAAAAACAAGCAACGAACGTCCTGGTTGATCGTTCGTTGCTTGTTTTAGGGCTAACTGATCAGTTTTAGTACGGCTTGAGGAGTTTGATTTGCCTGTGTCAACATAGATGTTGCGCCTTGCTGCAAAATATTGATTTTGGTAAATTCCATCATTTGCTTCGCCATATCTGTATCACGAATCCGAGATTCGCTCGCACTCAGGTTTTCTTCATTGTTCTTCGTGATGCTAAGAGCGTGCTCCAAACGATTTTGAATCGCACCTAACTTCGTACGCTCTGCTGATATAGCATTAATAGCACTGTCAAATCGATCAATGGCCTGGGAAGCATTGGAGACAAGGTCGACGGATTTGATCCCTAGTTCAGTACTGTCGATTTTGCTAATACTAACGTCAATTATTTGGCTAGAGTTGCTTCCGAGATGGAACGTTAACGGGCCCGAGCCAGTAGGCGTAGTATCAGGGAGTATCAAGTTGAAGTTGGAGGTAGGTGCCGGTATCACATCGGGAACCACAGAAGCGTCATCACCGCCACCAATGGAACCGGTGTCTGCATCTGCTAAATTTAATCCTGCGATAAATGTCTCACCATCAGCTCCCCATTTAGTGTTAAAGTCAGCCGTATTAAGGAATGCACCTGAAGTTGCGTTCGTGAACGCTTGGTCCAGAGTTCTAGTGGTGTCCGCACTCAAATAAGCCAACATGTCCTGTACACCGGTGCCACCACTAGCGATAATCTCTTGATGAATGTATTTAACCGCTGCATAAGCCCCTGCATAGTCCTGAGAGGTACTCCCCCAAGCATTCGTTCCATTCGCAGCAATGGTTGCCCGATTCGCTGCGGTATTGCCGCCAAGAGCCCCGAGTTCATTCGCGAGCCGCTCGTCGGCACCATGGATGAATTCAGCAAGCCCCTCGTTAAACCATGTCGGAATCCCCGTCGTATACCCTACGTTTACTGTACGATTTAAAACGGCGTGAACCATTTCATGGGCGATAATACGGTCGTCAATGTTTCCGGCACGGTAGTCAGCCATATGTACGTGAAGCTCCAAATTCATTCCCAGTCCGGTGGGGGGCACTGATGCAGATACGTATGCAAGAACACCGCCGACATCACCTTCCTCTAGGATGATGGAGAGGTTAACACCATCTCCGGACAATCCAAATCGGTTGGTTATTAAATCTTCCGCATTCCCAAGCCATTGGTCAGTCAGTAATTGTATTATTGCAGTTTTTTGAGGGTCGGAAGTGGCCTTATCCAATAGCTTAATGGTATTGAATTCTGTAGTGCGTCCAATGCGATCGATCTCTTTGATGATTTGCTCGATTTCCTTTTGAATCGCTTCACGATCTCTTGCCGTATTAGTGTCGTTTACCGCTTGCACGGCGAGCTCACGCCCTCGTTGAAGCAATGAATGCGCCTCCTGCATACCGCCTTCAGCAGTTTGCACGAGAGAGCCAGCATCCTGGATATTACGCGCAGCTTGCCCCAACCCTCGAATTTGGCCCCGCATCTTTTCTGAAATCGCTAAGCCTGCAGCATCATCCCCCGCCTTGTTAATACGAAGTCCGGAGGACAGCTTCTCCAAGGACTTTTGAAGCTCATTATTATTTAACTTAAGGCTGCTCCACGTATTGATCGCGGAGACGTTATTCCGTATGATCATTTACTATTTCACCTCCTTTCAGTGAACGAGATCTAGAGAGTCATTTTCCATGCTCATATTATTTCCAAATATTGTATCAACATTGGCGGTGGTTACCTCAGTCCCTTTATTATCGATTTCAATTATGATAGGTCTTTAGAAGCAATTTTTATTATACTGACTATATCGACGGGCAATTGAGTATTGTTAAGAAAATTTTCTTTAATTGCAATTTGCTAATGTAGTGTAACTTCATCAATTCATACAATCACATTAACGTATCAGCCAAATTATTAATATGGACCTGTGGACAATGTGGACAACTCTGTGTATAACTTTGCGGAAAATGTCGGAAAAGCTTGATGCAGCAAGGTTTTTGTCTGTGTATACAGTTTTCCTCAAATGTTAATACTAGAATTTTCAAAATATTTCGCTAACAGGTACAAGCCTGCATTGACAGGGTAAAAATGGGATGATATAGTCAAAATATGGAGCGAAAGAAAACGCTTCATAAAGTTATTTGACAATGAAGGGAATGTTCGTGCATGCAAGGTAAAGTGAAATGGTTCAACGCAGAAAAAGGCTACGGTTTCATCGAGCGTGAAGACGGCGGCGACGTATTCGTACACTTCTCCGCAATCCAATCCGAAGGGTTCAAGACTTTGGAAGAAGGCCAAGCGGTTGAGTTCGATATCGTAGAGGGCGCACGCGGTCCTCAAGCAGCTAACGTGATCAAGTTGTAATCATCCCGGCTTCTTTGGCCGACCGTATAGATGGTTATTAATTGAACAAATGATTAGCAGCCACAGCACCCTGGAGAGATCCGGGGTGCTTTTTTGCGTACCAACGAACACTCTCTAAATATTTTTTTAAATATTCTGATAATTTAGCAGGATTTGAGGAAGAAAGCGCGAATATATATAAGTGTAGTTTGAAGGGAGGAATTGTACAATGAAATTCAACATTCGCGGAGAAAACATCCAGGTGACTGAAGCACTCAGAGATCATGTTGAAAAAAAGCTGAGCAGGCTGGATCGGTACTTTGAAGCCCCCCTTACTTCAGAAGTTTATGCCACGTTAAGTGTGGTCAAAGGCATGCAATCCGTAGAGGTGACTATTCCGCTGACCGGGTTCGTGCTTCGGGCGGAGGAACGGCACTCCGATATGTATGCAGCCATTGATTTGGTTGTGGATAAGCTGGAGCGCCAAATCCGCAAACACAAGACGAAAGCGAACCGTCAAATTCGCGTAGCCGGTGGCAAACGGGATATGTTCCGGATGGATTCCGAAGTTGCTGTTGCTTATGACTACGATGATGAAGACGATTTTGAACTGGTCCGTACGAAGCGATTCACACTGAAGCCGATGGATGTGGAGGAAGCGATCCTGCAGATGAACATGGTAGGGCACAGCTTCTTCGTCTTCTCCAATTCGGACACGTCCAAGGTGAACGTGGTGTATAAGCGCAATGACGGACGCTACGGCTTGATCGAGCCGGCCCAATAACACGTAAATTACAGCCTGCCCGAGAAGGGCGGGCTTTTCATTTTTCTTGGCAGAATGGGGAAAAACTAAAGGGAATTGCTCACATTTGTTGCGGCATAGTGTTCAAAAATGCTACAATTTACTTTAGCTAATAAATAGGCTAAGTCTGCCGACTTGCCGTTCTGGACATAGAAAGGGGATTAGCAAGCAATGCTAGGACTCGTGAAGAAGATTTTTGGCGATTCGAATGAACGCGAATTAAAACGTATGTGGAAGGCCGTTGAATATATTAATTCGTTGGAGCCGCAATTTGAGGTGCTGACGGATGATCAGCTTCGGAACAAAACCGTAGAGTTCCGCGAGCGTCTGGAAAAAGGTGAGGACCTCGACGACCTGCTGCCGGAGGCATTCGCTACGGTACGGGAAGCGGGCAAGCGCGTGCTCGGCAAGCGCCATTATGACGTTCAGCTCATCGGCGGTATGACGCTGCATGAAGGCCGTATCGCAGAGATGCGTACAGGGGAAGGGAAGACGCTGGTAGGGACGCTGCCGGTTTATCTAAACGCGCTCGCAGGCAAAGGCGTGCATGTTGTTACGGTTAACGATTACCTTGCTCAGCGTGACAGCGGGGAGATGGGACAGATCTATCATTTCCTTGGCATGACGGTAGGTGTAAACCTTCCGAATTTGGAGCACAGCCAGAAGCAGGCGGCATACGCATGTGATGTCACGTACGGAACGAACAATGAGTTCGGTTTCGACTATTTGCGCGACAATATGGTGCTCTACAAGGAGCAAATGGTACAGCGTCCGTTGTCTTACGCGGTCATTGACGAGGTGGACTCCATCCTGGTCGACGAAGCCCGTACGCCGCTGATCATTTCCGGACAAGCCGCCAAGTCGACGGACCTGTATTTGCAGGCGGACCGGTTTGTGAGCACGCTGAAGGATGAGGAAGATTATGCGATCGACGTGAAGATGAAGTCGGTTGTACTGACCGAAGCAGGGGTGCAGAAGGCGGAGCGTGCCTTCCATATAGAGAACCTCTTCGATCACGACAATGTCACGATCAACCACCACATCACCCAAGCGCTGAAGGCGCATGCGATCATGAAGCGGGACGTGGACTACGTCGTGTCCGAGGGTGAAATCATCATCGTTGACGAGTTTACGGGACGTCTTATGGTAGGCCGCCGTTACAGCGAAGGCTTACACCAGGCGATCGAAGCGAAGGAGAAGCTGGAGGTTCAGAACGAATCGATGACTCTGGCGACGATCACGCTGCAGAACTACTTCCGGATGTACCGCAAGCTGGCCGGGATGACCGGTACGGCGAAGACGGAGGAGGAAGAGCTGAAGAAGATTTACGGCCTCGAGGTTATCGTGGTTCCGACGAACAAACCGATGATCCGTCAGGATATGCCGGATGTCGTATATAAATCGGTAGGCAGTAAGTTCCGTGCGGTTGTGAACGAGATCGTGGAACGCCATGCCAAAGGACAACCTGTACTTGTAGGTACCGTATCCATTGAGAACTCGGAGCGCTTGTCCGACATGCTGAAGCGCAAAGGCGTGAAGCACCAGGTACTGAACGCGAAGAAGCACGCGGAGGAAGCGGAGATCGTATCCCAAGCGGGTCAGCGCGGGGCCGTGACGATCGCCACGAACATGGCGGGACGCGGTACCGACATCATGCTGGGCGAAGGAGTAGCCGAACTCGGCGGTCTGCATATTATAGGTACAGAGCGCCATGAGAGCCGCCGGATCGACAATCAGCTCCGCGGTCGTGCGGGACGTCAGGGCGACCCTGGCTCCTCGCAGTTCTATTTGTCGCTGGAAGATGAGCTGATGCGTCGTTTCGGTGCGGAGAACATCATGGGCATGATGGACCGCCTCGGCTTCGAGGAGGACCAGCCGATCGAGAGCAAGCTGATCTCCAAGGCAATTGAGTCCGCTCAGAAGCGCGTAGAGGGCAATAACTTCGACGTGCGGAAGATCGTCCTTCAGTATGACGACGTCATGAACCAGCAGCGTGAAATCATCTACAAGCAGCGCCGCGAGGTCATTGAGTCGGAGAATGTGACGGAAATCGTTCATGGCATGATTATGCCGGTCATTGAGCGTATTGTTGAAGCGCACTGCTCGGATGATCTGGTGCCGGAAGAGTGGGATCTGCAAGCGATTGTGGATTATGCGAACGGAACGTTCCTGCATGAAGGCCAAATCACCAAGGACGATCTCTGGGGCAAAGAGAAGGAAGAGATCATTGAGTTTATTCAGGAGCTTGTCCGCACCTTGTATAAAGAACGCGAGCAGCATATTGGCGAAACCTTCATGCGTGAATTCGAGAAGGTGGTTGTGCTTCGTGCGGTAGACAGCAAGTGGATGGATCACATCGATGCGATGGATCAGCTGCGCCAAGGGATTCACCTCCGCGCTTACGGCGGTACTGATCCTCTTCGCGAATACCAGTTCGAGGGATATGAGATGTTCCAAGAGATGGTTCAGAGCATCCAAGAGGAAGTTGCAACTTACATCATGAAGGCGCATGTCGAGACGAATCTCGTGCGTGAGCCGGTGATCGAGATGATCGATCCGTCTGCAGCCGATGCGCCGAAAACACCGGTCACGAACGACGACAAGATCGGCCGGAACGACCTGTGCCCTTGCGGCAGCGGTAAGAAGTTCAAGCAATGTCACGGCGCGTAAGCTAACGCACGCCAAAGACTTTAGACAGAAGGAGGTCGGGGCCTGATGCGGCTCCGGTCTCCTTTTTCTCGAAGATAACGTATAGGGAGTGTTGTAGAGATGTTGGATCCAGAAGTGAAACGTGATTTGCAAGAAACGGCCAAGCGCTTGGCTGAGCTTAGGGGGTCTCTTTGACTTAGATCTGAAGCTGGAGCAGATCGCGGATTTCGAAGAGAGAATGTCGGCTCCGGATTTCTGGGACGACAATGAGAAGGCACAGAAGATCATCGGGGAATCGAACGCGGTCAAAAGCGTGGTGGATCAGTTCCAGGCCCTCGCGTCGGAGTATGACGACCTGGAGGTCATGCAGGAGCTGATGCAGGAGGAGCCGGATGAGGGCATGGCCGCGGAGCTGACGCGGGGCATCACGGCGCTGGTGCGCAAGCTCGAGGAATTTGAGCTGCAGCTCCTGCTCAGTGAGCCGTACGACAAGCTCAACGCCATCCTGGAGCTGCATCCGGGTGCGGGCGGTACGGAATCGCAGGATTGGGCCGAGATGCTGCTGCGCATGTACCGCCGTTGGGCCGAGAAACGAGACTTCAAGGTCGAGGTTCTCGACTATCTGCCGGGCGATGAGGCCGGCGTGAAGAGCGTAACGCTGCTCATCAAGGGCTATAACGCCTACGGCTATCTCAAGGCGGAGAAGGGCGTGCACCGGCTGGTGCGCATCTCGCCGTTCGACGCTTCGGGGCGACGCCATACGTCGTTCGTATCGTGTGACGTGATGCCGGAGATCGAGGATGACGCCGAAATTGAGATCCGCACGGAGGATCTGAAGGTTGACGTGTACCGAGCGAGCGGCGCCGGCGGACAGCACATCAACACGACGGATTCTGCGGTACGGATGACGCACATCCCGACCGGCATCGTCGTCAGCTGCCAGACGGAGCGCTCGCAGATCAAGAACCGGGAGCGATGCCTCAAGATGCTGCGCTCGAAGCTCTACGAGAAGAAGATCGAGGAGCATGAGAAGCAGCTGGCGGAAATCCGCGGCGAGGTGTCGGATATCGCGTGGGGCAGCCAGATCCGCTCCTACGTATTCCACCCTTATAGCATGGTGAAGGACCACCGGACCTCCGCGGAAACAGGAAACATCGGTGCCGTGATGGACGGCGACCTTGATCTCTTCATCGACGCTTATCTCAGAGCGCAGATTGCGAAACCTGCGGATAAGGAAGCATAAGGCCAGTTCAACATAAATTCAGCAGTTCCGGCGAATCCTACTTGTATTGAAACCAGGGCGCATTACAGCGTCCCGGCATTCGGATACGGGTAGGATTTTTTGCTATGGGAAAGGGGAACGCAGAGGTGACGGAAACGACGAAGGAAGAGCAGCTGTTAGGACACACCGAACCGTGGCCGTTCGATGACGGGGTCCTGCCCGAGATGGAACGACCGGAATCGCGTGAGCTTATGCAGGGGATTGTACGGACCAGGGGATATTCGGTATCGGCCCTTCAGTCGCGTAAAGAAAGGGGAACGAAGGCCCGGATTGCATGGAAGCAGCATGCCGGCGATTACACGCTGCTGCTGGTTGGCTCCTTGCTGATCGCCGTCAGCTTCAACATGTTCTTAAACCCGAACCAGGTGGCATCCGGCGGCGTTTCCGGCATAAGTATTATTACAGAGGAATTGTTCGGCTGGGAGCCGGCGATCACCCAATGGGCGCTCAACATTCCGCTGTTCTTCGCGGGGATGTATTTGCTCGGAGGGGAATTCGGGCTGAAGACATTGGTGGGCACCATTGTTTTGCCCTTACTTGTCCTCTTAACACGGGGCCTGCCGTCCCTTACGCATGATCTGCTGCTTGCGACCATCTACGGAGGGATGCTCATCGGCTTGGGGCTGGGACTTGTGTTCCGTGCGCGCGGCTCCACCGGCGGCTTGGATGTCGCGGCACAAATTGTGCATAAATATACAAGTATCGGTTTAGGGGTGTCGGTTGCCTTGTTGGACGGGCTGGTCATCATGACGGCGGCGTTCGTATTTTCTCCGGAAAAGGCGCTATTCGCCCTCATCGGCCTGTTCGTCACCACCAAAACGATCGGTATCGTGCAGCTGGGCTTCAGTTATTCGAAGGTGGCCTTTATTATTACGGAAGACGCTGAGGCGATAAGAGAGGCCATTCTGTTCAAGCTCGACCGGGGGCTCACCAATCTGCAAGCGACTGGCGGTTACTCGGGAGAGTCGCGAACGGTCATTATGGTCGTCGTAAGCCAGACGGAGGTGACCAAGCTGAAGGAGCTTGTGAGGCGGACGGATCCGAAGGCTTTTGTCATCTTAAGCGACACGAATGAGGTGCTGGGAGAAGGCTTCAAGCGGTACGGAACAGTATAATCCGGGAAGTACCTTTTTTCTATCAAAAAAAGTTGCTCGTACGCCCGGAAATGGATTGAATTTATCCCGGGAATCCGGTACGATTCATTCGTAGCGGCAGCGGATCGGTGCGGGTGCCGGAAGGGGAGCGTTGGGTCTAACGATGAGCAAAAAGTGGATCATGGTAAGTGTCATCATCCTAATTACAATCATGAGCAGTGCCGCCAGCGCATACGAATTGACGGCCCGGGACAGCGACGGGGGCTTCGTGCTTCAAAACCCTTTTGCCAAGCAGGTGGATGTGGTGGTGATCGGGACGGAGCTGGAGGGGATGTATTTGGCCCGAAGGGCAAAGCAGGAGGGGCTGAAGGTGCTCATCCTGGAAACGAAGGAACGCCTCGGCGGTCAGCTGATCCAAGGGGAAATGCTGTATCTGGACGGCGTGTACAACGATAACGGCGACTCGCTGGTGCAGGGCGGCATGAAGGACCTTTTTGACCGGTATGATAAAGGAGATATCCGCAAGAAGGCACAGTTCGCCGAATATTTCCACCGGCTGATTCATCGGATCCCCATCGATAAGGGTATCGTGATAAAGGACATCGAGACGCAGGAAGGACGCATAACGGCGTTTACATACACGAGAAAAAATGGGGACCTCGTTCGGGTGGAGCCGGGGTACGTGGTCGACAACTCGGATGATGCCGCTTTCATAAGCAGGCTGGGCGGGGTAAAACCGCTGCCGGGGCTGGAATCGTTGTATGGTTCCAAGGGGCCCCGCGAGTTTATGAGCGGCACCTATATGATGAAGTTTAAGAATGTGGACTGGCATCAGTTCTACAGCCACTTTTGGAAGCTGGACAAAGTAGAGCGTGCCAGTCTATACGGACCGGAAACGTACGTCGATTCGAACATCGCCTATGGGTTTCCGCCGATTGTGAACAAGTATGAGCTTCGCAATCCGCAGATGCTGAACCTGCGCGGCTTGAATATTTTGAATCAAGGGGACGGGGAGCTGATCATTAACGCTCTGCAGGTGTACGATGTGGATGCGAGTAAGCCGGAAACGGTGGAGCGCGGCATGCAGGCGGCGCGGGAGGAGGTGCCCCACATTCTGGAGCATCTGCGGAAGTCCATCGTCGGCTTCGAGAAGGCGGAGCTGAACGGGGAGCCGGCTTATCTGTATGTGCGCGAATATCTTCATTATCCGACGGAATATGTTATGGAGGCGACGGATGTGATGAGCGGACGAATGTTCTGGGATAACGTAAGCATCGGCGGTTATTTCATGGACATTCAAGGCTCGCGCTCCAATCGGGAGGGACTGGCGGTAGGGAAGCCGGACCAATATGGTCTGCCGCTGCGAAGCTACCTGCTCAAGGGCTACGATAATGTCGTCACGGCCGGCAAGCTGGTAGGGTCGTCGGTGGTTGCCTACGGCAGCACGCGGATCCAGCCCAACGGAGCCCTCGCCGCGGAATCGATCGGAGTGCTGATGGGACGGATCGGAGGCCGAAGCCTGAAATCGGTCACGGAGGAAGAGATGAAGTCGCTGCATCAGTATTTGGCGTCGAAATATCATATTCAAGTCGCGCCGCGAGAGGCTAAAAACAAGATCGAATGGATGAACGAGGAGCAGCGGGCGGAGCTGAATGCAGGGAAGGTGACGCTGCTGCCGGGTCATGTCGTGGCGAGGCATTTGCCGGTGATGCGGATGACGGTGGACGGGAAACCGGCCAAATTCGGCGGGCTGAAGCCGCTGGTGATCGAGGGGAAGCCATGGGCCCCCCTGCAGGAGACTTTTCACTTGCTCGGAGCGCATCATGTGCGGTACGATGTAGAACGGAAGCGGGTTCGCTATCTGCTGTCTCGGCAGGAAGGCGAAGAAGCGCTCGTGGCAGAGGTACCGGTGCATGTGCTGAATAATTTTGCGCTAGTGGATCTGAAGCGGGCCGCTGATTTGCTCGGGTACGAGCTGCAGTGGGATGAGGCTTCCTGGGTCGCGGCGCTGATGAAGAAGGAGCCCGGCTCTTCCTAAGAGGGGGCTCCTTTTCTTAGGAAATTTTTATTGAATTAATATACCGTCGAATGTATAATAATACATAGTTTTTCAAATCGGAGGGAACGGCCATGTCTACAACAACAACTTTACGAGCGGCGATTATCGGTTCTACAGGCTACGGCGGAGTGGAGTTGATCCGGCTTCTGCTGGCACATCCGCACGTGGCGATCACTTCGGTAATCTCCTCTTCCAGCGCGGGAGCGCCCATTGCGGACGGATATCCGCATCTCAATCAAATTCTCACGGATCGTCTGGATGCTATCGATGTGGAGCTGATTCGCGGCAAGGCGGACGTTGTCTTCCTGGCTACACCGCATGGCGTAGCTTCGGAGCTGGCTCCCAAGTTTCTGGATGCGGGCTTGAAGGTCATCGATATTTCCGGGGATTTCCGTTTAACGAACGGAGAGACATATGAGCAATGGTATAAGCATAAGCCGGCTGATCCGGCCTATGTAGAGCGTGCCGTATACGGGTTAGCGGAGGTATTCGGTGAAGAAGTACACGGAGCGGAGTTTATCTCCAATCCGGGCTGTTATCCGACAGCGACGCTGCTTGGCTTGGCTCCGCTGGCAGCCAACGGCTGGATCGATCTGAAATCGATCATCGTGGATGCCAAATCCGGCGTTTCCGGCGCGGGCCGCGGCTTAAGCCTACTCGTGCATTATTCGGAAATCAACGAGAATTTCCTGGCTTATAAAGTGAACAAACATCAGCATACACCGGAGATCGAGCAGGTGCTCGGACGCCTTGCCGGCGAAGAGGTGGTCATGACGTTCACGACCCATCTGGTCCCGATGACGCGGGGCATATTGTCCACGATCTATGTCAATTTGAAAGAGCAGCGGACGGAGGACGAGGTCTTGGAGCTGTTCCGTTCGTACTATGCCGGACGCAAATTCGTGCGGATCCGCGACAAGGGCAAATGGCCGGCGACGAAGGAAGTATGGGGCTCCAACTACTGCGATATCGGCATTTCGCTTGACCCGCGTACAGGCCGCTTGACCGTCATTTCGGTCATCGACAACGTAGTGAAGGGCGCTGCCGGTCAGGCAATACAAAATTTGAATTTGATGATGGGCTGGGACGAGGCGACAGGCCTTGCGTTTACCCCGGTATATCCATAAAGGAGAGCGAACGCGGTGGGGAAAGATTTTATCGTAGTGCCGGACGGCACAGTGACGACGCCGAAGGGATTTCAGGCAGGCGGACTGCATTGCGGTTTGAAAAAAACGGAGCGCCACGACCTCGGCGTCATCTATTGTGAAGTTCCTGCAGCAGCGGCGGGCGTGTACACGCTGAACCAGTTTCAGGCGGCACCCCTGAAGGTGACGCAGGAAAGCATTGCGGCGGAAGGCCGTCTGCAGGTCATGCTGGTCAACAGCGGCAACGCGAACGCTTGTACGGGCCGGCAGGGCGAGGAAGACGCGCGCTCCATGCGTGCCGCCGTGGCTGCGGCCTTCGGCGTGAAGGAGCACTTGGCCGGCGTTACCTCCACAGGCGTGATCGGCGAGCTGCTGCCGATGCCTAAGGTGCTGGGCGGCATTGAGAAGCTGCCTGCACGGGTTAGCATCGAGGGCGGCGATGATTTCTGCCAGGCGATTCTGACCACGGATCTGGTGAAGAAGGAAACCTGCGTAAGCGTAACGGTTGGCGGACGCACGGTACATATTGCGGGAGCGGCGAAGGGCTCCGGCATGATTCATCCGAACATGGCGACGATGCTCGGCTTTATGACGACGGATGCGAACATTGAGAGCCAGCATCTGCAGAAGCTGCTGAACGATGTGACGGATTCCACATTTAATATGATTACAGTAGACGGCGATACGAGCACGAACGATATGGTGGTCGTGATGGCCAGCGGCCTTGCAGGCGGCGATGCCTTGACACCGGAGCACCCGGACTGGGAAGCGTTCCGTGCCGGTTTTGAATACGTAGGCGCATACCTTGCTAAGGCAATTGCCCGCGACGGCGAGGGAGCGACGAAGCTGATTGAGGTGACGGTAAGCGGGGCGGAGTCCCGCGATGCGGCCCGCGCGATCGCGAAGACAGTCATCGGCTCGAGCCTGGTGAAGTCGGCTTGCTTCGGCGCCGATGCGAACTGGGGACGCATTATTGCGGCCGTAGGGCGTGCAGGACAGCCGGTGAACACGGAGACGGTGGATATTCGTCTCGGCGACATCGTGACACTGGAGCAGTCCCGACCGGTGAAGTTCGACGAAGAGAAGGCCCTGGAGTACCTGAAGGGCGACTTTGTGCACATCCATGTGAATCTGAATATGGGCGAGGCTTCGGCTACGGCTTGGGGCTGCGATCTTACCTATGACTACGTCCGCATCAACGCGGCGTATCGGACTTAAGGGCGAAGGAGTAGGACGATGAGCTGTTTTGTTATGAAATGCGGAGGCAGTACGCTGGCGGCGCTGCCGGACGCTTTTTTCGCAGATCTGAAGAAGCTGCAGGAGTCGGGCAACATCCCTGTGATTGTGCACGGCGGCGGCCCGGCGATTTCGGGTACGCTCGAAAAGCTCGGCATTGAGACGGAGTTCGTGAACGGACTTCGCAAGACCAATGAAGAGGTGCTGGATGTCGTGGAGATGGTGCTGGCGGGTCAAATCAACAAGGAGATTGTCCGCAAAATCCAGCTGTCCGGCGCGCAAGCACTGGGGCTTAGCGGTGTGGACGGTCATCTAATTCAAGCCCAGCCGGTGGCGAATGCACATGAAGTGGGCTTGGTGGGCGATGTGACGAACGTGAATGCATCGCTGATCGAGGGCATTGTTGCGATGGGTTACATGCCGGTTATTGCTCCAGTAGGGATTGGTGCGGACGGCGGCCAGCGTTACAACATCAACGCGGATACGGCAGCCGGTGCGGTAGCCTCTCACCTCGGCGTAGAGCGTATGATCGTCGTGACGGATGTGCCGGGCATTATGAGAGTCGTGGACGGGGAGAAGGTTGTCCTGCCTTCCGTCACGGTGGCACAGATCGACGAAATGATCGCGAGCGGCGAAATTTACGGGGGCATGATTCCGAAGGTACGGGCAGCCGTGCAGTGCATTCAGGGCCGCGTACAAGAAGTGGTTATTGTGAACGGGGCAGAGCCGGAAGTATTGAGCAAAGCGCTGGAGGGCGCGGTCGGTACCCGGATTGTTAAATAGATTTGGCCTATCAATCGAGAATAAGAAGGAGTGAACGACATGGGAGAGTCTCAGAACGCATTGTTTCCGAACTACGCACGCTATCCGCAAACGTTTGTTAAGGGGGCGGGCAGCCGACTTTGGGATGAGAACGGACGCGAGTACCTGGATCTGATGTGCGGCCTCGCCGTTACGAATTTGGGGCATGCCCCGGTGCAGGTAACGGAACGCCTGAAGGAGCAGATCGATACTTTATGGCATACAAGCAACCTGTTCCACATTCCGAATCAGGAGAAGCTGGCGCAGCTGCTGGTAGACCATAGCTGTGCTGATGCGGTGTTCTTCTGCAACAGCGGGGCGGAGGCGAACGAAGCAGCGATCAAGCTGGCTCGCCGTTATTTCCAGAAGGTGATCGGGCAGCCAGAGCGTTATGAGATCATTACGTTCCACATGTCGTTCCACGGACGGACATTAGCGACTTTAACGGCAACAGGCCAGGATAAGGTAAAAGAGGGCTTCGCCCCGCTGCCGGAAGGCTTCGTTTATGCCAACTATAACGACACAGCTTCCGTAGAAGCGCTGATCAGTGAAAAGACATGCGCCGTCATGCTGGAGATGGTTCAGGGCGAGGGCGGCGTCAACCCGGCGGACCGGGAGTTCGTCCGCGAGGTGGCGGCGCTTTGCGAGAAGCACGGCCTGCTGCTGATCATTGACGAGATCCAGACGGGCATGGGCCGCACAGGCAAGCTGTTCGCCTACGAGCATTACGGCATCGAACCGGACCTGTTCACGCTGGCGAAAGGTCTTGGCAGCGGGATGCCGATCGGCGCGCTGCTTGGCAAAGAGAAGCTGCGCCAGGCGTTCAGCGCGGGCAGCCACGGCTCCACCTTCGGCGGCAACTATTTGTCTACAGCGGCAGGGATTGCTACACTGGAGACGATGCTCGCCGAGAAGCTGCCGGAACGTGCGGCGGAGATGGGCGACTACATTGTCAGCGAGCTCCGCTCCAAGCTGGCAAGCAATCCGCTGGTGCAGGAGATCCGCGGGATCGGCCTGCTCATCGGCATTCAGCTGACGGGACCGTCGGCGGAGCCGATCAGCGCCATCCACGGGGAGGGCGTGCTGGTGGTTTCGGCCGGACCGAATGTCATTCGTCTGGCGCCGAGCCTGTTGATTTCGAAGGAAGACGTTGACCGCGGCATCGAGGTCATCTGCTCCGTTCTGGCGCAGAAGGCTGCAGCGGCGGTATAGAGGAGGAAACCCACTTGAGTAATCTAACGAAGCAAGACATCGCAGCACAGCTCAGAGGACGCGATTTTATCGGCCTGGTCGATTACACGTCCGAAGAGATTCAATATTTGATCGATCTGGCGATCGAGCTGAAGAAGAAGCAGAAGTCCGGTGAGGCATACCAGCCTCTAAAGGGCAAAACCCTCGGCATGATTTTTGAAAAATCGTCCACCCGGACCCGTGTTTCCTTCGAGGTGGGCATGTACCAGCTCGGAGGGCACGCGCTTTTCCTGAGCAGGAACGACCTGCAGATCGGCCGCGGCGAGACGATCGGCGATACGGCTCAGACCATGTCCCGTTATCTTGACGGCATCATGATCCGTACGTTCGCTCACCGCACGGTAATCGAGCTGGCCCGCAATGCGACCATTCCGGTCATTAACGGGCTGACGGACCTGTCCCATCCGTGCCAGGCACTGGCGGATTATCAGACGATCCTTGAGCATAAGGGACGCCTGAAAGGGCTCAAGATGGCTTTTATCGGCGACGGCAACAACATGGTGCATTCCTTGATGATGGGCGCGGCGAAGCTCGGCGTGAACTTCACGGTAGCGACGCCGGAGGGCTATGAACCGGATGCCGAGGTCGTACAGCTTTCCAAGGAGGTAGCTGCTTTGAACGGCTCCACGATCGAGGTCGTATACGATCCGAAGGAAGCGATCGACGGCGCGGATGTCGTATATACCGACGTATGGGCGAGCATGGGCATGGAAGCGGAGCAGAAGGAGCGGGAAGCGGCCTTCGCGAACTATCAGGTGAACGATGAGCTGGTGAAGTTCGCTAAGAAGGACTATCTGTTCATGCATTGTCTGCCAGCGCATCGCGGCGAGGAAGTCAGCGAGGGCGTCATCGACGGACAAAATTCCATTATTTTCGATCAGGCGGAGAATCGTCTGCACGCGCAAAAAGCGGTTATGGCCGCCATCATGTAGCGATAGATTCCATTAGAAGAGGGAGCAAGGGAAACCATGGCGAAGCAAAAAATCGTATTGGCATATTCGGGCGGTTTGGATACGTCCGTCATTTTGAAATGGCTGAAGGAAACCTATGATGCAGAGATTATCGCGTTCACCGCGGATATCGGGCAAGGAGAAGAGCTCGACGGCCTCGAGGAAAAAGCGCTGAGCACCGGTGCATCCAAGGTATACATCGATGACCTCCGTGAAGAATTCGCGCGGGATTTCATCTACCCGATGTTCCAGGCAGGAGCGCTGTACGAGGGTCAATACCTCCTCGGTACGAGTATCGCTCGCCCGCTGATTGCCAAGCGCATGGTAGAGATCGCACGCGCAGAAGGCGCTACCGCGATTGCTCACGGAGCAACAGGTAAAGGTAACGACCAAATTCGCTTCGAGCTGACGGCCGCTGCACTGACGCCGGACATCGAAGTCATCGCCCCTTGGCGCCTCGAGGAATTCCGCGAGCAGTTCCCTGGACGTGCCGAGATGATCGCCTATGCGGAGAAGCACGGCATCCCGGTGCAGGCGTCCGCTTCCAAGCCTTACTCCATGGACCGCAACCTGCTGCACATCAGCTTCGAGAGCGGTATGCTGGAGGATCCTTGGTTCGATCCAAGCGCGACATCCAACAAAGACATGTTCGTGCTGAGCGTAGACCCGGAGGATGCTCCGAACGAGGCGGAATACATTGAGCTTGAGTTCGAGCAAGGGAACTGCGTAGCAGTGAACGGCCAGCGTCTGGCTCCGCTGCAAATCATGGAGACTCTGAACGCGCTGGGCGGCAAGCACGGGGTAGGCCGCGTCGATATGGTGGAGAACCGTTTCGTAGGCATGAAGAGCCGCGGCGTATATGAGACGCCGGGCGGTACGATTCTGTTCACCGCACACCGCAAGATGGAGTCCCTGACAATGGACCGCGAGGTTATGCTGCTTCGCGACTCCCTGATTCCGAAATACGCTCAGCTCGTATATAACGGCTTCTGGTTCGCTCCGGAGCGTCTGGCCATGCAAGCTCTGGTAAACGAGAGCCAGAAGAACGTAACCGGCGTAGTACGCCTGAAGCTGTACAAAGGTAACGTCATCGGCGCCGGCGTACAAAGCCCTGTAAGCTTGTACAACCCGCACATCGCAACGATGGAAGCCGATCCGACGAAGGCATACGATCAAGGCGATGCGACAGGCTTCATCCGCCTGAACGCGCTGCGTTTGCGTGTTGCTGCCGGCGTAGAGCAAAGCAAGAAGTAAGCTGCTGTGTCCCTGAGAATAACCCGAGCTTCGGAGCTGCGGGTTATTTTCTTGGTCGCACGCAAGGGGCGGATGCCTTCCTGCCGCGGCCGGCGGCAACAGCCGCAATCGAGACGCTGACAGGCTATTTATGGTATAGTGGTGGAAATGAAGTTACGTTAGAGGGGAGCAAGTGATGTGTCTAAGCTTTGGGGTGGGCGTTTTACGAAGAAAACCGACCAATTGGTAGAGGAATACACGGCTTCGATTCTTTTCGATAAGGAGCTGGCCGAGGAGGATATTCAAGGCAGTCTGGCGCACGTGACGATGCTGGGCAAGCAAGGGGTTCTTCCTGCGGACGATGTTGAGAAAATCAAGGACGGCCTGCTGAAGGTGCAGGGCATGATCCGCCGCGGCGAGCTGGAGTTCAACGTCGGCGATGAAGACATCCATATGAACATCGAGAAGGCGTTGATCGATGAGGTAGGTCCGGTCGGCGGCAAGCTGCACACGGGACGCAGCCGGAACGATCAGGTGGCGCTGGATATGCACCTGTGGCTGCGGAAGCGGGTTGTCGAGTTCGTCGGGATGCTGAGCAAGCTGCAGGAGGCGCTTCTGGAGCAGGCGAAGCAGAATCTGGATACGATCATCCCGGGCTACACCCACTTGCAGCGTGCCCAGCCGATTTTGTTCGCGCATCATATGATGGCGTACGTATCAATGTTCCAACGGGATATCGAGCGTCTTAAGGACAGCTACAGCCGGATCAATGTGCTTCCGCTCGGCGCAGGGGCCTTGGCCGGCACGACGTTCCCGATCGACCGCCATTTCGTGGCGGAGCAGCTCGGCTTCGACGCGGTGTACGAGAACTCGCTCGATGCGGTAAGCGATCGTGATTTCATCCTGGAGTTCTTGTCGAACGCATCGATTATCATGATGCACTTGTCCCGTTTGTGTGAGGAATTTGTGCTTTGGTCGAGCACGGAGTTCCATTTTATCGAGCTGGACGATGCCTTCTGTACGGGCAGCAGCATCATGCCGCAGAAGAAGAACCCGGACGTGGCGGAGCTGGTGCGCGGTAAGACCGGCCGTGTCTACGGCAACCTGTTCGGTCTGCTGACCGTGCTGAAGTCGCTTCCTCTTGCCTACAACAAGGACATGCAGGAAGACAAGGAAGGCATGTTCGATACCGTTCGCACGCTGCAAGGGGCGCTTCAGCTGTTCGCTCCGATGGTAGCCACGATGAAGGTGAACAAGGACCGGATGCGTCAAGCCGTGAATCAGGACTTCTCCAACGCGACGGATATTGCGGATTACCTTGTGAACAAGGGGCTGCCTTTCCGCCAAGCGCATGAGGTCATCGGCAAAACGGTGCTTTACTGCATTCAGCAGCAGAAGTTCCTGTTGGATCTGAAGCTGGAGGAGTACCACCAGTTCTCGACGCTCTTCGAGAGCGACATCTACGAGGTGCTGCAGCCGGAGCGCGTAGTCAACGCACGCAACGTGTACGGCGGAACCGCGACGAATCAGGTAAGCGGCGCCATTGAGCGGGCCGGTAAAGTGCTCGAGAGCACCAATGCATGGTTTGAAGAGTTCTACAACAAAAGCAGATAACAGAGAAGCCCGGGTCCTTCAAATATGAAGTGTACCCGGGCTTTGTATTGGTTTAACGGAACGTCGGTCCCTTCACTCCGTCCTCAATCATCGGCCCCCGCGGGTCGGCATTGGGAGCCGGTTCGCCCGATTTGGCCCCATCACCGCCGTTATTCACGGCAATGACCGTCGGCTGTGCGGAATATGTATCCTTGGAAATACGCTCCTGCCCTACTACCGTGCCATTCTGCTTCTTGATCCGGTACGTTTCGACCACGTAACCGGGCTTTCCCTGCGTGATGATTTCCTGCTTGCCGACCCGTAAAGAGGGATTATGAACATACTTGACCGGCGGCTGAAGAGTTTCCAGCAGCTTCGACTCCACTTCATAGGTAACATCCCCCGGCATTTGACCGAACAGCTTGACCGACACCTGAACATCATCCGCTGACGTCCGTATGAGTAAGTGATGCTGCGTACTATTGCGGAACTTAAAGTTAATATGTCCGCTGGCGAAGGTGGCGTCCTGGCCGAGAGGCACATAGCTGACCGGCAGGGAGTGGTTGCGCCGTTCGACAATGGCCAAGCCGGCGCGAAGCACGGCATTGTACAAGGTCGAAGACACTTGGCATATGCCGCCGCCGATCCCGGGTACCAGCTTGCCGTTAAGAATGACGGGTGCCTCGCGGAAGCCGAACTTTTTCTCCGTTTGCTCAATATAGGTGGCGTAATCGAACACCTCTCCCGGCTTGAGCACCACATCATGAATGCTTGCTGCGGTGGAGCGCACGTTGTGAATGCGTCCTTCACTGCTGACCGCCGCCGATCCAGGCGGATAGCTGGTCGAAAACTCCGTCAGCTTACGCACAATCCCCTGCGCTTGCAGCGAAGCAACGGTTACCTGGGGCTCCAGCCAATAGAGGGGGACCTGCACTGTAACCGGCTGGCTTCCTTCCCCGCAGCCTGATTCCCCGCCTCTGCAGCGCTCGATTCCCGCCTGCATTTCTGCGGATCCCCACGCCGGCAGCAAGCTTCCAAGGAGCGTCAGCAGCTTGCCTTCATCGACCCGCTCAACCTTCACTTCCGGCGTGTATCCGATCGTATCGTCTCCTCGGACGAAGCGTTTCGCATCGACTGGTTTTTTTGTGTAAAGCGTCTGTAGGGCCTCCTGCAGCGAAGCCTTCAGCTTGTCCTCGGCAACCGTCCGTTCGATTGTCCAAGCGCCTCCCCGCTGCTGCCATCGGTACACAGCCCGCCGGAACAACGAGCCTTCCTTCAGCGGCATCAACTTCTCGACCGTGTGCCCATCACTTACGACGAGTCCTAGCTGCCCCAAGGTGCGTTCTACGATCAGCGGCTGACCGCCGGACACTGCTGCGACCAGCTGCACCTTTTGCCCGAGCAAAAGCTCCTTTTTCCATGCAAGCTGACGTTCAAACTCTTGGATCGGCATGCCTCCGACAGACCAATCCTCCACAGTAACACTTGAAGGTAAGGTGGTTTTTGAGCCATACCAGCTGATCGTTAGCAGAACGGACAAGGTAAACACAATCGAGGTCAATGCCATACTTGTCCAAAAGGTTGGGATTCGAAGCTGCATCACCGTTTATCTCCTTTTGCTTCCACGCTTGTACTACTCCGATATATATGCGGCCAAGCCTTGAAACTTTCCTATAGTCTTAGTTCGCCGGGATTTGTCGAATGATTCGACTGCGGGGCCGGGAAGACCCATTTTCAACTTACATTCAGCTACCGTTCACCATTTCTCCACCAAACCTGCGTGAAAGCTGTAGAAAATGTTGGACGTGCAAAGGATTTTCCCCTTTTATGTCGAAGTTTAATAGGCTGGGAATGACCGGCACTACCATTACCGGAAGAACGAGCCGATCGTTCGATATAGATGACAGAAAACGACAAAACGAAACTATCAGGATGTGATGACGTGATCGAAATGCAGGACGTATGGAAAACGTATCCAGACGGCAACCATGCCCTCCGCGGCATCAGCGTAAAGGTAGACCGCAACGAGTTCGTCTACGTGGTAGGCCCGTCCGGCGCCGGCAAATCGACTTTTATGAAGCTTATGTATAGAGAAGAAAGGCCTTCGAAGGGGCAGATTTTTGTCAACGGCTTTAATCTGGAGAAGCTGAAGCAGCGTAAAATCCCTTATGTACGCAGGAATATTGGGGTTATTTTTCAGGACTTCCGGCTGCTGCCGAAGATGTCCGTGTATGAGAACGTCGCTTTTGCGATGGAGGTTATCGAAGCTCCCAAGAAGATCATCAGGAAGCGCGTGCAAGAAGTGCTGGAGCTGGTTCGCTTGAAGGATAAGACCGGCTCGCTGCCAACGCAGCTGTCCGGAGGAGAGCAGCAGCGAGTTGCCATTGCCCGGGCAATTGTCAATAATCCCGCAGTGATTATCGCGGACGAGCCGACCGGGAACTTAGACCCGGAAACGTCCTGGGGGATCATGAAGCTCATGGAAGAAATCAACTTCCGGGGCACAACGATCGTTATGGCCACACACAACAAGGAAATTGTTAACACGATGCGCAAGCGGGTCATAGCAATCGAGAACGGGAAGATCGCCCGTGATGAAGCAAGGGGTGAATACGGCTATGAGGATTAGTACCGCCGGTCGCCATATTCGCGAAGGCTTCAAGAATGTTGCGCGAAACGGGTGGATGTCCTTTGCCTCCATTAGCTCCATCTCGATTTCGCTCTTCATTCTGGGCGTCTTCCTGCTGCTGTCTTTGAACGTGAATTTCTTAGCCCAGCAGATTGAACAGCAGGTAGAAATTAAAGTATACCTGGAGGTCAATACGCCGCAGGACCAAATTCAGCAAATTCAAAATGAGATCGCCGCCATCCCTCAAGTGTCGAAGGTGACCTTCGTCTCCAAGGAGGAGGGGCTTAAATATTTGCGGGAGAAGCTGGGGGAAAGCGGGAAACAGCTCCTCGAGGGCTTTGACGGAAGCAACAATCCGTTGAACGACTCTTACACCGTAGAGGTTGCGGAGCCGCGTGAGGTTGCCAGTGTTGCCCAGAAAATCAGCGAGCTGAACAATACCAGGCCGATGAAGCCGATCTATCGGGTCAGCTACGGGCAAGGAACCGTCGAAACGATGTTTAAGGTGACGGAAATCGTGCGCAATGTGGGCCTAGTGCTTGTAGCCGGTTTGGCGCTGACAGCCATGTTTTTGATCTCAAACACAATTAAGATTACGATTGTCGCCCGCCGCCGCGAAATCTCCATCATGAAGCTGGTGGGTGCGACGAATTCATTCATACGCTGGCCGTTTTTTATCGAAGGAGCGCTGCTGGGACTAATCGGTTCGATCATCCCGGTTGCGATATTGCTGTACGGCTACTGGCAGATGATGAGGCTGATTCAGGTGGATATGAGTCTCTTGCTTATCAAGCTTTTGCCCTTTGAAGCGATCCGCTACGAAACAGCCGGGCTGCTCATCGGGATCGGCATCATGATCGGCGTCTGGGGAAGCACATTATCGGTTCGTAAATTTTTACGGGTGTAGGGAGGATCGGGAATTTGAACAAGTCGTCCGTGTCCATCGTCGTTACGTTAAGTTTGCTGGGAACCTTGCTTACCTCCCAAGCGGGATTTGCCGCAACGGATAAGCAAAAGCAGCTGGAGCAGCAGCTGAAGGATGTGCAGCGTCAGAAGGCGGAAGCAGAGAAAAATGCCGCAAACGCTAAGGCGCAAGCAGAAAAGCTGGAGCAGCAGGAGCAGCAGAATATGGCTGAGCTCAACACGATTATGAGTCAGATCGATTCCGTGAACCTGGAGCTGAATAAGCTGAAGGAAAAAGAAACCGTGATTCAGGCGGCAAAGACGGAAAACGAAAAGCAGCTTGCCGAAGCTGAGGAAAGAATGGCCTCGCGCGATCAAATCCTGCGTTCCCGTGTACGTTTAATGTATATGAGCGGCACCGTGTCCTACGCGGAGGTGCTCCTAAGCTCAACGAGCTTTACGGATTTCCTCGACCGGATGAATGCGCTGAAGGCCATTGTGAATCAGGATAAGGAAATTCTTGATGCCAACAAGCGTGACCGTGATCTGAAGGCGGAGAAGCAGGAGCAAATCGCCCTACAGGCGGCGGAGCTCAATCAGCTGATTGCGGAGCGGAATGCAACCAAAGCAAGCCTGACGGTCAAAGAAAAGGAGAAGGAAGTCAAGATCGCCAGTCTCTCGAAGCAAAAGCGTGAATTTGCCGAGATTAGTGAAGACGAAGTGAAGGCGCAGGTGAAGCTCGCTTCCCAAGAGTCTGTCATTCTTCGGAGAATTGCCGAAGAGAAGGCGGCTAACACAGCTAAAGCGAAGGGGGAGGCCCCGAAGCCGGTCTTTTCTTACAGCGGCGGTAAGTTCGGCTATCCGCTCGAGCGAGTCGTCAATATGTCTTCCGACTTCGGGGGACGGAAGGATCCGATTACCGGCAAAGGCGCTTCGCACAGCGGGATCGACCTTCCTTCACCGGCAGGTACTGACATCCTGGCGGCCGAGGCCGGAGTGGTAATTGTGGCCTCCTGGTGGAGCGGATACGGAAATACCGTTATAATAGATCATGGCAAGGGCGTTTGGACTTTGTATGGCCATATACGCAATGATGGGATTGTCGTTGAGAAGGGCGATGTCGTTAAGCGCGGACAGAAGATCGCCGAGGTAGGCTCTACCGGGCGCTCGACGGGCAACCATTTGCACTTCGAGGTTCGTATCAATGAGGAGCCGGTTGATCCAAAGCCGTACCTGCGATAATCCGCTGACGTTCATATTTTACCAAGGCTTGTCATACACTACACAGACAAGTCTTTTTTTATCAGCCAGCAGCAAAGGCGGTGTAACGAGGAATTATGAATTTTAAAGGACGTACGGTAGTGGCTTTCATTTTGTTGTCCATGTTTGCAAGCAGCATCATGACCTTAACGATCGTGCAGCCGTCGATGCTTTCGGCCCTCGGCAAGAATGGCGAGGTGTCCGCTTCGGTGAAGTCGGGGCTGACCACGAAGGACATCAACAAGCTGGCGACTACGTATCAGCTGATCGAAAGCAAGTTTCTTAGTGAGGTGGACCACGAGAAAGTCATGACCGG
Source organism: Paenibacillus sp. GD4 (assembly GCF_030846225.1). Lineage (NCBI taxonomy): Bacteria > Bacillati > Bacillota > Bacilli > Caryophanales > Paenibacillaceae > Paenibacillus > Paenibacillus sp. GD4. Next base: position 2,698,329 of record NZ_JAVCYK010000001.1, read on the forward strand.
AGCGATCAACGGCATGCTCTCGGCGTTGGATGATCCGTTCACCGTGTACATGGACCAGAAGGAAGCGCAGCAATTTGATGAGAACATCACCTCCTCGTTCCAAGGCATTGGGGCCGAGGTCAGCTCCGAGGATGGCAAGGTGGTTATCGTAGCGCCGATCAAGGGCTCTCCCGCGGAGAAGGCAGGACTACATGCCAATGACGTCATCCTTTCCGTGAATGGCGAGAAGCTGGATGGCTTAACTCTGAATCAGGCGATTATGAAAATTCGCGGGCCCAAAGGGACCCAAGCGAAGATCGAGATTGCACGGTCCGGCGTACCGGATCCGATCGAGGTCATTGTCGTTCGCGACGATATCGATGTGGAGACCGTGCATGCGGAGATGCTGCAGGGCAATATCGGGAAAATCGAAATTCGCCAATTTTCCAGTAACACTTCCAAGCGTTTCGCAGAAGAACTCAAGCTTCTCGAGGGCAAGGGCATGAAGGGCTTGATTATCGACGTGCGCAACGATCCGGGCGGTTTGTTGTCCTCGGTTGTGGAGATTGTGGAGCCTTTCGTACCGAAAGGGAAAAGCATCGTGCAGATCGAGAACCGCAAAGGCGAGAAGGAAGCGACGCCGTCAAACGGAACGGGTAAGCCATATCCGGTATCGGTGCTTATCAATAAAGGCAGCGCAAGCGCATCGGAAATCCTGGCAGGCGCGCTCAAGGATTCGGCCGGCGGTAAGCTGATCGGGGAAAATACGTTCGGAAAAGGGACGGTTCAAGTTACCTTCGAGAAGGAAATGGGAGACGGCAGCAACATCAAAATGACCGTTTACAAGTGGCTGACGCCAAACGGCACTTGGATCCATAAGAAGGGTATCGCACCTGATCTTCCGGTAGAGCAGCCGGCATTCTTCAAGGTTGCTCCTCTCACGAAGAAAGCGACGCTGAAGCAGGATATGAACAGCGAGGACGTGAAGAACCTTCAGATCATGCTTCAAGGTCTGGGCCTGAATCCGGATCGGACCGACGGGTACTTCAGTGAGAAAACGGCACAAGCGGTCAAGTCGTTCCAGCGGATGCACAGCCTTCCGGTGAACGGCGAGGTGGACGTGGAGACGGCCAATAAGCTGGAAAAAGCGATCGTAGGAGAAATCCGGGATCCGAAGAATGACCTGCAGCTCAAGGCGGCAGTGCAATACATGCAGAGCGTCATCAAATAATGTCGATATCTGGGAAGTTGCTTGCTTAAGCAGGAAATAAAATTCCGGTGTCGAATGAATAAAGAAGGTGGGCCTGAGGTTCAGGGCTCAGCCTTCTTTTTTTGTACCAATAATCTGTTCTATCGAAGAGGAGCGGCTTATGATCGTGGTAACGGAATTGGCCTACCGGTTTGTGCAGGCTTTGCTGCAGCTATTGACGCATCCTTTTTATTACATTGGCATTTTGTTCATCATTTTGCAGTATCGGAGGCATATAGCCTTCGAGCGCAAGCTTTTTTCCACGAAGCTCCATTCCTTGCTCCCGGAAACCTGGAGAACAGTGCTTTGGGGCTGGATCGGAGGCCTGATGGCCTCGGTGCTCATGGCGCTGGTAGGGGCGACGATTCAGGCGGAAGCGGTGATCCTTCTCTGGATTTTGTCGCTGCTGCTTATTTTCATCCGCGTCCGGTACTTATGCTGGGCTTATGCCTTCGGCGTGATCGGTGTGCTTCAAGTGGCGTTTAAGACCCTTCCCGGTCTGAAGGAGATGGAGGCACTCCAATGGCTTAGCGGTCCGCTGCTCGAGCTGAGTATACCGGCTATGCTGGCGCTGGTGGCGATATTGCATTTCGTCGAGGCGATCTATGTAAGGCGGCAAGGGACACGGCTGGGAATGCCTTTGTTTTTCGAGAGTAAGCGGGGGAAAATCGTCGGCGGATATCATCTGCAAGGCTTCTGGCCGATGGCCCTATTCCTGATTGTCCCGCTGGAGGGCGGCGGTGGAGCTTCCTTGCCCTGGACCCCGCTGCTTGGCGGAGATTTGTGGAGCGGCGGCTGGACGATCATCGGCTTTCCGGTTATGATCGGCTTTACGGAGATGACGATGTCGAGACTGCCGCAGGATAAAGTGAAGATCAGCTCGAAGCTCTTAATGGGGTATGCTTTGGTGCTGCTGGGCTTTGCTTATCTGGCTCATCTGTGGCCGGCATTGACGCTCTTGGGGGCGCTGCTCAGTATCGGGCTGCACGAGGCGATCATTCTGTACAGCCGCTGGGAGGAAACGAATCGCACTCCTTACTACGTGCACAGCTCTAAGGGCTTGAGGATTCTGGGCATACTGCCGGGAAGCGCGGCGGAGGAGCTGGAGCTTCATGTGGGTGAAGTGCTTCACAAGGTCAATGGAGTGCCTGTGCGGACGAAGGATGAGCTTCATCAGGCGATGCAGCTGAATCCGGCGTTCTGTAAGCTGGAGGTGTTGAATCTGGCGGGGGAGAGCAAGTTTGTGAAGCGGGCGATCTTCTCGGACGAGCACCATCAGCTGGGAATTTTGCTGGCTCCGGATCAGAACGCACCATTCTATGCCGAGGAGCAGCAGAACTCGATCTTAGCGTATTTCAGCCGCAAGCTGTCAGGACTGTTAAGCAATCGCTCGGGTCCCGGCTCAACAGGCACGAAGTCACTGTAAAAAAAGCTGTCCCGCGCTTCTTCCCAGCGCACCGGACAGCTTTTGTGTTTGTTCAGCGGGAGGCTTCCCGAAGGACGACAATTTCAACGCGGCGGTTTTTGGCTCGGTTCTCGGGACTGCTGTTCTCCACGACCGGCCGCGTATCGGCGAAGGAGGTCGAAATGAACTGCTTCGGCGAGAGCCCGGCGGTATCGACAAAATAGCGAAGAACCGACAGGGAGCGTGCCTGCGACAGGCCCCAGTTATCGCGGAACGGGGAACCGGTGGCAACAGGTACGTCATCCGTATGACCCTCGATGCTGATCGTAGCGTCGGTCAGGGTAGGAAACAGGCTGGCGAGCTGTTCGAGCACCGGATTTGCGCCTGGCTTCAGATCCGCCTTGCCGAGGTCGAACAGGAACAAATCGTTCAAGGTGACCGCAACACCGCGCTGCGTATTGGCTGCAGAGACCTGCGTCTGCAGGTTGTTCTTATCGATATATTGCTGAACCTGCTGAAGCAGATCGGCCAGCTCCTTATCCTTTTTCTCACGCAAATCCTTCTCGCCCTGGTCTTCCTTCTTCGTCTCCTCGGCCGGCTTGGAAGGAGAAGGAGCGGAGCCCTGGATGCCCTCGCCCATAGGGATAATCGATTCTGCCTTCGCGAACTCCATATGCAAGGATCGCGCCAAAGCTTCATACTTGGCGACATCGATTTTACTCATGGCATACATGATGATGAAGAAAATGAGCACCAGCGTAATGAAATCGGCATAGCTGAGCAGCCAGCGCTCGTGGTTCGCATGACCTTCTTGCCGTCTTCTTCTATTCCTGGCCACGCGCTTCACCTTCATTCTGTTTCCGACTGCCCGGCTGATGGATGAAGGAAGTCAGCTTCTTTTTGATCAGCGCAGGGTTCTCTCCGGCTTGCAGGGCAAGAATGCCCTCCAGCATCAGCTCCATCTCGTCCAGCTGCTGGCTGCTGCGGACCTTGATTTTACTGGCGATGGGGAGAAAAATCAGGTTCGCGGATGCGACACCGTATAAGGTAGCGGAGAAGGCGACGGCGATGGCCGGTCCCAGGCTGCCCGGGTCCGAGAGATTGCCAAGCACGTGAATCAGCCCCATTACCGTTCCGATAATCCCCATCGTAGGAGCGTAGCCCCCCGCGGCTTCGAAGATTTTGGCCCAGCCCTCGTGACGGTGGGAGAGCGAGTCCATCTCCAGCTCCAATATTTGGCGGGTCAGCTCCGGGTCCGTCCCATCGACGACCATCACCATGCCTTCGCTGAGAAAAGGATTCGGGTGTTCATGTGCGCGCTGTTCCAAGGCAAGAACGCCCTCTCTTCGGGCAACGGTAGACATATCGATGATTTCTTCAATGATAGCCTCAGGATTTTGCTCCGAGGATGCGAACGCCATTTTGAGCGCTTTTCCCAGCTCCTTCAGCTGCGACCGCGGAAAGCTGACCACCACCGCTCCGATCGTCCCGCCGAAAATAATAAGCAAAGCGCTTGGCACAAATAGCGCGGATATGTGACCGCCGTCCCATAAGTAACCTCCGATCAAGGCTCCTGCCCCGATAAGTAAACCAAGCACCGTTATGAAATCCACATCAGCCACATCCTAACATTTTTCTAATAAATAGCCTGAATAAGGCATCGAAGGAAACGTTTCCTCATTTGCATCCATGTTCGAAAAAAGGTATAATATATGGGAACAAATATTCCTATAACATCCAGATCTTATGTATAGGTACGTTGAACAACGTCAAACAACTATGAATGATGCATATATATTATCGGTTGCAGGGCTATGAATTTGAATAGAACAGGAATGTTTTGGAAAAGAAGAGGTGAATTTAGTGAATGAAGTGGTGGTAAGCGACCGAAAGTTTGAACTGATTTCCGACTACACGCCTCAGGGGGATCAGCCGCAGGCTATTGAGAAGCTGCTGCAATCGATCCAGTCCGGGAACAGGTATCAGACGTTGCTCGGGGCTACGGGAACGGGGAAGACGTTTACAGCTGCTCAGGTGATTGCGCAGCTCAATCGTCCTACCTTGCTGATTGCGCACAATAAGACGCTCGCCGCACAGCTGTGCAGCGAGCTCAAGGAGTTTTTTCCGAACAATGCCGTCGAATATTTCGTCAGTTACTATGACTACTATCAGCCGGAGGCATACATCCCGTCCTCGGACACGTTTATAGAGAAGGACTCGAGCATCAACGACGAGATCGATAAGCTGCGGCACTCGGCGACCAGCGCCTTGTTCGAACGGCGTGACGTCATTATCGTCGCAAGCGTCTCCTGCATTTACGGTCTCGGTTCCCCTATGGAGTACCGGGATTTGGTCGTGTCGTTCCGGGTAGGAATGGAGCGTTCGCGCAACGAGATTCTGCATCGCTTGATTGATATTCAGTATCAACGCAATGACATGAATTTCGTGCGGGGCACATTCCGGGTCCGTGGAGATGTCGTGGAAATCTTCCCTGCATCTCACAGCGAGCATGCCGTGCGGATCGAGCTGTTCGGAGACGAGATTGAGCGGATCACCGAGATTGATGTGCTCACAGGCGAGATTCTGGGCGAACGCGATCATATCGCAATCTTCCCTGCGTCCCACTTCGTAACGCATGAGGATACGATGAAGCGCGCCCTCGTCAACATCGAGCGGGAGCTGGAGGAGCGTCTGGCCGAGCTGCGGGAGAACGGCAAGCTGCTGGAGGCGCAGCGGCTGGAGCAGCGGACGCGCTATGACATTGAGATGATGCAGGAGATGGGCTTCTGCTCGGGGATCGAGAACTACTCCGGACCGCTGACCTTCCGGGAGCGCGGCGCGACGCCTTATACGCTGCTGGATTATTTCCCGGATGACATGCTGATCGTGATCGACGAGTCGCACGTGACACTGCCGCAAATTCGCGCCATGTACAACGGGGACAGGGCTCGTAAGGAAGTACTGGTCGAGCACGGCTTCCGCCTGCCCTCGGCACTGGATAACCGTCCCCTCCGTTTCGAGGAATTCGAGGAAAAGGCGGGACAGCTGCTGTTTATCTCCGCGACTCCGGGACCTTATGAACTGGAGCATTGTCCTCAGATGGTCGAGCAGATCATCCGTCCTACCGGCTTGATTGATCCGATTATTGAGGTGCGGCCGACGAAGGGACAGATCGACGATCTCCTTGGTGAGATTCATGACCGCATCAAGAAGGATGAACGTGTGCTCGTTACGACGCTGACGAAGAAGATGGCGGAGGATTTGACGGATTACTTGAAGGAAGTCGGCATCAAGGTCAAGTACCTTCACTCCGATATCAAGACGCTGGAGCGGATGCAGATTTTGCGTGAGCTTCGGCTTGGCGTGTTCCATGTTCTCATCGGAATCAACCTGCTGAGGGAGGGCCTTGACCTTCCGGAGGTATCGCTTGTCTCCATCCTGGACGCCGATAAGGAAGGCTTCCTCCGGGCGGAGCGGTCCCTCATACAGACGATCGGACGTGCCGCAAGGAATGCCAACGGCCGGGTCATCATGTACGGGGATAGGGTGACGGATTCCATGGATAAGGCGATCCGGGAGACGAACCGCCGCCGCGAAATCCAGCTGGCCTACAATGAAAAACACGGCATTACGCCTCAGACTATACAGAAGAAGATTAGAGACGTCATCGAGGCTACGAAAGTGGCGGAAGAGAAGGCCGATTACTTGGCGGACGTGAAGACGAAGATGTCCAAGAAGGATCGGATGTCGCTCATTGAGCGGATGGAGCAAGAGATGAAGGAAGCAGCCAAGAGCCTGCAGTTCGAACGCGCCGCGGAGCTCCGCGATGCGATTCTCGAGCTGAGGGCAGAGCTGTAAGGAGAAGCGTCTCCAGGAAGGACGGGAAGGGATTCACGTGGCAAGAGATAACATTATTATCAAAGGCGCAAGAGCGCACAATTTGAAAAATATCGACGTCACGATACCGCGCGACAAGTTCGTCGTGCTTACCGGGCTTAGCGGCTCGGGGAAATCGTCGCTAGCCTTCGATACGATCTACGCTGAGGGGCAGCGCAGATACGTCGAGTCGCTGTCCGCGTACGCGCGGCAGTTCCTCGGCCAGATGGACAAGCCTGACGTCGATTCGATCGAGGGCTTATCGCCTGCGATCTCCATCGACCAGAAGACGACGAGCCGCAACCCGCGCTCAACCGTAGGAACGGTAACGGAAATATACGATTATTTACGTCTGCTCTTCGCACGTGTCGGCCGGCCGCACTGTCCGCAGCACGGTATCGAGATAACGTCCCAAACCGTCGAACAGATGGTAGACCGTATCATGGAGTATCCGGAGCGGACGCGTTTGCAGATTCTCGCGCCGATCGTCTCCGGACGGAAGGGTGAGCACTCCAAGCTGTTGGCCGACATCCAGAAGCAGGGCTTCGTTCGTGTACGCGTGAACGGCGAAACGATGGACCTGTCGGATAAGATCGAGCTGGAGAAGAACAAGAAGCACAACATCGAAGTGGTTGTCGACCGGATCGTAGTGAAGGATGATGTGCAGACTCGCCTTGCCGACTCGCTGGAGACGGCACTGAAGCTGGCGGAAGGCCGGGTCATTGTAGATGTAATGGATAAAGAAGAGCTCCTCTTCAGCCAGAACCTCGCCTGCCCGGAATGCGGCTTCAGCATCGAGGAGCTGGCACCGCGGATGTTTTCCTTCAACAGTCCGTTCGGCGCGTGTCCGGATTGCGACGGTTTGGGGCAGAAGATGATTGTCGACCAAGATCTTCTGGTACCGAATCCGTCCTTGTCCATCGAGGAGGGAGCCTTTGAGGCATGGGCCGGCAGCACATCCAACTATTATCCGCAGTTCCTGTCCTCCGTTTGTGAGCATTACGGCATACCGCAGAACGTTCCGGTATCCGAGCTGACGAAGGAGCAGATGAGCAAGCTGTTGAACGGTACGGGCGGAGAGAAGATCCGTTTTAAATACGAGAACGAGTTCGGCCAAAAGAAAGATGCGATGGTTGCGTTCGAAGGGATTATTAATAACTTGGAGAGACGTTATCGCGAGACGTTCTCCGACGGGATCCGCGAGCACATCGAGTCATATATGAGCGCGAAGCCATGCGGCAAATGCAAAGGCGCGCGGCTGAAGCCGGAATCGCTGGCGGTAACCGTCAATTCCAAAAATATAGCTCACGTCACGTCGCTTTCCATCGGAGAAGCGCATGACTGGTTCGATTCCTTGGAGCTGACAGATCGGGAGCTGCAGATTGCCCACCTGATCTTGAAGGAGATTAAATCACGCTTGGGCTTCCTGGTGAATGTAGGGCTGGATTACTTGACCATGCATCGCGCCGCAGGCACCTTATCCGGCGGAGAGGCGCAGCGAATTCGTCTGGCCACGCAAATCGGATCCAGCCTGATGGGCGTACTCTATATCCTTGATGAGCCGAGTATCGGGTTGCATCAGCGGGATAACGACCGTCTGATCAAAACCCTGGAGCATATGCGGGATCTCGGCAACACGCTGATCGTGGTAGAGCACGATGAGGATACGATGATGGCCGCGGATTATATTATTGATATTGGTCCCGGTGCGGGGATTCATGGCGGGCAGGTCATTGCGCAGGGAACGCCGGCGGAAATCATGGAGGATCCGAAATCTTTAACGGGGCAGTATTTGAGCGGACGTAAGTTTATTCCGGTGGCAGCCGAACGACGCAAGCCGAACGGAAAGTGGCTGGAGGTCCGAGGCGCCAAGGAGAACAACCTGCGCGGAGTAAACGTTAAGTTCCCGTTAGGCGTATTCGCTTGCGTGACCGGGGTTTCGGGATCGGGCAAGAGTACGTTGATCAACGAGATCCTGTATAAGACGCTGGCCAAGGAACTGAACGGTGCGAAGGTTCGTCCTGGCGAGTACAAGGAATTCAAGGGCTTGGAGCACGTCGAAAAGGTCATTGATATCGACCAGTCGCCGATCGGCCGTACTCCGCGTTCGAATCCGGCCACCTATACAGGCGTATTCGATGATATTCGCGATGTATACTCGGCAACGAACGAAGCGAAGGTGCGAGGCTACAAGAAGGGCCGGTTCAGCTTTAACGTCAAGGGCGGACGCTGCGAAGCCTGCCGCGGGGACGGCATCATTAAGATCGAGATGCACTTCCTGCCGGATGTATACGTGCCCTGTGAGGTCTGTAAGGGCAAGAGATACAACCGTGAAACCTTGGAGATTAAATACAAGGGCAAGAGCATAGCGGACGTGCTGGAGATGACGATTGAGGATGCAACGGAGTTCTTTAAGAACATCCCGAGAATTCATCGGAAGCTGCAAACCCTGATGGATGTAGGGCTTAGCTATATGAATCTGGGGCAGCCGGCTACGACCTTGTCCGGCGGCGAAGCACAGCGTGTAAAGCTTGCAGCAGAGCTGTACCGTCGTAGTACGGGCAAGACGATTTATATTCTAGACGAGCCGACTACCGGCTTGCATATCGACGATATTGACCGACTGTTGAAGGTGCTTCATCGCTTGGTGGAGAACGGCGACTCCGTTCTGGTCATTGAACACAACCTCGATGTAATCAAGACAGCCGACTACATTGTCGATCTGGGGCCTGACGGCGGCAGCCGTGGTGGTACGATCGTCGCCACCGGTACTCCGGAAGATGTGGTAAAGGTGGAGGGCTCCTATACAGGCAAGTACTTGAAGCCGATTTTGGAGCGGGATAAGGCACGTTCGGCCGATTATGCCAAACGGTTGAAGGAAATGGAAGATGCGGCAGTCTAGCTGCATAAATATAGAACAGCAGGAGAAAGCCCTGAACCGGTGAAGATGTGTGGTTCAGGGCTTTTTCGATACTGGGGGGCTAGGCTATGGTAGCAAAACAGACTTTCACTTGGCAGGACCACGAGGGGCGGTCGATTTATGTTTACAGCTGGCTGCCCGAACCGGGTCAACCGATAAGAGGCATGGTTCAGGTAGCCCACGGTATGGTGGAGACCGCCGCAAGGTATGAGCGGTTCGCACAAGCGCTAGTAAAGGCTGGCTATGGGGTGTATGCGAATGATCATCTTGGTCATGGACGTACGGCAAATTCTGAGGAAGAGCTCGGACATCTCCCGAAGGATGCTTTCCGTCAAATGGTTAGTAATGTAGCCGGCATAACAAGCCTTATCCATGATCGTCACCCGGGGCTTCCTGTATTTCTTTTAGGTCACAGCATGGGCTCGATGCTGGCGAAGCATTACATGGTTCGGTATGCGAGCAAAGTCAGGGGAGTCCTGCTTTCCGGGGTCAAGGCAGAGCAGGGGCCGGAGCTGGATATCGGGATAGCCATAGCAAGGGGGATCATGAGGTTGAAAGGAGAACGCCATCGCAGCAAGCTGCTCGACCATCTCGCGTTTGGTCCCTACAATAGGCGAATAACATCGCGAAGAACGAAATTTGATTGGCTGACGAGGGATTCCTCTGAAGTAGACTACTATTTACAGGATCCGCATTGCGGGGGAGTACCTACGGCGCGCTTCTTTTATGAGCTTTTCAAGGGGTTAAAGGAATCGTACCGGAAGGATCGGCTGCAGCAAATCCCAAAGGATCTGCCTATCTTTTTGTTCTCAGGGGACGATGATCCGGTAGGTAACTACGGGAAGGGGGTCAAGAAGCTGGCGGCGATGCTCCGGCTCATGGGCTTTAGGGACATCGAGATGAAGCTGTATCCCCGCGGAAGACATGAAATGTTGAATGAAATCAACCGGGATGAAGTAACCGCCGATGTCATCGACTGGCTACAAAGACATAGCTAATAACGAAAAAGCCGAAGTACATCGGATAAGATGTACCTCGGCTTTTTTAAAAGAATTAGGATGCAGCAACAGCAAGAACGGAAGTAAGCTTATCTTGGAATGCGGACACACCCACACGGTTCACGAACTGATTAAACGTTTCTTCAGGGCTGCGGTTCTCTTTATAGAACAAGATCAGCTGCTCCAGAACAGGACCGACATCGTCGCCCTTCACACGTCCTTTAATGACTTGGTTGAACTGAGCGCCAGGCCCGAGAATACCGCCTACAGCGATATCGAATGCGTCGACCATACCTTCCGGCGTTTTCACAAGAGCACCCTGCAGACCGATGTCAGCAATATGCTTTTGTCCGCAAGCGTTCGGACAGCCGATAAAATGAATGCGAATCTCTTCATCCAGCTCCAGCTTGGAATCGAGGTATTCCGCTACGCGGACCGCTCTTTCCTTCGTCTCTACAACTGCAAGGTTACAGAATTCATTCCCTGTGCAGGAAACGGTACGGCTCATAAAATGCTTCGGATTCGGAGTGATGCGCTCAAGCACCTTCTCAGCAAGCACCTTATCCACGTTCTCGTCCTTCACGCCGGAAATGATGATGTTCTGGGAAACAGTTGTACGCAGCTTGCCTTCGCCGTACTGGTCAGCAATGCGAGCGAGCTCAATCAGCTCATCACCGCTCAAACGACCTACAGGCAAGCTAAGACCGATATAATTCAAACCTTCTTGCTTTTGCGGATGAACGCCGTCGAAATAGGCGGCCTTCCAGCCAATGACGCCTTCTTCGCCGCGGGACGGCATATCGCCGATCAGCTCGACCAGCTTCTCCTTGAACTTCTCCGCGCCCCAATCGGCAACAAGGAACTTCAGACGCGCGTGATGGCGCTTCTCGCGGTACCCGTAGTCACGATAGATGGTTGTAACGCCCGTTGCTACCTTCAGCACTTCGCCCGGTGTCACGAACATATCAAGCTGCTGAGCCAAATGAGGCTTCGCGGATAAGCCGCCGCCCACCCATACATGGAAACCGACGACTTCTTGACCGTCAATCACCTTAGTAGCTGGTGTGAAGGCAAGACATTGGATTTCCGCATGACCGGAGTTATAAATATTAGAAGAAATGGACATTTTATATTTACGTGGAAGGTTAGAGAAATCACGGTTCATCAGGAAGAAGTCGTTAACTTCATTCACCAGATCCGTCGTATCCATCAGCTCGTCCTTGTCGATACCGGCAAGAGGGTTCCCGACAACCGTACGAGGGCAATCGCCGCATGCTTCGAAGGAGTATAAGCCGACCTTCTCCAGACGGTTGAAAATATCCGGCATGTTCTCAATGCGCAGCCAGTGGAACTGAATGGCCTGGCGTGTGGTTACGTCCACCAGGTTGCGGCCGTAATCCTTGGCAATCTCAGCCATAGCGCGGGCTTGATCCGAAGTCATGATCCCGGAGTTGATGCGTACGCGCATCATGAAATGGCCGTCTTTCGGCTTTTGCTCGTATACGCCGGCCCACTTAAAGCGGTTCATGTCGTCCTCCGTAATGGAGTCATAACCTTCGTGAGCATACTTTTCAATGATCGTGCGGATGACGTCCAGTCCGTCCTTTTCCAGCTTGACAAACTCGAACTTATTTAACTTGGACGGGTCTTTCGTCCAAACGGCTTCGTATGCCATGTTGTAGTGCCTCCCTAATTCCGATAAGCTTAATATGAAATATCTACATTATAGTACCACTTTTGGGGCTAGGCGTAAATCGCCAGGGGGATACAACCTATAATGTTTTGTTATACAAATTAGCGATTTTCGTTATACTTGCAATTCCTTCCCGGCAAACGTGACAAACTTGTTACGATTGGGCAAACCCCTTGCACTTCCAATCGTCACAGGCTAAGATAGAAATTAAGTATTTTTCGTATATTGAAGGAGGTCTCTCCAATGTTTTTGGCTGAAGGAGCAGCTGCAGCTAGCAAATTTACCGGGTTTGACCCGTTTGTAATTTTGTTTACATTGATCATTGCGATTGGTGTATTCCGCTTGCTGAAGGCGCCGAAGAAGAACCCGTTTGCGATCGGCTTCGGTTTGGTAAGCTTGCTCGTGTTCATGTTCGTGACAGTCGTCATGATCAAGGGCTGGGTTAGCTAAGCGTATCGTTTACTTATGGGGGACAAAAAGAAGCCCTGACCTTACGAATGTAAAGTCAGGGCTTTTTCGCGTGCGGGCTACACCCACCACATTTCGCCGAGCGGTTCCTTGATCAATACCTGCTGCAGGTTCTGAACCGCCTTCGTGAAGCCTTCGTCGACGGACATCAATCCGTCCTCGTGCTCGATACTGACAACGTAGTCGTAACCGACAAGACGCAGTGCGCTGATGATGTCAGCCCAGGTCTTGAGGTCATGGCCGTAGCCCACCGTGCGGAACTGCCAAGCACGATCAAGCATGTTGGTGTATGGCTGCATATCGGTTACGCCGTAGCGATTCACGTTAATCGGATCGATCGTCGTATCCTTCGCATGGAAGTGATGGATGGCGCCGGCTCGGCCCAGAATTTGCACAGCCTGAACCGGATCGATCCCCTGCCACCACATATGGCTTGGGTCTAGGTTCGCGCCGATCACTTCGCCGGCTGCTTCACGCAGACGCAGTAGTGTAGCCGGAGTATGTACGGAGAAGCCGCCATGAAGCTCCAAGCCGAATTTCACACCGCGGTCGGATGCATACTTACCGGTTTCCTTCCAGTAAGGAATGACCTTCTGATCCCACTGCCAAGCGAGAATTTCTTGGAATTCCGGAGGCCATGGAGCCACAGGCCAGTTGGGGTACTTGGCGTCTTCAGAGTCTCCCGGACAGCCGGAGAACGTGTTGACAACCGGCACGCCGAGGCGCTGAGCCAAGTCTACCGTTTTAATAATCGTCTCATGGTATTCCTTCGCAATATGTTTTTGAGGGTGCAGAGGGTTACCGTGGCAGCTGAGTGCACTGATGGTAAGTCCGCGGGATTCTACAGCCTTCTGGAACGCTTTCAGCTTGCCTTCGTCGGAAAGGAGAACGTCAGGATTGCAGTGTGCGTTGCCCGGCCAGGCACCGGTGCCGATTTCAACAGCATCAAGGCCCTTGGATGCGATGTAATCCAGTGCTTCTTCGAAAGGCTTTTGCTGGAACAAGACAGTGAAAACGCCTAACTTCATAAGACACCTCCATAAGGGTTCATAAAATGTACGCGTGTACAGTAGAGATACACTTCAACGACGGCTTTTCTAACACGCATCAAACCAAATTATAGCATTACTTACACGCATCTCAAAGTATGAGTTTCGGACAACCATCGACATGTTGTACGATGGTAAATTAAAAAAAGATCTTTCGACATAACCTCTCGACACCGTTCCTGTTTCTTTTCGATACGCATCGTATACAATAAGTTTGTTAATCGGAAATATGTGGTAAACTTTTTAAAGAGAGGGCGGATCGAATTGAATCTAAGGGAGACTCATATTGTTGAAACGGTATCCGGCAGTTGGCTTCGCTTTCCGAACAGCTTTAAAAAGTTACATTGTCTGGTTGAACTCACGAGCCAGATCTCACTCAACATTAACATCAAGTCGGGCAGCGTTCAGGTACATAAGAGGGATGCGAACAATGTGTACCAACCTATCGGGGAGCTATTCATCTCCTCATCAGGCAATCAGCTTCAGTGCTCGGTTTCATCACACGGCTATGCCGACCGAATGGAAATGTTGATGGATAAGTCGGACGCGAGTTAGAAGGGGACTCCATTCCACAGAAAAGGCAGCACTTCGGTTGTATTTTAAGCCGGGGAGGCTGCTTTTTTAATGGACGGGAAGCAGGGTCCAGGCGATGTGTTGGAAGCTTATCCCCATGGCTCAGTACGAATGGTTACAGGGGGGATGAAACGAATACTTCTTACTCCTTCACAGCACGGGGAAAATCGAGAAAACGGTCATCGTGTTCTGCCGAAAGTTTCATAGGGCCTGAGCGTTGGGGATAAGGCTTAGAAGCTGCGAACAGACACCACCCTCTGGACCAGAGGACCTGAGCATTCGGGATACGATCCATAAGCAAAAAGCAGCGGCTGCTCCCCCTAATGGAGACCCGGGGAGCAACTGCTGCTTTATTACATCAGAACGGCCAGTTCAACAAGCCGCGATAAATTTTCACTACAACCTCAGGGCTGCCGCCATAGACGATAACAGCTGCGGTTACGAACAATTGCGTTAAGGCGCAGCGCGCGTAGAAATAGCCCTTGGAAACCTTTTTCTTGTTGACAATGGTTTTGCCCAGAAGGTTCTCCAACGCAAGCAGCATCCCATGATACACGCCCCAGAGCAGGTACAGCCACGAGAAGCCGTGCCAAAGGCCGATTAGAACCATGATCAGCACCGACAAGCCGGCGGCCGTCCATTTGCTCGGTGTTTGGCGGGAGAAGAACATGAAGATATGATCGCGGAACCAATCGCCTAGCGTAGCGTGCCAGTTGCGCCAGTATTGCGTGAGCGTAGGAGACTGGAACGGCTTCTTAAAGTTCTCCGGGATATTGTAGCCGAACAAGCGGCCGAAGCCGATGGCGATATCCGAATAACCGGAAAAATCGAAATAGATGAGTGCGTAGAACCACACCATTAAAAACAAGGATTCGTGCGTGTGCAGCTCCTGACCGGATAATTTGGTAAACACATCGGTCATCCAGGTGACGAGCACGATTTTTTTGAACATCCCGAGAATAATGCGTTTGACGCCTTCCTCTACCTGCGCTGCGTTAACCTGATAGGGCTGCTTGGTATCTGCCATAAAGTCGCGAAACTTCAGAATCGGTCCGGAAGTAAAGGTCGGTACGAATAAAATATAATTGAAATAATCGATGACCTTCGCTTCGCCGTCCTTACCGAAGAAATAAGCGAAGTAGAGCGCGTCAATCACCTTCAGCACGTTATAGATAAGTCCAAGCGTGATCACCGCGTCCAGCACCGGGTGCGTAAACTCTTCCATGAAGAGAATCCGCAGTCCGCAGACGATAGCTATATTCAAACCGATCAGAAGGATGAACCAGCCCTGCCGAAAACGGGAGGTGCGGCACAGCATCAGGAACGCCAAGTAATTCAGCGCCGTGTAGGCGAGGTAGAAAACGAACAGCTTTTGACTGAAGATGACGAGAAAGCCGAGATTGAACGCGAGCAGCAGGTAGCGCTTATTCGGGGTCCACCAGCGGGTGAGGCCGAGCAGCAGCGACATGCCGATCATCGCCAGCACGGCGTTCATATTTAAATACCACATATTAGAACCCCTCGTAAATGAATAAGCCCTTACCGGTAAAATAAATGAGCACCATGATCAGCATGGCGAGATAAACGATCACTTCGAGGAATTTGCGAGCGATGCGAGCCATGCGTCCACCTCCTTCGTGAATACGGGAGCGCCCTCTTGACGGCTTAGGTGCACCAGGTCATGAAAATACTTGGGATCATAGGCGGTCAACAAGTCCAGTACGGGCACTCCGGAAGCCTTCAGTCTTGCATTTACGTCCTCCTGCAGCCCCGACATGTAGCGAGGCAGCGGGTAAGCGCGATTCCAAGGCATCCAAATCACACGCATGGCAATGTTGTTTGTCCGGCAGTACTCGGTAATCCATTGCAAAGCTTCAACGTCTTCCTTGTACTGGGGCTGAGCGCTCCAGCCGAACCTCTCCTCGTACTCATCCCACTTCTTCTTCAGCTCCTCATCGGTCTTTCGGCCGAAGTACAGCTCCTTGTCAATCCAGCGAGGCTCATACTCAAGGCTCATCTTAAGCGCAAGATTCTTCACAAGCTCCGTACCGCTGTCGCGGAAATAATCCCTATAAGCATAGACATAAGGCTGGTACCAAGGCTTAAACCATGGGTAGGTCGGATCTGTAGGCAATACGTTAAGCATCGTATGCACGTCAATCCCGATCACAAGCTCGTCCTCTACGCGGAAGCGCTGCTGCTCGAGAATGGCTTTCAGATCGGTAGGTCTGCCATAGGACAAGCCCATTTCCATCAGCTTGGACTTCGACTCCTGCTCGATGTAAGCTCCCGTGACGGCCGAGTTGCCGAAGAATATCGGACCGTGATCCTGCCAGCCGTGGTGGTATAAGGTTTTAGTAAAATCGTTCTTATAAAAACGCCGCGACGTGACCATCGGATCCCAGTAAGCAAGGGCGAGATCCGAAAGCACGAATGCGGCTAAGAGTAGAAGCACGAAGCTGTTTTTACGTAAAAAAGCGACCATGGCTGCAGACGTCCTACGCTTTCTAGAGTGACTTCTGCTGCCACGCATGGTATTGCTCCCGGAAGGCGGCAGGCCAATTCGACTCGTCCAAGCCGTACTGAGCGAGGAAGGCGAATGCCCAGCGTTCGATCCCGAAGCCGACACAGCCCGTTACGGCGTTGCGCTTGCCCATTTTGATATTAAAGGCGTTACCGAAGGTATTGCTGTGGAAATTGACCGAGCTGCAGGCGATCGACTTATCGATATAAGGAATGGTCAGGCGAAGCTCGTACTTCATTTCTTGGTTTCGCTGGAAGGAAGCCTTGACCTGGAAGTCGTTCGTAAAGAACGGATCGTTCGCAATCTCCAGCATGCTGTCCACGTTCCATTCCACGGCGAGCTCCTTCAGGTACTCGATGGCACGGAGGCGGTTCTCCTTCACGAAATCCGGCTTGCCGACAAAAATAATCTCGCGCATGCTGAAATCGAGCAAACGCCCGAAGTCCGTATGGTTGCGGGATTCGAAGCGATGGCATTTGGAGATGGCGGTGACGATGACGCCTTCCCCTTCCAGAATCTCGTTCTGTAATCCCTCGTAGCAGTGATAGCAGGTTGAAGGGTTCATCGTGAACCGCGGCTTTGCCAGGTTGGCGTCCTGATCCAACGGCGCCTCGTCCTTCCAGCCGCCGATGTCGCGGATCGATTGACTGAAGGCTTCAATGACATCAAGATCCTCGCGAAGATGCGACAAGAAGTGGATATGCTCAGGGAACGAGGTGAAATGATTCGTTTTGTTCAATGTTTCCGCATGAATCACCGCAGGGTAATGCTCTTCCTTCATACCCTCGAAGCGCCCGCCGATCTTGGTGACGAACGAGTAATCCAGAAAACGCATCAGGCTGGAGAACGGTTCCCGGAAAATAAAAAGGCCCGGCTCCAGCACCTTGATGATTTTGCGCTCGGTGAGCTCTGCGATGATATCCTGATTGTACGGCGTCGCTGTGCGATGCTCGAACAGGATGTTCTCTTTAAAGCCGAAATCGCCTTGCGAGAAACGGTCGATCAGCTTGCGCACGCGCTCGGCGATCGCCTCGTTTCCTTTGGGGGATTCGTGACGGATATGAATGCTTCCGTTCTCAAGACGAATGTCTTGGATCTGCTCATCGATGAAGGCCGCAGCGTATTTCAGCTGTCCGTGCTGGCTGGCCGCCAGACCTTCCAGGGATACTACACATTCCATGAGAGATTACCTCGCAGTCTTTTGGTGAATGAATTGCGCGATTTCGCGTACGGTGTTCATGGGATACAGCATCAGGTCCTGATTGGTTACTTGAATGCCGTAGGTTTTTTCGATGTGAGCGATGAGTGCGGTAGCACCGATGGAATCGATATAGCCGTAGTCAAAAAGGTGAACGTCCGTACTGAAATCGTCATCGTCCTCTTCGATTTCGTAACGGCTCTTGATATGAGCTTCCAATTGGTCGATGAGCTCTTGTAGTGACATAGTACAGCTCCTCCTTCTGGATTAGGGCGTGACATGGAAGCGGGACGGCCGGAAGCCGTCCTCGCAGTTAAGGCATGGTCATGGTGATGGTCGTGATATCGCCAAAATGGGTGATCGTATAGGTGTTCTGCTGCTTGTCCTGCTCCACCGTCATCCCGTCGGGTCCTTTAAACTGAAGAGGCGCAGAACTGTAAAGCTTGACCTGCTGCATGCCCGGAGCGTTAAGCTCGAGCGTCCAGCGGTTCTTCTGAACGTTAAGCTTGTACGGCACATTCACACGAATCAGATGCATATCCGAGGCTTGCTCGGCCTGCTGTTCGAAGCTGACCAAGGTGGAAGCGCCGGCGGCTGCTCCCAAGTACAGCTTGCCTGCCTTCGTATCATGCACCTCGGCGTTAGTGGCCGCCGTCCGGCCCATATAGAAGCCTCCGGGATCTACGACGAGTCCCAGCGTTCCTTTGTATTCCGCCGCCTGATCCGGCACGAGGCTTGTGTCCTGCCGGATCAGGAAGCTTGGGCTTGTCGGGAGATGGAGCGCTTTTTTGATACGGTCGGCGAGAACTGTGCCCCAGGACCGGTACACCTCCACCTTCGTGGTAAGTGTATTCAAGAAGGAGCGGGCCATCTGCTGCTCCGTCATAAAATTATAATCGTGCGTGTCGCGGAGCTTGTCCAGGTAACGCACGAATTCGAGGAGATTTTCCGGGTGTGCGATCGTCTGGTACTCCACGTGCTCAAAATAATCGATCGGCAGGTCCAGCGCGGTGTACATTTCGAACAGATCCTCCGTCGAATACATCGGCTGCTTCTGCCGGGTACGGAGCACGGGAGCGGGCGTATGCAGCAGCATCGGCTGCTCCAGCTCCGGGAGCCCCTCGTTGTCGGTCATGAGAAACGGCAGGCTGACATCATACTCGAAGCCGAGCCGCGGGTCGTTCGGTGCATAAGGCGAACGGAATCCGAAGTTAAACCAGATATCCGCTTCCCGTTCATTACGCAGCGTCTGGAGCCGGTCCGGATGGCTGATCCGCCAAGTATGCTGATTCGTACCGGTCATTCTCCACGGAATCCCGAGCTTCTCGAATGCCTCCTGATGCAGTGCGATCTCCTGTTTCTCCTGCTCATCGCTTGTATAGTTATGAACAAATATATGCGGGTACAGCTCAAGGTAATGCTCCTTGGTGTACCGGATAAATTCGTTTAGCTGCTCCTTCAAAGGGAACTGCGGGTGATCGATCGGCATCGCCAGTCCGAACTCGAGCTGGCCCACGATCAGATCGTCCTTGCCGTCGGCGTTCACATCGTACCATAGCGGTACGGAGCTGTGCCCGCCGACGAGCGCATGGTTGCCGAGCTGGTTCATGCTCGCGCCCTGCAGTGTGCCGGCCTCGCGGAAATCGCCTTGGGCGGTCTGCAGGTACACCCGCAGATCGCCCTCGAGATTGCCGACCACGAGGTCGGCCCGCCCATCGCCGTCCATATCGCGGACGGACGGCGCCGCAAACGGCGCAGGCACCCTCACGAGAGGGGTGCCCGCCGACCAGGCCAGCGCACCGGAGGTGCTCCGCTGGCCCTTGTACAGCGTCACCTGGCCCCCGCCATCCCCGACCACCAGGTCGGGGATGCCGTCTCCGGTGACGTCGCCGACAGCCGCCGCTACGGGACCGGCGGCGCGTAGGGGCTGCCCGCCTGCCCGAAGGGGCGCGGGCTTGCTGTAGCGGCCGCCGGCTTCGCCGTAGGCGGCCAGCAGCGTGCCGTCGGCCGACCCGATGATCAGGTCGGGGCGGCCGTCGGCGTTCAGGTCGTACGCCGCGACGCTGGCGTACGAGCCAACGGCAAGCGGCGTGCCGTCCGTTTGCCGCAGGGGCTCGGGCGCGCCGAAGACGAACGGCGGCGCCTGGATGCCGGCCGGCAGCGGCTGGCCTTCGTACGCGGCGGCACTTGTGCCCGCGTTCATGTAGGCCTGCAGGCTGCCGTCGCCGGAGCCGACGATCAGGTCGGCGCGACCGTCGCCGTTCAAGTCCGCCAGCGCGGGGTACGCGCGGTACGGCAGCTCGATGCGATCGCCCAGCGAGCGGTAGGTCGGATACGGCGCAAGCCGCAGAGGACCGTCCGTCGTCATCAGCCGCAGGCCGCTGGAGTAATGGGAGCTCGGCGACTCCCCGGCAAACGCCGGAGCGGCCTGCGTTCCCGTGTTGAGATGCACGGCGACGCCTTCAACCCATTGCCCCCAGCGAAAGGCGGAACGGACGAGAGAGAAGGAGGGAATCTGCTGGTACTCCCGAAGCATCTCGGCCCAGCGGATGCCCTCTCCGTCACGAATCGCTTCCCACGCCTCAAAATGATTCTGATGCGCCATCGCCGGACGGCCATAAGGGCCGAGCACCTTCTTCACGCTGTAGCCGTACAGCTCCTTCGCGACGAAGGCGGCGTATTCACTGCGGAATAAGGCGCTCTCGGCAGCAAAGGTGAAGTGGAAGAACGGCTCCACCGGCAGCTGGGATCGATCGAAATAAAGCGCCCCCTGCACCGGCCCTTTTGCCGCGTTCTTCACCGCGGCGTACCGGTCGAAGCCGAGCTTCGGATCCATGCCTCCGGCCAAGTCATAACCGGTCGGGAAATAGCGGTTCGGCAGCAGGGTGCCGCTGAGGAACACGGTGCCCTTGCCGAAGCGGTTCAGCGAGTAGAGGGCGATATCCGTCCCCTTCAGGGTCATGAGCGGCTGGGCCGTGGAAGGAATCACGCCCTGCCCCCAGGAAAAATGCTTCCATGAATTTTCCGTATCATGCTTCACTAGGTGGTCCGCGGCGCTAATGAGAAGCTCCTGCACCGAGCGTAGATTGACCGCAGTCTCGGGGAACGTAAAGAAGATCCCGGCGTCCGGCCGGATCTCCTTGCCTTCTGTTCCGGCTGCGGTGCCGCTCTGCTGCGCATTCAGGCGAGCCGACGTAAGCGGACCTTCGTCAGGAGCTTTCACATCGACGATCGCCTGGGCGCCAAGAAATTCTGCAGGAAAATCTGCGGCGAATGTGTTTTCAAGGAACAAATGCCCGCCCTTCGCTACGTAACCCTCAAGCAGCTTCTGCTGCGCTTCGGTTAAACGCTCATGGAGGGACGGGTCCAAGTAAATGCTATGATAGGTCTGAAGACGTTTCTCCGTAAGCTCTTGATCCCATGCCCTGCGCTCCAGCTCAAGGTTCGCAACCAGCGATTGCTGCAGCTGTCCATAGGCGGCTGTATCGAAGCTCGTCTCCGAAGTCAAGTACAGCATGCGCACGGATAGCTTTTTCTCCGCTATAAGCAGCAAGGCAAGGACTGATGCGAGAAGCAGCAGTCCGATCAGAACGAGAACCCGGGAGGCCTTGCGGTGCCTGATCCGTTTCAAAAAAATCCCTCAATTATAGCTTGGTTGGACTACCTTGCCATTATAGCACGGATAGCAGGCTTTGTTAACTTTTGTCGAGCCTTGGACACGAACTTGACACCCGGCTGTCCCAAACGGTAAACTATTATTATCAAAAATGATAATATTGAATAAGGACAAATCATCTCCATTTGAAAGGAGTCTTTTTCCTATGAAAGACATATCACCGGGAAAAATCCGATCCATGAAGCGAGGTATGGTTATCGCGATACCGCTGCTGCTTGCCGTACCCGCAGCCCTTATCTTCTTATTCCAAGCGCTTGGTTATGCTGTAGAATGGGGTGCCTTCGGACTTGGCGCCGCCGGCTGGGTACTCGCGCTTATGCTGCGCACTCCTGTCATTCTGCTTGCACGCAAACTGGGCGAACAGCGCGGGCAAACGCTGGTCGTTCTTTCCTCCGGTCTGATGGAGGAGGGCGTCCGCCTCGTCATGCTGCTGCTGCTTTCCACGGCCTTCTCTTATTCGCTCTCCTTCGGACAGGGCTGGGCGGCTATTGAGGTCATCTATGCCATCATCTCCGGTATCGCTATGATGTCGCTGTATGAGAAGACCGACGAGAAGGCCATGGAGGCGAAGGAGATGCTCGCGGCGCAGGGGCACAGGCCGACCCATCCGTTGTGGGGCGTGCCGGAGCGGGTTTTCGCAAGCTTTTTCCATATCGGGGCTGCGCTTCTGCTGGCGAAATCCGCTTGGCTGGTGCTGTTGCTCATCCCGGTCCACAGCTTCTTCAACCTGTTCATGGTGCGTTTATCCAAGCGGTCGATCGCGCTCGCAGAGCTGTTTATCGCCGTGATCGGCACTTCGCTGCTGC
This sequence comes from Paenibacillus sp. GD4, assembly GCF_030846225.1. Classification (NCBI taxonomy): domain Bacteria; kingdom Bacillati; phylum Bacillota; class Bacilli; order Caryophanales; family Paenibacillaceae; genus Paenibacillus; species Paenibacillus sp. GD4. Next base: position 2,720,743 of record NZ_JAVCYK010000001.1, read on the forward strand.
TTTGGGGCTGGTATGCTTAAGTTGAGCGGTTGGCGGCAATAAAAAAGGCTGATCTCCTGCCAAGGGATCAGCCTTCGGTCGTATGATAGACCATGACGCGATTGCGTCCTTCCATTTTTGCCTGATACAGTGCCCGGTCCGCCATCTGAAGCAATACCTCCTGCGGCATTCCCGCGCCGGGAATCAGCGAAGCTACGCCCAAGCTGACGGTGACATGATCGGCAATCTTGGATGCCGTGTGCGCCATGTGCAGCTGCTCGATCCGTCCCCGGATTCGTTCGGCGGTTTCCTTCGCTACTTGGATTCGTGTATTTGGCAGGATGACCGCAAACTCCTCGCCGCCATATCGAGCCGGCAGGTGGGCGGTTCCCTCCATCATGTCGCGGATGACCGAAGCAATATTCCGCAGCGCGACATCCCCTACCTGATGACCGTAGGTGTCGTTATACAGCTTAAAGTAGTCCACATCGAAGAACACAAGGGACAGATGCTGTGACCGCTCCGCAGCCGCCAGCCAAACCTCCGCCAAGAACCGGTCGAATCTCCTCCGGTTAGGAATCCCCGTCAGTCCGTCCAGATCGGACAGCTTCTGCAAGGCGTCCATCGCCTCCTGGAGCTTTCGCTCCGTCTGCTTTCGCTCCGTAATATCCCGGAATATGGCCAAATAGGCCGATTCCTCATTGTACTTAATCGGTGAGACGGAAACCTCTACATCCAGCTCTTTTCCGCTTAAGGTCAAGTATTTTTGGTCCAGCCGAAGAGCTCCATTCTTTTGTAAAATCAGCCTCCACTGCCTCCGGGCTTCCTTCTGGTGGGACGGGTGGATAAAATCATAAACCGATCTCCCCAGCACTTCTTTAGGGCTTGCCGCGTCAAGGAGCCTCAGTCCCTTATCATTTACAAAAAGGATTTCCTTCTCATTATGCACGAAGGTCGCATCAGGAGAATTTTCGATCAGCTTCCTGTAATTTTCCTCGCTTTCCTGAAGAATCCGGCTGAACTCATTGGCCCGGATCATGGAACGGAAGACATACGCAGTCAGCAGGCCGACGGACAAGGAAGCCGCCCAGTGAGCGCCGATAATAGAAGGAAGAATGGATGTCGCCCCTGTACGCTGAAGTCCTGACCAGATGACGACGGACAAAATGGATTCCGACATGATCAGCAGCCATAAGAAACGGGTGAGGCTTACCCCCCTCCGGCCGGCGAACAGCATACAGAGTGCGGCCACCAAAAGCATTCCTGCCCCTGATGCAAGCGAGGAGAAGGTAATACCGTAGAGCCCCATTCTGCCGATGACGACGATCAGCACCGAAATGACGGCTGCCGGCCAGCCTCCATACAGGGCGGCAAGGAGCACGGGGATGTGGCGAAGGTCTATGATCACGGTTTCCGTTATTCGGATGCTATAGACCATCAACAATATCCCTTGGAGTCCGAACAGTATGCCTGCTACAGCTCGAAGGGCCAAGCCGGTCTGTTCCCGCACAGGCCAGCGCTTGAACGAGTATACAATGATTAGTAGTGATGCTATTAAAAGGGAAGCGTTGGTGATGAAATCCTTTAGCATCGTCAGCTCACCGCGATTCGCGAAAAATATATAGATATATTATTCGTCATGATTTGACAAAATCCTCTTTCCACTCATCTCCAATTCGCGTTGCCAGGCGCCTTCTGGTACACTATATAGAAGAGTACGTTTGAAATCGGAGGAACCTTTCATGCGCGAATTACGCAGATCAGATATAGAGCTGCTGGCTCCGGCCGGCGATTGGGATTGCTTGCGGGCGGCGGTGGCCAATGGCGCCGATGCGGTCTTTTTTGGAGTGGAAAAATTCAATGCTCGCGCCCGTGCGCACAATTTTAAGATGGACGAGCTGCCGGATATTATGTCCTTTCTTCATCTATATGGAGTGAAGGGCTTCCTGACGTTTAACATCCTCGTATTCGAGGAAGAGCTGGAGGACGCCAAGCAGCTGATTGAGGCTTGTATTGACGCGGGGGTCGACGCAGTGATTGTGCAGGACCTGGGATTGGTGCGGATGATCCGCGAGCTGTCGCCGGACTTCCCGATTCACGGCTCCACACAGATGACCATCACCTCGCCGGAGGCGGTGGAGTTCACGAAGCCGTTCGAAATCGAGCGGGTAGTTCTCGGCCGGGAAAACAATCTGAAACAAATCAAGCAGATCGGCGATCAGGCCAAGCTTCCAATGGAGGTGTTCGTGCACGGAGCGCTGTGCGTATCTTATTCGGGTCAGTGTCTGACCTCCGAGATGTGGGGCGGCCGTTCCGCGAACCGCGGGGAATGTGCGCAGGCTTGCCGCTTGCCATACGACCTTATGGTGGACGGTGTGCAGAAGCCGATGGGGGATGTCGCCTATCTGCTGTCGCCGAAGGATCTGGCCGCACTGGAGCTCGTCCCGGAGCTGATTGAGGCGGGAGTCACCTCCTTCAAAATCGAAGGCCGCTTGAAGAGCCCGGAGTACGTGGCGAACGTGGTAAGCAAGTACCGTGCCGCGATTGACCGTTACTTTGACGGGAAGGATGCGAAACCTACGAAGGAGGAGCTGCGGGAGCTGGAGCAGAGCTTCTCACGCGGATTCACGCACGGCTTCCTGAAGGGGACGAATAACAAGCAGCTGGTGGAGGGTACGTATCCGAAAAGCCGCGGCGTTTTCCTGGGCCGGGTGAAGCAGGTGCTTCGTGACGGCGTGATCTGTGAGCTCGAGGCGCCCCTGAAGCGCGGAGACGGCATCGTATTCGATGCCGGCGATCCGACGAAGAAGGAAGAGGGCGGCCGAGTGTATGACCTGCGTCGTAAGGGCGTGAAGCTCGAAGGCGAGGCGGAGGGCGGTGCGATTGAGATCGTACCCGGACGCAACGATGTGAACCTGGGCCGTGTGCATGTGGGTGACCGGATCTGGAAGACCAACGACCCTCATTTGGATAAAAGGCTTCGCCAAACCTACGAAACCGACAAGCCGTACCGCGTGTTCCCGGTGCGGGTGAAGGTGACCGGAACGACAGGGCAGCCGCTCAAGAGCGTATGGACCGACGTGGAAGCCGGTCACACCGTCGTGGTCGAGTCGGAGCTGCCGCTGGCTCCTGCCGAGAAGCGTCCGATGGATGCGGCGCTGTTCGAGGAGCAGTTCGGGCGCCTCGGCGGCACCGTGTTCGCGCTGGAGTCGGTCGACGTTCATTTGAACGGCGACCTCATCGTGCCGATGCGCGAGCTGAACGCTATGCGCCGCCGCGCCGCGGAGGAGCTGGAGACGGCGCGCCGCCGGCCGCGCGCCTACGTGAAGCGCAGCCTCGGGGCGTACGACGACGCCGCGGCTGCCGGGGCGTCCGCGCTGCCTTCGGGCGGCACCGCGCGTTCGGGGCTCACGGTCTTGTGCCGCAGCCTCGAGCAGGTGCAGGCGGCGTGCGAGCGGGACGTTGAACTCATCTATGCCGATTTCGAGTTCATCAAGCAGTTCCCCGCCGCCGTAGACGCTGCCCGCGCTGCGGGCAAACGAATCGCGCTGGCTACGCCGCGGATCCATATGCCCGGCGAGACGGGCTACTTCAAGAACATCCTGAACCTGGCGCCGGACGCGGTTCTGGTACGCAACACCGGTGCGGTGTACTGGTTCCTGCGGCATTTCGCCGAGAACCCGGAAGCGCGCCGCGAGCTGATCGGCGATTTCTCGCTGAACATCGCCAATCACAAGGCGGCTGCGCTGTTCACCGATGCCGGCCTCGACCGGGTCACGCCGTCGTACGACCTGAACATCCAGCAGATGGTGGATTTGCTGCGCCGTACCGACACGAGCCGTCTCGAGATCGTCATCCACCAGCATCTGCCGATGTTCCATACCGAGCATTGTGTCTATTGCACGTTTATGAGCCCCGGCACGGACTACACGAACTGCGGTCGTCCGTGCGAAGAGCATCGCGTGTCCCTGCAGGACCGCGTCGGCTTCTCCCATCCGGTGCGGGTGGACGAGGGCTGCCGCAATACCGTCTACAACGCCATCGATCAGTCGGGGGCCGAGTACCTGGCCCATTTCATGGAGCTTGGTGTATCGCGGTACCGCGTGGAGTTCCTCGAGGAAACACCGGATAAGGTCCACGAGGTGCTCGGGCTGTACGAGCGCGCCATGCGCGGCGAGATCAGCGGCACCCAGGTGTGGAAGTCGCTGAAGGCGACCAACCAGCTCGGCGTAACGCGCGGACAGCTGGTGAAATAGAGAGACATGTAATCCCCCTTCTGCTTAAAAATGAAGGGGGATTTTTTTATCTCTTCGGACTTAGATTTATAAATCCTAAAGACTATTTAATATGTGTGTAAAGTCACAAAAAAATAGAAGGAAATACCAAAATAGTGTCGAATTATAAAATCCTTAGCAGGAATAAGCTGGAGCTAAGGAGGTATATGTGAAACCATACAATAGAATATTTGTAACACGACCCCGAAGATTTCCGTTCTTATCTCCTGCATTAGAAAAAGAGGAGGAAGAACAGTGAAAGGATTCTCGAAGTTACGCAGAGCATCCGCCATACTCATGAGCACATGCTTAATGCTCGCATCTGTGAATATGGCATCTGCGGCAGTAGAAGTTAAGGACACAAAAGGTCATTGGGCTGAAAACCAAATTCAGTCCTGGGTCGGAAAGGGATACATTCAAGGGTATGAGGATGGAACGGTAAAGCCGGACAATCCGATTACTCGTGCCGAGCTCATGACCATGGTGAACCGTGTCTGGGGCTTCAAAGAAAAGGCTGAAGTTAAGGCAACGGATGTTAATCCATCCAACTGGGATCACGAGCCGGTTGCAGTTGCATTAAAGGCAGGGTACATCAGTGGTTATGAGGATAACACGATCCGTCCAACTAATCATGTTACTCGTCAAGAGGTAGCAGTTATCATTTCTAACCTGCTTAAGCTTGACACAACTAAGGATGCGTATCTTAGCAAGTTTAAGGACGGAAACCTGCTCCCTGATTGGAGTAAAGGTGCATTCGGCGCAGTCGTATCGAAAGGTTTCTTCCAAGGCTACGAAGATGGATCCCTTCGTTATGACAGCAAAATTACAAGAGCTGAAGCAATTGTAACGCTGGATCGAGCTGGAAGTGTTACATACGATAAGGCAGGGACTTACGGGCCAGCAACGGGTAACGAGACTGTAAAAGGTAACGTAATCGTAAATGCTCCTGGAGTAACGCTGCAGAACATGAGGATTAACGGCAATCTGACATTAGGTGAAGGTGTTGGCGAGGGCGATGTAAACCTCAACAATGTTACCGTAAATGGCGATACATTTGTAAACGGTGGCGGGGCCAATTCGATCCATTTTAAAGATGCAGTGCTAGTAAAAATCGTAGTCAATAAGCGTACCGGGGAAGTTCGAATCGTAGCTGAAGGAAAAACATCGGTAAAAGATGTTGATGTTCAATCTAATGCTAAGATTGACAATTCTAAGGCCACAGGAAAAGGGTTTGAAAATGTAACCTTATCTGACCGTTTACCTGAAGGGTCTAAAATTAGCTTGCTTGGAAATTTCGAGAATGTTGCAATCAATTCCAAGGGAACTGCAGTAGATGTTCCGTCTGGCTCGATTAAGAATCTTACGGCGTCGGATAAATCCTCCAACACAGCTCTTAACCTTGGTAAAGACGCAAAAATTTCTCAACTGGTATTGAATGCTCGTTTGTCCGTTAAAGGCGAAGGAACAATTGAGAAGGCGACTGTAAATAAAGGCGCGGAGAACAGCTCCTTTGAGAAGCAACCACAGCAAGTGGAGCAAGGGACTGGCAACAACACTAACGGATCCGGTGCAATAGGTGGTGGGTCGACTGGCAACAGCAACGACAGCGGCAGCTCAGACGACAACAACAATCCTAATCCAGTTGTAGCTAACATTACCTTTGCAACTGCAGTAAATGGTGCTATTACAGTAAACGTAACAGCTGTTCCAGCTGTAGGCTTCGATATCGCTAATTTCAGCGTAACTGCAACGGTATATGGTAAAGAAACTTTAACCTACAGCGTTACACCAACTGAACTGACAGCAGATAAAGAGGCAAAAACAGTAACATTAAAAGTACCCTTTTTCACAGCAGCAACTTATGAACAAACGGTTGTATATAGCGTAAGCTACAAGAATAAAACAGTGGATGCACAGTTTGTTGTACCGGCTGCTACTCCTGTAGTAAACGAAGCCTCTGCTACTGTTAACGTTCACAAGCAAATTGAAGTAACGGGGAAAGTAAGCTTTGCATCTGATGTAGTTGTAACTGTAGTCAGCCCTAATGGTGATACTTTCCCACATACTACGGCACAAGGAGTAATCCTAAATTCTGATGGTAGCTTCACTTTCACATCCGGCTCTCTTAGTCCTGGTGATTGGGGCTGGAGCGTTAGGGCAGTGCGTGATACTCTTGAGTCTACTGTAATAACAGGTAGCATTACTATAACACCGGATACGCATACTAATAGCGCACCTGTGAGTATAGGAGGTTACGTGGCAGCCACTGTTAATGCACCAACACATGTTTTCGCCGGATCTGACTTAGCAACTGATGCTGATGGGGATTCATTAACGGTTACCAAAGTTACTTATGACGAAATTGCAAACATCGTTAATGCATGGATAAGTGGTGGAAAGTTGTATATTAACCCTATTGGAGTAGGGACTACAACGGTTGTTGCGACTGTATATGATACACATAATGCAGGTGTAGATGTAACATTACATTATAGCGTTGAACCAGAGCAAAACGCATATCTGTCCAATCTCGCAGTAAGCGAAGGAATCTTGAACCCTGGGTTCAATTCTGCCACCTTCCACTATGGGGTAATGGTGCCAAATTCCATTTCAAGCATCACTGTTACACCTACTGTTTATGATGCGGTATATGCAACCATAAAGGTAAATAGTTCTACTGTACAAAGTGGTTCGGCATCGTCCGCAATCAATCTTAACGAAGGTAACAACCTGATTACAATTAATGTTCTGAACGGTACAGTAGCAAAAGGGTATAGCATAATGGTTTACCGTCAACCTGCTTTGAGTGGAAATACGGATTTGACGGCAATTAGCTTGAGTGCAGGAACATTGGCTCCAGTCTTTAATGCGAACACTACGAACTACACAGCAACTGTTTCAAATGCAACAAACAGTGTTACGGTAACTGGTGTAGTTTATGACAGTAATTCGACGCTAAAAGTGAATGGCATTTATACTGCAAGCGGCTATGCTTCAGCTCCGATCTCTTTGAATGTAGGAAGCAATACAGTTACTCTTAACGTTTACGCACAAAACGGAAGCACTAAAGATTATACTGTAGTAATTACAAGAGAAGCGGCCCTCAGCAGTAATGCTGACCTGAGTGATTTGACATTGAGTGCAGGTACACTTGCGCCAGCGTTTAATGCCAATGTAAATAGCTACACTGCTTCTGTATCCAATGCAACAAACAATATCACTGTTACAGCAACTGTTTATGACAGTAATTCAACTTTAAAGATCAACAACGTCACAGTAACGAGTGGTGCAGCATCTGCTCCAATCAGCCTGACTGAAGGCGTAAATACAGTTACTGTAAGTGTATATGCCCAAAATGGAGCTACAAAGGATTACACAATTTCTGTAACTAGAGCTGTGTATAATCCTGTTGTAACTGATACTGCCGTTTATGTGATTGAAGGAAATACAAATGAGTCTGTAACCCTTACAGGCGTTAGCGGATTCCAGACAAACCCACTTGTATCTGTTAATGACCAAACGGTCACTGGTGCCGTATACAACACCGGCGCAGGAACATTGACTTTCACAGGACCGGCAAATGAAGCAGCAGGGTCTTCGAACATCGTAATTACAAACGCAGAAATGACAAGCACATTTATTACAAACGGATTCGTTGTCTTGCCAGGACTTAAGCTTGGAACCTTTACTGATGGTACAACAGTCGGTGAAGTCGTTTATTCTACTCCGCTGGCGGATGAATCGACTGGTGGTAAAGTGTTCCTGGTGGTTGCATCTTCTGCAGACGCTGCTGTTAATGAAGCAGTAGGTTACACTGGAACAGATGGAGCTAACATTTGGGATGCAACGGCTAGCACTAACAGTGACGGCGTAGCAAGCCCATTGGTTACAACACTTGGAGGATCTAACGCTTCCGTTTATGCTGTATGGGTTACAAGTGCTGGTATTGTAGAGGATGCTAAACTGCTGTTCTCTGGCGCAAATTTGGATAGTTAATAAAGAATAAGTTTCATTCACAATTCCGACACATTTTTTTAAGCCCAATTTAAGCTTTGCTTAAGCTGGGCTTATTCTTTTCTGTCTATATTATTTTCTGTTAAACTCCTACAAAAGATGGAAAAGGGAGGCTTGGGTTACGTGCTTGAGGTCAAACAAGTCAGCAAGCTGTATGAGAACCAGCGAGGGGTGCAGAGCATCGATTTCTCCATGAGCCGCGGCGAGATCGTTGGCTTTCTGGGCCCGAACGGAGCGGGAAAAACAACGACCATGCGGATGATCACGGGCTACCTGAACCCGACGCATGGCAGCATCACCATCGACGGATTATCCATGGCGGATCACCCGAAAAAGGCGCGCCAGAAGATCGGCTACCTGCCGGAGACGCCGCCGCTCTATCCGGAGATGTCCATTCGCGCGTACCTTCAATTCATCGCCGACCTGAGGGGCATCCCGGCGCGAGAGCAGAAGAAGCGCATCGAGGAGGTCATCAGCCGGCTCGGCCTGCAAGGACGCGAGCGACAGATCATTCGCAGCCTGTCGAAGGGATATAAGCAGCGGATCGGTCTAGCGCAAGCGATCCTTCACAACCCGGATCTGCTGATTCTCGATGAGCCAACCTCCGGTCTCGATCCAAAGCAGATCATCGAGATTCGTCAGCTCATCCGGGAGCTCGGCGAGAACCATACCGTGCTGCTCAGCACGCACATTTTGCCGGAGATCAACGCGCTCTGCAACCGCGTGCTGATCATTAACCAAGGCCGTATCGTCATGGACGGGCATCCGGATCAGCTTGCGAGCTCCATGGGCGAATCCTTCGAGGTGTCCTTGGAAATCAAGGGGCCGCGAGAGGAGATCCTGAGCGAGCTGCGCTCCATGCCAGAGCTTGCGAAGGTTGAGGCGCAAGCCGCGGCCGAAGAGGAGGAGCCGCTCAAGGTGCTCGTCACCGCGGCGGAGCATAATGATATTCGGGAAGCTCTCTTCTATCGGATGGCCGAGAAGCGATATCCGATTCTCTCCATGAAGAAGGAGAGCCTCAGTCTCGAGGAGATCTTCCTCAAGCTGACGACGAACGAGTCGCTTGAGCAGCCGGCATCCGCAGAGCAAGAAGAGGAGGTGACTCCACATGCGTAGAACTCTCGCGATTACGAAGAAAGAGCTGCAGATGTACTTTTACTCGCCGGTCGCATATGCGGGCTTCGCGTTCTTTTTCCTGATTGCCGGATACTTCTTCAGCGCGAACTTTCTCTACCCGCCGAACATTATTGACGTTCGCCCGGTGGTAGGGACGATCAGCTTCGTGTTCCTGTTCATTATTCCGCTGCTCACGATGCGGTTGGTATCCGATGAGCTTCGCCAAGGGACTGACGAGCTGCTTCTGACCTCGCCGATCAGTATTACGGAGATTGTCACAGGCAAGTATTTGGCGGCGCTGACGGTTCAGCTGCTGCTAGTTGTAGGCAGCTTGCTCTATCCGCTTATCATGAGCTTATACGGAACGCTTGATCAGCCGCAGCTTTGGCTTTCCTACCTGGCTATGTTCTTGATGGGCGCGGCGATGATGTCCGTAGGCCTGTTCGCTTCCTCGCTGTCGTCGCACCAGATGGTGTCGGGTATTGTGGCGTTCGCGATCCTGCTTGTGTTCTGGACGATCGAATGGCTCGGCGACACGGTCGGCGGCAAAATCAAAGACTTTCTGGGCATGTTCTCCATCGTAGGACGGGCGAATGACCTGCAGAAGGGCGTGCTCGACTTTACGGATGTGCTCTTTTATATCACGCTGATTCTGGTGTTCATCGTCCTTAGCATTCAGGTGCTGGAGCGCAAGCGCTGGAGATAATCCGAGAAGGGGGAAGACCATTGAACAAGTGGATACGCGGAACGAATGCTGCGGTGCTGTCGCTCGCGGTGATCGGGATTTTCATCGTTCTGACCATATTTCTGAATTCCATGAAGAGCATGCAGGTGGACCTCACGGAGAACAAGAAGTTCACCCTTTCCGATCAAACGGTACAAACGCTTCAGGCCCTCGATAAAGAGGTACGCCTCATTTCACTGACGAGTGACCAGACGGATCCTTACATCAAACGTCAGGTGAATGAGCTGGTGCAGGAGTACAAGAAGCGCAGCGGCAAGCTGGTGTTTGAGGAATACGATATTGTCAAAAATCCGACCGTCGCCAAGCAGTACGATGTGGATCCTTCCGGCACGCTAGTGGTGGATAACGGTACGCAGAAGAAAACAGTCTATTACGCCGACATGTTCCAATTTGGCCAGCAGCAGGGCGATTACAAATTCAGCGGGGAAGAGAAGCTGACGCAGGCGCTGGTCAACCTGAACAACAAGGAGAAGCGCAAGGTGTACTTCTTGTCGGGGCACAACGAGATTCCGCTGCAGCAGATGAGCATTTGGCGGAGCGGCCTCGAAGGCGACAACTACGAGATTAAGGATCTGAACCTGCTGCGTGACGGCAAGGTGCCGGAGGATGCGGAGACGCTGTTCATCATCGGGCCACAGAACGACCTGACGGATAAGGAAGCCGAGGTCATTAAGGAATACTTGAACGGCAAAGGCAAGCTGTATCTCGCCTTAGGCTTCAACAAGGACATGAAGACGAAGTGGAAAAATATCGACGCCATCATGGCGCAATACGGCATCAAGGATCAGCATGCGGTAGCGATCGATCCGAAGCAGAGCCCAATGCTGGGGCCGCTGGCCATCGTGCCGGATTACGGCTACCACGAAATTACGAAGAAGCTGCAGGAGTACGGTCTGCTGACTGTCATCAGCCAGACGATCGCTTTAACTACAGAAAATCCGAATGCCGATTACCCGGCAACGGCGGTGCTAAGAACAACCTCTGACGCGTACGGGGAAACCGACCTGGAGCAGCTGGTCCGCAATCGCACCAACAAGGATGCAAATGACGTGAATGGTCCGTTCAACATTGGTTATGTGGTGGAGAACAAGGAGGCCAAGCCGAAGGCTGTTGTGCTGGGCGGTTCGATTTTCTTGGCGGATGAATTCATTCAGCTGCAGGGGAACCGTGATTTTGCCCTCAACAGTGTAGGCTGGCTGCAGGAGCAGAAGGATCAGGTAACGATCCGTCCGCGTGAGGGTGATAAGCTGCAGCAGGCGTTGATCGTGGGCAGCGATGCCAATTGGATTTTCTACGGTACGGTGCTGATCTTCCCGCTGCTGTTCCTTCTTGTTGGCGGAACCATCTGGTGGAGGAGGAGAAAAGGATGAAGCGGCTCATCCCCACACTCCTGCTGGTGGTGCTTTGTATCGGAGGATTCTGGTATGCCTCCAGCAAGGACTTTTTTAAAGAAAAGAAGGAAGCAGGCCCTTCACTGGCAGCGGTGAAAAAGGAGGAAGTCATCTCGTACACCATTACAACGCCGGAGGGTACGGTAGAAATGCAGCAATCTGGGGGCAAGTGGTCGATGGTGAAGCCGTCGGCTCTGCCGCTGAACAACTACAGCCCTCAAGGCTGGGTGGATTCATTCGCTGCGTTAACGAAGGAGAAGACGGTGGATGAGAACCCGACGGATCTCGCACAATTCGGGCTCGATAAACCGAAGCAGGAATTTACGGTTCAGCTTACGGACGGTACGAAGCATACGCTTTCGATCGGGGACCCGGTAGCCATCCAAGGCTATTCCTATGCCAAATTCAGCGGCTCTCCGGAGGTGTTCCGGATCAGTGATTCCTCCGTTACGCCGCTGGCGAAGCAGCCGATCGATTTTATGGAAAAGAGTCCGGTGAAGCTTCAATATGATCAGGTCCAAAGCATGAGCTTAGACTGGAAAGGTGAGAAATGGTCGATCGTGCGGGCGGAGGCCGATAAGGATAAAAAGCCACATGAAGCGAACTGGAAGCTGGGTGAGAAGGAGCTGAAGGGGACGGATGCAAGCCAATATCTTGACCAGACCATGTTCCTTTCAACAGAGCAGTTAGTGAAAAAGGCGTCGGAAGTAAAGCTGGACCCGCCGGATTTGAAGCTTGAGATCAAGGAAGCGGATGCGGCAGGCAAGGAGGTCGCTTCGGTCTATACCGGAAAAAGCGAGGGAGACCTTGTCTGGATCGCCAAGCAGGGCGGAGAGTGGGCTTACGCCGTGCCGCTGCAATCGATTCAAGACTTGGCGGACCTGCCGAAGAAGCAAGCGGAGAAAGCGCAATAGGAAGTCGAAAGCCGGTCACTCTTCATGGAGGAGAGGCCGGCTTTGTTGTGTTATTCGCGGTGCTCCATGATCAATTTGGCGAGCTGCGTCCGGTTCTTCAGCCCGGTTTTTTGCAGCATGTTGTTGACGTGTTTCTTCACCGCGGCTTCGCTAATATACAGAGCTACTGCAATCTCGGGATTCGTATAGCCCTGGACAAGCTGTTCCGCCACCTCCCGTTCTCTGTCCGTAAAGGGGAGCGGCGGGTCTGTCTGATGTACTTTTGCCGAAGGTGGCGGCTTTAGCGCTGTTTCCTTTTCCAGGTAGGACATCAGCTTGCCTTTGCGGGTGTCCAGCACATAGATGGGCGCTTCCCCAGCTTCCCCATAGAACGTATGGCGGACCCCGGGAAGCTCTTCAAAACCGAGACTAAGATGACCGTCCTTGAAATAGGGCAAAGGCGGCGGAGAGGAAAAGAGCAGACTCCCCTTCAGTATATATTCGAATAAAGGCTGGAGTATGGCCGACCGCTGCTCCGGTCGTTCGATCTCGGCGACATCTCTCATCAAGATAAAATACCCTGCCGGGTTTTCCGGCGGTGAGGCATACCGTTCCCGTTCTTCCGTTTTAAGCCGGCTGAAGTAAGCGGAGGACAAGGGATGGAGCTCGAGATACGGCAGTGTGACCGCCGAAATCGGACAAAGCGCCAGAAAGCCGGCAAGCGCCCCGTCCGCCGACCGCATGAGCGTTAAGGAGGAGGGGCAGTGCCGGTATAACCCCCGAACATCGGTCGATGTTAGCCACAAGCAGCTCTCCTCTGCCGCAAGCGTATACTTGAACTGGGCTCCGGTTTCGGGATCGGCACATAGGATTCGCTTGGCTCCCGAGGTTTCCTTGCGGAATGCCATATACCGCTCCAGTTCCTCCAAGCTGCTTTCATCCGCCGATTCCATGTAGTAATCCATTCCCGCATTTTGACGGAAATGCGCCCGAAGGACAGCGTTCCCTCCCAGCCCAAGAAGCTCTGCCACCTCCCAAGTTACATCCCGATGCACGGCTAGTGCTCTGGAGATTCGCTCCAGCAAATAGCGGCTTGCGCGTTCCTTGTACTGATCGAACAGCTCCGGAGAGCGATCCCGAAAGCTGCTGCGTACAGACTCGCGGACCAGCTCATGGAGCTGCCAGCCTTTATCCGTACGTCGTACATAGGACAGTTGAACAAGACGGTCAAATAGAGCCGGCTGCAGCTCATGCCCGGTCATGGCTGAAATCATTTCCTGATGAAAGGACCGGGCGACCGAAGCGGCCATGATAAGGTCGCGCAGCTCGTCACCATGCGTCTCCCTCCACCAATTCTGCAGCAGCTCCTCCATATCGAATGTTTGTTTGGTATTGGACATGGGGCCGGCTTCCTGTCGGCTTACGGTTTCCGCCAGCAAGGTGGCCAGAAGCGGGTGGCCTAGACTTCGCAGCCAAATGGAATCTACGACCTGCTCCTCCGTAATTCCCTCCCCTAAGAGAAATTGCTTTATGCTCTCGTAGTCTAACGCGTCCAAACGTAGAGGTAGAATGAGCCTTCGCCAAGCAGGAGAAAGCCGCCAAGGGCCTTGCAGCGGCTGCCGGCCGGAGATGATGAGAAGCGAATTCACCGGAAGCTGAGGAAAGAGCCACTCGCGGAGCCAAGCATCAAGACCCCCCGCCTCCTCATAATGGTCCAATACGATAATGATTCTCCGGTCGCTTGCTTCAGCATGAAGCTGCTCCATGCAAGGTTCCCAGCCGGACCAATCCGAAGCTTGCGTTTTTGCTTTGAGCTGGGAGGCAAACACCGTACCAAGAGCCTCTTGACTGCCGCGCTGCTCGGACAGGTCTGCATGAAGATACAGAGCACCTCTGGCTTCCGCGATGCTGCGGTAACGGTTCAGCAGGGACGTTTTGCCAATGCCTCCGATTCCGTAGACGTTGATGATTTTCTCTGCACGGGACTCGACATGAAGGAGGAATTGTTCAAACAATTGAAGCTCGAAGACTCTGCCTGTGAAGCTCTGAACTTCAAGCCGCTCGAGCAAGGATTGCAGGTTTTCAGATGCAGGCGCTGAACTTGCCTTTCTCCCATCCTTGGACACCATCCTGCGATTGTCCCCTTTCTTCCGGTCCATTTTTAACAGAAAGTATACTACGAAACTATCCCATTGGGTAGTAACCTCTTGGCCCCACGAATGCTAGCATAGACCTAGATCATTGGCGCAGGCCGGGAGGGATGAGGTTAAATGCAACAATCGAATCAGGAACGCTGGAGAAAGCCGGAACGAATATCCGGCTCGGAGATCTTACTGCGATCGCTGCTGCTGGAGGGTGTGGAATGCGTGTTCGGTTATCCGGGCGGAGCACTCCTTTACATTTATGACGCTATGCACGGCAACCCTGACTTTCATCATCTGCTAACAAGACATGAGCAAGGAGCGATTCATGCGGCGGACGGTTACGCAAGGGCCACCGGCCGAACGGGAGTATGCCTCGCAACGTCAGGTCCGGGGGCGACGAATTTGGTGACGGGGATCGCTACGGCTTATATGGACTCGGTACCGCTCGTGGTCATCACCGGGAACGTTGCCACCTCACTTATTGGTACCGATGCCTTTCAGGAAGCGGACATTATCGGCATCACGCAGCCGATTACGAAGCACAGCTACTTCGTCCGAAGCGCAGAAGAGCTGGCCGGTGTGCTCAAGGAAGCATTCTACCTCGCCGGCACCGGAAGGAAGGGACCTGTTCTCGTTGATATTCCGAAGGATGTTTCCGCCGATACCGCGGTGTTTCATTACCCTGACTCCGTCGTAGTCCGTGGGTATGAGCCGATACCGCCCTTCGACAGGGCGGCCGTGGAAGAATTCATGAACGTACTGGCAGGAGCGGAGCGTCCCCTGATTTTGGCGGGAAACGGGGTCGTCCAGGCGGATGCCTCTCAGGAGCTTCTGTGGCTGGCAGAGCAGGCGCAGATTCCCGTTACGACTACGCTGCTAGGCTTGGGTGGATTTCCCGGCCATCACCCCTTATGGCTCGGAATGCCAGGGATGCACGGCACGTACGCGGCCAACCAAGCTTTGCTTCACTGCGATTTGCTGTTATCCGTAGGGGCAAGATTTGATGACCGGGTCACCATGAAACTGGAGGGCTTTGCCCCTAACGCAAGGATTGCGCACGTGGATATCGATGCCGCGGAGCTCGGTAAGCTGGTTCCGACGCTGCTTCCGATTCGCGGGGATGCGAAGCAGGCGCTTGCTGCGATGAACGAGCTGATCTCTCAAGAGGCCTACAGCCGTCGGGAAGCCTTCGGTCCGTGGATTATTCAATGTGCAAGCTGGAAGGAGGAGAAGCCGCTGCGGTACACGCAATCCGAAGACAGCTTGAAGCCGCAATACGTCATCGAGCTTATCTCCAAAACAACTGACGGCGAAGCCATCATCACCACCGATGTCGGGCAGCACCAGATGTGGACGGCACAGTTTTACCGTTTTAAGCATCCACGGTCTCTCATCACCTCCGGGGGACTTGGGACTATGGGCTTCGGCTTCCCAGCCGCGATAGGCGCCCAGATCGGCCGACCGGATCGGCTTGTGGTGTCCATTAACGGAGACGGCGGCATGCAGATGTGTGCTCAAGAGCTTGCCGTCTGTGCGCTGCACCGGATTCCGGTTAAGATTGTCGTCATCAACAATCAGAATCTCGGCATGATCAAGCAGTGGCAGGAGATTGTGTATGATCGTCGATACAGCCATATCGATCTGTCAGGCAGTCCGGATTTTGTCAAGCTTGCCGAAGCGTACGGGGTGAAGGCTTGGAGAGCGTCTACCGCAGCCGAGGCGGAGCAAGTTTGGCAGCAGGCTTTGCAGACGAAGGAGGCGGCATTGGTGGAGTTTATTGTCGATAAGGATGAGCTTGTTCTGCCGATGGTACCCCAAGGGATGGCACTGCGGGATATGATTGTGGAGGTGAGCCGCCCATGAGACGGAGACATACGATTCGACTTCTTGTGAACGACTCGCCGGGAGTGCTGCAGCGGGTAGCGGGTCTGCTTAGCCGGAGAGGCTTCAACATCGACAGCATCACAGTAGGCGGTTCCGAGCAAGAGGGGATTTCCCGGATGGTCGTCATACTAAACGGGGAGCCCGCCGAGCTGATTCAGATGTGCAGGCAGGCTGCGAAGCTGATTGATGTGATTGAGGTAGTCCATCTAAATCCCGATGTCGTCATATCGCGGGAGCTGCTCCTGGTCAAGCTGTCGGCTAAGCCGAATCAGCGGCAGGAGATTCTCAGTATGGTGGAAACGTTCCGCTGCGCTGTCATCGACGTAGCCATGGAGTCCGTCATTATTCAAATCGTGGGGGACGAGGGTAAAAATAATGCCCTGTTACGACTGCTCGAGCCGTATGGGATCATCGAAATCACCCGTACAGGAGAAACGGCGATGGAGCGGGATTAAGCGAAAGCAAAAAAAAGGGATCTTACCCCGAAGTGTGGTAAGATCCCTAGAGCTCGTTGATCACAGCTTCTGCCGCTGCTCCTCGATCAGCCTGAGTGGCTTCTGAAGCTCTGCCGCATAAGGGTAGCGTTCTGCCACCGATCTGTAGATCTGAGCGGCATCGCCGAATTTGCCCACGGACCGGGCGATATCGGCGAGCGATACGTCCGCCTTCCACTTGGCGATTTCATGGTCGGGAGTAACCGTTCCGCGGTAGTGGGCGAAATCAGCCTTCGCCTGCCGGAGCAGCCCCTCCGCTTCATGAAACAGGGCGTAGCCCCTATGCAGCTTGGTTGCAGCTAAGTAAAATTTCGCATCCGGAAACTGCGGATGGAGCTCCAAGGCTCTTAAGGCAGCGCCCTCCGCGAGATCCCACTCCCGCTTACCGAGATATAGCTTAGCTTGAAGCATGTAAACATCAAGCATCCGAGCGAAAGCGGAATTGTCCTTTCCGAGGGCCTCCGCTTTACGAAGCGCCTCCTCGGCTTGCTCCGGCAATCCGGCTGATAACGATTCCCGCCCGTAGAACAGCCACCAACCGGGGTTGTCCGGCTCTTCCTCCACCATGATTCGGAGCAATGATAGATTTCGCGCGAGCTTATCCTTGGCCTGAATCACCGTCGGCTCATACCCGTCATGCAGGAGGCGGATTCGTACCGGCTTACGGTAGCTTTGCCCGGAGAAGATGCCGCCGCTTCCCGAGCCGACCTGCTCATGAACTCGCCCATAATACTTTAACCCGTAACGCAGCGGAAACATGCGGGTCTGCGACATCTCGTGCCGAACCGAGCCGTTAATGGAGTTGACCTGCCAAATATACAGCACGGGAGGGATCGGGAAATCATCGAATAGTCCGGCAGCTTCCCTCACGGCATCCACATCCTCGGGGTGCAGGGCCTCATCGGCATCCACCCAGAGCACCCAATCCGTTTTCATGTGAGCCAGTCCCTTATTTCGTAAGGCCGAGAAGTCTTGTTCCCATGTCGCGTGGACAATGCGAACCCCGGGAAACGAGCCGGCAATCTCCGCTGTGCGATCGGTCGACTCGCAATCCACCAAGATAATCTCGTCGGCCGCTCCCTTGAGGCTTTCTAAGCAGCGTGCAATGGATCTCTCTTCGTTGCGGGCAATGATGCCGATGGTGACGGTAACCTTCTTCACCTGCAGCAACTGATTGATATCCGCTCTATCTTGCCCTGCGGGAGCTTGCCGGACGGCTTGCTCCACTGCAGTAATCCATTCCGCCTCCGGATCGAGAAGCCACGCCCGGTGAAACACCTTGCGTGCAGCGGAGCCGAAACCCTGATGCAGCAGGGCTTCACCTAGAAGCACCCAAGCCTGCGGAATGAGCGGGGCTTTGCTGATCTCCCCCAGCGCTTGCTCCTCTGCTTCCTCGAATCGCTTCTCCTGCAGAGCCCGGATGATCGCTCCATAGTGCTGTTCTGCCAGTTTTCTATCGTGCATACGGTTCCTTGTCATGACGAGCCGGACCCCACGATAACGGTAATCTCATCAATGAAGCCAAGGACCAGGTTTCCGGTTGTTCCAACAATGGTAATATAGGCAGTCCCGGTACCGCCGATAGTTTTCAGCTTGAGATCATTTCCTACCATGGCAGCGGAAACAAGGCTCGAATTCGAAGAAATTACCTGGAAGGTCGTATCCGGAGGAAATCCGTACTGCCCCGCCAGATTCGTGATCAGTTTTTCCTCGATGGACGTCATATTTTGCTCGTTCGCAGGCTTCACCGGGAGTGCGTCTTTGATGAAAGAAACAGTGCCTGTGGCCGCTCTCCCCTTTCCGTCCCTGTCGGTCGCGGTAATCTCAATTTGAGCCGTACCTGTGTTGACGGATCCCGTACTGATTACATAGAGGCCCGGATGATCCGCGTTCCCTGTCACTGTAAGCCAATCATGGCCGTTATTGGTCGTCACTTTAGGCTCCTTAACAGAAACAGAATATTTGAGCGTATCTCCGCTATCCGGATCGGCGAAAGCATGCGTCAAATCGACGATATACCCCGTGGGCGGCAGCGTACCGATGGCAGGCCAATTGTTCCCGTCCGTATCGACCTTATACGAAGAAGCCATTTTCAACACAGGAGTCTGGTTCGGCAGAAGCGTGAAATCCATGGATGCCTGCTTGTTGAAAGGAGAAGCATCCTGCAGCGTTACCGTAAACGTAGCGGCTTGAGTCGGCTCGTTATTCAAGTACAACACACCCGAATGGATGGAGGCACTAACCCCATAGGAGTTGCTTGGGGTTACAGTAAAGGTAAGAGCCTGACCGTAGCTCGCATCCGCATCGGCAAAATAACCGAATAAATCAAAGGTAGTCAAGCTTCCGTTATAATAAACGGCCTCCTCATCATCGTTGACTGTCGGCGCATGGTTGACATATACGGTGTAATTTCCTGTAGCCTGCAGCCCGAAAGGATCCGTCGCCGTAATGGTCATATCGACGGTAGGACTGCTGGTATCGCCGTGCAGCTCAAGCTCATTGCTGGCGTTAATGCTGGCAGTAATGCCGCTTGAAGTCGGAAGGCTCACCGAGTATTCCAGAGCTTGGCCGTCCTCATCCGTGAAATCCCCGGCAATCCCAAAGGTTACCTCATCGCCTACCGTATAATAAATATTTTGCGACGTATTCGGATAGTGAAATGTCGGCGCCGCGTTCGGTTTGGGCTGGAAGATGTAGTCGCTGTGGATTTCGCCTCCTTTTCCGTCACTGGCATGGATCCGTGCATAGTAAGTAGCACCATTCAATTTACCGTAATAAGAAAGCCTGCTTCCGTCTACGTAAGCGCCGAAACCGCTCGAAGGGAGATAGGAATTCGAGTAATCGATTTCGAACGTTAAGCCGTCCTCATCCGGATCCGCAAACAGCTCCGTCAGATCGAGCTCAGTCGAAGGAACGCTAAGATGCGAAGGCAAATAAATCTCATAGGTGCTTTGCGTCACAGTAGGTTTCCGGTTGACCTTAAAGTGATAGTCTGCGCTTACGGATTGGCCGACGGAGTCCGTCGCCGTAACCAGGAAGCTTGCTGTCGCCCCTGCGGATCCGGGTCCGCTTAAGCTCAGCATCCCTCCGCTGACAAAGGCCGATACGCCATTAGATGTAGGAGGATTAACTTCAAAGGTAAGCGAGCCGTGTTCAGGATCGCTGAAATTGCTGTACAAGAGGATCGACTGGCTTGCCGTTTCATTGACTGTGTAATATCCGAAAATAGAGCTTTGCGCAGCCACCGGCGGTAAATTGGCAGCGGAATCCGGGGTGAGAATCAGGCTGGCGGTAACCGGATCGCTTTTGCCGTCTGTGGCACTGATGCTATAGGTGGCGACCCCGGAAACCGCACCGCTAAAGGTCAGATAGCTGCCGGAAATCGAAGCCGGAGGGGCCCCTGATGTAGAACTGTTTACGTTGAAGGTTAATGGATCTTCATCTGCGTCATGGAACAGCTGCATCAGATGGAAAGGCGCCGGCACCTCACCGGCAGGAGCGTAAACGCTGTAAGTTACATTAGTAACCGTCGGCGGATGGTTTACAGGTGAAGTCACAACGGGCTTTAACGTCAGCATCACCTGCGAATATCCACCCTTGCCGTCTCTCGCGTAAATGAGCAGCACTCCATCCTGACTTAATGCTCCGTTAACAAATAAACTATCGCCGGAAATATAAGCATCCAGGCCGCTGGAAGGCGTCACAACACTAACATCGTATTGCAGTGTATCCCCATCGGCATCCTGGAACCATGAACTGATCGAATTGAAGTACGAGCCGTTGTATGAATTCACTATGTATTGTGTTTGGACCGGCACAGGAGGGTGGTTTTCATGTGCCGTTTGACCCGAAATCCGGCCGGTCAGTCTAGTAACAGCAGTCCTGTCTTGGACGACGCCGGGGTTATCAAACATAAATTTCACCAGATCGCCGACGTCGTAGCGATGGTCTGATCCTATGTCCATAACACGTACTTGGAATACGTCGCTTTTGCTGGAACCATCGAGCGTCACTGTGAAAGTAGTCAGCCCCGGATGCTGCAAATATACATTTAGCCTCGAACCGGAAACGACGGCTTTCGCCGTATCGCCGTCCATTGCCGCAAGACGGTACGTCCCGCTGCTGGATCCGAAGTGATAGTCCAAATTGAGCGTTAGTGATTCTGCCGGCAGACCGATTACATCTTGAATCGGAATAGGAACGGTGTCCACAGCCGCAGCCGCGGCGGATGGAAATAACGCCGGAGCGACGGACAAGGAGGCGGCTAGAAGCGCGTTTGCCTTTTGCCAGGGGGCTGTTGACTTGGAATGGATCCGTTTCATCAAAATCGTACACCTCGTTTTCCGCAAACTAGTACTTCTATTCTACCATGCGGTTGGAAGGCTGAATACGACAGATTAGGTGAAAAGTACCACGTTCTCGCCTATTTTTCTGCTATAGTAAGTGTACAGGAGCATTCATGTTAGGAGAGTAGAATCAACATGCCTCATATTTATATTACCGGTGCTGCGGGGTTCGTCGGCTCGCATGCTGCCGAAAGATTCATAGAGCTCGGCTGGAAAGTTACGGCGGTTGATAATTTCATCACGGGGCGTCAAGGCAACCTGAAAGAGATGATGGCGCACCCGTGCTTTGCCTTCTACGAATCCGATGTCAGTCTTCCGCTGCCGGAGTCCAGGCTCGGTCCCGTGGATACAGTGTTGCATTTGGCTTGCCCGGCTTCTCCGAGAGATTACTTGAAGCACCCCGTCGAAACGATGAAGGCAGGCAGTCTGGGGACTTTCCATACGCTGGATTTGGCCCGCAGGCATCAAGCACGGTATGTGTTAGCTTCTACGTCGGAGATCTATGGAGACCCTGAAGTGCACCCGCAGCGGGAGGACTACTGGGGACACGTCAATCCAGTAGGGCCCCGGGCTGTTTATAATGAAGCGAAGCGGTTCGCCGAAGCGCTCGTAATGGCCCATCATCGGGAATACGGGATGGATACGGTCATTCTGCGCTTCTTTAATACCTATGGGCCCCGGATGAATCCGGAGGATGGCCGGATCATTCCGAACTTCGCGATGCAGGCCCTAGAGGGCAGGCCGCTTACCGTATACGGCGATGGCAGCCAGACGCGCAGCTTTTGTTATATCGCCGACTTGGTCGAGGGGATTGTGCGCAGCATTACCGAACCGAAGGCCATCGGCGAGGTGATGAATTTGGGCAACCCGGCGGAGTATACGGTTCGGGACATGGCGGATATTCTTCTAAGGCTGACTGGAAACAAAGGAACCATAGAGCATTTGCCTCCGATGGAGGACGACCCGAAGCGTCGCAGACCGGATATTTCCAAGGCCAAGCGGCTGTTGAAATGGGAGCCCGCTATCGGGCTCGAGGAAGGGCTGCGCCGGACGCTGGATTATTTTGCGGCCTATGCACGGGGAGGGATCCGGTAATGCTGCCGCGTGCGATCTGCTTGCATTTTACGAATGCGTTTGCGAAGGCTTTCTTTGGCAAGCATTATGACCCCGAGCGGTTAATAACCGTCAGCTGGGAAGAGAACTGCCGGATCAGGCTGCATGCCGGATGTCATACGATGGAGGCGGTCCGAACTCAGCTTCCGGAGGGATGGGAGCCGGAGCTGGTTTGGGTATGGTCTCCCGAGTTCCATGCCAATCCTGCCGGCCTGTTCGAGGAACGCGTCCCTCTTGTAGCGCTAATCAGCGATTGGAATTTGGGGTACGGGACGGTTTGCGGTACGCTGCCCGATTATGATGCGATTTTCACCGATAAAAGGGGGGCAGAGCTTCTGCGCAGAAGGGGGCTGAGGCAGGCGGCGTATGCACCGCTGTACAGCTATGACCCGGCCATCCACTTCCCAGTTTCTTCGGCAGTAAAGGATATTGATGTTTCCATCGTCGGCAATTTGAATCATGAGGTGCAGGAGGAGCGTTCGCTTTGGCTCAAAAAGCTGTGCGCATTGCGTCGCAAGGGGGTTCGGGTAAGGATCGCCACGAATCTTTTCGGAGCAGACTATAACGACGTTATGAACCGTTCCAAGATCGTATTCAACCGGTCGATCCGATCCGAAATGAATCTGCGGGCATACGAAGCTCCTGCTGCCGGTGCTCTGATGATGCTGGAGGATGGCAACGGCGAGGTTGAGGAGCATCTGGTCCCCTTCGAGGAGTATGTTCCATACCATGAGAATAATTACGAACAATTGATCCTTCACTACTTATCGGACCCTGCGGGTCGGGAGGCGATAGCGGCGGCAGGGCATACGAAGATTGTGGAAACCGACAGCTACACGCATCACATGGACCGAATATGGGGACTTCTGCAGAGCAAGGGGATCCCGGAGGCGGGTAGGTCGCGAAGGTCCGATGCCGTGCGGGAGGAGCGGGCATTCGCTCATCTTACCCAAGTGTACTATGCTTCTCAAGGCCGATCGTCACAGCTGATGGAGCTGCTGCTGAACCGGGTGGGAGGAGCAGAAGCCCGGCGGAAAAATGCCCAAGCCTGCGTTCGGCTGCTTCTATTGGGAGAACCGTCGCTTGGAACGGAGCATAAAACGGCGCTCCTTCAGCTTTCCGTTAGAGACTGGGAGCAGGCGGCTGAGGCTGAACCGGAAAACGCGCTTCCCTTGTTCAACTTGCTTAGCGCGATGTCCGCCAGCGGCAATCACCGGGTTGTGCTTGATCGTTTCGACCGTTTCCTGAGCCGTGCGGCACAAGCGGGTATCGGTGCATGGGACGGGCTGCTGTTCGCAATCCCCTATGATGATTTCCGTGTGGAGCGGGAGCGGATTCTCGGTGGCGCCGAGGAGCTCGAATGGCGGGCTGCCGCTCAGCTGAACGCTTTATTCTTGAGCGAAGCTTATGAGTATAAAGGCAAGGCGCATTTGAATTTTAACGAGTGGGAATCAGCATATGCTTCTTTCAAGAAAAGCGTGGAATTCCGTTCGAATAATATAGAGGCTCGTTATTTGCTTGCTTCGGCTGCCGCTCAGTTGACCCGCTGGGAAGAGGCGCGGACACATTTGGAGCTGCTTGTGCGCTTTGCACCCTTTCACTGGCAGGGAGTTGTGCGGTTGTGTGAGCTGTACCGGGCGACGGGCAAGGAGGAAAAGGCCAAGGGGCTCGCTTTAGAGTACATGGATGTGATCGAAGCCATGTCTGTGTATGAGGTATGGCGGGAACGGTTGGCTGACTATGTATAATCGGTACCAAAGCACGGAAAAGGAAGCGCGATGCTCCCTTCGCCGTGCTTTTTTCGCTTGGTTAAAAAACCTCCACCACGACACTGCCCAGCTTCCTTCCGTCAACCACTGCTTCCAAGCGCCAAATGCCCTTCGTCGGCAGGGAGAAGGTGGAGGGGGTGCGAATAACGCGCGGAGGCCCCATACCCGGGCGTCGATTCGGCAGTGCGATATTGCCTTCGAACACGAGGTGCTGCTTAGCCGATTTGCGGTTTGTTGCCATGACCTGAAACGGTTGCCCGAAGAGGGACTGCTCCTGATTCCAGAAGTACCACTGGTACTGGCCGGAAACTCCCGCCTCCATAGCACCGGCGGTTACGCCGATCTGCTCCGGGTTTCCGCGAAGCGTCGTATTGAACATGGTGAAGGTGGGGCTCATCTGCCATATGGACGGGTCGGGGTTTAGAGACCGTTCCGTATAATGAATGCCGGTGACAAACACGGTAATTACGAGCGTAAGCGCAATCAATTGATTTCTCATAGCTGATCTCCACCCCCATGTCAGGTCAAGGCCCAAGCTGCCTATATTTCCAATATATCATAATTTGATTCGAAAAAAATAATGGACTTTCACACATATTTTTCCTCAGAAAGGAAAGGATAATAAAGTCAATCGAAAGGAGGAGTATGCATGTTTACCGGTCAACAGCAACAACAGCAGCAGCAAGGAGCGAACGCCGTCAGCTCCAAGGAACTCGCATACATAACGGATAGCTTGAAGAATGAGGATTTGCTGGCCAAGCTGGCTCTCCAAGGGGTAGTCGAGGCACAAACGCCCCAGCTGAAACAAAAGTTTACACAGATCGCTCAGGATCGTTTGCAAAATTCGGATCAATTGCTTAGGGCGCTGCAGCAGCAAACGCAATGGACGCATTAAGACATACATAGGAGGTGCGGTAGGATGTACCAGCAAAACCAATGGAGTGGACAGCAAAGCTGGCAGGACCAGCAGCAACAACAGCAACATATGCACCTGCAAGAGCAGGATATCGCAAATCTGCTGCTATCGGAGCTGAAGCGGGCGGCACGTGAGTATACCACTGCGGCTTTGGAGGCGACGCATCCTGCGATTCGCCAAACCTTCGTCAGCTTGGCGAACAAGACGCTTCAGGATCAAGCGGAGCTGTATCATGTGATCGCTCAAATGAAGGATTACGGCAAAGTGCTGATGGCTACGCAGCAGGAAGTACAGCAGGAGATGCAAAAGCAAGTGCAAAGCGTGGAGAAGCTGCAGGGCATGGTACAGCAGGTGCTTCAAAATGCTTATGCCGGGGCGAACGCGGCGCAGGCTTACGGTTACGGACAGCAGCAGCAGGCTTCTTATCAGCAGCAGCAGCAAGCTCAATACCAGCCTGCCTATACAAGCGGGTATAGCTCCTCTCAGCAGGAGTACAACCAGTCCGGCAGCTGGGAGCAGGGGATGAATGCAAGCTATCCTCAGTCCGCTTCTCAGAATCAAGGGCAAGGTCAAGCGCAAGGGTACAGCTTCAATCCCAGCAGCGCAAGCCAGTTTCGTACGACCGGAGAATACGGCAAGTCCTCTGTTTCCGGCACCGACAGCACCGACGATTATCGGGTGGGAACCAGCGGGTATGCCTCAGGAACCACCGGCTACGGTACCGGAAGCTACGGCAGCAATAACACCGGAGGCTACAGTGCTTCCGGAAGCGGCAGCTATGCCGGACAGCAGAACAATTCCGGTTACAGTGCCGGAAGCTACAGCAGCGACAACTCCCCCAGCAGCATTGGCCACGGGGGCAGCTACAGCAGCACAAGCAACTACGGTACCGGAAGCTACAGCTCCAAGTACGGTGCGGAAAGCTCCGCTTCGAAAAGCGGCCAAAGCGGACAATCCGGGCAATCCGGACAAAGCGGTCAGGACCAAGCCTACAACCGCCAAAGCAGCGGCTACAGCTTCGGCTCCTCGCAGCAAGGGTCCGAGTCGGCAGGCGGCTCCTCCCGAGAGCAAGCCGGCGCCAAGTCGCAGCAGCAATACACGAACCAGGGTAATCAAAAACCGTACCTAATGTAAGCAATGGCTGGCCCCGCGGAGCTGATTAAGCATCCCGACGGGGCTTTTCCATTCTAACGCTGTCCCCGCACCTGTTGAGACTTGCGTACCCGAGGCAAACGGGAAGGCGGCTGCTTCCGAACCCACCGGAGGTAGCTTGCCATACGCTCCTCACACTGCAGCTCCTCAATCGTTGTCAGGCCTTGCCCCACCAGCTGCTCGTTCGTGTATAAGGCGTGAATCTGCTTATGACAAGCGATACATAAGTCGGCTGTAGGCAGGAAGGTGCCTCCGAGCTCCTTCGGGGTAAGATGATGCTTGGTCGTCTCCAGCCCTTCCCTGCCGCAGAGCTCACAGGTGCCCAGATGCTTCAGCTTTGCCATGTTCTCACCGGTCCTCTTTTCAAAATCTTAGCTATGAGTAGTTTCCTCCATGAGGCCGAAGTATATTTTTTCACTTTTGATCAATAATACGGAAAAGCAGGAAATGCGACAGGAGGAGAGCGCACCATGAGAGGTTTTATCATTTTGATGCTGGCCGTCGTAGCCCTGAGTGCCGGATGTCAATCCAGAGCCGATCAAGACACGCAGCTGGACATCAAGTCGTTGCAAAAAACGGTCGGCAAGGAGCGCATATCGATGACGTTGACACAGGTGGCCAACCCTTCGATGGATAAGAGCATCATGGACAAGTCCGACACGGAAATCATCGCGTGGATCAAATCGATTGACGCCTGGACGCATCAAGTATTGTCGGCTCCAGTTACCGGGGAGATGGATCAGGCGGCCGCGATGGAGATACGCAACCATCTGGCTCAGGTTTATACGCAGGACGCCGCGGACAAGCTCATCGACTACTTCTATCGGCGCGACCTGCGCACAGGCACATATCAGGCTAACAGCACGGATGCCATGCTGGGCATGAGAAGCGAATGGGGCAGCTATCAGCTTCGGAAGGAAAAGCCAAGCGGAGACCAATATCGAATTCGGCTTACCGGACGTACGCAGCATGATGTAAGCGAGTCGGTCATGCAGCATATTTCGGTGTATCAGGTGCAGGGAGATAGGCTCGTGATCAAGGAGTTTACAACCCACTCCTAAGGGCGGCTTTCCAAACTGACAGAACGCTAGGGGATTCCCTGCCGTTCTGTTTTTTTATGCCAGAAAATGATCGAACATATTTTCCCCTTTTCATTTGACACGCCCGGCACAGTAGCTTAGACTATTTTTTAGTAGAGTCATGTTAGGTAAGAACAAGGAGGATTTCCCTTTGCTGGTGTCGATAGAACAATGGAAGCATGTCTTTAAGCTGGATCCGGACCGCGAGCTGTCCGATGAGGCTCTCGAACGCCTGTGTCTATCCGGGACGGATGCAGTTATGGTCGGAGGCTCCACGGGTGTCACCTTCGAGAACACGGTGGATCTGCTGGCGAGAATTCGCCGCTACGAGGTGCCTTGTATCCTCGAGATTTCTCATCAGGAGGCGATTGTGCCGGGGTTTGACATGTTCCTGATTCCGATCGTGCTTAATAGCGGGGATCCGCAATGGATCGTCGGACAGCATCATCAGGCGCTCAAGGAGTATGGGGCCATGCTGGATTGGAGAGAAATTCTCACGGAGGGATATATCGTGATGAATGAAAACTCCGCGGTAGCCCAGGTGACGAAGGCGCAAACCAAGCTGGATACGAAAGATGTGGAGGCTTATGTGCGTATGGCGGATCGGCTTTTTCGCTGTCCGATCGTTTATTTGGAATACAGTGGCTCCTTCGGCGATATGAAGCTGGTGGCGAAGGCCAAGGGTCTGCTGCAGGATAGCCGATTGTTCTACGGGGGCGGCATTGACACACCGGAGAAGGCAAAGGAAGCGGCGGCAGCGGCGCATACCGTTGTTGTCGGGAACGTTGTTTATGAAGACCTGGAGCAGGCTCTTGCTACGGTGGAGGCTGTGAAGGCCGCTGTCTAGAGCCGGATTATGGGGAGAGGAAGGAACAAGCACTATGGCAATGAATCAACCGATAGATATTATGAAGGCGATCACGAAGCTGAATCCGCAGCAGAGGAAGGCTGTGGAGACCGTAGACGGACCGCTGCTCATTATGGCGGGAGCGGGGAGCGGCAAGACGAGGGTGCTGACGCACCGGATTGCGTACTTGGTTGCGACGCGCAAGGCGGCCCCATGGAGCATTCTGGCCATTACGTTTACGAACAAGGCCGCACGGGAAATGCAGGAGCGTGTCAGCGCACTCGTAGGCCCGCAGGGGCAGGATATTTGGGTATCGACGTTCCACTCCATGTGCGTACGAATTTTGCGTAAGGATATCGGACGGATCGGTTATTCGCAAAGCTTCTCCATTCTGGATTCGGGCGATCAGCTCTCGGTCATCAAGAACTGCATGAAGGAGCTCAACATCGACACGAAGAAGTTTGAGCCCAAGGCCGTTCAGGCGAAAATGAGCGACGCCAAGAACCAGCTGCAAACACCGGATCAGCTGGAGAAGAAGATCGGGGACTATTTTGACGAGATCGTGGCTAAGGTATACGCCTTATACCAGAAGAAGCTAAAAGCGAACAACTCGCTTGACTTCGACGATTTGATCATGACGACGATTCAGCTCTTTAAGGAAGTGCCGGAGGTGCTGGAGTTTTACCAGAACAAATTCCTGTATCTGCACGTCGACGAGTACCAGGATACGAACCGGGCGCAGTATATGCTCTGCCGGATGCTGGCGGATAAGCACAAGCGCATTTGCGTCGTAGGGGACAGCGACCAGTCGATTTATCGCTGGCGCGGAGCGGACATTACGAACATCCTTGATTTTGAAAAGGACTATCCGAACGCTACCACCATTCTGCTCGAGCAGAATTACCGTTCCACCTCGAACATTCTAAACGCCGCGAACAAGGTCATTGGCAACAACATGGGCCGCAAGGCGAAGAATCTTTGGACCGACAAGGGCGCAGGGGAAAAGATCCGGCTGTACCAAGGGGCCACGGAGCACGAGGAAGGCTATTTCGTTACAAGCGAAATCAAGAAAAATGTGGACAAGGGCCGGCGATACAGCGATCACGCCATTCTGTATCGAACGAATGCCCAGTCCCGGGTAATCGAGGAAATTTTGATCAAATCGGACATTCCGTATCAGATTGTGGGAGGCATCAAGTTCTATGATCGTAAAGAGATCAAGGATATTCTCGCCTATCTGCGTCTGATTTCCAACCCGGATGATGACATCAGCTTCGCACGGATTGTCAACGTGCCGAAGCGGGGCATCGGGGATACTACGGTAGACCGTATTGCCGAGATGGCCGGCCGGTATGGCGTGTCCATGTTTGCGATGCTGGAAAATGCGGATATGATAGATATAACGGCAAAGGCTCGAGGGGCGCTGTATGAGTTCCGCGACATGATAGAGAACCTTCACCGGATGGTCGAGTACTTGTCCGTGACTGAACTGACGGAGAAAATGCTGGAGCTTTCGGCCTACCGTGACGAGCTGAAGCGTGAGAAGACGCTCGAATCCGAAGCGCGTCTGGAGAACATCGACGAGTTCCTGTCCGTGACGCAGGACTTTGAGAAGCGCAATGAAGATAAGTCGCTCGTTTCCTTCCTGACGGATCTCGCACTGATTGCGGACATCGACTCGATGAACGACGACCCGGAGGAGAAGGCGAAGAGCGGCGTCACGCTCATGACCATGCACAGCGCCAAGGGCCTCGAATTTCCGGTCGTATTCATCATCGGTATGGAGGAGAGCGTGTTCCCGCACTCCCGGGCGCTGATGGACAATGAGGAGCTCGAGGAGGAGCGTCGCCTCGCCTACGTCGGCATTACGCGCGCCGAGGAGGAGCTGTTCCTCACGTGCGCGGGCAGCCGCACGCTGTTCGGCCGGACGGCGTCCAACGCGCCGTCCCGGTTCCTCAGCGAGCTCCCGACGGAGCTCGTGGAGGCCACGCGGCCGGGCGGCTTCGCCGGCCGCAGCGCCGGCGCCTTCGGCGGCGGAGACCGCCGCTTCGGCAGCGCCGGCGGGTTTGGCGCGACAAGCGCCGCGGGCGACACCGCAGGTGCCGCCACGGCCGGCCGCGCGCCGATGTTTCGCGCCCCGCCGGTGCGGGGTCGCACCTCTTCGCCGCGGCCTCCGGCGGGGCCGCGGTCAGCTACGCCATGGGCGACAAGGTCTCCCATGGCAAGTGGGGCACGGGCACCGTGGTGGCGATCAAGGGCTCGGGGGACGACACCGAGTCGCAAATCGCCTTCCCGGCCCCTACCGGCGTGAAGCGTCTGCTGGCGAAGTTCGCGCCGATTACAAAAGTGTAACCTTATTTCATTGATTCAGGAGAGGGGACGGAAGCCCAATGTCCAATGCTTTGGATACCATGAAAGCCCTCATCGAAGAGATTAACCAGCATAATTACAATTATTATACGCTTGATAAGCCGGCCATTACCGATGCGGAGTGGGATGCTCTCTATGACCGGCTAGTGCGGCTGGAGAAGGAAACCGGCACCGTGCTTCCGAATTCGCCTACCCAACGGGTGGGCGGGGAGTCACGCAGGGCTTCGACGAGCATCGGCACTTAGCCCGGCTTTGGAGCCTCGATAAGGCACAAAACCATGACGACCTTATGGCCTGGTACAACCGTGCCGTGAAGCTCGTGAATGATTATAACGGACGGCATCCGGAGAACCCCGCGCCTCCGCTTTCTTTCGTGCTGGAGCTCAAATTCGACGGGCTGACGCTGAATCTGACCTATGACGGCGGTGAGCTGGTCCAAGCGGCGACACGCGGAACCGGGGCTATCGGCGAAGGCATTCTGGCGAATGTCAAAACGATCAAGTCCATCCCGCTAACAATCCCATACAAGGACGGAATTCTTGAAATCCAAGGCGAAGGCATTATGAACCTGTCGGTGCTGGAGGAGTACAACAAGACGGCGGCGGAGCCTCTGAAGAACGCGCGCAACGGCGGCAGGAGCTCTCCGCAACTTGAATCCGAAAGTAACGGCTGAGCGTCGCCTCAATGCTTACTTTTATAATGTAGGCTATTCGGATAACATCCAGTTCACGAATCATCAAGAAATGGTGCATTTCCTTGAGCAGAACCGGTTCCGTGTCAGTCCCTATGTGAAATTTTTTGAGGATATCAGCGAGGTTGAGCAGGAAGTGCAGAAGCTGGCGGCGCGGCTGGGGCGAGCTGGACTTCCTGATCGATGGCCTTGTCATCAAAATCACGGATATGCGCACGCGCGAAGTGCTTGGCTATACCGATAAATTTCCACGCTGGGCGGTAGCCTATAAGTTCGAGGCGGAAGAAGCGGTAACGAGCATCGTGGGCGTCATCTGGAACGTAGGCCGCACGGGCAAGGTCACACCGGTGGCTCAAGTAGAGCCGGTCGATATAGCCGGAGTAACCGTCAGCAATTGTACGCTCAATAACATGGATGACATCGAACGGAAAAATTTGAAAAACGCTCTCGGTAGCCTGGTGTACATTCGCCGCTCCAATGACGTGATTCCCGAGATTCTCGGCAAGGTGACGGAGGAGCAGGACGGACAGCCGATTACGGCGCCGACGCACTGTCCTTCTTGCGGTACCCCTGTGGAGCTCCGCGGCGCGCATCTGTTCTGTCCGAACAAGTATGAATGCCGTCCGCATGACTGATCGGCCGTATTGCGCATTTCGCTTCCCGCGATGCAATGGATATTGAAACCTTCAGCGAAAAGACCGCAGAGCGGCTCTACGACGAGCTCCAGGTTCGTGACCCTGCCGATTTGTACTACTTAACTTTTGAGGACCTGATCAAGCTGGAGCGCTTCGGCGAGAAGAAAGCTACGAAGCTGATTGCCGCCTTTGAGAAAAGCAAGACCTGCGATCTCGCGGAGTTTCTTTACGCCTTAGGTATTCCGAATACGGGCAAGACGACGACCAAAGTGCTCGCCGATCATTTCCATGACTTGGATAAGCTGATGCAAACCACGCAGGAGGAGCTTATTACCCTTCAGGATATCGGGGGTATTGTGGCAGACAGCATCGTCGGCTTCTTCCGCGATCCGGCGATGCGGCGCAGTATTGAGCGAATGCTGGTCGCAGGGGTCACGCCTTCGGCTCAAGAGCAGGAGGAGGTCGTCCATACCGACAGTCTCTTTTTTGGTAAAACCGTCGTCATCACCGGCTCCTTCACAGCTATGGGTCGGGATGAGCTGACCAAGAAGCTCGAGAAGCTGGGTGCTAAGGTCACGGGCTCCGTTTCTAAGAAAACGGAGATCGTCGTTGCCGGAGAAGCGGCCGGCGACAAGCTTACCAAGGCTCAGGAGCTGGGGATTCGCATCATTGATGATGAAGCCGAGCTTTTAGAACTTATCGGCGAATAATCCTAACGTATCATTAATAAGTCCCTGCAGGCGTCAATCTGCGGGGACTTTTCATGTTTTTTGGGATAAAAAGAAAAGTGATACGCATAAACTAAAACTCATTGTCTGTTTGTGTTTTTAGGTGTTTTTCCTGGGTTAAAAAAATGGGGGTTGCAAAGTATAGTCGATTTGTGCTACATTATTGCTTGTCGCCGCGAAAGACCGGTGACGCTGGGAAAAATAAGATGTTGCAAAGTTTGACTGAAAGTGATAAGATGTATTCTTGTCACGACAAAAAACAACATCGATGACGAAAGCTCTTTGAAAACTGAACAAATGAGTTCGAATGAACGAAATAAATAGTCAGCAATGACTTTTGAGCTTTAAATCAACTCAACTTTATTGGAGAGTTTGATCCTGGCTCAGGACGAACGCTGGCGGCGTGCCTAATACATGCAAGTCGAGCGAGGGTCTTCGGACCCTAGCGGCGGACGGGTGAGTAACACGTAGGCAACCTGCCTGTAAGACCGGGATAACTACCGGAAACGGTAGCTAAGACCGGATAGATGGCTTCTCCGCATGGAGGAGCTTGGAAACACGGCGCAAGCTGTGGCTTACGGATGGGCCTGCGGCGCATTAGCTAGTTGGTGAGGTAACGGCTCACCAAGGCGACGATGCGTAGCCGACCTGAGAGGGTGATCGGCCACACTGGGACTGAGACACGGCCCAGACTCCTACGGGAGGCGACAGTAGGGAATCTTCCGCAATGGACGAAAGTCTGACGGAGCAACGCCGCGTGAGTGATGAAGGTTTTCGGATCGTAAAGCTCTGTTGCCAGGGAAGAACGTTCCGGGGAGTAACTGCCCTGGAAATGACGGTACCTGAGAAGAAAGCCCCGGCTAACTACGTGCCAGCGACCGCGGTAATACGTAGGGGGCAAGCGTTGTCCGGAATTATTGGGCGTAAAGCGCGCGCAGGCGGTCTTTTAAGTTTGGTGTTTAAGCCCAGGGCTCAACCCTGGTTCGCACTGAAAACTGGGAGACTTGAGTGCAGGAGAGGAAAGTGGAATTCCACGTGTAGCGGTGAAATGCGTAGAGATGTGGAGGAACACCAGTGGCGAAGGCGACTTTCTGGACTGTAACTGACGCTGAGGCGCGAAAGCGTGGGGAGCAAACAGGATTAGATACCCTGGTAGTCCACGCCGTAAACGATGAGTGCTAGGTGTTAGGGGTTTCGATACCCTTGGTGCCGAAGTAAACACAGTAAGCACTCCGCCTGGGGAGTACGCTCGCAAGAGTGAAACTCAAAGGAATTGACGGGGACCCGCACAAGCAGTGGAGTATGTGGTTTAATTCGAAGCAACGCGAAGAACCTTACCAGGTCTTGACATCCCTTTGAATGTCCTAGAGATAGGGCAGGCCTTCGGGACAGAGGAGACAGGTGGTGCATGGTTGTCGTCAGCTCGTGTCGTGAGATGTTGGGTTAAGTCCCGCAACGAGCGCAACCCTTGATTTCAGTTGCCAGCATTAAGTTGGGCACTCTGAAGTGACTGCCGGTGACAAACCGGAGGAAGGTGGGGATGACGTCAAATCATCATGCCCCTTATGACCTGGGCTACACACGTACTACAATGGCCGGTACAACGGGCGGCGAAGGAGCGATCTGGAGCGAATCCTTAGAAGCCGGTCTCAGTTCGGATTGCAGGTCGCAACTCGCCTGCATGAAGTCGGAATTGCTAGTAATCGCGGATCAGCATGCCGCGGTGAATACGTTCCCGGGTCTTGTACACACCGCCCGTCACACCACGAGAGTTTACAACACCCGAAGTCGGTGGGGTAACCGCAAGGAGCCAGCCGCCGAAGGTGGGGTAGATGATTGGGGTGAAGTCGTAACAAGGTAGCCGTATCGGAAGGTGCGGCTGGATCACCTCCTTTCTATGGAGTCCATGATGGCTGTAGGCCATCGGACAAGCATTATAACATTCGAAACTCATTTGTTCAGTTTTGATGGAGCTTTCTTATTAAGTGCTGTATGGGGCCATAGCTCAGCTGGGAGAGCGCCTGCCTTGCAAGCAGGAGGTCAGCGGTTCGATCCCGCTTGGCTCCACCAAATATAATTTTTGACAGCTCTTGAAAGACATCCCTCAATGTGGTAATATAGCTTTCGTTGCTGTTTTTAGCGAAGAAAGTAGTTGTTCCTTGAAAACTGGATATCGAAACAAAGCAAAATGTCGAAGATCATCCGATCTTACAATAGCTATTAGCGAAATATGCTGTTTAGGAGTGACTTTGTGCGAAGCACAACGGAACGAAGAAATAGCATATGGAGCGATAGGTTAAGCTAATAAGAGCACACGGAGGATGCCTAGGCACCAGGAGCCGAAGAAGGACGTGGCGAACGACGAAATGCCTCGGGGAGCCGTAAGCAGGCTTTGATCCGGGGATGTCCGAATGGGGGAACCCGCGTGAGGTAATACTCACGTACCACACAGTGAATACATAGCTGTGTAGGAGGCAGACGAGGGGAACTGAAACATCTAAGTACCCTCAGGAAAAGAAAACAAAAGTGATTCCGTCAGTAGCGGCGAGCGAAAGCGGAGTAGCCCAAACCAAGGGGCTTGCCCCTTGGGGTTGTAGGACGTCAATGTGAGTGCAGGTTGGTAGGCGAACAGGTCTGGAAAGGCCGGCCACAGTGGGTAACAGCCCCGTAACCGAAAGCAACCGAGACTCTAGACGGATCCTGAGTACGGCGGGACACGTGAAACCCCGTCGGAATCCGGCAGGACCATCTGCCAAGGCTAAATACTCCCTGGTGACCGATAGTGAAGCAGTACCGTGAGGGAAAGGTGAAAAGAACCGCGGGAGCGGAGAGTGAAAAAGAACCTGAAACCGTGTGCTTACAAGAAGTCAGAGCTCGTTAATGAGTGATGGCGTGCCTTTTGTAGAATGAACCGGCGAGTTACGTTTACGCGCAAGGTTAAGGTGAGAAGCCGGAGCCGCTGACGAAAGCGAGTCTGAATAGGGCGCAATTTAGTACGTAGACGTAGACCCGAAACCGTGTGATCTACCCCTGTCCAGGGTGAAGGTGCGGTAACACGCACTGGAGGCCCGAACCCACGAATGTTGAAAAATTCGGGGATGAGGTGGGGGTAGCGGAGAAATTCCAATCGAACTCGGAGATAGCTGGTTCTCCCCGAAATAGCTTTAGGGCTAGCCTCGGGTGATGAGTCGCGGAGGTAAAGCACTGATTGGGTGCGGGGCCCGCCAAGGGTTACCAAGTCCAGTCAAACTCTGAATGCCGCAGACTTTAACCCGGGAGTCAGACAGTGAGTGCTAAGATCCATTGTCAAGAGGGAAACAGCCCAGATCATCAGCTAAGGTCCCCAAGTGTGTGTTAAGTGGGAAAGGATGTGGAGTTGCAAAGACAACCAGGATGTTGGCTTAGAAGCGACCACCATTGAAAGAGTGCGTAATAGCTCACTGGTCGAGTGACTCTGCGCCGAAAATGTAACGGGGCTAAACACACCACCGAAGCTATGGGTCCATATATGGGCAGTAGGGGAGCGTTGTAACAGCAGTGAAGGTTGATCGTGAGGACAGCTGGAGCGGTTACAAGTGAGAATGCCGGTATGAGTAACGAAAAGACAAGTGAGAATCTTGTCCGCCGTAAGCCTAAGGGTTCCTGAGGAAGGTTCGTCCGCTCAGGGTAAGTCGGGACCTAAGGCGAGGCCGAAAGGCGTAGTCGAAGGACAACAGGTTGAAATTCCTGTACCACCGTGAACCGTTATGAGCGATGGGGTGACGCAGAAGGATAGTGACGCGGACTGATGGATGTCCGTCCAAGGCCGAGGCTGGTTAGTAGGCAAATCCGCTAACCGACAGGCTGGGCTGTGATGGGGAGCGAAATTCAAGTAGCGAAGGTCATGAGTTCAAGCCGCCAAGAAAAGCCTCTAGCCAGGGAGAAGGTGCCCGTACCGCAAACCGACACAGGTAGGCGAGCAGAGCATGCTAAGGCGCTCGGAAGAACTCTCGTTAAGGAACTCGGCAAAATGACCCCGTAACTTCGGGAGAAGGGGTGCCTCGGTAGGGTGAATAGCCCGAGGGGGCCGCAGTGAAAAGGCCCAAGCGACTGTTTAGCAAAAACACAGGTCTGTGCGAAGCCGCAAGGCGAAGTATACGGGCTGACGCCTGCCCGGTGCTGGAAGGTTAAGGGGAGCGGTTAGGTATATACCGAAGCTGTGAACCGAAGCCCCAGTAAACGGCGGCCGTAACTATAACGGTCCTAAGGTAGCGAAATTCCTTGTCAGGTAAATTCTGACCCGCACGAATGGCGTAACGACTTGGGCGCTGTCTCGACGAGAGATCCGGTGAAATTTTAATACCTGTGAAGATGCAGGTTACCCGCGACAAGACGGAAAGACCCCATGGAGCTTTACTGCGACTTGATATTGGACTTTGGTACGATCTGTACAGGATAGGTGGGAGCCTAGGAAGCCGGAGCGCCAGCTTCGGTGGAGGCGCCGTTGGGATACCACCCTGATCGTATCGGAGTTCTAACCTGGCACCCTGATCGGGTGCGGGGACAGTGTCAGGTAGGCAGTTTGACTGGGGCGGTCGCCTCCTAAAGAGTAACGGAGGCGCCCCAAGGTTCCCTCAGAATGGTTGGAAATCATTCGAAGAGTGCAAAGGCATAAGGGAGCTTGACTGCGAGACGTACAGGTCGAGCAGGGACGAAAGTCGGGCTTAGTGATCCGGTGGTACCGAATGGAAGGGCCATCGCTCAACGGATAAAAGCTACCCTGGGGATAACAGGCTTATCTCCCCCAAGAGTCCACATCGACGGGGAGGTTTGGCACCTCGATGTCGGCTCATCGCATCCTGGGGCTGAAGTAGGTCCCAAGGGTTGGGCTGTTCGCCCATTAAAGCGGTACGCGAGCTGGGTTCAGAACGTCGTGAGACAGTTCGGTCCCTATCTGTCGCGGGCGTAGGAAATTTGAGAGGAGCTGTCCTTAGTACGAGAGGACCGGGATGGACGTACCGCTGGTGTACCAGTTGTCTCGCCAGAGGCACGGCTGGATAGCCAAGTACGGAAGGGATAAGCGCTGAAAGCATCTAAGCGTGAAGCCCCCCTCAAGATGAGATTTCCCAGTATGTAAGACCCTTGTAGACGACGAGGTAGATAGGTTCGGGGTGGAAGCGCGGCAACGTGTGGAGCTGACGAATACTAATCGGTCGAGGGCTTATCCAAATGTACCCCACAAAGTGAAGTGAAGCTGACGAAGCGTATACCGATTACTTTGCGGGGACCCCATAGCTAGACAAATTTGCTAGCGAAGACATCTCGTTTGGGAGCGACTTTGTGCGAAGCACAACGGAGTGATAAAACGAGATTGTCGGAGCGTTTCGAATCCAGTTTTTAGGGTGCAACTTACTGCATCCAAGTGATCTTGGAGAGATACCCAAGTGGCTCAAGGGGACCCTCTGCTAAGGGGTTAGACTGCGTAAGTGGTGCGAGGGTTCGAATCCCTCTCTCTCCGTTTCTTTATATGGCGGCGTAGCTCAGCTGGCTAGAGCGTACGGTTCATACCCGTAAGGTCGGGGGTTCGATCCCCTCTGCCGCTACTTATCATATGGAGGCTTAGCTCAGCTGGGAGAGCATCTGCCTTACAAGCAGAGGGTCGGCGGTTCGATCCCGTCAGCCTCCACCATATGTTTATTTATGCCGCTGTAGCTCAATTGGTAGAGCAACTGACTTGTAATCAGTAGGTTGGGGGTTCAAGTCCTCTCGGCGGCACTGTTTTACTTAATGTGTGGAGCCGTGGTGTAGAGGCCTAACATGCCTGCCTGTCACGCAGGAGACCGCGGGTTCGAATCCCGTCGGCTCCGCCATTTAACCTCAATCTAATACAAGCATATGGCTCGGTAGCTCAGTCGGTAGAGCAGAGGACTGAAAATCCTCGTGTCGGCGGTTCGATTCCGTCCCGAGCCACCATAGGTTATCCTGCTAAGCGGCCGATCACCACAACCTGGAGGCTTAGCGAAGTGGCCAAACGCACAGACTGTAAATCTGTTCTCGTACGAGTTCGGTGGTTCGAATCCATCAGCCTCCACCAGTTTGCTTTGAGCCATTAGCTCAGTCGGTAGAGCACCTGACTTTTAATCAGGGTGTCGTAGGTTCGAGTCCTACATGGCTCACTTTTCTAAACAAAAATAGCAAGAGACCACCCGTGTGGTCTCTTTTTTGTTTCTCTGTATGCAAGAGAAGCTAGCGCGGCTTCTCTTCGACGGATCTAAGCTTTTGCGCCATGGAGGCGGCTTTATCACGCCTGTCATCGATTTTAATCGATGTGCTGACGCGGTTGGCGCCTCGCAAGAAAGGTGCTTCATGCAAGCGACGTACGACGGAAAGAAGCTCATCCAACTCACCTTCGATGATAGTGCTCATGGGCGTCATTTGAAACTGGATTGTCTCCGGGGCTTCCTCCAGCGACCGATGAAGATCCGCGACATAAGAGCTTAAGCTGGTGCTCGCCGTCCCAATGGGGATAACTGTAATCTCAATAATCGCCAATGCCTTTTCTCTCCCCTAATCCCAAAATGAAGTTATGTTGCCAATACATCCTATCTAAGCATAGAGCCAAAAAAGCAACATTACAAGAAGAG
The DNA here is from genome assembly GCF_030846225.1 of Paenibacillus sp. GD4. Lineage (NCBI taxonomy): Bacteria > Bacillati > Bacillota > Bacilli > Caryophanales > Paenibacillaceae > Paenibacillus > Paenibacillus sp. GD4. The sequence continues at coordinate 2,759,946 of NZ_JAVCYK010000001.1, forward strand.
TCTGCGTTAAGTAGATATCTGCCCTGCAAAGGTTAATGATGCATACGGCATGATTCCGACCTTCATCCCGGGCGTAAGTATTGTATCTATCGTTTGCTGAAGGTTCTGTACCACATGCAACCCTAGAAGCTCGGGTAAATAGCTCGGCGACGACGAATACAGGTAGACCTGATCTTTGCTGGAGCGACTCGTCGATATGCAGTATTTTATGGGCGCCGATAACAAACTGCTCTTTCAGCTTACGCACCATCCAATCCCGGCTCGGCATCGTATCAACCCAATACTGTAAAGTTCCGTTGCCTAGCATTTCACTGCACTGGGCGGCAATGATAATCGTACCTCCCGGCTTTGTAAAAGCGGCGGCATTCTTCATCGATTTAATAGCTTGATACATCTGCTTATCCTTGGGGTCACCTCCCGGAGAAGCAATGACAACATCATAGAGTTCTTCCTCAGTCGGGACTACGAAACGCTGGGAAGCTAATGAAATACCGGCCCGGTGGGCTTCCATGACGTCGCCCGCAACGGCCTCTAGAACATTCTTATCGATGTCGACGATCGTATTGAGCAGGAAGTGGATCGGCACAAACCGGAGTACCTCTTCCAAATCGCGATGAATGGGATTATCGGATTTTCCGGGTTCGGCTTTGTACTTAAGCGAGAGCCCGTGATTGTGCTCAATGGTCCGGTGTGAGGCTGTTCCCGGCACCATAGCCTTGACCCCCCGGAGATACCGACCAGCGCATGCGGCTCAATATTGCCTGTTGCAATAAGCAAAGGCGCGGTAGCTACAATTCGATTTATTTCCAGCGGCGTGCCTGCGGAAGTAGTCCCTACAAAAACACAGTCCTCCGACAAAGAGGAATGATTATGTATACGGACGCGGCGGTAAATGCTAGACCCGACAAGGTGTTCGATTTCCTCTGCGCTATGCTTACGATGGAGGCCCAATGCAATAACGACATCAACCGCTTCGTCGGGAATGCCGCCGGCATGTAACTCCTCCAGCAGAACCGGAAGCATCAAATGACTTGGGGCCAAGCGACTCCCGTCGCTAATGAGAATAACCGCACTTTTTTTACCGCGGGCTAGTTCATTCAATTGCTTGTCGCCAATAGGCTGTTTCATAGCTCGCTGTAATACGGAATGGGAGGAATCCTCCTCGTAAACAGGCTTGTCCCGATAAGTAACCACCTTGGCGGAGACAGATGAGGGAAGCTGGAAGGTTACAGACGCGGTTCCAAATCTGAGATGGTAAATGGGAGACTTCTCCTCTCTTTTATTCTAACTTTCTAACATTCTTTCCACCAAAAGTGAAAATATCCTTATTACGGTAGGGGTCATTTTTTAAGGCCAATATTATGGTAAGTGAGGGAAATGCTCCTGGTTGATCTTTTAAGACTGGAAGCAGAAGGTGCTCCAACCCCAAAAAGGCCGGTCCTCAAACCTTCGAAAACCCAGTAGTGACGCGGCTTTTGCATCTTACCTACATAAAAAATCAATTACAAGTCAAACTCCTTGCTTGATAGGGGTTTGGCTTATTCTGGTTTTCCTCCCATTAGCTCTCGTATAGAGGAAAAGTTTGAGGAATGCGCACCCGTTTCCTCCCATGGTAATCTGTGAATGCGGGTACAGTGAATACCCAAACATGGAGAATACTACACGAACTGGGAGGAAGCGTTTCATGTTGAAGAAAAGCGCTGTAATTCGTACGGCAGGGCTGACTGTCGCGATGACGGTTATGTTGACAGGGGTTTTTGCGGGCTCGGCCTTTGCCGCCTATGATGATATGGATGCTGTATCCTTGGCCAAAAAGACGGTAGGCAAGGAGTATACCCTCGGCGGGGAAAGCATGAGTAACGGGTTTGATGCTTCCGGTCTGATCCATTATGTATTTGAAAAGATTGATTATAATATGCCTCGTTCCCTCGATGCTCAATACAAGATGAACAAGCCGTTCATAAAAACGCTAAGCAGTGTCAAGCCTGGCGATGTGCTTTTCTTCGGCTCCGGCGGCAAAGAACCCAAGCTTCTCAGCAATTTATATTGGTAATGATAAAATGGTCATGGCGTCCAAAGCGAAGGATGAGGTAATTACTCGTGATGTCGATCTGTATAAGAGTCAGTTTATCGGAGCCCGACGCGTACTTAGCAGTGACGACCAGAAGAAAGTCGGCTTGGTGCTGACAGCAAGACAATACTTGGGCACTCCTTATGATTTTGGGGCGAAATATGGGCAAACCCGGACCTTCGATTGCTCTTCCTTTATGAAGTGGATTTATAACAAGCATGGCATTGAGCTCCCTCGCGTATCCCGAGACCAAGCGAAGGAAGGCCGTTATATAAGTAAGAGCAACCTGGAAACGGGAGATCTCGTATTCTTCACAACCAAGGATTCCGGTGGTAAAATCGGACATGTTGGGATGTATGTCGGTAACGGCATGATGATTCATACCTACGGCGAAGGCGGGGTAAAATACAGTACAATCGAAAGCGGTTGGTGGAAGGAGCATTATGTAACGGCCCGCCGCGTTCTATAATTTCGAAGTTATCCGAACCCTGCGAAACGGCAGGGTTTATTTTTTTCCATAAAACTAGATACGGTTGTGATACAATAGAGGTAGTATTCATACGGTGATCACTATTATATAGAGAGTAAGGAGCCTCGGAATGGATTGGGAACAGTTGAGAGAGAAGCTGCAGCAAATTCTGAATGTGCCCGTACAATGGATCCGATGGCCTTGGAGCGATTGGCTTCAGGCCGTAAAGCAAAGTAGTAATCGGGAAGCGGACCAAGCGGTTATGCCGGGTCGAAGCATGGAGCAGGGGGAGAGCCTCTTTTTTCTTGTGCAAAAGGAAGGTCAAGAGGCGCATCTATTGCAGCTCCCATCGGCAGGCGTAACGGCTGTAGAGCGGCAACTGGTTTCATTAACGATAACGTCAGGACTCAAGCGCAGCGGTGACAAGAAGAGTGCAGGCTCAGGTCTTAGCGACGAGGAGCGCAAGGCGGCGCTTGTCCGCGATTGGGTGCGTCAGCAGCAGGAGCTGGGATTCCATCAGGCAGAGATGCCGGACACGCTTGTCTCCCAGATGTCTCTATATTCAAGTAAAATCCCGCTGCTGCTTTACGGTGATTCGACTACTTCTCGCAGGGTGCAATTTCAAGAGCTGAAAAAGCTGCTGGAAAGCTTCTTCGACGCAGAGATCACACTTGTTCCTCTAACGGATAATGAGTGGGTCATTCTTGGTCCGGAAAAGATCCTGTCCGCTGATACGCTGGATGAACGCGATTCCGAGGATGAGGAAAGCTTGGAGGATCAGCTTGCCGCAATTGGCTACGGGTTACACGAAATGCTGGAGAGTGAATGGGTGGGAGAGTGCCATCTGGCCATTCATTATCCGATCAAACCGGCCAAATCGTTATACAGCGCGATTCTGCAGCTAAGAGAGACGATCATGCTTGGACGCACCTATCACGTAGGCAGTAATATGCATTTGCCATGGAGCTTGCAGCTTGAGAAGCTGATACATCATATTCCCGAGGCGGAGAAAAGCGGCTTCCTGGAGAGGGTGCTGAAGCGGCTGGATGTGGTGCTCGATTCGGAGACCATGACGACGCTGGAGCAGTTTTTTGCCCTGGATTGCAATGTCAGCGAGACGGCCAAGAAGCTGTATATTCATCGAAACACGCTTTTATACAGACTCGATAAGTTTAAGCAGGAGACGGGTTTGGACGTGCGGACCTTCAACGACGCGGTTCTTGTGAAGATTGCCATGCTATTGTACAAAGTAACGAAAAGGAAGTGATTTTTTTGTGAAGATTGTGCATAGTCATAAGCGTGTCTGTAAGGTAAGATGGATCTATAAGTTGATACTATCTCGTAGGGGGAATGAATCATGGCAGGCGTACGCTTAAACCATATCGTAAAGAAATATCCGGGTGCAGAAGAAGCAACGGTTAAAGATTTCCACTTGGAAATTAAAGATAAAGAATTCTTGGTATTGGTAGGCGCTTCCGGTTGCGGTAAGTCCACAACGCTTCGTATGATCGCAGGTTTGGAAGAAATCACAGAGGGCGAATTGTACATCGGCGACCGTCTTGTGAACGACGTTGCTCCGAAAGACCGCGACATCGCGATGGTGTTCCAGTCCTACGCGTTGTATCCGCACATGAACGTGTATCAAAACATGGCTTTCGGTTTGAAGCTTCGTAAGTTCAAGAAAGCCGATATCGACGCTCGCGTTCGCGAAGCTGCTCGTATCCTCGACATCACTCACTTGCTGGATCGTAAGCCGAAGGCTCTCTCCGGCGGTCAGCGTCAGCGTGTTGCCTTGGGACGTGCGATTGTCCGTGAACCGCAAGTGTTCTTGATGGACGAACCGCTTTCCAACTTGGATGCGAAGCTGCGCGTACAGATGCGTGCTGAGATCGGTAAGCTTCACAAGCGTCTGGAAACAACAATTATCTACGTAACGCATGACCAAACAGAAGCGATGACAATGGGCGATCGTATCGTCGTTATGGATAAAGGGATCATTCAGCAAGCGGCTACACCGGAAGAGATCTATAACTTCCCTCTGAACATGTTCGTTGCGGGCTTCATCGGATCCCCATCCATGAACTTCATCAACGGTACATTCGCAGAGCAAGGTGGCAGCCTTTACTTCAAGGCTAACGGAGTCAGCGTTGAACTGCCAGAAGGCAAAGCAAAGATTTTGCGTGACAAAGGCTATATCGGTAAAGAGGTAGTTATGGGCGTTCGTCCGGAGGATTTCCACGATGAGGCAATCTTCATGGAAGCTTCCCCGAACTCCATCGTGAATGCTCACATTGAAGTGTCCGAGAACCTCGGTCATGAAATGCTCTTGCACTTGACTGGCATCGGTACTCAAAGCGTAGTTGCTCGTGTAGACGGCCGCGCAGGCTTTAAAGAAAACACAAGCGTTAAGCTTGCTATCGACATGAACAAAGTTCATTTCTTCGATAAAGAAACGACTCTGTCCATCTTCGTGAACAACTAATATTATCTTACCCGCCCAGAGACCGTCCGAATAACTCGGACGGTCTCTTTTTGCTTTTTTTCGCAACATGTTGAACTAGTTCGACAGTCGTAGGATCCTAAGGGTTGGGCCGCGAGTTCTATCCTTCGATCCCATCCATCCACTTTTATTTAAAGGGATCGAAGGATAAGATGTTTCAGTTGAGGCCCACCCTTAGGATTCGGAGACGGAGAAGTGGTCCAACATGCTTGCTTTCCCCGATTAATTCCATTAGGATGAGAATATTGGGATAACAAAAGGAGACGACCTCATCTATGCCGAAGAAGGTAAAAGTATCAGATTTGGTAGCGGAGTTTCATTTGGAGATTATCTGTGGGGAAGGCGGCTTAAAGCGCCCTATTACAGTAGCGGACTTATATAGACCCGGACTTGAAATCGCCGGGTATTTCGAGTTTCATCCGAGAGAGCGCGTACAGATTCTGGGGAAGACGGAGCTAACCTTTTTCGATGGGCTTTCTTCGGATGAGCGTATGGATCGAATGGCCCGTCTGTGTAAGCCGGAGGAAACGCCTTGTATTATTTTGAGCCGTGGATTGGAAGCGCCGATTGAGCTATTGGCCGCGGCAAATGACAATCAGATTCCCGTGCTGCGAACAGGGACGGCAACAACAATCTTTACGAGCCGGTTAACAGGTTTCTTGGAGAACCGTCTCGCTCCGACGACAACGATTCATGGGGTATTAGTAGATGTTTATGGCGTCGGCATGCTCATTTCGGGATCAAGCGGAATTGGTAAAAGTGAGACGGCGCTGGAGCTTGTAAAAAGAGGGCATCGATTAATTGCCGACGATGCGGTAGAAATCCGCCAGACGGCCGATCACACTTTGATTGGCAACGCACCGGAGCTGATTCGTCATTTGCTGGAAATTCGCGGAATCGGTATCATCAATGTAATGACGCTCTTCGGTGCGGGAGCCGTGCGCACGGCCAAGAAAATATCCGTCGTGTGCAAGCTGGAAACCTGGCAGCAGGACAAGCAGTATGACCGGCTGGGACTGGATGAAGAGACGACACGCATCATTGATACGGATATCCCATTAGTCACGGTGCCCGTCCGTCCCGGAAGGAACCTTGCGGTCATCATCGAGGTGGCCGCCATGAACTACCGGTTGAAGCGCATGGGGTATAACGCGGCCCTTCAGTTTACGAACAAGCTGACGGAATCGCTCGCCGAGGATATGGATGATATCGAATAAGGGAGGGTTGGCGGTATGACGTTGGCAATAGATCCTATCGCAATCGCCTTAGGACCGATCAAGGTTCATTGGTATGGCATCATTCTAGGAACGGCTGTTCTCGTCGGACTGCTGCTGGCAGTCCAGGAAGGAAAGCGATTCAGAATTCCTTCCGATTTTTTCATGGATTTGATACTTATTGGCGTTCCTTCGGCGATCGTCGGGGCCCGAATTTATTACGTCGCTTTTAAATGGGAGGATTATCGGGATAATTGGCTGGAGGTATTTGCCGTCTGGCACGGTGGAATTGCCATCTATGGGGCACTGATCGGGGCGGTCGCAGCAGGCGTCATTTACTCGAGGAAAAAAGGCTACAACTTTTGGCGTATTGCGGATATTTGCGCTCCAGGGTTAATCGTGGGGCAGATGATCGGCCGCTGGGGAAACTTCATGAACCAAGAGGCTCATGGAGGTCCGGTCGATGAAGCATTCCTGCGGGAGACGCTGAATTTGCCGAATTGGATTGTGCAGCAAATGTTCATCGAGGGCACATATTACCATCCGACCTTCTTATATGAGTCGCTATGGAACCTTGTCGGGCTGCTGCTTCTGCTCTGGCTGCGCCGTAGACCGTTTTTACGGGCAGGAGAGCTGTTCGCAGGCTATTTCCTCTGGTATTCCATCGGTCGCTTCTTTGTAGAAGCGCTGCGAACGGACAGTTTGGACTTTACGGGACCGGAGTGGCTTGCAGGGTTTATTAATTGGTTATGGACGCCGATGACGTGGTTCGGCTTTACCCAGGGTACGTTAACATACGGCGGCAATGTGAGAATATCTCAGCTGGTTGCGATCTTGATCTTCTTGGGTGGGATTGCTTTCATAACGATACGCCGGAAAACAGGCGCAGCATCGGTAAGATACGCGGACCCTATCGTACGCCAAGGCGAAACGGTAATGGAGCCGGAGAGCGAAGCCAAGGCTGAGCAGCAGGGCAGCGAGGAAAAAAACGAACGTACAATCGACAGCTAGACAAAGGAGCTTGAAGCATGATTCAAACGGTACTTTTTGATTTGGACGGGACGATAATCGACACGAACGAGCTGATTATTCAATCCTTCCTGCATACGTTCGAAGGGGTTGTCGATCCGCCGATGACGCGGGAGTTCATCATTCCAAACATGGGGCGTCCTCTGGTGGAGCAGATGGTGCATTTTTCCGGGCGCGAGCAGGTGGATGATCTGGTGAAAAAATATCGGGAATTTAATGTAACGCGTCATGATGAATTCGTGAAGGAATTCCCCCACGTGAAAGAAACGCTGGCTGCGCTGCACGCTGCTGGTGTGAAGCTTGGAGTCGTAACCAGCAAAATCCGGCTTACCACCGAGATGGGCTTGAAGCTGTGCGGATTGTATGATTACTTTGGCACGATCGTAACCGTAGAGGATGTGGAGAACCCGAAGCCGCATCCGGAGGGGATTCAGCGGGCCTTACGCGAGCTCGGCGGAGATGCCTCTTCCGCGGCGATGGTCGGGGACAGCCATTACGATATCGAGGCGGGTAAGAACGCAGGTGTTGTATCCGTCGGCGTGGCTTGGTCCTTGAAGGGAATGGATTACTTGAAGGGCTACGAGCCGACTCATATTATCGATGACATGCGTGAGCTGCTGCAGGTTGTCGGCATTCAAGGTGATGCTCGTTGAGACGAACGGAACGGTACCCGGTAGAAGGGCCGAATTCCTTATGGCAAATGTACAACACGATTTCGAGATGGAAAGCGGTACGAAATTTCGTGTTCATTCAAATTTCAAGGTATGCCCCATCTTTGCCCCTCAAGCGGTGGATTTATCGGCGCGTGTTAGGGATGAAGGTGGGAGAGCATACCTCCTTTGCTTTAATGGTCATGGTGGATGTGTTCTTTCCGGAGCGAATTGAAGTAGGCGAGAACACGATTATCGGGTACAACTCGACGATCCTGACCCATGAGTATTTGATTAAAGAATATCGGCTCGGGAATGTACGGATCGGCTCTCATGTAATGATCGGTGCGAATACGACGATTTTGCCGGGGGTTACCATCGGGGATCATGCTGTGATTGGTGCGGGTTCGGTCGTACATAAGGATGTTGCGCCTTACAGCTTTGTTGCAGGCAACCCTCTGCGTGTCATCCGTGAGGATGTTCGTAAAGGGTCGTACGAGGGATGACCCGTAGGAGGAAAAAGTGAGTGCCGGCGCGGAAAAACCATGGAAAATTCATTGACCGGTCAATGGTTTCCGTGGTAAACTTACGATTACATTCTTTATTTTGGTAGCATGGTAACATATTAGCGAACTAAAGCGAATAAGTTTAGAAGTAAGTTTGCTTGAGGGGTTGGCGCTGGATGCTGCGGGGCTCTGCGTAAGGCTTTGGGTAATGGCTGTAAGCTGAGCTCGGAGTCGTTATTGGCAAAAGTGCACGTGATGGTTACCTGTATTCTATAAAGTTATATTTAGGCTTATTGGCGGTTTTCAGGAAATAGCTGTAGATGGATCCAACAGGCAAATTAGATGTACGAAATGCAGCTAAGCTGAGGAACGTTGTCTAAACACATGATTTAGCTGTACAACATGCAGATAACTGAACGCTTAAGCATCAATCCTTATTTGTAACGTTCTGAGATAAGGCATAAATTTCTGGCAGGCAGGTGTAAAACAATGTCCAAACCAAAGGTGTTTGAGAAGCCGTCAGGCGTGAAGGATTACTTACCGGAAGCGATCTCGCAGCTGCGCAGGATTGAGCGTAATGTGCTTCAATGCATGGAGCGCTGGGGCTATCGCGAAATTTTAACGCCGACGCTGGAATATTACGACACTGTGGGGGTAGCTAGCTCCACGGAAGATAAGAAGCTGTTCAAGCTGTTGGACCGCAAGGGCACGACACTGGTGCTTCGTTCGGATGTGACTGCTCCGATCGCGCGGGTGGTTTCCTCCCTTCTGAAGGAGGAGACGCTTCCGCTGAGACTTTCCTACCACGCGAATGTGTTTCGCGCCATTGAGGCGGAGGCAGGACGCGATGCGGAGTTTTTCCAGACAGGTGTGGAGCTGGTAGGGGATGCCTCCTCGGAGTCCGATGCGGAAGTAATAGCTCTAGCGGTAGCAGGCTTGCAAGCGGCCGGAGTGAAGGAATTCAAGATGGCTGTCGGTCATGTGGGTTTCCTGAACGGGCTGTTCCGTGAAACGTTGGCGGATCGTCCGGAAGCGCAGGTTGCGCTGAAGGAATGTCTTCTGGGACGGGACTATGTAGGCTATCGGGAAACCATTCGTCATCTAGGCTTATCCCAAGCGGTACAATCGGAGCTTGAGGGGATATTACGGCTCCGCGGCGGTCAAGAGATCTGCAGCCAAGCGCGAGAAGTAACGCAGGATCCGACGGCGCAGCAGGCGATTAGCCATCTATGCGAGGTGTGGGATGTCCTTAAGGCGTACGGAGTAAGCGAGCATGTGGTGATTGATTTAACGATGATTGGGGATTTCTCCTATTATACAGGTATGACGTTCGAAGGCTATGCGGCAGATTTGGGCTTCCCGGTATGCAGCGGCGGCAGGTACGATAACCTCCTATCCCAATTCGGGCGTCCGGCGCCGGCAACGGGCTTTGCATTGAAGACGAATCGCATCCTGGAGGCGGTCAGCAAGTACGGAACGCCGGAGGCGCCATACCGCATCCTTATTGCTTATACGGCAGCACAACGTCAGGAAGCACTGCAAGCGGCAGCAGACATGCGTCGTCGTGAAGGCGTGATGGTGGAAACGAGGCTGGTAGACGAGGCGGGGAGCTTCCGGGCGGAGCTGCAGCCGGATGAAACGTATCGTGTGAACGGCGTCATTTATCAAGATGTAATAGAGTTCGGCTTGTAAAGGAGGGCGAATCGGATGCAAGACCTATTGAAGGTAGCCATGCCCAAGGGGCGTATCTATAAGCAGGCATCGAAGCTGCTGAGAGAAGCGGGTTACACGATTCCGGAGGATATGGATGATTCGCGGAAGCTGATCATTGCGGTGCCGGAGGCGAACATGGAGTTCATCATGGCGAAGCCGGTGGACGTACCGACTTACGTCGAGTATGGGGTAGCGGACATCGGAATCGTGGGCAAGGATGTCCTCATGGAGGAGAACCGCAATGTGTACGAGCTGCTGGACCTCGGGATCGCGCGCTGCCGCATGTCGGTGATCGGCCTACCGGACTGGAAGCCGGTATTGAACCCCAGGGTAGCGACGAAGTATCCGAACGTAGCCTCCCAATATTTCCGGGAGCAGGGGCAGCAGGTAGAGGTCATCAAGCTGAACGGCTCGATCGAGCTCGCGCCGCTGATCGGCTTGGCGGACCGAATCGTGGATATGGTGGAAACCGGGACGACGATGCGGGAAAACGGGCTGGCGGAGCACGAAGTGATCTTCCCGATCACAAGCCGTCTGATTGCGAACCGGGTAAGCTACCGGATGAAGAACGAGGCGATTCAAGCGCTGTGCGACAAGCTGCAGCCGGTCATTGCAGCGAAGCTGGAAGCAGCGGCGAAGGTCTAGCCTGGCCGATATGGGAGGGACGAAAGAACGATGAGAATCATGGATGCAAACGACTTCTCGCTGAAGCGGGAAGTGGAATACGGCTCACCGGAACAGAACGAGCGCGTGAAGCAAATTATCGAAGACGTTCGGGTGAACGGCGACACGGCACTGCGTCGGCTGGCGCTCGAATTGGATAAGGTGAAGGTAGAGGGTCTCCGGGTGAGCGAAGAGGAAATCCAAGCGGCCTACCAGCATGTAGACGCTTCGTTCCTTGAAGCGATCCGCGAGGCGGCTGTGAACATTCGCCGCTTTCACGAGAAGCAGAAGCGTTCGTCTTGGATGGATCTGCAGCCTGATGGAAGCATTCTCGGCCAGGTCATCCGTCCGCTGCGCCGGGTAGGGCTGTACGTGCCAGGGGGCAAGGCGGCCTACCCTTCGTCGGTGCTGATGAACGCGATCCCGGCTCAGGTGGCCGGCGTGCCGGAGATCGTGATGGTCACGCCGCCTTCGACGGCGGGCGTGGAGGGCATTAACCCGCACATCCTCGTAGCGGCAGCCGAAGCCGGAGTGCGGGAGATTTACCGCGTCGGCGGGGCGCAGGCCGTAGCGGCGCTCGCTTACGGCACCGAGTCGATCGCGGCGGCCGACAAGATCGTAGGGCCGGGGAACATCTATGTCGCCTTAGCCAAACGTTACGTGTTTGGCGCCGTCGACATCGACAGCATAGCCGGCCCGAGCGAGATTGTCGTGCTGGCGGATGAGAGCGCGGACGCCGCCTACGTGGCGGCGGACCTGCTCTCGCAGGCGGAGCACGACGAGATGGCTTCGGCGATTCTGGTGACCCCATCGCCGGAGCTGGCCGAGGCGGTCCGCACCGAGGTGGACCGCCAGCTTGCCGCGCTGCCACGGCGGGACATCGCGGCGCAATCGATCCGCGATTACGGCGCGATCCTGCGCGTAGCGAGCCTCGACGAGGGCGTGAGCGTCGTCAATCAGCTGGCGCCGGAGCATCTCGAGGTTATCGTGCGGGAGCCGTTCCAGTACCTCGGCAAAATCGAAAACGCCGGCGCCGTGTTCCTCGGTCCTTACAGCTCGGAGCCGGTAGGGGATTATTTTGCCGGTCCGAACCATGTGCTACCGACGAACGGAACCGCAAGGTTCTCGTCGCCGCTGAACGTGGACGATTTTATGAAGAAATCAAGCGTTATTTACTATAGCAAGGAAGCGCTGCTGCGCGACGGCGAGAAAATTATCGCTCTTGCCCGTCATGAGGGGCTCGAGGCTCACGCGCGCGCGATCCAAATTCGACTGGAGAAGGAAGGGAACACTCGTGGCTGAACAAGAGCAAAAGCAGCAGGTACGCTCGGCAGAGGTAGCTAGAAGGACGAACGAAACGGATATTAAGCTTTCTTTTGCCATTGATGGAACGGGGATTTCGGAGATTGACACGGATGTGCCATTCTTCAACCACATGCTGGATCTGTTTACAAAGCACGGCCAGTTCGACCTGAACGTGAAGGCGATCGGCGATGTGGAGATTGACGATCATCATACGGTGGAGGATATAGGAATTTGTCTCGGACAGACGGTGAGAGAAGCGCTTGGCGACAAGAAGGGCATCAAGCGTTACGCGAATGTGTTCATTCCGATGGATGAGGCGCTGGCGCAAGTCATCATCGACATCAGCAACCGTCCCCACCTGGAATATCGTGCCCAGTACCCGTCCCAGACGGTCGGTAGCTTCACGACAGAGCTTGTGCATGAGTTTCTGCATAAGTTCGCACTCGAAGCGCGCATTACACTGCACGTCATCGTGCACTACGGGCACAATACGCACCACATGGTGGAAGCGGTATTCAAGGCGCTCGGACGCGCGCTCGACGAGGCAACTTCAATCGATCCCCGTGTGAAAGGCGTGCCTTCGACGAAGGGAGTGCTGTAAGCATGATCGCAATTATCGATTACGGAATGGGCAATCTTCACTCCGTGGCGAAGGCCGTGGAGCGTCTCGGCTACGAAGCCGTTGTGACTTCGGAGGAGCGGGTGCTGCTTGAGGCGGACGGTGCGATTTTGCCGGGCGTCGGCGCCTTCGGCGATGCTATGGAGCATCTGCGTGCCTCGAATTTGGACGAAGCCGTGAAGCATTATGCCGAGACGGGAAAGCCGCTGCTGGGCATCTGCCTTGGGATGCAGCTTTTGTTCGGCAGCAGTGAGGAGCACGGACTTAATCAAGGCTTGAACCTGTTGCCTGGCAGCGTGGTTCGTTTCCAAGGCGGCTACAAAATCCCGCATATGGGCTGGAATCGGCTGGAGTTTAAGCAGGCAAGCCCGCTTTTTCGTGATCTGGAGGAGGGCCATGTGTATTTCGTACACTCCTTCCATGTATTGCCTGAACGTAAAGAGGACCTATTGGCCACAACGGATTACTTCCAACAGGTAACAGCGATTGTGGGAAGAGACAACGTATTCGGCATGCAGTTTCACCCGGAGAAAAGCGGAGAAGTCGGCATGAAGCTGCTGGGGAATTTTCTGGCTATGTGTGTCAATGCAGCTTCTGTTAAGGGATAACTTCAATTAATGATTCGATAGGGAGAGGGGGCAATACAAGAGATGTTGGCTAAACGAATCATTCCTTGCCTTGATGTGAAGGACGGCCGTGTCGTAAAGGGTGTGAATTTCGTAAACCTTCGGGATGCAGGAGACCCTGTCGAGCTGGCGGCGATTTACGATAAGGAAGGCGCTGACGAACTGGTATTCCTTGACATTTCGGCCTCCCATGAAGGCAGAGCGACCATGATCGAGGTCGTCAAGCAGACGGCGGGGGAAATCACGATTCCTTTTACCGTAGGCGGCGGCATTGCCAGCGTGGACGATATGAAGAGGCTGCTGCGTGCGGGTGCGGATAAGATCGGGATCAATACGGCGGCGGTGAGAAATCCTCAGCTCGTCTCGGACGGCGCCCGCCGATTCGGATCCCAATGCATCGTTGTCGCGGTGGATGCCCGGTTTAATAGCGAATGGGGCGAGTGGGAAGTGTTCACCCACGGCGGCCGTAACGGCACGGGAATTAGGGCGCTGGAGTGGGTCAAGCGGATTGAGGAGCTCGGCGCCGGGGAAATCCTGCTGACCAGCATGGACGCGGACGGAACAAAGGACGGCTTTGACCTGAAGCTGACCCGGGCGGTATCGGAGACGGTCAGCATTCCGGTGATTGCTTCCGGCGGAGCGGGGAAGAAAGAACATTTCTACGATGTGTTTGGCGAAGGCAAAGCGGATGCAGGATTGGCCGCAACGATTTTTCACTATAAGGAAATGACGATAGGTGAGGTCAAGCAGGACCTCCGAAGCAGAGGAGTGGAAGTACGGTGAGTGAGCAAGCTGGGGGAATCACCAACGTGGAAGAGCTGAATGCAGCGATCAAATGGGACGCTAACGGCCTGGTGCCTGCGATTGTGCAGGATGCCGTAAGCAAGGAAGTCCTCATGATGGCTTATATGAATCAGGATTCACTGAAGCTGACGATCGAATCGGGAGAAACGTGGTTCTGGAGCCGTTCCCGCAACGAGCTGTGGCATAAGGGCGCGACCAGCGGACACACGCAGAAGGTCAAGGCGCTCCGTTACGACTGCGACGGCGACACGCTGTTGGTGCTGGTAGATCAAGCGGGTGCTGCCTGCCATACCGGCCGATACAGCTGCTTCTATAATGAAGTGAAGCTGGGCGCGGTTCAAGGGACCGGAGAAGCTGCAGGCAGCGACCGCTTCGCGATCCTGAACGCACTGGAATCGGTTATTGCGCAGCGGGATGCAGAGCGTCCGGAAGGAGCCTATACTACGTACTTGTTTGAAAAAGGGGTCGACAAAATCCTCAAAAAGGTCGGGGAGGAGGCCGCCGAGGTCATCATCGCCGCGAAGAACCGCGATGCCGACGAGCTTCGTTATGAAGCCAGCGACCTGATTTTCCATCTGATGGTGCTGCTGCGCGAGCAGAAGCTGCCGCTGGATGAGGTTATGCGTGAGCTGGACCGCCGCCACAATACCAAAAAGTAAGGAGCTCCAACATGCTGATCGATTATCATACCCACCACGTTAGGTGTGGTCATGCGTCGGGCGAGCTGGAGGAATACGTGCTGAAGGGCATTGAGATCGGACTCACTCAATTGGGGCTGTCCGATCACATGCCCTTGCTCCATGTAGACCCGGCAACATATCTCCCGGGTATGGCGATGCCGATGGAGGAATTGCCGAACTATGTCGAAGAGGCATTCCGTCTCCAGGAGAAATACAAGCGGCAGATCGACATCCGAGTCGGTTTGGAGGGGGACTACATTGAAGGCTATGAGCGGGACATCGAGCGCATTGTGAAGGCGTATCCGTGGGATTACGTGATCGGCTCGGTGCATTTTCTCGGGGAATGGGATATCACGGATTACCGGCAAACGGACGGATGGAAGGAACGCGACGCCTACGAGGTGTACGTTCAATATTATGACGCGGTGAAAAAGGCGGCCCGGACGGGCTTCTACGACTACCTCGGTCATATTGACGTTATCAAACGCTTCGGCTTCAAGCCGGAGCAGCCTACGGAGCATCTGGAGCGGGAAGCGCTGGAGGCCGTGAAGACGGCCGGGTTGGCTATTGAACTGAACGCATCGGGACTCCGCATGCCCGTAAACGAAATGTTTCCAAGCCGCCGCATGCTTGAATATGCCCTGCAATTGGGAATACCTATAACGATTGGATCGGACTGCCACCAGCCGGAACGGCTCGCGCAATATCTCGATCAAGCGGTGGCCCTGCTGAAGGACGTCGGTTTTACCGATTTAGCCACATTTAAGGGTCGGAAACGCACGATGGTGCCTATTGGATTTTGACGAATTCATGTATAATGGGAATGTCGGACTTTTTAAATATTGTGTAAATCGTCACAGGGCTGATGATGTAGAAACATGTCAACATGGACTAAGGAATCTAAGATAATATGCGGAGGTTATCATGCACAGCGACAAGGTGAAAATATTCTCGGGATCATCCAATCCCCAATTGGCAGAGCGGATCTGCCGGGAGCTGGGGGTTCCGCTGGGTAACATCAAACTGTCCCGATTCAAAAGCGGCGAGGTCTACTGCCTCTATGAGGAAAGCATTCGGAACTGTGACGTCTTCTTGGTGCAGACGTTCTCTCACCCGATCAACGAACACTTCATGGAGCTGCTCGTCATGATGGATGCGGCGAAGAGGGCATCGGCACGGACGATCAATCTTGTCGTTCCATATTACGGGTATTCCCGCCAAGAGCGCAAGGCGGCTCCACGGGAACCGATCTCGGCTAAGCTGGTAGCTGATCTGCTCACAACGGCAGGCGCACACCGCGTCATTACGATCGATCTGCATGCTCCGGCCATTCAGGGCTTCTTCAATATTCCGGTAGACCACTTAACCGCGCTGGATCTTCTCAGCGGTTACATCAAGAAGAAGAATATCGAAGACTTGATCGTGGTTTCTCCGGATGCCGGCGGCGTAACGCGAGCTGAGAACCTGGCGAACGTGATCGAAGCGCCGATCGCAATGATGTTCAAGAAGCGTTATGCGCACAATGAAGCTGTCGTTACTCACGTCATCGGGGATGTGGAAGGCAAAACGCCTGTTATTATCGAAGACTTGATTGATACGGGTACGACAATCGTCAACGTCGTGGAAGGGCTGAAGGAACGCGGCGCCAAGGACGTTTACATTCTTGCCACCCACGCGGTATTCTCCGGGCCAGCCTTGGAGCGCTTGAACCATCCGAACATTAAGGAAGTTATTATTACCGACTCGATTGCGATTCCGGACGATCATCCTGAGAAGTTTAAGGTGCTCTCCGTAGCTCATCTGCTTTCGGATGCTATCCGCATCATCCAATCCGGCGGCTCGATCAGCTCCTTGTTCAAGTACGGCGGCGTATAGATTCCCTATTTCCAATTAAAATATTGCGACACTTCGTGCTCCGGCTCAGGAATCGATTACGATTTTGGGCCGGAGTATGTTACTATAGAGGTACATTAAGATTACCCCGGATTTCTGAGCGAGTTCCGGACGGACCACGGAGGTGCCTTGCATGGAGAAGAAAAAACGCGTACAGCTTAAACCCACTACGAATATTATCCCGATGAAACTGGACGCTACGTTCTTTTTCGAGAAAGCCGTTCAGTCCATGGACCGATATCGATATGATAAGGCACTGAAGTATTTTAAACGTGCCGCCGAATACGAACCCGAGAATCCTGTGAACCACTGCAATCTGGCAGGACTGCTGTCGGAGATGGGCAATTATGAGGAGTCCAACAAGATATTGCAAAATGTGCTCGATGTCATTGATCCCTCGATGACCGAGTGTTATTTCTATATGGCCAATAATTTTGCCAATATGGAAAATTATGAATCGGCCGAGAAGGCGATTGTGCATTATCTGGAGAATGATCCGAACGGGCAGTTTCTCGAGGAATCGGAAGAAATGATGGAGCTGCTCAGCTACGAGCTCGACCGTCCGACGAAGCTGGCTACGATTAAGTCCAGGGAAGGCCTCTTCGAGCATGACCGCGCCCGTTCGCTGCTGGAGGAAGGCAAGTTCGCGGAAGCGGTTCGGATTATGGAGAAGCTGATTAAGAAGCACCCCGATTTCATGGCGGCCCGGAATAATTTGGCGCTTGCTTATTACTATATGGGGCATTTCGATAAATCCGTCGATATGATCAAACAGGTGCTGGAGCTGGAGCCGGGCAACTTGCACGCACTTTGCAACCTGGCCATCTTCTATCAGCATTTCGGTGACCGCGACAATCTGAATGAGCTGCTGATGCTGCTGCGCAAGATGTATCCTTTCCATCAGGACCATGTGTTTAAGCTGGCAACCACGATGGGCATTCTTAGCGAGCACGAGGCGGCGTACCATTTGTTCAAGCGCTTGCTGAAAACAGGAGAAGCGGGCTTCGACCCTTGTCTGTTCCACTATACGGCGGTGGCTGCTTACCAAACGAAGCGATACGATGAGGCGGAACGCCAGTGGCGGCAGGCGGAGAAGTTTGACCCGGGCTCGGAAATTCCCCGGTTTTATTTGAACCTGCTCCGCAGGTATCGTCATGAAGCGGTAAAGCCTTCGGTAAGCTATCATTACCACCTTCCGTTCGAGGAGCAGTTCCGCGGCTTGGAGCGGTCAGAGAACGGGCTTCCGGAGCATCTGAAGAAGGATCCGCTGGTTCGCTCTTCTTTCTTCTGGGCTCTGCGTCATGGGGATATGGACACGAAGCTGCAGGTCATTCAAGCGTTCAGCCTGATCGGTGACGATGAGGTGAAGGATACGCTGCTCGAATTTATCCAGCAGCCGGAGGAAGACGACTATTTGAAGAAAATGGCTCTCTTCGTCCTCCGAAGCATCGGCTATAAGGACACGGTCAAAGCGGTGCTGGACGGACGTCAGGTTGCCGTGGCCCCTTCGCCGTTTTCCCCAGGCTTACCGCGTTGGGACCGCAAGTGGCAGCAGGTGATGGACTGCGCCTTATCGCATATGAACCGCAGATACGAGCTGGTGCAGCAGTACGATTTGCAAACGCTATGGGTAGAATACGTAACCAGGGTGTTTCCGGCGGTGCCGAAGATCACGAAGGTGGAAGGCTGGGCGGCGGCGCTGGAATATTTGACCGCCAAAATGCATCGCCGGCCGGTTCCCTTCCATGAGGTAGCCGCGCGTTACGGTGTGTCGGTCGCGACCGTAAGCAAGAATGTGAAGCTGATTGACGAGGCCTGCGGCTTGAAAGAGAAGATGAATGCGATTTTCTCCAAGCTGCCTAGAACTGATTCAAAATCGGAGCGATAGGATAAACTTCTACTATGAGGTTTTCTTTTCGATAGAAGCTTTTCTTAATAAATTTTGGTTTGGCAGCATGTTGGAGGAGGAATTATCCGTATGTACAAAACGATCGTCATCGGGACCGGCCCTGCCGGCTTGACAGCGGCCATTTACTTGGCGCGTGCGAACCTGAATCCGTTGGTTATCGAAGGGCCGGAGCCAGGCGGACAGCTGACGACAACGACGGAGGTCGAGAATTTTCCCGGCTTTCCGGAAGGAATCATGGGACCCGAATTAATGGCCAATATGCGAAAGCAAGCGGAACGCTTCGGCGCGGAGTTCAAGACCGGCTGGGTGAACAGCGTGGACACGTCCAAGCGCCCATTCAAGCTGACGGTAGAGGGCATGGGAGAGATCGAAGCGGAAACGTTGATCATCTCTACCGGCGCATCTGCGAAGCTGCTAGGCATCGAGAACGAGAAGGAAATGATTGGCCGCGGCGTAAGCACCTGCGCAACCTGCGACGGCTTCTTCTTCCGCGGCAAGAAGATTATCGTGGTCGGCGGCGGAGACTCTGCGATGGAGGAGGCGAATTTCCTTACTCGCTTTGCCACAGAGGTTCAGCTGGTACACCGTCGCAATGAGCTGCGTGCTTCGAAGATCATGCAGGATCGCGCCCGCGAGAATGAAAAGATCAGCTGGAGCTTGAACAAGACGCCTCTTGCCGTCGTTTCCGGCGACAAAGGAGTAACCGGTCTGAAGGTGCGTGACAACGAAACGGGTGCGGAGGAAATCATTGAAACCGACGGGATTTTCGTAGCCATCGGTCATAAGCCGAACACGGATTTCTTGGCAGGTCAGATCACAACGGATGAGGTAGGCTACATTCAAGTGAAGCCAGGCACATCGATGACGAACATTCCGGGCGTCTTCGCCTGCGGCGACGTTCAGGACAGCAAGTACCGCCAGGCGATTACGGCGGCTGGCAGCGGCTGTATGGCGGCGCTGGACTGCGAGAAGTTCCTCGAAGGCCACATGGTGCATGACTGGAGCCAATCGCTGTAAAAAAGCAAAAAGCTGTTCCCACAGGGCTATGATTGCCTAGCGGGGACAGCTTTTTTGTTGTAATTTTAGAAGAAGGTTCCTTACTGAAGCTCCTCTTGCTGCACGGAAGCCACCGGCTCGGCCGCATCGGCATTCAGCTGATCCTCTTGGGCCAGAGCCGCCGTATATTCCTGCGCATTCGCGATATCGCGGTCCGTAGCGGTACGGTTCTTCTTGGTCGTGCGGTCCTCGGCAGGGGTGCCATGAAGTGCCATGGGATTCACCTCCTTTTCCTCAAGAATAAGTCTTCGCCCATAATATGACCCGAAACGGAATCGGTTTATCCGCGTAGTACCTATGAATGGAAAATCGGCCCTACTGCCGCGACTCATCTTGACCAATGGAGACCGTTAGCTTAATATTGGTCATAAAGAGTGCATATCGGTTAATCCAGGGAACATTATTTCTTATGAGGTGAAGAGTCAGTGGCGGATAAGGTATACGTAGGAGTGGATTTAGGCGGTACGGCCATTAAGGTGGGGTTATGTGACGAGCAGGGGAATTTGCTGCAGACATACGAGGGGCCAACGGGAACCGAGCACGGCTCGGACGTAGTGCTTGAGAACATCGCTCAATATGTAAGGAAGCTCGTACAAGAATCACCTTACGAATGGGAGCAGGTTGCCGGAATCGGTGCCGGTATCGCTGGCTTTATGGACATTCCGGAAGGCTTTATCAAGCTGTCTCCCAACCTCGGCTGGCGCAATGTGCCAGTGAAGAAGATCCTCGAAGAGAAGCTCGGGAAAACCGTAAAAATAGACAACGATGCGAACGTCGCTGCGCTTGGTGAAGCATGGGCCGGCGCGGGCAAAGGCGTACCGAACGTAGTGTGCTATACGCTCGGTACGGGTGTCGGAGGCGGCATTATCATTAACGGTCGGATATACCAAGGCTTTAATGGCATGGCAGGCGAGCTGGGGCATATGATTATTGTACCGGACCTCGAGTCCATTGCGTGCGGCTGCGGCCGTAAGGGCTGCCTGGAGACGGTATCCTCGGCGACAGGCATTATCCGGATGGCGAAGGAAGCAGTAGAGCGCGGTGAGCATACATCTCTAGCGCTGGTTGAGAATATCATGGCGAAGGATGTCTTCGACGCTGCAAAGACCGGCGATGAGGTAGCGCTCCGCATTATTAACCGCGCTGCCATGTATCTTGGCAAGTCAATGGCGACCGTATCCGTGGTCGTTAACCCGCAGCGATTCATCGTAGGGGGCGGCGTATCCAAGGCCGGCGATATCCTCTTCGAAGCGATTCGCAAGTATTACTACGGCTGTGCGCAAGAAACGGCGAAGGAAGGCGTGGATATCGTTCCTGCCGTTCTGGGTAACGACGCCGGTGTAGTCGGCGCGGCAGGCCTGAATCTGCGCGGCTAATCAACCTAGACCTATCCAGGGCGGTTCCAGTTGGAACCGCCCGTAGGCAGTATGGGGGTATAGATAGTAAATCGTTCCTGCATGGGAAGCAAAAGGGAGGCCGCTACAGCCATGGAAGAGATGCATACCCTAGGCAAGCTCGTTATCATCACGGGGATGTCCGGTGCGGGCAAGACGATCGCGGTGCAAAGCTTGGAGGATTTGGGCTTTTTCTGCGTGGATAATTTGCCCCCTGTGCTGATCCCGAAATTTGCAGAGCTCATAGAGCAATCCAAGGGCCGGATCGGCAAGGTAGCTCTAGTGATTGACCTTCGCGGCCGTGAGTTTTTCACGTCGCTGTCGGAATCGCTCCGCTATTTAAAGGATAACTATACACTGACGTATGAAATCCTGTTCCTGGATTCGACCGATTCGATCCTAGTCCAGCGTTATAAAGAAAGCCGCCGAAAGCATCCGCTTGCACCGACAGGGGCTCCGCTGGAAGGAATCCAGCAGGAGCGGAAGCTGCTCGAGGAGCTGAAGGGACTGGCTACACAGGTAATCGACACCAGCAGTATCAAACCGGCGCAGCTCAAAGAGAAAATTATTTCCCGATTCACCAATTTGGACTCTAGCAGCATATCTATAAATGTGATCTCCTTTGGCTTTAAATACGGCGTTCCGATTGATGCGGATTTGATTTTCGATGTTCGTTTCTTGCCGAACCCGCATTATGTAGAGACGCTTCGCCCCAATACAGGGCAGGATCCTGATGTATACGAATACGTGATGAAGTGGAACGAGACTCAGGAATTTCTGGCGAAGCTTCTGGATATGCTTCATTTCCTTGTTCCGCAGTACAAGAAGGAAGGCAAGAGCCAGGTTGTCGTAGGAATCGGCTGTACCGGAGGGAAGCACCGCTCCGTAGCGATTGCCGAATACTTGGGGAAAGTCATGGGCAACAGTGAAACCGAGGTTGTCCGGGTAACGCATCGGGATTCGGAGCGCGACCGGGTTGAGGTGCGGAGATGACCCCGGCCGACAGCTACATCCCTAAGGTAGTCGTCATTGGCGGCGGAACAGGTCTCTCCGTCATGCTTCGAGGTCTCAAGAAGATGCCCGTCGATATTACGGCGATCGTTACCGTGGCGGATGACGGAGGCAGCTCCGGCATTCTGCGCTCGGAGCTTGAGATGGTTCCTCCGGGGGATATCCGCAACGTGCTAACGGCGTTATCCGAGGTAGAGCCGCTGCTGGGGCAGATGCTTGAATATCGTTTTGATCGGGGGAACGGATTAGCCGGACATAGTTTGGGTAACCTAATTTTGGCTGCAATGAAAGATATTACTGGGGACTTCGTGACCGGCGTGAGGGAGCTCAGCCGCGTGCTTGCGGTACGGGGTCAGGTGCTTCCGACTGCGAACCATGCCATCATTCTCAAAGCGGAAATGACGGACGGTACGATTGTGGAGGGGGAATCGAAGATTCCCAAAGCCGGAGGCGTCATCCGCAGGGTGTTTATCGAGCCTTCGGATGTGAAGCCGCTGCCTGAGGCGTTGGAAGCGCTTCGGCAGGCGGATTCGATTATCGTCGGTCCCGGCAGTCTTTACACCAGTATTATTCCCAACCTGCTGGTTCCGGAAATTGCTCAAACGATCGTGGAGTCCAAGGCCCTGAAGGTGTTTATCTGCAATGTGATGACCCAGCCTGGGGAGACGGACAATTATACGGTTAGCGATCACATTAATGCGATCTACGAGCACGTTGGACATGATCTGTTCGATTATGTCATCATCAATAACGGGGAAATACCGGAAGAGGTACAGCATCGATACGCCGAGAAGGGTGCCAAAGTAGTACCCGTGGATGAAGACAAAATCTCCGGCAAAAGCTACCAAATCATTGCTGACCAGCTGGTGCTGTTTCGGACGTATTTACGCCACGATGCCGAGCGGCTAAGTCAGCATATTTATCAGCTGGTGGAGAGCTGGATGTTCAAGAAGAGGTGATGTTCCATGTCCTTCGCCGCACAAACGAAAAAAGAATTGACGATGATCGAAGCGGACAACTGCTGTGAGAATGCGGAGCTGGCGGCACTGATTCGTATGAACGGCAGCGTTCAGCTGACAAGCCAGCGTGTGGTTCTGGATATCTCTACGGAGAATGCGGCGATCGCGCGCAGGATTTATTCTCTCCTGAAGAAGAAGTTCAAGGTGCATACCGAGCTGTTGGTTCGGAAAAAGATGCGTCTCAAGAAGAACAATGTCTACATTGTTCGGGTACCCAGCCAAGTACAGGAAATTTTGGCGAAGCTCAGTATCGTTTCGGAAGGCTTCCTGTTCACGCCCGGCATTGAGTCCAGGATCATTCGCCGCAGCTGCTGCAAAAGGGCTTATTTGCGCGGCGCTTTCCTGGCGGGCGGGTCGGTGAATAATCCGGAGGGCTCATCGTACCATCTGGAGATTTCTTCTATGTATGAAGAACACTGCAAGGCGCTGTGTCAGCTGGCCAATGAATTCGATCTTAATGCCCGCTGCATTGAACGAAAGAAGGGCTTTGTGCTGTACATTAAGGAAGGCGAGAAAATCATCGAGTTCCTCAATCTGATCGGGGCTCATCAGGCGCTGCTCCGTTTTGAAGACGTACGCATTATGAAGGATATGCGCAATTCCGTGAACCGTTTGGTCAATTGCGAAACAGCGAATCTGAACAAAACGATCGGCGCTTCCGTGCGGCAAATCGAGAACATTCGTCTGCTGCAAAAGGAAATCGGCCTCGGGAATTTACCTGAGAAGCTGAGGGAGGTCGCGGAAATTCGCCTTCAGCATCCGGATATGAACCTTAAGGAAGTCGGCGATCTCTTGAAAGGCCAAGTAAGCAAATCAGGCGTAAATCACCGTCTCCGTAAAATTGATGAGATGGCGGAAAAATTACGCAGGTCATAAATTGTTCATCACTGTTTTTCATTTTTTTGTGTAAATTTTCAATTTTTCTAGTGCAATCTACCGAAAAATGATATAATGGTTGAAAAATCGCTTTTTTTGCAAGATTACAGCTGTCTGTACATGGAATGGTTCGTCACTCTTGGACCGGTAAGATCCATCGAATCTGGGGCGAAAGTCCTTCATCATTTTGCATTATAAAGATTGTAGGGGGTATTGGTTGCATGTCGAGACGCCCAGTAGTCGTCAAGTTGAAAACAGGTCTTCATGCCAGACCGGCGGCGCTTTTCGTTCAGGAGGCTAACAAATTTTCTTCTGAGATCTTTGTGGAAAAGGACGAGAAGAAAGTGAATGCCAAAAGTATCATGGGGATTATGAGTTTGGCGATCAGCACAGGCACAGAAGTACACATTAGTGCGGAAGGTTCGGACGCTGAGCAGGCTGTAAACGCTTTAGTCACATTGGTTAGTAAAGAGGAATTGGAGAACCAATAGCCCGGTCCCATTGCTTCCGCAAGGAAGCTTTTTCTTTTCCCTGGGTTGTTCAATTCCGCGCTGTCCCAACGAAACCTTTTTGCTATGACATGCGTCTAAGATGACGTGTTTGTCTGTGCGGTGAGGTTTTTTTGGCATGGGCAACGAAGGATGTAGAGAGAAGAGGAGAAACGGAAATGAAACCGCTAAGAAGAGAACTGGCCTTATTGTTGATCATCGGTATGCTGTTCACGTTATGCTTGGCCCCGCTGGCGGGAGCTGCAGAGCAAGAGGTGCCGGTATCGTCCGGTACCACGCATATCCTGCTTTATGTGGATAAGGCGGAGGCGTTCTACAACAACACGCAAATCACTTTGGACGCACCGGCGACAATCATTCAGGACAAAATGTTCGTACCTGCCAAATTCCTGGGCGATGCCTTGGGTGTGAAGGTGGAATGGAATGCGGCGACCCGCCAGATTGAAATGACGCCTCCAGGAACGAAAATAACGCTCGACAGCGATAATAAATCGGTTTGGATCAATGGCGTTATGGTGCCGTTCGATTCGGTCGCTCATATTACGGCAAACGGGCGTCTGCTGATCAAGCTGACCTGGCTCGCAGATTACATGGGTGCGAGATATGAGTACAACGATGAGCTCCGCCGTGTGGAGATCATCCATGTGAAATCGCCTAGCGGCATTGTTAATCCGAATTCCGGCAATTCCAAACCGGTGGCCAAGTTTACCTTCGCCAAATCGACCTACCAAATCGGGGAAACGATCAAGTATGTGGACTTGAGCTATGACCCGGATGCGGAAGGCATCGCGGACTGGAAGTGGGAAAATAAGAAAGAGGTATACTTCGAGCCGGGAACGTACCCGATTACTCTGACCGTGTCGGACCGTCATGGAAATCAAAGTGCACGATATACGCGAAATCTCGTCATTGAGAATACAACGTATTTGAGCCAGGTCGAATACCCGCTTTACAAGAAGCCAGTCGGCAGCTTCATTAAGACCGATTGGAGTATACTGTACGGCCATTACTGGGACTTGCCGCAGCTGCCTAAGCAGGTTGAGGAGGATAAATCCCGCTTGCTGCTGGTCAGCGATAGTCCGGAGGAATTCACGGAGAAGGGGATTCTGTATCAGGACGAGGTCAACGGCAAGGGACGCTTGTATGCGGATCACATTAACGGAACCAAGGAAAAAGTAACGCTCGCGATCCTCGCGAAAAACATGACGGATAAGCCCGTTACGATCAAAACGACGAACCGCGGCGAGGTATGGCCGTCCGTTTATGCGAATCTTATCGGCAGCGAGGCGACAGTAGACTTCCTGTTGAACGATCCGTTGACGGAAAGCTTGACGGTACCGGCAGGGCAGACGTTTACTTACAAGCAATTCCCCGAGTTTTATCCGGGGCAAGGCGTGAACCTGTTCTACGATCTGGAGACCGACGGTAAAGTACAGTTTTCCTTCGTAGCTACGGATAAGGTAACATCGGATACGCTGCAGCGGCTGCCGCTTCTGGCGTTCAACGGCCACGTGCGCGGATCCTTCCCGGTATCCCAGGTGAACTGGACGATTGACGCGACCAACTTCGATAAGGCTTCAAGGCTCATCATCGGGGACGGGAAGGAAGATCCGTTTGTTTCCGGCTATGACCCGATGCGCAAGCAGAACGTGCTGAACGAAGGAAACTACGGCGTGGTCTACAAAATCCATGCCGATAAGCCAAGGAAGATGGCGGTGATGATATTGCCGAAGGGCGGCGTGTTCAAAGGGCCGTTCAAGATCAACGGCGACATCCGCCTGGTGCCGGAGTCCGGTGTCATGACCGCGTTCGACGGCATGCAGATCCTGGCCCGTACGACAGGCAAGGAGGATTCGCTCGACATCGAGTTTAGCCCTCCGGCCGGATCGGCCTTCCCGATCGATCTCATCTTCTATCCGTTGGATGAAAGAGAATAAGGTGTAAGCTTCATCCCCTCCGGTCCCGGTGACTGGAGGGGATTTTTTGCGTTCCTGATGCGCTGCTGATAAACGACTGACAATGATCTTCGGAGGCGGAACTTTGCAGCGCTGAAAAGCGTTATCCAATTGTATGGATGATACGTGTATAAGGAGGGCCAATAGGGGATGGAAAACAGCGGGATCCAAGCATCAGTGGAAAAATGGATTCGTATAACGGGCATTTCCGCGATTGTAATCGGCAGCCTCTATGTTCCGAGCGTGCCATGGTACTTGCTCGGTGAGGTGAAGGAGGCGGAGATCGGGCTGTGGGGTACGTTTACTGTATTGGGTGGGCTCCTCTGTGTGACAGGGGCTGAAACGGTCAAGCGAGCAGCTGCTAGGCCGGTAAAACAGGGACTGCTGGTCATAGCTTGTCTAGGAATGGCTGCACTGCTCCTCTCTCAACTGCCGGCCTTTGTGATGTGGCAGATGTACGATGGGAGCTTCACTCGCGGATGGGCTCCGAACGATACGGCAGGCTGGATGGCGGGCTTGTCATTACACACATGGCTGGTGGTATCAGGAGCAATTGCGCTGCTTGCTTCGTTAAGGGCACTCCTTACTCACACCTCGGCTTTACAGTTAACGGGCAAGCAGAGCTTTCGCGCAGTGGGCGTGCTTCTCGTCTGCGGCGCTCTGTGGGTTGTGTGGAACTTCTACGAGGAAAAGACCTGGGTTACCTTTACCCATCCTGTGGCCGAAGCGAGAGACGTGTCCAAGGACGTTACGGTAAGCGCCGGCTGGCGGGGGAGCCGGGATAACATAGGAATTCGGGTGAGGTATGCAGATGAGCCAGAGAGGTACATTCCAGGTGTATCGGGCGCTTCCATGACCGGAGTCTCCTTCAAGCCGGATCAGCCCTTTGAGCCGGGGAGGAAGTTGAAGGTCACGGTTGAGGCAGGAATGCGCAGTCATGTGTTTTATTTTTATACGGGAGAATAAAAAAACCGACTTCATCACATTAGCCATGTGACGGAGTCGGTTTTCTGTTTACACGCGCTCGATAACTTTATCGATCAGACCGTATTCACGGGCTTCTTCAGCACTCATGAAGTTGTCGCGATCGGTGTCCTTCTCAATGCGCTCGAAGGTCTGGCCAGTGCGCTCGGCAAGAATCGTATTCAGCTTATCGCGCATCTTCAGAATGCGCTTCGCGCGAATCTCGATGTCGCTTGCCTGGCCTTCGGCACCACCGAGCGGCTGATGAATCATCACTTCACTGTTCGGCAGAGCAAAGCGCTTGCCCTTCGCGCCTGCAGCCAGCAGGAACGCTCCCATGGAAGCGGCCATACCTACGCAGATAGTGGACACATCAGGCTTGATGAATTGCATCGTATCATAAATCGCCATACCGGAAGTGATGGATCCGCCTGGGCTGTTAATGTAGAGGTGAATGTCCTTTTCCGGGTCGGAGGCAGCCAAGAACAGCAATTGCGCAATAATTGCATTGGCTACAACGTCGTTAATCGGGGTTCCGAGAAAAATAATGCGGTCCTTCAGCAGTCGGGAGTAAATATCATATGCGCGTTCTCCTCTTGCATCCGGTTCAACAACCATTGGAATGAAACTCATAAGCTGCAGCCTCCTTTTTATCATTACAAGGATTATCACATGCCTGAGTATGTATACGCAAATAATGGGATAACATTCTCAGGCTGTACTTATTTTACCGAATTATCGGATAAAGGTCAAGAAAGGTCAAACTTTATAAAATAAAAAAACCAGTCAAAAAAGAAACTAGTTAGGGTAAAGTGGCGCGCTCGCAAGGAATCGAACCTTGATCTCAGGCTCCGGAGGCCTACGTCATATCCATTGGACCACGAGCGCACAATATTTATTTGAGTGACAGCGAAATTTATTATATGATACCCGGCGATAAATTGCAAGCCCCAAATAATGAAAGGCATCAAGTGGAATTTTCAAGCACCTCCTTGAAATTTAAACCAAGATTATATATAATGAAATCAGCAAGTGGGACTAAAAATGTAGTACTGGGACGAAAAGTGTCCAACGGAAGCGGCGGGAGTGTACCATGAGAGAAATCCTTGATATTCAGAAGCAGCTTCTGCCGGATTTGCTCGACACCATGAAGAAGCGGTATACCATACTGCAGCACATCATGATTTCCGGTACCGTAGGCCGAAGAACACTTGCCGTATCCTTGAATACGACGGAGCGGATTCTTCGCGGGGAAGTCGATTTCCTGAAGGAGCAAGGGCTGATCGAGATCGAAGCTTCGGGGATGCGCATCAGCTACAGCGGCAGACAGCTGCTGGAAAGCATTGAGCCGCTTGTGAAGGACCTGTTCGGGTTAACGGAGATGGAAGAGCGTATTCGTTCCCATTACGGACTGAAGCAGGTTGTTATCGTACCCGGCGATTCGGATGTGTCACCGCATACGAAGAAGGAACTGGGGCGTGCAGGCGCGGCCGTGCTGCGTAAGCAAATGGCAAGCGATGAGGTCATCGCTGTCACGGGAGGCTCGACGCTGGCGGAGGTAGCTTATCATCTGACCGCGACGTCGCCGCTGAAGGGCTGCTGGTTCGTTCCAGCGCGCGGCGGACTTGGCGAGAGTGTGGAGCTTCAGGCGAATACTATTGCTTCCACGATGGCGAAGAAGACCGGCGCTCGATATCGGCTGCTTCACGTACCCGATCATCTGGGCGAGGAAGCTTATCAGACGCTGATGCAGGATAATACGATTCTTGAGATTATCCAGTTCATCCGCAAGGCCCGCATCGTGATCCATGGGATCGGGGATGCTCTGGTTATGGCAAGGCGCAGGAAGGTTGATGAAGCTACGAAGGAAAGCTTGCAGCGGGATGGTGCATTGGCTGAGGCATTCGGGTATTATTTTGACCGTGACGGGAACATCCTACATAAGATGCCAACCGTCGGGTTACGGATCGAGGATATCCAGCAGATGGATACGGTGATCGGAGTTGCAGGTGGGAAGAGTAAAGGCGAGGCGATTGCTTCAGTGCTGCTGCACGGCCATGAGGACATCCTCATCATTGATGAAGCGGCCGCCATGGAAATCATGAAGCGAATCGACGGTTTGATATCATGACGGAGCCTAGCTCTGTCTTGACCATAAAAAAACAATTTTTAGGAGGCCATACACATGGTAAAAGTAGGTATTAACGGATTTGGACGTATCGGACGTAACGTATTCCGCGCAGCTTTGAACAACCCTGAGGTTGAAATCGTTGCTATCAACGACCTGACGGATGTAAATACACTGGCACACCTGCTCAAATATGACACAACTCACGGCAAATTGGACGCTACTGTAGAAGCTACAGAAGGCGCACTGATCGTTAACGGCAAAGCGGTTAAAGTATTTGCTGAGCGCAACCCTGAGAACCTGCCTTGGGGCGCTAACGGCGTTGAAATCGTAGTTGAATCCACTGGTATTTTCACTGCGAAGGAAAAAGCTGAGCTTCACCTGAAGGGCGGAGCGAAGAAGGTTATCATCTCCGCTCCTGCTACGAACGAAGACATCACCATCGTAATGGGCGTTAACGAAGATAAATACGATGCAGCTTCTCACACAGTAATCTCCAACGCTTCCTGTACGACAAACTGCTTGGCGCCGTTCGCGAAAGTGTTGAACGACAAGTTCGGTATCGTTAAAGGGATGATGACTACTGTTCACTCCTACACGAACGACCAATCCGTTCTTGACCTGCCGCACAAGGATCTTCGCCGTGCCCGCGCAGCTGCTGAGAACATCATTCCTTCCACTACAGGTGCTGCTAAGGCCGTTTCCTTGGTACTGCCTGAGCTGAAAGGCAAGCTGAACGGTATGGCTATGCGTGTTCCTACACCAAACGTTTCCGTTACCGACCTGGTTGTTGAACTATCCCAGAACGTAACTGTAGATCAAATTAACGCTGCTTTGAAAGAAGCTGCTAACGGTCCTTTGAAAGGTATCTTGAACTACTCCGAAGAGCCGCTCGTATCCAGCGACTACAACGGTGACCCAGCTTCTTCCACAATCGATGCTCTGTCCACTATGGTTGTAGGCGACAACATGGTTAAAGTGGTTTCCTGGTACGACAACGAGTGGGGCTACTCCAATCGCGTAGTGGATCTGGCTAACTTCATCGCGAAAAAAGGTTTGTAAGAAGTTAAAAATTGTGGTGTGACTTAAGTTGATTCAACAGCCCCGCCGGTAAAGGCAATGGGGATGTGCCTCCGGGTCTCTTGAATTTGGATAACTGGATTAGAAGAAGTGGATGTTATCCAAATTCAAAGGCCCTCGCTACGCTCTCCGGCACACCCCCATTTGCTATCTGGTCCGTTGAATTCAAATGCGTCAGACCACAATTTTTGTGTGTAAGTAGGAAAGGTCAAATAGATACGGAAATTACGACCTCGGGAGGCGTGCGGGATGAACAAGAAAAGCGTACGGGATATCGAAGTTAGCGGCAAAAGAGTGTTTGTACGGGTAGATTTCAACGTGCCGCTCGAAAACGGCCAAATTACGGACGATACACGGATTCGTGAAACATTGCCTACAGTAAAATACTTGGTAGAGCGCGGCGCGAAGGTAATTCTGGCGAGCCACCTGGGCCGTCCGAAGGGCGAAGTAGTCGAAGAGCTCCGTTTGACTCCGGTAGCTGCCCGTTTGTCCGAATTGCTGGGCAAGCCGGTTGTGAAAGCGGACGAAGCGATCGGCGAAGCGGTAAAAGCAAAAGTAGCTGCATTGAATGACGGTGATGTATTGCTGCTTGAGAACGTGCGTTTTTATGCCGGTGAAGAGAAGAACGATGCGGAGCTTGCGAAGGCGTTCGCCGAGCTGGCTGATGTTTATGTAAACGATGCGTTCGGCGCAGCTCACCGTGCACACGCTTCTACAGAGGGCATCGCTCATTACTTGCCAGCCGTATCCGGCTTGCTGATGGAGAAGGAGCTGGAGGTTCTCGGCAAAGCGCTGAACAACCCGGAGCGTCCGTTCACGGCAATTGTAGGCGGCTCCAAGGTAAAAGATAAAATCGGCGTTATCGAGAAGCTGATCGAGATTGCTGATAACATCATCATCGGGGGCGGGTTGTCCTACACCTTCTTCAAAGCGAAGGGCTACGAGATCGGTAAATCCTTGCTCGATAAGGACCGTCTTGAGCTGGTTCAAGAGTTCGAGCGCCGCGCTAAGGAAAAAGGCGTGAACTTCCTTCTGCCGGTGGACATCGTTGTTGGCGATGACTTCAGCAACAATGCGAATACGAAGGTTGTCCCTGTGGACAGCATCCCGGCAGACTGGGAAGGCTTCGATATC
The DNA here is from genome assembly GCF_030846225.1 of Paenibacillus sp. GD4. Taxonomy (NCBI): domain Bacteria; kingdom Bacillati; phylum Bacillota; class Bacilli; order Caryophanales; family Paenibacillaceae; genus Paenibacillus; species Paenibacillus sp. GD4. The sequence goes on from NZ_JAVCYK010000001.1 coordinate 2,791,722, forward strand.
GGACCGGAAACTCGTAAAATTTATGCTGACGTTATCAAAAGCTCCAAGCTCGTAGTTTGGAACGGACCGATGGGCGTATTCGAATTGACTCCGTACATGGAAGGAACGAAAGCCGTAGCGGAAGCCTGCGCGGAAACAACCGGTTACACGGTTATCGGCGGCGGCGACTCTGCGGCGGCTGCTGAGAAGTTCCACCTGGCGGACAAGATGGACCACATCTCGACAGGCGGCGGCGCTTCCCTGGAATTCATGGAAGGCAAGCAGCTTCCAGGCGTAGTAGCCCTGAACGATAAATAAGGAGTGACAGGATCCATGCGGAAACCGATTATTGCGGGTAACTGGAAAATGTTCAAGACCGTTCAAGAATCCATTGCTTTCGTGAACGAAGTGAAGGGCAAAGCGGAAGTAGACGGTGTAGACAGCGTCATTTGCGCACCTTACACAAACCTCCCTGCCTTGGTTGAGGCGGTTAAAGGCACGAACCTGAAGGTCGGCGCACAAAACCTTCATTGGGAAGACAACGGCGCTTACACAGGCGAGATCAGCGGCGTTCAGCTGAAAGATCTCGGCGTTGATTATGTTATCATCGGACACTCGGAGCGTCGTGCATACTTTGCAGAGACAGACGAGACCGTTAACAAAAAAGTAATTGCTTCCTTCAAGCACGGTTTGACTCCTATCGTATGCGTAGGCGAGAAGCTTGAAGAGCGTGAAGCCGGCCAAACGAAGGAAGTTTGCAAGGTACAAACGGAAGCGGCTCTCCAAGGCTTGTCCGCTGAACAAGCGGCTCAAGTGGTCATCGCTTACGAGCCGATCTGGGCGATCGGTACAGGCAAGTCCTCTACGGCTGACGATGCAAACGAAGTGATCAGCTACATTCGTCAGCTGGTAGCCGGTCAATTCAGCCAGCAAGTGGCGGATCAAGTGCGCATTCAGTACGGCGGCAGCGTAAAGCCGAACAACATTGCGGAATACATGCAAGCTTCCGATATCGACGGGGCACTCGTAGGCGGCGCCAGCTTGGAGCCGGCTTCCTACATCGCGCTTGTCGAGGGGGCGAAGTAAGATGAGCAGACCGAAACCGGTAGCGTTAATCATTCTCGACGGCTTCGGGCTTCGCGGCGATGTGCAGGGCAACGCGGTTGCCCAAGCGAAGAAGCCGAACTACGACCGGTACTGGGCGGAATTCCCTCATACGACGCTGACAGCGTGCGGTGAGGCGGTAGGACTGCCTGAAGGTCAAATGGGGAACTCTGAGGTAGGTCACTTGAACATCGGCGCAGGCCGGATCGTGTATCAAGACCTGACTCGTATCTCCAAATCCATTCGTGAGGGTGAGTTCTTCGAGAACGAAACGATTCTCGGAGCCATTCGCCACGCGAAGAATAACGGCAAGAAGCTGCACCTGTACGGCTTGCTGTCGGACGGCGGCGTTCACAGCCACATCGGGCACCTGTTTGCCCTGCTGGAAGCCTGCAAGAAGGAGCAGCTGGACGATGTTTACATCCATGCTTTCTTGGACGGCCGTGACGTAGCTCCTGACAGCGCGAAGGGCTATATGGAGCAGCTCCAAGCAAAAATCGCAGAGCTGGGCGTAGGGCGGATTGCCACCGTGCAAGGCCGTTACTATGCGATGGACCGTGATAAGCGCTGGGAGCGTACAGAGAAGTCCTATCGTGCCATGGTGTACGGAGACGGACCGAAATACACGGATCCGATGAAGGCGATTGTAGAATCCTACGAAAAGTCCGTATTTGACGAATTCGTTATGCCTACGGTTATCGTGAAGGAAGACGGCAGTCCTGTGGGCTTGGTGGAATCCCAAGACGCAGTAGTTTTCTTCAACTTCCGCCCGGACCGTGCGATTCAGCTGTCCCAAGTATTCACGAACAGCGATTTCCGCGGCTTCGATCGCGGCGATAAAGTGCCTTCCGATCTTTATTATGTGTGCTTAACACTTTTCAGTGAATCCGTTGACGGGTATGTTGCGTATAAGCCTAAGAACCTGGATAACACGCTGGGCGAGGTGCTGGTTCAGAACAACCTGAAGCAGCTGCGCATTGCCGAGACGGAGAAGTACCCGCATGTAACGTTCTTCTTCAGCGGCGGTCGTGATGTGGAGCTTCCGGGCGAAACACGCATTCTGATCAATTCGCCGAAGGTTGCGACTTATGATCTGCAGCCGGAGATGAGTGCTTATGAAGTGGCTGCTGCGGCAGTAGCGGAGATTGAAGCGGAGCGTCAGGATGTGATCATCCTGAACTTTGCGAATCCGGACATGGTAGGCCATTCAGGTTTGCTTGAGCCAACCATTAAGGCGGTTGAAGCTACCGACGATTGCCTCGGCAAGGTGGTCGATGCGATTCTGGCCAAGGGCGGCGTGGCATTGATCACGGCGGACCACGGTAACGCGGATTTGGTTACGAATCCGGACGGGACCCGTAACACGGCGCATACGACAAACCCGGTGCCTTTTATTTTGACCAGCAAAAATGTTACACTAAGAAACGATGGCATTCTGGCGGATATTGCCCCTACGGTCCTCTCTTTGCTTGGCGTTAGCCAGCCGGAAGAGATGACTGGAAAGCCGCTAATCGGTTAAATTCATATCAAAAAATGGGAGTGTGTATTGTAGTCATGACCACTATTTCTAACGTTTATGCACGCGAAGTATTGGATTCCCGCGGTAACCCGACCGTAGAAGTAGAAGTATACCTGGAGTCCGGCGCACGCGGCCGTGCGATCGTTCCTTCCGGTGCCTCCACAGGCGCATACGAAGCGGTAGAGCTTCGCGACGGCGACAAGGGCCGTTACCTCGGCAAAGGCGTTCTCAAGGCTGTTGAGAACGTAAATGACATCATCGCTCCTGAGATCGTTGGCATGGACGCTTTGGATCAAGTCGGCATCGACAAGCGCATGATTGAGCTGGACGGTACGCCTAACAAAGGCAAGCTGGGTGCTAACGCGATTCTGGCTGTATCCATGGCAGTTGCTCGCGCAGCGGCAGAAGCTCTGGATGTGCCTTTGTACGTATACCTCGGCGGATTCAACTCCAAACAGCTTCCGGTTCCTATGATGAACATCATCAACGGCGGCGCGCATGCCGACAACAACGTTGACGTTCAAGAGTTCATGGTTCTGCCTGTAGGCGCTCCTTCCTTCAAGGAAGCTCTTCGTACAGGTACGGAAATTTTCCACAGCCTGAAGAACGTACTGAAAGAGAAAGGCTTGAACACGGCTGTAGGCGACGAGGGCGGCTTCGCTCCTAACCTGGGCTCCAACGAAGAAGCGATCCAAACGATCATCACAGCTATCGAGCGCGCAGGCTACAAGCCGGGTGTAGACGTATTCCTGGGTATGGACGTTGCTTCCACTGAGTTCTTCAAGGACGGCAAATACCACCTCGAAGGCGAAGGCAAGTCCTACACTTCCGCTGAATGGGTAGACTTCCTGGCGGCTTGGGTAGATAAATACCCGATCATCACCATCGAAGACGGCTGCTCCGAAGACGACTGGGATGGCTGGAAGCTTCTGACCGACCGTCTGGGCAGCAAAGTACAGCTCGTTGGCGACGACTTGTTCGTTACAAACACAGAGCGTCTGTCCACCGGTATCGAGCAAGGCATCGGTAACTCCATCCTTGTTAAAGTAAATCAAATCGGTACGCTGACAGAAACATTTGACGCGATCGAAATGGCACAGCGCGCAGGTTACACAGCTGTTATCTCCCACCGTTCCGGTGAAAGCGAAGACAGCACGATCGCCGACATCGCTGTGGCTACCAACGCAGGCCAAATCAAAACAGGTGCTCCTTCCCGTACGGACCGCGTAGCGAAGTACAACCAATTGCTCCGCATCGAGGATCAACTGGCTTCCGTCGCGAAGTACCCAGGAAAGAAAGCATTCTACAATCTGAAGAATTTCAAGTAATTTCTTCGCATAGATATAAGCTTCAGGGCCCTTTGTATTAGGGGTTCTGGAGCTTTTTTCCCCTCATGCCATGAAGAAGGGTGGACGTATTGACGGATGAGCAATCTGATAAAAACCGTATTGTTTCTAATCCTATCTGCCTTTCTGACGCACTTGATCCCCTTCTCCGATGTGTTCCGCAACTTGGATACGATGATTCATGAGTTTGGCCACGCCGTAGCAACCCTGGCACTTCAGGGGGAGGTTAGGTACATAGAGCTGTATGCGAACCATAGCGGCGTGACGTATTCTCGAGTGATGGCGAATTGGAGCATGATTCCCATCTCCTTGTCGGGCTATATGATGGCCTCGCTGTTTGCGCTGTTCTTGTTCCATGTCCGAGCAAAAGGAAAAGAAAAACTGGGTTTGCAGCTCATGACACTGATTGCTGTCTTGGCTCTGGTGCTGTTCATCCGCAATGAATTCGGCATCATATGGACCGTTGGCTTTATAGTGTTGAATACAGTCATGCTGGCTTTCGTGCCCCGTTGGCTGAGGGATATCTATTACCTTCTGCTGGCGTTCTTAACATTGGAGGAATCGGTGTTCGGGCCATTCTCGCTGATCTTGTATGCGCTGGAGGACCCGTCTAAGGCAGGGGACGCAACGAATCTTAGTATGGTGACTCCGCTGCCGCCCGTCGTGTGGGGAACGATCTTTACTGTGTTCGCTCTCATGTGTGCGGGGAAGGCGATACGAATCTTCCTGGGGGGCAAAAAGCCCCGTCGTGCCAAGATGCTCTCCGGCCCAGGCTATGGGGAATAGTAAGGATTTGTCATGACTCTCTTCCTATGTTATAATAGACATGCTGTCTTTTCTGGGCTTGACCCGGCATGTTGATGCTAAACGTTACAAATGTAACTTACTTCGTATCAACCTTGGTAAATGGCAGACATTCCGGTAGGAATGCAGCATTTATCCTTGGTTCTCGCAGGAGGTGGAATAATGGAATTAGCGTTGAAAATCATACTGGTTGTGGTTTCTCTCGGTCTGATCGCGGCGGTACTGCTGCAGCAGGGGAAAAGCGCGGGTCTTTCCGGTGCCATCTCCGGAGGTGCGGAGCATTTGTTCGGGAAGCAGAAGGCGCGCGGCTTGGAGCTGTTTTTGTCTCGCTTAACGATGGGTCTGGCGATCGTGTTCTTTCTTTTGACGATTGTTGTGGCATTCTTTGTTAGATCTGCATAAACATAAACGCAAGCAGCAGGGGAAAGCTATACCTGCTGTTTTTTTTTATGCTGGCAGGTGGACAGGCTATGGAACGGATATACAAGACAACGGAGCCTTTTAAGCTGGAGGGATCGGGCAAGAGGGCGGATACGCATCTTCTTATGATTCACGGCTTTACGGGATCTCCTTCGGAATTTCGCCGGCTCGGCTATTACTTGAATGATTTGGGCTATACTGTACATGGAGTACTTCTCCCCGGGCATGGGACCACACCAGAGGAAATGATCCGCACCGGGTGGAAGGATTGGTCCGGGCATGTAACGAAGGTCTACGACGCTATGAAGGAGCAAGGAGCGAAACAGATCGTGGCGCTAGGGCATTCCATGGGCGGCCTGCTGGCTTTAAAGCTTTCGATGGAACGGCAGCTGGATGCGGTGGTTTCCTTGGCTGCACCGATATTCCTCATGAGCAAGAAGACCATCTTCGCGGTGCTGCTGCAGTATGTCATTAAATACATTGAAAAAAAACCTACCGTAGCTGCACATATTATAGAAGAAGCTTGTACATACAGCAAAACCCCAGTGCCGTGCGTGGTGGATTTGCGCAAGCTGCTTAAGATGGTGAAATCTGGGTTAAATAGAGTAAGGGCGCCTATCTTCGTAGGACAAGGAGAGTTGGACGGGCTCGTGCATCCCAAAAGCGCGGGCTACATTTATCAGCACGTATCCTCACCCGTCAGACAGGTTGCGTACTATTCGCTTACCTCCCATGCTATTCTGTTGGATGAGGAGCGGGAGCAGGTGTATGAGGATGTGTATCGATTCCTTGCCCATGTGGAGAATAACGGGACAAATGGAACAAGCGCTGACGGGTGTACTGACATAAGATAAAGAGAACAGGGCAGGTGAAGCTGATGAACGTGACAAAACAAGAATTAGTGGATTTTATGAAGGAGACGGCTTATAAGCCGATGACGTACAGCGAGCTGGAGAAGCAGTTCGGTATTGAGAGCGCCGAGGAGTTTAAAGCCTTCTTGAAGCTTCTGAACGAGTTGGAATCAGAAGGACTCATCATGCGCACGCGCAATGACCGTTACGGTGTGCCGGAGCGGATGAATTTGATCCGCGGAAGACTGCAAGCGCATGCCAAGGGGTTCGGGTTCCTGATTCCAGAGGATCGCGACCATCCGGATGTGTACATTCATGCGAACGATATGAATACGGCCATGAATGGAGATACCATTCTCGTTCGTGTGACGTCCAAAAGTCCGGCAGGAGGCCGGCTGGAGGGCGAGGTGGTTCGTGTGGTCAGCCGGGGAAATACGCAGATCGTAGGGCTTTTCTCTTCGCAGGGGGAATATGCTTTCGTGATTCCGGATGACAAGCGGGTGGTTCGGGATATTTTTGTCCCGAAGGATTCGTTCCACGGCGCCATGGACGGCCATAAGGTCGTTGTGAAGATCGTAAACTATCCGGAAGGACGCGCGGCGGCAGAAGGAGAGGTTATCGAAATTCTGGGTCACAAGAACGACCCTGGTGTCGACATTCTTTCTGTCATTCGCAGGCATCAGCTGCCTGAGGGCTTCCCGGATGAAGTGATGGAGGAAGCGACGGCGGTGCCAGATACGATCACCGAGGAAGATCTCGTAGGACGACGGGATCTGCGCCATAAGCGAATTGTCACCATCGACGGTGAAGATGCGAAGGACTTGGATGACGCGGTCAATGTAGAGCTTCTGCCGAACGGAAACCTTCTGCTGGGCGTCCACATTGCGGATGTCGGTTATTATGTAAAAGAGGATTCGGCGTTGGATCAGGAAGCGTATGCCCGCGGTTGCTCCGTGTATCTGGTGGACCGGGTTATTCCAATGCTGCCGCACCGGTTGTCCAACGGGATTTGCTCCTTGAATCCGCGTGTGGATCGTCTGACGATGTCTTGCGAAATGGAATTCGACGCCGATGCGAATGTCGTTCGGCATGATGTGTTCGCCAGTGTGATCAAGACGAGTGAACGGATGACGTATAAAAATGTACGCTTGCTTCTGACCGAGCCGGATGAGCATCCGGAGCTCGTGGAGCGTTACGCGTATTTGATGGACGATTTCAAGCTGATGGAAGAGCTTGCTATGCGTCTGCGCCGGAAGCGGATGAAGCGGGGCGCGATTGATTTTGACTTCCAGGAGTCGAAGATCCTCGTGGATGAGAACGGCAAGCCGACGGATATCGTGAAACGGGACCGGACGGTGGCGGAGCAGATTATTGAGGAATTCATGCTGGCGGCAAATGAAACGGTGGCGGAGCATTTCCACTGGATGAAGGTTCCGTTCCTGTACCGTGTCCATGACGATCCGGATGCGGAGAAGCTGCAGCACTTTATGGAGTTCATTACGAACTTCGGGTACGTGGTGCGCGGCAAGGGCAACACGGTGCATCCTCGTGCGCTGCAGTCCTTATTGGAAGAGATTAAGGGTACGAAGGAAGAAACGGTCATTAGCACCGTGATGCTGCGTTCCATGAAGCAGGCGAAATACGATTCGCAGAGTCTGGGTCATTACGGTCTGGCTGCGGAATATTACTCCCACTTCACCTCGCCGATCCGCCGATATCCCGACTTGGTCATTCACCGCGTCATGCGTGAGGTGATTGAATCAGGGACACTGAGTGAGGCAAGGCATGAATATTTGGCGTCACGGATGGACGATATCGCCAAGCAGTCCTCGGAGCGGGAGCGTGTCGCCGTCGATGCGGAGCGTGAGGTTGAGGCGCTGAAGAAGGCAGAGTTCATGATGGATAAGGTCGGACAGGAGTTCGACGGCATCATCAGCAGCGTGACGGGCTTCGGGATGTTCGTGGAGCTGGATAATACGGTGGAAGGACTCATTCGTCTGAGCGATCTGACGGACGACTATTACCACTTCCACGACGCCCAGCATGCTCTGATCGGGGAACGCAGCTCGAAGATTTATCGCCTCGGCGATGAAGTGAAGGTGCGTGTAGCCCGAGTGAGCATGGAGGAGAAGACCATCGATTTTGAGATGGTCGATATGAAGCCGCGGAAGACCAAGGTGAGCCTGGTTGACGCACTGAAGGCCGTCCGCAAGGATAAGCGGGGCGGACGCGGAGAGCGCGGGGCCGCTGCGGCGGGCCGTGGCGCTGGAGGTGCTGCACGCGCCGGCCGCGGTGGGCGCGGTGGCGGTTCGGCTGCCGGCGGGGGCAGCCGGGGTGGTCGCGCCGGAGCCCCTGCAGGGCGGGGCGCGCGTGGTGCAGGCGGCTCAGCAGCTGGCACGGCTGGTGAGCCGGTAGCGGCAGGCGCCCGGGGCAAGGGCCCGGGCGCGACCAAGGCGCGCGCGCTGGATGCGGCGCGCGAGGGGGTCGGCGCCGCCGGCGGCGGCGGCGGGAAGCCGCCGAAGCGCAAGCGCGTAGCGAAGCGCTGACGCGAGGGCGGCAGCTCTGGCCGGTACAGCCCCCGTGGGCTGGGATCGGCGGGGTTGCCGCTTGCTTTTGCCGGGCGGATTCTGGTACAATTATCTCCATCCCTAGTAGGGTTAGCGCTTGGGGAAGGAGTGAACGCGCGGATGAGCAAGAAGGCAGACGGCAAGGTGCTGGCGCAGAACAAGAAGGCGTCGCATGATTATTTTATCGAAGATACGTATGAATGCGGCTTGGTGCTGACAGGTACTGAGATCAAGTCTTTGCGGGCGGGCAAGGCCAACATCGGCGATGCGTTCGCAACCATTCGCAATGGCGAAGCGTTCATTCACAACATGCATATCAGTCCCTTCGAGCAAGGGAATCGCCACAACCCTACGGACCCGACGCGTACGCGGAAGCTGCTGATGAAGAAGGGCGAGATCAATAAGCTGCTGGGTCAATCGAAGCAAGAGGGCTACACCATAGTGCCGCTGAAGGTATATGTGCGCAATGGCTACGCTAAGCTGTTGGTAGGGCTAGGTAAGGGCAAGAAGCAGTACGACAAGCGTGAATCCGCAGCGAAGAAGGATGCGCAGCGCGATATTCAGCGGGCCCTGCGGGAGAAGCAGAAGATCGCAAGATAACCCATTTCCGGATCGGGCTCCCAGTATTGTCATCCGGTTGGAGGATTGCCCAGCATCTGAGGATTTCTTTTTGCCGGGGCTGTGCTATAATAAGTCTTGTAGTTGCTAGTAGTTATGCTTCTTGCATCAAGATTTATGTTTGGGATAAACTTCTGTTGATAACTTTTTTTGTATATGATCGGCTGTCCGGACTCCTTGGCAGGAGACGGATGGCCGACTACTTAATGCGGGGACGTTCTTGGATTCGACGGGGATAGTTCGAGCATGAGTAGCGGGTAGTGGGGACGCGTCCGCTTTATCAACGCTACAGCCAATTAACTGGCAACCAACGTACAACTTTAGCAGCAGCTTAATAACCTGTGTGCTAAGCTTCTACCGTCCATCGCCCATGTGGCCGGATAGGGGCTCAACCTTAGTGGGATACGCTGTCTCATCTCCGCCTGCGGTGAGCTGAAGAAGACAATCAGGCTGACCCAAAGGATAGCCGGTTACGGGGCGATTCTAGGGTGACATCAAAACTGTGGCTACACCCGTAGAAGCTTATGTGGCGTTATCTTCGGACAGGGGTTCGACTCCCCTCGTCTCCATAAAGCAAAGAGGCACTGACCTTAATGGTCGGTGCCTTTTTCATAACCATTATTGATTTGCGCCTTCTCTTGAATAGCTGCATTTATCCACAGATTGAATTCATACTTTTCCATAGGGTGTTCGAAACGCGATTGGATGTATTCCATGTCTAAATCCTCGAAATACATAAGCAGCATGCGGTATCCCCACTCACGGGACTCGCCTGATTTCCAATGAACAGCGGCTCGCAGTCGGTCTAAAATAATGTCTTCGATCCCGATTACATAGACTGCTTTATCAGCAACAGTAAGCTCCGTTACTTTATTATAGTCCCCAGCCAAAAAATTTGACGGTATCTCTACAGAGACTCCTAGGTTTGCATGGGTCCAATTTTTGCCTAATTTTGTAAAACCTAAAGAACCAAGTACCTCTCCAGCCAGGTCATACCCATCCATAACAAAATCAATGTCTTGGGTGGCATAACCATTTAAAGTATAAATTTCTACGGAGAGACCTCCAACAATAATAGGTCGAATGCCTTGGGGGAGAAGTAGCTCTGTAATGATTGCGGCAGTGTGAAGCATCTTCTCAAATTTCGTTTTATCTTGAAGCTGTTCAAGGGCTTCTCTAGCTTCTTGCATATTGGTCAATCCGTAGCACCCTCTTTGCTTTATCATAAACAATGGTGCCTGAACGGAGGCCTTCTCGGAGAGTAGTCCGGGCGAGATAGTTTAAAGCTTTGACTTCATCTTCCGACCTAGGGCGATTACGGGATAAGGACCATCCCTGTTCCTTTGTCTTTTCTCGGAATTTAGCTACTGCCAAGTTTACATCTGGGTTGCTATTTATGAGTTTATTTTGAATATCTTGAAGTGATAGCTTCCGCATGCGATCCCTCCTTAGAGCCCTATACCAACCATTATATACGACCCTCGAAGGTTTAACCATCGGGTGGTTACGGGGCAATTCTAGGGTGACATCAAAACTGTGGCTACACCCACCGCGAAGCGCAGCTAAAGTGGTTATCTTCGGACTGGGGTTCGACTCCCCTCGTCTCCATAAAGACAAAAACACCATCCGATGCGATGGTGTTTTTTCATGCATTCTTCTGTGAATGACTCTGAATGATACCTGCTAACTCCGCAAATGTAAATTTATGATTGACCATATCGACGGTAAAATCCTCGGCAGCTTTCGTGTCCATGATCAATATGAAACCATTGTATCTGAGATAAATAACTAGTGCCGTAAAGGCTGTTCGTTTGTTAGCATTCTGAAAAGGATGATTCTGTCCCAATGATTCAAACAGTGCTGCCGCCTTTTCGAAGACGGTAGGATAAGCGTCTTCACCAAAGGCGGATGACATCGGGCGTTGAATTGCAGATTCAAGCATAGCACTGCTTTTTACACCTATTTGCTCACCAGGACTATATCTTTGGATCATGGCAACATTAATAGCTATGACTTCTTGAGCAGAAAGATATCGCAATGTGGTCATTATCGATCCTTAAGGCCTTTCAGTGTGTCATCATATTCATGGATGACTTGATCAAGTGTTTCTAAAAAGTCTGGACTCAGTCCAGTAGGCAGATTTACCTTGGTTAGCTTTTTAATGACGATTTCCCCATCGCTCGCTCTTACGTCGATTTGAACGGAATCACCTGCTTCGAGACCAAGCTGCTTCAGAGCATCCGTCATCGTGATTCCAAGACTGTTGCCGAACTTTGAGACTTTACGCTCCATATCGATCACCTTTGCCAACATTATTTCCCCCTATTCATACTATTCAACTGTTATAACAATTATACAGTAATAACATTTTAAAGGCATAATTATTTTGTGGAGTGTTATGTGGCGTTATCTTCGGACTGGGGCTCAATTCTCCGCGTCTCCATAAGGTTTATGCAAGAGCACCGTTGAGGTGCTCTTTTTCATTACCCAAAAAAGGGCCGCCCCAAAGCAGATTTGCTTGCTCGGGACAGCCCTTCCGGGAAAAGCTTTATGGATTAATCAACTTCGCAGCCTGCAGGAAGCGGCGTACAAGAGCTGCCGTTTCCCCACGAGTCAGAGTAGCTTCAAGATCAAGCTTGTCGCCTCGGCCGTTCATAAGGTTAAGACTGATGGCAGCGGCGACGTTCGTCTGCGCCCAGCTTGCTACATCGCTGCCGTCCGCAAAAGTGGACAACAGGCGGTGGACCTCATCGGAAGACAATTCCGATTTCAATTTCGCAATAGCCGCCGCGCGGGACAGTACAGCCGTTGCTTCTTGCCGGCTAATGTTTTGATCCGGACGGAACGTCCCATTTTCATAACCGTCCATCAGCTTGTAATGGACTGCGGCCTGCACTGCTCCTGCGTACCAGCTGTTTGCCGAGACATCGGTAAAGGTGCCTGCATACGGCGTGCCTTGAATGCCCAGCCCGCGAGTGGCGATTGCTGCAAATTCCGCTCTCGTAATCGGCGCGTTCGGACGGAACTCCGTTGACGTTACGCCCTGGATGATCAGACGGGAGGTCATGTCATTCACATCGGCATTCGCCCAGTGACCCTTCACATCGTTCATTTCACGAGGGTTATAAATGACGGAATACGTGCTGTTGGTCAAGCTGTTAATGAGCGCATACGGTTTACCGTTTTGCTGCACGACGATGGTCGGTACGTGGAGCAGTTCACCGTTAGTCGACAGGACAACACCTGTCGTTATGTTTTGCGAATTGACCCCATCAGGGAGGGCGATCATCCGTCCGACGTAGCTGTTGAATTGATTCGCTTGTACTGTTTGCGAACCGTAGGAAGCGGAAATTTCAAAGTCGACCGGTTGCACGACAACCTCGAATTGATTGCGCTGCGCAGCCGTTTGTACCTGTGCCGCTTTGTCACCGGACGTTTCGGAGATTTGAATACGAACGGTAATGTCCTCAAGCTTCACGCCGGCTCCAACCTGCGCGGAAATGCTATCGATATTGATTTGTGACGCCGGGAGCGTATAAGTAGCCTTTTCGGTAACGATCTGAATCTGTGCTTGATTCGATTCCATCGCCTTAACCAAGCTGCCTTTCAGTTGGCCGACAACAATCTGGCTGTCTCCGCTTAATGGAATGGTCAGAAGCTTGTTGTTTTCCTGCTGAAGCTTATCGATTACCTTCTGGCTATCCAGCACAACGGTTGCAACGGTTCGTCCGTTCATTGTATCTTGCTGAATGGTTGCCAGTTGCTCCTGCTTCACTCCGTCGACAATGACCTCAACACCCGGTTTCGAGTTATTGTTCGTGCCCGAGGGGCTGCCTGAGATGACGCCCGGACTACCTGAAGATGAATCCGAAGAGGATTCATCAACTGTTACGGTCACTTTAGCTTGTTTACCTCCGAATTCAGCGGTAATAACCGTTTGCCCGCTTGAAACAGCGGTCACTAGACCCGTATTGTTTACCGTAGCGACAGCCGCATTGCTCGAGGAATACGAAGCTCCTGAGGAAACCACAGAAGTGCTCTGGTCGGAGTATATTGCAGTCACTACCGTTTGATGCGTAGCGCCTGTACTAAGCGAATAGCTAACACTGTCCAGAGCAAGACTTGACAAGGTTACAGGCGGCTTAAAGTAAGCTGTATACGTACTATTGCTCGTTACAATAATAGATGCCAATTGAGCGTCAGTAAGCAGTGTCGTTCCTCCATCGTTGCTCCAGCCAAGGAAGGTATAGCCCGGATCTGGAGTTGCTGTCGGCACGGAAGCCGGGGAGTGACCACTGTAAACCGTTTCGCTGCCCGAACCGTTGATACTACCGCCTGCTGCAGCCTGGTAGGATACCGTGTACGTAGGGATTGCCTTCCAAACGGCATACAGCGTTACGCTTTGCGTCATGTTGATGGTGCCACCTGCCGTATAAGAGGCTTCTGTCGCATTTGGCGTCGTGCTCCAGCCATCAAACACATAACCCGCTTTCACGAGATTGCCTGTATTGCCAAGCACCGTTGCTGTTTGGCCCTGAGTGTACTCATTCGCGTCAACCGGCATGCTTCCGCCTGTATTGCCATTACCGTTATAGGTGACTGTCATCAGAGGCTTCCAAACGGCATACAGCGCTACGCTTTGCGTCATGTTGATTGTATCGCCTGCTGCATAAGTGGCCTCCGTCACGTTAGGCGAGGTGCTCCAGCCCCCAAATACATGCCCCGTTTTCACCAGATTGCCTGTATTGCCATATACAGTAGCGACAACGTTCGGTCCGTACCCGGCCGTGTCGTTCGGAACCGTTCCGCCCGTATTGCCGCTGCCGTTATAAATGACAGACGCCATCAGCTTGGTGATGTTGCCGAGACCTAAATTCGTGGCGTACAAATAACCGGAGCTGTCTGCGGCAACATCGTAACTCATGCTGGAGGTTAGAGTCATGGCAGGAACCTCTTTCCAATCGTTGGTGCCCCCATTATATTTCAGCTCCATGGCTTTACTGATGCCGATACTCATCGTATATAAGTTATCGAATTTATCGACATGGATGCCGTAAGCAATGAACGGCATGGCTCCTGCGGGAGATGTCGGGGCAATGTTCGTCCAAGTGGTTTCCCCGAAAGGAAGCTTAAATATTTTCGTGTTGTTAATGACACTCGTATTCGTTAAGTCACTGACGAAAACATTGCCTTCGCCGTCAACCGCAATATCGACAGGGTAAACGAACGGCGACGGACTACCCGAAATGTTGACCCACGATGTGCCTCCCGCAGGCAGCTTAATTATATGCGGCGTTGCCACTGAATCGGTATCAGATTTGCCGTCGACCGCATACACGTTGCCATACTTATCGACCGCCACGCCGTAGGCGTAATTCATAGATTGACCGTAAGTAATGTTTTCCCAAGAATTGGTTCCGTAAGGCAGCTTTAAAATCCTAGCTGTATTGGTGCCTGCAGAATTGCTTGTGGACTTGCTGTTATCGGCCACGTAAACATTTCCGTGTTGGTCCACCGCGATGCCTATGGGAAAGATCACGGCAGCATTGTAGGTAATATCGGTGACCGTTTGGCCGTCGCTTGATATTTTCTCCACTTTACCGCCCGAGCCTAACGTGCCGCCAAACTTGGTCACATAGATCGTATCGTTATCATCTATGTCCATAAAAAACGGGACGGTGTAGCTGCCCATGACCGGCGGTTGGCCTGGTGACATTAACGGAGCCGTATGGTTCATCCAGGTCAATGGACCCGTATAAGCCGGGGATACCTCCGGAAGCGGGGTATAGGGAGTCGGTTCCGCATAAGCGCTGCGGCTGCCTGCGGCAAATGGCACCAGATAAGCCATGATCATAAGAAAGCTCATCAGCATAGCAACCGCTCTAGTTTTCACCGAATTGCGTAGTTTTGTTGACATTCTCTTCTCTCCTCGTAAGTTCGATAACCTCACAGCATTTCAAATCTTGCTCTGTCTCCGATATGTCCTCCCCCCGTACTAGATATCCTGTGAAAATCGTTATGTGGTTTAGGTCTTAAGAAGTATAATAGCAGTGGAAATAGTAAAGTAACAGTAAATAATTCTTGAATTTCGGCAAGAATACTTCAATTTCGACATGCTTCACATGAGCGGTTGCGAAGGGAAATAGGCGGGCTGGTAATAGGTTTCTCCGCATAAAAACTTGTAAAAGTTACAGGAAGCCTAGTATAATAATATTTTTAATAAGGCTGTGAGAGAAAGAAGGAGTATTGGTTTAAATGCTAATTGTTGAAGAAAGCATGATGTCGTTAACCGAGTTGTTGACCTCGCTCACCAAGGACGAGCTTCATAACATTCGCCGAACGTTGAATATTCAACAGGCAAGCCAGTTGAACAAAGCGGACCTGGTTCAACGCTTGTATTCTTATATGATGCAGCATCTGAATCAGCATTTGGAAAAGCTGGACCACAACCGATACAACGTATTGGATAAAGTCTCGAAAGCGCCGGGCTGCAAAGTGCCGCTTAGCGAGATGGTGAATGACGAGAATTATGACCCCGCGTATTTCCAAGCCTATGGCTTGTTGTTAATTAAGAACGATACAGTCCACCTGTCCGAAGAAATTAGGGAAGGCTTGCGTCGTTACGACCCGAAACGTTTGAAAATGATCCTGGATCGAAATACGGATTGGGTTAAGCTGACTCAAGGACTTCTCTATTATTACGGGTGCATGGGAGGCCAAGAGCTCAAGGAAAAGATAGAGCATTACACGGGTCAAAGCATCGATGGTAACGAGTATGAGCACATGATATCGGAGCTGGAACAGTACGACGGAAGTGTGAGTCACGGTCCGCACGGCTTCTCCCACTACACGGTCGATGACCCGAAGCGGATCCTAGGGGAACAGAGCAATAGACCGGAGCTTGATTATTATCCATTCACGAAGGCCCAGGTGCTGAGTGCTTCGGCTGACGGATTTGTCGATCGCCATGCGGGTTATGTATCGTTTGTTTCCTTTATAAAAAAGCATTGGACTATGGAAGCGGAGGAAGCGGATCTGATGACCGCAGAGCTTGTGGACCGTATCCAACGGGGAGAATCGCCCTCCGAGCTGGTATCGGCTTTACAGGACGAGTTGGACTTTAAGGACATGCAGCTGGTGCAGCAGCTGCTAGATGTATTAATGGTGCTTATGAACAATACGCGGCTATGGGAGCTGAAAGGATATACACCCCAAGAGCTTTCCCGGAATGAACGGAAGCAGTCGATCCCGCAAGCGCCTTCTCCTTTGATACAAGGTGGTTCGCATCAAGTTGGAACCGGTACAGAAGGAACCGTGTACAGCTTTCAAACCAAGAAGAAAGTGGGCCGTAATGACCCTTGTCCATGCGGAAGCGGGAAAAAGTTCAAAAAATGCTGTCTTAGCTAGCTGCGCCTAGTATCCATACAGCAAGGGGCACTGACCTTAGGGGTCGGTGCCTTTTTGTTTTTTATCTGCAGCCTCTTTTGCCGACCCGGCGCATCGATGCCCGAAGAAGTTCGATTTGTCCAGATTCATGATCGTATTTCTCCATGGCGGAAGCGTAAAGCCTAGTGCTACAATGCAGTAAAGCGATTTCATAAGGAGTGAGTAAGATGAGAAAATTGACGGCTGAAGAGAAAAACCATTATGATGAACTTGGTTATGTGGTCATTTCGAGTTTTTTTTCGCCAGACGAATTGAGTGAGATGAACAAAGAGCTTGACGAATGTGAAGAACCCGTCCAGAAGTCGGGGGAACACGAGGGATTTACTTATCAGCTGGCGATGCTGACAGACAAGACCAAGCAATTCGCCCAGGACGAGCGGATTTTGAACTTTATTGAGGATATCGTGAAACCGGGGATTTCCATCTTTTCCTCGAAGCTCTTAACTAAGCTTCCGCACAGCACGTCAGTTTGTCACTGGCATCAAGACGACGCCTATTATTCGGAAGTGGTGAAAAGCGATACGCGAATGTCGATATGGGTGCCGCTTCAGGATACCGATGAGCGAAACGGTTGTTTATGGGTCGTTCCAGAAAGCCACAAGCGAGGATTGCTGCCATATGCCGTGAAGGATCATGGCACTTGCCGGAGGGCGCTGGATGAGGAGCAGGTGGACTTGTCCAAAGCCGTACCGGTACCGATGAAGGCGGGCTCTATGCTTCTTTTTAACGCGCTGACATGGCATTCCTCAAAAGGCAACGAAACAGATCATGTTCGACGCGCGTTCATTGTTTCTTATCAGGAGGCGACGGTACCGATAGGGCGGGGGAAGCAGCACGTAATCCTGCGTTCTGCGCTCTGAGTATGCTCTTGATATACAAGGAGTGAATAGGTATTGATCAATGCGACTCAGTTGGCCGATTATCTCCATAGGTCGGTTTTCTCGATTACCTTTGCCGGAAACACGATCCTCAAGGCCGGTTCGTACCAAGCGCCATACGTTCATAAGATTCATTCCATTCACTTTATAGTAAGAGGTTCCGGCTTCTATGTGATGAATAACGTCAAGTATGCTTTGGAAGCAGGATCGGTCATGGTGTTCGTTCCCGATACGACCTTTGAGTGGTCGGTTTCAGATTCGGAGGACGTTGAAATTTACCATATCAGGTTCGATTATCGAGTTTGTTATAAGGATAAGCTGGAGTGGATCTCTGAGGCTCCGGACAACGGGCTCGCTCCCTTACGCGGCATGATGATGACGATACGGCCTGCCGAAGTCCGCAGATGGTTTGATAGAGTGTTTCAATTGTGGAAAACCTACGATCCTATCTCCCAATACCGCTGCAATCTGGCGTTTCGTGAGCTGTGGCTTTCCTTAATCGACAATATGTACGAACAACAGTACAGCAACAACGCTGATACAGTGATTCAATTTACTCTCAGGTATATCGACGATCATTATCAATCTCCGTTGACCATTGAACAGTTGGCCAAGACGGCAGGGCTCAGCACCGGTTATTACTCGCGGCAGTTCAAGCGGCTCACCGGTTTCGCTCCGAAGGATTATCTGATACGGTTGCGGGTTAGCAAAGCGAAGGAATTGTTGGGGAGCTCAGGCTTGGCTTTAACCGATATTTCAAAGTTAGTCGGATATGAGGACGAATTTTACTTCAGTCGTATTTTCAAGCGGATCACCGGAATGACTCCGTCGTCCTATGCTAGACAATCACAGAGGCCGTAGTATCGCTCGATTCATTGACAAAAGGCACGGGCCGTTTTTCCTACGGTACCGTGCCTTTGTACGTTTAAATTTTCGCAATCGATTCGGACAAGGCTTCCGCCATCTGGGCAAGCGATTGCGAGGTCGCCGAATTCTCCTCGACGCTGGCGGCGGTCTCTTCCGTTACGGCGGAGATGCTCTCTACCGAACGCAGCACATCGCCCGATTGAGCGGCTTGCTCCTCACAGGCAGCGGCAATTTCCACCACCTTGCTTGCGGTTTCGTTCAGCTTCGCAATAATGCGCTCGAAGGACTCTCCTGTCATCTGCGACAAGGCCACTCCCTCCTTCACGGCAAGAACACTCAGCTCGGTGTTGTGCTGCATCCCCTTGATGATTCCGGAAATTTGCTTCGTGGCTTCCCGGCTGCGTTCGGCCAGCTTACGCACCTCATCGGCGACAACGGCGAAGCCCCGGCCGTGTTCTCCCGCGCGGGCGGCCTCAATGGCGGCATTCAACGCCAGCAGATTCGTTTGGTCCGCAATTTCGTCAATAACCTCAATAATGTCACCGATGGTAGCGGAATCCTGCTCCAGCTTGGACATTTGACGGCTTACCTGATCCATGCCGGTAATCGAGTTGCGTACCGCTTCCCCGCCCTCCTTGGCAATGGAGACGGTTTGGCTGGAAAATTCGGCGGCCTGCTCCGCGTTCTCCGCCACTGAGTTGATTGCAATGGAGAGCTCCGTAATCAGCTCCGTCATGTGCTGTGCGGATTGGGATTGATCGTTGGCGCCGCTGGCAATCTCCTCGGTGCTGGCCGAAATCTGCTGTGCCGAAGCGGAAACATTCTGCGCGGAGGCCATTACGGTTCGGATCACAGAGCGCAAATTGTTCAGCATGATCCATCCGAAGGCTGCACTAATGGCCAAGCAAACGATGATGATAGTAATAATAATGGTTTGATTCAAGCTTTGCTTGGCTTCCAGTTCCTGAAGGGAGACGGCGATCTGATCATTCAGACTGTTAAGTGAATCGGCTATGATCGGATCCAGCTCCTTACGGGCCTCGCGCTCTTCGCCAAAATGAAGCTTCAGCGCTTCGGCCGGATTGCCTTGATTGTACGCGTCGAGAACTTTTTTGCTGGCGGCGGAGAAGTTAATGAAGTTTCGGCTGATTTTATCGATCGTCTGCTGCTCCTCAGGACCGAGCTCCTTCATTCTGCGAAGCGTTTGCAAATAACCGTCAATATCGGCGGTCTTCGCTTTCATTTCCGGCAGGTAGCTTGCATCACCTTGAAGGAGGAAGCCTCTCTCGTCATTGGATAAGCCCGTTAACCGAAATTGAATGGATTTCATGTGAAACCGGTACTCCTGCTTTTGCAAGAGGGCATCGTACATCTTCTGGTTGTGTTCGGTGTTAATGTAAAAATAAACCCCAATGAAAACAATCATGCTAAGCAGTGTTGCAAGAACAAGTAGAAGCTTCGTCTTCAGTCTCATGGATGTTGGCCTCCCGATTTTTGTATGACTGGGTATCAATGTAAATAAAAAAACCGCCAGGAAGCCGGTTTTCATGCAGCTTCGGTAGCCCGGCGATCGTAGTTAATGAAACCTTAGACCCGTAGCTTTGCGTCCCCGCCTTTCGAGGGGTTTGCCGTTGACGAAGAATATTCGATTTAGTAGAAAGGACCTAATCCCCCATAGTATAAAGTGTACTTTAGAAATTATCAACAAAAATCGACAAATTTCTCGTTGGTTGAGATAAATTCAGTAAAGCAAACGGATAAAAAAAGATATGTACTTTGGAAAAAACGCATCCTATAATGATAATGATAATTATTATCAATACAATACACCGAAGCAAACGCAGTCCGAACTGCATTGTCTGCATTAGCTGTGGTTAAGGAGGAAGCAACAATATGAAGGCTTTACGATGGATGGTCCTATTTGTACTGGCGTTGGCGGTTTCTGCCTGCGGAAGTACAGCGGCACCGGGAGGATCGGCGGGAACAGTCGTTAATCAGGCAGCTTCTCCGGAAGCGGGGAAATCGAAGGACCAGGGCGGGGCGAGTACAGCCGCAACAGGGGAAAAAATCATTAAGCATGCCATGGGAACGGCAACCTTAAAGAAAAAGCCGGAACGGGTGGTCGTTCTTTTCAACGGGATGACGGATATTTCGCTTCATCTGGGTGTGAAGCCTGTCGGCTCGGTAGAGTCGTGGGAAGAGAAGCCGTGGTACAACTATTTGCGGGCGCAGATGGACGGGGTGAAAAACCTCGGCGAGGAAACCCAGCCCAATGTAGAGGCCATTATCGCGCTCAAGCCGGATTTGATTATCGGAACGAAAAATCGCCATGAGAAGATTTATCCTCAGCTGGAGAGCATTGCCCCGACGATTATGACGGAAGAGATTTTCGATTGGAAGGCGAACCTGAAGATCGCAGCCGATGCGCTCTACAAGCAGGAGGAAGGCGCGAAGATTCTTAGCGAATGGGATCGCCGTGTGGCGGAGTTTAAACAGAAGGCGGGAGATAAGCTGGCCAAATCGGAGGTATCGATTGTCCGGTTCGAACGGGACGGCAGCGCGCGCTTCTATGCGACAGGGTTTGCCGGCACGATCTTCAAGGAGCTAGGATTGCCTCGTCCGAAGGCGCAAATGGTGGAAGGCAAGGCCGTGGTGAACCTCACCTCGAAGGAGCAGATGTCGCAGCTGGATGGGGACTACATATTCGATATTACCCGACTCAATGAGAATGAGCCGACGGTAGCCAAATCACAAAACGATTGGACCTCCCATCCTCTCTGGAAGAGCCTGAAGGGTGTCAAGAACGGGAAGTACTACAAGGTCGACACGATCACCTGGAACTTGGCCGGCGGGTCCATGGCGGCAAAGGCAATGCTGGATGACCTCTACCATTATTTTGAAATCAAGTAGTTCCTAGGGAGCGTTTCACCATGAATCTGATGCATTCGACTGTAGCGAAGGCCGGCGGTCTGCTGGCTCTCCTGCTGGTCCTGCTGCTGAGCTTTGTCTCCAGCATCCTTTTCGGTGCGACCCAATACGATTGGCATACCGCCTGGGCGTCCGTCTTTCACTACGATGAGAATGTCGCCGACCAAATCATTATCCGCACTACTCGTGTGCCGAGGGCTTGCATTGCCGCAGCCATAGGGGCCAGCCTTGCCATCGCGGGCACGCTGATGCAGACGCTGACACGCAATCCGCTCGCTTCGCCCAGTGTGCTAGGAGTGAATGCCGGGGCTACCTTCTTCGTCGTCCTTGCAGCCATCGCCTTCTCGATTTCATCCATGCAATGGCTGATGTGGATCTCCTTCATAGGAGCTGCCCTGGCAGCTGTGTTCGTTTACGTGCTGGGCTCAATGGGCAGAGACGGCTTGACTCCTCTCAAAATCGTACTCGCCGGCGCTGCCATGTCCGCCTTATTCGCATCGTTTACCCAAGCGATTCTGGTGCTGAACAAGCAAGGCCTCGGAACGGTGCTGTATTGGCTGACGGGAACGATTGCGGGCCGCTCTCCCGATATGATTATGGCCGTATTTCCTTATATGGCCGTGAGCTGGGCGGTCGCATGGTTCATTGCGAGAGATATGAATTTGCTCCTGATGGGCGAGGATACGGCGAAAGGCTTAGGACAAAGGACGATGTGGGTCAAGCTGACGGCCGGGATCATTATCGTCGTCCTTGCGGGCGGCTCCGTTTCGGTAGCGGGACCTATTGGTTTTATCGGGATTGTAATTCCGCATATTGCGCGTTATATCGGTGGAACGGATCATCGGTGGGTCATTCCGTATTGTGCCGTGCTCGGTGCGACCCTGCTTCTTCTGGCGGATGTGGTCGCAAGATTTATTATGATTCCCTCGGAAATGCCGGTAGGCGTGATGACGGCCGCGATCGGCGCCCCGTTTTTCATTTATATCGCGCGAAGGGGGCTGGCCAAAGCATGATGCAGCATGTTCCTGTTCGGTTCCGGCGTCGGGGAATTTCCTTTTTGCTTCATAAGCGAACGGTTGTGACAACCTTCGTTTTGCTGGCTGCTTGTATCCTCATTGCCGTGGTTAGCACAGGTATGGGGGAGATGTACATTTCTCCTGCCGATGTCATTCGAAGCGTGTTCGGCATGGGGGCCGAAGAGCATTCCATGGTCATCCAGAAGCTGCGGCTTCCCCGGATTGTCATTTCCCTGCTGGTTGGGAGCTCCTTGGCAGCGGCGGGCGCCATCCTGCAAGGGATCATCCGGAATCCGCTCTCGTCACCCGATATCATGGGCGTTACCGGAGGAGCCTCCGTTGCAGCGGTGTCCTTCCTGACGTTAACCGCCGGCGCGTTCAGCATTCGCTGGCTGCCGGTCAGCGCGATGCTAGGCGCGGGTGTTGTATCGGTCGTCTTGTATTTGCTTGCCTGGAAAAAAGGGGTTACCCCCATCCGGCTCATTCTGGTCGGAATCGGGATGTCGTCCCTGACGTCGGCTGCCACCACGATGATGATCGTCTTTAGCGAGAACAAGGATGTGAGCCAGGCGTACCTATGGCTGACAGGCTCGGTGTACGCCTCCAATTGGGAGAATGTCCTGACGGTGCTGCCTTGGACGATGATTCTGATTCCTCTCTCCTTCCTGATGGCCCGCCATGTGAACATCGGCCAGCTCGGGGATGACGTCGCGGCAAGCGCAGGAAGCCGGGTTGAACGAAACCGCTTGGTATTGCTGTTCATCAGTGTAGCCTTGGCGGGCTCGGCCGTGTCCGTAGCCGGAGGGATCGGGTTTGTCGGCTTGATAGCCCCGCATATGGCCCGCAAGCTGGTGGGCTCCAGCTTCGAGAGTGTGCTTCCCGTCTCCGCCTTGCTGGGCGGCGCGATTGTTATGCTGGCTGATCTGGCCGGGAGAACCTTCTTCCTTCCGCTCGATATTCCGGTAGGCGTATTTACCTCGGCTGTAGGCGCTCCCTTCTTTATCTATTTGCTGTACACCAAGCGCAATTCCAAATAGGAGAGATGACCATGCATTCCTTAGTGGCTAGAAATCTGCATTTGACCTATGGCAACGAAAGCATTATCGAACAGCTCGATCTGTCCATACCCAAGGGCAAGATTACCGTCTTGATCGGCTCCAACGGCTGCGGCAAATCGACGCTTCTTCGCTCGATGGCCCGTTTATTGAAGCCGTCCAAGGGAGAGGTCGTGCTGGACGGCAAGCAGATTGCGAAGATCCCCACCAAAGAGATCGCGAGGCGCTTGTCCATTTTGCCGCAGGGACCCATCGCTCCGGAAGGGTTAACCGTATTCCAGCTGGTGAAGCAGGGGAGGTATCCGTATCAGCACTGGCTAAAGCAGTGGACGGAGGAGGATGAGCGTCTTGTCCGGGAGGCACTGCGCGTGACCAAGACCGAGGCGCTGGCCGAAATGCCGGTGGATTCCTTGTCCGGCGGACAACGGCAGCGTGCGTGGATTGCGATGACCTTGGCTCAAGGGACGGATACGATCCTGCTGGACGAACCGACAACCTATCTTGATATGGCCCATCAAGTGGATATTTTGGATTTGCTGTTCGAATTGAATGAACGGGACCGGCGGACGATTGTCATGGTTCTTCATGATTTGAATCTTGCTTGCCGATACGCGCATCATCTTGTCGCTATCAAGGATAAAACCGTCTATGCGCAAGGCAAGCCGGAAGAGGTGATCCACCCGCAGCTGGTTCGGCATGTATTCGGGATGGAGTGCAGCATCGTGGAGGATCCCTACTTCGGTACGCCGCTCTGTATTCCGCAGGGGAAAGGCCGACGGGCCGAGCGGAAGTACGGTTCGATCCAAACCATCAAGGAGCCTAAGGAGGCGCAAAAAAGTGAGCTTATTAGCGTATAAACATGCCGGGACGATGGCGGAGCTGATCAAGAACAGAAGAACGATCCGCGATTTCAAGAGTGACCCTGTACCGACGGAGTTGATTGTGGAATTGCTGAATGTCGCGGTGTGGGCGCCCAACCACGGGAATAGGCAGCCTTGGCGTTTCCTGCTGTATAAGGGAGAAGGGCGGTCGATCCTGGCGGATGCCATGCTCCGGACCTATTCCGACGAAGAAAAGAAGAAGCACGGAGAGCCCAAGTGGAACTATTTCATGAATGTCCCCGCCCATCTTGTGGTGATTATGAAGGAGGATCCACGCCGGAAGCAGTGGGAGGAGGACTACTGCGCCGTCAGTGCGCTCATTCAAAATTTTCAGCTGGCGGCATGGGAGCAGCAGCTTGGCGTCGTATGGAAAACGAACCATTACAACTATGATCCCCAGTTCCAGGAAGCGGTGGGCTTGCAGCTGGAAGAGAAAATCATCGGCGTTCTGCACATCGGGTACCCTAGGTCCGTGCCGGACGTCCAGCCGCGCAGGAGTGCGGAGGAGCTTCTGACGATCATCGGCTGATGAACAGTCCCATAGAAGAAGGGGGGAGTTGCTATGCCAACCGTTTCCAACCAAGCATATTGCCTGCCGCTGCTCTCCTCCATAAGAAGAAGGCGATACCTGAAGGGATCAACCTTACTTGCCAAGCATATTCCTTGCGATATGCTTATTCTTGTTATCGGGGGCAAAGGCATGCTCTGCACGGGGCAGGAAGTGCTTCCCATCCATCCGGGGCGGTCTTTATTTTTCCCCCGAGGAACGGCAATAGAGGTCATACTTGAGTCTAGCCTAGTAGATGTATATATTATGACGGTGGTCCAAGTAGCGATTGCGAAGCGCAAGGGGCAATGGAGCTGTACGAACGGAGTGGAGCCTGACCTTTGGCCAACCGGCCAAATCGGGCAGCGATACGTGAAACCCCTGCTAGAGGAGATCGAGCAGCTGCATGAGCAATGCCGGACTCACCGGGGCAGCTCTTCCGAACGGCAGCTGAAATTTCAAGCCATCCTAGAAGCGATGCGGAAGGCTCGGCAGGAGTCGGACGGGAAGGACAAGGGGAATAGCGGGATCGAACAAAGCATCGTTTTCATGCACAAGCATTTCCATTCGAAAATAAAGCTGGAGACGCTGTCGGGCATTGCCGGCCTGACCCCCACCTCGTATTCGCGGAGCTTTAAGAAGGCGAAGGGAATCTCTCCGCTCGAATATGTGAACCGGCTTCGGATTCACTCCTCCAAGCAGCTGCTGCAGCAGCCGGAGGTCACGATTAAGGATGTATCCGCCGCACTGGGCTTCAGCAATGAGTTTTATTTCAGCCGATTGTTTAAAAATACGGTAGGCATTTCTCCCGTCCTGTTTATGAAACGAAGGCAGCTGAGAGTTGCCGCAGCCTCTTGCTTTCGGTATCAGGATTGCTTGCGATCCCTGGGGGTCTCCGCGCCGTTTGAATGGAATGCCTATCAGCTGATGGGCGCGGACGAAGAAGAACGGAGCCGGATGCTCCAAGCGCAGCTGGAAGCACTGCAAGGATACCGTCCGGAGCTCATTATTGCGGACTCCAGGCATTCGCCCTTCTATGAGCGGTTAAAGCAAATCGCTCCAACGGTGATCGTTGATCTGGCCTACGACTGGCGCTCGCACTATATGAGGCTGGCTGAGCTGGTCGGCAGGGAAGAAGAAGCCCGGCGAACGATCGGCCAGCTGGAGCTGAAGGCGAGCTATGCCCGCAAAATACTGGCCCATACGATGAGAGAGGTCCCGGTGTCTCTGATGCGGCTGTATAACGGAAGGATTCGCGTGCAGGGGATGGTGGATCACCCTGTTAGTCACCTGCTTTATACTGAGCTGGGATTACAGCCGGGAAGCTGTGTTCCGCTACATGAAAGAAACCGGGAATATTCTCTCGAAAGCCTGCCGCCGCTAGATTCGGGCTATTTATTCGTCTACAAGCATTCGCTGCAGGCGGAGGAAGCCGAGCAGGCGATGAGTGCGCTAGAGGGCTATCCGATTCGCTCGGTTCCGAACTGGGTCCGGATGAGCTGGTCGCCGGGCGGACAGCACCAAATCATCGATGAGCTGCTGGAATGGAGAGCGTGAACGGAATAAGGCACCAACCTGTCAGGCAGGCTGGTGTCTTATTTAATATATACGCTGCCGAAGGGCAGCACCTCCCGGAGCAGCCGTTTAAACCAGCCGTCGCCCGATAGACGGTCCTCCAGCTGACGGTCGCGGGAGCCCGATTGAACGAGCACGCTCCCCGTCCCGCGAATTTCCCACTGCACATTCATATGCTGGCTGGCGAGGGAGTTACCATAAACGGAGAGCTGAATGGACGCGTCCTCGGGGTAAGCGATAAGCGCGTTCTTATCGACGAAGAGCGGCTGGGACGGATCGAGCTTCATTACGGCGGCGTCACCCGCGGCTAGAATTCCGAGGGTGCCGGGACCGGAAAATTTCATACGGACCAGCTCTCGAGAGATCCAGGCTGTCTTCAGCTTCAGGATCTTGCTCTTCATGGACATCCCGTCCGTAAAGTAGATGACATGGCGAAAGTCGAACAGCAGGCTGCTGTCGGCGGGAAGCTCGTAAGAAATGAGAGAGTGTCCCGTAGGCAGCCCCAGCAGGAACTCGGAGGGCCCGCTCAGCACGGATCGAACCCACCTTCGCTTGCGATAGGCTCCCCCCAGATCCATCCACCGATCCTCCCGCTGCCCGGGTTGGCCCCGGTAAGCCAGAATGGAGCCGGGATGCAGAACATGCAGCGCTTCCCCGCCGGACAGTTCGATTCGGGCGTGCCCCGTAGGCTGCGGTGCGCTGACCTTCATAGCATCGTCACCTCATGCTCCTCTTTACGCTGCTTGCGCCAGACGGTGTAGCGCCATATGCGTACGGCCGCCGCGTAGCCAAGGATAAGCAGGATTGCCGTGATACCGGTTGAGGTGAGCTGACGATATAAGGTGCGGCGATCCGCATCCATTTCTTCTATGCGGCTCTGCAATTGCTGATTCTGGGCGGCCAAAGCCCCGTTCTGCTTCTGCAGCTCGGCATTCTGCTGCAGGAGCTGCTCCGCTTGTTTTCTGGACTCCTCTATTTGCTGTGTCGCTTCCGTCACATGGGCTTGAAGCTCCTCCACTTTCTCGGGCGCTTGGTAAATACCCTTGATTCGATCCAGCACTCCTGCATCGGCGGAGGCGGCGTTCGTTACTATTCCTAATAGTACAATGGAAATAATTGAAAAGAGCAGTTTTTGCTTCACGAGTCTATCACCTGCTTTTTCATAGATTTACTTCCATTTTACTTGGTATATCGATAAAGTTCCATTCCAGTCATGTCCATTGGTGTCGAATCTTCCAATTTCACAGCTTTTCCCTTGCTGGGCGGCGGTAAACCTCATGTCGCTTTTTTACAATACTCCCTCGATGTTTCGCCGTATAATAATATGGAACGAAGGACTCGAATTCAAACAGGGTAAAGGTGGAGGAGCAATGAGTAAGTTCGGAACCCAGGTTACATTTACAACCCAACCCGGCCAGAGGGATCGTCTGCTGGCAATCCTTTTGGAGGCTGGGGCTGTCATGGAGAACGTTAAGGAATGCGAAGTATACCTTGTCCATGTTTCGGATACAGAGGCGGATACCATCTATGTAACTGAAGTGTGGGGCAGTCAGGAGGCTCATAAGGCTTCCCTCGACGAGGAGGCAACCAAGGCTTCGATTCAAGAGGCCATGCCGCTGATAGCGGGGGTCGAAGCCGTCCGCTTCAGGCCCGTAGGCGGTAAAGGGCTGACAACATAGGCGTGCAGGGGAACACCACCCGTCGAGGATGGTGTTTTTTTATTTGTCATCATGTGAAATACAATGGCAACGCAGTGCCTTTTTCTTTTCAGTCCCGCGGGGGAAGGTATATAATACTTGTAAACCCGCGAGCAATCGCAATAGAAATGCCCTGAGCATACGAAGCCGGGGTCAGCATAGGAAAGAGGAGTCGGTATGGCAGTAACCATTAAAGATATAGCCGATCTGTGCGGCGTTTCTGCCGGAACCGTGGATCGGGCGCTAAACAACCGGCCGGGGATCAGCAGCAAGACCAAGAGCAAAATCCTTCGGGTCGCCGAGGAGCTGAATTACAAACCGGACTATATGGCCTCCAGTCTCGCGCGCGGACGGACGATGACCATTGGGGTTGTGCTGTTCGACTTGCATAACCGTTCGTTTGCCCAGCTCATGAATGCAATCGAAAGCCGCTGCCGGGAAAAGGGCTATTTTGTCAATTTGCTGCTCACGGGCAAGGATAAGGAAAACGAGAGGAAATGCATTGAACATTTAGTGAGCCGCAAGGTGGACGGGATTATCCTCTTCACGGTGAATGAAGGGGAGGAGTACGACCGGTTTTTGCAGGAGCAGCGGGTTCCGATCATCACGATTTGCAATCGCATTTCCGACCGGTGGAGCTATGTAGGGATCAATGATCGTCAGGCGATGAGGGATGCGGTGGATTATATATGCTCCCGGGGCTATGAGGAGTTCATCTATGTATGCCCGCCGCTGGCCAAGAAGAACGAATCCAACATCTACACGCAGGAAGAACGTCTGGCCGGCTGTCTGGAGAGCTTGAAGGAAAATGGCGTACGGCGGGAGCCGCTGATCATTACGGAGAAGGACTATGTGTCCGTACTGGATAGCATCGATTTACGGGCATCCGGCCGGACGGCAATCATCTGCTCTTGTGATATTTATGCGCTGGAGGTCTTGAACCATATCAAGTCCAAAGGACTGAAGCTGCCGGAAGAGGTTGGGGTCATGGGCTTTGACAATATCGACGTCCTCAAATATGTAACACCTGCCTTATCCACGGTGGAATATGCGGTAGAGGAGTTTGGGGTCAGGGCGGTGGATGCGTTGATTCATCAGTTGGAAACAGGGGACCTGCGTCCTGAGCCGCTGCTGGCTTATCAGATTATCCAGGGGGAATCGATCTAATGGCCGGATGGAAGATTTCGGATTGACGGTGCTGGGGTGCTCTGCTATAGTAAAATCAAATCGTGTGCGCACACGAAATGAATCGAGTCTATGCTTATTCGCACCGTCCGACTCCGTTCGTCCATTTTCGTGTGCGCACACGGAACCCGAGGGGAGCCCTGATGGATATGAAAAAAGCAAGTATGATTATCGACAAGGATTACCAAATCTCCAAGATCGATCCACGCATTTACGGCTCATTCGTCGAGCATCTGGGGCGTTGCGTCTATGGAGGCATCTATGAGCCCGGACATCCTTCAGCGGACGAGCAAGGCTTCCGCAAGGACGTAATAGACATGGTGAAGGAGCTGAACGTGCCTCTCATCCGTTACCCCGGCGGTAACTTTGTTTCCGGTTATAACTGGGAGGACGGCGTAGGTCCGGTGGAATCCCGCCCTCGCCGGTTGGACCTGGCGTGGAGGACAGTGGAGACGAACGAGGTCGGCACGAACGAATTTGCCGATTGGGCGAAGCGAGTCAACGCGGAAGTGAATATGGCCGTCAATCTGGGCACCCGCGGCATTGATGCCGCAAGAAATTTGGTCGAATACTGCAATCATCCGTCCGGTTCCTATTATAGTGATTTGCGGAGATCCCATGGCTATAAGGAGCCGCACAAATTCAAAACCTGGTGTCTCGGCAACGAAATGGACGGCCCGTGGCAGATCGGACACAAAACGGCGGCGGAGTACGGACGGATCGCAACGGAGGCAGCCAAGGTCATGAAATGGGTCGACCCGACTATTGAGCTTGTGGCATGCGGCAGCTCCTCCAGAGGGATGCGTACCTTTGCGGAATGGGAAGCAACGGTTCTGGATCACACCTATGATCATGTTGAGTATATTTCGCTGCATACCTATTACGGAAACCCGCAGAATGATATCTCGAATTTCTTGGCCAAATCGCTCGACATGGATTCCTTCATAAAATCGGTGATTTCGATATGCGATTATGTGAAGGCGAAAAAGCGCAGCAAGAAGCAGATCAATCTTTCCTTCGACGAGTGGAACGTATGGTATCACTCCCACGAGTCCGACAAGCGCTTGGAACCTTGGACTGTAGCTCCTCCTCAGCTGGAGGACGTGTATAATTTCGAAGACGCTTTGTTGGTAGGCTGTATGCTGATTACTCTTCTCCGTCACTCCGATCGGGTGAAGATTGCCTGCCTTGCTCAGCTGGTGAACGTGATTGCTCCAATCATGACGAACAACGGAGGAGAGACTTGGCGCCAAACGATCTTCTATCCGTTCATGCACGCCTCCAATTACGGCCGCGGCACTGCGCTGCAAACGATCGTGAAGTCGCCGGTCTACGACAGCAAGGAATTCACCGATGTGCCGTATCTGGAATCGATCGCCGTACATAATGAAGAGAATGAGGAGCTGACGGTCTTTGCCGTGAATCGGGATACAACGGAAGGACTGCTGCTGGAGTGTGATGCGCGTCAATTCGAGGGGTACCGGGTGGTAGAGCATCTGGTGCTGGAGAATGATGACATCAAGGCCGCGAATACGGCCGAGCGTCCGGATGCCGTGAAGCCGCACAGCGGCGGAGAAGCGAAGCTGCAGGACGGCCGGCTGACGGCGCCGCTGCCGAAGCTTTCCTGGAATGTAATTCGGATGAAAAAATAGCGATGCTGGAAGGACACCGTATAGGTGTCCTTCTTCTTTTTTCTCAAAAAGTGGTTGGTGTTGCCAGCGGGTAAGCCGCCACGCTATGGAGTGGAGACCATAAGTTCGGTTCGGTACGCAAAAATCTTTGAATGACCCGTGAGGCGTATTTTGTGGCATTTTCTAGACGTTACCGTACAGATATTGTTTTATATAGCATTTTCCATTATTATGAAATTATATGTACGGTATCGTACAGAAGGGGGTGGTTGCTTGCCTAGAGTTGTGGTAACGGAAGAGCAATGGATTCAAAAGGGAATGGAACGATTCGCCCTACATGGGGCGGAGGGCTTGGTTATTGAACAGATGTCGTCGGAACTCGGCTGCAGCAAAAGCAGCTTTTATTGGTACTTTAGCCATCGCGATGAGTTTCTTAAACGGATTATTGACAAATGGACGGAGATCACGACGAGCCAAGTAATCCGGCGTTCGTCGGAGCAGGAGTCGGCTGAGGAGAAGATCACCGGGCTGTTGCGGCAGATGTTCTCCGCTACACGCAAAGGGGATTTTCTATTTTATTTGCGAAAGCTAAGTGAGCAGCAGTCCGATTACCGGAACGTCATCGATCGGGTGGAGCAGGAGAGAATGAACTACGCTTGCGGACTATTCATGGATGCGGGATTGCCGTCCGAGGCAGCTTATCACAAGTCACACATCCTGTATCATTATTACTTGGGGTGGTATGAGCGGCATAAGCATGAACTGATAAGCGAAGAGGCATTACAGCAGCATATCGATATGCTTCGGAAGCACCTGCTAGGGATTTGAGGAGGGAGAACATGGCGGTTGTTTTTGCTTGGGTGGTTGGCATAATCCTGTTCGCAGTAAGCGGTATTCATCTGTACTGGATGGCAGGAGGGAGGAAAGGCGCTCTAGCCGCCATTCCCAGTATCGGTTCCGAAGCGGTATTCCGTCCGACGAAGATTGCTACGGGGATCGTGGCAGGAGCGCTGGCCGTGGCCGGGTTGTTCGTGCTGCAGCTCGGCGGGGCGGTGCCGGGACTATTGGTGTTTCCCGGCTGGTTCATGAACTACGGCGGCTGGACGTTAGCTCTGGTGTTCTTGATCCGGGCCGTCGGCGATTTTCGCTGGGTAGGCTTCATGAAGCAGCGGAGGGGCTCGGTATTTGCCCGTTGGGACACTCTTCTCTACTCTCCGCTTTGCTTATTTTTAGGGCTTTGTCTCATCAGCATCATGCTGGCTTGAGGCACGCTAAGATTTTGTCCAATTCCCCGTATATTCCTAGCCCATTATAACAATAATTAGAAAAAGCCTTTACCGGGGAGGATATATATGGGGTTCGTTGTGATTTTCTCAGCAACTTGGCTTGCCGTCCTGGCCTTTTACATGATGAACAAAAGCTTATCCTTCATGGATAATACCGTAGTGCTTCTCATGGCGTTGATCTTAGGGGTTAACCTGTCTTGGCTTATTATCGAGGAGTTTCAGTGGGTTCAGCTGACGAAGGATCCGCTGCTGTATACGGGCTATCTACTGAACCGGACTTTGCTTCAGCCGTTGATTCTTGTCTTATGGATAAATTACATGGTATTGAAAAAAACGACCGAGGCTTATTTTTTCGCTACCTTGGCGTGCACGGGTCTACTGCTCGGCTTCAACAGCCTTGCCGAATACTACCAGATCTATAGATATGTCCAGTGGAATGTATTATACGACTTTCTGTCCGTGGTGCTTCTGCAAGGGTCGCTGCTTTTGGTTTACAGACTTGCCTCCAAGTGGATGTATGCAGAGGAGGAACCGGCATGATCTTGTGGGAGCATTTTGACAAAAACGAATGGTATATCCTGAGTATGCTTGTTATTGCCTATGGTGCCATCTGGCTGCTGCCCAAGAGATTGCCGAGAAGTTTGCTGATTGCCGGCTTGGTATGGGGATTCGCCAGCTCGACGCTCTTCGACTTTACCATCGGCGGGGGACTGATGGATTTCTATAGAGTCAACGATACGAACAGGTATGAGCTGACGGATCTTTTGGTGTACTTTATGTTCGCGCCGTTCGGCTATTTCTTCGTCTATTTTTTCGAGGTGATGAAGATTACGAGGAAAACGGTTATACCTTATATTTTGGGCTGGACGGTGCTGGGGGTTGCGGTGGAATGGGTATCGGAGCAGATGGGAATGACCACATATCAGCACGGATATAGGCTGGAATACAATGTCGCGGTGTTCCTGGCTGTCCAAACCGTAATGGCAGTAAGCTATATGTATATGAAAAAGCACCGCCTCATCGGATGGCAATGAAAGAGCCGCTGCTGCGGGTCACCCGAAGCGATGACTAGCATGAAAAGACCGCACCACCCCCGAGGGATGCGGTCTTTTGGGCTATCACGCACTGAGCGGAAGCTCGACGATAAAAGTGGTTTGCTTCCCTTCAGTGCTCTTCGCATAGATGTTCCCCTTATGCTGCTCCACAATGGCCTTTGCAATGGCCAAGCCCAGACCGTAGCCTCCTTGGCTGCGGGAGCGGGATGCATCCGTCCGGTAGAAGCGATCGAAGATTCGCTCCAAATGCGATTCCGAGATGCCTTCTCCGGTATTTGTGACGGTGAGCTGAATGCTGTGGTGACGCTTTTTCAGCACAATATCCATGGATCCGTTCGCATTTGTATACTTCACTGCATTATCCAGCAAAATCATGACCACCTGCTTAAACGGCTCTTGGCTGCCGCGCGCGATGAGTCCAGGCTCAATTTCGTAGGAAAGCTGGATCCGGCTTTCGAAAATGATTGCCTCCATCGTAAGCACCACCTGCTCCACTGCCTCGCTCACATCGAACGGTAAGAATAGGACCGCGGCTTCCGCCTGATCGATTTGGGCTAAGTAAAGCAAGTCATTGGTCAGCTTGGACATCCGCTCGGACTCCGATTGAATGAACGTCAGCCATTTGGACTGATTGGCAATCGTATCGTCGGCATGGGCCAGCAGGACGTCGACATTCGTTTGGATCACGGCAAGCGGAGTCTTCAGCTCGTGGGAGGCATCGGCAATGAACTGCTTTTGTTTATCGAAGGCCACCTGAACCGGTTCAATCGAACGATTGGCGAAATATCGGCTAATGAAGTAGATCAGGATCAGCATAATGGATGCAACCAGGAGAAACGCATATACTAAATTCGCCAGAAAGTCTTGCTGTGACGTAATGTCGAGAAACGACAGGACATAGCGGTCGGACAGCTTCTGTACTTCAAACGCCCAATGAGTGTCCTCAAGCTTAAATTTGCCCTCCTGCTTGCCGCTGGCAAGGGCTTTCGCCGCCACAGCTCGATAGATCTGCTCCGCTAAGTCAAATCGGGAAGCGACGCTCTGAACCGTTCCTTCCGAATCCGTAACCACGGAGAAGGAAACGGAACGTGCCATAGGCTGCTGATCATTCCCGCCCGGCTCCGATTTGGGGCCATGCCCCGGCTTGAACGGTCCCAAATTTCCAGCAGGCTTGCGAGCAAATTCTGCCTCCCGGTGCAGATCCATCCCAATATCCCGGCTTACATTTTGATACATAATGACATAGATACAAGCGAACGCAATGAGCAGCATCACCGAGATGGTAACCATATTCAGCAGCAGAAATTTATTGCGGAGCTTGCGAAACATCAGGCCTTCACCTCCAGCACATAACCCACTCCCCGAATCGTGCTGATGGCTACCTCCGATTGCAGGTGGGTCAGCTTTTTCCTCAGGAAGGAGATGTAAACCTCTACATTATTATGCTCCGCCTCGGAATCAAAGCCCCACAGCTTCTCGATAATCAGCTCCTTCGGCGTTACCGCCTGCTTCCTCAGCATCAGCAGCTGCAGCAGCTCGCTTTCCTTTAGGATCAGCTTGATTTCCTTCCCCCCGCAAGTAAGCTTCAGCGTCGACGGATTCAGCTCGATATCGCCGTAACGCAGGGAATTATCGGCTAAGACCTCGCCCTTGCGCCTAAGCGCCGCACGGATACGGGCCAGCAATTCTTCCGTAACGAACGGCTTGGCAATATAATCGTCCGCTCCGTAATCCAGCCCTGACACCTTGTCCGAGGTCTCTCCCCTAGCTGTAAGCAGGATGACCGGTGTAGCTATATTTTCCTTACGGATGGCCTGCAGGATCGTAAGTCCGCTCATGCCTGGAAGCATGATATCGAGCAGCAGCAGATCGTAAATGCCGCTTTGCGCATAATCCAAGCCGGTGGTGCCGTCATGCACGACATCGACGGAGTAATGATGCTTCCTAAGAATCTGAGCCAGCGCCTCCGCCAGATGCTCTTCATCCTCGACGATTAGTATTCGCATCGCATTTCCTCTCTTTCGGCTTTCGGGCGATGCCCTTTTGTAAGTAGTAGCAACAGTATACCATCCTGAACCTTAAAGAAACCTGAAATTCGTATTTAAGGTTCACTAAAGGTTCGCGTCCTAAGATAGGGTCATCGAAAGCGATGAGACAGAAAGGATGAGCGAGAATGGCCATTGAGGTGTTCAACCGATACGAGAATAAGTATCTGCTTGACGATGCCGGCTTTCGGACGATTCATGATCGCCTGCTTGAATATATGGAGCTCGACGAATACAACCGGAAGCATACGTTTTACTCCATCAGTAATATTTACTTTGATACGCAGGACCATGCCTTGATCCGGAATTCGCTGGCGAAGCCCAAATATAAGGAGAAGCTGCGGCTGCGGGCTTACGGTGTTCCGGCGCCGGGCGCCAAGGTATATCTGGAGCTGAAGAAGAAGGTTCATGGGCTGGTGAACAAAAGAAGAACAGCCCTTCGGACCCACGAGGCTTACGAGTTTGTCCGTACAGGAGTCAAGCCGGAGCCGGCCAGCTATATGAACAAGCAGGTGGTAAGCGAGATCGAGTACTTCCTGCAGCGTTATACCTTGGAGCCGAAGGTGTACCTGGCTTATGACCGCATTGCGATGTTTTGCAAGGAAAGCCGGGATCTGCGCATCACATTCGACCGGAACATCCGATCGAGACGGTATGATCTGCTGCTGGAGAGCGGCGATCATGGAGAACCGCTGCTGGAGGACGGCCGCTGGCTTATGGAGGTCAAGGCGGAGAAGAGGATCCCGGTGTGGCTCGCGCGGCTGCTGTCCGAGCACAGTATGTTTCGGACGAGCTTTTCCAAGTACGGCAACGAATTTATCAAGATGAGACAAGAGCAAATGAAAGGAGCACGCGCCTATGCTTGACGCTTTATTTACCGCGGCAACGACAGATACGACCATGACATTGACCCATGCCCTGCTCACGATTATCGTTTCCTTCCTTTTGGGAGGGATCATCAGTATGACTTATATGAA
Organism: Paenibacillus sp. GD4; assembly: GCF_030846225.1. Taxonomy (NCBI): domain Bacteria; kingdom Bacillati; phylum Bacillota; class Bacilli; order Caryophanales; family Paenibacillaceae; genus Paenibacillus; species Paenibacillus sp. GD4. Next base: position 2,827,999 of record NZ_JAVCYK010000001.1, read on the forward strand.
AACGAGCAGGCAAGCCTACTCTCAAAACTTCGCACTGACGATGATTCTGATTCCTTCGATTATCGCCATTATCATTCTGCTGATTGGAAATAACGTGGCTCGGGCTTTCAGCCTCGCCGGGGCGTTCTCGATCATTCGTTTCCGAAGCGCGCCGGGCGACCCTAAGGATATCGCCTATGTCCTGTTCACGATGGCTACCGGTCTTGCCTGTGGCGTAGGGATGTTCGGTTATGCGGTTCTCTTCACCTTCATTCTGTGCGCACTGATGATCGTGCTTCACAAGCTTCAATTCGGGGCGAAGCGAAGCACACAGAAGCTGCTGAAAATTACGGTGCCGGAGGATTTGGGCTACGAGGAAGCTTTTCATGAGGTATTTGAGAATTTTCAAGTCAGCCATGAGCTGAAAAAGGTCAAAACGACCGAGCTGGGCAGCTTGTTTGAGCTGGTTTATACGATTACGATGAACCCGGCCGTGAGCCAAAAGGATTTCATCGACGCCCTGCGATGCAGGAACGGAAATCTGAACATTACCTTATCCATGAGTCCGGAAGCATCGGACTACTAAACCGCAAACGGAGGAAAGTTCAATGAATAAGAAGCATACGAATGTGAAAAAAGTGATTATGCTAGCGCTGCTCTGCGCATCGGTACTGCCGGCCTGCCAGAGCCTTACATCTACGGAAGCGGGTGCACCCGCAGCTTCGACACAAGCAGCCGCCGTCCAAACGGCCGCTGGAACGGATGCGGCTGCGCAAGCACCGGCGGTTGCAAACCCGGTATCTTACAGCCAATATGATGAGTACAGCGATTGGAAGACGACGAATCCGACCTACCTTGAGCTGAGCGCGAGCGGCGCCGGCATTAAGGGAAGCGGGGCTGAGGCAAAGGATCGCACCGTAACGATCACTGCCGCAGGTACGTATGTATTGAGCGGTCAGTGGGAGCAGGGGCAGATCGTCGTAGATGCTCCGAAGGACGCGAAGGTGCGTCTGGTGTTAAACGGGGTGGAGATTCACAGCAAGGAAAGCTCGGCGATTTACGTGAAGCAGGCGGACAAAGCGATCCTCACGCTTGAGGAAGGAACGAATAACGTGGTGACGGATGCTGCGGAGTATAAGCTGGCGGATGCTTCGACGGATGAGCCGAATGCGGCTATTTTCAGCAAAGGCGATCTTACGTTCAATGGTGCGGGCGTTCTGACTGTCCGAGGCAATTATAACAACGGCATCACCGGTAAAGACGATCTGAAGGTGCTCGGGGGGACTATTACGGTTTATGCCAAGGACGACGGCGTGATGGGCAAGGATTTGGTGGCGGTCAAGGAGGGACGACTGACGATTGAAGCCGGGGGAGACGGTATCAAGGCAACCAATGATGCGGACGCCTCCAAGGGTCTCGTGCAAGTCGATGCCGGAACAGTAACGGTAACTGCAGGAAACGACGGCATCCAAGCGGTGACGACGGTGCAGGTAAACGGCGGTACGTTGACGATTACTTCCGGCGGCGGCAGCGCGAAAGCGCCGGTGAAGGTGGAGCAGCAGCCCGGCGGCATGAGAGGCGGCCCGGGGCAAGCAGCGGCCCCGGCAGCTCCTGCAGCAACAGCTGCTAGTGCTGCTGAGAAGGAGAGCGCCAAGGGGATCAAGGCTGGCGCAGGCGTGATGATTGCCAAGGGCAGCATTCGTATCGACTCCGCCGATGATGCCGTCCACAGCAATAACAGTGTAGCGATTGCAGGTGGAGAGCTATCCATTACCTCCGGCGATGACGGTATTCATGCCGATTCGTCTGTCCAGATTAGCGGCGGCTTTGTTCAGATTGCCAAGAGCTACGAAGGCATCGAGGGCTCGAATATTACGATATCCGGCGGGGAAGCTAGGGTAACCTCCAGCGATGACGGCGTCAACGTCTCCGGAGGGGCGGACGGATCGGCAGTGAACGGACGTCCCGGGCAGAACAGCTTCAGCTCAACCGGCGGCGGCAAGCTCACGATCACAGGCGGAACGCTACAGGTTAACTCCACCGGCGACGGACTCGATTCCAACGGCTCCATTGCGATGTCCGGCGGCACGGTCTTCGTAAGCGGGCCGACGGCGAATAATAACGGCGCGCTCGATTATGACGGAACGTTTGAATTCACGGGCGGTCAGCTGATCGCTGCGGGAAGCGCAGGCATGGCGCAGGCGCCGTCGGATCCCTCGTCCCAGAACTCGCTGTTGATGACGTATTCCCAGACGCAAAAAGCGGGGACGCTCGTTGAGCTGAAGGATCAGAGCGGGAAGACGCTGGCCAGCTTCGCCCCCGACAAGGACTTCCAAACGGTTGTGATCGGTTCGCCGGAGCTGAAGAAGGATGCTGCTTATGCGCTCCATACCGCAGGAGCTAAGACAGTGGAATTCACCGCGGCAAGTGCGACCACTTGGTTGAATGAGTCCGGCGTGACCACTGCCAGAAGCGCAGGTCCCGGTGGCCCTGGCGGCGCCGGTCCCGGCGGGAATCGAGGTCCGCGGGAGATGAGACTGCCATAGGAAGAAGTGAAGAGACACGGGGTCCCAGTGTAAGGGACTCTGTGTCTTTTTTGCTTGCCAGTGGGCGGAATTGGAAATATAATAGCTCTCAATATCTTGAGAGAGGAAGGGGATGACCGATGCTTCGTCTTATCAAACCGTCAGTGGAGTACCGAACGCAGTATCTGGATTTCTACGAGGACTGGATTCGGAGCGGAGAGGACATTGTACCTTGGGTGGTGGAGAAGGAGCCGTATGATTTTGGCGCGTACATAGACTTCCTGTATGCCGAAGATAGCGAGGAGAAGCTGAGCACCCCCGGCTGGGTGCCTCACTCGACGTACTGGCTATGGAATGAGGAGGATGTCCTTGTCGGTGCGGTGAATATCCGTCATCGGCTCAATCCGAAGCTGCTGAACTCCGGCGGACATATCGGTTACGGGATCCGACCGTCCTATCGACGGAGGGGCTATGCCGGTTTCCTGCTGGGGGAAAGCCTGAAGCTCCTGAAGAAAATGGGAGGCGATAAGGCGCTGCTGGTCTGCGATAACGACAATATCGGGTCGGAGAGGACGATCGTGAAGCACGGCGGCGTCTTCGAATCTGAATTTCGGGAAGACGATGGGAATGTGGTGAAGCGGTTTTGGATCGACTTAGGGACATCGCCTGCCGTTGGTGAAACGAAATAATCGCACAAATGCCATTGCAACCACCCGAGGTAAGAGGCAACGGGCCGGCAGTGGCAGAAATGCGATTGCATTCGCGTATTAGCCGGCTTGAGAGCGAATCTTGCTGAAAAAGTGGCACAAATGCCATTGCAGACACCCGAGGTGAGAGATAACGGGCCGGCAGTGGCAGAAATGCGATTGCATTCGCTTATTAGCCGGTTTGAGAGCGAATCCGGCTGAGATAGTGGCACAAATGCCATTGCAACCACCCGAAGGAGCGGTAACGGGCTGGCAGTTGCTTGGTTACAGCTCCAAATGCACCGTGCTCTCCGCCAGTGTCCGGCCGTTCACAATAATCGAAAACCGATGCGCGCCCGAATAATGAACGCGCGTAGTGATAGGGACGAACGCATGCTTCGTTTCCATAACTGTAGGCCCAGTAGGATACGTGCGCTCGGACAGCTTAAACAGCTTGCGGGAGGTTCGTCCGCTCGCTTTGACAAAATCGATGCCATACTCGATGCGCAGCTTGACGGGCTCCCCGCTCGTGTTCCGCACGCTGAACGTCAGCTTCACAGCTTCGCCGAGCTTCACCTGTCCAGGCGCCAGCGCAAACCCCTCCACAGACACGGCCTCCGGGGCAGTAAATCCGAAGAAGGATAACGCCACGGGATGACATTGCTTCAGCAAGGTTCTGCAGCCATGACGGACAACCCAGTCCGTATCGGCATTCGTGCCGTACCAACGCCGAGCGGTCTCCAGAATAAGGTCGGGGTGATCCTTGGAGATATCGTTCAGACAGTTGCCGACGCTTCGACGGACGTATTCGGAGCCATCAGCCTTAAGCTTCTCAAGTACCTCCAGAACCGGACGAGGATCTCGCTTGAAAGCAGGCAGCGCCATGGCCCAAGGCAAGCGGGGGCGACTGCCCTCGCTGGCCAGCCTTCTTACGTGGGGATTGTCATCCTTAGCCCATTCGTGCAAATAGCGGAGTGTCAACTCCGGGTACCGCATAAGGAAGGGGCGGATGGCAAACTCCGAACTGGAGAATGGGGTCAGACGGGCAAGCGCCGGGATGGAAAGCTCGGGTTCGTCTAGGCCGCCTATCTCGACGATGTCAGGGAATACCATATAAGCTAGACCGCCAAAATGAGCGGCCACACGGCAAACAATGTCCACCGTCTCTTCCCAGGCTTCCGGCATATCGTTCAGCAGCGTTAGACTAATGTGGCGCATGCGCTCTTTGAATGCAAGCTGCTCCCAGCGGCTATCCCGGACAATTGCCAAAAATCCCGCTGGGTTGAAAGCGGGATAAGCCTCCCGAAATCGAAAGGCCACCTCCTCGAAGAATCGGTCATTGTATACGTCTTTTATCAACTCGGCCATCGTCGCATTTACTCCCACTCCACAGGGCTGGCCCAATGCATCCTCAGGGAAGCTTCATCCAACAGCTCCATACATTGCTGCATGCAGGGGGCATCCTTGATTTCTAAGAACATCGCATCCGCTGCTGCCCGGTCTTGATAAAAGATCGCCTCCAGCCACTCTCCAGTCTCCTGCTCGATATGGACTTCTCTTCGGATGAATCCGGGCATAGCCTGCATCTTTTCCGACATGTCCTGAACCGCTCGCCCGTAGCGCTCCCTATCAGCTCCCGGCTTAAGACGATACATCAACAGTTCCACGCAGCCCGCAGAGGTGCCGGCGGCATTCCGTGAGGTCGGTACACTCAGCGCCTCCTGCCGCACATAGTGACGCATCGTCACGGTGCTCTCTTCCAAGCTATCGATCAGTGCCTTCGCGGCTGGATCCTTCATAAAATCCGCCGCCGCCGCTTTCGCTGACAGCAAGTCGGCCCACTGTACCAAGTCGAACCAAAGCTGATGATCGGTATCATGGGCGAGCACTCTGCTTCTGAACCCGGGATAACGCTCCAGTGCCCTTTGGGATTGTCGGATGCCTGAAAGGAACGCTTCTCGACTAACGCCTGACTTCAAACGGGCGGATACAAGCTCAATAATAATGGGGTGTTTCATGTGGGGTGATCCTCCTTCGGAATTGACTTCCTTGTCAGCATACGAAATAATGGTGACAACTAATGGCACATTTGCATCAGAGGGAGGAGGAGATCCATGCATAAAGCCCAGAGGCTCATTCAGCTTATTATGCTCGTGAACGAACGCAAGAGGTTTACGGTTCAAGAGCTGGCCGATGAGTGCGGCGTTTCGCGCCGGACGATGCTCAGGGATTTGATGGAGCTAAGCGAGCTGGGGGTCCCGCTCTACTCCGAGGTGGGTGTCGGAGGCGGCTATCGTGTGCTGCGCGAGAAGGTGCTTCCTCCCATCAGCTTTACTGAGCATGAGGCGACGGCTTTGTTTTTTGCCTGCCAATCGCTTAAGAACTACAAGGCTCTTCCCTTTGAGAATGAAGTGGGTACGGCGCTGCAGAAATTTTTTCATTACCTGTCAAGCGACTTGAAACGGAAGATCGAACGCATGCAGCAGCGGCTTGTTTTCTGGGTGCCCCCGCATGAGCTGGAGGTACGGTTTCTGGAGGAGCTGCTGGAGGCTGCGCTGGATCAGCGTGTCGTCACGATTGTCTATGAAGCGGCCTCGCGCCGGGAACGGATGATTCAGCCTCTGGGGCTGTATACTATGAGCGGGCTGTGGTATTGTCAGGCTTACTGCTTTCTGGCCGGGGATTATCGGGTGTTTCGCGTGGACCGGGTCAAGCACTTCTCGGAGGAAGCGGACCAGAGCTTGCGCCTTGATACAAGCGAGGAACGGCTGGAGTCATGGATCATGAGGATGGAGAAAAGCGATGCGGTAGAGCTGGAGGTGGAGCTGACGGCCGAAGGGGTTAGGCGCTGCCAGTCAGATCTATGGCTATATGGAGCGATCGAGCGGAGGGAGGACGGCTCGGGAACCATCCGTACGAAAATGAGCGCATCGTATACCCCATGGGCCGTCCATTATTTTCTCGGCTTCGGGATGGAGGCGAATGTCCGACGTCCGCAGGCCGTTCGGGACCAGATCCGCAGCAAGCTGAGAAGTCTTCAGGAGCAGTATGATCTGGAGGCCTAATCTTTTTTTTCACAAATTCGTACCCTGCGTTGTCTTAAGTAGTGTAAAGACCAAAACACGTAGGAGGAGATCCATATGAAAACGAGAATGAATTACCGTCAGGCCAATCCTGCCGTATTCGACATGATGCTGCAGCTGGAAACGACCGTGCAAAGCCTGGGGATCGACAAGACGCTTTACAAGCTTATCAAAATTCGGGCGTCCCAGTTGAACGGCTGCGCGTTCTGCATCGATATGCACGCCAAGGAGCTGCATTCGGCGGGGGAGCAGCTGGAGCGGATTTTGCTGTTAACCGCATGGCGCGAGGTACCGATCTATAGTGATAAGGAAAGGGCGGCGCTCGAGCTGACGGAGTATTTGACCCGGCTGTCCGAATCGGGCTTCCCGGAAGAAGTGTACGAACGTGTAAGAGCGCAGTTCAGCGAGGCGGAGATTGCCGCGCTCATCATGGCGGTGAACGTGATCAACGGCTGGAACCGGCTTGGTGTGGCTACCGGTATGTATCCGGGGTGTTTTTTATAGAATGAATCGGGAGGTAGGGAATGATGAATGTCGGAGGAGCCAAGGAGGTGTCTGCGGCTAGGGTGGGGCAGCTGTTTACCGAATATCGGCCTTTGCTGTTCTCCATCGCTTATCGGATGCTCGGAACGGTCGCCGATGCCGAGGATATTGTTCAAGAGACGTTCGCAGCGATGCAGGCTGCCCAGCTTGAGCGAATTAGCAACATCAAGTCCTACCTTTGCAAAATGGTCATGAACCGCTGCCTGAACGAATGCAAATCAGCCCGCCGGCGCAGAGAGGAATATGTCGGTCCGTGGCTCCCCGAGCCGCTGATCGCGGAACAGGACCTGCCTGCCGCCGCGGCGGAGAATAACGAAGCCTTATCGTATGCGTTTCTGGTTATGCTGGACCGTCTGTCTCCTTTGGAGCGGGCGGTCTTCGTGCTGCGGACGGCGTACGAATATGATTATGCGGACATCGGGGAGATGGTCGGGCGGACAGAGGTGTATACCCGCAAGCTGTACAGCAACGCCAGGAAAAAGCTGCAGCCGGAAGCGGCGGTGCGGGGAGAAGAGCACGTCCCCGTCTCCCGAAGACAGAGGCTGGAGAGATTCGTCGCAGCCTTTCAGCGAAGGGATGTGGAGGGCCTGATGCGCATGCTGAACGAAGACGCCGTGCTTGTCTCGGACGGAGGCGGCAAGGTACGTTCTGCCATGAAGCCGATCTATAGCCGCGACCGCGTCACCACCTTGCTGGAGGTCATAGCTCGAGGGAATCTTGCCGGGGCTGAGGCGCAGATTCGGCAGGTTAACGGCAGGGAGGAGCTCCTCTTCTACAAGGAGGGCAGGCTCAAATCCGTCTTTTGTTTTGCTTGGGGAGAGAAGATTGACACCATCTACGCCGTGTTTAACCCGGAAAAGCTGAAAGAGGCACAGCCCGAATCGTAGCGGGCTGTGCCTCGTTCTACATGTGCTTGCTACCCTTGACCATCGTACCCTTGCAGAGAGGGCAGGTCTTCGAAGCGAGCTTCTCTTCCTCATGAGGGATGATTCTCTGCCACGCATGACACGAGCCGCTTGAGCATACCCAGGCGAAGACCGGCTCCCTTGGTCCGGCAGGAGGCGTGGCAGCATGGACTGCAGCGGCCCTCGGCTGCTCCGGCTTAGGGTAGGCGGCCAGCAGGAAGCGGGACGTCTGTGCTTTCTTGCCGCGGAAGTAATCCGGCGAGCTGATCGTCAGCTCCTCCTTCGCCCGGGTGATCGCGACGTAAGCGAGACGCCGCTCCTCCTCCAGAGCTTCCGCCGGCTCCATAGCAGAGCTGTGCGGCAGATTGCCCTCTACGGCTCCGATCAAATAAACGATCGGAAATTCAAGTCCCTTCGACTTGTGAATGGTCATGAGTGATACCTTTGCGTCTTCTTGGCTGACATTCCCCCCGCTCATCTCCTGACGCTTCTCCGCCATCTCCTTCACGAAGGCCAGAAACTGCTCTATCGTCCCGAAGCGCTGCGCCGAAGCCTCCAGCTCATCCAGCGCTTCCCTAAGCATTTCCTTATGCTGCGTAAGGGTGCTTCGCTTGTTCGTCTCCAGGAACTGGTCGTAGAAGTCCCGCCGCATCAAGCGGATCGCTTCTACGGGCTGCATGCCTTGAAGCATACGAATCAGCTTCAGGCGCTCCTTCAGCTTATCCTGCTGGAATTCCTTCCGGTTCGGCAGCTCCAGCAGGTGGATCATGGGCCACTTTTTCGGCTTGCCGGCGGCCTCCCGATCGTAGATCAGCTTCATGCCCTGCTCACGGCCGATATAGAGCGTAGGCAGCACGCTCTCCATAGCTTCGAAGCTTCGGTGATCGAGCGCGAGGCGAAGATGATCGACAAGGGGTCTTACCATCCACTGGTCATAGAACGACTGCCGGTCCCCGTAATCGACGAAAGGGACGCCACGGGAAATCAGCTGCTCGAGGATCGCCCGGTTGCTGCTCTCGGTGCGGTATAGGATGGCGATATCGTTATAGCTTTTTCCTGAAGCACCCGCTTTGTCCATGAGGTCATTCACCAGCCACTCGGCTTCCACATCGCTGTTCACCGGGCGGACATAACGCGGTTCGAGCCTGCTTTCCCTTGTAGCCTGTAATGTCTTCGGTCTCCGATGAAAATTATGACGAATCACCTCATTGCCGAGTCCGACAATGGAAGCGGTAGAGCGGTAATTGATATCCAGTACGACAGAAGCCGCCTGGGGGTACAGCAGATCGAACTCCAGGATGAACTCGTGCCGGGCGCCGGCAAAGGAGTAGATCGTCTGGTCGTCATCCCCTACAACCATTAAGTTGGTATGCTCCGCCGCCAGCAGCTGGACCAGCTCATACTGCACCTTGGTCGTATCCTGGAATTCATCGACGCATAAGTAGTGAAACCGCCGCTGCAGCGTGCGGAGCAGAGAAGGCTGCTCCTTCAACTCGCGATAAGCCAGCAAGAGTACGTCATCGAAGTCGATTTTGTGATGCTCGGCCTTCCACTGTTCGTATCGGAGCAGGAGAGCCTTCACGTCCTTCTCCTCGGCGGTATGCTCCGGCAGCTCCGTAAGCTCGAGCATCTGCATTTTATATGAGGATAGCAGGGAGAGCAGCGCTTCGGGCTGATAGGCGTCCTGGAGTCCCATCTCCAGCATGAAGCGTTTCAGCTGAATGTGCTGATGACGCGTATCGTGCCAAATGTCTTGGGTGTAACCGCGGGAACGCAGAATCCGCAGGCAAAATGCGTGAAAGGTTTTGATTTCCACCTGAGCTGCGACGGAAGCGGACAAGCCGGGCATGCGGGCAAGCCGTTCCCTCATCTCCTCGGCGGCTTTCTTGGAGAAGGTGACCAGCAGGAGCTGACGAGGGGGCACACGGTGCACGGTTATCAGATAAGCTGCACGGCATACCAGAACGGTCGTCTTCCCGGTACCGGCGCCGGCCAAGGTCAGCAAAGGCCCATTCCCATGGCGGACGGCCTGAATTTGAGGAGCGTTCAAGAGAATGCCATGCCGCTCCAGCGTACGAAAAAAGGTAGCATCCCCCTCTCGATCGGCTACCAATTCCTTGCTGGTACGCAGCTCGGCAAGAGAAGCCTTAGGGAGGACACGGGGCTCAGCCCCGCAGGGATGACGGTCGATGGGATAAAGAGTCATAGTGCGAATCACCTGAATGTATGAAATAGCGGCAGCCGAAGCTGCGCGACTACTTATTGTAGCACAGGACGGACCTGTGCGGACAAATGGAAAAAGAAGGGACGCATCGCAGGCTCAGCCGGATGCATCCCTCCTTTTTCCATTATTGCACTACCGACACATCGTCGTACACGACGACGCCTTGGTTCCATAAGCCGATTTTACCGGCGCTGTGGGCACTGTCCGTCACTGAGAGGAGCTCCGTTCCGCCCAGATACACCTTAAGGCTGGTCCCGCTGGCAACGACCCTCAACGTATACCAAGTATTCGCATTGTAGGTTACCGCGGTGGACGCCAAGACGGTGTTCGTTCCGGCAACCTTTTTCTGCAAATAGAGCTTTCCGTCGTACAGGTACGTCCAATAGTAGTTGTTATTGTCCGTCACCCGGAAAGCAAGCCCCGCTCGGGTTGTACTGGAGGCAGCCTTCAGCTTCAGGCTGTAATCGTAATTCGTCCAGGACGTGCCGCCGTTCGTCGCCAAGTAAGTCGAAGCCGTGCTGCTGCTCTGTTTGGCTGTCTTGGTGCCGTCCGTCACAATGCTCCATGTGCCGTTGCCCGTGGCGTTCGTCCAGCCTCCGGCCGGGAACGAGCCGTACGATTCGAAGGAATCGCTGAGAAGCGAGGTCGAGCTGCAGCCGGTGTAGGTTGTCACCGTCCCGAGGTACATATTGCCGGACGGGCTGCGAGTATTGCTGCAGGCTTTGGCGGAGCCCGCTTTGACATTGACTACATAACCGGTGCCGGAGTCCATATAGACCGTATTTTTATAAAAATCGTTGTTAAAGCCCCAGCCGGGCTGCCGTTCGTTGGTTTGGAAGGCATCGTTAATATTGGCGTTGTTGTTGCGGTAGCCGATATTATTGCGGATGATGTTGTCGTTGCCCTTCACGTCCATGAAGCTATCGGCCGAATTCGCGCCGGAGATGCCCGTTCCGTTGAAGGTATTGCCCTCCACCAGCGTGCCCTTAGATCCTTCCTTGATATCGATTGATTCCGCGGCCACGTTCGGTCCGATCGTATTGTTCCGAATGACGTTATAGTCGGTTTCCTTCACATAAGTGGACCATTTGCCATAATCGGAGCCGACATAGATGCCTTCGCCGTAATCCGGGGTCAGCACGCCGCAGTCGCGTATGGTAGAGCCTTGGATCGTATTATAGGAGCTGCCGTCGCGGAAATGCACGCCTTCCTCCCCAATATTGTACACCTCAACGTTGTCGATGAGACCGTTGTTGGCGTTATCCCACATAATTCCCTTCTTTCCGTTTGTAAGTTTCAGATCTTTAAGCTGGACATAGTTGCCCGTGTTGTGAAAAACATACCCTGAGCTTGTCGTCCCTCCGTTCAGAATTGCCCGATTGCTGCTGTCGGCGCTTGTGATGACGATGGGTGCGCCGGAGCTGCCGTCCTTGTTCAGGACGAAATTCCCCGAGTAGGTTCCTGCCGATAGCACGATCGTGTCCCCAGCGAGCGCGGTACTTAGAGCGCTGGAGAGGCAGGAAGCGGTGCTGCAGTTAATGGTCCTTGCTGCCGAAGCCTCCTTCGGCGCGGGGAGGAAGCTTCCCGCGATCACGAGCGACATGCCGATAAGCAATGAAGCCCTTGCTTTGTTCATTAACAAACCACCTTTCGAAGAGTTATTGGAAACCGCTTACATTCCATAATATAACATTGGTCTAAACATCCGTGTAGGCGGATTATTTTTAGGTGGCCTTCGGGGACCTGCAGAAAACACAAGGACAATGGGAAAAAAGGAACGCGGATCGCTGTGGCATCTACGTTCCTGTGGATTGCGGCTGCCCTCATTCCTCCTCGATTCTAGCTAGTATCGAATACTCGTCTGGATAGATCATCATATACTCGGTCAGTCCTACCATACGAAAGAGCTTCTGATAGTGAGGGGTTACCCCGAATGCGAACGTCTCGAAGCCTGCTTTACGCCCAGTCCGTACAATCCGAATGAGCAGGGCTATTCCGGAGCTGTTGATATAAACGGTCTCTGTAAAATTGATGATGAGAAAACGACGCCCGGATTCGAGTCCTTCCTCCCAGCGCGGCTGCAGCAGCAGCTCCTCCGCCTGCTTAGTAAGATCGCCGTGCAGGTCTAAAGCGATGGCCTTCTCCAGCTTGTGATGATGTACCTGAAAAGATGATTCCATAGGGATGCTCCTCCTTTCCTCATTTGGTTGCGAAATGCAGCTCGATGCAAAAGGGGGCCTGGCCCATCCCCACTCGTACTTCGTCGGCGAGCTGAGTCATAAGCAGCATGCCCCAGCCCCGGGGGTTTGCCTCCCCGTATGGATCGCGTCGGGTCAGCTCATCGGGAGCGAAACCGGCGCCTTGGTCGCAAATACGGAATACAACCGATCGCTCCCGTACCAGCATATCCGTGCTTACCGTGAGTGAAGGGTTCATACCGTTGCCATGCTCCATGGCATTCAGACAAGCCTCGGATACGGCCGTCAGCATATCGTGAAGCCGGGCAGCCGCACCGGGAATGGAGGAAAGCTCAGCTTGGATTTGGTTCATAATGGTTTTTTCCCAGCCATATCGGCTGGGAATGGTCCAGCTTCTCTCCAGGCTGCCGATTCCGTTATTCATAGTGGCGCTCCTTTCCTTTGTCCGTCATCCGTTGCAGCAGACGTCTGGTCTCTACCGAGGGGGTCATCCCCAGCTCATCCGAGAGAACCGCCTCCAGCCTGCGGTAGCAAGCCTCCGCCTCAGCGGGTCGCCCCTGGCTTAGGTGCAGTCTGATGATTTGCTGGTACGCTTCCTCTTGAGCGGGAGCGAGCGAGATCCACTCGGTCCAATAATGCTTTGCCTTCTCTTCGTCTCCGGCGGCAATAGACGCGGCGGCCAGCTTGCTTAGAACGCCGCATTGCAGCTCCTGCAGTTGAGTACGGCACCGTTCGAGCCAATCGGAATAGGGAAGCTCGGGGAGGAGGGGGCCGTACAGCAGACTGGCTTTACCGAGCAGCTCCAGGGCAAGATCCGGATCATCGGATCCAAGCTGATGGGCCACCCTCACCTGAATCCGGTATGTTTCCACATCGACCTCCCTGATCAACTGCGGATCGAGATAGAGGGTACCATCGATCATATAGAGACCCCTTTCCGCATGAAGCGACTCCTGAAGCACCTGACGCAGCCGATGAGCGGCCACGTGCAGCTGATTGATTGCTTTGCCGGGCTCCGCATCAGGGAAAAGCACGTCAGCCACAACCTCCCTTACCGCATTGTAGCCGGGCTGTAGAAGCAAATAGGCGAATAGCTCCAGCGCTTTCCTTCGCTTCCAATGGATATGGGTGATTTCGGTACCTTGGCTAGTGCAGGCAAGCCCGCCCAAGCAGCGGATGCTCCAGCCGCTGGGAAGCATCGGGGAAGAAGTCTCCTGCGAAAGTGGAGCCGCTGATGAGCTCCTCTCGTCAAGCGGGTGCAGATCCTGATAGGGCAGCTGCTGTTTTAATAGCAGGACTCTGGAAGCAAAAGAAACCGCCTTCGATTCCTTTCCTTGGGTCATGAACTGCTGGTACTGAATCCACGCGTGGTTGTACTGTACCTCTACATCCTCAGACACGGGATCTGCACAGGTACCCGATGACTGAAGGGAAAGCAAATCCCAATGGCGCTTGCTGAGTTCAGCAGGGAGTCCGGTGATGCCGGCGGAGCTTTCGTTAAGCATCCGGATACACTCTGGAGAAGCTCCGGCTTGCCGGACGTGGAGAAGCAGAGCCTCCTTAGTCGCCGGATGCTGCAGCAGCAGCTGGGGACGGAGTGAAGCCTCCGCCAGAGTATATATGGCAAGGCTGCGCAGGTCCGCTTCCCGGAATAACGAAGCTGCGCATTCGTAACGATCCGCCTCCAGCCCGAGATCCTTTCGGGAGCGGGCCAGCACAGCCAAGGCTAAAGGAATGCGGCCATCCTTGATTTCCAATTCCCTGAGTTCCCACTCCCGATCCAAGAACGCAAGCATCGTTTCTGCTTCATGCCATTGCCCCAGCTGTGTGCGGACAATAGCCAGCGAAGCGAAGGCGGACAGGAAGCGGGCAGACAAGCCTTGCCTGACATAGCCCTTCACGGAAGACTGAAGAGCATCTGCAGCCAAGGACAGCTTGCCCTCCAGCCAGCGCTTCTCCCCGTATACTTGAAGCAGTAGGGGGGACGTCTTCAATTCACCATGAGGAAGGAGATCCACGTACTCGCTTGCCGACGTGAAGTGGTCCAGGGCAGCGGCTTCCATGCGCCATGCCGCCTCACGAAATAAACCCGAATGGATCAGCTCAAGTACCGATTCGATGATGCTCCCCCCTTCACTTGTAATCAAATCAATTATGCAAAGTATAGCTTCCTGCGCCTTACATATTTCTTACAAACCGGTCCCGTATCTCGTGTCAGGCATCTTCCTTCCAATCAGGACCACAGTCCAGTCATCCTCATGAGATCCGAACCTTCGCTGCATCAGCGGGGCAGTCATAGTGTTCAGCTGTTCCTGCAGCGGCTTACCATGGGCAAGCCTGCTGAGAATGGACTCAAAGCTCTCAAAGCCAAGCATCTCGCCTTGGTCATTCATTGCCTCAATGACCCCATCTGTATAAAGCACCAGCCGGCTGTCGGGGCGAAGGTCAATGGTCCGGTAGCCATATACCATTTCCTCATCAATACCGATGGGGAGGGAAGAACAGTCTATTTGCTGAACGCTGTCGTTATGCAGAAGATAAGGGGCCATATGACCTGCACTGGCATACTCCAGACGGCCTGTAATGCAATCAATAACAGCAATTCCTAGGGTAACGAACATCTCGCCTTGGAGCGTCTCCGTCATCATACGGTTTAACCTCGTCATCAGCTCCCCTGCCGAGCCTCCATTTCGAACCTCTGCCCGAAACAGCACCATAACGGCTGACATGACCAAGGCTGCCGACAGTCCCTTTCCCGAAACATCCCCATTGATTACGGCGACCCGATGTTCATCGATGGGGACGATATCGTAGAGGTCACCGCCTACCTCCTGGCTTTGGCGGCAGCAGGCACTGATCTCTATATCGCCTGCAGTGTAATAGGCAGGCGGCATCAGCTTTCGTTGTACAATCGATGCGAGCTGAAGCTCCTGCTGCAATTTATTGTATTCCGCCCTCATGCGGGTACGGAACCCATTGACGGAAGTGGCGAGAAGCCCCAGCTCATCCTCTGCCAAGACGGGCAGCCTTTGCGCCGCCTCCCTGCTTTCGGAGCTTGTTAGAGCAGCTTTAAAGGAACCGATAATGGTGCGAAGCTCCCTGCGGAACGACAAAGCATGCATACAGAAGAGGGTGCCCCCCATAACGCAATAATAGGCAGCAATAGTCCCGATGTCCTGCAGTAACAGCTCCTTCCCGCGAAGGTTCTTGGTATGTACGTAATTGAGCATGCTAAACAGCATAATGAAAAAGCAGATCCCGAAGGTTACCAAGAAGGGATGCAGGAAGCTTCGTGACGTCCTATGCTGTATTGGCTCAGCAGAAGCGGGAGAGGCCTGCTGAAGCATAATAATATAAGGCTGCAGGCTGCTGCGTGAAAAAGTATATAGCAGCATGGCCAGGGTAGCGGCCAGTGTCATTTCCTTCAGCAAGGACTCCAGCAATTGCAAGAGTTTCTTAGAAGATATGGAGAACGGGGATTGTCCCTCATAGAGCAAGCTGGCCAAATCATACAAAAGGGAGAAAACGAGTGACAAGCCGAGCATCCCCCACAAGAGCTCCGCGGGAAATTGATACATTCGCCGGAGAGCGGTCGCTGCTCGTTCCTCCTTATGAGGCGCTCCCCAGTAGGAAACTGCCTTGTGAAGGCGAATCCAGGTTAGGAAGGTCAGCAGGAGTAGCATTAGTGCATCCCCGATCAGAATGGCCTTCAGGTTGAACTTCAACAATTTGTCCAGAGAGCTGCCATTAATCAGCATATTATAAATCCAAGTAAGGGTGATCGTTCCGATCGCCAGTGCAGCCGCGTAACAAAGGGTTAAGCGCAGCAGCAGCTGTACACCTGTACGGTTCATGCCGTATCCCCCTTCCAGATGACCGTGATGGCGGAGGGCTGCATTTCGTCATCATGGTTCACTCCCGCGGTGAAAAGAAGCTTCTCCCCAGGGAACAGGGGAAGCGTATGTTCCGTGTATAAGACATCAGCTGTCGTGCCCAATAGCGGCGGCGTCTTTTCTGCGTGGAGGCACAGACGTCCTCGGCTATCAGAGCAAGAGAGACGGCCGGCACTGGCTATCATGACTTGAGCGCGGTGGGGGTCGAACCAGCCGACGGTCATGGATACCTGAATCCCTTCCTGGAGCGTATCCCACAGCGCACGGTTAAGGGAGGTTACTAATCCCGAGGCGGACGCAGCTTGCTTCACCTCCAGCCGGAACAGCATAAGAACAGCAGACATGATCACTGCGGCAGGCAAGCCCTGCACCCCCGTGACGCATCCGGTCATGATGAGGAAGCGGCCATCCGGTAGAGGGGACACATCGAGCATCTCGCCATGCACGTCGGAGCTTTGCCGAGGTATGCATTGGATAAGGCAGGGGCCGAATTGGTGTTCCTCCGGGGGCAGCAGCCTTAGCTGTGTCTGCTTCGCAAGCTCAAGCTGCTTCTCGAGTTGTTCATGCTCCTTGCGAGAACGCTGCTGCATCTCTTGAAAGGCCGCCGCCAGCTCCCCTGTTTCGTAGGGAGAAGCTACAGGAACCTGCGCGTAGTAATCGGAACGGTTATAGCCTGGCAGCAAGAGGATACGGCTTGCCAGCTCCAGTACATCCCGGCGGAGTCGGTACAGCAGCCATGCAATAAGCAACGTACTGAGCAGGAAACCGAAGCAGGCGGCGAACAGGAGTCTTCCCTCCGAAATCGCTCTATTCAGTCCCAAGTCATTCAAGATCAGCCATAAGAGGGCAAAGATAGTGATCAGGGTGAAGCTGCCGGAGGCAAGAAGGAGCGGACGTATATGGCTGGCAGCGGACGGCCACAGAGAATGGAGCTCCATCTCCTTTATTACAAGAGGCCGCAGCCATCTTTCGGCGCAGGCGTACATGAGCAGGCCGAGAGCCAGGCTTATGGATAGCTCCAGAAGGAGGTGCTGCGCTGCAGCATAGCCATCCATGCGTTGCTCGGAAACGGCGAACCCCCAGGTGGCATAGTAAGCAGCCGAGCAGACTCCGCAGGCGATAACAACCCAGAAAAGTCGCATGGGAAAGCGGACCAGCCGCTGAAGTCGCACACCGTTAACGGTAGTCCTGCCGATAGGCTTTTCAAGTGTCGCAGAACCAAGCTGATAATAGGTGAACGTGGAAAGGACCATCGCGCCGGCCAGGCAGAACAGGATGAGCCCTACCACGCCGGTATTCATCCTATGCGGCATGCCGGAGCTCTCCTCCATCAGGTTATAGTTATAGAAGATAAAGAAGCAGAGCACGCCGGCTGCACCGTACATGTAAAAAAACCTGCGCATTAGCAGCGAAAGGGTGTAGGTCATCAGCACTATTTCCTATCTGTAGGGAGATGTCAGTACTCCCACTTATTTTATAATGGGCAGGGCTGATTATCTACAGCAAAGTGTCACATCGTGTAAGAGATTTGTAAGCGAATCCCGGTATACTTCATCCTAACGAAGGAAAGAAGGAGTGGGACTATTGAAAACGATCACTTGGATGCTTGCTTTGCTTCTCATGGCTGCGCTGGTGCCTTTCGGCACTGCAGCCGCCGCCGGCGGCGACGGGAAACTGTACTGGGGGGAAGTGAAAACAGGGACGTATCAGCCCCTTCATCCGAACACATTGAATTGGTCGGGGGATGTGCTGGATAAAGGCGGATTGGACTTAAAGACGATGGAAATAACTACGGACACCAAGAAGGCTGATCTGGTCATGAACCAGTATGGTTCCATCGGGGCTGCTTCCCTGCGCAAGCTGACCGGGGAGCAGCTGGAAGACCCGACACGCAGAGATTTGTCCAACTTTGGCAGCTCTTACACCATGGCTAAAGGGGATCTGTATTTGATCGTTCTCAGCGACGGCAAGTATGCCAAGCTTCGAATAGACCGCCTCATGCCGGAAGGGGGCCAGTCTTTCCAGCAGGTAGCTTTCAGCTACGTTATGGAAGGCGCGGCTAAGGAGCCTGCTTCCGCCTCACTGACATTTGATCCGCCTGCAGCTCCAGCTGTTTCAGAGCAGAAATCGACGATCCGGCTTGCCGTCAACAAGAAGGAAGCGACCGTGCAAGGAAAGGCGGTAGCGCTCCAGGTGGCGCCGACCATTGTAGACGGAACAACGCTGGTACCGCTTCGTTTTGTTGCCGAGGCGTTGGGGAGCGAGTTGACTTGGGACGGCGGCGAGAGGAAGATCACCTTGAAGCAGCAGGGTACGATGATCGTGCTGCGGGTCGACCAAACTGCAGCCTCTGTTAACGGCAAGCTCGTTTGGTTGGAGGTAGCGCCGACGATTATGGCGGATACGACAATGGTTCCGATTCGCTTTATCAGCGAGAGCTTCAATCAGCAGGTGGGCTATGATGCAAGCACCAAGACGATTACGATTACAGGGGAGGCACCCGCTGCACAGACTGCCGAGCCGTCCAACCCGGCTTCGAATCAAGGGTTTCTGGTCGGGATGATGGGCAATTGGTCACTCTCTTATTCGGTAGCCGATGCTGCGAATGAGGCGATTGGGTCCCTCAGTATATTTCAAGACGGCACCTACCTCGTTAAGCTGAAACATCGCGGGGAATTTACCGGTAATTGGACCATAGCTAAAGAATCCGAGGTGGAGGGGCATCCTGAAGCCATTATATTGAGCCATGCGATGGATAAATCCGATTGGGCGGTGGTTCCCGGGCAGAGGGGATCCGTGCAGCTGCTGCAAAAATATGTGTATTCCAACAATACGTTATACAACACCGTAATCACTACAACTTGGCTCCCCGGCTACGGTGGAGTAAAGGCTTCGGA
This sequence comes from Paenibacillus sp. GD4, assembly GCF_030846225.1. Classification (NCBI taxonomy): domain Bacteria; kingdom Bacillati; phylum Bacillota; class Bacilli; order Caryophanales; family Paenibacillaceae; genus Paenibacillus; species Paenibacillus sp. GD4. The sequence goes on from NZ_JAVCYK010000001.1 coordinate 2,846,932, forward strand.
CAATCCGGGGGCTATTGAGGATTTTAAACTGAAGGAATATGATTTCAGCGGCTTCGTGGGCAGCTACGATCTTTGGATCGAGGGCGGTGCGACCAACTTGTATTATAGGGATACGGGGACTTATGCGACGCATGAATACCAAGCAGGCGCTGCGGCAGGTACCTTGACCATCCATGCGGACGGCACCTACACGATGAAGACAAAGGAAGCGGTCTCGGGCAAGTGGAGAGAATCGAAGCTGAACGAGGTATTCGGGTACGAGTACTCGATTATTTTGGAGGATGGACCGGACTCTATCGACTGGACCCTGCTCGTTAATGGCTCCGGTAAAATGATGGTGTCCTACGAGGCGGGCAAATGGGCGGACGGAAGCGTCATGTGGCTGCCTTACTATATAGCAAGCCCTGCAGCCAAGTAAGAAGAAGGGAGCGGATGGTATGAAATATGCAAGGTATCCCTTATTTGTTCTAGCTCTCTGTATCGGTCTATGGTTTCTTCCGTCAGGCGCGACCGGTGCAGCGAATGCGGTTACGTGGGGAGAAGTCCAAGCAGGGACGTATGACTCCCCCAGCATTTACACCTTGAATTGGTCGGGCAATGTGCTGGATAAGGGCGGATATAGCTTAGAGCAGCGCAAGCTGACCTCTTCTGCAGCGGAAGCGGATTTTGTCATCGACGGCAAGGGCAGCATCGGGGCTGCCTCGATTGCCGTGCTGGAGGGAGAGGAGCTGGGGGCGCCGTCTGCGCCGGCCGGCAAAGCCTTCTCCAACACGCAGAAGCTTGTAAGCGGCGGAATCTATTGGATCGAGCGGAGCGACGGCTCTTATGCGAAGCTGCGGGTGGACCTATATAATGCGGATCGCGGCGGGGCAATTACCAAGGTGTTCTTTTCTTATGTACTGGAACAAAAGAAGGAGGACATTGCCCAGCCTGCACCTGTACCGGAGCCTGCGCGTCCTCTGCCGCAGCCAGAACCTTCGCCAACGTCTCCGGTAACGGATGGGAGGGACTACGCCGGCCTTCAGGATCCGGGCTCAGACGCCGCTCGTACGGAATACAGCTATCAGGTGGAAGAAGGGCCGGTAACCGTCCCCTGGAAGGCAGTCACTTCTGGCAGCAGGTATGACGTATATCGTTCCGACAACGGCGGAGCGTATGTAAAGATGAACGATTTTTCTTTGGAGAAGCCGGAATATACCGATCATTATGCCTTTGCGGAGCATACCTACGTTTACAGGCTGGCATCGCACGGCCCCAACGGTAAGCTTACGTATTCAGCTCCAATCAAGGTGACGGTCACGAAGAAAAGCATGGAGAAGCCAAAGCAGGTCATTGAACTGAAATTGGATAGCCTTAGTGCTAAGGTTAACGGTAAGGAGCACACACTGGATGCGGCTCCGACGTTAATCAATGGCCGCACGATGGTGCCGCTTCGTTTTATCGGGGAGGCGCTCGGGGCGAAGGTGGAATGGAACGGGGAGGACAAGAGCATTTCCATGCGGCTCGGGGATCAGACCGTTGGGCTGAAGATTGACCAATCAGAAGCAACCCTTAACGGTCAGAAGGTCATGATGGATGTCCCTGCCATGATTATTGGGGAGACTACCATGGTTCCTGTGCGTTTCGTTAGCGAGAGCCTCAAGCAGGAGGTTCGTTTCGACAATGATACGCGAAGCATCATCATTGCCGGTGGCGCTGGCAAGAACGAACCGGAGAAAGAAGAGCCGCTTCCGCAGGACCCGCCAAAAGTGGATCCTCCGAAGGAGAATACGCCACCCGAAACTACGCCCCCCGCCGTTCCGGAACAGCCGGATCCTTACTTCCTGGGAACATGGGAATTATGGGTACCGGGTGTCCCATCGGATACTCCGGGAGGCGGCGGGCAGTACACCACAGGGAAGCAGGGCGGCATTCTTGTCATTAAGGCGGATAATACATGGCAGTATACGCTGGGAACGAAGCAGTACAACGGGAAGTGGAGCCAGGTAAAGAACAGCAATGAAATAATGCTTAGCAATTTTCAATACGGCTCCGACTGGCAAGGAAGACTAAAAAATGGCGTATTCCAGATCTATACGTTCGGCATGTACTTTGTAGCTGCCCCCAAATAAGGACTCCATTCAACGGCTAAGCTGGGCGGCGATAGGGTAGTTTGGGAAGTTGGGGGCACATGGGAGGCAGGGACTCGTCAACAGTAAGTTGTCTTCAATCCAGCGCAACCCCCATGCCCCGCTCTTTCGCCGCTTTCACATAGTAGGAGGCAACGGCTACATCGAATACCGCCATGCCCATCGGGCAGAACAGGATCGGCTGATCCGCATCGATCCCGGCGAGAGCATCGCGGCAGATGACATCAGCCAGCGTGAGAGTGTCGGCTCGGGCCAGTCCCTGCATCTTGTGGAGCAGCTCGATGTCGGTGTTCTCACGGCATACCTCATCCCAGTCGTCAACAATAATGGCTTCAACCAGGGCCAGCGCTTCCGGCGCATAATCGCGAAGGGACACATGCAGCAGCAGGCTCCCCGGGCGGGGTGGAAGCGTGATGTACCGGTCATCCGATACCGTGCACGTGATACATACCTCGGAGTGAAGATACGCTTCCTCCCAGGCCTTCACAGGCTGAATTCGCTCCCGCCAGCCGGGAGGAAACTCCTCCAGCCCCACACCCTTCTTATCGTAAACCCGTATTCGTCCGATACGATCCCCGTACAGTGATAACGCCATCCGGGCATGGTAGCGACCGATGGGGCCCCAGCCAATAATCCCAAGCTGAAGCTGCTCATAGCTGCGTGCCTCCATGACACGGCGGAGCAGCAGTCCGCTGACCGAGGCCGTTCTAACGATACTGGGAAGCGGGGAGCAGAGCAGGGCGGACGGTTGTCCTGTCCTGGACTCGTTCAGGACGACGACGCTGTGCGCGCGCGGCAGACCGTAAGCATGATTGCCGGGAAAGCTGGCGATCCATTTGATCCCCGCCGTATGGACCTCTCCCCCCACATAGGCGGGCATGGCAATAATGCGATTGTTCGGGTCGCCGTACCGCAAATACGGTTTCATGGGCTGAGCATAATCACCCGCATCCAGCAGCCGGACGGTGGATTCGATTACTTCCAAGAGAGCAGGCCAATCCATACCGAGCGCTTGGATATCCTTATCGTTCAGGTACAGCATGTCGATTCCTCCTTATCGCATACATGCAGCCTACAGTCCCTCCTCCAAGCCGGCCAGGGCATCCTCCGCAAGCTCCGGGCCGAATTCCCGGCCGATCCAAGCATCCGAGTACACCGTATCCAGATAGCGGTCCCCTCTATCATGAACAATGACGGCGCATACCGAACCGGGGTCGAGCTCCTTCTGCAGCTGCATCACCGCAGCCACAACAGCTCCGGACGAGGCTCCGGCCAAAATCGATTCCTTCTGTGCCAAGGCGCGACAGCCCTTCACCATGTCCCAGTCGGATACGTGCACGACGCGATCAATCAGCTCCTCCCGGTACAAAGGGGTCACCATACCGGCACCAAGCCCTGGGAACCTGCGCTTGCCGTTCGGTCTCCCGAAGATGGCGCTTCCCTCCGCATCGACGGCCACGATCTTGGTATTGAGCCCGTGATCCCGCGCATATTCGGCACAGCCCCGAATCGTTCCGCACGTGCTGACAGCGCAGAACAAATAATCGATTCGTCCGAGCCGCTCCACCATCTCTCTCATGGTAGTGTGGTAATGGGACCGGTAATTGTCGGCATTCGTATATTGATTCGGCCAGTAGCTCCCCGGGAGCACCTTAAGCAGCTGCCGAACTCGATTCAGCCTGGCGGGCAAAAATTCGCCGGTCACCGGGTCCGGGTCGGCGACATAGTCGATCTCCGCGCCCATGGCCTTCAGAATGCGGATATTGGTTTCCGTCGTTCTCGGATCGATCACACAGACGAAGCGTATGCCGAGATATCTGCTGATCATGGCCAGGCTAATCGCCATATTGCCGGAGCTCGACTCGATAAGGACGGAACCGGGTCCAATCATCCCGGTGTGCCAGGCCTCTTGAATCATTCGCAGGGCCGGGCGGTCCTTGGCGCTTCCTCCGGGGTTCAGCAGCTCCAGCTTGGCATGTACCTCCGGCCCGCCGTCAGGGAATAGGCGGCGGAGTCGGAGGAGTGGCGTATTTCCGATTGCGGAAATCATACTACCTTCGGTGTTCATCCTTATCCAACCTTTGTCTTCTAATAATAGAGCTTCTTATTTTTTACCTGGCCGTTCTCCATCCGCTCGCCTTCCGGTAAGAGGGTCACCCGAATATTTCCCAGCAGCCGGTTTTGAATCATCAGACCGATTTCCGGGATGCATTCCCCGAGCTCTTTTTGAATGATGCGAGCTGCCTCCTCCGTTGCCGATTTGCTCTGAATCGCCACCACCAGGGCATTGTTATGCATCTTCACGCGAACCATCGCATCCTCCAGATGCCGGTAGACGACCTGCTCAATATCGTAAACGCTGATTTTTTCCCCGTGCTTCAGCTCGCGGCCAACCCGCTTGACGATCGACTGAAAGCTCATTTTCTCCACGCCATCCACTATGACAGGCCTGAGATCACGCACCACATCATACGTCACAAACCGTAGAGCCGGAAGCATGCTGCGCACAAGGGAGGTCAGCACGAGGACACTTTCATCGGCCCCAAGCGGCTCCAGCGCTTCCCCAAGCTCCTTCGTCCCGATCCCTTCGGCGATCATATTGTCGACAAGAAGGTATCTGCCGATATCATGGGAGTAGTAGGCAATCGTGCCGATTTCGATCGAGCCATAGGTATCGATTACATCGCGGGAATCCAGTCCGAACAACTGAGCCATATTACGCTGCCATTGGGGCGGGGCGATTTCCCCGACCAGGATGATTTTGCGGATGCCGAAGGCACGGGGGTCCCCGGAGGCATAGACGATATGATCGAGGATGGACGGCATCGTATAGAGCAGGTCCGGGCGGAACGCCGTCAGCGCTTCGATATGCCGCTCTATCGGCAGCTCGAAGGAGATCGAACGATTGTCGAGGCCCAGACGGTCGAAAATCGCTGTAGCCGTACTCGCCGCATGGCCGGTTCCCATATCGGCCAGCGCCCTTCTGCAGCCGCTGCCCTCGAGCAGCTTGCCGAACAGCCGGGTCTTGATCTCGACATACCTTCTGTCGTCCTCCTCGGAGTAGAAGATCGCCTTCCGACGGCCCGAGCTGGTGCCTGACGTGCGGTATACCGCAAGGGCGGGATCCGGCGTCTGGTGATAGTAGTGAGCCTCAAGGACAGCCGAAGTGATCAGCGGCAGCTCTTGAAGACTGCCGAATTCCTCCGCCTGTCTGCCCCCAAGCAGGCCCGTATACCATGGGTACGTTTCCCCTACCTCTATCAGCTTAGCCTTCCATTGATCCATGGTACATGTCCGACTCCCTTACTTTGAGATAGATGTGCACAGTAAAGCTTATGTAAAAAATGGAATTTCGGTGTCCGCATTGGGTCATTGCCCAGTCCAATACCCTGTTCCCCCCGTATAGTAACCTAGAGAGTCCATAGAACGGAGGGATCCTATGAAGAGGCATATCCGCCATGTGCCGGATAAGCTGATCAAGACGAAGGTACTGTGTCGATGCGCAGAGGTAAGAAGCCAAATTCCCTTAACGCAGAGCATGAATGGACGCGTTCTCTATGACATGCTGCACAAGTACGGTATGGTCTACATCAAGCCGTGCCAAGGCGCCCAAGGAAACGGCGTCATAAGGGTGGACAAGATCAGAAGAGGAGGGCGGAGGGCACGTACCGTTTACCGCTACCAGGAAGGCACGCGGGTACGCTCCTTTGCGCATTTTGGCAAAGCTTATCAGGAGCTTTATCGATTGACCAAGGGGACGCCGTATTTGGTACAAAAGGGCATCGAGCTGTTAACCTACCGAGGACGTCCCTTTGATATCCGGGTCATGGTACAGCGCAGCCGCCGGGGGTCATGGGATGCTACGGGCATTGTCGGCCGGGTGGCCCATCCCCGCAAGGTGGTTACCAACGGAAGCCAGGGGGGGACGATCTATCCGGTGGACGTGATTTTACAGCCCTATGCAAGCCATGGGAGAAGAAAAGCACTAATCGCGTCCATGCAGCGCATTGGGGTGAAGTCCGCACGGCAGCTCGCCGCCGTCTTTCCCGGGATCCGGGAGATTGGCGCGGATATCGCCCTGGACCGTCACCTGAAGCCCTGGATTCTGGAGGTGAACACCAGCCCCGACCCGTGCCCCTTCACCAAGCTGAGGGATCGGAGCATGCTGCACCGGATTATTCGCTATGGCAGGGGGTATGGGCGTAAGTATCGCTTGAAGTGTACGAAATCGAAGCGGGGTATGGTGTGAGATAGGATGAGATGAATAGTGTTATAGGCCTATTGGAAAGGAATATTTTGTATTGTCGGGGCTCAAATTCCTGTGATAAAATGACTACGTCCTACCATTCAACAAAATCAGACGAATAGTACCATTGAACGACAAAGGCAAAACCGCCGAAAGACGGTGACGCAAAGCTATGGGTCTAACGAACGCAATCAACGCTCAAGGGCGAATTGCGGTCCAGGATTGCCAGGCTACCGAAACGATGCATGTGATAAGGTCCTCTAAGGGTGATCGAACGCTGCATGATGTTATCGTGCAGCCTTCGGAGCCTTTCAGGGGACTTTTCCGTATCCAGGGGTCCTGAAAGCATAGCCGTTCGATGTAAGCGGACAAGAGGAAGCAGGAGGGAGTCAGATCGATGAAAGTGATGTTTCAACCCAAAGCACTTATGTTGGCCTTGGCCTGGGTGGTTTTCTTCAGCTTTGCCTTGAAGGCGAGTGCAGCTACGGACATCAGTAACCATTGGGCGGAAGAAACCATCGCGCAGTGGGTGAAGGAGGGAATGATTGAAGGGTATGAGGACGGGACCTTCCGGCCTGACCATTCGATTTCGAGGGCAGAAATGGCCGCGCTAATTAATCGTAAGTTCCATCTTACTTCGACGAACGGCACGGCTTCTTTCCCGGACGTATCGAAGGACGAGTGGCAGTACAAACCTATCTCGGCGGCGACGGCAGCCGGATATATGAAGGGCTACGAAGACGGGACGATTCGTCCGGGGGATGCCGTCACTCGTCAGGAACTGGCGGTGATGCTCACAGGGTTACTAAAGCTGGAGCCGGGGGGCGAAGACCTCAAGTACCAAGACCAAGCAGTGATCCCCGCATGGAGCAGGAAGGAAGTCGCTGCCGTCTCGGCAAAAGGGATTATGAACGGGTACGGTGATGGAAGCTTCGCTCCGGCCCGTAAGGTGACTCGCGCGGAAGCCGTCGTAACGATCGAGCGCTCGGCTCAGACGAAGCTGAAGCAGGAGCCTCTCTCGTATACAAAGGCTGGAATCTACGGACCGGAGCACGGTACAGAGACTCTACAGCAGGACGTCATTGTCAATGGCTCCGGGGTCACGCTTCGCAATATGATCATCTCCGGAGACCTCTTGCTGGGGGAAGGCATTGGGGAAGGCGATGTGACCCTTGAGAATGTAACGGTACGCGGCAAAACGACAGTGAAGGGCGGCGGAGCCCATAGTATTCACTTGGTCAACAGTTCGTTTGCCACCGTAATTATTGAGAAAGCAGGCGGAGAGGTTCGTGTTGTAGCTGCCGGCACTACGGTAGTGCAGCTGGTGGAGGTATTCTCAGCCGTCAACATTGAAGAGGAAGGCAGTACAGGAAGCGGATTTATAAAGGTAACTCTGCAGCCAAGCTTACCGGCAGGAACCGTGGTGAAGCTGGCGGGGGATTTCCAGGAGGTTCAGATTGCATCCTCCGGGGCTAAAATCGAGCTGGTTCATGGTTCGGTCGTGACGCTGGATGTGGCGGATGGAGCCTCAAACAACCTAGTCAGCTTAGGGACCACTGTGGTTATCAAGGAACTGATTGCAAGCGAGGTCATTAAGGTAGAGGGGCAAGGAACCATTGAAAAAGCAACCCTTGGCGAGGGGGCGCAGGCCACCACGTTCGAGAAGCAGCCTTCTTCCCTAGGAAATCCGGCAACGGCACCATCGGCCTCCAACGAAAGCGAAAGCGATGAAAGCGGCGGCGGGGGAGGGCAGCAGACGGAGCCGGGTAGCCAGCCTCCATCCATTGTAGTCAAAGGGCTCTATCACTCTTCCAATCAGTTGCTGACGGTTGATTCGAATTTTTCAGAGTTTATGATTTTATTCCGTTGGCAGGGGAGCACCGAGCTTCGGTCTGAAAACTTTGGTATCGTTGCGGGCAAGCCGGAGGTCTTGACTATCAAGCAAAACAACCAGGGTCCTGCTTTCGGCAGCGTGACCGTGAACGGGGAGCAATGGTCGACACTCACGCTGACAAGAAGCAGTGCTCCCTATCCGGGTATAGCTAGTATTTTCTTAGTAGACAAGCTGTCAAAGTATACGGCAGAGCTTCAGGTAACCGTGCATCCGAATCCACAGACCGATGTCGATGCTGAAGCGGTGTTTGTCGTAGGAGATAAGCTCATTGCCAAATACCCGTCAGCAGGTGATTATTCGACCTCCAGCTGGGTAGTCAAAGATAGTGTGTCGCAAGCGGTGTATCAAGCGTTGTATTCCCGCCAAGACCAGGATGCGGCTGTATTTACCATTCAAGGGGACAGCGTATCGGCTGGCAGCTACACGGCGGTTCAGGCAGGTAAGGCAACGGAGTATCCAACCATTCTGGCAGGCACGGCAACGGTGAACGGAGCCGTCTATGGGAAGCTGTTCTATAACGGTCCAGCTGCAGTAACGACAGTTATCAACGCAACCTATGCGGAACTGGCGCCGGCGTTAGTCGTTGATGATGTGATGCAGTTGTATTACGGAAATCAATTTATGATCAGTGCGGTTTGGGATGGGACGGCATGGGTGTACACTGAGTTGGTGAAAGAGCCTGTCACAGCTCCTGTCAGTGTTAGTGCCGCTGCAATGACGAACCGCAAAATCCAAGTGAGCTGGAGCCCTGTAGGAAATGCGAGCTATTATCATATTTATTCACGTCCGGCAGAAGGCGGCGAGTTTACGCTGCTGAAGGATCTTCAGGGCAATGATGTGAAAGCCACGGGCACCACTTACATTGATGATACGCTTTCGCCGAACACGACAAGATTTTATTTGGTGAAGGCTGTGCTTGGAGGCGCGGGCTGGGCGATTGAATCGAAGCCAAGCAGCACGGTTACGGCAACAACCTACTACAACGAGCACATCGCACTGGATTTCCAGGTGACCGATTCGGTACAGCATCCTGACGAGCCGATCCTTTATTTGACGGATAAGCAGAATAAAAAGCTCCATGCGATCAATTATGCAACCGGTGCGAAAAGCGAGCTTTCCTTGGCGCTGCCGCCTGAGAGCCTGACCTTTGCGGGCGGCAAGATCTATGTGTCCTTGTTAAAGGGCGAGCACTCCTCCTACTGGTGGAAGGAATCGCAGCAAGGGGCGGTTGCCATTGTGGATGCCGCATCGTTTACGGTGAGCACGACCTTCGATATCGGTATTGATCCTTATGACATCGCTGTGGATTCGTCCGGGTATATTTATATTTCCTCGGGATCGGGTCAATGGACTTGGCTGAAGTCCTACAACCCGAATGGGGCGGGAGAAGCCGCTACAACCGACATTCGGCAGGCAAGCTATATTCACATGCACCCAACACTGAACCGGGTTTACTCGATTACTACGGACTCTTCCCCACGGGACATGAGAATGTATCATGTAGCGAACGGTGCATTTGCACCAGCAGGCTACGATTCTCCTTACCATGGAGATTACACAATGGATACGCAGATGAAGTTTTCCCCAGACGGAGAATACATCTTTAATGGAGCGGGAACGGTATTCCGGACCAGCACGACGAAGTACAGCGATATGAGATACATGTACAGCTTGAATCGTGGCTTTGCCGACATTGCATTTGATTTGGACAACACACGTTTCTACACTACGAAAGACAAACAGATCGGCGCTTATCGTTATTCCGATTTTGAGCAATTCGGTACGTTCCATGCCGATGGAACAACAAAAGCTCTATATAATAGCATGAATCGTGTACTTGCCGTATCGTCTCTCGGCACACGTCAAGTGATTGAGCTTGTTGAGAAATCCTCCATGGAGACACTGCCAGCGGCAGAACGACAAGGCATTTACCTTCATGGCTCCGTATCGGATGTTGTATATTCCCACGCGACAGGGAAAGCCTATGCGGTCGATGAAGCGTTCCATAAGCTTTATGTTGTGGATCTGGCCAGCGGGCAAGTGGAGCAGACGAAATCGCTTGAGTATAAGCCTTCTGAGTTGGCTCTCTCCGAGGATGGAACGAAGCTGTACATTCGTAATAACGATGCGAATGTACTGGTTACCGAGATCAGCTTGGCGACGATGCAGGTTACCCGCGACATGAATTACCAAACGGCTGGGGATAGCAGCGATCAGGCTCATGGGCACATTTATCAAAAAGGGAACTATCTCTACATCGTAACAGGAGAGTTCGAACCCAAGCTTCTTATGTTTAACGCTGCTACGTTTGCATCTGTTAACTACGGGGCTGCCATTGCTTCCGTCGGTGACCTTGCGTGGACAAGTGACCAAAGCAAGCTGTATTACTGGTATCAATCGGGCTGGGGGGCAGGCAATGCCGGTACCGATGTGTACGAAATATCCGTCTCCGGATCGACCTTAGCGCAGTCGGCTCGCTCCCAAATCGGCTACCCGAACTTCTTGAGAGATCCCTTGGATACTCCCATGCTAGTGTTGGAGGAGCAAGGAGTCGTCATCGCGAAGAACCGGGTACTCAGGAGAACGAATTTGAATGAGACGGTGACGCTGCTGCCGGAAGCCATCTATGCCATTAGTCCTGACGGTACCAAGCTGGTGGGCAAAACCGGCATCTACGATGCCGTAACGTATCAGAAGCTTCAGGCGTTATCGCTTTCCGGGGCTAGTCACATCTTCTATGTGAATGATACCTTGTACTATATGATAGGCAATTCCTTGCTGCACTTGTAGGATGATTCAATGGGGCCACCTTAGGGTGGCCTTTTTTCCTTCCGTGATAGATGTATGTCATTCTCCACCGGATCCTTGAAGCGCGGGAGAAGCAGCCGGTGTCCGTAAACCCGTGAGCGAAATCAGGCTGTAAGCCCACAGCAGCCAAATCGGGAGCAGCGATAATCCCATTGCAGACATGACCGGGAAAAAGAAGCCGCTCCAATGCATGCCGGCTATATCCAGCAGCATGCCCGGGAAAGCAGTGCAGATGGCAGACCGCGCTCTGTCCCCGGCAGGGACACGGCATCCGGCGTATATGAGAGACATAGCGCTACATCCTGGCTAGCAAAATCTCGCGCATTACGCTCCGGTCCAGCTGAACGGGGCTCTGCTTATTGTCGGTCGCTCTCAGGACAGCATCGATGTTATGCTCGGTCACTCCATAGGCGCCAAGCCTTGGAATTTCCAGCCGCTCCGTCCAATCCTCCAGCGTTTCGACCAAGCGTCTGCAAGCTCCGGCGAGATCGCCGTCCGCATGGCCCGTCAGCACCCTGCTGACCTTGGCATACTTGATCAGCGCTTCTGCAGCCTGCTCCGTCCCGGACTGCAGCAGCTGCTCCACGTTTCGCTTCGTAACCTCGGCGAGCAGGGTCCCGCAGATGACGCCGTGCGGAATCGGGAAGCTGCCGCCGAGCGGGGAGGCAAAGCCATGCACAAGGCCGAGCCCCGCATGGGCGAGCGTAATCCCCGACAGCATGGAGGCATAGGCCATTTGCCCGTGCAGGACCTCATCCTGAGCTTCCGCATCCGTGTAGATCGGCAGCAGGCTCCCCGCAGCCGCTTCGATACCGGATAGCGCAAGAGCATCTGTCAACGGAGAAGCCTTCGTCGACACGTACGACTCGATCAGCTGGGTCAGCGCATCCAGCCCGCTGGAGGCCTTCACCGGCCTCGGACAGCTGATGGTGAGCCGTCCATCCACAATCGCCGCATCCGGTATGAAGCGATCATGCCGGATGGAACGCTTGAAGCCCCCGTTGATGGAAATAACCGCGTTCTTCGTCATCTCGCTGCCTGTGCCTGAAGTGGTGGGGACCGCCACGAAGAACACTTTATTACCGCTGTGCGGCCGATAAGTCGGCTGCCCCTCCAAGTAATGGAGGACCGTATCTCCCGGTTCGGTACGCAGCATGGCGGATACGGCTTTGCCCGCGTCCATGGCGCTTCCTCCGCCGATGGCAACAACGGCATCGATCCCGGAAGACCGGTAGTGATCTACGACGTCATCCACCCATTCTACCGTCGGTTCATAATGGATATGGGCTACCTCGTATGTCATTTGCTTCTCGGCAAGCAGCGCGGTGATCTGCTCCCATACCGCCGCGTTCGTCCTTGGAAAGCTGCCCGTCACGAACAGAATGCGACGTGTTCCCTGCGGCAGCACCTCAGGCAGCTTCCCTGCCGCCCCACAGCCAAAAGTGATCCCCGGCGTGCCTGCAAACAAAAAGGAGTTCATCACCATTGGGACTTCTCCGCAGGCGCGATCACCCGGTGGGCCGTTCCTTCCCGCGGCTTCGCCATCCAGGGGGCAACGGTATCTCTCCACTCCAAGTAATGTGCGGTTTCTTTATGTTTGGCCGCCGCTTCCTCGGATTCATAAGCTTCGTACAGAGTGAAGCAGGTTGGCTCATCCCGATGCTGCAGAACGTCGAACCGGAGGTTTCCGGGCTCTTGTACGGAGCCTTCATGGTTTTTGCATGTGGCAGCAATAAATTCCTCCACATGCTCCTCTTTCACATATACCTTCACGACTGTAACTATCATGGGCTCCATGGCTCCTCTCACTTTAGAAAAATGATCTCAAGCCAAATAGTAGCATATTTGTCATGCCCCGTGTATGCTTTTGAAGTCGAGCAAGTCGAATTGCAGCAGTCAGACGGAGAGCACGGGTAAAGGGGCGCCGGGCTGCAGGGGAGCGAATTTCCGCTGGTGCATATGGTGGACTTTTCCGTAAACCGCGCACAAGAACAATCGGATGTATCACCGGCTGATTCTATCCGGGATCGGCGGTCATACTAAGTAATACCAAGTCTAACGGAGTCAAAGGGAGGTAGCCGACAATGAACGGTACCAAGAGCCATTCGATTACGCTCGGGATGGGATGCTTCTGGAGTCCGGATGCCTTGTTCGGGCAGCTGGCAGGGGTCATAAGGACTCGGGTAGGGTATGCGGGAGGAACTACGGAGCATCCGACCTACCGGGAGATGGGGGATCACTCGGAGACGGTCCAGATCGAGTACGATCCGGTGAGGCTGTCGTTGGAGGACCTTCTAGAGCTGTTCTGGAGCAGCCACAAGCCGATCAACATCAATGAGTATAAAGGAAGGCAGTATCAGTCTCTGGTATTGTATCACGATGCCGATCAGCTGGGGGTGATTGAACGGGTGCTGAACGACATAGAGGCACAGGGAGAGGGCAGACCGGACACGGAGGTGGCTCCTCTCACCGCGTTTTATACGGCGGAGGAGCGGCATCAGAAATATTATTTGAAACGGTATCCCGATGCGATCACGAAGCTTGCCTCGTTATACCCGTCCGCGGAGGAGCTGACCCGGGCTACCTTGGCGGCGCGCCTGAACGGCTTGGCAAAGGGATATACGAATCTCGCGAGAGTGTGTGAGGAGCTCCGTACGTGGCCCGTCTCCGAGGAGGATCGGGAGCGGATGATCCGGCTGGTGAAACAAGTCAAATGGTGATCCCGCCTACTGCCGATACTCCAGAAAATAAACAACGACACAGCCTTGTCCCGGCGAGACGAAGCGTGAGCCCCAGATGCGGCTCGTATCGTAACGAAGCCGGGCGTCGGGCGTAAGCTGAGCCACCGGCGGGCTGAGCTGTACGAAAGATTCATGGGGCTCGAACAGCTTCAGTGCGTTCCCGAGCAGCTGATTGGCGGTTTCCTTGACGGCATCGGTCAGGTAGGCCGGACGTTCTTCGGTATCGATCGGTAGAGCATGAATGCTTTCTCCTATCATGGACTGTAGCAAGGTTTCTTGGGCAATCGGATCGGCGGACAGCACAAAGAGTCCGTTCCAGCAGCCCCGCAGCTCTAGGAATACCGACTGCTCCTCCAGCCCGGTGGGACCGCCCCTATACGCTGTTTCCTCCATGGCGCCGAAGCCGGCCCGATAAGGCAAATACATGCGGACGGCGTCCAGCAGCGGAGCCAGCATAGCGGGGGTGAACCGCCCAGAGCTCCCCCTGGCACCCGGCTCCGTTTCCACTTCGCCATAGACGATCAGCTGCCGCACCGTCAGCTCTAGGGAGCTGTCGTCATAGGCGGCCTCCGTCCAAATCCGGCCCTCCGGCGCACACAGCCGGACAAAGTGTCTCGCCACCCAATCATACGGGTTTCGCTCCACTACCTGGCTGAACCGCTCGCGGGCCTCACCCGGCTGATTGTCCATATAGAGCCTTAGGGCTTCATTGAACAAAGGCAGCGTCTCCAGCTTCCCTTGACGGATGTCCGTCGCATCGCCGTCGAATACTTCGTAGATCGGGACGGTCTCCAGCTTGCCCTTCACCGCGGCATGGTCGATAAGTCGTAAGCAAAAGTCCTCCGGCTGCTGCAGCGAGCGGCGGGTTGGCTCCGTGATGAGCAGCGATGTGCCGTACCGCTTGTTCAGCCCCTCGATCCGCGAAGCCAGGTTCACGGCATCGCCGATCACCGTAGCCTGCATACGCTCTCGCCCTCCGACAATCCCCACCATCACCGGTCCCGAATTCAGTCCGATGCCGATGCGGATCGGCACATAGCCCGCCCGCAGTCTCCCCAGGTTATATTCATAGAGTCTACGCAGCATGTCGAGCGCCGATCTTACGGCGCCGTCCGCGCCACCGTCGAACAGCGCCATGACGGAATCGCCGATGAACTTATCGATGACCCCGCCATGCTCGGTAACGGTTGGCTCCATTTGGTACAAATAGGAGTTGAGGAAGCGAAAGTTTTGCTCCGGAGTCAGCCGCTCCGACAGATCCGTGAAGGAGCGGATGTCGGAGAACAGCACCGTCATCCCCATCTGCCGATGATCTCCGAGCCGCACGGAGTCCATCGAGGACTGCTCTAGAAAGCGGAGCAGCGTGCTGGGCACGAAGCGTTCATAAGCGGCAGCAAGCGCTATAGGATCTACGGTTGTCTTCTTGTTCTGCGTCAAGGCTGATCCTCTTTTCAATCAAGTCTATGGTTACAAAATAATTTGCGAAATATCGGTGTACACCTTGCCGAACAGCTCGGGATTGAGCTCCTTCAGCTGCTGCGTCAATGCCTTGCCCCTGCAGACCACCTTAGCAGTACCGCCGGCTCCGGTAATACTGGAGCTGAACTGCTCGAATCGCGCTAACAAATCGCCGTCCATCGAATCGATACTGTCATGGAAGTGGAACACCACTTTGAGAGGCTTCAGAAACAGGAAGCCCTGCACTGCCATTCCGATGGAATCGAGCTCTTCAGCGCTAATTCCGCCGAACGCGGTGACAATGAAAATACCATTCTTGTTCTCGATGGCAAAGGCCGGCGCTCCGGCCTCCGGTAGAGCGGCCGCGCCGGCCGCAGTCTCCGCTTTGGCGGCCTGCTGCTCCTCGCGATGAATTTTGAGCACGTCGTCGATCGTCTCCAATATTTTGTCCATCGTAATCGGTTTAAGGATATAGTGCTTGGCGCCGTTCTGAATCGCCTCGAACACCATGCTTTTCTGATCCAGCGCCGAAATCATAATGATATTGGCCGCCGGGTAGGTAGCGATAATTTTCTTCACCGCATCGATGCCGCTCATAACAGGCATTGTGATATCCATGGTGACCAGGTCCGGCATATGTTTAGCGTATTCCTTATAAGCTTCGATGCCGTTGGAGGCTTCAGCCACCACTTGATGTCCTGCTTCAGTGAGCATCATTTTGAGATTTCGGCGCATTAAGATCGAATCATCAACGATTAATATTGTAGCCATGGGATATGTATTCCTCCTAGGAAAGGTCAGGTTTTCTGGTCAAAATCAGGCTGAGCTGCAGAGCACCGGCCCCGCAGGCCATCCGGCAGGTCCATATCGCGGCGTCGGCATACTTGACTGAAGCGCCCCGGGTTTGGAGCGTGATCGGAGGCTCAATGACGATGTAAGGCTCCAGCTCGGGAAAACGGCGTATCGAGTTGCCGAGGATGATGTTGGATGCCTCGGCGAGCGTATCCTCGGCCAGCTGCCGCTCCTCTTCTTCACTAAGGCTGCCGTAAACGAGGGACCGTACGGTTGCGGAGGCCAGAGACTCGTCCATCGTGAGGACGAACCGGCCCTCAAGCGCCCCCTTCACGCCAATGAAGGTTGTGATGTTCCGAAGGGATACCTTATCTTCTGCGCTGAGCTGGAACGGGGTCTGCGCTTGAAGCGAATGACCGACCTGCTCCCGGAAGAACTGCTCCGCCGTCTCAGCCAGCGGTGTGATCATGGAGTCGGCCTCCAGCTGCGGCACCTCGGACACGGCCTCGAACGGCAAGCGGAAGGTGAAGGAGGTACCTTGCCCAACCTCGGTAGCCACCTCTACGGTGCCGCCGAGACGTTCGGTTTCCAGCTTCACCGCCGAGAGACCGATCCCGCGGCCGGATAGCTCGGTAATGTCCTCTTTCGTGCTGAGCTGCTCATGGAAGATGAATTCCCGCAGCGTCTCCTCCGACATCGCGGCGGCAGCCTCGTCGACGATCAATCCCTTGGCGATTGCCTTTGCCTTCACCAGCTCCGCCGAAATGCCTCGTCCGTCATCGCTGACGGTAACTCGAATCGTATTCTCCTCCTGTCGAACCTCACAGCGGATGCGGCCCAGCTCCGGCTTGCCTTGGGCCTCCCGCTCGTTGCAGCACTCAATGCCGTGATCCGCCATATTGCGGAACACGTGGACCAGCGAGCGGGCAAAGTCGGCATACTTTTCAGAATCGCACAGCACCTCATCGCCTTCGATCTCGAACGGCTCGATCATCTTATCAAGACGCTCCGCCAGACCTGCCGTATATTCAGGATAGCTGCGCAGCAGCTCTTTAAACGGCTTGAAGCGCAGCTTCCGAAGCTCGGGCAGCAGCACCTGGCAATCCGCGGTCGAGAGGGTGGCGACCATTTTCTTCTCAATCTCCACAATCTTCGTTTTATCGATAAACAGGACATTATCCTGCCCGAAGAATGTATCGCCGAGGAAGCTCTGCAGAACCTCCAGCTCCGGTTCCAGCCATTCGCCCATTCGGAAGCCGGCCAGCACGGACCGCACCTCCTCCAGCGACTGCGTATCGGAGGCTTTGCATAGCTCCGCTACGATGTTTTCCGCCTCATGAAGCTGATCCACAGCGTAGGTCAGGCCGTATTGGGCGAAATTGCCCTTGAACGTATGCAGCTGCCGGAACAGTTCGAACAGTGCCGCATCCAGCGGTACCTCCTCGCTGAATAAGGCATTTACGCGCTCGCCGGTAAATTCCTTATACTCACGGACCAATTCGGAGTAGTCGTTATAGCCGACGACCACCTTCACTACCATCTTGAGCGTGTTGCGTTCTTGCTCCATCTGGCTTTGCAAGAGCCGCTTCTCCGTCACGTCGGTCAGGATGACCATGCAGGATTCCCCGTCCCCGGGCTCCGTCTCCGGGATCATTTTGTATTCCAGCTGGATATGACGGTTATCGATCTGAATCTCATCGATGAGCAGCGGCACATATAATCCACGTTTGGCCGGTTCCGTTTCCTGGAACAGCTTGCTGAGGAGGTTCCTAAGGAACGTCATTTGTTCCGTGTCAGCTGGAGCAATCAGCTCGGGGAACGGGCGGGAGGCTAAGCCTGCCCCGAAGAGCTTCACGCATTCCAGGCTGTATTCCTCGCGAACGCGCAGATCTGCGCCGAAGGAGAGGAAGCCCTGCCCTGCGTTGTTCAGCAGGCTGCGCAGCGACTTCTCCTGAAGGGCGAGCTTGCGCTTCGCCTCCTGGATATGCTCCTGCGATCGGAGGAGCTCCTCCTTCTGCGCCTCGAGCTCATCCCGCTGCGCCTCCATCTCATCCCGCTGTGATTCCAGCTCCAGCTTTTGGGCTTCGAGCTCTTCATTCTGATCTCTCATAAGCTCGGTGTAGCTCTTCATCTTCCCCATGATGGTATTTGTGGAATCAATGAGCGATTCGATTTCGCGCAGGGGGCGCTTCAGCTTGACCGTGGAGCTGATCGTCGTTTCGACGTCTTCTCCGGAGGCGAGCGATTTCATCGTGCATTCCAGCTGGTCGATCGGGGCAATAATCGGCAGGGTAAATAGAGAGCTGACCAGCTTGGACAGGAACAGAACGACAATGATCAGCAGCAGCAGCGAGGCGACGGCCGCCATGAGCAGTCCGAAGCCCACAAGCGGATTAATGCCCGCGGTTACGCTGCCGATCGTCTCTCCTTGAGCATCCACCAGCGAGTGCTTCGATTCAATATTGTAGAGCTCGACGATCTTGCTTACCCAAGGGCCGGTCTCCTCAAGCGTAGACGTAACGTCCTGCACGTTGGAAAACAGGACCCGGTCCTGAATTCGTACCTCGAGGAGTATGATGTCGTGCCGCTTCTCGCCCCAAACCCCGTGCTCGTCCCTATGCATGGCATAGATGAACTTTTCCTGGGTGGCCACATCCTCCAGATGGGTCTTCATCCATTGCTTAGCACTATCCGCAGCCGGATCGAACTGCTCCAGGCCGGCGATGCCGAATTGATTCAGGAAGGCAGGGGAGTTCATATCACGCGCGATGCTGCTGCCAATAAATTTAGCGGCGGTCTCCGACAGCGGCCGGAACATCTGGGTGACGATCACCAGAAGAATCACCCCGAACACCAAGATGTTGATCAATGTTGAGAAATACATCAGCCGGCGCACGCGCTTACGCAGCGTTCTCCGGTTTTTCTTTGTATGCGGCATGATAGGGTCTCCCAATCTCTTTTGTATAAATAGGACTTTCTTCTCATTATATACCATCTTTTTGCCCTAGCGTGATATTTTCGTCCCAGGATTCAACAATCTTCACAACTTTATTGCATTGACCATTTTGAATGCGGTAGACTAAGAAGGAACGCTACCATAGATGGGGTTGAACGGATGGAAATAGTAAAGCGGTTTCTAGCGGATTTAACGGTGCGAAGATTTATCATCCTGGCGGTGATATGCCTGCTGCTTTTCAGTATCAGAGATATGCTGAATTTGGTTCTATTAACCTTCCTGATCGCCTACATCATGAACAGCTTCCAGAAGGCATTATCGAAGCGCTTAAGCAAGTTCGTCGTCATCAACAGCAAAGTGATCATCATCTTTCTGTACGCGGCTATGGTGACCATGCTGGTTACCGCCATTATTAATTATTGGCCCAAGGTATTCATTCAGGCGAAGCAGCTTAAGGACTTGCTGGTAGGCTTGAATAACATGCCGATGCCTCAGGATGAAGTGGCCCGGTTCGTTTACCGCTATGTGAAGGATTTGGACCTGCAATCCTACGTCAAGCACAGCTTCGACTATATCCTGAGAATCAGCAATTGGGGAACGACCTTCGTAATGGCTACCATCTTGAGCCTTGTATTTATCCTCGAGAAAAATCGGGTCGTCTCGTTCACCGCCAGACTTAGGGAAAGTAAGCTCTCTTGGCTGTACGAGGAGCTGGAGTACTTCGGGAAGAAGTTCATTCTCTCCTTTGGCAAAGTGATCGAGGCTCAAGTGCTTATCGCGCTGTTTAATACGGTATTTACCGTGATCGGCTTATGGATCCTGGGCTTTCCTTACTTGTTCGCCTTGTCGATTATGATTTTTCTGCTCAGCTTAATTCCGGTTGCCGGCTTCCTGATTTCTTTACTCCCTTTATGCATCATCGGCTATAACCTGGGCGGCGTGACGCTGGTGATCTATGTTTTGGTCATGATCGCCGTGCTCCATTTTTTGGAGGGATATTTCCTCAACCCCAAGCTGATGTCACACAAAATGAACCTTCCCATGTTCTATACCTTCATCGTGTTAATTTTCTCTGAGCATTACATGGGGATCTGGGGCTTGATCCTGGGCATACCGATCTTCGTGTTCTTATTGGATGTCATTGATGTAGATACAGCGAATTCGAACGAAACCACCGTCTGAGGGCAGACGGTGGTTTTTTATGTACGATGATAACTAGACAAAGGAAACATTTGGTATCATAAAAAACTAGAAAAATTTGTAGTAAAATGTAGAATCATGTCGTAATATGGGTGAGGAAACGATAGTCACTTACATAAAATCTAGGAGGCATCTTGGTTAATGACTATGAAATTACCTACATTGCGGGCGATGGTGTCGAGGCTGTTTCGAATGACCATCCAAAGAAAATTGATGACGGTTACGATTGCTCTTCTCGTGATTCCAAGTCTGATTGTAGGCGGACTCGGATACTATGCGGCCAAGCGGCAGCTGACGGAGTCCGGCAAGACTACTTTAACGAACAGCGTGAATCAGACGTTGGCTATGATTCAAGCCTATCAGGACGATGTCAAGCGAGGCGCGATTACTCAGGAAGCCGCTCAGGAGAAGGTGAGGGAAGCGATCCTGGGCAAGAAGAATGCGGAAGGCAAGCGCCCGGATTACCGGAAGACCGGTATTGATCTCGGACCGAACGGGTATCTCTTTATTGTTCAAGAGCAGCAGACGGAATATAAAAATGCGGACGGCAGTACAGCCAAAGGACCCCGGGTCATTGAGGTGGCCCACCCTACCCTTGAGGGGAAGGACGTAACTCCGCTTCGGTCCAGTGACGGGAAGACGATCGGTCAAGACTTGGTGAAGCTGGCACTGGCCGGCGGCGGGTTCTATGATTTCGATTTCCAGCTCCCGGGCAGCGAGAAGATCGCACCCAAAATCACGTACGTTAAACACGATCCGACCTGGAATTGGGTTATCTGCGCAGGTTCGTACTACATGGACTACAACAGCGGCGCTAACGTCGTTCTTACGTATCTCGCCGTGACCGTGTCGATTGCGTTGCTCGTCGGTTTGGCCGTTAGCTGGATTCTGTCGAGACATATCAGCAAGCCGATCGAGAGGGTCGCACAAGAGGCTTCGCGTATTGCTGCAGGTGATCTACAGACGGTCGGGCTGCAGGTCAAGAATCGGGACGAGGTAGGAGCGCTTGCCGCAGACTTCCAGGTTATGGTAGGTAACCTCAAATCTATCATCACCGACGTTGCGCTCGCTGCGCAAACCGTCGCAGCAGCCTCCGAGCAGCTGACCGCAAGCTCTGAGCAGACGATGCAAACTTCAATGTCGATCTCCGAATCCATCTCTGAGGTAGCTGCAGCCTCCGAGGTGCAATCCGAGCGAGCAGCACAGAGCTTCGGCATCGTTCGGGAGATGACCAGCCAAATGGCGGAGATTTCGGAGAGCGTACAAAGCGTTACTATGGGTGCCGCTGACTCTTCGGAGAAGTC
The DNA here is from genome assembly GCF_030846225.1 of Paenibacillus sp. GD4. Taxonomy (NCBI): domain Bacteria; kingdom Bacillati; phylum Bacillota; class Bacilli; order Caryophanales; family Paenibacillaceae; genus Paenibacillus; species Paenibacillus sp. GD4. The sequence continues at coordinate 2,868,460 of NZ_JAVCYK010000001.1, forward strand.
GCAGGCGGGTAAGGATATGATTACGAGAAGTGTCCTTCAGATGCGGAGCATCGGCGAGAAGGTGGATGCTGCAGGAGTCGTAGCGAGGACGCTTGCGGATAAATCAAAGGAAATCAACGCGGTTCTGGGCGTCATTACGGATATTTCCCGCCGCACGAATCTGCTCGCGTTGAATGCCTCGATTGAAGCGGCCCGCGCGGGGGAAGAGGGCAAGGGATTCGCCGTTGTTGCCGGCGAAGTGCGCAAGCTGGCGGAGCAATCCGCCCTTGCTGTCACACAGGTGTATGATATGATCCGCGATATACAGCTTGGTACCGAAGAGGTATTGGTCTCGGTCGAGGAGGGCAATACTGCGGTCAAAGAGGGCATTTCCCTTGTCAATGAGGCCGGTACGGCCTTTGCCGATATTCATCAATCGATTCAGCATGTCTCTTCACAGTCGCATGAGGTTTCCGGCCGAATTGTTCAATTAGCCGATGACGCGGCACAAGTCGTTTCGGCGATTGAGCAGATGAAAGCAATGACCCTTGCCATTGCGGCCAATACTCACGATGTTGCCGCTTCTTCACAACAGCAGACGGCCTCCATGCAGGAGATGGCGGCTTCCGCCGCTATGCTGGCCACCACGGCGGAAGAGCTGCAGGATAAGGTGAGTGCGTTCCGGCTGTAACAGCATATAGAAAGTTGGGAGCCCGGCATCATGCCGTGGCTCCCTTTCTTTCTTGCAGATGCGGCTCTCTGCCTAAAAGGCTTCTGTGAAAGCATCCAAATACCTATACCCTGCTTCCATAAATTACAGTACCTCCGCTCTATCTCCGCTGCGTTCCTTTCTTCCGATAAAGCTAGTGTAGGTCCACAACTAGATTAGGGAGGAAGCAGCTTGAGAACAAACCTAGCTTTGCGTTATGTTTTTGTCGTGTCTATGATTGTTGCACTCGTCTTCTCCGTCGTCACTCCTCATGCTTATGCCGCAAAGGATAAGCAAGCCCCTACCGCTCCTACAGGACTCAAGGTAACCGGCGTTACCGAGACAACGGTAGCCTTGGCTTGGAACGCCGCAACCGATAATGTGAAGGTCGCCGATTATTGGGTATATCAGGGGACGACACTGAAGGGGAAAACTACATCCCTTTCCTATTCCGTGACGGGGTTAAGCCCAGGTAAGACATATTCATTCAGCGTAAAGGCAGCGGATGCGGCTTGGAACGTATCGCCATCCAGCAATGCTGTTACAGTGACCACCTTAGTCACTCCTACCGCTCCTGCGCCGGAACCGAGCCCAACTCCGACCCCAACCCCGACGCCATCGGCGGCGAAGGTGGTGATTGGCTACTATTCCGGCTGGTCTACATACAGCGGCAAGCAAGTTGCCGATTTGGACGGGTCGCAGCTGACCCACATCAATTATGCTTTTGCAAACATCGGCCCCGATCTGAAGATCGCCGTCGGTGATTCGTATGCCGACATAGAGAAGCGCTTTCCTGACGATACCGGTACCGAGCCCTTCTTCGGGAATTTCAATCAGCTGCTCAAGCTGAAGCAAAGGTATCCTCATCTGAAGACGCTGATCTCCGTTGGGGGTTGGTCGTGGTCCGGCAAATTTTCCGACGTGGCTCTATCGGATGCTTCCCGTACGGCCTTCGCTGATAGCGTAGTCGCTTTTCTCCTAAAATACGGCTTCGATGGCGTGGACATGGACTGGGAATACCCGGTATCCGGCGGTATGCCGGAAAATGTGCGCCGTCCGGAGGACAAGCAGAATTTCACCTTGCTGATGCAGAAGCTTCGCGAGAAGCTGGATGCCCAGAAAGCTAAGGACGGCAAGACATATCTACTCAGCTTTGCAGGAGCGGCAGGGTCCTACTACCTCAATAATGTTGAGGCCGGCAAGCTTCAGGCTTCCGTGGATTTCGTCAACATCATGAGCTATGACATTCATGGCACCTGGGAGTCGAAGACAGGCCTTAACGCTCCTCTGTACAAGGATCCGGCCAGCGGCTTCGCATACGACATGGGCGTGCAGGATGCCGTGCAGCTGTACCTGAATGCAGGCGTACCGGCAGGCAAGCTGGTCATGGGGGTTCCGTTCTACGGCTACAAGTATGATAACGTCACGAATAGCAATAACGGCTTGTACCAAACATACTCCGGCGGGACCTCCTTGTCCTATGGCGAGATCGTGGCGAAATATTTAAATCAGGGTTATACAAGATATTTCCATACGGCCTCGAAGGTACCGTATCTGTTCAACGGAACCAGCTTTATCAGCTACGATGATCCGGAATCCATGGGCTACAAGGCAGCTTATATCAAGAATACCGGTATTGCCGGAGCAATGATCTGGACGCTGCCGCAGGATAACGCGAATCGCGACCTGCTGACGGCACTCTACAAGGGCTTGCAATAATAAGAAAGCACCGATTCCTCCGGCAATGGAGACATCGGTGCTTTTCTTTTATAGCCAGGATCGCCAGAGCCGAACTGCGAGCTTTCAGCAAATTTTCAGGTTTCCTTCAACTACGATTCATATTCCCGTGCGATAATCTAGGCACAAACAAATAGAAAAAGGTTAGAATCACAGCATGACCCCATGCTGCTTTCGCAGATGCTCGGAGATCGACGTGAAGCGGAAGCTGCGCAGGATGTTGTCGAGCTTTGCCTCGGTACCGCCGACGTTGTAGTAATGGATGAATGCTTCCTTAGCCGGCAAGCTGAGCTTCTGCTCGGTGGCATCGATCTCACGAGGGTGCAGATAGACGATAGAGCTCTTGCCTTTGCGGTTCGCAGAGCGAATCGCTTGCTTTATCAGCAGTCTCGGGAAGAAGCGGAAGTAGAAGCCGCCGGAGTAGCCGATATTCCGGCCAAGCACCTGCATGACGGACATCGGTACTTCATAAATGCCGAGCTCCTTGCCGTTGACCTTGGGCTTGTGAATGTCCTGAGGGGCATCCGGAATCCCGTACAGGAACGTCTTAACGGGGAAGATGCTTGCATCATACACCATCCCAAGCTCCTCCAGAGCGGTGAGGTAGTGCAGATTACTCTCCACGATCGACCAGGAGGGAGCGCGGTACCCCAGCACCTTTGTTCCGGTGAGATCCTCGAGGATGGCGACGGATTTGGCAACGTCTGCCTTGAACTCCCCGATCGTCTGCTTATAGGCAAGCTGGTGGCCATAGCCGTGGGAAGCCACGTCATGCCCCTCACGTGCAATGGCCTTCACAACATCGGGATAGTCCTCGCCGATGCAGCCGAGCGTGAAGAAGGTGGCCTTGCAGCCGGTATCGCTGCAGAGCTGCAGCAGCGAATCCATATGCGCGCGGAACTTGGAGCCTTTGCCCCGGTAATCGTCAGGGTTGATGTGGTCATAGTTCGCGTGAAACCATTCCTCTATATCGAACGTAAGCATATTATCGATGCCGGTCTTGGTCACTTTCGTTTACGCCCCTTAATGGCGAACGAGGTGCAGAACAGGTCGGATAGCGACCCGGTAGAGCTGCCCTTGGTCGTAAATTTGAACGGATGATACATTTTGAGAAACTCGATATTCTCAAAGCCGTTCTGCTCGAATACTTGCTTCAGCTCGTTCATCGCATACATACGATCGAATTTCTTCGTTTTCTCGAACAGGCGAAGCAGCTTCCTTTGAACCGAGCCTTTATGCAGGGTTTGGATCAGCAGCGTACCCCCCGGCTTCGTCACCCGGCTCAGCTCATCCAGCACCTTACGATACTCTTCAATGAGCTGAATGACGCCGATGCACATCACCACGTCGAATTTGCCTTGCTCGAAGGGGAGCGCCGTCAGATCCTCAGACATCGTCACCAGCCCTCGCTTGGCTGCGAACTCGAGGCTTTTCACGGAGAAGTCTACACCGTAGACGGTATTGTGCTTCACAAGCGGCTCGCTGAATGCACCGACGCCGCAGCCGGCATCCAGTACCTCTGCGTCCTTCAGCTTACCCAGCCAACGAAGGGTGTTGTCCCGCTGCATGAAGAAGCTTTCGTCGTCGAAGTAGTCGGAGGACTTGACCGAAGCTCCGTGCGTTTCTGCTTTGTTATCGAAATATTGCTTCCAACTGTTATGGTTCGAACTCATGGTTACTGTGCATCCTTCCGTGCTGCCTAAGGCATAAGGTACTTGATCAGATAATTCCCTGCGGAATCGGTAATAAAGCTTGGCGCTTTCTTCCACAGCTCGATAAAGAAGCGGAGGCTTTCTTTGTCGGGCGGACCGGAGAGGCTTGAGCTGCCGGCTCCGTCATAGATGAGATACGTCAGCTGCTCAGGCTTCGCACCCCATTGCTCCTTGTACTTGTAGGTGCCCGAGCCGGTCTGCGAGCGTCCGAGGTCAAGCGACTTCAGTCCGCTGCGGATGCCGAACCTTACGGCTTCCCAGTACATGTAGTTGTTCAAATACTTATTGTTGTATTCTACAAGATTGGCCCCGTAAGGGTAATACAGGGTAGCGTTGCCGGGGCTTGTGATCAGAAGCATGCCGCCGACGACTTGTCCAGCCGACGGATCGTGAATCGTCAACAGGAAGGCGTTGTCCGGCAGCAGCTCAAAGAATCTTTCGAAGAAGCTCAGCTTCGGCGCCGGGGAGCCCAGCTGCTTCATGCGCCGGACATATACCTTGTAAAATTCCGGGAGATGACCCGGGTCGAAGGATGAGGTAAACCATCCGTTCTTATAGGTTTTGCGCACGTGGTTGCGGTTGCTGCCGGTCGAAAGGGCAAGCACCTGTTCTTCATCCTCGTAGAGAGGAAGCACAAAGGTGTGATTGTGCAGATGAGATTTCCATCCCGAGGCATCGGGCAGACGGTCGTCCTTCAGGCGAAGCTCCACGTAGGCGAGCTTGTCCTGCTCCCGCAGCCGCTTGAGCGAATCGGCAGCAGCCTGCAGCGCTTCGTCCGATGCCGCACAGAGGTCCATGTAGTTGATAAAGGGCAATGAGACACCGATGCGTCTCAGACCGAGGTTGCGGCCTGCAACCAGAGGAATCAGCGCCTGGATGCTTCCGCGCTCATCTATAACCGCATGATACCTGCACTGATAACCGAAGGAATCGATCAACAGCTGCCGGAAGGCGGTCGTATGATATATCGTGCCGTGCGAAAGCGCATAGCGATCCCACGCTTCCTTCATGGCTTCGGTATAAGCTATACATTGGAGCATCGGTGCACTATCCTTTCATCCACAGGATGACACCGATCATGATGAATGCCGTGCCGGACCATTTCATCAGACTGATGTGTTCATGGAACACAAGCAGAGATACTGCAATCAGCAGTACGTATTGAAAGCTGGAAACGAAGGTGACATAGCTGAGGTCAAACTTAGCAAGGCAATAGACCCAGAGCACAGCTCCTACCGCATACGAGGCGAAGCCCGCGATAATGAGCGGCGAGGTGATATAGCCCATAAGAATGCCCCATAGCGCGCCTTCGAAGTGAATCGATTTGCTGCCGATCTTCAGCAGGGTGCTGGCAAGCACCGTCATGCTGACGCTGGCCAGAAGAATCAAATAATTAATTATAATCCCGCCTCATTTATTTTCTTCTCAAGCTCCTCGAGCTTAAGCTTGGTTAATCCGAGTTCTTGGGTCAGGGCTTTATTATGCATCTTGATGCCGGAGATACTGACGCTCATATTAAGAAGCAGCAGATAAGCGCAAACGATCAAGATCGCAAAGAAAGCCGAAGGAGCATAATCGACGCCGATCAGGTCGGAAAACCAGTCGATCAGGTCCCGGAAGACGGACATCACTAGCGTGAAGAGTCCGATCAGGAACCAGACGAGGGCATACTTCTCTCGAATCATGCGCGCTCTAACCATGAAAAAAACGGAAATGATCATGGTCAGACTAAACGCTACGCCCATCAGCTGTACACTGTATAGATGTTCGGCTTGTATAGCGCTTTCACCACCTAGTTCTGGTATAGGAGAAGAAGATCGACAGGATCACCTTCGCCATATAGTAAGGGCTCTTCAGCGGGGTAATGGAGGATTCGCCGTGCTCGCGCTCTCTCATCTCCACACCGACTTCGCAGATTTGCAGGTTGTGCTTGTTCAGAACGATGATGGCATCCGGCTCCGGGTAGTCGTCCGGGTAAATCCGGCTAAGCAATTCAATGCTTTTGCGGTTATACATGCGAAAGCCCGACGTACTGTCCGTCACCTTGGTCTGAATCAGCATGCGGAACAGGTAGTAGAATACCTTGATGCCCATGCGGCGGGACCAGGAGGTTCGGAACGAGCGAATATCAAGAAAGCGCGAACCGATCACCATGTCGCTGCCTGTGCGCTGCATGGCGTGATACAGCTTCTCTACCTCTTTGGCCATGTGCTGGCCGTCCCCGTCGATTTGAACCATGTAATCATAGCCGCGGTTATTGGCGAACTTGAAGCCGGTCTGCACCGCGCCGCCGATCCCCAGATTATACGGAAGGTCTACGACATGAACGCCGGGGGCCGTCCGTGCTACGGAAGACGTGCTGTCCTTGGAGCAGTCGTTGATCACCAGAATGCCGGCATGAGGAAGACTTGTGCGGATATCCGTGATGACCTTCAAAATGTTGTTCTGCTCATTGTAGGCCGGAATGACGATCAAAATTTTTTCTTGTTCCATAATGTCAGCATCCCCGCAAATTTTTTGGAAAACACAATAATGCCTTGAATGATTCTGTCGGTCCCATAAGCAGCCGCAATGGCTAGGAACGGCAATGCGGGTGCCTTATACCTGTACATTCCGTCGATGAATAAGAAAATACAAAACAGGAACACGGCCAAGACGGATAACCAGACAATGGATGCCTTACGAAACAGCCCGTTCTTGACCGCGGCTGCCGTTCCGGTAAGAAACAGCACGGTCGGAAGCAGGTGCCAAGCAAAGCTGAGGATGCCGGAAAGGCTCGTCAAACGGACATTCCACACCCACCAGCCGAGAAAGCCGATCATTCGTTTCCCGTATAAGATAGACACATGGTCCCAATTATTGATTATAAAACTTAAAACCAAGCTGTTCAATATATTAATTGCATAATCCGGCTTGTAAAAATAATCATAAGGCGTGGCCTTATCATAAATCCAGCCGTGGGCGTAGACGTTGTACAGCACCATTTTGGCGTTGAACTGCAGGGAGCCGACGAAGGGGTCCAGCTTGCCGGTGAACAGGAGCACGAGGACAGCGAGCAACGCAGTCGCCGTACCTCCTCCGAGCAGCCATATGTACTTCCTAAGAAAGGCTCGTACAGCAGGCTGGGGCAGGCGAAACAGGATGTACAGGAAAATAAACGCCAAAGAAACGACCCCGGTCGGCCGGAAAATGAGCATATACAATGCGCTTAGAGCGAAGAGGAGGATGTCCTTGCGTTTTCGGGTTTCGAAGGCAACCAAAAGCAAGTACACGCATGCGAGCAGCAGACTGATGAAGAAGCTGTCGGACAGGATGTACATGGACCAGATCGAGACGCCCCAGGAATTAGCGTAGAACAGGGAAGCAATAACCGCTGTCGCACGGTTGAACAGCTTCAGCGCGATGTGATATACGAAAAATACCGATAAGCCGGAAACCAAGCACTGCAGGAAAATAACGGCCGTTTGGCTTTTGAGAAGCCCTAGAAGTACGGTGAGGAGTATATTATATCCAAAATATAAAATATCATTAATGGTCAAGCCGATTTGAAAGTCATTCAGCAGACGGTAGGCGTAATCCAGATACCACTTGCTGTCGTCGGAGTGGGGTAGGCCCGCAGGGGAATAGTACACTCGATACAAGTGGCGAAATCGCATGAACAGCGCGAACAGCATCAGCGGGACCAAGTAGAACCATTCGCGGTTTCGGTGGGTAACGTACAATTGGTGAACACGACGGAACACTAGATCACTTCTCCATTGCGGCAGGGATAAGGGTTACATAGCATGTCAATTATGACATAAGTCATTAGGAGCCGCAAGCAGGATTTCTGGATCGGATTACCAACTATTTTTGTACGTTTTGTGAAAAATAAGGTTTGACAAAACTGTGAACGTGCATACAATAGAAGGTAAGCGTATCCACCTATCCTTTGAAGGAGTGAGGATTATGACCGACAACCAAGCGAGATCGCTGAAGTTCACGAATCGGGTCGCACCGGCCATCTGCATTGCAGGCATGCTCGTCGTGCTGACCAGCTTCTTTACAACCGATATGACAGCGGACTATATCTTATACAGCGGCATTGGCGTTGTTATCTCGTCCGTCTTCCTGTATATGTTCGGCCTTGTGCTTGCACTGGTAGAGGAAAAAGGGCACACCCCAGTCATCGAAGACTGAAGGGCGCGCCCTTTTTTCTTGTTGTTATGCGTAGGCAACCAATTAATGATAGTGCCCGCCGCCTCCGAACGACATGACCCAGATCGAACCGAGCACGATCACAACGGCCATCAGCACCCCGTAAACGATGTTGATGACCTGGGACTTTTTATCCTCGCCCTCGGTTACGTGCATGAACATGAACAGCTGCAGCCCCGCCTGCACGACAGCCAAAGTGCCGATAATCCACATAATGACCTGGAAGCTGAGATTGGTCTTCAGGGCAACGATGGCTGCCAAGAAGGTCATCAGCAGCGAGAGCAGGAATCCGAGCACATGGCCGAGTGGGAATTTCCCCGTTTGCTTCCGCTCCATCTTATATCACCAGCCCTTTCAGATAGACGAACGTGAAGATGAAAATCCATACCACATCAAGGAAGTGCCAGTACAGTCCGATAATGAACGTCTTGCGTGCCGTAACCGGCGTTATGCCGCGGCGAAGCAGTTGTATGATGATCAGGATCGCCCAGCCGATCCCCATGGAAACGTGAAGCCCGTGGGTCCCAAGCAGAACGAAAAAGCTCGAGAGGAAAGCGCTGGTTTGCATCGTGGCGCCCTCGTGAACGTAGTGCATGAACTCGTTCACTTCCATATAGACGAACCCTGCGCCCAGGAGGAGCGTGATGATCAGCCAAGTGAGCAGCCCCTTCAGGGAGTTCCGGCGCATTTCGAGAATGGCTAGCCCGCAGGTGAAGCTGCTCGTAAGCAGCAGCACCGTCTGGATCATGACATCCTTCATGATAAATAAGTCTTTGTGCGTCGGTCCGCCGGCATACCGGTCGAACAGCACGCCGTATACGCTGAACAGTGTTGCGAAAAGAATGATCTCCGCGCCGAGGAAAATCCAGAAGCCCAGGATATTCATCCGTCCCTGCGCATCCCGGTATTCCATAGGGAGCGACGAGTTCTCATGTCCGTGAGCCGTGTTAGCCGACATAACGATTCACCTCACCTTTGCGATTTCTCCACTTGCGTTCCGTTTGTTCGATTTCTTCCTTGTGCACATGATACCCCTCGTTGTAATCGAACGAGCGAACGATCAGTCCGGCGAAGATGCCGATTGCGGCTACCGCGGCGGCAATATGCCATTCAAAGACAAGGAAGAAGCCCGCGACGCCGAAGACGGCGCTCATGATGATAGGAAGACCCGAGTTGCTAGGCATGTGGATCTCTTCAATTTCTTTATGGTCCAGGGTCAAGCCCTCATTGTTCTTCTTCATATGCCAGAAGGCGTCCAAGCCCTTCACCTCAGGCAGCTTGGCGAAGTTGTAATGCGGCACCGGAGAAGCGGTCGCCCACTCCAGTGTTCTTGCATCCCACGGATCTGATGGCACCTGACGGCTGGCAAAGCGCAGACTCCAGTAAATGTTGTAGCAGAAGGCAGCGAAGCCGACGGCAAGAATCAGCGCGCCGATAGCCGACAGCAGGAACAGCGGCGCATTGCCGGATTCCGCAGAGAACGTGTATGCGCGTCTTACGGCACCGTTCAGACCCAGGAAGAACATCGGGAAGAACGTCAGGTTGAAGCCGATCACGAACAGCCAGAAATGCCAGCGTCCGATGCGCTCGTTCAGCATGTGACCGAACATTTTGGGCCACCAGTAGTACAGGCCTGCGAACACCGCGAACACAACGCCCGGAATGAGCACGTAGTGGAAGTGCGCCACCAGGAACAAGGTATTGTGGTACTGGTAATCCGCCGAAGCCATCGCAAGCATGACGCCCGTAACCCCGCCGATGACGAAGCATGGGACGAAGGCGAGCGACCACAGCATGGCGGTTGTCATTTTGATGCGGCCTTTGCGCATCGTGAAGAGCCAGTTGAACATTTTCACGCCCGTAGGCACGGCAATCATCATCGTCGTAATCGAGAAGAACGAGTTGACGGCAGGTCCGGCACCCATGGTGTAGAAGTGATGCACCCACACAAGCATACTGAGCAGGGCGATCCCGACGATCGAGACGACCATCGACTTGTAGCCGTACAGCGTTTTGCGCGAGAAGGTGGAAATAACCTCTGAGAAAATACCGAACGCAGGAAGCGCTACGATATACACCTCAGGATGGCCCCACAGCCAGAACAGGTTGGCCCACAGCATATCCATCCCGCCGCCGGACAGCGTGAAGAAGTGCGTCCCGTACAGGCGGTCAAATGTCATTAAAGCAAGCGCAACGGTGAAAATTGGGAAGGCAGCGACGATGATGACGGATGTGATGAGCGTCGTCCAAGTGAACATCGGCATTTTCATCAGCGTCATGCCTTTGGTTCTCATTTTCAGAATCGTCACGATAAAGTTAATCCCGGTCATCAGCGTACCGATCCCCGCAATCTGCAGGGCGACGGCATAATAGTTGTTTCCTATACCCGGACTGAATTCCTTGCCCGCCAGCGGGAAATAGGAAGTCCAGCCTGCATCCGGCGAGCCGCCGATGACGAAGCTGAGGTTAAACAGCATCGCTCCGCTGAAGAAGAGCCAGAAGCTCAGAGCGTTCAACTGAGGGAAGGCTACGTCCCGTGCGCCGATCTGCAGCGGAATGACCACGTTCATAAGACCGATCAGGAACGGCATCGCCATGAACAGAATCATGATGACACCATGCGTGGTGAATATCTCGTTATAGTGCTGCGCATCCAGGAACGTCATATCCGGACGCGAGGTTTGGGCCTTCATCAGGAGGCCGTCGACGCCGCCGCGGAAAAACATGAGCACGGCGGACAGTATATACATGATACCGATTTTTTTATGGTCAACGGTGGTCAGCCACTCTCTCCAAAGCCACTTCCACTTCCGAAGATAAGTGACGCCTCCAACGATGCCGAGCATGGTTAATGCAATGGCGATTTGGGAGCCTAAGATCAGCGGATCTCCCGTGATGAAGAATTCATTCCATTTAATGCCCATGGTGCTCACCCCCAGCAGATTTCTCGGTTACGGCAGGCTTCGTCGCCGGTGCAGCTGGCGTTGTCTGCGCAGGCTGGTTAGACGATTCCGTGCCTTTATTTTTGTAGTTGTCTTCCTCTTCGAAAATCTTTCCTTTATACCCATGACCGCTTTGGTACAGCTCCGGGTTGGTGTACGACTTCGAGTCCGGATCCGCATGGTTCACCCAAGCCAGATGCGTGTTGGAGAACGTCATCCGTCCGAGATGCGTCGGCTTCAGAAGCTCCTCGTACTTCTCTTCGGTCAGCTTCGGTGCGGTACGGCCTACCTCGGCTACCCATGCGTCCCAATCCTTCTGCGTCTGCGACAGCACCTCAAACTCCATATCCGCATAGCCGCGGCCGTTGAAATTCGTGTTGCGTCCCATGTAAGACCCCGGATGGTCGGCGACGAGGTACATCTGCGTCTCCATCTTGCCCATCGTATACTTCTGTCCGCCGAGTGCCGGAACCCAGAAGGACTGCATCGTGCTGGCCGAAGTCAGCTTGAACAGCACCGGCGTATCCTCGGGAATGTTGACATAGTTGACGGTCTCGATACCCTGCTCCGGGTAGCTGAAGATCCATTTCCAGTCGGCCGAGGTGACGTGAATCGTAATCGGCTTCTTCTCCTCATAGCCCTTCGGAACACCTTCGAGGTCGTATAAGCTCTTGACCGTCGGGATCGTCAAGGCAATGATGATGAGAATCGGAATCGCCGTCCAGACGATCTCCAGAAGCAGGCTGCCTTCTTCATTAGGAGGCTCATAGTCCTTATTCTCCGGCTTCTCCCGATACTTCCACACAATGTAACCGAACAATCCGAACACCACGACAACAACCAGCAGCATCCAGACGAGCGACCAGTTGATCAGGTCGAGGATGTTTCGCGCCACCGGACCCTGCGGGTTGAAGACGACCATGTCCGGTACGCAGCCGCCAAGCAGCAGGACCAGGATCAGCGACAGCGGCAATGCAATTAGCCTAATTTTACTCATGAGGTAAGCACTCCCTTCACAAAAAAGACACACATTGAGAAAATATTCACAATCTGTTCAAGGTTGTTGTGATTTATTTCACTTATGGATCCATAATAGCATGACGTCTCTTCGGAAGTTGTTACAGATCGGTTAAAACTGTGACAAATCTCGTAAGGTAAACTTAACCCAAACCCTCGGCTGCGAATCGCTTGCCCGGTATTGATGTGCTGCTGCGGTTTCGGGTATACTTTGGGCTAATCAATCATCTTGAAGGATGTGGGCGAAGGTGTCCGAAGAATTATTGAAAAAGCTGAAGTATAAAACAGGACGAGCCCTGGTCATCGGCTCTGTTCCGGAGGGCTTTGATCTCGGGATCGAAGCGGATCGTACGGCGGACGGGACGTATGAATTCGTCATGCTGTTCGTAGCAGACAGCTCGGAGGTACGGGAGCAATTCCCTCGGGCGCTCGCATTTTTAAAGGAGGATGCGGTATTCTGGGTAACCTATCCGAAGCAATCCTCGAAGGTGAAGACGGACATTAACCGCGACTCGCTGTGGAAGCTGGCGGATGAAATCTCCGACTACCGTCCGGTCAGCAATGTGGCAGTGGACGAGAAATGGTCGGCGCTTCGCTTCCGGCATAAGGATAAGGTGAAGAAGTAGGCCAGGTGATGCGGCAGGGATGAGGAAGGCGGACGGCCTTCTGACTCCCTGCTTTTTTTTGTTACGCTGCAGTGGATTAGAGGACGTCCGGGCTCCATATACATAGGATGGAGGTCCGGCAAATGTCGCTTTGGCGTGCAAGCAGGGAAATGCCGGCCGCTGTAGAATAACTGTAGCAGGAATGAAGTGTGAAGGGGAGAATGGCTTCGTGAAAGCGATCACAGTACAGGATTTGGTTACCCGTTTTACATTAGAGGTGCTGACAGGGGCGGAGGAGCTCCACCGCACGATTGAGAAGCCGCGAGCTTACCGGCCGGGGCTGGAATTTGTCGGCTACTTCGATTTCTTCTCTCATGCGCATGTTCAGGTGCTGGGCAGAAAGGAAATCAACTACCTCCATAAGCTAAGTGAAGAAGAGCGCAACGAGCGCATCGGCAACATCGTGAAATACCATCCGCCCTGCTTTGTGGTGACCCGCAATCAGGAAGGCTTGAAATATTTAATGAAATATTGCGAGGAGGAACGTATTCCGCTGCTTCGTACCGGGGAAGCGACCTATAAATTTCTGGATCTGCTGGATACGTTCATGGCCAAGGCGATGGCGCCGGAAATTGCCGTTCACGGCGTATGCGTCAACGTCTCCGGTATCGGGATTCTTCTGCGGGGCAAATCCGGCGTCGGTAAGAGCGAAACCGCTCACACGCTGATTCGGCGCGGGCATCGCCTCGTTGCCGATGATCTGGTCGTGTTGAAGAAGATCAGCCCGGAAACCATTCTCGGGACCCACAATGGTACGAGCAAGGAGTTTCTGGCTCTGCGAAGTATTGGGCTGATCAATGTGTCCCGGTTGTACGGACGCAAGGCGTTCCAGGACGAAACCCGTATCGTACTGGACATTGAACTCACCAAGTGGGAAGAGAACGCGCTGAATAACGATTTGGAGCTTGAACCGAAGTTCACCGAATATATGGATGTCCAAATCCCGCACATGCAAATTCAGCTGCAGCCGGGGAGAGACGTAGCAGGACTTGTTGAGGCGGCGGCGAACAACTGGTATCTCCGTCAGCAGGGCTACAGTGCCGTAGAGGATTTCATGAAGCGGCTGGAAGGCGAAAGCCGGTAAATGGCGGGCAGGGTTAAGGCGCTGGGGATCCGGGCGGGCTGGATTCTCATATACGGGCTCTTGTACTTTTTGATCTACGGCGCGTTCACATTCCTTAGCGGGTTTGCCATCGTTCCTAACGAGCCGGACTTTCTTTATCGCTGGCCTTCGCTGTCCGATACGGGTGTCCTGCTGCTCCTGCTGCTTTATAGCTCGGTCATTGCAATATTATTCGGATGGCTTGGTACCCGGGTCTCTCAGATCGCATCGCAGCACCCGGCATGGCTTCCGGCGGCAGGGTCCTTGCTCGTTCCGGCGCTTGGGCTGGTCATCTGGACCGCCACATTCTTCAGTCTCCGTGGTTCCCAGACGGGAATCGGCAGTATGGAATGGCTGCTGTTTACTTTGTATAACATTTGGATGCTGCCTTTGATGGACACGCTTCAGTACTACGTTACGGATGCAACACGGATGAAATATATCGGCGCGCTGGTATCGCTGCTCCCTACGGCGGCTTTTCTGGCAGGGATCCGGCTTCACCGCCAGCCATGGAGGCCGGCCCGGAAACGGCAGGCTTACAGGCTGGGGGCAGGGGCGGCTGCTGCTATCGTTCTCATCATTGTGCTGACCGGCATACTGCCTAAAGGGACGTTGTTCACTTGGAAAACGTACCCTACTGTAGACGGCGCCACCGCGGCCATTCCTTTCGGCAAGCTCATGCTGAGCGAGCTGACGGGCACGAATCGGGCGCACGCCGACCGGGCGCTTCGCTTCTATACCTCGCATGAGGCTTATGTGAACCTCATCGAGAAGCGCGCCGACCTCATCCTCGTCTCCGGTCCGTCGAAGGAGGAGCTGGCCCTGGCCGAGCAGAACGGGGTGAAGCTGAAGCTGACCCCGATCGGGAAGGACGCTTTCATTTTTCTCGTGCATAAGGAAAATCCGGTGAGCAATCTTTCCTTGAAGCAGATCCAGGATATCTATACAGGCGATGCGGATAACTGGAAGCAGCTGGGCGGAGAGGACAGCGCCATCACAGCCTTCCAGCGGGAAGCGAATTCCGGCAGCCAAACCTTCATGGAAAATAAGGTCATGAAGGGACTCACGATGGCGAATCCTCCGATGGACCGCAAGGTCACCGGAATGGGCGGGCTGATGGATGCGGTAGCGGATTATAAAAATTCGAAGCATGCGATCGGCTATACGTTCTATTATTTTGCCAATGAGATGCATCGGCGTGAGGAAGTAAAGTTCCTCGCGCTGGAGGGAATTGAGCCGAATAAGGACAACATCCGCTCGGAGAAGTATCCTCTGACGGCTCCGCTGTATGCCGTAACCAGAGAAGGAGAGCCGGAGGACGGCGCGGTCGGCCGATTGCTGGCATGGCTGCAGAGCAGCGAAGGGGCGCGGCTGATCGAGCGCGGCGGCTTCGTGCCGATCCGGCCTTAGGCGAACTCGTGCATAGGACCTCTGCCGTGAGCGCATAGTAGTAACGGTTATGCATCTACTTCACCGGCACAGGAGGAACGATATCCATGGCATCGAGCAGAAATCATCAGGGAGCACACGGCATCGGGCAGGCAGAAGAGCAGCTGAATCAGCAGGCGCAAGCGGCCGCGGAGATTCAGGGGCAGAACGAAACGGATCAGGAAATTCTGGCTGCGGCGAACGAACAGGATTCGGAGCTGGATGAGATCATCGAATCGTAAGTGAATGCTACAGGAACGGGCACTGACCTTGGTAGAGGGTCAGTGCTTTTTTGTGCTACGATGGGGGGAAGAGAGGTGAGACAGGTATGCGGGACTACTTGCGTAAAGCGTATGAGAGCTGGATCGATTATCCGCGTCGGGAAGGAAGCAGGCTCGCCGGAGGAGAGTACCGAATCGTGCGGTTTCTAGGTGCGGGCAGCTACGGGCTGACGTATCTGTGCGAGCATAGAACCACTGGGGAGCAGGCCGTCGTGAAGCAGGCGAAACCGAGCAAGGGGAGGCTGGGAGCGGAGCTGCTTCAGCGGGAGGCGGAGGTTATGGCGCTTATGAACCACCCGCGTATCCCTAAGCTTGTCGGGACGGTCGCGGCAGGGAAGCATGTCTATCTCATCATGGAGTACGTAGAAGGGGATACGGTAGAGGATCTGATTTTCGAGCGGGGCCTCAACTTTACGGAGCGGACGTCTCTGCAAGTCCTTCGGGAGCTGATGGACATAGTAGCTTATGTACATGGCCAAGGGTTCGTTCATTTGGATATCCGCATTCCCAATGTGATTTGGAAGGGAAACGATCTGCATCTGATCGATTTCGGACTGGCGAAGCGGATCGGTGCGCATTTCGTGCCGGAGCGAGGGATGGACGAGGAGCTCGTGCGACGCCGGACTCCGACGCTTTCGAGCGACTACTACGCGTTAGGCCATTTTCTGCTGTACCTGCTGTATTCCTCCTACCCCAGCGCGGATTCGGATACACAGGAGAGCGCTTCGGAGGGAGACGATTGGGAAAAGGAGCTTGCGCTCTCGGCAGGAACGACGTCCTTGCTGCGCAAGCTCCTCCAAAGAGATGCTCCCTATGATTGTGACAAGACGCTTCTTCAGGACCTGAGGCAATCGATTCAGGAGCTGGAATAACGGCCGTACTTGTTTTTGTAATGACGGTGTCCTTGACGGTAGCCGTAGCTCTTATGCACGTCGGAAGACGAGTGCTTTTTGTACATCGGCTTGTGCTGATAATGCCCTTGCTTGGAGTGAAGCAGAGAGGATAGTAACTTTCTGAGCAGATGCTTGATCATAACGTGGCCTCCTCCGATTCGAACTGGATTTACATTATATGTACGGTTTGACGCTCCTGAGGTTTCAGGAAAGCTGCTTCGCATAGCAGAGGATAACCTTGGGAAAGCTGGTAGGAGGGGGCGAATTGGTATGTTTGGTAAAGAGCGGTTACAGCATATCAGCAGCTATGCCGGAAAGCTGCTGCGGCAGAAATTCGGGCGCGGACCGGATCAAATCTTCGCTTATGCCGGAGATCGATTCCTCATTTTATACATACAGCATTTTTTGTCTCCCATGGAGGAAGTGCTGCTGCGGCAAGGACATGAGGACACAGTTGACGTTGCCCGGACGAAGATCGTCTCTACCCTTCTGGAGGAGCTTCGTGGCGTCATCCAGGTGACGCTGGAAAGGGACGTTGTCCATTGTTACCATGACTGGAACTATAGCTCTAATCATGGGATGATGGCGGCCGTATTCCATCAGGAGATTGCGCCTCCCTTAGAGGCACCGGCAATGGTCGAGGGAGCAGGCCAGGGGGCTTTGGAGCTGGAAGTGGCCAGAATCAGTTCACTGGTACAGAAGGTACCCGAGCGGATCGAAACGTACCGTTTGCATCCCGATGTCTATGTAATCATACGTACAGGTATTCTGATTACGCTTGAGAAAGCTTTGATCAAGAAAGGGTTTGAGGCGGAGCTTCTGGTTACCAAGGATGAGCTGGAGAAAACGTATTTTCGCCGCGACGGCAGCTTGCAGGAGCTGTTCGGCCGGGAAATGAAGGATATTTTCGTGGATTGGCTGCTTAAGGAAGATCAGAGCTTGATGTGCATTGTCCTGAAGTAGGACGAGAGCTGCCTGCAATTTACTGGCCGTTAAGGCGGGCTGAACGGTTTACAGGAAAGGCGGCTCCTTTATATAATAAGAGCTATATTCGTTTGCCCGCGGTTCATTATAGAGAAAGGGATAGGATGCCTTTTCTTGGAAAATCATCAGGCGGGGGAGCGACCATGCAGGAGTTGACAAATCAAGGGACGACGGGCTCATCGGCCCAGCAGGCCCAGCAATTGATTGCCAGCTATACGGGCAAGCTGCTGCGGGATACCTTCGGCAAAGGCCCGGAGTCAGTCTATGTTTCCTTGGGACAAACCTTCTTTACGATTTATTTGCGGAATTTCCTCTCTCCCTCCGAACGGGTACTGCTGGATCAGGATCATGACAGGATCATTCATCAGATGCGGGATAAGCTGATGGATAACATCATTCCCGAGATTAGCACGTATATGAGTATCGTAACGGGAGTAAAGCCGAGGGAATTTTATTACGATTGGAATTTAAATAATCGCTCGGGCATGATAATGGGAATGACCTCGGAGCCATTTCCCGACACGCCCCCGCCGATCGAGCAGTACGAAGGCAAGGAAGGTCTGGAGGTTGAGGTTGTAAAGATCAGCCAGCAGGCCCAGAAGGCGCCGGAGGAAATCTACTCCTGCGAAATCAATCCCAGAACGCTTGTCGTGCTGCGCAACGGGATTCTGGTGCGAATTGAGAAGGAGCTCATTCGGCTGGGACACGGAGATTTACTTCGGACGGTGAAGCGATATCTGGAGAAGGGCTACATGCACAATAACAGTGCGTTTGAATCGCTTCTTCAAAAAAGAGTCATCGACTCCTTTGTCGATTGGAACTATCAGCTGGACAAGAGCATGATGGTTTTCGTTTTGAATCCAAAACATCCACCCGGTGGCAATGTGCTGGACATGGTTGACATGAGCCAGTCATAAACCGAAATGGAAAGCGGACGCAGTTCGCTTTCCATTTCGGTTTTTTTCATTTTTACATCAACAGGAGGAAGTAATACATCATGAACCGTAATCGTATGTCCCCTTTAAGCGAGCAGTTGAGGGCTTTAGGAACGGAGTCTGCCGCGGCTTTTTCTATGGATCTTCTGGATCTTGTGAACCGCCTGCAACTGTACGATGAACTCGCTCCGGCGGCCTATACGGAAATCGGCCGAGCGCTGCTTGAGGTGAAGAAGCTGACGAAGGACATTCCTTCCGAGGAGCTTGTTATGTCAGCTGATGCGTCGATAAGGCAGCTGCGCGAGCTGGAGATGGCGGTATCGGGAGAAGAGGATCTGTTTATCAGCCGGTTCCGCAGCACGCAGAGGGGCTACACCTTGCAGAGGACTTTAGTCTTGCTGAAACGGGAGCTGTCCGCCTGCGGCGGCTTGAAGAAGGAGGAGCGAAAGCTTATTCTGGAACGCGTCGTCTATGCAGGTAAGGTGCTGGATCAGCTGATCGACATTTTGGTCTGAAGGAATAATCGGTACCCGTTTATGTAAGTCTATATATCGGGTACCTTCAGGAACCCCGAAAGGAAGGAGACAAGCTCATGGCCCAGCAGCGTAACGATAACGACGCCTTTGTTACCAATAGCAATGAGAAGTATGACCGCTCGCGTATTGTGGAGGATGGAACGAATGCGATTCACAGCCCGGAGGAAGATGCCATAGCGGCCATCAAAGGGCATATTGAGAAGCAGGACGAGGAGAAGTAACTCCTGCGGCAGGCAAATGCACGCTCGGCTCCGGGGGAGAGGGCGTGCTTTTGTATTTGTATGCCTATACTCAAGAGACAAAGCATAGTATACTGTGTAGCAGTTATAGACAGGCTGTCTGTTTATAAGGGCGGCATAACGGGTAAGTGCTTTATTAAAGGACTTGCGGCAAATTTAAGAAAATGTTAAGGCCTTCGACTGAAAAAAGTTCAGTTTTGTCCTATACAATGGGTGTAACGGAACCAAGGGACGAGGAGCGGATCGGATGGAAAACGGGTTTGCTGGGGGCAGAGGAAAACGGAATGTGCTGATCCTGTCGGGCAGCCTAGGCGA
Organism: Paenibacillus sp. GD4; assembly: GCF_030846225.1. Lineage (NCBI taxonomy): Bacteria > Bacillati > Bacillota > Bacilli > Caryophanales > Paenibacillaceae > Paenibacillus > Paenibacillus sp. GD4. The sequence continues at coordinate 2,888,131 of NZ_JAVCYK010000001.1, forward strand.
CGGACATCGTCAGGCTGCGGAAGCACTTGCCGAAGGGTTTCGAAAGTATCGCCCTGAGGTAAACGTGCAAATTGTCGACTCGATGGAATGGATGTACCCCTATGTACATACGCTGGTGAAATACTGCTTCGTGAAGGGAGTAGAGAAGGCGCCGGCTGTTTATGGATATTTGTATCAAAAAACGCGAAGGGCGGAAGCCGTTTCCTTGCCGCTTCGGTCTTTCCTGTGGCTTGGGCTTCAGAAAATGGCGGCGAAGCTTGGAGCGCTGCAGACCGATGAAATTGTATGTACCTTTCCTTTGGCGGCGGCGGCGGTTTCTCTTCTGAAGGACAAGGGACTTTGCGGGCTTCCGCTCATTACGGTAATAACGGATCATACGGATCACAGCCTGTGGATTCACCCGCATACGGATGCCTATCTGGTGGGCTCTCCTCAAGTGAAGTCCGCCCTAGTCCGGCTGGGGATCGAGCCTTCCCATGTAACGGTAACCGGCATTCCGCTGCGCCAGCGCTTTTGCGCGGTACCGGACCGGGAAGGGCTGCGGGCAGCCTTCGGCCTCCACTCGGATGCCCGTGTTGCTCTGGTGATGGGAGGCGGGTGCGGCTTGCTGGGCGACCTGGTGCGGGAACAGCTGCTGCTTGCGGCGAAACGAGAGGCGGCTCTAAGGCTCGTGATGGTGTGCGGACGAAACGAGTCGTATCGTAAGCAGCTGGAGGAGGAGGTTCAGCTGCTGCGGATCGGGGATCGCGTCCGTGTGCTCGGCTTCGTGACGGATATCCACCAGTGGATGGCGGTGTCGGATGTGCTCGTCACAAAGCCCGGCGGCTTGACGACAGCGGAGGCGCTGGCCATGAAGCTGCCGATGCTGCTGACGAAGCCGATTCCGGGGCAGGAGGAGGATAATGCCCGCTTCCTGGAGCAGACGGGGGCGGCCGTTCGAGCTGCGGCGGACCGCGGGCTGGACGAGCAGCTGCTGGAGCTGCTTCGGGACCCGCAAAGGCTCGCGGCTATGCGCCGCTGTGCGGATGCCTGTGGAAGCCGGCAATCGGCAAGACGGGCGATCGAACAGATCGGCAAGGTCCAGCGCGCTTCCGTTACCGCCCGAACGGGCCGAATACCTGCCTTCGTATGAGCCGGAAAATCAAAACACGCTTACAGCCGCCTGGGAACAGGATCAGCAGTAAGCGTGTTTTTTGTTCAAGAGCCGTTTAGCTTGGAGACAGGAGGTACGGGCGATACAGGAGCGGCGGACAACGGACTGAGAGGATAGAAGGTTTCCCCCGTGCATTTCGTACAAGTGCAGCGGTAGCAATCGGCCATCTCCTCCAACACTTCACCACAACGGTCACAGCATTTGGCGGGTAAGGATGCATAGAACTCGCTTGTATTCTTTAGCATACCATCATTCCTCCTGCTCCGGCGGCTTTCCAGCCGCCTTTGGCGTTAAGTTGTCTGAATAGTCTAATTATACACGGAAAGCGGTAGAATTGTAAGCGCTTTTTTACCCATCCTTCAGCAGCTCCTGAAGCATTAGAATCGCCTTGGTACGATCGTTAGTGCCAATCTTGCTGTAAATCGTGCTGACGTAATTTTTCACGGTCCCTTCGCTCATGTAAAGCGTGCCTGCAATTTGCCGGTTCGTCTTGCCTTCCAGCATCAGGGCAATAATGCTCTTCTCCCGTTCCGTGAAAGCAATGCCCTCTGCTTTCAGGCGTTGAGCACCCCAGTCGGCCATGCCGCCGTTCGCGGATTGCGTCAGCCGGGCAGCCAGTCGGGATGCGACCGCAGCCGGCATCATGAGCTGTCCCCGTATACTGTCCCGTATCGAGTGAGTCAGCTTATCCCCCGGCATATCCTTAAGCAGGAAGCCGGAGGCGCCGCTCATCAGCCCGTCGATGATATAATCGTCCTCTATGAATGTAGTAAGGATGAGTACGGTTGTATCGGGATAGTCCTTTTTAATCAGCTTCGCACTTTCGATGCCGTTCATGACCGGCATTTGGATATCCATCAGCACGACCCGGGGACGAAGCCTTCCTACGACCTCATATGCCTGCAGCCCGTTGTCCGCCGTGCCTACTACGTTCATGTCTTCCTCCAGGCTCAGGATCGTCTGAAGTCCGTCCCGCATGAGGGTCTGGTCGTCCGCGATCACAATTGTAATCGGACTGTCATTCACATGGATCCCTCCGTTTCTTCTCCTATTCTATAGTACCTTATCGGCAAATGGCAGGAAAAGGCGAACTTCTTCATTTTCTGTTAAAATAAACATGACGGGTGTCCCACTTCCTTCTGGAATAAAAAATCAAAAGAAAGCGATGGAACGATCATGACGGAATTACAAGGAAACAATCGCAATGAAATTACGCCGGGACTGGAAGTCCAGATTGTGCTTAAACAGGATCAGCGGACCGGCAAGCTGACCAAAGGAATAGTGAAGGATATCCTCACCAAGTCGCCGACGCATCCTCATGGAATCAAAGTGAGACTGACGGACGGACAGGTCGGAAGGGTAAAACAAATTTTGCGCTAGGCATAAGTAGGCCGCATTCCGTATATTACATAATGATACACACTTTATGTTTTCCACCGGGGGATCCTTATGCCTTTTTCCAAAGTGTTTTTTATGAATATCAGCCTGCTGATCTCACTGGCTTATTTAATGAACGTAGGCTATAAATACATACTCAGCAGCGCTCCCCGCAGGGTGAAATTCGCTGCGTCGGTGGTTATGTTTATATTTGCCGGCTGGCTGACGATGGTATTCGGATTGCAGATCGGAGAGAACGTGCTCTTCGATTTGCGGATTGTCCCGTTGATTACCGCCATCTTCGTATACACAAATCCGCTTTTCCCTGCGCTGATTGGGATCGGTATCGGCTTGGCGCGATTTACCTTGGGTATGAATGAAGCCGCGATGGCGGGATTTATTAACCTGACGCTGCTTGGGATCCTCGCGGCGGCCTTGAATGCCTGGTACCAACGTAAGCCCGACCCATTCTGGCGGAAGGTCGGAACTGCCATCATCGTTATGAACGTGGTTAATGTAGTGAATATCAGCATCTTCGGTGTTCTGGATTTGCCGACCTACCTGCTGACGATTGTACCGAAGACGCTGCCGCTCAGCTTGGCTCTGAGCTGTCTGTTTATGTTTTTTCTGCGTGACTTTTATGTGGAAATGCAGCGTATGCTGGAGCTTCGCAGGACGAACGATCTGCTGGAGCAGCAAGCGGTGGCGCTGCTTCATACCAAGTCGGCGCTTGAGGATAAGGCGAAGCAGCTGGAGCAGGCTTCCCAATATAAGTCGGAGTTTCTGGCAAACATGTCCCATGAGCTGAAAACGCCGCTGAACAGCATTATTTTATTATCCCAGCTGATGCTTGATCGCTCTGAGGTCCCGGGTCACCTGTCCGAAGAGGATCGGCAATACGTTCAAATGATGCATTCCTCGGGAAAAGAGCTGCTTCAGCTGATTAACGATATTTTGGACCTGTCCAAGGTCGAGGCGGGCAAAATGGACATCCTGGACGAGATTATAAGCGTTCAGGAAATTCCGCAAATTTTGTATCATCAATTTCTGATGATTGCGCAGCAGAAGGGCGTTGCGTTTGAGATCCACATGGAGCCGGGTCTTCCGGAGCTGCTTCGAACCGATGGGATGAGGGTGCATCAAATTTTAAAAAACCTTCTGTCTAATGCGTTTAAGTTTACCCATGAGGGGAAAGTAACTCTAGAGCTGAAGCGGATGAAGACTGCCCCTGATGAGCTGGAAAACGGTAAGAAGGAATGGCTGGCCATTAGTGTCATAGACACGGGAATCGGCATCGCAGAAGATAAGCAGATGCTTATTTTCCATGCGTTTCAGCAAGGGGATGGGTCCATCCATAAGCAGTATGGAGGAACGGGTTTAGGATTGTCCATCAGCAGGCAGCTAGCCGTGCTCCTAGGTGGGGCTCTAACCGTTGAAAGCAAGCTGGGGGAAGGTAGTCGCTTCACGCTGCTGCTGCCGATAGATGACGCAGCTCTGGAGCGTGAGGGGGAACAGGATATATTTATGAAGGTGTAACGTCCTGACGCGTAAGGTATGCTAAAAAGAGTGTCAAACTTAACGAATTTTTTACTTAACAAAAGTAAGTAGGTTATGATATAGTATTTAATGTAAAATAAATAGTTAATTAGGAGTGAAAACCATACGATGGAACATACAACGGAACAATTGTCTGGAGTGCAAGTCATTCGCGAGCGTCATTCGGTGCGCCAATATCAGAAGGGTGTTACTATTCCGGAAGCCGAACTGAATGAGCTTTTCGAACTGGCAGGCCTTGCGCCTTCCTCATGGAATTTGCAGCATTGGCGTTATCTTGTCGTTCAGGATCAAGCTAACAAGGAGAAGCTGCTACCGTTAAGCTTTGGCCAGCAGCAGGTAGTAGATGCTTCCGTTGTTGTCATCGTGCTTGGCGACCTGCAGGCGAACCTGGTAGCTGAAGAGGTATTTGCCGGTGCCCCTGCGGAAATCAAAGAGCGCATGGTTCAGCAGATCAACGGCGCTTACGCAAGCAATCCGCAAGTTGCCCGTGACGAAGCCATCCGCAACGCTTCTCTCGGCGCTATGCAGCTGATGCTTGCCGCCAAGGCGAAAGGTTATGATTCCGTACCGATGGGCGGCTTCGACCCGGCTGGCGTAGTGAAGGAATTCGGTATTCCCGAGCGTTATATTCCGGTGATGCTGCTTCCGATCGGTAAGGCGCAAACGCCTGGCCGTGCAACGGAACGATTCCCTCTGGATAAGATCGTCATCCGCGAGCGCTTCTAATAAAGACCAAAGCCCTGCTTCGGCAATGTGCCGCGAAGCAGGGCTTTGTCATGTCCAGGACTTATTCTCCAGCTGTCGTGATCATCCAGCCGATCCCGTATTTGTCCTCCAGCTTGCTGAACCAGGAGCCCCAGAATTCCTTCTTCAGCGGCGCAACTACCTTGCCTCCGGCCGACAGCCTATCGAAGGCGGCACGAGCTTCTTCAACCGTGGCATACTCCAGGTTCAAATCCAGGTTATTCCCTTGCTGCAGGGGGCCTTGGACCGAATCGGACATGAAGAAGGTCACCCCCGCCACCGTCATGCACAGGTGCATGACCTTATCCTTCATCGCGTCGGGGCAGTTTGGAGTTTCTCCGAAGGTCATGATGCTGTTGATCTCCCCTCCGAGCGCCGATACATAAAAATCCGCTTGCGAACGTGCATCCTCTGAAAAAAAATACGGTGTTAATTTGGCCATAAGTCTCAGCTCCTTAGAAGGTGTATAGTTGCTATAGACTAATTATAGCTTTCAGGAGGCCATCCCGTTTCTTACGGATTGCTCTATTTCCATCTCTCATACTGCTCCCGGAGGTTGGCGCGGTTCACCTTCTTACGGTGGAGTGACAGACTGGGCGCCTGATGATTCAGCTCGGCAATCTGGCGGTTGATGTCCTCCATCAGCTCTCCCAGCTTAGGGCTTTCCGGTTCCCGTTCCAGAAGCTTAAGTGCTTCTACTGTGTTTGCTTGAATCTCCCTGCGCAGCATGATGAAGGGAGGTGGAACGTTGGCTTGTTTGAGCAGCGTCGTTAAGATATCTCCCGTAGGCACCTCCAAAGGCTTGCCGTAGCCGGCCAAGGATTCAAGCCCGCCTTTTTTCACAAAGTCCTCGTAGGCTTCGTCCACCCACTGCCGCTGCTGCCGCTCCGCCGCCAGCATCACATCCGTATCCTCGAAGGTTTCCTTCGGAAGCGGGATCAGCGGCCGCTGCCGGGGTTCTTCCTCATGACTCACAAGAATCGTCTCCTCTCCGAAACGAATTTCACATAAGTATCCCCAGCGTAATAGAAAGCAAGAAGCCGGTCAAGGGCAGCAAAGTGTGATTCCCCCCTGCATGACCCCAACCGGCTGATTTATTATACGTATACGGGTTCAACTGAGAGCGGAGCTAAGGCTGTGGTCTCATCCACATGAATAAAAGCATCATACCGCTCCGGCAGTACGGTCGGCACATAGTTGCCGCGCTCGTATTGCGGATGGTAAACGACCCCGATCGCCCGGTGACCGATCACCTGCTTGAACGAATCCTGCCCTTCCTTTCCGAAGATCAGGATCTGATCATGAGCGCCCGCCTGATGCATAAGGTCCTCCCAGCTGTTCCTGCGCCCTTGCGGAACCTCCATGACCTCCAGCGGGGCGCCCCAGGAGGTGGCGGCGATAACCGTACCGCGGTGCGTTCCGAATCCCACCGCGTATACATCGCCCGGTGGCTGCTGCTCACGAAGCAGCTGGCCGACGTTGACCATGCCGTCCCGTGCCATGTCCGTCGCCCTCGCATCTCCGATATGGGTGTTGTGCTCCCATACAATCGCTTTCGTTTCCGGTCCGTGGAACCGGACGATCCGGTTCAGCGCTTCGACCATGTGGCGGTCGCGGATGTTCCAGGACTCGGCGTCCCCGGTAATCATGCTCCGGTAATATTCCTCCGCATGAACCGTCACGAGGCCGTTGATCTCCGCCGCAAGGGCTGCTTCCTCAGGATCATCGGAGCGGTGGGCGTCCGTGCGAAGCTTGGTAAGCAGCCGAATCACTTCGTCCACACAGCCTTCATTGAACAGGGAGGCGGACAGGCCGTACGACTGCCCGTCGCGGCCGAACGGCTCGAAGCAAGCGAACGCCTCGCGGGCGGTGTCCAGATGGGGAGAGCCTGTTTGCTGCATATAGTTCAGGATATCATCCATCGATTCCCACAAGCTGTAGACATCAATGCCATAGAAGCCGACACGGTTCGGAAGCTCCTGTCCGTCATTGTAGGTGCGGAGCCATTCGGTGAGGTCTTGTATTTCACGGTTGGCCCACATCCAGGTCGGCCAACGGTTGAAGTCGCGCAGCGCCTCCTCTGCGGAAGCGGCTGCGCCGGGCAGCCCCTTCACGTAGCGGTTGACGCTGAAGCAAGACGGCCAATCGCCCTCTACGGCGATGACGCGGAACCCTTTGCGCTCGATGAGACGACGGGTCAGCTCAGCCCGGTACTGATAAAATTCGGATGTGCCGTGGGAGGCCTCGCCGAGCAGCACATAATGGGCGTCGCCGATGGCGTCCACAATCCGGTCAAGGTCCTCCGAAGAACGGAGCGCCGTCGCATGATCTTGAATCTCTTCGATAATTTGCTTCGTGTTCATAAGGACTGCAGACTCCTTTAAAGGTAACTTGGAATGAGTTTAGTATGCGCGGAATCGGTGGATAATGAGTAATAATCCGACATGGATATCATTGGAAAGTAGGGGGGGATGAATTTGCACATGACGCTTGCCGAGAAAAACTTGTTTAGCGCAGGTTTTGTCTTGGGATTAGGATTGTTAGGAGCCTTTGACGGGATCATGTTTCACCAGCTGCTGCAGTGGCATCATGTTGTGCATCATCCTGATTCGCGGGTGGAGCTGATCTCCGATGGTGTTTTTCACGCCGTCGTTAGCGCTTTGATGCTGTGGGGGGCGATCAGACTGTTTCGCCATGCTCAGGAAGACCAATTATCAGGACGCTCTGCTGTATTTTGGGGCAGTATATGGGTAGGGGGCGGCGTCTTTAATCTGGCGGAGGGGCTTATCAACCATCATTTGCTGCAGCTGCATCATGTGAAGCCGGGAGATCCTTATGAGCTGTGGTACGATTTGGCCTACCTGGCGTCCGGGTTGGTGCTTGCCTTCGTCGGCTGGAAAATGTGCTCTCCGGGAGGGCGCTCGGTTTCTCATGCTGCGAGATCATGAGGATTTTGCCCCCAGGGTGTGGCGGGAGGAGCCGGCGCCGGAGCATGCGGTAAACTGTATGGCGTGCGAGCTGGCCGGCCAGCGAAGCCGCGTCATCTGGGGCGAAGGCAATCCGAAGGCACCGATTCTCGTGCTGCTCGACAATCCCGGCGACCGGGAGGATCGGGAGGGGAATGCTTTCGTCTGCGGCACCAGGCAAGCGCTGCAGCAGGCGGCCTATGAGACGGGGCTCAGCGAAGAGGACCTGTACGTAACGTATTTGCTGAAGTGCCGACCGAAGCGGGCATACGATAAGGAGCTGGCCCGATCCGCTTGCTCCGGGCATTTGACCGCCCAGCTGGCGCTGCAAAGACCTAAGCTCCTGTTCTGCCTCGGCAATGTGGTGGTGCAATCGTTCTTCGGGAACCCGGAGGCTGAAGTGAAGAACTTAAGAGGCAGGGTGCATCAAATGGAAGGCTGGTCTGTCGTCGTCTCCTACCATCCGCTTGCCGTGAGGCGGAGGCCGAATCTGCTGCGGCTCTTCCTAGAGGACTGGAGGCTGCTGGCGGAGACGCTGCACGAGTTATAAAAATTTTCCAAAAGAATGCAACCTTGTCTCGGATTTCGCGTCTAAGCAGCTAGAGTCCATTTATGACAACAGAGGTGATCGGGACGATGAGAAAAACAGTAATCAGCTTCCTGTGCGGAACGCTGCTGTCGCTGACGACCGTAGCCGCGGCAAGCGATACGATTCAGGCGTTTTTGTTTCCGGCGAAGCTGCAGATCAACGGGGTGGAGAAACAGCCGGCCGATGGGAATCCGGTCTTGAACTACAACGGCTCCGTCTATGTGCCGCTCCGCTTTGTGGCAGAAGCCTTGGGCTCCAAGGTAAGCTATGAAGAAGAGACCAAGACGGTGATGGTACGGGCGGAGACCCCCGCCAGCACTTCCGCGAAGGCATTGAAGGTGCAGCCGCTGGAAACACTGGAGGTCGACTTGGACCTCGACGGAACGAAGGAAATTGTAGAGCTGGTAGCAGACGTCAGCGAGGAAGGAGCGCCCTTCGCTTGGCGCATTCTGGTGGACGGCGGGCTGCGGGCGTTCTTGACCCAGCCGGAGGACGGCATGTACGGACCGGTTGCCCATATGGAGACGAATGACCTGACGGGCGACGGCAAGCCGGAGCTGCTTGTGTATCGGTATAATACGGGGACAGCCGGGGCGATCGGATTAACCGTTTACGAGCCGAGCGTGCTCTGGAGGGCGATCTTCGCCGTATCCGATCCGTTCCGCTTCGACGGTCTCGAACGCATGGAGGCAAGGTACGGGGTTCGTTATTTGGGGAATTTGGAGGTAGAGTTCACGGATAAGGAAACCGGTCTTAAGGCGGTCATTCCTCAGAGCCTTGAGAAATACAAGGGCATCCCGAAGAAAGAGCTGGAGCCGATGCTGGAGAAGCTTCATGTGTGGGTGGATCCGGTCAGCTTCTATAAGATTACCGATGACGACAAGGATGGCCGTAAGGAGATCGTAACGCAGCAACGGGTGATCGGCATCGGACATCCGGATACTCTTGCGCTGCTGGAGAACGTGTACTGGCTTGGAGAAGACCAGAGCTACCGTCCGGTGAAGCAGAAGGTGTATGACTACAAGGAGAACGTAATGGCGGAGCAGAGCCGCAAGCAGCCGCTGAAATAAAGGATGGGGAACTATCGGGATCCGCACGGAGGTGCGGGTCCTTTTTTGACGTTACAGAGCTTGCCTCCATAAAAGCTTAACCTTCTGTTAATACCCTTCTGACAATGGCATGGTACCATGGTCTTCAAAGGAGTACCATCACTTAAGCAGGAGGCATCGGGTATGGATTGGCTTCAGGATATCAAGGTAGTTTTGTTCGACCTGGATGGCACGTTATATCAGGATGATACCTTCTACAAGCGGTACTTGGGCCATCTGCTGCGGGAGACAGAGTACGAAGGAGCATTGGCTGACGTTACGGAGGAAGTTGGCCGGATCCTGTCAGGACAGCACAGGTGCCGAATCGGCGACTGGTATCATCCGGGCCGGAAGGTGTGGATGCGCTTGCTCCAGGAGCAGCGGGCTGTCGCCTTCGATTGGTCGGGCACACCGGTCGAGCTGGATCTCCATGCCCTGGAGGGCTCGAGAAAGGATCTGATCTATGCGGGAGATGCCTGGAGCGTAACGGGCGTTATGGCAAGCCGCCTTCAGATCCGTGAGGAACGGAAGCGGGACGCGTTTTACCGGGTCAGAGAAGAGATGCTCGCCGGCGCCTGCGGACGGGTCAAGCATCCTGAGCTGATCGAAGCGATTCGTGGCTTAACCAAGCTGAGGGCCAAAGTACTGCTGACCAATTCTCCGAGGGATACTGGCGAGGAATTTATCCGTGCGCTGGGCTGCGAGGAATTATTCGATCGGATTCATTATGCAGCCGACAAGCCCGAGGGAATCGAACTGTTCGTACGTGAGCTGGTGCGGCAAGGGGTGGCGGCCCCTTATCAAATCCTGTCCATCGGGGATCATGCTTGGAATGACCTGCATCCGATCCGTAAGCTCGGAGGACGAACGGCATGGATCGCGCCTTACCCATCGAGCGACCCGGAGGTCTGGGATGTGACGATAACCGGAGTGGATGAATTGACGCAATTTCTCGGACAGCTCCATGAGGCCGGGATGGCTGCAGCCGCATCATAAGGTACGATAAGAGAACGTGGGATTTGGATAAAGCTGGTGAAGTCCGTTATAATAAGAGGGATGTTCTGCGGGGCAGATCTTATTATTCGAAACGGGCTGGAGGTTGAACGAATTCATGATCTATCATCGGATTACGGATATTGGCGATCCTTACTTTAAACAAATGCATGAGCTGATGCAAACGGTGTTTCCTCCGGAAGAGGTGCTGGCTTTCGAGGATTGGGCGGGACCGCTTCAGGATCCGGGCATCCGCGTATTCGTGGCCGTCCGGGACGGACAAGTGGCGGGGGCAACGGAGTACCGCTACTATGAGGACATGCAGGTGGCCATGACTGATTTTACCATCATCGGACGTGATGGCCTTGGTATCGGACCTTTCCTGGCGAAGGAGCGGATGAAGGATCTGCAGGCGGTTGTGGCTGCTGCAGGAGGCCGGCTTCAAGGGATGTTCGCCGAAATCTACAATCCCTATCTGGTGGATGCGCTGGAGTTCGGCGGGGTGAAATCGATGAACCCTTATGTACGGCGTGAGGTTCTGGCACACCTTGGCTACTTAAAGCTGGATGTGGACTACGTGCATCCGTCCTGGCAGCAGGATGGGGAGGCGGTTCAGGGCTTGGACCTATGCTTCATGCCGATCAGGGCGGAAATGTCGGCGGTGCCGGCGGCGCTGGTCGTTAAGTTCCTGGAAACGTATTATGCCGTGCTGCCGGATAAGCCGAAGCTGTGGCATGAGATGGTAGAAGGGCTGAAGCAAAGAGAATCGGTTCCTTTGCTGGCGATCTAAGAGGAGGGGGAGGCGTGATTACGCCTCCTCTTTTGTTTTCGCTTCTGCGCTTTCCAGCTCTTCCAGCGCTTTCTCAAGCCCGTAGTTGAGCAGCAGCGTTTTGAAGCCTTTCCCGCGCCCTTCCGCAACGGCGTCCAGCCGAGCCTTGAGGTCCTTGCGGATGTAAACGCGGTCCTTGTCATGCGTCTCGCTGCGCTCCTTCTTCTTGAGGCCGACCTCAAGAAGGGAAATCAGCGGCTCTTCTTGGGGCTCTGCAGCGACGGGCTCTGCAACGACACCGGAATCATCGGCAACGGGCTCTGCAGCGGGAACCGGCGGGGCGGCTTTAGCCGGTCGTCTGCGCTTCGGGGCCTGCTTCTCTTCGATCACGGACGGAGCCGGCGCTTCCGTTACCGGATTCGTGCCGGCACCCGTATCGATTTGACCCTTTTTTTGCTGTGGCATGGCGAATACCTCCTTCGAGATTACTTGGTATGCTCTTGTGTTCGATTCGGTTGATAACTTTATTGTAGCACAGCCGCCTAAAGCGGAGAATCGTCTTTTCGCACGGCTGCTACTGCCTTCCGGAGCGCATCAATGACAGCTTGGGCCTCTTCCGCGGACCAGTGGGCCGTGACGAACCTCGGGCGATAACCGCCGCTGCTCAACTCCACCATAATGTTGCTTTTCTCGTCGTCTACGACAACGGTCAATTGCTCGTTCTCAAATATCGTTGTCCAAGCCATGATATAGGCGAGACTCCCCTTTCGTTTTCCTGTTGGATAAAGCTTCCACACGAAAGCGGGGAAATCCTCTTTAGCACGGAAGGCAAGCAGGAAAGGTGACAGGAATTGTCCTTGTTTTATTGTATGATAGATTGGGACGGAGGGGAGCGGAAGGATGAGTGGAGGGAAAAGGAGCAAGAAGGAAATGGGGATTCGGAATATAGGCCCGAAAACGGAAGACTGGCTCCGCGAGGTCGGTATTCAAGCGTATGAGGACCTGGCGAAATGGGGCTCGGTCGAGGTCTATCGCCGCCTGAAGGAGCACCGTGCAGGGAAGATCAGCTTGAACGCGCTCTATGCGCTTGAGGCGGCGCTCTGGGATTTACACTGGCTGGAGCTGCCGATGGATATCAAGGAGAAGGTGAGGCGGGAAGCCGAGGAGGCTTAGCACTTACCAATGAAAAGGAGACGGCGCAAGGTTTCCCTTTTCGCATTTTTTCGGTATAGTGGTGGGTAGCAGCTATGGGTGCGCACGGAGTAACCATGAAGGAGCTTGAGCTGATCCATGAGTGAATACCAACCGTTAATTTCTGTAATCATTCCTACTTATAACCGGCCGGATTTCCTGTGCGAGCTCCTTGAATCACTGGCTCGTCAGACGTACAAGCATTTGCAGATCATCGTGGTGAACGACGCCGGAGAGCCGGTGGAGGAAGTCAAGGAGCTTTATCCTGAGCTGGACATCACTATCGTAACCATGCCTGCGAATCAAAAGCACGTCTTTGCCCGTAACCGGGGACTGGAGCTGGTCCGGGGCGAGCTGATCATGCTTTGCGACGACGACGATTTGCTCCTCCCTATGCATGTAGAGCGGATGGTGGCGGAGCTGGCCGATGCCGACCTGGTGTACTCGGATGTGGAGATCTTCGATTATACCGTCGAGAATCGGGCCCGCCGCGCAACGAAACGATTCGTCTTTGCCTACGAGCACGATGTGGAGGCGATGCGCAAGTTCTCTACCTTCGTATCGTCGGGCTGCTTGTTCCGTCGCTCCGTGTATGAGGCGCTGGGTCCGTTCGATACGGAGATGTATCATTATTGGGATTGGGATTTTTTCCTGCGGGCGGTAGAACGGTTTCGGGTTAAACGGGTGCCGGTCGCCAGTGCTTTGTACGCTTTCTCTGAGGCAGGAGACAACATGTCGGGGAACCACGAGGACATGCGCCCTTACCTCGATAAGCTGTCGGCCAAGCATGGACTCGGCTATTTGCCCACGAAGAACTTCTTCGTTCTGCTGGAAGAGCCGGAAGTGATGAGCCGCCGGGCGCAGACACAAGTGTTATGGGACGGGGAGCCTGTCATCTCCCGAAGGGTGAGGCAAGCATGAAGGCTCTACGCATAGATTTTGGACAAAGGAGGCAGCAGTGATGATTGGCACGATGGAGCAGGCACAAGAGCTGCTGCGCAAATATTACGGCTATCCTGCATTTCGCGACGGACAGAAGAAGGTGATCGACAGTATCCTGTCCGGCTCGGATACGCTGGGCATTATGCCGACCGGGGGCGGCAAATCGATCTGCTATCAGATTCCGGCGATGATGATGTCGGGGACGACGATCGTCATTTCTCCGCTGATTTCACTGATGAAGGATCAGGTTGACAGCTTGGACAGCATCGGCGTGCCGGCGGCGTATCTTAATAGTGCGCTGACGTACCCGCAGGTGGAAAATCGGATCCGCAAGGCGGCACGCGGCGAATACAAGCTGCTGTACGTAGCGCCGGAGCGTCTGGAGTCGGAGCGGTTCATCGAGCTGCTCGGCGAGCTGCAGGTGCCGATGATTGCGGTGGACGAGGCGCACTGCGTGTCGCAATGGGGACATGATTTTCGCCCGAGCTATATGCGCATTCATGAGCTTGTAAAGCATTTGTCCGGGAGACCGCTGCTTGCGGCCTTTACAGCAACCGCGACGGATCAGGTGCGAGAGGATGTGGTCGCCAATTTGCGGCTGCGGGAGCCGCAGGTGTTCGTCACCGGGTTCGCCCGGGAGAACCTGAGCTTTACGGTGATCAAGGGCGAGAACAAGCGCGATGTGATGCTGGAATACATCCGGGACCATAAGGGCGACGCGGGGATCATCTATGCGGCTACGCGCAAGGACGTCGACCAGCTGCACGACCTGCTGGAGCGCAAAGGGCTGTCCGTCGGCAAATACCATGCCGGGTTGACGGATAAAGAGCGGGCGGCCATGCAGGAGCAGTTCCTGTACGACGAGGTGCGGCTGATGGTTGCGACGAACGCGTTCGGGATGGGGATTGATAAATCGAACGTGCGTTACGTCATTCATTACAATATGCCGAAAAACATGGAGGCCTATTATCAGGAAGCCGGTCGTGCGGGCCGTGACGGCGAACCGAGCGAATGCATGCTGCTGTTCAGCCCGCAGGACATTCACATCCAGAAGTTCCTCATCGAGCAGTCGGTGGGTGACCCGGAGCGGCGGGCTCAGGAGTATCGCCGCCTGCAGCAGATGGCCGACTACTGCCACACGGCACAATGTCTGCAGAGCTACATCGTGCGGTACTTCGGCGGGGAGCCGGCAGGCGATTGCGGGAAGTGCAGCAGCTGTGCAAGTCCTGATCGGCAGCTGACGGATATTACACTGGAAGCACAGCAGATTTTCTCCTGCGTCCGCCGCATGCGCGAACGGTTCGGCACGACGCTTGTGGCGTCGGTACTGAAGGGCTCCCGCAACAAGAAGGTGCTGGAGTTCGGCTTCGACAGCCTGAGCACGTACGGGCTCATGGCGAAGCGCACGGAGAAGGAGATCGTCGACCTGATTCAGCTGCTCACGGCGGAAGGATATTTGCAGCTGACGGAGGGCAAGTACCCGTTGCTAAAGCTCGGGCCTAAGGCGGCTCCCGTGCTGACGGGCGAGGAGCGCGTCGTGCAGAAGGTCCGCGTGAAGCCGGCTGCGGCGACCGTGCAGGACGTGGAGAGCGAGCTGTTCGACGAGCTGCGTCGCGTGCGCTCCGAGATCGCGAAGCGAGAGGGCATCCCGCCTTACATCGTGTTCCCGGACAGTACGCTGCGCGAGATGTGCGGCGTGAAGCCGACCAATCCGGCGGCGATGCTGAAGATCAAGGGCGTCGGGGAAGCGAAGTTTTTCAAGTACGGAGCGTACTTTATCGACTTTTTCAAGCAGCTGCAGCAGCAGGAAGCAAGGCAAAACGGATAAGGACGGGGACTGGCGTTGGCAAAGTCGAAGTATTATGTAGTATGGGAGGGCCGTCAGCCGGGCATCTACACCTCTTGGGCAGAGTGTCAGACGCAGACGAACGGCTTCCCGCAAGCGAAATTTAAAGCGTTCGAGAGCGAGGCGGAGGCGAAGGCGGCGCTGGCCCGCGGGTGGAAGGCGACGTTCGGCGCGGCGGCGAAGAGCGCTGCCGGAACGGGAGCCAAGACCAAGTCGTCAGGCTCCACGGGCGGGGAGCTCGCGCCCGAGGTGGACCTCGACAGCTTGTCCGTGGATGTGGGCTGCAGCGGCAATCCCGGCATCGTCGAGTACAAGGGCGTGTCCACGCGGACGGGCGAGGTCATTTTCCAGCATCCTCCGATCTCCAAGGGAACGAACAATATGGGTGAATTTCTTGCGATTGTGCACGCGCTGGCCTATCTGAAGAAGAAGGGCAGCGGCATGACGGTGTATAGCGACTCCATGACGGCGATCAGCTGGGTCAAGAAGAAGAAGGTAGCCTCCACGCTGGTGCGCGATGCGTCTACGAAGGAGATTTGGGATTTGGTGGACCGGGCGGAGGCTTGGCTGCAGAACAATAAGTATCCGAACAAGATTATCAAGTGGGATACCAAAGCCTGGGGCGAGATCAAAGCCGACTACGGGCGGAAGTAAAAAATTGGGGCATTCCGGGGGAAATTTCCTTCTATAACAAAGAGCGTCTTCCGCGGCGGACCGTGAAGGACGCTCTTCTTTTTTGTCTACTGATGGCTTGCTATTCAGCCCGGTTCGGCTCTGCGTGGCCCTGGTTGATGTGCTGGCGCTTCTCCGTGTTGGCTTTCGTGTTCTTAAAGAGCTCCGCTTCCTGGCTCTCGAGAGGGAGACTGACCAGCTCCCACTCCGTCTTGCCGAGCGTCAAGTCGGACGGAAACACATCACCGCGCTTTAGTGTCTCTTCTCGTCCGTCTTCATTCGCATACACGCCGGTGGTTTCGACTTCTTCCCCGGACATCGGGTTCATGTCTTTGTTGTTTGCCATGGCTTCCATAACCCTCCTTCATCGAATTCGAGCGTTAGTATACCCTGATTGGTGCGAAGTATGAAGGCGGGTGCGAATCAACCCGTTGTCAAAAATCCTCGTCGGCGTTATGATGGTACAAGTGTTTTCGGGTCTGCATGACATGCAAGACAATAAGGAAAGGAACAAAAGAATGGCATTATGGGGAACGATTGTCAACGCGCTGGCGATTATTGCCGGAGGGCTTCTAGGTTTATTTCTGCAGGGAATGCGCGATAGGATCAGACAAACGGTGATGCAGGGGATCGGACTTGCCTTGCTTGCGTTGGGAATTTCCATGACATTGAAGTCAAGCGATTTCCTGCTTATTGTGTCGAGCCTGGTCCTGGGCGGCTTGATCGGGGAGCTGCTGAAGGTGGAGCAGGGACTGGAGCGGCTCGGCAAGCTGCTGGAGCGCGGGGTGAATGCCGTCGTACCCGGCATGAAGCAGGGCGGCATCGCTGCGGGCTTCGTCAGTACAACGCTGCTGTATTGCGTGGGAGCGATGGCTGTACTGGGTGCCATGGACGGGGGACTGCGCGGCAACCACGATATATTGTATACGAAGGCCATGCTGGACGGCTTTACGGCCATCATTTTTGCTTCGACGCTCGGAATCGGGGTGCTGTTCTCGTCCGTGCCGGTATTTCTGTATCAGGGAGCCATCGCCTTGGCCGCTTCGCTCATCGCCGCGCTGATTGATCAAGTGATGCTGACCGAAATGCTGACGCAGATCACCGCTGTCGGCGGCGTGCTCATTATGGGGCTGGGTTTGAATGTGCTGGACATTCGCCGGATTCACGTGGCGAATCTGCTGCCGTCGATTCTCATTGCGGCTGCGGCCGTTCCTCTGCTGAACTGGATAAGCGGATAGACGCTGTACTTAGGAGGGCCCTTCACAACCGAAGGGCTTCTTTGTCGTGTACGGAATCGTTTAACTCAAACTTTCCGATGGCAAACCACCCAAATTATGGTATGTTAAAAGGTGTGTGAAAAGGAGGCTTACTCACAATGTCGTTTATTATGAGACTTTCATGGTTTTTCCGGGACCGCTGGATCCATTATGCCGTCGCGATCGGATTGATGGCCTTGGTGAACATACTGGGCATTATTCCGCCGCGAATGATCGGGTCGGTCATTGACAGCATCCGCACCGGGTCGCTGACGGCAGGAGAGCTTCAGCAATCCGTGCTCCTCCTCGTCGGGCTGGCGCTGCTTGTCTACGGAATGGTTTACATTTGGATCACAACCTTGTTCGGCAATTCCATCTTATTGGAAAAGCTGCTGCGCACCCGGCTGCTGGCGCATTTGACGCGGATGGCGCCTTCTTTTTTTCAACGCAACAGCACGGGAGAATTGATGGCACTTGCTACGAACGACGTGCTGGCTATCAGCCAGACGGCAGGCTACGGCGTCATGACCTTGGTCAATACCGTCGTCGGCACAGCGGTTGTCATTACGACGATGGTCTCCCTGATCAGCTGGAAGCTGATGCTGGCGGCACTGATTCCGATGCCTTTCGTCGTAATGGCCATCAGCCGGCTCGGGAAGGAAACCCGGAAGCGGTTCATTGCCGCGCAGGCGGCCTTCGGCAAAATGAACGATCAGGCGCTGGAGTCGATTTCCGGCATGCGGGTAATCCGTTCGTATGTGCAAGAGAAGCATGACTTGGAGTCCTTCGACCGGGTGACGCAGGACGTCATGACGAAGAACATGAAGGTAGCGGCGATCAATGCGCTGTTTCATCCGATTATTTCCCTGATTGTCGGGATGAGCTATGTGATCGGCATCGGCTATGGCTCGTATTTGGTATTTCAGCAGGAGATTACGCTGGGGCAGCTGATTTCCTTTAACATTTACCTCGGGATGCTGATTTGGCCGATGATCGCTTTCGGTGAATTTATTAATGTGCTGCAGAGGGGGACGGCTTCGGTGGACCGGCTGTCCGCGAGCTTCGCTCAGCAATCGGACGTTCAGGATCCTTCGCAGCCTGCGCAGGCGGAGCTGCCTAGCCGGATTGAGCTGGACCACTTGACGTTCCGCTACCCCGGTGCTTCGAGCGATAGTCTGAGGGATGTGTCCTTAACCCTGGAGCGCGGGCAAACGTTAGGCCTTGTGGGCCGAACCGGCAGCGGCAAGAGTACACTCCTGAAGCAGCTGCTTCGCTACTATCCGGTGGAGCCCGGCAAGGTTCGCATCTCCGGAATCCCTATTGAGCAGCTGACAGTGGAGAGGATTCGCAGCTGGATCGGCTATGTGCCTCAGGAGCATCTTCTGCTCTCGAAGACGGTGCGGCAAAACATTGCCCTAGGCGTGCCGGGAGCCACGGATGAGCAGGTGCGGCGCGCCATCGAGATGGCTTCCTTCACGCAGGACATCGCCCAGCTGCCGCAAGGGCTGGAAACAGTCGTCGGCGAGAACGGCGTGATGCTGTCCGGGGGCCAGAAGCAGCGGGTCAGCATTGCGAGAGCGCTGCTGGTGAATCCGGAGATTTTGATTCTCGACGATTCACTGTCAGCGGTCGATGCCCGAACCGAGAGCGCCATCCTGCAGCATATCCGAACCGAGCGGGCAGGAAAAACAACGCTGATCGCCACCCATCGTCTCTCCGCCGTCATGCATGCGGATTGGATCGTAGTATTGGAGGATGGGCGGATCATAGAAGAGGGGACGCATGAGCAGCTCATGCTGTTCGGAGGATGGTACAAAGAGCAGTTCGAGCGGCAGCAGCTGGAGGCGAATTTGCAGGAATAAGCGGGGCGGTTAAGGAGGGATGGGAATACAATGAAATCCGATAAGCCTTCGAAGGCAAGAAGATTACTGAACTATGCACTTATATTTAAATATAGAATTTTGGCGGCATTGCTTGTTCTCTGCTGTGCGGTAGGCGTGGAGCTGGCGGGTCCTTTCATCGCCAAAACCATCATCGACAAGCACATCGCGGGTATACAGCAGCCGTGGTACGAAGCGGCGGAGCCCGGCCGGGTGCCTACCGGAATCAAGCGGGTGGACTGGAGCGGCCGGGCTTACATTCGTCAGGACTGGGCGCCGGCTGGTGGGACGGACTTCGGCAAGCCGGTACGCATCATGCAGCTGGAGCGAGGGATGTATCTCGTACGGGAGCCGTCCGACTATAGCGGCGACTGGAAGCTGGCGGAGGAGGCGCCTGCTTCGGGGGGGCAAGCGAAGGTACAGGTCACCCGAGCCGGAGGCGTTGTGGAAACCTATGCCGGGACGAAGCTGACGACGGCGGAGATTGGCCTCTTCTACCAGCATGATTTCAAGCCGGTGCTGGGCTGGCTCGGGCTGTTCGTCGGGCTGCTGATCGCCGGCAGCACCATGCACTACATCCAAGGGTATACCCTCCAGACGACGGCGCTTCGTATTATTCAACGGATGCGGATGGACCTTATGAATCATATTCAGCGCATTCCGATCCGCTATTTCGACAGCACGCCGATCGGCCAGGTCGTCTCCCGTATCGCTAACGATACCGAAGCGATCCGCGATCTGTTCATGAGCTTCATGGCCACCTTCGTGGTCAGTACAATCAACATTGCAGGTATTTATATCGCGCTCTTCCTGCTTGATGTTCGCCTTGCGATGGTGGCGCTGCTCTTTGTGCCGCTCTTTACGGTAGTAATGGCGGTGCATCTCAAGTATTCGAGAAAGTACATCGAGGTCATGCGTTCCCGTCTGAGCGATATGAACGCGATGATCAGCGAATCGATCGCCGTTATGCCGATACTGCAGGCGTTCCGACAGGAGAAGGCGCGCCGGGATGAGTTCGAGGTGCTCAACCACGACAGGTATGTGAACAACATCAAGCAAATACGGGTGTTCTCGTTGTCCTCCCGGAACTTTACGGGATTGGTCGGTTCCCTCTTTACGGCGGGCACGATCTGGTACTTCGGCGGGCAATCGCTGCAGACGGCGATCTCCTTCGGTGTCTTCTACGCCTTCATTGATTACATGGGCCGGTTCTTCCAGCCGATCATCGGGATTTTCGACCAGCTGCTGAATGCGCAGCGCGCGTTGGTTTCGGCCGAGAAGGTGTTTTATTTACTCGATCTGGAGGGCTCCGAGGTGGAGGCGGCCGAGGAGGTACAGCGTCCCGAAGGGCATGTGGTGTTCGACAACGTGACCTTTGCCTATAAGGAAGGAGAGCCTGTGCTGCGCGGAATCAACATCGAGGCGCGGCGCGGGGAGACGGTCGCTCTGGTTGGACACACCGGATCGGGCAAAAGCTCCATCATGAACCTGCTGCTCGGCTTCTACGAGCCTACGGGCGGTTCGATCCGCATCGACGGCCAGGACATCAAGGGCATGTCCAAGCAAGCCCTTCGAAAGCATATGGGCATCGTGCTGCAGGACCCGTTCCTGTTCGCCGGAGATATCAAGTTCAACGTGAGCTTATATAACGACAAGATCGGCATAGATCAGGTGAAAAAAGCGCTGGCTGACGTCGGTGCCGCCTCCTTCATTGAGCAGCTTCCGGGAGGGTACGACGAGCCGGTCGTCGAGCGGGGCAGCACGCTGTCCGCCGGGCAGCGGCAGCTTATTTCGTTCGCGCGAGCGCTCGCCTTCGACCCGGCGATCCTCATCCTCGATGAGGCGACGGCCAGCATCGACAGCGAGACGGAGGGCCTGATCCAGCAGGCGCTGCAGGTGGTGAGCGAGGGGCGGACCACGTTCGTAATCGCCCACCGGCTTTCGACGATCCGCGAAGCGGATCAGATCCTTGTGCTGCACCGCGGAGAGATCGTAGAACGGGGCAATCATGAGCAGCTGATGCAGCTGCAAGGACGCTATTACCGGATGTACCAGCTGCAATCCGGCAACGCGGATCCTACGAGTGCCGTTACCGCATAAAACAACAGACAGGGAACGCTACTCCTGCCCTAGGCAGATGAAGTGTTCCCTGTCTGTTTGTGTTGGCGCTCATTCCTTGGCTGCCGTGTCCGTGCTTTGGATCACCAGCAGCAGCCCCTCACGCAGGGTGATCCTCCCTTCGGAGCCGAGCAGCACGTTGCTGATCCCGAGCGATTGTCCGAGAGTCAGGGTCGCTTCGTAGAGCGGATATTGAAAGCCCAGCAGGGTAATGCCCCTCACTTCCAGGCATAGCGGCAGCAGTGATACATGGGAGAAGCGCCCCTTGACCACGCTATGCTTCGACGGTCCGCTCAGCAAGGTCAGCTCATTATGAGCATCGACGATCCGGCAGTCCACGCCGGCATCCAAGGCTTGCCGAAGCAGGTGTACATTCGCCAGCGAATGATCCCAGCGAGTGCCGAGTACGCCGCACAGCAGGATTTCGCTCACCTCTTGCTGCAGGGCGAATCGAACCGCCATTTCCGTATCCGTCCAGTCCTTCATGACAGGGTCACACGCGGTAAAGTGCTTGCTGCAAGCTTCAATCTGCCGCAGCTCGTCTTTGCTGACCGAGTCGAAGTCACCTAACGCTACGTCCGGCCGGTACCCCTGCTGTACCAGAAAGAGTGCTCCCCGATCCGCACCGATCAGCATATCGTTGTCCCTTATCTCAGACAATGCCCATTTTCCGAGCTGCCCGCCTGAGAAAATTACGGCACGTTTGCCGGAACGCTTCATCTTATCACCTGTGTATGCTCATGATAGCTTTATTTTATCATAGTTAGGAAAGAGATTTAAGACCAATGAATAAATAGCAATCGAAGAGAAACGCTTGCCCCTTGGTCATGTTATCTTAGAAGCAACGATGAAATGAAACAATGGAGGTTATGTACATGACTGGAAAATTGTCCAAGGGCCGGCTATGGACGGCACGTATCATGAGCGGGATTACTATTTTATTCATGCTTATGGACAGCATAATGAAGCTGGTGAAGCCCGCACCGGTTATCGAAGGAACCGTTACGCTAGGCTTTGGGGAGCATCACATCGCGATCATTGGGATTCTCGGGCTGCTTTCCACGATCCTGTATGCCGTCCCGCGTACGTCGTTCCTGGGAGCGCTGCTGCTGACCGGTTATTTTGGCGGAGTTATCGCAACCCACCTGCGGATGGATGCCCCGCTGTTTACCCATACGCTGTTTCCTGTTTATTTCGCCGTTCTTGCTTGGGGAGGACTGTGGCTTCGGGATGGGCGAGTACGAAGCCTTCTTCCCGTCCAGGGCGGAGGCTTGAATCAGTAACAAAAATGCGGCCACAGAGCAAAGGCAGCTGCCGGCACGGGATACTAGATTCCCGGTCACGGAAGCTGCCTTTTTTAATCCATTACTGGTGCATATGTCGTGCAAGCTTCTCCATCCGTTTGTCCTGCTTGCGCTCATGAACGACCATGCAGGCATGGATGGCGCCCGGGAGCCAGAAGCATAGGGTCAGAATCAGGTTAAGAAATGCCTGAAACGGCTTGCCGCAGAACAAAACGGCCACAGGAGGAAGCAATATCGCCAAAAGATACATCGTAGATCCACCTCCAATTGCGTATTACTTAGTAATACGTTTTGCGATTGCTTTTGTTTCGCGGCGGCCGCCTAGCTTAGCCCATGGAGAAACAGCGTTGCATTCATATACCTGCGGGCCAGCGAGTGGAAGTAAGCCGTTTGCACGGATACCATCGCGATGAACAGCACATTGCGCACCGCTTCCTTCTGCTCCGCATTCAACCCCTCCAGACTGCAGGCGTACTGGTCGGCCTTATGCCGGATCGTCGTTTCGGTCAGCGTATCGTAATTTCTTTTGCCGAAGCCGTGTCCTTGAACGTCCATGACTTGGTCGTTATTGGCATCCAGCTCCTCGAACAGCCGTGAATACGCGGCATATAGCTCCGCTGGGCCAAGCAAATCATCGCTGTCCTCCTCCGGCTTGCGAAGGACGACGTGAAGCAGCTTACGAATCGCTTCAAAATCGAGGCAATGCTTCATATCATCAATAATGAAGAGCAGCGCCGCTTGATCGACCGAGTATTTTTTGCCGAGCTTGGGCGACCCCAAATAATCCTTGAAATCCCGTTTCACCCAGTTTTGCATTGAGGTGATGGAGATATTGGTATATTCAATTTGGTTTCCGAGGGATACTATCTCTTGCAGAGAAAAGCCTTCCATGCTCTCGTGCTTGATCATTTTCTCCATGACCGGAGGAAGATGAGTGGAGAGAAAGGCCGTGAGCGAGCTGCCGTGCTTCATTTGGGTCAGGTGATTCTTTTTCCAGGCCTCCTGCAAAATCATTAACGGACTTCGATCCGCGGCGCCTTTCATGGCCAGGAGCATTTGCGCCATTTCCTTGCGGGTAAGCGTGAAGGTCTCCAAACTCCTGCCACCTCCGTTCATGCTTAAATTTTCGGGTTCATATGAACTCATCATAAATCCAGTCGTAAGCGCTTGTCAAAGGTAGATAATGAAGATGCCGAACTTCTTTTGCGGGAAAATAAACCCGTAGACGCCTTAAATGGTCAAAGGCGCCCTTTTTAGAGCATTTCCTATTTACCTGATCTTTACTATAATAAGTTCATAAGAACTTTATCTGTTCATGGTTTTAAAATCCAATTATGAGGAAGGTTGATATGGCCTTAAATCTGTTTCTCGTCGCACTGTTGATTCTGCTGACTGCTTTCTTTGTTGCTACGGAGTTCGCTATCATTCGCTTGCGCTCCAGTCGCGTAGATCAGCTGATTGCGGAAGGAAAGAGCAATGCGGTGGCAGTGAGAAGGGTTCAAGCCAATTTGGACGGGTATTTGTCCGCGTGCCAGCTTGGTATTACGATCACGGCGCTAGGCTTAGGCTGGCTAGGGGAGCCGACGGTGGAGAAGCTGCTGCATCCGTTTTTTGAAACATTTGGTGTTCGAGAGGATGTCGCCGGTTTATTATCCTTCGTTATCGCATTCGCTTCGGTCACCTTTTTGCACGTCGTGTTAGGTGAGCTTGCCCCTAAAACATGGGCTATCCAGAAAGCAGAGGTCGTGAGCCTTTTTGCGGCGAAGCCGATTATGTTATTTTACAAGATAATGTATCCCTTCATTTGGCTGCTTAACGGCTCGGCGAATGCACTTGTGCGGATGTTCGGCTTAAAGCCGGCGAAGGAGCATGAGGAAGCCCACTCGGAGGAAGAAATCCAAATTATCGTCACCGAGAGCTACCAGAGCGGCAAAATCAACAAGGCGGAATACGGCTATGTGAATCGAATCTTCGCCTTTGACGAGATGCTGGCCCGGGAGATCATGGTGCCGCGTACGGATATGGTATGCTTGTATACGAATAACTCGCTGGAAGAGAATTTGGAAGTGATCCGCCGAGAGCAATACACACGATTCCCGATTGCTCAGGAAAGCAAGGACAACATCATCGGGATTATTAATACAAAGCAATTTTTCTTAAAATATGATAATCTTTCGGAATCGTTCGATATTTCCGAGCTGCTGCAGCCGGTGCTTAGCGTTCCCGAGTACATGCCGCTGAATCAATTGCTGAAGCGGATGCAAAAGGAGCGTGTTCACATTGCCATTCTGGTCGATGAGTACGGCGGTACCTCCGGGCTGATTACGATGGAGGATATATTAGAGGAGATCGTCGGAGAGATTCGAGACGAATTCGACGCCGACGAGGCCAAAGAGATCGAGCAAATCGATCAAGACAAATACATTCTGGACGGCAAGGTGCTGCTGACGCAATTGAATGCTATATTCGGCACGGCACTGGAGCACGAGGATGTAGATACCATAGGCGGTTGGCTCTATACGCAGAACCCGGATATCCAGCTGAATATGCCTATCGAGTATGATGGCCTGCGATTCGTCGTGGTGGATAAAGAAGAGCATCGAATTCGAAGGGTCGAGGTAAGCCGCGAAGTGCCTGCTGCACTGCCGGATGCCGCGGATGAATTGCTGATTTAATTGCAGCCGGGAGCAGGACTCCCGGCTTATCGTACATAGAAGGGAAGGAAAGCATGTGCCGCTAAGAACGATTGGCTTCATGGCTGCCGCCATTCTGCTGCTGTACCTGATGTTTACGGTGGGCTTTCCGTTTTTGCTGGCTCTCATCGTTGCGATTTTGCTGGAGCCTTTTGTCGGGTGGCTGCAGAGGGGCCTGAAGCTGAACCGCGTTATGAGTGCTTTGACCGTATGCTCTTTGTTTTTGATCGGCGCATTGGCCCTCGTTATTTTTATCGGGCTGACGATTTTTAATGAATTTGTAGAGTATATGGGGAAGGTCCCCGCAATCATTAGCGAAGCGGACCGGTTTGTAAGAGAGGCTGTAGTGGGTGAAGGGATCCTGTACCGCTCCTTCCCTGAGGATTGGGCGGGTTATATCCAGAGCGGGGTTGAGATGGGGCTCGAATATATTACTCAGGGAATTAACTTCCTTGTTACGTCTTTGTCCGGCATGATGCTGGGCATTGCGAAAACGGTGCCGAATATGCTCATCTTCCTGATCGTATTTGTGATTGCATTATACTTGATCAGCTTCGGTCTCCCGAATATTAGGCAGGCTTTCCTATCGATCTTCGCGGAGAATACGCGGCATAAGATGGAGGCTGTTCTGGAACACCTTAGAGTCGCAGTGGTCGGGTTCTTAAAAGCGCAAATTTTGCTAAGCTTTCTTACTTACATCGTTTCCCTTGTAGGATTGCTGTTCCTCGGTGTCAGTTATCCGCTGGCGATTGCGCTGCTGATCATCATTGTAGATCTGCTGCCGA
Source organism: Paenibacillus sp. GD4 (assembly GCF_030846225.1). NCBI lineage: Bacteria > Bacillati > Bacillota > Bacilli > Caryophanales > Paenibacillaceae > Paenibacillus > Paenibacillus sp. GD4. Next base: position 2,914,054 of record NZ_JAVCYK010000001.1, read on the forward strand.
TTCTGGGTACGGGCTCCGTCCTCGTTCCATGGGCCATCTACAGCTTTGTAGCTGGAGATCAGCGACTTGGGATCGGGCTGATCATTCTCTTTGTTGTCATTACGATCTTCCGCCGCATCGCCGAGCCGAAGATCGTGGCGGATGCCGTGGGTATCAGTGCCTTGGCGGCCCTTGTCAGCTTATATATCGGGCTCCAATTGGCCGGTCTGGCGGGGTTGTTCCTAGGTCCGCTGGTCGTCATTTTCTATCAGGCGGTCAAGAAGGCCGGCTTGTTGAAGCTTCGTATTGAACTGTAAGCATCGTAAACACCGGATGGCGGCTTCTTGGAAGCGACCATCCGGTGTTTATTGGTTTACGCTCTATTTTTCCCGATTGGCCATCTGCTGCCATACGGAGCCCGCGGCAGCTTCACCGCTCTCGATCCGTTCGATGGCCATGCGAATTTGCATGCGAACCTCGAATTCGGGATCCTCCTGCGCAGCCTGCAGGGCAGGGAGGGCCTCGGCGTCACCGGCTTCATACAGAAAGCGCGCCGCTCTCCAGCGAACCAATTTATTCGGGTCGCCGAGCGCCTCGACCATAGCATCCTGTGCTTCGGGAAACCCAAGGTCGGAGAGCGTATCGCCGGCTGTTCGGCGCACCGAAACGGATGCGTCCTTCAACGCTTCGTAGAGATAGGGAAGCACGGAGGGATCCTTCAAATCGCCGAGATAAACGGTTGCCAGGCGCCGTACCGTGGATTTCTCATCCCGCAGGGCGAGCAGAAGAAGGGGCACGGTATATGGCTCCGGCTTGATCTGCTCCAGCGCCGCGTACCGCTTTTTCCAGTCGGGATCCTTTAGCTGGCGTTCCAGCTCTTCGTACGAAAGACCGGTTTGCCGATCTACTGCCTCAAGTGCTTCGGCTATGCTCGCTACCGGCGCATCCATAGCTTGTTGAATCAGCTGATTCAACCGTTCTTGGGGAAATGAGGCATCGAGTTCCTGCACCAGCTCGTCAAGTACTTCCTGTAAATCGCCGTACCGGACCCCCCAATCCTCCAGGCTTCGTTCCTTAATTAAGTTAGGGGCTGCGGCAGCAGCGCGTATGGCCGATTCATTGAATCTTTCGGGAAGCGCCGCCCGTTTCTCTTCGGTACCGTTAGATGCCCGCAGCTGGAGGGGGATTCCCCGAAAATGCTGAAGCTTGACATGGACCTCGCCGAAGGAGGCTTCTTGCTGCGGTTGATCGGGAGCCGTGCCGGCAGGGTGAGACGTGGATCCCCCTAATACCTCGCGAACCTCTGCCAGGATTCGCTGCCAATCACCGTGAGCCGTTCGATCCAGGGCGATAAAATCCGCCGCTCGGTACAAGCTCCGGACTCCCTCTATCGCCAGCAAACGGTTCAGCGGCTCGGGAGCGCGGCCGGCCTCCTGCCTGGTATAGGTTTCCCTGACATGCTCCGGAACACGTTCGGTTAATGTAATTTTCATCGTATTCGGGCTAGGGGTAGGTTCAATAGAGATGATGGTCATTGCATGGCTGCTCCTTTCGGATAGGCAAAAGAGACCGCAGACTCGTGAAGGGTCTTAACGGTCTCTTCTGTTAGGTTGTATGTAACCGGCTGCTTCTAATCGAGATCCAGCAGGTTGCGGTGCAAATACTTCTGGTCGAGCGTCTTCGTTAAATCAAAAACGGTATGAGCTAAATCCACATTCTCGAAAACGTGTTCACAAGCATCCTTGTAAGCGATCTCTTCGTCGTAATGCGACATGTACCGGTCAATCAGCTCAGGCGAGTCGCCGCGTTCCTGCTCGCGCCGGAGCACGGTTTGCCGATCTGCATAGATGAAGATCCGTACCGCGTGATCGCCGTAGACCTGCTTCAGTACGTCGGCACCGTACCGGTTCAAGATGAGATAAATCGCACCGTGCTTCTGAAGCATCGAAGCGACATCCTGTTCCTTGATTCCGTAGAGGTTTCCGTCGATTTCAAGTACCTCAATAAATTGCTTGGCCGCTTCCGCCTCGGCGAACTGATCTCGGGTAATAAAAAAATAATCCTGTCCATCTACTTCAGAAGAGCGTGGTGTACGTGTCGTGTAGGAAAGCACCTGTTTGACTCCAAGCGTATCGCCTGACATTTGTGCAACGGTCCTGCGCCCAGCTCCGTTCGGGCCTGTGAAGATAAAGATCGTATCTGTATCCTTTAACTCGTACATAGAATCCCTCCTTCATGGTAGTGAAAGATCAGATCGGTGACGGCAGCTCACTTCCTTATTTTACATGCTTTCCAGGATGAGGTAAAGGGCGGAGGGGGAGAGCTTGTGCCCTCCCATGTGTTTTCTACGCCCGAACTGGGATCGCCTATCTTCCGCGCCTTCCGCCACCGCTTCGATTCGCGCCACCACGCTTCGTATCCGCTCCACGTCCTCGTGCCGCAACACCCGCCCGCGCCGGATTGCCCGTTGCCCAGGTGGCCGCTTTGTCCGTCCCGCGCCCGCGTGCCGCTGTACCCGCGCCGCGAGCTTGCTCGCCGCCGCGCCCGCGCGTGGCTTGCTCGCCGCCGCGCCCTGCGCGTGCTTGCTCGCCGCCGCGCCCGCGCGTGGCTTGCTCGCCGCCGCGTCCCGCGCGAGCTTGCTCGCCGCCGCGTCCCGCGCGAGCTTGCTCGCCGCCGCGCCCCACGCGCGCTTGCTCGCCGCCGCGCCCTACGCGCGCTTGCTCGCCGCCGCGCCCTGCGCGAGCTTGCTCGCCGCCGCGTCCCGCGCGGGCTTGCTCGCCGCCGCGTCCCGCGCGGGCTTGCTCGCCGCCGCGCCCTGCGCGAGCTTGCTCGCCGCCGCGCCCTGCGCGAGCTTGCTCGCCGCCGCGTCCGCGCGAAGCTTGCTCGCCCTCCGGCGCCCGGCCCTGCCGTTTCGCGAGAGTCTGCTTGATCCCTCTCTCGATCTTCTCGAGATGATCGGCATCCCGCGGTGCGGCGAAGGTAATCGCCTTACCGCGCTCGCCCGCACGTCCCGTCCGTCCGATGCGGTGAATATAGCTCTCCGCGTCATGCGGGATGTCGTAGTTATACACATGGGTAATTCCTTCTACATCCAGTCCCCTTGCGGCAATATCCGTCGCCACCAGCAATTGAATTTTCGCATCGCGAAACCGTTTCATGACTTGCTCCCGCTTGGCTTGGGTCAAATCACCGTGCGACTCATCCGAGCTGTAGCCCCGTTCGTTCAACTCCGCATTCAGCTTCGTGGCCCGCGACTTCGTCCGGCAGAAGATCATTCCCAAATAAGGCGGATCCTCATCGATCGTTTTACAAAGCGCATCCAGCTTGCCTCGATCGGTCGTGCGAACGACAACCTGATCGATTTCCTCCAGAGTAATCTTCTTTGCCTGAACGGCGACTTCCTTAGGCGTGCGCATATAGTTCCGCGCCAGTCGCTTGATTTTATCCGGCATCGTCGCGGAGAACAGCATAGTCTGCCGTCGTGTCGGCGTTTGCATAATAATCTCTTGAACCTCGGTTAGAAAGCCCATATGCAAGACATTTGATCCGCTTCATCCAATACGAGCACCGACAGCCTTCCGAGATCGACGGTTTCCCTGCGCAGGTGATCCAGCAGACGCCCAGGCGTTGCAATGATCATATGCACCGCACCTTCAAGCTTCCTGATCTGCCTTTCGACATCCTGTCCCCCGTAGGCAGACAAAACTCTTAAACCGCGCAAAGGCGCCCATTTCTTCACCTCATCGGTAATTTGAATGGCCAGCTCGCGGGTTGGGGTTATTACCAATCCTTGTACGTGGGACTTATTTGCATCCAGCGACTCCAGCATCGGCGAGAGGAAGGCCAGCGTTTTCCCCGTTCCGGTCTGCGCCTGTGCAATCAAATCATCCCCCGTTAAAGCAAGAGGGATCGCTTGCTTTTGAATGGGCGTGGGATCCGTATATCCTTCCTTTGCCAGCGCCTCCGCCAAATCCGAATCTATGCCTAGCTCCGCAAAACCATTCTTCTTCATAATCATTCTCCTTAGGTGGAAAAACATTCCGGTTATTATATGTAAGCATTCTACAGGAACCGCGGGAAAAAAGAAACTGCATGAGGCCTTAGGCCCCATGCGGCGCTAATTGTTGCCTATTTCTACCTATATATATTGTAGTTTTACATCGATGCTTTCATTCGGTTACCGTCCATTATTCTCCGTTTGCGTAGGGATCGTCACGCCGGTGCCGAAGATGCGTTCGTTTAATGAAACAAACCTTTCGCGATATGGCTCTAGCGGTCGCCCTTGCCATGCTTCCTGTGCAATGGCATTAAACTCATTAACGTAATCACGATTGGCCGAAATGTACACATCCTGAACCGATGGCTGGGCCATGCGAATCTTTTCGGCAATTTTCTGCTTAAACATGTGGGATAAGTACTCATGATGCATCACCGTATCGGCACCTTGCACTCCCGGAATCAGCTGATTAGGATCGGCATAATCGTTCCCCTGGTCGTAGGTGTTGTATAAGCCTCTAACGAGTCCGTAGTTGTTTGTCTCGGAACCGTAACCGGGCACAGCATCCGCACGGCCGCCGCGGGTACCGAAGGCCGTATTGTCGATGGTGATCGCCACATAGGCAATATTATCGCCCATCATGACGATGGCGCTGTTTACCCCGCTCATGCCCTGCACCATGTCAGATAATGTTTGATTGAGTCGCAGGTTGGTTACTTTATGGGAAACGGTGGCATACTGCTGTTGAGTCTGATAAGCACGGGAGTTATTTTCCGGCGGGGCATCGCGTCTGGAGCCGTAGTTATTAGCGCTGTTGTAATCATAGTAAGCGAAGCGACCGGAAATGCCGACGGTCAGCACGCCCAGAGAGACGGTCTTCAGCAAACGGGATAATTTCATGACCAGGCCTCCTCATAATGAATGAACTACTCTTAGGATTCATTAAATAGGAGGATTTATGCGTCATAAACATTGGTTCGCAATATGCATAATTTCACCTCTTTTTGGAAATAACCATGAAGAGGAAAAATGACGTCAACAAAGGAAAAATGGCGGACTTCCGAACGTTTTGTGAACTCGTCTAGATTGATTGACAAAAAGTAGGCACGAATTTATAGTTATAATGGTGATTAGGTTCCTTGACAGGAAATGATTTTTTTTGCAAGGGTTTTATGGCAATTTTGTAAGTCGGCAAGTGCTCGTTGTTCCGAAACATTTACGTTCTAAGGTGGGATTGATAAGATGATTCGATGGCAAAATCTGTGGCGGCTCATCCCTCTATGGATGGTGTTACTGCTAGCAGGGTGTGGAGATCCGACGACTTCCGCCTTGAGACCAAGAGGACCCGTGGCCAGAGACCAGCTATTCCTGATGAAGCTCAGCTTTGGGATTATGATTCTGGTCGTAGTGGTCGTTTTTGTTATTTACCTGTACGTGCTCGTTCGCTTCAGACAGAAAAAGGGCGAAAAAGATATCGTACCTAAGCAAGTGGAAGGAAGCCATACGCTTGAACTGATTTGGACGGTTATTCCGATCATTTCTTTGCTCATTCTGGCGGTGCCGACAGTTCAGTATACGTTCAAGGCGCTTGAGGACCACCGCGGTAACCAGGATGCGTTGCACGTCAAGGTAACGGCCCATGCTTTCTGGTGGCAGTTTGAATACCCGAGCCTGGGGATTGCGACTGCACAAGACCTGGTCATCCCTACAGGGAAGAAAATCGCTTTTGAAATTACAGCATCGGATGTAAAGCACTCCTTCTGGATTCCATCGCTCGGCGGTAAAATGGATACCAACCCTGGATTGAACAATATCTTCTATCTGCAAGCGGATGAAGTGGATACGTTCAAAGGGATTTGTGCGGAGCTTTGCGGAGCTTCCCACGCATTAATGTTATTTAAAGTAAACAGCTTGGACCCTGCGAACTTCGATAAGTGGGTTGCCGATATGAAAGCTCCGGCTACTATCCCTGCAGACGCGAAGCGCGGCGAGCAAGTGTTTAAAGATAACTGCTTGTCCTGTCACGCAGTCAATGCACAAGGACTTGGCGCCGGACCGAACCTCAACGGATTTGCGAAGCGTGAGATGGTTGCCGGAATTCTGCCGCATAACGATGAGAGCTTGAGAAAGTGGATTCTCGATCCGCAAGCGCAGAAGCCGGGCAACAAGATGCCTGCGTTCGGACCTAACGGACCAAAACCGCTTGGTGAACAAGACGTGAATGATTTGATTAAATACCTGAACGCGCCGCAATAACGGCATCAATGGAAAAAGGAGGTTACATTCGTGGCTCACGCACACACAGTTAAACGTCATACCGGCATCATGGATTGGCTGACGACCGTCGATCACAAGAAGATCGGGATCCTGTACCTGCTTGCAGGCGGATTCTTCTTCCTGATCGGTGGACTGGAAGCGATCCTGATCCGGATTCAGCTGGCCTACCCGGACCAGAAGATTTTTATCGGGGACACTTTTAATCAGTTAACGACGATGCACGGAACAACGATGATCTTCTTGGCGGCCATGCCCGCCATCTTCGGCTTCATGAATGCGATCGTACCGCTCCAAATCGGAGCGCGCGACGTAGCGTATCCATTCGTGAACGCCCTTGGTTTTTGGTTGTTCTTCTTCGGGGCTTGCTCCTCAACACCTCCTGGTTTTTAGGCGGTGCGCCGGATGCGGGCTGGACGGCTTACCCGCCGCTTTCCGGACTTGTCGATCCTACAGGGGCCTTTAAGGGCGTAGACTTTTACGTGCTGGGCTTACAGATCGCAGGTCTAGGTACCTTAATCGGCGGTATTAACTTTATCGTTACGATTATCAACATGCGCGCACCTGGTATGACTTACATGCGGATGCCGCTGTTTACCTGGACTGCTTTTATTACGTCCATCCTGATCTTGTTCGCGTTCCCTGCCATTACGGTAGGTTTGGTTGAATTGATGTTCGACCGCATTTTTGACGGGGCATTCTTCGATGTATCGAAGGGCGGTAACCCTGTACTGTGGGAGCATATCTTCTGGATCTTCGGTCATCCGGAGGTTTACATTCTGATTCTCCCTGCATTCGGTATGATCTCTGATATCGTATCTACGTTCTCCCGCAAGCGTCTGTTCGGTTACAGCTCCATGGTATTCGCTACAGCGCTTATCGGTTTCCTTGGCTTCATGGTTTGGGCTCACCATATGTTTACAACGGGTATCGGTCCGATCGGGGACGCCATATTCGGGGTAGCGACGATGGCGATCGCAGTACCTACTGGGGTGAAAGTATTTAACTGGCTGTTTACTCTGTGGGGCGGCCAAATCAAGTTTACAACAGCAAGTATTTTTGCGACAGCATTCATCCCGACATTCGTTATGGGTGGGGTAACAGGGGTTATGCTTGCCGTTCCTGCACTGACTTCCAATACCACGATACGTATTTCGTTGTAGCTCACTTCCACTATGTTATCGTCGGCGGCTTGGTGCTTGGTTTGTTCCTTGTTGCTTACTACTGGTGGCCTAAGATGTTCGGCCGTCTGCTGAGCGAAACACTCGGAAGAATTCATTTCTGGACCTTTTTCATTGGCTTCCATTTGACCTTCTTCCCGCAAAGACTTCCTCGGACTGATGGGTATGCCTCGCCGCGTATTCACTTACGAGCCGGGCGTCGGTTTGGAGCAAGGTAACTTTATTAGTACCATTGGTGCGATTTTGATGGGTATCGGTACGATTGCATTTATCATCAACATCATCGCTACGTCCCGCAAGCCGATGAATGCACCGAACGATCCATGGGATGCACGTACATTGGAGTGGACGATTTCTTCTCCTGCTCCTGAATATAACTTCAAGCAAACTCCGCTGGTTCGCGGCTTGGATGCTTTCTGGAAAGAAAAGATGGCCGGCAACAAAGAAATGACTCCGGCAGAGCCAATCGGCTCGATCCACATGCCATCGCCTTCGATCCTGCCGTTCTTTATGTCGGTTGGCTTGTTCATTTCGGGTTATGGCTTCATGTATCACCACTATGCTGTAAGTATTATCGGTATCGGCATCACCTTGATCTGTATGTTCCTTCGTTCCGTTTACGACGATCACGGCTGGCATATCGAACCGGAAGAGTTAAACGATGATAAGGGGGTTAAGGCATGAGTGCAAAGACATCACGAAGTAGGCGGTGCCCTGCCACCTCATCCGGAAACGGCAACCCTGGAAGGTAAGAATAAAGTTCTCGGCTTCTGGCTGTTCCTCGGCGGAGAATGCGTATTGTTCGGTACGCTGTTTGCATCGTTCGTGGCACTTCGTAACCAAGTGCCGGACGGTCCGACGGCTCAGCATTTGTTCCAGTTGGACATTGTTGCTTTGTCAACGTTTATCCTGCTTACGAGCTCCTTGACGAGTGTATTCGCCATCATGGCGATGCACCGCAATAATTTCAAGGCGCTTCAAGGCTGGATGGCGGTAACGATTGCTCTCGGACTTGCGTTCTTGGGTCTTGAGATTTATGAGTTCTATCACTATGTACATGAAGGTCACGGCTTTACGACCAGTGCCTTCTCGACTTCCTTCTATGCATTGGTCGGCTTCCATGGAGGCCACGTTGCTTTCGGTGTGCTTTGGATCGGTCTTCTGATCATTCAGGGCTTTAAGAAGGGGCTGACGGTCGTTACGGCTCCGAAGTATTATGTTGCGGCGCTTTACTGGCACTTTATCGACGTCGTGTGGGTATTCATCTTCACCGTCGTTTACTTGCTCGGAAAGGTGGGGCCGTAAGATGGCAGGACAACATTCATCTTCCGCTGGGAATGAGCGTCACCGGTTAGAAGGCCCTAAGAATCACTATTTGTCGTACATTATCTCGATCGTGCTTACGATGTTGGCCTTCGCAGTCGTTCTTTACGGCGGCTTGGATCGTTCCTTCATCATCCTCTTCTTGGTAGGTCTGGCAGTAGTGCAAGTTATTTTCCAGCTGGCCTACTGGATGCATATGAAGGAAAAAGGGCATTTGTGGCCGATCGTAGGTCTTCTGTTCGGAACGTTTATTGCAATGACGGCTCTGGCGACCGGTGTTTACTGGACATTCTGGTAGGATATGTGGGAGAGGCGGCTTTGATTAGAGAAGGCGCCTCTCTTTTGGATAAGTATGTAACAGAATTCACAAGTTAGACACAAGCGGAGAAGATGCTCCCTTGGATGAAAAAAAAGGTATAGAAAGGAGCGGCCACTCATCATGCTTACCCATCCGATCCACATCGCTCATGAAGAGCATGTGCAAGGCGCGGCGCCTTCGTTCGCTCAGCTGTGGAGTCCCGGTTTTTTGCTGGTGTTGGTTGTTCTCGGTATTTTGTACACGCTGTTTACAGGCTCTTGGAGGCATCGTATTGAAGGTTCGGAGCCCGTGGCGCAGAAGCATCGCCTGTATTTCTGGATTGGCTTGGCCTTCTGGTATCGCAGACGGAAGCCCGCTAGCGTACTACGGCCATCACTATTATTTCAGCATTCACATGCTTCAGCAATCGATGCTGTATTTGGTTATGCCGCCGCTTATCCTTCTGGCGACTCCAGGATGGCTGCGCAGGCAGGACTGCGCAATGCTGTTGTCGAGAAGGTGTTTCGCTTCATTACGAACCCGATCCTGGCCCTGTTTGTTTTTAACTTTGTATTTTCCGTATATCATGTCCCGATTGTGATGGACTATCTGATGGTGAACGGAACGGTTCATATGTTATATAAAGTGGTATTCCTTCTTGCCGCCTTCATGATGTGGTTCCCGGTATATACTCCAGCGCCACAATACGATCGATTGAGCGACATGAAGAAGCTTGCTTATATTTTCATCAACGGACTGTCGCTTACACCGGCTTGTGCCTTGATTATTTTCGCTAAGGATCCGTTGTATGCGATGTATGTGCGATTCCGGATCAGCTTCTGCTCTCTACGGTGAACGATCAGTCGTTTGGCGGCGTAATTATGAAAATCGTGCAGGAAATCGTTTACGGCTGGGCTCTCGGGTATATTTTCTACCGCTGGTATCGCCGCGAACGGAAGGATGAACTCTTTGCTGGACGCTCCTGAGAATTGGAACCGGGCATAAACTTAATAATTTGTCTATTAGGTGGGATTGTAATGAATTTACCTATACTGCCTACGATCAGTACAAGCTTCATTGTCATCAGCGCCGTATTCGTAGCTTTCGGCTGGTATCAGATTGTGAAGGGAAACCGGGAGACGCATCAGAAGCTAATGCTATGGGGAGCCTTCTTTGCCATTGCCTTCTTTCTCATCTATGCGAGCCGAACGGTATTCGTAGGAAATACATCGTTCGGGGGGCCGGAGAGCCTGAAGCTGGCCTATCATCTCTTCTTGTTTTTCCATATTACTCTAGCGACGGTTGCGCGGTTTTCGGAATTACAACCCTGATCTTCGCTTTCAACAAGAAGTTCGCAAAGCATAGACGTATCGGTAAAATCACGACGGTCGTCTGGTTGCTGACGGCGCCTACAGGAGTTGTGGTATATACGGTTGCTGTATGTGCTGTACCCTGGAGGAGCAACCAAGCCGGTGATCGATGCGATTCTCGGCACGTAAACCAGCATAAGAAAAGCAGTGAAGTCTCCAGCGGGGACCTCACTGCTTTTTTCGTAATGGCTACTTTAAATGCGCCTCCGAAAATGAATCGCTTCTCCCAATGCTTTCCGTCAATCGCATCGATTCGAACGCCTCCTGAGGCTTTGGAATAAGTGTGGAGGATCTTTCCATCCCCTATGTAAATGCCGGCATGCGTAATGCGTTGTCCGGACTTATCCGACGGATAGTTTGCCGGAGTCGCGGTATTCCATGAAGAACATCAGGTCGCCTGGCTTCAAATTAGACCAAGTCTTCGTCGTACGTCCGATTGATTTCACATAATCCCCTTGGGCCCGCGAATCGCTTGGGAGCGTAATGCCGGCACCATCCTTGAAGGCTTGTTTAATAAAATCGGAGCAGTCAAACGTCTTTGTCGTCGAACGGTCCGATCCGTATTCATAAGGCGTGCCGAGGTAGGCTTTGCCCGCGTTAATGATTTTCGTGCGAAGTGCCGACGTATCCGCAGGTCGCGTAGGTGTAACGCCGCCTGATAACACTTTCACATATTGGTCGCTAGTCGAGATGTAACCCACTTGACCGCGTGAGTCTTTGATTTTGTACCACCAGCTGTTTACCTTCTCAAGGATATCTACGTTCTCGCCGTCTTGGATATAGCGGATTCGGGTAGAGCCTGAATCCGGAGCCGTCCGGAAGCTGACACTGCTGACAATAACGGCATCTGCGGCGCGCTTACAGGATGAGCCAGCATAGCTTGAGAACCGAATGCAATCGTAGTAGCTAACAAGGCGATCGTCAATTGTTTTTTCATCATCATGATGTATTAGCCTCCAATAGTAGGTTATGATTTGACAAGGACGAAGACTCACTCCACAATGTGTGTAAGGACATCTGCGGAATGGAGAACGGACGAACAATGGATACGATAAATGTAGGACCCTTACTTTTAAAAAGAGACATGCTGGAATGGATCCTTGCGGCGCGGTTGGCTTTAGCTTGATGCGGCTAAGAATGAAAGGAACGGCAACAGGAGCGAGAATCGGCTCTCAGTCGCTTAACGCGCTGTTATGCGGCATTGTCGTTTGGAAAGGCTGACTTACTGCTCTTTAGCCCCATGGAGGTAATCCGGCGACCGATGTCACTGCTCTATTTTACCGGAGGAGCACGTGGAGCTTGGCTTGGAACGGCCGTTTGCTCTTGCCTATGTATATCGCGCAAGCGCGAAAGGAAGAGCGGACGAGCAGACCTCAATACATTGATTCGACATTATTCTTCATTTTGTGTGGGTACTCGACAAAATTGTTATTGGATGTTCTCTCGGGCGGCGAACACATGCTTCGTGACGGATTGATCGTTTTGTTAGCCGTTCTTGTTGGCGACCTTTGGCTACGTCAGGTCGCTCCAGGTCAGCTTAAGGGCGCCGCTCAGCTGGCTGTTATGTTCTTGGTCGGCAGTGCCTTGATCGTTTCGTTTGTCGCGAACCTGTGGGAAAAGCCGGATGCCTCACAGTCATCGGAAGCGGGCTATGGTCTCAATATCGGACAGCAGGCCCCGGATTTTGAGGTACAGAATTTGGAAGGGAAGCCCGTTAAGCTTTCCGATTACCGGGGAAAACCGTTGTGCTAAATTTCTGGGCCACTTGGTGCCCGCCATGTCGTGCGGAAATGCCCCATATGGAGCGATTCCACGAGCAGTACCATGACGATGTAGTGGTCTTGGGGATGAATGCGACGACAACGGAGGCCAGTCCGAATGTGGTTGAGGCTTGGGTCAAGGAGTGGGGACTTCAATTCCCGATTGTGCTGGATTCGCAGGGGAAGGTGATCGAGGCGTATCGGATTAACTCTTATCCGACTACCTATGTGATGGATGCGGAAGGAAAAGTCATTTATCGCTATCAGGGACCGATGAATTTTGATATGCTGAAGGAAGCGACGAGAAAATAAAACGTTTCAATGTTAGGAGAGATAACTTATGGTCAGCTACAGGGAGCTTATCTTGGCAGTACAATCGGTAAAGGAACGTCCGGAGGGCTTGGCTGGAGACGTACTCGATAAGGCGAGGCTTCAAGCCTTGCGAGAGGCGCCGCATCTGCAGGGGCTTGTAGGCGAAATTCATGAGGAAGCGGTTAAGGCTGGTCGGGAGCCGCGCCGGAGCTGACTTTTGGTGAGTTTCACAAATTTGCTTCCGTGGGGACCCGCAGGGACTATGAGAAGCCATATTTCGAACGAAGAGGACGATTGCTGGCTCTTGTGCTGGCGAGCTTGCTTGAAGATACGGACGCTTATATGGAAACATTGGAGAATGTCATCTGGGCGATCTGCGGCGAGTATGCTTGGGCTGTGCCCGCTCACTTGCCGTCGCGACTGGAGCAGGCCAGGACTGCTAGGTCGCCGATGTGGCAAGTCGTCGACCTGTTCGCGGCCGAAACAGCCCATGCACTGGCGGAAACGCTGTACCTGCTGGAGGACCGGTTGAACCCTTGGGTCGCCGACCGGATCCGGGAGGAGCTGGAGCGCAGGGTTTATCAGCCGTTATTTAACACACCGCATCATTTCCATTGGGAAGCGGTAACGAACAATTGGTCGGCCGTATGCGCAGGTGCGGTAGGGATGGCCGCTCTTTTGACTGTGGACAACCGGGAACGTTTGGCCGGAATGCTGGATCGAGTGGTTCGAGCCATGGAGAGCTTTCTTGCCGGTTATGGAGAGGACGGCTGTTGTCCCGAGGGCATCGGGTATTGGAGCTACGGGTTCGGCTATTACGTCTTCTTTGCAGAAATGCCGCATACATACACCGGGGGGAAATCGACCTGTCGCAAGGGGAGAAAATCCGGCGTATCGCAGAATTCCCTACAGGCATTGCCTTGACCTCGCCTCAGTTCGTTAATTTTTCCGACGCCTCGGAAAGTTATATCGTCAATCCCGGCATGTGGCCGGCTTACGAAGCGCCTAGGCGTAACGTCGCCACCGCTTAAGGGGGTAAGGTCGTTCCATCAGGATCATTGCTACCGTTGGCCGCATGACTGGTTAGAATGATCGTCTGGACGGACCCTGCTCACATAAGTGACACCGTTAAGGAAGGCAGTTATTACTATCCGGACACGGAGTGGCTCATTGATAAACGGAACATTCAAGGGCATTTCATCGCCTTCGCCGCAAAAGGGGGACATAACGATGAACCGCACAACCACAACGATCTGGGGCATTTTATCGTTCATGCAGGCGGAGACAATCTGTTGTCCGATCTGGGGGCAGGCTTGTACACGAAGGATTATTTCGGTCCCTTACGTTATACGCTGATCCATAATAGCGCAGAGGGACATTCCATTCCGCTGGTAAACGGGATCCCTCAGTCGGCGGGCGGCGCCTCGCGTGCCAAGGTGGCTGAGAACGAGGAAGCGGCGGGACGCCGAAGGTTCGGGCTAGAGCTGGGCGGAGCTTATCCGGAGGAGGCAGGGCTTCAAGCATTTCAAAGAAGCTTTGTCTGGAGCACCGACGCGTCGGCAGGCCAAGCCAGATTGGAACTTACAGACGCATTTCGGTTCGTCGGGGCGAATAATACGGTGGAGGAGCTGTTCATTAGCTTCTACGAGCCTTCGATCGAAGCAAACGGTAAGCGGATCGTATGGCGCGGGTCAGGCGGCGAGGCCAGCTTAGAGCTTGGTGCCATTCAGGGGGTCGCTTCTGTGGAACGCATCGAAACGACTAAGCATCTGGGAGAGCCCGTAAACGTGTATCGCACCCGGATTGTTGTTTCTGAGCTTGGAAGCGATGCGGAGCTGACGTTCTTATTGCGAGTTGAAGGAGGAGGGAAACCGGCTTGAACTCGGTGCCCAAGCTGTTGATTATCGGCGGAATCGTGATGATCGTGATCGGGCCGCTTTGGATGGTCGGGGGACGGTTCCTGAACCTGGGCAGGTCGCCGGGCGACATTGCCGTCGAGAAGGAAGGTTTCAAGTTTTATTTTCCGATCGTGACTTGTATCGTACTTAGCGTAGTGCTATCTCTGGTGATGTATGTGATTCGCTGGTTTATGCGGTAACTTCCGGTTGGTGAATGCCGTGATGCGGAATCGGCCACAATAGGAGATATTGCCCAAATGAGGTGAAGATCCGAATGAAGATCGAGACGCAGGACTACCGCATCGCGCGGCTTATGGATGATCCGCAAGCCGTTGCGGCTATTCAGGAGGCGGAAGAGAAAATTGCCAAGCTGTCCGGGCATGACGTCACTCTGATCGCTTATTCCCGTACAGCGGAGGAAGGCGAAGCGTAAGAAGGAAAAGGAACCCGTTCTGACGGCCAAGGTCAGCGGGTTCCTTTTGCTTATCGTTCGTCGCTATCCATTCTAGCGAATGAATCATGACCGGCCCTCATCGGGTTGGGGAATGTCGTCCCACGTCCGCCCTTCGCCGTTAAACTGGGGGAGCCATGGGGCCAGCGCGTCGAACATCTCATCACACATACGCCATACCTCCTCCGTGGTGCAAACCGCCGCAGTGAGAGGGTCATGCAAAGACGGCTTGCTTCACCAGCTCGCGGTTGCCCGTCAGCGCCGCTTCCACAGCCATCTCCTGCACACTGATGCTGACGCGGCACGTAGCGGTCGCGACCAGCGGCGACTTGCCGATGAAGGTCGGCTGAATCCCGTTCCGGTCCACATAACAAGGAATCTCGATTGTGCAATCGTTCGGAAGATTCGTAATAAGCCCCTGATTTTCGATATTAAAATGCCCCCGGTACACTCGCCCTGTCTCCAGTGCCTCCAAAATGTAAGAGCCATGCTCCTCCGAGCGCTGGCCGAGCTTGATGAATTCCTTCTCGCCGCTGAGCCACTTCGGATAATCCTCCTTGTACTCGTCGCCGCGCTCGAGACAATGCTCCAGGTACCCCCGGTTTTTCCTCCGATCCATACGTCAGGATAGATCCACTTGCCGATTTCTTCTTTACGCTTTCGATACCACGGCAGGTATTCGCTTAAATGTCCGTTCGACTCGGTAGAGAAGTACCCGAACCTTCTGAGCACATCAATTCTGCACGGCTCCCAGCGTGAGATATCCGGGTGCTCCGCTCCATGGCCGGTAAAATCTCCTCCAGCACACTTCGGCCATGATGGGATACCTGCACGAACCAGGTTTGATGATTAATGCCCGCGGCGGTAAAATCCAGCTCCTGCTTAGGAATACCCAGTGCCTTCGCAATCAGGGAATGGCTATGCTGTACGCCGTGACATAAACCGATGATCTTCACGCCGCCTGCACGGCGAACGGCCCATGTATTCATCGCCATCGGGTTCGAGTAATTCAGCGCCAGCCGCATTCGGCGCCAGCTCGCGCATGTCCCTTGCAATGTCCAGCAAAGACAGGAATGGTGCGCAGGGCGAAGAAGACGCCGCCGGGGCCGAGAGTGTCGCCGACACACTGATCGACACCGTAGCGAAGCGGAATTTCAATGTCATGCCGGAATGCCTCCAGCCCGCCGACCCGAGCCGTACAGAAGACGTAGTCAGCCCCGGCGATCGCTTCCCGTTGGTGTAAGGTTGCTGTGATGGTGGCCGGCAAATCGTTGTCGGCGATCATTTTTCGACAGAGGTTCGTCACCATGCTCAGATTTTCTTCATGGATGTCCATGAGACGGAATTGCGCATCCCGAAATTCTTCCACCGCGAGAATGTCCATCAATAAGCGCCGAGTGAAGCCGATGTCGCCTGCACCGATCATAGCGATTTTTAGCATGAGTATAAGCCCTCCAAACCAAGAAATGAAGTTCTCTGAATTGACATGTCATTCCGGATACCTTCATAATAAAGCAAGAGCACGAGGGCGGACAATGATAACATATTTGCGAAAGGATGCGACAATATTGCTGTATCCACATGAGAGCTGTGAGCGAACCAGCTTCGGCTTTAAGTACATAAGCGAAGCCGGATTACCCATGCGGCTGATCAATATCGGCTGGGATCGCGTGAATCGAAGCGACTACCGTTGGCACGGGCAAAAGCGCGGCGGCGGGTATGCCGTCTTTCAATATACCTTGTCCGGCAGAGGGATGTTCCGGGACGGATCTTCGCTTTACGCCTTGCCTAAGGGAACCGGCTTTTTGACCGTCATACCGGGGGATCAGGAGTATTATTTTCCGGAGGGCGGGGAGGAGTGGGAGTTTCTTTACGTGGTGGTAACGGGCAAGGATGCGCTGAATCACTCTTTTCGCGAGCTGATGCGGAAGATGGGTCCGGTAATTGCCTTCAAAGAGCATGAAGAACCGATTCTCGCGCTTAGCAGGCTGTACTCCGAAATCGCCGGCAACCCGCGACTGGATAAATATACGATTTCAACGCGGCTGTATGAGTGGATGATGGGCTTGCATAGATTGGCGGAGGGCAGGGATATCGTACGCGCTCCGGAGGAGCTGCCTGCGTCGATTCGGGCGGCTGTGAAGCTGATGAAGTCTTCTTACCGGGAGGACCTGTCCATTGATCAGCTGGCCTTGGCGACCGGGCTAACCAAATTCCACTTTTGCCGGCAGTTTCTGAAGAAAACGGGCTTAAAGCCCAATCAATACTTGCGCAAGGTAAGGGTGGAGGGGGCTGACCTGGCCGCGGCACACAGAGCAAACGGTGGAGTCGATCGCGGCGGAGACGGGATTCGGGTATGCGAATTATTTTAGCAAGGTATTTCGCTCGTTCGTGGGAGTGACGCCGCTTGAATACCGTATGGGGAAGAAGGTCGATCCCGTCTATTTTCTTAGAATCGAACAATAACACCCAAGCCAATTCGGTATTTGGAAATAATATGGAAGAGGGTTGATATTCAGAAGCGACCTGCTGATCATTGATTCAGACGGGAGGTGAAGCCGTGCAAGCAATCAGCCCGATTCATGCAGAAGCCATATCCCCGTATATCGGGAGACAGGTCTGCGCCGTGCTCCATGATGGAAGTCGCATTTATGGAACCATCACCGGTGTTGACGGCGGACATTTCTTTGCTGGGAGGAGCTACGCAAGGAGCCTACACACTCTCTACGAACGAAAAAAGGCCAAGTCCCAAATCATCAATCGGAACAAGGCGAAGGCAAAAACGAAAGCGTTCGGGTATCCATTTGGCGGAGCGTATGCTCTTAGTTTAGCGCTGATTTCATTGCTCTTTTTGGTTCCTTTCTTCTGGGTATAATCGTATCAGAACGGCATGAAGCCGGCCTGGCTAATCCGAACCTGTTCCTTGGCAAAGCGGCGCTTGAGTCGCTCCATGACGCGCAAATAGGCGGAAGGATCATACCAGTCCGCGCGTTAAGCGACTGGTATATCGGTTGAAGGCCGAGTCGCGCAGTACGCTTGCCGAGGCTTCCGTCACCCATGAAGTAATCGTCAAGGCAGATGCGGCGCACTCCCGTGTCCGCTAACCGGTCCGCGAAGGCATCACTGCTCGGCGTGACGGAGAGACGGCGACCTGTGCCGGAATGCCGGCATCACATAGCTGACGCAGGGCACGCTTGACCGGGCCGGGATCGGCGGGCGACCGGAGAGAAAGCCTTACGCACTTCCTCAAGGTCCGTTTCAATGGTCATGCTGACCCGGACACCGCTTCCTAGTCAGCCGCAAAGACGTCTATATCACGCACGGCCAGCGGGGAGCGGGTCTGCACAAGCACGAAATCAGGGCGAACCTCCAGCATTGTTTCCAGCAAGGAGCGTGTGAGCATCGTGCGATACTCGATCGGTTGATACGGATCGGTGGCGGACGACAGGAAGATCGTGATCGGTCCGCCTTTCTTCCGCTCACGAACCAGCTCTTTATGCGCTTGGCGGCGCCCCTCCTTCACATCAACCCACGTTCCCCAAGGGGCCGGACGGAATTTTGCCACCGGCATTTCTCTGACATAACAATAGGAGCAAGCGAAGGCGCGCGCCGGTATAGGGGTTTAAGGTATGCGTATATCCTGCGAGGTACCCGGAAGCCGGATTGAGTAGCCTTGATGGGGTAGTGAAGGCTATGAAGGGCTTCATAAACAATTTCTCCTTTGCTCATCTAGGCGGTGCTGGTTCGTGCCAAACCAAAAGACCGGTGCATTTCCCTTCCAGGGAAACCACCGGTCTTCATAATTATTCGGAATGATTGGCAGGCATCGCTTCAGGGGAGGTCAGTCTATCGTAGAACTCTACGAATTTGTCACGGTCCTCGCCGGCGCGAAGCGCCATGGCGGCACGCGGGTGGTCGTTCAGTACGCCCGCAACCATGTAAGGAATAATGTAGCCCCACTCCCACTTCTCACGCATAGTGATCATATGCTTTTCGATAATTTCAAGCACCGGACGCAGATCGTACTTCGGATTTTTCAGGTAGCTCACGAGCGCCTCCGTAGGACAGTTGCCTGCCGCACGGCCCATGCCGTATACGGAAGTGTCCAGGAACTGTACGCCCTTATTGGCACCCATGATCGTGTTGGAGAAGGCGAGCCGCATGTTGTTGTGCATGTGCAGGCCGAGTCGCTTCTCAGGCAGTAAACGCTGGAACTTCGCCGCGAGGTAATCGATATCCTTGTAATCCATCTTTGCCGTAGGAGTCAACGATGTACACTACATCCACCGGGCTTTTGTTGATTTCCTCGAAGGCTTCGTTCAGGTCGTTCTCCATGACATGGGAAAGCGCCATAATGTTGATCGTGGTTTCGTAGCCGTAGTCATGGAACTTCTGTACCAGATCAAGGGCCTTGTCCACATCCTTAATGTAGGTCGCCACGCGAATCAGGTCCAGCTGGCTCTGCTCGCGAGGGAGAATATCCTTCTCATCCACGCGTCCGATATCGACCAGTGCGGAAAGCTTCGTATCGGTCTTCTGCGAGATAACCTCTTTCAGGAAGTCCTCATTCAGGAAGCGCCATGGGCCCGCATCGGCACCCTTGAGCGACTTGGCGGAGTTTTTATAGCCGATCTCCATATATTCAACGCCGGCGGCGCTAAGTCCGTAATACATATCCTTTACGAATTGCACGCTGAAATCCCAGTTGTTAACCAAACCTCCGTCGCGGATGGTGCAGTCTAGAATTTTGTGTTGAACGTCTCTAGTCATCTTGAATTGCTCCTCTCCAAGTGTAAACTGCTTTCGTGCTTTTAAGCAGTAAAGGATTCATAATATATCCATTACTATTGCATAATATTGGCTTTCTGTCAATGATAACAAATTCAAGACCGCCTGACAAACCCGCCCGACCAATGCCCTATAATGAAAAAAAAGGATTCCGGGATTCTTTGTGGAAGTACCATGTACCCAAAGATGAGGAGACAACGGCATGCTGAAATACAATCTATGCTTTCTGAAAAAAGGAAATCAAGTGCTGATGCTGAACCGGGCTAAGGCACCTTTGCTAGGCATATGGAATGGGGTCGGGGGAAGCTGGAGTCGGGAGAGACTCCGGAGGAATCCATGCGTCGGGAAATCAGGGAAGAGACAGGGCTGGAAGCGCCGGAGACATTGCGCTTCACGGGCACTGTAACGTGGGATGTGGACGGAAGCTACACAGGGGGCATGTATGTGTATGTGGCTGAGGTCCCCGAGGATACGGCGCGGCAAGCACCGCTGGATACGGAGGAGGGCATTCTCGCCTGGAAATCGATCGATTGGGTGTGCGACGCGGAGAATCGGGGCGTGGCCGTTCATGTGAAGTTTTTTCTGCCTTCGATGCTCAAGGGAGGGGAGCCGATGGAATATCGATGCGCCTTCCAGGGAGATCGGCTACTGGGGGTTGAGCCAAGACCGCTCCACCTCCAAACCAGCGAAAAAGCCTGAGACCAAGCCTCAGGCTTTTTCGCATTATTTCAACAGTGTAAACCCGCCGATCAGCGGCGCGGTTTGGTATAGCCGTTCAGTGCGTTCAGGATACCGATGATCGTCAGCACCAGGAGCCCCAGGTTAGCCAGAGGAACCAGGAACAGGCCAAGGAACGGAATCAAGCCGAGCACGACATTGGAGGCAATAGCGGTAAGCGGCAAAAGACAAGGCCCTGATTGGCGTGATACATGGCGAACCGGGAATCTTTGGCGGCAAGAAGCGGGATGAAGAAGAGAAGGTAAGCTACGGCGGCGACCAGCTTGTTTTTCTCAGCGTCGGCTTTGGACTCGGGATCTACCGTCATACAGACACCTCATTTCATACAGAATGGGTAGGGGGACACGAACAAGGATGACGGTACATCCTATGCGGGACTAAGCTAGGTTATGCAAGGATGCCGTCTCTTCGGAGGGATAAACTTCCTGCTAAGGGGCAATCTAATCCTTAGACGTGAAATGTTTAACAGAGAGGACGAATCGCCGATGAGCAAGACACCGATTTTTTTGAATTTGAAACACGGGATGAGGCGAATATGGCGGCCGGTACCCTGGAGGAGCTCGGCTACGGTGTCGGTCTTCATGACGACGCCGAGAAGTCGACCCTCCACGTAATCGTCGACGGATCGGATCTGACCTCGGCACTTGAAATTGCACAAGCCCATGGAGGACGACTAGTCGAGCATCCCGGCACTCTGTCCGAGCCTGCAACCTTTGCCATGGCTTACGACGAGCAGGAGATGATCCCGATTCCGGCGCATTTGGTGAATGAGGATTGGCAGGACGATCAGGTCCAAGCTCCCGATTACGTTATGAAAGACCGAGGCTCCTATAATGATACGGATCATGAGGATCCGTTCGACCCGTCTCTCGCGACAAGTACGATCACTTCGATCCGGGAATTCACGTGTGATCCACGGATGGTTTTCTCATCAGCGGCGGTGCTCTGTTAGTAGTTACGGAGCACTGCTTCTTTTTCGCGGGAGTCATCAGGCAGGTCGGTACGTTATGTGAGTAATAGCTTGGAGGGAAGATAAGTTTGGAAACCTATGACGAGTTAAAAGAGGGCGAGAAGGGAGCATGGACTAGCATCGCCGCCTATCTTCTCTTAGTTGCTGTCAAGATCGGTACAGGCTTCTACACCGGCTCGGAGGCGCTTACCGCCGACGGGGTGAACAATACTACGGATATTCTTGTATCCGTAGCAGTACTGATCGGGCTTCGAATCTCGCGCAAGCCGCCGGATCTCGATCATCCCTACGGGCACATGCGGGCTCAGACCATCGCTACGTTGGTGGCCTCCTTCGTGATGGCTACGGCGGGCATTCAGGTCGTCATTGAAGCCGGGCGGCTTCTTCGAGGCGAATCGCCCCGTACCCGATATGCTTGCCGCTTGGGTCGCCATAGCCTGTGCCGCCGTCATGTGGGGCGTTTACTTATATAACAGCCGGTTGGCGAAGCGCATCAATAACCAAGCGCTGGCCGCGGCGGCGCAAGACAATCGCTCCGATGCGTTCGTCAGCATCGGTGCGGCCGTCGGGATCGTCGGAGCAAGCTTCGGGATCGGCTGGCTGGATCCGGTCTGCGGCGTTTGCCGTCGGCTTGATTATTTGCAAGACGGCCTGGGGTATTTTCACGGAGGCGACGCATATGCTGTCCGACGGCTTCGACGAGCAGAAGCTCCGGGTGTTCAGCAAAACCGTGAAGGAAACGCCGGGCGTAAAGCGAATCAAGGATATTCGCGCCCGCGCCCACGGCAATAACGTCCTTCTGGATGTGGTGGTCGAGGTAAGCAGGGAGCTTAGTGTAGAGCAAAGTCATGATATCAGCGACGATATTGAGAAGAGAATGATGGAGCAAAGATGCGGTAGAAAGTGTGCATGTGCATGTGGAGCCCTGCTCCCGTGACACGTAGCGTCGCCGGTGAAGAAAGGCCTGTTACCCAAGCGGTTAGCTGAGGGGAACAGGCCTTTCTAGGCAGGGGGAGAAGCTTCCAGGGGAAACCGGCAGGTGAAGGTGGTTCCGCCGCCCGGCTCGGAATCGACGCGGATCTGGAACCGGTGGCGCTCCGCTATCGCCAAACAAGTAGCCAATCCGAGTCCGGTGCCGGTCGGCTTGGTCGTATAGAAAGGCTCGAAGATGCGGCTTAGTGCTGTTCGTCCATGCCGACCCCAGTGTCCGCTATACGCATTTCGACACTGTTCTCGCGGCGGCTTGTAGCAATGGTAAGGATACCTCCCTCTTCCATCGCGTGCATGCCGTTGGAGGCCAAATTCAGAATCAGTCGCTTAATCTCCTTCACATCTAACGGAATCTCCGGAAGGCCTTCCTCCAGAGATAGCCTAAGCGTCATCCCCTTCAGGTTGGCATCCGCCGAGAGAAGAGGCGCAAGGGATTCAATCAATTCGTTCAGTCTGCCGCTTTTCAACAACCTCCTTATCATCCTGCCTGGCGAGCGACAGATAGTCGGAAATAATATTGTTGGCGCGGTCCAGCTCGGATAGGATAATGTCGAAGTAATGGTCTTTGCGCCTCTCGCTTTTTTCTCGAAGCACTTGTAGAAAGCCACGCATGACGGCAAGCGGATTACGGATCTCGTGGGTGATGCCGGCGCAAGCTGACCGACCAAATTCAGCCGCTCCCGCTCGCTCCATTCCTTCTTGAGCCGCTCCCACTCCGTAATGTCCTGATAGATGCCGACAGCCCCGGTAATGGTGGAGCCGTCCAGGCTGTATAAGGGATACGTGTGGACCATAAAGGTCATGCCCTTGTAGGTCGTCTGAACCTCGCGATACGTTTCCCCGCGCAAAGACCGGGAGAGCTTTACTTCCTCCGGAGGATTCCCGTTCTTGCGATAGAGCTCATTCACATCCATGCCGATCAGCTCGTCCTTCTCCCATTTGGAAAAATACGTTGCCGCTTTCATTGATAACGGTGATTCTCCCTTGGCTGTCTACAGCCATGACGGAAAGGGGGAGCGAATTCAGCAAGGTTTTCTGCATAGCCGATTGCACCTGATATTTTTGCGACCATTCCTGGGCTTGGCGATACAGCCTCTCGTCCTCCGTAACATCCTCAAGGTAGGCGGCGGCTCCGACAATATCCCCTGAGTCGGGATTCATAATAGGCGCGCGCTCACTAGATAGACGCGGCCGGCAGACGTATGCGACTTTACTTTATTTATGGCAACCGCTTGGCGCAATGCCGTGGTAATCGGAATCTCCGCGGAAGTATAGCCTGCGGTCCGGAGCATTTCGTAAACGTCTTGCCCGATACGCACCTCCAGCCCCGTCAACTCATGCAGAAGTTGCTGTCCGCTGTCATTCATGTAGATCAGCTGATGGGAGCGGTTTATAGCAAAAATAGCGCAAGGAATCCCATTTGCACCATCCAATCAAGCCCGGATCGGGACAGGGTCCGCCTTCGGGACGGCCGCCACGGCATAGACGAGCAGGGCGCCTGCACACCAAGAGAGAAGAAGGACCGTCCAGCGAAAGGCAGACGACGTTTCGGGCCACAGGAGAAGCATCCCCTGACTGATCAGGAGGAACAACATAACATAAACATACCGATTGCTCATGACTGGGACCTACTTTCAAGTAGCGGCTCTCCGCTCTGATTCGTGCGACTTCATGCCCTGCATCGGGCCTTGCTTTTCCTTAGGCAAGAAAGGCCGATTCGGAACGTACCCACTCCGCGGCGCTTTTGCCGGCGGTATATCCGGTTGTGAAAGTTTGCCGTAATATTATACCCCCCGGTATACCCATGAATGTCCAAAATTTCGCCGCAAAAATACAACCCCTGCATTAACCTCGACTGCATGGTCTTCGGCTCGATTTCCTTCAGATGAACGCCTCCGCCTGTCACGAACGCCTCTTCGATGGAAAGTGTTCCTGCGATCTGAAGAGGAAATGCCTTCAGCAACTGAGCCAGCTGGAGCCATGGTCGCTTCGGAATGTTATCGAAGGTGATGTGCTCGGGCGACCCCGATTTCTTAAGCAGAATAGGGATCATGCGCTCCGGGACCAGGCCCTTGAGCACATTCTTGATCGCCTTCTTCGGCTCTTGTCTTGCAAGGGACATGGAGTCCTCGAATACTTCATCCGCCGTCCGGTCAGGGAACAGATCGATCGTGATTTTGACGGTAGGCACCTCAAATTGCTTTTTGATCTTATGGATGAATTGGTCGCAGCGAAGCGCCGTCGGACCGGAGACGCCAAAATGGGTAAAGAGCAAATCGCCTTCATGCTCCACGACCTTTTTCCCTTTGGGATTCCACACGGAGACGACGATGTCCCGACGAGAGACCTTGAAGCTCCTTGGATTGAATGAATGCCTCCCTTGAGACAAGAGGCACCTCCGTCGGATATAACTCCGTGATCGTGTGGCCGGCGTCCTCCGCCCAAGCATAGCCGTCCCCGGTGGATCCGGTATGAGGCACCGATTTGCCTCCGGAAGCAATGATGACGGCTCGGCTTTTCAAGCGTTCGCCGTTCTTCAGCTCCACTCCGGACGTTTGTCCGTCCTGATAGAGAACGCGCTTCACGGCGGCATTCACACGCATCGTGACGCCTTGGCTTCGCGCCTTGTTGATCAGAGCCTCGACAACCGTCTTGGCCTTGTCGGAAGCTGGGAACATACGTCCCCGATCCTCCTCCTTCAAAGCAATCCCCATTTGTTCAAAAAAAGCGATAATATCCCGATTGCTGAAATTGGCAAAGGCGCTGTACAGAAACCGGCCGTTGCCCGGAATGTTCTTGATGATTTCCTCAAATTCTTTATTATTGGTCACATTGCACCGCCCGCCGCCCGAGATGCCGAGCTTGCGTCCGAGTTTATCTCCCTTATCGATAAGAAGCACCTTCGCGCCATGAGCGCTGGCCGCAATACCGGCCATAAGCCCCGACGGCCCTCCTCCGATGACGATCACATCATATAGCATAAATTCACCTTTTCCCGCTTGAGTCAAATTGATTATATTGCCAGTGTAACCAAAATGAAAATAAAACAAAAGACATATCTTAAGCGTCCGAATTTGGCAGGCTGTGCGACCGATTTTGACAAACATCGTAGTATTCTTTGTTGTATAATGGAACCTGTCGCATTTTTCCTTTGGGTATTATTTCCGGATGAGGGGTGACAACATCTATGCTAAGCGATCGGAAAATAGGGGATTCCTACGGCAGATTGGATCAACTGAGCGGCGCATGCACGACTTAGCGAGCCGGCATTTGCACCTGGTTACTTCACTGACACAGAACGCCGCGACATTAAAACAGACGTGTGATACGGTTCAGATGAACCGCAAACAAATGCGTTCGCTATGGGGACAGCTGAGAGCCAAGCGAACGTCCAAAGGGTAAGGGGAGGCTGACCGGGGTCGGCTGTTTTTTCCTTTTGGCCCCCATTGGAAATGTTACTGAAGATGAAGTAATATGTCTTATATGAATGGTTTCGACAAATATAGGCAGGAATGGCTATTTGAAATCAAGAGGTGATCCGATGAGCGGAAGAGCAAAATACACGGCCGCAGTATCCCTAGGCGTGATGGGGGCAGGGTTTGCCGCAACGCGCTTTTACCGGGAATCCTTGGGCTGACCTTCCTTCATAGCGGCTTTGAAGCCGGACTTGTCGGCGGACTGGCGGACTGGTTCGCCGTAACGGCTTTATTCCGCCATCCGCTGGGGCTTCCTATCCCGCATACTGCGCTGGCGCTGAAGAATAGGGACCGGGTAACGAAAGCCTTCGTATCGACGATTGAGAACGATCTGCTCAGCAAGGAAAGCATCATGAATAAGCTGACCGAGTGGCGCATCGTCTCACGGGTATTGGTCACGCTGAGAAGCAGTTATATTCGGATGAAGTGAAGAACGCGCTCCAGATGATTAGTGAGCGGTTAGTCGAGCAAATTCCGGTGGAGCAGGCGGTGGCCTTCGCGGAGAGCGAAATTCGCACCAAGCTGGAAACGCTGGATACCCGCAAGGCAATTGAGTTCGTCATGGAGCAGGTCCTTGCGAAGGAATATGACGAAAAGGCTTTTGATTTCGTCTTGGATGTAGCGGAGCAATTCGTCTTCCGGGACGAGACGCGGGATCGTCTTGGCGCGATGGCCTCCCAGGCGATCGGTCAAATGCAAACGGGCGGGTTTATGGGCTTCGCGCTGAATGCCTTCGCCGGCTTCCTCAGCGAGGACAAGCTGGGCTCCATGATTCAGCAGTTCATTCTTAAGGCGCTCATGGATCTGCGAAGACAAGGGGACAGCAACCGCAGGGCCATACTGCATGCGGTACGCGGGAAGTCTGCAGCAGATCTCGGAGGATCCGGAGCCGCTGGAGACGATTGGCGAGTGGAAGGAAAAACTGCTCGGCGAATGGAATTTGAACGAGCAATTGCACAGCCTTGCCATGCATTTGAAGGAAAAGGCTCTGGAATGGATCCGACGACGATTTTCGGCTTTCGTTCTGCCGCCGCTGGAGCGGATCGCAGAAGCTCCAGGAAGATGAGTCGCTATTAGAGCGGATGGAGGCTTACGTACGTGCGCGGCTTGCTCGATGGGTGGAGGCTAACCATCACAAAATCGGCGTGCTCATTCAAGAGAACGTCGAGCGTTTCGATAACGAAACCTTAATCCATCTGATGGAGGACAAGGTAGGCAAGGATCTGCAGTGGATCCGGGTGAACGGGGCCATCTGCGGCTTCCTGATCGGGTGCCGCTCGAAGGGATTCGCTGGCTGGTGTAGAACTCACAAATTGGAAACGCAGGAGAAGGGAAGTCTATTAGGCTTCCCTTGCTCCTGCGTTTTTTGTTGCTCCTTCAGCGACACGGCAGGGCCGTTACCCTTATATGCCAGTCCTTCCAGCAATCCTACAGCGGCGGGCTATCCGCTCCAAGCCATACTAAATCCTACCCTAGTTAGGATAAAGGAGGGCGGAGCATGAAACGAAAAAGCTATGTTTGGATCGGGGCGGGTGCCCTTACGGCGGTACTGCTGGGAATAGGAATACTCGCTTCAGATGACAGCAAGGAGCCGCTTCAAAAGATCTCGCAAAGCAGTCCGTTGAACCTGCTTCCTCATGCCGAGAAACCATCTGAGCCGGTCCCTATCGTTTCCACCCCAACGCCTTCATCAGCCCCTGATGCCCGAATGGAGGCAAATCGGCGAAGAGACATTAGAAATCTCTGTAGAGAGCCCTAGCAACCCGCCTGCCACCGACAAAAGGGCTTATTTGACCTTCGATGACGGTCCGTCCCGAAGCACGCCCCAAATTCTCGAGGTGCTCAAGGAACATAACGTGAAAGCCACCTTTTTCGTCGTGGGAAAGACCTCTGAGGAAAGCAAATCGCTTTATAGGCAAATTGCAAAAGAGGGACACGCGATCGGGAATCATACTTACAGTCATGATTACCGCAAGGTGTACGCATCGGCGTTTTGCATTCAAGCAGGATGTTGAGCGCCTGAACGATCTGTCGCAAGAAACAGTCGGCGTTCGCCCCGACATCTTAAGGTTTCCAGGCGGCTCCAACAATCATTTATCGAGAAAAAGCGGCGGTCGTCAGATCATGCCGAATATTGCCCGGGAAATGTCGAATGCTGGATACCAATACTTTGATTGGAATGTCAGCTCTACGGATGCGGCGACTCCCGTTCAAGAAAAGGAGCTCATTATTCACTCAGTAAAGGCCAATAGTGACGGCAAAAAGGACATCATCGTTCTCATGCATGATATGGATGCGAAGCGGACCACCGTTGAGGCATTACCTTCGGTTATCCGCTATTTAAAGGAGCAGGGCTATGAATTCCGGACCCTGAAGCGGGACAGCTTTACTTACCAATTTTTAAAACCATGACCGTTCGGTAATTTCCTGCCATATTTCACATACTAAGGAGCAGAAGGGAGTGAGCTGACCATGGTCAAGAATCAGTCCAACAGCTCTGTTGAGCAAGCCAAGAAAGCTCGCGAGAACGGGCAAACGAACAGCCCGGATCCGACAAGCGCGGCGTTCGACAAAAAGCTGGACGGCCCTAATCGTCCTGCGGAGTAACGATCGCCATCATCCGAGGAGGTTCTCATGAAAGACAAGAAGAATACGCAAACCTATGAGAACGTAGAAACAAACATTGAGTATAACGAGAAGAACGATCCGGCCCTCGATCCGTTCGAGATTAACTTTCGTGCAGAGTATCAGCAAGACCGCGGGCCTCGGGAGCCGTTCGTCAACGAGCACGGCGTTCTGATCGGCGACCATGATTATGAATCGGACAATTCCCCGCTGGAGAATTGGAGCAAGGAGACGGATCCTTCTATCATGTCGGGAGACGACTGGGTGCACCCTTACAAGGATGTAGGCTTCCAGACAGCCGAGAACAAGGAATTGTTCGAACAAGGGATTCCTCCGCAGGGTTATCCTTTTATGCATCCGGATAAGGATGTTGCTTACAAGCCGTATCTATTCGAGAGTCAAGAAGGGGATCCCGATGTCAAGAAGAAAGACACGAAGCGCGGACGTCCTTAGGGCCTCCGCCCCTTCTTCTGCAGAAAAGAGGCGCTTGCTTTCATTCCCTCCCGATGTATAATAAGGTCGTAAGGATACTTACTATACCGATATGTTGAAAAAGGAGTGAATGGAAGCATGTCTATGTCCTTTGAGGCATTCATGAGAAATAGTGTTCAACCGATGCGCGATGAGCTTACCCGTCTTGGTATCGAAGAGCTGACTACACCGGAGCAAGTGGAGGAAGCGCTCAGCAATCAAGAGGGGACGGCGCTCATCGTTGTCAACTCGGTTTGCGGCTGTGCCGCCGGTCAATGCCGTCCGGGCGTAGCCAAGGCGCCGCAGAACGATGTGAAGCCCGACCGCCTGTACACCGTGTTCGCAGGCCAGGATAAAGAAGCTACAGCGAAGGCACGCGAATATTTCGCTCCGTACCCGCCGTCGTCGCCTTCCATCGCTTTGATGAAGGACGGTCAGCTGGTGCATTTCATCCAGCGTCATCAGGTGGAGGATCGCTCTGCAGAGATGATCGCCGCCGATTTGATCGGCGCTTTTAACGAATACTGCAAATAACCGCAGTCCCCGGACTCCTGCCGACTTAGCGCGGCGGGAGTTTTTGTATTGTAACGTACGGGGCTGGACGGTTATACTAAATAGAAAAATGAGGAAGAGGTGATCCCCATGACATTACAGCAGGAGATCATTGCAAAGCTTGGTGTGAAGCCCGAGATTGACGTCGATGTGGAAATTCGCAAGCGGGTTGATTTTTTGAAGGAATATGTTGTGAAGGCGAATGTAGAGGGTCTGCTGATAGCCATCAGCGGCGGAATTGACAGTGCGGTGGCGACAGGCCTTTGCAAAATGGCGACCGATGAACTGACAGCGGAGAAGGGCCGTGAATATAAGACGGTCGGTGTATTCCAGCCATACGGCGAGCAGGCGGACATTGCGGACAGCTATGCTACAGCGGAAGCGTTCCAGCTGAAGTACCGGATTGAGACGAACATCGAGGAAGCGGTGAACGAAATCGCGCTTGAAGCGGAGCATGGACTGAAGTCGATTGGAGTTCACAAGCACCTGAGCCGCGGCGGCAAAGGAAACGTGAAAGCCAGAACCCGGATGGTCATGCAGTATGCCTTAGCCTTCGAGTTGAACCTGCTCGTTGTGGGTACGGATCATGCCTCCGAGGCGATTACCGGCTTCTTCACGAAATACGGTGACGGCGCCGTAGACATCACGCCGCTGAGCTCGCTGAATAAGCGTCAGGTTAGACAGCTGGCGTCGAAGCTGGGTGTTCCGCAGAGCGTGCTCGATAAGGCCCCGACGGCAGGCCTCTGGGAAGGCCAGACGGACGAGCAGGAGCTCGGCATTACGTACGGCGACAACAGCGATTATCTCGAGGGCAAGCAGATTTCGGCGGAAGCCCAAGCGAAGCTGGAGAAGCAGTACTTGCGAACAGAGCATAAGCGCGCTCCGATTCCTGGAATTTAACGATATGCGACAAAACCATCAATGCCGAGGGTCGCCTCATAAAGCGCGTTGATGGTTTTTTCATTGCGCTATCGTTTACACTCGGGAAAAAGGTAGACTGCCTGTCCGTCGGTGACTGTGATATGATATAACCAAGGATAACAGTTCAACGAGCGGGGGAGACATACGATGTCTAAGTCTGAGGTCAGCGCGATTCAAGTGAAGATCAACAGCTTGAAGAATGCCTTAACAGCCTCTGAGAGCAAGGTAGCGGAGTTTATCCGGGACCGGTTCGAGCAGGTCATTTATTTATCGGTAACCGACCTGGCGGAGCAAGCGGATGTAGGTGAAACGACGGTGCTCCGCTTTTGCCGGAAGCTCGGGTATAAAGGATATCAGGAATTTAAATTGGCTCTCGCACAAAATCATGCGGTAGCTTCCTCCTCAATAGTTGGTGGCTTCGACGAGAACGACGAAATTCAAGCTATTATGCAGAAGGCGACCTCGGCGAATATAAAGGCGCGCAGGAGACGATGACACTGCTTGATTCCAAGAAGGTAGAGGAAGTGGCGATCCTTTTGCTGAGCGCAAGACGAATTCACTTCTATGGCGTGGGAGTGTCGGGAATCACGGCGGTTGATGCCAAGAGCAAATTTCTCCGTATCGGGATCGCAACGGAAGCGGTCACAGACTCCCATCTGCAGGCAATGTCAGCGACTACGCTGGGGGAAATGGATGTGGCGATTGGACTTACCGTCTCCGGCAAAGCACTAAGGATACCATTGATGCGCTTCGCATCGCCAAGGAGAATGGAGCCGGCACAGTAGCAATTACCCAGTTCGCAAAGTCGCCGATTACGAAAACAGCGGATCATATTTTGCTGACTGCGGGAAAGGAGCTTCCTTTTGACGGGGGCTCGGTTGCGGGTAAAATGGCGTACCGCTCGTCATCGATATCCTGTTCTCCGTCATTGCGACCCGGATTAAGGAGAAAGCGCTTGACTGTATAAGGAGAAAACGGCTAAAGCCGTGGTGGTGGAAGATCTATTAAGGGATTTTATCCCTATGGCTCAGGGGTTTGCGGCTGTGTTGGTGGCTTATCCCCACTGCTCAGGTAGGGTGAGCTCATGAGGCTGGGAGAACTCTCTGGGGTTGCCTATAGACCTCGGAGGAAGGAGGCGGCATATGATCATCGGTGTGGGGACCGATTTACTGGAGATTGAGCGCATTCGGCGTATATTGAACAGCTCGGCAGGAGACCGTTTCCTCGAGCGGGTGTTGACTCCGCCGGAGCGGGAGCTGGCGGTGAAGCGGCGGGGCCGGCTGGCGGAGTTTCTGGCAGGCCGGTTCGGCGCTAAGGAAGCGCTGGTGAAGGCGCTGGGTCGCGGTATCGGCAAGGAGGTCGGCTTCCAGGACCTCTCCCGTCGCGCCGGATGCCAAGGGGAAGCCCACAGCGCTCTCGCTGAGGCCGCCTGGCAGAGAATCGGCCTGTCGCCGGCGCGGTGACGCCGCACGTCAGCATCACGCACAGCGAGAGCATGGCCATGGCCTACGCCATTGCCGAGCGACCGCATAATTAAAGGAAAGGCAGTCCATACTATGGTTACCTTTGTCGAAAGTTCCAGTCCGTAACAGGAGGTGCCCGCCATGTACGATCCCCATGATGAGAGCGTATGTCCGCAATGTGGCTATCGTCTCTGCAAAGGAAGGAAACGTATGACAGCTTCGAGACGGAAGAGATGGAGCCTTTGGATTGCCCCAGCGCCGGCGCGCAAGCCCTTCGGCTTTTTTTACTCGGAATAAACGCGAAAACCGTCCCTGCCATGTTTTGTTGCAGGGACGGTTTTCCTTTAATATCTTTTAAAGTGCGAAAGCGAAATTTTGCAAAAGTGCAGAAATTTAAGACCCCAATCCAAGTGCGCATGAGATTTGTGATAAAACGCATCTTTCAATACGCACAGTGGCTGAAAATGGGCTAGCGACCTGGAAATTTTGCATATTCGCAGAAATCTGTTCAGTTTTGATAGGCAATCAGGAAAAAAGTTGTATTTTTGCAGAAATGTCGCCACTCAGTACATCTGTGCCACCGGCAAATGTTATTTCTTCTCCGCCAGCCAAGCGGCCAGCGCTTCTGCTTCCTCCGGCTTCAGCTTCCCGCCGAATCCCGGCATTCCATTGCCGCCTTGATTGATCTGCTTTGCAATCTGCTCTTTGTTCATTCGAGATCCAACCTTCTGCAGGTTCGTGTTCGGTCCGATCTTCCCTTCCAGACTCCCACCGTGGCAGGAGAGACAATTTTTGGTATAGATCGTTTGAATCTCATCGGAGGCCCCGGCCATCGCCTGCTCCTTGGTCATGCCCGCCGCCGCTCTTCCCTCCGCCGCCGAAAGGCTCGGGACTGTTTTGCGTTCCGCTGACCGGACATGAGCACCGCCACCACCATAGCCAGCGATAACAACCCTGTCATTCGTTTCATTGCATCGTACGCCTCCTGTTCCATACTGAAATCATCCATCCGACGGCCAGCAGGCTGAGTCCTCCGAAGCCTCCGACCAGCGACGAGCTATAGCCCAGATAATAAAATGCGGCACAGGCCGTCACAGCAAACATCCATAAGCTGAGCCAGAATAGCGGCGGCCCGAGCCGGGGAGAGGCCAGCGCGAACCCAAAGGAGAGCGCGAAGCCTTGAAGCACGGGCCAGAAGAACCATGTAACGGCTCCGACTCGTTGCAGTACTATGAGTCCGCCGATCCCTATCATGAGCGGCACCAGCCATGCGATCCCATCCCGGGCCACGGCGGCCGCCGCAGACCGACGGGCTCCCAGAACGATCGTTACCGCTACGGCCGTCCACAACACCACAGCTTGATACAAGCTGACATCCCGCCACTGGCCCATAAATTCCACGATGGCCGCCACAATCCACTGCCCCCCACACATACAAAAATGCATAAGGCCGCCGCGACCTCGCGGGACTCCTTAAGCCGCGGTACCCTACTTGTGCCTCCGGAAGCGCCTCTGCGCCGGGAAGCCGCGGTTTCCGTCATAACGCCTTTCACCACACCATCCACCTGTTTTCCCCAGCGTACACTTTTCCCAAAATGAAGTCAAACCGTCAGCGAAACGGGGCAAACCGATGCTTTTTCGCATATTCCCGAGGCGATTGTCCGGTCACCTTCTTGAAAATGCGGCTGAAATAAAACTCATCCGTATAGCCTACACTGCCTGCAATCGATTTCAAACGATAGTCGGACAGCACCAATAGCTCCTTCGCACGGTCCACGCGCAGATGGGTCAAATAGTCGATGGGGCTGTAGCCGATATATTTTTTGAACAGACGGGAGTAGTGGCTCACACTGAGCCCGGCCATTTGGGCGAGGCTCTCCAGGGTCAGAGACTCTTGATAATGCTGAGCCATATAATCCTGGGTCAGCTCGATGGTCGCTGTCGTATCGCCGGCGATTTTCTGCGTCCGGAAGTCCTGGATCAAGGCCAGCAGAAATTCATGCAAAGCAAAATATTGCGCCGCATCGCCGTCATATGCCCGCGCCGCTTCCACAGCGTATCCATCTGCTCGAACAAATAGATCAGCTGAGGCGCATTCGTTACCGTGTACATGCCTTCCAGCGGGAATCCCGTCTCGGCGGCACTGCGATAAATCCACTGTTCCTTCTCCTCGTAACATTCCGTATAATGAAATCGTAGAAAGTAATATTCCAGGGGCTGTTCCGGGTCCGTCTTTCGTTCGACCTTCATACCCGGAGCGAAGCAGAACAGCTTGCCCGGCTCCGCCGGATAATGTGTGCCGCCGATGGTGAAGGTGCCCTTGCCTTTGACGACGAGCCAGATGGAGTGATGCCGAATCTCTCGGGGCTTATGGTACCAGTGAGGCTCGCATTTCTGGTGTCCGACCATCAGGATGGATATTACCAGCTTATTCAGACGGGAAGCGAGTTCTCCGGGAGTCAGCATGTTCATCGTCCTTTCACGGCGTTTATTCACTACATTATACCCCGATCCAATACCTAAGAGAAGGAGACAACATGTATCCAGCAGAGCAAAAATCTTACTTTAGCCGCGAGCTGTTAGCCTGGTACCGTCAAAGCAAGCGGGACCTGCCGTGGCGTCGCGACCGAAACCCTTATCACATTTGGGTATCGGAAATTATGTCAGCAAACAAACGAGAGTCGAAACGGTCAAGCCGTATTTTCATAGATTCATAGAAAAGTTCCCTACCATTGAAGCGCTGGCCGAGGCACCGGAAGAAGAGGTGTTGAAGTGCTGGGAGGGGCTCGGTTATTACTCGCGGGCCAGGAATCTTCAGACGGCCGTTCGGGAGGTTCAGGAGCGGTATGGCGGCGTCGTGCCGGATACGAAGGAGGGAGTCTCCTCGCTCAGAGGCGTCGGTCCGTACACGGCCGGAGCCATTCTGAGCATCGCGTATAACAAGCCTGAGCCGGCGGTAGACGGGAACGTCATGCGGGTGCTTTCCCGTTACTTTCTGATCGAAGAGGATATTATGAAAGGCGACACGCGTGTTCTTATGGAAAAGCTGGCGCAGGAGCTCATCCCCGAGGGGCCGCCGGCGATTTCAACCAAGCGCTCATGGAGCTGGGCGCTATGGTCTGCACTCCGCGCTCGCCGCACTGCCTCACCTGCCCGGTGCTCGCCCACTGCGCCGGCCGTGAGGCCGGCATGGAGGAGGCGCCGCCGGTCAAGAAGAAGGCGAAGCCCCCGCGCCCCGAGCGGCGCCTCGCGCGCTCGTCGAAGGCACGCGCGAGCACGCCGGGCGCGTGCTCATCCGCCAGCGCCCGGCCGAAGGCCTGCTGGCGCGCATGTGGGAGTCGCCGCACACCGCGGCCCCCGCTGACTCGTCAGCGGGCACCGCGCCTGCGGCGGCGAGCCTTCCGGCCGCCCATGCGGTGCTGGGCGGCCATTTGGCCGCGGACGGCATCGGCGTCCGCCCGGCGGCGTGGCTCATGCACGCGGAGCACACCTTCAGCCATATCCATTGGGATATGGAGGTGTATGTGTGCCATGCGGAGCCATCGCCCGTGCCGGGTCTGGAGCCGCCCTTGCCGGCGGCGTACCGCTGGATCGCGGAGGAGGAGATGGAACAGTACCCGTTCCCTAACGTCTTCCTGCGGATCCTGAGGGAATACTTCCGTCAGCGGCAGAGCGACCATGCATGACATTCAGGCGATAGTCCTTGACCTTGACGGCACGTTGCTGAACTCGCAGAAGCAGGTCTCCGCTCGCAATAGAGCGGCCGTCTTGGCCTGTCGTGCACAGGGGATACACGTTATCCTGGCTACGGCTAGACCGCCTCGATCGGTCCGCATGCGCCGCCGGAGGAGCCGCTGGAGCTCGGCTGGCTGATCTGCTACAATGGCGCTCTCATGCTTCACAACGCACAGGGGGTGGCGGCGCATCATCAGGCGCGCCCCAGAGCTTATTCTCGATATTCGTCACCACGCAAGCGGCTCCGCCCCCGACGCTTATGTATGCTTCGAGATCGATGACGAGCTCTACAGCGACCGGCGGCTCGATCACTCGGATGTAACCGTGCTTGGCATCCCGCCCGGCCTGCCGCTCCCTGAACCGCTTACGCAGGCGCGGTGCAGGGGCGCGCGCGTATCCAAGTCGCTCTCTCCGGGCCGCGAGGGGCTGTACGATAGCCTCCAAGCCAACTTCGGCGACCGTCTGCAGATTGTGCAGACCGACCGGGGGCGACTCCTTCAGGTGATGGCGGCGGGAGTGTCGAAGGCGAGTGCACTGCAGAAGGCGGCAGAGCGACTTCACATTCCAATCGAACGGATCATGGCCTTCGGAGACGACTTCAACGATCTCAGTCTGTTCGAGCCCGGCGGCGCGGCTGGCCTGTCGCGATGGGCAACGCCATTGCCGAGCTTCATGATCGCGCACGACTTGTAACAGAGCATCACGATCAGGACGGCGTAGCCATCATCCTGGAGCAAGTGCTGGCCGCCAGGATCGCACGAACTCAATAAAAACACAAAAAGAGGTGTGTCCCTTAGCTGAGGGAGCATACCTCTTTTCCTTTCCGTTCTGCCAAGACAGAATTAGTAAATCATCTTCTTCAGCCCGTCCAGATTTTTTACAAAAATAAACTTCTTCTCGATCGTAATCGTGTCGTCCTCCTGCGGCTCCTGCAAAGACACCTTCGTCACCGATTCCCGCACCGTACCGACCATGTTGGCCAGTTTGCTGATGGGTCAGCTTCATGTTGATTAAGATGCCGTTCGGCTTCACGATACCGTACTCCTCCGACAGGCGATAAATCGTTTTGATGGTCCGTGTCCGTACATCCAGAAA
Source organism: Paenibacillus sp. GD4 (assembly GCF_030846225.1). Taxonomy (NCBI): domain Bacteria; kingdom Bacillati; phylum Bacillota; class Bacilli; order Caryophanales; family Paenibacillaceae; genus Paenibacillus; species Paenibacillus sp. GD4. Next base: position 2,950,721 of record NZ_JAVCYK010000001.1, read on the forward strand.
CGTTAAATCATAAATTTGCTCATTGGCCTTCCATGACCGTTCCATCGTAACCTCAAGCGACTTAAGGCTGATGGTTGGGTTCCGTTCCATGAACTGGTAGAACTCGGACCGGACCAGTGTGTAGATCGAGCTGAGCTCAAGTGTCTCGGCTGTGGCGGAGCGGGTGAGTCCCTTTTGCATCAGCGACATTTCCCCAAAAAAATCGCCGTCACGGAACAGGGAGAGGATGATCTCCTTGGCGTTATCGATCCGATAAATTTTGACGACACCGCTCTGAATCAGAAAAAACTCTTCTCCTGTATCGCCCTCGAAGAACAGAATCGTCCCCTTCTTATATTTCCGTTCGACAAACAAGGGGGCGATGGTCTCAAGCTCCGGGACGGTTAAATCTTGGAACAAAGGAACATTTTTTAATAAAGGGATTAACTTGCTCATGGAACACATCACTCTTTTCCGATCATGTATTTCGCAAGCGTGTCAATGGACCAGCGCATCTTCTCCGACTCGGAAAATCATGATGTGCAGATGGCGGGACAAGTCTATTTCGTAAGGATGCTTCAGATCCTCTCCGCTTGGAGAGGTCAGCACTCGAACCACGGGACGCCGCTTATAAGAATTATTGATGCGGGAGACCAAGCCGCTTTCCCCCGTGCTTAGCCGTACGCTTAACCCGACGGGTATATCGCGACCTTGTTGCGGAAGCCTTCCACCTTACACTTATCATACAACGTTCCGGCTCCGGCGAAAAGCATTTCTAATGCATAATCGGGAGGAATTGCAGACCGATAAGGACGCGGGTTGATCATGGCGTCATAGGCGTCGAGCAAGCCGACCCATTGGGCGAACGAATGAATCTTTGCTTCCGGATAGACCGGAGGGGTATCCTCCTCCGCTAAACTTCTCATGATGCTGTAACGCACAGTGTGCGACCAGCAAGGGCATGCCGGGGAGTTCCTTGAGAATCTTGTAGCCGTACTCGGTGTGCTTCTGAATTTCGCTGTACTCTTGCGGTGAGAGAGAGGAGTCCTTCTGCGGCGACTTAGGGGATATTAGCGAATTGCCGATATCGTGAAACATACCGCCTAATGCGATGGCGTAGAGATCATCTTTGGTGAACCGCTCCGTCAGGCCGAGCCGGGTGCATAGACACAAACGTTCACGGCATTTTGCGTAAAATGTTCCATCGGCGAATGGCTTCTTCGGTTGAGGTCCATCAGCACGATCGTATCGTCGTTCGGTCGGGAGCTTGCATGCACGTCATCCAGTATCCCCTGGACCGATTGGGTTGCCGCTTTAGCAAACATCAGCTTCTCTGTGTTGCTTAACTCGCCCCCAGCTTGCTCATCATCGTTTGAAAAATGCGGAGCAGGTTCCCGCGAACCAAGGTACGGGTTTCCTCCCGCATGACGGGTCCTCGATCCGGATATCGTCTGTTCTAGGGTCTTCAATGTATAGCTGATGAAAGCCCATTTGTCTCAGCCGGGTAAGAACTCCTTGGGTTAGCTCGACATGGTACCCGAGAAGCGTCTTTCCTTCCTCCGTGACGATAGGCTTCCCGAGGCGCATGCCAGGTTGTATGAAGGATATGGGAAGTAGTCTCATGAATGGATCACCCTTATTTTGTAGCTTAGAATCAGGTCGCACTACGGCAGGTCGTCGTAGCATCCATTATTTCACAGGCGGTCAAAATAATCTGTGGCGTTTGCAACAAAAATGAGAAAAAGACATGGGTTTTTACCGGATTCCCTAATTCTACCATGTAAAAAGTCCTTGAATTCCTTTAAAACCAAACTGTTACAAGAGTCTTTATTGGTATTCTGTATGGATAAAAAGACCTGAATGGCGTACTAAGGAACCTATAGTTTCCCATTTGTACCCCGATAGCGGGCTATTATTGAATGTTGAATATGAAATTAATTTTTGGTGATGGGCAATATCCGCTTTTTAGGATGAAGAAGTGAATTGGTGATTTACTTACATGGTTTGCCTGGGCTACTGTTAGTTTGTCGAAAGCGACGGACTTGAACAGGAAATCCAGAAAGGGGATATTTCTAAATGAGAACAACCACAAAGAAATCGTTAGCTCTCTCCCTTGCTGTAGTAATGACAGGAAGCTTGGTGGCCGGATGTACAGGCAAGGATGCGGCACCTGCCCAGTCTGCAGAAGGAAGCAAAACTCCAACAAAACCAATCACTTTGACGTACTGGACAGATTTAACGAGCAATGCGGCGGCAAGCGTCACCAGCCTGGGACAGGTTGAAATGTACAAAGAGCTTGAGAAGCGCACGGGAGTGAAGGTGAATTTCAAGCACCCGGTCGCGGGTCAGGTCGCTGAGCAATTCGGATTGCTGGTAGCCTCCAATGATTTGACGGACGTAATCGAGTACGGGTGGGTTAACTATCCCGGTGGCCCGAACAAAGCGATCGAGGATGGAATCATCATCAAGCTTAATGATCTGATCGACAAGCATGCTCCTAATCTCAAAAAGATTCTGGACAGCCATCCTGAGGTGAAGAAGCAAATCAGCACGGATAACGGAAATATTTATGCTTTTCCTTCACTTAACATTCAGAAGAACCGGGTTTTCGGCGGCATCATGGTGCGGAAGGACTGGTTGGATGAGCTTGGACTTGCCCAGCCGGAAACGATCGACGACTGGGAGAAGGTATTAAAGGCATTCAAGGAGAAGAAGGGCGCCACCACTCCATTCACCTTGACCAAAGGACATATAGGCGGGATCCCGGGCTTCTTGGAAGCCTTCGGAGTGAACAACGACTTTTATGTCGATAACGGCGTCGTCAAGTATGGTCCGTATGAGCCGGCCTATCAGCAGTTTCTGACGCTGTTCAGCAAATGGTACAAAGAGGGATTGATCGACAAGGATTTCGCTACCAATGACACTAAAGCGTTCGATTCCAAGGTGACAACGGAGAAAGCGGGAGCCTTCCCAGGTTATATCGGAAGCAGTATGGGCAAGTTTATTCCGGCATTGAAGGGGAAATCCGAACGTCAACCTGGTGATGGTCCAGTACCCGGTAGCCGTCAAGGGCAGTACACCCAAGTTTATTCCACGAGATTGGGAGTATAACGCCTTTGGAGCCGCCGCCATTTCCACATCCAATAAGCATCCGGAGGAAACGGTGAAGTGGCTGGACTATCTCTACGGCGACGAAGGGCATATGCTCAAAAATTTCGGCGTTGAGGGTCTAACTTATAAAATGGAAAACGGGTATCCGAAATATACGGATCTCATTATGAAAAATCCCGATAAGCTGTCGATTGGGGAAGCGATGGGCAAATACTTTAGGGCGAACTATCCGAGCCCTGGATTGGCCGACGATCGGTACCTTGAGCAATATTACGATTTCCCTCAGCAGAAGGAGGCACTGACCACCTTGTCCAAGTACGCGGACAATGCGGTAAAGGTTCTGATGCCTCCCGCTACAAACACGCCGGAGGAGGCAGAGCTGACTTTCCAAAATTATGGCGGAGGTCAAGACTTATCAGAGCGAAATGCTGTTTAAGTTTATTATGGGAGTAGAGCCGGTCGAGAACTTCGATAAATACAGGGAGCGACTGAAGAAGATGAATATTGAAAAGGCGATCAGCATGAAGCAGGCCGCGCTGGACCGCTATAACAAGAGATAGAGCAGAAACCTAAAAGGGAGGTGGATTCCTCCCTTTTTCCATCCGAAAAAGAGGGAGGAAAATCTGACATGCGGCATATCGAACCGGCGTCGGGCTCTGCGAACGTTTCCGCGAAATCGAGTATTACCGGCGGCTTCCGAAGGACGGTAGCTAAAGATTTTGTTCGCAACAAATACATTTACATGATGGTCGTGCCCGTCGTGATCTATTACATCATTATGCATTACATGCCGATGTACGGGGCGGTAATCGCTTTTAAGCAATTCAACATCGCTAAGGGGATTTGGAATTCGCCCTGGGTTGGCTTCAAGCATTTCCAGGAGTTTTTTGAAAGCTATTATTTCTGGAGAGTTGTAAGGAACACGTTGCTGATTAACTTTTACGGCCTGATTTTTGGATTTCCGGCTCCTATTATTCTGGCATTGCTATTGAACGAAATCCGCGCCGCTTTATTCAAAAGAGTGATTCAAACGGCAACGTATTTGCCTCACTTTATTTCGCTCATCGTCATTTGCGGAATGATTATCGATTTCGTAGGCAGAGAGGGTCTAATTAACGATATCATCGTATGGTTTGGCGGCGAGAGGTCTTCGTCGCTGCTGTCCGAAGCAGGCAACTTTCGAACGATTTTTATTGCGTCGGGAGTTTGGCAGGAGATCGGCTGGGGCTCCATCATCTATTTGGTCGCGCTCAGCGGCATTAACCCTGAATTGTATGAGGCCTCCAAAGTGGACGGTGCGGGCCGGTGGCGGCAATTGTTTCACATCACGATACCGGGCATCACGCCGATTATTCTTATTTTGCTCATATTGAAAATCGGACACATGATGGACGTAGGCTTCGAGAAAATCATTTTGCTTTACAATCCCACTACGTTTGAAACGGCGGATGTCATTTCGTCTTACGTGTACCGCAAGGGCTTAAGCGGCGGCTATGAATACAGCTCCAGCTCGGCCATCGGACTGTTTCAATCCCTCATTAATTTCAGCTTGCTGATCACGGCCAACTGGTTGACCAAAAGAATGAACGGTTCCGGCTTATGGTAGAGAGGAGGGCGACCTATGTTTGCAAAAAAAGGCTATGGGGAATATCTCTTTGATATCCTAAACACCTTTGCTCATGTGTTTGTTAATTGTCGTCACCCTATATCCGTTCCTGTACGTTTTTGCCGCTTCCTTAAGCGACTCGAATAGGCTATTGAGCCATACGGGAATGTTACTGCTTCCCGTGGGATTTTCCTTGGATGCCTATCAGCTCGTCGCAAAATCCGAATATCTTGACCGGGTACGCCAATACATTACTCATTGTTACGGTCGGTACGTGCTTAAACATCTTTATGACATCGCTCGGAGCTTATGCCTTATCCAGGAAGCAGGTGCTGTGGAGCACGCCGATCATGTTTATGATCGTATTCACCACCATGTTTTTCAGCGGCGGTTTGATTCCGACCTATCTGCTTGTTTACAAAACCTTAAACCTTGGCAATACCTTGCTGGCGCTCATCATTCCGGGATTGATATCTACCTGGAACTTGATTGTAATGCGGACTTCCTTCGCGCGATCCCGGAGGGGCTCATTGAATCCGCGAAGATGGACGGGGCCTCCGATTTCGGCGTCCTGTTCCGGATTGTGCTTCCGTTATCGATGCCGGTGATCTCCGTGATGATCCTGTTCTACGGAGTAGGACATTGGAATTCATGGTTTCCCGCAATGATTTATTTGAGAGAACGAGAATTGTTCCCCTTATGACTGATTTTGCGGGAAATTCTCGTTACTAACAGCACGGAGAGCATGATGACCAACATGGGGGATGCCGATAAGCATACCATTGGCGAAAGCATCAAATATGCGACGATTATGGTAGCGACATTACCGATCCTGATCGTGTACCCTTTCCTGCAAAAATATTTTGCCAAAGGTGTGATGATCGGCGCCATCAAAGAATAGCTTGGACGTCTGGATGACTAGTGATAGTATGATGATGTAGCTTGAAATTCAGCTAATGGAGAGTGTGATGGACTTGAAGCAATCGTTACGCCGGTTCCCCAAACAGCGTCTTTTCATTTCATGGATGAGCTCGTACGCCTTCATCCTGGCTATTCCCATGATCATCAGCATCCTTGTCTATTTTCAATCCGGACGTATCATAGAAAATGAGATTAATCGCGCCAATACGGCATTGTTGAAGCAGGTTCAGCAGGTGATGGACAGCCGGATCAAGGAAGTCGAGCGATTCAGCATGCGGCTTGCTTTTAATCCGCAAATCAATGGGCTTATGTATGTTAACGGGGAAATGTCTGATTTTCACCGGTATTCGATGATGCTTGACTATTAAATGACTTTAAACTTTATAAAACGGTTAACCCGTTTATCTATGACTTTTATTTATTTTTGCCGAATTCCGGCATTATTCTTAATAGCTTCACGAAGTATGATGATGCAAAGCTATTTTTCGAATCGTATGAAGGCTTTCATGGGATGAATTATGCGGAATGGCTGAAACTGATGAACCAAAAAAAGCGTGGTGACTATATGGTATTGGATCGGCAGAGCCTTGGAGAGGAGTCCCGTAAAATCATAGCGTTCGCCCGCTCGCTTCCCTTGGAGGAGCCTAACCGTTCCTATGCCAAAGTCGTGATCATGCTGGATGAAAGGCTGTTTCGTCAGGAAGTGGAGCGGGTGCAGTGGGTTAACCAGGGCATCGTCTTTATGATCGACGAGAATGATCAAGTCCTGGCATCAAGCTCCAGCGGGCCTTCTTATCAGGATCTTGTGGCGTACAGCCGGCTGAACGATTCCGAGAATATCCTAAGCACCGAAGCAAACGGGGAATCCGTTACCATATCGTATGTTTCATCGGAAGTGAACAAATGGAAATACGTGTCGGTCTTTGCCTTCCTCTATCTTTTTGGAAAAAGCGCAGTACATCCGTAATCTGACGTTGATTAGTCTGGCGATTTGTTTGATTGGCGGCGGTGTACTGGCCTATTATTTTGCGAGAAAAAACTATAATCCTGTTAATGAGCTAGTGGAGCTATTGTCCGAGAAAGCCAAGATTTCCTTTGAGACAACGAAGCATGAATATGAGTTTATCAAGGGAATCGTATACCACACCTTTGACGAGAAGGAAGAAATCAACCGCAGGCTGGAGCAAACAAAATTCGGCCATGAGAGCCAATTTTGTGGAAAGGTCGCTTAAGGGGAGATTGGAGAGAAACTTCCCGCTTGACGACGCGCTGACTTCCTATCACATGAGCTTCGCTTCCGATCGCTTTGCCGTCCTCCTTTTTTATATTGAGGATTACAGCGGTTTATTCAAGGACTCCTCCGAGCAGGATTTGGAGCAGAAGCTGAAGTTTGTGCATCTCATAATTAAGAATATTGTGGAGGAGCTGGCCGGACAGCGGCACAGCAATGGATTTGTCGAAGAAGTGGACGGCATGATGGCTTGTCTGATCAGCTTTCACGGGGATGCCGGCGACACGAAGGCTTTAACGAACGACATACTGGAGGAAGCCAAAAAGTACATCCAAGACCGGTTTCATATCCGATTCACGGTTGCGGTGAGCGGGACCCACCAAGGCATCGTTGGAATAGCCGCCGCCTATCAGGAAGCGGTTGAAGCGATAGAATACAAGCTGGTGAGGGGCTCCAGCCAAATCATTTATTATGAGGATATAGCGGTTCCACCGCAGGAGCAGAAGTTTTTTTATCCCATAGGACTGGAGCGGCTGACTAATCAACTTTATTAAAGCCGGGCAATTCGATAATGCCGAACAGGCCGTACAAGACATCTTTGATAAAAATTTTTCGAGGGGACCGGTTTCCACGGATCTGGCCAAATGCCTGATGTTCACGATGATCGGCACGATGCTGAAAACATTGGACGACATCGCCATCTCCGAACAAACGTTTATGGATAAGTCTATGACCGATGAGCAGACTCTTCGGGCGCGAAAGCGTGCCGGAGATGAAGTCCGTTATGATCGACATATTAGGTCAAGTTTGCAGTTATATCGATGCGAATAAAAAGAGTCATAATACCGATTTAAGGGATCTCGTGCAGGAGTATATTGCGGAGCGCTACCAGGATGTGAATATAAGCATCTCGTCCGTTGCGGAGCATTTCGGCCTTCATTCGTCGTATTTATCCAAGTTTTATAAGGAACAAACGGGAGAGTCCATGCTGGACGCGATCAATAGAACAAGACTTCAGAAAGCGAAGACGCTTCTGAGCGAAAGCGACAGTATCGGGGATGCGGCCGTTAAGGTTGGCTTCTATAACAGCAATGCCTTTATCCGCGTTTTTAAGAAGTATGAAGGCATCACTCCAGGTCAATTCAAATCGACGCTATAAATCGTGCAAAGCTACGCCTGAAGCAGAAAAGACACTTGCCGCCCGGCAAGTGTCTCTTTTCTGTGTAGCTCATTCTTCTTTAGCCCATTCCTCTTTGCTGTTTGATCTTTCCCGGCGCTTGATTGCAAGCGCAGGAGGAGGCGGGGGTAAACGATCTCCCGGTCGAACCGGATGGGAGCTTAGAGCCTTCAAATTTTGCGCTTGGAAGCTGTGGAGGAAAAGAATGCTCCGGTATCGTGATCTCGACGGATGGACCCGTTAAGGTTTCGAGGGCGTCATTCTTCATGGCTTCCACCTTAAATAGATAGGTGCCAGGCAGTAATCCGTCAACCTCGTAGCCATAGGCAGATCCATAAACAGCGAAATCTGCTGTAGTCGCGGAATAGACCTGAGAATAAACGCTTTCGCCAACCGATTTTTTATAGATTGAATAGCCAACCGGTGCTTTACCGGCGTCTGCCGGCGTCCAAGTTAACAGCACCTTACTGCGGCTGATTGCTTCTGCTTGCAAGACAGCGTGTTCAGGCCACTGTATCTGCGGTTCCGGCTCGCTTAACTGGTAACTGACCACTTGTAAATAAGGGATTGTATCCGCAGGAGTATTCTCCCGGCTTTTTACACCGACATAATTCCCTGCCCCCAGCTGGCTTAGAGCTATGCTAATCCGTTGATCGCCCGCAAATTCGGTTCGGGTGAAGCCCGTAACGTCAAAGGCGCGTGGCGACCAGGCATTGTCGATCAGGCTAGAAGCCAGCGCCTCTGTTCCGACGGCAGGCTTATTGTTCCAGGTCATTCCGCCCTCGCCCTGTTCGATCCAGGAGTCGTCCTGCACCTCATACACTCCGACTTCCTTGACTCCGCTGTTGGTCGCGGCGGATACGTAGAGAGAGGAGGAATGAATTTCGTTTCCGCTCACGCCGGCAAGCTGGAAGCGCAGATAAGCCTCTTTGCGTAGGATAGCCGGAAGCCGTATTGTTGACGTCAAGTCGCGGTTTCGTACCGAAATTGGTATCGGCATATGCGTCCTTGCGCACATAAGTATCCGCTTCGGGAATCAGCTTCGTTACAAAAGGTCCCGCCTGCGGGACTATGATCTCGATGGACGCTGATTTGCTCTTTCCGTTCATGACAGCCGTTGCGGCAACTGTCGATTTTCCCGGCTTCAAGGCAGTAACCGTACCCGAACCATTCACTGTAAGCACGTCGGGTCTGTCGCTTGTATAGGAGACGGACGATTCGGGGAATTGCACAGGGCTCCCGTCATCCATGCTTCCTTCCGACCGGAGCGTTTGCGATTGCCCGGCGCTCATAAATACGGAATCGGCAGTTAAGGTAAAGGACGACCATTCATTCTCCAACCGGTAGGATTGCACCAGCAAGTAAGGTCTTTCGGACGGACGTTCTTTACTGTAGATGGAAATGTACAAGCCTGCGCCCTCCTGCCGCATAGTAAAGCCCGCCTTCCGTTCACCGTTCATCTGCTCTTGAACATAAGAGGTGACATCGAGCTCATGCCATGTAAAACCTGGCGCTATCAATTTCGATGCAAGAAAACGGTCTGGAGCAGGCTTATTATTCCAAGTGATGCTCGGTTCCTCCCAGCCGCCGGGGGCATGCGAATACAATTTATTTTCCTTCTCGCCGCCCCTGCTGTCCGTATTCGAGGCATACAGCATTAGCTTGGCTGAATGCGACGTTCCTGTCAAAGAGCTCAAATCAAATTTGAAATACGACTCGCGAGTATTGTGCTTGAGCTTGTCACGGCTAATGTGGTTGCACTGCCATAATTCGTATTCGGGCGCCGCTCGCCACATACGCATCTGCCAAGATAGGCACTTCGCTCGTTTCGAGACCATGAATTGCAGAAATAACTTCGATCGAAGCTGTGCGAGTTACGCCGTTAAGCGTCACGGTCGCCGTAATACGGCTTATGCCGGCGGATAGGGCTTGAACATTGCCCTCATGGTCAACCGATAGAACGGAAGGATATTCACTGCTGTAGGTGACGGACGCTTGCGATAGATCGGTCGCCGATCCGTCCTCCAGCTTACCGCTTAGCTCCACTTGGGCGTATGCTCCAACCTTTAGCACGTTCGGTTCCAGTGACAGCTCGATCTGATGAAGTCGCGGGCCTATAAAGGAGTACGCTTCTACCTCTAAGCGGGGGCGGAGAGCTCGCGTCGGCATACTCTTTGCTTCGTATGTTTGTGTACAAGCCCGATTCGCTTTGAAGCACAACGAAGCCGGCTTGCTCCTTTTTATCGAATTGAGAATATACATAATCGGTTACATCGAGACCTGCCCATTGATTGCTTGGAGTGGCCTCGAAGGAGCCGAGCTTGATGCCGATCGGCGGCTTGCTGTTCCAAGTGATCCCGCCGGTTCCCGATTCGATCCAGCCGTTCTGCGTAACCTGGTGAACATGGTTCACCTTTGTTCCCCCTTGCTGTCGGTTACGGCCGCATTAAGCTTCAACGAAGCATGATCGATCTCGCGAGGCAAGGCGGAGAGATCGAACCTTAGGTAGCTCTGGCGGGCGTTTCCGTAATTTACAGCTAAGCTTGGGGACTGGCCGTAATTGATCGTTGGATTCCCGCTCTCAACGTAAGCATCGGCCGCGGGTAACAGCGTCAGATAAGGATTCAGTGCATTCGGGTCGATGGAGAGTCTGATCGTATGAGTGCGTCCTCGCGAGCTGTCGGCGACTACCATAATCTTGATATTCGGCGACGTATTCAGAACAGTAACGGTTGGATCCTTGCTGATGATGCTGACGCCGACCTTGCTCAGCTCCAGTACGATATATTCGCTCGTTTGGGTTGGATCGGAGATGGATACGGTAAGCTCGTCGCCGCTTTCCTTCACCAGCACAGAGGCAGGCTGATAGCTCTTGATGTACCCCGCTCGTCCCGGTCGCCAGAAGTTAGCCCCGATGATGCCTAGCGAACGGTGTTTAACCGCCTGAACGTTAGCAGAGTTGCTCAAAATCTCCACCGCAGGGTTCGCGCTGTATGCCGCCGTTTGAGCGGCATCCTTGTTCGGCAAAGAGGACATAGGAATAGTCTGACTGATTTGGATTGATGCCGTGATCCAGCCATAGATTCACATAATGGTTTGTTATCGGTCATGCGGGCTTCCGGAGTTCCGGTTAATATCGCTCCAAGCACCTGTTCGCGCTCGCGCGCGCCCCATTGAGGTCCGCCCTTTTCGGAAAATAATACCCGATCCCGGCTTCCGGCGAGCTTCCGGCCAAATGAGCCCACTGCACGGAGGGCATGGTCTCCGACCAGTCCATTTCACTCGGCTTCTCCGTGCCGTCGATCGTTAAGACGTTGCCGCCGGAGGAATTCAGCCGCCGATTTTCGACGATGGTTTCGACGGTTACATTTTCCTGGCTTGTGATTCCCGCCCCTAGAGCTACGATTTCATCATCAAACATAAACCATGATTTCTTCGCCGCCAGATCGCTTCCGTAAGCATCCAGGTCCAAGCCGGATACACCGTATTTGTTATCCAATGAAGCTCCGCGAGCCCATCTGTTAACGGGAACGTAGTCTGAGCCCCAAGGAATCGATTGGGCGGAACGGGGTCTTGTGTCCACAGTGGTTCCCGGAAGCCGATATGGATTGACCGTCGCCCAGTATCCCTCGCTGTAATGGTCCTGATCTCTATTGTATAAATACAGCATACCATCGGAAGTATACCAGCCCTTCAGGTTCTCGTTATTAATGGACTCGTATTTATAGGTGCGATTAGAGGAAAGGCTTAAGCCCACGCCAAAATCCGGGCGATGATGCACGATGCGGTCCATGGACGGAAAAACCTTATGCGTGATCAAATCGTCGGCGGCAGTCATTGCCGTACCGGCCATCAGTGCTTTTACATGTATAAGAAAATTCACGTTGTCGCTGGAGTAATAGTAATCCGGATCGATGGAGATCCATCGCTTCACCATCCGCGCAGGGTCAGTCGCTCTGCAGAAGAAGTCGCATTCGACAGCTTTAGGATGGCAAGAATCGCCGAATTGTCGGCGGCATTATCCTGAAGCTGGGACCGGGCTACTTCCCTTCCGCGTACCATGTCCATAAAAGCGCCGTCGTAGATCAGCGGCTCAAAGGAATCTGTAACCCAGCGATATACGTTTTGTTTGTTCGGGTCCGTCACTTCCCATGGAGTGCCCTTCAACAAAACAAAAATGTTTGCTATGGAATCGAGCAATGCTCGGCCGTAGCCTCCGTTATAAGGATGCTTGTTGTGTTGGATAAACGACCCGTCCTCATAAAACCCGTCGCCCTCGGCTACATACATAAATACTTGACTCAGTCCGTCGCGTGCTGTCTCGAGACTTTCCACACGTTTTGTCAGAGTTCCGTACAAAGCGAGCACCGTGGCCCTCCAGACATGGTTGGCGCCCGTATCCGAACTTAGGATCCCGGGTGAAAATACAGGGATCGGGCGGCTGAACCGTTCAATCTGTTCGGCTGTCAGCGTATCGTACATCATGACCATGATATCGTTCAGGTTCATCGGGCTTCCCAGTTCCCAATCGAACCAGTTATCGTACTTTCTGCTGTTCTCGTTGTAGCGGTTCGCATACATCCATTCCAAAGCTCCGATAATATCGCTTTGCGCTGGTTTGCGTTACGATACAATGACGACCCGGGGGTCGCATATGCCTTTGCCATTACACGCAGACGAGAATATGTGCCGGTGATGTGAGAGGATATACTCGTGCTGGACAAATCATTCCATATACCGGTTCGCTCAGTCGTAAGATTCATCGTATCCCATAGGCCGGTTTCCTCCGGATTGGACACTTGAGAAGCAAGGGAAGCAATAGCGCGACAATGCCCGGATCGTTCTGATCAATCTGATTGCCGCCGGTCAGTAAATCGCTCCAATTCGAACGCAATAGATCATACGACCACATCATTCTCGGAAGCAGAGACCGCATGGATTCAGTGAACGGGAACAAGCCAACTAGCGCGTGAATGCAAGTAAAACGCTTACAATCATGATTGCTTTTCGATTCATTATCCGATTCCTCCTTTTTATCTTGGATTTTGTCATGCGATTCACCGAACATCGCACGTACTTACTGTAGCGATACAACCGATAACATGTAAATCTTCAATTTTTAATAACATCATCAAATGAGGAGATTGATTCAAAGAAAACAAAAACAAGCTGGCACCGGTGGAATTCGGTGCCAGCTTGGACGAGGGGCTTATATTTACATAAGTCTGGAGTCTTGTCTTACAGTCTTCTTCGTAACGCTTGCCTACTTCAGCCCAGTTCACAACGTTCCAGAATGCGACGATGTAGTCAGGACGCTTGTTTTGATATTTCAGGTAGTATGCATGCTCCCATACATCCAAACCAAGGATTGGCGTCTCGCCTTCCATGATCGGGCTGTCTTGGTTAGGCAGGCTGTATACCTTCAGCTTACCTTCTTTCGTTACTGCGAGGAACGCCCAGCCGGAGCCGAAACGAGTTGCGCCTGCTTTAGCGAAATCCTCTTTGAATTTATCGAAGCCGCCGAGCTCGTTATTGATCGCATCAGCCAGCTTGCCTGTAGGAGCGCCGCCGCCGTTAGGACCGATCGTTTCCCAGAAGAGGGAGTGGTTCGCGTGGCCGCCGCCGTTGTTGCGAACGGCAGTACGGATGCCCTCAGGCACGCTGTTCAGGTCGGCAATCAGTTCTTCAACGCTCTTGTTTTGCAGTTCAGGAGCGGATTCCAGCGCCGCATTCAGGTTCGTTACATATGCATTGTGGTGACGATCGTGGTGAATCATCATTGTCATTTCATCGATGTGTGGCTCCAGTGCATTGTTCGCGTAAGGCAGTGGCGGTAATTGATGTGCCATGGCTTGAAAAACCTCCTAGAAATATGTAATTTCCTCTACATTATCGCTGATTTTTTATATAAAATCAACATGTATGTATAAAAAGTAACCGAGTGTAGCAAAGCGGCAGGTTATTGGTTATGGACTCCGGGTCCGCGGTCCTCGATCTCGGTGATGATCTGATTCAGCATGGCCGTCCCTTGCGCATTCAGCCAAGGAGACATATCGCTCATCACACGCTGATGGTAGTGAAGCTCCTCCGAGGTCCATTCGGAATACTGGTGCGTATGAAGCTCATTAATGGAACGGACCTGCTCCTTATTGTTCGGCATGTAACTACCTCCTTTCCCGGGCCTGCTTAATCTCACACCCGGATTATATTCCCTCTAGAGGTATGATTTTATACGGGAAAAAGCCCGTTCGGGTCACAGTAGCTGTTAATACACTATACAGTGACTCGTACGGGATTTAGTCCGGCCCTCCCGGGAGGAAAGAAGGTGTCCCCGGTCCCGATTATCGCAAATGTGCGATTAGAGAAGCCGTGGAGGTGCGATCTCGCTCGCGCAGTGGCAGAACTGCCATTATCCGGCCCTCCCGGGAGGAAAGAAGGTGTCCCCGGTCCCGATTATCGCAAATGTGCGATTAGAGAAGCCGTGGGGGTGCAATTTCGCCCGTGCGGCCGGCAGAACTGCCATTATCCGGCCCTCCCGGGAGGAAAGAAGGTGTCCCCGGTCCCGATTATCGCAAATGTGCGATTACGGATGCCGCGGGAGTGCGATTTCGCCCGTGCAGTGGCAAAACTGCCATTATCCGGCCCTCCCGGGAGGAAAGAAGGTGTCCCCGGTCCCGATTATCGCAAATGTGCGATTAGAGAAGCCGTGGAGGTGCGATTTCGCCCGTGCAGTGGCAGAACTGCCATTATCCGGCCCTCCCGAGAGGAAGGATGGTGTGCCCGAACCCGATTATCGCAAATGTGCGATTAGAGAAGCCGTGGGGGTGCAATTTCGCCCGTGCGCCGGCAGAACTGCCATTATCCGGCCCTCCCGGGAGGAAAGAAGGTGTCCCCGGTCCCGATTATCGCAAATGTGCGATTACGGATGCCGCGGGAGTGCGATTTCGCCCGTGCAGTGGCAAAACTGCCATTATCCGGCCCTCCCGGGAGGAAAGAAGGTGTCCCCGGTCCCGATTATCGCAAATGTGCGATTAGAGAAGCCGTGGAGGTGCGATTTCGCCCGTGCAGTGGCAGAACTGCCATTATCCGGCCCTCCCGAGAGGAAGGATGGTGTGCCCGAACCCGATTATCGCAAATGTGCGATTAGAGAAGCCGTGGGGGTGCAATTTCGCCCGTGCCGGCAGAACTGCCATTATCCGGCCCTCCCGGGAGGAAAGAAGGTGTCCCCGGTCCAGATTATTGCAAATGTGCGATTAGAGATACCCGGGGAGTGCGATTTCGCCCGTGCAGTGGCAGAACTGCGATTATAGGGCCCTCCCGGGAGGAGAGAAGGTGTCCCCGGTCCAGATTATTGCAAATGTGCGATTAGAGAAGCCGTGGAGGTGCGATTTCGCCCGTGCAGTGGCAAAACTGCCATTATCCGGCCCTCCGCAGGGCGTCCATTCTTCCGTTCATTGGTGTGCTTACGTATTGCCACGCCGCGTAAAATCAACCTTACAACCGCCCATGCAAGCGCGCTTACCGCCATACCTCCAGTTCAACGCCGCTAGCTGCTGCTGCTCGTGCCGGAGCTGCCGATTCCCCCGTGCGAAGACGAGGTGCCGGAGGAAATCCCGCTGCTGGAGCTTGACGACCGTGATGTACTGGAGGATGACACAGAGGATGAAGACGTGCTGCTTCCCCCTGCAGTGCTGCTCGATCCTCCATTCTGTGTGAACGTTCCCGTCCGCGCGCTCGTGGCAGGAGCCGCATCCGGCTTCGAAGCCGTCCCACCCGGCGCGGTACCACTGCTTACGCCCGCACCGCTGCCGCTGCTTGGCGGTAACGTCGTAGTCGCAGGCTGCCGAACAGCTGCCCCTCCCGACGAAAAGCCGCTGCCTCGACGATAATAGGTCATTCCATTATAAATATAAGTCCCGCCGCTGCGGTCGATATCGATGCCGTCATCATCACAGCGGTTATCCTGATCGTCATCCCGGCAAGCGTCTGCGGGGGGGATTCCGCCCGGTGTTGGGTCCGCTTTAACCGCCGCGGGAGGCAAGGGTACAGGGGAGGGAACAGCCGGCTTCGGAGCCGGTGCGCAGCCCGCCGTTAAGGCCGTTGCCAGAAATAAGCTTACGATTGCAGCCGATCTGCCGGTCCCTGAGGAAGTCTCCTTTTCCATACGTTTCGCTCCAATCCATGATTGCTAAGGATACTCTTAATACGCACATCGACCCTGCAATGTTTCAAGGGTAGAAAGGGAGGCGGACATCGGCTTGCAAAAAAAGGCATCGCTCTCGCATTCACTGCATATAAAAATGTAATAAGGAAAACCGCATAAAAACGTAGCAAATGCACGCAAACAGCATGAAAACGCTTCATAAAAAGCGCTTTCAACAAATTTCTGAGGTTTTTTGCAGAAATTTAAAGAAATCTTAAAATTTCAGCAGGAATTTTGTGAAATTTGTCGTATTTTTAACTAATACCAAACTTTATGCTGCGGGGAGAGACCATCATGCAGGTGAGCACATATCAGGTTCGGTCCTTTCAACTTTCCGATTATGTTTCCGTTACGGAGCTATTTAGCAAGACATTGTCGGAAGAATGCTACGAAGAAACGATGGCTGCATTCGCTCGGCAATTATCTTGGGATAGCGAGCTTGTGATGGTTGCTCAAGAAGGTGACCGGATTACCGGCGTCATCGTAGGCACCATCGACAATCAGAACGGTTATTTTTACCGTATTGCCGTAGATAAGGATTATCAGCGCCGGGGAATCGGGAAGTCGCTTATCGAGAGCTTACGGGGACGCTTCGAGCAACGTAAGGTAAGACGCATTATGGTAACCGTGGATGTGCATAACGAGATGATCCTGCCTGTTTATGAGAAGGCCGGCTATCAACCGAACGATTTCTCCAGAGCAGCGCATCGGCTGAGCATTGTGGGCGGCTGATCTATAATTCTACATATTGAATGGTAATCCTAAGCATAGACACGAACATCGACCTTCCCAGATCGCTTTCGTCGTTATGCTTTTTTTGTTTTTGCTTGAAAGCGAAGCAACATACGTTTATTCTAGAACAAAGAGACTGTAGAAGGGTCAGGGCGAGCGATGGCTACTTTTTCCGCACATATCATCAAAAGCTTCAAGCACGACGGCCATTTGCATCGAATGTGGCTGGAAAATTGGCTGGTCCCGGAATCCCTTCTGCACAAGGATCACCGGGAGCAGTCGATGCTTGTCTTCATCAACAGCCAGACGAAAATCGTGGAGGCCGACGGGAAGGAATGGGTAAGCCGCATTCCCGGCGTGTCTTTTTTTATCCCAAAGCTGTGGTTCAATGTGGTGGCGCTGATTGAAGAGAACGGCGTAAGGTATTACTGTAATATCGCCTCCCCTCCTTATGTCAACGGCAAAGTCATCACCTATATCGATTATGATCTGGACGTCATTCGCATGCCCAGCGGGGATGTGCACGTGGTCGACCAAGAGGAATACGAGCGTCACAAAATAAGCTACCATTATTCCCAAGCTGTCGATACGCTCGTCAAGCAGGGGATGGAGACTCTGCTTGAGCGGCTACAGCGCGGCGCAGCGCCTTTTCAGGATCAAGAGGTGCTGCGTTATTACGCGGAATGGGAGCGATGGAAAGATCGCAAGGACGGTGAATTGTTGTGAGCGCACCGCTGTCCGACGGAGCGGAGCCGAAGACTCATAAGACGGAGGATCAGGCCGAGCCGGGATTGCTGCTGGAGGTTTGGGATTGGATTAAAGCAGTGGTCGTCGCCATGACGGTCATTATCCTGCTTCACCAATACGGGTTTCATCTGTCTACGGTGAAGGGAACCTCGATGGAGCCGACGCTTACGGAGGGCGAATGGCTGTTCATTAACAAGACGATCCAATACCTAGGTACGCCGGAGCGCGGTGATATTGTCGTAGTCCGGGATCCTTCGGGGATGGACTCGCCGCATCCATATCTAGTGAAGCGAGTTGTGGCGGTAGGCGGGGATGAGGTGCAAATTATCCGCGGCAAGCTTCTTGTCAACGGAGTAGAGGTGAAGGAAAGCTACATCGATTCGCCGATTGAAGACGGACGGTTTGAGCCGTTGACGGTGATGGAAGGAACGGTATTCGTCATGGGGGATAACCGCCATCGCAGTGCAAGTCATGACAGCCGCAGCTTCGGTCCTGTGCCCGTAGGCCAGATCGAGGGCAGAGCGGAATGGATTGTATGGCCTTTGGCCAAATGGAGCCGATTATAGGCAGTAAACAAACGCGGGAGTTGCGAATGGGGAGGTCGGACAAGGCAGGAACAGGAGGAGGGCCCGCTTACCGGCGCGGCGAGGTGAACAATGAGCAGAACAGAGCATGACATCGATTGGGGGAAGTTAAAAAGCGAGCTTAAAGAGGCGGCGCCTCAGCTGGGTATCGATAAGATCGGGTTTGCCGCCGCAGACCCGTTCACGGAACTGAAGGGCATCCTGCTGAAGCATCGGGCCAAGGGTTTTGAATCCGGCTTCGAGGAGCGGGATATCGAGAAGCGGGTGGATCCGTCGCTTACGTTGGCGGAGCCCCGCTCGATTGTGTCGATTGCTGTCGCCTATCCCTCGAAGCTGAAGGATCCCCCGCGTTCCGAGCCGGGGGCCTACCGCGGGATGTTGTCCCGCTCAGCATGGGGAACGGATTACCATCATGTGCTGCGCAATCGCTTGGAGCGGCTGGCCGATTGGATTCATGCGCGGGTGCCGGATGCCCGGTTGGCCAGCATGGTCGACACCGGGGCTCTAGTGGACCGGGCTGTAGCCGAGAGGGCGGGCATCGGCTGGGTAGGCAAGAACTGCTCCGTGATTACGCCGGAGTTCGGCTCATGGGTCTATCTCGGCGAGATGATCACGAACCTGCCCTTTCCTCCGGATCAGCCAGTGCTGGAAAGCTGCGGCGATTGCACGATTTGCATCGACGCTTGTCCGACCGATGCGCTCGTCGGTCCCGGTCAATTGAATGCCCAGCGGTGCGTATCGTACCTGACGCAGACGAAGGGCATCATCGAGGACGATAAGCTGAAGGAGAAGATCGGCAATCGCCTGTACGGCTGCGATACATGCCAGATCGTCTGTCCGAAGAACAAGGGCATTCACTTTGACCATCATCCGGAGCTGCAGCCCGATCCGGAGCAGGTCAAGCCGCTTCTGAAGCCGCTGCTGGAGATGTCGAACCGCGAGTTCAAGGAGCGGTTCGGCTCAAGTGCCGCGTCATGGCGCGGCAAGAAGCCGATCCAGCGCAACGCGATCCTCGCGCTGGGCAACTTCCGGGACGCCACAGCGGTACCGCAGCTGGCAGAGCTGCTGCGGCGGGACGAGCGTCCCGAGATTCGCGGCACGGCCGCATGGGCATTGGGCCGTATAGGAGGCGAAGCGGCGTTGGAAGCGCTGGACGCCGCCCGGGAGCACGAGCGCGATGACGCCGCTCGCCGCGAGGTAGAGAAGGCGCGGATGAAGTTAAGGGAACGGAAGGATGATCACGTTGGCTCTGCTGAAGTATGACGAAATGGATTCGCCCATCGGTCCGTTGACGCTAGGTATGGTTGGGGAGGGAGCTTCTGCGAAGCTGTGCCAGATCGAGTTCGGTGCCTTCCATGAGGCGGAGGACAAGCTTAGAGCATGGTCGAAGCGCTGGTACGGGGAGACCGAATGGCGGCATGACCCCGGGCACCTGGCGCCGGCCGCCGAGCAGCTGAGGGAGTATTTTGCCGGTATCCGGACCTCCTTTGACCTGCCTTTGGAGCTGCGAGGGACGACATTCCAGCAGAAGGTATGGCAGGCACTGATGGACATTCCTTATGGACAGGCCTGCTCCTACCGGGATATCGGCTATCGAATCGATGCGCCCAAAGCGGTACGTGCGGTAGGAGGGGCGAACCATAACAATCCGGTGCCCATCATCGTGCCCTGCCACCGGGTGATCGGGGCAAGCGGTGCCATGGTTGGATACGGCGGCGGGCTGCAGATCAAAACCTTTTTATTACAGCTGGAGGGATTTCCGGTATGAAGTATGTACACATCGAGACAGTGGAACCGGGTCAGCTCCTGGGGAAAACGATCTTCTCCGCCAACGGCTCCGTGCTGCTCTCTGAGGGCGTTCAGCTGACGGTATTCATGATCACCACGTTGAAGCGCATTGGCGTAACCATGGTGTATATTAAGGATCCAAGCTTTGACGATGTCGAGATTGTCGATCTTGTTTCGGAGGAAACCAAGCGGGCGGTCATTCAGCAAATGTGCCAAAGCTTCGAGTCCATCCGTTCAGGCAAGGATTTTAACACGAAGCATATTGCGCTCAGCGTAGATAACCTGCTGGATGAGATTATGAAAAACAAAGACGTGCTCGTTCAGCTGTCCGATATCCGCACGAAGGATAACCTTATGTACGTCCACGCCATGAATGTATGTATGATGTCTACCCTCATCGGCATCAATATGGGGCTGCCCGTTCCGCAGATTCGTGAGCTGGCGATCGGCGCCCTGATGCATGATGTAGGGAAGCTCGAGAACATCACAGATGATGAAGCGGGGGATTTGAAGAAGCACCATACCTGGCGCGGCTTTGAGGTGATCAAAAATAAACGTGAGCTGAATCTGCTCATCGCTCATGTGGCTTTTCAACATCATGAGACGATGGACGGAGAGGGGCTTCCAAGGCGTCTCCGCGGCGACGATATCCATCTATATGCAAGAATAGTTGCTGTAGCCAATACCTACGACAATTTGCTGTACGATGGACAAAGCGGCAACCGTATGATGCCTCATGAAGCGTGCGAGCATCTGATGGCGCTGGCCGGCAAGAAGCTGGACCGCGAGATTGTCATTCAGTTCTTACGCATCGTGTCGGTTTATCCGACCGGTGCGTCCGTTCGCCTGTCGACCAAGGAAACCGGTGTTGTCGTCGGGCAGCATCGCGGCTTGCCGGGACGCCCTGTCGTGCGGATCGTGAAGCAGGACGCAGAAGGACAACTGGAAGTGAAGGAAGTCGATTTGGCAAAACATAATACTATATTTATCGACAGCGTTATGCTTTAATGGTTTGTATCCAATCTATGGACATGGTATGATGAATTAGGAAAATCTTGGCACCAGGAGTGAAGGACATATGTGGGGTTACATCATTACAGGCTTGCTGGCACTCATTGCAGGTGGCGTTGGCGGCTTTTTTATCGGCGTCTACTACTTGCGTAAACAAATCGAGAACATGCAGAATAACCCGGAGATGCTGCAGCAGATGGCGAAGCAGATGGGTTACAACTTGAATAAACAGCAGATGAACAAGATGCAGCAAGCGATGAAAAAGCAGAAATTCCGCCCGTAATTTGGCATTGCGGTGCGGATCGCTCTTTCGGCTGGCGTTAAGTCGGCCGGAGAGGAGCTTAAGGAGGAGGGGAAAGCATGCCGGCCAAAGATTACAAGAATAGCCGCGTACAGGAGAACAGGGAGCAGATTGAGCACCACGTTCGCGAGATTTTGCGCTTGATCGGCGAGGATGTGGATCGGGAGGGCTTGCTGGAAACGCCCGCTCGGGTAACACGGATGTATGAGGAAATTTTCGCAGGGTATGACGCTAATGTGAAGGATATTCTAGGCGTAGCATTCGACGAGAAGCATGAGGAGCTCGTTATCGTCAAGGATATCGTATACTACAGCCAGTGCGAGCACCACATGGCGCCGTTCTTCGGCAAGGTGCATATTGGCTACATTCCGAGCGGCAAGATCGCAGGTCTTAGCAAGTTCGCCCGGCTGGTCGAAGCGGTTACACGTCGTTTGCAGGTACAAGAGAGAATTACATCGGAGCTGGCCGACATTATTGAAGAAGAGCTGACACCGCACGGGTGTATGGTTGTCGTCACAGGCGAACACCTTTGCATGTGCGCACGGGGAGTAAAGAAGTACGGCAGCAAGACCGTAACGTCAGCGGTACGTGGTGTATTCCGTACGGATGCGCCGGCTCGTTCGGAATTTTTATCCTTAATTCGTGAAAATTAAACAGAAAAGCCCATGGAAATCTACCTTGACGGTAGACTTCGATGGGCTTTGTTGTTACAGGGTGGGAGCTAACAAGGGGTCTGGTCGCTTTGCACGGCTTGCAGCACGCCCAAGAAATATTCGGATTCCCGGATGATATGCAGCATGACGGTCTCGATGACCGGATTGGCCTGGATGGGAGCGCTTTGGGCAAGAAGGGCATACAGCTGGTGGATAAACTGCTGGGATTGAGCCATAGATACCCTCAGAAGCTCTTGAATTTGGTTATGTACGGCCGGACTGATCGGGGCCGAGGCCCTAAGCACGGCCTCGATCCATTGCTGAGCTGCGGTTTCGGTCTGAGCGAAGACCTGCTCCCATTTTTCCAGCAAGGCTGCATATGCGGGTTCCAGGTTAGGGACAAGCGTACGGATGACAACGGTGTGCTCTCGTTCCTGCATCTTCCAGAAGCGGATTTCCTCCAGCACCCGAAGCGGCATTAGTGCTCCATAGACATATAGCATAAATGAAAAAACCTCCCTGTGAATACTTGTACTTGTCTCGCGGTTTTGTGAAGAACGAACGGCTACGAGACATTGTATTCAGGGAGGCTTGGGTCCTATGTTCCTTCCGGGGTTAGCGGCCGCCGGAATTGGAAATATTTTTCGCAGGGCTTGTCGCCAGAGTACGGAGGAAGCCTGTCGTCATTTGAAGGTAGCTCCGTTTCTGACCGCGATAAATCAGCTCATGATAGTCTTTGTCGGACAGCCATAGCTGCGAGCCCGAATCGGCCTTCTGATTGTGGAAAATTTCTTCGGCAATTTCGTAAGGGGCCTTCAGATCCTTCTTTCCATGAATGAAGAAGATCGGCATCGAATACTGTGTTTCCTTCACTTTATCATATGGGATTTGGTTCAGGCTCACCCCGTTGATCAGCGGGAAAAAGAAATGAACAAGCGGTTGAGACAGCTTAGGAAGATTGGCTACCTGCTTCATGTTGTGGTATAGCGTAGCTGGCTCCAGAATGAAGGTGCTGTCGAGGATCATGCCGTCGATCTCTCTGGTTTGCAGCGCTGCTTGTAGTGCCGTTCCGGCTCCCATGGAAAAGCCCCAGATGAAGATCTTCTCCGCGCCGCGTTCCTTGGCATAGTCGATCGCTCCGAGCAGCTCCTGGGATTCGCGCAGTCCTCCGGTCACACCGAGCTCCGATTGAACGAAGCCGTAATCGAACATGAGCACATTGTAGCCTTGGTTTTTGGCGGCCTTGGCCAGATCGTAGATCGGCACCCAGATCTCCTCTCGGTTTCCGCCGTAGCCATGCGAGAAGATGACGGTGATTTTGGAGGCTGCCGCTCCTCCTGCAGCTGCTGCCGGAATGTACCAGCCGTCCAATCGGGAAGCCTCATCCCTGCTCGGGAACTGAATATCCTCATAAGCCGCGCCGAAGGCTAAGGCCGGATTGGAGGTCAGCGGATCGATATGGGGTCTCGCCAGCGTCCACGCGATGTAAGCATGGAAGCCCAGCACTAAGCTGGAAAGTGCGAGCAGTAGGGAGAACAGGGCCAGAAGCCAAGCTCGATAACGCCGGGCAAGTGATATGCGTTTGACAGCGGTTTCAACGGTTGGGTTTTGAAGAGTGACGGGAGTGTACGAGTTCGAATCCATAGAGGTCCCCCCTTATCATGATGAGTCGAAGGTCCTGCCTCTGTCGCTTAAGTGCGTGCCGTTCAAGTGAGTTCCTTCTATTTCTATAGTAAGATGCGGCGGGGGATACCGTCAATCAGCCGCGAAAAATGTAAACTGCTTGTAATCATTCTGTAATACTGCAGGGGATTGTATCCAATTATGCGGGGGACGGTAGGCAATTTGCATGAAATCCGGTATAATAGATTTCAACTAGTGAAACTCTTTTTCGGGAGATGGAATACATGGAGGACGGCAAACTAACGGTGCGCGCTGTGGAGCGGGCGCTGGATATCTTGCTTTGCTTTGCGGAGTCGGAGGACCTCAGCTTAACGGAAATCGCTTCCCGCGTAGGTTTGCACAAAAGTACGGTTCATCGGCTGCTGGCCTCTTTGGAAGGGAAGGGCTTCATCATCCGGGACCCGGCATCCGAGCGGTATCGGCTGGGCTTCCGCATCTGGGAGCTCTCCGCGAACTTGTCGCACAGCGATGACCCCGAGCTGCTGCTCCTCCCGGAGATGGAGCGGCTGCGCGATCAGCTCGGCGAGACCGTCAGCCTGTACGTGCGCGACGGGATGGAGCGTGTTCGCGTACAGGCCGTGCAGAGCAACCAGGCGATTCGCCGCGTTGCTCCGATTGGGGCAAGACTGCCGCTGTATGTCGGCGCGTCGAGCAAAGTGCTCGTCGCCTTCGCGGAGCCGGAGGTGCAGCAGGCACTGCTGCAGGATCCGGCTTGGCCGAAGGCGGAGGGAGATGCTGCTGCGGCTTATCGCCAGCAGCTGGAGGAGGTTCGCTCGCTCGGCTTCGCGACCAGCGTGGAAGAGCGCGAGCCGGGCGCGGCCGCCGTGGCTGCGCCGATCTTTAACCGGGCGCATCGCCTTGTGGCTGCGCTCGCGGTATCGGGGCCGTCGAACCGGCTGACTCCGGAGCTGATGCGCGAGCATGCTCCGCTGCTAATGGAAGCAGCTCGTCGGATGGGGAAAATGGTGAAGTAACTCCAAAAGGCTCCTAGGTCTGAGCGTGCTGTGAACGGTGCGGCACTCTCGGCACTTACGGGCTTTTTTGCATACAGCGAAAACTCCCCGCGGCTTCAGCCCCGGGGAGGAAATATGGAATGCTTTTATTTACCTGGCACCTACCGCCGTAAGTCTTTCCGTCACAGCCTCTAGAGCTGTGCTGTTCTTTTCGAACAGGATCATCGTCTCCTCTCCATTCGGAGGGCAAACCACCGTATGGATGGTCATGGACGCCGGCCGGAGTGCAGTCAGGGTGGTCATCACTTCGTTCCAGTCATAGAAATGATCGATATAGCCGCCTTCGCATTCGGTACGAATACTCTTGGTTGTAGCCCCGAGTCCGTCGAAGAAGTTGACCAATACATAACGGTTGCTTACGCGAACCAGCTCTTGAAAGGCCGCTGCCCAATTGTCCAGATGATTCAGTACATCCTTGCAGTAAACCAAACTGAATTCACCGTCTTGGAAAGGAAGGTCGAAAATATTGCCTTGGAGGAACGTTCCCTTCGGAAAGCTGGCGCGGCAATGCTCGATCATTTGCTCCGTATAATCAACGCCTGTGTAACGGATCTCCGGACAAGTAACCGCTGCCCCGATATAATCTACCCCCGGTCCGCAGCCGACCTCCAGCATATCGTCCACCGATAGACGGGACAAAATCGTTCGATACAGCTGCCGAACCGGCTTATCGTAGCCTTCGATTTCCCCTTGCAGAAAATCCCCCGGATTTACCTGGTCCCAAAAATTAATCAAGACACGCCCTCCTGTCATATCTATCCTATTTACCAATCATTTACCATCATATCACTCAAAAATTGTCATTTCTAGTAGGATCAACTACATTTTATGGAAGTTTTATATTTTTATAGAGATCCGTGTCGACGCTTACCCGCAGCTTAGGCAAAAAGCCCCTGGCCTCTTGTATGGACAAGAGACTAGGGGCTCGTAAAGCGGCTCTATTTGAATCGATAAAATTAAGCCATGATTTGACGCAATACCGTTTGCAGAATACCGCCGTTACGGTAGTAGTCCACATCAACGAAGCTGTCCAGACGAACGAGCGCTTCGAAGCTGAAGCTGGTGCCGTCTTCACGCGTAGCCGTTACAGTCACCTTCTGACCAGGCTGTACATCGTTGCTCAGACCGGTGATGTCGAACGCTTCGCGGCCGGTCAGACCAAGAGTCTTCCAGCTTTGGCCTTCCAGGAACTGCAGCGGAAGCACGCCCATGCCTACGAGGTTGGAGCGGTGAATACGCTCGAAGCTTTCAGCGATGACGGCTTTCACGCCGAGCAGGAAAGTACCTTTTGCTGCCCAGTCGCGGGAGGAGCCTGTACCGTACTCTTTTCCTGCGATAACGACAAGGTTCGTGCCGTTTTCTTGATACTTCATGGAAGCATCGTAGATCGACTCGACTTCACCGGTAGGCAGGTAAGTAGTTACGCCGCCTTCCGTGCCAGGTGCTACTTGGTTACGGATCCGGATATTCGCGAAAGTACCGCGCATCATCACTTCGTGGTTACCGCGACGGGAACCGTAGGAGTTGAAGTCTTCCTTCTTCACGCCATGCTCGATCAGATACTTACCGGCAGGGCTGTCAACCTTGATGTTACCTGCAGGGGAGATGTGGTCCGTAGTTACGGAATCACCCAGCAGGGCAAGTGTCTTAGCGCCGCGGATATCAGCGATATCGTTCAGATCGGAGCCAAGGTTCGTGAAGAACGGCGGGTTCTGAATGTAAGTGGAGCTGTTATCCCACTCGTACAGATCGCCTTCCGGTACGTCGATAGCGTTCCAGCGCTCATTCGCACGGAATACGTTAGAGTACTTCGCACGGTAGATGTCAGCGCTCATAGCGGAAGCCATAGCATCTTGAACTTCCTTGGATGTCGGCCAGATGTCCTTCAGGTACACCGGCTGACCTTGCTGGTCGTGGCCGATTGGATCGTTGGCCAGATCGATGTTCACCGTACCTGCCAGAGCGTAAGCAACAACCAGCGGAGGAGATGCCAGGTAGTTTGCTTTAACTTGAGCGTGTACGCGGCCTTCGAAGTTCCGGTTACCCGACAATACAGCTGCAACCGTCATGTCATTGTCCGCGATGGCTGCGCTGACTTCTTCCGGAAGCGGACCGGAGTTACCGATACAGGTTGCGCAGCCGTAGCCTGCTACGTGGAAGCCGAGAGCTTCGAGCGGCTCAATCAAGCCCGCTTTTTGCAGATACTCGGTAACCACCAGGGAACCTGGCGTCAAGCTGCTCTTCACATAGCCCGGCTTCATCAAACCGCGCTCAACGGCTTTCTTAGCCACCAAACCGGCACCGATCATAACGCTTGGGTTGGAAGTGTTCGTACAAGAAGTGATCGCCGCGATAACTACCGCGCCGGTGCCCATCTTGCTGGTTTCGCCGTTCGGATGCTTCACATCTACGAATTCGGCGATCTTCTCTTCTGTCAGACCGTAGCCGCCTTTGTCGATCGGGGTACGGATGATGGAATTGAAGGATTCCTTCATGTTCGTCAGCTCTACGCGGTCTTGAGGACGCTTAGGACCGGCCAAGCTCGGTACTACCGTTGCCAGATCCAGCTCGATCACATCAGTGAACACAGGATCCGGAGTTTCGTCGGTACGGAACATGCCTTGTGCTTTATAGTAAGCCTCAACCAGAGCGATTTGCTCTTCGTCGCGGCCTGTGCCTCTGAGATAGTTCAGGGACTCGCTGTCAACCGGGAAGAAGCCGATTGTTGCGCCGTACTCAGGAGCCATGTTGGCAACTGTCGCACGGTCAGCCAGGCTGATGTTGCTCAAACCAGGACCGTAGAACTCAACGAATTTACCTACAACGCCCTTCTTACGAAGCATTTGGGTAACCGTCAAAGCAAGGTCGGTAGCGGTTGCGCCTTCAGCAAGCGTACCTGTCAGCTTGAAGCCGATAACTTCAGGAGTTACAAAGTACAGCGGCTGGCCAAGCATACCTGCTTCCGCCTCGATACCGCCTACGCCCCAGCCGACGATACCGAGACCGTTGATCATCGTCGTATGGGAGTCTGTACCTACCAGAGAGTCAGGATATACTTCTGTCGCGCCGTCTACCAGCTTGGTAGCTGCTACGGAAGCGAGATACTCCAGGTTTACCTGGTGAACGATACCTGTTGACGGCGGAACCGCACGGAAGTTATCGAACGCCGTTTGAGCCCAGCGAAGGAAACGGTAGCGCTCTTCGTTGCGTTGGAACTCAAGCTCGATGTTTTCTTCCAGAGCGGAGGAGGAACCGAAAGCATCAACCATAACGGAGTGGTCGATAACAAGGTCAACCGGAACAAGCGGGTTGATTCGCTTCGGATCTCCGCCGGCGCGCTTCATGGTATCTCTCATCGCTGCAAGGTCAACGACAACCGGTACACCGGTAAAGTCTTGAAGCACGATACGTGCAGGGATAAAAGGAATTTCTTTGTTGGCATCGCGGTCGGACGCCCAGTTGGCAATTTGCTTCACATGCTCTTGGGTGATGGCACGGCCGTCGAATTGACGAAGCGCCGCCTCGAGCAATACCTTGATGGAGAAAGGCAGGTTGCTGATCTTGCCGTTGCCCTGCTCTTCAAATGCAGGCAAGCTGTAGTAGTTGAACGATTTGTTGCCAACCGACAGCTCTTTGCGGACCGAAAACTGGTCTTGTCTGGACATGGGTCGCTGTTCCTCCTTTTAATAGTGCGGTTAGTCATTTACCTTAATGTAAATGCCGCAAACGGATTCGGTTTGAACTCGTCTTGTTCCATTCTGTGAAACACGATTTCATTAAGTAACTCTATACATAGTATACTGCTGCGACGTCCATTCGTAAAGGTGGATTTCGTTCATTTTTATCATCGGGCTGTCATAAGGATAAGAATGGAAACCTCCGTCCGTATGCCTTTTTCTTTTCGCCGGTGGTTCATCTGTCTCTATGCTTATAGGGGGGCTTATTCATGTCTTGGAAAAACGCCTTGTATAATTACGTTCACCATCGAAATCAGTTGGACATGGAATATTCCGTCGAATCCGTGCTGCCGTTCGTAAGTGATCACAATTATTTGAATAAAGAGGCTGACAGACTTCGGCGCAAGTGCGCTATGGATCAAGCCCGGGGGATCACTCCAACGAAAAAGGAAACCCGACTATCCGTTCAAAGGTTTGCTGAAAGGGAAGATCAGGTTACAGCCGATATTAAGCTGGTCTGCAGCTCCGTAGGCGTTCAAGCGCAGGAAGAGCTGTCGGAGCAGCGAGTCGAATGGGAGCGGATTACGCTGCGGCCGGAAGAAGATGGCTGGGATATTGTTCGAATCGAGCCTCTCCAAACCGAGCGATCACTCATAACGCTGCCGTCAGACGGAGGTCTGCTGCAGGCTGATGAAGCCTTTCATGCGACTGCGCCGATGCGTCTTCCTTCAAGTCCCTTGCTGAATCCCCAGGTTCAGCCGTGGGCCCCTCGCGCTCGTTATAACCGCGCAGCGGCCGTTGCTTACGCCGATGCCTGGTGGGACAAAGGTAACCCGGACTACATCACCTTCGAGGTGGACTGCACGAATTTTGTGTCCCAGTGCCTCTATGCAGGGGGGGCGGCGATGAACTATACTGGTAGAAGGGATTCGGGCTGGTGGTACAAAGGCCGCTTCGGCGGGCAAGAGCATTGGAGCTACAGCTGGGCTGTAGCCAACAGTCTGCTGTATTATTTGCTGCGAAGCCGCACAGGGCTCCGGGCGGAAGAAGTCGCTTCGCCGGAGCAGCTTGAGCTGGGCGACGTCATCTGTTACGACTGGAACGGAGACGGAACCTTTCAGCACAACACCATCATAACCGCCAAGGATGCGAACGGCATGCCGCTGGTGAACGCTCATACGACGAACAGCAAGCACCGATTCTGGAGCTACCGAGACTCGCCTTCCTGGTCGGAGCGCACACAATATCGTTTCCTTCATATTGTAGAATCCATGTAGCCACTTCGCTTTTCATCCATCTTTAAGCTTTACTATTTGCATGTCCGGCATGCATAAGGAGCTATCCCTTACTACAGATCATCATCGGAGGTTGCTATGAGCGATAAGATACGCGTAGGCTTGATCTACGGCGGCAAGTCCGGAGAGCATGAGGTTTCGTTGCAAACGGCGCTTGCTGTAACCAAAGCATTTGATTTAAACAAATATGAGGTACAGCCTTTTTACATAACGAAACATGGCGAATGGCGTACGGGTCCTGCCCTGACCGGCCCGGCGCCATCCGCAGCGGCACTGACCTTCGCCGACCAGGCTCAGCAGGAAGGCTCGTTCGCTCTTCAACCGTTCTTTGGTACGGTTCAAGAGGCTGCGGCTGAAGGTAACAAAGCGGCGGTAGATGTTGTGTTTCCACTGCTTCATGGAACCTTCGGAGAAGACGGCACGATCCAGGGGCTTCTGGAAATGGCTAACATCCCTTATGTGGGCGCAGGTGTGCTGGCATCGGCCGTTGGCATGGACAAGGTGATGATGAAGAAGGTTTTTGCCCAGGAGGGGCTTCCGCAGTGCGTATTCCGCCATTTTACACGCAGCCAATGGGAGAAGGACAATGCCTACTTCCTAATGGAAATCGAGATCTCCATCGGGTACCCTTGCTTCGTAAAGCCGGCGAATCTGGGCTCCAGCGTTGGGATCAGCAAGGCGAGAAACCGCGACGAGCTGATCGAGGCCATTCGACTGGCGTTCCAATATGATCGCAAGGTCATTGTGGAGGAGTTTATCAATGCCAGAGAAGTGGAGGTTGCCGTGCTCGGTAATGAGGAGCCGCAAGCCTCCGTTGTCGGCGAGATCGTTTCTTCGAATGAATTCTACGATTACAAAGCAAAATACATCGACGGCAAATCCGCGATGATCATTCCGGCTGAGATATCTCCGGAGCTAAGCGACCAAATCCGCGATTTGGCCATTCGCGCCTATCTAGCGGTAGATGGAACGGGACTGTCCCGTTTGGATTTCTTCCTTCGCAAGGATGATAACAAGATATTCATTAATGAAATCAACACGATGCCCGGATTTACCCCGTTCAGTATGTACCCGCTGTTATGGCAGGAGAGCGGCAAGCCTTACCGGGAGCTGCTTGATGATCTGATCCGACTGGCGCTTCAACGCCATGCCGATAAGCAAGGCTTGGTTTATTCTTTCGATTTGCCCTAGAACGTAAGTCTGGAGGAGCAAAGAACGATGGGTTTTCAAACTGAATTCAATTCCGTATGCAAATTCAAATCCGAACAGGAGCTTTATGAGCTGCTGGAGTACGGCCGTGGCAAAATGGTCAAAAGCGGCTTTCGCGTCTTTCCGACGGGACAAAAGGTCTTCGCTTATACCCCCGACAATAAAGCAATCGCGATTGTAAAAATTCTTGCTTCGATCGCCGAGATTAACTTTCAAGGTGAAGAGGTAACGCAAGTGGAGATGGAGCTGGTCCGCAAGCTGACCGACGAAGAAGCCAGGATTCAAACGGCTCTGGCACACGAAATGTTTTTCGGAGAACAGCAAGCTTAAATGTCTAAAAACGAAGCATTCCCTTTCCCGTTGGCGGGAGAGGGGATGCTTTTTTCTTTCGAGGGAAGCCTAAGCAGGGATGAGCCAATCCGACACAATATGGGAGCGTGACGTTCATGATCGTTCGTCTTGGTTATGTTGCCATGTCCACCATCGTTGCCAACGCGTCTCCATCCAAGACTATGACCGCAACCAACTTCGCCAAGCTGGATGACCGCGAAGCGGCCGTCCGCAAGCTCGAACGTATTGCTGCGGAGAACATACATAATACGCTTCGGCTGCTTCGGCATAACCGCGCCCACGATGTTGAGATGTATCGCATGTCCTCGAAGCTGATTCCGCTTATGGGGCATGAGTTGCTTGCCGGATGGGATCCGTTTCCCGTCTTGGCTGAGGCTTTCGCCGAGCTGGGCACATACGCCAAAGAGCATCGGATGAGGCTCAGCTTTCATCCCGATCACTTTACGGTGCTGAGTACGCCGCGGGCTGACGTTTTGCGGCATTCCCGCGAGGACCTTGACCGGCATGTAAATATGCTGGAAGCGATGGGACTGGATATAACGGCAAAATGTAATATTCATATCGGCGGTACGTATGGTAACAAGGAAACGGCCCGTGCACGCTTTATTGCTAACTTTACCGAGCTGCCTGGACGGATTAAAGAAAGAGTGACACTGGAAAATGACGACAAAACATTCACGGCGTCAGAAACGCTTGAGGTTTGCGAGGCGATCGGCGTCCCGATGGTGCTAGATATTCATCACCATCAAGTAAACAATACCGGGGAATCACCGGTTGAGCTGTGGCCACGAATTCAAGCAACCTGGCAGGAAACGGGGCTGCCGCCGAAGATCCATATCTCCAGCCCCAAAAGCGATAAAGACGTCAGAGCTCATGCAGACTTTATTGAGATAGAGCCTCTAATGAGTTTTTTGCGTGAGATCGCTCCGGTAACTCCGAGGCTCGATATGATGCTGGAGGCAAAGAAGAAGGATGAAGCATTATTCAAGCTGATGGAGGATCTGCAAGGAGAACAGGGAGTAACGTTGCTCACGCAAGCTTCATTTGAGCTGTAGGAACTGATTTTTGTCGAGAAACCGCGCGGTTTTTGACGATAAATAATCCTTTCCTTTTACTTGAAATATTCGGTAAAATGGGGTACTTTGAGGAAGGAACCATCGGACAAGCAACACAGCATTTTTTCATGGAGAGGGGAACGGTTGAAGATGAATTTGGTACAAGGTAAAAATATATTGGTTATGGGTGTTGCCAATGACCGCAGCATCGCTTGGGCCATCGCTCAATCCTTGGCTAGCCAGGGTGCCCGTTTAGTATTTACATATGAAAGCGAGCGTGTGGAAGAGCGTGTTCGCAAGCTGGCGGAGACAATTCCGAATTCCTCGATCCTTCCTTGCAATGTGACGGTTGACGAGGACATTGACCGATTAGCGGAAACGCTTCGTGAGCAGTGCGGTGTGCTTCACGGCATTGTACACAGCATCGCCTTTGCCAAAACGGAAGAGCTCGAAGGCCTGTTCGTCGGCACATCCCGTGAAGGCTTTGCTCTGGCTCACGATATCAGCGCTTATTCACTCGTAGCCGTAGCTCAGAAGCTGTATCCGCTTATGACGGAAGGCGGCAGCATCATGACAATGACTTATCTCGGAGCGGAACGCGCTATGAAGAACTACAATGTCATGGGAGTTGCTAAGGCGGCGCTCGAAGCAAGCGTGCGGTATTTGGCTTCGGATTTGGGACAATTTAATATTCGTGTGAATGCCATTTCTGCAGGGCCTATTCGTACACTGGCCGCTAAGGGGATCAAGGACTTTAACTCCATCTTGAAAACCGTTGAAGAGAAAGCGCCGATGCGTCGCACGACCGAAGTCGCCGAGGTTGGGGATACGGCTCTCTTCCTGATGAGCAACCTGTCCCGGGGGATTACGGGCGAGGTCATCTATGTAGATAACGGCTATCACATCGTCGGTGTGTAGTTTTAGCTTTCCAGCTTATATCAAAAGACGCCGGGTCCTTGAAAGACCCGGCGTCTTTAGCAATGTTTAGGGATAAAATGAACTAAATTTAACTATATCACAATTTTCGGCGGGCTAATATAGACAATGTGCATCAAAAATGAGGCTGAATTCTAATTATTTTTGTAGCGAAACCCCATGGCTTTTCCGGCGTATAATTGATTATACTTGAGTTACATAAGATGACTGATTTTTAGGAAGAGAGTTGATTGGATTGGCTAGTGAAGAATCGCAATCATTTTCGGTGGGAGGCAAGAGCTTCACTGCCGTAGCCATTAATACCGCGTCGAAGGCGGGAGAATGGATCCAAAGCAAGCTTGGCGATTATCAGAGCCTTTCTACCAAATATTCATCGCACGATCTGGTTACGGAAGTGGATAAGGGCGCTGAAATGATGATTCGTAATTTAATTCATACTCACTTCCCGCACCATACCATATTAGGCGAGGAAGGCGTTGAGCCGGGCCCGGCTGCTTCCGAGCAAGCCCTGCGCCAGATGAAGGATGCCGAGTATCTCTGGATTGTCGATCCGCTTGACGGTACGACTAACTTTGTTCACGGCTTTCCTTTCTTCTCCGTATCCATTGCATTGGCGCATCGAGGCGAAGTGGTTACGGGAGTTGTTTACAACCCGATTCATAATGAACTGTTTGTTGCTGAGAAGGGGAAGGGCGCTTATCTGAAGGGAAGACGTATTCAGGTTTCCTCGGAGGAAAAGCTGAAAGACAGCCTGATTGCTACAGGTCTACCCGCTGACCGCGAACGTGCGCTCCCCATGAATCTTGCCGGGATCCAAGCCTTGAGCTCGAAGGTACGTAATTTGCGTGTGGCCGGCTCGGCTGCATTACACCTTTCCTATGTAGCTGCAGGAAGATTAAGCGGGTTTTGGGAAATTGGGCTGAATTCATGGGATATCGCCGCCGGAGCCTTGATCATTCAAGAGGCGGGCGGACAGGTAACCGATATACATGGGAAGCCATATTCGCTCGAGGTCAGAGACGTGGCGGCCAGCAATACTCGGATTCATTCCGAGCTGCTTGAGCAGTTAAACGAAGTAACGTCAGTTCCTCTTTAAAAATGTTACAGGAAGCCTCTTCGGCTTCCTGTTGTTTTTTAATTTCATTTTGTGCTTGCATTCTATTTTGAAACATGCTATATTGTTCTTCCGGCCGTTTGAGCCGGACAAGTTCTTCAAGTGCTGAGGGATTCGATGAAAAAAGAATTTCAAAAAACACTTGCAATGAACTGGGTGAATGTGATATATTATAAAAGTCGCTTTTGGAGCGGTGCTCGAAATGGCGAATTCATTGCCCTTTGAAAACTGAACAACGAGAGAGTGAAAATACAACGAATCTTCGGATTCGTGCTAGCTTTGAATGAGCAAGTCGAACTTTACTTTATTGGAGAGTTTGATCCTGGCTCAGGACGAACGCTGGCGGCGTGCCTAATACATGCAAGTCGAGCGAGGGTCTTCGGACCCTAGCGGCGGACGGGTGAGTAACACGTAGGCAACCTGCCTGTAAGACTGGGATAACTACCGGAAACGGTAGCTAAGACCGGATAGATGGCTTCTCCGCATGGAGGAGCTTGGAAACACGGCGCAAGCTGTGGCTTACAGATGGGCCTGCGGCGCATTAGCTAGTTGGTGAGGTAACGGCTCACCAAGGCGACGATGCGTAGCCGACCTGAGAGGGTGATCGGCCACACTGGGACTGAGACACGGCCCAGACTCCTACGGGAGGCAGCAGTAGGGAATCTTCCGCAATGGACGAAAGTCTGACGGAGCAACGCCGCGTGAGTGATGAAGGTTTTCGGATCGTAAAGCTCTGTTGCCAGGGAAGAACGTTCCGGGGAGTAACTGCCCTGGAAATGACGGTACCTGAGAAGAAAGCCCCGGCTAACTACGTGCCAGCAGCCGCGGTAATACGTAGGGGGCAAGCGTTGTCCGGAATTATTGGGCGTAAAGCGCGCGCAGGCGGTCTTTTAAGTTTGGTGTTTAAGCCCAGGGCTCAACCCTGGTTCGCACTGAAAACTGGGAGACTTGAGTGCAGGAGAGGAAAGTGGAATTCCACGTGTAGCGGTGAAATGCGTAGAGATGTGGAGGAACACCAGTGGCGAAGGCGACTTTCTGGACTGTAACTGACGCTGAGGCGCGAAAGCGTGGGGAGCAAACAGGATTAGATACCCTGGTAGTCCACGCCGTAAACGATGAGTGCTAGGTGTTAGGGGTTTCGATACCCTTGGTGCCGAAGTAAACACAGTAAGCACTCCGCCTGGGGAGTACGCTCGCAAGAGTGAAACTCAAAGGAATTGACGGGGACCCGCACAAGCAGTGGAGTATGTGGTTTAATTCGAAGCAACGCGAAGAACCTTACCAGGTCTTGACATCCCTCTGAATGTCCTAGAGATAGGGCAGGCCTTCGGGACAGAGGAGACAGGTGGTGCATGGTTGTCGTCAGCTCGTGTCGTGAGATGTTGGGTTAAGTCCCGCAACGAGCGCAACCCTTGATTTCAGTTGCCAGCATTAGGTTGGGCACTCTGAAGTGACTGCCGGTGACAAACCGGAGGAAGGTGGGGATGACGTCAAATCATCATGCCCCTTATGACCTGGGCTACACACGTACTACAATGGCCGGTACAACGGGCAGCGAAGGAGCGATCCGGAGCGAATCCTTAGAAGCCGGTCTCAGTTCGGATTGCAGGCTGCAACTCGCCTGCATGAAGTCGGAATTGCTAGTAATCGCGGATCAGCATGCCGCGGTGAATACGTTCCCGGGTCTTGTACACACCGCCCGTCACACCACGAGAGTTTACAACACCCGAAGTCGGTGGGGTAACCGCAAGGAGCCAGCCGCCGAAGGTGGGGTAGATGATTGGGGTGAAGTCGTAACAAGGTAGCCGTATCGGAAGGTGCGGCTGGATCACCTCCTTTCTATGGAGTCCATGATGGCTGTAGGCCATCGGACATAATACTCACTCTCCTCGTTGTTCAGTTTTGAAAGGTGCAATGCCTTTCAAAGCCTATGCTTACGAAGCAGCTTTGCTTCGCAAAGCTTGGACTTGTTCCTTGAAAACTGGATATCGAAACAAAGCAAAATGTCGAAACATCTATACGATGTGATGATTGAGCGCATGCGAGATCATCAATCTTTTAGCTGCTAGTGAGAATGTCTTGAGTTTGGAGTGACTTTGTGCGTAGCGCAACGGAACGGAGAACCAAGATCATTCGAACGATTGGTTAAGCTAATAAGAGCACACGGAGGATGCCTAGGCACCAGGAGCCGAAGAAGGACGTGGCGAACGACGAAATGCCTCGGGGAGCCGTAAGCAGGCTTTGATCCGGGGATGTCCGAATGGGGGAACCCGCGTGAGGTAATACTCACGTACCACACAGTGAATACATAGCTGTGTAGGAGGCAGACGAGGGGAACTGAAACATCTAAGTACCCTCAGGAAAAGAAAACAAAAGTGATTCCGTCAGTAGCGGCGAGCGAAAGCGGAACAGCCCAAACCAAGGGGCTTGCCCCTTGGGGTTGTAGGACGTCAATGTGAGTGCAGGTTGGTAGGCGAACAGGTCTGGAAAGGCCGGCCAAAGTGGGTAACAGCCCCGTAACCGAAAGCAACCGAGACTCTAGACGGATCCTGAGTACGGCGGGACACGTGAAACCCCGTCGGAATCCGGCAGGACCATCTGCCAAGGCTAAATACTCCCTGGTGACCGATAGTGAAGCAGTACCGTGAGGGAAAGGTGAAAAGAACCGCGGGAGCGGAGTGAAAAAGAACCTGAAACCGTGTGCTTACAAGAAGTCAGAGCTCGTTAATGAGTGATGGCGTGCCTTTTGTAGAATGAACCGGCGAGTTACGTTTACGCGCAAGGTTAAGGTGAGAAGCCGGAGCCGCAGCGAAAGCGAGTCTGAATAGGGCGAATAAGTACGTAGACGTAGACCCGAAACCGTGTGATCTACCCCTGTCCAGGGTGAAGGTGCGGTAACACGCACTGGAGGCCCGAACCCACGAATGTTGAAAAATTCGGGGATGAGGTGGGGGTAGCGGAGAAATTCCAATCGAACTCGGAGATAGCTGGTTCTCCCCGAAATAGCTTTAGGGCTAGCCTTGGGATTGAGAGTCGCGGAGGTAAAGCACTGATTGGGTGCGGGGCCCGCCAAGGGTTACCAAGTCCAGTCAAACTCTGAATGCCGCAGACTTATGCCCAGGAGTCAGACAGTGAGTGCTAAGATCCATTGTCAAGAGGGAAACAGCCCAGATCATCAGCTAAGGTCCCCAAGTGTGTGTTAAGTGGGAAAGGATGTGGAGTTGCAAAGACAACCAGGATGTTGGCTTAGAAGCAGCCACCATTGAAAGAGTGCGTAATAGCTCACTGGTCGAGTGACTCTGCGCCGAAAATGTAACGGGGCTAAACACACCACCGAAGCTATGAGTCCAATTATGGGCAGTAGGGGAGCGTTGTAACAGCAGTGAAGGTTGATCGTGAGGACAGCTGGAGCGGTTACAAGTGAGAATGCCGGTATGAGTAACGAAAAGACAAGTGAGAATCTTGTCCGCCGTAAGCCTAAGGGTTCCTGAGGAAGGTTCGTCCGCTCAGGGTAAGTCGGGACCTAAGGCGAGGCCGAAAGGCGTAGTCGAAGGACAACAGGTTGAAATTCCTGTACCACCGTGAACCGTTATGAGCGATGGGGTGACGCAGAAGGATAGTGACGCGGACTGATGGATGTCCGTCCAAGCAGCGAGGCTGGTTAGTAGGCAAATCCGCTAACCGAAAGGCTGGGCTGTGATGGGGAGCGAAATTATAGTAGCGAAGGTCATGAGTTCAAGCTGCCAAGAAAAGCCTCTAGCCAGGGAGAAGGTGCCCGTACCGCAAACCGACACAGGTAGGCGAGCAGAGCATGCTAAGGCGCTCGGAAGAACTCTCGTTAAGGAACTCGGCAAAATGACCCCGTAACTTCGGGAGAAGGGGTGCCTCGGTAGGGTGAATAGCCCGAGGGGGCCGCAGTGAAAAGGCCCAAGCGACTGTTTAGCAAAAACACAGGTCTGTGCGAAGCCGCAAGGCGAAGTATACGGGCTGACGCCTGCCCGGTGCTGGAAGGTTAAGGGGAGCGGTTAGGGGTTAAACCCGAAGCTGTGAACCGAAGCCCCAGTAAACGGCGGCCGTAACTATAACGGTCCTAAGGTAGCGAAATTCCTTGTCAGGTAAATTCTGACCCGCACGAATGGCGTAACGACTTGGGCGCTGTCTCGACGAGAGATCCGGTGAAATTTTAATACCTGTGAAGATGCAGGTTACCCGCGACAAGACGGAAAGACCCCATGGAGCTTTACTGCAGCTTGATATTGGACTTTGGTACGATCTGTACAGGATAGGTGGGAGCCTAGGAAGCCGGAGCGCCAGCTTCGGTGGAGGCGCCGTTGGGATACCACCCTGATCGTATCGGAGTTCTAACCTGGCACCATTAGCTGGTGCGGGGACAGTGTCAGGTAGGCAGTTTGACTGGGGCGGTCGCCTCCTAAAGAGTAACGGAGGCGCCCCAAGGTTCCCTCAGAATGGTTGGAAATCATTCGAAGAGTGCAAAGGCATAAGGGAGCTTGACTGCGAGACAAACAGGTCGAGCAGGGACGAAAGTCGGGCTTAGTGATCCGGTGGTACCGAATGGAAGGGCCATCGCTCAACGGATAAAAGCTACCCTGGGGATAACAGGCTTATCTCCCCCAAGAGTCCACATCGACGGGGAGGTTTGGCACCTCGATGTCGGCTCATCGCATCCTGGGGCTGAAGTAGGTCCCAAGGGTTGGGCTGTTCGCCCATTAAAGCGGTACGCGAGCTGGGTTCAGAACGTCGTGAGACAGTTCGGTCCCTATCTGTCGCGGGCGTAGGAAATTTGAGAGGAGCTGTCCTTAGTACGAGAGGACCGGGATGGACGTACCGCTGGTGTACCAGTTGTCTCGCCAGAGGCACGGCTGGATAGCCAAGTACGGAAGGGATAAGCGCTGAAAGCATCTAAGCGTGAAGCCCCCCTCAAGATGAGATTTCCCAGTATGTAAGACCCCTTGTAGACGACGAGGTAGATAGGTTCGGGGTGGAAGCGCGGCAACGTGTGGAGCTGACGAATACTAATCGGTCGAGGGCTTATCCTATAAAGCATATGACATTTGCTGAAGTTTCGAATCCAGTTTTCAAGGCGCAAGTCGCTTTGAACAACAACCTAGATGTTTCTTGGCAGAAGCATCACGTTTGGTGATGATGGCGGAAGGGAACCACGCGTACCCATACCGAACACGACCGTTAAGCCTTCCAGCGTCGATAGTACTTGGACCGAAGGGTCCTGGGAGAGTAGAACGTCGCCAAGCGAAATACCGCTTTACACTCGTTATTAACATTCCCCGATAGCTCAGTTGGTAGAGCACTCGACTGTTAATCGAGTTGTCACAGGTTCGAGTCCTGTTCGGGGAGCCATTTTAATAAGGCCCGTTGGTCAAGGGGTTAAGACACCTCCCTTTCACGGAGGTAACAGGGGTTCGAATCCCCTACGGGTCATAGCAATACCCTTTAATGAGAACCCTTGGGTTCGTCGGAGCATAAGCTTCGATAGCGATGCTTCGCAGTCTCATCACGCAGTGATGAGTATCCTCTACGGGTTATAGCAATATGGAGGCTTAGCTCAGCTGGGAGAGCATCTGCCTTACAAGCAGAGGGTCGGCGGTTCGATCCCGTCAGCCTCCACCATATAAGATTTACACGACGCGGGGTGGAGCAGCCCGGTAGCTCGTCGGGCTCATAACCCGAAGGCCGCAGGTTCAAATCCTGCCCCCGCAACCAATCTTTATCGCGGAGCCGTGGTGTAGAGGCCTAACATGCCTGCCTGTCACGCAGGAGACCGCGGGTTCGAATCCCGTCGGCTCCGCCACTATTTTAATAAACTTGGCGGTCGTGGCGAAGTGGCTAACGCACCGGATTGTGGCTCCGGCATTCGAGGGTTCAATTCCCTTCGATCGCCCCATTATTACCTTATTGGGGATTAGCCAAGCGGTAAGGCAACGGACTTTGACTCCGTCATGCCTAGGTTCGAATCCTAGATCCCCAGCCATGCTTTAAGAGCCATTAGCTCAGTCGGTAGAGCACCTGACTTTTAATCAGGGTGTCGTAGGTTCGAGTCCTACATGGCTCACCAGTTTTATTCCTTGTGCGCGTATGGCGGAATTGGCAGACGCACCAGACTTAGGATCTGGCGGGAGACCGTGGGGGTTCAAGTCCCTCTACGCGCACCATCTATGCGGAAGTGGCTCAGTGGTAGAGCATCGCCTTGCCAAGGCGAGGGTCGCGGGTTCGAGTCCCGTCTTCCGCTCCAAAACTTTCTATTGAAAGTTATGCGGTTTTATTGTAAAGTATCAAATGTGTCTCACTTAGTGAGTATGCGGAAGTGGCTCAGTG
Source organism: Paenibacillus sp. GD4 (assembly GCF_030846225.1). Classification (NCBI taxonomy): domain Bacteria; kingdom Bacillati; phylum Bacillota; class Bacilli; order Caryophanales; family Paenibacillaceae; genus Paenibacillus; species Paenibacillus sp. GD4. Next base: position 2,991,449 of record NZ_JAVCYK010000001.1, read on the forward strand.
GTAGAGCATCGCCTTGCCAAGGCGAGGGTCGCGGGTTCGAGTCCCGTCTTCCGCTCCATAATATGCTGGTATGGCGGAATTGGCAGACGCGCGCGACTCAAAATCGTGAGGGAAACCGTGGGGGTTCAAGTCCCTCTACCAGCATTGTAACTTCGGGACGTAGCTCAGCTTGGTAGAGCACCTGGTTTGGGACCAGGGGGTCGCATGTTCAAATCGTGTCGTCCCGATTTTTCTTATTTATAATGCGGGTGTAGTTCAATGGTAGAACTCCAGCCTTCCAAGCTGGTAGCGTGGGTTCGATTCCCATCACCCGCTCCATATCGTCCTTTGTTCCAGTAGCTCAGCTGGATAGAGCAACGGCCTTCTAAGCCGTCGGTCGGGGGTTCGAATCCCTCCTGGGACGTAAGATGAAGCCCTTCTCGTGAAGGCTTTTTCTTTATCATAAGAATGTACATGTCAAGACCCTTTGATAAGGGTCTTTTTTTGGTGTGATAAAGTTGACGAATCGGTATATTGCTGGTCATTTCCTAGGGTTTGACTTATAATATAAGGGGCAGACATGTCCGGTATGGTTCATATCGGTTCGAATTGGTTCAATTTCATAAGATGATATAGGGGTGAATGGAACGTGAGTTTTTTTGATTTGAGCGGTAAAGTAGCGATTGTTACTGGTGGAGCAGTGGGTCTTGGCGGCGGTATTTCGATCGGCCTGGCAAAGGCTGGTGCTGATATTGTGATTGTAACAAGTAATGACCGATCCCGTGAGACGCAGGAGCAAATCGAAGCCATGGGACGCAAGGTACACACAGTAGTGGCCAACCTAATGGATGAGAATGCTCTGCAAGGGGTTGTGGATGAGGCGCTGAAGGTTTTCGGCAAGATTGATATTTTGGTTAACAATGCAGGGATTATTCGTCGTACGCCTGCAGCGGATCATGCGGCACAGGATTGGCATGATGTATTGCAGCTAAATCTGAATTCCGCTTTCTTCCTTTCCCAATTGGTTGGCCGGGAGATGATTAAACAAGGATCAGGTAAAATCATTAATATTGCATCCATGCTGAGCTACCAGGGCGGCATTAACGTACCGGGCTATACCGCGTCTAAGCATGCAATTGCGGGGGTAACGAAGGCATTAGCAAACGAATGGGCCAGCAAGGGCATTCAAGTCAACGCCATTGCACCAGGGTATATGGAAACGGACAACACAGCGGCTCTGCGTGCCGATGAGGAAAGAAACGCCCAAATCCTTGTAAGAATTCCTGCAGCACGTTGGGGAACGCCGGAAGACATGCAAGGTCCAGTGATATTCTTAGCATCGAAGGCTTCTGATTACATGTCCGGACACGTCCTTTGCGTGGATGGCGGATGGATGTCGAGGTAACCCATGACAAACCAAGGACAGCAGATGTTTCAACCGGAGATTATCACTTTTGGGGAAACAATGGCATTAATGATGCCTAATGGTGTCAAAGGAATCGAATACGCAACGGGGTTTCAAGGTTTATTTGGCGGTGCCGAGAGTAATGTAGCGATCGGGGTATCTCGTCTTGGTCATCGCGTGGGATGGTTCAGCCGGTTGGGCAAGGATCCTTTCGGCCGCATGATTTTGAAGAAAATCCGGGGCGAAGGTGTGGATGTATCCCGTGTCGAGCTGACTACGGAAGCACCGACGGGCCTAATGCTTCGCGAGGTTGTGTCAGGCAAGACATCGGTATACTACTATCGTAAGGGCTCTGCGGCCAGTACGCTGCGTCCTGAGCACCTAGATGAGGAATATATCAAGCAGGCCCAATATCTGCATGTTACGGGCATTACACCGGCTCTCAGCGAATCCTGCCGCGAGACGGCGAAGGAAGCGATTCGTTTAGCCAAAAAACACGGCGTAAAGGTATGCTTTGACCCGAACTTGAGATTGAAGCTGTGGTCTATTGATGAAGCGAGAGATGTCCTGCTGGATTTGGCTAAGGAAGCGGATTATTTCCTCCCCGGGCTGGATGAGCTGAAGCTGCTGTATCAAACGGAGAATTTTGACGAGATCGTCGGTCACCTGAACCAGCTGAATGCTGTATCGATTGTGAAGGGCGGAGATGACGTTACCCTGATCGTAGAAAAGGGAGATGTTCGTTCCGTGCCTTACTTTAAGGCGGAACAAGTGGTGGATACGGTAGGAGCCGGCGACGGCTTCTGTGCGGGCTTCTTCGTTGGCCTGTTAAAGAACTACAGCCTAGATGAGGCCGTGAAGCTCGGTAATCTGATTGGCTGTATGGTCGTACAAATGGAAGGCGATTGGGAGGGCATTCCGACTTGGGAGCAAGTCGAGGCATTCCTGAATAATGTGAAGCACGTAGAACGCTAAGGGATGGTGTACTAGATGAAAAAGCTAAAATTACTCCAGCAGATTTCGCAAGAAGGCGTAGTTGCCGTTCTTCGCGGGGAAACGCCGGATGAAGTTGTAGAGATGGCGGAGCAATCGATCGAGGGTGGAATCAAGGTTATTGAGGTCACGATGACCGTTCCGTTTGCCCTGCAGGCGATCGAGAAGCTCGCGAAGAAATATTCCAGCAGCTCGTCCGATCCTTCGAAGTACGCCATCATTGGTGTTGGCACGGTGCTTGACCCTGAGACGGCTCGTGCTGCCATTCTAAGTGGTTCCGAGTTCGTGGTAGGTCCGTCGCTCAACCCTGAAACGATCACGCTCTGTAACCGTTACAGAGTGCCTGTCATGCCGGGTGTGATGACAATCCAAGAGATCCAGCGGGCTTTAGAGCTTGGCGTGGATATCGTAAAGCTGTTCCCTGGCAACCTGTACTCCCCATCGATGATCAAAGCGATCAAAGGACCGCTGCCGCAAGCCAATATTATGCCGACCGGCGGGGTATCGCTAAGTAATCTGGGTGAGTGGATTCAAGCCGGAGCGGTAGCCGTGGGTATCGGCTCCGACCTAACCTCTGATGCTGTGAAGACAGGAGACTACAGTCTCGTTGCAAAGAAAGCAGCCCAATATATCGAAGCCTATCGCGCGGCAAAAGCTTAATAATAAAAAAAAGCGCATCCTTCAACAAATGAGGGATGCGCCTTTTTTATGCCTTTAAGGGAAAAAGAAAGCCCTCTGGATATCTTTCCAGAGGGCTTTACGCATTTCTATTCTGTAGCTACCGATTGATCTGCTTGCAGACCCACAGGAGCAATCCGTACGAAGTGATCTTGCAGGTTAGCGAGAAGAGCGTCGATCTTCGCAGCGGCTTCTGCTTGCCCGGAGTTCGCCAGCTCTTCGCGGTAAGCGCCGAGCAGCTCGTTCAGGTCCTTAGTGCTTTGTACGCCGACCGGTTCGATTTTGACCTTCGCGCCTTTGGCGATACGACGCTCGATAGCAGCCTGGTCCAGACCCATCTCAGGCACCAGACGCTGGTAGATCACGCCGCCTGTCATACCGGCACAAATCCATGGACCTGGGTCGCCCATCACAACGGCACGGCCGTTTGTCATGTACTCAAACGCGAAGCCTTTCAGGTTGGCGCGTGCCGCCAAACCGCCAAGCTCATCCTGCAGCGGGCTGGTGATTTCGCCGCCGAAGACAACGTCCGCGCCCGAGAAACGGATACATGCGCGAGTATCGGCATTACCTTGGATCAGGAACAGACCCTTCTGCGCGCCGTAACCGAACGATTTGCCGACGGAGCCGTTAATGAATTGCTTGTGCTTGCCAAGCGACTTCAGAACGGCAACCTTACCGCCAAGAGACATCTTCGCTACGCCGTCTTCCGCACCACCATGTACGGTGATGTTAACGCCGCGAGCGTTGAAGGCCGCCAGACCGTTACCTGGAACGGAACCATCGGTGATGGTGATGTTCGCAGCCGGAAGCTGATCATAGCTGCCGTCATAGCGGTCTCTTACGCGATGGCTGGAGTAACGGCTTCCGAGAATCCGAGTCTCGGCATCCACCTTGGACCAGCGACGCTCAACCGGCGCGCTGTAATCCACAGCATCCGGGAAAAATTCTTGGCCTTCAGCGCCAGCTGCGATACGAATATCGGAGGATACCGCTGCCGCCACCTCAGCTTGAGCTTCTTGCGCTGCCGCGAAGGAGAGTGGAGCCGGACGGAGCAGGTCGCTCAGGTCGATGCGATCGTTATGGCTTACTTGCTGGAGCAGGTCGGAACGACCGACAAGATCCTGCAGGCTGTTGAAGCCCAGCTGAGCTGTGATTTCACGAATTTCTTCACCGATGCCACTGAACAGGCGAACGAGAGAATCTACAGCCGTGTCGTACACACGAGGTACGAAGCGGCGAAGACCTTTTTCTTCAGCCTCTTCCAGGGAGTCGATCTGAGTAGCGATACCAACGTGGCAAGTATCCAAGTGACAGCCGCGGCAAGTCGTACAGCCGACTGCCTGCATGGCGATGGATCCGAAGCCTACGCGGTTTGCGCCGAGCATAATCATTTTGACAACGTCCGCACCGGACTTCATACCGCCGTCAGACCACAGCTCGACGCGATGACGAAGACCTGCTTCGATCAAAGCAATATGAGCCAGCTTCGTACCGATCTCGGTAGGCAAGCCAACGTGGGTGATGGAGTGAATCCGTGCTGCACCGGTACCGCCGTCAAAGCCGGACAGCGTGATGACATCCGCACCCGCTTTGGCAACGCCGACAGCAATCGTACCGATACCCGGTACTACTGGAACCTTCACGATGATCTTCGCTTTACGTCCACTTGCTTCCTTCAGCTCGCTGATGATTTGCGCCAGATCCTCGATGGAGTAAATATCATGGTTGTTGGACGGCGAGATCAGGTCGGAGCCGATCGTTGCGTTACGAGCAGCAGCGATCTTCGCTGTAACCTTGGAGCCCGGCAGGTGACCACCTTCGCCCGGCTTCGCGCCTTGACCGATTTTGATCTCGAGGAACGCAACCGCCGTTGCCAGCTCTACGTTCACACCGAAACGTCCGGATGCTACCTGAGCACCGCGAGTACGCTTATAACGTCCGAGCATATCCTTGATCTCTCCGCCCTCACCGTTCATGGTAACCATGTTCAGACGCTCGCCTGCTTCCGCATAGGCACGGAAAGCCGTTTCGTTCTGCGAACCGAAGGACATGGAGGAGATCAACGTAGGCAGATCGTGGCCACCGATGCTGATATCCACCTGGGACTTATCAAGCGGCTTGCGGCCTTCCGCCAGAGCCTTCTCGAAGTTAAAGTCAGCCACGTGACGAATGGAAATGCCGTTCTTCTTCTCTTCTTCACGAAGCTTATCACGGTAATCGGTGTAAGGTGCCGTACCGGAAGCCGCGTCGCCGAGAGCCTTCCACATGCGCTGGAAGAAACGGAAGTTTTTCGCAGCTTTGGCCTTAGCATTGGAGAAGTCGTTATAACGAGCTTCCGCATCCGCTTCAAGCTCTGCAAAGCCGGTACCAACATTGTCACTGCCGAGATAGTTCACGATATCAAGAACCTCCGCCACCTCCGGCTTCAAACCTATGGAGGAGAAGAAGCGAGTATAACCTCTGAGCTCATGCGTACCGATAGTGGAGATAACCTTCTCCAAGCCCTTGGACAGAGCGGTATGCACTTTGCGGGCTGCGACAGCTCCGTCTTTCACGGCAGCTGTTGCAAACATAACGTAAGGAGAGATCAGATCCGCACCCAAGCCGCATGCCACAGCAATGTCGTGCAGGTTGCGAACGGCCCCGCTGCGAAGCACGATGGAAGCATGACGGCGCAGGTTATCGCCGGAGCCAAGCTTCTCTGCGCGAAGCGCAATATCCACCTTGGAAACCGCAAGATGCGGATCCAGCCACAAACGATCGTTTTGGTGAGCGTCGCTGTCGTCAAGAACAACAAGCATGGCTCCACCGCGAACGGCAGTAACGGCATCGGCAGCAAGCTGCTCCAAAGCATCTTTCAGCGATGTACCGCGCGCGAAGGTAGTGGAAAGCGTAGCTACCGCATTGTCCCCATGGCTGCGGAAGAAAGCAGCGATCTGCTCAAAGCTTGGCTGGTGCAGCTGCTCAAGGGAGTCAACCCCGTTGCTGCCTTCCAGTACGAGCGGATACAATACCTCGAAACGAGGACGAGCATCATGTGCGCCGTACACGGTAGGGCGAGGTCCGACGATCACGCGAGTGGAGAAATGCTCCATTTCACGGTCGCGGTCAATCGCCGGGTTGGTAACGACGGCAACACTTTCTTTAATGAAATCAGGAATGTTCACACGTTCCCAAGCCAGAGCGGCATGCGGGCTGTCATGGCCAAGGGAGCGAATCGGCTCTGCGCCGGTTTCCGCTGTTGTCTCGATCATGCTGATGCCGTCGCGATCCCAGCCGAATGCGCTATAGATGGAATCAGTAGGCACGATGTCTGCATTAGGAGCCGCTTCGACAGCAGGAGCTTCCGCCTTCAGATACTTGTTCAGACCATCCAAAGAAATGCGGGCCTGAGCACGCTTCAAGACGGTGTTCTGTACTTGGTGATAAGGAATCACTTGTACATGCTCGCCCGGAGTCAGCAGAACGCCAACCTTCTCGCCCGGAGCGATCGGCTTCGGATCTGCTACCATTTCGTCAACGGTAATGACGCCTTGCTCGGAGGAGAAGTAAAGGGAAGTTTCGCTTTCTACCATCCATACCGGACGAAGACCGAGAGCATCCACGCTGAAAATACATTCATTGCCGTATCGGGATACGATACCCGCAGGACCCTGCGCATAATGACCCCACATTTGACGATAATAAACATACAGATTTTGCAGATCTTCTCTATACAGCTTCATCTCGTTCAGGATCGGAGGGAAGACGATCTCCATAGCTTCGAACAAGCTGAGGTTGAAGCGGTGGATGAACGTTTCGATCGTACGGTTCATATCCTGAGAGTCGGAACCGCCGTCTACAAGCGGCACGCCGACCATATCCGCCTCGAGGCGAAGCTTCTTCACCGTGTTGATCTCCCCGTTATGACCCAGAAGGGAGAACGGCTGAACCCGGAAGAAGCTGGATTGTGTATTAGTGGAATAACGGTTATGGCCGATCGTTACTTGTGCCGCGAAAAGAGGATCACGCGTATCGTTGAAATATTTTGGCAGGATGCTGGCCGCGCCCATGACCTTATAGGCTGCAGTCACATTGCTGAGTGTAGCGACGTGAACGTAGTATTTGGACTCGATGGCAATATGCAGCTCGAACAAGTGATCGGCAACCTTCACACCTTGCTTGTCGCAAAGCGCGGCGATCTGCCAGAACGTAGGCTCATCCGCACGGCCGTTCGGGCCGAGCACGCTGCTGTCCACCTGATTTTCCTGCTCAAGAATAATATTCACACCGAACTGTGCGAACAGCTCGCGGATGCCCTTCTGAATCTCTTCAACGGACTGATCCAGCTTGCGCGGAACAAAAATATGTCCGACGGAGAAGCGCTCGTCATAAGCAAGCTTGCCGTCCAGGCCTGCGCTGCTAAGCTTGCTTTCCCAGAGAGCTCGAGGAATATCCGTTAAAATACCGCAGCCGTCGCCTTCTCCGTTAATAAAGCCCGAACGATGCTCCATCTTAACCAAAGCGTCGATCGTTTTTTGAATATTATCGCGGGATGGAAATCCATCCTTCTCTACGATACAGATAATACCGCAACTGTCATGTTCGGTTGCCAGCAAGTTCTGAAAGCGGCCTTCATTGCGCATTACTTCGTTCATTCTATTGGTCAGCAGGCTGACCGTCACCTCCCAAAAAAATAATAGGGCTAACCCTGAAACAAAGGTTACAACATGATCGCTTGTAAGAAAGCGGACAAAGTCATCAGCATGAAAAGCATGAATAAAAATTCAGTTCGATGCATAAATGACCAACTCTGCGATTCTTTGGGCAGGACGGAAACAGAATTGCATAGGGCTTATAAAAAGTAAAGCGCCCTATATCGACAAAATGAGCTCATGTCCCAATAGCTTCCATGACAACAACCTTCCAATAATAGCCGACTTTAAAAAGGTAAAAGTATTATTAGAATAACACGAAAATGATGGCTAGACAATAGAACAATCAGGAGAATCGACAAATGTAAGCGCTATATATTCTGTATATCAGGTGAATAAAGGTAAAATCTTCACATGTCATGTTAGGTATTTAAAAACGAACGAACTATTACCGTTATCCGATAATAGTTCGTGATTTGGATGATAAATGAAGTTTATTGGCGCTTCAACGCGGCAAAGGAGCGATCAGCCGCCTCGATCGTTTGTATAACATCAGCCTCCGTGTGGGCGGTGGTCAAAAACCAAGCTTCGTACTTGGAAGGAGCGAGGCAAACGCCCTCGGAAAGCATAAGGCGGAAAAACTTCGCGAACTGCTCGCCGTCGGTATCCTGCGCCTCTTCGTAATTGGTGACCGGATGGTCGCAAAAATGAGTGGAGAGCGCGCCGCGGATCCGATTGACCGTCAGCGGAACGCCGTGACGCTCAGCGGAGGCGGTAAGGCCGCCCTCCAGCAGGCGGCCCAGCTCGTCCAGCCGGTCGTAGACGCCCGGCTGCTGCAGTACTTGCAGGCATGCGATGCCTGCGGAGATCGACGCAGGATTGCCCGCCATCGTGCCGGCTTGATAAGCCGGGCCTAAGGGCGCGACCTGCGCCATGATGTCCTTGCGGCCCCCATAAGCTCCGATCGGCAGGCCGCCGCCGATGATTTTGCCGAGGGCCGTCAAGTCGGGCTCGATGGCCGCGGGATCGCCGAGGCCATCGAAGGTGGACGCCGCGCCGTAGTGGAACCGGAAGGCGGTGATCACCTCGTCGTAGATGACGAGGGAGCCGTTGCTGCGCGCCAAGGTGCAGAGCCCCTCGAGGAAGCCCGGCTTCGGCATCACCATGCCGAAGTTGCCCACGATGGGCTCGACCATCACGGCGGCGACGTCGTCGCCCCAGCGCTCCAGGGCAGCCTCGAGCGCGGCGAGGTCGTTGTACGGCACGGTGATCACCTCGTGCGCGATGCTGGTAGGGATGCCGGCGCTATCCGGAATCCCCAGGGTTGACGGGCCGGAGCCTGCGGCGACGAGCACCAGGTCGGAGTGGCCGTGATAGCAGCCGGCGAACTTGATGATCTTCGTCCGGTTCGTATAAGCACGGGCAACACGGATGGTCGTCATGACCGCTTCCGTACCCGAATTGACGAAGCGTACCTTATCCAAAGACGGGATAGCGTCCTTCAGCATGCGGGCAAATTCAATCTCAAGCTCGGTAGGCGTCCCGTACAAGGTGCCGTTCTGTGCCGCCCGGACGATGGCCTCCGTCACATGAGGATGGGCATGTCCGACAATGATCGGTCCGTACGCGGCCAAGTAATCAATGTAGCGATTGTCGTCTACATCCCAAAAATATGCGCCCTGTCCGCGCTTCATGAAAACAGGGGCGCCGCCGCCCACAGCTTTAAACGATCGTGAGGGGCTGTTGACCCCTCCGACAATATGGTCAAGCGCTTCTTGATACAGCGCCTCCGATTGTGTTCTTTTCAATGCAAAAACCTCCCTGCCGGAATCGGCTTTCTGTTCTCCTGAAAGTTACTGCTTAAGAGAACATTATAGCCATTTTGCGGAGGGAGGTAAACTGACGGTTACGGCTTGCCCGGAAGCTCATGCTTGGACAGGATGTAGATCCATGTGCCGTCACTGCTGGTACTGAACAGCATATCGCCTTGGTCAAGTCCAGCTACAAGCTGCTGAGCTTTGCGCTGGTCCGCATCATAGACAAAGAGACTTCCTTTGGGCGGGATCTTTTTGGCGTTTGCCTCTTCAAAATTGTAGTCCAAGTAAACATACCGGTGCGTCTTGCCCAGCCATATGCCTTGAAACCCGGAAGGGGCCTTCACCCCTTGAACAAGCTTGTCGTTATGATAAAGTCTGTCGGACGTGTCCACAGCATACACTCCGTCCCCTGAACGGTTCGTTTCAGGCTGCTCCTGCTGCTGCCAGCTTCCTTTGTCCCAGGAGTACACGTTCGCCGTCCAATCGAAGTTAGTATTCTTCATTAATAGTACACGGATTTCCTTGCCATTGTCTGTAAAAGGTACCGGCATCAGTCCGCTGCTCACCTGATTTTCCGGGACAGATCCGAGCAGCGCTTGAGGCATGCGTTTCGAGGTTCCGTCGGACAGCTTATATAAAATGAAATCTAAGTTAGCCGTCGTTTCCTTAGTCTCACCCACAGCCATAAGAACATATTCCCGGTTTTTGCTGAGAGAGGCCCCATGAACATAGTAGCCATCCACTTTAATTTTATGGGTCGTCGTACTGGATGGAACCGATTGAGTTGTCTCTTCATAAAAGAAGCCGCGTGTATCGGCGACGAATTGCCCCTGTCCTTGATACGTAGTGTGTAAAGTAACCGGATAATGCACCAGTTCTTTATTTGCGACATCATAGACGGAGTAATGCTTAAGGGAAGGAGCATCACATTCACAGTACCCGGTTGTGCGTGTTGCGATCACGTAATTCGGATCGCCGTCCAGCCTTTGAAACCAATAAGGCTCTGTGAAGCCGCTGACCTTCTCACGTTTCGCCCCATCAGCAGATACACGCCATAGCTGGGAAGGAGGATCGATAACGGCTTGAAAGGCGGGGACCTTCTCCAGAACGCTGCCGCCGGCGGTAAGCGATCCGCTTACATCGATTTGATAACGGAATAAAGGGTAATCCGGAAGCTTATTGATCACGGGCTCGGCTGTAACATGGAGCGTCCGATCGCTTTCCCACCGATACTGGAGCTTTACGTCGATTTTGGCAGCTGCGGGAGAAGAGGAAGCTTCGGGAATAAAAAGCTGCTTACGGATCGCTTGCTCCACGGAAGCCGTATTCATCGCATCACCGAAGCGAACCACGAGCTCTTGTTTCCCCGGGGAAACCAAGGTCGTAATGGGCGATTGCAGCCGGGGATCCGAGCTTAGATGCATACGAACCTCACCGGAGGGAATGCCATCCGCTTGGGGAGGCTTCAAAGGCTCCGCATTGGCATTGGGAGCCGTTGCCCCCGGTTCCGGTTTCGTAACGCCGGAGGGCGCAGGGGGCGTGTCATTCTCACAGGCAGCAAGGAGCAAGCCGCAGAGCAGAAGGATTCTTCCGATGCCTCGTTTCCGATGGATGATCTTATTCTCCATAGTTACCAAACCCCTTTATCCTATTCTGCTCTCATAGACGATGGCGGCTGGCAAAGGTTACAGCGGCTGCAGCCCAATTTATGGGGGAAATTGGGGGGCTGCGTAAAATGGATAGCAAGTAGTAATTTTACTGGATAAAAAAAGGAATGACAGAAGGGGGCTCCGGTCATTCCTTATCAACTTATTGTACTGTTTTTCTTGGCACAGGTGCTCCTGGAGTTGCCGGTTCATCGGTATTCGATCCCGATGCATCCGTGGTTCCTCCCGTACCGGTTTTCGTAGACGGGCTGGTCGTACCGGTGTTCGTCGTTTCCGTACGGGTCGGTGTTGGCGTCGGAACGGCCTTGGTATCATCCGGCGATGTTACCGCAGTGCCGCCGGTGTTCGATTCCGTTCCTGTTTTTGTTCCGGTCGTAGTGGATGGCTTCGTACCGGTACTTGTTCCGCCACCGGCTGTTCCGGTTACGGATGTACCCGTGCCCGTTGTGCTTGTGCCGGGCTTGGGCACTGCGTTAGCCGTACTTGTGCTGCCGTTCCCTGCCGTCGGGTTCGCAGTCGTCCCCTTGACGGACGTCGAGCCTGTGCTCGTGCTTGAGCCTGCTTTCGTACTGCCAGCCCCGCTGACCGTACCCAGAGACGGGGAGCTCTTCACGTTAGTGGTCGTCGCCGGCTTCTCGTGAATCGCCATAATCGGATCTTTGCCTTCAAACAAAGCCTTCACGTAGATCTTTAACCGATTCTGATCGACCCCGAGAACTTCGGCGCCGCCGACGCGTTTCTCCACAAGCAGCTCCTGCGGCGGCACTTGCTGACTGACCATCCCCTCGGTTTTCGCTTCATAGCCAAGCGTTCCCAGCTTCAGCATATCCATCGTCGAGAGGTTCGTCTCAATATAAGGATCGATACTGTTTAAAATTTTGGGAAGCCGGATCAGCGAGCCGGTGCTTTGCATTTTCGCGGCGACAGCCTGAAGGAACTTGCGCTGCCGCTCCGTGCGGGAGAAATCACTTAGGGCATCATGACGGAAGCGGACGTATTGCAGCGCCTTTTTGCCATCCAGCGTCTGCAGTCCTTTCTTCAAATCGATATCATATTCCGGACCGTCGTAAGCGTCCTTATATTTCATGTCCTTCTCCACATCGATCTCGATACCGCCGATAGCGTCAACCAGAGCAACGAAGCCTTTGAAGTCGGTGTACACGTAATATTGAATCGGAATGCCGAGCAGATCGCTTACCGTCTTCATCGCCAGGTTCGCGCCGCCCAAGGCATAAGCGACATTGATCCGGTCCTCGCCATGATCGGGAATTTTTACATACGTATCCCGCAAAATCGAGAACAAGTACGCCTTCTTCGTAGCAGGATCAATGGAGGCCACCATAATGGAGTCCGAACGCGGCACCTCATTCTTCTTCAAGCCGCGGGAGTCCCCTCCGAGAATCAGAACATTCACACGGTCCTTGCCCTCCCACTTGGGCGGGAGCAGAGATTCTCCATTTTTACTGCTTAGTTGACTGGGCCGGATACTGCCTATCTTCGTCGCGGGGTCCTCTTGAATGTTCTTTGCAAAGTTTAAAAAGGCATATGTATAATAGCCGATTGCAACCAGTACAATGAGTGACAGCGACAGCAATACCCATTTGAGCTTACGTACCATACGGATCCATTCCTTTCCTCCGTGGATTGTGTGTGAGTCGACGGTCGCTTTTCCTTCTCAGAGAGTTCGTGTATCATTACAAAGTAAACGTATTTAGGATTCGATTTTGTTGCAAAAACATGCTGTTTTTCGGCAGGAAACAATTTCATTCTATTATAAATGCTATGCATTCGACACTGCAAGCATCGTCAAAATATGACAGGAGGGGCAAAAGCATTATGCTGGCTATAGATGTAAAGGATTTGCGCAAGGAGTTTAAGGTGCAGAAAAACCGCGAGGGCCTCGGGGGCGCAATCCGCGATCTGTTTAACCGAGAGTATAACCAAGTTACGGCGGTAAAAGACATTAGCTTTCAAATTCCCCAAGGGGAAATTTGCGGATATATCGGTGAGAACGGGGCCGGAAAGTCCACGACGATCAAAATGCTGACAGGCATTCTCGTCCCTACCTCAGGACATATCAAGGTAAACGGTTATATCCCCTTTAAGGAGCGGGAGAAATTCGTCCGAGGAATCGGCGTGGTCTTCGGTCAGCGAAGCCAGCTCTGGTGGGACATCGGCGTCATCGAATCGTTCCAGCTGCTGCGCAAGGTGTACCGTGTTTCGGAGAGCGACTACAAGAGTCGATTGGACGAGCTCGTTGAGCGTTTGCAGCTTGGGGAACTGCTCAACCGCCCGGTGCGTAAGCTTAGTCTCGGTCAGCGCATGCGCTGTGAGCTGGCGGCTTCTCTGCTTCACAATCCGCAGATTTTGTTCCTGGACGAGCCGACGATCGGATTGGACATTGTAGTGAAGACGGAAATTCGCGAGTTCCTCAAATCAATGAATCAACGCTTCGGAACGACGATTCTGTTGACCACGCATGACCTTCAGGATATTGAAGCGCTCTGCTCCAGAGTCATTATGCTAGACGACGGCCGTATTATCTATGACGGCGGATTGGAGGAGCTGAAGGCCAAGTGGGGCAAAGGAAAGGAAGTCGTGCTGCAATTTCCTGAGCCCGTGCAGCTGGAGAGGCTGCAGGAGCTGACTCGCGGACTGGAAGTCGCTTGGAGCCTTGAGAATTCGTTAACCGGGAAAGTATGGATCCCTCAGCAAGTGAATGTATCCGAGGTGCTCAGCCGCGTCGTCGGTGTAATGAACATTGAGGATATCAAGATCGTCGAAACCAACACCGATGATATCGTACGCGAAATATATAAGTCCGGCACGGCGAATGTGGAACGGCCCAAACAGGAGCAGGGAGTGGCTGTCCATGCATAACGCGTACCTGGATATCATTCGGATGCGGTTTCTTATGATGCTTGCCTATCGTGTCAATTATTACAGCGGCATCATTATTTATGCGCTCAACATCGGCGCGTACTATTTTCTATGGAAGGCCATTTACGGAGCCAAGGAATTGCTGGGCGGCATGACCCTTACGCAGATGACGACCTACGTGGCCGTCTCGTGGATGGCACGGGCGTTTTATTTCAATAACTTGGACAGAGAGATTGCGAATGAGATAAAGGACGGCAGCGTGGCGATCCAATTCATTCGTCCTTATAACTATATTATTGTAAAAATGATGCAGGGCCTGGGCGAAGGTTTGTTTCGTTTGCTGCTGTTTACCACGCCGGGAATGGTCATTGTGACTTTGCTCTTCCCGGTTCGCCTTCCGACGGATCCGGGTGTGTGGGCAATCTTTCTCGTTATGCTGTTTTTCAGCTTCCTGATCAATTCGCAGATCAACATCATCACAGGGCTGTTCGCCTTCTTCCTAGAAAACAACGAAGGCATGATGCGCATGAAGCGTGTAGCGGTGGACTTGTTCTCGGGCCTGGTCGTACCGATGTCGTTCTTCCCCGGCTGGGCGGAGAGTGTGATGAAGCTGCTGCCGTTCCAAGCCATCACCTATTTGCCGGGCTCCGTTTTTACCGGGAAGGTCGCAGGCGACGCAGCATACCATGTGCTTGGCATTCAGCTGCTTTGGTTTGCGATTCTGATCATTCCGCTGTGGCTCTTGTGGCGCGGCGCGAGAACCCGTTTGTTCGTGCAGGGAGGGTAAGGGTATGTTCTATGCAGGATTACTGGTAGACTATTTGAAAAATTACATGAAAACGCGGCTTACGTACCGATCCGATTTTTGGATCGAAGTGATGTCCGACTTGCTTTTTAACGTGCTGAACCTGTTCTTCATCTTAATTGTATTCCAGCATACCGCCAGGATCGATGAGTGGACGGAGCAGCAGGTATTGTTTATCTATGGTTATTTTATGGTGCCCTATGGCTTGTTCATTACTTTTTTTAATTTGTGGGGCTTTAGCGAGAAGTATATCGTCAAAGGGGAGCTGGATCGGATCCTGACCAGGCCGGCGTACAATTTGATTCAGCTGATTTTGGAAAATATGGATCCTTCGTCTCTCTTCAGCGCACTCGTCGGTTTCCTGATTATGGTGTATTCCGGATCGCAGCTCGGTCTTGACCTGATGTGGTACGATCCTTTCGTATTCGTGGCGCTTGTGCTCGGCTCGATCATGATCTACGGAGGCGTCTATATTTTCTTTACGTCGCTTTCCTTCTTCTCGGACTCGCCTACGGGGATTTTGGCGCTGCTCTGGAACCTTCAGAACTACGGGCGGTATCCGATGACGATCTACAACCGTTTGCTCGGCTTTATGCTGACATGGGTTTTGCCGTTCGGTTTCGTCGGGTTCTACCCGGCGGCGTATTTCCTGGACCGGGCGAATTGGGGAATGTTCGCTCTGCTGACGCCCTTGGTCGGACTCGTATTCCTGACGTTCGGTTTAACGGTATGGAATTACGGTGTGAAAAGGTATCGCGGAGCGGGATCCTAGCGGACTCGAGCGGAAGCGGACTGGGAGAGAATGGACAGTGTTTGCGTGGGCTAGGGAATCTTGAAAGGAGCTGCAGCAAGAATGGCGCAAGTGGAAGTGGGCAAGCAGGTACCGAGCTTTACTCTCCCTGCATCGAATGGGGAAGAGGTATCGCTGGAGCAATATCGGGGTCAGAAGGTCGTGATCTACTTCTACCCCCAGGACAATACGCCGACCTGCACGCAGGAGTCATGTGATTTTCGCGATTACCATGGGGACTACCGCAAGCTGAATACGGCGGTTCTCGGCATCAGTCCGGACAAGCTGAGCTCGCACGATAAATTTATTGCAAAGTATGAGCTGCCGTTCCTTCTGCTATCCGATACGGAGCTTACGGTGTGCGAGCTGTTCGGGGTATGGAAGCTGAAGAAGCTTTACGGGAGAGAATACATGGGTGTGGAACGCTCCACCTTTCTCATTGATGAGCAAGGGGTGCTGGTGAAGGAATGGCGCAAGGTTCGGATCAAGAATCATGTAGCCGATGTGTTGGAGGCTATCAAGGCGCTGCCGTAAGTGAAGATGCAGGGGACCCGGGACGGGTCTCCTTTTCTTTTTCCAAAGATCGGCATACATTCGCATCGTCTCCCATATATTCTAGTAAACCCAAATTGCTAGAGTATACGGAGGGATTGTTCCATGACATCGAAGCTGAAGCTGTTTGTGAAAAATGGAATCCACAAGGCGATTTCCGCCATGCTGTCTGCAGTGCTGCTGCTGCTAATATGCCCGCCATGGCCTGCGCTGGCTGCAGTGTCATCGGAAGCAGAAGATCGGCAGCTTTTCGAGCAGCTTCAGCAGGGGAAGCGGGTCGATGCGGGACGAACCTATCAAACGGCCGAGAAGCCTACCGTTTATTTGACCTTTGATGACGGACCGAGCAAGCTGACTCCGGAGGTCCTGGATATTTTACATAGAGAGCAAGTGAAAGCAACCTTCTTCGTGCTGGGAGAGCAAGTGGAAGCAAGGCCGGAGCTGGTGAAGCGGATGGTGAAGGAAGGGCATGCTGTCGGGAATCACAGCTACAATCATGTGTACTCGGAGCTGTATGCCGGGTTCGGCAATTTCTGGCTGCAGCTGCAAAAGGCGGAGGAGGCGATTGCGAAAGCAGCCGGAGTAAGACCGCAGCTCGTAAGAGCACCGGGGGGAACCTTCGGGAATTTCGATGCTTTCTATTTCTACTATTTAGAGCAGGCAGGATATGAGGTGCATGACTGGAACATTGATAGCGAGGATGCACGGCGGGCGGGAATGACGGCGGAGGACATCTACGGGACCGTAGCCAAGGGACCTTTCCGGAAGGAAATGGTGGTGCTTATGCATGATAGCGGAGGTCATGGGGAAACCGTGAAGGCGCTTCCGAGGATCATCAAGCTGTTTAAGGAAAAGGGCTATGAGTTTGCTCCTCTCACCACGGAAGTGAAGCCGATTCAGTTCTCTTCCGGTAAACCGAAGTGGCCGCGGCAGGTAGCTGTGGAATCGTATCAACGGCAGCTTGCCATGGTTCAAGAGCAAACGGAGAAGAGAAAAGGCTGGGCGAAAGGGAACGAGGAGACTCAAAAAGGAGACGCGATGCAGCCAAGCGAAGGGGAAAAGGACAAAGCAGAAGAGCGGAAGCCTGCGGTGGCGCAGCTGAAGCTGCAGTTCGGCGACAAATCGCTGCTGCTGGAGCAGAACCGCTTCCTGCTGGGGGAGCAAAGCGTTCAGGTGCCCTTGCGTCAATTAACGGAGATGCTGGGGGGCAAAGTAGAGTGGAGGGACGAGGCGCGCACGGCGGCCGTACGTTTCGGCTTATATCAGGCGGAGTATGATCTCGGGCGGAGGGAGCTCCGCGTAACAAGACCTGCAGCAGGATTTTTGGGCTTTGGCTTGGGGCTGCATTTCGGCGGAGAGACCAAGAGACTGACACTTCCTGAAATGGATGTGCGCGAAGGAACCTTGTACGTTCCGCTCCAGAAGACGCTTGAGCTGTTAGGCCATCAGGTGATGTCCTTTGAGAAAGGAATTGCCGGCGAAGAGGCGCATGTTCGCATGGCCCTGCACAGCAGCTTCGGTGTAAATTGGAGCCGGGGGGCGGAGGCGCCGGTGGTGCCGAAGGATAGCGGTTATGTCATGAATCGGGCGGCGGAGTCTTTCACGGCGGCAGGTTTCTAGCTCTAGCAAGTCTAAGCGGCGGGGATTTTGTCCATACTGAAAAATAATAGAATGCAAGACTAGCAGGTCTTGTCGTTCGTAACTCGTTTAGGAGGATTTTCGGTATGCAAAAGCCATCATCCCTGCCGTCATCATCACCGTCGGTAGCACCGCAGCAGGTGCTCGATAGAATCCGATATCAAGTAGAGAAGGTCATCGTAGGAAAAAGAGAGGTTCTGGATCAGCTGCTCATCGCTTTGCTGTGCGGCGGGCATGTGTTGTTGGAGGATGTGCCGGGCGTAGGCAAAACAATGATCGTGCGCGCTCTTGCCCGGACGATCGATTGTGATTTTAAACGGGTGCAGTGCACGCCCGACTTGCTTCCGTCGGATGTGACCGGTGTCTCTGTCTATAATCAACGGTCCGCTGAATTTGAATTTCGGCCGGGTCCGTTGATGGCCCATATGGTGCTGGCGGACGAGCTGAACCGCACCTCCCCCCGTACGCAATCGGCGCTGCTGGAGGCGATGGAGGAGAAACGGGTCACGGTCGACGGAACGACCTACCCGCTGCCGGAGCCCTTTTTCCTTATGGCAACGCAGAACCCCGCTGATTTTGAAGGGACGTATTCGCTGCCCGAGGCGCAGCTCGACCGCTTCCTGCTGAAGCTCCGTCTAGGCTATCCGACGGCTTCGGAAGAGGCGGACATGCTCGGACGGATGTCGGAGCGGGAGCCGCTAAGCGCCGTAAGAGCGGTCGTGCTGCGGGAGGAGTTTCTGGCGCTGCAAAGGGAAGCCGAGCAAGCCCATGTCGACGAGGCAATTAAGCTGTATATCGTCGCTTTAACCTCTGCCACCCGTCAGCATGCCGAAGTGGCCCTAGGCGCAAGTCCCCGGGCATCCATCGCGCTTATGCGGGCGGCACAGGCGAAGGCCTTCCTTCTGGGGCGCACCTATGTCATTCCTGATGACGTGAAAAGCTTGGCCGTCGCCGTACTCGCTCATCGTCTGGTCCTGGCGCCGTCAGCCATCCTGGCAGGTCGTACGGCGGAAGAAGTGATGGCTTCGGTTGCCGCGAGCACCGTCGTTCCCATCCGGCGTATAGCGGCCGGGCGTTAGGGGGACGGGCCGATGGGTAACTTTCTTCGTATAGGCAGCCTGCTGATCGTGACGGCGGGCGCCTTGTGGCTCGCCATGGATCGCGGCGGACAGACGGCCTGGTTTGTCGTATATTCCCTTGGTTTCTTATGGGCTTACTTGGGGCTTGTCGTTTGGCAATGGCTCGGTCCGGTGCAGGTGGAGGCTCTTTCCGGTACAGGCTCCTGTGTGCGCGGCGAACGGCTGGAGGCCGGCTATGCGGTGCGGTTTGCCCGGCGTCCTCTCTTGGGCACGTGGATCGGGCTGGAGATCATTTGGCTGCACGCCGTAACGGAGGCGTGCCTCGTCATGCGTGACGCGGTGCCGGCCGGCCGCCGCCGCGAGGTGGTGTTCCGCGGACGGATGACGGCGCCGTCGCGCGGCGTGTATGCGCCGGACGCGGTAGTCGTCCGCGCGGGCGATGCCTTCGGCCTGCTGCGCCTCGAGCGCAGGCTGGAGGAGGGGGCGGCGGCACTGTACGTGCTGCCCCGCCCTTGGGCTGCCGCCGCTGCGGCGGCGGGCGAGATCGGCGGCCGCGGCGACGCGCGGCCGGTGGAGGTGCCGCAGGTGAGCGGCACCCGGCCTTATGCGCCAGGCGATCCGCTGCGCCGGATCCATTGGCGCAGCAGCGCGCGCACGGGCGACCTGCGCGCGAAGGAGCTGGAGCAGCCTGCCGCCGGGCGGCTGCTCCTGGTGCTGGACGCGGCCGGAGGCGCCTCCAGCCTGGGCTCCGCGGAGGCGGAGCTGAAGCTGGAGGCGGCGGTCGAGGCCGCGGCGGGATTGGCCAAGCAAGCGCTTGAGCTTGGCCGGGGGGTTCGCCTTGCCGTCGCGGACGGGCAAGGCCGGGTGTGGGAGGCGCAGCGCCGGGAGCGCCTCCCGGAGCTGCTGCGGCTGCTGGCCGCGGTGCCGGGCAGCGATGACCGTCCCGTGGGCGGGCTGCTGCTGCGCGAGGCGCAGCAGGCTGCCGGAGGGACGGTCACGCTGGTGACGGCACGCGCGGATGCGCAGCTGCCGGAGCTGCTGCGCCGGCTGCCCCGGGGCGCCGCGCAGGTGGTGTACGTGCACGGCCCGGGCGCGGTGTCCGGGGCCGTGCACGCCTGGAGGCGGCAGCTGGAAGCCTGCGGCTGCCGCGTTACGCTGCTGACGGCTCCCGAGCCGTCGCCGCCGAAAGGAGCGGGTGTCCATGCTATCGCCGGAGCATAGCTCGCCCCGCCGCTATCGGGCCACCTGGGCCGGCAATGCGGCGCTGAGCTTCCTGCTTTTCTCGCTGCTGCTCGAATGGCTGTATCCGCTGCGCCAGCTGTCGCGGGTGACCGAGGTGTATATGATCGGTCCCTTTATTGTCGCCTTCGCGCTGCTCCTGCTGGTCGATTCGATGCGTCCGCCGGGCTGGGTCGGCTGGCCGGTCAAGGTGCTGCTCCTTGTCAGCGTCACCGCTTACCTGCACGGAGGGGCGCAGGCGCTGCAGCCCGTCTGGTGGGAGATGTGGGCGGCGGAGCTGGCGCAGGACGGCGTTGAAGCCGTGCAGGGCCGCTGGGGCGCTTGGGAGGCGTCTACGCGGACGATGCTGTTTTTGGCCGGTTGGGCCTTTTTTATATCTATTGTTCAAACCTTTGTGCTGGAGCGGCATTATTTGTTCTGGTTCGTACTGCTCACGCTGGGGTATCTCGGCTTCCTGCAGTGGATGTTTGAGCTGGATCTGTGGTATGCGGTGATCCGGACGGTGGGAATCGGGCTGCTGCTGCAGGGCTGGATTCAATCGGGGATCTGGCGGCGATGGTCCGATGAACCGACCTATCAGCGGGAGGATTCGGAAGGTCGCAAGGTCACCGGGGTTCGTGCTCCCCTTTTGCTTGCCCTGGTTTGTGTCATCCTGGGGAGCTTGGGCGGCATGCTGCATCCGGCCGAGATGCGCCCTATGGATATGTCGAAGTCATATCAGGCCTGGGAGCAGTGGGTTACGGGAAAATACGGCAGCTCGGAGGGAGGAGCTTCTCAAGCCAGGACGGGGTACGGTACGGATGATACACTCTTGGGACAGCCGCTTACCTTGGATGATAAGCAGGCGTTTACCGCGGTAACCCCTAAGCTGACCTACTGGCGGGGCGAATCCAAGAGCTACTATACCGGGCACGGCTGGACGGAGCCCGAAGGCGCCCGCGTTCAAAATCTCAATGGAGCCGCCATGGCCAATCCCGAGGACCCGATCCACCGCAGTAAAGAGCTGCTTACACAGGAGATCCGTTTCCATGATCCTCGGTTGGCCCGGCAGTTATTTACCGGCGGAGAAATAACAAGTGTGGATGCGATGAGCACCGCGGATGGACGTCCCATTGCGGCGGACTGGGTTTGGCTTGGAGGGGAGTCCGGGAAGTATACGGTTCCGTCTATGGTAGACCCGATGATGTCTTATCGGGTTACGGTGCTGACGCCGCCGGATGCCTCAGCGATCCTTCCTGCGTCCGAACTGCTGTCCCCCGAAATGAAGTCGAAGTATCTGCAGCTTCCGGAAGGCTTGCCGGAACGCGTCAGGAGCTTGGCCGGGACCCTTACGTCGTCCGGTGGAACGCAGCTGGAGAAGACGGAGGCTGTCGTGCGGTATTTGCAGGAAAAATATAAGTACGCTCTGGACACTTCCCGGATTCCAAAGAGAGACGAAGATCTGGTCGATCGGTTTCTCTTTGAGCAGAAGGCCGGCTATTGCGATCATTTTTCCTCCGCTATGGTCGTGCTGTTGCGTGCTTCGGGTGTGCCGGCCCGCTGGGTCAAGGGGTTTGCTCCGGGGGATGTCAGCAACATCGAGCAGAGGGACGGCAAACCGCAATACACGGTTGAAGTGCGTAATAAGGATGCTCACTCTTGGGTGGAGGTGTATTTCCCGTCCTACGGATGGGTTCCGTTCGAGCCGACGCCCGGTTTCTCCGGGGGAGCGTTAACCGGTAACGGAACGCAGGCTTTGACAGCCGTGGCGGCAGCCACCACCAACGTAAGCTCTACGGCTTCGGCAAACGCTAGTGCCGCAGTTGCAGCTAACGGCTCAGAGGGAACTATGGTCCAACGACTAGCCCCGCTTGTCAGGCAGGCAGCCGTGCTTGCTGCAGAAGCTGCCGACAGAACAATGTTCTACATCGCTTCGATCGGTAAACGCGAGCTTGTCTACGTTATGGCGGGGACGGTGCTGCTGCCGATGATGGGAATGCTTCTGCTTTTGGCCTTTTCTTGGCGGCATTGGCGGAAGACTGTTGCTGCCGGAGCGGTTCAGCAGCAGGGTGACATGGGGCCTCAGCTCTTTTTCGTCAGCTTACGGCACCGGGCGATTCTCCTTTACGGTGAACGTCTTTGGAAGCGGATTGAGCGTACCTATGGGCGCAGTTCAAATACGCAAACCTTGCGGGAATACGCTGCAAAACATGCCGGGCAAGAGGAGTCCTCTCGACAGGCTTGGCTGCATTTTATTCGGCAGCTGGAGGTCTTGCGATACGAGCGGGAGGGAATTCGGTGCTCTCAGGTGAATCGGCGCAGCTTATACGAGGCGTGGCAGCAGCTGAAACGGTGCAAAGCATCAAAACATTGATCCTTCCGGTTGGGGGAGCCTAGGGCTCCTCTTTTTTTGGGGTTTCCCCATCCCACCAATCCAGCCAACCATTGCCTTCCTCCGCCCATCTTATCCGCCTCCCACCACCGCGCCCAAAATCTCCTCCACACCCTCATCAACCTCCCTCCGAATTATCCACCTGTGCACGCCGCCTAATCTCCATTTTCAAACATCCATATTTGTTCACTTGAATCGCTAGCCTCTCCACATATCCACACAAGGCAGCGACCGCCTCAATCAAGCTTATCCCCACTTCCTGTGCACTGTACGCAAGCCAGAGTTATCCAGATATCAACAGGAGAAACAGGCCTTCGTATACTTTTTCCGGGGTGGGCATTGCTGTTTAAGAAACGGAAGCTTATAATATTGTCTATTGAATTTAGTCATATTGAACGTATATCGCTTTTGGCTCTATACCGCTTCGCATGACCGAAGGGTAACGAAGCGTCTCAAGTCTCAAGGACGTTAGCGTTACTCATGGGAAGAACAAATATAAACAAATGGAGGAAATCATGGACAAGCCGAATGAAATTATTGTGGTGCTCGACTTTGGCGGACAGTATAACCAGTTGATCGCGCGCCGGATCCGGGATATGGGTGTGTATAGCGAGCTAGTTCCTTACAACACGCCTGTGGAGAAAATCAAAGCACTGCAGCCGAAAGGAATCGTCTTCTCCGGAGGTCCGGCTAGTGTGTACGGGGAGAACTCCCCTCTTGTAGATCCTGAAATCTACAACTTGGGTTTGCCGATCCTCGGCATTTGCTACGGCATGCAGATGATGGCGCACCAGCTGCAAGGCAAAGTGGAACGGGCAGGAAAGCGGGAGTACGGCAAGGCTGAAGTGGATTTCAACGATGCCTGCCACCTGGTGCACGGTCTTGAGAAGAAGCAAACGGTCTGGATGAGCCACAGCGACCTCGTCGTGGACCTGCCGGAAGGCTTTGTGCTGGATGCCAGCACGGAGCATGCCCCGGTAGCGGCGATGAGCCATCCGGAGAAGCGGATGTTTGCGGTCCAGTTCCATCCGGAGGTTCGCCATTCCGTCTACGGGAACGAAATGATTCACAACTTCCTTTATCGCATCTGCGGCTGCGAGGGCAACTGGAGCATGGAGACGTGGATTGAGGACACGGTGAAGGACATTCGTGCGGAGGTTGGGCAAGAGAAGGTGCTGTGTGCGCTAAGCGGCGGCGTAGATTCCTCCGTTGTAGCCATGCTGATCCATAAGGCGATCGGGTCCCAGCTGACCTGTATGTTTATCGACCATGGCTTGCTGCGCAAGGGCGAAGCCGAAAGCGTCATGGAAACCTTTGTCGGCAAGTTCGGTCTGACGGTTGTGAAGATCGATGCTCGGGAGCGTTTCATGAGCAAGCTCGCGGGTGTCGATGATCCGGAGCAAAAGCGCAAAATTATCGGTAACGAATTTATCCGCGTGTTTGAGGAAGAATCGGCGAAGTTCGACGACTTTGCATTCCTTGCACAAGGTACGCTCTATACGGATATTGTTGAGAGCGGCACGGCAACCGCCCAAACCATCAAGTCGCACCATAATGTCGGCGGCTTGCCGGAGGACATGAAGTTCAAGCTGGTAGAGCCTTTGAAGACGCTGTTCAAGGATGAAGTCCGCAAGGTAGGGGAAGAGTGCGGCTTGCCTGCTGAGATCGTATGGCGCCAGCCGTTCCCGGGTCCTGGTCTGGCGATTCGCGTACTGGGCGAGGTAACCGAGGACAAGCTGAAAATCGTTCGCGATTCGGATGCCATCCTGCGCGACGAAATCGCCAAAGCCGGCCTCGATCGCGAGATCTGGCAGTATTTCACGGCGCTGCCGAACATGAAGAGTGTAGGTGTTATGGGCGATGCCCGGACCTATTCCTACACCGTCGGCATTCGCGCGGTGACTTCCATCGACGGGATGACAGCCGACTGGGCGCGTATTCCGTGGGATGTGCTGGAGAAAATCTCCGTGCGCATCGTAAATGAAGTCGACAACGTGAACCGCGTCGTGTACGATATCACCTCCAAACCACCGGCTACCATCGAGTGGGAATAATGATAACGGACCTAGTCTCTCCGGTAAGGAGCGGCTGGGTCTTTCTTTTTCCGAACAGGAAGAGCATGGGAATACACGAATGTTCGGAAAAACCCGTTGACAAATTTCGTCATGACTCTTAGAATAAGTGTTGAAAAATAAGGGAATAACAGTTTCGTATAATCCCGGGAATCGGCCTGGGAGTTTCTACGAGGTCACCGTAAATGATCTGGCTACGAACAAGAAGAAGAATGGTGGACCGCCATGGGGCGCGTGCAGCTTTCTTTTTGCTTGGGGAGCCCAGGGGCATACGAACCTGGGTTTTTGTCGTTGTTCCACAAACCGCTGAGGGGGATTTGAGGAATGGATCGGTTTTTTAAGCTAAAGGAGAACGGCACGACGGTACGCACCGAGATTATGGCCGGTCTCACCACGTTCATGACGATGGCTTATATACTGGCCGTCAACCCGGACATCTTAAGTGCATTTAAGAGCGGGGCGACAGGACTCGACTGGACGTCGGTGTTCTTGGCCACAGCAATCGCGGCAGGCGTGATGACGATTGCGATGGGCTTGTTCGTGAACTTTCCGGTGGCGCTTGCTCCGGGGATGGGACTTAATGCTTATTTTGCTACGGTTGTGTTATCTTCCCAAGGTCAATTTACAGCGCAAATGGCTCTTACGGCTGTATTTTTGTCCGGTTTGATTTTTATCGTGCTGACGGTGACGAAGGTTCGCCAAATTTTGCTCGTTGCGGTTCCTGACAGCATCAAGCATTCGATTACAGTCGGTATCGGTTTGTTTATTACGATTATCGGTTTGAAGAACAGCGGCATCATGACGGTTGCCGTGGAATCGCAAAATCCGATTCCTGCGCATCAATACACGGACGTACTGGGCTTCGAAACGGTCATTCATATGGGCAGTCTGCACAATCCGGCTGTCATTCTGACCATCATTGGTATCTTGGCGATAGCGATTCTGATGGTGCTGCAGGTGCGCGGCGCGATTCTGATCGGGATCCTGCTTACGACGGTGATCGGTTACTTCATGGGCCAAGTGAATCTTGGCATGTTATCGGATCCTAAGACGACTTGGGTTCCGGATTTTGGAATGTTGAACTTCGGCCATTTTGATTTTGCTGGTATTATGAATGCGGGGATTATTTCCGTTATTTTGACCTTCACTTTCGTAGAGCTGTTTGATACGTTCGGTACGCTGGTCGGTACGGCCAACCGCGCCGGCTTCATGAAGAACAAGGAAGAAGGCAACAAGAAGGTCGGCAAGGCGATGATGGTGGATGCCGTCGGCGTCAGCGCCGGTGCGCTGGTCGGTACCAGTACGGTGACGGCTTTCGTGGAAAGCTCCGCCGGTGTTGCTGAAGGCGGACGCACTGGTTTGACGGCGGTAACGACAGGCGTATGCTTCCTGCTTGCCCTGTTCTTGGCTCCGATTGCTGCCCTGGTTCCGGGCTCGGCTACTGCGGCTGCGCTGATCGTAGTCGGCGTGCTGATGATGCAGGCTGTAAAGGAAATTGATTTCCAGGATTTCGTCTATGCGATTCCTTCGTTCCTGACGATTGCCCTGATGCCTTTCACATATAACATCGCCAACGGGATCTCCTTCGGTATCGTGACGTATGTGGTTCTTGCAACCGCAGCTCAATTGGGCGGCAAAGGCAAGTACCGTGTACATTGGCTGATGTGGGTTTTGGCGGTATTGATCGTGGCCCGTTATTTCTTCCTGACCGGTCACTAATCCAGGTTGGTTTACTAGCTCCGGTGTTCGAATCGATTCGAGCATCGGGGCTTTTTACATTTTTTCTAAATTTTATGAAAAAGGGCGGAATGATGTATTGACTTTCGTTTATGTGCATACTATAATCACAAACAATATCTGTAAACGCAACGAACGGGAGCCAGTAACCTGATCTTCCTTGCCAGAGAGCTGCGGGTTGGTGCAACGCAGTCAAGGAATCGGTGAACCTCGCCCGGGAGCGGTGAAGCTGAAGGGACTCTCTGCTAGCGGGAGTGCTTTGTAAGCCTCAACGGGTCGCCCCCGTGATCGGGCGGTGCGGATCGGAGCATTCAGCCGATGGCACGCTGAGGGGCTTCGCATGAGAATGCGGGGCAACAAGAGTGGTACCGCGATAGGTTGATCAGCCTGTCGTCTCTTATGTTTATAAGAGGCGGCAGGTTTTTTTGATGTTTCGATGATTATTTTTAGCGCTCCGTTGACTTCGTCAAAAGTCGCTGCTAAAAACAATCATCTCCACGTAAGCTAACTAAAAATTTTAACGCGAGGAACGGGAGTAGTAAAGCGAATCGGCTTATCAGAGAGCTGCGGGGTGGTGCGACGCAGTAAGCAGGAAGCTTGAAGCTCGCCCGGGAGCGGCATAACGGAACAGGGGACTCGGCGGATAGCGCGCATCGGCCGAAGTCTTAAGTAGGTTATGACGGATTCGCCCCACGATACGGGGATTGAGCGGACTCTTACTGCACGTAGGAGTCAATCAGAGTGGTACCGCGGTAGGTTAGAGCCTGTCGTCTCTTGAGTTTTTCAGGAGACGGCGGGCTTTTTTGCATAGATGACCCAAAATTCCAAGGAGGAATATCCTATGACAAACACAACAGCAACAAACCATAAACGTAAAATTACCATTTTCGATACCACTTTGAGAGACGGGGAACAAGCGCCGGGCGCCATGTTAAGGCCGGAGCAAAAAATTGTCATCGCAAGGCAGCTGGCAAAGCTGGGCGTGGACGTGATCGAGCCGGGCTTTCCGATCTCTAGCCCGGGGGATTTTGCCGCGGTGCAGCAAATTTCACGTGAAATCCGCAGCGTAGAAATTTGCGGCTTCGCTCGAGCCGTGAAAGGCGATATCGATGCGGCGGTCAAGGCGACCCAGGATGCGGAGCGGCGCAGGCTGCATATGTTCCTGTCCTCCTCAAGCATCCATTTGGACTTCCAGCTTCGCAAATCGCGTGAGCAGGTGATTCAAATGGCCCGCGAGATGGTAGCCCACGCCAAGCAGTTCGTGGACCGCGTTGAATTTTCGCCGATGGATGCGACGAGAACCGGGGATGAGTTCCTGTTCGAGATGATCGAGGCGGTTATCGCTGAAGGCGCTACGATCATTAACATCCCCGATACGGTCGGTTACGCGCTTCCGGAAGAGTACGGCGCCATGTTCTCCCGGGTGAGGAAAAATGTCCGCGGCGGCGATAAGGTGGAATACAGCGCCCATTGCCACAACGACTTGGGTCTTGCCGTAGCCAACAGTCTGGCAGCCATTCAGAACGGCGTTACTCACGTCGAAGTAACGGTGAACGGGGTAGGAGAACGTGCCGGAAACTGCTCTATGGAGGAGCTGGTGATGGCCATTGAGACTCGCGGTGAGGCAATGGGCGTGGAAACGGGCATTCGCGCCGAGCATATTTACGAAACGTCGCAAATGGTAAGCCGGTCGATGAGCTTCCCGATCGCCTTCAACAAACCGATCGTTGGGCGGAATGCCTTCCAGCACGAAGCGGGCATTCATCAGGACGGCTTGCTGAAGAACCGCAGCACCTATGAGATTATGGATCCCGAGAAGCTGGGCATTCCCCGCAGCATGATCATTCTGGGCAAGCATTCCGGCCGCCATGCCATTAAGCACAGGATCGGCCAATTCGGTGTAGAAATGACTGAAACACAGGTAGAGGAAGTGTACGAAGCCTTCAAGGAGCTGGCGGATCGCCAGAAGGTGGTTCACGATCATCAGCTGCTGGGACTGGTCGGTCATGCGGTCAATGTATCCTTGGAGCCGTATAGTCTGGTGTCCGTGCAGCTGGTGACTGGCAATACAGGTCATCGTATGGCTTCCTGCACAATTGCAGACCATACCACCGGGCAGGAAACGGTGTACACAGGGACAGGCGCCGGGCCGGTGGAGGCGGTGGTCGCAGGAATCAAGCAGGCGCTTCCGTTTGAGGTCAAGTTCTCTGATTTGGAGCTGTACTCCTTGTCCTCCGGGGAAGAGGCGAACGGAGAGGCGATCATTACGATAATGGTCGAAGAAAAAAGCTATCGCGGGGTCGCGGAGCATCGGGATATTTTGCTCGCTGCGGCGCATGCCTTTATGGCTGCCTGCAATCAGGCTGCGAGAGACTACAATCGACAACGGTCGGCAGCGGAGGGAAGCATGGAAAAGGCTGTAAAGGCAAGCGTATCCTAAAAGGAAGCTGCAGGGGCTGTGGATATGACTTATCCACAGCCCCTGTGTATAATGTGGGTAAGTCTGAAAAAGCCCGCTGCAAAGCGGAATTGGAGGACAAACTTATCCCGATGGGATGGGAATAGTTTTTCACAGCTCAATTGTGGATAATGTGGATAAGGCTGTGGATTCGAAGAAAAAGCCTGTTTTTTCTAGGGAAAATGACATCTTTTTCTGGGGATAATCTTGTGGATATTGTCTGTGATTGCCACTATTGGATCATGTGTGGGTACGAGTCCAAGAAACGTCCGAGGGATGCTGTCATTTGCGGTCAAGGCAGGAGAAAGCTTGTCATATCAACCGGTTGAATAGCTGCTTCCCCTTGCCGTTCGACGCTTATCAACAAGAGGAAGGGAACCGCTGGAGGAATGTAGAGAAAGTTGTACACCTGTGGATAGCGCCGAGCAGCCCGTTGTCGTGGGGTGTCGATAAAACGGGATTGAGGCGAACCGTGGTTGTTTCTGTTGGAAAAAGAGCGGAGGATCGCGATTCACGCTGCGAAGTGCAGCGGATCGTGATCCTCCGTTTCATCTATTCTGCGAGCTGTTCCCACTGCTCGTAGCAATCCGCGAGCTCGACTTTTTTCTTCTCGATCAACTCATTCTTCTCTTGTACAAGGACATAGTTGTTATACACATCCGGCTCCGTCAGTTCCGACTCCAGCTCGCCGATGTCGGACTCCAGCTGCGCAATCTGCTGCTCCAGCTGCTCCAGACGCCTTTGGCGATTTCGCTCCTCGCGTTTGGCTTGCTTACCCGCCTCGTAATCGTTGCCCGCAGCCGGCGCCGAGGTCAATGCTGCCCCGGCAGCAGCACTGCGTCTGGCCGCTTCCTGCTCCTGGCGAAGCAGCTCCATTTCGGCGAGCTCCTGTTTTTTCTCCACATAGTCGTCATAGTTGCCGAAATACGCAGATACCCCTTGCGGCGACAGCTCCAGCATGCGCTCGGCCATTTTGTTCAAGAAGTAACGGTCATGAGAGATGAAGAGCAGGGTGCCTTCATAATCGATCAAAGCCGATTCCAGCACTTCTTTACTATAGAGATCGAGGTGGTTGGTCGGCTCGTCCAGGATCAGCACGTTCGCTTTTTCCAGCATGAGCTTGGCCAGAGACACCCGCGCTTTCTCGCCGCCGCTGAGAGAACTGATCTTCTTAAATACATCCTCGCCGCTGAACAGGAAGTTTCCCAGCACCGACCGGATCCGCGCTTCTTCCACATGAGGAAAAGCACTCCACACTTCATCCAAAATCGTATTCTGGGGATTGAGTCCCGTCTGCTCCTGGTCGTAGTAACCGATCTTCACGTTAGCTCCCCAACGAATCGAACCGGCTTGCGGCTCCAGCCGTCCGATCAGCGCCTTAAGGAGCGTCGATTTGCCTATCCCGTTCGGGCCGATCAGTGCCGCGGTTTCGCCTCGTTTCAGCTCAAAGGAAATGTTTCGGGAAAGCGGTTTATGCTCCTCATAGCCGACAGCGACATGCTCCAGCTGCAGCACATCCCGCCCGGTCATCTGTTCGACTTCGAAGGCAAAGCTGGCGCGCTTCAAATCTCCCAGCGGCTTATCGATCCGGTCCATCTTTTCAAGCATCTTCCGGCGGCTTTGCGCCCGCTTTGTGGTGGAAGCACGTACAATATTGCGCTGGATGAAGTCCTCCAGCTTCGCGATCTCCTCCTGCTGCTTTTCATAATGCTTCAGCTCAACCTCGTAGTTGGCCTCTTTAATCTCAACATAGCGGGAATAGTTCCCTGTATATCGGCGGGAGGTCGTACGCTCGATTTCATAGATCGCACCGACCAGAGCGTCCAGGAAGTAGCGGTCGTGGGATACGACAAGAATGGCGCCGCTGTAGGATCGCAGATACCCCTCCAGCCAGGTGAGCGTAGCGATATCCAGATGGTTCGTCGGCTCGTCAAGCATTAGCAGGTCGGGTGCCTGCAGCAGCATTTTGGCCAGCGCCAGCCGTGTCTTCTGACCGCCGCTCAGCGTGTTGACCGGAGTAGCCGGATCGAAGTCGCCGAAGCCCATTCCGTGCAGTACGCCGCGGATTTTGGCTTCCATCTCGTAGCCGCCTTGCTCCCGGAACCATTCCGAGCGCGCCGCATAACGCCCCATCGTCTCCTCATACTTTTTCTCATCAGCCAGCACAGCGGGGTCCGCCATCTGCTCCTCCAGCTTGCGAAGCTCAGCCTCCGTATCCAGCAGGTGAGCGAATACGCTGCGCATTTCCGCTTCGATCGAGCGATCCGAGTGCAAGCCGCTGTTCTGCTTTAGATAGCCGATCTTGGTTTCCTTCGCTTTAAAAATATCGCCGCTATCATATGACATTTCTCCTGCTATGATCTGCAGCAGCGTAGATTTCCCCGCCCCGTTGACGCCGACAAGACCGATCCGTTCCCTCGGCTCGATTTGGAGCGATATATTAGAAAGCACGGTATTGACTCCGTAGCTCTTCGTAATTCCAGACACCTGCAAAAGCATGTACCTAATCCCCCAATTCTGACAAATCTATTAAGAGTGTATCATAAATCACGGCTTTTTTCTTGGAGGGGCCCAAGGTGCATTTTCCGAACGAAGCAATGTATGTTACACTAATAAGAAACCATAGATCGACTAAGACAAAGGAAGACCTTACATGAATATCAAAGAACGCAAAATCGAGCTGAGAAAGGAAGCGGAAGCACGGCGGGCGGCTTTGACGGCTGAGGAACACCGCAGCAAATCCGCTCTGATCAGCAGGAAGGTGATGGAGCGGCTGGGGGAGCTGCTTCGGCCGGAGGCGGAGCGGGAGCTGGGGCACCGTCCGACGCTGTTTACGTATATGCCGGTCAAAACCGAGGTGGATGTCACGCCGGTGATGGAGACTTGCTGGAAGCGCGGGATTCGTGTCGTGGTTCCCAGGGTATTTCCGGCTAACAAGCAAATGAAGCTTTACGAGATACGTTCCTATGAGGATCTGGAGCAGGGCAGCTGGGGCATCCGGGAGCCGCGAATGTCGCTGCCGCAGGTGACGGAGCTGAGGCAGGTTGACGTCACGCTGGTGCCGGGCTTGTCCTTTGATTTGCGGATGGGACGGCTTGGCTATGGCGGAGGCTTCTACGACCGCTTCATGCAGCAGTATGTTCGATCAAGGCTGCCGAAGCCTTATATTATTGCAGCGGCCTTCGAGCAGCAAATCATTCGCGAGGTGCCAATGGGACTGTTTGATTTTCGCATCGACGAGCTGATTACGGAATCCAGGGTGATAACCCCGAACCGGCAGCTGCCTTCGAAATTTTAGACTGAGGAGTGCGCTAGGATGGCGGATTTAACGCATTTTAACGAGCAGGGCCGCGCACGGATGGTGGATATCTCGGAGAAGCAGGAAACAAGCCGTACGGCTACAGCGAAGACGACGGTAACAATGAGGCCGGATACGTTGGCCTTGATTAAGGAGGGCCGCATCGGCAAAGGGGATGTGCTGGCGGTCTCTCAGGTTGCAGCCATTATGGCGGCGAAGAAAACCTCCGACTGGATTCCAATGTGCCATCCGCTCTCTTTGACCGGAGTGGATGTCAGCTTTGCCGATAACGGGACGAATGAGCTATATATTGAAGCAACGGTAAAAACAAAGGGATTAACCGGTGTGGAGATGGAGGCACTCACAGCCGTTTCCGCTGCTGCTCTCACTGTTTATGACATGTGCAAAGCGGCGGAAAAGGGGATGCAGATCGGCCCGACGCTGCTGGTGACGAAAACCGGCGGGAAGAGCGGGGATTACCATTTAGGAGACTAGATAAAGGAAGTACATTCTGGAGAGGAGCAGGCTTATGCGCTGGAAAGTGGCTATCTTAACCGCAAGCGACCGGGGATTCCGTGGAGAAAGAGAAGACACTAGTGCACAGGTGATCCGGGAGCTGATTGAAGAGGAGATTCATGGGGAAATCATCGAATACCGCGTTGTGCCTGACGAGAAGGATGAGATCATGGCCGCGTTGATCGAGATGACCGATTATTTCAGGGCGGATCTGATTCTGACGACCGGCGGCACGGGTCTTGCGATTCGCGATGTGACGCCGGAAGCGACGCTGGCCGTTATCGACCGTCAGGCACCGGGCTTCGCCGAGGCCATGCGTATGATCTCGATGCAAAAGACGCCTCGAGCCATGCTGTCGAGGGCCGTTTCCGGGATTCGCGGACGCACACTGATTATCAACCTCCCCGGAAGTCCAAAGGGAGTTTCGGAGAATCTGCTAGCCATCATGGATCAGCTTCCCCATGCGCTGGGCATCCTGACCGGACGGGAAGGGGACCACGGCAATGAAGCCTGACGCCATGCTGCAGGAGGTCAAGGTAGAGGACGCGATCGGCATGGTCCTTGCTCATGATCTGACGCAGATCCTTCCCGGTACCTTCAAGGGACGCATGTTTCGTAAAGGGCATGTGATCACGGAAGAGGATATACCGGCATTGCTCAGCATTGGCAAGGAGCATATCTACACCTTGAAGCTGGCGGAAGGGTATCTGCACGAGGATGAGGCGGCCTTGCGTTTGGCGACGGCCGCGCGGGGCAAGCATGTCGAGCTGACGCAGCCCCATGAGGGCAAAATCACGCTGAAATCGACCATTCACGGCTTGGCGAAAATCAACAAGCAGCTTATTGATCAAGTCAATTCGCTGGATCAGATCATTATGTCGACGATTAGGACCAATACGGTGGTTCAACCGGGGCAAGCACTCATGGGGACTCGGGTCATACCCCTTGTGATGGAGGAGGCCCGGATCGAGGAAGCGGAACGGATTGCCGCTGCGGGCGATGGGGAGCCTCTTGTGGAGGTCAAGCCGTTCCGGAAGCTGCGAGTCGGAATCATCACCACCGGCAGCGAAGTGTTTAAGGGACGGATTACGGATAAATTCGGTCCCGTCGTGAAGCAAAAGGTTGCGGCGCTCGGCTCCGAGGTGGTGGACCAGCGGCTTGCGCCGGACGAGAGCGAAGTTATCGTGCAGGAGATCCATCGCTTTCTTCATGAGGACCGGGTGGATCTGATTCTCGTGACGGGCGGGATGTCGGTGGATCCCGATGACCGGACGCCAGGAGCGATTAAGCAGGCCGGCGCCCGGATTGTAAGCTACGGCACGCCGATGCTTCCCGGGTCGATGCTGCTGATGGGATACCTCGAAGGAGAGGTCCCGATCATGGGACTGCCCGGCTGTGTTATGCATGACCCTTATACGTCGTTTGATGTTTTATTGCCGAGAATATGTGCAGGGGAAACCATTGTTCGATCGGATATAACGGAAATGGGCTATGGCGGACTGCTCGGATGCTAACGCCTGTGCTTCACAGGAAGGAGGAAGGAAAGTCATGTTCGGAAATTTAGGATTTGGAGAAATTTTGCTGATTGCCTTGATCGCGCTGCTGCTGTTCGGCCCAGCAAAGCTGCCGGAGCTCGGGCGTGCCCTAGGTCGTACACTGCGGGAGTTTAAACAGGGAGCCCGTGACTTGATGTCCACGGATGAGACGGAGCAGCCGGCCCAGCAGCAGCCGCGCAAGGATGTGACGCCGCCGGCAGCGGAGGCCCCGGCTCAGCCGTCTGCAGAGCAGCCGCAAGCTGCGGCAGGACAGCCGGAGAAGCCGGCGGCGGATAATCGCCGTTTGCCGGATTGAGGCTGTAAGGTGGCACCATTTTAACATAACGGGTTGGTGAAACTTCGCATGGAACATCAGGAAGACGGCATGTCTCTTGTAGAGCACCTGGGCGAGCTGCGCAAGCGCATCATCTGGGTGCTTCTTGTTCTGGTCGTCGGCATGGTTGTAGGGCTCGTGTACGCCCAGCCGCTGATCACTTATCTTCAGAGCATTCCGCCGGCCGATCAAATCGGCTTGAATGTCTTTAACCCGTGGGATGCGATTAAAATCTACATGAACGTTGCACTGGTTACGGGGCTCATTATTACGCTGCCCTTTACTTTGTATCAGGTATGGGCTTTTCTGAAGCCCGGATTGAAGCCGGCGGAGCAAAAGGCGACGCTGCTGTATATTCCGTTCGCGTTCGTTTTGATTCTGATCGGATTGGCGTTCGGGTATTTCGTCGTTTTCCGAATGGCGTTTTTGTTTACTTCAACAATTACGCAAAAGCTTCACCTGCAGGAAACGTACGGGATTTCGGAGTATTTTTCTTTCATGTTCAATATTCTGATTCCTCTGTCGCTCTTGTTTGAGCTGCCTCTAGTGGTGATGTTTCTGACGAAGCTTCGGATTCTGAATCCGGTGCTGCTAAAGAAGCTGCGCCGTTATGCATATCTCTTGCTCGTTGTGGTAGCTACGATGATTACGCCGCCGGATGCCACCTCGGCTATTCTCGTTTCGCTGCCGATGATTTTGCTGTATGAGTTCAGTGTGATCATGTCGGGGATCATTTACCGCAAACAGCTGAAGCAGGATATGGAGTGGGAGCGGGAACAGCTGGACCCGGCTAACCGGAATAGGGAAGAGTCCTAGAATGATGATTCTAGGGCTTTTTTGTTATGTATTGGGTGGGCGTAAGCCTTAGGTGCTTATCCCGTTGGCTCAGTCGGGGGGAGTTGAATAGCCATTACTGGATTAAACAGATTTAAGGAGTGGATAACGGCACGCAGATGCGCTAATGAGGCGGATGGAGGCTTGCATGAGCTTTCGTGGTACGAATAGCGGCATGGCGTACCGTTACTGCTGGATTTTACAGGACTAAGGAGAAGATAACGGCACACAGGTGCGCTAAAGAGGCGGATGGAGGCTTGAATGAGCTTTTGTGGTATGAATAGCGGCATAGCGTGCCGTTACTGCTGGATTTTACAGATTTAAGGAGTGGATAACGGCACACAGGTGCGCTAAAGAGGCGGATGGAGGCTTGCAGGAGCTTTCGTGGTACGAATAGCGGCATGTCGTGCCGTTACTGCTGGATTTTACAGGACTAAGGAAAGGATAACGGCACACAGGTGCGCTAAAGAGGCGGATGGAGGCTTGCATGAGCTTTCGTGGTATGAAATAGCGGCATGAAAGTACGTTATGTAAGAGCAGCTACCGAGTGAATAAATTACCAATCCATGGGGACAATGTAGGAGGTGTGAAAAAGTAGAGAAAACCACTTGCAAAATATCTCCAAAATCATTATTATAAAAAGTGTTGTTAGCACTAAACAGTTAAGAGTGCTAATAAAATTGCAAACACTGAACCACCAATTTAAAGGAGGCTATTTTCTCATGATCAAACCGTTGGGTGATCGCGTAGTAATCGAAGCTATCGCTAAGGAGGAAACGACAGCAAGCGGTATCGTCCTGCCAGACACGGCGAAAGAAAAGCCGCAAGAAGGCAAAATCGTAGCTGTGGGCAGCGGTACACTCAAAGACGGACAGCGCATTCCGCTTGAAGTGAAGGAAGGCGACCGTGTCATTTACTCCAAGTACGCCGGTACCGAAGTAAAGTTCGACGGCCGCGAGCTGCTGATTATGCGTGAGAGCGACATCCTCGCGATCTTGGCATAACTGTCAGGGGAAAAGATTCCGTAAATCAAGTTTTCCACATACTTAACGAATTATGCGAACGACCAAATACACAATCCAATTAATCGGGAGGGTTCTACACAATGGCTAAAGAAATCCGTTTCAGTGAAGAAGCTCGCCGCTCGATGCTTCGTGGTGTCGACGCGCTTGCGAATGCCGTAAAAGTAACACTCGGTCCTAAAGGCCGTAACGTAGTTTTGGAGAAAAAGTTCGGCAGCCCGCTCATCACCAACGACGGTGTAACCATCGCGAAGGAAATCGAGCTGGAAGACGCATTCGAGAACATGGGTGCGCAGCTGGTTAAAGAAGTAGCTACGAAGACAAACGATGTTGCCGGTGACGGTACAACAACAGCTACTGTCCTTGCTCAAGCGATGATCCGCGAGGGTCTGAAGAACGTAACTGCAGGCGCTAACCCAATGGTCGTTCGCAAAGGTATCGATCGTGCGGTTAAAGCAGCTGTAGAAGAGCTGAAGAACATCGCGAAGCCAATCGAAGGCAAGCAATCCATCGCTCAAGTTGCTGCGATCTCCGCTGCTGACGATGAAGTAGGTCAACTGATCGCTGAAGCTATGGAAAAAGTGGGCAAAGACGGCGTTATCACCGTAGAAGAGTCCAAAGGCTTCGCTACAGAGCTGGAAGTTGTAGAAGGTATGCAATTCGACCGCGGCTACATCTCTCCTTACATGATTACGGACACAGACAAGATGGAAGCGGTTCTGGATAACCCGTTCATCTTGATCACAGATAAGAAAATCGGCAACATCCAAGAGATCCTGCCTGTTCTGGAGAAGGTTGTTCAATCCGGTAAGCAGCTCTTGATCATCGCTGAAGACGTAGAAGGCGAAGCGCTGGCTACACTCGTAGTGAACAGACTGCGCGGTACTTTCACATGCGTAGCGGTAAAAGCACCTGGCTTCGGCGACCGCCGCAAAGCTATGCTGCAGGATATCGCTGCTCTGACCGGCGGCCAAGTAATCACAGAGGAGCTCGGCCTGGAGCTGAAGTCCACTCGTCCTGACCAGCTCGGTTCCGCTCGTCAAATTCGCGTAACGAAAGAAAACACTATCATCGTTGATGGCGCTGGCGACAAGAAGGATATTGGCGCGCGCGTATCCCAAATCCGTTCCCAGCTGGAAGAAACTACTTCCGACTTCGACCGTGAGAAGCTGCAAGAGCGTCTTGCTAAGCTTGCCGGCGGCGTAGCGGTAATCAAAGTAGGTGCTGCAACCGAGACGGAGCTGAAAGAGCGCAAGCTTCGCATCGAAGACGCTCTGAACGCAACTCGCGCGGCGGTTGAAGAAGGTATCGTATCCGGCGGCGGTACAGCCCTCGTGAACGTATACAACGCTGTAGCGGCAGTACAAGTAGGCGGCGACGAGCAAACCGGCGTAAACATCGTTCTGCGCGCTCTGGAAGAGCCTGTACGTACGATCGCTGCTAACGCAGGTCAAGAAGGCTCCGTCATCGTTGAGCGCCTGAAGAAGGAAGCTGTAGGCATCGGCTACAACGCAGCAACCGGCGAGTGGGTGAACATGTTCGAAGCGGGTATCGTTGACCCTGCGAAGGTAACTCGTTCCGCTTTGCAGAACGCAGCTTCCGTTGCGGCTATGTTCCTGACAACTGAAGCGGTTATCGCTGACAAGCCAGAAAAAGATAAGCCTGCTATGCCTGATATGGGCGGCATGGGCGGTATGGGTGGCATGGGCGGATTCTAATATCCGACCCTGCTCAAGGGCAGCATTCCCGGTAACGGGGATGCTGCCTTTTTGTATGCTGTCACGGCTCTGCATGCTATAATATAGGTTATGCGAACAAAACGCCGAACGGAGGTGACAGATCGTGCAGCTGACCATGGCGGAGCTGACCCAACTGGTTTATCGTTATTTTTCCTATTCCATTCTGGAGCGGGGCTGGGCGTATTTCGAGAGGGGTGCCGTCTTAGAGGCGGAATATGAAGAGAGCGGAGTCATTTATGGTAGCGTGGCCGGTACGGAAGTGTATGATGTGGAGGTCAACCTGAATAAGCTGCCGCAAAGCGAGTGCGATTGTCCGTATGACGGCTACTGCAAGCATATGGCTGCCCTGATCTTTGAGGTATGCGACAAATCGGGACTGGACCCTTATAAGCTGCTGAAGCCGGGAGGTAATGCGTGGGGACAAAGGTCAGTCCGAAGTACAACCGATGCAATGAACGCGTTGAACGAGCTGATGGCAAACCGGGGGTTACCATTGCTATCTGCGGCTTCTGCAAAGGGAAGGACGGCGACGGTTTCCAAGGAAGAGATGATCCCTCCTCCTAGTGAGCAAGGCATGCCAATTGAGTGGCAGCGTTACTTTGAGAGCCGTTATCGAGTGGAACGCTTTGCCAAGCCCCATGATCTGCCTAAGCTGCTTCCGCAGGTTACCGAGGAGCTTCATCCTATCGCGGAGATGTGGGAGCCAGCTTATCGACTTATATATGAGATCCAGGTGTATTTGTTTGTTATGAGGCTGACGGATTCGGTCCAGCAGCATCATTATCGATACCATTACAGTCAGTACTATCAGTTGATGGAGCAATATAAAAAGATCGCCAATCAATGCTACGATGAGATTTCCAGTCGGCTTCACGAGTTTAATGGAGGGTCTTCTGGCTATGTGCTCGTATTGTCCTTTGCAGAGGGGACGGCGAAATCCTTGGCCGCTTATGCTTTTCCCAGAGAATCAAGCTATATGTACTGGTCGGACGTGTATGCGATGATATGGGGCTTGCTGCTTACGCAGGTACAGGCACTGGTCGACAAGGAAATCGAGAGACTGCATCAAGCTCTGGAGGAAACAACGGGAACGGATTCTCCTCACTATACGGACCGATTAAAGCTGGCGCTGCTGTTCTTCGAGATGCGGGTACAGGAGGACCAGCGTGCTATGAGGTTGATCGGAAGCATGTACAGCAAGTCGTTCGGTTTTCTTTTTCCATACCTTCACGGGATGGTGCACTCAGGCACTTGGGACCGATTGCAGATGTGGTTGGAATGGCTGCTGCCCAAAACTCGTCATACGGGGGCCGGGGTGATTCCCGTTTATTTTTCGTTCTGGGAAAAGCTGATGGAGCATCGTCCTGTAGAGAGCCAGTGGAGACAAGCGGTATTTGCGGCATTGCCGGGCAGCCACGATTATTACACCACGTACCTGATGGAACGGGGGCAGTACCGGGAATGGATCGATATGAACATGGCCGCCGGCTATTCGCCACTCGATTACCGGGTGGCTGATTTCAAGGAAATCGAAACGAAGCAACGGGAGCTGCTGCTGCCTTGGTATCATCTTAGTACGGAGCAGAACATCGCTTTGAAAAATAGACAAGCCTACAAAACGGCGATCCGCTTGTTGCGAAAGCTGAGGCAGCATTATCGTTCTCTCAAACAAACTGACCGCTGGGAGAAGTACTTGGAGCATTTGACGCAGAAGTATGCAAGGCTGCGTGCTTTTCAGGAGGAGCTGGGTAAGCTGAAGAAGGGAGGGGAGAGCTGATGCAAGGGATCAGGACGATTCAGGTGCAAGGCCGGCAGCTGGAGAGCGGAGAATGGGCAATATGGGCTGAAGACGAGAACGGGGCACATTTGCCTGTTCATGAACTGCGAGTCCGTTTGTTTGCTTGGCATCATCGCAGCTTCTATGGAGCTACGCTGAAGCAGGGAGTTCAAAAGTTCGAGCATGCGCTTCTTCTCTCACCTTGGGCGGCGGCTGAGTATTTGGCGGCTCCAGCTGCGATACTACATCTGCCTGTCGAATGGAGCGGTGGGTTGGATATAGCAGGTAGGGTTGCACGGGTCTTCTTGGAAGCCCTTGAAAAGGGCTGGTATGTCCCGGACAGCGATTCTTGGCAGAGGGGTACGCCTGGATGGAGGCTGATGCTGCCGGAAGACAAGGAGAGGGCGTTCACGGAGCTGCGGGAGCAGGCGACCGGGGTGTCGATAGATGTGGACGCATGGTTTAGCTCGGCTCTCGTGCAGCTGATTCGCGAGGAGGCTAGTGTATCCAAAGCTTGGGAGGAACTTGTGGCAGAAGTGCCGCAGCTGCAAGAATTGGACGAGGAAGAACGTGAGACGCGGGTCAGCGGATTTATTTTGAATGAAGATGAATGGTTAACCGCAGTCGAGTGGAAAAAGGATGAGGTTCCGTTTCGCACCTGCTTTCAATTGGTTGAACCTGATGGGTTGGGTTTGGAGGATTGGAGCCTTCGTCTCGTTCTGCAGGATAAGCAGAGAGCCGGATTCCTGGTGGAATCGGAGCCGGGAGTGGCAGATGTCCTGGCGGTAACGCAGCTTCCGGAGGAATGGAAGGAACAGGTTGAAAGGCGAATTCCTGGGCATCTAGAGCGGCTTCTAGGCATCCTGCCGGAGCTTGAGGGTGCATCGGGCGAAGTCGTGAGCGACCTTAGCGACGAAATGGCGTGGGATTTCTTGAACGAGGGCAGTCTGAAGCTGCTGCAGGCGGGGTATTCCGTTATGCTTCCTGCGTGGTGGGAAGAGCTGAAGAGACAGAAGCCGCGGCTCAAGGCGAAGCTGAAATCGTCCGTTGGCTCGGCTCGCAGCTCCATGTTCGGACTTGATCAGATCATTCAATTTGATTGGAAAATTGCCATGGGGGGCGTTGAGCTCAGCGAAGAAGAGTTTCACCAGATCGCAGCGGAGAAAAAGAGGCTTCTATTCATCCGAGGCCGCTGGGTTCAGCTCGACCCTGCTTTCCTAAAGCAGCTTCAGCAGGCAATGAAGCGGGTCGAGAAGGACGGACTCACCTTCCGGGAGGTCATGGAGCTTCATTTGCTCGGAGCCTCTGAGGAGGCGCAGGACGGTGGGGATCAGGAGGAGCTGCTCCGGATCGAAGTTGAGCTGAACAAGCACGTAGCCGAGATCATGCATCAGCTGGAGCAGACGGAGCGAATTCCGATTGCGGAGCCTTCTGCTATGCTACAAGCGGATCTACGGAGGTATCAGAAGGAAGGTATGTCCTGGCTGCTGTTCATGCGTAGGTTCGGACTGGGTGCCTGTCTCGCCGACGATATGGGGCTTGGGAAGACCGTTCAGTTCATAGCGTATCTCCTAGGGGCTAAGGAACAGGATCAAGCGGCGGGGCGTCCTCAGACGGCTCCTGCCCTATTAATCTGCCCGACCTCGGTGCTCGGGAACTGGCAGAAGGAGCTGGAGCGCTTCGCTCCGTCGATGCGTGTACACCTTCATTACGGGCCGCAGCGGGCGAAGGGGGAGGAGTTTGCGGCGTCGATAGCGGGGTATGATCTTGTGATGACCTCCTATACCCTTGCCCAGCTGGATGAGCAGGAGCTCTCTTCCGCTCGCTGGCAGTCGATCGGACTGGATGAGGCACAAAACATCAAAAACGCCTACACCAAGCAATCCTCGGCGATCAGGAAGCTGGAGGCAGGGCATCGAATCGCGTTAACAGGTACACCGATTGAGAACCGATTGACCGAGCTGTGGTCCATTTTTGATTTTATGAATCCGGGGTACTTGGGTACATTGAATGAATTTGCGCATAAATTCGTCAATCCTATCGAGAAGAGTGGGGATACTGAGCTTGTGGCACAGGTGCAGCGATTGATCCGGCCTTTCCTGCTGAGGCGCGTTAAGAAGGATCCTACCATTCAGCTCGATCTGCCGGATAAGACGGAGAGCAAGGCGTACGTGTCACTTAGCGTGGAGCAGGCCTCCTTGTACGAGAACGTCGTGGAGTCGTTGATGAATCGAATCGATGAGCTTACTGGCATGGAGAAAAAGGGACTAATTCTTGCCACCCTGACCAAGCTGAAGCAAATCTGCGATCACCCAGCGCTGTATTTGAAGGAGCAAGGCGCCGCGGCGCAGGGAGAAGAGGAAGGCCGATCCCCGAAGGTCACGCGTCTGTTGGAAATGATTGACGAGCTGCGCTCGGAAGGAGATAAATGCTTGATCTTCACGCAATTCGTTGAGATGGGTATGCTGCTGCAAGGGATTCTGGAGCGGGAACTCGGACAGGCGGTGCCGTTCCTGCATGGGGGCGTGCCGAAGAAGAAGCGGGATGAGATGATTGCACAGTTCCAGGAGCCGGGATCGGGCCGTTCAAGGGATGAGGCCAGCGGAGTCTTCATCCTTTCGCTTAAGGCCGGTGGGACAGGGCTTAATCTGACGGAGGCCAACCACGTGTTCCACTTCGACCGGTGGTGGAATCCTGCTGTAGAGAACCAGGCCACGGACCGGGCCTTCCGCATCGGTCAGACGCGCAACGTGCAGGTGCACAAGTTCGTCACCCTGGGCACACTGGAAGAGCGAATCGATGAGATGATTGAGAAGAAATCCGGCCTTAGCCGACAAATCGTAGGTGCGGGAGAGAACTGGGTTACCGAGATGACCACAGGCGAGCTGCGGGAGTTGTTTGCTTTAAGGCGTGAGTGGATTGGGAAGTAAGTGGGGAGGTATGTATGGGAAGAAGGAGAAAGGAAGATGGCGAGCAATCGGTCGTGCGTAGAGGCAAGTCCAAGGGGTCGAAGCAAGTGGAGGAGCTCTTACAGCACATGGATGTGGAGGCGAGTCCTCATTTGGAGCAGATGAGTCCTGCTTGGCAGAAGTTATATGCCGAGATCTCGCGTACTGTGAGGTAGTGAAAGAAAACAAGCCTGAGGATTTTTGGGAGTCCTTAGGCTTGTTTTTTTAATGGTATTATTCAGCTGTATAGGCCATCATGCGGCGGATCATCGTAGCCGCCTCAGCACGTGTAGCAGGTTTGGATGTTCCCAATGTATCTTCGGTAAGGCCCTGAACGATCTTAGCGTTGAGGGCGGCCGCAACTTCTTTTTGTGCCCAGATGATTTGATCAGCATCATTATATTTGGCTAACAAAGTGCCTTGGCTTTCCACACTTACAAAAGAAGCAATGTCCGAGAAGCTCAGGGCACGGATGACCATAGCAGACAGCTCTTCTCTTGTGATAGAAGCGTTTGGACGGAAGGTACCGTCTTCATAACCGTCAATGAGTTTCGCTTTCGCAGCTGTGGTAACAGCATCGGTGTACCATTCGCCCGCTTTAACATCAGTGAAAGTGCTGGACACAGCGTTGGCTTCCACATTCAGATTCAGAGCACCAACGAGAATTTTCGCAAATTCCGCACGAGTGATGTTCCGGTCAGGCTCAAAGGAGGTATCCGTTACGCCGGAGATGATCCCTTTACCGGCCAATTGAGTAACGGTGTTCTTTGCCCAGTGGTCGGCGAGATCGGCGAACGAAGAACCATACACACTGTCCGTTACCGTCGAGTTAGTCGGCTCAACCATTTCCAAGGTGTAGGTGATTTCATCCTGTTCAGCTGCCCACGCGCTGCCAATAGGTAAAATGGATGAAGCAAGCACGAGGGTTGTTAACATTTTGGTTATCAATTTCATTATGTTCTCTTTAAGCTCCTCTCTAGTATTATACATTTTATCATAGCATCATTTCCCTTGTTCCGAAAGTTATCAACTGTAGGCAATGAATGTTAATAGTAAAGTTAGATGATTACTCTCTTAAATTTTGAATTGTATAAAAAAACACCCGGTCCAATAGCAATAGGACCGGGTGCTTAAAGTGCGACGATTTAGTTAATGAAATCAGCAAGATCCAAGAAACGCTTCAGCATAGTAGCTGCTTGTGCGCGAGTTGCTTGGCTGGAAGAACTAATCTTGTCATCTGTCAAACCGTTGATGATCTTCGCATTAACTGCAGCTGCCAGTTCCTTTTGAGCCCAAACGATGTCATTGGCATCCTTGAACTTTTTCAGAACATCTTGAGGATTGCTTACTTCAGAAGCAACTCCTGCATAAGACAGAGCGCGAATGACCATAGCGGCCAGCTCTTCACGAGTGATTGTAGCATCAGGACGGAAGGTGTTATCTTCGTAGCCGTTAATGATACCTGCATTAACAGCTGTTGCTACTGTGCTTGCGTACCAAGCGCCAGCGCTTACA
The DNA here is from genome assembly GCF_030846225.1 of Paenibacillus sp. GD4. Taxonomy (NCBI): domain Bacteria; kingdom Bacillati; phylum Bacillota; class Bacilli; order Caryophanales; family Paenibacillaceae; genus Paenibacillus; species Paenibacillus sp. GD4. The sequence continues at coordinate 3,035,764 of NZ_JAVCYK010000001.1, forward strand.
TCCTTGAAGTTGCCGTTACCGGATACTTCCGTCAGACCCAAAGAACGAACAACCAGAGCAGCGAACTCAGCGCGGGTAATGCTGCGCTCTGCATCGAACTTGCCTTCAGCTACGCCTTCAACTACCAGCTTGTTAGCCAGCAGCTCAACGTCAGCCTTGGACCAGTGGTTAGCCAAATCAGAGAACGATTTGTTCACTTCCACTACGGTGTAGATGGAGTTTCCATTACGCTTCAGAGTCGCTACCGTCTTACCATCTTTCGTTTCGAAGGTTGTTGGTACGAAGGAAAGCTTCTTTGTTTCCGGGTTGTACAGCACGCCCGTAGCTTTCTTGGAATCAAGTGCTTTTGTAGCGTTCAGGGAACGGGATACGTAAGTCTTACCGAAGTCTACCGATGCAGCCTTGCCATCCTTACCTGTTACAGTTACAGCAAAGTCAACTGCGTCAGCTACGGAAGTAGCACCAGCAGTGCTTACTGCACTGCTCACGCCAGTAGCAGCATCGCCACTAAGAACTGTAATGGAAACCGATACTGTCAGATCCTTTACATCAACACCCAGAGACTTCGCAAGAGCGTCGAGCTTCAGAACAGACAGAGGAAGCGTGTACGTACCTTTGTCGGAAACGATCGTTACTGCTGCATCGCTCTTCTTCGCTGCTTCCACCAGACCAGCTGCCGAAAGCTCAGCCTTCTCGCCGGTTACCTTGATTTCTACTTTGGAAGTAGCTTCGAATGCTTTGGAGAGTACGGAGGCATCAACTTTACCGTTGTTAGCTTCGATTTTGCCCGCTGCAGTGGTCAGACCGCCAGCTGGAGCACCACCGCCGCTCGAACCGTTGTCGTTGTTATCCTTATCCGTTTTGAAGGTACCTGTAGGGCCGTCAGTTGTTACATTGCCCTTAGCATCCTTCGCCAGAATGGAGAAAGTATAGCTTGTTTCCCCGGTCAATCCGCTAACGTTGTAAGTCACATCTGTAACTGTTGTAAGTTTCGTTTGTCCTTGATACACAAAGTATTCAATCGGACCGTGTACATCCGTTGCTGCAGTCCAGTTCAAAACCAGAGATGTCTTGGTGATGTTGGTTGCGGTTAACGTCTTATTCGACCAGCTTGGTGGAGTTGTATCCTGTGGGTCAACACTCGGTTCTGGAAGAGTGGTTACCGTTGCGGATAGAGTCGAGCTAGCATTGCCTTGTGCATCCTTAGCCTTAACAGCAAAGGTATACTCAGTGCTGTAAGTTAATCCGGTTACACTCAAACTATTGGTGCCAAAAGATAGGTTCTCGAAGAAGTTTCCGTTCTTCCATACTTCATAGCTCACTACAGCCATATTGTCCGTTGCAACCGGCCAACTCAAGCTTAAGCTCTTATAAGTTACGTCGGTAACAGAAAGACTTGGATTTATAGGCCATGTTGGTGCTTCGGAATCACCAGGAGCTACATAACTGCTGTATACCGCATCGTACACTGAATCCTCAACCGTCTTCAACACAACCTTCGGATAGGCCATGCTAATAGAAACAGGGATGATATCATAGCGATATACACTGTTGTATACCGAGTATGTAGCAGTGGTTGTAGTGATTAGTGTTGTACTGTCAGGTCCATACACCGTAATTGTGATCGGCGCATCGTAGTATACATCGGAATATACGCTGCCCGATACGGAGCTGCCATCATAAGTCGCTTCGATTGTAGCGGCAGAGGCAAGCACCGGCAAGAACATAGAAACGATCAACAGAACGCATAATACCTTTGACATTTTCTTCATTACAGCAGATTTCAAACGGATCCTTCTCCTCTCATCTCTAAGCAAAGCATGTAAGTCTAGTTTGTTGTGCATGTATTTGTGCACCTCCTTTCCTATGCTGACTTCACTGAGTCATAGGTCGTAAAACCTAAATTGTCGAGAAATAGATTATTCCCCCACACGATTTTACCACCAAACTGTCTTTTTTTGTAGAATTTTTTGTAGTTTTTTTAACACAAAAGAAAAATCCGATGCCTGTAACAAGCAAGCATCGGATTTAGTACTTAAAATTTAGCATTCACTAGATTTTGAATTTCAGAACGCTCATTCGCATCCTTAGCAACTAGCTTATCCAGCAAAGCTTGGTCGTTCTTCCCTTGCTTCTGTAAGGATGCTAGGTACCAGCGAACCTGCAGGCGGTTACCCATATCATCTAGAACGTTTGTATCCATTCCAATGCTTAATAATTTTTCTGCTTCGCTGTATTTCCCGCGGATATACTCAATTTGTCCAAGATTCAAACCCATTGCTTTAGTAACGTTGAAAGCTCTACCCTGTTGCTGCTCCTTAGGCAAAGCGGTTAGTACCTTCTGCTTTTCTATTACAGCGTAATAGGTTTCGAACGCTCGGTTCCAGTATTGATCTTTCTTCTGAGCATTGTTCTCCGTTTGTGCCTTATCCCCAAGAGACGTGTTCAGAGTAACACTTCTCTCATATAACGAAATATCCCATGGGAAATTTTCTATTTGGCTTGTTACCAAGGTTAATGCCTTCTCTAAATCATTCTTCATCAGATAAGCATAAATTTCTTTCTCCAGCAGCATTCGGTTATGAGATTCCGTTGTTCTAATCTGTCCGATAAGCGCAAGTGCTTCCGTGTAATAACGTTCTTCTTTCGTCTGGTTGTAAAGCTGTAGTAAAATGTCAATTTTATATCCAACATAGTCAGGATGTCCTGGATTCTTAACAATCGCCTTATCCAAGGACGCGAAGATTTCACTAACAGGCTTCTGCGCTTGAGCCAGAGCAACGGCATTTTTAAAATGAGTATTCCCGCTAAGAAGTTGGGTAGATTGGAAAAACATCACAATGGAGAATACCATCAGAAGCGAAGGATAGACCCATCTGTATTTGTTAATCGTGTCAACCCAGCGGCTCCTAAACTCTGTCGTATCTCCGGAAATCATAGCGCCAAGAGATAAAAACAGTAGAATGCCCAGGTACACATAACTCAAATCAAAGTCAATCATACTATGGATGAGTAAGGATACGGCAATGATGTAAAAGACCATGCGACGGTCGTTGGATTCTTCAATGCTTTGTCTATGAGTCCGAATAAAGATCCAGAATACGGCGGCAAGTAACAGTAAAAATACGGTCATTCCCACGATTCCCGTTTCAACCAGATATTGCAGGAAGAAGTTATGAGCCTGACGGCTTACATAGGGGTTGTTCTGATATTTCTCATATAAGGCGGACCATGCGCCGCCACCTGCTCCTGTGATTGGGTAGTCCTGGAATAACTTTATGGCATCTACATAAAATGTGCCACGTTCTAATACGCTATTTTGTTGGAAATTAATATTTTCAACCCGTTGCTTAATGTTCTCAGGCAATAAATTTAAAATAACATTGTTGCTCAGTAGCAAAGTTATTGCTAAAACACCCGCCAAGATAGCTCCCGCAGGGAAGTAAAGGTTGGAAAAACGAAAACTATTAATCTTCACAAGTTTACTGTTAAATATAGGTACAACATATTTCTGAATTATCATAACTATAAAAGTAAAAATAATTGTTGAGGCTGATAGAAATCCCCATCCTTTTAAGGATAGCGCAGAATTATAGCTTTTAACCTGTTCTACTCCAATATTTGATATGGGTCCTAAAACAATGAAAGAAATAAGGGTAGCAATAATCGTGTGTATAAGTAAGGTTAATTGCTTATTCGGTTTTAGGATCAACATGCATACTAAAAAAATGACAGGTAATATTACGAGAGCGCCGCGCGATAAAGTCACCCAAAAAGAAGTATAGATTGGAATGATCATAAACGAGTGGTATGCAATGCTATACCATCGTTTTGATGTTGAGACGAGATACAAAGCACCGAGTAGTAGGGCAATAAGAAAAGCTGCATAAGCATTGGCGTATTGAAAAGAGGATGTCAACCTTACTCCATTCTGGTCCGCCATGATAGCATCTTGATAAAAATTAATATTTTTCATTTCGGCTGCAAACCAGCTAACCAAGTTGTAGGCTAGCTCTTTGTTACCAAACCAATTAATAACCCCGAACCCTACTACGATATATCCTGTTGTTAATACAATGTTGGTTAATATAGAGAGGCTTTTTTCGGTTCTGCTTAATGAATAACCAAGAAGAAAAAAGACACAAAATGCTATCTCTATTAGATTCATATTGTTAGCATAATAACGAGAAGCTGGATGGAGCGAAGAAAACAAGAACGTTAGTGGTATCATCCAAACGAGAGCACTTATAAGAAATGATCTAGTGAAGAAATTTGTTTGGAAATACATGTTGACAGAAATCAAAAATAGAAGAATACATGCCCAAATTAAAGTAGAATAGATTGGGCGTTCAAAATCAAACGAATTTCCATTAAATAAAGCCTTTTGAAATGGGGCCCATACCAGAAAAAAAACAGAAAATATTGTAAGGGCCCAATAAATGATTGACTGATTCTCTGAAGAGGAATCTCTAATAGTTTTTTGTTCCTTTTTATTAGGTACATAGTACCCCTTTTTGCTGCTCATGGTTCGTCTCCTTTTTTTATTTTCCGACATTATTTTAACATAGATAATGTAAATAAGCATAGGAAAACATCAACCGCTAGTATTTACAACATTCATTTGTTACAATGAAATTCGAGAAAATCCGTCATAATTCTTGTTATTAAAATTGTAATATATTATATACGCTCAGGAGGCAAATTCGTTAATGAAAAAAGTAAGAAAAGCCATTATCCCAGCCGCTGGTATGGGGACACGTTTTTTGCCCGCAACCAAAGCTATGCCCAAAGAAATGCTTCCAATAGTAGATAAACCAACTATTCAATATATTGTTGAAGAAGCAGTGCTTTCAGGGATAGAGGACATAATTATAGTGACCGGAAAAGGCAAACGGGCTATTGAAGACCATTTTGATAGTTACTATGAGTTGGAGCACTCTTTATTAAGTAAAGGTAAAATGGATTTACTTAGTGAGGTTCAAAAGCCCTCCCAGATGGCCGATATTCATTATATTCGACAAAAAGAGCCGCGTGGTTTAGGGCATGCTATTTGGTGTGCAAGAAAATTTATTGGAGATGAACCGTTCGCTGTATTACTAGGGGATGATGTGGTTCAGGCAGAGAGACCATGTCTAAAGCAAATGATAGATTTGTATGACCAATATCAGGCATCAATTATCGGTGTACAACCAGTACCCTATGATGAGGTCTCTAGGTATGGCATTATTGATGCATATGAAATCACTGAAAGATGCTACTCCATAAATAGCTTAATTGAAAAACCCACTAAGGATAAGGCTCCTTCGAATTTGGCGATTCTCGGAAGATATATCCTAACACCAAAAGTTTTTGATATACTTGAAAGTCAAGAAAGTGGCGCAGGTGGGGAAATACAATTAACAGATGCAATTTCGAAGCTAACAAGCTTCGAAAAAGTCTATGCTTATCACTTCGAGGGAAAACGATATGATGTCGGCGAAAAATTAGGATTTATTAAAACTACGATTGAGTTTGCTTTAAAACATCCAGAATTGAAAGATGATGTACTAAAATATTTACAACTTCAAATTGAAAGTAAACTGGAAAACGCGGGGGTAAACAATGACCGTTGAAAGAATTGACATTCAGTCTTCAAACGACTATGTAGAAATTTTGTTCCACTGGCACCGTTATTTAATTGCTAGTAAATTTGTAAAGGGAAAAGTTGTGCTCGACCTTGCATGTGGAGAAGGATATGGGGCTTTTACATTGTCTAAAGAAGCTAAAAGGGTAATAGGAGTTGACTTAGACGAGACCTCTATAAATAATGCAAAAAATAAATATCAAAAAGAAAATCTAGAATTTAATATGGGGAATGCAACCAATTTAAGGTTTGCAGATAAGTCTTTCGATATTATTACTTCATTTGAGACAATAGAACATATGCCCGAGGAAGACCAACTTCGTTTTCTAAAAGAAATTAAACGAGTACTTAAACCAGATGGAGTATTATTTATTTCAACACCAGATAAAAATCGAACAGATTTGTACCAAGAAAAAAATCCATATCACCTTAAAGAACTTTATCAAGCGGAGTTCCGAGATTTACTTAGTAAACATTTTTCACAAATTCAATTTTATTACCAGGAAACAAATATGAGTAGCGTAATTTGGGGAATGGATACTCCAAGGGAAACGATTCTTCACAACAGAATAAGTATAGAGGATAACAATATTACTCCTACAGATTTACCAATTGATATTCATCTATACATGGTCGCAGTTTGTTCAAATAATGAAATCTATGATTCTTTGGATAGCGTATGTTATGATATATATCGTAAGCCTTTGAATGATTTATGGGAAAATATAGATTACTTAAAGCATAACTATACAAAAAATATTAATGAAATAAAAGAAGCAAATTTACAAGAAAAAGAGAATTTGATTAAGAAAATAACATTGCTCGAAATGGAATTGAGATTAAAAGAGAAAAAAGAAGAATTATTAACAGCAGAAAACTTACTAATAAGCAATAAGTATGAGCAACTTGAGAAGGAAAATGCTGAGTTAAAAGAAAACTTACAACATTTGGAACAGTTATATAAGATTAATATTGAGTTGAAAGAAAAACACGAATTTTTACTGGAAGATAAAGAAAGATTAAAAAAGAAAGTTTCTTTACTTGCTGAGGATCGGGATAATTACAGAACCATGCTTAATTTATTAATTAAGGAAAAAGCGAATTTTACTCAGGAATTAAATAATCTCTGGTTATTAATAAATGAAGAAAAGGCAATTAAATCTAATCTTCAAAATGAGTTGTCGGAAATTTATTCCATGAGAACATGGAAAATGATAAAAATATATAGGACGTTTATGGACAAAACATCAATTGGATGGTTCTTTAGAAAAAGTAGGAAACTGGTCTTACTAATATTACGGGGGAGGGCATAGTTTTGAAAATATGGTTATTGACAACCGAGTTTCCTCCTTTCTTTGGTGGGGGGATTAGCACTTATTGTCTTCATACAAGTAAAATGTTGGCTGAAAATGGGCATGATGTTACTGTTATTTTACCAGATAGTAACCTATCTATACCGTTTGACAAAAATACGAAAGAAAAAATTACAGTATATAGATTCAGGCCTGCACAAATCTCCATATACAGGAATTTGGGTTATATGGCTGCATTAAGTTATGAGTTTGCTGAAGTGGTTGAACAGCTGATAAGAGATGAAGGTGCACCTGATATCATCGAAAGTCAAGATTATTCAGGGATAGCATATTTCTTATTATTACGCAAAAAACAATTAAATCCCTTGTTGCAAGATTTAACTATATCAATAAATTTGCATACTCCAAAGTTTATTGTTGATGACATTTGTCAAGCATCCGTTTATAAATTGCCTGATTTTTGGATAGGTGAAATGGAAAGGTACTGTATACAGGCAGCTGATATTGTAATTTCTCCTAGTCAATTTTTATTAGATCAACTTCAAAAGAAATATTCTTTGAAAATTGGGAATGCATATGTTATACCTAATCCTTATAAAGCTCAAAGTTTGCTAAACGAGAAGAAGGACAAATATATTTCGGAGGAAATGGTATTTTTCGGTAGGGTTCAATATCACAAAGGTTTAGACCAACTACTGAGGCATTTAAGCTATTATTGGGATGAAGGCATGAAACTACCTCTAAAAGTTATTGGAGGTGATGGTTTTTTCGCTCCCAAAAACATTTCCTTTACAGAATACTTAACAAAAAAATATAAAAAATATATTGATAAAGGGCTCATTAACTTTACTGGATTGTTAAATCCCAAAGAAGCTTATGAGCAGATGTCTGAAGCAAAAGTAATTTTTGTACCTTCATTATTTGAAAGCTTCTCTTATGCTGTGGTAGAGGCAATGTCTAATGGGAAATTGGTTATTGCTTCCGATAGTGGTGGTCAAAGGGAAATAATTCAAAATACAAAGAATGGTTTACTGTTCGAAATCGAAAATCATGATTCATTTAAGCAAGCTTTTGACCACTTATTACAACTAACGGATACTGAAATTATTAATTATGGAGAAGAAGCAGTCACGAGAATAAACGATTATTGCTCTTATGAAAATGTTTATAAGAATAAATTAGATGCGTGGAAAATTAAAATCAATAATCCTTCCCAAAGCAGGATATATCCCTTTATCAGAGAAATAAAAACTAAGAGTAACAAAAATTTAGCAAACTTACCATCGGTGGGTTCAATAAACGAACCCGATTTATTGAGCATTGTTATCCCGTACTATAATATGGGGAAATGGATCCAGGAAACCTTAGATTCTTTAATATCAGTTAATTACACAAATTATGAAATAATTCTCATTAATGATGGGAGTACAGATGAAGAAAGCATTAAAAAATTAGAAGAACTTAAGGATAAATATCCAGTTAAAATAATAAGTAAAAACAATGGTGGACTGGCAAGTGCAAGAAATGAAGGAGTTAAATACGCAAAAGGAGAGTATCTTACTTTTCTTGATGCGGATGATAAAGTTGCTCCAAATTACTACACCAAGGCAATTAATATTTTGAAAGCTTATGACAATGTAAGCTTTGTTGGATGTTGGACTCAATTCTTTGAAGGATCGGAAAATTTATGGCCTACTTGGAATCCGGAACCGCCTTTTTTCTTAGTGCACAATACAGTAAATAGTAGTGCACTTGTTTATAAAAAGGATGATTTCGTTAGAAATGGCTTAAATGACCCAGATATGGTTTATGGTATGGAAGATTATGAAAGTGCGATAAGAATGGTCAAAGCCAATTGCAGAGGAGTAGTTATTACTGAGCCTTTGTTTATCTACAGGATTAGAGCCGATTCTATGTCAAGACAATTTAACCCTGATAACCAAAATTATTTGTATAGATTGATCACTGAAAAAAATAGTGACTTTTATAACATGTATGCAAAAGAAATATTTAATATTGTAAACAACAATGGTCCAGCCCATTTGTATGACAATCCTACATGGAATTTGCCCCCTTGTGGATTTGTTAATATTAACAACGATATATCGAATATTAATTTTGACACAAACGAGTTGCCTATAGAACTGAAACAGAAATTAATGATTCTTTGGAAGAATAATAAATTTAAAAAAATTTTAAAGCTCGCTATGAAATTAAAGTTGGATAAGTTATTCTCCTGATCTGATCTAGAAAGGAACTTATATGGGATCTTTTTTAAAAAAAGCGAGAAAATCATTGGACTTAACTTTAGTATTAGCAGTTAGAGATGTAAAAATTAGATATCAGTTGTCGGTACTAGGAATATATTGGGCTCTTATAAACCCTATGCTTATGGCGTTGGTATGGGGGTTTGTTTTTAATAATATGTTTAAATCTCAGGGGGTTGAAGGGGTCCCTTATTTAGTGTTTCTCTTCTGTGGTCTTACCCTCTGGCAGTTATTTTCAAATTCAATTATGTCGTCCGTGAATAGTTTAGTAGGTAATGCCACAATGTTATCGAAGGTTTCTTTTGAAAGAATTATATTACCGTCCTCTTCTATAATAGCAAGGTTTGTTGATTTTATTTTTTCTTTACTGATCCTGATTGTGTTAATGGTTTATTATGATATTTCCGTCACAAAGGAAGTTTTATGGTTACCACTTTTATTGATTGTTCAACTGATGTTTACTGCAGGATTAGCATATTTGTTTTCAGCAATAAATGTGTTTTTTAGGGATGTAAGTCAAATTATTAGTGTTGTTTTAATGCTATGGATGTATATATCTCCTGTACTCTATACTGTTAAACAAATCCCTGAAGATATAAGAAAGTATTTTAGTTATAATCCTATAGGACAACTTATTCACATGGAAGTTACCGCTATATTTGGTAAAACAGGCCCAAATATAAACGATTTGCTTCTTACTACTAGCATATCTATTGTAACTTTGTTTATCGGGATATTAATTTTTAAGAAATTAGAAGGCTCCTTTGCGGAGGTCATGTGATGGTGACAGTTGAGGTAAGCAATATTTGGAAGAAGTTTTCTATTAGCTCTAACAGGGTAAATAGTCTTTCTCAAATTTTTTCATTAAGGAAAGAAAAAAGAAATAAAGAAATTACAAAAGATTTTTGGGCACTTAAAGATATATCATTTAAGCTTGAAAAGGGTGAAAGTCTCGGAATAGTAGGATCAAATGGTTCAGGTAAAAGTACATTACTTAAGCTATTAACTGGAATCATGAGCCCAACTAAAGGGGTAATTAATATTAATGGAAAGATATCTGCTATGATAGAATTAGGCGCTGGATTTCACCCCGATTTTTCCGGAAGAGATAACGTGTTTATTAATGGTATGATGTTGGGAATGACTAAAAAGGAGATTGCAAAGAAATTTGATGAAATTGTTGATTTTGCTGAAATTGAGTCGTTTATTGATGTTCCCGTGAAATATTATTCCTCTGGAATGCAGGCAAGGTTAGGGTTTTCTGTTGCAACTTCGGTCGACCCGCAGATACTAATTGTAGATGAGGTTTTAGCCGTAGGGGACGTAGAGTTCCAAAAAAAATGTAAAAATAGGATTAAGCAAATGATATCATCTGGTACGTCATTACTTTTAGTTTCTCATGGGGCTTCTGATATTGAAGAAATATGTCAAAAAGCTTTATGGATTAATAAAGGAGAAACTAAAATGTTTGCAGATGCAAAAACTGTCATGAATGTTTATCAACCAAAAGAAGAAAAAGATGCTTAAACTATAAACGTCGCCTTATGCGACGTTTTCTCTATAGGGACAGATACGAAAGGTAATGGACTTTATGAAAAAAAATATTCTATGTATTTCAACAATTGATTGGAACTTTTTATGGCAACGACATCATATATTCATGACACATTTATCAAAAGATTATAACGTGATATATCTAGAGAATACAGGATTCCGTAACCCGAAAGTTAAAGATTGGAAAAGGATAATTTCTATATTTAAAAAAAACAATAAATATGTTAATCCCAAGCCTAGCAATTTGGTCGTAGTTAAACCTGTAATATTTCCCCCTAATGGAATAATATTCAGACTTCTAAATAAATATATTTTTATTCCGTTACTTATTAGGAAGATAAAATCTTTAGGTTTTAATGAAAGAGATATTGCATTTATATATCTGCCATCATTTACATCTATAGAATTATTAAGACAACTTTCCCCTAGCAAAGTTATATTCGACTGTGTTGCGAATTTCTCTGACCATAATGAAAAGCCTAAAGATTATGATAGAATTATAAGTCAATTAATGAAAATAGTGGACACAGTTATTACAGATTCTAATCTTCTTTATACCCAATATAACAATATGCACCATAATGTACATCAATTACATCAAGGAGTTAATACTGAAAAATTTAAATATCAAGAACCATATATCAACGAGTTTAGATCTATTTGTTTTTTCGGAGCAATTGACGATAGAATTGATTGGGGTTATATGGATATACTTGAGCAAAATGGTGTGAAAGTAGATTTAATTGGTGCCGTGAAATCAGCAAATATCCCCAATCGTTACACTATTAAAGGACCATTTAAACAAGATGAACTCTTTTGTGAAATTAATAAATATGATGCATTCATAATTCCTTATAAATTATCATCCTTTGCTGACGGGATAATCCCAGCTAAAATATTCGAATGTTTAGCGATTGGAAAGCCTTTGCTTGCCTCAAGATTACCATCCTTAGAACCATATAATGATGTAATTTATTTATGCGAAACACCAGAAGATTTTAAAAATGCTTTTAATAATTTAAAAAATACTGAGAATGAAGAAAAAAGAAAAAGGAGACGTCTGATAGCTGAAATGAACAGTGTAAACAACTCATTAAGTCATCTTGATGATATTATTACAAGGTGTTATAAATGAAAATATTGCATGTAATTGAAAGCTTTTCTGGCGGCTCATACATGTATGTGTCGAAAATTGTGAAAAACATTGATGCTGACCATATAATCGTTCATTCGTTAAGAAAGGATACCCCAGTTAATTTTGTTCAAGATTTTACGAAAAATACTCAGTTCATTAAATTAATAATGAAGAGAAATATATCATTGCCATTAGATATTCTAAATATATACTACTTAAGGAAAATAATAAAAACAGTTCAGCCCGATTTATTGCATTTACATTCTTCAAAAGCTGGGATTTTAGGACGTATTGCATCTATAAACTTGCGAGTAAAAACTATTTACACACCTCATGGTTTTTCGTTTTTGAGAAAAGATATTTCTAAAATGAAAAGGTTTTTTTACTTCTTTATAGAGAAAACAGCAGCACAGTTAATAAGGACCACTTATTTCCTTTGTGTTTCTAAAGAAGAATACAATCAAGCAGTAAAATTGAACAGGAAGAAAACAAGGGTGAAATTAATTTTTAATTCTGTGGATACAGGTCAAGTTATTGATAGGAGTGAAACTTGTGTAAATCCCTATCAGATAGTAACAATAGGAAGGCTAACAGCAGCAAAAAATCCATTTGAAATTTTATCAATAATTAATGATTTGGTTAAAACATATCCACAATTAAATTTTGTCTGGATTGGAGATGGAGATTTAAGGATAGAGTTTGAAGCAAAAGCTAAGAGCTTGGGTTTACCTGTAACAATTACGGGCTGGCTTCCTAAAGATAAAGTTAACCAAATATTACGTGCAAGCTTTATATTTATACAAGCCTCATTATGGGAAGGATTACCGTTTTCTTTATTAGAAGCAATGTTAGAAAAAAAACCTGTGGTGGTTTCTAATATACCCGGTCATCGGGACGTTATAGTTCATACAGTTAATGGATTCATAGCAAAAGATACTGTTGAATTTTGTAACTTTATCAGCGATATTTTACTGAATCACGAAAAGGCTCAATTAATTGGCTCTGAGGCATATAAAACTGTAATTAATAAGTTTTCAGACGATATTTTTGTAAAAAATTTATTAAAATTTTACCATTATTTGTTATAAAGTTTACGATCTTTGAAGAAGAAGTTTTGCCTATTGGCAATGACCACGTGCATTTGAGAAGCTTGTATCTCGAATTTAGTAGTGCGGTCAGTACCTAAGAAGAATTCGGAACGGAACTAGTAGCAATTTTATTTGAACCAACGTCCATGTGCATTTGTTATTAGATATTTCATTGGAAACTTTATGAAAGTATTTTATACAAAAAAAAGGGATAACCTAAATGAACTAAACTAAAATGAGAAGTTGATTTTGTGAAAAATCTATGGGCAGAGATGATTACAGTATAACGCAAAGACTGACATTGAGTGTAACGCAATTTTGATATAAATTGCTGCTCCTAACTCAGTTTCTCCCATGACCTGAATGACTAATAATTATACCCATTTATTCCAGTGGATTATATATGTTAATAATTTTTCTTATAGCATATTAATATTCTTTGTTATAGAATAACGTAGGAGGTATTATATATGTAAAGAAGATATCAATCTCTTTTTGGTTTCAAGTGAGGTGAAAGCAATTGTTAAGACAAAGCCAAAGTTTCCTTTCGCAAATATACGCTTTAGCTGATTTTATATGTATTCAATGTGTGTTCATCTTGTCTTGGTGGTTAAAATTTAAAAGTGGCATTATTCCCTTTGAAAATCCTTTGCCTTTAGAGATATATGCTCAGTGGAGTTTATTGTATAGTGGAATAGCGGTAGTACTTAGTTATTTTTTTAATTTTTATACCCCAAAACGACGCAAAAAATTCTCTTACGAACTTTTTACAATAATTCAAGTACATTCAATCAGTTTATTGATACTACTCAGTTTCTTGTTTATTTTTAAAGAATTGCATATTTCTCGATCTTATCTTTTATTATTCTTGGTAAATAATATTTTAATGATCAGTCTTTATCGATATATATTGAAAAATACTCTTAAAAAGCTCAGGGAGCGTGGTTATAATAAGCAATTTGTTTTAATACTTGGAGCTGGCACTTTGGGAAAAAGGTTCTATAAGCAACTAATACAGCATCCCGAGTTAGGGTACGAAGTGGTCGGTTTTTTGGACGACCTTTATGAGGAGCATGAACTCGGACTTGACGCAATTAAGCCCATCCTGGGACAGGTGGACGAATTGGAAGTCATTTTGGAGCGATTATTAATTGACGAAGTTATTATAGCGCTGCCCTTATCAGCTCATCACAAGTATGGTCAGATTATTAATACCTGTGAAAAAGCAGGAGTTAAAACGTTAATTATTCCTGATTATTATGATTATTTACCTTCAAAGCCATACTTTGATAATTTTGCCGGAATGCCTTTAATCAATGTCAGAGATATACCGCTTGATGAATTTAGAAATCGATTCTTTAAAAGAGCATTTGACATTATTTTTTCGCTATTAGCAATTATACTTACTCTTCCCTTATTGATTGTAATTGCAATTGGTATTAAGTTTACTTCTTCGGGGCCTATTATTTTTAAACAAGAACGTGTCGGCTTAAACAGACGTACTTTTAAGATGTATAAGTTTCGTTCCATGAGAGTACAAAAGGAATCGGATTCAGATACCTTGTGGACAACGGAGAATGATCCGAGAAAAACAAAATTCGGATCTTTTTTAAGGAAAACAAGCTTAGATGAGCTGCCACAGTTTTTTAATGTTCTATTTGGGCACATGAGTGTAGTAGGACCAAGACCGGAGAGACCTTATTTTGTGGATCAGTTTAAATGGGAAATACCTAAATACATGGTAAAACATCATATTCGTCCTGGCATTACAGGATGGGCTCAAGCATGTGGTTTACGAGGTGATACATCTATAGAAGAGAGGATAAAGCATGATATATTCTATATTGAGAATTGGAGTTTTATCTTCGATATAAAGATTATTTGGATGACTATCACTAATGGATTAATTAACCGTAACGCCTATTAAGTTTTATAATATTTACCTCTTAACAAACCTTTTTAAGGTGAGTGATAGAAGTGATAGAATAACTAAGATGTTAAGGAGTATACGAATGATTAATTGGAAGGTATATTCATTTTACAATACAATTAAAATAGTAATTGTTAAAAACACTTCATTTTTACTATTTATTGCTATGATATTATTTGTTTCACAATCATTTATTCCATTTGTATCTATTGAGGGATTTGAAGCGATGGAAACTTCAGGAATAAATTATAACATTAATAACCCAGCCGTAAAACTAGATGAATACAATTATATTAATCGTCCAGGAAGATATGTCATAACCGAATGGATAAGTGGCTTAACTGGTTTAAATGCAATGAACTCTTCGGGAATATTAAGTATTTTTTCGTTTTTAACTTTTATTATTTATGGAATGTTGTTCTTGAAAAGAATAACAGGTGCCAATATTTATATTTGTGGAATTGCAATGTTATTATTTCCTGCACTCTCCTCAGCAGCATCATTTCCGAATTCGCAAACGTATGCATTACCTTTTTTAGCTGCTGGGTTATATTATATTGGGGAAAAGCCGACATTAAGGAATTACATGTTTTCCTCATTTCTTTTTGCGTTATCAGCAACAATGCGAATTGATATTCTCGCGATGCTACCCTTGATATTGTTAGTATTGATATCCCAAAAAAATAATTATTCTTCATCAGTTAAACACACTTTAAATTTTGCGCTATTTACTGCTTTATTTGTAGTTGTATTCTATCAATACTTAGATTTGAATATAATTCAATCTATTAAAGAAAGTAATAGTAGCACCTCATATGCAGGTTTATGGAATCTATTAAAAATAACATCCATTACAACAGTTAAATTCATGTCCGTTGTTACAATGACATTTTATTTCGTTGGATTATTGAGTTTAATAAAACATAAAAAATATGTTTTATTTTTAATTTGTACGTATCCAATGATAGCACTAGCCTTTGTGTATAAATCGAATTTAGTTGAATCCAGATTTATGGTTATATCAACTATATTCTTGGCTGTTTCAGTGATTGAAGGATTAAAACAACTTTTTATCTTGAGAAAAAGAATGCTACTGATATGCAGTATAGCAATAGGGTCTCTTTTTTTTCTGTGGTATAGCTCTTATCATAATTTTTCGGATGAGATTATGAGTCGTGAAGGAGTTCATAGAATTTATTCGGGATCTTTCTATGAGCCAATTCGAATGAAGCAATTTAAAAATCATATTAACAATAATCATATGCGATTAGATTCGACCATTAAAGATATGCTACAAAGTAACTCAAATAATATAAATATTATGTCTACACTTTGGTATGCCTATGGTGGCTCTTTAGATACATTAACAAGTCTTAATATTAGATATACAAATGTAATTAATACAAATGAAAATAAGTTCCCAAAACCCATAACTGGAGTATTATTTAATGATGATATTAACAATCGTTTAATAAAATTATATTTAATGGAGGCTTGGAGGGATTACCCTCAAGACAACCCTGAAGAAGTAATAAAATATATTGAAAATAACATTAAGGAAGACACTTTAGTACTTATGACCTCAACAGATTATGTAAAAATAAAAGATAAAGAGTTTACTTCTAATTTGGAATTGAAGTCTATTTCATACAATTGGACACAATATGATTTATGTATTGTATTAGTTCATCCTGAAAAAGGACAAAAATAGAGAGCTTCTGTCTGTATTGATGTGTATTGATGTGTATTGATGTTTACAGAGGATACACCGGAAAAGTGATTGCCTGTTAGTGTACATTATCTGAATGATAAATATATCGTTCTACACAGCCGCTTGACTTAACAGGGATCAAAGCACTTACAAGCTAAAACAGTCGTATTCAATCAGTGATTTGTTATTTAGCTTCGTTTGAATGCAATAGTAAATAATAAAAGGAAGTGTTGAATGATTACCTTCATGATACAAGTAATCCCTTCGAGATAGAACGTAACGTTTCAGAATTTAGGGTTTAATCAAGCATTATCAGCGGGCATTCCATCACGGGACATGCTAATGGTAATGCCTTTTCTTTTTATTGCTTCCTGGTATGTTTGGGATGCATATACGCTTCCTATAATGGACTAAGAAAACTGGACAGCAAAAAAGGAGTATTTAAGTTGTATGGCCACATCAAGAAGAAGGTTTACGCCAGAACAAAAAGCACAGATTGTACTGGAAATTTTGAAGGAAGAAAAGTCGGTTTCCCAGCTCTCAGCCGAACACGGGATTCATTCAAATGTCCTCCAGCGGTGGAAAGCGGAAGCAGTCCAGAATCTACATCAGCTGTTTGTAGATGATCGTAAGGCGACAACCAAAATGAAAAACGACTATGAAAATCAGATCAATGAACTCTACGCCGAAGTCGGAAAATTGTCCACTCAATTGGCGTGGATCAAAAAAAAATCTGGCTACGGATCAAACACGTGAACAGCGTATGTCCATGCTCGATTGGCATAGCACAGAGCTTCCACTAACGGCTCAGGCCGACATTCTTAGCCTCCACCGCTCCAGTCTTTATTACAAGCCGGTACCTCCTTCTCTGGAGGAAGTTCGCCTCAAACACCGGATTGATGAAATCTATACGGAGCATCCATTCTTGGGATCCCGGAAGATTGCAGCAATTCTTAATCGAGAGGACTTGCAGGTCCATCGAAATACGGTTCAAAAGTATATGCAAGAAATGGGGTTAGCCGCTATCTATCCTGGGCCTAACCTTAGCAAGCGGAACTTGCAGCATCGCATTTATCCCTATCTGCTGCGTGGGCTAGCGATTACAAAGCCAGACCATGTATGGAGTGTGGATATCACTTACAGTACGCCCAGCTAACAAGTTCCCCTAGTGGAACGAAGTTACTTGAGCATGTTTTGGAATATATGTCGATTTTTTTATACAGGCATATCCTTCCCCTGCTGTGAGGGGAAGTGAGCCGAAGCGGCGGTGACTTGCCGACACTGGCAAGGTGACGTAGTCCGCGGTTAACGGGGCTTGCGGCGAAGCGTTACGCCAAGATGAGTCTCTAGGCTGAGCATGGGAAGGTTGAGGAACACGAACCTATTAAACCGCATCTGAGGGTTGAAATGTCACCCCTGCCTACACCGCTTAACAGGCAGGTCGCGGACTGGAATACTGTTAGCCGAATTGACGGTATTCACGAATGACGGTCAAATATGTACGTTGACCTACAGGGATTCACGAAGAGCGCACAGCTAGAGCGTGATGTCTGCGGTGACTTGCAGAATGCAAGGACAAAGACTGCGATAGGCAGCCTAACCCATGTGTGAAGTCCAGCATGTGAACTGGGGAAAGTCTGCATGGATGCCAAGGGAGTGAGTTCCCCGATGCTATGCAGAATGACGGAGCCTCCGTAGTAGTCCGAGGACGGGAAAGCCGGCCACATGGCGAAGGGAGGCAGTTTAAGTGGTTTGCTCGGCATATTAACTGACCCTAGTGAGGTGAAGACCTTTGATAATCAGTGAAATGCAAAGCAAACTGGCGACATGGGCAACAGAAAGTAAAGAACGCAAGTTCGACCGACTCCTAAGACTTATTGCAAACAAGACTTGGCTCAGTGAAGCGGCTAGCATTACCCTAGCTTCTAGCGGTGCCCGAACACCCGGTGTGGATGGCATCAATAAGAGCAAAATGGAAGAGATTCTTGATCTTGAGCTAGAAAACCTGCGGCACGAATTGCTGACAGGAACCTACTGCCCACGGCCTGCGCGGCGCGTATATATTCCAAAAGCGAACGGCAAGCTTAGGCCCCTAGGCATTCCCTGTCTCCGAGACCGCATCGTGCAACGTGCGATGGTAATGGCTATGGAACCTATCTGGGAAAGCGACTTCCACGCTCAATCCTACGGATTCAGACCGGCACGAAGTGTCCATCATGCCATACGAACGGTTAAAATACAGCTGCAGGATGGAAATGAACGCACAGAAGCAACTGCAGGACGTTGGGTCATCGAAGGCGATTTGGCCAGTTACTTTGACATCGTTCATCATCGTTTGCTGATGAAGGCAGTTCGTAAACGCATCTCAGATCAACGATTCCTTTCCTTACTATGGAGAATCATTAAGGCGGGATGCGTAGACCGCGGACTGTTTCGGGCCTCTAGTGAAGGAGTTCCTCAGGGCGGTGTCATCTCACCGCTCCTATCCAATATTATGTTACACGAATTCGATCAGTGGATGGAAGAGAAATTTCTGAATAAGAAGGTACGGAAGGATCGCGGGCTTGGAACTTCGGCATTCAGAAAGAGCGCCCTATCGCAATACGAGAGAAGCGACAATAGAAGCCAGCAATCTCCTATTGCCGTTATGCTGACGATTTTGTGGTGGTGGTCAAAGGAACCAAGGCGCACGCAGATGAAGTGCGTGAAGCATGTCGAGCATTTCTCGAAGATCGGTTGAAACTCACACTTAATATGGATAAGACACATATTACGCATGCGAATGATGGTTTTGTGTTCCTCGGCCATTGTATTATTCGTAAGCGTGGAGCCAGAGGGCGTATGCGTCCTATATCTTCTATCCCTTGGGATAAATACCGCCGTTTCACGGAGAAATTAGTCAAGCAACTGTCAGGGAATTTCGGCATGAACAAGATGGATCTGGTTGAAAGCCTGAACCGACAACTTGCAGGCTGGGCAAACTTCTATCAATATACAGACCATACCGCGACGATATACGGTAAAGTTGATCGTACGGTTTTCTGGAAACTCGGCTATTGGTTGGCACGAAAGTACAAGCGCGGCTTCCGATCATTGATGAGAGATTATGTCCGATCACCTGAGAAGGGTAAGGCTAAAATCTGGGTGCTGCAAGGCTAAAACAGCCGAGGATTCTATGGAGAACTGCCGCTGAAAAGGCTAATAACTAGCCGCAAAGGCTGGTTCACATGGCGCACTCCTGCGGAGAACCCATACATCCTGCGTTCAGAGAAACGTCGTACAATTGAATCCTATTATGATGAAGTCGCCTTTGCTTTGAGCAACACTTAAATGGAGAGCCGGATGCGCTGAGAGGTGCAAGTCCGGTTCGGGAAAGAGAGGTGGGGAAATAGTCCGACTACGCCCTATCTCTTATTTCACTACGAATGAAGCACGGTTGGATGTATCTTTATGCTGTTATGGATTGGTACTCCCGCTACATCGTAGACTGGCAGCTTGATCAGAGCCTAGAGATTGGTTTCGTTCTAGACACCATGAAGCGCTCACTGGAGAAGAGCAAACCTGAGATTATTAATAGTGATCAAGGCAGCCACTTCACCAGCCCACAGTACACGGACCTACTGAAGGAGCATGAGGTACGTATAAGTATGGATGGCAAAGGCCGAGCAACTGATAACATCGTGATCGAGAGGTTCTGGAGAAGTCTGAAGTACAATGAAGTCTACATTCATGATTACAAAAGTCCGCGAGAGACCCGGCATGGTGTGGAACGCTACATTCATCTACATAATCACTACTTACCGCATCAATCCTTACAATATCAAACGCCAGCTGTTCTATACCAACGATAAATGAACACCAACGTGTGAATAAACCAATTCTCCCGCGCCTTCGCTTGGGCTTTGTCCTCCACCTGTGGACAGCTATTATCAACTTTATAATTCTAGTTTTTCCATTTATGTAATGAAACTCAGGTTTCCCAAGAGGGAAACTAAAGAGCCTAGTGAAAAATTTCACACCTTAAAAATCTAAAAAAGCTGTCTTGACATCGTGTGCCACTATATCCCTGATCGCTGAAGGGCATTATGTCCCACGGATTCGGGGGAGGTGGAATGTGTCTGCTTGTCCATAGTGCAATAGGTACAATATTTTTTGAAGGACGGTGGTAGTTATTTTCATTTGCAACGTTGGTAACAACATTACGTGCCGGAGACCAAAATTTATGATATATTAAATAAGGTTGAAATATATCGAAAGGTGTCGCATGAATGCAAAGCATAATAAAAAATAGGTTTTTTTTATTTATAGTTATTACAAAACTTGTTGTAATGGCACTTTTTTCTTCTGACTATCAAGACAAATTATTTGTACCTTTTGTTCATACATTCCTAACTTCCTTTGATAATCCATGGGAATATTATTATGTTAATAATTTACCTAAATCATTTCCTTATCCTCCACTGATGCTTTATATTTTATCAGTATCCTATTGGATCCCTTATTCATTTCACTTACCGGTAATTATACAAAACGTGTTTATAAAACTTCCGATTTTTTTTGCAGATTTTTCAATTTTGTATATTTTATATAAAATATTTCCTAGTAAGGACAAAGAAATCATCTATATTTATTTTGCATCACCAATTGTACTTTATGCTAGTTACATGCATTCGCAGTTAGATTTGATACCGACTGCGATGTTATTGATATCCCTTTACTTACTAATAAAGAATAAAATTATAAGTGCAAGTGTAATTTATGGTTTAGCGATAACCACAAAGTTTCATGTCATTGCAGCGTTGCCAATAATTCTACTTTATTTATTTAAAAGTAAAAAACCTGCTATTACTATCCTTTCTTTTATAGGTGTACCTGTTGCAATGTATATAAGTCTCTCGACACCTTTTTTAGGAAGTGCAGGCTTTTATGAGTTAGTCTTATTTAATGCTGAACAAAATCAGTTATTTGATGTTTATTTTATTTTTAATAATTTGTACATCTACGTTGCTCCATTTGTCATATTATTAATTTATGCTAGATTTGCTGGCTACCCCAAAATTAATAATGATTTGTTTTTTAGTTCTATGGGACTATTGTTCTCAGTATTTGTTCTTTGTGTGCCACCTATGCCAGCTTGGTATTTATGGGTTATACCTTTTATTTCACTTTATTTTATAAATACATCCAAATTGAATGCTAGAACAAACATCATTTTGAGTTATTCACTTGCTTTTGCCTATATAATTTATTTTATCTTTTTACATGTATCTCCAATTAGTGACATAAATTTTTTGCAACAAGCATTAAATGTAAAACAAGACTCCGGAATATTAAGAAATTTGTTCTTCACGATTTTAGAAGCTTGTTTGTTAGCGATTATATACTCCTTATATAAGTACGGAATAAAGAGTAACTCTGTTTATAAAAAGAAAAGTTCATCTTTTGTTGTTGGTGTAGGAGGCGATAGTGGATCAGGTAAAAGTACATTATTGAGTGATATTGACAAGCTATTAAATCAGCATAACGTCCTTCATATAGAAGGTGACGGTGACCATAAGTGGGAACGTGGTGACGAAAATTGGGGAGTTTTTACTCATTTAAATCCCAAAGCAAATTATCTTCACAGGCAAGCAGACGACTTGCTTGCAATAAAAAAAGGTGAAATTATTCATAGAGTTGAGTATGATCATCAAACGGGTAAGTTTACCGAACCACAGAAAGTATCACTAAAAAACTATATTGTCATGGCTGGACTTCATCCCTTCTATTTACCTAAGATGAGAAAAGTCATTGATTTGAAAATATATCTAGAAACAGACGAAAAACTTAGAAGACACTGGAAAATTATAAGAGATACAAAGAAGAGAGGCTATAGCATAGAAAAGGTAATTCAACAAATTGAATTTCGAATGAATGATGCCCAGAAATATATATGGCCTCAAAAACAATTTGCCGATTTAATAATAAATTATTATACGGAAAACGATTTTCAACTTGGAGACGAGAATGCTGAATTTGAAATTAAACTAAAAATTACTATGGACTCAAGTGTGGATTTAGAACCATTAGTTAGTATTCTCAATTTTTATAGAATATATATTGAACATGATTATTCCGAAGATCTAAGCTCACAATTTATTGTTGTAAACACAGGGGATCTCAAGGTAAATTTTGACCTGATAATTGATCAAGTAATTCCAAACAGAGAAGAAATTCTTTTCGGAGAAAGTACTTGGCATTCAAATCATCGTGGGCTTGTTCAAATTATCATTTTACTTATGATTAGTTACAAAATGAGGGAGTATACAGAAAATGAGTTATAATGGTTTATTATTGGATATTGATAATACTCTATATGAGTATGAACCCGTTCATCAGAAAGCATTACAATCAGTTATTGGCTTTTTAAGCGAACAGTCTTCAATAAAGAATGAAATTCTATATGAATACTATAATATCGCAAAGAATCAGATTCATATTGAGCTTCACGGTACTGCTGCTTCTCATAATAGATTGTTATATTTTCAAAGGTTATTCGAGTTGTTGGGTAAACCGAGTATGCCTTTGGCGGGGGATGCTTATGAGGTTTATTGGAGCACATTTATAACTCATATGACTTTTTCAAAAGGGGTTATAGAGTTTTTTCAAAAAAGTAAAAACAGTAAGATCTGTTTAGTAACGGATTTAACTGCGGATGTTCAGTTTAAGAAAATAAAAAAGTTACAGCTTGATAAATATTGCCAATATGTGGTGACGAGCGAGGAAGCAGGTGTGGAGAAACCTCATCCTTATATATTTTTGTTAGCATTAAAAAAATTAGGAATGACACCAGATGAAGTTTGTATGATTGGTGACTCATATAAAAAAGACATTGTAGGGGCTTCTGAACTGGGCATTAAGAATTTCTGGATTTCACCTGAAAAACCCAAGGTAACAGTTCCCCAAAATACAACTGTAGTAAGTAAATTTGAGGAAATTGTGAGGTATATATGATGTCTGAATTCAAGAAGTTATCCTTAATGTCCAAGTACGCAGGGGAACGATTTGATCTAATCCAAGCTGGTGGGGGAAACACGTCAGTTAAACTTAACTCAGAAGAGATGCTTATCAAAGCCTCAGGTTTTTTGCTATCAGATGTTGAAGAAGATCGGGGCTATGTGTTAGTTAATAATAAAAAGATTCTTAAACTTTTTAGTAATGAAGAATTACTTGAAATTGATGATAAAAAACAACGAGAAAAGTATGCGGCATTCGCTCTTAAAGATTCAATTCATTCGGATTATAATATCAGACCTTCTATCGAAACTTTCTTACACTCTTTACTTTACAAGTATACACTTCATACACACCCCATTGTAGTCAACATTATAACATGTCAAAAACAATGGAAAGAGAGTCTTGAAAATATATTTTCCGAAGATAAGCCACTATATATTTCTTATCAAACACCTGGTATTGATTTAGCTTTGGAGATGAACAAAGAATTGCAGAAATACATCTCTCTACATGGAGTAAAACCGAAACTAATTTTTTTGCAAAATCATGGGTTGATTGTTTCATCAGATGAATATACGGAAATTGAAATATTAAACGAACGTGTAACTTCTACTCTAGAAAAATATTTAAAGTTTGATTCATCACAATATAAATTAGCTAATGCTATATCAAGGTTAGTCAATTCTTTAAATGGAACTAGTAATATAGCCTACTTGTCAGAAGACCTTCAATTGGCTAAACTCATCTCAGATGATACATTAATGGCCCTAACACCATTTTGTCCAGATGGATTTGTATTCTGTGGTGTAAAACCAGTCGTAATAAAAAATCTGCAAGACAAAGAATCTATCCAGATATATTATGATCAGTATTTTGATTTACCCAAAATTATTGTTTATAACCAGAGGTTATTTATAGTTGCAGCAAATGTGAGAAAGGCAAAAGAAATTGAGGATGTATTTAAATTTCAGTTAATGTCTTTCTCTCACAATGATATTGAAAACATTAATTTATTAACGACGGATGAATTAAATTATTTAGGAAATTGGGACGCAGAAAAATATCGGCAAAAATTATAAATACAGGGGAGTAGATTATAAATGCAAATCATTATACCTATGTCAGGGATTGGTAAGCGGTTTATTGAGGCAGGATATGAGGATCCTAAGCCTCTGATTCAAGTTGATGGAAAACCGATCATTGAACATGTAGTAAATATGTTTCCAGGCGAAGAGAATTTCACCTTTATATGTAATAGTGATCACCTAAAGACAACGAACATGAGAACCATTCTTGAGAGAATCGCTCCGAATGGACGGATTGTGGAAATTCCTCCTCACAAAAAAGGTCCGGTTTTCGCAGTTTCGTATCTCGAAGAGATGATAAACGATGAAGAAGAAGTGATTGTAAACTATTGTGATTTCTCCTGCTATTGGGATTATACAGATTTCCTTAGACATACTCGTAATAGAAATGCTGACGGTGCTATTCCTGCTTATAAAGGTTTTCACCCACATATGTTGGGGACAACGAACTATGCTTTTATGAGAGATGAGCAACAGTGGATGTTGGAGATAAAAGAAAAAGCACCGTTCACAGATAATCGTATGGCAGAATACGCTTCTAGTGGAACTTACTATTTTAAAAAAGGATCCTATGTAAAAAAATACTTCACTCAATTGATTGAAGAAGACCAAAATTTAAATGGCGAATATTACGTTAGTCTCGTATATAACCTGTTAGTTAGGGATCAACTTAAAGTTTCTATTTATGAAATCCAGCACATGTTACAGTGGGGAACACCTCAAGACCTTAAGGAATATGAGGGTTGGTCTAATTATTTTGCAAGAATAATTAAACCTCTTGATAACATACAACCTCAACACAAAAGTATTAATATGATTCCATTAGCTGGGGCTGGAAGCAGATTTGCAAAAGAAAATTATAAGGATCCTAAGCCACTCATTGATGTATCCGGGAAGCCAATGATCATTCAAGCGGCTGATTCTTTACCGAATGCAGAAAACCACATTTTTATATGTCTGCAGGACCATTTAAATAATTATCCGTTAGAAGATGAGATAAAAAAGGTCTATCCTGAAGCCAAAATAGTTTCACTTAATTCAATTACTGAAGGGCAAGCTTGCACATGCGAGCTTGGTTTAGAGGGTGTAGATCTTGAATCGCCTCTATTAATCGCTGCTTGTGATAATGGTATGATTTGGGGTGTAGAGAAATATGAACATTTGCTTAATGATGAATCGATAGATGCTATTATCTTTAGCTTCCGTCATCATGTTTCAAGTCAAAGAAATCCGCAAATGTATGGATGGATTAAAGTAAACGATAAAGATATAATAGAGTCCGTTTCAGTAAAACAACCTATCAGTGACGACCCATTTAATGATCATGCGATTGTTGCAACTTTTTATTTTAAGAAAGCAAAATATTTTATTGACGCTGTTAGAAATCTGTATAACAAAAATATCCGGGTAAATGGAGAATTTTATGTAGATAGCTGTGTTAATGAATTAATTTATAATGGATTGACCGCAAAAGTATTTGAGTTAGATCATTATGTTTGTTGGGGAACACCGAATGACTTGAGAACATTCGAGTATTGGCAAAGCTTTTTCCATAAATGTAACTGGCACCCGTATACATTAACTAGCGATAACCAAATGAATAAGACTAAAGTATTGGAGTTAACAAATAGATACTGTAGTTTTGCTCAGGACTATGAATAAATCCAATTCAGTTAAACAACTAATTCGGTTCATTACTACCGGTACATTGGCCGTAACAACGGATTCGATCTGTTATTACCTACTGTCAGCATTACTATCCATTTCATTAGCCAAATCGATTTCTTTTCTTCTGGGAACTTGTGTCGCGTACATTTTTAATAAATTTTGGACCTTTGAAAAGAAGCATTTCAGTAGTAAAGAGCTATTTAAATTCTTACTTTTATACAGTTTGACACTAGGGGCAAATGTTATCACAAACAAGAGTGTTTTATTCATCCTGGAAGAGCAATTTATATTTGCCTTTTTTATAGCAACGGGTGTGAGTACAGTTCTTAATTTCATAGGCCAGAAATGGTGGGTGTTCCGAAGTGACGTTACTAACGATAGTCGTCCCATGTTACAACGAGGAGAAAAATATACCATTAATTCTTGAAAGGTTTAACCAGTGCATTAACGGACGAGAGGATATTGAAGTTATTTTAGTTAACAATGGTTCCACTGATAGAAGTGAAGAGGTGCTTAGGAAACTACTCCCAGGCTTTTCTTTCGCTCGAACTGTTTTGGTCCAGGTGAATCAAGGGTATGGATTCGGTATAATCAGTGGTTTACGGGAAGCTAAAGGAAAATATATAGGATGGACTCATGCAGACCTACAAACAGACCCTAATGATGTTATTAAAGCCCTGAAAATAATAGAGAATAAGGGATACCCTGGGGACATCTATGTCAAGGGAAACAGAAAAAATAGACCGCTTTTTGATCAATTTTTCACCTCGGGAATGAGTATTTTTGAATCTATTTACATGGGTACAAAATTATCCGATATCAATGCCCAACCTAATCTGTTTCATCGCTCTTTCTTTGATTCATGGAAGAGTCCACCACATGACTTTTCACTTGATCTGTTTGCTCTGTATAAAGCAAGTAAAGCGAACTTAACTATTGAACGATTTGATGTTATATTTCCTGAGCGCATACATGGACAATCGAGTTGGAACACAGGGTTAGCGTCCAAATGGAAATTCATCAAAAGAACCCTTAGTTTTAGTAAAAAATTAAAGGGAGAGTTAAAAAAATGAATTTTATCGCACATCGAATTAATTCTGTCGAGCAGCTTAAAGATGTACCTATGCACTTGGGTGTAGAACTAGATTTGAGGGACCACAAAGATGGGAGAATAATTATCCATCATGATCCATTCACAGAGGGCGAATGCTTTGAGGAGTATCTTAAGCAATATAAGCACGGAACAATAATTCTCAATGTGAAAAGTGAGCGTATTGAGCATAAGGTCTTGGAGTTAATAAAGAAGTATAATATCAAAGACTATTTTTTTCTTGACTCATCCTTTCCGATGATTTTTAATCTTGTTCAAAATGGTGAACATAATATCGCATTAAGGTATTCGGAGTATGAAAGTCTAGAATCCGTTTTATTGATGCAGAACAAAGTTAAATGGGTTTGGGTTGATTGTTTCACAAAGTTACCAATCGATAAAAATAGCTATCAAACATTAAAGGAAGCAGGGTTTAAGCTTTGTCTGGTTTCTCCCGAACTCCAAGGTCGCCCAGAAGATATACCTAACTACAAGAAGAATCTTGAAAAAGAGAACATTGTATTCGATGCTATTTGCACGAAACTTCATAATATTAAACTTTGGTCATAAATAATATCTCTAGGCTTCAACAACAAGGGTTGTTGGAGTCTTTCTTTTTCCACCCACAACTCGTCTGCATAATTGTCCAAGTCCCCACATAGACATGTTAACAGTTGATCTTAATATGTGGTGGAGGGATGTACAAATGCGGCGTTACACGTGGGTGGTGGCCCTGGTAATGTGCTTCAGCTTGGTATTGGCGGGCTGTGGTGTGGGCAAGAAGGATGCAGCGGGGGTAGTCAAGGATCTGGATGGAGTGATGAATAAACTCCAAAGCTATCATGGTACCGGCACGATGGTGCTTCATACGGGACAAGACCCGCAGGAATATGCGGTGGAGGTATGTTATGAGGCTCCGCACTTCTACAGAATCTCGCTGACGAATGAGAAGAAGGATATCACCCAGATCGTGCTGCGCAATGACGATGGTGTATTTGTATTGACGCCTCACTTGAATAAGAGCTTCCGCTTCCAAAGTGACTGGCCGGAGAACCAAGGTCAGGTGTACTTGTACCAATCGCTCGCTCAAAGCATCCTGATGGACAATGAGCGCCAAATGACAGCCGATGAGAAGGCTTACGTCTTCGATGTGGTTGCGAACTACCAGAACGGCTCTCTGGCCCGTCAGAAGGTGTGGCTGGACAAGAAGACCTACGCGCCGCAGCATGTGGAAGTAGCCGACGCTAACGGCAATGTGATGGTCATGATGAAGTTCAATGAGTTCGAATTCGGCGCTAAGTTCGATAAGGATCAGTTTGACATGCAGCGCAATATGACAAGCATGAGCATTCAGTCGCTTCCGACGATGGCTAATGCAGGCAGCGATAAGCACAACCATGGTGCGACGGCGACTGGTAACAAAAGCGCAAACAATGGCGCCGCGGCAGCCAAGACGGATGTGGCTAAGCAGCAGGAGTTCGGGATCATTGAGCCGAACTATATGCCAAGCGGTGTGAAGCTGCAGGACAAAACGATGATTAAGCTTGGCGAGGATCAAGGGGTTATGCTTCGTTATTCCGGGAAGTTCAACTATACGTTGGTGGAATCCCGTCCAACGACACAAACGGTAACATCGCTTCAAGGCAACGTGATTGACCTCGGATTTACATTAGGGGTAGTAACGGGTGACTCTAAGAAGACGCTGACATGGACGTACGACGGGGTAGAGTTCCGATTATCTACAGGCGACTTGCCGGAGACAGAAATGATTAAGGTGGCTCAAGCCGTACAAGGCGAAATGGGCAAATAACAGAAATAAGAAGAGTGTCTTGGACCTAGTGTTCCGGGGCACTTCTTTTTTGAGAAAAGGAACCCTTGTGATCCGCTTTCTGTGCATGGGTGCTTAGCGAATACATTGGTAAGGGCGCCAGAGGGGTTGCAGCTGTAATGTCTGCTATTTTTTCTCTTTAAGCATCTGAAGTTCGGTTTCCAGCCTCAAAATATTGCGATTCAGTACATCATCCGTAAACTCATGACGATGGAAGCGTTCATCGACTTCCTTGAAACGATCCGTAATCTCTTTGCGCAAACCTTGCTGACCTGCCTTTAATACCTGCAAATCCGTACGAACCTCAACTCGGAACTCTTGAAATTGATGCTCAAGTGATGATACTCGTTCATTAAGTGAAGTCAATTGTCCATTCATTCCCCGCAGCTCTTCCAATATCTGCCCAAGAATCTGCTCGCTCATCGCGCGTAACCTCCCTTCCACAGCGGTTTTACCTTACTTCTACATTATAGGGCATGTCCACAACACCGTAAATAGTACCGTTTTTGTCGTTGACAGCCATTTGGTATGGGATTAACATGGTTCTATTCCTATGCACATATAATGGGTATTGTGGGCTTCCTTAGATACCTCATAAGAACAAAGAAGGTGGACTAGAGTGGATTCATTTTACCGGCCGACGAGAGTGGAGATATCGCTTGATGCTCTGCGACATAATCTAGAGGCGTTTCGTAAGGCGCTTCCGGAGCATGTAAACATGATGGCGGTAGTGAAGGCGGATGCCTACGGTCACGGCGCGCTGGAGGTAAGCAAGGAGGCGCTGCGCTGCGGCGTTTCGTATATCGCGGTGGCTTTTCTCGATGAAGGGCTTGAGCTTCGCAGACTGGGTATTACAGCGCCAATTCTGGTGCTTGGTTATACGCCTCCGGAAGGGCTTCAGCCGGCCTGGGAGCATGACATTACAGTGAACATTTACACGGAGGAGCTGCTGAACGCGGCGCAGGCCCTGAACACGCAGAACCGTCCTTTAAAAGTACATATGAAAATCGACTCCGGCATGAACCGTATCGGGGTCCCTTCGGAGGAAGAGGCGATCCGCCTCATCACCAAGGCATTAAGCATCCCTTCCATAGAGCTTGAGGGACTGTTTACTCACTACGCTTGTGCCGACGAAGAGGACAAAAGCTATACCGAGGCTCAGCATGAGCGATTTTCACGTGTAGTGGAGCATTTTCAGCAACAAAATATTACCTTCCGATATATCCACGCGGGCAACAGTGCAACAGCCATAGATATGCCGGACAAAACCTTTAACATGGTGCGTCTCGGGATCAGCATGTACGGCTTATACCCTTCGGAAGAGGTCAATCATCAGCAAATCCAGCTCGAGCCTGTACTCAGCATCAAAACCGGTGTAGTGATGGTCAAACAGGTACCGCCTGACGAAGGGGTCAGCTATGGAGCGATCTACCGGACGACGCAGGAGGAGACGATTGCGACGCTGCCGATCGGGTATGCCGATGGCTTTTCGCGGATGCTTACGGGGAAGGCGCAGGTGCTGGTACGAGGGCAGCGGGTCCCGATCGTTGGGAGAATTTGCATGGATCAATGTATGATGAATGTGACCGGTCTTGCCGATATTCCTATAGAGGAAGAAGTCGTCATTCTAGGCAGACAAGGGAAGGAGCGGATCACAGCAGAAGAACATGCCGAATGGCTTGGAACGATCAATTATGAGATCACCTGTATGATCTCGCACCGGGTACCTAGAGTGTACGTCAGGGGCGGCCAAGTAGTATCCATTGTGAATCCGCTAATTCGCTGACCCGTTACACTAAAAGGGTTGGATGCATTTGGCAATGAAGTTTTTCCATGGGTTTGAAAGGATTTTTCACTTATTCCGCGAATATGTTCTATACATACTTTGTGGAGCGACGAAAGGTATAACATAATTGATATACCGCACGCATATACTCAATTTGTATAATTTTGCTGGAATTTTGCCATAATGATAGGTAATAGGCTTTGAATGTTGTTGGGGGTGCATGATAAGGTGGCCAATGCGCATAACACGAAACGGATCATGATCAGCCTGCCGGATAATCTGCTCCAGGAAGTGGATTATTTGGTGGAGAAGGAGAATTCCAATCGCAGCGAATTCATTCGTCAAGCGATGAAGCTCTATCTGGTGGAGCGGAAGAAGCGTCATCTGCGTGAATCGATGCAGCGCGGGTATATGGAAATGGCGAAGATCAACCTGCACATGGCCTCGGAGGCATTTCAGGCGGAGGAAGAAGCGGACCACACTCTTGACCGTTTGGTAAGCGGGGTGTAGCGAGTGATTGTCAAACGTGGCGATGTCTTTTTCGCGGATCTTTCACCGGTCGTTGGGTCGGAGCAGGGCGGTATCCGTCCCGTTCTGATTATTCAGAATGATATCGGTAATCGTTTTAGTCCCACGGTGATTGTGGCGGCGATTACAGCACAGATCCAAAAGGCCAAGCTGCCTACGCATGTGGAGATTGAAGCGGAAGCGCACGGTTTTGACAGAGACTCTGTAATTCTTCTTGAGCAGATACGTACGATTGACAAGCAGCGTCTCACGGATAAAATCACGCACTTGGATGAAGAAACCATGCGTAAGGTGGATGAAGCTTTGCAAATCAGTGTTGGACTGATTGAATTTTGAGCATTTCATGCGAAGCGGGGGTCTGATGCCCTCGTTTTTTATTTGCTGGGGCGTTTATTTGTTAAGGAGGAGTCGTGGGGATGGCGAAGGAGCAAGTGGTAGAGGGGCAAGGCAGCCTGGAGCTGACGGAGGAGAAAAAAGCGGCGATCGCCGAGCGCATTCTTAAACAAATCGCGCAGGAGCTGCAGATTGCTGTAGGCCGGGTGAAGACGACGATCGGTCTGCTGGACGAAGGGAATACGATTCCTTTTATCGCGCGGTATCGGAAGGAAATGACAGGTGAGCTGGACGAGAATCAGCTTCGCGATATTGAAGAGCGGCTGACGTACCTGCGCAACCTGGAGGATCGCAAGCTGGAGGTGCTCCGGCTGATCGATGAGCAGGGCAAGCTGTCGGACGAGCTGCGCGGATCGATTGAGCAGGCGGTGAAGCTGCAGGAAGTGGAAGACCTGTACCGTCCGTATCGCCAGAAGCGCAAAACAAGGGCCAGCGTAGCCAAGGAAAAAGGCCTGGAGCCGCTCTCGGTTTGGATCCTGTCTCAGCCCCGCCAAGGTGATTTGCTCGCTGAAGCTCGCAAGTATGTGAATGAAGACAAGGGTGTAGCTTCAGCGGAAGATGCCGTGCAAGGCGCTATGGATATCCTCGCCGAACAAATGGCGGACGATGCGAAGGTACGCGCGTGGGTGCGCAAACATACATACGACAACGGCATTGTGCGTACGGAGGCGAAGGATGCTTCTGCCGAAACGGTTTATGAGATGTATTACAGCTATCAGGAGCCGGTTAAAAAGCTGCCTCCCCATCGTATTCTTGCGATTAATCGCGGGGAGCGGGAGGACGTGCTGAAGGTGGCGCTGGACGTCCCAGCAGAACGGATACACGATTATATGGCGAAGCAGTATATCAAAGGCCCTTCCATCGTTAGGGATACGCTTTTAGCCGTCATTGAGGACTCTTATAAGCGATTGATTGCTCCTTCTGTCGAGCGGGAAGTGCGCGGGGAGATGACGGAGAAGGCTGAAGAGAAGGCGATCCAGATTTTTGCGGAAAATCTTCGTAATCTACTGCTGCAGCCCCCTGTGAAGGGCAAGGTGGTTCTTGGCGTCGATCCGGCCTATCGGACAGGCTGTAAGCTTGCTGTAGTCGACGACACGGGCAAGATGCTGGAGATCGCGGTAACGTATCCTACGCCTCCGAACAATAAAGTAGTGGAAGCGAAGGCGAAGTTCAAGCAGCTTATCGAAAAATACGGCGTAGAGCTCATTGTCATCGGGAACGGGACGGCATCGCGGGAGACGGAGCAGTTCGTGGCGGATTTGATCGGCGAGCTGAAGGGGCGACAGCTGCAGTACTTAATCGTAAGCGAAGCGGGGGCATCGGTGTACTCGGCTTCGAAGCTGGCGGCAGCGGAGTTCCCGGAGTTGGACGTGGCGGAGCGCAGCGCCATTTCGATTGCACGGCGTCTACAGGATCCGCTGGCCGAGCTGGTGAAGATCGAGCCGAAGGCTATTGGCGTCGGGCAGTACCAGCATGATGTGACGCAGAAGCGTCTCGATGAGAGCTTGACGTTCGTCGTCGAGTCGGCGGTAAACCATGTCGGCGTAGACGTAAACACCGCATCTCCCTCGCTGTTATCGTATGTATCGGGAGTAAACAGCACGCTGGCCAAGAATATCGTCAAGTATCGTGAAGAGAACGGAAAGTTCACAAGCCGGATGCAGCTGCAAAAGGTGCCAAGGCTCGGAGCCAAAGCCTTCGAGCAGTGCGTAGGCTTTATGCGAATTTCGGAAGCGGGCAACCCGCTTGATAATACGCCGATTCACCCGGAATCCTATGACGTGGTGGACAAGCTGTTCCGCGAGCTCAAGCTGGAGCTGTCCCAGCTAGGCAGCACAGAGCTGAAGCAGATGCTGTCCGAGTTGCGCGTGGAGGAGCTGGCACCGAAGCTTGGCGTAGGCGTGCCTACGCTGCGTGACATCATCGACAGCCTGCAGCGTCCCGGACGCGATCCGCGGGAGGAGCTGCCGGCGCCGATTTTCCGGACGGATGTGCTGCAGCTTGAGGATTTGGCCCCAGGCATGGAGCTGAAGGGGACCGTGCGGAATGTGATCGACTTCGGCGCCTTCGTCGACATCGGTATCAAAAATGACGGGCTTGTCCACATTTCACAGCTGAGCAATTCCTTCGTGAAGCATCCGATGGATGTCGTATCCGTCGGGGATGTCGTAACCGTATGGGTGCTGAGCGTCGATGCCAAGAAGGGACGCGTCAGTTTGACGATGAAGAAGCCGCAGTAATGCCCCCCTAAACGGGAAATGAGCTGGGAAATGAATGAATCCATCCCCAGATAAGTAAAATAGAGCATAGGCCGGAAGCAAGGGTGCAGGAGCTCCCTTTCGTCTGGCTTATGCTCTATTGTCGTTGTTAGAGTGGCGTTTGTGACGTAGTGGATTCCGTCTCGGTTTTGCTGTCGTTCTTTCGTGTCCGATAGAAATACCAGCAATCGTTCAATAGGCGAATCTGGCGGCGATTCTTATTATAGAAGGCACGCATCAATTGGTTGCAAAGCCATTGCGGCACGCGGACCAGCCCCTTTCCTTCCCAGCTCTATACCCCGTTGATAACAATAGCATATGGGCAGATAGGAGGTCAGGTGCAGGTCCCAAGGGATTAATCTATGCCAGAATTAAGCAAGATCCTCTTCTTCCTCGTACCATTGCTCCAGCTGCGCCTGTAAAGCGCGTATTTCAGTGAGCAGCGAGACAAGAGGGTACTCTTTTTCCTGAATGGAAGCAAAGGTCGTTTCCAGCTGATTGATATACTCTAAACCGTGGTGCAGCCGATAGCTGGGGTGAACGATATCCAAATTATCGAACTCCGCAATTACAGTAGGAAGGGGCGGGACATTCGACGCGGTAAGCTTTTCCATTTCCTTATGCAGCCTCTTATTCAGGGCTGTCAGCTGATAAATATGGGATGCCGGAAGCTCGACGAATTCGATGTTGTCTTGAAGCTGGAGTAGTGCGTATCTCATTTTGGACATGGCGTTGGATGGGACTCCTCTCTTTCTCTTCGCAGGGCGGATGCCGTGTGTCAGAGATTTCTACTTGACAGTGTAGCCCAAGGTGCGGTTACAATTCAAGTGAGAAATCCATGGATCATTACAAATAGCTGCTGCGTGCAACCGGAAAAGCGCGGTGGCGGAAACAGGTGGGAAGACATGATGGATGACCGGCAGCTGCAGCTGTGGGTAGAGAAAATATCGCTATCGTCGTTCGGTCGGCCTTTTCAGCATCAGGCACGGTTCAATCGCAGGCTGACGGCAACGGGCGGACGCTACTTTACCCGGACTCATGATATTGAGATCAGCTGGGCGCAGTATGAGCAATTCGGAGCCGAGGATGTAGAGAAAATCATTAAACATGAGCTTTGCCATTATCATTTGCATCTGATGAAGCGGGGATACCAGCATCGGGATGCGGATTTTCAAAATTTGCTTGCCCAGGTGGGCGGTACACGGTATTGCCAATCACTGCCTGCGTCGATGAAGCGCAAGGAGCCTTATCGGTACAAGCTGGTCTGCATGGGCTGCAAGGTGGAATATATGCGCAAACGCAAGCTCGACCCGACCAAGTATGCTTGCGGCAAATGCCGCGGGAAACTGAAGCTGTATGCACTTGACTTACAGAAAAATTCATGATAAATTAATTAAACCGTTCCCTGATAGCTCAGTTGGTAGAGCACTCGACTGTTAATCGAGTTGTCACAGGTTCGAGTCCTGTTCGGGGAGCCATTATCTTGGAGAGATACCCAAGTGGCTCAAGGGGACCCTCTGCTAAGGGGTTAGACTGCGTAAGTGGTGCGAGGGTTCGAATCCCTCTCTCTCCGTACATAACGAAAAGCTGCCTATATGGCAGCTTTTTTCGTTATGTACGGAGACTAGAGAGGGGTTTGATCGATTATCCGAGGAGAGGGGGACATCGGAGTGGGAGGGGGAAGACCACGGAGTCTCGTGAGGCGGAGCCAGAAGTCTTTCTCTGTTATATCCGCCCAATTGAGGGAGGCTTGAACCCGAAAAGAGTGAGACTAACTGTAAATCATACAGTTGTGTTCAATGGAAACGCCCGTTCCTATGCGAATGAATGCAATGCTACCGTTAAATTCACTTTTTTTTGCCTCAATCTTTGCAGTAGGCTATTTTAGCTGCACACAATGCAGGTAAGCAATCCTTCGAGCATCAAGAAATAACTGTACAAATTACAGTTCTGCCCTAAAAAGGACATTCGAGCTTCCGCGACAACAGTCTTTTTTTTACTTCAAAAAAAGACTTGCCAAGCCTCAGCCTATTCGCTATAATAACACTTGTCGCCAAAAAGAGCGACAGTTCGACATGACGCACGGCCCGTTGGTCAAGGGGTTAAGACACCTCCCTTTCACGGAGGTAACAGGGGTTCGAATCCCCTACGGGTCATAGCATTACCCTGTTTTTAATGAGAACCCGCGGGTTCGTCGAAGCGACACTTCGTTAGTGATACCTCGCAGTCTCGAAGCGTAGCGGAGAGTATCCCCTACGGGTCACCATTTTCATCCATGCAGGGCATGCGATGTCCTTTGTATAAGAGCCATTAGCTCAGTCGGTAGAGCACCTGACTTTTAATCAGGGTGTCGTAGGTTCGAGTCCTACATGGCTCATGTTTATAACCTAATATTTGCGGTTGTGGTGGAATGGCAGACACGCTATCTTGAGGGGGTAGTGGGCGTACGCTCGTGGAGGTTCGAGTCCTCTCAACCGCATAAAGACCCGTTCACATTTGTGGGCGGGTTTTTCCTTTTGCGCGGTCTTTACTCCTATCAACAAAACGGATATAATAAGAATTACGTCACGCGGTTGTGGTGGAATGGCAGACACGCTATCTTGAGGGGGTAGTGGGCTTACGCCCGTGGAGGTTCGAGTCCTCTCAACCGCATATTACATAACTTACGAATCGGGTGATCCGGTTGAATATCAACGGCGCATTGAATGCAGCCTCCAGCGGAGATGCATTGAAGCAAGCGATCGGCATTACGTTATTGAATCGCGTGAAGGATACGCAGGCTGCTCAAGCCGCGACGCTGCTTCAGGATTTCGCAGCAGCACAGCATCCTTATCTTGGCAAGCAATTGGATATTAAAGTGTAGTAAGAACAAGCTCCATGCCTATAGCGTGGGGCTTTTCTGTGCTTATCCAACCATTTCATGTAACAGGAGGAACTTTGCTATGAGTACTAAGTCCTATCAACGCCCCCTCATTATCGGTCACCGCGGCGCCGCGGGAGAAGCTCCGGAGAACACACTGGCCTCTTTCCGGCTGGCGATGGAGCAAGGGGCGGACATGCTGGAGCTTGATGTGCATTTGACGAAGGACAGCGAAATCATTGTATGCCATGACGAAACGGTCAACCGCACAACGAACGGCAGCGGAGCCATTTCTGAGCTCACGGTGGATGAGCTGCTGACGCTGGACGCCGGAAGCTGGTTCCATGAGCGCTTCGCCGGCGAGCGGCTGCCGACGCTTCAGCAGGTGTTCGAGCAGGTTCCTGCCCACATCAAGATCAACGTAGAGGTGAAGTGCTTGTACAGCCCGGCTCTGTCGGAACGGCTTAGAGCGCTAATGCAGCAGTATGATCGGTGGGACAGTGTAGTCCTCTCCGGCTTCAGTCACAAGCTGCTCTATCAGCTGAAGCAGGATGAGCCGCGTTTTTCCGTGGGTCTCTTGTATTGCAGTGACTTTGTTCAGCATCGCCTTGCCGCGGAAGCGTCCGGCATGCCTGTGTATTCGCTTCATCCGTTCCATATGTTGATTCAGCCGGAGGATATTGCCGATTTGAACGCCCATGGCATTCAAACCTATCCGTATACGGTGAACCAGGAGACGCATATGCGCAGACTGATCGATGCAGGGGTATCGGGGATTATCACGGATTACCCGGCCAGATTAAAGGAGCTGCTGGAAAAATACGAATAATGGGTAACAAAAGGAGCCTCAGCATCCGATAAAGTAAGGGAGATGGGAGGTTTTAGAATCAATGAAATGGTATAGCTTTAAACGGATACGCGCCGTAACGATTGGGTTATCTCTCGTACTGATGTTCTCGTCGGTGGCCCCTGTGCCTCAGGCGAAGGCTGCCACTCCATTTATAGATGTAGACTCGCAAAGGTACGCCTGGGCTGAGCCGTCGATCAATACGATGTCGGCCAAGCAAATCCTGGTCGGATATCCTGACGGCACCTTCCGGCCGGATCAACCGGTGACGAAAGCGGAATGGACTATGATGGTGTATCGGCTGTTTGACTTTTACCGTCCGAATCAGCTTTCGTATTCCTCCAAAAGGCTGCCGCCATTCCAAGATGTCCCGGAGCTGCATTGGGCGGCCAAGCCGATTGCGGAAATCTACGACCGCAGCTTCGAATATGGCGGATACGGGGTGGATGACAGCGGACAGCTGGCGTTTCGGCCGGATAAGAAGCTGACGCGGCTGCAGCTGGCGAATATGCTGTACTCTTTCTTCGATAATAAGCTGCTGAATGAAAAGCTCGGGGATAAGCAGGTGTGCACGATGCTTGAAGCCTACCGCGATATTCGGGTGGAGAAATTCACCGAGTCGGGAGCGATCAAGCAGTATGCGGACTCAGAGCGGCGTTACGAGGCCAGCGGCCTGCAGCATGCGGACTCGAATCGGGTGTATCCGGTGCTGCTCTTTGAATTCTACAACGGCGAATGCGACTTCTCCGTGGATCCTCTGACCAAAATCCAAGCCAAAGCTTTAGCCCATTTGCAGTACAATGGGATTTTGACGGCGGATGAGGACGGCTACTTCCGGCCGAATGATCCGGTGACCCGGGCGGAAGCGGTAACCATTCTAGACAGGATTTATCGATATCTTAAGAAAACGGATGCGCTAAAGCGGTTCTCCTCCCTCGATCTGGATGCACAAGGAGGAACGGCTGCACAGCCTGCTCCGAATCCGGGGCAAGCGGCGCCGGGAACGAATACGGGACAACCGTCGTCTCAAGCGCCTTTCAGCTATAATCCGACCTCCAATGTCATCAACAACCCGGCACCGGCCTCCGGAGGAACGAGCTCGAGTCTTTCGGTTATTAACGTGAGGGATTATTTTGACGATAAGGGCGTTATCACGAAAGACATTAAGGCTTATGGAGAGGTTGAAACGGCCGTTATCCCGAAGGACCAGAACTACCTGACCATCGGTCTTAAATCTATCGACAAGATCGATCTGTATATCATCCTCGACGGCAAGATTGCTTTTGTGAAGCAGGAGGAGCTGCCGCTTACGCTGGATGTGAGGGGAATTACTACGGTAGGCTTGCGGACGCAGGTGCGCAAAGGTACACAAACCGTAGGGGGGACGGTTGCCACACTTTCGGTTCAGCTGTCTCAAGAAGAGCCGAAGGCGACCAAGCCCAAAAAATAAAAAAAGCTGCCCGATCACCTGCTCAGCAGGAGAAATCGGGCAGCTTCTTTTTTACTGCAATAGATGCTTATATGCAGTGTAGTCGATCTGTTTTTTATCCAGATATGAGGTCAAGCTCTTGTAATCCCGTTTAGGCGTTGCCAGAATATAACCTCGGATGCAGTGGTCTTGGGTGATCTGAGCTGCTTTGTCCTCCAGGGCGACCTGCCCGATTTTCGCTGCAATGGAGTGCTTAGCAATGTCGCGGAACGGCGTAGGCACCGGCTCTACGAGCATGTCTAAGAAAGCCTTCGAATCCTCCGTCCATAGGTGACGGGAGGAATCAACGTAATGATTTTGCCAATCGAGCGTGGATTTGCCGTCTTCCCTAGGAAGCACCTTCATAAATTTACGAAACATGAAGTAGCCGCCGATGGACATGAAAGTGATCAGAACAAACACCCAAAAGAAAATAAACCACATAAACCCGTTATTCGCTGCTTCCATGTACTAATTCACCTCAAATCTATTATACCGCATTTTTTCTTCCTAGAAAAAGTACTGCCGAATTCCTAGATTTATTGCCTTTTTCCTAGTAAAATAGAAACAATGAAAGGAGTGATTGT
The DNA here is from genome assembly GCF_030846225.1 of Paenibacillus sp. GD4. Taxonomy (NCBI): domain Bacteria; kingdom Bacillati; phylum Bacillota; class Bacilli; order Caryophanales; family Paenibacillaceae; genus Paenibacillus; species Paenibacillus sp. GD4. The sequence goes on from NZ_JAVCYK010000001.1 coordinate 3,075,779, forward strand.
CTCGACATGTTGAAAATCGGATCTCACGTATCATTTTCAGATAAAGGGTTGTTGAATGCAGCGGAAGAAGCCGTAACTTACGGCTCCAGCACCTTTATGATTTATACCGGAGCCCCGCAGAATACGCGCCGCAAGCCAATCGAGAATCAATTCGTCGAAGAGGGCAAGGCCGTGATGGACAAGCACGGCATCGGAGAAATTATCGTTCATGCTCCGTACATCATTAACCTCGGATCCCATAAGGAGGATACGTTCGAGCTGGCGGTACGCTTCCTGCAGGAGGAGATTCGACGAACGGATTATTTGGGCGTACGCCAGATCGTGCTGCACCCGGGTGCTTACACCGAAATGGATGTGGAGTACGGTGTTAACCGGATCGCGGAAGGGTTGAATGAAGTGCTGGCCGGCGTGAAGGACACGAACGTGAAGATCGCGCTGGAAACGATGGCCGGCAAAGGAACGGAGATTGGCCGCTCGTTCGAGGAAATCGCGGAGATTATGGAGCGTGTGGAATTCAACGACAGGCTGTCCGTATGTATGGATACGTGCCACATTCACGACGCAGGCTACGACATTGTGAATGATCTCGACGGTGTGCTTGAGCGCTTCGATAAGACGATCGGGCTGGAGCGTATCGGGGTAGTGCACCTGAACGACAGCAAAAATCCGAAGGGCGCGGGCAAGGACCGCCATGCTCCTGTAGGTGCGGGCTGGATCGGGTTTAAGGCGATGCATAGTGTGGTTCACCATGACCAGCTGAAGCATTTGCCTTTCATCCTCGAAACGCCATGGATCGGGAAGCAAGACAACACCCAGCGTCCTATGTACGAGGCGGAGATTGCTCTGCTGAGCGACAATGTGAAGGGCCGCTTCGGGGAAGAGTTCCTGGCTGATGTAGAGAAGCTGAACGCTTTCTTTAAGAAGCAGGAGCTGGCGCCGCGGGATTTCGTGCTGCAAACCTGGGAGCTGCTGAAGAACGACGCCAAAGCCAAAAAAGCGGACGGCCGTGAGCCGATGGAACGCTTGTACGACCTGATAGCTGCGGAGAACCTGTTCCCGGAGCTGAGCGAGGAACAGACCAACCAACGCCTGACGGCCTGGTTCGCTTCCGAGCATCTTTTTGCCACTGTGTAATTAAAGGAGAAGACTAGAGACGAAATGATTCCAAATGTAGGTGCTTCTAAAGCTAAACAAATCAATATGATCAATCGGGCGCGTATGCTCGTATCCTGTCCCGACCAGCCGGGCATCGTCGCCGCGGTATCGCGGTTCCTGTTCGAGCATGGCGCTAATATCATACAGTCCGACCAATATACCATGGAACCGGCGGAGGGCGGATTGTTCTTCATCCGGATCGAATTCGATTTGGAGAACCTGAATGAACGACGCGAGCAGCTGAAGGCGGATTTCGCCCAGGTGGCCGAGAAGTTTCAGATGAAATGGAGCATTACCCGGGCAAGCCGCAAGAAGCGGTTAGCCATCTTCGTATCGAAGGAGGATCATGCGCTGCTGGAGCTGCTGTGGCACTGGCAATCGGGAGATCTCGACGCGGACATTGCGATGGTCATCAGCAACCACAATGACATGCGCGGCCTGGTAGAGCCCCTTGGCATCCCTTATCATCATATTCCTGTTACGGCGGACACGAAGGCAGAGGCGGAAAAGCGTCAGCTGGAGCTGGTGTCAGGTCAAGTGGATGCAGTGGTGCTGGCTAGATATATGCAGATCATTTCGCCGAATTTCATTACCCATTTTCCAAATCGGATTATTAATATCCACCACTCCTTCCTTCCTGCCTTCGTCGGCGGGAAGCCGTATGCGCAGGCTTATAACCGTGGGGTAAAAATCATCGGTGCAACCGCGCATTACGTGACGGAGGAGCTGGACGGCGGTCCGATCATCGAGCAGGACGTGCAGCGGGTCAGCCATCGTGACAATGTGGAGGACCTGAAGCGAATCGGCCGGCACATCGAGCGTACGGTGCTGGCTAGAGCTGTGCAGTGGCATGTGGAGGACCGTGTGATTGTGCATGGGAATAAGACGGTAGTGTTTAGTAAGTAATCATAAGTGTAACGGGATCCCTTTCCGGCAATTTGCTGAGAAAGGGATTTTTTTGTTGTTGCCCAAAGACGAACAGTAACAAGAATGTTACATAGGATTGTTCGTGTCTACCCAAATGCAAAGTGAAAATGTTAATTAAACTAACATAAAACTATTGAATTTTACGTTTTTATTCGATATAGTTGGAATATACAGAAAATATGTCATATAATATAACACCAAAACTCAAATATTGGCGTGAGCTCAAAAGTTTTGTTATGGAATATGACGTAAAGTTCGGTGAGGGAGTGGAGAAGAATGAAGAAAAGACTAGTGCTGATAGGTAACGGGATGGCGGGTGTTTGGTGTGTGGAGCATATCCTTAAGCTGGCTCCGCAGCAGTTTGAAGTCACCATTTTCGGCAGTGAGCCGCATCCGAATTATAACCGGATCTTGTTATCCTCCGTTCTGGCGGGCGATTCCAGTATGAAGGACATCGTTCTCAACGACTGGGATTGGTACAAGGACAATCATATTCATTTCCATGCAGGGCATACGGTCACGAAGATCGACAAGGAACGAAAGACCGTTACCTCCGACAAGGGCGTTCAGGTGGAATACGATGAGCTCATCCTGGCGACCGGCTCCCTCCCATTCATGCTGCCGCTGCCGGGAGCGGATAAGGAAGGGGTTATCGCCTTCCGGGATATTAAAGATTGCGAGACGATGATCGATACCGCCAAGAAGTACAAGAAGGCAGTCGTCATCGGCGGAGGACTTCTCGGGCTGGAAGCGGCCAGGGGACTTCTAAACTTGAACATGGATGTATCGGTGGTCCACATTTACCGGCATCTGATGGAGCGTCAGCTTGATGAGACTGCAGCGCGTATGCTGCAATCGGAGCTTGAAAGTCAGGGGATGAAATTCCTGCTGGAGAAGCAGACGGAGCAGCTGGTGGGTAAGAAGCGGGTAACGGGAGTGAAGTTCAAGGACGGCACCTTGGCGGAGGCCGATCTGGTCGTCATGGCGGTAGGGATCCGGCCGAATGTGCAGCTGGCCAAGGACAGCGGCATTGAAGTCAACCGCGGGATTGTCGTTGATGATTTTCTTCAAACCAATATTCCGAACGTCTATGCGGTGGGGGAGTGTGCGGAGCATCGAGGCATCGCTTACGGTCTGGTGGCCCCCCTTTACGAGCAAGGCGATGTGCTGGCGAAGAAGCTGTGCGGCCTGGACTGCGAAGGGTATCAGGGCTCCGTAACCTCGACGAAGCTGAAGGTGTCCGGTGTTGATGTATTCTCCGGAGGTCAATATAACGATGTGCCTGGATCCAAATCAATTAAGTTTCAGGACGAATTCTCCGGTATCTATAAGAAGATCGTCATTCAAAACGGGAAAATCGTAGGCGCCGTCATGTTCGGCGATACCAGCGACAGCTCTCGCATCTTCAAGCTGATTCGTACCGGTGAGGATATTACGGGCCGGGAGAAGGAGGCTGTGCTTGGGGAGGGCTTTGGCCAAAGCGCCAGCGGCGGCTCGTCCGTCGCGGCTATGAGCGATGAGGAGATTATCTGCGGCTGTAACGGCGTCTCCAAGGGAACGATCGTGCAGGCCATTAAGGAGAAAGGCCTGACATCGATAGAGGAGATCAAGGCTTGCACCAATGCCTCAAGGTCCTGCGGAGGCTGTAAGCCGCTGGTAGGCGAGGTGCTGAAGTGCACGCTGGGCGATGATGCGGAGATCACCGTAGGCAAGGAAAGCATCTGCGGCTGCACGGCGCTTAGCCGTGACGAGGTAGTGGAAGCCATCCGGTCCATGGAGCTCACGACCGGCAAGGAAGTGCGCAACGTGCTGGGTTGGAGCCATCCCGAGGGCTGTTCGAAGTGTCGTCCTGCCCTGAACTACTATTTGGGGATGGTATGGCCGGAGGAGCACGCGGATGAGCGGGAATCGCGGTTCGTCAATGAGCGGAACCACGCGAACATCCAGCATGATGGGACCTACTCGGTCGTACCGAGAATTTACGGTGGCGTGACCTCCCCGCAAGAGTTGAAACGGATAGCCGAAGTAGCCGAAAAGTATGAGGTGCCAATGGTCAAAATCACAGGAGGGCAGCGGATTGACCTTCTTGGGGTAAAGAAGGAAGACCTGCCGTCTATGTGGGAGGATCTCGATATGCCTTCCGGTTACGCTTACGGCAAAGCGCTTCGCACGGTGAAGACTTGCGTCGGTTCCACCTTCTGCCGCTTCGGTACCCAGGATTCCATTGCGATGGGAATTAAGCTGGAGAAACGCTTCGAGCGGCTGAATACTCCGGCCAAGGTGAAGATGGCGGTGTCCGGCTGTCCGCGTAATTGTGCCGAGTCCGTCATTAAAGATTTCGGTGTCGTAGCGATTGACGGCGGCTGGGAGCTCTATGTAGGAGGAAACGGCGGCGTGAAGGTTAGAGCGGGAGACCTGGCTTGGAAGGTAAAGACCGAAGAAGAGGTGGAAGAGTACAGCGCAGCTTTCCTGCAATATTATCGGGAGCATGCGAAGTGGAACGAGCGGACCAGCGAATGGGTGGAGCGGGTTGGACTGGAATCCATCAAGGCGGCTTTGGATACCGAGGAGAAGCGTCAAGCTCTGATTGAGCGCATTAATAAAACACTTAGCCTGACGAAGGATCCTTGGAAGGAAATCACACAGAATCAAGCGTTGCGCTCGATGTTCGAGGCGCTACCCGGGCAGGAGACTGCCGCGGCGAGGGAGCAGTAAGTTTTTTACAGGTTATAGATAAAGAGAAAGTCATGGAGAGGATAGGTGGATGGAGATGGAACGAATCATGGTCGGTCATGTTTCTGACATTCCGGAGCTTAGGTCGAGAACGGTGACGCTGGATGGTGTGGAAGTGGCGGTGTTCAAGCTGTCGGACGGAAGGATTCGCGCTGTGGAGAACCGCTGTCCGCACAAGGGCGGCAAGCTGTCCGAAGGCATCGTATGCGATACGCACGTCTTTTGCCCGCTGCATGATTGGAAGATCAACCTGAAGAACGGCTTGGTCCAAGCGCCGGACGAAGGCTGTGTGACAACCTATGCGGTAGAGGTAGATGAGCAGGGATACATGCACCTGCTGCTGAAGCCGGAGACGAAGTCGGCCTAATTCGATACAAACAGACTGAGGCTTCCCATGCTTGGAGAAGGGAAGCCTCAGTTTTTGCGTTGGAGGGTAATACCTGCGCCGATCAACACCAGGCTGTAAAGGAAATGTCCTGCCAGCCACCAACCGATCGCTTGGGCGTCATACAGATCGGGGACCCGGTCCGAGAGCTGGGTCAAAGGGATATACAGCAGGGACGGAAGCAGCCCGAGCAGCCAGCCCCAAGTCCAGGGAGAGCGGCTTCCGAGCACAAGACCGACGTAGACGATCCCCAGCAGCAGGGAAACGATGAGATGAAGGGTAAATTCGAACCATTCCGGAAGTACCAATAGGCCTAAGGCGTCAGCGACGGGAAGAAAATCAATGTTCAAGAGCAGAGTATACACTTGGCTGCCTGTAAGCTGCTGAACGGTTCGCAGAAACAAGCCCAGCACCACCCCAGCAGCGAGGCCGAGAGTAAACCCTTGCACAAGCACACGCCGGCTCATACCCAATACCTCACGCCCGGTAACAATTCCATGCTGCCTGCGAAGGATTGCACAACGGTCTTGTTCTTGCCGGTGCGCTTGGCTGCATACAGTGCAGCATCGGCTCCCTTAAACAAAGCCTCCTTGCCTTCACCCTTCTTATACTCGGCGAGCCCGATGCTCAGGGTAGCTGCTTTCGAATCCAGCTCGGTATGGATGGTGGCCGCCAGCTTTTGGCGGATTAGCTCCACGATCCGGTACGATTCCTCCAGCGTCTTTTCTGTGAAAATAACGGCAAACTCCTCGCCGCCGTAGCGGGCGACAAAATCGTTAGGTGTAATCGTTTCCTTAATAATATGCGAAACGCGCATTAAGATGATATCTCCTACCCAGTGGCCGTAGGTGTCGTTGATGGTTTTGAAATTGTCGATGTCCAGCACGGCCAATTGCAGGGAAAGAGGATTGCTTTGGTTGTGTTCGATCAACTTCTCCAGGTATTCGTGAAAGGTCTTATGGTTGTACATATCCGTCAGGGCGTCCATCTTGGACAGCTTGTCCATAATAATATTCTGAACAAGCAGATCCTGCTTGGCCTCCGTTGCATGCTTCAGATTATTAAGAAGCTCGATCCCGCTGCCGGCAATGGCCAGGGCAATGACGGTAACGCCGGTATATAGAAACAAAATCCCGATGGTATGGACCGGCTCGAGCGTTTGGCGAAGCTCCGGATTTACGGCATATAACAGAGAAAAACAAACGAGAATAAGAGCGAAGGCGAATAAGATCCGATTTTTGTTAAAGGAAAGAACCGATGTCAGAATGGGGAAAATGTAGATGGCCGGGACGATACCGATGGATGGATTGATGAGAATAATCGATGTCGCGTAGATGATCCCGGTTAGAATGAGCAGCCAATCGCTTTGCATTTTGCGGTAGCGGTAGAGCAGCTCGGCAAGTCCCGTTACGGCGGCCAATCCGAGGGCTTGCAGCAGAAGCATCTCCTTGATATCGGCTGAATCCGGCTTAGCTTCTATATAGTACAGCGTGTATTCCAGAATGACGGTGAGCACGATGGTCAGCCAGTAGAGGTTGAGCATGCTACGATACGTTCGTCTGGTATTCGCAAGTTCCAGCAGCAGTTGGTTCATAAATCGACCCCTACCTTAAGTTCTAAAAATACAGGTATTTAGTACTATGTAACTATTCGCTCTCAAAGATAAAACTCCTTCGGGATTCTTGAACTTTTTTCCATAAAATTTATAAAAAGGGCCGTTCCGGTTTCCTGTGGCAAACTTCTGAAGAGAATGGTACAATAGGTCAAGTACAAAATTTTGCCTAGACGTTTGTGCACACGTGTGCACTGCTGAAGGATAAAAGGCCAGAAGCTCCCTTATGCTTCGGCATTGCAATAAGCTGATGCTGTATTGCATTGTCGCGGCAAATTCCAATTTACATTGTAGGAGGATAACTACTATGACGGTAACGAACAAATCGATCGAGCAATTATCCGTGGATACGATCCGTACCCTGTCTATCGATGCTGTACAGAAGGCAAATTCCGGTCACCCGGGCATGCCGATGGGCGCGGCGCCGATGGGGTATCAATTGTATGCGAAGCTGATGACGCACAATCCGGAGCAGCCGGAGTGGATCAACCGCGATCGCTTCGTATTGTCCGCCGGCCACGGCTCCATGTTACTATACAGCCTTCTTCACCTTGCAGGATACGACCTGCCTCTGGAGGAACTGAAAAATTTCCGCCAGTGGGGCAGCCTGACTCCGGGTCACCCGGAAGTCGGACATACGCCGGGTGTGGATGCCACGACAGGTCCATTGGGACAAGGCTTCGGTATGGCTGTCGGTATGGCGCTGGCTGAGGCGCATCTGGCGTCGGTATACAACCGCGACCAATTCAAAATCATCGACCATTACACCTATGCGATCTGCGGCGACGGCGACCTGATGGAGGGAATTTCCTCTGAGTCCGCATCCCTTGCAGGACATTTGAAGCTGGGCAAGCTGATTGTGTTGTACGATTCGAACGATATCTCGCTGGATGGCGAGCTGAACCTGAGCTTCTCGGAAAATGTGGCCACCCGTTTCGAAGGCTACGGCTGGCAGGTGCTTCGCGTAGAGGACGGCAACGATCTCGAAGCGATCAACAAGGCCGTGCTGGAAGGACAAGCTGATCCTCGTCCTACGTTGATCGAAGTGAAAACCGTCATCGGCTACGGCAGCCCGAACAAAGCAGGCAAGGGCGGTCACGTAGGTCCTCACGGCTCACCGCTTGGCGTAGACGAAGTGGCGCTGACGAAGAAAGCCTACGGCTGGGACGAGAACCAGCATTTCCATGTGCCGGATGAGGTGCGTGCGCATTTCGCCGAGAAGAAGCAGCAGGGCATTGAGGCTTACAACGCTTGGAAGAACCAGTTCTCCGAGTATGCCAAGGCTTACCCTGAGCTTGCAAAGCAGTTTGAAATCGCAGCAAACGGCGATCTGCCTGAGGGCTGGGATAAGGATATTCCTGCAGGCGCTTCGGCTGAGAAGGGTACTCGTACCGCTTCCGGCGTCGTGCTGAACGCGATTGCGAAGAACGTGAAGTCCCTCGTAGGCGGCTCGGCGGACCTGGAGTCCTCCACGATGACGCACCTGAAGGATCTGGGCGTGGCCACAGCCAAGGATTACAGCGGCCAGAACATCTACTTCGGCGTGCGCGAATTCGGTATGGGCGCGGCTGTGAACGGGATGCTGCTGCATGGCGGCGTAAAGGTATTCTGCGGTACGTTCTTCGTGTTCTCCGACTACCTGCGTCCGGCTATTCGTCTCGCGGCGATCATGGATGTTCCTGCCATCTACGTATTTACGCATGACAGTATCGGTGTCGGCGAGGACGGTCCTACTCATGAGCCGATCGAGCAGCTGGCTGCGCTTCGCGTGATGCCTAACGTAACGGTGATTCGTCCTGCGGACGGCAACGAGACGGCGGCGGCATGGCGCTATGCGGTAGCGAACAAGAACGGCCCTGTAGCGCTGATCTTCTCCCGCCAAGCGGCTCCTACGCTGGAGGGTACGGCTACTGGCGCAGTAGATCGCGGTGCGTATGTATTGTCCGACGCAGCCGGCGGCAAGCCGCAGGCGCAAATCCTGGCAACCGGTACGGAAGTGCAGCTCGCGGTAGCGGCTCAGAAGCAGCTGGCTGAAGAAGGCATCGCTGCCCGCGTCATCAGCATCCCAAGCTGGGAGCTGTTCGAGAAGCAATCGCAGGAGTACAAAGACTCCGTATTGCTTCCGGATGTGAAGGCGCGTCTGGCCATCGAGATGGGCGTATCCACCGGCTGGCATCGCTATGTAGGCGATCAAGGAGCGGTGCTCGGCATCGACACCTTCGGTGCATCCGCTCCGGGCCCTGTGCTTATTAAAGAGTACGGCTTTACGGTAGAAAACGTGGTTGCTAAAGTGAAGCAGCTGCTGAATAAATAAGAAAGACAAGGGGAACGAGAATATGTCTCAATTTGAGAACGTAACGATAGCCACGAAGGCGAACGTATATTTTGACGGCAAAGTAACGAGCCGCACAGTATTGTTCGCAGACGGCACGAAGAAAACCCTCGGTATTATGATGCCGGGGGAGTATGAATTCGGCACGGACGTTAAAGAAATTATGGAAATTCAACAAGGCGAGCTGAAGGTGCTGCTGCCGGACCAAACGGAATGGCTGCAAATCAGCGGCTCAGGTGAGTTCACCGTTCCGGCCGGCAAGAAATTCAAGCTGGAAGTAGCTGCCGTAACGGATTACATCTGCTCTTACATTCAAGAGTAAGCTTAAGACGCGAAATACCCCGCCTAGCCTCATTTGAGGTCGGGCGGGGTATTTATGTTCGTAGGGAGATAGTGTGAATAAATCACTCTATAACAGGTGGAACAGCGCACATGATAGCTGTAGTGGTAAAAAAACACCTTATCGAAGCCCCAGGGGAGGAGATGCTCCTCCATCTGGTCCAATAAGGTGATGAAATCACTTTAAGGCCATGGCTGAGGTTCAGTTTGGGTGCTGTAGCGCCACAAAATCACCTGATATGAACGAAACCGTCAAGTGCTCAGCACGTACCCTTGATTTGGAGTGCTCTAAAGTAAGCCTGTCAAATGCCTTTTTTGACAGGCGGTTCACTCTGCCCATACTTTTTTACTTCGGTCTGGCTGATCAAGCCAGACCCTGCCCTACGGCGAGTAACGGGGTGCAGGGGGCGTGCTCCCTGCTGTCTTTCTTTAATTTGAGCTTGTGGTTCGAATGAGTTTCATTCCTTGGCACGAGGGCAAAATGGTTCTTTGCGCCGGTTGGCAACCTGATATTCGTGGGTTATCACAAGTGAATTGTATACGACCAGAGAGCTTACCTGCTAAACTTACGACGCGCATGAAGCCGCACTACCTGAAAGATTGACTTTGCGCAGGTGATTTCCGCGGATTATTACTCTCTGCCTTGCTTTAGTACTTTGCCCTCGAGCCAAAGAATGTAACGTAACGCATTGCCTAACTCACTAAGCCGGAATCACTTCCTTTTTCATTCAATCATACCCTTATTTTTTATGCTGTGATGCTGTTTTTTTGCTTATCTACTTCCTTGGCTATGGCCCATATGAAACCTATAAGCTCTCGGGCTACTGCGGCGATGATGGTTCCTTTGTGCTTTCCTTTGAAAAGGAGCTTCTTGTATTTGTGGTGTAATCGCTTTTGTGCTTTCCAGGAGATATTGACAATTTCCGAACTCAGTCCTTTTTGCCTATCTCGCAGCGTTTTCCGTATGGCAGGTGAGCTCCGATAGCTCCAGGCGGCTTCAACCAATACCCTACGTATATGGGCATTTCCAGCTTTCGTTATCCCACCTTGCCAACGACTCCCCCCGCTAGAACGTTCTGATGGCACCAGCCCCACATAACTCATGAGCTGCTGAGGGGATGCGAATCTTCCTGCAATGTGGCCAAGTTCCGAAGCTACAGTAACGGCTGTAATTAGGGCAACGCCATGGAGCCCCTGCAATGCTTGGATCATGGTCGCTTGGCATCCTTCACTCGTTTGCTTCTCCATCTCCGCTTCATATCTTCGGATCCGGTTCGTAGCTTCTTGGATGCTGTTTCGGTATTCTTGGAATACCATATCCTCACAACACCGAGAAAACCGTAAAGTATCTAACCAATTTTCATATGGCTGAGTCCACACTCGAACGCCCTTGGGCGGGTGGATCTGATGGCGAAGCAGAAACTTGGTTAAACGCTGTTTATGCCGATTCCTGTCTTGTACGGCATCTTCCCTGGCCCGAACCAAATCTCGCAAGGCTTCATCCTCGGGACGTGGTACATAGATCTCTGTCAATTCATTTGCTCTCCAGAGCTGCGCTAGACGTACAGCATCTCTCTTATCTGTTTTTATTCGAGTATTCCCCTCTAAGTCTGTTGGTGCGATGACGCTGCATTCCACATACATCTCCAAAAGCCATCGATACAAGACGAACCCCGTAGGGCCAGCCTCATAGCATATACTTAACTTTACGTCATCATCTTTCATTAACTGATTAACTAGTTTACGAACAGCCTCCTTCGTATGCGAGATGACACCATGGAACCTGACGGGTTCATTTCTATTTTCGGGGGCGATGGCTACAGCTATTTTTTCTTTGGATACGTCTAGACCAACATATTTTATGGTTATACTCATTACTAAACCGACTCCTTTTGTTTGTAGCTCTGTTTTGGAATATTGATTTGATTGCTCAATCAATTGATTTCCAAATTCACCCTACGTAATGCAAAATGGTAGTCGGTTTCGTTCATTTTAACTTACCGCTCGATATGTGTCCGCCTATTCCGATTTCATGCGGATATATTCTTCCAGCTTCACCCGCACATAAGGCGGAAGCCCGGACAGCATACAGCCATAACGGAACAGGCCATTGTCATCATGCTCGATGCGGATGATCCTGGCGGTGACCGGAGGCAACCCGGCTTCCGGCTGGAAGTGAATGACAACGAACATGTCCTGTGCAAGCGGGAACGAGGAGACGATCTGAATGCCGCTTTCGGACAAGTCCACGAGGGTGGCATCCAGCGTCTGACCCGAGAAGGAGCCCTCTTGCTCCCACTGATAGACCGACAGATGAAGCTTGATATTCAGTTGAATCCTTGTGCTGCGGCGGCGATCTTGACCGGAGCCATTCCCAGCCGGTTGTTCCGGCTTGCCGCCTACCTGCTCGCTCATCCAGTCCTCGTAGCACTGAACGACGGAGCAGAGGTCCTCATCCCCGAGTCCCTTGGCAAGGCCCATCTGGAAGATGCTTGTCGCCGCGCGCAGCATTGGGGAAGGCAGCTGATAGCCGTTCGCTACGTTGCCCGCAAGCAGCAGATCCTTCAGCATAAGCTGGAGGGAGAATTGATTGCTGAAATCCCGGTTGATGATCTTGCTGCCCTTAAGCTCCGCCTGTCGGCTGTTTGCTCCCCCGGCCAGCACGATATCCAGGAAATCGGCCGCATTCAAGCCCGCCTTGGTGACCATCGACAGTCCTTCGACCAGGCCAAGCGCATTAATACCCACCATTGTATTATGGGCAAGCTTCGCGTGCGACCCCGAACCGGACGGTCCCATGAACACCAGCTTCCGGCCCATGGCTTCGAAGACGCCGCGGACCTCTTCAATCGCTTCCTCGTTTCCGCCGAGCATGAATACCAGTGTTCCGTCCTCCGCGGCAGGCTTGCTGCCTGTGACTGGAGCATCAATGAAATCGACATCATGCGATAGCAGCTCCTTGTAGAGCTTCCGGCTCGTCTCCGGAGAGACGGTACTGCAATCGATTACGATTTGGCCGGATCGCAGCCCCTGGAGAATTCCTTCTTCCCCGTAAAATGTATCCAGCACGACAGCATCTGTGGACAGCATGGTAATGACGATATCGGCCTGCTTGACCGCATCGGAAGGAGTTACCGCCACCTTGGCTCCAAGGTCCAGCAAATCGACCGCCTTGTCAGCGGTTCGGTTATAAACAATCACGGGGTAATGTTTTTTCAACAGATTGGCAGCCATAGGTTTACCCATAGTGCCCAACCCGATAAATGCAACAGTTTTCATCGGACAATCACCTCTTGGGAATATTGTAGCATTTCGGGATAAACATGTGAATGTTCACTTGCTTCCCACAGAGAGTTAAAGTATTCTATTTCTATATAGATACATACCTTTTAGGAGGAAACCGCGCTTATGAGTAATACATTGCGTTTCGACTACAGCAAGGCCATCGGCTTTATCGGGCAGCATGAGGTGGACTACCTGTCAGAGCAGGTAAAGACGGCGCACGAGCAGCTTCATAATCAAACCGGTGCCGGGAACGATTATCTCGGCTGGATTGATCTGCCTGTGAATTATGATAAAGAAGAGTTCGCCCGCATTCAGCAGGCGGCGAAGCAGATTCAATCCGACTCCGATGCGCTTGTCGTGATCGGGATCGGCGGCTCTTACCTGGGCGCTAGAGCGGCGATCGAGATGCTGTCGCACAGCTTTTATAATTTGCTGCCGAAGGAGCAGCGCAAGACGCCGGCGGTATATTTTGTCGGACAAAATATCAGCTCCACTTATGTAACACACCTGCTTCAATTGCTTGAAGGCAAGGACATTTCGGTGAACGTCATCTCCAAGTCGGGGACGACAACGGAGCCGGCGATTGCCTTCCGTATTTTCCGCGAGTATCTGGAGAAGAAGTACGGCAAAGAAGGCGCGCGCAAGCGGATCTATGCAACGACCGATCAAGCGAAGGGCGCACTTAAGAAGCTGGCGACCGAAGAAGGCTATGAGTCTTTCGTGATCCCGGACGATGTAGGCGGACGTTATTCCGTGCTGACAGCGGTAGGCTTGCTGCCGATCGCTACCGCAGGAATCGATATCGAAGCGATGATGAAGGGTGCGGCGGATGCCCGCGAAGCATACTCCAACCCGAACCTGGCCGAGAACGAGGCTTATCAATATGCCGCTGTGCGCAACGCCTTGTACCGTAAGGGCAAGACAGTTGAAATCCTCGTGAACTACGAGCCGTCCCTGCACTATGTTTCCGAATGGTGGAAGCAGCTTTATGGCGAGAGCGAAGGGAAAGACAATAAGGGGATTTACCCTGCTTCCGTGGACTTCTCGACGGATCTGCACTCGATGGGCCAATTCGTACAGGAAGGCAACCGCATTCTGTTCGAAACGGTAATTCAGGTGGCTGAAGTGCCGGAGCATATTACGATCGGTACGGATCCGCAGGATCTGGACGGGTTGAACTTCCTCAGCGGCAAGACCATGGATTTTGTGAACAAGAAGGCGTTCGAGGGCACCATGCTGGCGCATACGGACGGAGGCGTTCCTAACCTCATCGTTACGCTGCCGGATATGTCTCCCTACACGTTCGGATATATGGTATACTTCTTTGAAAAGGCATGCGGCATCAGCGGCTACCTATTGGGTGTGAATCCGTTCGATCAGCCGGGTGTCGAGGCTTATAAGAAAAATATGTTCGCGCTGCTCGGCAAGCCGGGCTTCGAGAAGGAAAAGGCTGCGCTGGAGGCCAGATTGAACGACTGATCCCGCGCCCTTCGATAAAGCGGTTCATCCCGGCCTAAAGGGGCGGGATGGCTGCTTTTTTTCAAAGGAAGGAGGCTGCTTGGCAAACATCATGCTGAACCAATATAAGACGCTGAAGCAGTTCGGACAAGCGGAAATCGTGATCAAGAAGTCGCGGTTCATCGGCTATGCCAAGCCCGTGCAATCCGAGGAGGAAGCCATAGCGTTCATCGAGGGGATTAAGAAGGAGCATTGGAACGCAACGCACAACTGCTCCGCTTATGTGATCGGTGAACGGGATCAGATCCAGAAGGCCTCGGATGACGGTGAGCCTAGCGGTACCGCAGGAAAGCCGATTTTGGAGGTTATTAAGAACCAGGGACTGAAGAATATCGTTGTCGTGGTCACCCGATACTTCGGAGGCATTATGCTGGGAGCGGGAGGCTTGATACGCGCCTATACGGATGGGGCCGTTATAGGGATTGCCGCGGCCGAGCCTGTGTACCGGGTGCTGCACCAGGAGGTGCTGGTCGAAATCGACTACACCTGGCACGGTAAGGTGGAGAATGAGCTGCGCAATCGCGGCATGCTGATTGCTGAGACCGCTTTTACCGATAAAGTCACGATTCACTGCTTGCCGCTGGCAGCGGATGCCGATCGATTCATCGCCTGGATGACGGATGTAACGCAAGGGCAAGGAACGATTATTGCAGGAGAAGCACGCTATATAGAACATGCCGAGCCCCCGATGCAGCTCACGTGACGGAAGAGAGCAGTTCAATGCATTCACTGTCATACACCCGGAATGGGGCCGGCAGCTTTGTAAATATCAGGATTCACTACATGGGGAATGTAAGGGGGAGCTGGAGAGGTGGCAAGAAAAGCGGTTGCACAGGAGCTGAGCAGGGAGCGGATTTTGGATGAGGCCAGGCTTTTATTCGTAGAGCACGGGTATCATGCTTTAACGATGCGCAGCATCGCCAAGTCTATGGGCTACAGCCATGGAGCATTGTATTATCATTTTCGGGAAAAAGCGGAGCTGTTCTACGCGCTGGTAACAGACGACTTTAAGCTGCTGCTTGAGCGGCAAAGGGAAATGCTGAGCCGAACGCGCCTTGGCGACCTGGGGCAGCTGGAGAAGCTGATGCTTGAGTTTATCCGCTTCGGGCTGGAAAATCCGAACCATTACGAAATCATGTTCATGATCAAGGACCCGGAATTGCAGCGGTACTCGAGGACGGAACAGGCACAATGCCTGGAGCTGTTTGCTACGGTCGTCCGGTCGGTGATCGCTCGACAGCCGAAGAACGAGCAGAAGATGTACAGCATGCCATGGAGCCTGTTTATGTCGATGCACGGATTCATCTCTTATAATATTCATTATAACCAAACCTTCGATGACGTGAAGAAGCTCGCGGAATCGCATGTGAAGTATTTATGTGAAGGGCTAAAGGAGCAAGCCGGATAACACCCGCTTGGATGAGAGCCGTTTTTTTTGCTCCTCTCGCTTTATTGCATTGACGCATGACCGCTGTTAGGCTTCACTGCTTTTGGCTAATGGTCTATTCGGACTTCAATAGCCGAACCAGGCAAGTGCGCTCCCGCGGCCCGTCAAATTCACAGAAGTAAATCCCTTGCCAGCGGCCGAGCAGCAGCCGGGAGCCGGAAATCAGCACGGTTTGTGAGCTGCCCACGGTCATCGCCTTGAGATGGGAAGCGGTATTGCCTTCAGCATGCCGGTATTTCGGGTGCTCCCAAGGGTATACCTCATCGAGCCGCATCAGGACATCATGCTTCACATCCGGATCGGCATTTTCTTGAATCGTGATGCCTGCGGTGGTATGCGGACAATAGATAACGGCGATGCCCTCCTCAATGTTCTCTTGCTTAAGCAAGTCGTGAATCTGGCGGGTGATCTCGATCATTTCGTCCCGCCTAGTCGTCTTGAAGTGAAGCGTATGGATCATGGCTGGATTCCCTCCTTAGGAAGCTTATGTAGCGATTGGGAACATTATATTACAGGAAGCGCCCGTACTCCAAACGTGGTACAATAGAATCTTGACGGATGAGACGAGGAAGGTGGAATTCCCCATGGATTTAACGCAGAACACAATGGAAAATACAGAGTTTATGATCGAGGAAATCAAAAAGAGACTTCGCATGGCGACCGGGGCTGCCCTGAAGGCTGCAGCGCTTGGGGATGAGCAGTACGAGGACCTTAGGGACATCTATGACATGGTGTGCAGCAAGAATCAGTTCAGCATCAGTGAGATTGAGGCGATCACCAGCGAGCTCGGTAGACTGCGCAAATAGGTACACACGTCCATTGTCGGGGCCTATGGACTTCTATACAAGCAACCTAGCTGCCGCTTCCGTATGATATAGCGTTACACAACCATTCCAAGGGCGATGCCCGGTGCGAATAGGGAGGTGCACGCATATGCAGAAAGCGGTTCGCAAGAAGGACGTAAAGAAACTCGTTGGCAAGCACATCTATGCTGTACGTAAAGACGGCTCCGTAGTGGAAGGAAAGCTGGTTCGAATCAGTGGCGGGAAGCTGTTTGTATCCCAGCGCAAGGGAAAACAAGCTAAGACCTCGGCCATTGCCCCATTAGTGTTGTTTGACCTGCTGGCCATTGGCACAGCGCCGTACGCTTACGGAGGCTATGGTTATGGCGGTTATGGCGGTTATGGTTACCCGTATGGGGCCGGTTTTGGTTTTGGGGCTCCGTATGGAGGGTTTTTCTGGTAATTGGATGCAGCAGGGTTATGCAAGGGTCTTTGCCTTCTGCGGAAGGTGGAGGCCTTTTTCGCGCGAGAAAAAAGACGGAACCCACCGTTCCGCCTTCTGTTCAGGCAATTAGCTCATTGTGTTGTTTTCCTCTTGAGCCTCATTCGTTTGATTCGCACCTTGCTGAAGCTGGGAGGCGAGGGCTTGTACCTGCTGCTGATCCTGTTCGCTCTCCGCATTGGCTTGCGCCGCGTTCAATCCGTGCTGTACAGTGTTTTGTTGGTTTTCCGCCATCAGTATCACCTCCTCATGACTCTTAAAGTATTCCACAGGGTTCCCCGGAAATATCCGTCTGTAAAGCGAATTATTTCTTCGTCAGCAGCCAATCCGTCAACGCGTTGATTTCCTGATCCTTGAGCTTCCCTTTAAAAGCGGGCATCCCATTGCCGCCATTCGTAATGCGTCCCGAGATTTCTTCTCTGGACCTCCGAGCGCCTACCTGCTGAAGATTCGAATTACCGCCCATGCGTCCTTCCAGGTTATCCCCGTGACAGCCCACACAGTTGGCCTTGAAAATAGCCTGCGCATCCGCAGCTGTTGCTGTACCACCGGCCGCTGTACCTCCTCCGGCTGCGCCTCCGCCTGCTGTATTGCCGGCTGGGTTGTTTGTTTTGTTGCCGCCGCATGCCGTCAGCTGGGTAAACACCAGCAACGTGCACAGGATCGTAGTCCATTTGTTCATCATGAGCACCCTTCCTTTGGATATCGTGGCTAGCTACTTTACAGGATACACAACCACTTTAAGGTTATCCGGGTGCCCGCGTGGAAAATAAAACCAAATGAAGGTGGGCTTTATGTCTTCCAGATGCGTTCGACCAAAGGCAAGCCGGTTCGGCTCGAAAAGGTAAGCCGGTATACATCGGGGTTCGTGAGAGCTTCCCATTCCTTGAAGCCAAACCGGTCGTCATAATACCTCAAGAGAAGGGAAATCAGATTGCCGTGAGAGACAAGCACGCAGTGGGTGAAGCCGCCCTGAAGAATATCTTTGACGACTGATACCGCTCTGTTCATCGCATCACGGCTGGATTCGCCGCCTTCGTAGACGCGTTCCAAATCATCGTAGGTCAAGCGAAGCATTTCACGCCACTGCGGGTGACTGCTGCCGGTCAAGACACGTTCCATCAATCGTTTGTCCGTATACACGGGGAGACGGAGCCGTGCGGCTAACGGTTGAATGGTTTGACGAGCTCTTAAGTACGGGCTGGAGAGGATGTGATCGACTGGTGTATCCAATAATAAATCGGCCAGCTGCAGTGCTTGGAGCTGCCCCTTCTCAGTGAGTACCGCTTCGGGCGCTTGCCCTTCGGCTTGGCCGTGTCGTACGAGGTAAATATAGTTCATGGGCGCCGCTTCCCAAGGAATGTATTGATTTGATTACGATGATGCTCATCATGCTCTGTAAAGATGAGGATAAAGCTCTCATAAGTATAAGGCTGCCCATCTACGGTAAAGTGTGTGATCTCATCGTATTGGATGGCCAGGGCGTCCGTAAGCTGCCTACGCGCGTGAGTCACGTCATCGATCAGCTTCTCAAGTGTAGAGTAATCCTGCGCTAAGACAGCGGCTCTTTGGTTATGCTGTTCGATATCGATGAAGGATAACTTGGCGTCGCTCGCTACATGGGGAAGCATCTCCTCGAGCAGATTCCTGTCCCAGTTCATGATGTGGGTCAGAATCTCACGAGGGGACCATTTGCCTGCTGCTATGGGGTCCCGCCATTGGCCGGCGGCGGTTTCCTTGAGCTTTTTCGCCCAAGGGATGAAGTCGCAGAGCTGCTGTATAAGATGATGAGTCGTCATTGGTAGGCTCCTCTCATAATAAGGGTTCATGGGGTTCGGCGTTAAGGCTCTAGTACAGAGCGCTTCTCCGATAATTTCTGTCTGGCAAGGGCTGCAAACACGACTGCCGAAACCGCAACTGACGCTGCACAAACGATGAACAAGGCGGCGTATCCGGTGTATTGGGAAACCCAGCCCAGCAAGATGGCACCGAGTCCGATCCCAAGATCGAATGCTGTCAGGAACGATGCGTTGGCCACGCCCTTCTTATCCTGGGGAGCCAAACGGAGATTTGCCGCTTGAAGAGCCGGCTGTGCGGAGCCCATACCGATACCGAACAGCACGGCGGAGACCAGAAGCCCGCCCAGCCCGTTAGAGAAGCTCAATACAAGCAAGGAAGAGACGGTAACCGCAAGGGCCGGGACGATGATATAGGCTTCACCGAGCCGATCGGACAGCTTGCCCGCGAAGGGTCTTGTGAGCGTAAGCGCCACGGCGTAGACCAGAAAGAAGGTACCGGGATTGACCTGAATCGAATCTGCGAACAGCGGAAGGAAGGTCGTGATCCCGCCGTAAGCGATCGTCAGGAAAAAAAGCGACGTTGTGACAGGCAATACGGATTTTTCGAATAGAACGATACGCCGGATCTCGGTTTGCGGTTGAGCAGGGAGTTTCGTTGTAAATACAAGTATTAGGGCTACCACAGATAGACCGGCCGCCAAAAGAAACAGGCTGTGGAACGATCCCTTCTGTACAACCCATATTCCAAGCATTGGGCCGATGGCCATCGCGATGGTCATCGCCATGCCGAACCATCCCATACCTTCCCCCCGACGGGCTATAGGAATAATATCGGTAACCGAAGTGCTGACGGCCGTGGTAGAGAAGGCCCAGCTTGCGCCGTGAAGCACCCGCAAGGCAAGAAGGAGGGCAATGCCGCCGATCCAGTTATATAAATACATCGAGAGGACAAAGAAGACCAGTCCCCAGACCATGAACGGCCTTCTGCCATACCGGTCCAGCAAGCCCCCGACAACAGGGCGAAAGATGACCGCCGTCAGGGTGAAGGCTCCTGCAGCCAGACCGACCTGGGATTCGTTGCCGCCCAGCTCTTTAATAAAGAGCGGCATCGTGGGCAGCAGCAAATAAAAGCCGGTGAATAAGACAAGCATGCCTAACGTCATCTGAATAAAGGATTTCGTCCATAATCGTTCCATACGCGTACACCTCCATGGGCTGTCTGAAATGCTGCTTCTTACTCTTCCTTGTTTCGATTGCGGTCGATTTCCGATTCCCAAATAAAACTACCCACAAACCATCGGTTTATGGGTGTACGAAAAGTATATGTATTTGGATCTTTCACTGGAATATTGTGCGGACCTCGCGGGACCTATCCGAAGAAGCCGGGAAGAGGGGAACCCGAGAGGGAAACTTGGATCAAAACCGGATGTGTCAGAGGATCACTTTGTTAGCTTAGCTGCCTTCTGGCTAATGCGGCTCTTCTGATGCTTTCTTTGGTCCACGGAGGAGCCGTGGGATGGTTCATGATCTCCTCGCTGGTCATCCAGTGGACGGCTTCCACCTCATCGGGACTCTTGCAGTGGGCTGTGCCTTGGTTGTACTCGCAGAGGAAGACCACATTGATTACGCTGCATCCATCATCCGTCACGAATGAGGAGCTATACACAAAAGTAACTGTATCCTTGATTTCGATGCCGACCTCTTCAGACAGCTCTCGTTTTATCGTCCGCTCCAGGATGTCAGCCGAATTTCCTTCGGCATCTACCTTTCCTCCCGCCAGTGACAGAGTCCCCCCTGCGTGTTCTTCTTTCATGCTTCGTGTAATCACGAGCCATTGATCGTCCCGGTAGACGGCGCCCTCCACGTTTACGATGAACATGATGGATTTTTGGCCTCCATTCCAAGTGAAAATTCATCCATTTTATGGTACCCCAAATCTCCATTCATGGGAAGAGGGTGATCTTAGGCTCCTCGCCCCAATTTTAGACCCTTAGCGAGCCGCGGAACCCTCTAGCAGCATAGTAGGATTCGGCTCCATTGTGGTACACGAAGACCGTGTCGTAGCGACGATCGCAAAAGATGGCCCCGCCGAGTTTTCTAATATTAGCGGGTGTTGTCACCCAGCTTGAAGTTTTCAAATCAAAATTTCCAAGCTTCTGCAGCCCGCGGTATTGTTCTTCTGTTAAAAGCTCGATGCCCATAGCAGCTGCCATATCGATCGCATTATTTTGCGGTTTATGTTCCTTCCTTGACTCCAGCGCTTCACGGTCGTAACAAATACTTCTGCGCCCTTTAGGGCTTTCCGCGGAACAATCGTAAAAAATATATTCGTCCGTCTTCGAGTCATGACCAATAACATCCGGTTCACCGCCGGTTCTCTCCATTTCATAGAGTGACCACAGTTTTTCAGGATGCGCTTCGAGCTTTGCTTGCAGGTTTGCCCATTCAAGACCTTGATGGCGATTCATGTGTTTCTCAAAACGGGCTTTGAGCGTTTGGAGTAGTTCTTCACGTTGTTCCGGCAATAATGCCTTTACATTGCCGATATCACTCTTAGTCATGTTAAGTTCTCCTTTCAAACATGTTATTTTCTAGTGAGTAAAGCACAACACTCCACGTGACTCGTCTGCGGAAACATATCCACCGGCTGGATCCACTCCAGACGGAAGCCGCCGTCCAGCAGCACCTTGCAGTCCTTCGCCAGCGTGGACGGGTTGCACGACACATACACGAGCCGCTCGGGCTGAGCCGTAATCACGGCGTCCAGCAGCGGGCGCTCGCAGCCGGTGCGCGGCGGGTCCACGACGACGACGTCGGGGCGAATTCCGCTGCGGACCCACTCGGGCAGCAGCTTCTCGGCCCGGCCGACGTAGAAGCGGGCGTTGTCCGCACCGCTGTCTCTAGCGTTCCGGCGGGCATCGTCGACCGCCTCCGGGATGAGCTCGACGCCGCGCACCTCATGCGCCTGCGGAGCCAGCCAGAGCCCGATCGTGCCGGAGCCGCAATAGGCGTCGACGACGAGCTCCTCGCCTGTCAAGGCGGCAGCCTCGCTTACGGCGTCGTACAGCTTCACCGTCTGCTCGGGATTGAGCTGGAAGAAGGCCCGCGGGGATAGCGAGAAGCGAACCTCGCCGAGCATCTCGTCCAGCCGTTCCTTCCCCCAGAGCAGCACCGTTTTTTCCCCGAAGATCAGGGGCGAATCCGCTTTATTGATGTTCTGCGCAATAGTGGTAACCATAGGCAGGTTCACACGAATGCGTTTCACCAGCTCCTGCTGCTGAGGAATGCGGTCAGCCGCCGTGATGAGCGTCACCTGAACCTCCCCGGATTGACGGCCTACCCGCGCGACAATCGTACGGACGACACCCTGCCGCGAACGTTCATGGTAGATAGGGATATTCAACTCGATTAATATGTCCCTAACCTGGCCGGTAACCTGATTAATGACCGGATGCTGAACCGCACAGCCTGCAATATCCACCAGCTTATGGGTCCCGGGAGAGTACAAGCCGGTAATCACCCGGTCGCCCTCGCGGCCCACTTGAAGCTGGGACTTGTTGCGGTAGCCCCACGGGTCCTCCATGCCGAGGATCGGACGGAGCGGGAGCTCCGTCAGCTTGGCGTACCGGGAGAACGACTCCCGGACAATCTCCTCCTTGGCCCGCAGCTGGGCGGGATAGGACATATGCTGCAGCTGGCAGCCGCCGCAGCTCTCATAGACAGGGCAGGGTGGCTTGACCCGATCCGGCGACTTTTTCTCAATGCCGACCAGCTTGGCGGTGAGGAAGCTGGACTCCACCTTGGTGACGGTAGCCTTCACCACTTCTTCAGGCAAAGCGCCGTCAATGAACGCAGCTTTGCGCTTGTAGTAGCCGACGCCTTCTCCGTTAATGCCGATCCGCTTAATAGTGACGACAATCCGGTCGCCTACCTTCACGTCCTCTGCCGTCCCAAGCGAGGGGCGCGGTCGTGAGGCTCCATTTTTCCTACCATGTGGCTTTACTTTATTCATCAAGGATACGCTCCGTTTCTTACCCGATAAGTCGTTCATTTGGATAAAAGCTGCTTCAACAGGCCGGTTTGCGTGTAATTAGGAATCGTGCCTCGAGTCCACCGGCCCCATCCGATAAGACGTTCACGGTGCGTCATCGGCGTCAGGCATCATCCATTACACTTATGCCCGTGAATAGCAAGCCTACCTGCTACTTACTACTATACCACAGCGAACCACTCAAGCCGAAACAGGCTAACACATGCCGACTTTCCAAAGTAAATCATGCGGGCACATATTTTTCACAAATATCGGTAAAACTATTTCCAAATCTGAATACAGTATGTATCGGGGAATTTTTAACGGTACGTTTATATTCCTCTAATCTTGTCTTCATATTTAGTGTGTAAGATAAGGGACAGAATAAAACAAACGAAAGGATGTAAGATGATGATACTGTACCAAATGGCGAAACGATTGGAGCAGCGAAATCAGCTGAAGGAGACGATCGGCCGGACCGAAGGGAACGTCGAGGAGCTTCTGACAAAGAAAGAGCAGGTCGAGGAACAGCTGCAGTCGCAAGCGAATGTGTGGACGGAAGAAGGGCAGGATGCTTTTACGCTATCCGCACTAACTCCCGAGATCGACGGAACGCAAACCACTTATTCATGGTAGATGGGAAAATGGGATCGAACTTCGGATTCCATTTTCTTTTTTTTGTAATCATGCAGGTTTCCGTGTAGAATTGAGGGATAAATCCACTTGATATAAAGGAATTGCATACCCTTATGAACATCGTTCTATCCACGTTAAACGCCAAATATATTCATATGTCGCTTGCGCTTCGCTATTTGAAATCGTTTGCTGAGAAGGACTTCCCGAGCATTGCCATCGCGGAGTATACGATCAAGGACCCGGCCATGAACATCGTATCGGACCTTTACCAACGAAAGCCGGATGTGATCGGCTTCTCCTGTTATATTTGGAACATTGAAGAGACAATCGTCGTGATCGGAATGCTTCGCAAAATTATGCCGAACGTAACGATCGTACTCGGCGGGCCGGAGGTTTCGTACGATACGGACTATTGGATGAACCGTCTGCCCGAGGTGGATTTCATCGTAATGGGGGAGGGGGAGGAAACCTTCCACCACCTGCTCACGGAGCTCCAAGGAGATAAGGCGTACTACAGCGTCTTTGGGCTTGCTTACCGGAGCAAGAAGGATGGCAGTGTCGTGCTGAACGCACCGCGTCCGAAGCTTCAGCTGGATGACATTCCGTCGCCTCATCGGTTTGCCGAGGATGTGCCTAGCCTGGCAAGCCGTGTCGTGTACTTCGAGACAAGCCGGGGCTGTCCGTTCAGCTGCCAATTTTGCCTTTCTTCTATAGAAGTGGGTGTGCGGTATTTCGACATGGAACGGACGAAGAGCGATCTGTTGTATTTGATCGACTCCGGAGCAAAGCTGATCAAGTTCGTTGACCGCACCTTCAATATCAAGCGTGACTATGCAATGGAGATTTTCGAGTTCCTGATCCGGAACCATCGCGGCTGCGTGTTCCAGTTCGAGATTACGGCGGATATTATGCGGCCCGAGGTGCTGGACTACTTAGCTGAAAATGCGCCTCCAGGCGTGTTCCGCTTCGAAATCGGCGTGCAGTCGACGAATGATCTCACCAACAGCCTGGTGAAGCGAAGACAAAACTTCTCCAAATTGACACGGACGGTCATGAAGGTGAAGGAAAGCGGCAAGATCGATCAGCATTTGGATCTCATTGCCGGGCTGCCGGAGGAGGATTACTACAGCTTCCGCAAAACGTTCAACGATGTATTCGTCTTACGGCCGGAGGAGCTGCAGCTCGGCTTTCTCAAGATGCTTCGCGGTACCGGCATGAGGCATGATGCGGAGAAATACGGCTACATTTATATGGACCATGCGCCTTACGAAATTTTGGGTAACGACATCCTTCCTTTCTCGGATTTGGTGAGAATCAAGCGGGTGGAGGATGTGCTGGAGAAGTATTGGAATGCGCACCGGATGGATCAAACGGTGGAGTATTTGATCACGCGGGAATTTGCTTCGCCCTTCGATTTCTTTCAAGAGTTCGGGGATTATTGGGAAGCGCAGGGCTGGCAGAAGATCGGGCATCAGCTGGAGGATCTATTCACGCGATTGCTCGCTTTCCTGCAGGATCGGGGAACGGAGCGAATGGATGTGGTTGAAGGGCTCATGAAGCTCGATTACTTCCAGAATCACAAGTACAAGCCGCGGAAAATCTGGTGGGATTTCACTCTCGACAAGGCACAGCAGTTAGCCTACATGCGGCTGCTGGCGGAGCATCCGGAGCAGGCGGCAGGCGGTTTCGCTGAGCTGCGGATCAGCGAGAAGGACCTTCACAAGCATGTCATGGTGGAGGTTGTGCCATTCGATCTTGCGCGCTATTTATCCTCTGGTGAGCTGGAGCCGGGCAAGCCGCAGCTGCTCATTGCTTATTTCCCGCCGGACGGGGCGGCAAAAGCCCAAGCCTACGCGATGGATGCAGATGCAGCAGTAGTATAATAAAAACACCGTACCTGGAAAACGCTGCAGCTCAGCGCCAGGTACGGTGTTTTTTGCGTTATGATTACGGTAAGTAGCTTCGGAGTACGGTCATGCTTCCTTGCAGCGTGTAAGCGCCCAGGTTGGCAGGGATCAGATAACAGTCCCCAGGCTTCACAGGCACCTCGCCGCCGTCCCAACGAATCGTTCCCGTACCGTCGCAAATGATATGAATCAGGAAGCTCTCGGGTGTCGTCTGCAAGCTCCAGGAGCCCTCCACATGCCCTTTCTCCGTAACGAAGAAAGGCGTGTCCGCCAAGGTCAGCCAGCTGTTGTCCTGGGACAAGTCCGTCTTCATATAAGTAGCGCCGGAGCCCTCATAGGCCGTTACATTAAGCGAGTCCTCCACATGCAGCTCGCGCGGCTTGCCGTCCAGGCCAAGACGATTATAGTCGTACACTCGATAGGTTGTGTCGGAGTTCTGCTGAATTTCGGCGACCAAAACGCCCGCACCCAGAGCGTGAATCGTGCCCGCCGGAATATAGAAGGAGTCGCCGGCAGCGACTGAAATCTCATTCAGACAGTCCATGATGCGATTCTCCTCGATAGCCTGCGCAAGTGACTCACGTGTCACGCCGTCCTTCAGACCGTAAATGATTTTTGCGCCCGGCTTGGCATCAAGAATGTACCACATCTCGGTTTTGCCCAGCTCGCCCGGCTGGAGTCGCTCATAATCGTCATTCGGGTGCACCTGCACCGACAAATCGTCATTGCAATCGAGAAGCTTAATCAGCAGCGGAAAGCGTCCGTTTTTCTTGGAGAAGCCCTTGCTTCCGAAAAATGCCTCGCCATATTGCTCGCGGATTTGGTCCAGACCGAGGCCTGCAAGCTCGCCGTTCATGACGGAGGTGGTTCCGTTCGGATGGTCTCCGATCATCCAGCCTTCGCCGATATGGCCTTCCGGCAGGTCGAATCCGAATTGCTCCAAAGCCCGGCCTCCCCAGACACGTTCTTTAAATTCCGGCTTGAATTGTAAAGGATATGGTTTCAACTCTCTGCTCCCTGCTTTCTCTATTTGGTAAAAGAACCCTTCATGCTAAGGATTATAGCTTATCTAGCTATCTCTTTTCTATAGCGATGACATAGGGAGGGTGATTTTTTTGGTTAAGAAAACGGTATTGCAGCACTTGAAATTCCTTCTGAGGAAGCGCTGCAGCCCAAGCCTCAACCGCTTCCGCCTCCTCCATGCCGCCCGGATGACCCGTGTACAGCACGATCGTGATGACCCCGCCGCGGCGAAGCAGCTGAGCGGACGCATCAAGCGCAGGAAGGGTGGAGGAGGCCGTGGTAGTGACGGCATGGTCCTGTCCCGGCAGGTAGCCGAGGTTGTACATGACCGCGGCTACCTTGCCGTGCTGCTCTTGCGGCACGCGCTCAAGCAGCTCCGCGTGGCTGCATAAGTGCAGCCGGACATCGCTGTCCGGCTGTTCTGCTGCGAGGCGCAGAGCGGTTTGCTCCAGCGCCTGGGATTGAATGTCGAAGGCGTGAACGACGCCTGCGGAACCGACTCGGCGGGACAGGAAGACGGTGTCGACTCCGTTCCCTGCGGTAGCGTCGATGACGATTTCGCCCGGCTGCACACGCGCCTCGATCAGTTGATGGGCAAAGCTGAGAATGGATACGAAGCCCACGATGTCTCTAGTCCTTCCGTATATAAGATTCCGAGGAAATAACGGACTTTGAAGGTCTTATTATCCCTATAAATGCGATCGTTTTGCGATTAGCGGATTCCGAAGGCCTTATTTGAAACGAAAACAAAATAAACAAGGGAAAATCGATAATATAAGCAAAATAAGTCCGTAAAAATCCGTTATTCGTGTTAAATAGGAGCAAATGTAAGGAATATGACCCTGAAAGTCCGCTAATTACTTTTGCCATAGGGTCTGAGCGCCAACGTTACTTCCCAGCGCCCGCCCGCGGCACGTCATGCAGCTCTCCTTTACCTGTGCCTGCGCCTACCGTCTCGCCGGGAGCTCCCGCCGGCTCCGACGTCGCCTTCGGCGGCGTCAGCGGCTCGCTCGGCGCTGTCGTGGCCGGCTCGCTCGCCTTGGCGGGCTCCGACGCCGCCTTCGCCGGCTCCTGCACCGGCTGCGCGGCCGGCTTCGGCGTCGGCTGAGCCGGCGGCTGCACCGTGGCCACCGGCGATTGAGCCGGCGCAGCGGGTGCTGCCGCCGGTCCGCCGCTTGCCGCGCTGCCGCCGGCTCCGCCAGCGCCTGCGTCCCCGCCCGCGTTAGCGCTCGCCGCCGCCCCCGGGCTCACCGCGCCGCCCGGCGTGCTAACGCCGGACTCCGCCTTCGGGGGCGTCGCCAGCTCGCCTATCGCGGGCGCAGTCACCGCCGGCTTTGCCGGCTCCGGCGCCTTCTCGCCGCATGCGGCCAAGGCCAGCACCGCTGCGCCGAGCACAATCCCTGTATACCAAGTTACATTTTTTCTCATGGGCTATCCCCTCTATTCCTCAATCAGTAGATGTCTCTATCCTGGGAAATGAAGCTACCCATTATATCGGCTCCCTTACCGCGGAAATGAACCCTCTAAGGCCGGTAAAGCTTTCCCTGCCAAGTATCGCGGCTTCGC
The DNA here is from genome assembly GCF_030846225.1 of Paenibacillus sp. GD4. NCBI lineage: Bacteria > Bacillati > Bacillota > Bacilli > Caryophanales > Paenibacillaceae > Paenibacillus > Paenibacillus sp. GD4. The sequence continues at coordinate 3,103,757 of NZ_JAVCYK010000001.1, forward strand.
AGCTCGTGATCGAACGCGTTCAGCACTTCCCATTTTTTCAGACTCCACATCGGTCCGATCAATAAATCTCTGGGCGCATCCCCGGTAAGCCGGTGTACAATCATGTCCGGGGGCAAAATTTCCAACGTATCGACAACCAGCTTCACATACTCATCCTTTTCCAAAAACCGCAGCAGTCCGGCTTCATATTGCTTGACCATAGGCGTTTTGCGCATCAGGTGGAGTAGATGGATTTTGATTCCCTGCACATCCATTTTGGCTACAGCTCGCCCGGTCTCCAGCATCATTTCATGGCTTTCTTGCGGAAGTCCGTAAATAATATGGGAACATACCCGAATGCCATGCTTGCGTAATCTTCTTACCGCATCCAGGTAACAGTCTGTGTCATGTGCGCGATTAATCAGCTCTGAGGTGCTTTCGTGAATCGTCTGAAGTCCCAGCTCCACCCATAAATAGGTGCGCTGGTTCAGCTCGGCTAAATATTCCACCACGTCATCCGGTAAGCAATCCGGGCGAGTCGCAATGGAAAGCCCCACCACACCCGGCTGCTGCAAAATCACTTCATAATACTCCCGCAGCTCCTCCACCGGAGCATACGTGTTGGTATAGGCTTGAAAATATCCGATATATTTGGCTTCCGGCCATTTTTTGTGCTGAAGGTCCCGAATGCTGTTGAACTGTGTTACCAAGTCATCCCTACGGCTGCCGGCAAAATCCCCTGACCCTCGCGCGCTGCAAAACGTGCAGCCTCCGATGGCGATATTACCGTCCCGGTTCGGACAAGTAAATCCGGCATCGAGCATGACTTTGAATACCTTCGTGCCGAACTGCCGCCTCATTTCATAATTCCATGTATGAAAACGCTTGTCCCCCCATAACCGGGGAGACGTCGTTGCTTCCGGCTTCATGATGCGTTCCTCTCCTCGAACAAAGTTTCCTTCATTAATGTATCCGCCTCTATTGTACCGAATCCGCGCCCGAATTGCGAACCATTCCCAGAGCTTCACATGCTCCTGTATCTTCCACAGGATAAGAACCTGCTTCCGAGTCCATGCTATGTTTGCAACAACAAATCAAGCACTTTTGAAGGGAGAAGACAATCGATGAACAAGTTTAACAAGACCGTTCTGGCGTTGGCTTTGACTGCTTCTTTGGGCTTTGGCGGACAGGCGTTTGCTGAAACTTCCGGAACAGGAGCCGCTGGTACTTCCACGAATGGAACGCATACGACCAGCACTTCTTCCGGTACCTACGGTGCAGGGATGACTACAGGCGACTACGGCAATGTAGGTACGACTACCGGTACCTATGGTACTACCGGAACTACCGGTACTACTACAGGAACCACTGGTACTACAGGGACTACCGGTACAACTACAGGAACTACTGGTACGACCGGTACAACAGGGACAGGTACAACAGGTGCCGGTACAACAGGGACTGGCACAGGCATCGGCGCAGGGATTGCCAACATGGGTAATGCCGTGCGCAATTACAGCGATAATATGATGGATCGCATGAGCACTTATAACAACACGAACGATACTACTACCGGTACTGGATATACAGGCAACTACAATACCGGTACGTATCGTACGACTGCAGCTACGGATAACGATACGGACTGGGGCTGGTTAGGTCTTTTAGGTCTTTTGGGCTTGGCGGGTCTGCGGAGCCGTAACCGGGACCGCGACTTCAACACCAACAACCGCTAAGGTACACGGAAGGGGATAGGTGGCATGAAAATCCCCCAAGGGAATGAAAAGCTGACCATCGAGCTTTCTCTAAAGGAAGCGATGGCGTTAGCCAGCGGTGTGCGATTTCACGAACAGCCGGGTCTGCTTGCTGAAGCGAAGCGTAAGCTTCGCTCCCAGATGGAGCAGCTTCTGCTGCCGGAATCGGATAAGCTGCACTACCAGCTGATCGAAGCGTAAAGGGAAAGTCCGGTTAACTGCCGCTCCAGTGGCGGTTAACCGGTCTTTTATTTCTCCTGAATTAAGGGTATAATCCCTTTGTACAGAAGGAGGCTGCAAGACATGCGGTTACGCGGGAGAAAAGGAATTATAGAAGCGCTCGAGGCACAGCCGGAGCTGGTCGTACTCGATGCGGCACAATATAAAGGGCGCTGGGCAGAAGTATTCGGCAATGATCGGCCGATTCATGTGGAGCTCGGCATGGGCAAGGGGCGTTTCATCAGCCAGCTGAGCGCGCTCAATCCGCAAATTAATTACATAGGCGTAGATATGTACGATGAGCTTGTCCGCCGTGCTTCGGAGAAGGCGGCTCAGTCCCGTGAGGAGCATGGCGGGGATTTGTCCAACCTGAAGCTGGCTCGGTTTAACATCGAGACCATTGAGAATATGTTTGCTCCGGGTGAACTGGAACGCGTGTATCTGAACTTCAGTGATCCTTGGCCGAAGAAGCGGCATGCCCGCCGGAGGCTGACCCATCATGCTTTCGTGACGAAATACATGTCCATGCTGAATGCGCGCGGCGAGATTCATTTTAAAACGGATTCTAGGTCTTTATTCGAATTCTCCTTGAATTCCTTTGCCGATATGGGGCTTCGGATGCGAAACATATCTCTAGACCTTCATGCCGAAGGCCCACGTACGGATCTCATAATGACGGAATATGAGACGAAGTTTCACGAGAGAGGCATGCCGATTCACCGTGTCGAGGTAGTGATCGGTGAGCAGGCGCTTACCGAGCATCTGCAGGCGGTAAAACAATCCATGATGAATGAACCGAAGCCGGAAGAGAGCGAAACCGACGCCGAGTAATAATAAAAACCTTCGAGCAGGGCCTGGTAACAGAGTCCTACACGAAGGTTTTTTGCATGGTCAGCATTTCCATAATGGCCTGCGAGCAGTCCTTGACTTGAGGCTTGCTCTGGCGCTCGGTCAGCATGGCTCTGCGCTGAAGCAGCTCGGGATACCGTTTAAGCAGCAGCTCGAACCAGTGATCGATCGTTTCGGCCGAGGTGATTTGCTGTCCGAATCCATGCTGAGTAAAGTACTGCAGGTTTTCTTCTTCCTGACCGGGAATCGGTTTGTAGAAAAGCATCGGGATTCCTTTGGCAAGTCCCTCCGTGCAGGTCATTCCGCCAGGCTTCGTAATGAGAAGATCGGATACGTCCATCCATTTATCGATTTCATTCGTGAAGCCAAGGAGTCGAATATTGTCGTGTTGAAAACGTGGGTCCTCCGACATCGTTTCAAGCGCCTTCTCATTACTGCCTAAGCAGATGATCAGCTGGATCCGGTTTCTCCACCTGGTCAAGTAAGGCAGGAAGTCCTCGTCCTTCACCAGACCCCAGCCGCCGCCCATGACAAGCACCGTAGGCATCGGCTTCAGCCTGAAACGATCCCGAAGCTCCTCCCGGTTGTTCTGCTCGAGGAAATTCGGGTGAACGGGAATGCCGGTAACCTCGATGGATTCCTCCGGTACGCCTCGGCTGAGCAGCTTTTCCTTTACAGCGGGAGTCGACACGAGGTATTTATTCACTTCAGGGCTCACCCAGGTGCCGTGAGCATCATAGTCCGTAATGACGGTACATAACGGAATATTCAAACCGAAGCGCTTGAGCCGTGAGATCACCACATTCGGAAACGGATGCGTACAGACGATCGTATCCGGCTGCAGCTGATGGATGATCTCCGCTGTTTGTGCGTAGAAAATTCGGTGCAATGCCAGCTGCGTGAAGCGGTTGAGCGATTTTTTATATTGGGAGCGATACACCATACCGTAAAGCTTGGGCTGGGTGGTGACGGTTTTCCTGTAGGCGGTGAAGATCCATGGAGCGATCGTAGGATGAAGGAATGAGCCTAGCTCCAGTACGCGGGTCTGAACCTCGGGTGATTGCTGGCGCAGGCGAACGGAAAGCGCGTGTGCTGCCTGAGTGTGGCCGGCACCGAAGCCTTCGGATAATAACAGAACCCTCTTTTTCCGCATGTGCGTCTCACCATACCTTGTACCGAGTGGAATTTACACCATTTTAACATTACTGCTTTTACCCGAAAAATGCAACGGTTCCCAGGGCGGTTACGGTGCCGATGAATGCCCCCGCCATACAGTCCGAAGGATAGTGCAGTCCCAGATAAATGCGGGATAGCCCAACCAGGGAAGCCAAGGGAAGCAGGGCGGTTGCGGCCCAAGGACTTAAGAACATGAAGGGAAGCGCGACCGAAAATACGGCCGTGGTATGCCCCGAAGGGAAGGAGTGGTCGGTCAGCGGGTTCTTGCAGGTATTCGTATCGGGTAGAACAAGATAAGGACGAAGCCGCGGATATTTCCTCTTCATGATGGCGACGGGGATATGGCTTGCCGCTAGGGCGATGCAGCTCTGAATTCCCGCCAGCCTCCAGCTGCCCTGGGCGAATATGGCGAAGCAGAGCGCGATCATGATGGAGGCGGTAGCACCGCCCAAATGGGTCAGCGTGCCGAACAAGCGGTCTAGGACGCCGTGCTGCATCCGCTGGTTTACCCAGCAGAACATACGGCGCTCGCGAGCCTGCAGCCATGTAACCATTCTGCTCAAGGCTTAAGCCCTCCTTGTAATGAATATCTTCGTTGCTTATTTCATCATATCAGCCGATTGTTAACGCAGTATCATCCGGATATCAAATCTGAAGCTCCGGCATTTTTCACATAGCCATAACTCTCGGTTAACACTCACTTGGTAAGATGATCCTGATACGATACGTATTTGGGGCTGTCCCGTTTCAAATTCCCTTGAGGAGGTTATTATGAGAGTAGCCATCTTCACAGACACGTTCCTGCCGGATATTAACGGTGTGGCGAAAACGCTTGGGCGATGGGTGGACTATTTGGAATCGCGCGGGGTGGAGTGCAAGGTATTCGCACCGCAAAGCCAGTCTCCCGAGAATACGGACCGACAAACAGTGGAAAGGTTTTACAGTATTCCCTTTCTATTGTATCCGGAGTGCAGAATGGCCATTCTAAGCCCAATCAATCTAAGAAGGACATGGAAGGCTTTTGCACCCGATCTCATTCATGTAGCCACTCCTTTTAACCTAGGACTCTTGGGCTTGTTCTATGCCAAGAGAAATCACATTCCCCTCGTAGCCTCCTACCATACTCATTTCGATCAATATTTATCCTATTATAAGCTGCAGTGGATGGAGCCCATGCTTTGGCGATATATGCTGTGGTTTCATCAAGAATGTCGAAAAATTTATGTGCCTTCCAGATCAACCCGAGAGCATCTTTTGGACAAGGGTCTGCATAATCTGGAAATATGGTCGCGCGGTGTGGAGGTGAACCTGTTCCATCCGTTCGTGGATCGCCGAAAGGTTCTCGCCGAATGCAACATTGATCCGAGTCATTTCGTCTTGTTATATGTTGGAAGGTTGGCCCCGGAGAAAAGCATCGACGTTTTGCTTGCTGCTTTCGACGGGTTATGCGATGACATACGTACCCGCTCGCATTTGATCATTGCAGGTGACGGCCCTCTGCTGGGGCCGCTTCAGGAGCAGTATGCGGACCGCAAGGATGTTACGTTTACCGGATTTAAGATGGGCAAGGAGTTAAGTGAGCTGTACGCGGCGGCGGATGCCTTCGTCTTTCCGTCGGCAACCGAGACCTTCGGCAATGTGGTGCTGGAGGCAATGGCTTCGGGAACGGCAGTGATCGGGGCCGCGGCAGGCGGAGTGAAGGACAACATCGAGCACGGCCGCACGGGACTGTTATGTCCCCCGGGAGAGCCGGCAGCATTTACACGGGCGATGCAGGTGTTGTATTCCGATCCGCTCTATCGCTTGGAGCTGGCCAGAGAAGGCCGAAGCTACAGCCTTGGCCAATCCTGGGAGCACATCTTCAGCCGCTTGTACGGGAGCTACTTGGATGTGGTCTCGGAGGCGAGGGGCAATTATGGATTTTTTTCGAACACCCGCTTATAAAATGATTGAAAAACGATGAAAATAAGAGGTAAAAGGTTGGTTGGCGAAGCGTCTGACCGGAAACCTCATGCTTTTTCGCCAGAACTACAGAATCGACCCTCATTAGCGGTTCAAGGGTGTTTGACAAAAGAGCGTAAAGAGAGGAAAATCATATTCGGCGACCCGCGAAAAACCAATTCAATCCAACGAATAGTCTTACACGATGATGGATTCGAGGCATTTAGAGAGAGACGCAAATACAAGCGAGTAAAAAGGGTACGTACAAAAAAGGGGGATGTTTGTAATGCTGGACAGTATTCTGTTAGGCATCCAGATCGTCTTAGCTGTCATTGGAGCCTATCAGCTGTTGCTGACGTTTTTCGGTTGGTACCGCCGCAAGAATAAACAGCACCATGCGCCGCAAAAGTCATTTGCCGTGCTGGTAGCCGCTCACAACGAGGAGCAAGTGGTTGGAGCCCTGATTGAGAACCTGAAAACACTGGATTACCCGAAGGAGCTTTACGATATATTCGTCATTTGTGACAACTGCACGGACGGCACGGCGCAAATTGCAAGGGACCACGGCGTATACGCCATGGAACGCAGCAATCCGAAGCTGCGCGGCAAAGGCTACGCTATCGAATGGATGCTCAAGGAGCTCTGGAAGATGGAGCGCCAGTATGATGCGATCGTCATGTTCGATGCCGATAACCTCGTGAGCCCGGATTATCTGACGCACATGAACGACGATCTGTGCAACGGCTCCAAGGTCATTCAAGCCTACCTGGATACGAAGAACCCGCACGATTCTTGGATTACGGCGGCCTATGCAACCACTTACTGGTACTGCAACCGCTTGTGGCAGCTGCCTCGGACGAACCTGGGCCTTGCGAACTTCCTTGGCGGCACGGGGATGTGCTTCGATACCAACCTGCTGAAGGAAATGGGCTGGGGCGCAACGAGCCTCGTCGAGGACCTGGAGTTTACCATGCGCTGCGTGCAGCGCGGTGTGAATCCGATTTTTAACTACGATGCGAGAGTGTACGACGAGAAGCCGCTGACCTTCAAGGCTTCCGCCCGCCAGCGTCTGCGCTGGATGCAGGGCCACTTCGACGTAGCCCGCCGCTACTTCTTCCCGCTGCTGTGGCAGGGAATCAAGGAAGGCAACTGGGCGAAGATCGACTCCGCCGTCTATGCGGCGAACGTATATAACCTGTTCATCGGCTCGATCCTGACCATCGTGCTTTGGATTGACCAGCTGCTTCCCGGCGTACCGACCTTCACATCGCTTTATGCGTTCATGCCGGCCGCATTCGCGCTGTTTACAGTCGCAACGTATGCGCAGTTCCCGCTGGCGATGATGATTGAGAAGGCACCGCTGAAGTCTTACCTGTACATCATCACGTATCCGATCTTCCTGTTGTCTTGGTGGCCTATTACGTTTTATGCGTTCTTCACACAAAACAACAAGCAGTGGAGCCATACGCAGCATACCCGGGTCATTCGCCTCGAGGATATGCAGAGCAAGCAGGCAAGCTAGTACTAGTTGACTTGGGCAATTGTAAGTGATATACTGTTTTAGTGCGAAAAAGTAGAAGCGCCCGCTTCTCACCTGACCGACCTAGGTTGGCTGGTTCATGATCTTGAGTGACCTTATTGGAGATAGGCTGTATTCAGCTCTATCATTCACTTGAAACCAAACGGACGTGGGCGATTTACGCCTACGTCCTTTTTTGTACAATCCTTTGGAGGTGGCAGGTTATTAGTACAGAGCACATGATTAACGATGAAATTCGGGCGAAGGAAGTTCGTTTGATCGGTTCGGACGGCGAGCAGTTAGGTATCAAGCCGATTCGTGAAGCGCTGCAATTGGCGCTGGATGCGAATATGGATTTGGTTAACGTGGCTCCAACGGCGAAGCCGCCGGTCTGCCGAATCATGGATTACGGGAAGTACCGCTACGAGATGCAGAAGAAAGAGAAGGAAGCCCGTAAGAACCAGAAGGTCGTCGAAATGAAGGAAGTTCGCCTGAGCGCAACGATCGATGAACACGATTTTCAAACGAAGCTGCGCAACGTCGTGAAATTTTTGAACGATGGAGACAAAGTGAAGCTGTCGGTTCGTTTCCGCGGCCGGGAAATTGCCCACGCCGAGATCGGACAACGCCAGCTGGAGCGCATGGCAACGGAGGTAGAGGAGCTGTCCGTGGTTGAACGGAAGCCGAAGCTCGAGGGCCGTAGCATGATCATGATTTTGTCGCCGAAACCGCAATAAATCACATCTCTTAAGGAGGAAAACCCAAATGCCAAAAATGAAAACTCACAGCAGCTTGAAAGACCGTCTGAAAATCACAGGTACCGGTAAAGTGAAACGCTACAAAGCATACAAGAACCACCTGCTGTCCGGTAAATCCGCTCGTCAAAAGCGCGTGCTCGGCACAAACCCGGTAATGGCTGAAGGCGATGTAAAGCGTCTGAAGCAGCAAATTTCCCTGCTTAAGTAATTTTCACACGTTCTGATTGACCCGTATATATACTTAAACATTAACTATCTGGAGGTAGATTTCACATGGCAAGAGTGAAAGGCGGTTTTATCCGCACACGTCGTCGTAAGAAAATCCTGAAGCTTGCAAAAGGTTATTTCGGTTCCAAACATAGATTATTTAAAACAGCTAAAGAACAAGTAATGAAGTCCTTGATGTACGCATACCGTGACCGCCGTCAGAAGAAGCGTGACTTCCGCAAATTGTGGATCGTTCGTATCAATGCGGCTGCTCGCCAAAACGGTCTGTCCTACAGCAAGCTGATGCACGGCCTGAAGCTGGCTGGCATCGAAGTAAACCGTAAGATGCTGGCTGACCTGGCGGTTAACGACATCAACTCGTTCAACCAACTGGCTACTGCAGCGAAGGAAAAAGTAAACGCGTAAACGCGTATGTATAGAAAAGATCGCAGTACGCCGGCTTCGGCGGATTGCGATCTTTTTTTGTTAGACGCTGGAAGGACTTTGGCTCCAGTACCCGGGACTTGCAACGTCGGTATTGACTAAACCTCCGAATAAGCATATAATAGCTAAAAAAGTACAACTGCTGACAATAGCTATGAAGAGGAAAAAGTAATAAGGGCTCTTATGTTCAGAGAGCAGCGGACCTGCTGAAACCGTCGCCTTAATCCCTTATTTGCGAAGTCGCCTCCGAGCTGTTTTCCTGAAAGTGTTGCTGCTCTCGTAGCAAAAGCGACTAGGGAGAATCGGACTGGCACACGTTACCGTGCCCAAGGTAAAGAGAAGCGCCACTACCTAGCGGCACTTTACCTGCTAAGGCTATTTGTTGTGAGGCAGATGGCAAACCATGGGTGGTACCACGGAGGATTCGAACCCCTTTCGTCCCGGCAGATGCGTTTATGCGCGTCGGGATGAGAGGGGTTTTTTGGTTTTTATTTTTTGAGAGGAGGATAAAGAAGATGATCGTTCAAACCACACAGAAGTCGAAGGAGCAGCTGCGTCAGGAGCTGCTGAAGCCGGATGTCGTAACAGGGTCGGAAGCGTTGCTGCGTAGCTTATTGCTGGAGGATGTTGATTGCGTCTTCGGATATCCGGGCGGGGCGGTTTTATATATTTATGATGCGATGCACGGCAATCCGGATTTTAACCACTTGCTGACTCGTCACGAGCAGGGCGCGATTCACGCGGCGGACGGCTATGCCCGTTCCACAGGAAAGGTCGGCGTATGTATCGCCACATCCGGTCCGGGAGCGACCAACCTCGTTACGGGGATCGCTACGGCTTACATGGATTCGGTGCCGTTGGTTGTTATCACAGGAAACGTCGCCACGACGGTGATCGGAACGGATGCCTTCCAGGAGGCGGACATTACCGGCATCACAATGCCGATTACGAAGCACAGCTACCTGGTGCGCGATGTGAAGGACCTCCCACGTATCATGAAAGAGGCGTTCCACATTGCGTCGACAGGACGTAAAGGTCCGGTATTGGTCGATATTCCGAAGGATGTATCCAATGCGCAAATGGAATTCCACTACCCGGAGAAGGTGGACATTCGCGGTTATAAGCCGACGGTGCAGCCGAACAAGCTGCAGGTCGACAAGATGCTGGAGGCCATTGCCGCAGCGGAGCGTCCGGTCATTCTGGCCGGCGGCGGCGTGGTGTACGCAGATGCGGCGAAGGAGCTTATCGAGTTCGTGGAGAAGACACGCATTCCGGTAACGACGACATTGCTCGGCTTGGGCGGCTTCCCTAGCGCGAATGAGCTGTGGATGGGGATGCCGGGAATGCACGGAACGTACACGGCGAACCATGCGCTGCAGAAGTGCGATTTGCTCATCGGGATCGGCGCACGCTTCGACGATCGCGTGACGATGAAGGTGAACGGCTTTGCGCCTCATGCGAAGATCGTTCATATCGATATTGACCCGGCTGAGGTCGGCAAGATTGTCGAAACCTCGATCCCGGTTGTCGGCGATATCAAGGAAGTGCTGCAGCAGGCGAACCAGAAGGCGAAGCCGGCGAAATCCGAGAAGTGGATTGAGTGGGTGCTCGAGACGAAGAAGAACAACCCGCTGACGTATGTGGATTCCGATACGGAGCTGAAGCCGCAATACGTGATCGAGATGATTCATGAGACGACGAACGGCGATGCGATCGTTACGACGGACGTAGGCCAGCATCAGATGTGGACGGCGCAGTACTACAAGTTCAACAACCCTCGCTCCTGGATCACCTCCGGCGGCTTGGGCACGATGGGCTTCGGCTTCCCGTCCGCGATCGGCGCACAGGTTGCAAATCCGGACCGTATGGTCGTATCGGTCAACGGTGACGGCGGAATGCAGATGTGTTCGCAGGAGCTGGCGATCTGCGCCATCAACAAGATTCCGGTGAAAATCGTGGTAATCAACAACCAGGTGCTCGGTATGGTTCGCCAGTGGCAGGAGATCATTTATGACAACCGCTACAGCCACATTGACCTGGCCGGCAGCCCGGACTTCGTGAAGCTCGCAGAGGCTTACGGCGTGAAAGGACTTCGCGCAACCAACAAGGACGAAGCTAGAGCCGCTTGGCAGGAAGCAATGAACACCGATGGACCGGTACTCGTGGAATTCGTCGTCCGCAAGGGAGAGAACGTGTATCCGATGGTTACACAAGGCTCGACGATAGACCAAATGATATTGGGGGACTCGGAATGATTCGCAAACATACCATTTCCGTATTAGTGAACAACCAGCCCGGCGTTCTGCAGCGTGTATCCGGCTTGTTCGGACGCCGCGGCTTCAATATCGAGAGCATTACGGTGGGAGAATCCGAAGAGCAGGGCCTCTCCCGGATGGTTATCGTCACTACGGGCGATGACCAGACGCTGGAGCAAATCTCGAAGCAGCTGTATAAGCTGATCGACGTAATCAAGGTCGTTGACCTTAGTGCCAATCCGATGGTGGCCCGCGAGCTTGCCTTGATCAAGGTTACTGCAGAGCCGGCGGCACGTCCGGAGATCCTGGGTGTCGTCGAAACCTTCCGCGCGGCTGTTGTCGATATCGGACCGTCCTCGCTGATCGTTCAGGTCGTAGGCGACTCCGACAAAATCGATGCGATGGTCGAGCTGCTGAAGCCTTACGGCATTCGGGAGCTGTCCCGTACAGGCGTAACGGCAATGGTTCGCGGCATGTCTGCGAAATAAACATTTCAACTGAAGGCAAAGTGTAGTAAAATGGTTCCTGTGTGCGGGGGTTCAAGCGGATAACGCTTTAACGCGACGCGGTGCCCCTAGTCCGTGTTGTCCGGCTGAACACCCGCATACAGGGTTCTAAATTAAAGGAGGAGCTATAATACCATGGCTGTAACATTGTTTTATGAGAAGGATGCTGATTTAAACGTACTGAAGGGCAAAACCATCGCAATTATCGGCTACGGAAGCCAAGGCCACGCACAAGCGCAAAACCTGCGTGACAGCGGTCTGAAAGTAGTTATCGGTCTTCGTCAAGGCCGTTCCTTTGAGCAAGCGAAAAACGACGGTTTCGAAGTATTCAGCGTAGCGGAAGCTACGAAGCTGGCTGATGTGGTGCAAATCCTGATGCCTGACGAAACCCAAGCGTCGGTATATAAGAACGAAATCGAACCGAACCTGAAGCAAGGCGCAACGATCCTGTTCTCCCACGGCTTCAACGTTCACTTCGGTCAAATCAACCCGTCCTCGGACAAGAACGTATTGCTGGTAGCTCCTAAGTCCCCAGGCCACATGGTTCGCCGTGTATACGTTGAGGGCTTCGGCGTACCTGGTCTGATCGCGATCCACCAAGATGCTGACGGACAAGCTAAAGCGATCGGTTTGGCTTATGCGAAGGGTATCGGCTGTACTCGTGCGGGCGTTATCGAAACAACGTTCCGTGAAGAGACAGAAACCGATCTGTTCGGTGAGCAAGCGGTTCTTTGCGGCGGTGCTTCCGCACTGGTTAAAGCAGGCTTCGAAACATTGGTTGAAGCAGGCTATGCTCCTGAGATGGCTTACTTCGAGTGCTTGCACGAGCTGAAGCTGATCGTTGACCTGATGTATGAGGGCGGTCTCGCAACAATGAGACACTCCATCTCCAACACAGCGGAGTACGGTGACTATGTAACAGGTCCTCGCATAATTACAGAAGAAACGAAGAAGGCTATGAAGGAAGTTCTTTCCGACATCCAACAAGGTAAATTCGCTCGCGACTTTATCCTGGAGAACCAATCCGGCCGTGCGTTCCTTACTGCGACTCGCCGTCTGGAATCCGAGCATCCGATCGAGCAAGTCGGTTCCCAGCTGCGTGAACTGATGCACTGGATCAAGAAGTAATAGGTGTTTACATAAGGTACGGTCTGTTTCGGGCCGTACCTTTTTTGTTTTTCTAAGGAGATGCTTGATATTATGGCTCGCGTGTTATACAATACGTAATAATATGAAAATACGTTGAAGAGGAATAGTAAGGTGTCCCAAGCGTTAAGAGAGCTGTTGGTTGGTGCGAAACAGTCGTGGAGGAGATCTGAACTCGCCTTAGAGTTGCCCGCTGAACGAACAAGTAGGTGGAGCCGGAGCCTGACCGTTATCATCAGGAGGATAGTAGGCTTGTCCGTTAGGCCAGCCCCTTATCCGCTAAGTGCATGCTGTCAAAGGCATGAATTGGAGTGGTACCGCGTAAGATGTCACAGTCTTTCGTCTCTGTTTAGGGAGATGAAAGGCTTTTTTGCGTTCCGGCAGGACGCTACAGGATATGGAAGAGAGGAAGGGAAACCTATGAGAAACGCAGAGAAATATGCTAGAGGGTATTTTATGCCGCCGAAGCAAAGCTTGAAGTGGACCCAAAAGGAATATATTACCGAGGCACCTACTTGGTGCAGCGTCGACCTTCGTGACGGAAATCAGGCGTTAATCGTTCCAATGAATCTGGAGGAAAAGCTGGAGTACTTCCAGTTGCTCGTAGACATCGGATTCAAGGAGATTGAAGTAGGATTTCCGGCAGCGTCGGAAACGGAGTTCACCTTCCTGCGCACTTTGATCGAGAAGAATTTGATCCCGGATGACGTCACGATCCAGGTGCTTACCCAATCGCGGGAGCACATTATCCGCAAAACCTTCGAATCGCTGAGAGGAGCCAAAAAGGCCGTAGTGCACTTGTACAATTCGACCTCCGTGGCGCAGCGGGAGCAGGTTTTCCGCAAATCGAAGGAAGAAATTATCGATATAGCCGTTACCGGAGCGAAGCTGCTGAAGGCCTGTGCGGAAGAGACCGAAGGGAACTTCCAATTCCAATATTCGCCGGAGAGCTTCACCGGTACGGAAGTGGAATTTTCACTCGAAATTTGCAATCGGGTACTGGATGTTTGGCAGCCGACCGCTGACAACAAGGTAATTATCAATCTTCCGGCTACCGTATCCATGTCCATGCCGCACGTCTATGCAAGCCAAATTGAATATATGAGCGAGCATCTGAATTACCGCGAGAACGTCATCGTTTCGCTCCATCCGCACAACGACAGAGGTACAGGGGTTGCCGATGCGGAGCTGGGCATGCTCGCGGGAGGACAGCGGGTGGAAGGAACCTTGTTTGGCAACGGGGAAAGAACAGGGAATGTCGACATCATTACACTGGCGTTGAACATGTACTCGCACGGAGTGGACCCGAAGCTGAATTTCGAGAACATCCCAGGCATCCTCGCCGTATACGAACGTTTGACCAAAATGAGAGTTAGCGAACGACACCCTTACGGCGGCGAGCTCGTATTCACCGCTTTCTCCGGCTCGCATCAGGATGCGATTGCCAAGGGAATGAAATGGCGCGAGGAGCAGGAGCGCGAGTATTGGTCAGTGCCTTACCTGCCTATCGATCCGAAGGATATCGGCAGAGAGTATGAAGGGGATATTATCCGAATTAACAGTCAGTCCGGTAAGGGCGGCATTGGGTACGTGCTGCAGCTGAAGTACGGACTGGATCTTCCCCCGAAAATGCGCGAGCACTTCGGATACTGTGTGAAAAACGTATCGGACCAACAGCAGAAAGAACTGCTGCCGGATGAAATTTACGACATTTTCCAGAAGGAATATGTCAATATCAAAACGCCGGTTGAGTTCGTCAAATACCGTTTTACCGACGATGATGATTTCCAAACCGTAGTCACCATCCGGACCGGCAATGAAGTCAAAGAAATTACGGGTACGGGTAACGGAAGACTGGATGCGATCAGCAATGCGCTTCAGACACATCTTGGTTTGGATTACTCCGATTTATCCTATAAGGAGCATGCTCTGGAAACAGGGTCCAAATCCCAAGCAGTTTCTTATATCGGCATCAAGGCTTCGAACGGCAGCGTACATTGGGGCTGCGGCATCGATGTGGATATCATGACCTCGTCTGTCAAAGCGCTGTTCAGTGCCGTCAACCAAATGAGCAAGAACGGGAAATAAAGTGTAAAACGAACCGCCTTCGCCAGAAGGCGGTTTTCTTCGTTTCTATGGTAGAATGGTGTTACACAATCGGAGGAGGAATCGGTGTGACGAAGAGGCTTTCGGATTATGCATTTGGACAAGCGGTGGACTTCATGAATGTAAAGGCAAGACCGCTGGAGCGTGCCATGCTGGCCTATGAATTCGGTCAGGGCTCGGCGGAGACGGTAGTGGAGGAGCTCATCCAGTACCGGAACGAGGACGGAGGCTTCGGGTACGGCCTGGAGCCGGACCTGCGGACGGCTGCATCATCCGCTTACGCTACCACGATTGCGATGCAGTACCTCGTGCTGCTGCCGGATGAAGCCGCTAAAGAGCCCGCAGAGGAGGCGCTCGCTTATTTTCGATCGACCTATGATGCTGCCGGACAAGGATGGGACCTCATCCCAGAAGCGGCAGAGGAAGCTCCGAGGGCTCCCTGGTGGGGCTACGAAAGCGTCCGTACCCGGCCGCATTGGGGGAACGCGAACGCGGAGATTGCGGGGTACTTCTTGCGTTACGGAAGTGAATCGGATCGAAATTTCGCAGAAGCCCTAACGGAGACGGCAATACAGAAGCTGGAGGAGGTCAAGCAGCTTGAGTTCCATGAACTGCTCTGCTATTTGCGGCTGGCACGGTTTGTAGCCTCTGAGCAGTACGGCCGGATGGAGCCATGGCTGCAAGCATCGGTGCAATCGAATGTGGTTACCGATCCGGCGAAGTGGACCGGCTATGGCCTGCAGCCGATCAAGGTCGTTACATCGCCGGATTCCCCGTATGCGGATATGCTCTCGGAGGCTGTGCAGGCCAATCTTGATTTTGCCGTATCGAAGCAAACACCGGAAGGCTGCTGGATGCCGGAGTGGAGCTGGGGACAAGACGAAAAGGAGTGGGCCGAGGCTCATACGGAATGGTGCGGCGTCCTGACCTTGGAGAAGCTGCGGGTACTCAAAGCTTTTGGTCGAATCGAGCGCTATAGTTAAAACCTATCGCGATGATAGATTTTATATCTTGGTCAAGCAAAGAACATATATGATACAACAGAGTTAATGAAGACTCGAGGAGTGAATAAAATGACAGACTTGAAAAAGATTGCCGTCATCGCGGGTGACGGAATCGGTCCTGAAGTTGTAAACGAAGCGATTAAGGTGATGAAGAAGACCGAGGACGTTTTCGGACTTCGCTTTGAATTCGAGCATGGCTTGTTCGGCGGTATCGCCATTGATGAGAAAGGGACACCGCTTCCGCAGGAAACACTCGATATTTGTAAAAAAGCGGATGCGGTACTGCTCGGCGCTGTCGGCGGACCGAAATGGGATAACAATTCGAAGGAGCTTCGCCCGGAAACAGGCTTGCTCGGTATCCGCAAAGCGCTGGGTTTGTTCTCCAACATTCGTCCGGCGAACGTTTTCGATTGCTTGAAGGAAGCCTCCACGCTGAAGCCGGAAGTGCTTGAGGGCACGGACCTGATCGTGGTACGCGAGCTGACAGGCGGTATCTACTTCGGTGAGAAGTTCCGCCGTGAAGGTGCGAACGGTCAAGAAGCGGTAGATACTTGCGTATATAACGTAGCTGAGGTGGAGCGCATCGTTCGTCAAGCGTTCGAAATCGCGCAAACTCGCCGTAAGAAGCTGGCTTCCGTAGATAAAGCCAACGTTCTGGAAACCTCCCGCTTGTGGAGAGAAGTCGTTAACCGGATTGCTCCTGAGTATCCGGATGTAGAACTCGAGCACGTGCTCGTTGACAACTGTGCTATGCAGCTGCTGCGCCGTCCTGCCAGCTTCGACGTTATCGTAACTGAGAACATGTTCGGCGATATCTTGAGCGACGAAGCGGCGATGCTGACAGGCTCCATCGGAATGCTGTCCTCCGCTTCCTTGGGCGAGGGCGCGTTCGGCTTGTACGAGCCGGTACACGGCTCCGCACCCGACATTGCAGGTCAAGGCATTGCGAACCCGATTGCAACGATCCTGTCCGTAGCGCTGATGTACCGTCTGACCTTCGGTTACCACGAAGCGGCGGAAGCCATCGAGCGCGCCGTGAAGGAAGTGCTGGATGCCGGTCATCGTACAGGCGATATCGCCGTCGATAAGAGCAAAGCCATCGGCACAACCGCAATGGGCGAGCTGATTGTGAACGCGATCCGTAAATAAGATCAACCTGGGAAGACTCTTGAGAAGCGATTCTTGAGAGTCTTTTTTCGTGGAATGTAAGGGAATGGCGTTAATTAGAATTATTCTAAAAGTATAATAGTTCTAATCTTGACTTTCATTTTTTCGAATGATACCATGAATTGCGTAAAGATGAGCTATTCCGTCATTTCCATATAGATCCTTAGGAGGCTTTCATCATGGCAGAACGTTTAGTAGGCAAACCGGCACCAAGCTTCACAATGGATACGGCCCTGGGCAGCGGACAAGAATTCGGGCGTGTCAGTCTGGACGATTACAAAGGCAAATGGCTCGTATTGTTCTTTTATCCGCTGGATTTCACTTTCGTGTGCCCGACGGAAATTACGGCGATCAGCGAAGCTGCGGCCCAATTTAAAGCAGTTGACGCAGAGATCCTTGGCGTGTCCGTGGACAGCAAGCACTCCCACCGTGCATGGATCAACACACCGGTTGACCAGAATGGCCTCGGGCAGCTGAACTTCCCGCTGGCATCCGATATGACGAAGCAGGTTTCCCGCGATTACGGCGTATTGATCGAAGAAGAAGGCATCGCGCTTCGCGGTCTGTTCATCATCAATCCGGAAGGCGAGCTGATGTACCAAGTAGTTCACCATAACAACGTGGGCCGCAGTGTCGAGGAGACCTACCGCGTTCTGGAGGCCCTGCAATCCGGCGGTCTGTGCCCGATCGGCTGGAAGAAGGGCGACAAGCTCCTGGCAGCGAAGTAATCATCATGCATACAAGAATCCCTCGGGCTGCTGACGGCAGGCGAGGGGTTTATTGCTATAGAGAGGGGCGTTAAGGATGGACGTCATTAGCCATTTAAAATACAGCGAGAACCACGAATGGGTTCGCGCGGAGGGCAAGCGAGCGGTGATCGGCGTGACCGATTTTGCTCAGGATGAGCTTGGCATGGTCGTCTTCGCCGAGCTGCCGGAAATAGGCGATGAGCTGAAGGCAGGGGAGCCGCTGGGCAGTCTGGAGTCGGTGAAGACGGTATCGGAGCTGTATGCGCCGATTAGCGGCAAGGTAATCGACATCAACGTGAAGCTGCTGGAGAATCCGGGGATCATCAACCTGTCGCCGTATGAGAGCGGATGGCTGATCGTCATGGAGATGGCCGATCCGTCGGAGCTTGAACAGCTCTGGGATGCCGAGAAGTACAAGGAAACCTACATACATGAGTAAGGGATAACGATAAGGAACGACCGCAATAACGGCACGGAGGTGCGTTAAGTGAGCGCTCCGGCTCCGCAAACCGCCGGATAACGGCATGCAGGGTCGTTAACGCGTGCCACGGAGTGCCGGAGAGCGCGGAACGACTACAATAACGGCACGCAGGTGCGTTAAGTGAGCATTCCAGCTCTGCAAACCGCCGGATAACGGCATGCAGGGTCGTTAACGCGTGCCAGGGAGTGTCGGGGAGCGGGTAACGACCGCAATAACGGCACGGAGGACCGGGACGGCTTCACTACCACCACCGCCATACCATACAAAAAGGCTTCTCTCGCTAGTCAGAGTCGTATCTGACAGGCGGGAAGAAGCCTTTTTCATGAAGAAATTTATACTACACAAACGCGGTTGCGGCCTGTCCGTTTCGCTTCATAGAGCGCCTGGTCGGCGCGTACGAGCAGCGAGTGCAGCGGCTCGCCGGGGCCCTGCCACTGCGCCGCCCCGATGCTGGTCGTTACGCGGAAGACAGCGCCTTCACCTGAGCGGTGCTCTATCGCCGCCAGCTGCTTGAGCAGCCTTTCCGCTAGCGCCAGTGCGGCATCCAAGCCGGTATCCGGCAGGAGAATCAGGAATTCTTCGCCGCCGAAGCGGGCGATGGCATCGCCCGTCCGGGCTTCCTTCTGCAGCAGTCGGCTAAAGGACTCAAGCAGCCTGTCCCCCGAGTCGTGACCGTACTGATCGTTGATCTGCTTGAAGTGATCCAAATCCAAAAGCAGGATACAGAACAGCTCCCCCGTACGCTCCGCTCTCTCCCACACCTTGTTCATTCTCTCCTGAATGCTTCGGCGATTCATCAGTCCCGTCAAGTAGTCCGTACGCGCTTCCATTTCCTTCAGCAAGTTCAGCCGCTGCAGCTCCTCGAATGCAGCCTCAAGCTCCTTCTGCTGCTGCAGCAGGCGCCGGCCCTGACGTTCCAGCTTCTCATTGGACTGCTCCAGCAAGCCGAACAGCCTTCGGTTATCGGCAAGCGTCAGAAACTGCCGGATGATAATGAGAACAAGCGATACGAGGATGCCGATCATCAGCTCGTCCAGCGGGGGAGTGACGAATATCATTACCGCCAGCAGCAGGACGAAAGCGACATAAGGAAGCAAGGGATGCGCCCCGAGCTTACGCCGGGTATCGGGAGCTTGCGGATCTGCCAAAGGGCGGTCCGTGCCGGTCAAGCTGGACAAGCCGAGCATCAGTAGTCCGCAGGCCCATAACGGATCAATCCAATCACCCGAGGCATAGCTTCCCGCAATCGTTTTCATTACATAGATCTGAATGGCGATACACCATAGGCCGGAAGCAAATACAATGTGAAGCAGACTCAAACTGCGGCTTCCATGGGTGTGATAGCTGTAATACATAAATAGGGAACCAAGAAAGCAGCCGAGTGCTCCGATCGGATACATCAGCAGGAGCACAGCCCGACCACCGTCGATGCCGGACGGATTCAGGATCGGTAAAAAAATAAAATGCCAGTTGAGCGTCCCGATGGTCACCATGGTAATTAGAATGTCAAAGGCCGCATGAATCGTAAGCATCGGTCGATAGGAATGCAGTAAGGACAAAATCGCCCCGATAAACACAACGGGCAATACGGCAAAGAACAGATCCGCTGTGGTGTAGGCCGCCGGAACGGAGCCCTGCCATACATAAAGGTCTTGAAGGCGCCATAGGGTTTCTCCGATTCCGTAGAGCAGCGCACCGCTGAAAAACAACTGCCATGCTCGTCTCAGCTTCCCTTGCTGATGCCTAAGGCTGTACCCCATCAGAAGCAGGCTTAGCATCACCCCAACCGGGCTTAGCACATCCGAAGCGATTCTGCCGTATGGCGGCTGGAGCACGAGCAATAATCCGAAGTATACGAGAGCGTACACAAGAACAAGCATACGTGCCCGGCGCAGCAGCGGGAGCTTGTGATGGATGGAGGTACCGATGGGTGGAGGCGCGGCCGAGTAGGTCATGACGGAAAACTCCTTAAACAACAAGTTGAAAAAAGGAACACGCCCCGTCGGGGCGTATCCCGGTTATACCTTTAGCATTTGGATTGACTTGTAAGCTTTTGATACTTTTCTATATATTTTACCACAGTTAACACGTATGTGGCATGTGACCAGGTCAGAGGAGCTACCGATACCGGGCCCCCGTCGAACGGATCCAGCTGCTCCGGAAGGACGCCGCTTTCGATGGCGTGAGCCACAACCCATTCCAGCGTGCGCCGCGGCGATTCCAGCTCCTCCAGCGACTTGGCGCATTCGATCTCCCACTCCGCGATCCAGAGCGTACAGATAATCCACGGATTGCCGGGAATGTTCTCTATGTCCGAGGAACGCTGGAAGTAGTAGTCGTGGTGGTACCGCGCCACACCGCCTACCTCCGTCTTAATGGTCAATCCAGCCTTGTTGGCCTGCATCGTGCTGACGACGCGCGGGTCATCCGCCGGCAGTACGCCGAATTCGAAAATCCCGTACACGCTGCTCTCCAGCGTACGATCCTTCACCCACTGGCCGTTATCGAGATAGAGCCCCCGAACGAAGCGGCCTTCCTCTTCGTCCCACAGATGCTTGAGAATGCCGGACTTGATACGTTCCGCTGTGTGGCGGTAACGGCTGCTGCGTTCCTCGTCGCCGAACAGATTGCTGAAGTTGGCTGCTGCAATCAAGCCGCCGTACACCGCGGAAGCAGTGAACGTATAGATGCCGTAGCGCTCCTCCCACAGGTCGTAGCTCGGCTTAGGCAGGTTCAGGTCGGCTTCAATATAGCTCGACATGAAGCGGGCCGAGCGGCGGATCAAGTCGCGGTAGAGTGACTGCGGGAGCTCGATATCGCCGTGGCGCACGTAGTCCTGCCACAGGGCGAACAGCACGAGCGCCGTTTCGTCTTCCTGAATGGGCAGCTGGGCATTGCCGTTGTTTAAATAAGGATGCCAGCTGGAGCCGACGGTGCCGTCCGGATTGTACTTATGGTGTAAGTAGCCCTCCGGTGACAGCGCCTTGGCGCAAAACTCAAAGAACGGTACGATCATCCCTTGATAGCCGGCCATCGACATGGCATAAGCGATCAGGGCGCCGTCACGAGGCCACATGTAGCTGTAATGGTCTCGGTTGCTCTGCATAATATCCGAATCGTTTGCGGCAATGATGGCGCCGTTCGCATCCGTTTGGGTCCGCACGATCAGCAAGCTTTGTTTATACAGCCGGACACAGGCTTCCGTCAGGTCGCCGAAGTTGAGCTCCGCTTTGTTGACCCAGCGCTGCCAGTAAATTTGGGCGCGGTCGAGGAGATTGCCCGGATGGCTTTCCCGGACATAAGCATCCAGCTTCTTCACTTCCTCCAGGCTTTTGCCGGCCGACATCCAGTAATAGATATGCTCATCACCGTTCGGCGGCACATGGGTGCGGAAGCTGATCGTGCTGTCGACGGAGCCCTGCGAGATCGGATTGCCGGACAGATGTCCGTCCTCGGCGTCCCGCCAGGTTCCTTCCGCATTGTAGAACCGCTTTACACCGGAGGTATATTGGAACATGCCTTCATTTCCGGCCAAGCCGTTGAACATGAAGTAGCTGCTTTTTTTATAATGAAACACCGTATTGTTCTGAGGGTAATAGGCTGCGGTATCACCGACCTCCGTCTCGTTAATCACCAGATCCTGATTGAAGAACATCCGAACCTCGCGCACCTTATCCCAGTGGTTATGTACGCGGATCCGCTTGAGATAAATCGTCTCCCGTTGATGGACGCCGTCATTGATGTAGAGCGTGATGCCAAGATGGTAGTGCGAAGCCGTCACCTGCGTGACTAAGGAGTCCTCTACATAAGAAAGGTGGAAATTCCACTCGGGGTCGGAAAGCCAAGTGAAGGTACCGTCGACCCAGATGCCGACTCTGCATTGGTAACCGCCGACGTGGTTCAGCTGCCCCACATAGGGATAATACAAATCTCGCATGAACGTATGTCGATCTAAGTTGATTAGGAACTTCCCGTTTCCGATTGCTAATGGTCTTGGCAACTCATCCACATCCTTCTTTAAGCGGGGTAACAACTTCTCTATTTGTAGAGTACCTTTTTCTACCAAGCCGGTCAATCCGTGAAAATGAATGAAAACGTATACCGGCGCGGTTTTTTTCATATTTTTTGGGGAAATCGCTCTAGTAACCTACTATTGCCCAATCCAAGCTTTCTATACGGGTGAAAAAATCTCCGACCCTCGCTGCTCCTCCCAGCGTAAAGTAGGAGATTTTCCTAACGTTCATCCTTTGGGTAGATAAGCGGAGGGCTCTGCGGCCATTTTTACAATGATGTCGTAGGGGTTTGACGACTGCAGCAGGGATTGATACTGATCGGGTCTTACATTTGTGCAGATATGCGATTGTCCCGTATGGTACTGAATGTGCATCTGGGAGGACTGATCGTCGTATTCGACGAAGGCAATCTGCTTTGAGCTGATCGGGAGAAACTTCCTCATTTGCGATCCTCTCCTTTCGAAGGCGAAGTGACAGCGAAAAATCCGTTAGGCGCGGAAAAAAGTCCGGCAACGGATTTTTCTTCTTATGGTTATGCTTATGTTTACTGCATCGAGTTTAGAATGTGATGGCGGTATTCGCTTACCAACGCTTCGGCCAGCTCCGGACGGTCGCCTTGGGCGATCACATTGAAGGTAGGCTCGTCCGAATCGGGAAGCAGCAGCACCCAGCCGCCGTCATGATGGAATTTGATGCCGTCCACCAGCTCGACCTCGCGTCCCTGTGTTTGCCGCATCATGCGGCGCATGACCTTTCCTTTAGCGTCCCAGGGACATTCGATCCGGTCGCGGTGCAAATAAAAGCTCGGTACCAGCTCCAGCAGCGAGTGAAGAGTAAGTCCGCTCCGATGCATATTCTGCAATATCAGCCCGGTAGCGAACAACCCGTCAAACAACGGGTGTAGTAGCAGCTCGGCCGATACCTCCATGATGCTGCGGGCACTTTCCTTCGTGCGCTGTACGCGGCAGCCGAGTCCGTCCGCCAAGCTTTCAAGCAAATGGGGGGCGCTGACGGGAGCGCCGATAACCGTTTGCTTGAAGCTGTGAAAGAAGGACAAATACTGCAGGACCATAAGCTGATCTCCGTCGATTCGCATGCCCCGCTCGGAGACCAGCGACATCCTGCGTCCGTCGTCATCAAGCCGGAGGCCCATGTCCGCCTGCAGAGCGGTAACGCAGCCGGGAAGCTGATCCTGCTGCGCTTCCCCGGGCAGATGAATCAGCTCGCTATGCAGCCGCTCCAGAAGAAGCTTCACCAAGGAAAAAACCTCGGGGTGAGCGCTGACGACGACACGGAAAGGCCGCGCGGAAGAAGACTCAAAGGCGGTACAGGCCAGAACGGATCTCAAATACAGCTCCGTCAAGGAATCATCTTCGTAGTAGGCTCCCAATGCACTAAGCGAGGCGCGTCCATAGTCCTCCTGCCAATAGCTGTTCTCCACCTTGCGCTCCGCTGCCTTCCCGATCGGCAAGCCCTGGTGGTCGTAGCATTCGAATGTGCAGATGCCGGCATCGGAATGCAGCTGCACATGGAGCCCTCCGCCGGCTTGCAGCTGTCGGACCGCGAAACGGGCGACGGGGGGAAGGACAACGCCCAGATCGATGACCTGGACGCCGACCGACTGCAGGGCCGCCGTAAGGGAGCGCTTCAGTACCTTGGCAAATTCGTGATGCGAGCTGCTGACCGTAACCGCTTTGCCTTTGGCGAGTGTAGCCCCGTAAGCCGTCCCGAAGCGGGAAGCGAATTCCGGCGTGATCTCAATGTTAGGCTTGCCGGAGACGCCATTGGCTTTAAACAGCGATTTGCTGGAGAGGTCTCCCCAGATAAAGGAGGAGGTGAGCCGTGAGCTTTCGCGAATATGCTTTTTCGGCCAGATCTTCACATTCGGCTCGACGGTCGCTTTCGGCCCGATTTCGCAATGGCTGCCGATCACCGACCCGTCGGAGAGCCGGGAATGCTCAAGGCAGGTGATTCGGCTGGCCAAGGTGGCGCCGCGAAGCTCGTTTTGCTCGGCTATGTGGTTGTGGTCCCATAGAATGGTCCGCTCCAGGGAGCTGCCCCGGGCCACCCTATTCCCCCTGCCGATGATGCAATATTCGCCGATCTCAACGCCGTCTTCCAGCTGGGAATCCTCCCCGATGTAAGCAGGCCCGGTCCACTTGATCCCAGGGGCAGCCGACACATTCCCGCCGACGAAAACGCGGGGAGCCAACTCCTCCCCGCGGATCTGAACCTTTGCGAGCCCGTCCAGCATATCGAACTGCGTCTGACGGTATTGCTGCAGATTCCCGATATCGGACCAGTACCCTTCCGCAACATAGCCATACAGCGGCTGCTCCTCTGCCAGCAGCTCCGGGAACAGCTGATTGCTGAAATCATACTCGATGTCCGCGTCGAATCGGTTCAATACGTGCGGCTCCAGGATGTAGATGCCGGTATTCACCGTATCGCTGAATACCTCGCCCCAGCCGGGCTTCTCTAGAAACCGGGTGACGCGGCCGCCCTCATCCGTCATGACGACGCCATACTGGAGCGGCTCCGGAACCTGCGTCAGTACCAGGGTCGCATGAGAACCGCTCTCTTCATGGAAGCGAACCGCCTCGGTAAGATCGAAATCGGTTAACGCATCGCCGCTAATTACGAGGAAGCGTTCGTCCAGGAACGACTGGGCGTTCTTCACGCTGCCGGCCGTCCCCAAAGGAGCCGACTCTTCAAAGTAGTGCAGCTTCACGCTGAAGTCGGTTCCGTCGCCGAAGTAATCGCGGATTACATCGGGCAAATATTGAATGGTGACGGCAATCTCGGTAATGCCGTGCTTCTTCAGCAAATCAATGATATATTCCATGCAGGGTCTGCCAAGTAACGGAACCATGGGTTTGGGGAGATGACAAGTCAAGGGACGAAGCCGCGTCCCCTTGCCTCCCGCCATAATGACGGCTTTCATATCGGTGTTTCCTCCTCAAAGCTTGGGTTTCGATAATGCTCCCTTCGATGCGAAAATCTACTGCGGTACGGTATGGGAAGGGGCCGGCTGCCCGCCGGGCAGCAATTGCCGGTACACCTGTGCGGTTTGCTCGGCGATCGTACTCCATTGATAGTGCTGCACAAGCTTGCGGTAAGCGGCTTCGGCCATCCGGCGACCCAGCTCCGGCTGCAGCAGCAGCTCGCTGACATGCCAGGCCAAGGAGTCGACATGTCCGGGCAGCGCCTTATACCCGTCGATACCGTGCTCCACCGTTTCGGCCAGTCCTCCCGTATCCGAGACGACGACAGGTCTCAAGCTTTTCATCGCCTCCAAGGCCACGATGCCGAACGGCTCATAATAGCTTGGAATGACGCAGACATCCGCTGCTTGGTAGAGTAGCGATTTCGCTTCGTCGTCGATGAAGCCGAGGAAGCGGACGTGGTCGCCTAAATGAGCCGCCAGCTGCTTAAGCTCGTCCTCCATCGGCCCGGAGCCGGCGATCAGCAGTACGGTGCCGGGCACATGGGAAAGCAGCCTAGGCATCGACTGAATCAGTGTGGTGAGGCCTTTCTCGTAAACCAGGCGGCCGATGTAGAAAAGGACGGGCCTCCCTTGGACCCCGAAGCGGTGCTTGGCATCCTTCTGCCGCTCGCCGGCTCCGGCATCGGCGGGACCGCTGTTCAAGCGAACGCCGTTCGGGAAGATGTGGAGCTTCTCCTCAGGCAGCTGAAACAGGCGAAGGACTTCCCGCTTCATATATTGGCTGCACACAACTACGCGATCCGAATCGTAGGTCAATCTCCATTCCAGATGATGAATTTTATGAGAAAGCGCGGAATGCAGCTTGCCTTGGTTGCGGCCCCATTCCGTAGCATGTATGGTCGATAGTAAAGGAATTCTGTAGCTCATTTTGATTTCGCGTGCGGCATGATACACCATCCAGTCGTGCGCATGGAGCAGATCGATCCGCCCGCCGCTTTCCTTCCACTGTACAAGATGGTCTGTCATGGCGAGGTTCATCTCGAAGGTCCAATGATAGAAATCGGTATCATAGGAATACAGCACCGGAACGCGGTGTACATAGACGCCATTTCGCTTCTCGAAGGGCGGTGCTCCGTAATGGGAGCTTGTAACCACGTGCACTATGCTTCCCCGCTCGGCAAGCGATTCAGCCAAATCGCATACGGCGCGTGATAAACCGCCGACATACTTAGGAGGGTATTCCCAAGCCAGCATGAAGATGTTCGGTTGATGCTTCGTCTCCTCCAGCACAGCCCCCAAGAGCAACGGGTCGGGCAGAAGGGCAACCTGCGATGCCGGATATATCGAGACATAATCGCGGTAATCGATGTCCGGGAAACAGTTGTCCTTTGCTTCCAGCCGGGCTAGGTAGTCTTCATCGATGCGGTCCGCTTCGAGCTGATCGCAAAGGCGGTGAAAACAGCCTAGATGATCCTTGGTCCGGCGGCAGGCATACTCTACGACCGTTTGGGAGTCCATGATAAACGCCCAATCGCTGCTTTGGGCCAGCAGCAGCTCGCGTGCCGCCTGGTTCAGAGCCCGTTTCGGCAGGGGGCCGGACGCATGCGCGTGTTCCGTAGCCAGCCGGATCATCCGCCGCTCCGCCTCGTGAAGATGCCGGTAGATCCAATCGTTGTGGCCTTGCAGCCAAACCTCCGAGGAGCTATTGCGACCCCAGCTGGACTCATTGATTTTACCCGTATCGGCAACAGGATATTCCCTCAGGTATTCCGACGGGGTGATAAGCTGAATGGCGTCTTGGTCATGGAAAATTTGACGGCACAATATTTCGATGAATATCGGTCCCTCATACCACCAATGCCCGAAAAGCTCGGCATCGTAAGGGGAGACGATCACCGGCCGCCGATCCAGATGCGCGTGCCAATGCTCGGTTTGCCGGATCCGGTTATGCAGGAAGTGTGCGGCATGGTCAGCCGCCCGCTGCCGGGCCCCTTGGGGATCATAAGGCTCGCGGTGAGTGCCAGGTCCGGTAATCCGGTAATATTTCAATCCCGTATTGACGCGCTCATGCGTCGGTAGAACATAAGGACGGATATGCTCCCATTCCTCCGGGTTATGCCAGCCAAGATCCCAACCGATATCACGGTAATATTCCCTATAGTAATAATCGCCCGGATACCCTTCGGAAGAACTCCATACCTGCTTGGCGGATTCCGGGTCACGGGGGAAGGCGGATACCCCGTAAGGTGTCAACAGCGGTGCATACAGCTCCCGGTTCGGTGATGGGGAGGCGTTGGCAACCGCTGTGTCGTCGCATACAAAATAATCGATTCCGAGTGGTTTGAGAACCCGGTCGATGCCGGTCGTAAAGCCGCATTCGGGCAGCCAGATGCCGCGGGGCTTTCTCCCGAAATGACGTTCGTAATCCCGTACAGCGGTAGCGATCTGGGCACGAATCGCCTCCTCCGTCATCATCAGCGGCAGAAATCCATGAGTTGCCCCGCTAGTCAGAATCTCCAGCTTTCCGATGTCTTGATAGTAACGGAAGCGGCTGACGATATTGCGTCCGCAGTCTTCATAGAGGTCGCGGAGCTTACGGAAGCGGTCGGCATACATCCGTGCCAGCGGCTGAAGCCCTGAATCATCCTGAAGCCGCACAATCTCTTTGTCCGCCAGCTGAATAAGCTTCTGTAAATGGCGGGAATAGCGCTCTTGCATCAGAGGATCGGAGCAAAGCGACAGCAGCGTCGGTGTCATGGAGCAAGTCAGGCGAAAATCGACCTGTTCCCTATGAAGCCGGTCGAACACCTCAAGCAGCGGCAAGTACGTTTCCGTCATCGCTTCATAAAACCAGCGTTCTTCCATATAATCGTCCGGGTCGTCATGCCGGATATAGGGCAGGTGGGCATGCAATACCAAAGCCAAATATCCCTTCGGCTCGGGTTTTTGCCTTATGCGATTGATCATAAACAAGCAACCTCACTTCATACAGTTGGAGTAAGCGCCAAAGTTCTCGAAGAAATGCGGCATGATCCGGCCGGTCACCGGCTCAGGGCCGCGAACCTCGGGCACCGTCGGCTGCAACGGCTCTCCCCACGGCGCTTCGCCGTCTCTCGGCGTCATGACGGCATTCGATCGCAGAAGAGGTACAAACTGGCCCTCAGGGGTGCGGACGCCATAATCAACCATATAGGTTGAGTTGGCTTGCACAGGTCCGATGTACCAGGAGGTCGCTTCCGGAGTAGCCTGTATGTCAAAGAAGCGGTTGGCATTGTGGCCATGGAAGTAAATGGCCGTAACGTCGTACACACGCAGTACCTTGGGCAGCTCGCTCCAGTCGCATTCAAAATGCTGGGAGCAGAGCCATCTCCTGCGATTGCTGATCTCCCAATAGACATGCAGCGTATGGGCATCTCGGACCATCAGGCGGAGCATATCCTTGTGATATCTGTCCGGCAGCTCATACCAGGTTATCCGGGCCGTATCCACTTATGATGTCCCCCCTTGCTTCCTTCTTGGTGGATGTCCTTTACAGAATGTACAGGGAGTACCAAGATTATGCATGAAGCCGGGGTTTACGAACTGCGCTGCGCTAAATGGAAGGCGGCAAACCATTGGAGAGGGAACATTTTACAAAGGCCAATTCGGCTGAAAAAAGAGGATTTTTGTCTCTTCTGGTCGAATACGTAGGGTACAGCAGCTGGCGATTTCTCGGTTGGAGAATGATTTGTGCTGGAAGAAGGAAAGAGGAGGCTGCGAAATATGAGCTTTTGCTGCGGCGCGAGCATGCTGGGTACCAAAGGAACGCTCAAGCACATCCGGACCCGGATTCATAATGTACCTATTTTGTTCTGCCCGGTTTGTCATCGGGTGGAGGTGCATCATGCTGTCGAGAACGAATACGAAATTTTGGCCGAATATGCCCATGGCGATGGGGCGCTTGAGGTCGATTTTGGGGAATATGTAGAGGCCCGGGAGCAATCGGAGCTGTATGAGAACTGCGTCAATACCGAGGAGGAGGACCCGCTTGAGGTGGTCCGCAGCCAAATCGATATGTCGCTTGATCTGATGATGGTGGCGAAGCAGATCGGCGACGCGGAATGGGAAGCGCAGCTGAAGAAGCGGCTGCACATTCTCAGCGAGCGCAAGCTGAAGCTGAAGAAGAAGTCGACACGCGGCATGTCGTAGGCAAAGGTTATGATACGGGTCCCTGCCGGGTCCCTGGAACATCAGCATGGAGGCTGCCATATGGACCATCGCCGCCGGTTTCCCTGACGTTTAAGGAAATCGCTGTTTTGCGGTGCGATAAAAACAGGCTGGCTGCTGCTTGAGTTCACAGGCGTTCGGCAGGGATTTTTTTGGTTTGAAAAGTGGATACGGAGAACGCTGCTCCGTATCCGTTATACATAGATAAAGAATCGTTAGAACAAGGGGGCATGAAGGATTTCGGGGCAATCGACTCGTGGCCTTCCAAAGGGAAGGTCGATAGAAAAGATGCGCTGGACAGGCTGGCCGGAACATTTTCCACGGACGCCAAAACATTCCTGCAATTCTTTCGTTTAATGCATTAGAGGAACCCCCGTAATCAGATCAGGAACAGCGAAAAATTTAGTGTGAGGTGGAGCGGATTGCTGCTCGTTTTATTTAAAAGATTTTTGGGAAAGCGTCAGTCTCACGATAGCGGTGCTTCCGGTGAAGGATCCTCGCCGGAGCAGATTGTACTTCAAATACAAGAAGGTGATTTACGCCTACGCAACCAGTTCATCACGGATTACCAGCCGTATGTTGCCAAGGTGACGAGCCGATTCTGCAGAAGATATATCGACCCGGCAAGAGATGACGAGTTCAGCATTGCCTTGGGTGCTTTTAACGAAGCGATCAATCAATTCTCCGCACAGGCAGGCCGGTCGTTTTTGGGCTTTGCGGAGCAGGTCATTCGTCGACGGCTGATCGATTATGTGCGCAAGGAGCAGCGGTTTACAGGGCAAATTCCGTACAGCACGTTCGATGTCGAGGATGAGGAAGACAATGTGGTGAATCCGATCGAGATTCATCAGGCTGTTGAGCAGTACGAGAAGCAGCGGGGAGTAGAAGAGCGCCGCAGTGAAATTATGGATTTAAACCGCTGTCTGAAGGAATTCGGCATCAGCTTCTCCGAGCTTGTCGACGCTTCTCCCAAGCATGACGATTCGAGGCAGACGCTGTTCGGGATCGGACGCAAGCTGTCGCGCCATCCGGATCTGATGAGGCTCATGCTGACCAAACGCATGCTCCCGATTAAGGAGCTTCTGGATCAGGTCGACGTCTCCCGCAAAACGCTGGAGCGCAACCGTAAGTTTATTATCGCCGTTGCGATTATATATCACGGGCCTTATCCGTATCTCAAGGATTATTTGCAAATCAAAGATGACACCGAAGGGGGGGACGCGAGTGAATAAAGGCATTGTCATGGAAATTTCGGAGAAAAGTATCATCGTGATGCGCCCGGACGGCAAGTTTGACCGGGTTCCGAGAAAAAACCGGAGCTGCGAAATCGGCGAAGAAATCGATTACGCAGCGGTGAAAGGTATGGACTGGCGCAGCCCTTCCATAGCAGGACGTTCGGCGATCGTGGCCGCCGTTGTCTTCTGTCTCGTCTTGTTTGCCAGCTTCAACGGCAAGCTTGGCAGTCCGGAGATCGTAGCGTATGTGTCGATGGATATTAACCCGAGTATTGAAATGGGTATCGACAAGGATGAGAACGTTCTGGAGCTTCGAGGCTTGAACGGTGACGGACAGGTGCTGATCGAAGCCGTGGAATATAAAGGGAAAAAGCTGGAGGCCGTCACAGCGACGCTGCTCGACAAAGCAGAGCAAACCGCATTAGCCAAAGGGGAAGCGGAAATTATTATCGCCAGCACCACGGTGTCTGACAGCGCCGCCGTGAGCGATACGGTGATTGCCGAGAAGGTGCGCCAGCAGGTAACCAAGCATATTCAGCTGACGCATCCGAATCAAACCGGCTCGTATCAGGTCGCTGCCATCACCGCGCCGCAGGAGGTTCGGGCGGAAGCGGATAAGAACGGCGTTTCCATGGGGAAATATACGGTCTATCTAAATGCTAAGAACAACGGTACGCCGGTCACGATCGAGGAGCTCAAGAAGGAATCCGTATTGAAGCTGTCCAAAGAGAAGCCGGAGGTCAGCAAAGCGCTGGAGCCGGGCAAGCTGCCGGACAAAGCGGCCATCCGCGCACTGGTCGAGGAGGAGAAATCCGGGAAGCTCGATAAGAAGGTGGAGGAGAAGCAGAAGGAGTCCAAGAGCAATAACGGTAACAAAGGCAATAGCAGCGGCAACAACAGTAACAACAACAATAATAACAGCAACAGCAAAAATGATCCGAAAAAGCCAAGTACCCCTCCTTCCAACAACGGGAAGCCGGGTACTTCCTCCGGTTCCGGGAATAGCTCGGATAAGAAGGATGACAAGAAAGACGATAAGAAGGATGACGATAAGGACGACAAGAAAACCCCTCCCAAGCCGGCGGTAACGCCGCCTTCCGGTAAACCGACCAATCCGGGAACGACTCGACCGCCGAGTGAGAAGAAGGATGAGGACGATAACCGGAAGCAGGAGGAAGCTAAGAAAGCGGAAGAGGAGCGCCGGCGCGAGGAAGCCCGGCGCTTAGACGAGCAGAAGAAGAAGGATGAAGCTGCAAAAAAAGAGCAAGAACGCAAGAAGGAAGAGGAAGACCGCAAAAAGGACGAGTCTAAAAAGAAGGACGAGCCGAAGAAAGCGGATTCCTCCGACCGGGATGAGAAGAAGGACGGCAAGGACGACAAACGATAAAAGCAGAGGACACGGCATTTGGCACGCCAAAATGCAGGTGTCCTTTTTGTATGCTCAGGTGACTCCTCCATGTAGGGGATATGTTCATGCTGTGAGGTGTGATAAAATAGGGAGGGACCCTTCTAGAAACGAGGAATGAAGACCATGTATGTCGTACAATCGATTGTCGAAGTGCCGCTCGAAAAGACGGAGGAAGTGATCGGTCTGTACCGTAATCGTTCCCGTTTGGTGGATCGGGCTAATGGCTTCCAGGGATTTCAGCTGTGGCAGAATGAACAGAAGCCGGGTGAGCTAACGGTACATATGCAATGGGAAACGAAGGAGCATTACGTAGCTTGGGTAACGAGCGATGATTTTAAGCGCATTCACGAGCTGGAAAAGAAATATCCGGATCAGGAGCTTGCCTCTATCAAGCCTAGGGTGAATCGGTATGAGGTGGTGGCCGAATGATTCCGGATCAGGAGCGCATGATTGACGAGATTACGCAGGGCATTTATGAGGCTTATCCGGAGCTGCTGAGCAAATACGGCGAGCAGGGCAAGCAAAAATGCCGCGAGGATAACCGGCATCATTTGCGCCATTTGGAAACCGCCTATCAGGTGGGGAGCGATCAGGTATTCGTCGATTACGCCATATGGCTGAACGGTATTCTCATTCGGCACGGTATGGGTCCTGAGCATCTGATTGATAATTTTGAACGCATCTATCAAGTTTTGCAGGGGAAGGAACTGCCGGAGGGACTGGCGGAAGTCTACGGGCGGATGCTGGGCAAGGGCATCGATGTGCTGCGCCAGGGCTGAGCTGCAAAAGAAGGGTACAAGACTGACTTGCCGCCCTTTTGATGTAAGGCGTTAAAGAGTTGATGAGTCGAAGAGCAGCGAAAATACAAACGCTTTTTTTCATGGGAGAGGATGAGGGATATGCGTTATACGGAATTTGGGAAGACGGGATTTCGGGTATCGTCTCTTGGCTTTGGTGCGATGAATTTGCCGGGGGTGCCGCTTGAGCAGGCTCGGGAGGCGCTGAACTATGCGCTGGATCATGGCATCAATTATATCGACACCGCGGCGGGCTACCGCAATAGCGAAGAGATCATCGGGGAGTGCATTTCGCATCGCCGTTCGGAATATTTTTTGGCTACGAAGACGAACAAGCGCAGCTACAAGGAAGCGAAGGAAGAGATTGAGCGCAGTCTGGACCGCATGAAGACCGATGTGATCGACTTGCTTCAGATGCACTATGTGAACTATGTACACGAGTACAAGACGCTTATGGAGGAAGACGGCGCTTACTATGCGGCGCTCGAAATGAAGGAGAAGGGCTACGTTCGTCATATCGGCATTACGGGGCATCGGCCGGAGCTGCTGGCGAAGTGGATTGCCAAGGGGCAGTACGATCAGGTGCTGTTTCACTTGAATTTGGCGCAGCCGTTCGCCTTGAAGGAGCTTATTCCGGAGCTGACGCGGATGAACATGGGGAAGGTGGCGATGAAGCCCTTGTCCGGCGGTTTCATTCAGCCGGTATCGAAGGCGATTCGGTACCCTTACAGCCAGGACGTGCATGTGACGATCTCCGGCATGATCAGCGTCGATGAGGTGAAGGAGAATTTGGCGGCTCAGGCAGAGGAAGTGAGCCAGGCGGAGCGTGAGGAGCTGGAGCAGCTGGCTTCGGAGCTGAGCGGACACAACTGCCGCCGCTGCAACTACTGCTCGTGCCCGATCGGCGTCACGATTCCGGACATCATGATTTCCAGCCAGGTTCGCGAGGTGCTGGGCCTGCTGCCGAAGGGGAACGGATTTTATGATCGACAAAGGGAAAAAATAACCTCTTGTGCGGATTATGAGCCATGTAAGGAAAAGCCGCTTTGCGAGGAGAAGTGTCCTTATCATCTGCCGATGCAATCGGTAGTGCAGGCGGCCGCAGGGTATTACGATAAGCTTCGGGCTTAATTCCGGTTCGGAGATAGTCAAAAGCTAGAGAAGGGCGGCGATTCCTTGGACCTGCTGAGAACCTATGTTACCGAACAGTTGAAGACGGAAATTCGCTTGGTTTGGGAGGAGACCGAGGCTGAGGGGGCGGCATCCGGGGCTTTGGTCGTGCCCGTCAGCGAAGAGGCGCTGGCGTCGGACGGCGCCTTGCTGGCTGCGTCCGGCGGGCTGCTGCCCCCGGCGCTCGTGCAGGAGGTCCGCAGCCTTCAGGCGCGCGGACGCTTCCGGGGCCGCCTCGCCGAGACCGAGGCGCTGCCCACGCTCGGCCTGGTGCCGGGCTACCGGGCCGTGCTGCTGTGCGGGCTTGGCGAAGCCGCCCGCCTCGGGACGGACGCCTGGCGCGCAGCCGGCGTCCATGCGGCACGCGCCGCGCTTCAGCACGGGCTGGAGCGCCTTGCGGTGCCGCTTCACGCGGCTGCTGTGCCGGGCGCCGCGGTGAGCCGCGAGCTCGCGTATGCGCTCGCGGAGGGGCTCTGGCTCGGCAGCTACCGCATGCCGAGCTTTGCCTTGCGCGGGCCGGAGGCGCCCGCGCTGGACGTGACCCTGCTGTGCGGCAGGGTCGCGTCGGACGCGCAGCCGGAGCTGCTGCGCGCGGTGGAGGCCGCGCGGGCGCTCGCGCTGGCCACGTACACGGCCCGCGATCTCACGAATCTGCCCGGCAACCTGCTGGTGCCGGATTCGCTCGCGCGGGCTGCGCAAGACCTGGCCGCCCGGTACGGCCTCGAATGCACGGTGCTGGATGAGCACCGGATTCGAGAGCGCGGCATGGGCGGCTTGTACGCGGTGGGCATGGGCAGCGCCCACCCGCCGCGGATGATCGCCCTGAGGTACCAGGGCGATCCGGGCTCGGCCGACACCGTAGGACTCGTCGGCAAGGGCATCACCTTCGATACCGGCGGCATCTCGCTGAAGAAGCCGGAGGGCATGGAGGAGATGATCAGCGACATGGGCGGGGCGGCCGTGCTGCTTGGATTGATCCATGTCCTGGCTGAGCTCAAGCCGAGGGTCAATGTGGTGATCGTCATTCCTGCGGCGGAGAACATGCCGTCGGGGACGGCATTCAGACCGGGCGACATCGTAACCGTGATGAGCGGGCAGACGATCGAGATCCTTAACACGGATGCGGAGGGCCGTGTCGTGCTGGCGGACGGGGTGCTGTATGCAAAGGAGCTCGGTGCGACGCGCATTGTAGATGTGGCTACGCTCACCGGCGCGGTGCTGGTCAGCCTGGCGGATGTGGCGACCGGCGCTGTGGCTAATGACGAGGGCTTGCTGCAGGAGATGCTCGATTCGGCCAAGCGGGCTGGGGAGAAGCTGTGGGCGTTCCCGAATTATCCGGAATACCATGAGATGCTGAAGAGTCAGGTCGCCGACATCAAAAATTCCACCTCGCGGGACCGCTGGGCGGGCAGCATCACGGGTGGTCTGTTCATCGGTTATTTTGCCGGAGACACTCCTTGGCTTCATCTGGACACGGGAGGCACCGCCTGGCTGTGGGATGAGCGGGGAACCGAGCCGCGAGGCGGGACAGGCACCATGACCCGAACGTTGGCTCATTGGCTCTGCGATCCGTTAATCCACTGAGAATGGCACAAGGCACAGACAAAAAAAAGCGGCAGGAGCTCCTGCCGCTTACGCTTGCACACTTTTGCTGCCGGTCTTTGCCGCAGCGGATGAAGAAGAAACCATATCCAAAGCCGCGATCTCCAGCTCGTTCATTCGGATCGTAAGCCTGGTCACTTCGTCTGTCGTGTAGGAAAGCCCCCGCGTACGCTCGACCAGTTGTCCGAGCTCGATCCCGATCCAGCCGGCCTTGCTGGGATGCGGCAGCAGATCGTACGGAAGCACGGCAATGGAGGTAGCCGGCACGGCCTGATGGCTCATCTCCGCATTCACCGCTTCCTCGAAGCGAATGAACAAGCGGCGGCTGCTCCAACGAACGGCACCGGGCTTGAAGGTGATTGTCAGCAGGGAATCTTCACCGGCAGATTGGCGATGAAGCTCAAATCGGCTGGATTTGGCGGCGGTAACATATTGATCCCGGCGCCAGTCAGGCAGAAGCAGCACGATGAGAATGGGCAGCGCGCTGGCTGCATATATGAAATGCTGTGATTCGAAATAAACGGCGAGCAGCAGCAATCCGATAAATAATACAATCGAACCGGCCAACAAAAGCTGATTTTTCTTGGTCATGATGAGTAGTCCCCCAGATGGAAGGCAGTAGTTTGCATTGCTGCAACATTCCTATTTTATCATATCGGGCACGGTCTTTGAAGGCTTTCCCTCGGGGATTCCATATCAAATTTTTGTAAGGAGAATAAGAACTATGCCTTCTTCCAAGAGCTTGCTTACACAATCGCAGAAAGTCTTCCTCCTTAACGCTTCATCTACATGAACAAAGGGGGATTTAAGGATGAGAACGAGAATAGGGATGATCGGTCTTGGAGACATCGCGCAGAAGGCATACCTGCCCATTCTGGCTTCCCACCCGAAGGTTGATATTGTCGGTATTGCCAGTCGTTCGGAAGAGACCGTGTCGCGAGTGGGTGAGCAATACCGTATTGCGGGCCGTTTCACTTCTGTAGAAGAGCTGCTTCGGGCGGAGCCGGAGGCTGTATTTATTCACAGTCCGACGGAGACGCATCATGAATTGGTGATGACATGCTTACGTGAAGGCGTTCACGTCTACGTGGACAAACCGCTTTCCTATGTGATCGGCAAGTCGGAGCAAATGGCCGCCTATGCCAAGGAACAAAGCCGTTTGCTGGCGGTAGGCTTCAATCGCCGCTTTGCGCCTCTGTATGTAAAGAGCAAAGCGTGGCTGGAAGAGGCGGGAGGGTTTGATCTTTGTGTGGCGCAGAAGCATCGTACGGGCTTGCAGCAGATGACCTCCAAATTCACGCTTTACGATGATCTGATTCATATGCTGGATTTGCTGCTGTGGATCGGGGGAGAGGATTACTCAGTAACCGACTACCGGGAACATACGGATGATCAAGGCCGTCTATGCTTCGGAACAGGAAGCTTGGCCTTTACCCAAGACCGGAGCGGGCATTCCCTGCGTTCGAAGCGTGTTCCTACCGTTGGCCAATTCAGTATGGTAAGAACGGCCGGCGTTGATTCCGAGAAGCTCGAACTGCATGGAGGCGGCCGCTCAGTTGAAGTAACGAGCATGGAGACGGCGACCTGGTATGAAAAAGGTGCTCAGCCCCGCATGCATACCTTCGGCAGCTGGGAGACGGTGCTGTATCGGCGCGGCTTCGTTGGCGTCGTGGAGCATTTCCTTGAGTCGCTGGAAAAGCCGGAGGCTTGTACCATTCGAGCGGATCAGGTGCTGGCGGTTCACAGGCTGGTGGAGAAGCTGGTATAGCTTATGAATTGGAAGAAACAGCCTCTGTCGGGTTATATTAAATACATAAGTAATGCAGGGAGGGATTATTATGCTTAATGGCGGAAACAAAGAAACGAATGACCGTGTGCCGCCGGGCCAAACGCTGACCGAAGGCTTTCCCGTGCTGCACTACGGCAGCGTGCCTTATTATCATGACATGAGCAAGTGGGATTTGAAAATCTTCGGCTTGGTCGAGGAAGAGCTGACCTTCACCTTCGATGAATTTATGGCGCTGCCGCGGCGGGAATTCAAGAACGATATCCATTGCGTAACGACTTGGTCGAAGCTGGATAATGTTTGGGAGGGCGTATCGGTAGCTACTCTGATGGAGAAGGTGAAGCTGAAGCCGGAGGCGAAGTATGTGATGTTTCACGCGGAGCACGGCTGGACGACGAATCTGCCGATCGAGGACTTTCTGCTGGATACGACGTTCCTGGGTATCAAGCATAACGGAGAACCTCTGACCCCGGAGCACGGGTACCCGGTTCGCACGGTCGTCCCGCACCTGTACTTCTGGAAAAGCGCGAAGTGGCTGCGAGGCATTGAATTCATGGAGAAGGATAAGCCGGGCTTCTGGGAGCGTAATGGCTATCACATGTATGGAGATCCGTGGAAGGAACAGCGATACGATTTCGATTAATAGAACACCGCCCTGCTTAAGGGCGGTTGTTTGCATAGGCAATTACTTATCAGGGAGAGCCCTCATACGATTGTTCCTTGGGTTGTGCTCGACTTCAGCAAAGCCTAATGCTTCGAGCAGAGGGGGGATATACATGCCGAATCTGCCGCGAAACCCTTTTTTTAGGCCATACCATCCGCCAATTGGGTTTTCAGGGGAACGGCCCCAAGCTTCAACAGTACCTTCTTTAGCCGGTTTTTGCTCATCGGCGCTGCCTAGCTCGACCCAATCTCCATGCTGCCTGAGCATAGCGTGTAAGTCGTCGATGCAGCGATAGTCATAATGCAAAACCGTTTTACCTACCGTACAAACGAGAATGGCTTTTCCGTCTTTTTCGTCCTTATACATTTCATATTCGGATGTTTGAGGAGGAGTCTTCAGCTTCCACGGATTTTCTTTTGTACCTGCATCAATCGGCATCACATTGCTCCTTATTATGTATAACTTGACTTCAGGTAAGAATATAACAAATGAACCCGCTGTGCAACGGAACTTGGACAGGGGAACGGATCTCAGCGCTTTGGAGGTATTCAGCATGGTGGATGTAAAAACGGAAATTACCATTCATTGTCCACTTGATATGGTTTCGGAATATGCGGCAAACCCGGACAACGCGCCTGAATGGTATGTCAATATTACATCCATGGAGTGGCGGACACCAAAGCTGCTTCAGGTTGGCTCTGAAGTTGCATTTCGAGCTGCTTTCTTGGGGAAGGAGCTATCTTATGTGTACCAAA
This sequence comes from Paenibacillus sp. GD4, assembly GCF_030846225.1. NCBI lineage: Bacteria > Bacillati > Bacillota > Bacilli > Caryophanales > Paenibacillaceae > Paenibacillus > Paenibacillus sp. GD4. The sequence continues at coordinate 3,142,600 of NZ_JAVCYK010000001.1, forward strand.
TCAAGGAGTACATCCCGCAAAGCAGACTAGTGATGAGCACGATTGACGGTCCTTTTCCCATGGAAACGACATATACGTGGGAATCTGCGGGTCAACGCTCCACTCGGATGACTTTACGCAACAGAGGGAATCCCAAGGGATTTTCTGCAATAGTTTCTCCCTTTATGTCTATGATGATGAAGAGAGCCAACAACAAAGATTTGAAAAAAATCAAGCTTATACTGGAATCTTCCTCACGGCCCTTTTAGCTACTTTGTGCGTTCGGATAGGGGATGATCCTTTTTCAGCTCCAGCAGATCCCAAAGGTTTCCATATAAATCCTTAAATACGGCAACCATGCCGTAAGGCTGTTCTTTGGGCTCTCGAACGAATTCGACCCCTTTGGACACCATGTCATGATAGTCTCTCCAAAAATCATCCGTATTTAAAAACAAGAAAACTCTTCCTCCCGTCTGATTCCCAATATACGACTCTTGCTCGGGCGTTGAGGCTCTTGCTAGTAATATGGTTGTGCCCACGGAGTCGGGAGGAGCCACGACGACCCAACGTTTATTTTGCTCCGGTTGATAGGTATCCTCAAGTAAGGTGAAATGCAGCTTTTTTGTATAGAACTCGATAGCCTCATCATAATCTTTAACGACTAATGCGATATGGACAATGGATTGCCGCATCGTTTCTCAGCTCCTTTCCTACACTCTACACAATGGAAACGCATAATGGAAGGGTGTCATTATTTGGCAAGTATCTGGAAGGAGACTTCGAAGAGATGTATCAAATTAATATTGGAACTGTGCTGCTGGAGAAAAACCGGTGGGGCTCAAGACTGCCCAGCTTCCGTGTCAGTGAGTGGATCGACCGATTTCATGCAGACCGCTTCGACGGGATAGAGCTTTGGGAAAACCACGCGATGCTTTGCGGAGAAGAGGAATTGGAGCTTTTGAGGAAGTACGGGGCCCCCATTGAGGTTTTTAATTCCTACGCCAGCTTCGACGAGGAAGGGGCTGCACATCGGCAAGCCGCAGCGAAACTGATCCGCGCCTTGAGCGCCCGCGGCGTCAAGTACAATCTGGGCAAGCAGGCCTCGGAAATGGAGACTTACCTCGACAACCTGTACCGCTGGGCTGAGCAACTGCCTGAGGATTTCCGTCTTCTATGCGAATGCCATCCCGGAACGGTGATGGAGGACCCTGCGTTTGCAGAGAAAGTGTTCCGGCAGTTCAAGGATACCCGTTTTCAGGCGATCGTTCATTTCCCGAGCACGCCGGAGCAATTGGACGAATGGTTCGGCCGGTTGGGAGGGACCATCTCGCATATTCATGTGCAGCTTCGCAATACGCAGAATGAATGCGTCAAGCTGGAGAGCGATCCGGAGCGGGTCGATCAAGGGATCGAGATTCTTGCGAAATATAATTACCGGGGCACCTTTACGATTGAATTTACGGAAGGCGTAAGCAGCCATGAGAATAAGGAAGAGCTGTACCATGCGGCTGTCGCTGATTCCCGTTTTTTAAGAAGCCTGCTGACGTATTAATAAGCGAATAGAACGGCCCGACACTTCCTGATGGTGTCGGGTCTTTTTTTGTAGCGATATCCAATCACCTTAAGGAGATAAACATAGGCTCTATCACCCGCGTAAGGTGAAAAAGTAACGCTACAACGAAGCTTCCCCCGGGTCAGAGGGACGTCTGGACCTCTGTCAAGAAAGTAGACACAGAAACTATGAAACCTGGTGTTGTTCATAGTACCTCTTCTCGCACTGATGCGGGGTGAGATAACCAATCGTCGAGTGGATGCGGATCCGGTTGTAGTCGAACTCAATGTACCGGTAAATTGCATCATACGCCTGTTTTCGGGTGTGAAACTTTGTTTGGTACACGAGCTCTTTCTTCATTACGCTGTGGAAGGACTCGATACATGCATTGTCGTAGCAGTTGCCCTTACGACTCATGCTGCCAATCATCTCCTGCTTCGTCAGCCGCTCGCGGTATTCGTTTGAGGCATACTGTGAGCCTCGATCAGAATGGTGAATTAGACCTGGAGGAGGCTTTTGCCGTTCACAAGCCTGGTCAAACGCTTCCAACACTAGTTCTTTGGTCATTCGCTCCCCAAGCGCCCAACCGACGATTTTGCGAGAGTACAGGTCCATCACGCTCGCTAGGTAAACCCAGCCCTTAGATGTCCCAATGTACGTAATATCTGTTACCCATACCTTGTTCGGTGCAAGTACGGTAAAGCCGCGGTTTAACACATTGTCATACACCGGTTGATTATGTTTCGAGTTGGTGGTTGCTTTGTATTTCTTCACTGTGCAAGAGCGCAGCCCCATCTCTTTCATCAGGCGAGCCACTGTTTTCGTCGAGATGGTATCGCCTTCTTCACGCAATTTGGCTGCAATCTTATCACTGCCGTAACGACGCTTGTAGGCATAGAAATGATGCTGGATTCGCTTCATCCGTTTCTTGCGAAGCTTTTCCTGTTCGCTTGGCTTTCGGTTCAGCCACTTGTAGTAACCGCTTCGGGAAACGCCCATCACAGAGCACATCTTCTCAACACGAAACTGGAAGCGGAATTTACGGATAAACGCGTAAATCAGTCTCGGTTTTTCGTGAAGAAGTGCATCGCCTTTTTTAGAATCTCGTTCTCCTCTTGAAGTTCTCGATTCATCTCTTCGAGCTTTTTGAGTCGTTCGTAATCGACAAACAGTTGCGACTTTTCACCCGTGTTGGTAAACTGCTTTCTCCACGCTCGAATGCTGCTTACAGGGATATCCAATTCTTTGGACACTTCGGCTGGGGTTTTCCCACTCTCTTGCATATGTTTTACGGTTTGACGCTTGAACTCTTCATCAAAATGCTGACGAATATCTCCCATGACACACCTCGACCTTTTAGTTTATTTTATTGTACCAGGTCGCTGATAGAGTGTGTCTACTTTCTAGTCTAGCTCCAGTCTGCACAATGTAAAGCCGTTTTATCACCTTAATGTACCCGTGGGCGGCCCCCCCTTCCGCTGTAATGTGAAAAAATCATCTTAGCCTGCTCGATCTAGGGACCGCCCCTGCATAAGAATTTCAACCCTAAATCGAAGGATTGCCTCCTCTGCAAGCGCTCGCTTTTTTTCTATCATAAAGAGGCAAGGAATTACGTGAAGCACTATGGGAGAGGGGATACGAAAAGATGAAATGGTTGAAAACTTGGGGGAAAACGGGCACGGCCCTTCTGCTGGCGGCGGCTGTTACGGCATGCAGCAGCACACCGGCGGCAGACCCGGGAAAAGCGACAGGAAACGAGACGAAGACGGATAAGCCTGTGGAGCTGGTCTTCTGGTCGCTCGGTACGAACGGGTATGAGAAGCTGGCGGAGGAGTATAAGGCCGTGAAGCCGAACGTGACGATCAAGATTCAAAACACGTCGGACCAGACGGTGCATCATAACAATGCGCTTACAGCCTTGTCGGCAGGCAAGGGGGCACCGGATATTTTCATGCTGGAGATCGCCTTCTTGGAAAAGTTCATGGAAGCGAAGGACAAATTCAATAACCTCAATGATCTGGGCGCAGGCAGCATCAAGGGCAATTATCTGGATTGGAAATGGAAGCAGGCTTCCTCGGTGGACGGTAAATTCCAGCTGGGCCTTCCGACAGATGTGGGGCCGACGGTCGTTTATTACCGGACCGACCTGCTGGAGCAAGCGGGGATCCCTAGCAAGCCGGAGGACTTCGCCAAGGAGATTGCCACTTGGGATAAGTTCGCGGAGACGGCAAGGAAGTTCAAGGAGAAGACGGGCAAGACGTTCGTCGACATGCCGGATCTGGTGTTTAACGCCGTGCGTGACCAAGGCAGCGAGCTCTACTATAACAACAATGACGAGTTTATTGGCGATAAGAACCCGCAAGTGAAAAAAGCGTACGACTACACCGCCAAGGCCATTAAGGAAGGCTGGGTAGGCCAGAATACGCTATGGACGCCGGAATGGGCGAAGGAGACGAATACGGGCGGATTCGCAGTGATGCTGGCTCCGGCTTGGATGAGCGGAGTCATTAAGGGCAATGCCAAGGATGCGGCGGGCAAGTGGAGAATTACCCAAATGCCGGAGGGCGCGGGCAACTGGGGCGGCTCCTTCCTGACGATTCCGAAGGAATCCAAAAATGCCAAGGAAGCTTATGAGTTCATTTCGTGGCTGGTAAGCAAGGACGGTCAGCTGAAGTCCTATATCAACAACGGTCTTTTCCCGTCGATTCCTGCCGTTTATGACGATGCGAAGTTCAAGGATCTGAAGGATCCGTTCTTCGGAGACCAGGCGATCTCGGTTCAGTTCGCTCAGGCGGCCAAATCGGTTAAACCGCTTCGCTACGGCAAGCTGCATGACGGTACGGACAGCATCGTGAAGGAAGGCCTCAGGAACGTACTGCAGAAGGGCGGAGACCCGGCGGCCGAGTGGGATAATGCCATCAAGAAAATCAAAGAGCTGAACAAGCGCAGCTAACCGCTTCGTCCGGCAAAGACAGGTTCACGGCACAGCTCCGTGGACCTGTCTTCTTCCGGGAGCTCACTACGAGGAGGGAAACAACCATGAGTACTCAGACCGCTGCAACCGCTGCAGCCGCAACGGCCCGGCCCTGGCTGACGGAACGCCGCAGAGGCCGGCTGGCCGCTTACTTGTTCATCTCGCCGTTTTTTATCCTGTTTGCGATCTTCGGGGTTTATCCAATTTTCTTCACCTTTTATCTTTCGCTGTACAAGTGGAACGGACTCGGTCCGAAAAAGTTTGTCGGACTGCAAAACTTCGAGCTTGTGCTGGGCGACCCCACGTTCTGGACCTCGGTCAGCAATACGCTGATCATGGGGGCGATGGGCACGGTTCCCCAGCTCATTCTGGCGCTGATCCTGGCCGTTGCCTTGAATTCGGCGTTTTTACGCGGGGCCAAGCTGCTTCGTGCGATCTATTTTCTTCCTAACATTACGTCTATCGTTGCGGTTACCTTAATTTTCAGCGCGGCGTTCGCCAACAAAGGTTTAGCCAACTACCTCGTGTCGCTGATCGACCTGGGCCCGTATTCGTGGAACATTCAAAATTGGCCGCTGAAGATCGCCATTGCCACCATGGTTCTATGGCGCTGGACAGGGTACAACGCGATTATTTTCCTGTCGGGGATGCAGAGCATTCCGGCAGACCTGTATGAGGCGGCCCGAATTGACGGAGCGAACCGTACGCAGCTGTTCACGTATATTACGGTGCCGCTGCTTAAGCCCTTTATCATCTTTGCGGTGCTGATTTCGACGATCGGCAGCATGCAGCTGTTTACCGAGCCTTACGTGTTCCTCAGCCAAGGCGGTACCGGCTCCACCCGTGCCGAGGGGATCACGATGGTGATTTATTTGTATCAGGAGGCGTTCCGCAACTCCTTCTTCGGAAGCGCCGCGGCGACGGCCGTGATTCTGTTCTTCTTCACGATGATGTTCTCACTGCTCAATACATGGGTATCCAAGCGAATGGGAGGCGAAGCGTAATGCCGGTAGGAGAAAGGCAGGGAGTCATCTCCCGATGGCTCACCTATATCATACTCATTGCAGGGGCGGCGGCGTCTGCGTATCCGTTCTACTGGATGCTGGTCATCGCCACCCGGACGCGGGATGCCGTTTACTCGATCCCTCCGGCGATCGTACCCGGTGCTGAGCTGATCACGAATTTTATGAATGCGATCGAACGGATCATTTTCTTCCGCGCGCTGTGGAATTCATTCGTGGTGTCCAGTCTGACGACACTGTTCGTGCTGTTCTTCTGCTCTCTGGCCGGGTTTGCCTTCGCCAAGTTTGAATTTCCCGGCAAGAAGGTGCTGTTTGCCGTTGTGTTAGGCACCTTGCTCGTGCCGCAGCAGCTCAGCGTACTGCCGAACTACATTCTCATGAGCAAGCTGAGCTGGATCGATTCCTACAAAGCCATTATCGTGCCGGGTATGGTATCGGCGTTCGGTATATTTTGGATGAGGCAATACATTCAGGCCAGCATTCATTCCGAGCTGATTGAAGCGAGCCGGATTGACGGCAGCAGCTATTTCCAGACGTATTACCGGATCGTAATGCCGGTCATTTTGCCCGCCATGGCGACGCTCGGAATCTTTACTTTCCTTAATACCTGGAACGATTTCTTCTGGCCGCTCGTCGTGCTGAAGAATAGCGATAATTTCACAATTCAAATTGCGCTTCAGGGCTTGTTTGCGAGAAACGATTCGATCGATTATGGGATGATCATGTCGGCGACCTTCTTTGCTACCATGCCTTTGCTGATTGTGTTTGCCATGTTCAGCCGCTGGTTTATTTCCGGATTGACCTCCGGGGCGGTGAAGAGCTAAGATCAAATTATTACATTTGATTCTCCTGGAGGAAGGCTGAATGTCGCTGCGCCACAAGATTATGCTGGGCGTGCTGCTCCTTGTATTTATTCCCGTCATCGTGATGGGCGGTGTAACCTACTATCTCTTCTCCGGGGCAATCGAGGAGCAGACGGAGGCCTACTATCGAAGCAGCCTGCTGGAAACCGACCGGAAGATCCAATATGCGCTTGGCGAGCTGAACGGAATATCGGATCTAAGCATTACGCAGCCGGTCGTACAGCAGTTCCTGAAGCAGACCCGGATGGGCGGACTGCGCTGGGGGGACGGCATGGCCGAGCGGGCCTTGCTGACGGAGCTGAACAATCTGCTGCTGTCCCATCCCAAAATCACCTCCTTGACGCTCTATAATCAGAACGAGCTTGTGCATACGACGGGCTCCGGCACAGCGCTGCCGCTCGATTCGCTGCGGGCGCAGCCTTGGTATGCCAAGGTGAAGGCGTTGAAGGGGAGACCGATGTGGCTCGGACCGTATGAGAATGATCTGCTCGACGGGCAGCAGCTGACGCAGGTGCGCATGGTGAAGGATTATTACTCCTTGGAGGACATCGGAACCCTGGTGCTGACGGTCCGTACGGATGCGATCGACCATATTCTATGGGAGGCCGGCACCATCCAGGAGGGCGAGATGCTCGTGGTGAACCGGGACGGGACGGTCATTTTCAGCAAATCGGGCAAGCATCTAGGGGAAGGGCTGCCGTTTCCCTTCTTGACATCTACAGGTGAGAGGGAAACCTTCGTAGAAGCCTATGAAGGAAAGGAAACGTTCATTACATACCATCCCTCGCAAGTGGAAGGCTGGTATTTGATCGCGCTTACACCGATCGATAATATGTACGCGGAGATGATCCGCATCCGTAATTTGGCCGTAGGGCTCATTCTGTTAACGCTGTTCAGCGTGATTGTGTTCGACTTGCTATTCCTGCGAAAGCTGGTTCATACGATTATTGCCGTTACTAAGGCGCTTAAGCTGGCGGAAGCCGGAAGCTTCACCGAGGTAAGCATGGGACGCAGAGCGTACCAGGACGAATCGGGCTTGCTGGTCAGGGGCTTCAACCGGATGAGCCGTCAAATTCAAGAGCTGATCACTCGTGTGGAGGAGGAGCAGCGCCGCAAGAAGGAAGCGGAGCTGCAAGCGCTGGTCGCTCAGATCAATCCGCACTTTATTTATAATTCCTTAGAAACGATTAATTCGATGGCGGTGCTTCAGGGCAATAGGGAGATCAGCCGGCTGGTCATCTCTCTCGGCAAGCTGCTTCGCATCAGCATCAGCGAAACGCAGGAGCTCATCCCCATCGGCACGGAGCTCGAGCATGTCCGGCATTATTTGTTTATTCAAACGTGCAGGTTCGGAGAGAAGCTGCTGTACGAGCTGGAGGCGCCGGAGCAGTGGAAATATCATTTGTCCCTGAAGCTGATCGTGCAGCCGATCGTAGAGAATGCGCTGTATCACGGGATTGAGCGGCTCCAGGGCCAAGGGGTTATTCGAATCCGGCTGCTGGAATCGTCCGGCGATTTGGTGGTGGAGGTTACGGATAACGGGCTCGGCATCGAACCGGAGCGGCTGGAGGAGCTGTTCGCGGACAAGAAGCCGGAGGTAAGCAAAGCGAAGCATCGGGGCGTTGGGATGAAAAATGTGCATGACCGGCTGCGCATTCGCTTCGGCAGCAGGTACGGCATCATCGTCTGCAGCTCGGCGGGCGAAGGGACGGTTGTCCGCATCCGGATGCCCCGCATCACATCGGGCGGCGGAGGGGGAGGTGCGGCAGGATGATCGGATTCAAGCGAGCACGTTGGAAACGGGGATGGTCCCTGCTTATCGCCGCAGCTCTGCTGCTTGGCACAGCCGGCTGCGGACCCGAGCGGGGCACTCCTCCGGAGGAGAAGATTCGGCTTACCTTCCGCCATGTATGGGTGCAGCAGCATAATCAGCAGATGCTGAAGATCATGACCGAAGTGATCAAGAACTTCGAGAAGGCGAACCCTAGCATCCGCGTTGACTTCGAAGGGGTGCATCAGACCGTACACCGCGAGCAGAGGCTGAAGAGCGAGATGGTAACGGGCAATCCCCCGGATCTATTCGTTCTCTTCGGCGGCGCCGAGATCGAGCCGTATGTGCGGGCGGAGCGCTTGCTCGACCTGTCTGGATTCCTGCGGGAGAACGGGTTGTTAAACAGCTTTCATGACCTCAGCTTATGGACGTTCGGGGCGGGCGTCTACGGACTGCCGATTGAGGGCTTCGCCGAGCCGGTTTATTATAACAAACGGCTGTTCGCTCAGCTGGGACTAAGCGTACCGACGAATTGGGAGCAGCTGGTGCAGGTGGTCACCAAGCTGAAGGCTGCAGGGAAGGTTCCGTTCGCGCTTGGGAATCAGGAGCGATGGCCGGGGGCGATGCACTATCACTACTTCCTGCAGCGGTATGCCGGCTCCGAGGTGATTAACCAGATTGTGCAGGGGAAGGGGACCTTCCTGCATGCCGATTACGAGAAAGCGACGGAGCGGTTTCTCGAGTTTGCAAGACTGCAGCCCTTCCCGCCGCAGTCGGATACTCGCAGTATAGCCGATTCCGAACGAATGTTTCTTGACGGAGAGGCGGCGATGTTCCTGAACGGAAGCTGGGAGCTGCAGCTGTTCCAAAGCGAGGAGGCGAAGCCGGATTTTGTCAGCAGCATTGGGGTGTTCAACTTTCCCCAGCTGACGGCGGCCAAGCCGACCTCGGAAGGCCTTGCCAGCGGCTACACGTTCGGTCTGGGGCTTTCCTCCGCGCTGGAGGGAGAACGCCGCAAGGCGGCGCTTTCGCTGCTCAAGGCGATCTATTCGCCGGAGGTGCAGCGCCGGATCGTATACGAGTCCTACCGGCTTCCGTCCATGAAAATTTCGGTGGATTATGAGCGAACCGGACCTGTATACCGGCAAATCGCCGAGCTGATGCAAGCGTCGGCACCCTCTTTCGTGCCGTATGACAATGCGCTGCCCCCGGCTTTGCAGGAGACGTTCTTCCAAGTCACCGAGCAGCTGATTGCGGGCAGGCTTACGTCAAGGGCTGCTCTGGAGCGGATGGAGGAGCAGCTGCAGCAGTATTACGAGCTTGTCGGCAAGTAAGGGCCTAGGAGGAATGAATCAATGTCCGGAGCATATCGAGTACTGCTCGTCGATGACGAGCCGATTATTCTGCGCAGCTTGAAGGTGGCGCTGCCTTGGGAGGAGCTGCAAATGTCCGTTGTGGGGGAAGCTTCCAACGGACAGGACGCGCTGCAGCGAATTGAGGAGCTGCAGCCGCAGGTGGTGATCAGTGATATCCGCATGCCCGTCATGGACGGCATCTCCATGATGAGGGAAGCGATGCAGCGGCATCCTTCGCTGATCTTTGTGCTGCTCAGCGGTTATGGGGAATTCGAATACGCCAGGGAGGCGCTTCGCTATGGGGCCTTCGATTATTTACTCAAGCCGGTGGATCACGAGGAGCTGGAATCGGTCATGCGCGAAGCGAAGGCGAAGCTTGAGCATGAGGAGGAGCAGCAGTCGGAGTGGGAGTTCCTAACGCGTTCCTCCCAAGCGCTCTCCAGTCTGGTAAGAGAGCGCATGATCAGCAGCATGATCGAAGGCAGCCAAGCCTTGTTCCATCCCTCCTATTGGCTGCGGGGCTGGGATTTGGAGCACTCCTACGTCATGCTGGTCATTACCATCGACGATACGCTGGAAGTGGAGAGCTGGAGCAGGGAGGACAGACGGCTGTGGTTTTTCGCCGTAGGCAATGTGCTGACGGAGTTCGGCGAGGCGTGCGGTGCTTACACGGTATTTCCCTTCCGCAGCGGCGAGTGGGTGATGCTTCTTCCGAACGCCGGTGCGGAGCAGTCGCAGCAGGTAGCTCGGGAGATGATCGCGGTCGTCAAGTCGTGCACCAAGCTAAGCTGCTCTGTCGGAATCAGCCGGGAGCACCAGGGACTGGAGGCGCTGTTCGCGTGTTATAGCAGTGCGCAGCGCGGTTTGCTCGGCCGGTTCGCCGGAGGCAGGGAGCAGGTGTATGCCGACCTTCCGGCTGCGGAGCAGGAGCCTGCCTTGCATAAGACCCGGCTGCCGGCCCTTGAGCCCTGGGAGCAGCGGCTGACCCAGGCCCTTGCCGGGTGCGACGGGGAGCGGCTGGCGGCGGGCCTTGAGGAGTGTGTGGAGCAGCTGCGGGCCAACGGGATGCGTTCGCAGGAAGCTGCTGCGCTGCTAGTGGAGCTTTCGGTGGGGATTTCCCGCCGCGTGTCGGATGTAAGCGGGGTGCCGCTGCCCGGGCTGAAGGAGCTGATCACCAGCCTCCCGCGCTGCGGGACGCTGCAGGAGGCGCACGAGCTTTTGCTGGCGAAGCTGCTGGAATACACCAAGCTCATCGGCGGTGCCGAAGCCTCCCGCGAGGAGGAGCTCCGCTCGATTCGCAAAGCGATCGAATACATCGAGGGTCGGTTTCACCACGACCTGAGCATCGATGAGGTGTCGGAGTTCATCGGGCTGAGCTGCAGCCACTTCTGCGTGCTGTTCAAGAAGGAGACGGGCATGACGTTCCTCGAGTACGTAACGAAGCTTCGTATGGAAAGGGCGTGCTCGCTTCTCGGCAACACTGACGTGAAGGTGTATCAGGTGTCGCCGATGGTCGGGTATCAGGACCCGAAATATTTTACACAGGTGTTCAAGAAAATGATGGGGGTAACTCCATCGGAATATCGGGCCTCGGTGCAGGTATAAGGGCCGCTGAACGGGACATGGGTCGCCGCTCGCTTCTGACAAGGAGGCAGCGGCGTTATTTGCATGGGGGATGATAGCGTCAGTATTTCATCTTACAGCGATCAAACTCAGGCAGTGGTCATGCGATAAGATGATGATTACAGGCGAGTATGCACCCTTACTCAGGACCGACGTGCAAGCTGAAACGTTACAAAAATCACCTTAAAGCAGCCTTGACTTGCTTTCTCTCGACTGTAAGATGAAAATATAACGTTATCCGGTGCCGGGCAATGACATACAAACGAAGGAGCGGACCAAGACAAATGAAGCTAAACAAAATTCAACAGCCCTCTTATTGGGGAAGGGAAGTCGTGCAAAGGCACATTACGGTAAACTCAACTACACTCGTCGTGCAGTTTCCCGGCAAGCAATATCCGAACGAGCTGCCTTTGCTGTACTATGCCGCCCAGGCCGCTCTCCAATCCGGGCATGACGTTCTGCTGCTGGAGTATGGCTACCAGGCGGCTAGAGTGGAGCTGAAGAACGAGCAGCTTCCCATCCTGGTAGACGAGTGCATAGCCTCCATCCGCAAGGTCTTGAGCGAGCACACGTACGAGAGGATCCTCTTTGTAAGCAAAAGCCTCGGTACCGTGGTGGCCGGCGGCTGCGCCGAGCAGCTGGGCGATGAAGTCATCAAGCATCTCTTCTTGACCCCGATCAAGGCGACGATTCCTTACCTGCAGCGGTCGCAAGGGATGATGATCTACGGAACGGCGGATCCGCAGTTCGGTCCGGACGAGGTAAAGCTTACCGGCAGCCTGCCGAGGATGGTCATAGTTCCCGTCGAGGGGGGCGATCATTCCCTGGAGACAGGAGAGGTTCTCGCGACACTGAACGTCTTGAAGGAGCTCAGCGAGCGCTATCTGACGTTTTTCACAAGCAGCTGAGCCGGTTCAGGATATGCGCCAAGGATTTGGGAAAATCTATCCATAGATCGTAGAATCCAATTCTAGGGAGTGCATATTCGTGACTGTTAAGCTAGCCATTGTGTATTACAGCTCCACGGGAACCAACTACCAGCTGGCTCAATGGGCCGCTGAAGGGGCGAAGGAAGCGGGAGCGGAGGTAAAGATCTTCAAGGTGCAAGAAACGGCTCCGCAGGCTCAGATTGACGGCAACCCGGCATGGAAAGCCCATGTAGAGGCCGCCAAGGACATCCCGGTGGTCACCTAGGATGATATCGTAGAAGCGGATGCCATTATTTTCAGTACGCCTACCCGATTCGGTAATGTCGCGGCGCAAATGAAGCAATTCCTGGACACCACAGGCGGGATTTGGTTCCATGGGAAAACGGTCAACAAAGTGGTCAGCGCGATGACCTCCGCTCAGAATGCGCATGGCGGCCAAGAAGCAACGATTCTCAGCCTGTATACCTCGATGTACCATTGGGGTGCTATCGTGGCAGCACCGGGCTATACGGATCCCGCCCTATTTGCGGCCGGAGGCAATCCGTACGGCACCAGCGTCTCGGTGGACCAGAACAATCAGATGGTCGGAGATAAGGAGGCTTACCGTAAGGCGGTGAAGCACCAAGCGAGGCGCGTTGTTACCGTTGCCGGCTGGGTGAAGAAAGGCATGCAATAAATCGTAGACCCTCGATGGATCCCATTCCATGGAGGGTTTTATTTTTGTCAAAACGCTTAAGCAAAGGACACAATAGTGCACGTTTCCGTCAAAATCATCTTCTGTCTTCGTCCCTTTGGCGGATTATATTGTAGATAAACATCATAACAAAGACGAGGTGAGCTGCATGGAAGCAGAAGCGCGGAAAAGCGCGGCGCGGGGCACGGCGCAGCAAGGGAGGTTCTGGACCAACAGCCGGAAGGATGCACTAACGGGGTGGTTTTTTCTGGCTCCGGAGATGGTCGGCATTCTGGTATTATATGTTTTCCCGGTATTGTTCTCCTTGTATCTGAGTGTAAGCGAATGGAACCTGGTCGGCGGCATATCGGCCATCAAATTCGTCGGCCTGGATAACTTCATACGAATGTTTCAGGACGCCAAGGTGCTGTCCGCGCTGAAAAATAACTTCATCTATACCCTACTGACGGTGCCTGTCGGCATGGCGCTGGCCTTGGTGCTGTCGGTGATCATTCATACGCGGGTGTATGCCCAAAGCTATTTTAAAGTAGCCTTCTTTATTCCTTACATTTCCTCGATCATAGCGGTCGGGGCGGTATGGAGTGCGCTGTACCATCCTTCACTCGGTCCCATTAATCAATTTCTGCGGAGTATCGGCGTGGAGAATCCACCCTTGTGGCTGGCGGACCCGAAGATGTCCTTGGTCTCGATTGCCATCATCTCCATATGGGCGGGGATCGGCTACCAGATCGTCATCTATTTGGCCGGGCTCAGCGGCATTCCGGACGAGCTGTATGAAGCGGCGGATATTGACGGGGCCTCCAAGCTTCGCCAGTTTTTTGCGATTACGCTGCCGCTGCTGGGACCGACGAACTCCTTCCTTTTCATCACGCTGCTTATGGGTTCGTTCAAGGTATTCGATCTGGTGGCTTTCCTGACAGGCGGGGGACCGAACGATTCCTCTACGGTTATCGTGTATCGGATTTATGAGGAGGGCTTCCGTAATTTTCAGATGGGGTATGCCTCTGCGATTTCGTGGCTGCTCTTCGCCATCGTTGCCGTGATTACCTTCCTCAGCTGGCAAATTCAGAAGCGGTATGTACATTACTAAGCGAAAAGTGCGGGATAGGAAGGACATTCCCTTGAAAACATAGGAAAGGAGCGGGCTCCATGACAAGAAAGCTGGACAATTATATGAAGCTGGCCACGACGGTGCTGCTTGGGGGATTCTCATTATTTTTTCTAGTACCGCTCGTATGGATGACATCATCCGCCATGAAATATGAGAAGGATGTGCTTGTGTTTCCGATCCAGTGGATTCCTACCGCTTGGAATACGGTGAATAACTTTAAAGAGGTATGGCTCGGCAAGGTACCGTTCTACTTGTTTTACTTGAACTCGCTGAAGCTGTCCTTGATCGTTACGGTGATCACCATCCTGTTCTCCTCCATGGCGGCCTTCGCGTTTACCAAGATTCAATTTCGGGGCAGAGATTGGGCGTTCGGCGTGCTGCTTACCTTCATGATTATTCCGGAGCAGGCCACACTGGTTCCCCGTTTTTTGCTGATCAAGTGGCTCGGACTTTATAATACGCATGCAGCATTGATCGTTACCATGATGTTCTCCATCTACTTTACGTTCCTGATGCGGCAGTTTATGATGGGGATTCATCCCGAATACATTGAAGCGGCCAAAATCGACGGCGCCGGCTATTTCCGCATTTTCGCCCGGATTGTGCTGCCGCTCTGCAAGCCGATTCTCGCAACGGTGGGCATTATTAAATTCATCTGGACCTGGAACGACTATCAGCATCCCCTGATCTTCCTACTGAATAAGAAGCTGTTCCCGATTACACTGGGCATGCAGCTGTTCAAGGATGATTACGCGGACAACTTCGCCGTCTTGATGATGGCTTCCCTATCGGCGATTATTCCGCTGGTCCTTATTTTCGTGGTACTGCAAAAGCAGGTCATCAAAGGCATTTCCCTAGGCGGCGTGAAGGGGTAGACATCAGGGCACAATAGTGCACGTTCTGGATGCAATCGTGCACGTCGTTTGAAATCGCGCCATTCTATAATAAAGCCAGGCAAGGCACAAGGAAGAATCACTCTAGGGGGAGTAATCTTATGACATTCAAAGCAGGGAAGCTGATTACCGGGTCGATCCTCACACTGGCACTGCTGAGCGGCTGCGCCCAATCGGGGGATCAGCAAGCGTCCGGCGGCGACGGGGCGGGAGATGCATCCAAGCCGGTAACGATCAAGTATTACAACTGGGATAACGAAACGACCGAAGGGGTTACCAAGAAGTTCATCGAGCAATTCCAGGCAAAATATCCGAATATTAAGGTGGAATCGATCCCGCTCGTGCCGGGCAATTCCGAAGAGACGATGAAGAAACTCGACGTGCTGCTATCGTCAGGGGAGCAAGTAGATGTCATGCTGTTCCCGAATACGCGCCATCTTTTCGCACGGGCGGAGCAGGGAGTGCTTGCGCCGCTTGATGAGCTGTATGCCAAGGAGAAGATAAAGCCGGAGGACGAATACTACGTGAATCCGCGCTATAAGGACAAATACTACGGCATTCAAAACAATACTACGCTGAATTTCGTGCTTCTCAACAAGGATGCGCTGGATGAAGCGGGGCTGCCGGTTCCGACGCTTGGCTGGACCTACGACGATTACCGTGAATATGCAAAGAAGCTGAACAAAGGAGACGGACCGAGCAAACGTTACGGAACGTACTTCCACAACTGGTCCTTGTATGCGAACCCGACGGCTCAGGTGCATATGCAGCATCCGTTCCTGTACGAGGACGGAAAGACGAATTTCAGTGACCCGACGTACAAAAGGTTCTTCGATTTGCGCCGCGCGATGGAGAAGGAAGACAAATCGGCCAAGCCATATGCGGATGTGATTGGAGCGAAGCTGAATTACCGCTCCGAGTTCTTCAATGAGAAGGCGGCCATGATCATCGCCGGCAACTGGATGATCAGCGAGGTAGGGGATACGTCGAAGTTCCCGCATAAGTTTAAAACCGCCTTCGCCCCGGTGCCGCTGCCTTCCAAGGATGCCAAACCGGATTTGTACATGGGCGGGCAGTTCCTGTCCATCGGCAAGGACTCGAAGAATAAGGACGCCGCATACCAGTTCATTCGCTTCGTGTCTACGAATATGACCGATGCGAGAACCGAGCTGCCGGGCTGGAAGAAGGGCGATATGAAGCCGCTGGTGGATCGGCTGATCGGCACGAACAAGGAGCTGTATGATGTGGAATCGCTCATGAATACGCTCTTCGACAAGCGGGTTCAAGCGCTGCCGCCTTCCAAAAACGCCGTTTCCTATGAGAAGGATCTGGACAAGCTGCTGACGGACGGTTTCTCCAAGTTTATTCTGGAGAACAAATCATCCGATGAAGTACAAGCATGGATGGTTGAAGAAGCGAACAAGATCATCAAGCAAAATACGAAGTAAGCTGGACGTTGAGAGGGCACCCCGGGGGGTGTCCTTTCGCTCGTAGGCGGGAACGGAGAAGCTATCGGCGGCGTGCCGTTCAGAGTATAATAGAGGTATAGGTTCGACAAGAATCGTCATGATTTGACTACTCGAGGGGGACGTCTGATGCTGCGCAAATCATTTTACCGTCGGATTCAAGCATCCTTTCTTATCCTCATTCTGATTCCGATTCTCGCGTTATCCCTCTTGTCGTATTCCATCATCAAGCAGACGATGATGGACAAGATACGTCAGGCGAATCAATCCGTGCTGGAGCTCATGGTGAAGGATATCAGCAAGCTGGTTGACGAGCTGGCTTCCGCTTCCCATTATTATGCCCGGGATCCTTCGATCCGGCAGCATCTGCATACCTTCGCGGACATGAAGGCAATCGTAACCATCGACGATTATAACAGCTATACGAGGATCCAGAGCTTCTTCGAGCAGGCGGCTGTGAAGTCGGTGAACAAGGATATATGGCTTTTTCTCGTGAATGAGCAGTCCTTTGTTATTCCTTACATGACGGTCAATGAAGGCATAGGCGGCGGCATCGAGCAGATGCAGCGTCACTGGAGGCTCATTCAGCCCCGCGTAGACCAAGGGATTTCGGATAAGCTGCAGTGGATCGGTACGGTTCCTTCCGAGGGCCGACCGGGGGAAACCTATTATTATCTCGGCCGTGTCATTCACGACGGCAGTCCGCAGGGCCGGGTGCTGGCTACCTTCATGGTCGGGATTTCCAGCCGTTACTTCGACAGCTTGTTTGCTGCAGTGGCGGAAGGGCAGTTCGCCCTGTACGATGCTGACGGAGGACGCATTGCCGGCAGCGAGGCGTCTCCCTTTCATAACGACGTGGACGCCGCTGATGGAGATATCCGCAGCGAGGCCGTCATCCCGAAGACCGGCTGGAAGCTGGTTTACCACACCCCGAAACAGGCCGTTACCGGCCAAATCTCTCAAACGTTCTATGTCAGCGGATTGCTTGTGCTGGGGCTATCCGTCGGATTTCTTCTCTTCGCCGTCGTTCTGGCGAGAAGATTGCACCACCCGATTCGGCAGCTTCAGGGGCTTGCCAAGCAGTTCGGCGGCGGGAACCGGAAGGTGCGTTATGTCAGTGAAGGCAGTGACGAATTTGAGGAGCTGGGCCAAGCGGTGAACCTGCTGCTGAGTGAAATCGACGAGCTGATCCAAGGGATTGAGCGGGAGCAGGAGCAAAAGCGCCTTCTGGAGCTGAGGGCTTTGTTCGCGCAGATTCGGCCGCATTTTCTACTCAATACGCTGAACTCCATTAAGTGCAGTCTTCTAATTGAGCGGGACCGCAAGCATGGAGGCCAGATCGATGCGCTGATGAGCCTGCTCAAGGCCTATATGAAGGTGGACCAGCCCTCGACTTTAGAGAGGGAATGCACTCTGCTGCAGCATTACATTGAGATTATGCAGATGCGCAGCAGCCGGGAAATCCGGCTTCAGGTCCGGCTTGAGGACGAGCTCCGGCAGCTTTCCGTGCCGATGCTGACGCTGCAGCCGCTCGTAGAGAATGCCATTGTCCATGGGCTGGCGGGTACGGATGAGCCCGGCTCTATTACGGTTCGCGCATTCCGGGAGCATGGCTGGATTCATCTTCAGGTTTCGGATAATGGAACAGGAATTCCCGAAGAGAAGCTGGAGGCGCTCAATCATCTGTTTGTAGAAGCGGCCTCGGCGGGCGACAGCGGTTACGAACGGGTAGGACTAGTGAATGTGCTTCAGCGGCTTCGGCTGAGCCATGGGACACAGGCAGTGCTTCGACTAGAGAATAGACCTGATGGAGGGGCGACCGCAATGCTGCGTTGGCCGGACAACCTTAACTAAGACAGGGGAAGGGGAGCTGTAGGAACATGGTGAAGGTAATGCTGATCGATGACGATGTGCCGATGCTGAGATACTTGAGTCAGCTGACGGATTGGGAGGCGCTCGGATTTCATATTGTTGCGCAGACGGATTCGAGCGCTAAGGCACTTAGGCTGTTCGCCGATGTGCTGCCGGATATTGTGATTACGGATATCGGCCTTCCTCAAATCGACGGTCTGGAGCTGGCGGCGGAGTTTCGCCGGAGAAAGCCGGAGGTGCGCATTTTATTTTTGACGTGTCATGAGGACTTCGGTTATGTGAAAAAAGCGCTCCAGCTGCAGGCGGATGATTACCTGGTAAAGGATGAGCTCACCAAGGAGCAGCTGGAGCGAAGCTTGCAGGGGTGTGCAGCCGCGCTGCAGAAGGCCGGGTGGAAGGCGGAGCAGCACGCTTATAGGGAGGATCTAAGCCGGAACCGGGATCTGCTGAAGGATTCCTTGCTCCAGCAGGTGCTGAAGGGCGAGGAGCCGGAGCGGATTCTCGGCTATGCCAAGCGTCTCGGTATTGAATGGGAGTATCCGGCGTTTATGCTCGGCTATGTAAAGCTGCTCGATTCGACGCTGCTGCCGCGCTATCCGTTACACCACGCTTCGCTGATCCGTTACGGCGTGTATAATATAGCGGGCGAGCTGGCCGATACCTACGAGGGCCTGACCGTCTTCCAGAAGGATGGCTTGCTGACGGTGCTGTACAACTATCGCCCCAGCCTCTCCTTCAACGAGTATCAGTACCTCAAGGATTACCTGCAGAAGCTGACGGAGCACTGCCGTGACTATCTGAAGGTCGAGCTCTTCTGTGTCAGCGGGCCCGGCAGGCTGGGCCTGGAGCAAATCGGTAACGCCTACCGGGACCTGCAGCAGCAAAAGCACTTTCTGTATTACGGGGGCTCGGCCGGGGTGTTTGGGGCGGAGAAGGCGGAGCCCTATGCGTATATGCCTACGGGAGTGCTGGAGCAGGAGCTGCTGGAGCTGACTGAAGCGGTAGAGCAGGGAAGCGAGGAAAAGGTCGAGGAAGCGCTCCAAGCACTTGCCGCGACAGCCTCGGGTAAGAGACTTGCTCCCGCTGATGTCATCCACGCGTGTATGAAGCGGGTACGGCTGCTGGAGCTGCAGCTTATGCCCGAGCTTGAAGAGGAGGCCTTCTATGACAGCTTCGAACAATCGCTGCTCTGGGAGGATACGAAAGGTTTGCTCGCTTGGAGACTGCTTACCTTGATGGCGGCGAACCGACCCGCTGAGGAAGCGGCCCCGAAGGAGCCGAAGCTTCAGGCCATCGACGCTTATATTCATTCGCGATTGTCCGAGAACATCAGCACCGTCGACCTGGCGGCGCATCTGTATATGAGCCCCAGCTATTTCTCAAGATCCTTCAAGCGGATGACCGGATACAATTTCATCGACTACTTGAATGTTTATAAGATGAAAATCGCGTCCAAGCTGCTTGAGAATACGGAAGCGACTGTGGAAGCCGTTGCCGCTCAGCTGGGGTACTCGGACCGTACCTACTTCTCGAAGGTCTTCAAACGCTATGTCGGCGTCACGCCGAGGGAGTACCGAAGCAAGCAAACATAGCAGGCGGCGCTGTGAGAACTTCATCCTGGAGCTGCACGGTTTTGCGGATACACCCATGATCTAGGGAACGTTGTTCCTGTGACGCCTGAATTTTAATGCGGG
Source organism: Paenibacillus sp. GD4 (assembly GCF_030846225.1). NCBI lineage: Bacteria > Bacillati > Bacillota > Bacilli > Caryophanales > Paenibacillaceae > Paenibacillus > Paenibacillus sp. GD4. The sequence goes on from NZ_JAVCYK010000001.1 coordinate 3,162,398, forward strand.
CCGGTAACATATTGTAAAATATTGGCTGCTATAACGCGGTTTGGAAATGTTCCGAACTTCGTTACGGCAGCTTTTTTTATTCAAAAATCTTCAAATTTTTTGTCATTCTCGTGAATTTTTCGATTATCGACATGGTTCGTCATAATTACTCACAATACGACGTTATTACTCATTTACACGCTGTTTTTCAATCCCTATACTTATGAAAAGCGACGTTTCATTCCGGCAATTGGGAGACAACCATGAAATTATCAAACGAAGCAATGAGACAATTGAATAGTACTGCGAGTGACAACAATCTCTTTTGGGACGAATGGTTGCAGGAGATGAGCATCCTGAAAAATGGCCGGTTCGTAAAGGTAGGTCAAGACCTGCTTGAGATCTTCGACTATCTTGATTTCGAACTGGTAGGAGAGAGCTACGAGAAGCTGCTCTGTCCGAATTTTTTAAGTTTGCTCCAAGCCGGCAAGCATTCGTTTTCGTTTTCCGAGAGGGTACACACTCAGCTGAAGGGAGTCAGAAAGGACAGGACTCCTGTTTACGTTGAGGTTCATGGGGTCATTAAGCAGTCCGGCGAAGACCGGTATTTGCTGATTAAGTCGATCGAAGAAGTGACGAACAAACGCCTGGACGACACTCGTTCACGCGAAATGGAGGAGCGGTTTCATGCGGCCTTTCATTATGCTGCGGTGGGAATGGCCCTTGTTTTGGTGAACGGGTCGATCCAAGAGATGAATTATGCTTTTGCCGAGACGCTGGATATTCATACACAGGACACTTACGGGCTGCAGATTCTCGATTATCTTCATAAGGAAGACCGGGACGGTTATTTGGAAGGCTGCACCCGGCTGCTGATCGGGGAGGTTCAGTCCTGTGAAATGGAGCGGAGATTCCTGCACTCCTCCGGGCGGTTCGTCTGGGGGTATTTATGCTTAACGCTGGTACGGGATGTCGAGGGCAGGCCGCTGTATTACATCATTCAAATGCAGGATATTACGCAGAAGAAGGAAGCTGAGGAGCTCCTGCGCAAGTCGGACAAGCTGTCGGCGGTCGGACAATTGGCCGCAGGGGTAGCGCACGAGGTAAGGAACCCGCTTACCGTGCTGAAGGGCTTTGCCCAGATTCTGCAAGCCAGTGATAAAGAAAGCAAGTATTACGCGCTGATGCTTTCCGAGATCGAGCGGATTGAGGCTATCATCAGCGAATTTCTCATGCTCGCCAAGCCGCAGGAAGCGAAATTTTATGACCACGATCTTCGCTTGCTGCTGGAGGATGTCATCCATCTGATGGAAACGAAGGCGATCATGAACGGAGTGCAGCTGAATAAGGTCATTTTGATCAGCAACGCCATGATACAATGTGACGCAAACCAGATTAAGCAGGTATTAATCAATATTTTGCAAAATGCGATCGAGGCTATGCCGTCCGGAGGGAACATCCATATTAGCCTAAGCCAGGCGGACAAGCATTCGTTATGCCTGCGCATCAGAGATGAAGGCTGCGGGATCCCGGAGGACCGGCTGGAGAAGCTGGGAGAGCCGTTTTACTCCAGTAAGGAGAAGGGCACCGGCCTGGGACTTATGATCAGCTACAAAATCATTGAAAAGCACCGCGGTAAGATCGGGGTTAGCAGCCGTGTTCTTGAAGGAACCACCTTCGACATTACCCTGCCCCTTAAGCAAAATCCGAACCTGATGGAGGAACCGACCGATGAATGAGAAGAAGACCTTGCTTTCCCCGCCAACCTTGCAAAGGACGATGACGAAGGAAGCTTTCCCAAGCGAAGCCTTCCGTTCCGAGACACAGGCACAGGCGGATACCTTGTCGGCCAAGCGATTGCAGGAGCAGCGGCAGCGTGCCCGCACCTATGCGAAGCAGCAGCAGCTTTCGGAGCGGCTGGCCACGGCTACGCAGGAGCTTTCCGCAGGCGTGGAGGAATCCCAATCTGCCATTCATGAGCTTCGAACCGCCATCGAGCAGCTGGCTACCGGAGCGGAGCAATCCGCATCGGCCTGTGAAGAAAGCTCCGCATCCATAACCAAGATCATGGAGAATATGAATATCATTTCGCAAAATGCGACTCTCTCCATGAACCGAAGCTTGTCCATGCAGCATATGGTGAACGGCTCCTCGGAAGACATCAGCCGCTTGATCGAAGGAATCTCGATGTCCGCCGTGAAAAATTCAGAATCCGCGCGGTTGATTGCGGAGCTGGAGCATCAAGCGAGGGAGATCGGGGATATCATTGCCACCGTCGTACACTTGGCGGATAAGACGAATCTGCTTGCCTTGAATGCGGCGATTGAAGCGGCACGCGCGGGCGAGCACGGCAGCGGCTTCGCTGTCGTGGCCGATGAAGTACGTGCGCTGGCGGAAATTTCGGAGAAGTCGGCAAGGGATATTAAGTCGGTTGTGGAGGCAATACAGACGGAGGTAGGTTCCATCGCTTCCTCGATTATCACAGCGGAGCAATCGTCCCTGGAGGAGGTTGAAAGCGGCCGCCACGTGACGGACATGCTGCGCCAAATCAATCAAAGGATGAATGATTTTGTCGAGAGCACGAAGGAAATCAACGGCGAGATGCTGCTGCTGAAAGCCGGAGTCAAGGAATTTGAGACAGGCTCGCGGATCATTGCGCAGGCGGCGGAGGAGCAGGCTACCGGTGCAGGGCAGGCGGTTCAAGCCATTGCTGAGCAAACCCGTGCGCTTGAGGATATCAGTCACAGCGCGTTGGAGCTTGGCGACTTAACGGAGGAGCTTCGCTCGGGGAAAAACATGAGCCGATCCGTCGAATCGATGGCCTCCGCTTCGGAGGAGCTGGCGGCATCAATTACGGAGGCCGCTCAATCGGCGCAGCAGATTATGGCCGCTATCAATACGATGGACCGCAGCGCGGAGATGCAATCGGTCGCTACGGAGCAATCGGCTTCGGCGCTGGTTCAGCTCGAGCAGCTGACTAGCAAAGTAAGCACGCTGGCGATGTCCTCGCAGGACCGGATCAACGAGGTGACGGGGCTGTTCGAGAAGGGCAGAGAGCAGACGGAGATCATGATAGAGAACATCGGTCTCGGTCTCACCAGGCTGGACGAGCATCTAACCAGCCTGCTCCAGCTGGAGCGTCAAATTCGCAGCATCGACAAGATTGTAAGCACGATAGATAAAGTCGGAATTCAGACCAATATGCTGGCTGTGAACGGGGCGATCGAGGCGGCAGGGGCGGGCAAGTACGGACGCGGCTTCGCTGTCGTCGCTTCCGATATCCGCATGCTGGCGCAGGAGACGTCCACCAATGCGGAGAACATCAAGGATTTGATTCGCGATGTTGCTTCCCAGGTATCTCTGGTTATCCGAGAGCTGCAGATTACGAAGGAAACGACCAAGATGGAAGTGGAGAAGGCTAGGCGCATTCTGGTGAACTCCGGTCAGATTGAAGAACATCTGATGCAGCTGAGGGAGGGGGCAGAGCACAGCAGCCGCAGCCTTACGGAAGCGGAAAATGCCGTGAACGACTCCAAGCGGGCCGTTGATCAGATTGCCGCTACGGCAATCGAAGCGGCTGCCGCCAGCAAGCAGGCTTCACATGCCGGTCAGGAGCAAACCGTGGGCATTCAAGAGCTGTCTCGCGCGATCGAGGAAATCGCAGGTCTTGCGGACGATATGCTCGTATAAGCCGAAGCCGGAGGAGCAGGGAACAATGAAGGAGTCATCCACGAGCAGGCAGCTGGTTGCGTTTTATTTGCATGATCATCTTTATGCCGTGCCGATCCATGCCGTGAAGGGAATCATTCGCATGGATCGGGTAACGCGGGTGCCGTTCTCCGAGCCGTGCCTCGAGGGAATGGTCAATCTGCGAGGGTCCTTGCTGACGGTGATCAACGGAAGCCGGTGGCTGGGACGCGTGAGCCACGCGCCTGCTGAGAAGATTTTGGTAATACAAAAGAAAAAGTCGATTATAGGCTTTGCCGTAGATCAAGTAGACGGTGTCATTACGGTTGCTCCTGAGGATGTGCTGAGCCCCGAGGAAGGCTCGCTGGAGCAATATGAAGGCTTCGTCATGCGGGAAGGCACGGTGATCCGGATCCTGAAGGTCGAGGCGGTCCTGAAGCCGCTCCAGAACGAATCGAGACCGGTGATGCCGTCGGCTCTGTCAACGGCCGTCCATTCTCTCTTCGAGCCGGAATGGTCGGAGCCTCGCTCCGCAGCGATTCTTCGCTTCGAGATTTCCGGGGAATGCTACGGGCTGCCGATGGAGAAGGTTCGCGAAATCGCCCCGTTCCCGGAGCAGCTGGAGCCAATTCAAGGACTGCCGGACTGCATCCTCGGTTTAGGCGTCTTTCGCGGCGGACGGATGCTGCCGATTGTCGAGGCTTCCCATCTCACGCACGGTCATCATCGCGAGAGGCTGAGCCGGGTGATCGTAGTCGAGCTGCCGGCGGGCAATGGGAGCATTCAGTTGGGGTTGGCTGTGGAGCATGTCCATGAGGTTCGGATGATGAAGCAGGCCTCCCCGCTGGAAATACCGGCCTCTCTTAAGCGCTTGTCCGACGGAATCGAGAAAGTGTATTCCATCGGCGGATTGACGAAGCCTTTGTTTCTGCTGGATGTGCAGCAGGTGCTGGAGAAGCTTGCCGTGCTGCCTTATTTGCTCTCCGAATCCGCCGGAGGAGAAGGCGCGGGCGCCGATTTCACGGAAGAGGACGCCTCAAGTCAAGGAGAAGAGCTGATCCTCTTCTTCCGGCTGAACGGAGAGGAGTTCGGGATATCGTCCGCGAGAGTAAAGGAAATTACAAGAATGTCTCCGGTGCGAAAGGTTCCGTTTGCATCTGTTGGCGTGGCGGGACTTGCCAATATTCGCGGACAGCTGGTGACGGTCTTGGATGCGCAGGATTGGCTGATGCAGGAATCTTCGCGGGACCCGTTCGAGCACCTGATCGTCATGCAAGGACATCGAACCGCCAAGTGCATAGGCGTACATGAGGTCACTCGAGTACTGCCGGTAGCGGCAGACAAAATACAAAGGGCGGGCATGTATGAGCAGAGCGCGCAGTTTGGCTGGCTTCGGGGATTTTATAAGGAATCGGACACACGATTGATTCCATTGATCGACCCATCGACATGGGAATAAGGACACACTTGAATTTCGGAGAAGGTCAGGATGATAGGAATGGACAGCACAATCAAGATACTTATTGTGGACGATTCTGCGTTAATGCGCCAGCAGCTGATGGCCGCTTTATCGCGCAATCCTAGAATCGAAGTGATCGGGGTGGCGCGGGACGGAAGAGAAGGGGTAGAGAAGGCGATTAAGCTGCGCCCCGATGTGGTGACTATGGATATCCACATGCCGACAATGGACGGGATCACGGCCTTGCAATATTTAATGGAGCTGGCTCCTTGCCCCGTCATTATTCTTTCCGCCTATTCCCGTAAGGGAGCTTTGGTCACGTTTGAGGCCCTGGAGCTGGGCGCATTCGACTATGTAACGAAGCCGGAGGTGCTGGGCGTTGCGGAAATGGAAGCGATGATACAGCAGCTTACCGAGCGTATTTTGGCTGCGGGGCAGAAGCCGGTTCGGGGACAGGAGGATGGACGCAGCCGGCCTTATGTCATGGAACGCGGAGGTTATGACTACGATCATGCCGTAATTATCGGGGCCTCCACCGGGGGGCCCCGGACGGTGATCGATATTTTGCAGCATATTCCTGCAAACTTCCCTGCCCCGATGTTTTTGGTCCAGCATATGCCTGCCATGTTCACCAGCTCCTTCGCGGAGCGGCTGAACGACAAGTTCAAAATTCGTGTGGTCGAAGCGGCACATCGCATGCTGGTGGAGCCGGGGACGCTGTATGTCGCTCCCGGCGGGAAGCATATGTTCGTCGAGAAGGTTCTCGGCAAGCAGCAGCTTCGCATCGCGATCAGGTCAGGTCCGATCGAGACCGTGTTCAAGCCGTCCGTTGACGTCAGCATGAATTCACTTGCGGAGCAGCTGCCGGCCTCCATGATTATTTCGGTCTTATTGACAGGGATTGGCACGGACGGTGCGCAGGGGATGGCAACGATCCGGCAAAACGGAGGCCTTACGATCGCCGAATCCGAGGAGACGGCCATCGTATACGGCATGCCGAGGGCAGCTGTGGAGCTGGGCGGGGCGAAGCTTGTTCTACCTTCTCATCAGATTGGTAAAGTCATCGTGAACGAGGTGCTGGGGTATGGAATATAAGCAGTTTCGGTTTTATTGTCAGACCGGGAATCTGGGTATGATCCGAGACTATTTGGCGGACATCTCTCTTGAGGAAAAGGAAGAGTATCTGCGAAACGTACTCCAGACGCCGCTTCGACCGGATGTGCTAGAGTATTTGGGCTCGGAAGTCGTGCGCCTGCCCCATGAGAGAGGAACAACCATTCTTATCGAGCTGTTCTACTCCGAGGAGGCGGCTGCGCGAAATTTGGCCGTCGAGCTGTTTGCCGCTTTCGGCAAGCAGGGGCTCGAGGTGCTGCAGGATCATCTGAACGATATGGACGCCGACGTACGTTTGTTTGTGGTGCAGGCAATGGTTCAGCTGCCTTATAAGGATGAAGTAAACCGGCTGCTGATCAAGCAATTGCACATTGATAAAGAAGCGAACGTCGTTGTAGCCATGATTGAGGCTCTCGGTGATTTGGGAGGCGGAGAAGCAGAAGCCGAGGCCATTCGTTACGCGATGGGGCAGTTCGAGCATCCGTACATTGATTACGTCGGACAGAGGGCGCTGCGCAGACTCGGCCACGGGCCGTCGCAGTCTAAGGAGTCATTATGAATGTTACGCTTAGCATGGAACAATTTCACCGATTGCGTGATTACATATATCAGAAGACGGGCATTTACTTTCCGGACAGCAAGCTGTACTTTGTGGAACGCCGCTTGATACAGCGCATGGAGGCGCTGGGTCTCAGTGATATTAATTATTACTATTCCATGCTCAGGTTTGAAAACAATGGGACGGAGCTGCAGGCATTTATCGAGGTGCTGACAGTCAATGAAACGTATTTTTTCCGCGAGTTCAGTCAATTGAAATGCTTCGCAGAGGAAGTGCTGCCCGAGCTTGTACGCAGAGAAAAGGGGAATTTGGTCTTCTGGTCGGCCGGCTGCTCTACAGGTGAAGAGGCATATACCCTGGCGATTATTTTACATGAGATGCTCGGTCCCGAGAACTTGGCCCGCTGCCGTATCATTGCTACGGATATTGATAACAAGGTGCTGGCCTTCGCCCGTAAGGGCTGCTATGCCGAAAGGTCGACGCGTCATATCCCGACTCCTTATGTCAGAAAATATTTTGAACAGTCCGGTACGGAGCTCAAGGTGAACCAGCAGCTGCGCAGCCTGGTGGAATTTCAGCAGCTGAACCTGATGGAATCGACGATGATGCGGCAGCTTCAAGAGGTGGATGTCATTTTTTGCCGCAATGTGCTGATTTACTTCGACGATCAATCCCGCAGGCAGGTGGCGCTGGATTTCTACCAATCGATTAAACCCGGTGGATATGTATTTCTGGGCCATTCCGAGTCGATGAGCCGGATTACCTCGATTTTTCAACTGCGCAAATTCCAGCATTCGATTATTTACCAAAAACCGGTGGCGAGGTGATTCGGAAGTGATAAGGTCCAAGGTACTCATTGTAGAGGATTCGTCGGCAACAAGAGATTATTACAGAACCTACCTGACGGAGCGCGGCTTTGTCGTTTCCGAGGCATTCAACGGTTTGGAAGCCCTGGAGAAAATGGCGGTCGAGAGCTTCGATGCGGCCATCGTCGATATCAACATGCCTAAGATGGACGGGTACCAATTCATTCGCGAGCTGCGGGGCGGGGAGCAGAAGTACAATACGCCGATCGCGGTCATATCCAGCGAGAACAAGCCCTCGGATCAGCATCTGGCCTATCAGGCGGGAGCGAACGCGTACTTGGTGAAGCCTGTGCGACCGGATCAGCTGGAGAGCTTGATCCGACTCTTTGGGGTTATACCGGAGGGAGAAAGCCGATGAACCTGAAGCAATCATTCCTGAACGAAGCAGACGAGCTGCTCAATTCGATTAACGACCACATTCTCATGCTGGAGGAGCACCCGGATGATGAGGAGAATGTGAATCATATTTTCCGGGCGGCGCATACGCTGAAGGGGTCAGCCAACCTTTACGGCTATAGCGGCATTGCCGTGCTGACGCACCTGCTGGAGGGGATCCTGGATGAGCTTCGGAGCCGCACGCGCAGTCTCGAGCCGACCTTAACCGATGTGCTGCTGGAGAGCTTCGACCAAATCCGGCTGATGGTCGGCTCGATTGCCGCCGGGGCGGAAGATCCCCAGTCGGAGCCGGAGCTGCTGCACCGCTTAAGTCAATACCGGGCTAAGAGCGAGGAGCCCATGGAGAAGCTGGAGCCGCGTCCGAGACTTTTCTCGGCGGATCCGGAGGAATGGATCCGAATGACGAAGGGATTCATGCAGGGGGAGAAAGCCGGGGACGCATTGGCTCATTTGTTTCCGCTGTACGCCGTACTCGATCATGCGGATATTCAGCCGGACCGCACCCAGGCCAAGCACGGAAAAGCCTTGGCACAGGAAGCGGCTCAGCTGGCAGCGATTCGTTTCTTCGATGAGGCGCTGACGGAGCAGATCGGCGCGATGGTGCAGAAGCTCACCCGTTTAGCCGATAAAAAGCGGGAGAACGAGAGCCTCCAGATCCTTTTTATGCAGATGATCGTAACATTGACCTTGCTCGAGCAATATACGTTACGGGAAAAGGGCGGACCGTCCGTTCCTTCCTGGTGGTATGATGTGTGGCAGGCGATTGCCGGAACTTTGTCGGAATGGGCGGCGGGACGCAGTCCAGTGGCCATTTCCGATATGGTGCTCGATCTGTGGGATTTGTGCAAGCCGCGCCAAGAGACTAAGCAGGAGTTCGGCACGCTGCTGGCGCCTGAAGTGGAGGAGGGCTGGGAGGAGCTGCAGGAGACGGCAGCTGCTCTTCAGCTGGAGGAGCCTCCTAAGCAAGCTCACAAGGAGCCTGTCTCTTCCGGCATAGCGCCGGAGGTTACCGCGGGTTTGGCCAAGAAGCTCATCGTGGAGCAGATTCACTTTCTTGCCCCGAAGGGTCGTCCTCTCATTGAAAGGTGGGACCTGGCAAGAGGCATTCTGCATCGCTGCGCTACGGTGCTCGGGGATGAGGAGCTGCGCAAGCTCTCGCAGCCGGCTGCTCCAGACATATATTCCTTAAAGGAGCTGGCGGCGCGCTACACGGAGGTGAGCATTGAGGCCGCTTCCGTGAGTGACGCGGTGAAGCCTATAGCGGAGATGGCTGTGCTGCCGAAGGAGCAGGAGCCTCCTGAGGAGGAGGCTGTAGCGGAGGCCGTCGCGGTTGTGGAGAAGCCGGAACGGACACCGGCTCCGCTGCGAAGCGGAAGAGGCGAGCTGTCCTCCGAATCGGAGAAAATCATTCGCGTGGAGACCGGTAAGGTAGAACGGGTGATGGAGCTGATCGGGGAGCTGGCAATTGCGAAGAATGCCTTTCCTTTCATGATTCGCGGTATGCTGGAGGATCCTTACACGGTAGCGCTGGCGAGAGACCTGAAGGAGCGGTATGCCATGCTGGACCGCATCACGAAGGAGCTGCAGGACGCCATCGTCGATATCCGCATGCTGCCGGTATCCCACGTGTTCACCAAGTTTAACCGGTTCGTCAGGGACATGGCACGCCAATCCGGCAAGCATATTCGGCTTGAGTTCAGCGGGGAGGAGACCACGCTCGACAAAACTCTGGTCGAAGCCTTGTCCGATCCGCTGATCCATCTCATTCGCAATGCGATCGACCACGGCATCGAGGCGCCTGAGGACCGGGTCCGCGCCGGTAAACCGCCCGAAGGACTGCTGAGCATTGGGGCGTTCCGGGAGGGCAACCGGGTTGTGCTGGAGGTCAGCGATGATGGAGCCGGCATCGATGTGGAGCGGATTCGAGCGAAGCTGAAGGAGCACCAGCTCGTGGAAGGGGATAAGCTGGAGAAGCTTCAGCCGCAGGAGCTGATCCCCTATATATTTCATACCGGCTTCTCGACGGCGGAGGAGGTAACGTCTCTTTCGGGTCGGGGCATCGGTATGGATGCGGTAAGAACTACGATTGTGAGACTTCAAGGGGATGTCCAGGTCGTTAGCGAGCCGGGGGAAGGCACGAGGGTTCGCATCGAGCTGCCGTTAACGCTATCCATGACGCAAGTGCTGCAGGTGAAGGTCGGTGGAGATCCGTACGGGATTCCGCTGGACCAAATTGAGGAAACGGGCCGCGTATCGGATGCCGATCTGCAGACGATGCAAGGACAGCCGATCGTGATCCTTCGGGAGCAGGTGTACAAGGTGATCGATCTGCGGAGCTACTTCGGCTTGGCGGGGCAGGAGGAAGAAACGAGCGGCCAATATCTTGTGATCCTGAAGAGCGGTCTGGCGCTGAAGGTGGATTCCTTGCTGGGGCAGCAGGAGGTCGTCGTGAAGCCGCCGCAGGACGGATTTAAGCATTTGTCGTATTTGGCCGGAGCGTCGATCCTTGGGGACGGCACGGTGCTGCTCATTATCAACGGCAATGCCATCTTTCTGGAATCGACCGATTATATGCGGGCCGGTGCGGCTTTAGGCGTGTAATGTGCGGGCAGCTGGGGAGCGGTTTGCTCCTTAGCGGGCCTGCATGGTGCACGTGCGTTGAGGATTTGTGCGAATCGGCAGCAAATCCGGCCGGTTTCGTGCCTGTGGTGCTGGAATTGTGCTAAAGTGCAACTTTGATAGCCGGATTAGGAGAAACAGCCGCTTTGCCTCCTGGAATGTTGCATTATCGCACAAATGAAGCATATGTAGTATCATTTGGCCGGTGATTTGTGCGCATTTGCATAAATCCTCATGGGCCTGTGTGTGCTACTGAGGCATGCTGTTTCGTATGCTCAGCGCCGTGAGGTGGGTTGCTTGGTATGCCCGAAGCCTGAGATTGGGTGAGCGGGTGAGCTTCTCCTCGCGGTCCTGCATGGCGCAAGTGCGTCTAGGATTTGTGCGAATCGGCAGCAAATCCGGCCGGTTTCGTGTCTGTGGTGCTAGAATTGTGCTAAAGTGCAACTTTGATAGCTGGATTAGGAGAAACAGCCGCCTTGCCCTCCTGGAATGTTGCATTATCGCACAAATGAAGCACATGTAGTACCATCTGGCTGGGGATTTGTGCGCATTTGCATAAATCCTCATGGGCTGGAGCTGCTGACGGTATTGTAACTAGCAGAAAATACTCTTTTATACTATAATATGGAATTAGAGACGAAGAACGTCCCGATGACTGTCCTTTTTGAGCAAAAGGATGGCTCGGGGCGTTTTTTCATTCCAAGGGAGGATGGGAAATGACTTTTGAAGAAGCGCATGCCGTGTTTATACTACACCATGTCGAGCGAAGAACGGGGGAACGCAAAGGGCGGCTTGTTCGCGGACATAACGAGGCGGAGAGGCTTTTCTGCCGCAATGTCTGGTGGCCCGTTAGAGGAAGCTTCGACGATCTGCATCCGGAGTACGAAGTACGGGATTGGCGAGGCATGTCTTACTTTTGCGATTTTGTCTGGCTGACGCAGCCGGTAAAGCTGGTCATAGAAATCAAAGGCTTCGGTCCCCATGTTCGGGATATGGACAGACAAAAGTATTGCAGCGAGCTCAACCGTGAAACGTTCTTAACTGCGATGGGGTATCAGGTCATTTCCTTCGCATATGACGACGTGTCCCAGCGTCCCGAGGTTTGCACGACCTTGCTGCGCATGGTGCTCAGCCGCTATCAAGCGGAGCCAGGTCCTACAGAGCGTTTGGCGGTATTGGAAAAGGAGGTCATTCGTCTTGCATGCCGTCTGTCACGCCCCCTGCGTACGGTTGACGTAAGGGAGCATCTACTGATCAACCATCGCACGGCGGTTCGGGTGCTGCAGGCACTTTGCGGTAAAGGCTGGCTTGTTCCCAAGGAGGGTCCGACGGCAAAGTATATTGTCGGCTACGAGTTACAGCGTGGGGCATGGCGGAGTCTGTGATGCACAGGGCCTAAGACACGTGACGATAGGGTGCCCGCCCCCGCCGGATTTATGCGCCCTAGGCAATATGGTATACTGGTTACCATGAATGCCGGGAGGGATATAACGATGCAATCGATACAACAGTTCAAGTCGGATTTCTTCAAGGCGTTGGCGCACCCCATGCGGATTCGGATTCTGGAGGTGCTGAGCGAAGGGGATCGCAATGTCAATGAGCTGCAAACGATCCTGGGCTCGGAGGGCTCGGCCGTATCTCAGCAGCTGGCCGTTCTGAGAAGCAAGAATGTCGTCTATGGCAAAAAGGAAGGGACCACGGTGATCTACTCTCTTCGCGATCCGCTAATTAAGGATTTATTGCAGGTAGCCAAGCAAATCTTCGATAATCATCTGGTGGATGCCATCAATCTGCTTGAGGATATCCGGAAGGAGCAGGCCAAGTAAAGAGGATTTCCCGTTGACAGAGCGATATCTGCGGGATTATCATGTTATATATATTCAAATATTCAAATATATAAAGAAAAGAAGGTTAGTCCCATGGACAGATTCGAAGGATACTCTTGGGGTGCTTTTCGCAAAGATCTGATTGCCGGGCTGATTGTAGGGATAATAGCCATTCCATTGGGAATGGCTTTTGCTATTGCCTCGGGGGTCAAGCCGGAATACGGGATTTACACGACAATTGTAGCCGGCATCCTGATTTCACTGCTTGGCGGGTCAAGGTTCCAGATCGGCGGGCCGACGGGCGCCTTTATCCCTGTTCTATTCGCTATCGTGTTACAGTACGGCTACGAAAATCTCCTGATCGCCGGGCTGATGGGCGGAGTTCTGCTTGTCCTTATGGGTCTGTGCCGAATGGGCTCCTTGATCCGTTTTATTCCCAAGCCCGTCACGGTCGGCTTCACCGCGGGCATTGCCGTTATTATCTTCAGCGGCCAGATTGCGAATTTCTTGGGCTTGCGCGAGATCGAAAAGCATGAGAGCTTTCTTTTGAATATGAAAGAAATCGGGCTGCATCTCCCAACATGGAGCTTATACAGCTTAGCAACAGCAAGCATTTGCCTCGTAATTCTCATTATGGGCGCCAAATATCGCTGGAAGGTTCCGGGTTCGCTGGTCGGGCTGATCGTATCCAGCATCGTAGCGGCACTTTTCTTCGACGGGCATGTGGCTACGATTGGCTCCTCCTTCGGGGAGATTCCAAGCCGCCTGCCGGCCTTTCATCTTCCCGAGATCACTTGGGAGAAAGTGCACAGCCTGCTTCAACCGGCTCTGATCATTGCTATGCTGGGCGGCATCGAATCCCTGCTATCGGCTGTGGTGGCCGACGAAATGGCAGGAACCAAGCATAACAGCAATCGTGAGCTGATCGGGCAAGGCATCGCCAACATAATTACGCCGCTGTTCGGCGGCATTCCCGCTACAGGGGCGATAGCGCGCACCGCGACGAATATCAAGAACGGCGCGGCATCCCCGTTATCGGGAGTAATCCATGGCCTGACGGTGCTGCTGGTGCTGCTTGTTTTCGCTCCATGGGCCTCCCGCATCCCGCTCGCCAGCATGGCGCCGATTCTTATGATGGTGGCATGGAATATGAGCGAACGCAAAGAGTTCCTGCGCATTGTAAACATGCGTACCGGCGAGTCGATGCTTCTGCTGGTGACGTTCGGGTTAACCGTACTCACCACCTTGACTACGGCGGTAGGAGCAGGTCTGGCTCTGGCACTGCTTCTCTTCGTAAAGCGAATGGGCGATACGAACGGCTTGGCAAAAATGGTGTCCGGCCGCAGCTGCCCCCAGCTCAGCATGTATACAATAGAAGGGCCGCTGTTCTTCGGTTCCTCCTTGCTGCTGGAGAAGGGAGTCACGAGTAAAGACCTGGATCAAAAGTCCAAGATGCTGCTTCTGCAGATGGGCAAAGTGCCTTATATCGATATTACGGGCGCCGCCCAACTGGAAGGACTGGTTCATCAGGTCAGCCGCTCTAATGGAGTCGTACTGCTATCGGATGTTGCCGCGCAGCCTTACTCGATGCTGGAAAAGTCCGGCGTCATAGCCCGCATCGGGCGTGAGCACGTGTATGACAGTGCGGAGCAGGCGGTGGCGTCCGCGCTGAAGTGCGCGGACAAGGAGCGCTGCAGGGGGTGTAGTCATCACCGAATCGGGCAGTGCACGCTATCCGAGAAGGTAAATTCGCCTACGGCTTTAGGATGATCTTTACCGCATCTTCCTTCTTTTTATCAAAAATCTCATAAGCGTGGGCGGCGGAGGCAAGGGGCAGTCGATGGGTAATGATATCGGACGGATCGAAGCCGCTGCTTAGCTCTTTATAGATGCGTCCCATCAAATGAACGACCGAGGCCGTGCCCATGCGAAGCGATACGCTGCGGCCAAAGAAGTCGCCGAGCGGGAAAGCATTGTACCTCAGGCCGTAAAACCCGACCAGCTCCACGGTTCCTCCCTTGCGAACGGCTTGCGAGGCGATATTGATGGCGCTCATGCCGCCGCCTTGCAGCCGCAGGGCGGTTTCGACTTTTTCGATAAAGCTCATCTTGCCGTCGCCCCCCACACAATCGATCACAACATCGGCCCCCCCGTTAGTGATTTCCCTGAGATACTCGCCGGTACGCGATTGCTCCAGGAAGTTGACCGTTTCCACCCTATTCGCCTTGCGAGCATGCTCCAAGCGATAGGGCACGCAATCGACGGCAATGACCCGGGAGGCACCGAGCCGCCACGCCCACTTTTGCGTCAGCAATCCGATGGGGCCGCAGCCTAGAACCACAACGGTATCCCCTGGCTTCATGCCTGACTGGATTACTCCCCACAGGGAAGTGGGGAGAGCATCCGTCATAAGCAGCAGCGTGTCTTCCTCCACCTCACAGCTAGGCGGGATCACCATAGGGAGGTAGTTGGCGTAAGGCACCCTGAGCAGCTCGGCTTGCCCTCCGGCATAATCTCCAAAGAGGCGGGAGCAGCCGTAAACAGCTCCCATCTCGCCTTCGGGATTTGCCAGATCGCATTGGCTTTCCAGCTCGGCTTCACAGAACCGACAATGGCCGCAGGCTACATTGAACGGTATAACGACCCGATCGCCACGCTTCACCTTATGCACATCAGGCCCCGTCTCCAGCACAACGCCCATCGTTTCATGACCCAGAATGTAGCCTTTACCCATACTGGGGATCATTCCATGGTAAAAATGAAGATCCGAACCGCAAATACCGGTCGAGGTGACTTGAATGATGATGTCATCCGGCTTTAGGATGCGCGGGTCGGGGGTATTTTGGACTTGGACCTCATTCATTCCTTGAAAGGTAACTGCTTTCATACCGGGAGCCCCCGTTCATTATGTGGATCAAGGCCGATCGTTTACTTTAAGCAAATAGTCAATGAGCGCGTCCTGCTGCTCTTGGGTGAATCCGGCTTCCTCGTCGACCCAGTACTCATGTCCGGCGCCTGTGATACGTGCGCGTATCACATCGGGGTCGGCTTCGTTCGCCGTGATGACTTGCCGCCGAAGCCGCCGGTCTACAAGGGCCCGCAGACTGTTCGCCGGGTCCGCGGCAACCCCTCGGTGCAGTGTGCCGGGAATCCCCGCCTGGGATGCACCCTCCGCCCCAACGGCAACGCCGCCGTCGTGCAAATAAGGTGCGGACCAATAGAGACCGAACAAGCTCGGGACCTTATAGCCCCCCTCTCTCCCGCCTTGTCCCAGCGAGAGCCGAAGCTGCTCCGGATCATACCGCGACAGATCAAATTCAAAGGTGTTGGGGCGGGCCGGGAGCGGCACCGGCGTATCCCAGGGATACATCAGCGGCTTGTCCCAAGCGGGCTCCAAGGACCGGAGAGCAATCGACCGGGTCGGCTCCGTTCCGATCACCGAGCTCGGTACAATGGAATTGTTCGTCAAGTAAGTGCCGGCATGACACGAAATGCAATTTGCTCTCCGAAAGACGTCTCTCCCCGCGGATACCCTTTGCGCATCCGAAGCTTGATGCTTCGATGGGGGCGGATGCAATGCGTTCTGGTAAGCTGCCATAGCCAGCAGATGGTAAGCGACCGGATAGCCCGGCTTCGACGCAAGCAAACCGGTGATGGAGACCGGAGACGGGCGAGGATAATTCGGTGTCGGGACCAGCTCGTTCACGCCTGGGGCTCCCGGAGTCGGATCCACTCGATCTAAGAAAGCCGAAGGCTTCTCGCCGCTTTCCGGCCGATACCGGTACTTCTCGTTCGCCGCCCGCTGCAGCAGGGTACCCACATACACCTCCTTATCCAGCCCAAAGAGGGTCTTGCTCAGATTCATTTGGGACAGCGGGTCCATGTTCTGAGCGTTCGGAATCCCGTTAAAAAAGGCGAGCCCGTGAAAAGGGCCGATTCCTATCGAACCGCTCCAGGTGTAAGGATGATCCCCTTTGGTGAAGGAATCCGGAATTTGCACCGGCGAATTTTTCAGATCGATCATGGTATCGACATAACCGGGCGGCCATGTAAGAAAATCACGATCCACGGCCTTCTCCAAGGCATCAGGATCGGGCAGCGCAAGCTTCGAGCCGTCCTCGCCCGGTACCGTTCTCCCCGTATCCTTAATAAACTTGGTTAGATTATTCACATCGGTATGGGTAAAAAAGGATGCAGAATTCGTCCCGAGCGCAAGCAGCAGACCTGCATTTAAATCCGTGTTCGGCACTCCTTCGAGGATTTTACCTGAAGGCAAATCGGCAATGGCATGACAAGTTACGCAGCCGAGACCTGCCTGAAGCCGTCCTTCCTTCACCTTGAGGGTGATCCCGAGCGGGGTATAAGCTCCCTTGGCCACATCGAGTCCGGTGTCGATCAGCTCTCCTTTATGAATCGTCCGATCGCCGAGCACAACTGTTTTTGCCGCCTCGACCTGCAGATTGTTGGTGCCTTGTCCTCTCAGCTTCAAGCAAGCCTTGAACACGTTCGGCAAGGTCAAAGCCCCGTCGTACGTCCCGAGAATATCGGTAAAAAAAACCTCGTTGCCGAACGTTTCCGTATAAAAGGCTTTGCGCCCAAAAGCAATCAGCTCATCGGTAACAGGGAACTCTTCCTCCGACGTTTCCTGAGCGGTCAGCACCCGGATCGGTTCAGCCGCTTCAGTCTGACTGGGAAAGTAGCTGTATTCGAAGGTGAAGTAATGAATCAGGCCATTAATCAAAAATACGGCTCCAAAAATACACAAGAGGATAAACACAGGTTTTCGCATAGAAGCTTCCGCCTTTCCCGTTAACTGGCCAGACATTCCTTAGCCTGTCTTCCTGTTCCTGAATTATTCTTCCCAGGTGACACAAATTGGAATCTATAAGCCTCGGCAGCTTTTGGAAAGCCTATCAATACTTGTACTTATGTGGAGGTGATACCAGGGATGAGCCAAACAACCCTTGGACCGCATGAATCGATCGAAATTCACGAGCTGCTCAATTTCAAAACGATTTGTCTGACCAAATCGAAGCTGCTGCAGGGGATTGTGTTCGATCGCGACCTGAAAGCATTGATGCAGAAGGACGTGGAGCAATCCGTCGAATCGATCAAGCAGCTGCAGGAGCTGTATCAGCGTTTTCCATTACAATAATCAGAGGTGCTGCTACATGGAAGATTACTTGGATCCCCGCAACTCGGAAGGGCTTCCGAAGCAGGCGGACTCGTTATTTGCCTTGGATTTTTTGATTTCGGCCAAGAGTGCGGTACGGAATACGGCCATGGTCTTAGCCGAGACGGCCACGCCGGACGCCAGAGCGATTCTCAAGCAGCAGCTGGATCAAGCGATCGCGCTGCATGAGGAGATCAGCCGGCTCATGATCGAGAAGCGTTGGTTCCATCCTTATCAGGTTGATGAGCAATTTGCCATTGATCTGAAGGCCGCCCAAACGACAGTGGAGATCGCTATGCTGAAGTTGTTTCCGGAGGATACGGCGCGCATCGGCATGTTCGCCACACCGAACAAATAGGGGGGGACATCATCATATATGAAGGCAGTAACATTTCAGGGGATCAAAAACATTGAAGTGCGCGAGGTAGAGGACCCCAGGATCGAGCACCCGGAGGATATGATCGTCCGGCTGACGACGACGGCCATCTGCGGCTCGGATCTGCATCTCCTTCACGGAATGATCCCGAATCTGCCTACCGGCTATGTGATCGGGCATGAACCGATGGGGATCGTTGAAGAGGTAGGGCCCGAGGTGACGAAGCTGAAGAAGGGCGACCGCGTCATCATCCCGTTCAACATTGCTTGCGGTCATTGCTATTATTGTACTCACGAGCTGGAGAGCCAATGTGACAATTCGAACCCGAACGGAGAGATGGGCGGCTTCTTCGGCTATTCGGAAACGACAGGCGGGTATGCCGGAGGCCAAGCGCAATACTTGCGCGTTCCGTTCGCCAACTTCAGCTCCTTCCGCATTCCGGAGGACTCCGAGATTGAGGATGAGAAGCTTGTGCTGATCTCCGATGCCATGTCGACCGCCTACTGGTCCATCGACAATGCCGGTGTGAAGCCGGGAGATACGGTCATTGTGCTAGGCTGCGGACCGGTCGGATTGCTGGCGCAAAAGTTCGCTTGGCTTAAGGGCGCGAAGAGGGTCATTGCCGTTGACTATGTAGGTTACCGACTGGAGCATGCGAAACGGACGAACCATGTGGAAATCGTCAATTTCGAATCCGAAGAGAACATCGGCAACCATTTGAAGGAGATCACCGGCGGCGGAGCGGATGTTGTGCTGGACTGCGTCGGCATGAGCGGCAAAATGACGCCGATGGAGTTTCTGGCTAGCGGCTTGAAGCTGCAGGGCGGGGCCATGAGCAGCGTCGTCATCGCTTCGCAAGCGGTGCGCAAGGGCGGCACGATTCAGATCACCGGCGTATATGGCGGCCGTTACAATGCCTTCCCTCTTGGGGACATTTTCCAAAGGAACGTAAATCTGCGGACGGGACAAGCGCCTGTCGTACACTACATGCCGCATATGTATGAGCTGATCTCCTCGGGCAAGGTAGACCCCGGAGATATCGTTACCCACGTGCTGCCGCTGGAGCAGGCGAAGCATGGGTATGAGATTTTTGATACGAAGACGGATCATTGCATTAAGGTGGTCCTCAAGCCATAGGAGGGAGCCCAATGTATACGAGACACGAAACGATGGATTTGCACGAAATCGCCGTATTCAAGACGGTAAGTCTCACCAAATCGAAAACCATGCAGGTGCTGGTATCCGATCCGGATCTGAAAAGTATTCTCCAGCAGGATGTGCAGACTTCGACTAGACAGCTCCAAGAGCTGCAGAGCTTGCTGACTAAGGCATAGGAAGGAGCGTTCGGATGAATACGATTGTAGAGGCGGTCCTTGGCGTCAATAAGCTGACCGATCAGGTGATTGCGATGGATTACTTGATATCGGTGAAAAATGCGACGATCAACTACGCAATGGCCATTACGGAATCGGCGACGCCCGAGGTCAGGGAAGCCCTTCACAGGCAGCTGCACGAAACGATCGCGGCGCATGAGTCGATCATCAGCTATCTGATGTCCCGCGGCGTTTATCATCCTTACAGCGCACAGGAGCAGATCAACGTGGATCTGCAAAATATCAAGACGGCGCTAAGCATTCCGTCGCCATCCTAAATAAGAAAGAGCCGGAGCTAGCACATGAGGATTCTCGTGCCAAGCTCCGGCTCTTTTCATTGTAACGGCACAAAAAACTACCGGTTGTCCACCTTCTCCGGGTATAGGTCATGGTTCAGCAGACGATGCTCCGCCATAGCCTCAAATTTCGTGCCGGGACGTCCCCAATTGCAGTACGGGTCGATGGAAATGCCGCCGCGCGGGGTGAATTTCCCCCAAACCTCTATATACAGCGGGTCCATCAGCTTGATCAGGTCATTCATGATGATGTTCACGCAGTCCTCGTGAAAATCCCCATGATTGCGGAAGCTGAACAAATACAGCTTCAGCGATTTGCTTTCCACCATCCGCACATCCGGGATGTAGGAGATATACAGTGTGGCGAAATCCGGCTGTCCTGTAACAGGGCACAAGCTGGTAAATTCAGGGCAATTAAACTTGACGAAATAAGCGCGCCCCGGGTGTTTATTATCGAACGTCTCCAGGACGGACGGGTCATAGGTGAATACATAACGCGTCCCTTGATCGCCGAGCAGCGTAATATCCTTCAATTCTTCTTCTTTTCTTCCTGCGCTCATCTTAAGCAGCTCCTTAGTTTTTTATAGAGGGAGTTTGCGAACCTCTCGGCAAACCGGCCCGCGGCGGGCCGGGTCGTCAAAGACCATAAAGTACTATATCATACATCCGAAGCGTTGGCTATGAAGCGGTTTGGCAGCCATGCGGAATGAAGAAGGAGTTCTGGCACATTTTGTCGAATATAGAATAATACTTCTAGCATGTCCGGAAGAAAGGAGCAATGTATGCATTCCTATATAGATCAACCGAATGGGGTGTTTCCCTCCGTCTGTTCCCTCGACTGTCCCGACCAGTGCGGCTTGCTCATACATAAGCAGGACGGCGTCATAACGAAAATCGAAGGCGATCCCGAGCATCCCGTTACCCAAGGGGCGATTTGCAACAAAGTACGGAACATGACGGAACGGATTTACGATGCAAAAAGATTGACATATCCGCTTCGGCGAGTCGGCAGGAAAGGGGAGGCGCAGTTCGAGCGTATTTCCTGGGAAGAAGCGATTCGGACCATTACCGACCGCTTTAAGCAGATCACGTCCGAACACGGCGCCGAAGCCATTCTGCCGTACAGCTTCTACGGCAACATGGGCCGCATCGGCACGGAGGGCATGGACCGGCGCTTCTTCTACCGCTTGGGCTCGAGCCGGCTGCAATACACGATCTGCCAAGCGGCGGGGCAAGAGGGCTACACGTATACGATGGGCGGAGGGTTCGGAATCGACCCTGAAGATACGGTGCATTCCAAGCTCATTATCATGTGGGGCATCAATGCGGTTAGCACGAACATGCACCAAGTGGTGCTGGCGGAGAAGGCCCGCAAGAACGGAGCGAAGATCGTTGTGATTGACGTGCACCGCAATCAAACGGGCAAATGGGCGGACTGGTTCATTCCGGTACAGCCCGGTACCGATGCCGCGCTGGCCCTTGGCATCATGCACGTTCTCTTTAAAGAGCAGCTGGCGAATGAAGATTTCCTTGCTGAGTACACGGTAGGCCATGAAGAGCTGCGCGAGCACGTCAAGCAGTACACGCCGGAGCTGGTTGCCTCCATCACCGGTGTTCCGGCGGAGGACATCATCCGTCTGGCTCGGCTTTACGGCGAAACGGAGGCCTCCTTTATCCGCATCGGCAACGGTCCGCAGCATCATGACAACGGAGGCATGTGCATCCGGACGATTGCCTGCTTGCCTGCACTTACGGGAGCCTGGCTGCATAAGGGCGGCGGCGCGATCAAGAGCAACAGCGGCTGGCTGGAGATGAACAACGCCGCGCTGCAAAGGCCGGATCTGCTCCGGCAGAGCACGCGCAGCATCAATATGAACCTGCTCGGCAGCGCCCTGCTGGAGCAGGAGCCCCCGATCTATTCGCTTTATGTTTATAATACGAATCCTGCTGTGGTGGCACCGGAGGCAAACAAGGTAAGGCAGGGGCTTGCCAGGGAAGACCTGTTCACCGTCGTCCATGATTTGTTCCTCACGGAAACGGCGGCCTATGCCGATATTATTTTACCGGCTACCTCGTCCTTCGAGAATACGGACCTGTACCGGTCCTATTGGCATCATTATGTGCAGCTGCAGCAGCCTGTCATTGCTCCTTACGGGGAGAGCAAATCGAACGTAGAGGTATTCCGTTTGCTTGCTCGGGCCATGGGCTTCGAGGACGAGGCGCTGCAGGATTCGGAAGAGGACATGATCCGGCAGACGCTGGATCATCCGGCCAATCCGGTTATCAAGGGAATGACCTATGAAGCCTTGAGGGAGAAGCAATATGTGAAGGGGCAAACGACGCCGCTGCTTGCAGGCAAGCTGCGAACGCCAAGCGGCCGGATTGAACTGTACTCGAAGGTTATGGAACGCAGGGGCTATCCTCCGCTGCCGACCTATATGCCGCTGGCGGAGGAGGGGGACCTGCCGTTTCTGTTTATCCCGGCTCCGAATCATAACTTTCTGAACTCCACCTTCTCCAATAATGAGAAGCATGTGCGGATGGAGAAGTCGCCTAAGCTGCATATGAACCGGGCGGACGCGGCACGACTTCAAATACAATCGGGCGAAAAGGTTCGAGTGTGGAACTCGCGGGGGGAATGCATCCTGACGGCTTCCGCAGGAGACGATGTGCTTCCGGGCGTCGCGGTGAGTCAAGGCTTGTGGTCGGATGATACGGAGCATCCGGGAAGCGCCTTGGTGAATGCCCTGACGCCTGACCGAATTGCCGATATGGGAGGCGGAGCCGTCTTTTTCTCAGGAAGGGTGCAAATCGAAAAGCTGATCAAGAGGTGACAACTATGGGGAGCGTCGTGTTACTAATCCTTTTGATGCCTATGTTTTTCCTGCTTTACTGCTCCATCGAAATCTTCAAGAGAGATCCGAAGAATAAGGAAAATCAGGCGGCAGCCGGTGTCATGTTCACCCTGTTCTTCATCTTCCTGTCGGACTATGCGCAAATCGTTCTACCCGGGAGCTTCACCCTCGGGATCGCCATATATGTCAAATATCCCGCAACGCTGCTGTGCGGTACCTTCGCACTGATGTTTCACTTTCTTATTGCCCGCCGTCATCATTCCGTTCCATGGGGCTGGCTTCGGACGGCTGCTCTCATGCCGGTGCTTGTGTACTTTGCCATCCTGTTCACCCAGGGGCATCAAGTGCTGGTCGGAGGGGTCCGGACGGAAGCCATATGGAAGCTGGAACAGCCGGAGCTGCCGCTCGTTCTATTATTAGGCTGTATGGCCTTGTTTTCGTTTATTAATTTCGGGATCTCCCTGAAGGCTTGGCTACAGACTAGTAATCGGCAGGAGAAGCGCCGCTTCCTTACGCTGATCCAGGCTCATCTTTTGGTCGGCGCTTCCGGTATGTTATGCTGGTGGCTTTCCCAGCGACTGGAGGGGCATGTCCCGATTCCGTCCACGCTTAGTATTTTACCGATATTCGTATGGGGATTTGCCATCCGGCTGCTGATGAACCGAAGCGACCTGCTTCCTTCGGCTTCGAGTAAATTCGAGGTGCTGTACAAAATTAATCCAACGGCCATTCTTCTGATGGACCGGCAGCTGGTTGTGCAGGAGGCGAACCCGAGCTCGGTGAAAATGTTCGGCGGCGAGCTGCTCTATACCCCGCTGTACCGCTACTTAAACGAGGGGGAGGAGACCCTGGAGGGAAAGATCACTTCCGAGGCTTTGCTCATGAGCCCGTGGGTCAACCGGGAATGCACGCTGGTAACCTTAACCGGACAAAGAAAGACGGTTCTGATCGACACGGACACCATGGTAGCGGGCGGCGAGCGGTATGTGCTTGCGGTCATTCGCGATATTACGGCCAGGAAGCAGGAGGAATTGTATACGCAGTATATTGCTCACCACGATCCTCTGACGGGACTGGCCAACCGGCTGAAGTTCAATCAGATGCTGGAGGAGAAGCTGGCGGAAGCCGAACGGAAAGCAAGAAAGCTGGCGGTTCTGCTGATTGATCTGGACCGGTTTAAGTTCATTAATGATACGCTCGGGCACCAGTTCGGGGATGAAGCGCTGATCGAGCTGTCGAATCGTCTGACGGAGGCCGTAGGGGAACAAGGGGTTGTGACTCGCCTGGGCGGAGATGAGTTCGCATTGCTGCTGCCGGGCATCAACGAGTTCGATGAGGTAATCCTGACGGCGGAGTCGATTCTTCAGCTCTTCTTACGGCCCGTGGAGCTGCAGGAGCGCGAGTTCTACCTGGCGGCCAGCATCGGGATCAGCCTGTATCCGAACGACGGAGATTCTACCTCCCATCTTATGAAGAATGCAGATATCGCCATGTATCATGCGAAGTCCAGCGGGGGCAATCAATACCGGTTCTATACTCAGGAGCTGAATGCGGCCCTTCGTCGTCATGTGGATATGGAGACCGCGCTGCGCAAAAGTTTGGAGAACGGGGAGCTGGAGCTCTATTACCAGCCGCAGTATGACTTGGCTGCGGACCGGCTGACCGGTGCGGAGGCGCTGCTGCGTTGGCATTCGAAGGCGTTGGGCGCCGTTTCCCCCGTCGAATTTATTCCTCTTGCGGAGCAAAGCGGTTTGATCGTCACGATCGGCCAGTGGGTGCTCGAGGAGGCTTGCCGGGAGGCAGTCGGTTGGGCCGGGCTGTCCGATTACCCCATGACCGTGTCCGTCAATGTATCCGCCATTCAATTGATGCAGCCGGATTTCGTCTATATCGTGACGAGAGCGCTTCGCGCGACCGGACTTCCGGCCGGACAGCTGTGTCTGGAGATTACCGAGAGCATGGTCATGGACAAGCTGACGATGGTCATGAAGACACTGGACGAGCTGGTGGCGCTGGGCATACATATCTCCATGGACGATTTTGGCACCGGATATTCCTCCTTAAGCGTGATCCAGCAGCTTCCGGTCTCCTCGATCAAGATCGACCGCTCCTTTATTATGAACATGACCGAAGAGCAACTGGAGCGCTCGATTGTCCCGGCCATTATTTCGATGTCGCATATGCTGGGGAAGGAGGTCGTAGCGGAGGGTGTGGAGAACGCAGAGCAGCTGAACATTCTTAGGGGGCTCCACTGCGATACCGGACAAGGCTATTTCTTCAGCAAGCCGCTGCCGGCTGGGGAGATGATCCGTTTCATTACGGGCCTGCGTAATTCCGCCTAAAGTCCTAGTAATCGGCGCGTCGGGAGACAGGGGAGTACACGCAGGCGCTTGGCTTGCTCCCCTTGTTTTTCCCGCATCTGCTCATTTTTATCGTTTACAATCTCGTAGAGTCGGATTATGATAGTAGTAGGGTCGATCCGTGTGTCTAAATGTCGAAATATGTAAAATTGGGGAGAGTATGGAATGAATAAGTCTACCTACATAGGCTTGGCGCTAGGGATAATTGCCGTAGTTGTCGGTATGTATTTAAAAGGGGCAAGCCCGGCGTCATTGTTGAATGGTGCAGCCTTCATGATTATTTTTGTCGGAACGGCGGCCGCCCTTTTCATCGGGTTCGAAATGGAAGATCTGAAGAAGATTCCTAAGCTGTTTAAGGTTCTCTTTAGTGAGCAGAAGCTGGAATCCAAGAAGGATTTAATGGAGCTGTTCACTGAAATGACAGCCACGACGCGCCGTGAAGGCTTGCTCGCTTTAGAAGCGAAGGTAGATGAAATTCAAAGCGAATTTATGAAGAACGGTCTTCGTATGATCATTGACGGGAACGATCAGGAGTTCGTCCGCGACGTTCTGCTCGAAGAAGTCAGCGCCATGGAAGAGCGACATAGAAACAATGCCCTGATCTTTACCCAAGCGGGCACCTACGCTCCGACACTGGGGGTTCTCGGGGCGGTCGTAGGACTGATTGCGGCCCTCAGTAACTTGAGCGAGGTCGAGAAGCTGGGTCACTTGATTTCGGCGGCGTTCGTTGCGACATTGCTCGGTATATTCTCCGGTTACGTGCTGTGGCATCCGATGGCGAATAAGCTGAAGCAGAAGTCCAAGAAGGAAGTGGAAATCAAGCTGATGATCGTAGAAGGCTTGCTGTCCATCCAAGCGGGTGTATCCGTGTTCGCCGTAACGCAGAAGCTTTCGGTATTCTTGTCTCCTACAGAGCGGGCGGCCTCGAATAAGGCGGAGGGCGAGCAATGAGCAAGAAGCATCGGAAGGAACACCACGAGGAGCATATTGACGAAACCTGGCTCATTCCTTATGCCGATTTGCTTACCCTGCTGCTAGCGCTGTTTATCATTTTGTTCGCCTCCAGCCAAATTGACTCCAAGAAATACGATCAGATTATGCGGGCGTTGAATTCCGCCTTTTCCGGCGGTACGGGGATGTTCGAGGTAACGAGCGCAGTGCCCGTGATGCAGGAGCCTGTCTCTGAATCGAAGAAGAAGGACAAGGATGAGGATAGTCCTCAGAACAGCACCGTAACGCAGCAGCAACAGCAGCTGGAGAAAGAGAAGAAGGATCTCGAGGAGCTGAAGCAGAAGCTCGACGGATACATTAAGGAGAACGGATTGGATTCTCAGCTCGACACGAAGCTGACGCCCGATATGCTGATGATTACGATCCGCGACCATGCGCTCTTTACCTCAGGCTCGGCGGCTGTGAAGCCCGAGGCCCAGAAGCTGGCGGGGGCGATTTCGGACATGCTGGCCGGATACCCGAATTACAACATCGAGGTTGCGGGTCATACGGACAATGTGCCGATCAACCGCGGTGGAGAATTTGAGACGAACTGGGATCTGAGCGCTAGGCGTTCGTTGAACTTCATGAAATATTTGCTTGCGTCCGGCAAGGCGGGACCGGAGCGCTTCCGGTCGATCGGATACGGCGAATACCGTCCGATTGAAACCAACGATACGCCGGAGGGACGGTCCAAGAACCGCAGGGTAGAAGTCAACATTCTCCGCAATTTGAAGGAAATCGAAGTGACTCCGAAACCATAGATTAGAACATAAGATACCTTGAGGCTTATCGCCGATAAGGTATCTTTTTTTTAGAATTCGGACGCAGACCTGCAGCGCCATTTTGCTTTTGACGGGGTTTGTGCGAGAATAAGTGGGGATGAATGATCGTTCGAACTATTTTCAAGCTAAGGAGCTTACTAAACGAATGAATTTTCGATTTCTACTCGTGTTTACCGCCATTATGGTGATTTATGTCGGCTTGAATCTGTATGTGCTCTGGAACGCGGTTTCGTTCTGGGAAACGGCGTTTCCTTCTTCCGGTACGGGTGTTTTGTTCTGGGGCGTGTTCGTGCTGCTTGCGTTCGGTTATCTGCTGGCGATGCTGCTGCGGCGGGCACTGCCCTATGCGCTGTACAAGTGGATCAAGCTGATCGGTGCCTACGGCATGGCCTGCTTCTTCTATTGCGTGCTTCTGCTGCCGCTCGCTGATTTGGCGGTTTGGCTGCTGCAGATCGCCGGATATCCGGAATCATCCGCCGTTCTCGTTGTGGGGTATATCGTCATGGCTATTCTTCTGGTACTGCTGCTGCAAGGCACGCGGAACGCTTGGCAGCCGACGGTACGACGGTATGATATCACGATAGCCAAGCAGGCCGGCCATCGCAAGGAGCTGCGGATTGCCGCCGCATCTGACCTGCATCTCGGCACAACGGTGGGCAAAGGCCACTTGTCCCGTTTGATTCAGCGGATGGAAGCCCTAAAGCCGGATATGATCCTGCTGCCCGGAGATGTGCTGGATGACAGCATCGAACCGTTCATTCGGGAGAATATGGCCGACGTCATGAGAAAGCTGCAGGCTCCGCTAGGCGTTTACGCCTGTCTCGGCAATCATGAATATATCGGCGGCCACATTGAGGATTACGTCAAGCGGATGAAGGCGATCGGAATCGAGGTGCTGATCGATCGGGTGCTGGAGATTGACGGAAGCTTCTATATAGCCGGAAGGAAGGATAAATCTGTGAATCGCTTCGCGGGGGAGAGGAGACTCGTCCACGAGGAACTGCTGAAGGACATCGATTCGGCGAAGCCCATCATCCTGCTGGATCACCAGCCGACACAGTTCGCTGAAGCAGCGCAAGCGGGAGTGGATCTGATGCTGTCCGGCCACACCCACCGCGGCCAAATGATGCCGAACCATCTCATTACCCGCCGCATATTTGAGCTGGACTGGGGCTACCTGCGAAAGGGTGCAATGCATGTGATCGTCTCTTCCGGCTTCGGCTTCTGGGGGCCGCCGGTTCGGATCGGCAGCCGCTCGGAGATTCTGGATATTCGCATAACCTTTCATCCATAGGGAGACGGGTCCACCCGTTCTC
This sequence comes from Paenibacillus sp. GD4, assembly GCF_030846225.1. Taxonomy (NCBI): domain Bacteria; kingdom Bacillati; phylum Bacillota; class Bacilli; order Caryophanales; family Paenibacillaceae; genus Paenibacillus; species Paenibacillus sp. GD4. The sequence goes on from NZ_JAVCYK010000001.1 coordinate 3,190,426, forward strand.
CTTGTTTTTTTGCCGTAGAACCATTATCATTATTGGGAATAATATAAGAGGGGGCATAATTCATGCTCAAACATTCGGCTGCAGCCCCGCTGATTCAAGTGGAAGGGCTGAATAAAGCTTTCGGCGGCAAGCCGATTCTTCGCGATGTCAGCTTTGAGGTGCAGGAGGGGGCGATTACCGGTCTTCTCGGACCGAACGGCTCCGGCAAAACCACCATCATTCGCTTGCTCTGCGGCGTTATCGACTCGGATGGAGGCAGGGTCCGGGTAGCGGGTTCGGATCCGCGGCGGCAGGGGGACGACATCCGGCGTAAGGTCGGGATTGTCACCGAAAGCGCATCGTTATATCACGACAGGAGTGCGCTGGATAATCTTCGGTTTTTCGGCCGTATTTACGGGACAGAGAAGGAGGATGATGCACGCGCCGAAAGACTGCTGAAGCAGTTTGACATGTGGGAGCATCGCGATCAGAAGGTGGGCTCCTTCTCGACGGGCATGAAGAAGCGGGTGTCGCTGGCCAAGGCGCTGCTCCACCGGCCGAAGCTGCTGTTCCTCGATGAACCGACGAACGGCCTGGATCCGGAAGGCATCCGGCTCGTCATGGGGTATTTGAAGTCGGTAGCGCAAGAGGAGAATGTAACTATTCTTATCTGTTCGCATGTGCTGCAGCAGCTCGAAACGGTGTGCACGGATTACTTGTTTATTCACCAAGGGCGCATTGTGGAGCAGGGCACCCCCGAGGCGCTTGAGCGCAAATACCTTCAGTCCGTTGAGCTGTTGGTAGAGACGAATGTGAAGCCTGACCATCCGGAGCTATATCAGGGACAATATCCCTATCGTTACGAGGGAGAGAATCGGCTTATGTTTACCCTGCGCGGGAAGGATGAGATCTCCCCGCTGCTGCGGCAGCTGCTCGCTGAAGGCTGGGTTCACTCCTGCGAAATCGTGAATCGAAGCCTCGAAACACTGTACTTTCAGATCGGAGGAGAGCGGCATGAATCGTAACGTATGGGGTGCGATCCTACGCAAGGATATCGGGTCAGCCTTCGCCTCTCGTAAGGTATGGGTGCCGATGGTCGTGCTTTCCTTGCTTCTCTGCGGCGTGATGCCGGTAGCGGCCACTTGGATTGGAATTCATACCGACTGGATGGAGGGAGCGGGGGGAGATGCCGAGAAAGCCATCACGGAGCTGGTGGCGCACCTGCCCGACAATCGGGTCAAGGAGGAGCTGCTTTCGCTTCCATCCTTAAGCTTAAGGTTCGTGTACTTTATGCTGAATTTTATGCTGGTGCCCTTCTACCTGCTGACGGCGATCATTAATTCCAGCGTCTCTGCCGCAAACAGCTTCGTTGGAGAGAAGGAGCGCCGGACACTGGAGAGCTTATTGTTCGCTCCGATCTCCATGACAGAGCTGTTTACCGGCAAGGTGCTGGCTGCCTTCCTGCCTTCCTATGGCATTGCTTTGGCAACCTTTGTTCTCGCGGCGCTGGCGGTGAATGGACTGGCGGGCGGGGTCTTCGCCTCCCCTTTCTTCCTGGATGCCTCGTGGCTGCTGCTCATGGGCTGGCTGGTCCCGGCGCTGGTGCTGTTCAGCATCTTATTGAACGTGCTGATCTCAGCCAGGGTGAAGACGTTCCAGGAGGCGCAGCAATTCGGCGGCTTGCTGGTGCTGCCGGTGATCGGGCTGCTCGTCAGCCAATCCACAGGACTGGTTTTCTTGAGTCCCCTGATCCTTTTTGCGGCAGGCGGGGCGTTAGCCGTCCTTGATGTGCTTCTGCTCATCTTTCTCATTCGGCGCACCAGCAGGAATCAGCTGTTCGAGAGTCAAATTCATTAGTGATATGCGGAAGGGGGATGACATCTACATTGCGTCAACTGCAGCTGCCGTTGCTCTTTCTGACGGCTTTCGTCATTTTTGCATTGAACGGGCTTACGAATGAATTTTTGCTGCAGCCTGTACCGGCGTCATCCTACCTTGTCCAGGCGCTCAGGCATCATCTGGATGATGCGGCGTTTGCCCTGCTGTTTGCTTTTGTCGGCTTGATCCTGCTCGGTATGTTCTTGGCGGTTCGGGGGGAGCGCGGGTTTCTCTATGTGTCCATGTTCTCTTTCGCCGCATCGACTCTGCTCCTGCTGGAGTGGGATGAGAAGAGCTTACTGTTCGGGGGCCCTGCAGATACGACCTACTACTCCCTTTTGGTCAAAACGGTACTGCTCTTCCTCGCCTTCTGTCTTATGGATTATTTGTACGGTAGGGGAAGGGCGGGAATTCACCGAAGGCTTCGGGGGCTGAGCCTGCTGCTTCCTGCCGTCACCCTTATGGCTTACGCGGTCGAGGCTCCACCGGGATATTTCTTCCTTCTGAATCAGTTGTTTCTGCTGGAGGTCATTGCCTTCGCTTCGATCCAGCTCGTCCAGATGGGAATGCTGCTAGCGGGAGGAGCGCGGGCTGCGGAGGAGCGGTGGACGGCGGGCGGTATGTTCGTGTTTATCCTGCTCGTTGCACCGGATCTCGGGAAAGACCTGCTGCAGGACGTGTTCGGCTGGAATCTGGAGGCAAAGGAGAGCCACTGGCTGCGCCAGGGATGGGAGGATACGTTTCCTTGGTCGCTGCTCGTGCTGGTCGTAACCTTCGGTGGACTCTTCCTTCGGCGGTTCGCTGCGTCCCGTCATTCCCTGGAGCTGGAGTCCGAAACGCGGATTCGAATGGACGAGCTCCTGACAAGGCTTGCCCGGATCCACCGGGTTGAGGCCCTGGAAGAGGAGATCGTAAAGGAAGGAGGCAAGCTGTTTCCGCGAAAAACCTTCGAGCTGAGGAAGCAGCCTGTGGAGGAAGATTTTCTTGAGACGGAGCAAATAGCTGTGATTGGAAAATGGAAAGGCGAACGGATCGCCGTCGGCATTGGGCCCGAGCCGGGAGGGCCGATGGTTGAGCCGGATGAGCGGGAGCGGCTGACGCTGCGGCTAATGGCCAAAACGATCGCCGTATTCTATGAGAACTTGGCGTTGGCGGATGCCCGATTGGCAGAGCTGGAAGCGGAGCGGGGAGGGGGCGAGTCATGGGCATCGAGGCTGTTTTTGCAGCTGGGAGAGAAGGAGCGCAGAAGGCTGGCCTCCGATCTGCACGATGGTGTGCTGCAGGAGCTGCTGCATCTACGACGCACAATGGGGGCTACCCGTGAAGAGCTGGCCGTCGGTTTGGAGAATATCGAATTTCAGCTTCGCGAAACGTGCAGCGAGCTGATGCCTGCTTTCCTGGCGGAGAACGGCATTGCTTCCGCCGTGACGAAGCTGGTGGAGAAGACGCGGCTCCGTGCGGACTTTGCGCTTGAGTTCGAGCAGCAGCCGCTCGGAGTAGAGCCTGGCGAGGAGCAAACGATTGCGGCATACCGCATTGTGCAGGAGCTGATTCATAACGCGATGAAGCATTCCGGGGCGGAGCAGGTGCGTCTGCGACTCGGGCCTTCCGGCAGTGGAACGGGGATGCTCATCGAGTACGAGGATAACGGCCGCGGGCTGGAGCTGTCCTCCACTGCAGGCGGAGGACTCGGTCTGCAGGGCATGCGGGAGCGTGTCCGTATGCTGGACGGCTCTCTGGAGCTGGAGTCCGAGTCCGGACTAGGGCTGCGCGTCGTTTGTCACATTCCCTGCACTTAGCGCTAGGATAAGTAGCCCAGCGCAGTTGCCCTGGCCACGGCCTCCTGCCGGGAGGAAACGGCAAGCTTCTCAAAGATACTGGAGATCAAATATTCGACATTGCGCTGGCTCATGAAGAGAGCGGCGGCAATGTCTTTATTTTTGCCTCCTTCGGCTATGAGCTCAAGCACCTTGCGTTCGTTCTCTGTCAGCCTGCGCCGAATCGCATCGTCCGTGTTCGTACGGCTGAACGACTTCGTTCGAAGCTGTCTGGCGAACTCCAGAGGTAGAACGACACGGCCCTCCATGGCTAGGGTAAGCCCGGTAACAAGCTGGTCCCCGGTGCTCGATTTGTCAAGCAGGCCGCTGACTCCGAGCTCCATGAGCCGATCGAAATGCTCCGCCAGCACTTCACCCGTCAGAATGACGATACACGCATCCGGGTGGCGATCCAGCGTCATTCCGGTTAGCTCAAAGCCATTGACCTCCGGCAGGTTGAGGTCGTATAAATACGCGTCGAAGCGGGATTGCTCCAGCTTCTGCCGGGCTTCGGCCGCGTTGGCCGCTGCAGCTACAATGAAGCCGTGCTTCTCGAGAATCATCTGTGTGCCGGCCAGAAACATCGGGTGGTCGTCCACCAGCAATAAGGTTGTCATGGAGCGTGCGCCTGCCTTATGTAAGAGTAGTTGCTTTTACTATACCATAAGCTTGGGAGCTGCGGTCTCGCGGTTGCCGCCTCTTTTTGACCAAATGAAAAAAAAGACCCGCAGCAACAGGCTGCAGGCCATCCAGTAATATATATTAAAAAAGGGGGTCGAGGATTATTATAGGACATGAACATTAAAGGAAAATGAAAAACAGATTTCAATTGGGTTACAATTTTTTCCTCCTGTTTCCACAAAGAGTCACCGAAGCGTCACCGAAACGTTTTCCGAAGCAAAAGCTTGCGTTCCCGGCCCTCGTTTCTTCGGTGAACGGCCCTTTCTTCCATGATAAAGTAAGGACCGGACACCAAGGGAGGATGAACGATAGGATGCAACAACCTATAATAAAACAGAGACTTGTTTACCTGGACCACCTCAAAATTGCGTTGATGATGCTGGTCGTAGCTCATCATGCCGGGCAACCGTACGGTTCCTCGAACGGCTTTTGGTTTTTCAAGACGCAGGAGACGACCGAGCTCGGCAGCTTCTTTGCCGTAAACGCGGGCTTTTTCATGAGTCTGTTTTTCCTGCTATCGGCATACTTCATGCCCGCTTCCTTCGACCGCAAAGGGGCGGGTCATTTCCTGAAGGATCGGCTGGGGCGCTTCGGCATTCCGCTGCTGCTGGGCTTCCTCGTGATGATTCCGCTGTTGATGTACACTTACTATACTTCCTTTCGGGGCTATCCCCCTATTAGCTTTCCTGACTACTATATTCATGTGTACCTCGGTCTTGGAAGCAAGCCGGCCAACTGGACAGGCCCCTCTTGGCCCGATTTCAACTTCGGCCATCTGTGGTTTATCGAGCATCTGCTGTTCTATTCACTCGTGTACGCGTTTCTTCGCCGCCTCGTCCCGGTCCGGCCGATCACCGGCAGCAAAGGCGCGTTTCCTAAATCAAGCACGATTGTTGCATACGCGTTAGGTATCGGAGCGGTTACCTTCCTCGTGCGAATAGAGTACCCCATAGATCGCTGGGTCGGATTTCTCGGCATTATCCAGACGGAGTTCGCCCATGTGCCTCAGTACGTATCGTTCTTCATCGCAGGAGCTCTCGCAGCCCGCAGGCAATGGCTGGACAAGCTCCCGGCGAAGCAAGGCTTCCTCTGGCTTGCCGTAGGGGGAACACTTGCGGGTATACAGTACGCGGGTCTCCTTCGCATACACAGCTTCGGCGGTTTGGCATGGGGGAGCTTCTACTACTCTCTGCATGAAACCTTCATGTGTGCAGGACTGTGCATTGGCTTGATCACGCTGTTCCGGCATTATGGCTACCGGTCCTTCCCGGTCCTGAAAGCAATGGCTGCCGGCACCTATGCGGGGTACATCATCCATGTTCCCATCGTAGTCGCACTACAGTTTTTTGCGGAGGAATGGCCGATAAGTCCGTTCCAGCGGTTTGTTTGGGTAACTCTTCTAGGGATTCTCGGAAGCTTCCTCATCAGCCATTTCATCCTCCGCCGGTTGCCTCTGGCGAGACGAATTCTGTAGCGGCACTCAGCTTGAATTCCTGCACCTTGCGATCCAGATTGCCGGCGATGAACCTGACCCCGCGGGAGGAGGATGAGATTTCGTGCACGGTAGCGGTCTGCTCCTCCGCCGATGCGGCTACCTGCTCCGCAGCGGCAGCGGTGCTCTCCACGACCCGTCCGATGCCCTCCACCGCTTCCATCGATTCTTGTGCGCGCTCCAGCACCTGAAGGAATACCTCTTGCAGCTCCGCCGTTTTGCTGCGAGTGTCCTCGGTACAGGCTAAGATGGTCCCTAGCGCGGTTTGTCCCGAGGTCATATATTGGAGCTGCTCCTGAATGCCCAGCATGCTAGCATCCATTTCACGGGTCGTAAGTCCGGTGCCTTCGACAACACCCTGAATCAAGGTGTTGATTTCCAATGCCGCCGCTTTTGTCTGCTCGGCCAGCTTTCGCACCTCCGCTGCAACGACGGCAAAGCTTCGGCCTTGCTCTCCCGCGCGGGCCGCTTCGATCGAAGCATTCAGAGCCAGCAGATTGGTTTGATCCGAAATCTGTTTGATCAAACCGATGATGCCTTCGATCTCCTTGGACCGTTCATTCAGGCGATGCATCGAGTCGGAGGAGCTTTGGAGCGTATCCCGTATGGAGTACAGGTGCCGGCTCGCTTCGGAGATCGACTCGCTTCCCCTCACGGCAGCGGCGAAGGATTGCTCCGCATCTTCCAAGGCAGCGTGGACGGTATCGCTGCCAAGCTTCATCTGCAGAACCGTAGACTGCATCTGCCCGCGAATGATCGAGAGGCGGTCATTTTGCTCCGTTACCCCTTCAGCGATGCTCTGTACGGCACTGGCTACCTCGGTGGAGGCATGCTCGCTTTGCTGAGCGGCTTCGGATAAGTAATCGCTGTTTTGCTTCAGGTTTACCGACATGTCGCGGAGAGTTGACATCATCTGCGACAGCCTAGTTCGCATCAGCTCAAAGGTTCCCGCCAGCTCTCCCAGCTCATCCTTGGATCGGAGGGCCACCCTTCGGGTCAGGTCTCCCTTAGAGATCGCGGCAGCCCCTTCGGCCAAAAGGCGTACACCCTGCAGGGTCGGTCTGCTTATTAGGTAAGACATGCCAAGACAGAAGATCATCGCCACGGCGCTAAGCCACATCATCTTGGCTTGAAAGTCCGTTACCAGCCGCTCGAAGGGCGCACTTGGCATCCCTACAAAGAACATACCTACGACGTCACCTCCGGCATCCTTGATCGGTTCATAAATGGCCTCGTGCATCTTGCCCAGCACAAGCGTCTCTCCGACGAACTCCTGCTTCTCCGCCAATACCTTTTGCTCCACTTCCTTGGAGGCTGTCGTACCGATTGCCCGCTTTCCCTCGCTCATTGCATTCGTGGAAACACGTAAATTCCCGTTAAAAATAGTGATGGAGTCGCCGGTGAATTGTCCGATTTCATCTACCAGTTCGTGCTGATCCTGAAGCAGAGCCGTTCCCTTGTACAGCTTGCCGTCCTTAAGGGACCACTCCCCCGGGTACTTCAGCTGCACGTAAGCCTTGGCCATAGCCAGGTCGGATCGCAGTTTAAGAGAAGCGGATTCCCGGATTTCCGATTTCATCGTAGTGCCCAAATAAGCATAAGACATAGCGGAATACAATAGTAAAATGAAAGCAAAAGCACCCATTAGCTTCACAAGTATGGAATTCCATCTCATTATCCGTCATCTCCCACCGATGTATAAACATTATACAAACATTATACGAAAGTGATACAGGTTTGTAAATCCAGGAAAAGCAGATACATAAAATTTCGCAGTCAGGGAAGGCTTAATGCAAAAACCTATAGGAGGCTGGCAATGGAGGACCTGGGACCGGATAAAATAACTGATTTGTTAGCAACTACAGTGGATGCGGATGATTTGCTGCCTCCCGAATCTGCGGAGGAAGCAGAGCGGAGGGATCGGAAGCAGGCCGAAATCAGGCAGCCGTTGTTTAACAAAGATCGGACCTGAATACCCTTCGAAAGAGCAGGATGCATAAAGCTCGAAATACGTCGATAAAAGGTTGAAAAGGCTGGGTGATTCCCCTATAGTTGATCTAATGCACCGTGGCTGACGGCTGGGGGATGGTAACGATGTTGGGATTAAAGGATACAATGCTGCAAGTGCTGCTCGCCCTGTTTCCAGCGCTGCTGCTTGGAATCGGTTATAGCCAGAGGGATGGAGAACGCAAGCCGGAGAGCGGCCTGGGATTCTCGATGAATCAAAGACTGGTGCTGCTTTGCGGCATCTCTTGCATTCTTTGCATTTTGTTTTCCTTTCCAATGGAAGGCTTCTATATGTTCGATATGCGGATCGTTCCCTACGCGGTGGGGGTTTTGTACGGCGGATACGTGAGCGGGCTGCTGCTGACGCTCCTTTACTTCGGTTTGCGCGTGGCCACGCTTGGGGGCGGCTTGGCTTTTGTGGTGTTTATCACGCTTCACAGCATCCTGGTTCCTGCCTTCTTCCTGTACAAGAACAAATTTCAGGCAGCCGATGCCAGAGGGAAAATCATCATTGCCGTAGGCTTGCAAGGTTTTGGTTGGCTGATGACCTCTGCAGGGCTTGCCTATCGAAAGTGGCAGGCTCCTACAGAGCTTTCCGCAGAGTTTTATTTATTTCTTATCTGCTTTTGCATGCTCCAGCTGGTTTCTGTAGCCGTTGTCGTCCATTTGGTTGAGAATCTGAGGGAAAGGCAGCGCCTGCAGCACGAGCTTAAGGAAATGTCCGTTAAACATCGAAGTGAGGCATTCAAGCTGCAGCAGCTGATCGACGCGACTCCGGTCAGCATCATCGCCATTGATGAGAAGCAAAGCGTTACCCTGATCAATGACACGGTGATGAGCTTTTTTCCTCACTTAAACAAAAAGGACTTGCTCGGAACTCCATACTCGTATATATCGAAGGTCTTTAAGAAAGATCAGGAACAGAGCCTCATGGTGCAAGCGCTTCAAGGAAAATATATCCGATCCCAGATCCAAACTTACCAGGAGCGTACCTTTGTCACCAGTGCCTTTCCCATCAAGCTGGAGGATCAAAGGATTACGGGGGCCGTCATGGTATCCATGGAAACGACGGAGCTCATTCGACTGCGCCGGGAAATCGGTCATATGGAGCAGCTTAGTCTGGTTGGCCAGATGGCGGCAAGCATTACCCACGAAATCCGCAATCCGATGGCGGTCATTCGCGGCTTCGTGCAGCTGATGCAGGAGAAAAAGATGGTATCTAACGAACAGTACCTTGAAATCATGCTGGAGGAGCTGGATCGGGCGAACGGAATTATCGACGACTTCCTTTCCTTGGCCCAGAATCGTGTGGTACCCATGGAGTATTGCGACCTGCATGCAATCATCAGACAACTGGAGCCGTTAGTCCTGGCGGAGGCCAATCTTCGGGGTCATACGCTCAGGCTGGAGCTCAGCCCCGAGCTCAGTCCCTTGCTGCTGAATGCCAAAGAGATCAAGCAGCTGCTCCTGAACCTCTTGCGCAACGGAATGGAGGCGATGGAGGAGAAGGGGGTGCTCACGATCACCACCCGCGAACTGGAAGAGGAGGTCGAGCTCCAGGTCTCCGATACCGGCAAAGGAATTCCGGAAGAGGTAAGGCGGAAGCTGTTCGAGCCTTTCTTCACGACCAAGACCAGAGGTACGGGGCTAGGGCTTGCGGTATGCCTAAGCATTGTAGAACGCCATCATGGCAGGATTACAGTAGATTCGAACCCGGGGAAAGGGTCTGCCATTACGATACTTTTCCCGAAAAGGAACAAAGAAGCACTCTCGGGCCCCTAAAGGGCTTAGAGTGCTTCTTTGTTTTCCACAATTAAGCTTCCGCGCGTATTTGCAAGCTTGCCGTCAGCGTCTCTCCGGGGGATACGTAGACAAGCTCCTTTTGTACGTTCAGCTCATTCGTTTTGGCCATCCAAGGCTCGACACAAACAAACGGCTTGCCTTCGACGGCCCATAGAACCACATACCGAAACTGGGGATCATAGCTCATCCGTACGGCATAATCCTCTGAGGGAGCAAAACGGATTTCCGGGCGGGTGGAATCAAGCAGAGCGACCGATTCCGGCTTGCCTTCCAAATCGACGGTGCCGTGAAACGGCTTCACCTGACCGTCGTTGTAGTCGTACAGCTCGGTGGCGCCTGTCAGCTCGTAGGTCAGCTTCTTCCGATCCGTTGCAAAATAAGGATGAAAGCCCGGGTACATCGGCATGGCAGCATCCGACAGATTGCGGTACTCCTGCTGGAGCGTTAAAGTCCCCTCCTTCAAGGAATAAGTGAAGCGCAGCTCGAAGGGGAAAGGGTAGGACTTCAGCGTCTCTTCGTCGCTGGAGAGCGACAGGGTGACGGAAGCCTGGCCGTCGGTGCTTGTACCGATGATCTTCCACGAACGTGTGCGCGCGAGCCCATGGTTGCTCATCTTGTATGTATGCCCGTTCCATGAATACATCCCGTCTTGAAGCTGTCCGGAGATAGGGAACAGTACGGGATTGCCGCCGCGCACATTGGCTTGCTCATCCTGATAGGTAGCCTCGTCGAGGTAAAACAATTCCTTGCCGTGCGAACGGAAGCGGATAGCCATTCCTCCTCTGCCAGGGGCTACGGTAACCGCGGAATCTGTCGCGGCATCGATCAGTTCGACCTCGTTAAATCGATTGTTATGTTCCACTATTTGGTAAGACATACCATTCCTCTTTTCGGGTAAAATATAACTCTTTTACAACCACCTGTACTTCATCTGACGGGGCTCCTGCTTCTCTTTTTATTCTGGGAGACGATAACCGGATATAAGCTTACGGAGTCTTTGGGGATTCGGTTTGATAATACACCATGAGCTCGTCGGCCTTTACAATAACGCTACCGTCTACGCTGGCCGTCCCTTTGCCAAGCACGAACCCTCGGCGATTGCGTACAATTTCGTATTTAAGCTCAATCCGGTCACCCGGGCGGGCTTGGCCGAGAAACTCTACACCGCCGAAGGCCGACAAAAAACCGAGACCGCCCGAGCTTCCGCTCATGGCAAAAGCGCCGAGCTGCGCCAGTGACTCCAGAATCATCGTTCCCGGCATATAAGGATACTCCTCGGTAATAAACCACTCGTTCCACGTCACGTTCTTCCAACCTGTGGCCGAGACGCCCGGCTCTACTTCCGTTACCCGATCCACCATGAGAAAAGGGTATCGATGGGGTAATACGCTTGGAATCGTATGCATGCTGCTCTGACCTCCATGATTTGTCTATCCATGCTGTATTCGACAGTCTGGTAACGAATTCCTTTCACGATTTAACCGATCTCCCCATGACAGAATGCTGTTAGATAAGGTATCATGAATAGAGAGATAGGAGGAGACAGCATGGAGATTCGAAAGCAGCGCTTATTCGATACATCAAACAGCAGGTCCAGTGAAGAAAGAGACGAGTACGAAAAGGACTATGCGCGACTCATCCAATCGCCGGCCTTCCGGCGTCTGCAGGGGAAGTCACAGGTATTCGGAGCAGGCTCCGGCGATTACTATAGAACGAGGTTGACGCATTCGCTCGAGGTATCCCAGATTGCCAGGGAAACCGCCAGGCGTATGGGAAAGCAGTATGAGTTTTTGCAGAAGAACGAACACCCGGGGCTTATGGTGGTTCCGGAGGTGGTGGAATGCGCGTCCCTTGCGCATGATTTTGGACATCCGCCGTTCGGCCATAAGGGGGAAGAGGTGCTCAACAAGCTGCTTTCGGCTGAGCATGGGCTCGCTTATGAAGGGAATGCGCAAAACTTCCGGATTTTGATGTTTCTGGAGAAGCGGGCCGGCAGCGGCAGCGGGTTGGACCTGACGGCGGCTACCCTGCTGGCCATCAATAAGTACCCGTATTCGATGGAGGAGCCCGGTCGGCTCAAGGGGGTGTACGGTATGGAATGGGAGGGCATCTCCTACCTTCGCGACCTGTGGGGGATGCCGGTCGGCTGTCCGACGCTGGAGGCCCAGCTCATGGATTTATGCGACGATATCGCCTATTCGACCCATGATATAGAAGACGGCATCCGTGCCGGCAAGATCCAGATGAACCGGACCTTCTTCGAGGATGACCGGCTGGTGGAGAATCTGATCCAAGAGATCGTTCAGGATCATGGGAACGCCGATGTAGGCTGGGATCAGGTGGATATGAAGGTCATGGTGCGTCAGGTACTGGATGCGTATCTGGAGCAGTGGGAGCAGATCTATGCGGAGTGTAACCGCGAGTCCTCCCGTACGAGGCGGGAGATGAAAGCCCGGTGGGTAAGCTTGTTCGCCGGCAGAGTCGGCATTATCGACGATCCGAAGCGCGGCTGGAAACGGGTCACCTTCGTGCGCGACGGTCAGCAGGATCTGGAGCTGCTTCGGACGATGGAGATTCTTAAGAAGCTTGCCTGGGTGACGCTGATTAAGGATTTTCGCGTCCAGCGGCTGCAGAAGCGCAGCGAGATTATGCTCCAGCAGCTGTGGGACAGCTTCAAGCATTATGAGACCGGCCGGCTGATTCTGCCGCCGGATTGGAGCGAGAGCTACGAGCAGCATAAGGAGAAGTGGTCTTGGCCGCGGCTGGTGGCGGATTACATCTCCGGCATGACGGATGCGTATGCGGACAAAGTGTACGCTGAGCTGTTCGCCAGCCGTTCCGGCTCGATCTACGAAATGGACTAAAGGGCCAGGCCGTCTATGAAATAGTGAAGCCGCATTGAGGAAAGCCTCGCTTTCTTTCGATGCGGCTTCTTTGGATTTCGCAAGGGAGATACACCCTCCTCGGGTTAAAGCAGGTTTAGAATCTAGTAATTCGGGCAACTCTAGTTACTAGTCATAGGAACCTACTTTTTTTCGAGGAGGAGTTAGAAGATGAGAACGACAATGCGAAAGTGGACGATCATGGTGGCTATTGTGGTATTATTAAGTGTGAATTCTAGAGCGGATGCATATATTGAAATGGAAGATGTTATGCGCAACGAAATTTTGGAATCGGGGTATTTGCCATATGGTCTGGCCATGCTGGAAGAAGAGCCTCCGGCACCTGAGGAGGAGCGGAAGCCTGTCGTTCCGGAAGCCGTCAAATACCAGGTGAACCGGGGAGATACATTGTACAAGATCGCCCGCGATTTCGGCATCAACGTACAATTGCTGGCTGCAGCGAACGGGATTCAGAATGCCAATGCTCTGCGTATAGGGCAGGAGCTGGAAATCCCGGCTATCGGAGGGGAGCTGGAGCTGCCGGCCGGTGAGGCTAAGGTGATCAAGAAGGTGCTTAGCTCCACTCTGACAGCTTATACGGCTGGGGTGGAATCGACGGGCAAAACGCCTTCCAGCCCCGCCTACGGCATCACCTACAGCGGCAGCAGGGCGACGGAAGGGCGTACGGTAGCAGTAGATCCGAACATCATTCCGCTCGGTTCACTGGTTTATATTGACGGTGTAGGCGTCCGTCAGGCGGAGGATACCGGCTCGGCGATCCGCGGCGCCAGAATCGACGTCTACATGGAGGACGTAAAGCAAGCAAGGCATTTCGGCGTGAAGAAGAATGTCAAGGTATATGTGTTGTCGTAAGGAAGCTGAAGATGAAGCTGAAGGAGCAGTGCTGTGTGAACCCGGAACAACAGAAGGAAGCCGTTGTGGACACGTACATAGAGGATTACGAGGAGTTCGTAGATGAGGACGACCGCTGGAGACCGAGCCCCGTCGGCAATTCGGGCAGGCAGAAGGACCGCAGGCATGCCGTCAAGCCGCCGGAGCAAGGAAGGAAGCGGTGAGGAAACAAAAAAAGCAGCCCCGTCATCCCTCGAAGGGAAGATGGGGCTATTTCCTGTTGGAAGCGCAAATGCACGGTTTAGTGATATTCTTGAAACATGCCGTTCAAGCTGAGGATGCCGATGAGGCCGGTAGGTGAAAAACCAATGCCGGACAAGCAGTTCGAGCTTACGGAGCCTAGCTGCTCCGGCGGAGGCTGAATATCCGTAAACCGGGTCACCTTGTTGACGCGATCGACGATCATGCCGACCGTTTCCTCTCCGAGACGAACGATAATAATGCGGGTGGCTTTGGTAACAGCCTCTTCGGGAAGGCCGAAAAGCAGGCAAAGACTCACGATGGGGATGATGTACCCCCGTATGTTAATGACGCCTTTCATGTAGCTCTGCGCTTGCGGGAGTCTGGTAATGCTCTGCATTTTGATGATTTCATGAATGTCTTGAATCGGGAGAGCATAGGGCTCGCTCCCAAGGCTGAATTCGACATACTGCTCCTGTTCCATGGCTTGCATCATTTCCCCTCCTAAGCTTGATAAAAAGAAAAACTGCCCTTAACGCAGGGGCAGTTCCTCGTACAAAGCTCTCCCCAATGGCAGCCCGGCTGCCTTGGCGTCACTCGCTTTAGGCCCGTAGCTTTGCGTCCCCTCCTTTCGGCGGGTTTGCCTTTTTCATTCAGTTAGAAGTCAGTCATTCGACATAATTCGAGTTATACCTTGAGTATACCACGATTTTTGTCGAAATCTAGCATTTATTTTGGTGACATAGCAGCAAGGATTACGTTTTCTGTGTAAGATGATGATGCTTAAGGCACATTTTTTTTGCTAAGCTGCAGTGATTCCCTTCGTACATGACGTCTATATACCTGGAGAGGAGGGGGAGAGTCATCACAGAGGAGCAAAGGATCGCGCAGGCAGCGTCCGGGGATCGGGAAGCGTTCAGGCATCTGGCCCTGCAATACGGACCTTACCTGTATCAAGTTGTATATGGCGTGCTTCAATCGCCGAAGGATGCCGAGGATGTGACGCAGGAGGTGCTGCTCAAAATGCACTCTGCCCTCCCTCAGTATCAGCAGCAAGGGTTCAAGACTTGGATTACTCGTATAGCGGTAAACAAAGCGATCGACTTTAAGCGTTCAAGGCAGCGCAAACGCGAGGAGCTGACGGACGACGTTGAAATGCTGCTGGACGCGCCGGCGACTGTGCCGACCAGCGCGGTCGAGAAGCACGTATTAAGCAGGGAGCAGCGTGAGCAGGTTCGAAGCTCGATCCGGCAGCTGCCCGAGGCTTACCGGGATGTAGTGGTCGCCTTTTATATTGAGGAAAAAAGCTATCAGCAAATTGCATTGGAGCAGAAGCTGGCGCTCAAAACCGTAGAATCCAAGCTGTACCGGGCCAAGCAGTACATGCGCAGAACATGGAAGGAGGAGGACCACTAGAATGACGCACCCAACAAGAGAACAATGGCTCGACTATGCAGGCGGCCGAATGACCGAAGAGCAGCGGGAGCACTGTGACTTGCATCTTGCCCAGTGTGACGAATGCTTGATGCTGTATATGGATTGCCTTGGTGCAGTGTCGAATGAGATGCCTCAGCTGGCGGATCCGGCCGAACTGACCGAGCGGGTGCTGAAGCAGCTGCCGCCGGTCCTTGTACCGTCCGAGCCGCATCGTTCAAGGCTGTGGAGTCATCCGGTCTTTCACTACGCGGTTGCTGCTGCCATCACGCTGCTGCTTGTGAGCACGGGCATTTTTCAAGCTCTGCTGGGCAGCACCGGACAGCATGCGGTTGCCAGGGCTTCGTTGTACGATAACGAGTATGCCGCCCAGCAGTCCTTCTCCAGCCGGCTGCTGGATAAGACGGTGCTCGTCCTGGATTCCATTCAATCAAAAACAGAAAGAGGGGGTAAGCGATGAACCCGACAGTCCCACCCAAACATCCGATGGTTGCTTTTCTGCTTTCTTTTATTCCCGGGCTTGGCTTCCTGTATTTGGGGAAGCTGGGGAAGGGGCTGCTCTACGGCTGCGGCTTCTTCGGGCCTTTAGGCTTGCTGTTCCTTGCGCTCCTGCTGCGAAACGGGCGAGGCGCCGATGAGCTGCTTATCCTGCCGCTGTTCTCCGTCCTGATCGCCTTAATCAATCTGATCGATATGGCGCGGACGGTAAGCCGGGGTGCCCAGGCGGCTCACGGGGCTGGGGAGCATCAGAGGCGCGATCAGGATCGCGGCTTTACGATTGCGCTTTCCTTTATCCCGGGGCTGGGCCATCTTCAGCTTGGATTGATGCAGCGCGGACTATCTCTTTTGATCTCGTTTATCGGATTCGGAATGATGATCATTTTCATCACCGCGTGGACGAAGCAGGATGAGTTTCTCGCCTTCCTCGGCATTTTGCCTGTTTTCTGGATTTATTCCATGTTCGATGTCATTCAGCAGCTCAATCGTAAGGAACGGGGAGAGGAGCTTGCAGATCGCTCGGTATTCGAGGATTTTCAGGATAACCGCGAGGCAGGGAAGAGGAACAAGCTGCTGGCGACCCTGCTCTGCATGTTCCCGGGCGCGGGCCATATGTACCTGGGCTTTCAAAAGCGCGGCTTGCAGCTGATGGCGGCTTTCTTGTTCAGCATTTACATCATGGATGTGCTTCGCTTGTCGATTTTCTTGTTTCTTATTCCGATCCTATGGTTCTACAGCTTCTTTGACGGCCTCCAGCATATTTCGAAGCATGGCAAGGGAGACGTACAGGACGTGCCGATCGTTGACTGGCTCATTCATCATCAGCGCTGGGTAGGCTTCGGTCTGCTCGCGCTCGGCGCTTATTACTTGTTTGACCAGGTGATCCTTGGCATTCTAGAGCAAATGTTTCCGGGCGCGCGCATCACTTATCGGATCGAGCGGTATTTTCAGACGGTGGTCGTATCGTTGCTCTTTATTGGCGGGGGCATTCGCCTTCTTGCGGGGAGCAAGGGGAAGAAGGAGGGACCCAAATGAGAACTTGGCGTGTAGGGACGCTGTCCATGGGAGTTACGCTGGTAGGTCTTGGCGCAGCGCTGCTGGGCTCGCAATTTCAAGGGCTGGCGGCGTTCGACACCTTCGTGGCCTGGTGGCCGGTCCTTTTGATTCTGCTCGGGCTGGAGGTGCTGCTGTACTTGTTCTTCCAGAGGAAGGAAGAGCAGCGGGTGCATTATGATTTTCTAAGCATGCTTTTCGTTGGGGTACTGTTCAGCGGCTGCCTGGCCTTCACCTTCCTCACCAGCTTGGGCGTTGTCGGGGAAGTAAGAGGGATGCTGCAGCAGGTAGAGACGACATCCTCGCTTCCGGCGCTTCAGGAGGCACTCCCGTCCGAAGTGAAGAAGGTCATCGTCCAAACGACAGGCCGTCCGCCGAAGGTAGACCGTTCGCCGGAACGCACTGTCCATGTGTTCGGCACCTACCGGCAGATGCTTAAGGCAGGAGACAACGGGAGTCCGCTTTCCCGGGATGCCGTCTACGAGGTGAAGCAGGTCGGGGAGACGCTGTACATTCTTATCAAGTCGCTCCCGATGGAACGAGGGATACGAGCCTACTATCCTGACATGAATGTAACGGTTGTTTTGCCCGGCGATCTGCAGGCTGAGGTTAGAGGGCCGGGGAACGAGCCGATCCAGCTGTAAAATATAAAGAACCGCTCACCCGGGTAAAGGGGAAGAGCGGTTCTTGCTTGTAGTAACGGTTTCGCACGCTCTCGGCTCATTACCGGTTTGTGAGGAAGTTATCATTTTGCCGGTATTCTCTCCCGCCACGGATTCATGTAAAATAAGACTGTACCTATAACACGAAAGCCGGAGGGAAATCAACTGGATACTTACGCTTGTCTTTATGTGATCCGGGGAGAGCCTTATAAGCCCGGCACTTGTATACAACTATCGTCGGAGGACGCGGTCGTGGGCCGTTCCTCGAAGCAATATGCACCCGATGTCGGCTTCTCCAACGCCTTTGTCTCCCGAAAGCATATGATTGTGCGCAGGGAAGGAGAACAGGCCGTGCTGTATGACCTGAACAGCAGACACGGTACGGAGCTGAACGGCGTACGCATTGAGCCCAATAAGCCCTACCCGCTTAAGTCGTTCGACATCATCAAGCTGGCCAAGGGGATGGCCGTTCTTCATTTTTCTTATTTATTCGCCGACCAGACACTCGAGCTGGAGCCTTTGACCCACACGATGCAGATGGACGCCCTCGTGCCTCCGCTGGAGCTGGACTGGGAGAAGCGGGATGTCATTGTGGAGGGTAAGCGGATTTCGATGTCCGAGAAGGAATATTTGCTCATTAAGACCTTGTACGACCACGCGAACAAGCTGGTCACGCTGGATGAGATCAAGCAGCGGGTATGGCCCGAACGAACGACAGGTGTGGACGGCGCGCCCGATGTCAGTGTGGATGAGCTCAACGCACTGGTGTACCGCATACGCAAAAAATACGGCAAGGATACCTTCACGATCAGCGCGGTCCGGGGTAACGGCTACGTGCTGGAATGGAACGAGGGTCAAGGTCCGGCCAATAGGTAACCATGTCCATAACGAAAGTGGGAACTTTTCGATGAGATACATACAAGTCGAGCCCTCGGGACCGCTGCAGGGGACGATTCGCATTCCCGGCTCGAAGAACAGCTCTCTGGCGCTGCTGGCCGCCTCCTGTTTGGCGGATACGGTGGTTACGCTGGAGGGCATACCGTATATTTATGATGTGAAGGTCATACGGCAGATCGGCAAGGATATCGGACTTAAGATGACAAGGACGGATGCTGGAGATATTGTCATAGACCCGCGTTATATTTACAGTACGACGATCGACCCGGGCAAAGCCTCCTCCTACCGGGCGTCTTATTATTTTGCCGGGGCGCTGCTGGCCAAATTCGGCAAGGTGACCATCGGCTTCCCCGGAGGGGATAATTTCAATTCGCGGCCGATCGATCAGCATATGAAGGCGTTCCGTGCGCTTGGCGCGGACTTCCGCATGTACGAGGATTATTACGTCGTAGAGGCGAAGGAGCTTCGCGGGGCCGATATTTACTTCGATACCATTACCTCAGGGGCGACGATCAACAGCTTGCTGGCCGCTGCCCGGGCGAAGGGCCGAACGATGCTGTACAATGCGGCTACGGATCCCGAGGTAGTCGATACGGCCAACTTCCTGAACCAACTGGGAGCCCAGATCTATGGGGCGGGCACGGACCGGATTCGCATTGAGGGCGTGCCTTATCTCGGGGGCACATCCTACGCCGTGATTCCGGATCGGCTTGTCGCCGGCGCCTTCTTGATGGCCGCAGGCCTAACGGGAGGCACGATTACGCTGAAGGATGTCATTCGGGAGCATCTCGAATCGTGTACGGCGAAGCTGCGGGAGGTCGGTCTCGAGATCGAGAGTGACGAATCGAGCATGACCGCACACGGCACGGGCAAGCTGAAGGCGACCCGCATTCGTACGGCGATGTATCCGGGCTTCGCGACCGACCTGCAGCAGCCGATGACCTCGCTGCTCACCATGGCGCCCGGTAAGAGCATCATAACGGAGACGGTGTACCCGCACCGCTTCAACCATGTGCAGCAGTTGAACCGGATGGGAGCGGACATTGAGCTGCGCAAGGAAAGCGCCTATATTCGCGGCGGCCGTCCGCTGCAGGGAGCATGGGTGCATGCCACCGACGTTCGGGCCGGGACATCGCTCATCCTTGCGGGGCTTGCGGCCCAAGGCGTAACCCGCATCACCGGAGTCGAGCATATCGAGCGTGGTTACGAGGACGTGATGGAGGGCTTCCGTCTGCTCGGAGCCAACCTGGCGCTTTGCGAAGAGGAAAGCCCTGCTGAATGGAAGAGGACAGCTGACGGATTGATCTGATCTGATCAGAGGGAAGAGACATGGAAATGCCCTCTTTTTTGAAAGTCGGGGTACGCGAAAGCTGCAAAAGTGCAGAAATTCACGATCCCAATCCAAGTTCAGTACTTGATTTGTGATAAAACGCATCTTTTAGAGCGCTCAGCGGCTGAAAATGGGCAAGTGTTCCCAAAATGTTGTATATTTGCAGAAATCCATTCCATTTTGAGGGAAAATTACGGAAAAAGTTGCATTTTTGCAGAAAGCTGCCGCTCAAAGCTTTTAAGTTAACCGGCCACTGGCCGGTTTTTTCTGTTTGGGTAGGAAGGGTGCCGGTTACACTAAGGGGAATAGCGCTGCATGAGATTGACGGAGGCAAAGCAACGTGTTATATTTAACTTACAAAAAGTAAGCTACTTAAAATAAGGAGATGTACAAGATGATGCCATCCCTGTTTTTAGCTCATGGTTCGCCTATGATTGCATTGGAGGATACGGCATACACCAGGTATTTGGAGCAGCTGGGCGCAGGTTTGAAACCAAAGGCGATTGTTATCTTTACCGCCCATTGGGAGAGTCCTGTACTCACGGTTTCCTCTATGGATAGCGTCTATGAGACGATCTATGATTTCGGCGGGTTTCCGCCGGAGCTATATGCTGTGAAATATGAGGCGCGAGGTTCGGTGGTGCTGGCGTCACAGGTGAAGAAGCGGTTCGAGCAAAAAGGCATCGAGGTGCGAACCGATACCTCCCGCGGCCTGGATCACGGCTCGTGGACGCTGCTTCGCCGACTGTTTCCGAAGGCGGACATACCGGTAGTGCAAATTTCCGTACATCCGTTCCTGCCTCCGAGCGAGCAGTATCGCATCGGAGAGGCGCTGCAGGGCATCGGGGAAGAGGATGTGCTGGTCATCGGCAGCGGTGTGACCGTCCACAATCTAAGGGCGCTTCGCTGGGACCGCCCGCGTGACTCCAACCCGGAAGCCTGGGCCGTGGAGTTCGACGATTGGATCATCCGGCATGTCGAAGAGCGCCGGCTGGAAGAGCTGTACCGCTGGGAGGAGCTGGCGCCGCATGCCCGCTTGGCCGTGCCTCGCGAGGAGCATTTCGTCCCGCTGTTCATAGCTCTCGGGAGCGGGGATCCGTCCCGTAAGCCGAAGGTGCTGCACCGCAGCTATGATTTTGGTACGCTGAGCTACTTATGCTTCGAATTTTAATATAAAAATCCCCCGGACCAAACTATCATGGACCGGGGGATTTTTATATTAGCCGTAGCAATAAAATTGATTGACGCGGTGCAGATCCAAGCCGAAGTACACCCAGTACCCGAAGGGGCCAAAGCCGTACCAGCGGTAACCGGCAAGCGAACGGCGGCCTACGAATGTTAAGTACACCCAATACTGCTCGCCGTTATCCTGCAAGATGTAAACATACCGGTATAAGCAGCGGCGGATACTCCCGGGATCGACAGCCATAACCGACGGCGCCAGCTGCGGGGTGAAAGCCGGAGGCGGGGATTGCGGCGCTCCGCCTTGAGGTGCCGGCGGAGGCCCTCCGGGACTGCCTGGAGCCGGTGGGGGGAAGCCGGGACCACCGCCCGGGAAGCCGCCGGGGCCACCGCCCGGGAAGCCGCCGGGACCGCCGCCCGGGAAGCCGCCGGGACCGCCGCCCGGGAAGCCGCCTGGGCCACTGCCCGGGAAGCCGCCGGGACCACCGCCGGGACCACCGCCGGGGAAACCTCCTGTGCCAGGAAAACCCGGGAATAAAGAACGATAGCTATCAGCTGGGTACACATATGGATTCATCGTTAATCTCTCCTCTTACGGGCCATATTGGCAAGAGCCCATTACACCATCACTATATGCGGCGTTTGCCCATTCGTGATTGTCCGTAGAGGAGAATTTTCCGGAATTACCCAGCGGCTCCAGGTGTCTTGATTCGTGTATCCGACGTCACGATATCCCAGAGAGCATACATGCCGCCGGCAAAGGCGATGGCCATGAGAATGAACTCCGCGAGAAACATATACGCCGGATATTTCCGCTTGACCAGGAACAGCGAAACGGCACATACGAGAAGGAAGATGATGATTTGCGTTAAATAGCGCTCTTTAATAATA
This sequence comes from Paenibacillus sp. GD4, assembly GCF_030846225.1. Taxonomy (NCBI): domain Bacteria; kingdom Bacillati; phylum Bacillota; class Bacilli; order Caryophanales; family Paenibacillaceae; genus Paenibacillus; species Paenibacillus sp. GD4. The sequence continues at coordinate 3,212,004 of NZ_JAVCYK010000001.1, forward strand.
AGCAGGATATTATCGATGTACTCAGCCACGAGGTGTCCTTCTTTCCCCAGTAATTTCTAAAGGTATCTGACGCAGTAGGCGGGTAAAAGTTACGATGGCCGACAGCGTTTATACGGTCTGAAGTACGAACTTTTCCACCACATGCTTCACGCCTTCGTCGTTATTGCTGAATGTAACGTAATCGGCGATTTCCTTCAGGGAATCCACGGCGTTGCCCATGGCGACGCCAAGTCCGGCGACCTCCAGCATTTCCCGGTCGTTCCAGCTGTCCCCGATGGCGATAACCTCGGACAGATCGTAGCCGAACATGCCGGCCAGGTAGTCCAGCGCATGCCCTTTGGTCCCCTCGCTATGAACCACCTCGAGAAAATGCGGCTTCGACTTCGTGATATGCACTTGACCGTTCAGCGCGGCGCGAAGCTCGGCTGCGACCTCATCCAATCTGGCCGGGTCATCAATCATCAGCAGCTTGGTAGAGGGCTTTCCGATCAATTCTTCGAAGTTAGGGTATACGGTATAAGGAATTTTAGATAATGCCGCATAGTCCCGGGCCTTGTGGTTATCTTCCTTTACATACAATATATCGTCATGATAGGCCTGCAGATGAAGTCCGTTCCGCTCGCAATAATCATAAATATACCTAGCCGCTTCCAAAGGCACAGTCCGTTCGTAAAGAACCTTCTCGTCGAAGAGATTTTTGACCAGCGAGCCCTGATAGGTGATCAGCGGCACATTCAGCCCTAGCTGCGCGGCCAGCTGCTTAGCCGATGCATACATGCGCCCTGTGGCCAAAGTAACGGTGACGCCCTTCGCGATTGCCTCCGCGAGCGCTTGCTTCGTGCCGGGCAAAATCTGCTTTTCATCATTAATTAGGGTATCGTCAATATCAATTGCGAGCATTTTATACTTCATATCTTTGACGCCTGCCTTCCTTAGCATAATAGCCCTCATTATAACGGACCTTCTTTATTTTTCAAGAGGCTTGTCCCGGTTGTTTCAATATATTCCCATACCGGGTAATCACTAGTGCCAAAGGACGATATGCATGGAAACGCTTCGTGCGGCTAACGAACCAGAGGAGGTTGATCCGATGAGAGGGAACAGGTTGAGCAAGTTCATAGCAGGTGCAGCCATGCTGCTAGTTCTCATGCCGGGGGGAGCAAGCGCAGCGCCCGGTCAGGGGGCCAAGCTGAATGTGCAATGCATGGCTGACCAAAAGTCCGTCGGCAAGGGCGGAACGATCGGATATCACATTTTATATCACAACGTGGATAATCAAAGCATGTCCAAGGCGTGGCTCAAGGTGAAGGTGCCGGAGGGTCTCGAGGTGGAAGCGGCATCGGGTGCAAACTGGAATGTCGCGAGTCGGATTCTCCAGTGGAATCTGAAGGACATCAAGGCGAAAGGAGCGGATGTCCTTCACTTTAACTTAAAAGTGAAGGCCGATGCGAAGGAGGGCAGCTCCTTCGATATGGCCTGTGCCGGCGGGGTAGATGCCGACCTTGGGATGGAGCTGCCCCCGGTCCGCGTGGTCTTGGGCACGGAGCTGCACCAGCCGGTATTTAACGGGTATCCCGACGGGGGATTCCACCCGGCCGCTTCCTTGACCCGCGCCGAAACGGCTGCCGTCATCGCACGCCTCTCGAATCTGACGGGCGAATCGACCACCGTGACTTACAGCGACGTTACCGCTGATCACTGGGCTGCGGAGTATATCCGCAAGGTTACGGCAGCAGGCTACATGACCGGCAATGAAGGCCGTTTTCGGCCCGAGCAGCCGATTTCCCGAGCGGAATTCGTCGCCCTGATCTTAAAGGTACGCGGTGTGCAAGCTTTCCCTTTGCCAGGCTTCCTTGATGCGGAAGGGCATTGGGCGAGCGAAGCGGCAGCTACGGCCAAAGCGCTGCGATTGATGGAGGGCTCGGACGACGACGCTGCCGCTCTGGAGCTGCCGGTAAACCGGGACGTTGCCGCCAAGTGGCTCAGCCTCATTTATTACCGCGGCGCTCTGCAGGATGGCGCTGCAGAGGTCGTGCAGCATTGGCCGGATGTGCCGAAGCGGCACTGGTCCTTTGGCTGGGTAGAAGAGCTGTCCCTGATTGCTCATGAAGGGGAGCACAAGGCGCCTATGAAAGAGGACCTGATCAGGTACCTCCCGGATCAGACGGAGCCCTTTTAAATGACATAAACCCCAGATGCCCGACACTTCAGTAAGTGTAGGGATCGTCTGGGGTTACTTTACTTTCCGGTCAGCAAAATCGCGGAATCGCCTTCACAAAAAAATAACTGGAAACCTTTGTATAGAAAAAAGGGGCGGCAGAAACAATACCATCGAGGGGTCTTCGCATTTCTCAAAGGAGGAGAAGAAAAGTGGAGCAGCAGCAAGGGAAACCGATCCGCTACCCCAAAATGCATCTTTCCGTATTTACGCTGAATCATCTCAGTGTACGCAATCCGTTCGTCGTCATGTGGTGGTCGGCAGCTATTCCGGGCTATGGCCACATGATTCTGGGAAAATACGGACAGGGCTTCGTGCTGGTGGTATGGGAATTTTTCAACAACTACAACGGCAAATTGAATTATGCGATTTATTATTCCATGATCGGCGATTTTACCTTGGCCAAGCAGGTGCTTCACCAAAGCTGGATTATTCTCTACGTGGCTGTTTATGTTTTTACCCTGTGGGACAGCTACATGAAAACCTTGGATATGAATAAGCTGGCCCAGCTGTGCGGTCATCAGTTTGATTTGCAGCCTCCGATGGTCATAAAAGCTCATGGCATCAACTATCTCCGGGTTTACAAGCCTTGGCTTGCCCTGCTGTATTCCAGCTTCATGCCGGGATTGGGCCACATTTACTTGCAGCGGTTAATTTCGGGTGTCTTCATCATCGTTTTTTGGGTATTAACCTGTTATTACTCCCATTTCCCGGAGGCGGTTCATATGACCATGATCGGTGATTTCACCGGAGCAAAGTCGGTGCTAAACCCGGAATGGCTTCTGTTCATGCCTTCCTTATACGTATACGGTATGTACGAATCCTATGATAGTGCGAAGCATTTTAACCATTTGTATCGAATGAATCAGGCCGAGTTTCTACGCAAGAACTACCAGCACCGGGAATTTCGAATGCCTATATAACATAGGTAAGGAGCGGGTTTTAAGTCATGTATCTGGTGTCTACCTTTCACCATTCCTTTGAGGTGGAGCTTTTGTTGAATCGGATGGAGGAGGCAGGAGTTACTCGACAAAATATAATGGTACTCCCTCTGAACCAGGAGGAATGGCGTGTTAATCGAATTTCCGCTACGTCGACAGGGGGCAGTAACATTCTGGATATCCCCTTGGCTATCGGTACGGCAGCGATGCTGCTCGGGGTTATTTATGGGTATGTGTTGTATTTGGGACCCGTGCTTTGGGGATTATTTGGGCTGGTCGGGGGGACGCTGGGGACTTTGGGGGTGGCATCCATCGCTCAACGAAAGTCAAAGAAGCACGGGAAGAAGAGCCGCGGAGGGAGCGAGATTCTCATCCTGCTGCGCTGTGACCCTTCGGAAGAGCGGATGCTGAAGGAGCTGATTAAGGATTTCGTCCCTCATGGTTATGCCAAGCTGGATATACCCGGCGGTGACGAACGGACAGGGGCGATGCCCGATCGGCAATAGAAAACATTCGCATGGAGGCAGCGCGATGAACCTACCTTTTCCCCAAAAAAACGTTTCGTTTTGGCTCATCCCTTTATTGTATATCTTGTTCGCCTTACTATTGGCTTTTCTTATTGATAGTCTCGATCGACCAGGGCAAGGAAACCTGGAGCGGATGATCCCATCCGTTTTCTTGACCCGCGCGGAGCTGGCGGACTCGGTTTTGACGGCGAATGCCACGTCGCTCCTGACAATGACAACGATCACCTTTTCCGTAATGATGGTTGTGCTCTCCACCTATGCTTCACAGTACTGTACTCCCCGAGAACGCTTCCGAATTTCATTAAGAGCAAAATTATGGCTCATGCGCAAGGAATCTCTTTGCCGGATTTACCTACTCAGTAGCGTCGCTGCTGAATTTGAAACGGGTCTCCAAAGAAGACATGGTGCCTGATGCTGCGATCGGTGTCTTTTTTGCTGTGGTTTGCTTGATTTTCTTTGTGATCTTCTTTCACTTTGTATCCAAATTTATTCAAGTCAATTATTTGATACACATAATTACCGACCATGCGGACCAAATCATTCAAGAAATCCGGCAGCTTGGCAGCTTGGAGAAATCTCGCGAGGCCGGAGCCGAGAGTCCGCTATGCATATATGCCAAGCAGGAAGGCTATGTCCGTTATGTTCAAATCCGCCCAATGGTTGATTTGGCCATGCAGGAGGGCCTTTATTTGAAATTGGCGCCGAAAGTAGGGCAATACGCCGAGAAGGGCTCGTTGTTGTTTGAGGTCTGGGGGAGCCAAGATTCCGCCGGACTCGAGCCGGCACTGACCAAGAACGTCTCGTTGGGACTGGACCGAACGAATCAGCAGGACTTGGTTTATGTTATGGAAAAGATCATTGAAACCGGACTCCGTGCCATTTCTCTGGGTATTAACGACCCCAATACAGCCATCTACTGCATACGCGAGCTGAGTCTCATTATTAAGAGACTTGGAGACTGGAAGGGGAGTCACTGGATAATAAAAGACCGGACAGGTGAGCCGCGCATGGAAATCCCATTTTATTCTTTTGAAGAGCTCAGCGGCTTGTGGCCTATCTGAAGGTAAGCTAGTCTATCCGGGCAGGAGTTTTGGCGCAGGGTGTCGAAAGAGTAGAGATAGAATTTCGACCATGAGGTGACCCATGAAAGCATATTTGGATTTATTGAAGGACATTTTAGAGCATGGCGTGCAAAAAGGGGACCGCACCGGGACCGGTACGGTATCGGTATTCGGCAGGCAGCTGCGAATCGACCTTTCCGAAGGGTTTCCGCTGCTGACCACCAAGAGACTGCATATTAAATCGATCGTTCATGAGCTGTTATGGTTTTTGAGCGGAAGTACGAATATTAAATATTTACAGGACAACGATGTTACGATCTGGGATGAGTGGGCCGACGAAGAGGGGAACCTCGGAAGAGTGTACGGAGCGCAGTGGCGCACCTGGCTTGGGCCGAACGGCCAGACCGTCGATCAGATCGACAGCGTGATTCGCCAGATCAGAAGCAATCCGGATTCCCGCAGACATCTGGTGAGTGCCTGGAACCCTGCGGAGGTGGACGGCATGGCGCTGCCGCCGTGTCATTACGCTTTTCAATTCTATGTGGCGAACGGCAGGCTGAGCTGCATGTTCCAGATGCGGTCGGTAGATACGTTCTTAGGGCTGCCGTTCAACCTGGCCTCTTATGCGCTGCTGACACACATGGTGGCGCACCAGTGCGATCTGGAGGTCGGCGACCTGATCTGGACGGGGGGAGACGTTCATATTTACTCCAACCACCTGGAGCAGGTGAACCGGCAGCTGACCCGTGAGCCGTATCCGCTTCCGAAGCTCGAGATCAAGCGGAAGCCGGAATCCATTTTCGACTATCAATTCGAGGACTTTGAGTTCGTCGGATATCAGTATCATAAAGGCATTAAGGCGCCGATTGCGATTTAGGCAGTGGCAGAGCTGAGAGGACGGATTCGGACAATGATTTCCTATATATTCGCTATGGATGAGAACCGCGGGATTGGGGTGGACAATAAGCTGCCTTGGCGCCTGCCTGCCGATTTGGCCCGGTTCAAGAAGCTGACGCTGCAGCACACGATCCTGATGGGCCGCAAAACCTTTGACTCTATCGGCCGCAAGCCTCTGCCGAAGCGGCGCAATGTGGTACTGACCCGCGATACGACGTTTCAGGCCGAAGGCTGCGAGGTCATTCACTCCATCGACGAGGTAGTGTCGCGTTATGGCGGCTTGGAAGAAGAGGAGCTGTTCGTCATTGGCGGTACGGAGGTATTCGCTTTGCTCATGCCGCATGCGGATAAAATGTACGTTACGGAGATAGCGCACCGTTTCCCCGCAGACACCTGGTTTCCGGAGGTCGACCCGGCCGAATGGAAGGCCGTCCTGCGCGAGAAGGGCGTGAAGAATGAAGACAATCCCTACGATTACGAGTTCGTTGATTATGTGCGCGTTAGGGCATAACGGGGAATGAAATTCCCCTGTTTCGCGCATCTTAACCTTTGAAATCCATTCCATGAGAAGATAAGGGAGATGCCGAAGATGACAGACGTGAAACAGCATCAAATGCCTTTACGGCACGTAATCGATAATGCGGAGAAAGCGATTCAGGTCGCTACGGATGCAGAAATGGCAGTACGCCACGCACAGCTGGACTCGAACCCGCAGCAGCTGCAATCCGCGATTGCCCAGCTGGAGACGGCGAAGCGCAACCTGGAGCAGGCGCACAGTCAGATCGAGGCGCAGGATAACGAAGGCTTGCAGGAGCTGGTGCAAATCAAGCAGCAAATGGAAAATTCGATGCAGAGCATCGAAATGGTGTCGCTCGGTACCGAGCAGCCGAAGCAAATGCGGTAAGGTACGCATAAGCACAGTAGCCGACAGCCATGACGGATGTCGGAGCCTGTGCTTTTTTTATGTAAAATATTACCTGGGGTGGTGAGATGCGTGCTGCAGTATTCATTTCCTTATTCAACGCTGATTAACTTCATTGTGTTCGCACTGCTGGGGCTCTATGCTTTGCGGTACCGGAAGCGTCCCGGGGGAGCGTATTTCGTAGGGATGACGCTTCTGCTTGCCTTCAACGCCTTCGCCAGCATCATGGAGCTGATGTCGGCCCCCTTCGAGACGAAGCTGTTTTGGCGCAATTTGCAGCAGATTCCGCTCCTTCTCTCTCCGATTGCTTGTCTCGGTTTAGTTCTCGACCTGACAGGAATGAAACGAACCAAAAGGGACACGCTCCTCAAGCTGATTACGATCCCAGCCGTCGTTTATTTGATTCTTATTTTTACGGATTCCTATCACCATCTGATGCGGGTGAACGTTACGCTGGAGCCTTTCGGCCAAACCGAGCGGATTCGCGTACAATCTACGAATTTGAGTATTTTCTTTCTGGTGACCGCGCGGATCATCGGCTTATTGACCCTAGCGGTAATGCTTCTTCATTTGCGTAAGGTATCGCGATTTTACCGGAACCAGCACTTGCTGGTGATGGTCGCCCTCTTGTTCCCATATGTGTTCACACTGCTATCTTATATCAGCGATGTGCAGATAAGTGTATCTCTTTCTACGATTCCAATGGGCATTTTGCTCTTCTACGCCTTGTTTCAATATAAATTGCTGCGGGTCCGGCCTCTTGCCAAAGAGAAGGTGTTCGAGGTGATCCAGGACGGCATCTTGGTGGTCGATCCGCATGGGTTGATCGCGGATGTTAACCCTGCGGGACTCCGCATATGGAGGGAGCTGGCAGAGGGGGGGCTGAACCGGGTCCACGGAGAGAAGCTGGAGGAGAGCTTGTCGAACTATCCTGAATTGCTGAGCTTATATAAACTAGGGGAGCAGGCGGCGATTCGGCTTCAAATCCGGCAGCGCCATTATTCGGTAAGCCTGCTGCCCATAACGGAGGAAGGAATCAGCGCGGGCGCCCTCCTGCTTTTTGCGGACATTACGGATCGTCATCACTATGAGTCTGATCTGCTGAAGCGGGCGACAATGGACGGACTTACGCAGGTATATAATCGGCAGCACGTTATGGAAATGACGGAGAAAGCTCTGGCGGACATGGAGCCCGAAACGGCGTCTTTGGCGCTAATGCTTTTGGATATCGATTACTTTAAAAGCATCAACGATACCTATGGGCATCACGTTGGAGATCAGGTGCTGGAGCAGTTTGCCCTTGTGCTTAAGCGGGAGGCGAAGGACAAGGGGCTGGTAGGGCGTATGGGGGGAGAAGAGTTCGCTGTGGTGCTGCCGGGTTATGAGCCGGAAAGCGCATATCCGGTTGCGGAGAATATCAGAAAGGCGGTTGAAGGACAGGCGATCCGGCCGGAAGGGCTGCTGGAGCCGATCCGTATTACCGTGAGCATCGGAATCGCCGGAACGAAGCGGGCCAGCAGCACCTTCAAAGAGCTGTACCAGCAGGCGGACGAAGCGCTCTACGAAGCCAAGAAGCAAGGCCGCAACCGGACGATGGGAAAGGAGGGCTTGGACGAAGCCCGCGGATAAAAAAGAGGACACGCTGAACGTGTCCTTGACAGGGGATTTATGGGACTTGCAATGGAACTTTGGTATTGCTAAGTCCATTGTACAACAGGGCGCTTTCCAACAGTGTTAATGTTTTATGAAGATGATCCCCGCATGCGCTTTAATTCCTTGAGAGAGTAAAAGGTGCCGCGCCAATAAATGCCGCCCTGGCGCAGTGTTAGATAGACCGAACGGGCCAAGACATAGCAGAAGAAGAGCGATGTTGCCGGAATGGCGATCAGCTCCCATACCCGGAAGTCGGAGGTCGAAGGCATAAGAGTCAGATAGCAGACAGCCATTAGGGCGATGCTGGCCAAATACAACCATCCGGCGGGCTGAGGGAGCAGCAGCAAGCCAAGCCAAGGTGCCGTGAAGAAGGCAAGCTGGCCGAGCAGGGCAGCCACAGCCAGCCAGGTGCGGTAGCCGAAGCCGGAGAACAAATTTTTCTCGAGGCCCCGGACCGCCGCATGCAGATGCGGATACCACTCGACGGCCAGATGCTCCGTCGCCGCGGCGAGCCGCTGGCGCAGCCGGTACCGCTTTACGAGCCGGCCCAGCTGCAGATCGTCGTCCGGCCGAAGGGCGATGGCGCGGTGCGTGCCGATCTTCTCATAGGCCTCCCGCGTAATCATATTGAAGGCGCCGATGCCCATGCCGCCTCGATCGGTAAAGTCGTTGTTTGCCTGCCAGGGCCGAATGCCCATATGGAACGAGAAGAAAAAGTATTGCACGAACGCCCTTAGCTGCAGGCTTTTGGCTATCATCCGGGGAAGCAGCGCCAGATGGTCGGCATGCTCCTGCTGCAGGAAGCGCACGGCATCCTCAACGGCATGCGGCTCGAAGAGAATATCCGCATCGGTAAACAGCAGAAGATTGCCCCGCGATTCCAAATAGCCCTGGTATAGAGCATGGTTTTTGCCGAGCCAGCCGTCCGGCAGCTTCGTAATGTGAATGACCCGCAGCGGGATGCCAAGTCCGCTCTTGCCTTCGGACCAGCGCCGGAGCTCGTCCAGCCTGGTGCCCGTCGCATCCTGCGAGCGGTCATTGACGGCGATGATTTCAAGTCTCGGGTACGTTTGGCTTATCAAATGCTTGACCGTATCGGTGATGGAGGATTCCTCCTCCTTGGCGGCGATAATGACGGAGACGAGAGGTGTGGGAAGCCCGGACGCCGACGCTTGCTTCGGCATAGTAATAATGTAACGGCGGGCCCGGAGGGTGTCCCATGCCATGGCCAGCCAGTAGAGAAGCGATACAATGGCAAGAATCGACAGGAAGGTGCTCATGACGGTTGCGGGCTCCTTTCTCAAGGCTTGATTGACCGCATTATATCATGAGGCTCTTGACGTTACCAAACGCCCGTCTTGATGCCGGGTACGATCATGTTACAATAGATGGATACATAGGATTAGATTACGGAAGGGGCAGCGAGAATGAAGGAGTCTTCGGCACAGCCTTTGTTTCGGAGAAGACTGCGGGGGGAGGAGCTGCATCACTTTTTGGAATCGATTGCCGCCCAAGGTACAGGGGCCGACGGGCTGCTGTTTCTTTGCATCGGAACGGATCGGTCCACGGGCGATGCGCTCGGGCCGATCGTCGGCACGCTGCTGGAAGAAGCGGGGTACCGTCATGTAGTAGGCACACTGGCTTCGCCGCTGGATGCGAGCAATATGGTGGAGCGGATCAAGCAGGTGCCCCTGCAGGATTACACGGTAATTGCAATTGACGCTTGCTTGGGGCAGCAGGCATCGCTTGAGAGCTATCAGGTTTCGAACCAGCCGATTGAGCCGGGCAAGTCGCTCGGGAAGCTGCTCCCGCCTTTGGGGGATTACTCCATTGCTGCGATTGTGAATGTGGATACAGGGCAAAAGTATGCCATCCTGCAAAGCACCTCCTTGTACCGGGTGATGAGGATGTCCCGCGAGATCGTCTCGGCCGTACAGAAGGTATTTCCGGTAGGGGGACAAGACGTATGAGAGAAGGCTGGAGCGGGGGCTCTCATCGGCTGCAAGGCCGTGGGAAGGCTACGCTGAAGGATGTATCGCTTCGCCGGATTTACCGGCTGTTTCGGGGCTACCGCCTGCCTCTGGCAGGTATTCTGCTGCTTGCGCTCAGCGGGGCGGTCATCGGACTGCTGCCCCCGCTTGTGATGCGCGAAATTATCGACAGCTCGCTTCCCGAGGGGAATATGCAGGAGCTGCTGTGGCTGGTTGGGCTGATGGTCGTGCTGCCGCTCGCGAGCGGATTGCTCGGCGTATGGCAAAACCACGAGAATACGAAGGTCGGACAGGGAGTCATGAGAGACCTGCGGCAGTCGCTGTTTGCCAATCTGCAGCGGCAGTCCATGAGCTTCTTCACGGAGGCGAAGTCGGGCGAGATCATTCAGCGCCTGACAGGCGATGTACAGGCGGTGCAAAATGTCGTCACCACATTGGTCGTATCCGCCGTGACGCAGGCGGTGATCGTGGTTACAACCGTGGTCATCCTGTTCGCCCTTGATTGGCAGCTGGCGGTATTGTCTACGCTCATCCTGCCGTTATTTATTTTGCCGGTTCACAAGGTGGGCGAGGTGCGCAAGAGACTGCGCGGGGAAACGCAGCGGATCCGGGGCACCATGTCCGCCCAGCTGGGCGAAATCTTCGGGGTGTCGGGCGCGCTGCTGACGCGAATTTTTCAGCGGGAGCCGGAGCAGCAGAAGGAATTCACAAGACTGAACCAGCAGGTGATGGATTTGGAGCTGCGTCTCAACCTGGTCGGGCGCTGGTTCGGGATGTTTGTGAACGTACTTGGTCCTCTGGGAACGGCCTTGATCTATTTGTACGGCGGCTGGAAGGTGATGGACGGAGCGTTGACGATCGGCGGCATTGTTGCCTTCTCCGCTTACCTTGGGCGGCTCTATGGACCGATCGGGACGCTGCTTAACCTTCATGTGGAGGTGGCCACTGCCCTTGGTGTGTTCCAGCGCTTGTTCGAGTACGAGGACTTGGAGCCGGAGGTGTCGGACGCGCCGCATGCCGCGGTACTGCCGCCGGTGAAAGGGCATGTGCAATACCGCGGCGTCGGGTTCGCCTATGCTTCAGGACACGAAGCGCTGAAGGATGTCAGCTTCGAGGCCAGGCCGGGCGAGGTCGTCGCTCTGGTCGGTCCGAGCGGAGCCGGCAAATCAACGCTCATCGGCCTGCTGGCGCGGCTGTATGATCCGACGTCCGGGGCCGTATTGGTCGACGGTTACAACGTGAAGGAGGTGACGCTGGCATCGCTTCGTGCACAGATCGCCTTTGTCACGCAGGAATCGTTCCTGTTTCATGCCAGCGTCGGGGACAATTTACGGTTTGCCCGTCCGGATGCCTCCGATGCGGAGCTGGAAGAAGCATGCAAGCTTGCCTATATCCACGACACGGTTGCCGCTCTCCCCCAGGGGTATGACACCATGGTAGGGGAGCGGGGGCACAGGATGTCCGGGGGAGAGCGCCAGCGGCTTGCCATCGCCCGGGCGATCCTGAAGAATCCGCGCATCCTCATTCTGGATGAAGCGACAAGCCATCTCGATTCGGAGTCGGAGTCGTACGTGCAGGCAGCACTCGACGGCCTCATGCGCGGACGGACGACGCTCGTTATCGCGCACCGCCTGTCGACGATCCTGTCGGCCGACCGGATCGTCGTGCTGGAGGAAGGCCGGATCGCCGAGTCCGGCCGCCACGAGGAGCTGCTGGCCGCGGACGGCCTCTATGCGAGGCTGTATCGGACGCAGTTCGCCAAGGCGGAGGGCGGAGCGTAGCACCACAAGCCAGGGCCGGGGCCCGTGAGCCGAGCAAGGCGGGAAATCCGCCTCGCCGGAGCTGGTCCCGGCCGGCTTCCGCCCTGAGGCGGCCGTTTCATTTTATACCCCATGTCATCCCACCCACCGCCTTTCTCCGGTTGATCCCACTGCAATAAAACTACCCGCGAATTCGCCCCATGAACCTGAACCCCGTGAGTATGATCGCATTCGTCCAAGCCGAGACAATTTCCTCACATACCGACGAAGACACGCATATATAATGAATATTACATTTGTCCTCGACACGCTAAGAAAGGGGCGATGAGCATGCGAAACATACGACATGTGAACCTAGCCGATCAGCAGGGCCGCGTGTACTGCTGTTTGCGCAACCGGGTAGTTGATCTCGATGATGCGCAGAAAGAACGATTTTGCAGCAGCTGTATCATGTACGCAGGGGATGCGCAGGGACTCGGTGTGGAATGTGAGTGGGAGGATGCGAGGGCCGTGGAGGACCCTCATACCGTAACGGATCCGCAAGAGGAGTGGCGCAGTAATCAGGTAAAACAAATACCGAATGACAGCCTTGCGGCTTCTTTCATAATAGATTGGGACTAGAGGAGGAATTTGCAAATTATTGTCGAAATATGTAGGTACAACTACAGGTGTTCAAGAAGGTGAATTATGTATCCGGGACTTTCAACCTATGTCTTCATAGCCATTTTCCTCGCCGGAATAGCGCTTTTATACTTTATGCAGCGGCATCGCAATGGTGGAATACAGCCGAAGGGCCTGTTTCTGTCCGGCGGAAACCAGATAGCTTTGCCCGGCAGCGATGCAACCTGGCAATTAGAGCTGTCGTCAATGCGGCTCACCCTGCAGTACCATTCACAAGGGCTTGAAGCGGGAGGCGAGTCTTCGGACGTTGTCTCCCGTTACGTTCACCCCAATGATCTGGTGCTGCTGAACAGCACCATTGAACAGCATATGGACAACGGGGGTCCTATGCGGCTTGAGGTGCGCATTCGCCATCATGCCGAAGACGGGTGGCAGTGGATGGAGCTGCTGGGACAAGCCCAGGGGGACCGCACAAGGTCGGTTCATTACCTTCACGGCATCGCATGGAACATCGAGGAACGGAAGCGGCAGGAGCTGGCACGGCTGGAGTCGGATGAGAAGTATCGGCTCATTTTTCACAATATGCCGGTCATGGCTCACATGCTTGACGCAGGCGGTCTCATTCACGATGTGAATCCCTTCTGGCTTTCCCGCACGGGCTATACCCGCGAGGAAGTTATAGGCAAGCGCTCTTATGAGTTCATGGAGCCGGCCTCAAGGGCCTACTTGCTGGAGGTTCACATTCCGAAGCTTAGAGAGACGAGTGTCCTCGATAATGTGGAGATTCAATGGACTACTAAGTCCGGCGAGGTCATGGACAGCCTGGTATACACCCGCGTCGTACGTGACGACCAGGGCAGAATGATTCACGGCTTTACTGTAATTCGGGACATTACGGAGCATAAAAAGGCGGAAGCGAAGGCGGACAATCTTATCTACCACGACATCCTGACCGGGCTGCCCAATCGGATGATGTTCCACGAGCGGTTGTCCTTTGCGCTGATTCAAGCGAACTTGTACGAGACGGGGCTTGCCGTCGTCCTTATTGACCTGGATCGGTTCAAAATGATTAACGACAGTCTGGGGCATCAGGCAGGCGATCAGGTGCTTCTTCATGCAGCCCATATTTTGCAGAAGCATATTCGTCCCATGGATACCGTGGCGAGACTGAGCAGCGATGAATTTGCGCTCCTGCTTCCGGATGTGAGCAGGCCGGAGGATGTCTTTCCGCTGGCGGACAAGCTGTTAACCGAGCTAAGAAAGCCTTTTGTTTTGGAAAAGCAGGAGTTTTACATATCCGCAAGCATGGGAATCAGCTTTTATCCGCAGGATGCCGACAACACCGATCTGTTGATCAAAAATGCGGACATGGCGATGTATTATGCGAAGGAAAAGGGCCGAAACACCGCAGAGGTATTTCATCAGGAGATGACCTTGAAGGTCAGCCGGAAGCTTCAGCTGGAGAGCAGTATGCGAAGGGCGCTGGAGCGGCAGGAGTTTCGTGTATTTTTCCAGCCGCAGCAGGATATTGCTACGGGACGGCTGTTCGGTATGGAGGCTCTGATCCGTTGGGAATCGAAGGAGCATGGTCCGATATCCCCGGCGGAATTCATCCCGATTGCCGAGGAGAGCGGTCTGATCGTTCCGATCGGCCAGTGGATTCTTGAGGAGTCGTGCCGCCAGACGAAGCAGTGGATGGACCGCGGCTTTGAGCCGCTCAGCGTATCCGTCAATATATCGGGCAAGCAGTTCCAGCAGCGGGATTTTGCCGCAACGGTGAAGAAGGTCTTAGAGGATACGGGTCTTGACCCTTCTTATCTCTGCCTGGAGATTACGGAAAGCACGGCCATCCATGACGCCGGCGCCACCAAGGCGGTGCTGGAGGAGCTGATTGAGCACGGCATCCGGTTTTCCATCGATGATTTCGGGACGGGTTACTCCTCTTTGTCCCTGCTGAAGCTGTTTCCGCTGTACGCCATCAAAATCGACCAATCCTTCGTCCGCAACATGACGAATGTCGAGGAGGACGCCGCCGTAGTGCAGGCGATCATCGCCATGTCGCATGGGATGAAGCGAAAGGTGATTGCAGAGGGAGTGGAGACACGGCAGCAGCTGGAGCGTTTGAACGCCATGGGCTGTGACGGCTACCAGGGCTATTTTATCAGCCGGCCGGTGCCTATGCAGGAATTCGAGCAAATGTTCCTGCAATCCGCCCGTTAGTGCATCAAATCCCAGAGCTGCTTGCCGATCAAGAGCGTAGTGACGAAGAGGAAAAGCGGCTTTACATAGCGGGAGCCTTGACGGATGGCGAACTGGGACCCGACAAGCGCGCCGAAGATCATCGCGACGCCCATGGGAAGCCCGTACCCGATATGAACGGATTTCAACAGGAAAAAGGAAACCAGGCTTGCGATATTGCTGGCAAAATTCAGCACCTTCGCATTGGCGGAGGCACCGACGAAATCGAAGCCGAGCAGCAGGAACAGGAACAGCAGGAAAGAGCCGGTTCCAGGCCCGAAGAATCCGTCATAGAAGCCTAATACGAGAGCACAGACCGCGGCTCCGATCGTACGCCCTGCTGTCAGCGGAGCTTGTACGGCGGAGCCGCTCCAGCTTTTCTTAAGCAGTGTGTAGATCAGCACAACGATCAGCATCGTAACGACCAGCGGCTTTAGAAAGGTCGAAGGTACCAGGTGAACGGAGTACGTTCCGAGTGCCGACCCGGCAAAGGACAAAGGGAAGAGCGCGAGCACCAGCTTGCCTTTGATTTTACCGGAGAAAAGGAAGGACGCCGTGCTGGTCAGCGACGATAAGGTGCCGCCCAGCTTGTTGGTCCCGAGCACCATGCCGGGAGGCAGTCCCGTGAGCAGCAGGGCAGGAAGCGAAATGAGGCCGCCACCTCCCACGACGGAGTCGATGAATGCGGCAACGAAGCCTGCGGCGATCAGAAACAGGAGCATATCGAATGAGGGCAGTTCCATAATGTGTAAGTCTCCTCGGCAGTAAAGTAAGCTTCTATATTTGTTAAGGCCCGGACATGAAAACCAGTAGATCAGTATAGCAAATAATGTCGAATCGGACAAATGGTATGTCTTGTAAGGACTAGGAAGTATGCGTTTTCATTGCAATCCGGGAGCTTCCGTGCTATTCTTCGGGAATAAGTGGAAAATACTAATCTGACGAAGAAGGGTGTGGCTAAAGCATGATTCATAAGCTGGAGCATGTGGGTGTGCGTGTAAATGATATGGACGCATCGATCCGTTTTTATACGGAGGTGCTGGGGCTTCGGCTGGTGAAGCGGGCAGCGCTGGAGGACGGGGCGGAGCTCGGCTTTCTGTCGTTTCCGGGATCGGACAATGTGGAGATCGAGCTGATCGGCCGCGGCTCGGACGGGCTGTCGGACAGCGGCAAGGTGCATCATATCGCCTTCACGGTAAGCGACATCGAAGACGAGATTGCACGATTGAAGAGCCACGGGGTACAGATGATTCATGAAACGCCTCAAACCATTCTGGACGGCGCCAAGCTCGCCTTTTTCTTCGGACCGGACGGGGAACGTCTGGAGTTGTTTCAACCCGCTGCCAAATAGGAGCTTTTTTCTGCAATGACAGGAACACCCTGTTCCCCTCCTGCATACAATGCTTTAGCGATTAGGTAAGAGCCTAGGGAGTGGGAATGGATATGGTGCTGGATACGAGGATACGAATGGAACGGATCGTCACGCGGAAGCTGGTAAAGCCCAGGCTGGAGGTCAAATATCCCCAGGTACATGGGCTGAGAAGCCGTTTTGCAGAGCAGATGATCAATCATTCCATTCTGGATGCGGTGTACGATCTGATTCGGACACAGGGGTATGTGAATAATCCCGAGATGACGATTACGGGAACCTACGAGACGAAGCTGCACAAGAACGGACTGGCCAGCTTCGTTTATGAGAATTACGGCTACAGCAAGGGTGCGGCTCACGGAATGACCTACAAGAGCTCTCAGACCTTCGGTCTGGACGACGGCAGGGAATACAAGCTGGGCGATATGTTCCTGCCCGGCAGCGATTGGGTGAAGCGCATAAATGAGATCATCCGGCGGGAGTTTAAGGAGAGGGACATTCCGATGCTGGCGGAGTTCAAATCCATCCGTCCCGATCAGCCTTACTTCTTAACCGATCGGGCCATCGGCATTTATTTTCAGCTGTACGAATACACGCCGTATGTGTACGGCTTCCCCACCTTCGAGATTCCGTTCGGGCAGGTGAAGGACATCTTGGATCCGAACGGGCCAGCGGGCCGTTTGATGTAATTGACACAACCTTGAAGTCTCGGCCTTACGCCGGCGGCTTCAAGGTTTTTTGTAGCTGTGAGAAGACCGTCAGGTGTTGGGCAAGGGATGTGATGATGCTGTTGAAGTCAATTTTATAATGACTTGAATTCAATCGCACAAAATCTGCCCATTAAGATGATGATATAACCTCCTGATGCCCTGTAACGTGATTTTTTCATCTTACGGTGGCAGATGAACACATATTTGCTACAGTAAGATGATTTCATAACGTTACAAGGAGCGTTACCGGGCCGTGTGGAGCTAGACTAGAAAGTAGACACACTCTATCAGCGACCTGGTACAATAAAATAAACTAAAAGGTCGAGGTGTGTCATGGGAGATATTCGTCAGCATTTTGATGAAGAGTTCAAGCGTCAAACCGTAAAACATATGCAAGAGAGTGGGAAAACCCCAGCCGAAGTGTCCAAAGAATTGGATATCCCTGTAAGCAGCATTCGAGCGTGGAGAAAGCAGTTTACCAACACGGGTGAAAAGTCGCAACTGTTTGTCGATTACGAACGACTCAAAAAGCTCGAAGAGATGAATCGAGAACTTCAAGAGGAGAACGAGATTCTAAAAAAGGCGATGCACTTCTTCACGAAAAACCGAGACTGATTTACGCGTTTATCCGTAAATTCCGCTTCCAGTTTCGTGTTGAGAAGATGTGCTCTGTGATGGGCGTTTCCCGAAGCGGTTACTACAAGTGGCTGAACCGAAAGCCAAGCGAACAGGAAAAGCTTCGCAAGAAACGGATGAAGCGAATCCAGCATCATTTCTATGCCTACAAGCGTCGTTACGGCAGTGATAAGATTGCAGCCAAATTGCGTGAAGAAGGCGATACCATCTCGACGAAAACAGTGGCTCGCCTGATGAAAGAGATGGGGCTGCGCTCTTGCACAGTGAAGAAATACAAAGCAACCACCAACTCGAAACATAATCAACCGGTGTATGACAATGTGTTAAACCGCGGCTTTACCGTACTTGCACCGAACAAGGTATGGGTAACAGATATTACGTACATTGGGACATCTAAGGGCTGGGTTTACCTAGCGAGCGTGATGGACCTGTACTCTCGCAAAATCGTCGGTTGGGCGCTTGGGGAGCGAATGACCAAAGAACTAGTGTTGGAAGCGTTTGACCAGGCTTGTGAACGGCAAAAGCCTCCTCCAGGTCTAATTCACCATTCTGATCGAGGCTCACAGTATGCCTCAAACGAATACCGCGAGCGGCTGACGAAGCAGGAGATGATTGGCAGCATGAGTCGTAAGGGCAACTGCTACGACAATGCATGTATCGAGTCCTTCCACAGCGTAATGAAGAAAGAGCTCGTGTACCAAACAAAGTTTCACACCCGAAAACAGGCGTATGATGCAATTTACCGGTACATTGAGTTCGACTACAACCGGATCCGCATCCACTCGACGATTGGTTATCTCACCCCGCATCAGTGCGAGAAGAGGTACTATGAACAACACCAGGTTTCATAGTTTCTGTGTCTACTTTCTTGACAGAGGTCCAGTGTTAAGTACAAGACGCATTGTAACGCGATTTTTTCATCTTACAGTGGCAGATGAACACATATTTGGTACAGTAAGTTAAAATGAACGAAACCGACTACCATTTTGCATTACGTAGGTTGATTTTGGAAATCAATTGAATTGAGTAATCAATCAAATAATCCAAAACAGAGCTACAAACAAAAGGAGTCGGTTTAGTAATGAGTATAACCATAAAATATGTTGGTCTAGACGTATCCAAAGAAAAAATAGCTGTAGCCATCGCCCCCGAAAATAGAAATGAACCCGTCAGGTTCCATGGTGTCATCTCGCATACGAAGGAGGCTGTTCGTAAACTAGTTAATCAGTTAATGAAAGATGATGACGTAAAGTTAAGTATATGCTATGAGGCTGGCCCTACGGGGTTCGTCTTGTATCGATGGCTTTTGGAGATGTATGTGGAATGCAGCGTCATCGCACCAACAGACTTAGAGGGGAATACTCGAATAAAAACAGATAAGAGAGATGCTGTACGTCTAGCGCAGCTCTGGAGAGCAAATGAATTGACAGAGATCTATGTACCACGTCCCGAGGATGAAGCCTTGCGAGATTTGGTTCGGGCCAGGGAAGATGCCGTACAAGACAGGAATCGGCATAAACAGCGTTTAACCAAGTTTCTGCTTCGCCATCAGATCCACCCGCCCAAGGGCGTTCGAGTGTGGACTCAGCCATATGAAAATTGGTTAGATACTTTACGGTTTTCTCGGTGTTGTGAGGATATGGTATTCCAAGAATACCGAAACAGCATCCAAGAAGCTACGAACCGGATCCGAAGATATGAAGCGGAGATGGAGAAGCAAACGAGTGAAGGATGCCAAGCGACCATGATCCAAGCATTGCAGGGGCTCCATGGCGTTGCCCTAATTACAGCCGTTACTGTAGCTTCGGAACTTGGCCACATTGCAGGAAGATTCGCATCCCCTCAGCAGCTCATGAGTTATGTGGGGCTGGTGCCATCAGAACGTTCTAGCGGGGGGAGTCGTTGGCAAGGTGGGATAACGAAAGCTGGAAATGCCCATATACGTAGGGTATTGGTTGAAGCCGCCTGGAGCTATCGGAGCTCACCTGCCATACGGAAAACGCTGCGAGATAGGCAAAAAGGACTGAGTTCGGAAATTGTCAATATCTCCTGGAAAGCACAAAAGCGATTACACCACAAATACAAGAAGCTCCTTTTCAAAGGAAAGCACAAAGGAACCATCATCGCCGCAGTAGCCCGAGAGCTTATAGGTTTCATATGGGCCATAGCCAAGGAAGTAGATAAGCAAAAAAACAGCATCACAGCATAAAAAATAAGGGTATGATTGAATGAAAAAGGAAGTGATTCCGGCTTAGTGAGTTAGGCAATGCGTTACGTTACATTCTTTGGCTCGAGGGCAAAGTACTAAAGCAAGGCAGAGAGTAATAATCCGCGGAAATCACCTGCGCAAAGTCAATCTTTCAGGTAGTGCGGCTTCATGCGCGTCGTAAGTTTAGCAGGTAAGCTCTCTGGTCGTATACAATTCACTTGTGATAACCCACGAATATCAGGTTGCCAACCGGCGCAAAGAACCATTTTGCCCTCGTGCCAAGGAATGAAACTCATTCGAACCACAAGCTCAAATTAAAGAAAGACAGCAGGGAGCACGCCCCCTGCACCCCGTTACTCGCCGTAGGGCAGGGTCTGGCTTGATCAGCCAGACCGAAGTAAAAAAGTATGGGCAGAGTGAACCGCCTGTCAAAAAAGGCATTTGACAGGCTTACTTTAGAGCACTCCAAATCAAGGGTACGTGCTGAGCACTTGACGGTTTCGTTCATATCAGGTGATTTCATAACGTTACAGGGAGCATTACCGGGCCGTGTTAAGCGCCAGACGCCCTGGTAACGCCATCTATCTGCCACAAGTAAACAATTTCTATTTGTACATTTAGTTCAAGATCGGCAAAAGCCCGTTTTTTGCCCATGCCAAAGTATAATTTCAGATAGAAATGACACGTCAATAGGCCGTTCGTAGCTTAAACAATTCGGCAAACTTCTTGTTGAATACCATACATGGGAGTACTCCTTTCTCGTGTAATGGTTGTGGGGAGGTACTCCTGCTTTTGTATGCCGAATAACCTTAATCCACAAGGGCTTTCTAGTTATGAAATTCAGAATATAGTTTGATCGAGCTACGGATAGGAACGGGATTCCGAGCAGGCTAGTTTTCCCAAACCCATCAAGAAGGGATGCGAGGTTTATGAAAAAAGCGCTGGTTGCAGGGGCTACCGGTTTAGTAGGACGAGAGCTGGTTCGCATTCTATTGAATCAGGAGGAATATGCCAAGGTTACGGTGCTCGTCAGAAGAAGGATGAACCTCGAGCATCCGAAGCTGGAACAATTGGTGGTGGATTATGATCGGCTGGAGGGCTTGGCAGGGGAGCTAGTGGAAGGCGCTTCCTTGTTCTGTACCCTTGGGACGACGATGAAGCAAGCAGGCTCGAAGGAGCTTTTCGAGCTTGTGGACTACGAGTACCCCATGACGCTCGGGCGATTGGCCAAACGCTATGGAGCCGAGCAGATGCTGATCGTGACGGCGATGGGCGCAAAGAGGGGTTCGCTGTTTTACTACAACCGGGTAAAAGGGAAGGTAGAGGAGGAGTTGGGCAAGCTGGGTCTGCCTAAGCTATGCATCTTCCGTCCGTCGCTGCTGCTCGGGGACCGGCAGGAGAAGCGGGCGGGGGAGCAGGCGGCGATGAAAGCAGCGGACAAGCTTCCGTTTCTGTTCTCAGGACCATTGGAAAGGTACAAGCCGATTCGGGCGGAGCAGGTCGCGGCTGCTATGGCTGCGGCTGCAAACAATAACATAGAGGGAACAAGAATTTACGAGTCTCGCGATATCGCTGCTATGGCTTGACGAATTCTTAATAAATTTTCGGTTTCGGGCAATAGGGAATATGTGGTATGCTATACTGGAACATATGTTCTATCTTCTTGGCGCTAGGAAGGGAAGGTACAGGAATGGGTACAGCCCGGTATGCAGAAATAGATGAGATCATCACCTACATAGGGAAGCATTTGGATGAGCCGCTTCCGTTGAATCGGTTGGCCGCTCATGTGGCTTACAGCCCGTACCATTTTGCCCGGATCTTTAAGGAAAGAATGGGGCTCCCGCCCCTCTACTATGTATCCTCGCTCCGGCTTCAGCGTGCTAAGGAGCTGCTGCTGAATACCAATTACAGCATTCGCGACATCGGGCTTGAGATTGGACAGCAAAGTCTCGGCACCTTTACGACAAGGTTTACCGAGCGGGTAGGAGTGACGCCGGCGGAATTTCGGACTCAGCAGCTGCACGCGGACCACCACCTGCAAGCCTTGAAGAGGCTGGCGGATTGGCGAACCGTGAGTGCGGCAGTTCCGCAGTATGCTACCGTTCGGGGAACGATTCAGGCGGAGGTGCCCTTCGAAGGGGTAATACTGATCGGATTATTTGCCAGACCGATCCCGGAAGGGATGCCTTTGTACGGGACGCTGATCTCGTCCTTGGGAGACTTCAGCATCCCCGGTGTAAAGCCGGGCACGTACTATTTAATGGCCACTTCTGTAGCCTGGGGAATGCGGGCCAAGGACGTGCTTCTTCCTCAAGCTACCTTGCGGACGCGCTCGAAGAAGCCTATCGTTATCGGCTCGCATCCCTATCCGCCGCACCTGGAAGCAATGCTGCACCCTCCGCACCCGGAAGATCCCCCTATCTTGATATCACTGCCGCTGCTGATGAATTCCTTTCTTCAAAGAACCGTTCAACATAGCCATCGGTAAGAAGCCGCCTTTTCCCATCCGGCAGCGGCTCGGATTTTACGGAGAAGGTGCACCCGGCATAAGGCCGCTGCCGCTCATCGCCGCCTGCCTCCGGTAATCGGAGGGCGACATCCCGTAGCGCTCTCGAAATACGCGATGAAAATACGTATAGCTTCCGAAGCCGGAGGTTTCGGCGATCTGCTCGAGGGTCATGAAGCTGTACTTCATCCGCTCAATAGCGGTCAGAAGCCGCAGCTCCATCGTATATTCAATCATGGTTTTACCGTAGCATTCCTTGAACAGGTGAACGGCGCGCGACACGCTGAGTCCCGCGTGCCGCGCCACATCCTGCACCTTGAACGGGGAAACGGCGTTTTCTTCAATAAATGCCTTCATTCGAAGTGCGGTGAAGGAACGTCCCTGCGGCAAGGCGGTATCCTTAATGGCCTGATCGATGCTTAGGCACAAGGCTTGAAATAACAGCTGCAGCAGCTCCCTATTGTCCTCTTTAAATCTTCGCTTCTCCAGAATGATATGTCTCCAGAGTGAGATCAGCTTCTCATCCGGATTGATCCGCACGCACTGCTGCTTGCGGTTTCTTCCCCACCATTCATCGAGCCACAAACCGGCTGCAACCACATAATAATCGGCGCTGGCAATGACATTCTGGCCTAGTTCATTAACATGCTCTTTTATGGACAACGCGTAGGCATCCCCGGGTTTGTACAGAAGAAGATCTCCTGGCTTCAGCGTGGTCATCTTCCCATCGACATAGGCTTGGCAGGAGCCCTCAGTCTGCAATCGGAACAGATAATTGACTAAGCCGTCGCGCTGATCGATGAAAAAGGGCTGCGCGTGATAAGAATACCCGCACGTCAATACTTCAGCCAGCATGAGCGGCCCCTCCGTTTCGCGATAATAATAGCCAAATAGTTCATGTCTTAGGCACATCGTTGATACCCATTATACGGCATGTCTTTTTATAATGGAATTAATCCCGCGAGGTCACTTGCGGCTGGGTAGAGACAATCAAATCAATGGAGCGTGAGCGGCATGAGAAAAATGGGTATCGGGCTGCAAATGTATACTTTACGTGAAGAAACGGCCAAGGACTTTGCAGGAACCCTTCGCAAGGTAGCGGAGCTCGGCTACGAGGGAGTGGAATTCGCAGGCTACGGCGGCATGACGGCTGAAGAGGTCCGCGATTTGCTGCAGGAGCTGAACCTGAAGGCGATCGGAAGCCATATCGGCATAGCGGCGATCCGGGATAATCTGCAGGGTGAAATCGCTTACCTAAAAACCATCGGTGCAAAGTACTTCATCTGTCCATGGCTGCCGATTGCGGAGTACCAAACCACGGAGGCCTGGAAGGCGCTGTTCGAGCTGTTCAAGGAAGCGGGAGCGGCTTGCCAGAAGGAGGGCTTGATTTTCGGATACCACAATCATGCCTTTGAATTCGAGCAGAAGGTAGACGGCGAATTTGTATTTGACGCGCTCTATTCAGCCACTTCGCCGGAGTCGGTGCAGGTGGAAATGGATACGGGCTGGGTACAGTTCGCAGGTCAGGATACGCTGGCTTACATCGCCAAGTATGCAGGACGTCTGCCGCTGGTTCACCTGAAGGATTACCGAAAGGGTGAACAGGGCGAGATGGTTACCGTAGAGCTGGGGCACGGCGAGCTGCCGCTGGTCGACATTATTGCCGCCTCCGACAAAGCCGGCGCGGAGTGGATCATTGTGGAGCAGGACCGCTGTCAGAATCCGCCGCTCGAGAGCGTAGCGACCAGCATGAATTGGCTTAAGAACAACTACCTGGTGCAGGTTTAATTTTTATTTATTTCTAAAAGGAGTGTCAGTCGAACATGTCCAAAAAATTACGCGTTGCCGTTATCGGCTGCGGAGCGATTGCTCAGCGCCGTCATATTGTGGAGTATGAACAGAACGAGCATGTAGAATTGGTTGCCTTCGCCGACCCGGTGATCGAACGGGCTGAGAAATATGCCGAGAAGCATGGCGCCAAAGCTTACGCTGACTACAAGCAGCTGCTGAAGGAAGTGCAAGTGGATGCAGTAAGCGTATGTACACCGAACGCGCTGCATGCCCCGGTAGCGATTGCCGCTGCGAAGGTTGGCGCTCATGTACTCGTAGAGAAGCCTATGGCTGCCACAGCGGAGGAAGGGCAAGCCATGATCGAGGCCGCACGGGAGAATGGCGTGCTGCTTATGGTAGGACACAACCAGCGTTATATGCCTCCTCATGTGAAGGCGAAAGAGATCCTGGATTCCGGCCGGCTCGGTAAGGTGCTGACATTCCGTACCGCCTTCGGCCATCCTGGGCCGGAGGGCTGGAGTGTCGACGGCCGAGGCAGCTGGTTCTTCCGTAAGCCGGAAGCGGCGATGGGCGCCATGGGCGATCTGGGTGTGCACAAGGCGGATCTGATTCGTCATCTGCTGAGTGATGAGGTGTCGGAAGTAGGCGCATTTGTCGGGACGATCCACAAGGAGGGTACAGACGTGGACGATAACGCAACCTGTATCCTTCGTATGAGAAGCGGAGCGATCGGTACGCTGACGGCCAGCTGGACCTACTACAAAGGCGGCGACAACAGTACGATCATTTGGTGCGAGAACGGAGTCATCAAGATCGATACCGATCCGAAGGACAATGTGATTGTCGAGCTGCGTAACGGGAACGTGGAGCGCTATCAGGTCGGTGCCATGGCAACGAACGAGAAGCAAACGCACAGCGGTGTCGTAGATGCGTTCGTCGGCCATATTCTTGCCGGAACAACACCGCTCGTATCCGGCGAAGAAGGCTTGAAGTCGCTGCAGGTCATTTTGGCTGCGTTTGAATCCCAAGCGACAGGCAGCAATGTGAAATTGGACTAATACCAATCCCTAATCAAACGATAAGCCAGCGATTTCGAGGATTCGAAGCCGCTGGCTTTTTGGCGTTGAGCTATTATCCTCCGAAGGAATCGCGAAAGGCCCTGGCCAGCTTCTCCGCCGGCACTCCCCAAAGCTCCGCAATCTCCGGGCATACATGCTCATCCCACCAGTCGCACAGCAATCGGCGGTTGCTACCGTTCTCGTGAATATATAGAAGACTCAAAACAACCTTCTTATAGTAAATTTCCTCAGCCTGCTCCACCAGATTTTGAGGGATCCATTGGCCCAGCTTCTTGCGGGCGCGATAAAGCTCGCGCTCACAAGAACGGCGGATTTTACGCGCGGAGGGCAGCTCCTGATGGTTGTGCTTCATAGGCGTATTCGGTTTCATCGGCGAATGACACGCTCCTTTCTACCCATAACGTATGCGGGAGCGGCCTAAAGGGAAACAGCGGTCAGCCAAGTTTTCATACGTGCAGGCCGGAAGGGTCTTCATGGGATCTTCATGCAATCCTCATGTGATCTTCATGATCTAATGATAGTGGCATGGTATGATTTGAACACAGATTTAGATTAAGTCTAAATATAATAAATATAAGGGAGAGCTGAACCATGAACCCATATCAGAACAGATTAACCACCAACCAAGGAACGCCGGTAGGCGATAACCAAAATTCCAGAACTGCAGGCCAGCGGGGCCCTGCCTTGCTGGAGGATTATCATTTGCTTGAGAAGCTGGCCCACTTTGACCGGGAGCGTATTCCGGAGCGGGTGGTGCATGCACGCGGCGCAGGGGCACATGGCGTGTTCAGGCTGGAGCATAGTATGGCTGCCCATACGAAAGCTCATTTCCTGCAGGAGGCCGGTACGGAAACACCGGTATTCGTGAGATTCTCGACGGTGATTCATGGCGCGGGCTCCCCCGAAACGGCGCGTGACCCCAGAGGCTTTGCAGTAAAGTTCTATACGCAGGAGGGGAACTACGATCTGGTCGGCAATCACCTGCCGGTATTCTTCATTCGGGATGCAATGAAGTTCCCGGACATGGTCCATTCCCTCAAGCCGGCTCCGGACACGAACGTACAGACGCCGAACCGCTACTGGGACTTCATGTCGCTGTCTCCGGAATCGACGCACATGCTGACTTGGGTGTTTTCCGACCACGGAACCCCGGCCAACTACCGCCAGATGGACGGCTTCGGCGTTCATGCCTTCAAGTGGGTGAGCGCACAGGGCAAGATCACCTATGTGAAATATCACTGGAAATCGAAGCAAGGCGTGGTGAACCTGAGCGTCGCGGAGGCCGGTCGAGTACAGGGACAAGATTTCAGCCATGCGACCCGCGATTTGTACGATCATATTGAGCGAGGGGCGTTCCCGGAATGGGAGCTGCATGTGCAGCTGCTGCCACTTGAGGATATGGATGCGCATGCGTTCGACCCGCTCGATCCGACGAAGGTGTGGCCGGAGGAGCTGTATCCGCTGCACAAGGTCGGCACGATGACGCTGAACCGAAACCCTCAGAACTTCTTCGCCGAAGTGGAGCAGTCGGCATTCTCGCCGAGTGCACTTGTGCCCGGCATCGAACCGTCGGAGGATAAGCTGCTGCAGGGCCGCTTGTTCTCGTATCCGGATACGCAGCGCTACCGGCTGGGAGCGAATTATTTGCAAATTCCTGTGAATTGCCCGTATGCGGCGGTACGCAACCACCAACGTGACGGGGCGATGAATGTGAAGCAGGACCCGTCGCCGGTCAATTATGAGCCGAACAGCTACGCGGACAGTCCGAAGGAAAGCCCGGAGTACCGTGACAGCAGTATGGGACTGCATGGTCATGCTGGACGTCAGCGGATCGAGAAGACCGACGATTTCACCCAAGCGGGGGAGCAGTATCGCAGCTATACGGATAGTGAGCGTGCCCATCTGATTGCTAATCTGGTCGGAGATCTGAAGCAGGTGCATCCTGACATTCAGCTGAGAGCGATATGTAATTTCTTCCGGGCGGATAGCGATTACGGCTTGCGTGTAGCGAAGGGCTTAGGCGTGGATATCAGCAGGTTCGTTCCTGCGAAATAAGCGGAAAGGGGCGGTTTCGAATATGAGGATTCGAAGGAGCGAGGCGGAGGCGGCGCTCGACCGTGCCGGTGTGCGGAGGACAACGCAGCGGCAGCTGCTGCTGGAATATCTCTATGAGAAGCTGTCCCATCCTTCAGCGGAGCAGCTGCATAGGGCGATCTATCAAGACTTTCCCAGAGAGGTTAGCATGCCGACCGTGTACAAAAATTTAAAGGTGCTGAATCGGCTCGGCCTGGTGCAGGAATTTTACCTACACGGCAGCTCGGTAGCGCGGTACGATACGGATGTGACGGCCCACCATCATCTGGTCTGCATGGATTGCGGAAGCGTAGAGGATTATTACGCCGGTCCGGTAGCCGGAGCGGTGGCGGCAACGCTTGGGGCCGGGTTCGAGCCGGTGCAGCTGTACATGGAGATCAGCGGCCGTTGTAAGGAATGTATGCTGCAAAAGGCGATCTCCTAAGCAAAAAAACAAAGCCGTCTTTCCCTTGCATATCATCAAGCGCCGGGAAAGGCGGCTTTTTCATGTTATTCGTCTACGATCAAGTAACCGACCATCGGCCCGTTGTGGGCGATATCCGGATGGGTCATACAAATGATCCGGTACACCCCCGGCTTGTCAGCCTTAAAGGTCACGACCGTTTCCTGTCCCTTCTTTACCTCGCCTTTCACGTTCAGGCCGTCGATGATGAACGGATGGCTGGCACCGTTGACTCCGAAGATGCTCAAGCGAATGGTTTCGCCTTTCTTAGCGTAGATGGTGCCGGGATCCCAGCGATACGCTTCAATTGTTTTCCCATCCGGCCCGGTGGCTTTGAATTCGCCGGTTACGAGATGGATCGTGCGCTCTTGCCCGGATGCGGCTGCCGCTCCCATCGTGGGCACGCTGTCCTCCTCCTGCTCATACCAGAGCCATGCAGCGCCGGAGATGAGCAGAGCGGCGACGCCGAGCTTCATGTATCGGAGATGCTTGGGGCGGATTACGAAAAATGAGGCCATTGGCACCCTTCCTTTCCGGTGAAGGTTTGTACCAATGTATGCCGAGGCTTGTTCGTTCATGATAAGAAAAGAAAGCACCAACCCTAAAATAGGGCGGTGCTACGCAGATTAGCGGATGGTAAATGTACCTCCGAGCGTTTTATCCGCTACATGGTCTATCGGCTGGATTAAAGAACCTTCCTTGCCTTCCACCTGGTATTGAATGGAAGCAGGCGTTTGGAGGTAGACCGAATACGTTCCAGGAGGGACCGGTGTTCCGTTCGCATCCTTCTGATCCCACGAAAAGTCGATCCCCATGGCGGCCAGCGTATTTAGCGGAATGCGGGTGGCTTCAGGCACCTTGCCTCTCCATACCAGCTCCTGATGCCGGAAAATTTGAATTTCAAAATCATGACCGGTAACCGTGGCGACGGTATTCGGGTCCCGGTTGATCAGGGAAAGCGAGAACGGCACAGGCTCGCCCGCCGGGGCTCCGTCAACACGCGGATAAGTGAGATTCGGAGAAATATGATCCCCGATACTATACACGATATTAAAGCTCACCTGTTCATATTGGTGCTCAAACGCCCATTGTCCCTTGATTTCGGTCAACGGTACGAAGGCGGGCGCCCCATATCCGTCTGTATCCGGTCGGGCAGCTTGGCTGTCTGCATAGATCCACGAATCGCCAAGCCATGGGCTATGGATATGATACCAGTTGTCCGCCTTTTCAAAGGCGTGCACGCTTTGCGGCGCAATCACTGCCAGAGACGGGGCCTCCTTGGAGGGTAGCGAATAGATCTCCGTATTTTGTATTAAGTTAATGTACTCATTGATGGGGACTGCATGAATGGCGGGAGCCTCGACTAGGGCAGCTGAATATTTTTGCTCCTCGTTGGGCTTGGGCTGCAAATCAGGCACCTTTTCCCTCATGCGTTGGACGAACGTCAAGGCTTCCGTACGGGTCAAAGTATCGTTTTTTTGGTAGCCTTCCGGTGTTTTCGCTGTTTTTCCGTCGGACAGCCCCGTATCCAGCAAGTACTGTACGGAATCATCCAAAGTATAATTTTTGCCGGAGGCATTCGTGATGATTCTCGCTACGGTCCCTCTGGTAATGGGAGGGTTGCCTTGGGAAGGTGTCCAGGCCAAGCCCCAGCCCAATTGGGTGCCGTACTGCAAATAGGGGAGAGCCCAATCCTTTTCCTGTGGGTTTGGCCGAAAGTCATCCGGCTGGTAGGCGCGGATCAGCATCGCCAAAAAGTCATTTTGCGTAACCGCCTGGTTCGGGTGGAACGTACCGTCCGGATAGCCGTCGACCACCTTGCGGTCCACCGCCCACTGAATAGGGGCATAGCCCCAAAACTGAGGCGGCACGTCGGAAAATGACAACGGATCAGCCTTCACGGGTGTACCCGACAGTCCCATAAGTCCGGCTGAGAGCGTCAAAACGGCAAGTGTGTTTATCGTTTTTTTCAAAGAAAGGCTCCTCTCCTACTTCTGTTACATCAAGAGCGTTTGCCGATTGTATGATGTTGCATCGGCGCTTCAGCCCAATTGTCACACGGTGGAGGAGAGGAAGTAAATTATTAAATACTGGGACGATTACCACCACTGCTTCGGGTAGGCATATCGCCTATTCAGGCGGTGGAAGCCCCAGGCAACAAGGACAATGACGATGGAGCCGAGCAGCACGGGAGTCAGCAAAAAGCTCCAGCCGACCGTATGGGCTGCGCCCCCGCCGAGCAGAACGACGAGCGGATCGGCCCCTGCGGGCGGATGCACCGTCTTGGTAAGCTGCATGAGAGCGATCGCGAGCCCGACGCCGAGAGCTGCGGCCCAGCTGTGGGACCCGAACGCAGACAGCAGCGTCAAGCCCACCGCCGTGCTCAGCACGTGGCCCCCGACAAGGTTGCGGGGCTGGGCAAGCGGGCTCTCCGGCAGAGCGAACGCCAGCACGCACGAAGCGCCGAAGGGAGCCATAAGCAGGGAAAGCTCGGACAGCTCGCCGAGCCAAGAGACAAGGTAGATGGTAAGGAATCCCCCGAGGCCGGGGAGCGCGGTTAGCCATGGTCTTGGAAGCGGGCTCACTTTTTGGGTTTCTGTGTTCATAACGGATCACCTGTTTCTTTAGACTGTTTTCTTGCTAAGCGATATGCTATCATGATTATACCTATTTGAGTAATGAATACATTCGATATTACATATCGCAAAAAGAAATGAGTGTGACTCGTATGCTCGATCGATTGGATGGAAAGCCGCTTCGCACGTTTGTCGTCGTGTCCGAAACCGGGAGCCTGAGCCGCGCGGCTCAGCAGCTCGGCTATGTGCAGTCGACGGTGACGACGCATATTCGCCTGCTGGAGGAGGCCAGCGGGCGGCGGCTGCTCGATCGCCTGCCGCGCGGCGTCGAGCTGACCGAGGCGGGCCGCAAGCTGGCCGCCTACGCGTCAAGGCTTCTCGCGCTCGGCGAGGAGCTGGAGGCGTCCCTGCGCGAGGACGGCGAGCCGCGGGGACAGGCGCGCCTGCGGGCGCTGGAGTCGTTCTGCGTCGCCTACCTTGGCGGCGTGCTCCAGCGCTACCTGCGGCGCTACCCCTCGGTCGAGCTGGAGCTCGGAGGCGGCTTCCACCGGGATACGGTGGAAGCCGTCCTCGCGCAGCGCGCCGACCTCGGCATCGTCCCGGCCGACCCGCAGCGGCCGGAGCTCGCCTTCGAGCCGCTGGTCGGCGGCTCGCTGGTGTGGGTGGCGGCCCCGCCGGAGGCCGCCGCCATTGCAAGCGAGGGCTGGGCCGCCCTCGCGCGAATGCGCCTCATCGGCTATGGCAGCCGATGCCAGTACACCGGCGCAGCCGAGGAGCTGCTGCGCCGCAACCATGCCGCCTGCAAGGGCACCATCGAGTACGACTCGATGGAGATGATCAAGCAGGCGGTAAAGAGCGGCCTCGGCGTAGCCCTCGTGCCGCGGGTTCATGTCGCGGCCGAGCTGGGCGCCGGCACGCTTGCGGAATGCGCGGCGCTCGGCCGCCGCGACATCGCCTTCGGCCTCATTCGCTTGAAGCACCGCGAGCTCGGCCGCCCGGCGGAGCTGCTGCGCCAGAGCATCCTGCAGCACTTTCGATCGACCGTGTCGCCTGACGGCGAAGCTGCGGCAGCGCCCGCAAAGGATGCGGCATCAGAAGCAGTATGATAGAATAGGATAATTAGAGAGGGAGGGGCAAGCCCTCCATTTTGACAGGGGAGAGAGGAAGAGGCTGGAATCATGAGAGAGATGTTGCATGAGCTGGTTATGTCGGCGCTTCATTTTGTTGAGGGGCTCGGCGTGTGGGGCATTATGTTCGGACTAATGATTGAGGTCATCCCGAGTGAAATCGTATTGGCCTTCGGAGGCTATCTCGTAGCCCAAGGCAAAATCTCCTTCGTCGGAGCGGTCATCTTCGGCACGGTCGGCGGGGTCATTGCCCAAATCTTCGTCTACTGGATCGGGCGTTACGGAGGCAGGCCGTTTCTGGAAAGATACGGAAAGTACATCCTCATCAACAAACACCACATCGATGTAGCGGAGCAGTGGTTTAACCGCTACGGCACGGGTGTTATTTTTACCGCGAGATTCATTCCCGTCGTCCGTCACGCAATCTCGGTTCCGGCAGGCATGGCCCGGATGTCGCTGACCCGATTCACGGTGCTTACCACCTTGGCGGTCATTCCGTGGTCGATCCTTTTCGTCTACTTGGGACAGGCGCTCGGCGATAACTGGGAGCAGATCGACGAATTGGCGGCGCCTTACGTCAAGCCGTTTATTTTTGCCTCCATTGTGCTTACCGCCGCTTACATCTTGTATCAATTCCTGAAGCGAAATAAAGCTCGCGGATAGCGCGCATGGGATATATGCCTCCGGTCCGGTTGGACGGGGGTTATTTTTTTGGTACAATAAGCCATAGAAAAGAGACGTACCCTAAGAGAGGATGAACCGATCATGGCCAAAAGTGTAGCCGATAAGCTCAAGAAAGGGATTTCCCCCAAGCAATTTATGGAGGGCATGGCGAAAAATCAAGAGCGCTTCCAGGAGCTGTACAACGGCTTTCAGTGGGAAAACGAGGATGATAAGGAGTTCTTCGAGTCGCTGAACAACCGTGACGATCTGCGCTGCTTAATTTTGGCGGCCGAATGGTGCGGCGATGTCGTTCGCAACGTACCGGTGGTGTTCCGCGCGCTTGAAATTTCCGGTATCCCTACGGAAGTGCTGATCATGGAAGAACATACCGATACGATGGATCAGTTCCTGACCATGGGCGGCCGTGCGATTCCGATCGTCATTTTCGCGGATTTCAGCGGTCATGTGCTGGGTCAGTGGGGTCCTCGTCCGAAGCATGTGCAGGCGGTTATGACCAAGTTCAAGCAGGAGAATCCGGATCGCAACGCACCGGACTATGATGAGAAGATCAAGGTCGCTCGTGAGGAAATGGGCCGCCAATACGGCGAGGGCAACGGCTACCAGACGGTTATCGTTCAAGAGCTGCGCGAGCTGCTGTCTTCGTTCTAAGGCGGATTTGACGGATATGGACAATCATGAGCTGAAAATAGAAACGTTCTCCCTCGGCCCTTTGCAGACGAACGCCTATCTGCTTACGGTGCCCGGTGTGGAGCAAGGGGTCGTCATCGACCCGGGGATGAATCCTGAGCCGCTCCTGAAGCGCATCGCCGACATGCCGATCGAAGCGATCCTGCTGACGCACGCTCACTTCGACCATATCGGCGGCGTTGACCGGCTGCGCAAGCTCAAGGGCTGCCCGGTGTATCTGCACGATGCCGAGGCCGATTGGCTGACCAATGCCAACCGCAACGGCTCCGCTCGCTGGTCGGATGTTACGCCGCCCATTACGACGGATCCCGCTGAATTTGCCTTGGATGAGGGCATGCAGCTGAAGCTGCTCGGCGGCTTGACGTTCCGGATGTACCACACGCCGGGCCATTCGCCGGGCAGTGTGAGCATCCACTACGGCAAGCATTTGTTTGGCGGCGATGTGCTCTTCAAAATGTCGGTCGGCCGCACGGACTTGCCGGGAGGCAGCAATAACGAGCTGCTGGATTCGATCCACGGCAAGCTGTTCAAGCTGCCGGACGAGACGATCGTCTACCCTGGCCATGGGCCCAGGACATCGATCGGCTTCGAGCGCGAGAACAATCCTTATGTGTAATCGCTAAGCCGTTCCTCCTTCATGTTGAAGGAGGGATGGCTTTTTGCATTTTCGGCTATGCGGGGATTAAGTTAACTGACCAATAACGGACTTTTAGGGTGTTAATGGGTAGAATTTTGCTCGTTTGAGATGAATAGCGGATTGTTAGGGGGTTATTTGGATGAAATCGGGTTGTTTTCGCTTAATCGGGTTAGCTCTATCGGATTTAGCTCCCTCAAAGTCCGTTAAATCTCAACAATTCCTTAATTAGCTTGAGATAACTCCCTCATAATCCGTTAATGCATGTCTATCAACCCATTATTATTACCCCGACCTCCCAGGGCAGTTGAATTACACCCTCGATACCGGCCAAAGCCTGCCTCCAGCAATCATCTCGCCCAAGTACACCGCTGTACGGCTTTCCCGGTCACTCTCTACCATTCCGGCTTCCTCCCGGGTTCCCCGCCCTTCCAGCCGGAATCTCCTCCCATTTCGCTATGCCCTTCACTCGCCGCTGCTCCCTCCACGCGAGCCTGTCTTTACCGGGCAGCCGTCTATTTTTTCTCATCTGGGTGAATACCGTGTGCGGCTTGGGTGTTTTTCCATAGACTGTTGATGTGTTCAGGATAGGAACACTTGCATCATGTCACAAAGCCTACGGCACGAAGCCCAAGGCTCCATTACACGGAGGTGTCCTTTCATATGGAAAAGTACAAACCGATGCCAATGCCAATGCCGATGCCGGCTCCAGTAGCGCAAGCCCCGGCGGCCCCGATGCCGATGCCAATGCCGACTCCAATGCCGCAGCCTTCCTATTCAGCGCCGATCAACATTCACGCCAGCTATGAGGAAATCAATGTATATGCGCCGAAGAAGCAACAGCATCATCATCATGTGCATGCACATGGGGGCTGGATGTCGGCCGGAGCGATTCTCGTGCTCTACATTTTGCTCGTTATCATTCTTCGCGGAGTTAGATGCTAAGAAGATAGCGTAAGCAGGCGGCCATGAACGGGAAGCCGACAGGCCCAGTCGGCTGAACCGCCATGTAACGCCAAGGCTCCCTGTAGTAACGCTCGGGCAGGGAGCCTTGCGGTGGTGGTTGGTGGGTTGACAGGAGCAGCTACTATCCTTTATTATTTAAACAAACGTTTAATTAAATTAAACGTTTAGCAAAAGGATACATACAAAGGAGAGAAATCTGCATGCTTTCAGCTTTACAAGCTTATTTCAAGAAGCCGACCACGATAATCGGAATCGTGACGGCGATGATGTTTCAAGTGATCTTTAGTCTGGTGTGGATGACCGGTTATGACGGGGTCACGGATAACGCGAAGAATCTCAAGATCGCCGTTGTGAATGAGGACAAGGGGATGGGCCCCAAGGTCGTCGACAATCTGAAATCCGCGTTACCGTTCGTCCTCGAGATGAGCGCTACGCCTGAAGAGGCGAAGGCCAGACTCGATCGCCGCGAGGTGCAGATGGTGCTGCACGTTCCGGCGGACTTTACCCCTCTGCTGCAGGCAGCGGGCCAGAAAGCGCAAATTCACTATTCCATTAACGAGTCCAACCCGGCCTTGATCAAATCCATGATGCAAAGCGTCGCGGCCGGCGTCACCGCATCCATCAACAAGGAAGCGACGATCGCAGGAGCGGAGGCCGTGCTGACGCTAGCAAGTCTGCCGCCTTCCCAGGCGCATGGGATTGCGCAGGGGCTCGCTGAGAAGGTTGCCGCCGATTATGAATTTACGAACCCGGTCAGCGGGATGAACAATCAGATGATTCCGATGATGCTCGTCCTGGCCTCCTTCGTCGGAGCGATGATCATGGGAATGAATCTCCAGCAGTCCACTATGATGATTGGAGGCGGAGTGTCCAAGTGGCATAAATACGGTGCCCGCGTCCTCATTAATATAGTATCGTCAGTAGTCATCGCCCTCATCGGCTCTGCGCTGGTGCTGCTGCTCGGAGGAAAAACCGTAGCCGGCTTCGCGGCCATGTGGCTGTTCCAGTCACTGTTCCTGCTTACCTTTATGTTCTTCTCCCAATTGTTCTTAATCGTGTTCGGTATGGCAGGCATGCTGCTTAACATCGCCAGCCTGTCCATACAGCTAGTTTCCTCGGGAGCGATGGTGCCGCGTGAGCTGCTGGGCAGCTTTTACCATAGCATTAGCCAATATTTGCCGGCGACCTATGCCGTCGAAGGGAGCATGAACCTGCTGTTCGGCGGACCGAGTGCAGCTTCCGCAGCATGGGCTCTAGCGGCCATCGCGGTCGTTTGTGCAGCTTTGGGTGCCCTTGCAACCGGTCTGCGCAAAGAGGCTACCACGAAGGCGGCGGCACCGGCCGGCAAGCCGGCTTTATCCTAGTTCTGCAGCGGGTTCTGCGTCATGGAGACGTTTGCATACAGCAAGAGGAAACGATTATAATGAATGCTAACGCGTTGACATGAGGAGTGCAGCTATGGCACACAACGATTCCGATATGAAAATCCGCATTTTGCTCGCCGCCAAGAAGCTGTTTGCCCAGCAGGGGTATGACGGTACCAGCGTACGCCAAATTTGCGAAGAGGCCGGTGCCAATGTGGCGCTAGTCTCCTACTATTTCGGAGGGAAAGAGAACGTATTCCGCGCCCTGTTCGAAAGCTTTTTTCCCGGACAGCGCATACCACAATATGAAGAGCTGCTGAAGGAGCCGGTCGAGGGCCTTGCGCTCATCGTCCGCGAGGTGATCTTGTTCAGCTTCACCGACCCGGAGCTGAGCTCGATCCTGCAGCAGGAGATGACGATCAATTCAACGCGAATTTGCTCGGTCACCGCTTTTACCCATCCGGTGTGGCAGAAGGTAAGAGAACTGCTGGAAAAGGGGAAGGCTCTTGGGCGGTTTCAGTATGACTCCCTAGATTATGCCATGATGATGGTTGTCGGGATCGTTCTGGCTCACAAGAAACGAGAGTACTTTGCGCCGATTCTGGATACCAAGGTGGAGAATGGAGAGGAGACGGCTAATCAGGCGGCTCTCTTCGTACTCAGAGCATTAGGTTCGGACATGCCGAAGAAGCTTCCGGTTATTCCGGCACCGAAAGAAGGAGGAAGCACCCTATGAAGGAAACGCTGGAGCTGCTGCTGAAGCACCGGTCCATTCGCAAATTTACGAACCAGCCTGTCCCCGAGAACCAATTCGAAGCTATCATAGCCGCGGCACAGCGAGCCTCGACCTCCAGCAACATGCAGGCGTACAGCGTCATCCGGGTTCAAAGCCCCGAGCTGCGTAAGGCGCTTGCCGAGCTGGCAGGCCATCAGGCTTACATCTTCGAGTGTGCGGAATTTCTCGTATGGTGCGCCGACCTGCATCGGCTGCAGCATGCCTGTGGATTGTATGGGAAAGAGCTGGCACGGACGACCGAGAATTTCGTCATCGCCACCGTGGATGCGTCGCTGGCCGCACAGAACGCAGCAGTAGCGGCCGAAGCGATGGGACTCGGCATCGTCTACATCGGCGGGATCCGCAACCAGATTGAGCAAGTATCCGAGCTGTTGAAGCTTCCGGAGCTGGTGTACCCGGTGTTCGGGATGTGTATCGGATACCCGGAGCAAGCGCCGGATCAGCGGCCTCGCCTTCCACAGACAGCCGTGGTGCATACGGATGTGTACGACGAAGGGAAGCATAACGAGGAAGTCGCTTCCTACGATCGGGAGTACCGAAGCTACATACTTGAGCGTTCCGGCGGAAAGCGGGATACCGTCTGGTCGCGCGAGATGTCGGAGCGGGCCTCCAAGCCGCTGCGGCTGCAGATGAAGCCGTTTTTGAAGAGCAAAGGATTTTTACAGGAATAATCCTATAACGCCTGCCCTGAAGGAATGATTCTTCGGGTAAGGCGTTTTTTCGTGTTGACAGTGAGAATGAGAAGCATTATCATTTGGAATAACGGATACTTTTTGAAAGAAGGGCTGCCATCCATGAAGAAGATCAAGTACTGCTGCAAGAATTGGAAGCAAGGCACCAAATCCGTCTACCGAACGATGAAGGAACAGTACCCAGACCTGAAGCAGAAGAAGAAGGATTGTCTCGGAAACTGCCGAATGTGCTCCAAGCAATGCTTTGTGAAGATCGGCAAGAAGGATACGATCTGCGCCATGTCGCCGGAGGAGCTGTACGAGAAGCTGAGCGCTCTGCTGAAGAGTTCATAATAGAGATTCATATTGACGGTAATTTCGGTTACAATATATTGGAATAACGTAAGGTCTGACGACCATTACATGAACGTACTGAGAGGAGCATCCTGCATTGAACGAGCCCTTATATCAAGCATTGAATGACCAAATGAATTTCGAATTTCTATCCTCCCAGGTGTATCTGGCTAAGGCGGCTTATTGTTCGGCGGAGAGCTTGGACGGCTTCGCGAACTTTTTTATTGTGCAAGCGGAGGAAGAGCGGTTTCATGCGATGAAAATCTACAAGTTCCTTAACGCACGCGGCAAACGCGTAACGTTCAAAGGAATGCCGGACCCGAACAACGAATACAGCTCGGTGCTGGATGCATTTGAGCAAGGGTACGCGCATGAGCAGGAGGTAACCCGGCGTATTTATCATCTCTCCGATCTGGCTCTGAATGATCGTGAGCACGCGACCATTCACTTCCTTAAATGGTTTATCGACGAACAGGTGGAAGAGGAAGCGATGTTCGACGGACTGATTCAGAAGCTGAAGCGCATTGATAAAGACAGCAATGCCTTCTTCATGCTGGATGCCGAGCTTGCGAAGCGGACCTTTGTGCCGCCGGCGGAATAACGGAAGCTGCAGCTCTTCACCGAGGGGCTGCCGTTTTTGTTTTGGAGCCATCTTAGCATTGCTTAACCGAGACCGATATGGTACCATTTTCCTGTTAGAAATACCACTAGGGGAGCCGACAGGCTGAGACGGGATGCCATCCCGGACCCTTCGAACCTGATCTGGGTGATGCCAGCGTAGGGAAGTGGAGAGCCGTAGATCCTGTCACATGAGCTGTGTCAGCGAACCTCTCCCTTCGTCGGAGAGGTTTTTTGTTATCCTTGTCTCAGCACTGAGGCGGTATGAGGAGGAAGCACAATATGACTAGCTTTACCGGGCAGCTTAGGCAGGACTTTGACGCTATTTTTGAAGCCAATTATCATCATCCCTTCATTCGGGGCGTGGGCCGTGGGGAGCTGATGGCCGATCAGCTTATCCATTATGTGAAACAGGATTACGAATATTTGAATGCATATGTGCGCGCTTACGGTCTGGCGGTATCCAAATGCTCCACACGGGAGGAGATGGCCTATTTTCAAGAGAAAATCGGCTTTATTCTTAACGATGAAACCCATCCGCATCGAAACTTCTGTGAAGCCGCCGGGGTGAGCTACGAGGACCTGCAGGGCTTCCGGCCGGCGCCTGCCGCTCATCATTATATTCGGCATATGCTCACGGTTGCTCACGAAGGAACGCTGGGAGAAATCATGTGTGTACTGCTGCCCTGTCCTTGGATCTACTGGGATATTGGGGAAAGGCTGGTCAAGGAGTTCAACCCTCAGCCGGATCATCCGTACTATGATTGGATCCAGTTTTATGCTTCGGAACGAATAGCTTCGGCAACGCGGGAGCTTTGCCGGAGAATTGACGTATGGGCAGAGGAGCGGGCGACAACGGCCGAACGTGAGCGGATGCGCGAGCATTTTGAGCTAAGCGCTCAAATGGAATATATGTTCTGGGACATGGCGTATCATGTGCAGGATTGGCCAGTGAAGCTGAAGTGAAGGAAGACGCCTCAACGTAGGGAAAGAACTCTTTGCGGGGAAAGCGTCTTTTTTTCGATGGAAACCGAACTTGCCCCGGCCGCCGCACGCTGTAAAATGATGTTTACACGCAAAATTACAGTGTGATAAAATGAACCTAATTTTGAACAAATGCTTTATAGTGAGACAAATGTTCAATGTAGAGATGAGCCTGTAGAAGGTCTAGTGGGGATCGGTAACGGGAGAGGAGCAGGAGAATGAAGGAGCTAGTGGAAGCCTACCGTGGCGAAATGCTGGATAAACGGCTCGAGGAGCTGGTCCATTTCGTCTATCGCTGTGAATGCGGTCAGGAGCACAGGGTCGACCTGCAAAAGGTCGTCATCGAGGAAGGGGCGCTTTGCCGCGTACACGAGGTGATCGCCGAGCTGCAATTGGGCACTAAGGCCTTGTTGATCGCAGACGATCGTACCTATGAGGCCGCAGGGGAGCGGCTGTACCGAATGCTAAGCGAGCAAGGACTCGATATTACGCTTAGCGTGAATCATGAGAAGAACCTGTACGCGGATGAAAAGGCACTGGGCAAAGCGCTGATCGACATCGAACCGGATACGGAATTCATCATTGTGGTGGGCGCAGGTACACTGAACGATACGGCCCGATATATAAGCTATAAGCTGAACCTTCCTTATCTTGTCGTAGCCACCGCACCGTCCATGGACGGGTATGCCTCTACCGGATCGCCGCTGCTTGTGGAAGGCTTCAAGAAAACGTTCCTTGCCGTTTCTCCAGCGGCCATTATCGGGGATCTGGATATTTTGGCTGCGGCTCCGCGGGAGATGATGGCGGCTGGCTTCGGGGATATGCTGGCCAAAATCACGGCGCTTTGCGATTGGAAGCTGGCGGCTGCGGTGGAGGAGGAGCATTACTGTCCTCTTATTTCAAAAATGATGGTGAAAGCACTGTCCTTATGTATCAATCATGTCCAAGGCTTAGCTGATGGGAAGAAGGAAGCCGTAGGTTATGTAATGGAAGGCTTGGTTCTTTCGGGAATCGCCATGCAGATGCTGGGTAACTCCCGTCCCGCATCCGGCTCGGAGCACCACATGTCTCATTACTGGGAGATGCTGCACGTCATGCAGGGGCATGATCCGGAGCTGCATGGGGTCAAGGTGAGCATAGCAACCTTATTCATTATTTCCATGTATCACAAGCTGCTTGAGCTGCCCGCGGAATCTCTGAATATGATAGAGAAATCGGAAGAACAGCTGGCCCGCTGGGAAAGTGAAGTTGGAAGATGCTACGGGCCGCTTGCTCAAGAGGTCATAGGCAGCAACCGAAAGCTGTTCCTGAAGCAGGAGGAGCTGGAGGGAAGGCGGCAGAGGCTTACAGCAAGGTGGGAAGAGCTGAAGGCAGAGTTCTCGCTGCTGCTGCAGCTGGCCCCGGAAGCGAAGCAGCTGCTGGAGCTGCTGGGTGCGCCCGTATCTCCTGAGCAGATCGGGATCGATCGCGATACTACTCGGGATGCTCTGCTCTATGCCAAAGAAGTGCGCGGACGATATACGATCCTTCAGCTCGCGGACCAGCTGGGGCTCCTTGAGTCCTTCGCCGAAGAGCTGCTGCAGGAGCCCGGAAGTCGGACCGATACCGTCTATTGGCAGGCGCATAGAGGCGGAGGAGCCTACGAAGCGCCCGATAATACGATGGCCGCCAACCGTTATGCCTGGGGGCTTGGCGGGATCCCGGAGGCGGACATTCGCACGACCAAGGATGGGATAATCATTTGTCTTCATGATGAGACGATCGCCCGCACCACGACAGCCCCTGATTCGATCGCTCGGCTGCCGGTTTCGGAGCTGACGTATGACGAAGTCCGCAAGTGGGACGCCGGGAGCAAATTCGACCCGAAATTTGCGGGCGAACGGATTCCTTCCTTAGAGGAAGCCTTCCAGGAGATGCAGGGCTATCCGGAACGGGTAATGTACCTCGACTTGAAGGAAGTAGACCTAAGGCGGCTAGGGGAGCTCATTGACCGGTATGAAGTGAACCGGCAGGTGATTTTTACCCATAACAGGCAAGAAAACTGTAAGCGGATGAAGCAGATCACGGAAGGCGTGCGCACGATGCTGTGGGTTGGCGGCAGCGGGGAGGCCATCAAGCAAACCTTCAGTTCGGCGCTGCAGAGCGGATTCGAAGGCTTGGATCAGATCCAGCTTCACCTTAAGGGATCGGTCGGTTCCGCGCCGTGGCCCTACGAGTTGGAGCCGGAGTTTCTTAGCTACGCCTTGGATGCGACGAAGAAGGCAGGGATCGATTTGGAGGTGCTGCCGTTCCAATTCAATCGGGAGACGATGCAGGAGCTTCTGCAGCTGGGGATTCGCTGGTATGCAACCGATGAGCCGGCTCGCTTCTTGGAGTGTATTGGGAAATCCTAAAGCGATGCGTATTAAGGGAAAAGACGGAAGTTGTGCTTGGAGGGAAGCTGCCGGCAAAAGCGGGGGCTTCCTTTTTATACAGTTGAATGAAGAAAATTACCACCATTAAAAATATTTATGGCGTAAATATCCACCGGATGATATACTTGCTTCAGGAAGTTCATGGAACTAGTGTAATTCATCTTCGACAGCGCTTTCTTACCTAGACTCAGCTGGCATCGGTCTGTCGAAGATTACAAATATTTTATGGAAAAGGGAGTAGATGTAGATGAAGTTAAGCATGAAACGAGCCTTATCCGTAAGTATGGCTGCCTTAATGGCGACCGGTCTGATTGCCGGGTGTTCCCAAGGAGAATCCAAGCCGCAAGCGGGCAAGCCGGCAGAGAACGCCGCCGCTCCGGCTAAGGACGAACCGGTTACGCTTGAATTCTGGACCATTTCGCTGCAGCCTAAGTTCAATGATTACTTCAATAAGCTGTTTGCCGAGTATCAGGCGACGCATCCGAATGTGAAGATTGATTGGAAGGACTTCCCCATTGATGCCATTCAAAGCCGGCTGTTGACGAGCGTTGCCAGCGGCAACGTGCCTGACGTCGTCAACTTGAATACCGAGCTGGCGAACCAGGTGGGCAGCAAGGGGGCGCTGGCGGACCTGAATCAGCATCTCACTCCCGAACAGAAGGCGGCTTACTTCGATGGCATTTATAACTCCACCGTACTGAACGGCAAAGCCTACGGACTGCCATGGTACACTAGCGCTAGTGTTCTGTTCATGAATAAGAAGCTGGTGGAGAAAGCCGGACTGGATCCGAAGAATCCTCCGAAAACCCGCGAGGAGCTGTTCCAATGGGCCCGCACCATTAAGGAAAAGACCGGTGCAGCAGGCTTTGCCCGAGCGATCAACAGCTCCATTTTCGGCGGCGAAGGGATTCCGCTTCTTTCTGCGGATAAGAAGACGGCTGCCTTCAATACACCGGAAGGCGTTAAGTTTATCGATGAGTATGCGAAGCTGTACAAGGAAGGCGTCATTCCTAAGGAGGATGCAAACTTCGATAAGCAGGTAGCCTACTTTGCGGGCGAGCAGACAGCGTTCCAAATGTCCGGAACGACCTTCATCAACCGGATTAAGACGGCGGCACCGGAAGTATATCAGAACACCGTTGTGGCATCGCTACCACTAGGTAAGAGCGGTACGCGTACCTCCAACACGATGAATATGGTTGTGCCGGCGAAATCCAAGAATGTGAAGGCTGCTGTGGAGTTCGGCGTCTTCTTGACCAATGCGAAGAATCAGCTGGAGTTCTCCAAGGTCGCCAATACGCTGCCTTCCACGAAAGATTCGATTAAAGATCCGTTCTATACGCAAACGGACGGGTCGCTGGAAGCGGAAGCGAAGCTCGCTTCGGCCAAGGGTCTTGAGAAGGCATCGGACTTCCTGCTCGGCGTGGAGAAGGCAGGCGATGTAAACACGGCGGTTAATAAACGTCTGCAAAACATTTTCTTGAACGGAGCGGACATCAAGACGGAGCTGGATGCAGCAGCCAAGGATGTTGACAATGTTCTGAAATAACGATTATCAAGCTGGATGGAGCTGTCCGAGGCAGCTCCATCTCTTATAGAGAGGAGGAGTTGGCATATGACATCCGCCGTGAGTAAAAAATGGTTCCGCGGAGATGCCTTGACGGCGTGGCTGTTCATGGCACCCGGCCTGCTGCTGGTTGCGCTCTTTATCTTTTGGCCGATCATTTACAGCATCCCGTTAGCTCTGACGGACTACTCCGTCATCGGAGAAACCAGCTATGTCGGCTTCAAAAATTTCGAGAGGGCTATTAATGATCCGGATTTTCGCGTGTCCCTGCTGAATTCATTTATTTACGTTCTCATTGTGCCGTTTATCCAAGTTTTTTCGATACTCATGGCCATTCTGGTCAACAGCTCCGTAC
The DNA here is from genome assembly GCF_030846225.1 of Paenibacillus sp. GD4. Taxonomy (NCBI): domain Bacteria; kingdom Bacillati; phylum Bacillota; class Bacilli; order Caryophanales; family Paenibacillaceae; genus Paenibacillus; species Paenibacillus sp. GD4. The sequence continues at coordinate 3,255,466 of NZ_JAVCYK010000001.1, forward strand.
CCGGTGTGAAGTGGTTTCGGACTGCGTATTACATCCCCGTCGTTACTTCGATGGTAGCCGTATCCTTGATTTGGGGCTGGCTGCTCAGTCCAAACGGCGTCGTGAACTATTTGCTCCTGTCCGCAGGACTCATTACGGAAAAAATCAGCTGGCTTTCTTCCGCAAGCACAGCTCTGTATACGATGATGTTCGTTACCATGTGGAAGGGGCTAGGGTATTACATGATGATTTATTTGGCCGGCCTGCAATCGGTTCCGAAGGAGCTGACCGAAGCCGCCATGATCGACGGCGCGAGCCGAAGCCAGATTATTCGCAAAATTACCATTCCTATGCTTCGTCCTTACGTGCTCTTCTGTACACTGATTTCTCTGATGGCGGCTATGCGTGTATTTGACGAGGTGTTCGTTATGAGCAATGGAAGCGGGGGCCCCGGCACAGCTACGCTCACCTCCAGTCTGTACATTTATAATAAAGGATTTAAGGAGTTTGACTTCGGCTATGCCTCGGCGGTCGGCTTGATCGTCAGCTTGATTCTCGGCATTATGAGTGTCATCGTATTCCGATTTAACAGCAAAGGCGGGGTGAACTCTTACTGATGAACACCGTCCGGACACAAGCGAAAATTCAGAAAAGCGTGAACTATGTTTTGATTTATTTATTCCTGGCGCTGTTTGCCGTGTTTATGACGTTTCCCTTCCTTTGGCTGCTGAGCACCTCGCTGATGCCGGGGAAAAATGCGTTTTCCTTTCCACCCGCGATTTTCCCGACGTTTGTCAAGCTCGACAACTATATTGAAGTGTGGAAATCGATGGACTTTCCGGTGTATATATGGAATACAATCGTCATAACCGTCCTAAACGTAACGGCGAACATCCTATTTGCCTTGTTAATGGCCTATCCGCTGGCAACCATGAATTTTCGGGGCAAAAATCTGGTCTTTACGCTGCTCGTCGCAACCATGATCATTCCGGCTGCCGCAGGAATGGTGGTACATTATTTGACCGTCATGTGGCTGGGGCTGGTTGGAACGTATCTCGGCGTGGTGATACCGAGTGCGGTTGCGGTATTTAACATCTTCTTGATGAGGCAAGCGTTCATGGGTGTTCCTGCAGAGCTTCGCGATTCGGGGAAAATGGACGGAGCGAGCGAATTCCGTATTTGGCTTCAGCTGTATGTTCCGCTTGTGAAGCCCGCGATTGCCGTCATCGGCCTGCTTGAATTTATGGGGGCGTGGAACTCCTTCCTATGGCCGATGATTATTCTGGAGGATCCGAAGATGTATCCGCTCGCCTCGGCTCTGACCTTTTTGAACGGACAGTTCTCCTATAATTTCGGTTGGATTGCCGCAGGCACGGTCATCTCTGTAACGCCGATTGTTGTGGTATTTTTATTCACGCAGCGTTACTATATGGAAGGCGTGTCCGGTGCGGTGAAGGGATAAGAACAGAACGGATGATTAGGATAGAGAGGGAGGAGTCCGTCATGCATAAGAAAATGATTTACGTACCGCTCGACGAACGTCCTTGCAATTATGAATTTCCGGCGCTCATGGCGCTGGGGACCGATGTCACCTTGGTCAGACCCGGTCTTGAGCTTCTCGGCAGGAAGAAGCAGCCCGGGGATGTGGATGGGCTTTGGAGCTGGCTTCTCAAGGAAGCCGCCGATGCCGACGGAGCGATTCTGTCGCTGGATATGCTGCTGTATGGGGGCATCATTCCCTCAAGGCTGCACATGGATTCCGTAGAGCGGGGGCTGGAGCTGCTGCAGGGTCTTGGCCGCCTGAAGCAGATCAATCCGCGGTTGACGCTGTACGTCTCTCAGCTCATCATGCGCTGCCCGCGTTATTCCTCCAGTGACGAGGAGCCGGACTATTATGAGGATTGGGGCAGAGAAATTTTCCGTAAAGGGTACCTCGGGCATCGTCAAGAGCTGGGTCTGGCAGCGGAGGAGGAGCTGGCCGAGCTGGCGGAGATCGAGCTTCGGCTGCCGGAGGAGTATCTGAATGATTACCTGACTCGCCGTGCCGTGAACGGAGAGCTGAACCGGAGGGCATTGGATTATGTAGCCGACGGGACCATCGACTTCATGATCATCCCGCAGGACGATTCCGCTCCGTACGGCTGGACCGCCTTGGATCAACAGCGTGTGCGAGGAAGAATCGAAGAGCTCGGCGTAGAGCTGCAAGCCTATATGTATCCCGGTGCGGACGAGGCAGGATGTACGCTGCTGGCCCGGATGCTGAACCGGCTCCACGGGAGAATACCTGCAGTGTATCCGCGGTTTTCCGGCACCAGGGGACCGTTGATCATTCCGTCCTACGAAGATAGGCTCTTCTATGAGAGCTTAAAATATCATATCCTTGCAGCAGGGGGCATGCTCGTGGAGTCGGCCCGGGAGGCTGACATCGTATTGCTGGTCAATACGCCGGGTGATACGATGAAGGAAGCGGTAACTCAGGCTGCGCCGGACGTCGGCTATCAGGTTATGCGCAATATCATTGAACTTGTCGAATACGGCGATTATGCACGGCGCATGCTGGGCAAGCCGGTCGCCGTGGCGGACATTGCGTATGCCAACGGTGCCGACCTGCAGCTGGTCAAGCTGCTCCGCAGCAAAGGCTTGCTCTTTCAGCTGGCCGGCTACGCCGGCTGGAACACCAGCTCCAATACGCTCGGTACCGTGCTGGCTCAGGGCATGATTTTCTCGATCTTCGGGGATACGCAAGCCCACCGTGATTTTCTTGCCCTGCGCTACACGGAGGATGCGGGTTATTGCTCTTATGTGAGAAGGAAAGTTACGGATCAGGAGCTTCCGACGCTAGGCATGAACTATTTTGCCGTTGATGGCCCTCGCGGGAAAGTGGCTGCAATAGTCCGGGAGGAGCTCAGGCGTTTTGCAGCCGATCACATGAACGACGATCAAGGCAAGGTAATCATAGAGGATTGCTGGATGCCATGGAGCCGTATGTTTGAGGTCGGACTGCGGACACGTTTCGAAGGAGTGGAGCTTGTATGATCGATTCCTTTTTTGCATCCATTCGGGGCGGACTCATCGTTTCCTGTCAGGCGCTTGCGGATGAACCCCTGCACAGTCCCTTCATTATGGGCAGGATGGCGAAGGCTGCAGAGGAGGGAGGCGCCGTTGCCATCCGGGCGAACGGGGCCGACGATGTGCGGGCCATTAAGGAAGCGACGCCGCTGCCCGTCATCGGATTGGTAAAGCGGGATTATGCGGATAGCGATATCTACATTACGCCGACAACCAAAGAAGCGGATGAGCTGATCGAGGCAGGAGCCTCCATGATTGCCTTTGACGCTACCCGGCGTCCCAGACCCGAAGGGGAGACGCTGGAAGGGCTGGTCGCGTATATCCGTTCCAGGGGAATCCGCATGATGGCGGACATCTCTACTCTAGAGGAAGCGGTCTATGCCGCAGCGCTGGGTGTCGATTGTGTTTCCACGACTCTTTCCGGATATACGAGCTATTCAAGACAAGAGGAGGAGCCTGATTTTCCGCTGATTCTGGAGGCTTCCCGGATCTTATCCGTACCGGTGATCGGAGAAGGCCGCATTTGGGAGCCTTCCCATGCCGTTCGGGCTCTGCAAGCAGGGGCATTCGCCGTCGTTGTCGGTTCCGCCATTACCCGGCCGCAGCTGATCACAAGCCGTTATGTAAGTGAAATTCGAAAGGCTGCAAACCGACGCACATAAGCAGACATCGGTTGCATGCCGGATAGGGGAGGGCATATGCGTTACAAGCTGGTAGCACTGGATATGGATGGAACGGTATTAAATGAACATAAGCAAATTTCCGAGCAGAATGCGGACGCGATTCGTCAAGCGGTGGATAACGGCGTCGTTGTCATGTTCTCCACCGGCAGAGGAATTCAGAACATTACCGCCTATGTGGAGCAGCTTGAACTGCAGGCTCCGATTGTAGCTGTGAACGGCGGAGAGGTATGGAAGGCGCCGGGCATGCTGCATTCGCGCAAAGCACTGCAGCCGGATGTCGTCAAATCCTTGTACGAGAAGGCTATTCAGGAGGATACCTGGTATTGGGCTTATACGCCGGACGGACTGATGACGAAGGATACATGGCGGGAGCTGCCGTGGGAAGAGCAGCAATGGCTCAAGTTCGGCTTCTACTCCAAGGAGGAGCAGAAGCTTCGCGGCATTCAGTCTTGGATCGAGGCCATGGGAGAGCTCGAGGTGACGAATTCCCACCCGACCAACCTTGAGCTGAATCCGAAAGGCGTCAGTAAGGCAAGCGGCTTGTCGGAGGTATGTGCTTTGCTGGGCATACAGATGTCGGAGGTCGTAGCCGTGGGGGACAGCATGAATGATTATGCTATGATCCAGGCGGCTGGTCTTGGCGTCGCCATGGGAAATGCCCAGGAGGAGCTAAAGCGGATAGCAAACCGCGTCACCGCCAGCAATGTGGAGCACGGTGTGGCGGAAGTGCTGCATTACGTACTGGCGTGCAACAAAGAATAGTCCGGTCTTATCTCTTTTATGACTTGACAATCAAGCGATATTGGCGCCATTCTAGTAGAATGGCGCTTCTTACTTATTTACCTAAGGAACATTGATGAAATAAAACTCAAAAGCAGAGGGGCATAAGACATCATGAAGGCGATTCCAAAAAGCAATGAGCTTTTTCAGGGGGCCGTTTCCCTGCAAATTACGGAGCAATGGGTCAAGCCATGGCGTATTCCCTACGAGGATGCCGAATTGTTTCACCCGAAGGCAATTAACGGAAAAGCGGAAATCCCGGCAGGAGTTCGAATTCGCTTACATACGAATACAAGCCAATTGCGGGTTGAATTCGAACGGGAGGCTTATGAGCTCGAGGTGGATTGTCTGATCGACGGGAAGCTCGTGCAAACCGGCAAATTGGAAGCGGATACGTTGACTCCGTTCCTTGTGTTTGAGCTGAATCAGCCGGGGGACAAGCTGGTGGAGCTTTATTTATCCCAGAAGCAGCCCGTTCGCATTCGGGGCGTGTGGATTGATGAGGATGCCGAATACACAATCCCGGAGGATTATAGACCGAGATGGGTGGCTTACGGCAGCTCCATTACCCAATGTGTCGAGGCGGAGAGTCCCTCGCAGACCTGGCCGGCTTTAGCATCGGCAAAGCTGGGACTGCAGCTGACCTGCTTAGGCTTTGCGGCAAACTGCCATATGGAGCCTATGGTGTCCCGCATGATTCGGGACCTGCCTGCCGACTTTGTGTCTGTTTGCGTGGGCGTCAACATTATGGGCGGCTCCTCCTTATCGGAACGAACCTTCGCTCCGGCTTTAATCGGCTTTCTGCAAACGATTCGCGAGAAGCATCCGCACACGCCGCTGGCGGTCATTTCCCCTATCTATGCCAAGGAACGGGAGACGACGGACAATAAGGTCGGCCTGCAGCTTGTCAAAATAAGAGAGATCATCGAAGCCACCGTCTCCATGCTCCAAACGAGAGGCGATCGCAACCTCTACTATCTTAACGGGCTAACACTGTTTGGAGAAGAATATGCAGACTATTTCCCGGATCTGCTACATCCGAGCGCGGAGGGCTATCGCATCATGGCGGGCCGCTTCGCTGACTGGGCCCAACAGACCGTGCCTCTTCTCAGAGGAGGCATCCGCAATGACTAACCGATTCTTGCAGCACGGTATGAAAATAGGCGGTGCCTTGGTCATCTCCGGCTTGCTGATTACCGCGGCCTGCACACAGGTGGACCCTGAGCCTCAGCAGGCTGCGGCGCCGGTGGCCCCGGCCGGAGAGTCCGGCAAGGAGCAAGCGCCGTTGCGGACGAAAGAGGTGTTCGATCAGGCGAAATATAAGGACCGGCTGACCATTCGTTATTTTCACATGCCCAATAAGGAAGTGGCCACGGGGGACTCCATCCTCATCATCACACCGGACGGCAAAACGATGCTGATCGATGCGGGCATCCCGGAGGCGGGCTCCCAGGTTGTTCAGTACCTGGATCAGCTCGGTATCCAAACGCTGGATATCGCCTTCAATACACATCCGCATTCGGATCATATCGGCGGGTATGCTTCCATTCTGGCGAAGAAGGAGGCCAAAGCCTTCTATTCCGAGAATCTGCCTTACACAAGCTCAAGTGCGTATCGAAACGCAATGGCTCAAGTAGAGAAGAAGCAGATTCCGCATCGCACGCTGGAGGAAGGGGATACGTTCGAGCTTGGAGAGCACGTGAAGTTTGAGGTTTTCAGCCCTGCCAAAGGCACCCTGCCCGACGCAGTGAAAACATTCGATACGAGCGTGTTGAACGCGAATTCTCTGGTCATCAAGATGACCTATAAAAACAGCAGCTTCCTGTTCCCGGCGGATATTTATAAGGATAAGGAGCTGGAGCTGGTAGAGCTAAAAGGGAAATCCTTGGACTCCGATATGGTGCACGCACCGCATCACGGAAATGCCACCTCCTCCTCTCCGTCCTTCGTCGAAACCGTATCGCCGCAGGTGGCCGTACTGAGCTCCAATATTTTTAACAATTTACAGATTCTTCAGCGTTATGAACGGAATAACGCCAAGGTATATTCCACCGGTCTTCACGGGAACATTCTGATCGCTTCGGACGGCTCCAAGCTGGAAGTGATTACGGAGAAGGATTGGAGCCTGAAGTGATACGGGCAGTTCTCCTTTTATTGGCTGTCGCTGCCCTATGGACATCTCTGGGCACGGAGAGGGTACAGGCACATAATCTGAACAACGGATACTCTTATGTGAGGTTGTCGGGGGAGAAAACGGTGGACTACGAGGTGCAGCTGCCGTTTCCCGTCATGAACGTATATGACAGCAACGCGGATAACGTCATTTCCGAGGAGGAGCTGCAGCGGCAGCATGACCCGATCACCGAGTACGCCCTAAACCGGCTGACGTTGTATAACAATGAGCAGAGAATGGAACCGCAGCTTCTTTCCCTCCGAACGATCGTTCAGGAGCAGACGGAAGACCGGATGGTACAGATCAGGCTAAGATACACGTCGGATATGCAGCTTGGCAGCGTGACGATTCGGTATGAACTGATTTTTGACCGGGACGAGGCTCATCAAAACTATATTCAGCTGTACAACGCGCAGGATGAGCTTCTTGAGCATTGGGTCGTGCAAAAGGGGGCAAGCACCGTAAGGTATGCGCCCGATAGCCGGTTTCGTTTCGACGCGAAGCTTATGGGGAAGTACGTGCTGTCCGGTGTCCAGGGAATGCTGTTTCAGCCCTTCTGCTGGCTGCTGCTGTTGTACCTGGCATGGACCGTCAAGCGCCAGAAGCAAATGGCCGCAGCCTTGGCCTACGCATCCCTGCACAGCATGATCGGCTGGCTGGCCGCAGACCGGCTGAAGCTGGAATGGCTCTTTCCGCTGCTGCTCGCCCTGTTTGTGTGCTTGCTGTTATACAGCCTGCTTCGAAAGAGGCTTATATCCCCATCAGTGTGCGCCGCTTTTTTCGGACTCGCTTGGGGAGCGGGCTCGCTCCAACGGGTCGCCGATTTGCAGCTGAACAGCCAATTCCAGCTGGTTTCGCTGCTGCTTTACTATAGCGGCGTCCTTCTCGCGTGGCTGGGGTTGATGTATGTCATCCATGTCGTTGTCACAACCATGAGGAAGGGTTGAATTCATTGGATTTACTAACGGTAATTTTTATGTATATCAATCTTGGGCTGGAGCACATTGTCACCGGATACGACCATCTGTTGTTTCTATTCGCCCTAATCCTTATCGCCGAGCGGTTCGGGACCATGCTCAAGATTATTACTGCGTTTACGATTGCCCACAGCCTTACGCTTTGCCTAGCTGTGTTAGGTCTGCTGCCGGTATATCCGCAGTGGGTCGAAGCGGGGATTGCCCTGACCATTTGTTACGTAGCCGTAGAGAATTTCTTCCTTACTTCATTTAAATGGCGCTGGCTTCTGACCTTTCTCTTCGGATTGATCCATGGACTTGGCTTTGCCAATTCCATTCGCGAAATCGGCTTTCACCAGAGCTACATGGTGACCTCGCTCATATCTTTTAACGTAGGGATTGAGCTGGGGCAGCTGGCGATTGTCGCAATCCTTCTTCCCATGCTGGTTAAATTCCGCAGGCAGTCCGCAGGATATTCCTGGTTCTTTCGCGGCGCATCGGCATGTATTTTTCTCGTAGGATTGTATTGGGTCATTGAACGGATTGCAGGGATGCTCTGACGGTCCATGATACCGGGCAACGGTGTGTCAAAGGAATGATTGCTTGAAACCGTCCCCAATTGGTAAAATGGGCATAAGATAAGTGATATTTTCGCTAAGTGGGGTTACTATGAGCAAATTGGCCAACAACGAGCAGCTGTCTAAGGACAGCTTTCTCGAGCGTATTGCCCGCATGTATTACGTGCTCAATATGAACCAGCAGGAAATCTCGGAGCAGCTTGGCATCGGACGCTCTTCGGTCGCCCGCTTTTTGAATGAAGCTCGGGAGCGGGGCATCGTTCAGTTCCATATCCGTTCGGATATCGAAAGCGCCAGAGCTTCCGCTCTCGAGAGGCAGCTGGTCAAGATGTACGGCCTCAAGGACTGCGTCGTGTTTCGCAATGAGGAGGCGGCAGGGTCGTTCGAGGCCTTAACGAGCAGGTATTTAAACTCCGTATTGCCGACGCAGGGAGCGATTGGACTCGGGTGGGGGAGAACGCTATATTCCATCGGCACGCAGATGCAGCAGTGCGATGCAAGACCGGGGCTTCGCATCGTACAGCTTTCCGGAGGCTCCGGTGCCAAGGAGGACCTTGTGCCTGCAGCCTCCGTCATCCAGGTATGGGCGCAGTCGCTTCGGGGAAAGCCGCTGCTGTTTCCGGCCCCTGCTGTGGCGCTCACCCAGGAGAGCAAGAACGGCTTCTTAGCTGACCCGAGCATCCAAGAAATGATGAAGGAGATTCGGGAGGTCAGTGCCGCCGTGGTAGGTATCGGGCATGTGGGAGAGGACTCCACCATCATCCGCTCGGCTCTTGTTCCCGGTCTGGACAGCAAGATACTCAGCGAATCCGGGGTTGGCGATGTGATTTTTCATTTTTATAATGAGGAAGGACAGTTCTCCAACCAGCAGCTGAGCGACCGGGTGGTCGGAGCTTCGCCGGAGGATTATTTGCGGATTGAGCTAAGAATCGGAGTTGCTTACGGAAGCGGTAAGATCAAGGCGATCCAAGGGGCATTGACCGGGCGTCTTATCCATGTGCTGATTACCGATGAGGACACGGCCGCGTCAATTTTGGGCGAGGGTCGCGAGAAGCCTCAAGCGGCTACATAACGGGAGGAATGAATAGCCATGGCTTTTATTGAATGTCACTATTTCTCGGAAACCTTAGGGATGTCCACCTCGATGAATGTGATCTTGCCCCAAACCACCAAGGGACAGATCGGGCTGGAAGGAAAAAGCTCCGGCACCACACATCCGGTGCTGTTCCTGCTGCACGGCCTTTCGGACGATCATACGATATGGATGCGCCGCACCTCGATCGAGCGCTACGCTTCCGCCTACGGGCTGGCCGTAGTGATGCCGAACGTGCATCGGAGCTTTTACACGAACATGGAGCAGGGCTACCGGTATTGGGATTTTGTCAGCCGGGAGCTGCCTCAGGTGGCAAGATCCTTTTTCCCTTTGGCTCATGAGAGAGAGCGGACCTTCGTAGCCGGTTTGTCCATGGGGGGCTATGGAGCCTTCAAGCTGGGCTTGACCCATCCCGAGCAGTACGGGGCGGCAGCCAGCCTTTCCGGTGCAATGGACGTACAGGCCCTCGCGAACAGTAGGGATCCTAAGGAATTCAGCCGCATCTTCGGTGATCTGGAGCGGATTCCCGGTACGAATAATGACCTCTTCACGCTGGCGGATCGTCTGAAGACCTCTGGTACGACACAGCCGCGCTTGTTTCAATGCTGCGGTACGGAGGACTTTCTGTATGAGGATAATATCCGGTTTCGCGATCACTGCCTTGGTCTGGGACTGCAGCTGGAATATGAAGAGGAACCGGGCACGCATGAGTGGGGCTATTGGGATGCCAAAATTCAGCGCGTTCTTGCTTGGTTGTTCGAGCAGAATTAGGGGGCGATTAGTATGAGGATGAGACCGGAAGCGGGACAATATGCAGCACATTTTGAGGGTTACGTCACATCGGTGCCGGAGGGGGATTTGCTTCAGCTGCTGAGAGAGCAGGCTGCGGCGACACAAGCTGCATTGGAGCTTGTAACCGAAGAACAGGGCGCCTATCGCTATGCGCCGGGCAAATGGAGCTTAAAGGAGGTGCTGGGCCACCTAGCCGATACGGAGCGAGTGATGAGCTATCGGCTGCTGCGCGCGTCCCGGGGAGATGAAACTCCGTTGGCCGGCTTTAGCGAGGAGCTGTTTGTGCAAGGTGCGTCCTTCGACCGGCTGTCCGTGAAGCAGCTGCAGCAGGAGCTGTCGGCCGTGCGCACGTCAACGCTAAGCTTGCTGTCGGGCCTGCCTGAAGAGGCATGGAGCCGCACTTCGCCGGTGAACGGTCACGCTACCTCGGCGCTTGCTTTGGCGTGTATTATTCTCGGGCACGAGAAGCATCATTTGAAGGTGATCCAAGAGCGATATGTTAGCTAAGGGGAAGGAAGCCGTTGTCTGCGGGGTGTATAGCAGGCAGCGGCTTATTTTTTTGTTGGAAAGAAAGTAATTACCACCAAAAAATAAAAAGATGGAGAATAATTCCGTCCTATGTTACAATACACCTGAAAAGATCGGTCAGGTCGGCAGCATGTACCTCTTACCGTGAAGCCTAGAGGAGTAGAAAGTCGGGGACTCATTATGGACATGAAAGCGCGAATTCATAGCTACTATCCGTCATTATCAAAATCGGAGCAGAAGGTTGCCGACACCGTATTGGAACAGTGCAGCGAGATCATTTACCACTCCGTTACGGAGCTGGCTGAACAGGCGAATGTCGGGGAAACGACGATCATGCGCTTTTGCCGCAAAATTGGGTTTAAAGGCTATCAGGACTTTAAGCTGGCGTTGGCACAGGACGGGGGACTGAAGAGGCTGGACAGCTCTATGAGCGCGGGGCCTGAGGATTATGTACAGACGCTGTATAAAAGTGCCGTACAAGTGCTGGAAACCTCCCTGCGGATGGTGGAACGGGATAAGCTGGAGCAAGCGGTAGACATGATAGATAAGGCAAGGCATGTTCACTTTTTTGGTGTCGGCGCTTCAGCCATCACTTGTCAGGACGCCAAGAACAGGCTGCTCCGGATCGGCAGACGCTCGGAGGCTGTCTTCGATAGCCATACGCAGGCGATGATTGCCGTTTCCATGGGCGAAGGCGATGTAGCTATCGGCTTTAGCGTATCCGGAAGCACGCTGGACACGAACCATATGCTGGCCAAGGCGAAGCAAGCAGGCGCCAAAGTCATTGCCATCACCCATTACGCCAAATCGCCGATTACGGGCATTGCAGACATTGTCCTGCTGACCGCGGGGAAGGAATCCCCTTTGGAGGGCGGCTCGATTACAGCGAAAATATCGCAGCTATTCGTGCTGGATTTGATCTGCTTGGGACTGGCCGGCAGAGACGAGGCACAAGCCAAGCTAATGAGGGAGAAGACGGCTCGTTCCGTCATCGACCGAATTTATTAGGAGGCCGTAAGCTATGCATCTTCTCGGAATTGATATCGGAGGCACCTCCGTTAAGGGCATTGTGTGTAACGAATGGGGAGAAATTTGCCATGAAGCAAGGAATCCAACCGATATATCCGCCGGTCGCGATGCCATTCTTGGCAGTGTGCATAAGACCGTATCGGAGCTGCTGTCAGCTTATCCCGACGCGGTATCGATCGGCATCGGGACGGCAGGGCGAGTGAATGCCGACACGGGTGAAGTGGTGTATGCCACCTCGAATTTGCCGGGCTGGCAGGGAACGAACCTGTCGGACTGGGGCATGGTGGAATTCGGCCTCCCTGTCAAAGCAGACAACGACGCCAATGCGGCCTTGCTGGGCGAAGCCTGGGTGGGGGCGGCACGCGGAGTGAGTGATGCGGTCATGCTGACGCTGGGCACCGGCGTCGGTGGCGCGATCATGACGGGCGGCAAGCTGGTTCGCGGGGCCCACTGGAATGGCGGGGAGTGGGGCCATGTAGTCCTGGTGCCTGGCGGGATCCCTTGCAACTGCGGGCGACGCGGGTGCATAGAGCAGTACTTATCCGGCACTGCTCTCGTTCGTCACGCATCTGAGCATGGCGGGGGGCATTACCTTCATGGAGAGGAAGTATTCAAGGCAGCCGCCAATGGGAACCCGGGAGGCTCCAAGGCGTTAAGGGATTATATCAGCCTGCTTACCGTGGTAATCGATAATATGATGGTAATCACAGATCCTCAGGTGATCATACTGGGGGGCGGCGTGGCGGATGCTAAGGAGCTGTGGTGGCCGGCGCTGCAGGAATCGCTGCAAGGCGCCGGCTCCTGTGCGGTAGTCCGACCTGCGGAGCTTGGTAATTTGGCCGGCTCGCTCGGCGCGGCCAAGCTGGCCTTGGATACGCTTGTGCTACGGTGAGGCTAAGCCTTGGGAATGAGAATTTGTTCTCACATATTGAGCGAACAAGGAGGGGTAGCGATGAGCCTACAACGGCATGCGGATATTATTGTGATCGGCGGGGGAATCGGGGGCTGCCTTGCAGCCCTCGCTGCGGCGAAATGCGGTTATCAAGTTCTCTTGACCGAAGAGACCGATTGGCTCGGAGGACAGCTGACCAGTCAGGCCGTACCTCCCGACGAGCATCCATGGATTGAATCGTTTGGCTGTACAAAGACATACCGTGAATTTCGCAGCCGGGTGCGGCAGTATTACCGGAATAACTACCCGTTGAACGAACAGGCGGCTCGTAATGAGCAGCTCAATCCGGGGAACGGCTGGGTAAGCCGGCTTTCGCATGAGCCCAAGGTGGCGCTGCGCGTCCTCGAGGATATGCTCGCTCCGTATGTGAACGGAGGCAGGATTACCGTGCTTTACGAGGTTTGTCCTGTTGCTGCGGTTACCGAGTCGGATCAAGTGCGTTCCGTTACCCTGGAGCATAGGCGTACGGGGCAGCGGTATGAATTAAGCGGGCCGATGTTTCTGGATGCCACCGAATGCGGAGATCTGCTTCCGCTGGCGGGAATAGAACATGTTACAGGGGCCGAGTCCCGGAATGAAACGGGAGAGCCCCATGCGCTGGATGCGGCCGATCCGTTGGATATGCAGTCCATCACCCACGTGTTCGCATTGGACTATGTAGAGGGAAGCGATTATACGATAGAGAAGCCGGAGATGTATGATTACTGGAAGCAGTATGTCCCGAGCTTCTCACGCTTTCCGATCTTAAGCTGGCAGGCGATGGACCCGCATCATCCAGACCGGACGAAGGAATACACATTGTTTCCGAATGACCGGGGGATCGTGTCCCTATGGGATTACCGGCGCATTTTCGATCCGTCACTCTTAAAGGAGCCGAAGCTTTACAGCGGCGAAATTACTTTGATCAACTGGCCGCAAAACGATTACTACCTGGGACCGATCCTCGGGGTATCGGAAGAGGAAAGGCAGCGGCATCTGTACGGTGCCCGTCAGCTCAGCCTCTCCCTCGTCTATTGGCTGCAGACGGAGGCGCCCCGGTTGGACGGCGGTCAGGGCTACCCGGGCGTCCGCCTTCGCGGGGACGTTCTGGGCACTGAGGACGGGCTCGCCAAGGCTCCCTACATACGCGAGTCGCGTAGAATCAAGGCCGTGTACACCATAACGGAAAACGATGTAAGCAAGGAGGTGCGCGGCGAAGCGGGAATTAAGGTGTACCGTGACAGCATCGGTGTCGGCAGCTATCATCTTGATTTGCATCCGACCACCATCACACAGCGCCACTTCTACGTCCCTAGCTATCCATACGAAATCCCGCTTGGCGCCTTGCTGCCGATCCGTGTCGCCAACGTTCTGCCGGCATGCAAGAACATTGGCACGACGCAAATATCCAACGGCTGCTACCGTCTTCACCCTACCGAATGGAATATCGGCGAATCGGCGGGATACCTCGCTGCTTATGCGTTAAAGCACGGAATTATCCCTCGCGAGGTTCATGAGAACGAGGCTCATCTTCAGTCGTTTCAGGCACTGTTGGAATCCGAAGGAATTGAGCTGCACTGGCCGGAGGATTTGACGGTTTGAACAAGAGACATACCTAGGCAGGTATTTAATCCTGACGGTATGTCTTTTTTCATAGGGTGGACCGGCAGGGGCTCGCAGCACGTTGGACGCTTATCCCTTTGACTCAGAAAAGGCGGAAGGATGGACGTGCATTAGGGCAAACGATATAGAGGGTGGACCATTTCCAACTGCTTGCTGAGAGTAGGGGATAAGCCCGGAAGATAAATCCCAATATAGCATAGGTCCCGTAGCTTCACGTAAAGTATCATAAGAGCATCAGCCCTCCATCATTGTTAACCCGGGTTCAGAGGAATATAGTTACTGAAGATACCCATTATCGGTAAAGGAGGCTAATGCGGCCGCCCTTTACCATCGGGGATTGGCTCCGTTTCGACGAGTTATGACCGAGGTTGAGAAAATAGGGAAATATTTTGGCCATCATATTCCGAACTGAGCAAACCAATAAAATACCTGTTGACTCAATTGGTAATAATATGATATTTTTATATCAAATTCCATGACACGTGCGGAAGAACCGCCCTAACTCATAGCGAGAGCTATGCCGTTGGGGCGTTTTTTTTATGCTCGGTTAAGGTCACAGGGAGGTAAAAGTTGCAAGGATAACCGCTTTGATCTTGGGAAAAAAGAGGGGGCCGGAAGCATTTTAAATAGGTAAGCCATATGCAAATGAGTTCAAGGGGGAGCTGATGCTTGGATACTGCACAGGGTCAATTGACGCCCGGATGTACGCTGGCAGGAAGATATCGAATTATCAGGGAGCTTGGTCATGGCGGTATGAGCCGGGTATTACTGGCTGAGGATGACAAGCTCCACGGCAAGCGTTGGGCAGTGAAAGAGACGTATGTTGGGAAAGGGGGTGCGTCGGAGGCGGTTAGCTGGCGGAGGGTTTTGCTCGCCGAAGCAGAGCTGATGAGCACGTTACATCATCCGAATTTGCCGGATATTGTGGATTATTATCCTCCCGATAGCCATGGCTATTTTTATGTCGTGATGGATTACATCGAAGGAGAGACGCTGCAGCGGCGGTTCGAGCGCCAGGGATACCGAATGACGGTTGATCAGGTGTTCGGAATCGCCATGCAGCTGTGCGATTTGCTGGATTATTTGCACTCGCTTCGGCCGGAGCCGATTATTTATCGCGATTTGAAGCCGGATAATTTGATGCTGGATGTCGGGGATCGGGTCAGGCTGGTTGATTTCGGCATTGCTCGCCGTCACAAGGCAGGGCAGGGAGCCGATACGGTAGCGATAGGAACGCCGGGCTTTGCGGCGCCGGAGCAGCTCGAAGGGCGGCAGAGCGATCCTCGCACCGATTTGTATGGACTCGGTGCGCTGATGTTTTACTTGCTGAGCGGGGGACAGCTGTATTCCCCCGCTCAGCGGGAGACGCTGCGCCGGCTGCCCGGCGAGCTGGGGCCCGTGTTGGCGCGACTGCTGCGCGCGAACCCGGCCGAGCGCTGGCCGAGCGCACGCGCGGTCGGCGCGGCGCGCGGCGCTTCGTCAGCGCCGCGGGGAGTACGGCGGCCGGGCATGCCGCCACAGCAAAGGGCCCTGCGCCGCTGATCGTGGCGGTAGGCGCCCTGTACCCGGGCGCCGGGGCCACCTTCACGGCGCTGGCGCTCGCGCGGCTGCTGCACGATCACGGTGTGTATCACACCGTGATCGAGCTGCCCTCGCTGCGCAGCGAGCTGTTCGCCCTGCTGGAGGGCGAACGTAAGGCCCCCGCCGGCTTCCGAGATGCCGGCGACCCCTTGGCCGTCCCCTGGGAGGACGGCCATACCCGCTGGCTGCCTGGACGGGCAGCCGAGGTCCTGCCGTGGCGCGAGCTGGCCACGGCGCTGCAGCGGCCGATGCTCGTCGTCGACATCGGCGCCGATTGGGAGCAGCCTGCGGCGCAGCGGCTGCTGGAGGTCGCAACGGATCTGGTGTACACCGCCGATCCGTTGATCTATAAGCTGGAGCAGCCGTCCGCCCGGCGGAACGTCCGGCTGCTCCAGCAGCACGAGCGCGCGGGCAAGCGCGTCCACGGCGCCGCCGTCAAATCCGTCCGCATGGCCGGACGGGAAGATTGGCTGCGCCTGCTGCCGCATCCGCCCGCGGTAGAGCTGCCGGCCATCGATATGGCCGCCATGGCCGCCGCCGCGTGGAACGGAAGGCTCATCCACGATGAGCCTTCCGTCCGCAGGCAGCTGCAGATCTCCTTGCGGCCGTGGCTTCGCCGCTGGCTCGCCGACTACGCAAGAACAGGAGAACGTACGCGATGAATCGGTTTCGTATCATCGGTTATTATTTGCTGATCGCCGGACTTTGTTTAAGCGGACCGGCACTATTAATCGCTTGGACTTGGTGGATTGAACCCAACTGGGGCACCGTGGAGGTGGTGAGAGCGGTAAAGAATGTCGAACGCGGGGAAAGGCTGAGCGGGCAGCAACTGCGTCTCGACAAGGTACGTAAGGATGCGCTGGTCCAAGGCGCCGTGACCAAGCTGACGGATGCCGTGGATCGGGAGGTGACGCGGTCGATTCGCATCGGAGAGCAGCTGACCCCGGATATGCTGAACACGAAGCATCTGCTGCCGGGAAAGGACGAGTGGAATATGTCTCTGCCCACGGAGTGGATTTTCGGGAAGCCGCCGGGCAGCCTTCTGCGCGGAGATCGAATTTCCCTTCTCCTCATAAGCAAAGAGGAGGCTAAACGCCTCGACGAGCGGGCAAGCGAGTCGGTCTCGCGGGAACAGCTTGATGCGCTGCAAATTCCGTATGAGGAGGAGCGCAAGCTTCAGCATATCGTGGTGAGCTACGCAAAGGGCACCAACAATCAGGAAATCGCCGGCAGCGAGGATCGCAAGAAGCCTACGGGCGCCGTAGCCACCGTAGAGCTCATCGTATCGGAGGAGCAGAAGGAGCTCATTCGTCGTTACGGAATGAAGGGGTACCGTTTTCTTATCGTTTACCGGTAGCCGAAGAAAGGAGGAACAACTCTGAATCTGTGGATCTACTCCAAAGACGATCATTTCATTGAACTGTGTAAGAAGGAGAAATATTTTCATACCGTGCGCCGTTGTGCTGACGAGGAGGATTCCTCAAACAGCGGCCCGCAGGCAGTGCCGGAAATCATCGCTGTAAGCGATCGGCATTGGGACCTTTCATTTGTGCTGTCACTGCGTTCTAAGTACGCGGGCTCCCATTGCTTTTACCTGCTTTCGAACCAAGGGGAGGCGGCACATTTTCAGCAAATGCAGCGTGTTTGCTCAGAGCATGGAATCCACTGCATCCTTCCGTATCGAACGGCGTCACAAATCATAGATGACATCGTTCGTTACTCATCCGATCCGCCGCCTCCCCCTGCAAGAAGCCAGGTCGTGGCTATCCTGGGAGCGCTCCCCCAAAGCGGTGTGACGACAAGCGTGCTTCACTTGGCGGCGCGGCTGGCCGAGCTGGCTGACATCCGAATCGGCATTCTCGGTATGAACGGGTGGAATCCGGGCGATGCCGGTATTCCCTATACGGCAAAGTATTTGGATGAGCTGTGGGGAGCCGTGCAAAGCAAACAGCTGACAGCCGCCGAGCTTTCGTCCAAAATGCAGCAGGTCGCCCCGAAGGTACATTACTTGGCGGGCAGCCGTGACCTGAAGCGTCTGTATTACTATCAGCCCGAAGGCGCGGCCTGGCTTATCGAGTGTGCTTGTAAGAGCTTTGATCTTGTACTGCTGGATGCCGGCAGCTACCCGGATCATGCCTTGGCCGCTCAGAGCATTCACGCCTGCGACCGATTGCTTCTTCAACTCGGGCAATCGGTACAAGCCAAAGCCCAGTGGCTCCGAACAAGAGAGCAGCTGATGAACCCGGTATTTGCGTTCCCGGAATCCAAGCTCCTGCTGTGGTTCAACCGGATGCACCGGGCGGCTGAGGAGCTTGAGAACGAGAGACAGCTGTCGGAGCAGCTTCGCTTGCCTTACGTTGGTGCGCTGCCCTATGATCCAAGCTTTCTTCGCATGGAGGCCGACCGGCGTTTGTTACGTATGTCTTTATCGACAGACTATCAAGCCGAGCTGGATAAAGTATGCCGAAGGTTGATCGACCTCTACAAGCTGCCGGAGCGACCCTTACTCCCCTCGGCAATTCAGAATAACACGGTACGCTGGTCATGGCTTCGGCGGTGGCGTACGGCAAACACCGGAGGGATGGGGAGATGAAAGGGGAGGAACGCTTTGCCATCGGCCGGTTCGAGCCAGTCGCACGACCCCGGCCTCAGATCAGTCCGTTGCACGATCAGAGAATATCGTTTGCCGATGTATGCAAGCAGTATCAAGACGAGATCAGCTCAGAGTTTGCGAAGCGGGTGCTTGCCGACGATCTGACACAGCGTACGGTTTCAACCGGCAGCCCCAAGACGGAAGCAGATGAATTCGTTGAATTGGAAAATCGAGCGATGCTCGGTGTTCCCGAGACCGTAACTGCGATTATGGAGCAAATCCAGACGTTTGTGGAACGCCATCGCTATCATTATATATCGTTGCCTGAGTATTACGTGGATTTACACTTGTTCGCCCGGGAGGAGCAGCGCCGCTACGACAATGCTACCCATGCCATTTTCCATGAGGTATACGGGTTTAAAGCACTGGCCTGCTGGATGAAGTATCCGGACAGCTATGCGGCGCAAATTATCGGCACTTCCATCTGGATTCATCATGGGGGGTCCCATAGACGAATGCCATTCCGGTTCCAATCGACGCGCGAGGTGGACAAGATGATCCGCACCCTCACCCGGCAAAAGGACAACGCCATCGTCAACCTTTATCATACGACTCTGGAGGTGGATCTTTATACGGGGGAGCGGGTGACGCTTACCGTCAAGCCCGATGTGAAGCATGACGTCATTACCCTTCGGCGTTTTCTGATCCGTCGCGTGACCGTTGCCGACCTGGCAGACCCGGACCGCGGTACCATTCCGCCGGAGGCGGTTCCCATCCTGCAGGGCTTATCTAAGACCCACTGTAACAAACTGATAGTCGGTCCGCCCGGAACAGGTAAATCGACTACCCTCAAGGCCCTGCTTGCCGAAAGGGCTGAGCATTACACCGGCGCGATCATCGAGAAGCATTACGAGCTGGCGGCCAGCCGGGATTTTCCCGAAAAAAAGCTGATAGAACGGGTTACGCACGAGCACACCTTTCACCATGCCATGGACCAGATTCTTCGGTTTGATGTGGACTATGCCATCATAGGCGAGGTTCGAAGGGTGGAAGCGGAGGGAGCCATGTTAGCCTGCGAAAGGCTCATGAAGGGCTTCGGAAGCACCTTTCATACCTGGAAGCCCGAGACGATCCCCTCTCAATTCGCCCGCTTGCTTTGCAGTTTAAACCCTGGTGCGCGGTTCGAAGAGGAGGAGAAGCGGGTAGCCGATAACATAGATATCGTCATTGTGCAATCACAGGATACCTCCCGTAAGAAAAAAAGGATTCAAAGCATCATGGAGCTTAGGTTTGACCGCTATACAGGAGAGATCAGCACGAGAGAGCTCATGCGCTGGGACTGTAGTACGGATACTTGGCAGTACCGCATGGATTTAAGCGAACGGCTGATCAAGGAAATGCAGGAGATAGAGCCCCATTGGGCGCACATCGTCGTTACTACTCTGCATTCTCTGCAGGCAAAGCATCCGATTCCTCCGGAGGAAGGGGTAGTGGTTTACAACCCGGCAGCGGCGAATCCGTTATTCCGGATCCAGGCGCAGCTGGAGCAGCTTCATCGCACTCTTGCGCACCGAACCGGCAATAACCTTAGAGAATGAAGAGGGCTGATGCCGTATGATCTGGATGTTTTCCGTCGTGAAACTGATTTGCCTTGGCCTTGCTGCCTGCTGCTTCGTCTGGGGACTTTATCAGCTGATGTCTCCGCTGCTCCAGCGCCTCTCCCGCCAGTATTCCGCTGAGCGCCGCCATCAAGCCAGCATGAGGGCGCTGCGGGAGCCAATGCGTAAGGATAGCCGTTCGCGAATATACGCCTTGAAGGATCGCTGGGCGAGTGAAACGGAGCTCATGCTGAAGACGGTTCAAGGGGAGCGCTATCAGTCCGGAGCTGTCGAGCGCTTTACTCTAAGCTTCATCACAGCCGGAGCGACTGCAGGTGTAATAGCCTATGTCCTCTCAGCGGATGTTCGCTTTAGTCTTTTTACCGGCGGACTGGTTACGGCCCTGATCCTTCTTCGCTACCGGCTTAAGCTTCGCAGCATCCGAATTCAGAATGGCTACGACCTGGCCGAAGCCGTTGGAATTTTGTCCGCCAAATACAAAATGTCGCGAGGCAACATGCGCACAGCCCTTCGTCTTGCCGCCGGGGAAGTTTCTTCGCCTACGATCCGCAGAATGTTTTTGCATATGGTTCGGCAGGAGCTCACCTATACCGAGCCTGCGGAGCTGGAGAGGGTAGTAGGAGAGCTTGTGTACGGCATTCCCACGTCCTTCGCCAAACAGCTCGGTTTGACCATTCTGAAAGGTCTGCTTCAGGGGGAGAACGTTGAACATACCTTGCTCACAATTGACAAAAACATCCATAAACAGATTGATCTGCTCCGGGACGAATCGGATTCCAGCAGCGAGGTGCTGCAGCTAAGCTGGCTGCATGTCGTGTTATTCCCCCTCCTCATGGGCCTCATGGTCGTATTCATGGGCTGGAGCAGTACGGTGCATTACCAGCTGGGAACGGAGACCGGGCGCTTTTGGCTGATGACCGCAAGCTTCTGCATTACTTCCTCCCTTCTCATGGCTGCCTGGTTCCGCAAACCGCCCAATGACTACTGAAAGGAGGAAAACGGCGTTGGCAGCAACGTTTTCGGTTGACATCGGCACATATAGCTTTGCTTTTCTTGCGTGTTTGGTGTGTTTCAACTACGTTTTGGCCGCCTGGCTTATGCATGGCTTATTTCGAGATAAGTTTTCCGTGCGCAGTCTTACCCGGCTGCAATATATGCGCTTGAAGCAGCAGGCCGGCGCGTCAGCCCTTGAAAGGATGCTTGCCGGGTCCGGTTACCCCTTCGGCGTGACAGCTTGGAAGCTGCAATGCTTCCGATATGGAATCTGTCTCCTATGGATCCTCAATAGCGGCTATGATATTGTGCGGCACTCGGGTGCGGTTAGCTTGCCTTTTCTGCTGCTCAAGCTGTGGGGACCCGCCGTATGGCTCCTGGTGACCAACACGAGGGCATCGCTTGTTACTTTCCTGCTTACGAAGTGGAGGGATGTTTACGACGGGGAGAAAAATCGGGAGCTCTTCATGGTTTACAACATGATAACGGATGAGCTTCGAAGCAACCACAGCCATAGGCTGAATTTATTCTCGCTGCTATCCAAGCTGAAGGATTATACGGTGAGCATTAAGCCTGCGTTGATGAAAGGGCTGCGGCGCTTTGACGAAGGTCCTCATGCCGCGATGGAGCTCATTGCCGTGGAGATCGATACCAAGGAAGCCAAGGAGCTTTGCAAGCTGCTTGCCGATCTAGACACGACCCCGGCGGAGGAAATTGCGGTGCTGGTCGATGCGAGGGAGGAGAGCTACACCCACATGCTTCGCGAGAATCAACGTCGCCGGCGCCGGCTTTTCGGACATTTTGCTTACGCCATAGCCTTTAGTCCACTGCTCATCTATTTATGGAATGCGCTGAGCATTGCCCAGCGTTATGTTACCGATCTAGCAAAGAATACGAACCATTTCGGGTAAGAACCCTTAGGAAAGGGCAGGTGCCAACCATGAAACCGGCTTTGGAAAAATTTCTTATTATAGCAGCCACATTGGCGGCAATCGGACTTTTCATTTTTGTAGCGATGTGGAGCTCGATCAAGGAGAAGAAGACGCAAATGGACGATCTTTTTAATAATACCAATGTACCTACGTCGTACTTGCACAAGAGCAGCCAGTTTACGGAGAAGCCACCCGGGCTTTCCGCTCCTGCCGAAATACCCGTGTAATCCATGAAGGCCGCATTAGTGGAAATGCTGACCGTCTACATTTTGATGCTGCTGCTTTTTCAGCCCGTGCTGCATGACATTTACTCCACGCGGGCGAATGCGGTGGAGCTGGTGCTGGACAGCGCGATTCAAAAGGCAGCGTCCTCCGACAACGGTCGCTTCACACCTGAGATTATTGAGGAGATGCGTCTGACGCTGGAGCATACCTTCCTGTTGGATCCCGGGGATATTCGCTTTTTCGGTACGACGACCCTCACTCCCCGGGGGGAATATATTGAAGGTACTCTCGCCGTGCGTAGCACCCCGCGCTGGCTGTTCCGGGAGCTGTTCGGCGCTCCTGACCGGGAGCCGCCCGAGATTGTGCGGTATGCGAAGCAAATGAGCGAAGCCCCAGTGCGATAGAGGAGGGAGATTGGCCCGGTGAATCGCGTCCTGCTGTTATTCTTTGTCGTGCTGATGTTTTTGTACACGACCGGCTTCGAAGCGGATCGGTACGTTACCAAGACGACGCATAATCGTCTCAAGCTTGCTCTGAACCGGGGGGCTCATGATGCCGCTTTGCAGGTCGACCGGGGTGCTCTTGCTGAAGGCTTTATCGTCTTCAACAGGGGAGAGGCCCGCAGCGCCTTTTTGACCGGACTTCAGCACAACCTTCAGCTTAAAGCGGACGGAACGCCGTATGAGGGCAGTCTTCTCTCATCATCCCCGGACGTCGTTTTCGAGGATTATGTCGACGATTCCACTGCGGGCGGCTCCTTCCCGATCAGCTACGTTCATACGGACAGGCGTATCGCCCAGGTGCTTAAGGGTCCCGCTGTCATTTATCAAGTGAAGGTAAAGCTGCCCCGTACGAACGGGTTGTCCTATGAAGGGGTTGTTTATAAAACGGTGATTTACGAATACCCCTATGAGTAAAAAAGAGGTGATCCTTATCCATATCAAAAGCAGTCTCACGGCCCTGAGCCTTCTTATTCTTTTCGGAGCATTTCCAATGCCGGCTATGGCAGCCGTCACCCCTCCCCCTGCGCCAAGCAGCATTCGCATCGATAATCGTGTAAGCGGTACAGCGGATGTTGTCACAGTGACGGGCTTGCTGCCGGACGATGTAGTGAAGCTATACGCAGACGCAACAACCGCTGCTGTTCTGAGCACCGCAGCCGTTCCGTCCGGAGCCACTAGCGCGGTCCTCTCGGTTGCAGAGCTGGGGGCGGACGGAGGGCACGTGTATGTCACCGTAACCCGGACGGGCTACTCGGAGAGCAGAAGGGTCGTCAAATCCGTGCGTTCGGAGCCTGAAACCGCAGCTCCGGCGGCCTCCTCGATTCGAATTGACAATCAGCCCGCCGGTACGAACGATAACGTAAACGTGCGCGGGTTAGCACCGGGAGATATCGCGAAGGTGTACAGCGTCAAAGAGGGGGGAGTCCCCCTGGGAACGGCCACGGCTATGATCGGAAGCGATACCGTCGTTATCAGCGTTGCCCAGCTGGGCTCTGGAGAGGGAGTGGCTTATGTCTCCCTCACAGAAACGGGTAAGCGCGAAAGCCGAAGAACGGAAAAGGGCTTCAAAGGAGAACCGTTAACCGAGGCGCCTTCCCTTAGTTCGATTGAAGTAACCAATGCGATTGCCGGAATGGCCGATACGGTCAAGGTTTCCGGTCTTCAGCCCGGTGATGTGTTGCGAGCGTATTCGAGCGATACCGTCAGCACTCCGCTGGCCTCGGCCACTGCTGCAGCGGGAGCAACGCATGCTTTGCTTTCAGTGCCGCAGCTCGGCACCGCAAACGGGTATATTTATGTAACGCTAACGAGGCCTCCATACCAGGAAAGCCGCCGAATCGCCAAGGGGTACAAATCCGAGCCTCCGTCGGTGAAGCTGTCGCCAGGACAAATCAGCATACAGAACCGCACCGTCGGCACCGATGATTTGATCGAAGTAGTCGAATTGTCGGCGGGCGACCTTATCAAAATTTATGCAGACGAATCAATGAATACGCTGCTCGGTAGCGGTACCGTAAGTCCCGGCGGCAGCGGCGTGAAAATCCAAGTCAGCCAAGTGGGCAGCGGAGCGGGCAAGGTGTACGCAACGCTGACTTCAAACGGTCGGGTAGAGAGCGCCGCTACAGCCAAAAGCTTTGCCGCAGAGCCTGCATCGGCCCCGCCGGAGCGTTCGCTGATCGAGATCGTCAATCGTGCAGAGCCGGACCAGGACACCGTTACGATAAGCGGGATCTCGTCCGGGAATCGGGTCAAGGTGTATCGTGACGATACGTCGTTATCTCCGATTGCCCAAGGAGTGGTTCCGGCGGGGGCAGTCTCCATTACTCTGAGCATCCCTCAGCTAGGTACGGGCTACAGCGTCGTCTATGTCACACTTACGCGGGGACAGGAGCAGGAAAGCCCCCGTAAGCCGAAGATCTACGCAGCGGAGCCGCAAAGTCTTCCTCCCTCCTTAAGTCGGATTCAGGTGATGAATCATTCGGGGGCTGCGGACGAGGTAACGGTCAGCGGACTCCTTCCGAGCGACAAGGTACGTCTTTATCGTGATTCAGCGGCGGGAACACTGCTGTTGACCAAGGACGGTCAGCCTGCAGAGGCAATTGTGGCTGAAGGGGAAACCTCCGTACGGATCGGGAAGCTGCAGCTGCAAGCGGAAGGGAGTACGGTATACGTCACTGTAACCTCAACCGGTAAACAAGAAAGCCGGAGAGTATCCAAGATATATGAAGCGGAATAAGGAGGAATCGTTATTCGCCGTTCACTAACCATGAGAATGAGTTTATTGGCCGTACTGCTGTTCCTGACCTATACCAAACCGGTCCGAGCAGCTGAAGCCGTATCCCTATTTTCGGATATCAAGGGACACTGGGCCGTTTCCGTAATTCATTCCGCCGTTGCGGCGGGATATGTAGACGGTTACGAGGACGGTACCTTTCGTCCGGAATCCCGGGTCAGCAGGGCCCATTTTACGGTGATGCTGGTGAAAGCCTTGAAGCTGCCGGTCGCCGAAGAAACGTCTGACCGCAGCTGGTACACCCCTTTCGTTCAAACGTCTGTTGATCTTGGCATCATACAGCCGGACGATTTTGCGGAAGAGGGCTGGAATCGGGGCATCCGACGGGCCGAGATGCTGCGCATGACGGCACGCGCAGTGCTCGGAGAAGAAGCGGGCACCACGCTGGAGGAATGGTCCGGTTGGGCTGCTGCGGAAGGACTTTTCAGTGGAGACGAGAAGGGAGAGCTTCATCTGGGAGCCGTAGCCAGCCGGGCAGAGGCCGTCGCATTTCTGGAGCGGGTCAGAAGTCTTTACGGCATAGGAGCGTAAGCAAGTATGCCCCTTTGCAAAATCGTCCGACAGCAAGTATTGTAATAACATTACCTACTTGTCTTCGGAGGGTGCCCGTTCATGTTGACTAACAACCAGCTTTCACAAGATGAATTGCTCGGCCGAATTGGCCGTCTGCAGAAGCGATTGCAGCAGGAAGGAGTTTCCGGCTGTATCGTCACGCAGAACGTCGATTTGTATTATTTCACAGGCACCATGCAAACGGGATATTTGGTCATCCCGTCTGAGGGCATGCCTCGAATGTTTGTACGCCGCAGCTTTATCCGTGCCCGCGAGGAGGCGGCGGTTCCTGTAGAACCGATGGGCTCCTTCCGTGATTTGGGGAAGCGTATTGCGGAGCTGCTGCCCTTGAAGCCGCTGTCCGTAGCGCTGGAGTTCGACGTGATGCCTGTGCAGCTCTATAACCGGCTTCAGGGAATTCTTCCTCATGTAGAATGGAAGGACGGCTCCTCCTGGATTCGCGAAACGCGCATGATCAAGTCGGCCTATGAGCTTTCCCGGATCCGCGAGGCTGCGCGGATTACCGATGAGGCCTTCGAGGCAGCTCTTGCCCAGCTGCACCCCGGTATGACGGAGCTTGAGCTCATCGCCCGCATCGAGTACGATATGCGGCGCCAAGGCCATGCCGGAGTGATGCGTATGCGCGGATATAACCAGGAGGTTATTACCGGGATGGTCGGAGCGGGGGAGGCGGCAGCCGTCCCTACGTATTTTGACGGTCCGGCAGGCGGCTTAGGTCTAAGTCCGGCTGCACCGCAGAGCGTCAGCCGCCGGCAGATCCGCGAGCATGAGCCGATTCTGATCGATATCGGCTGCTGTATCGACGGTTATGTCATCGACCAGACCCGAACCGTTGTCATCGGCACGCTGCCTGATGACCTACAGCGTGCGTACGAAACGGCGGAAGCCATCCTCCGACGCACGGAGGAGCAGCTGCGGCCCGGAACGGTATGCGAGCAGCTCTATATGAGCTCGCTGCAGCAAGCACATGCTTCTGGGCTCAGCGATCATTACATGGGCTTCGGAGCGGACCAGGTCAAGTTCCTCGGTCATGGCATCGGCTTGGAGGTAGACGAGCTTCCCGTCCTCGCGAAGGGCTTCAGCTACCCTCTTCAGACCGGAATGGTAATTGCCATTGAACCGAAATTTACCTTTCCCGGCCTCGGTGTCGTCGGGATAGAAAACAGCTACGCCATTACGGACGAAGGCTTTGAGAAGCTGACGATTTCCCGCGAGGGAGTCATCCGTCTGTAAATTTAAGGTCCCGCGTGAAGAGGGGAGAATGCGCCTTTTGGCACTTATCCCTTCTGCTCAGGTACGGATGCTGCCGACGAGCAACTTATACCGGGCGGCAGCTGCAACTGAGTGAAGGGGATAAGGCCCAAAGGAATAACGAGCACCCGTATTCTCAAAGATGGCCAACCGGTGCTTGCTTCATATCCACCATCATAGGCGCACGTTATTTTCCTCCCGCCCCAGCCGCCAACCGGATATGCTCCAGATGATGCTGCCCGTGCCAAGCATACATCGCCGCATTTTCGTACAAGCGGATCTCGCCGCTTTCGGGATGCACGAACGACCGCTGCCATTGTTCCGTACTCAGCGAACGAAGCAATACGACCCAGCGCGCATGCAGCTGCTCGATCAGCAGCAGCGATCCCGCCACAGGGAGCGTGCTCGTATCGCTCAGGAGCGCCCAGCGGTCCTCGGCATACGGCTTAATGACGGGACGCTCCTCGGTCAGCGCCAGCTTCATTCGGATGAAGCTGTTCATGTGGCTGTCCGCCAAGTGATGCACTACCTGCCTCGCTGTCCAGCCGCCGGGACGGTACCGCCGGCCAAGAGCCTCGTCGTCCATTTGATCCACCAAGCCTCGAAGCAGCGAAGGGAATGCCTCCAACGAACGAACCGCCTCTTCCGTCCGCAACGGGTCCCAGCTCTTAGGCTTCACAAACCGACCTATCGGGTATTGCAACGACTCGTCGGATAGAACCCTACCCCCTGCCTCTTCGTTCTCATAGCTGATCTCCAGCACGAGCTCCACCTCGCGCCTCTGCTCCGCCATTCGCTGCTCTAAGTCAAAATGATTCGGTAACATCCGATATCCCCCCGTATAGAAATATATGGTTGCCGCTGTTGTTAGCTTTACTGTATCATGAGGTTAAGCATCGGAGTTAGCTATACATTTCGATGCAATCGATCGAAAAAAACGATGCAAGGAAATCAGGTGAGACGATGGATTTGACTTATTTGCAAACGTTCCGGGAGGTAGCCAAGTGGGGAAGCTTTACGAAAGCCGCTGAAGAACTGGGCTATGCCCAATCCAGTGTAACGGCGCAAATTCAGAAGATAGAGAAGGTATACGGTGCCGCTTTATTTGAACGCTTCGGCCGCAAAATGCGGCTCACCCACGCAGGGGAAGAGCTGCTCCGGTATACTCATCAAATGCTTCGATTGTATGACGAATCGAAAGAGGTCGTCTCAAGCCAAATGTCGGGCAACATCGTGATCGGAACCATCGAGACGATGGCCGCCTTCTTTCTCCCGCCGCTGCTGCAGCAATTTCGCTCGTCGCATCCTCATGTCAATGTGATTCTGCAGCAGGGAAGAGAGGCGCATATTATCGAGGCGGTACGAGAAGGGGAATACGACTTCGGCCTTGTCCTGGATCTGCCCTTCTCGGACCCGGAGCTGGATACGCTGGCGATCAGGGAAGAGCCGCTGGTCTTCATTGCCTCTCCTGAGCACCCCCTCCATCAAGGCTGTAAGAGCAGAGGAATTCAGGCGCTGGATGGGCATTCCCTCATCGTGACGGAGCTTGGATGCACCTACCGAGCCATGCTGGAGCGGGGGCTGAAGGAGCAGCAGGTAGCCTATCAGCTCGCCTATGAGCTGGGAAGTATTGAAGCTATCAAGCAATGCTTGATCTATGGACTCGGTGTAGGACTGCTGCCCAGAATCGCCGTGAACAGCGAGATCGAACAGGGTAAGCTTATTGCGCTGCCGATTCAGCTGCCGGGTCCGCCTTTTTACACTCAGCTGATCACCCATAAGAAGAAATGGATGTCATCCCTGCTGAACGATTTCATAGAGCTTTTGAGGGATAAGCCGGCGGGGCGAACCTTGTAGAGACAAGTAGTCTAGCATTGCTTACCCTGTGAAGAAATGATAAAATTAATAGAATTCATCCTTATACGGTAGCTACCTTTTGGTTTGCATAGAGGGGGAACTTGCATGCTGCGCTTAGGGCAAAAGGTTTACATCATATCCGATACGTTTGAGCAAAATTTGCCGGTCGGCGAATATGGATATATCATCGCGTATGACAGAAATGCGGATAACGTGTTCGACTATGTCGTGCGGGTGCCGAAGGTGAATAAGCATTTTTATATGCCTGCGGAGGATGTAGAGATTGAGGAAGTGCTGGTTCAGCAGGAGGTCGACCGCTTGGAGCGGGAGGCTTTGATCGATTTTGCGCTGGCCACGAGAAATGAAGAGCTGTTCAACCGGATCATGAAGGGCGATCAGGAGGAGCAGGCATCCGATGCGGATTCGAACAAGGAAGTTCAAACGCAAGAGGATTTTATCAAAACCATCAACCTGAAGGCTTGGATCTGATCGCGGATTCAGGTCTTTTTTCTTTATCCGCCGCCCAAACGAAAGAAAAGCCCGAACCTGATAAGGTACGGACGCTTCTCTTAGATCGTTATTTGCTCCGGGTCCATCCGCTTCGGTGCGGGCTTGCCTAACAAATAACCCTGAGCCAGATCGACGCCAAGATCCTTGCAGAACTGCCACTCTTCTTTACGCTCCATGCCCTCGGCCAAGACCACGGCACCGTAAGAATCGGCTGTACGTAAAATTTCTGTAATTTTCCGCTGCTTCGCCTCATCCTCGTCACAGCGGTCCACCAGGCCGCGGTCGATTTTTACGAAATCCGGCTTGAGCTCGGACAGCACATCGACGGTGGAGAAGCCGGAGCCGACGTCGTCCAGCGCCACCTTAATCCCATGCTGACGATACACGGCAAAAATGTTTTTCAAATGGTCGATATCCTCAATCTTCTCCGTTTCCACGACTTCAAAGACGAAATCGCCCGGGTCCAGAGAGAAGCGGTTGATCGCTTGAAAGGTATGGCTCAAGCAATAATTCGGATTATAGATGGAGGATGGCAAAAAATTAACGAATCGCTTATAACCCTTCGGCAAATGTAAGGCGCTGACCTGTATGGCGGAGATGCGAGCAGACCGGTCGAGAAAGGAATGAAGTCCCGTTTGCTGAGCGACAGAGAACAGCTCGAAGGGACGAAACGCGGGTCCTCCCTCGGCCGCCCGGAGAAGAAACTCATACGCGACCACCTGCTGTGTGGCCATATCGACGATCGGCTGCATATGGCTGGTGAATCGGCCTTCGAGGATTAAGCTCACGATGTTGCTCTGCTGCATCCGGGTGTTAAACTGCCGGAAGGTGAGCGAGTGGCCGTGAATCCATTCCGGTCTGCCTGGCTCCCGGATATCGAGGAGCAGTGACTCCTGTTCCTCCTCACTGAGCCTTGACTGTAATACGTTAAGCACCTGCAGAAGCTGGTCCTTGGTGCGGTAGCCCAAAGAAAACCGGCTGTCCTTATGTTCGAGTTCCAGTTGTTCCTGCACGCGAAGCGTATGCAGCTTCTCGAGCGCAGCAGGTTGATTTGCTTGAAACAACAGCCATCCCTCATCCTGAATCGGGGCCATGCTGCTGCAATTCGGACAGCTCATGTGGCAAACCTCCTTTTTAGGCTCCAGGATCTAGGCCAATTATACCAGATGACAACTTTTCATCCCAGCGATTGAGTTCAATTTGCAACTAAGCTATAATGAAAAGAATGATTTTTTGAAGACAGTGGGGTGCAGAGCATGAGTATTACGATCAAGGATGTTGAGCATGTTGCCGCATTGGCCCGTTTGGAGCTGAGCGAGCAGGAGAAGGAGCAGTTCACCGAACAGCTCAATGCTATTCTCAAGTACGCGGAGCAGCTGGAAAAGCTGGATACGGAGGGTGTTGAGCCGACCAGTCACGCGATGCCGCTTGTCAATGTCATGCGGGAGGACGAATCCCGTCCGTCTTATCCGATTGAGAAGGTTTTGAAGAATGCCCCGGATGAAGAGGATGGGCAGTTCAAGGTACCGGCCGTATTGGAGTAGGAGATTCGCTAGAGTGAAAGTGAAGGGTGCTGCGGCACCGTTTGTATACTGAAGGGAGGACGCGGCTCGTGTCTCTGTTTGATTTACGACTGCAGGAAGTACATAACAAGCTTCATAGCAAGGAAATTACCGTTACCGATCTGGTAGACGAGGTTTATAAGAGAATTGCCGCGGTTGACGGCAAGGTGAAGGCATTCTTGGCGCTGGATGAAGAAAATGCGAGAAATACGGCGGCTGCGCTGGACAAGCAGCTCGGAACGGACCAATCGCGCGGTCTGCTGTTCGGCCTGCCGATCGGCATTAAGGACAACATCGTAACGGAAGGCGTTACGACGACCTGTGCGAGCCAATTTCTGCGCAACCACAATCCGATTTACGATGCGACGGTGGTCAAGAAGCTGAAGGACGCCCAAGCAGTGTCTGTAGGCAAGCTGAATATGGATGAGTTCGCGATGGGCGGCTCCAATGAGAACTCAAGCTTCCATCCGACCTATAATCCATGGAATCTTGAGCATGTGCCGGGCGGCTCCAGCGGCGGTTCGGCAGCGGCGGTTGCGGCCGGGGAGGTTTTCTTCACCCTGGGCTCGGACACGGGCGGCTCGATTCGCCAGCCTGCAGCTTACTGCGGCGTGGTGGGCTTGAAGCCGACCTACGGCCTGGTATCCCGGTTCGGCTTGGTGGCCTTTGCGTCCTCCTTGGACCAGATCGGTCCGATCACGAAGAATGTAGAGGACTCGGCGTATTTGCTTCAGGCGATTGCCGGACATGACCCTCAGGATTCGACTTCGCTCAACGTGGAGATTCCCGACTACCTGAGTGCGTTGACAGGCAATGTGCAAGGACTGCGCATAGCGCTGCCGAAGGAATACCTTGGCGAAGGCATTGATCCGAAGGTGAAGGATGCCGTGCTGACGGCATTGAAGGTGCTGGAGGGACAAGGCGCGATCGTGGAGGAAGTGTCGCTTCCGCATTCCGAATATGCCGTGGCGACTTACTATCTGCTTGCTTCCTCGGAAGCATCGTCTAACCTGGCGCGCTTTGACGGCGTACGCTACGGCGTCCGTGCGGAGAATCCGAAGAATCTGCTTGATCTATACCTGAAGTCCCGCAGCGAAGGCTTCGGACCGGAAGTGAAACGCCGCATCATGCTGGGAACCTATGCGCTTTCCTCCGGTTACTATGACGCTTACTATTTGAAGGCGCAGAAGGTTCGGACGCTCATTAAGCAGGATTTTGATAAGGTGTTTGAAAATTATGACGTCGTCATCGGCCCGACAACTCCGACGCCGGCCTTCCGGATCGGTGCCCAAGTGAACGATCCGCTGACGATGTATTTGAACGATATCGTGACGATTCCTGTGAATTTGGCGGGAGTACCGGCCATCAGCGTGCCTTGCGGCTTTGCAGACGGCATGCCGGTCGGGCTGCAGATCATCGGCAAGCCGCTTGATGAAATGACTGTGCTTCGCGTAGCACATGCTTTCGAACAGAGCACGGAACATCATAAGCAGCGGCCCCAGCTTTAGAAGGAAGGAGGAGCTAAGACATGCAAGCAACCGATAAAAAATACGAAACGGTCATCGGACTGGAAGTACACGTGGAGCTGCACACGAACTCGAAAATTTTCTGCGGATGTAAGGCTTCCTTCGGCGCATCGCCGAATACCCATACGTGCCCGGTTTGTTTGGGCCATCCCGGCGTGCTGCCGGTATTGAACAAGCAAGCTGTGGAATACGCCATGAAGGCGGCTATGGCCTTGAATTGTCAGGTCGCTGCGGAGACCAAGTTTGACCGCAAAAACTACTTTTATCCGGATTCCCCGAAGGCCTATCAGATCTCGCAATACGATAAGCCGGTCGGAGAGCACGGCTGGATCGATATTGAAGTGAACGGCGAAACGAAGCGCATCGGAATTACCCGTGTACATCTTGAGGAAGATGCGGGTAAGCTGACCCACGTGGATGGCGGCTACGCTTCTTTGGTCGACTTGAACCGCTGCGGCACGCCGCTTATTGAGATCGTATCCGAGCCGGATCTTCGTTCCCCGGAGGAGGCACGCGCTTATCTGGAGAAGCTGAGAGCCATTATGCTGTATTGCGATGTTTCCGATGTGAAGATGGAGGAGGGCTCGCTTCGCTGCGACGCCAACATCAGCCTGCGCCCTTACGGCCAGCAGGAGTTCGGCACGAAGGCCGAGCTGAAGAACATGAACTCGTTCCGCGGCGTTCAGCGCGGCTTGGAATATGAGGAATGGCGTCAAGCCGATGTGCTGGACAGCGGCGGCAAGGTCGTGCAGGAGACACGCCGCTGGGATGAGGCTCAAGGCAAGACGCTGTCGATGCGGAGCAAGGAGCAGGCTCATGACTACCGCTACTTCCCGGACCCGGATCTTGTGAAGCTGCATATTGACGAGGATTGGAAGGCGCGTGTGCGTGCTTCGATTCCTGAGCTTCCGGATGCGCGGAAGAGCCGCTATGTCAGTGAATACGGTCTGCCTAGCTATGATGCGGAGGTTATTACGTCCTCCATGAAGGTAGCCGATTTCTTCGAGGAAAGCTTGAATTATACGAAGGACGCGAAGGCTGTCGCGAACTGGATCATGGGCGATCTGCTCGGATACCTGAATGCAAACAATCTGGAGCTTTCCGACGTGAAGATCACTGGCCAAGGGCTTGGGGAAATGATCGGTCTCATGGAGAAAGGCACCATCAGCAGCAAAATCGCAAAGACCGTGTTCAAGTCGATGCTGGAGACAGGCAAGGCTCCGCAGCAGATCGTCGAGGAGCAAGGACTCGTGCAGATCAGCGATGAAGGTGCCATCAAGGCAGTGGTAGAGCAGGTGGTAGCGAATAATCCTCAGTCCGTAGCTGACTTTAAGGCAGGGAAGGACAAGGCGATCGGCTTCCTGGTCGGACAAGTCATGAAGGAAACGAAGGGGAAAGCAAACCCCGGATTAGTAAACAAATTAATTGTTGAGGTTCTTAACAGTTAATGGAATGAAGAAAGTGGTATATCTCAATCAGCTGCAGAAGGCCGATTGCACGATATACCACTTTTTTGCAAAACGGGAGGTGGGTTTCAGTGATTGAAGAGTTTGACTTGAACGATATGAAGCTAGTACTGGAAGTGCTTCTGCTGCAGCAAACCGCTTATCGGATAGAGGCGGAGCTCATCGGCTTGGAGGAGGTCCCGCCGCTCTTGGATTCACCGCAAACGTTGAAGGATTCCGGGGAGACCTTCTTTGTATACCGGTCCGGTGAGAGAATCGCCGGCGCGGCCTCCTGCAAGCAAACCGCCAAGGAGCTGCTGATCTGTCGGATGATGGTGCATCCCGAATGCTTCCGTCAAGGCATTGCCGACGCACTGTTAACGCATATGGAACGTCTGGCTGTTCCCGGCATGAAGCTTAAAGTCACTACAGGCACGAGAAATCTGCCGGCGATGCAGCTTTATGCGAAGCACGGCTTCGAGCCGGAGCAGCAGCTTCTGCTGGCTCCCGGCGTAACGTTAACCGTGTTGGCGAAATACAGCGGCTCCTCGCCCCGTCATGAAATCGGGTAATCGTCCCAAGTAATGGGAGCTCCATTGATGCTTCGGAGCAGCTCCGCGCCGCCGCCTGGCGCAGCGGGCTCTCCCGCTTGGGGACGTCCATTCATCGTTAGCTCCAGCCGATCGCCGCGTTTGGTTTCGTAGAGTACCTTCGTGCCGTGCTCGCTGATCTCCCACACCGGCTTTTTACGACCGGCTGCTTCCCGGAAGCTTGCCGCATCCGCTGCGCCGAGCGCCGCTGCATCCTCAGCGCTCCATACCTCTACGACAACTGCGTTGCGGCCTTCCAACACGGAGGAGGTCAGCCGGATGCGGTCACCCAATTCTTCCGCCTGAAGGGTACCAAGCAAATGAACGGCTGCAAACACTTCGGAGCCCAGTCTTCCATAAGCGCTGCTTCCGTCGAAGCTCCATTCGCCCTTAGGCAGTACGCCGACGAGCTCGTTTGCCGCATCGGCAGCCTCCTCCGGCAGCACCCAAAGCTGCATCGCCGTGTCCTTATGCAGCAGCACCTCCCCGTACGGGCTGGCATGCCGGTCGTCCCCCGCCTTATACTTCTTCCCCGGGTGGAAGAAGTAGAGGCGATTGACGCCCTGCGCGGCTGCTCCCGACGTCAAGGGCAGCGACACCTCCCAGCGCAGCTGCTCGTTGTCGAATTCCTCGCGGCGCTCCCACACGCCGCCTGCGGCAAACCCCGGCGCCACGTACGCGTACGTGTGCGCCACAGCCTCCGCTTCGCCGCCATAGCCGGCGAAACCGATGCGGCGCTTCACCTCGCGGGGCTCGGCTGGCGCAGCCGCGCGCTCACGCACCGCCTCCGGCACTTCGTAGCCGTACAGCGCCGCGCCTTCGACGCGCGGGAACACGTTCGGCTCCCCGAAGTCGCCGAACTGGATCCAATCGTGCAGCGTGTTCGTGTCCTTCGGCACGTCGTGCGGCCAGTTGCGGGACAGCGCCCCGACCCAGGAGCCCTTCAGGTAGTAGTCGGCGCGGATCCCCCACAACAGGCCGAGCAGCTCCTCCGCCAAATTCCTGGCCGCTGCCTGCTCCACAACCTCCCAGACACAGGTGAACGCCTGGATCCAGTGCCAGTGCCACGGCAGCGCTCCGTACTCCTTAAACCCGTGCTTCCGCACGTGTTCAAGGAGCCCTGTCGCGCAGCGCAGACCTTCCTCCATCAGGGCCTCGTCGGCAAACTGATGGCCAAGCAGCAGCTTCAGCGCCGTGTGCTTCGCTTCATGATGGTTCACCGCCGCCAGCGGGTGGCGGTACACGCTGCTTTGATACATATGTAAGATCGCCATACTCATCTCGCTCTTTAAGCCCACGGGCAGCGCCGCACCGTACTTCTCGTAGAAGAAGATCAGCAGACAGCCCATCAGCTCTACAGGCAGGGGATGGGGCTTCGCCGCGGCAGGATCCGTTCCAAGGCCCAGCGGCCAATGGCCGTACATGCTGCTGGCCGAATCCTGATCCTGCAGTGCAATCACCCTCTCCAGCATCGTCACGGCCAGCGCCTCTCCCCGCTGGCGCCGTTCTTCACTCCACGCGGGAGCGCCCGCCGCACAGTAGCCAAACAAATGAACAGCCAAATAAAAGTTATCCCGCAGATCCGCATGGAACCAAAAGCCGCTGGCTTGTACAGGCAGCTCCAGGGCATGCTCGGCCACACGCTGCAGCACCGTTTGTCTTCTCGCAAGCACTTCTTTATTCAAAACCAACACATCCCCATCAACATAATTGAAACGTTTCATTATAAGTCCAGTCTACCTTGACCGGCCGGAATGTCAATCCCTTTCCGGTATCGGATGCGGCGATCTTACTGAAAATAACCATAGAATCTTAAGGGAATCATGTTACAATGTTTACACTTACTCACTGCAAGGAGGCGAGGATCATGGATCCATGGACAATTGATACGCTTCACATCACAATGCGCCTTATTATGGCGGTAGCATTAGGCGGTCTGATCGGCTTTGAACGGGAGACGAGCAGCCATGCGGCCGGCTTCCGCACCCATATTCTGGTATGTCTCGGCTCTACCTTAATCATGCTTTTATCGATGTACGGCTTTTCCGCCTTCGCCTACCTGGATAACGTTCGCCTGGACCCTGCAAGACTTGCGGCTCAAGTTATCAGCGGTATCGGTTTTCTTGGAGCGGGAACCATCATGTTCACCGGTAAAAGCATAACGGGCCTGACGACAGCCGCCTCGTTATGGGTGGTTGCCGCCATGGGTCTCGCCATCGGCGCCGGCTTCTATTACGCGGCAGCGGTTACTTGTCTGCTCGCTTTCATGTGCCTTTGGGGACTTAACCACGTCGAGAAAAAATATTTTCGCGCCAAGCAAGCCAGGCAGCTGACGCTTGAGACGTTGGACCGGCCCGGCATCCTGACCGCGGTATCCTCCCTGCTGACCACACAAGGCCATGATATTCGCAGAGTGTCTGTAGAAGAAACGCCGGTAACGGACGGTCCCAGCCGGATGACGATTCATCTGACCGTTCGGCTGGCGAAGAATAATAAGCTGACGCCGGCCATTGATGCGCTGAAGCAGCAAGAGGGTGTTTTCTCCGTAACCTGCGAATAAATTATTTTTTGCAGAATTTGAAGGGGTTATCGCCAAAGCTGCGTCTAATGAATTGTAACAGCGAATCAAGAAGGAAGGGCGGTGTAAGCAGGATGGAACAAATGACGGATGAGCAGCTCATCAACCGGATCCGTCAGGGCGAGGATGAAGCCTATCGCATCATTGTAGAGCGGCACAAAAACTATATCTACACCCTCATCTTCCGCATGGTTCCCCATCCGCAAACCGCCGAGGATTTAACTCAGGATGTATTTCTTAAGCTGTACCGCTCCTTGGAGCTGTACCGGGGTGAAGCCAAATTCACTACGTGGCTGTACCGGCTGACGACCAATCTGGTAACGGATCATCTCCGCGCGCAGCGGCGCAAGCCGTATGAAGCGATACTCGATAAGGTGAAGAACTGGTTCGGAGACCGCAAGGAGGAGCCGGAGGCCGCTACGCTTCGTAGGGAGGAGCAGCGGACCATGCAGCAGCTGCTCTCCGAGCTGCCTGAGAAGTATAAGCTGATCATGTATCTGTATCATTACAAGCAGCTATCGTATCAGGAAATATCGGAGGTGACCGACCTGCCGATCAAAACCATCGAAACCAGGCTGTATCGCGGCAAAACCTTGCTCAAAGACAAATGGCTGGAGGTGAGCGGGCATGAGCATCATGCACCCGGACGATCAAGAGCTGCAACGATATCTAAATAGAAGCTGCACCGAGCTCGAGGCCAAGCGGACCTCGCGCCATTTGAAGCAATGTCCGCGCTGCCGCAAGCGCCTCACCGACTATGCCGACCTCGAAGCGGAGCTGAGTGAGCTTCCGCTGATTACAGCGCCGGACCGTCTGACCGAGAGAATCATGCATCAAATTCATGCCAAGCCTTGGGAACGGGAGGACTCCACTATGGAATTACCGCCCAGTCCGACGGGACGGTGGCGGCCTGAATTAATGAACGGACTGATCGCTACGGCGGCAACCTTCTTCCTTATCCTTACGGGCATTCCCGGCAAGCTGATGCAGCTGAGTCCGAGCCAGCTGGAAAGCAGTGTAGAGGCTACCGTTGCCCAGCTGACGCAATTCGTCGAAATATTTTCCCGCGGAATGCTCACATAATCATCATCGTACTAGAAATGGAGGTTTCCAGCTATGAATGACCAACCGCAGCAAGACCCGAAGCGAACGGAGGATCAGGAGGACCTGTTTCTTAAAGAGCGGCTGGAGCGCTGGGGGGGCGGCCCGAGGCAGGAATCGTTCGACCCGTTCTACCGCAGCTCGGTCAAGAACAAATGGATTGCAGGATTACTGTCCTTTCTCGTTCCCGGCACGGGTCAATTATATTTGGGACTTATGCACCGCGGCATGACCATTATGGTGCTGCTCATTCTGAACATCTTCGCCATTGTGGCCTTTGCTACGAACGGAGCGACCAACATACCGCTTATCGTCCTGTTTTCCCTGTTTATACCGGTCATTTATTTCTTTAACATCTTCGATGCCCTGCAGCAGACAGACAAGGTCAACGGGCTTGGCTACGGCACCGGTTCTACGGACTCTCTTCTGACGGAAGACGATCACTGGTCCCATAAGCGTCATCGCCGCATTCATGGCAAGGCGAGCTTCGGCTACATGCTGATTCTTGTAGGTATCGTTCTGTTTTTAACCAGCAGCAAGCCCGACTGGATGTTCCGCATCTTTGATTTGCTGGGCTCCTCCATCGGCGCCATCGTTCTTATTTTGATCGGGGTGTATATGTTTTTCCGTGAGTCTACTAAGAAATAGCCGATAACATTAGTTTTTTTAAAAAAGGAAGTGTCAAAACATGCACAGAGCAGGCCGGTATACCGCGGCTCTCCTGTTGATCGCAGTCGGGGGAGCCGTTATCGCGGATAAGCTGTCGGGAACGAAGCTGACCGCGCTGTTAATCGAATGGTGGCCGCTGTTGTTTATCTCCTTGGGCCTAGAGTATCTCTTCTATAATATGAAATACAAGGAAAGCGAGAAGGCGCTGATGCTGGATCTCGGCGGCGTTATTTTTGCCGTGGTCATCTCGGCCGCGGTGCTCGTCGCGACCCAATCGGAATCCGTTTTTAAAAATTTCACGCTGGATAACCCGTTCGGTGCCTTCGGTGAAGGCCAAAGGTTCGAGAAGGGGACGACTGCCATCCCGCTTGCAGCAGGGGTGGACCAGGTACGGATAGAAAATACCAACGGTACTGTCACCATGCAATCAGGCAATGTTGATCAGGTGCAGGTCGAGCTGATCGTCTACGTGAACTTGAATGATGAGGTCGAAGCGGCCCGTGTTGCGGAGGAATCCCGTATCGAGCATGCCAGCTCGGGAAATAAGCTTACCTTGACGGCAGCTGGCAAGGAATACAGCGGGAGCTTCGTAGGCAGACAGAAGCCGCGCATGGATATGGTCGTCACGCTGCCTGAGAAGCAGAAGGTGGATGTCGATCTCCAGCTGACCAACGGCAAAATCATCGCAGGGCGTTTGCCTATTAAGCAGCAGTTTACAGCCCAGTCTACCAATGGAGAGCTGCTCGTTAACGATCTGG
This sequence comes from Paenibacillus sp. GD4, assembly GCF_030846225.1. NCBI lineage: Bacteria > Bacillati > Bacillota > Bacilli > Caryophanales > Paenibacillaceae > Paenibacillus > Paenibacillus sp. GD4. Next base: position 3,294,839 of record NZ_JAVCYK010000001.1, read on the forward strand.
AAGGCAATCTCTCGCTGAAAACGACGAACGGCTCCATTATGACGAAAAACACTGCCGGAGCCTCCTCCGTTCTTCAATCGACGAACGGAAAGGTGGAGGTGCAAGGTCATAAAGGCGATGCCAAGGTGAAAACGACGAACGGCAGGGTCGTCGTGAAGGACGTAACCGGCTCGATTGATGCGTCTACGAACAATGGAAGCGTAGAAGTGGATGGTGCGCCGAAGGCATTAAAGGCCAAGTCGACAAACGGATCGGTTGAAATCGCAAGCCGTACGGTTGGCGGTGATTGGGACGTAGAGACATCCCACGGCAAGATTGAATTGGAGCTTCCATCCAAGGGTGATTATCAAGTAAAGGGAGAGGGAGGAGGGGGAAGCGTCAAGAGCGAGCTGCCGCTTTCCGTTCATGAAAAGACCGTGAGCGGCGCTATCGGAAGCGGCCAATATAAGATCCGGGTAGAGACGAACGGTTCCATTGCCATCAAGTCCGTTGATTGACAAAGCCGCCGGCCTCTGCGTACAATAAAGTGAAGCTCAACGTGACGCAGACAAGGCGGTGAACTCTGGATGAATCGATTGGATGAAGCGCTCGACAAGCTCAAGTCGAACGGTGTACGAATGACGCCGCAGCGGCATGCCATTTTGGCCTTTTTGCTGGACACGATGACCCACCCGACGGCTGATGAAATCTATAAGGCGCTTTCGCCGCGGTTCCCCAGCATGAGTGTAGCCACCGTGTATAATAACCTTAAGGTATTCCTTGAGGCAGGATTGGTTCGGGAGATGACCTACGGAGATCATTCCAGCCGGTTCGATGCCGATCTTTCCGATCATTATCATGCATTGTGCGAGCAATGCGGCAAGCTGGTCGATTTTGCCTATGACCCGCTGGATGATATGGAGAAGGCGGCAAGCAAGCAGACGGGCTTCAAGATTAAGAGTCATCGGGTCGAGGTTTACGGCGTTTGCCCAGGCTGTGCGAGCGTGCCGGTCGGTTCCAGCATCCGTTAATATGCCAGCCTCACGGATTTATTGTATAATGGACGTGTTGCATTTGCCTGACGAGGGGATGCAGCCCGTCCTTTTTATTTTAACTAAGCTACAGGAGTGACTACATGGAGATCATCAACACGCCAAGAAAGCGCAAGCCACGAGCCGGAGCCGTCTTGATGCTTCTCCTGGCCGTCGTATGCGGGTTGGCGCTTGGCACTTATTTATGGCACGAATACGTTCCTAATTGGAGACATGAAGCCCCTGATTTCAACGGGAATCCGAAGCCGGTCCTTTATGAAGGAGAAATGCTGGACCTTCCGGCGATCGGCAAGAAGGACAGCCTCAAGCTTCCCTATGAAATGGTTAAGGAGCAGCTTGATCCGACGATGGCGCGTGAGGACAAAACGAACTCGGTTATCATTACGACCACGGATAAGGTCATCAGGCTGCAGACAAGCCAATTAACCGCGTTGATTAATGAGAAGCCGTTTCAATTAAAATTCCCGCTGGAGAAAATAGGTGACCGTTTTTATTTGCCCATGGAGCCGCTAAAAATGCTATACCGTATTGAGCTTAGGGAGTCGCAGGAGACAGGGGCTGTCATTCTGGTCAAGGAAGGCGATACCATTCGCTGGGCTAAGATCAGGACGGTGCCTGATAAGCCGGAGAAGAAGCTGGCTATGCGTAAGGATCCGACGATCAAGGCGCCGATCCTGGCAGATCTGGTTCAAGGCGAAGAGGTCATGGTCTGGGGCGAGGAGGGGGAATGGGCGAAGATTCTCCTGAAGAACGGATATACAGGTTATATGAAGCAATCGGATCTGACGGAGCTTAGAGAAGAGGTCATTCCGAAGCAAGAGCCGGCGGCAAGCCCGATTCAGTGGAAGCCCCCGGGCGGCAAAATCAACTTAACCTGGGAGCAGGTCGTCGAGAAAAACCCGGACACCGCTAAGATTTCCGCAATGCCCGGTCTGAACGTCGTCAGCCCGACCTGGTTTCACTTGGCGGACGGTCAAGGCAATTTGAAGAACCTGGCCAGCGCCGCTTATGTCAAATGGGCGCATGAACGCGGCTACCAGGTGTGGGGGCTGTTCAGCAACGGTTTCGAGCCGAAACAAACGACGGAGGCTCTGTCCACCTACGATAAGCGGATGAACATGATCAAACAGCTGCTCAGCTTTGCTCAGATGTATAAGCTCGACGGCATTAACATTGACTTCGAGAATGTGTATACCGCAGATAAGCAGAACCTGACGCAATTCGTGCGGGAAATGACGCCGCTTCTGCATGAGCAGGGCTTAGTCGTTTCAATCGACGTTACGCCGAAATCCGGGACAGAGATGTGGTCGCTTTTCTACGACCGCCCTGCCCTCGCCCAAACGGTCGATTATATGATGGTAATGGCCTATGACGAGCATTGGGCGAGCAGCCCGAAGGCAGGCTCGGTCGCATCTCTCCCTTGGGTGGAGAAAACGGTGCAGGTACTGCTGCAGGAGGAGAAGGTTCCTGCTTCCAAGCTGGTGCTCGGGATTCCGTTCTACACCCGTTTATGGACCGAAGAGATGAAGGATGGCAAGACGAAAGTCTCCTCCCGGGCGATTTTTATGGATACGTCCAAACGAATTATGAAGGAAAAAGGCTTAACCCCGGAGTTTTCGAAGGAAACCGGACAAAACTACGTGGAATACACCGAAGACGGAAAGCTGCAGCGGATTTGGCTGGAGGATGAAACGTCCGTGAAGTCCCGTCTGGAGCTAGTGAACAAATATGACCTTGCCGGCATCGCCTCTTGGCGGCGCGGCTATGAAAGTCCTGAGCTTTGGGAGTTTATCCGCACTCATCTTATACCTTAAATAAAAAAACTGGCTCCTTTGCTGACAAAGGGCCAGTTTTTTTGTGCAGCCTACTTCCCGGCTGGGGTTTGTTCCCCTGACGGAGGAGCGTGCTTCGGGTCCAGGGAAAGAATCGTTTTGCAATACATGCAGCGATCGGTTTTGCCCAGCATTTTCGTGGGCTTGCCGCATTCCGGGCAATCCACTACGGTTGCACTGGTCGACATCATCCCTGCTGCGAAATACACCGCCATACTAGCCAGCATGGCTATGGCTCCGATCAGCATACAGATGACGGCAATAATTCTGCCTGCGGTTCCCCAATCAAAAACGATTCCGGCAAGGCCGAGAATCATGAGCAGCATGCCGCCCATTGTCAGCAGTAATCCCCATAACCGGAATTCATTGACTTTACTGGATCTGAGTATCATGTCGGGCCTTCTTTCGTGTAAAAGAATTGTATGATTTGTCACAGAATGATGCAGGAAACCGGTGTCCGAATGTAGAAATAAATAACCTAAAAAGAGATGTGTAACGGTCATGGGGGGCCAGTAGGATGATTATAATGAAGCAGCAATGGATAGCAAGGTTTCGGGAGAGTGAATCAGTTATCGGGGTTATCGCGGTAGAAAACCCTTCTTCTTACTCGGCAGTCACCGACGGGTTTGATTTGCTGCTGCTGGTTATATCCCAAGACCCGGCTCGTACACATCAACAGTACCATTATAGTAAAGAGGGGCGCCGTATACAAGAACGTTGGATGAGCCCGGAAGAGCTGGATGAATTCATTTTACATGGAGAGCATCGCAATATCATTTATTGGATCTTAAAAGGAGAGATACTTTTGGATCGGGATATGTATTTGGAGGGCTTGAGACATCGCGTGCTTGAGTTTCCTGTAGAGCTTAGGGAACACAAGCTGCTTATCGAGTTTTCCAAGTTTTTGCGAAGCTACCTGCAAACGAAGGAATATATATCGGAAAAGCATGATCTTGATGCTTATCATAATATTTTCGAAGCGCTGCATCATTGGGCGCGAATTGTCATCATTGAGGCGGGCTATCACCCTGAAGTTACCGTATGGCGTCAAATTAAAAGCATCAATCCCGGTGTCTACAAGCTGTATGAAGAGCTGATGCAAAGCAGCGAAACCGTTGAGCAGAGGGTCCAACTAGTTCTTCTCGCTTGTGAATTTTCCGTAATGTCCAAGATGGAGCGCTGCTGCAAGCTGCTGATTGAGGTGCTGGGCAGCAGGGAGGTTGCCTGGAGTCTTGAAGAACTGCAGCATCTGCCTAAGTTGTCGGATGTGCGCACAGAGCTGCCGTTGCTCTTGAATAAGCTGGTGACGAAGGCACTTGCTCGGGAAGTCGCTTATGTGATTGAAGATGATTTAAGCGTCTTGGAATTAAGATATACTCTATAATTCATTACCAGCTTATGATATGATATTAGTAATCGAATACCACTAGGGGAGCCCTTGCATGCGGGGCTGAGAGTAAGAAGCGACATTCTTTGACCCTTGGAACCTGATACGGCCTGCCTGTAAGGCGGGGCACTGGGTGATGCCAGCGTAGGGAAGTGGACTTATTTTGCGGATACGAGATGCTCTGCAGCGTAGAACCCAAGAAGTCAGCCCTAGCCGGCTGGCTTTTTTTATGCTTGTAGAGACCTTTAGGGAGGTGGCACGATGCAGCTGACAGTGAATGGGGATATTCGTGAGGTAACGGACGTAACTAACGTTTTGGATTTGTTAAAGGCTTTTAAATTAGATCAGAAGATCCTTGTGGTAGAACTCAACCGGACGATTATTGACCGGGAGCGGTACGAGGAGACCGCTTTGAAGGACGGAGATCGGATTGAAATTGTTCACTTTGTAGGCGGGGGTTGATAAGCCCGTCCATCTATACTTTACTATTCCAGGAGGTGCGGCTTTTTATGAGCGGCGTGTTGAAAATTGGTCCTTATGAGTTCAAGTCAAGACTTTTGTTAGGTACGGGGAAGTTTACCGACCTTGGAATTCAATCGGAGGCTGTTAAGGCTTCGGAGGCGGATGTACTTACGTTTGCTATCCGACGTTTGCCGATTGATAATCCGGATGCGCCGAATTTTCTTGAGACCTTGGATCTTAAGAAGTTCACGCTGCTTCCGAATACGGCAGGGGCTTATACGGTAGAGGAAGCGGTCCGCATAGCTAGACTTGCCAAGGCAACAGGACTTTGCGACATGATCAAGGTAGAGGTCATTGGCGATCCAAGAACCCTTCTTCCCGATCCTGTGGGAACGCTTGAGGCGACGAAAATCCTGGTAGACGAAGGCTTCATCGTACTTCCTTATACATCGGACGATCCGATCCTTGCACGTAAGCTGCAGGAGGCGGGAGCGGCTGCTGTGATGCCTGGTGCATCTCCGATTGGTTCCGGTCAAGGAATTGTGAACCAAGGGAACCTGCGATTCATTATCGAAGAAGCGAAGGTTCCTATTATTGTTGATGCCGGTATCGGTGGTCCTGCGGATGCAGCCTTGGCTATGGAGCTCGGAGCGGACGGTGTGCTGTTGAATACGGCTGTTGCCGGTGCGAAGGATCCGGTTTTGATGGCAGAGGCCTTTAAGCTGGCCGTGGAAGCAGGACGGAAGGGTTTCCTTGCGGGACGTATACCTAAGAAGCGCTATGCCTCTGCGAGCAGCCCTGAGGAAGGTATGATCGAATAGAGGACCAAAAGAAGAGCAGGGGCGAGGTTGTATGCTCTTGCTCTTCTTCTCAATATGGCTCGAAATATTAGGCTTGACTTAAGCTTTGCCTATGTGATAAATTATTCTTCGTCGTTAAGGCGACTCGTCCGATTGAGGTAGGGTTGAATGAAACGAAATCCCGAGTGTTAAAAAGAATTAAAAAAAACACTTGCAATCAGATAGGCGAATGTGGTATATTAAAAAAGTCGCCGCTGAAAACGACGACAACAAACGACAAGGTTACAGAGTTTGACTTTGTCCGACATTGCCCTTTGAAAACTGAACAACGAGAGAGTGAAAATAAAACGAATCTTCGGATTCGTGCTAGCTTTGAACATGAGCAAGTCAAACTACTTTATTGGAGAGTTTGATCCTGGCTCAGGACGAACGCTGGCGGCGTGCCTAATACATGCAAGTCGAGCGAGGGTCTTCGGACCCTAGCGGCGGACGGGTGAGTAACACGTAGGCAACCTGCCTGTAAGACCGGGATAACTACCGGAAACGGTAGCTAAGACCGGATAGATGGCTTCTTCGCATGGAGGAGCTTGGAAACACGGCGCAAGCTGTGGCTTACAGATGGGCCTGCGGCGCATTAGCTAGTTGGTGAGGTAACGGCTCACCAAGGCGACGATGCGTAGCCGACCTGAGAGGGTGATCGGCCACACTGGGACTGAGACACGGCCCAGACTCCTACGGGAGGCAGCAGTAGGGAATCTTCCGCAATGGACGAAAGTCTGACGGAGCAACGCCGCGTGAGTGATGAAGGTTTTCGGATCGTAAAGCTCTGTTGCCAGGGAAGAACGTTCCGGGGAGTAACTGCCCTGGAAATGACGGTACCTGAGAAGAAAGCCCCGGCTAACTACGTGCCAGCAGCCGCGGTAATACGTAGGGGGCAAGCGTTGTCCGGAATTATTGGGCGTAAAGCGCGCGCAGGCGGTCTTTTAAGTTTGGTGTTTAAGCCCAGGGCTCAACCCTGGTTCGCACTGAAAACTGGGAGACTTGAGTGCAGGAGAGGAAAGTGGAATTCCACGTGTAGCGGTGAAATGCGTAGAGATGTGGAGGAACACCAGTGGCGAAGGCGACTTTCTGGACTGTAACTGACGCTGAGGCGCGAAAGCGTGGGGAGCAAACAGGATTAGATACCCTGGTAGTCCACGCCGTAAACGATGAGTGCTAGGTGTTAGGGGTTTCGATACCCTTGGTGCCGAAGTAAACACAGTAAGCACTCCGCCTGGGGAGTACGCTCGCAAGAGTGAAACTCAAAGGAATTGACGGGGACCCGCACAAGCAGTGGAGTATGTGGTTTAATTCGAAGCAACGCGAAGAACCTTACCAGGTCTTGACATCCCTCTGAATGTCCTAGAGATAGGGCAGGCCTTCGGGACAGAGGAGACAGGTGGTGCATGGTTGTCGTCAGCTCGTGTCGTGAGATGTTGGGTTAAGTCCCGCAACGAGCGCAACCCTTGATTTCAGTTGCCAGCATTGAGTTGGGCACTCTGAAGTGACTGCCGGTGACAAACCGGAGGAAGGTGGGGATGACGTCAAATCATCATGCCCCTTATGACCTGGGCTACACACGTACTACAATGGCCGGTACAACGGGCAGCGAAGGAGCGATCCGGAGCGAATCCTTAGAAGCCGGTCTCAGTTCGGATTGCAGGCTGCAACTCGCCTGCATGAAGTCGGAATTGCTAGTAATCGCGGATCAGCATGCCGCGGTGAATACGTTCCCGGGTCTTGTACACACCGCCCGTCACACCACGAGAGTTTACAACACCCGAAGTCGGTGGGGTAACCGCAAGGAGCCAGCCGCCGAAGGTGGGGTAGATGATTGGGGTGAAGTCGTAACAAGGTAGCCGTATCGGAAGGTGCGGCTGGATCACCTCCTTTCTATGGAGTCCATGATGGCTGCAGGCCATCGGACATAATAGCTGACAACTGACATCGTTCCGCGATGTAACAGTTGCAGCGAGCTCACTCTCCTCGTTGTTCAGTTTTGAAAGGTGCAATGCCTTTCAAGTAAATCGTTTGGTGATGATGGCGGAAGGGAACCACGCGTACCCATACCGAACACGACCGTTAAGCCTTCCAGCGTCGATGGTACTTGGACCGAAGGGTCCTGGGAGAGTAGAACGTCGCCAAGCGATTCCACTTTGGTGGATCATATAGTAATATGGGCCCTTAGCTCAGCTGGTTAGAGCGCACCCCTGATAAGGGTGAGGTCGGTGGTTCGAGTCCACTAGGGCCCACCATAAACTTAATACTTTCTTGGGGCCATAGCTCAGCTGGGAGAGCGCCTGCCTTGCAAGCAGGAGGTCAGCGGTTCGATCCCGCTTGGCTCCACCATAACCTACCACTTGATACTTCGGTAGCAGCGTGGTAAGATGTTTTTCCGCTTGTTCCTTGAAAACTGGATATCGAAACAAAGCAAAATGTCGAAACATCTATACGATGTGATGATTGAGCGCATGCGAAATCATCAATCTTTTAGCTGCTAGTGAGAATGTCTTGAGTTTGGAGTGACTTTGTGCGTAGCGCAACGGAACGGAGAACCAAGATCATTCGAACGATTGGTTAAGCTAATAAGAGCACACGGAGGATGCCTAGGCACCAGGAGCCGAAGAAGGACGTGGCGAACGACGAAATGCCTCGGGGAGCCGTAAGCAGGCTTTGATCCGGGGATGTCCGAATGGGGGAACCCGCGTGAGGTAATACTCACGTACCACACAGTGAATACATAGCTGTGTAGGAGGCAGACGAGGGGAACTGAAACATCTAAGTACCCTCAGGAAAAGAAAACAAAAGTGATTCCGTCAGTAGCGGCGAGCGAAAGCGGAACAGCCCAAACCAAGGGGCTTGCCCCTTGGGGTTGTAGGACGTCAATGTGAGTGCAGGTTGGTAGGCGAACAGGTCTGGAAAGGCCGGCCAAAGTGGGTAACAGCCCCGTAACCGAAAGCAACCGAGACTCTAGACGGATCCTGAGTACGGCGGGACACGTGAAACCCCGTCGGAATCCGGCAGGACCATCTGCCAAGGCTAAATACTCCCTGGTGACCGATAGTGAAGCAGTACCGTGAGGGAAAGGTGAAAAGAACCGCGGGAGCGGAGTGAAAAAGAACCTGAAACCGTGTGCTTACAAGAAGTCAGAGCTCGTTAATGAGTGATGGCGTGCCTTTTGTAGAATGAACCGGCGAGTTACGTTTACGCGCAAGGTTAAGGTGAGAAGCCGGAGCCGCAGCGAAAGCGAGTCTGAATAGGGCGAATAAGTACGTAGACGTAGACCCGAAACCGTGTGATCTACCCCTGTCCAGGGTGAAGGTGCGGTAACACGCACTGGAGGCCCGAACCCACGAATGTTGAAAAATTCGGGGATGAGGTGGGGGTAGCGGAGAAATTCCAATCGAACTCGGAGATAGCTGGTTCTCCCCGAAATAGCTTTAGGGCTAGCCTCGGGTGATGAGTCGCGGAGGTAAAGCACTGATTGGGTGCGGGGCCCGCCAAGGGTTACCAAGTCCAGTCAAACTCTGAATGCCGCAGACTTTAACCCGGGAGTCAGACAGTGAGTGCTAAGATCCATTGTCAAGAGGGAAACAGCCCAGATCATCAGCTAAGGTCCCCAAGTGTGTGTTAAGTGGGAAAGGATGTGGAGTTGCAAAGACAACCAGGATGTTGGCTTAGAAGCAGCCACCATTGAAAGAGTGCGTAATAGCTCACTGGTCGAGTGACTCTGCGCCGAAAATGTAACGGGGCTAAACACACCACCGAAGCTATGAGTCCAATTATGGGCAGTAGGGGAGCGTTGTAACAGCGGTGAAGGTTGATCGTGAGGACAGCTGGAGCGGTTACAAGTGAGAATGCCGGTATGAGTAACGAAAAGACAAGTGAGAATCTTGTCCGCCGTAAGCCTAAGGGTTCCTGAGGAAGGTTCGTCCGCTCAGGGTAAGTCGGGACCTAAGGCGAGGCCGAAAGGCGTAGTCGAAGGACAACAGGTTGAAATTCCTGTACCACCGTGAACCGTTATGAGCAATGGGGTGACGCAGAAGGATAGTGACGCGGACTGATGGATGTCCGTCCAAGCAGCGAGGCTGGTTAGTAGGCAAATCCGCTAACCGTAAGGCTGGGCTGTGATGGGGAGCGAAATTCAAGTAGCGAAGGTCATGAGTTCAAGCTGCCAAGAAAAGCCTCTAGCCAGGGAGAAGGTGCCCGTACCGCAAACCGACACAGGTAGGCGAGCAGAGCATGCTAAGGCGCTCGGAAGAACTCTCGTTAAGGAACTCGGCAAAATGACCCCGTAACTTCGGGAGAAGGGGTGCCTCGGTAGGGTGAATAGCCCGAGGGGGCCGCAGTGAAAAGGCCCAAGCGACTGTTTAGCAAAAACACAGGTCTGTGCGAAGCCGCAAGGCGAAGTATACGGGCTGACGCCTGCCCGGTGCTGGAAGGTTAAGGGGAGCGGTTAGGGGTTAAACCCGAAGCTGTGAACCGAAGCCCCAGTAAACGGCGGCCGTAACTATAACGGTCCTAAGGTAGCGAAATTCCTTGTCAGGTAAATTCTGACCCGCACGAATGGCGTAACGACTTGGGCGCTGTCTCGACGAGAGATCCGGTGAAATTTTAATACCTGTGAAGATGCAGGTTACCCGCGACAAGACGGAAAGACCCCATGGAGCTTTACTGCAGCTTGATATTGGACTTTGGTACGATCTGTACAGGATAGGTGGGAGCCTAGGAAGCCGGAGCGCCAGCTTCGGTGGAGGCGCCGTTGGGATACCACCCTGATCGTATCGGAGTTCTAACCTGGCACCATTAGCTGGTGTGGGGACAGTGTCAGGTAGGCAGTTTGACTGGGGCGGTCGCCTCCTAAAGAGTAACGGAGGCGCCCCAAGGTTCCCTCAGAATGGTTGGAAATCATTCGAAGAGTGCAAAGGCATAAGGGAGCTTGACTGCGAGACAAACAGGTCGAGCAGGGACGAAAGTCGGGCTTAGTGATCCGGTGGTACCGAATGGAAGGGCCATCGCTCAACGGATAAAAGCTACCCTGGGGATAACAGGCTTATCTCCCCCAAGAGTCCACATCGACGGGGAGGTTTGGCACCTCGATGTCGGCTCATCGCATCCTGGGGCTGAAGTAGGTCCCAAGGGTTGGGCTGTTCGCCCATTAAAGCGGTACGCGAGCTGGGTTCAGAACGTCGTGAGACAGTTCGGTCCCTATCTGTCGCGGGCGTAGGAAATTTGAGAGGAGCTGTCCTTAGTACGAGAGGACCGGGATGGACGTACCGCTGGTGTACCAGTTGTCTCGCCAGAGGCACGGCTGGATAGCCAAGTACGGAAGGGATAAGCGCTGAAAGCATCTAAGCGTGAAGCCCCCCTCAAGATGAGATTTCCCAGTATGTAAGACCCCTTGTAGACGACGAGGTAGATAGGTTCGGGGTGGAAGCGCGGCAACGTGTGGAGCTGACGAATACTAATCGGTCGAGGGCTTATCCTATAAAGCATATGACATTTGCTGAAGTTTCGAATCCAGTTTTCAAGGCGCAAGTCGCTTTGAAACATTATTCCCTGATAGCTCAGTTGGTAGAGCACTCGACTGTTAATCGAGTTGTCACAGGTTCGAGTCCTGTTCGGGGAGCCATATGGAGAGGTGTCCGAGCTGGCCGAAGGAGCACGATTGGAAATCGTGTAGGCGTCACAAGCGTCTCGAGGGTTCGAATCCCTCTCTCTCCGTAGCAATACCTTATTAAGAAAGAGTTATAAGGCCCGTTGGTCAAGGGGTTAAGACACCTCCCTTTCACGGAGGTAACAGGGGTTCGAATCCCCTACGGGTCATAGCAATACCCTTTAATGAGAACCCTTGGGTTCGTCGGAGCATAAGCTTCGATAGCGATACTTCGCAGTCTCATCACGTAGTGATGAGTATCCCCTACGGGTCATAGCAATACCTGGAGGCTTAGCTCAGCTGGGAGAGCATCTGCCTTACAAGCAGAGGGTCGGCGGTTCGATCCCGTCAGCCTCCACCATATAAGATTTACACGACGCGGGGTGGAGCAGCCCGGTAGCTCGTCGGGCTCATAACCCGAAGGCCGCAGGTTCAAATCCTGCCCCCGCAACCAATTTTTATTGCGGAGCCGTGGTGTAGAGGCCTAACATGCCTGCCTGTCACGCAGGAGACCGCGGGTTCGAATCCCGTCGGCTCCGCCATTTTTTATTTTAACTAGGCTCGGTAGCTCAGTCGGTAGAGCAGAGGACTGAAAATCCTCGTGTCGGCGGTTCGATTCCGTCCCGAGCCACCTTTATAATTTCATACTTGCCGCTGTAGCTCAATTGGTAGAGCAACTGACTTGTAATCAGTAGGTTGGGGGTTCAAGTCCTCTCGGCGGCACCATTGCTTTACCTGGAGGCTTAGCGAAGTGGCCAAACGCAGCAGACTGTAAATCTGTTCTCGTACGAGTTCGGTGGTTCGAATCCATCAGCCTCCACCAGTTCATTTAGGGGCATAGTTTAAAGGTAGAACAAAGGTCTCCAAAACCTTTGGTGTGGGTTCGATTCCTGCTGCCCCTGCCAATTTTTTTCTGTCTCAGCTGTGGCGGTCGTGGCGAAGTGGCTAACGCATCGGATTGTGGCTCCGACATTCGAGGGTTCAATTCCCTTCGATCGCCCCATTTTAATTAAACCTTTGATGGGGATTAGCCAAGCGGTAAGGCAACGGACTTTGACTCCGTCATGCCTAGGTTCGAATCCTAGATCCCCAGTTTTATATTATGCGGAAGTGGCTCAGTGGTAGAGCATCGCCTTGCCAAGGCGAGGGTCGCGGGTTCGAGTCCCGTCTTCCGCTCCATAATTTTTTTCATGGCGCCATAGCCAAGTGGTAAGGCAGAGCTCTGCAAAAGCTTTACCCCCAGTTCGAATCTGGGTGGCGCCTCCATTCTTTTAAGCCGGAGTGGCGGAATCGGCAGACGCACAGGACTTAAAATCCTGCGGTGGGTGACCACCGTACCGGTTCAAGTCCGGTCTTCGGCACTTTAGCAACTTCATATTGTGTGCCCTTAGCTCAGCCGGATAGAGCGTTTGACTACGAATCAAAAGGTCAGGAGTTCGAATCTCTTAGGGCACGCCATTAGCCGGTGTGGCGGAATTGGCAGACGCGCGCGACTCAAAATCGTGAGGGAAACCGTGGGGGTTCGAGTCCCTTCACCGGCATCAAAAGCCCGAGAATCTTATCTAATAAGATTCCCGGGCTTTTTTCCATGTAAGAAATCTTACTTTTTCCTGGATTCGCCGAGCAGATCCGGTAACGTGACAAGCTTATACCCGCGTGACTGTAGTGTTTGGATGACATGAGGCAGGGCGTTCACCGTGCCGGAAAGATCTTGTCCCGGACCGCCGCCGGAATGCTGGAGCACAATAGAACCCGCTTTGGTATGTTTCAAAATATTGTCTGAAACTTGCGATTCTGACAGCTGGCGCCAGTCGTTGGAATCCACATTCCAATTGACTATACGGTAATTATGCTCAGAGGCCCATAACAGCTGGGATTCGCTGATTTCCCCATAAGGTGGTCGGATAAGACGTGGTGTATAGCCGCAGAGCTTCTCTAGTATCGATTGGGTTCTCATAATTTCCTGCTGGAAGGCATCATCCGACAATTTCGTAAGCAGCTTATGGTCATATGTATGGTTTCCGATCACATGACCTTCGCTGACAATCCGCTTTACCATATCCGGATGCTTGGCCGCTTGAGTTCCGACAAGGAAGAAAGTGGCCTTTACCTTGTGTTTTTTCAATGTATCCAGAACTTGGGGAGTAAAGGTTGTATCCGGTGCGTCGTCAAAGGTAAGGGCAACTTTTTTGGAGCTTGAGGAGCCCTTTAAAAGTAAGAGATCTGGGTACTTCCTAACAAGTTGAGATAAAGATAGCTTTCTTGTTGACGAGACCTGTTTCTGTTGAGAGACAGGCTTTTCTTGCTTTTTCTCACGCTTTTGAGGAGCAGGCGGTTTGGGTTCCTTGATTGGGGCAGGAACGGGCGCTGCTTCGGGTTGCGGAACCGGTGCGGGTTGTTCCGGCAGTACCTTTGGGGCTTCCGAAACGGGTGAGGCACCTATTCGCTCCTCCGATTGAGGAGAAACCATATTGTCAGGCTGCTGCAGCGCGTCCGGGAAATACTCCTTCGACTGCTGAGGTGATGTCTGTGGAGCAGGACGCGTTGTTTGGGAACAAGAGCATAAGGTCATAGCAAGGAGTAAGAAAGCAAAAGTCGCACACCGCATGTTAGAACGCTCCAAGATCTTCTCCTCCTTTGGCATTGTCGGTTTAGTTTTTGACGAAACCGGGGAGATTATCCTGAAACAACATGTGTTGTGCGACTTTCTGTATCAGGTTAAGAAAATGCCTTCATAAATCATTTTGAGAGCCACAATAAGGAATGTAATGCGCAGAACCCAGAGCAGCTTTTTACTGCTGAGCTTCCCGGCGATCTTGGCTCCGAGCCAGCCACCGACAATTGCACTTGGAGCTAACCCCAATACCATCCATAGATCTACCTCTCCTAAGCTTAGCTTGGTGAAGGTCCCTGTGAGGGAGGAGAGGAAAATAACGAACATGGAGGTAGCAGTAGCAACGTGGGGCGGGTAACGAAACAGCAGAACCATAGCCGGCACAAAAAGCGAGCCACCGCCAATGCCAAACAATCCGGATATAAACCCGACACCTAAGCCGATGAGCAGGGCTGGGAGAATGCTGTAGCCATATTCAAAGCTCTGGCCGCTTGCGTCGGTATAGGTACGTTGGATGCCCCATTTCACATTCAATGGCTTTAGCTTATCGCGAAGAATCATTAGGATCGCCATCGCCAGCATGAAGAACCCGAAGCTAAGCTGAAAGGATTTCGCATTCACGAATTGTGTAGTATAAGAGCCAAGCATGGCACCCGGACCGCAAGTGATAAAGTAAATCCAGCCGCTGCGAAAATCGACGCGTTTCTGCTTCACAAAGGTGAAGGTGGAGGACATGGCCGTGAAAACAAGAACGGCTAGTGAAGTGCCGACGGCCGTTGTTACATCGACAGGATGGCCTAGAATGAGCGGACCGAGATAAACGAGTGCAGGAACAATGATGATGCCGCCGCCCAGCCCAACCAAGCTTCCCAAAGTGGCTGCAAGCAAACCGACAACGGTATAAAATAAAAAGCTCAAAATCAGACCTTCTTCCTGTGTTATAGGTGAGTATTTATATACTATATAACACGGGAGAAGATTTTATCAATGAAGCTGTGTTTTGTTCGGCAAATAATGAAGGGACCGTATAAAACGGATCGTCCGGGTTTTGGCGCGCATGACGATGGAATGGGTTTCCGCTTGCTGATCGGCAAGGTAGCGCACGCCACCAAGGATTTCTCCTGGAGTGATGCCGGTCGCAGCAAAAATGACATCCTCAGTTCCGATCATATCCTCCATGGTCAGGAGCTTGCGCGGATCTTGAATGCCCATGTCGAGGCAGCGGTTCCATTCCGATGGCTCCGATGCCATCAGCCGGCCTTGTAGCTCCCCTCCCAAGCAGCGAAGAGCCGCTGCGGCAAGTACTCCCTCCGGTGCTCCCCCTGAGCCGACATAGAGATCAATACCCGATTCGGCCATCGCAGGAGCCATGGCACCGGCTACATCCCCGTCGCTCAAGAGCTTGATTCGTACACCGGTGTCACGAAGGGTTTGAATGTGAGTCCGATGCCTCTCGCGGTCCAATATGGACACGGTAAGATTGCTGAGAGGCTTTCCCAAAATAGCCGCGGCTTTCGTTAGCGTCATCTCCAGAGGATCGTTTAAGCTGAGCTTGCCGGCCAAGGCAGGTCCTACGGCAAGCTTCTCCATATACATGTCCGGAGCGTGAAGCAGGTTGCCTTTACCGGCAATCGCTACGACGGCAAGCGCATTATGCAGTCCTTTCGCTACCAGCTCCGTACCTTCCAGGGGATCCACGGCAACATCAACCTCAGGGCCTTGTCCGTTACCGACGGATTCTCCGATATATAGCATCGGTGCCTCATCCATTTCTCCTTCCCCTATAACGACCGTTCCTTGTATAGACACCGAATCGAACATGGCTCGCATGGCGCTTGTTGCCGCTCCATCCGCCTCATTTTTATCCCCGCGTCCCATCCAGCGCGCTGCCGATAAGGCGGCCAGCTCGGTGACTCTTACGACCTCAAGTGCAAGCTCTCTTTCCATACGAATCCCACTCCCATTTATATACTAATAATGACTTATTGGAATAAATATAACACACTACATCGAAAATAGTACATATTAAATTGCGTAACTGTGTGTATTAAATAAGAAAATTGAGAAATATGCTCCGCTTTTTGGAGCTATTAGCCGTTCTATTTTTTTGATACAATGGCAGGTAGTAGGTAGTTAAGTGTTAGGGGGGACCTGTCATCGAATTATCAGCACGCCAATTGCAAATTGTGGAATTGGTTAAAGCCCATGCTCCGATCACCGGGGAACAGATTGCCGAGATGCTGGGGCTCAGCCGACCGACTTTACGCTCGGATTTAGCTCTGCTGGTTATGCTGGGATTAATCGATGCGAAGCCGAAGGTAGGTTATACGGCTGGAACGGCCGTGCAGCCCGGTACGATCGTATCCCGGAAGCTGCAGGAGATGAAGGTGAAGGAAGTGCAGGCGGTCCCTGTTATCGTGAAAGAGCATACGTCGGTTCATGACGCGGTGGTTACGCTTTTTATGGAGAACGTGGGAAATTTGATCGTAGCGGACGATGAAGGCTGCCTGACCGGGGTGATCTCCCGGAAGGACTTGCTCAAATTCACACTGGGTAACGGGAATGGGGGTTCGATGCCCGTTAGTATGGTTATGACGCGTGAGCCGAACGTTGTCCATGTCGGACCCGATGAATCGGTAATCGATGCAGCTAGAAAAATGATTCGTCACCAGGTGGACAGTTTGCCTGTGGTGGTGCCGATTCAGGGGGCTCTGGGAACGCGTCCGCGCTTGGAAATTGTCGGCCGGGTGACGAAGACGATCATGACGCAGATTTTGCTGGAGCTGGGTATCGGCGGTACAGCCTAAATGGGGGAAAAGGCAGATGAAAGACGACAATCAATATGAAATTACCATTTGTTCCGATTCGGTAGGGGAGACGGCGGATGCTGTTGTGAGGGCAACGATCCGCCAGTTTGACGGGCATCATGTAACGACCAAGCGGATCGGGCACATACGGACGGAGGATGAGATCCGTTCCATTCTGGAAAAGGCGGCGCAGCGCGGCGGCTTCGTTGCGTATACGTTAGTGCAGCCGGAGCTGCGGGAAACGATGCGGGAGGAGGCGGCCCGGCTCGGCGTTCGGGCGGTTGACATTATGGGCCCGATGATGGAGGCCTTCATCGATACGTGGGGCGATGCTCCGAAGCGAAAGCCGGGGCTGCTGCATCAGATGGATGAGGATTATTTTCGCAGAGTGGAAGCCGTGGAATTTGCCGTGAAATGCGACGATGGACGAGATACGAGTGCACTGCTTAAGGCGCAGCTGGTCTTAATCGGAATCTCCCGTACGTCCAAGACGCCGCTTAGCATTTACATGGCGCATAAAGGAATCAAGGTGACGAATCTCCCGCTGGTGCCGGAGGTGAAGCCTCCGAAGGAGCTGTTTCTCGTTCCCGGTGACCGGATTGTCGGCTTAACGATGGATGCGGAGAAGCTGTATAAAATCCGCACGGAGCGGTTGAAAGCGGTGGGGCTTCCGTCGGGTGCGAAGTATGCCACGATGGAGCGTATTCATGAGGAGCTGGAGTATGCCCATTCCATTATGAAGCAGGTAGGCTGCCGCGTGATTAATGTAACCGATAAGGCGATCGAGGAAACGGCCGGCGTCATCATGGGGCATGTGGAATAGGCGCTGCCGGTTAACGCCATGAAACATTTAGGCTGTAAAGCGTTTAGGGAATGAAATATACCAGGTATCAGGCCATCGGCAATCTTACCTTGAGGGCTTTTGCGTATATTTAGGTAAACGGTGGGAGAGCGGGGGAGTCACCCGGCTTTCCCGCAGGAGGGATCCTCATGACGGAACGGATCAAAGGCAAACGCATACCGTGGCTCGGCGGCGTCAGCTACGGGAAAAGGCTGAAGAAGCTGCACGCCTGGAATGCGTGGCTGCTTGTGCTGCTCGCTGTGACCGGCGTGCTGCTGCTCGTCCCGGCCTTGCGCGGGACGATGGGAGCCGGGCGCGTATGGCTCAAATACGCGCACATTGGTTTGGGCGCGGCGAGCCTGCTAGTGCTGGCCGCCTACGCGCCGCTGCTGCCGAAGCATTGGCGGCAGCTGCGGGCGCGCGCGGGACAACGCTGGAACCTTGGCGTTGTCCTGGGTTTGCTGGCCGGTTGGGGCGTCACCGGCCTCGTGCTGTGGCAGTACAACGCGCTGCCACCGGTGTGGGCGAATCGTGCGCTCTGGCTGCACGATGCCTTCACTTGGGTAGGCGTGCCTTATGCCGCCTACCATGCTTTTTCGCGCAGCCGCTGGGTGAAGGCGGCGCGCAGCAGCAGCGCGGCATCGGGCGAAGCCGCCGCGCCGGGGGCCGCATTGACCGCCGCCGGCGCGGTGGTCGCGGCCCTGAAGCGGTCGCCCGTGTCGCGGGCGACGTTCCTGCGCCTGGCCGCCGGGGCGGTGCTGGTCGCGGTCGTCGGGCCATCGATGTATCGATGGCTGAAGAACGCGACCGATACGGGCGGCGATGCCACGGGGCAGCTGAGGCTGGAGGACGGCAACCGGATGGTGCCGCCGCCGGACCCGCTGCCCGCCTCGCTGCCCCCGGCGGGGGGCGGCGCTCAAGGGCGCTTCCGGGTGTACACGGTCACCCCGATTCCCGCGTTCTCCAGCGAGAGCTGGCAGTTCGCTCTCTCCGGTCTGGTGGAGAAGGAGCAGGTCTGGAGCTGGGAGCAGTTTCTGCAGCTGAAGCGGACGGTGCAGGTGAGCGACTTTCACTGCATCACCGGCTGGTCGGTGTATAAGGTAACGTGGGAGGGCATTCTGCTTCGGGATCTTCTGGACTTGGCCCAGGTTAAGGATCGGGCGAAGTATGTGAAGTTTTACTCGGGCGATAAAGTCTATACGGATGCACTCTCGCTGGAACAGGCGCGCATGGACGATGTCCTGGTGGCTGTCCTTATGGACGGCGAGCCGATCCCGCAGAAGCTCGGAGGTCCCGTCCGGCTGATCGTACCGCAAATGTACGCCTATAAGTCGGTCAAGTGGCTGCAGGCGATCGAGCTCATCGAGAAGGAGCACATCGGCTATTGGGAGCTGCGGGGGTACGAGAACGATGCCTGGGTGAAGACCTGATGCGGGTAATCCCACGCTAAAGGTTGGGGCGACACGTAGTTTCACTTACTTGAGGAAAAGGCTGACCATCAGACCTTCGGCTTCCGAGAAGCCGGGGACAGGCGGGTTGGCCTTTTTTTACATCCCGCAGCTCTTGCGCCCTGCTTCCTTGAGGTTTATCCTAGGATTACCAAGATGATAAAGGAAGTGTATGCCATGCGACTGATCTCGCTTAATATCGGTAAACCGATGACAATACAATACCAGGGTAAGCCTCTGCAAACGGGGATTTTCAAGCAGCCTGTGGAAGGAGAGATTCGTCTCAGTACAGTCAATCTGCAGGGGGACGGACAAGCGGATCTGGTGAACCATGGAGGGCCCGATAAAGCGGTGTGCGTGTACCCGGCGGAGCACTATGCCTATTGGGAGGAGCAGTTGAAGAGGCAGCTGCCGGCTGCCGCCTTCGGCGAGAATTTTACAGTTCAGGGGATGACGGAAGGTACAGTGCATATCGGCGATATATATGCGATCGGGAGCGCAATCGTTCAAGTGAGCCAGCCGCGGCGGCCGTGCTTCAAGCTGGGGAAGCTGCATGAGACGCCCGATTTGCCCGTGCAGGTGCAGGAGACAGGCTTTACGGGGTACTACTTTCGCGTGCTGCAAGAGGGCATTGTAGCGTCAGGACAGACGTTCGAGCTTGTGAAGCGGGAGGAGTCGGGGATATCCGTCGCCGAAGTGAACCGCGTGAAATTCCATGACAAGGAGGATGTCCCCGCCCTCCGGCGTATTCTGGAGGTAGAGGCGCTTGCGGCAAGCTGGCGGGAGTCGTTCGGGAAGAAGCTGAGTGAGCTGGAGGGCTCAGAGGTGCAATGACGACACGCGACTCGAAGCTCACCGGTGTCATTCTGGCCGGCGGACTCAATAGCCGGATGGGGGGGAGAAGCAAGGCGCTGCTATCCTATCAAGGAAGGACCTTTCTTGAGCATCAGCTGGAAGTGATGCGTTCCTGCTGTCAGGAGCTGCTGTTAGTAACCAATGAGCCCGATCGTCACAAGCCGGTCCTTCCGAAACATTTCAACGTAACGTTGATTCCGGATCGACAGCCGGGTCTCGGGCCGCTAGGGGGTATGCAGGCAGCGCTGCATGCCGCCAAGAACGATACGCTTTGGGTGGCCGCGTGCGATATGCCTTTTATTTCCGCCACGGCTGCACAGGCTCTTGTCGGGCTGCTGGAGGAGGACAGCCGGGATGCCGCGGTGCCGCGGCTTCATGGACGCGTACAGCCGCTGCACGGTCTCTACCGCCGGCGTTGCCTGCCATTTGTGGAGCGGCAGCTGCAGGCGGAAGACCTTCGTCTTATGCGGCTGCTCGACAAGCTCTATACGGCATATGCCGATGAGGATTTTTTTGAAACAAGACAAATCGGGTTGGACTTTGCTCGCAATGTGAACGATCCTGCCGCATATGAGCAATTACTGCAGGGGAGATAGGCTATATTTTTCCAAACGGATATGCCATAATAGCTACAAGAGGCTGAGAGCGGGGAGGGGTATGGATGTCTATGGTGCTAGTGGACCGGTTTGGAAGAGTTCATGATTATCTTCGCATTTCAGTAACGGATCGCTGTAATCTTCGATGTGTTTACTGCATGCCGGAGGAAGGTATGGAGTTTGAGCCTGAGGAGAAGCTGCTCACCTTTCATGAGATTACCGAAGTCGTTCGCGTACTGGCCGGATATGGGGTTCGCAAGCTGCGGATTACCGGCGGAGAGCCGCTGGTGCGCAAAAATTTGGAAGAGCTGATCGCTAGTCTGAGCGCCATCCCCGGTATTGAGGATATCGCGCTCACAACGAACGGGATATATTTTGCATCGCGGGCGGAGAAATTTAAGGCAGCCGGGCTGACTCGGATCAATATGAGTCTGGACTCGTTGAAAGCAGACCGCTTCAAGCTGATTACCCGTGGCGGCGACATCCAAAGGGTGCTGGGCAGTATCGAGGCAGCCTACCGCGTGGGACTTGACCCGATCAAGCTGAATGTCGTGCTCATGAAGGGCTTGAATGATGACGAAATTGAAGATTTCCTGAGGCTGACGATCGAGAGGAGCCTGCAGGTGCGTTTTATAGAATATATGCCGATCGGTCATGACGACCAGAACTGGAAGGATAAGTATGTCCCCCTTAGTACCGTACTGGATGTTTGTGAAGCCAAGGGGTGGCTTGCCGAGCCTTCGGGAGAGGTGTACGGAAACGGACCGTCGCAAAACTATAAAATTACCGGTGCCGCGGGTTCATTCGGTCTGATCCATCCTGTGAGCGATCATTTCTGCGAAACCTGCAACCGGCTCCGGCTGACGGCGGACGGGAACATCAAGCCTTGTTTGTATTGGTCGGACGAATTTAACGTACGCAAGGCCATCGGCGACGACAAGGCGCTGGCCGAGCTGTTCTTCCGTGCGCTTGACGTGAAGCCCGAAAGCCACGAAATGGCGAAGGCGCTGCTGAACGAACGGCAGAGCCACACGCCGACGGTGCGCCGCATGTCGCAGATTGGAGGGTAAGCATGGCCGCAGATCAGACGAATTCGCTGCGCTTCGGCAGGAAAGCGATCACGGTGGAGGAGGCGCAGCAGCTTATCCTAAATCGGGCGGAGCTGCTGCCTGCGGAAGCCGTTCCGCTGGAGCTGGCTCATGGCCGAAGGCTTGCGCAGAGCGTCATAGCAGACCATCCGGTGCCGCATTTTCGCCGCTCGGGGATGGATGGCTATGCCATCCGGGCCAGTGACAGCCTGGACGCGGAAGCGCTGCGGCCCGTTGCGCTTCGCGTGACGGAGACGATTCCTTGCGGATCGGTGCCGGAAAGGTCCGTGCAGCCGGGAGAGGCGGCCCGCATTATGACTGGAGCAGTCGTACCGGAAGGTGCGGATGCGGTCATTATGCTGGAGATGACGGACAAGCTGCTGGCCGGTGACGGGCCGGAGGGCGACAAGGTCCTGGTCCGCAAGTCGATGCGGATGGGTGACAACATCACTCCAATCGGTCAGGAAATCGGGGTGGGGGAGCTGCTGCTGGAAACAGGACGCCGTATCGGACCCGGGGAAGCGGCCATTTTGGCTACGTTCGGCTGTGCCGAGGTGAGGGTGCACCGTGTACCTCGAGTGGCGGTCTTCTCCACCGGCTCCGAGCTGCTCCCAATAGAAGCTGCGCTGGAGCCTGGCCGTATACGAGGCAGCAATAGCCATATGCTTGCCTGCCAGATCCGTGAAGCAGGAGGAGAGCCAAGGCTGATGCCGATTTTACCGGACTGTCCGGAAACGGTAGAGGCGGCATTGCTGCAGGCGCTGGACTGGGCGGATATCCTCGTAACGACCGGGGGAGTTTCCGTCGGTGATAAGGATGTGCTGGTCGAGCTGTTTCAGCGCTGGGACGGGGAGCTTATCTTCAACAAGGTGGCGATGCGCCCGGGGAGTCCAAGCTCGTTCGGCTGGTGGCGGGGGAAGCCGCTGTTTGCTTTGTCAGGCAATCCGGGAGCAAGCTTCGTCGGCTTTGAGCTGTTCGTGAGGCCGTATCTTAAGGCGATTCAAGGCTGCGCCCGTCCTTTGCCCAGAGAATGTACCGCATTGCTGGATGCGGATTACGGCAAAGGCTCCGCTTACCCGCGCTATGTAAGAGCCCGTACTTACACCGAGCAAGCAACACTAAAGGTAGCGCCTGCCGGTAGGGACAAGTCCAGCATCATGGTATCAATCAAGGATGCGGAGTGTTTGCTGTGCATTCCTGCAGGCGGGCAAGCCCCTCCCCGCGGAGCCTTGGTTCGCGTGCTTCAGCTGGCGGAAGCTTAAAAGAAGGCAGGAAAGAGCGTCGGCCGAAGTGGTCGACGCTCTTAATCGTCCCTGTGTCATTTAGACAAAGAAACCTGCGGACAAAATGATGACCAACAGGATGTAAAGCACAAGGATCGCTGCTGTGGAAGAGCGGTAGCCTGCAACTGCACTCATGTCTATCACCTCCCTGACGTTTTCTACAACAGCATATGGAGCCGCTTATGAATTGTTTGGACGGATGCCCTGAGGCAATCGCCCAAACCATCTCCTCGCTCCGCGCATTTACTTATTAGTAGTGTGCGAAGGAGAGGATTAACCTTGAAATATTTAGATATGTTAACGCATTTGGGAATAGGCAGCGCCCATCCCGGAGGATTCGCTTTTACCTTAAAAATGCTGGATACCATTCCGCTGCAGCCGGGCAGCTCCATTCTGGAGGTTGGGTGCGGAACAGGCCGTACAGCATGTCTGCTTGCACAAAAGGGCTTTCAAGTATATGCCGTCGACTTGCGACCGGGGATGATTGAGAAGGCGAAAAAGCGCAGTGAATTGCAGCAGGTGAAGGTAGATTTTGCGGTAGGCGATATTTGCCGGCTTCCTTTTGGGGACAATCAATTTGATCTTGTCCTTGCCGAATCCGTTACCAACTTCGCGGATGCATCGGCAGCCGTTTCGGAATATTACCGTGTGCTGAAGCCCGGGGGGATGTTATATGACAGTGAAGTGATCCGCCTTCACGATGTGACGGGAGGCATTAAAGACGAACTGGTGGAATTTCTAGGCATTGCCCAACTGCTATCTGCAGAGGAATGGGGAGCGATTCTGGAAGCGCAGGGCTTCACCGACATTCGTCTCTCCGTCTCCCCTATGGAAGAGCTGTCGGCGCAGGATGACCTAAATCATCCGGATGAGCATCAAATCGTAAGTGAAGGTGCCTATATTGACGCTTCCGTATGGCACACCTCGCTTACGTATACGGACATGATGGATCAAAGCAGAGACTTCCTGGGTTCAGCCGTTCTTGTGGGGTCGAAGGGATAAGATGGCGGGCCGAGTGTCTTCCCTGAAAGCGGCGGAATGGTTTCTTGAGAAGCAATTTCCCGAATGCAATGCAGCCATACTTGCCGGTAGTGCCGTGAAAGGCATGGACACCTCGGATTCCGATCTGGATCTGGTTATCCTGGATGAATCGCGGTCGTATCCGTTCCGCAAAACGTACACCGCCCACGGCTGGTTGATTGAGGCATTCGTGGTTACCCGCGACAGCTTTCCTATGTTTATCGAGGCGGCAGCCGAGTCGGGACTTCCGTCGATACTGCGTATGTGCACCGAAGGAGCGGTTCTGCGGGATGACGGTTCGGCGGCGGAGCTTATCGGACTGGCACGGGATGCGCTGCAGGCCGGACCCTACGAGTGGACTACGCAGCAGCTGAGCGATGCCAGGTATGACATCACAAATGGCTTGCTTGATCTGCAAAGCAGCAGGGATCGAGCTGAGAGATTGTTTATTGCTGGGAAACTGATCGGTTCTGTGCATGAATTTGTATTAAGAGCTAACCGGCAATGGATAGGAGACGGGAAGTGGGCCTTGCGTATGCTGCGGAGGTTCGACGAAGAGCTGAGTAATTCGTTGGTCGCTGCGCTGGAACAGTTATACCGCAAGGATGAGCATGAGCCGGTCATACAGCTGCTACATGAAGTGCTGCGTCCGTACGGCGGACTGCTTACCGAGGGATACAGCGAAGGATGCTGGGAGGAAGAGTAGAGGCTGGGGGCAGGTATGGGGAACTATATAGATCAGGTCTAAAAGAGGATTTAATTCCAACCGGCCCTTCGATAGATACGACTTCAAGGATATAAACTCCTAAATTTAAAGGTATAATATGGTAACCGGCGAATGAAAACACGGCTACTGCATTTTTATTGATACGAATGACCTCCCCTTAAAAAAGAAACGGGATACGAAATGTCCGAATGTATAGGACCAATAGTCTATATTTCTCTAACCTCCCCTAAGGATCCCTGCTGCCCAATGCTGTAAATCTCCAGGAACGACAAGCGCCGTGAAATCAACGAACTTCTCAAGCACTTGGAGTCCTTATAAGTCCCTTACAAAAATTAACATGAGCACAATAGGCAATAAAACTTAAATATTCCATGGAAAAAAATACGCATTTGGACACATGCCGGAAAAATATTGTCGAATTATACTCAGAGTATGCAAAGCATTTCCACTTTCCGTCCCGAAAAGGCAAACCTGATGAAAATCAGCGGCGCAAAGCTATAGGGGCTACGAAGAACGCCGGTTTCGGTGTTCTTCTTGCCAGCCAGCTGTCGAACGATCGAAGGAAAGAGGACCTCCGCAAGACGTCTGCGCGCGGCGTTGCAGCGGAAGATTCTTTTTTTACATCGTTCCCTAGGCAACTCCGGATCGGGTAGGACATTCTAACAACTCGGGGGAATTAACGATGAAAAAAATGTGGATCGCCGGCTTAGCCATGCTTATGATGTGTATGCTTCTGGTTCCGATGCAGGCGGCGAAGGCCGCCGAGACCGTTACCAAGCTTAAGGCGACGAAAAGCGTCAGTTTCCGGGACAAGCCGTCCACCTCAAGCAATGTCATGCGCTACCTCAAAGCCGGTGAAGTGGTAACGGCCTTGCAGCTGGTCAATCCCAATTGGTATCAAATTCAGGATGCTCAGGGTTTGACTGGGTACGTCAGCTCCAGCGGCACTTACATTGATGTTTTATCGAATGCGGAAGTGATCGCCAAAGTGAATTTCCGTACGCAGCCTTCGACTTCGTCTTCGATTATCCGCTCCTTGCCGGTGGGGGAGGGTCTTTATGTCATCGAGAAGGTGAATGCTTCCTGGTACCGGGCGGAGGATGCCTCTGGAGTGAGCGGCTACGTAAGCGCAGGTTCGCAATATCTGGCAACGGATTTCTCCGTTACCGGTGTGATCCTGCCTATGGCGGAGCGGGTGGAGAGCATTATCAATTCCGGTACGGCTTACTTGGGAACTCCTTATGAATTCGGCTCTACCCGTTGGGAGGATTCCACCTTCGATTGCTCTGATTTCATGCAGACGATCTTCTGGCTCGGCGCAAGAACGGTGCTCCCGAGTGATTCTCAGGCACAGGCGGACTTTGTGAGGGGCAAGGGCAACCAGGTAAACGATTGGAGCCAGCTGAAGCGCGGCGACCTGATGTTCTTCATGTCCTACAAAGGCTCCAGTGCTTCGGATTACCAAGGGATCAACAAGTCAACGGAGCCGGTTACGCACGTAGGCATTTATCTCGGGGACGGCCAAATGCTGCATACGTATTCGGTCGCTTCGGGCGGCGTACGCATCGATTCGATTAGCGGAACCCAGTGGAACAACCGGTTTTTGTACGGCGGTTCGGCGTATTGATTCGAGCAAGGTACATAGGATGTGAGAAGGATCACCTGAGGGTGGTCCTTTTCTTTTTTGTGCAGGAAAAAAATATTTACGGTGTGAGCAACTTCATAGTTCTTTCCTTGTGAAAAAAGTAACATAGTGATCAGGAAGGATCATTTCTATAGAGGAGTGGATGGAGATGGCAGTAAACAAAGCACGGCAGGAGACGGAAAGGGCGGAGAACGTGTCCGTCCAGCAGCAGGTAGACCGGCTTGTGGAACGGGCCAAGGCGGCACAGCAGGAGTATATGAGCCTGGATCAAGACGCGATCGACCGCATTGTGCAGCAGATGGCGCTCGCCGGGCTAGACCGGCACATGGCGCTTGCGAAGCTGGCAATAGAGGAGACGGGACGCGGGGTATACGAGGATAAGATTACGAAAAATATTTTTGCGACGGAATATATTTATCACAGTATCAAGTATGCCAAAACGGTCGGCGTTATCGAGGAAAACCCGTATGAGAACTTCAGTGTCGTAGCGGAGCCGGTTGGTGTCATTGCAGGGGTGACGCCGGTGACGAACCCGACTTCAACTACGATGTTCAAGTCACTGATTGCTGTCAAAACGAGAAACCCGATCGTATTCGCGTTTCATCCGTCGGCGCAAAAGTGCTCCGTGGCGGCTGCCGCCGTTGTTAGGGATGCGGCTGTAAAAGCCGGCGCGCCGGAGGATTGCATCCAATGGATCGAGACGCCCTCCGTCGAGGCGACACAGCTGCTGATGAACCATAAGGATGTCGCGTTGGTCCTGGCCACGGGGGGATCCTCGATGGTGAAATCCGCCTACAGCACTGGCAAGCCGGCACTGGGAGTCGGTCCGGGCAATGTGCCTTGCTTCATCGAAAAGTCGGCCGATCTGAAGCAGGCGGTAACGGATTTGATTCTGTCGAAGACGTTCGACAACGGCATGATTTGCGCATCGGAGCAAGCGGTCATTCTCGAGGAGCCGATTTACGATGCGGCGAAGCGCCTGATGAAGGAAATGGGCTGTTACTTCTTGTCCAAGGAAGAGACGGAGCTCGTATCCAGACTTGTCATCCATCCGGAAAAATGTGCCGTCAACGCCGTTATCGTAGGGCAGCCGGCGGTCAAGATAGCTGAGATGGCCGGTGTGACGGTGCCTTCGGACACGAAAATCCTTGTTGCCGAGCTTACGGGGGTCGGCGCTGCGCATCCGCTGTCCGCCGAGAAGCTGAGTCCCGTATTGGCGTGTTATAAGGTGAAGCATGCGGAGCAAGGCATTCAGCGGGCCGCCGAGGTGGTGGCGTACGGCGGGATGGGACACTCCTCTGTCATTCATTCGAACAATAAGACGGTCATCGAGCAGTTTGCCTCCGTGCTCAAGACCGGGCGGGTCATTGTCAATTCACCTTCTACGCACGGGGCGATCGGGGATATTTATAATACGAACCTTCCTTCGCTTACGCTTGGCTGCGGCTCCTACGGTCATAACTCCACTACGGCGAACGTGACGGCCGTGCATCTGCTCAATCTGAAGCGGGTCGCTTACCGTACGGTGAATATGCAGTGGTTTAAGGTACCGCCGAAGGTGTATTTCGAGAAGGGCTCGACCCAATACCTTGAGAAGATGCCTGACATCACGCGGGTGATGATCGTTACGGATGCGGCCATGGTAAAGCTCGGGTACGTGGAGCGGGTGGAGCACTATTTGCGGAAGCGGAGTAAACCGGTGTTGATAGAGGTATTCTCCGAGGTAGAGCCCGATCCGTCGGTAGAAACGGTGGAGCGGGGCACCGCGATGATGGCGGCCTTCCAGCCGGACTGTATCATTGCCTTAGGCGGAGGGTCTCCAATGGACGCAGCGAAGGCGATGTGGCTGTTCTACGAATACCCGGACACCAGCTTTCATTCGTTGAAGCAGAAGTTCATGGACATCCGCAAGCGTGTCTATAAGTATCCCCGCTTGGGGCGCCGGGCCAAGTTCGTGGCGATCCCGACGACGTCCGGTACGGGCTCGGAGGTAACCTCGTTCGCGGTCATCACGGATAAGAAGGTCGGCCACACCAAGTATCCTTTGGCCGATTACGAGCTGACGCCGGATGTGGCGATTATCGATCCCGAGTACGTGTACAGCTTGCCGAAGACGGCTGTAGCGGATACAGGGATGGACGTGCTGACTCACGCGATTGAGGCCTATGTGTCCGTCATGGCGAACGATTACACGGATGGGCTTGCTCTGAAGGCAATCCAGCTGGTGTTCAAGTATTTGGAGGCTTCTTATGCCACAGGCGACCCACTTGCTCGAGAGAAGATGCATAACGCTTCCACGATTGCGGGGATGGCTTTCGCCAATGCGTTCCTTGGCATTAACCACAGTCTTGCGCATAAGTGGGGCGGGGAATTCCACACCGCACATGGCCGCACGAATGCGATTCTGATGCCGCACGTCATTCGGTATAATGCACGGAAGCCGACGAAGTTCGCCTCGTTCCCGAAATACGACCATTTCGTGGCGGATGAGCGGTATGCAGAGATTGCCCGCTTCCTGGGGCTGCCTGCGAAGACGACCGAGGAGGGCGTAAACAGCTTGATTGAAGCGATTCGGGACCTGAACCGGAAGCTCGGTATTCCGGAGAAGTTCGCCGATCTTGGCATTGATCCTGCTGTGTTCGAGAAGCGGGTAGAGGAGCTGGCGGATCGTGCGTTCGAGGATCAATGCACGACCGCAAACCCAAGGATGCCTCTTGTCACGGAGCTGGCTGAGGTGTATCGCAAGGCGTTTTATGGAAGGTTTGAGTAGATACATGCTACCAATTGGGTTATACTGGTAAATGGAGACGAGGAACGTCCTGTACTGCTTCTGGTTTTGGAGGAGCGGCGGCAGGGCGTTCTTTTCATTTTTCACAGGAGGTTGATTTGGAGAAAAGACAGGGGGAACGTCGCAGCAGATTGGAGCGAGGGCAACGGCATGGAGAGGTGATGTTCTTGCGACATGTGTGGTGGCCTATGGTGGGGAGCTTCGAGTACCTACATCCGGGGTATGAAGTACTGAATAGGCGGGACGATCCTATTGCCCAGACCGAAGGATGTGGAGCTGCAGCAGTAGGAGGGGGCTGGGGTGGCGAGGAGCAATGGAGTGAATGTGGCAGGGAAAGTGACTGCATCTTATACAGCTAATCCGGCTGTATTGATTGAGTGGGGGGATAACAGCAATAACTCCTAGCCATAAACCGTTTATGATCGTTGTCAGCAAAGCGGAAAGAGTTGAAATAATGGCACTTCTGCCATTGCGCGCTACGAAAGGTCCGAAATTCCGCCAGTAGTGGCAAAAATGCGACTAATCGCCTCAGCTTCCTGGTTGTAAGGCGGGAAGGGGCCAAATAATGGCACATTTGCCATTGCGCGCTACGAAAGGTCCGAAATTCCGCCGGTAGTTGCAAAAATGCGATTAATCGCCTCAGCTTCCTTGTTGCAAAGTGGGAAGAGGCAAAATAATAGCACTTCTGCCATTCTGGAGCTAGACTAGAAAGTAGACACACTCTATCAGCGACCTGGTACAATAAAATAAACTGAAAGGTCGAGGTGTGTCATGGGAGATATTCGTCAGCATTTTGATGAAGAGTTCAAGCGTCAAACCGTAAAACATATGCAAGAGAGTGGGAAAACCCCAGCCGAAGTGTCCAAAGAATTGGATATCCCTGTAAGCAGCATTCGAGCGTGGAGAAAGCAGTTTACCAACACGGGTGAAAAGTCGCAACTGTTTGTCGATTACGAACGACTCAAAAAGCTCGAAGAGATGAATCGAGAACTTCAAGAGGAGAACGAGATTCTAAAAAAGGCGATGCACTTCTTCACGAAAAACCGAGACTGATTTACGCGTTTATCCGTAAATTCCGCTTCCAGTTTCGTGTTGAGAAGATGTGCTCTGTGATGGGCGTTTCCCGAAGCGGTTACTACAAGTGGCTGAACCGAAAGCCAAGCGAACAGGAAAAGCTTCGCAAGAAACGGATGAAGCGAATCCAGCATCATTTCTATGCCTACAAGCGTCGTTACGGCAGTGATAAGATTGCAGCCAAATTGCGTGAAGAAGGCGATACCATCTCGACGAAAACAGTGGCTCGCCTGATGAAAGAGATGGGGCTGCGCTCTTGCACAGTGAAGAAATACAAAGCAACCACCAACTCGAAACATAATCAACCGGTGTATGACAATGTGTTAAACCGCGGCTTTAACGTACTTGCACCGAACAAGGTATGGGTAACAGATATTACGTACATTGGGACATCTAAGGGCTGGGTTTACCTAGCGAGCGTGATGGACCTGTACTCTCGCAAAATCGTCGGTTGGGCGCTTGGGGAGCGAATGACCAAAGAACTAGTGTTGGAAGCGTTTGACCAGGCTTGTGAACGGCAAAAGCCTCCTCCAGGTCTAATTCACCATTCTGATCGAGGCTCACAGTATGCCTCAAACGAATACCGCGAGCGGCTGACGAAGCATGAGATGATTGGCAGCATGAGTCGTAAGGGCAACTGCTACGACAATGCATGTATCGAGTCCTTCCACAGCGTAATGAAGAAAGAGCTCGTGTACCAAACAAAGTTTCACACCCGAAAACAGGCGTATGATGCAATTTACCGGTACATTGAGTTCGACTACAACCGGATCCGCATCCACTCGACGATTGGTTATCTCACCCCGCATCAGTGCGAGAAGAGGTACTATGAACAACACCAGGTTTCATAGTTTCTGTGTCTACTTTCTTGACAGAGGTCCATTCCGTGCAACGAAGGTGCAGTAGCGGCAGTTCCAAGAGTAAATCATGCGAAACGAGGTGGAACGACGAAAATTAGATGCAGGAAATGCAGGTAACGCCGCAGGGGGGCTTTGGGACCGATCGCCTCCTCCATCTCCGATCATGGAATTTCTCATGAAATTGGGTTACAATGGCAGCAGACAGGACATCGCCGGTTATGAACATGTGCGAGCAGCTGCCGCTTGCGTCTGAGAAAGCGCTGTCGCCGGTTGGTAAGCGTTCGAGTGTGCCGGGAAATGCGCGTGATTCCAAGCTTGAATCCGGGCGAGCAGGATTATGTTTCCCGCGGGTTGGCAACGATTGTAATAGGATAACAAGCCTGTGAATGAGGGTACATTGTACCCTTATAACGGGCGGGGATCGATTTTATTTCACCTTCGAGCCCAAGGGAGTATAGCAGGGTGGCGACCACACTGGAGCCGGATGCACATGGGGAGCAGTCCTGGGGCAAGGCGGCGCTCGCGTCGGCTTGAAGAGTTAAGCTAAAGGGAGCGGAGAAACGCGATGGAGATGAACATTCGCCAGTTAACGTCAGAGGAATTGCCGGATAGCTTAGCGCTGTCGGAATTTGCTTTTCAAATGGAGTTTACACCGGAGCAGCGTGAACGGAGACTGGCTACGGCAAAGCCCGAGCAGATCTGGGGGAGCTTCCTGGGTGACCAGTTGGCGGCAAAGCTGAACCTGCTGGAGCTGCAGACCTGGATCCAAGGAAAGGTCTATGCGATGGGCGGAGTAGCCGGTGTCGCGAGCTGGCCGGAGCATCGAAGAGGGGGACTCGTCTCGGGGCTGCTGGACAATGCACTCAAGGTAATGAAGGAGAAGGGCCAGACGGTTTCGTTCCTGCACCCGTTTCAGTTTGCCTTCTACCGCAAGTTCGGATGGGAAACCTACTGCGAGTACAAGAAATACGAAATCGAAACGGAGCTGCTGCCCAAGCTGGCTCCTCAACCGGGCCGGATTGAGCGGGTAGACGGTCAGATCGAGCTGCTGAACCGTATTTATGATGCATACGCCTCCCGTTATAACGGCACGCTGGTACGTGATGAAGAGTGGTGGAGGGATCGGGTCCTGGTGAAAAAAGGAACAACCGCCGTCTACTATGATCCGTCGGGTCAGCCGATGGGCTATGTGTACTACCATGTGAAGGATAAGGTATGCACCGTCCACGAGCTTGTAAGCCTTCATCATGGAGCGCGGCTGGCGTTGTGGAGATTCCTCGGCAATCACGATTCGATGATTACGAAGCTTGTTGTGCAGGCGCCGGCGGGCGACCAACTGGCTTTCCTTCTGGATAATCCGAGGGTGAAGCAGGAGGTGGTGCCGTATTTTATGGCGCGAATCGTGGATGTACAAGGCTTCGTTGAACGGTACCCGTTCCAATCAGGCGTGGAATATGTGTTGGCGCTTCGGGTGACCGATCATCAGGCGGATTGGAATGACGGCTACTTCAAGCTGGAGGTGGACGAATCGGGTACGGCGACCATCGTGAAGCTGGAGGAGGCGCCGAAGGGCGTGCCGCTCCTCATGACTGACATCCCCACTCTATCGGCTATGCTGATGGGGTACCAGCGTCCGAGATTTTTGCAGGAAATCGGCAGGGTCCGGGCTGAGGATGAGGCCATTGAGGCTTGGGAGCAGCTGATTCCGGTACGCCAAACGTATTTGCCTGACTTTTTCTAGCGATAAGGGATCCTGCTGTTACAAGGCTTGTGACGGCGGGGTCTCTTTTGTTTCATGCAGGAGATGACCGGGCCTTGGCGAATGTATATTCGTATCTGTGTGCTTGCAGGAGTAAAAAAGGAGCGAGGTGTTTCCTTTTGGGGGAGAGGCTGGACGCTAGAATAGCACGTATTCGTGAAGAGGAACGGAAGTACCATGAGGCTTGTTATGCGAAGCATGCTTTATTTGAAGCGGGTTCGTGGCTGCAAAAGCCTGTACTCACCGTGCTGGAGACGTTTCGGGCGTTCGATGCCTACGGGGAAGTAACGGTGCTCGATCTGGGCTGTGGGGTAGGGCGTAACAGCATTCCTCTGGCGCAGGCATTGAAGGGACGGGGCGGCCGGGTGGTTGGGGTGGACATCATGGATACGGCTCTGGCGAAGCTGAAGGAATACGGCACATACTATGGTGTACGAGATTATATCGAGACGTGCGAGTCCGATATAGGAAGCTTCGAGATCCCGGAGCAGAGCTACGACTATATTGTAGCGGTTTCCGCATTAGAGCATGTAGAATCGGAGCGGATATGGCGTCAGGTACTGGAGCGTATGCGAAGCGGAGTCCGGGAGAGCGGAATCGTCTGCATCATCATGAGCACGAACATCAGAGAAACAGACGCAGGTACAGGGGAAACGCTGGAGACGTTGATGGAGCTCAACCTGAGGACGGAACAGGCCGTAAAGAACCTGGAGGCCGTGTTTACAGGCTGGAGCCTGCTGTATTCTACGGTCAAACCGCTTCGGTTCGATATTGAACGAGGTGAGCGAAAGGTGATCCTGTCCTCCGATTGCTTAAGCTTTGTAGTGCGGAGGTAATATCCAATACACAACGAAAAGGGCGATAACAATGGGCAAACCTGCATCATTCAGTATCCTTGGCGGTGCCGGCTTTCGGGCGCAATACTATCTTAGAATCGCGCAGGCACTTCCGGACAGGTTTCAGGTCAGCGGTATGGTCGTTCGCGACGAGGCCAAGGGCAAGGCACTGGAGCAGCAGTGGAAGGTGAACACCTACCGAACGCTGGAGGAATTATTGAGCAAAGAGCGGCCCGATTTTGTGGTGGAATCCGTGAGTCTCTCTGCTCGCGGGGGGTATTTGCTTCAGCTGTCGAATTTAGGTATCCCCGTGCTCGCGGAAACGCCGCCTGCTGCCGATTTGCAAGGCTTAACGACACTTTACGAAAAGCTGACAAGCATGCGGGCCCGTGTCCAGGTTGCCGAGCAGTATCATCTGCACCCGGTCAATCAGGCCCGGGCTGCCGTCATCAAGCAAGGGCGGCTCGGAAGCATTACGGAAGCCACCGTATCCGTATCGCATTTCTACCATGGCGTCAGCTTGATTCGAAGAATGCTGGGGGTCGGATTCGAGGAGGTGGCCATTCGGGGGATGAGATTTCATACCGAATGGATGGCCGGACCTAACCGCAGCGGTCCCCCGAAGGAGGAGAAGCGGATTCCGGCGCAGAGAGACCTGGCATGGCTCGATTTTGGCGATAAGCTGGGGATTTATGATTTTACCAAGGATCAGCACCGGTCCTGGATTCGCTCCAACCACTTGTCCGTAAGAGGGGAGCGGGGAGAAATTTTCGATAACCGCCTTACTGTGATGAAGGATTACCGTACGCCGCTGCATCTGGATATGAAGCGGATCAACAAGGGCGAATTGGAAAATCAAGAAGGCTATTTCCTTCAAGGCTATATGGCCGGGGAGCAATGGGCTTATGAAAATCCGTTCGCGCCTGCAAGACTGTATGACGATGAGCTCGCAATTGCCCATTGCTTGGAAAAAATGGCTGATTATGCGGCAGGCGGCCCCGAATTTTATAGTCTCTCCGAGGCTTCGCACGACCAGTACTTGGGGTTACTGATCGAACAGGCGATCCAAACGGGAGAAACCGTAAGGTCAGTACCCCAGCCCTGGACTACCGAGTAAACTCCTTTTCCAGCCCATATCGAATAAGAAACGGCTCCAGCACGGAGCGGTTACATTCAAATGCATACGTACGGCCCTCTTCGCTGAAAGCCAGCAGAAGGGGGCTTTCTTCTTGTACGGACTTAGCCGGAATGAGCGCATAGAGCTCACGGCAGTGAAGGCTGACCCCGGGGACCGGCATTACGGTCAGACTCGGCTGAAGCGGGATGCGGATCACGATGCCGCTCTTCGTCCCGATCTCAAAACGAGGGGATACGCCCCTCACGTCTTGGAGCCAGCGTGCCGCCGCTTCGCGAATCTCAGGCGTCATGCCGAGCCGCGACACGACGCGCTCCTCCTGCACATCAAACACTTGCACGAGGTCAGGCTCCGAGGTCATTACAGGCAGAGCGGGGAATGCCCGGCCGATCCCGGCAGCGAAGCTGAATAGGCTTATGCCTATAAGCAGGGTACATAAGGTACGTCGCATCCCGTCATGTCTCCTTTTCGAGTCTACGTAGTTATAGCGTAGTCTTTCTTCGTGCGGAGATTTTATCCAAGGAGGGTCCGGGAGTAGTCTTGCCTTCAGTCGGAGGGGGTACTGGACTTTGGTCCAGTATCAAAAACCGCCGCAGGTCCGTTTTGGAAAGCCGCCCAAAACCCTAGAATAAAGACATAAGCAAACGACATCACAACGAAAGGCGGTGAGTACATAAATGAAACTAACTCGAAACAGCGGATTGGCACTTCTGCTTATCTTCTTCGGCTCGCTGATCATTCTAAACAAAATCGGCGTGCATACGGGACACCTGATGGGCTGGCTGTTCCCGGCTGCGATGGTCGGCCTCGGCTATCTCGGAATCAAGAACGGACGCACGGCGATCGGTTGGATTCTGATGGGCCTCGGCGGGATCATCCTGCTGGGCAAGCTATCCGGGTTCTTCGCCATCCTGATCGCGATCGGGTTGATCGTTTACGGGATTTCGATGCTTCGCGGCAAGTCGTGGGTATAATTTAGCTCCCAAGTTGCAAACAGATAGATCACTAATTTGGAAAAGGTGGTAGAAGGAATGAGCTTAGGGAAACGATTCCGTGATCTGACGGTAGCTTCTTTCAATGAGATGCTGGAAAACTCGGAGGACCCGGTACGGCTGATCGACAAGTACCTCGCCTCCCAGTCCGAGCAAATTCGCGAGTCGGAGCGGCTCTTGCAGCAGTGTCTGTCCCATGCGGCATCGCTTCGCCAGCAGTACACCTCGGCGGAGCAGCTCAAAGCGCGCCGCGAGCAGCAAGCGCTGCTGGCCTTGAAGGCCGGCGAGGATGAAGTGGCACGCCTTGCTTTGCAAGAAAAGCTTCAACAGGAAGAGAAGGCTGGACAGTATAAGGCGCTGTACGAGCAAAGCAAGCTCGGCATCGTGGAGCTGGAGGAGCAAATCCAGCAGCTGAAGGCCGATTTCGATGAGATTGCCTCGAAGCGTACTTATTATATTGCAAGATTGGAATCCGTAAGACTACAGCAGCGCATGAACGAGCGGCTTCGTCAAGCGGGCGGGGTACCGTCGCCAAGACTGTTCGATCGGCTGGAGGAGCGCGTAAGCGACATGGAAATTACGGCACGAACGCTCCGCGAAGTGCGGGGGCAAGTGCGCGACGCTTGGACAACAGCCAGTACGGCAGCGTCCAGCGCACTTGAGCAGGAAATGTCGAAGCTGCGGCAGAAGCTGGAGAAGGAGGGCTGGATGCGGCCATGACCAAATTGTACCGATCCCGCGTCGACCGCAAGCTGACCGGCTTGTGCGGCGGATTAGCGGAAGTAATGAACATCGATTCCACTTTGCTTCGCGTCATTGTGGTGGGTGCAACGATTTTATCCAGCGGAGCGGTCATCCCGTTCTACCTGCTGACGGCGCTTGTAGTGCCCAAGGAGCCTTGGAACGGCATCGGCGCCGGTCCTTACGGCTCAGCCTACGGCGGCGGACCTGCCGGACCCGGCAGTCCAGGCGGTCCCGGCTTCGGGCATCAGTGGGGCCAGCATTTCGGCAGCTGGAAAGAGTGGAGGAAGGCGGAACGATACTACCGCAAAGCACAGCGCTGCGGCTGGACGCCTCCTCATGAAGCAAGCTACGCCGGGGCGGCTTCGCAAGCTCCGCAGCAAGATGCCGCGGAACAGAGCCATCTGGATGAAATGATGAAGGATATTGAGAAGAAGGCCATGTGGAAAGAGATCGAAGAGCTGCGCGCTAAAGTAGCGCAATATGAAAAACAAAACCAATCCAACCAAACTAAAGGAGATGTGTAATCATGGGTGTTTTTTCGAGAATTAAGGATATGACGAAGGCTTCGCTGCACGAGCTGCTGGATAAGGTGGAAGATCCGATTGTGATGCTGAACCAATACCTTCGCGATATGGAAGAGGAAATTGCGCAAGCGGAGGTTACGGTAGCACGCCAGATCGCCAATGAGCGAAAGCTGAAGCAGCGATTGGAAGAAACGATCCGCCTGATCGCTCAGCGGGAAGAGCAGGCGAAGGAAGCGCTCAAGAACGGCGACGAGGCCGCAACGCGCCAGCTGCTGGAGCAGAAGCTGTATTACGAGGGCAAAATCAGCGAGTATACCGACATGCACGAGCAGTCCAAAGTGCAAGCGGCGGAGCTTGTTCAGCAGCTGCATGAGATGAAGGATGCCTACTACCAAATGCGCAACAAGCGCAGCGAGCTTGTCTCCCGTGCCCAGCTGGCGAAGGCGAAGAAGCAAATGGCG
Organism: Paenibacillus sp. GD4; assembly: GCF_030846225.1. NCBI lineage: Bacteria > Bacillati > Bacillota > Bacilli > Caryophanales > Paenibacillaceae > Paenibacillus > Paenibacillus sp. GD4. Next base: position 3,332,143 of record NZ_JAVCYK010000001.1, read on the forward strand.
GAAGTGACGGCGAACAATGTGATCGAAGGCGGCCAAGCGGTGAAAGGCTTCCGCCGCATGGAAGAGAAGATCATGGCGCTTGAGGTGGAAGCGGAAATCGCTCGTACTCCATACACCGGCAGTGCTTATGCAGGCTACGGCAGCGTACCCGCTGTAGATACCGCCAAGCAGCAGCGAATCGACGATCAGCTGGCGCAGCTGAAAGAGAAGCTGTCGGCTGAACAAGCGTAAGCTTTCATGAAAAATACACTTTGAGCCTGTCAATCAAGTATGATATGCTATGAAAGGCCATAGAGGGCATGATTTCCAGCCGCTATGGCTTTTTGTACCACTACCTGAGATCCGACAAAAGGGGGGCGACACGGATGAAACACAGCAATCGCAACATTGCGCTGATCTTGATTGGGGCCGGCTTGTTCCTGCTTCTCGACAATCACTTCAGCTTCTTTACCGTCGTTGCCCTCTTTCTCTTATTGATAGGCGTTCACAAAATCCGCTCGGGAGCCACACGCAAGGGCTACATTATGATGGCGATCGCGATGCTGCTTCTGGTGGGCGGCAACCTGCCGCTCATCATCGCGGTGGTGCTGATCTCCCTCGGCTTTTTCTATGTGAGATCAAGGCAGATCCAGAGAGATGAACAGCATGTGCAGAAGCAAAGCCTCATTGAAAGCATCCGCTGGGGGCGCGATCCGTGGATTCTGCGCAACATGTCCATCTGGAACGTGCTCGGCGAGCTGCAGATGGATTTGACCTATGCGATCCCTGAGCAGAAGGAAACGACGATCGTTCTGCAGGGCGTTATCGCAGATATTGATCTGATCGTGCCTGAGGACATCGGCATATCGGTCACAGCGTCGGTGTTGTTCGGGCAGGCGCATATCGGCACCCATAAGGAAGCGGGCATACTCAACAAGGTCGTATGGCAGTCGCCGAATTATTATTCTGCGGACCGTCAAGTGAAACTTATGATTTCGTACGTCGTAGCAGATATAGATATCAAAATCGTGTAAATCTCAAGTGGAGGCGTAAGTCGATGGGCGGCCACGGGCAGGAGAAACGTCTGACCAACATGATATGGCGAAGCATGGCGGAGTCGATTGGGCTCAGCCTTGTTTTGTTTGCCGTCGTGGTGTACTTTCTCAGCTCGAACGGGTATATGGTTCCCTTCGCGTCGTGGCAGGAGGGGGTCCGGTTAAGCTTAACCCTGATCGCTATGGTCGTAATCATCGGCGGGATTTACGGGCTTTGGACGAGCAGCCGGACAAAGCGAAGGCTGGAGCTGCTGAGGGAAGTAATGCTGTCTCTGGAAAAAGGGAACCTCAGCCGCTCCGTCCCGCCTCTCGGAGAGGACGAAATCGGACGCCTCGGCGAGCAGCTCAATTCCATTACAAAAAAATGGGAAGAGCAGGTCAGCTCGCTCCAGCGTCTGTCGAGCAATAATGCACAGCTCGCCCAGAAGGCGAAGTACTCCGCGATCGTGGAGGAGCGACAGAGGCTGGCCAGAGAGCTGCATGATGCGGTGAGCCAGCAGCTGTTCGCGATCTCGATGACGGCAACGGCTGTGGGCCGTACGTTCGAGAAGGATCTGGACAAGGCGCAGCGGCAAATTCATCTGATCGAGGAGATGGCCTCCGTCGCTCAATCTGAGATGCGCGCGCTGCTGCTGCACCTGCGCCCCGTGCATCTGGAAGGCAAGCGGCTGTCCGAGGGCTTGCTCGAGCTGCTCCAGGAGCTGTCGGCGAAGGTGCCGATGGAGATCTCCTCGGAGATCGAGGAGGACATTCGGCTGCCGAAGGGGATTGAGGATCACCTGTTCCGGATCGTGCAGGAGGCGATGTCGAATGCGCTTCGCCATTCGAAGGCGACGAAGCTGGAGGTTCGTCTGAACCAGCCGTCGGCTGACGCGCTGCGCCTGCTCATACGGGACAACGGGGTTGGCTTCAATCTTGACGACAAGAAGCATTCGTCGTATGGCATCGTGACGATGAAGGAACGGGTGAACGAAATCGGGGGCTCCTTGAATTTGATTACAGCCCCTGGCAAAGGCACCCGGATTGATATACGAGTTCCGATCATGGCGGAAGGAGGGCATGAGAGTGGAAGAGACGACGATTAAGGTGCTGCTGGTGGATGATCATGAGATGGTGCGGATCGGGCTCGCGGCCGTTCTGAGTACAGAGGACGAAATTGAGGTGGTCGGCGAGGCCAGCAGCGGACAAGAGGGGATCCGGCTGGCGCTGGAATACAAGCCGGATGTCGTGCTGATGGATCTGGTCATGGAGGGCATGGACGGCATCGAGACGACACGCCGGCTGCTCCAGCAGCATCCGGACTGCAAGGTCATCGTGCTGACCAGCTTCATCGATGACGAGAAGATTTATCCGGTCATTGAAGCGGGGGCATTCAGCTACCTGCTGAAAACGTCGCGCGCCGCGGAAATAGCGCAGGCGATACGTTCCGCCGTGAAGGGTCAGTCAGTGCTGGAATCGCAGGTGGCTTCCAAGCTCATGAACCGCTTCCGCCAGCCGAAGGCGGCGGTACAGCCGCATGAGGAGCTGACCGAGCGCGAGATGGAGGTGCTCCGTTTGATCGCTTCCGGGAAGTCCAATCAGGATGTGGCTGACGAGCTTTTCATCGGAGTGAAGACGGTCAAATTCCATGTAACGAATATTTTGGCTAAGCTGGGCGTAGAGGATCGGACGCAGGCTGCCATTTATGCTTTTAAACATGGTCTTGTCGAGTAAAATGTGACCAATTGATGAACAAATCGCCGGAGTTTCAACTTTGGCGGTTTTTTTTATTAATAAAGTGAAAGTTTTGCAGGGGTACCACCGTCTATATAGATAAAGGATGTATGTTTGACACGACGAGGAAGGGGCTGACGTCCGTATGTCCGCACTGCAAGTGAAAAAAGAACGTGCCGAATTCGGAGAGGAGCTCTTGCCGGATCAGAAAGCGGAAGTCCTTAGAGTTCATGAGGCTTATTGCTATCAGGTAGCCTATTATGTGCTGCAAGATGCGCCGGGAGCCCAGCAGGCCGCCAAGTTGGCGCTTATCGAGCTGTTCCGACGGGACTGCTTCTTCCGGCTTGCCGAATCCGGGCGGCGGAAGGAAGTTAAGTCTGCAGCAATCCGTTGTTCGCTACAGATACGGAAGGAACGGCTGGCCGGCACCTCACGCTAATTTGTTGAGAGGACGAATTCCGCAAATCAGCACAAATGGAAAGAGCTGTAAGGGATCTGAGCAGGGATTTCTGCAAAAGCGCAGCTTTGGGATCCGTAAACGATCGAATCGCAGCCAATAGGCACTTGAAAGCTGCGTTTTAGCACAATTCCGTAATGGAAAGGGCTATAGCCGTCGAAAAAAGTTGCATAAAAGCACAAATCCAAGTCGGAGTCCTCTGGGGGACGGCTTCTGCTTGGCTGCGAGTGCCGGCCCGGCAAGTATAATAAACATCCCGGGCCTTCCTTTCGGGCAAGAAAGGATGGACCCGGGATGCTCTCTAAAAATGATGATTCATCAATGTTCCCGTCCATGGCACCGGCAAATACCGCTGGAGCGGCGGGGCATACATCGGGTTATACTGGTAGTTCGTCAAGGATGTGTATGGAGACGTATACACGTTGAGCAAGGCGAAAGAGGGTGCGCCCGTCAGCTTATCGGCGAGCTTGCTTAGCTGTGCGGGAAGACTGCTTGCGCCGACGAGCTCTTGCCGAATGGCGTCGTAGTCTTCCTCCAAACGCCGCTGCAGCTCAGATGCGCCCAGGTCCAGCTTCAGTGATCCGCCACTGCGCTTGTCGATCCCGAGGAGCTCTAAGCTCCGCTCGGGCAGAGCCCGTTCCATGGCGCGAGTGACGGCAGGGCTCAGCAAGGCACCTGCTTCCTCAGCAGCGGCTGCAAGCCCGTTATAGGCCTCGATAAGCTGTGCGATCTGCTTCACTACGGCATCGTTGTCCGGCGTCACCTGCAGAGTTACGGAGCCCTCCGTCGCCTTGGTCCAGAAAGCCGTAACTTGTCCGCCTCCGAGTCTGATGCTGTTCGATTCCGACGAAACCGCCGGACCGCCATTGACCCGGTACCGTGCATTCTCCGCTTCTCGTTCCACGTTAGCAAGGCCGGTTGCATCAACCGCATTGCCCGTCTCATCCTTCAAGGAGAACGCATGCCCCTTGCCCGTATCATCCGCCGTGAGCTCCAGCCTTACCGTGCTGTTCGTCGTATCCCGCACGAGGGTAGCGGTCACGCCCATGTCGGCCGCGTTAATGACCCGGCGAATTTTCCCAAGGGCCTGCTCATTCGTTTCTCCGCTCCAGAAGTCCACTCGAAACGTCTGAGTCGTAGCCCCGGCCGTCAGGGAAAAGCGATGGCTTCCCGCCTCTACAGAGGACGGAGCCAGCCGTGACAGCGCGGCCCCTGTATTCTTCTGCGAAACGGCCGCTTGATCAATCTGCAGAGTGAACGACTGCAGCTCCGCTTGATCCTTCGCCTGCGCGGTCACCGCATGGGAATTGCCGGTAACCTTGCGCCGGTCGAGGGCGGAGGCACCTGTAGTTGAACGCACATCATCCGACGCCAGCTTCAGGCTGTGTGCCGATTTCAGCAGGGAAGCAAGGCTTTGGGCTGACGTCTCGGCATACCTCTCATAAGCATAACGATAAAAAGGAGCGTTCGCCGGGGGAAGATTAGGGTTTAAAAAGGCGTATTTTTCCTGCCTCTTGTCCCTTTCTAGATCCATCAAATACCAAAGAGACGTTGTCTGATACGTTCGGGTAACCTTGGGAACCGATGTATCCATACGAATCACCTCATACCGTTCTCATCATCTTACTTTCATTATAACCGAGCCCCTATTTACCGTAAATTGGTTTGTGAAACATTCTTGACACTTCACACAAGGCTGAGATATGATGATTTATCAATCTATCATAAGGAACGTGTAGGCATGAACTGGATTCAAATCATCGTCATTGCAGCCGTGATTATCGCTTGCGTATTATTTATGGCGTTCGTCGGAAAGAAATATCTGAAATAGCCTATAACCGTTGCCGCGAGCTCAACATAAAATGGATTATTCCATTATGTGGGGCGGACGGAGGCGGTACCGATGCTGCGCAAACGCATCCCAAGACAGGACGACGGAACGATCTTTCATTTGGTCAATCGGCTGCTCGTGCCTTTTGCCAGAGAGGCCAAGCCGAACTTGAGCTTCACGATAAGCACGCTGAGAAACCGGCTGAAGCACTGCAGCACGTATGTACAAACAGCACCGAGCAGAGCCGTGATCGGCTTCATCTCTTTGAGATCGGGACGGGACATCTTGCTCGTAGATATGCTGGCCGTCGATCCGAGATATCAAGGCAGAGGCATCGGCGGCACACTGTTGAAGCAAGCCGAACGGGTGGCACTGCGCACCGGCAGCCGCAGCGTCGGATTATGGGTCGATGAAAGCAACCGGAAGGCCCAGAACTTTTACCAAGCCAAAGGATTTTCGGCGGTTCAGTATGAGCCGCGAATTCGCTGTTATTTTCTCATTAAAGATATAAGGTAACGAAAAACCAAGGCATGCGAGAGCTTAGGAAGTCTCCGCTTCAGCCTTGGTTTTTTGAAATTTTCCTTAAATTAAGACAAAGAGCAGCGCGATCAAAGCAATATCGAGGACGATTCTTCCTCCCGGGTAAAAGGGCGGATACGGATAGGGAGCGAATGGATAGGCCGAGGTCGCGGCATCTACGGTACCCGTTTTTTTGCCTTTTTTCCCCTTGATGACGGCCTTGCCTTTCTTCTTGTTCTTCGTCGTAACGGCGACACTCGGGTCTTCGTTCAGAATCAGCTGATTGTTCTCAAGGCGACTTAGAACCCCGAACACTTCCCCGCCGTCCTTCAAATAAATGAGTACCGGTTTCCCGTAATGCTCCTTGCAGCTGGCTTCGCAAATCGGATGGATCGGCTTCACGTCCAACACACCTCCATGGCATCTATACATAGGCAATGTATGCGCGAATGTCTCTGTCGTCATAGACGGATGCCCGGGTGAATCCGCCCATTTCTGAGGGTTTGGTATATTTTCTATCGAATCAGGATATGCTTTTGATAGATGATAGTTACTAGATTCGGAAAGCGGAGGGAACGATGACGATGAGAACACGGACAAGTTGGATGCTTGGTTTGTTGGCTGCAGCGATCTTACTGGCAAGCGCATGGACGGTTCAGGCCCAGGGAATGCTTACTAGCGGCGCCTATCAGGATGCGGAAATGCTGACTGAGCAAGCGGTCCAGGCCTACGACAAAGAAACTCCGGTTCGTGTTGTGCTCAAGGCATCGGGCCCATACCGCAGCTATACGGAGAAGGCGAAGCTGCTTGGCTACGGTCAGGAGCTGGGCGGTTTGCTCGGCATGCCGAAGGAGGAGTATGAGCTGCGCGAGCAGCAGGGGGAAACGGTATACCGTCAGGAGCTGGAGACGGCGGACGGCTGTACAAAGACGCTGCTGCTTACTTGGTGGGAGGATGCCCAAACCTTCGTCATTGTGAAAAAGGAATGCACGATCAACGCAGCCGAGCTGAGCAAGCTGCCGGTCTGGCAGCAAGAGCTTGAGCACGAGCTGCAGACGAGAGCACAATGGCAGCCCGTATGGAATGTGATGGTTCAGGGCGAGCTGAGCAGGCAGCTGCAGCGGACGGAAGCGGAGGATGTATTGGGCCGAATCGCAGCCCCTCTCGCCGCTGTAGAAGCGGAACGTTATGAAGATCGCGGAACGGTTAGCGTCAGCTATACCTCCTCCAAGCTGAAGCACTCGGTGAAGAGTGGAAAGAAGGAGATCCATCTGCAGGTCGGTCTGCATACGGATTCCAAAGACGGCTCCAGGAGACTTACCCTGGGCACACCGATGATTACAACGGAATATTAATCCGATGTTATAGCAATCAGCCTGCCGTAATTCATTAGATTTATCAAAATGATAAGTCTTATGAGTTGAATCTCCGGCAGGTTTTCGTTATGCTAATAATGTCGACACGAACAGGAATGTTTTGCCACTTGCGTATACAACACAAAATTTATGATAGAAAGAATGAGGAGACTATGACGACTGCCGTATTTTTGATATTTGGAGCTACGGGGGATCTGGCCCGACGTAAGCTGTTCCCGGCTTTCTATGCGCTATACCGCGAGAGGAAGCTTGGAGACCGCTTTGCCGTGGTCGGCGTTGCAAGACGTCCCCGTACGAACGAGCAATTCCGCCAAGACCTGCTGGAATCCATCCAAGAATTTGCCCGCTATAATGTGACGCAGGACGAGCATTGGGACTCCTTCGCGGATCATTTTGAATACATGTCGCTTGACATCAATAACATTGACGGCTTCCGCCAATTGAACGAGCTGACGAACCGTTTGGACACCAAGTTTACGGTAGGCGGCAACCGCCTGTTCTACTTGGCGCTGGCGCCGGAGCTGTTCGGCAATGTGTCGCACAATCTTCAGGCCGGCGGACTGCTTGAATCCGAAGGCTGGCACCGTCTGGTGATCGAGAAGCCGTTCGGCTACGATCTGCCGTCGGCGGAGAAGCTCAATTCCGAGATTCGTCAAGTGTTCAATGAAGAGGAGATTTATCGGATCGACCATTACCTGGGTAAGGAAATGGTACAAAATATCAGCGTAGTCCGCTTCGCCAACGCTTTCTTTGAGCCGCTCTGGAACAACCGTTATATCTCCAACATTCAGATCACACTTAGTGAAACGGTCGGGGTGGAGGAGCGGGGCGGATACTATGACCATTCGGGAGCCCTCAGGGATATGGGCCAGAACCATATGCTGCAGATGCTGGCGATCATGGCCATGGAGCCGCCGAGCCGCTTGCACCCCGAAGACATCCGCGACGAGAAGGTGAAGGTGTTCCGCTCGCTGCGCGGCTTCAATTCCGCGGCGGAGGTTCGCGCGAATACGGTTCGCGGCCAATATGTAAGCGGGACAAGCAAGGGCAAGCAGGTAGCGGGCTACCGGGAAGAGGACAAGGTCAATCCGGAGTCGACGACGGAAACGTATTTCGCCGCCAGGGTATTCGTGGATAATTTCCGCTGGGCCGGGGTGCCGTTCTACATCCGTACGGGCAAGAGGCTCCCGGTGAAGACGACCGAGGTTGTAGTGGAGTTTAAGAATGTGCCGAACAACGTTTATCTGTCCAAAAAGCACAAGCTGGAGCCGAACCTGCTCGTCTTCCGGGTCAACCCGATGGAAGGCATTTACTTCAAGATGAATGCCAAGGAGCCGGGCTCCGACGGAAGCATCCTTCCGATCGCCATGGATTTCTGCCAAAGCTGCCAGGTGGGCTTGAACACCCCTGAGGCTTACGAACGCCTGCTGTACGATGCCGCCCGCGGGGATTCGACGTACTTCACCCGTTGGGATGAGGTGGCGCTGGCCTGGAAATACGTGGACAAGATCGCCGCCGCGTGGGGCGAGCGCACGGAGGATCTTCAGCAGTACTCCGCGGGTACATGGGGACCTGAGCGTGCTCAGCAGCTGGTGGCGGAGGACGGCTTCCGCTGGTGGCCGGTCAACGGACAGGATGAGGGCGAGGTTGTATGGGGCTTGGTTCAGCGCTAAGCCGCTTGATTTGGGTGGAAAAATCTGAGGGCTGCATAAGCCCTCTTTTTATTGCCGGAAAAAGTGCACTCTTGGGGGGAACGTTATATAATAGAGGGTAGCACGTCGTCAAGGAAGTCAGACTAGGAGTGGGATTAGGTGACAAGACGAGCTTTTATAGGTTGGTTACTAGGTTTGCTGGTATTGATCGGTGCCTCGGGTACCGGATTGTATCGGCTGCTGCAGAAGTCCATCGAGACGCAGCAGGCCGGAGGGACGGCCCCTGTGGCCCCGAAGACGGAGCCGACGCCTGCCCCTGCCGCACCCGCTGCTGCGGATCCGAATGCGCCGCTGTTCTCTTATTTTATTTTAAGCGATCTTCATATTTCGAGAGATGACCCGAATACCATTACGCATATGAAAGAAACGCTGGAGGACATTACAAAGTTCGACGGACCGGTAGAAGCGGTTGTCATGACGGGGGATCTGACGGAATACGGCCGGGAGTCCGACTACAAGGAGCTGCAAAAGCTGCTCGAGGGCTATAAGCTGCCGCCGCTCTATGCCAATATGGGGAACCACGATTATTACGATATCTGGATCGATAAGAACGGCGGGTTCAACAAGGATACAATGCCGAACAGCAAGACCGACTGGCAGTCGCGCGAGCGGTTCATGAAATTTTTCGGGCTGAAGAATGTGTACCATGACGCAACGGTCAAGGGTTATCAGCTGATCCTGCTGTCTCAGGAGGCGTATGTGCAGGAAAAACCGGAGGTCGGCGAGGGCGCGTGGTACTCGAACGACCAGCTGGAGTGGTTGAAGGGTCGCCTGGCCCAGCAGAAGGACCGCAAGCCGGTGTTTATCATGACCCATCAGCCGCTGCCGCCGAAAGGGAGAGACGGGGGAAACCACTCGGTCATCCCTGCGATCAAGCTGCGCGAAATTTTGAAGCCGTACCCGAATGTGTTCGTGTTCTGCGGCCATCGCCATCAGGATTTCCAGAACGGGGTCGAGCATTACGAGAAGGAAACGTTCCATTATTTCCATAATTCGTCGGTAGGGCGCGTGCTGAACCGCAGCTACCAGAATGCCTCCAAGGAAAAATCACAAGGGCTTTACGTACAGGTATATAAGGATCGAGTGACGCTGCGCGGGCGGGATTTCCCAACCCGGACTTGGCTGAAGGAAGCGGATTGGACCGTGAAATTAACTTAAGGAAGGATCAACCACAATCATGAGTACAGGCTTATCAGAGCAACTGAAGGATGAAGTGTTAAAACGCCGCACGTTCGCGATCATCTCTCACCCGGACGCCGGGAAAACGACGCTGACGGAGAAGCTGCTCTTGTTCGGAGGCGCGATTCGCGAAGCGGGTACGGTCAAGGGCCGCAAGGCCAACAAGCACGCGACGAGCGACTGGATGGAGATCGAGAAGCAAAGAGGGATCTCGGTTACTTCTTCCGTTATGCAGTTCGATTATGAAGGACATAAGGTCAACATTCTCGATACTCCCGGTCACCAGGACTTCTCAGAGGATACGTACCGGACGCTCACTGCGGCGGACAGCGCCGTGATGCTGATCGACTCGGCCAAAGGGGTCGAGGCCCAGACGAAGAAGCTGTTCCAGGTGTGCCGCAAGCGGGGCATTCCGATTTTTACGTTCATTAACAAGCTCGACCGGGAGGGGCAAAATCCGTTCGACCTGCTCGAGGAGCTGGAGAACGTGCTGGGCATTCGCTCGTACCCGATGAATTGGCCGATCGGCATGGGCAAGCAGCTGTGCGGAGTCTATGACCGCAAGAAGACACAGCTGGAGCTGTTCCAGGGCGACGACCACCGGGAGATCAAGGTGAGGAAGGTCAGCGGTTATGACGATCCGGTGGTGCAAGAGGTAGCCGGTGAATTTTTCTATGACCAGCTGAAGCAGGATCTGGAGCTGCTCGATGTAGCAGGCGATGAGTTCGACTACGAGAAGGTGGCTCGGGGAGAGCTGACACCGGTATTTTTCGGCTCGGCCATCAACAACTTCGGCGTGCAGACGTTCCTGGAGAACTTCCTGCAGCTGGCGCCCGCACCGACGCCGCGTAAGACCAATTCAGGCGTGGTAGAGCCGTTAGATGAGAAGTTCTCAGGGTATATTTTCAAAATTCAAGCGAATATGAACCCGGCTCACCGCGACCGCATCGCCTTCCTGCGCATCTGCTCGGGCAAGTTCGAGCGCGGCATGTCCGTGAAGCACGTTCGAGTGGGCAAGGATATTAAGCTTGCTCAGCCGCAGCAATTTTTGGCTCAGGATCGGGATATTGTGGCCGAGGCGTATCCGGGGGATATCATCGGATTGTTCGATCCGGGAATTTTCAACATTGGCGATACGCTCTGTCAAGGCGTTTCGATGGAATTTGATGAGCTGCCGACGTTCTCGCCGGAGCTGTTCTCGAAGGTCACGGTGAAGAACGCGCTGAAGCATAAGCAGTTCCAGAAGGGTGTGGACCAGCTGACGGAGGAGGGCACGATTCAGGTGTTCAAGACGATCGGCTTCGAGGATCTGATTCTCGGTGTCGTCGGTCAGCTCCAGTTCGAGGTATTCGAGTACCGGATGAAGGCGGAGTATGGAGTCGAGGTGCAGCTGTCGCGTATGACCTACCAGTTCGCCCGTTGGATTGTCGACGACAAGCTGGATCCTTCGAAATTCCGCATCAATTCGCAGCTAGTTACGGATAAGAAGGGGAACTTCGTTGCGCTCTTCGAGAACGAATATGCGCTGCGGACGGCGATGGAGAAATGTCCTGACGCTAAGTTTTTGGAAACAGCCCCGTAAGGCGGAAGTAAGAGGTCAAGCTCATCACAGCATGCTTAGGCATGGCGGTGGGCTTGGCTTTTTTGTTTGAGCGGATGCAGGATGGGATGAGCTCGTGAAATGGGCGGATATCCTATAACCATTCACCTACCGCCCACATAAAATAACGGGAAACCGGTAATGTGGCTAAAGGCAGAAGGATGGTGGATGAGTTGAGAAAGCAGAAGAACAAGAGGCATGTGACCAGCAAGTGGATCAAAACCAAACTGCTGCTGGCCTCGCCGCGGACGCGGATCTTCGTGCCGGATACCCGGAGGATGACGCGTCGGAGCCTATTATCCATGCTGGAAAGCTATCAAATGGTATATATTAAGCCAAACAAAGGCACCTTCGGCATCGGTGTCATGCGCGTGGAACGTGAGGAGGCGGAGGCAGGCTTCCTATATCGTTTTCAAACCGGGACGAAGGTGCGCAGCTTCCGCAGCTATAACAAGATGTATTCCGTGATACGCAAACTGACGAGAAGAAGACAGTATTTGGTGCAAAAGGGGATTCATCTGCTGAAATATCGCGGCAGACGTTTCGATATTCGGGTCATGGTGCAGCAAAATCCGAGGCGTCAATGGGAGACGACGGGCATCGTCGGACGTCTGGCCGCTCCGAAGAAGGTCGTAACGAACATTCATAATGGTGGCACGGTGACGGCGGTCGGACGGCTGCTGCGCGGGCATGTGTCCACGGACGGAAGAAGACAGCTGGCGGGCAGGCTGGGAGAGCTGGGGCTGGTCGTAGCGAAACGCCTGCACAGTAAGCACCCCGGGCTTCGCGAGATCGGTCTGGATGTGGCGCTGGATAAGACGCTGCACCCGTGGATTCTTGAGGTGAATACAAGCCCTGACCCGTTTATCTTCAAAAAGCTGAAGGATAAAAGCATCTTTCGGCGCATTGTGCGGTATGCAAAGGCGTATGGACGGCTGTAGAGCCGTTCTTTTTTTTGGAGCGAGTTTGGGGGCGGTGCCGGGGATGCGGGTCGATAACGTCCCTGGGGGACGTTATCAGGCGGAGCAGCTGGCGGGAGGGTACGAATAGCGGCACAGAGGGACGCTAATTGGCGGAAAATGGGGGGGGCACCGCGAGTGTGGCATGATAACGGTCCTGGGGGACGTTATTCGGCAGAGCGGCTAGTGGGAGGGGCGAATAGCGGCACAGAGGGACGCTAATGGTCGGAAAGTGGGGGGTGGCACCGCGAGTGTGGCATGATAACGTCCCTGGGGGACGTTATCAGGCGGAGCAGCTGGCGGGAGGGTACGAACAGCGGCACAGAGGGACGCTAATGCTCGGAAAATGGGGGGTGGCACCGCGAGTGTGGCATGATAACGTCCCTGGGGGACGTTATCAGGCGGAGCAGCTGGCGGGAGGGTACGAACAGCGGCACAGAGGGACGCTAATTGGCGGAATAGCCGGAGACAGCAAGCATATATTTTCCAAGAAACGGATTGACAGACCATGTGCCTCATGAGATAATGAACGCGCGTACATTAATAAGTGTCATCATGAAATATCACATAGAATCAACCCAAGGAGGTGGAACCTATCGTTACCCGAAGAGAAGTAGCTGATGCCGCGGGAGTATCCGAGGCGACTGTGTCGCGCGTCTTTAACAATGTCGGTCCTATGAAGGAGGAGACGAAGCAGCGCGTCCTCGAGGCAGCGAAGAGATTGAATTATCATCCGAACGCGATCGCTCAGAACTTCGCCCGGGGAAGAAGCGGAAATTTGGGCATTGTGCTTCCATACGTGCCGAAGGTACATATTTTCTCCACGTATTATTTTTCCGAGGTGTTAAGCGGTATTGGAGAGAAAGTGAAAGAGAAGGGCTACGATATGCTGCTGATGTTCCGCGCTCCGGGAGAGGAAAGCGATTACATCCAGCTCTTCCGTTCGCAGAAGGTCGACGCCTGCATCATTCTCGGCGCTACCGACACGCCCGGCGAAAGAGAGGAGCTCCGCAAGCTGGAGGAAGCGGGACACCCGTTCTGCCTGGTGAACCAGCATTTTGAAGGAGAACGGTTTCATGAGGTGGACGCCGATCATGTGAAGGGCAGCTATGAGGCCGTCCGGCATTTGCTGGACCAAGGTCATCGGGAGATTGCTTTCATTAGCGGCCCGCCCGAGTTTTCCAACAGCCGGGATCGGAGAAAAGGCTACCTGAAGGCAATGCAGGAGGCCGGCCGGTTCTCAAACAACAGTCAAGGGGAACCGGATATTCCGGGGCACTTATACTACGAAGGAAATTACAGCCGGACCAGCGGTTATAAAATAGCTTCAGAGATCTACAAACAGCTGGATCGGATCGATGCAGTGTTCGTTTCGAACGATCGCATGGCTGTGGGGCTCATGCAGGGCTTAAGGGAATTCGGTGTAGCCGGGGGCAAGGAGCTTGCGATCGTCGGCTACGACGATTCCGATACGGCACGCATAACGGATCCTCCGTTAACCTCGGTAGCCGTGCCTTTCTACGAGATGGGCCGCGCCGCTGCGGAAGAGGTGCTCTCGCGTATCCATTCCAGCGGGACGGAAGAGCAGGGCACCATCCAAATCAAGCTGGATACACGGCTGGTCGTGCGCGCGTCCTGCCGGTCTCATAACCAACCTTAAGGAGGAGTAGCAAGGATGAAGCAAGTACGCGTGGGAATGGTCGGTTACAAGTTTATGGGCAAGGCGCACAGCCATGCTTACCGGGATTTGCCGATGTTTTTTCCTAAGGTGACGAAGCCGGTCATGAAGGCGATCTGCGGCCGGGATGAGAAGGGCGTTGCCCAAGCGGCCGAGCAGTTCGGCTGGGAGAGCTATGCGACGGATTGGCGGGAGCTGGTTCAGCGCGAGGACATCGATCTGATCGATATTAACGCCCCGAGCGATGCCCATAAGGAAATTGCCCTGGCTGCCGCCAAGGCCGGGAAGCATTTGTTCTGCGAGAAGCCGCTGGCTCTTACGCTGGCCGATTCGCGGGAGATGCTGAAGGCTGCCGAGGAAGCCGGCGTGAAGCATATGGTCGGATTCAACTATCGTTTCGCTCCGGCTGTACTGCTTGCGAAGAAGCTGATCGAGGAAGGGCGATTGGGTCAAATCTACCACTTCCGCGCTTGGTTTCTCCAGGACTGGATCGTAGATCCGAGCTTCCCTCTCGTCTGGCGTCTGCAGAAGGAAGTGGCGGGCTCCGGCTCTCACGGCGATCTGGGGGCTCATTTGATCGACCTGGCGCACTTCCTGGTAGGCGATATGAACGAGGTAATCGGCATGAGCGAGACCTTTATCAAGGAGCGTCCGCTGCCGACTTCCATGACGGGACTCAGCGCCAAAGGAAGCGCCGATGCGCCGAAAGGGCCGGTAACCGTTGATGATGCTACGCTGTTCCTGACCCGGTTTGCGAACGGGGCGCTCGGCAGCTTTGAGGCGACGCGTTTTGCACCGGGCCACCGCTGCACGAATTCCTTCGAAATTAACGGCTCCAAGGGCAGCGTGAAGTTCGACTTCGAAAGAATGAACGAGCTTCAGGTGTACTTCACCGACGATGCCGAGGATGTTCAGGGCTTCCGGCGCGTGCTGGCAACGGATGCTCCCCATGCTTATGCAGATGCCTGGTGGCCGGCAGGACATACGATCGGGTATGAGCATACGTTCATTCATGAGGTGGTTGAGCTGATGCAGGCGATGGCGGAAGACCGCCAGCCGGTGCCTAACTTCGTTGACGGTGTGAAGTGCCAGCAGGTGCTGGAGGCGGTAGACCTTTCCATTGCGGAACGCCGCTGGGTTAAGGTCGAAGAATTGTAAGGCTATCACATTCCGAGAGAAGGAGCGAAATAAACCATGGCTGCTAAGAAAGCTTTGATCGTATGGGGAGGATGGCTCGGCCACCAGCCGCAGGAGGTTGCGGAAATTTTCAGAAGCGTACTGACGGAGGAAGGCTTTGAGGTCGAGGTATCCGATACGCTGGAGGCCTTCGCGGACGGGGAGAAGCTGAAGGGGCTCGATCTGATTGTTCCGGCATGGACAATGGGTGAAATCACCAAGCAGCTGGTTGCCAATGTGTCGGAGGCGGTTCAGAGCGGTGTAGGTATCGCAGGCTGCCACGGAGGCATGTGCGATTCGTTCCGCAATAATGTCGACTGGCAGTTCATGACCGGCGGTCAATGGGTGGCGCATCCCGGTAACGACGGCGTGGAGTATGTGGTGAACATCAAGCACAGCTCCAGTCCGCTTGTAGACGGAATGCAGGATTTTACGGTCAAAACCGAGCAGTACTACCTCCACGTCGACCCGGCGGTAGAGGTATTGGCTACGACACGGTTCCCCGTGGTTCCGGGACCGCACTCGCTCAACAAGAGCGTAGATATGCCGGTAGTATGGACGAAACGATGGGGTGTAGGCCGCGTTTACTATAATTCGCTCGGTCATCAGGCGAATATCGTCGATATGCCAGAGGTCAAGGAAATGATGCGCCGCGGCTTCCTCTGGGCAGCCGAAGGCAAGCGATTGGCTCAAGAAGCAAATGTTGCCGCCGGAATCCAATATACCGGCATGGGCGACAGCAACTAGGAGGAGACGCGAACCATGGAGAAGATCAGAGTCGGAATTGTCGGCTGCGGCAAAATCAGCGGCATTTATTTTAAAAACTGCAGCACGTATCCCGATATGGAGGTTGCCGCCTGTGCGGACTTGAGCCTGGAGCGTGCTCAGGCCGCGGCTGAGGAGCACGGCATAGTGAAGGCCTGCTCGGTAGAGGAACTGCTTGCAGATCCGGCGATTGACATCGTGATCAACCTGACGATTCCGGCGGCGCACGCAGAGGTATGCTTGAAGGCGCTGGAAGCGGGCAAGCACGTATATGTGGAAAAGCCGCTAGCCGTTACCCGTGAGGAAGGGCAGCAAATTTTGGCTAAGGCAGCTGAGAAGAAGCTGCTCGTGGGCAGCGCGCCGGATACGTTCCTGGGCGGCGGCATTCAAACCTCGATCAAGCTGATCGAGGACGGCTGGATCGGTACGCCGGTGGCGGCCACAGCGTTCATGATGGGCCGCGGCCATGAGCACTGGCATCCGGATCCGGAGTTTTATTACGCCAAGGGCGGCGGACCGATGTTTGACATGGGACCGTATTATTTAACGGCACTGGTCGCCATGCTCGGGCCGATCCGACAAGTGAGCGGGATGACGAAGGTGAGCTTCCCTGAGCGGACGATTACAAGCGAGAAGAAGTACGGTCAGACGATTCAGGTAGAAACGCCGACCCATGTGGCGGGTTTGCTTGATTTTCACAGCGGGGCGATCGGAACGATCATTACTTCCTTCGATGTGTTCGGCGGCGCGCAGCTTCCTCGCATCGAGGTCTACGGCAGCCTGGGTACGATCAGTGTGCCGGATCCGAATACGTTCGGCGGTCCGGTGCGGCTGAAGCGTCATGACGCCAAGGAGTGGATGGAGATCCCTCTGTCACATGGTTATGCAGAGAACGGACGCGGTCTAGGCGTGCTCGATATGGCGTATGCGATTCGCGGCGGTCGTCAGAATCGGGCTAATGGAGAACTTGCTTATCATGTTCTGGAGGCCATGCATGGCTTCCACGATTCTTCCGACCAAGGCAAGCATTATCAAATGCAAAGCACCTGCGAGCGTCCGAAGGCCATGCCATCCGGCTTGGTGAAGGGCATTTTGGATTAAACAGCAGAGTAAAACAGCCACGCTTCGCGTAAAGAATCTATACGCGCGGCGTGGCTTTTTATATGGATGGATTATACTTTGGCTGTGCTGACATGGTCCTTCAGTGTGGAAATCAGCTGATTCTGAACATCTGCACCGCAGTTCTTCCATATAATTTCAAAAAGGACACCGAGACCGGGCAGTACTTGCTCCTGCGCGTCGATGGAGTCCTCGATAACGCCGCGCAGCTCTTCGTCGTTCTTTCCCTGCACTCGTTGAACAATGGCTTGCCTCAGGTTTAGGTTCATGAAAGATTCCTCCGATTTCGTCATTCTGTACCGTTCTACTTTGTAATATGCGCAACTTACGCAAGCTTCATGCTTACCACATGATTGTCATTTTGGCGTGATGACCAGCACTTTGGTATAATGAGATCGGGAGGCGAAGCTTATGAAGAAGCAGTTTGCTGTGATCGGTATGGGACGATTCGGGCATAGCGTTGCCAAATCGCTCGCCGATATGGGATACGAAGTACTGGCAATTGACAGCTCGGACCAGCGGACGCAGGAAGCCGCCCACTTGGTAACGCATGTCGTGCAAGCGGATTCCACCGATGAAGATGCGATGCGCGCGCTCGGCATTCGGAATTTTGACGTGGTTGTTGTGGCGATCGGGCAAGATATTCAAGCTAGCATACTCACCACCATTATTCTCAAGGAAATCGGCGTGCCTACCGTCATTGTTAAAGCACAGAATGAGCTGCACGGCAAGGTTCTGACTAAAGTCGGTGCGGACAAGGTCGTTTACCCTGAAAGGGATATGGGACAGCGTGTGGCGCATCACCTCATTTCCCCCAATATCATTGATTATATTGAGCTTTCCGACGATCACAGCATCGTGGAGATTCAAGCGTCGGAAGGGTTGTACGGCAAGAGCTTGCGCGATCTGCACATCCGTGCCCGGTTCGGATGTAACGTCATGGCGATCAAATCAAGCGGAAAGATGAATATTGCACCTCATGCGGATGATCTGATTAAGCAAGGCGACGTTTTGGTAGTTGTCGGGAAAAATACGGATCTGCAGCGATTCGAAAAAGCACTTACGGAGTAGAAGAATGAATTCGATAAAGGTACCTTATACTATGGAAATCAGCTCCCTGCAGAATCCGCGGGTGAAGCAATGGACGGGCTTGTTAGATAAAAAGGGCCGCGATAAGGAAGGGCATTTTCTTATCGAAGGGCTGCATCTTGTGCAGGAGGCGCTTCGCTCGGATATTCAGCCGTACACCGTCGTGTATTCAGCCGAACGGGAGCGGCCTTCGGAAGAGCTGAGAGCATTGCTGGTGCTGGCTGCCGAGCAGCGCATCGAGTGTGTCGGCGTCAGCGAATCAGTACTTGCCAAGTGCACGGACACCCAGACTCCGCAGCCGGTATTTGCCGTCATGCCGAAGCTGCCATGGAAGCCGGAGCACGTGCTGAAGGCTTCTGCCAGCGGCGGGCTGGTTGTAGTGATTGACGGCGTGCAGGACCCTGGCAATCTAGGCACGATCATTCGCAGTGCCGATGCGGTGGGCGCTTCTGGAGTGCTGCTTGGAAAGGGTACAGTGGACCTGTACAATCCGAAGACCGTGCGCTCGACGATGGGATCTTTGTTTCACCTTCCGATTGCCCAGGGAGTGTTGACGGAATGGCTGCCCCAGGCGGCGGATACGGGCGTAGGCATCGTGACCACCAGCCTGCAAGGTGCTGTGAGCTGTTATGATTATGACTTCCGCGGTCCCACTTGGATTGTAATCGGTAACGAAGGGCAGGGCGTGTCGGAGGAAGTGCGCGCGTTGACCGGGCAGCATGTGCTTATACCGATGCAAGGCCGGGCGGAGTCGTTGAATGCGGCTATGGCGGCTACGGTGATTTTGTTCGAGGCCATGCGTCAGCGGCAATCACGGTAGGGTTCGAATGTCATATGGTATGGCAAATAAAAGGTAATATCAAGTGAATGAGAATAACGTGCAAAAATCGGCAGCCGAATCGCGGCTGCCGATATTTTTTTTCCTGGGCTATAATTAACAATTTCGATCGCTCTGTTGAATTATCAACAAATTACGTTACTTTAACCATTGAATGCACGATTCTTAATTATATAATAATAGACGTCAGTTTATTAAACAAATGAATTTGCTTATACATCTTTTGTTAAGGGGAAATCACCTAGTGACAAGACGTAATTTCATCAAATGGCTGATCGTTGCCGTTGGGACATTCATTCTGACCATCTCCATATTTACGATGTTCCGCCGCTCCAAGGCTGATACGGAAGGAAGCTTAGCTGAGTCCGTAACGGCGCCGACTAAAGACTCGACGGAAGCCGTCGCCCTGCCGCTGCTTTCTTTTTTCATCATCAGCGACTTGCATATTACATCGGGTAGCTCCAGTCAGTCCCAACATCTGAGAAAAGCGTTGGATGACATCAATACGTTCGGAGATAAAGCTCAGGCCATTTTCATTACCGGAGACATTACCGATTCGGCGACACCGGCAGAGTATAGGGAATATCAATCTATCATGTCCCAATACCAGCTGCCGCCTGTATATGCCAATATGGGCAATCACGATTATTACCATGTCTGGATTGACAAGAACGGCGTGTGGAATATGGACACATTCCCGAACGGCAAGACGGATGCTATGGCGCGGCAAGCGTTCACAACCTTATTTAAACTGGACAAGCCGTACCATGACGTGAGGTTGAACGGGGTGCATTTTATCCTCCTGTCGCAGGAGACGTATGTTCAGGAGAAACCGGAAGTCGGTGAAGGTGCCTGGTACTCCGACGAGCAAATGAACTGGTTCCAGAGCAAGATGGCGGAAAACAAGGACGGAAAACCGGTATTTGTCATGATCCACCAAGAGCTGCCTCCAATCGGTCAGGACGGAGGTAATCATACATTGATTAAAGCAAAGCAGTTCCGCGAGATTTTGAAGTCATATCCGAACGTTTTCGTATTCTCCGGGCATACCCATCAGGACTTTACGAACAACACGCAGCACTACATTAAGGAAACGTTTCATTGGTTTAAAAATTCATCAGTCGGCAGAGTGCTTGACAGCAGCTACCAGCATGTAAGGAAGGACGCTGCGCAGGGATTGTTCGTTGAGGTTTATGCCGACAAGGTCGTGCTGCGCGGCCGAGAGTTCAGCAATCGGACATGGATCGAGGAAGGACATTGGACGGTGCCGCTTTCGATTCAAAGCTGACGGGATAGAGACCAGAGCGTCCCGACAAGCAGGCAGAACGCTCTGGTTAAATTCGCAGGATTTACACAGGATTATAAAGTTCTTTCTAACAAAGCCCCAACTTGCTTGGCCATTACTTGAGGCGGATAGGGCATTCCATTCCTGATCCACCATTCAATTACCCCTACATAAGCAGTCCCGGCATATTGCAGCATAACATCTTCGCTTAAATCAGCATTTCTTTCGCTTTCATTGTCAATTTCACCTTTGAATCCTTCCATAATATAATCAAGCAGCCGAGTTCTAAACGATGGAGCTCCTCTGCTCGCTAACATGGTCGAAAAAAATAAATAATTTTTCTCAAAGTATTCAAAAAAAGGCACAAGAGCATTGCTCCAATTCAGCTTACATGCCCAATCGCCCATCTCCTCTAATTCTTTAATGTGTGATTCTATAAGTTTATCCAACAAATCAAATTTGTCCTGATAATGAAGGTAAATCGTTCCGCGGTTAATGTTTGCCCGGTCGGCAATATCCTGAATGGTAATGTCATCGAAATTTTTTTCAGTCATCAGCTCAATGACAGCTTTTCTCATCGATTCTTGTGTTTTAAGAATTCTTCGGTCTACTTTTGCCACCGTAATTTTCACCCAGCCTTCTTGAATAAGTAACATGTTTGATTCCTGTGTTGAATTATGAACAATTGTTATTGATATGTTGAATAAACAACGAATTGCGTTCTTTTAACCATTGCAAGCATTTCAGTTCCACTTATAATTATAAACAGATGTCGATTAATAATAAAGTGTTTATTAAGATAGCTGAAGCCTACCAACTAATTCATGGATTTCAGGAGGTTATGTATGATTATTGCTAATGCACGTGCTGCATTCAGTCCCGAAGGTCCGTTTAAGCTAACCACGATAGAACGCAGGGAGCTTGAGCCGCATGATGTTCTCATTGAGATTAAATATGCCGGTATTTGCCACTCCGATATCCATACAACCCGCGGCGAATGGGGACCGGTCAACTATCCGCTCGTTCCCGGACACGAGATCGCCGGAATTGTCACACAGGTTGGTCCGGAGGTCACAAAGTATGCCTTTGGCGACCGAGTAGGGGTAGGCTGCATGGTTGATTCCTGCAGAGAGTGCGATAACTGCCAAAAGGGTGAGGAGCAGTATTGCCTGGGCGGCATGACAGGCACCTACGGAGCGGTCGACAGGTACGGGCAATATACGCAGGGTGGTTATTCCACCCACATCGTGGTAACCGAAGACTTCGTGGTAAGGATTCCTGACGGTATTGAGCTTGACGCCGCCGCTCCATTGCTGTGTGCCGGCATCACGACGTATTCCCCGCTGCGTCATTGGGGAGCTGCACCAGGCAAGAGGGTAGCTGTTGTTGGATTTGGCGGGCTTGGACATATGGCTGTGAAGATCGCCCATGCCATGGGGGCGGAGGTTACCGTTTTATCACAAACAGTGAAGAAGAAAGAAGACGGCTTGCGGCTGGGCGCGGACCATTATTATGCTACAAGCGATCCGGAGACGTTTAAAGAACTTGCTGGTACGTTTGACCTTATCGTGAATACCGTAAGCGCCAAGATCGATATTAGTGCCTACCTTTCGCTGCTGGCGCTGGACGGTACGCTAGTCAATGTCGGTGCGCCGGCGGAGCCGCTGTCACTTAACGTATTTTCTCTTATCGGCCATCGCCGGTCTTTTGCCGGGTCGATGATCGGTGGAATTCGCGAAACGCAGGAAATGCTTGACTTTTGCGCTGAGCACCACATCACTCCGGAGATCGAGGTTATTTCCGCCAACCGGATTGATGAAGCTTGGGAGCGCGTACTGGCTTCCGATGTCCGGTATCGGTTTGTGATCGACATCAGTACGATGGGGAATGAATAACATTTATCTTAGTACAAAATTAGGGCGCACCTACACCGGTGTGCCTCTTTATTTGGCGGAGGAGGAGTTACGATGTCAGAGGACATGAGAGTTGCCCTTGTCACCGGCGGGAATCGGGGGATTGGATACGAGCTGGTCAAACAATTGGCTATGAATGGATTTAAGGTCATTATGGCGAGTCGGGATTGGGAAAGAGGGCATGCAGCTGCGCAAAAGCTTAAGGCGTCAAGCCTTGACGTTTCGTTTGTGGTGATGGATGTATCCGATACGGAAAGCATCCGTCAAGCTGCGCTCACAGTAAATGAGCAGTATGGAAGATTAGACGTATTGATTAATAATGCCGGCGTGTACTTGGATGGAAATGAAAAGCTAGTGGATATGGAACCTTCCATTCTAGAGCGGACAATGGCAACTAATTTCTTCGGCGCTTACCATGTAATCCGTTCGTTTCTTCCCCTTATGAAAAAACATGGATATGGCAGGATTATTAATGTTTCTTCCGAATATGGGGCGATGAGCGAAATGTCATATCAGGGAGCAGGGGCCTATAAATTGTCTAAGCTTGCCTTGAATGGATTGACACAATTGATAGCTGCAGAAATCAAGGGTGATATCAAAATAAATGCGGTTGATCCGGGATGGGTAAGTTCGGAGATGGGGGGACCATCCGCTCCCAAAACTCCAACGGCAGCTGCGGAGTCTATCCTTTGGTTGGCTACGATTGGACCGGAAGGACCGAACGGGGAATTTTTCAGAGATGGAAAACGAATCGGCTGGTAACAATAGTATGAATGGCAGGACATGCCTGTTCCATGATACAATTCAGCTCAGGCTGAGGCAGCGCGATTCACGGGCTCAGCCGTGCGATTCCTGAAAGTGAACAATCGAAGGGGTTGTGTTCCGTGGAAATCACTGTGATGTCCGTCATGATATCGATGATTATGGTGAGCAACATTATTTTGGCGGGAGTCGTCGTGTTCATGGAGAGAAGAGATGTCGGCTCCACTTGGGCATGGCTGATGGTTTTATTTTTTATCCCGCTGCTTGGCTTTATATTTTACATATTTATCGGAAGGCAGCTGAAGCATAAGCATTTTTACGATTTGACCAGGGAAGAGAAAATATATTTTGAAACGAAGGTTGCTGAGGAGCTGGCCGCCATTGATGAGCTGAAATACGATAAGGAAAGCTTGATCGGCCAATATTCCGATGTAATCAAAATGAATTTGAGGTCCTCGAGCGCTTTGCTGACGACGGACAACGAGATTCAAGTTTTTCACGATGGAAAGGACAAATTTGAATCCTTGTTTCGCGATATAAGGCAGGCGAAGAAGGAAATCCATGTGCAATATTACATCATTCAGCCCGATTCCCTCGGCAAGCAGCTGCGGGATGAATTGATACAAAAGGCGAAAGAGGGCGTCAAGGTTAGGCTGCTGTATGACGAGGTCGGCTCCAAACGACTTCCGCGCTCCTTTTTCCAAGAGCTCACTTCGCATGGGGGGCAAGTGGAGATATTTTTTCCCTCCTTCTTGCGGCTGTTTAATTTTCGGATCAATAACCGAAACCACCGCAAATTGTGTGTGATTGACGGAGAGATCGGGTACATCGGGGGCTTTAATGTCGGGGAAGAGTATTTGGGATTGGACCAAGGCATGGGCTATTGGCGGGATACCCACTTTCGAGTGCAGGGAGAGGCCGTGAATCATATTCAAGGGCGCTTTATGCTGGATTGGCGGTTGGCTTCGAAGGCCTCCGGGGAAGAAACACGGCTGTTCGCGAATCGTACGGAGCGCTGTCATGGATATTCTCCGGTACAAATTATCGCAAGCGGTCCGAACTCGCAAACGGAGCATCTCAAGAATCTGTATATCAAGCTGATCGCGACGGCCAAGCACAGCGTACATATCCAGACTCCATATTTTATACCGGATTCAAGCTTTATGGACGCATGCAAAATTGCTTTGTTATCGGGTGTCGATGTTCAAATTATGATCCCTAACAAGCCCGATCAGCTGTTCGTCTACTGGGCTACCTGGTCGAATGTCGGCGAATTGCTGCCTTACGGGGCCAAAATTTTTTTGTACGAGAAGGGCTTCCTGCACGCCAAAACCATCATTGTCGACCAAACCGTTGCTTCCGTGGGGACAACCAATGTCGATAATCGCAGCTTCAAATTAAACTTTGAAATCAACGCCATCGTTTATGACACGGACGTTGCCAAGCGGCTGTATGATTTGTTCGTCCGAGATATGCAAGTATGTTCGGAGCTCACAACGGAACGGTATGAGGCTCGCGGCCGCAAGATCAAACTGAGAGAAGCCGTCTCCCGTCTGTTGTCGCCATTATTGTAGCGCCCTCGCAAAAGCTCCGGGGCAGGCACCCTTTTACCATGGAATTCACTGTTGCTTGTATTCTTCCTGGGTGGAAAGTAAATCCTATAGAGGATTTATACAGCAATTGCTGATTTACATGCGGAAGAGGAGCCTGCTTAATGGAAAATGTTACGTCGATCCCCCAGCCTAAAACGTACGGTGTACTCGGTAATTTGCCGTTAATTGATAAGGACTCGCCC
This sequence comes from Paenibacillus sp. GD4, assembly GCF_030846225.1. Lineage (NCBI taxonomy): Bacteria > Bacillati > Bacillota > Bacilli > Caryophanales > Paenibacillaceae > Paenibacillus > Paenibacillus sp. GD4. The sequence continues at coordinate 3,356,943 of NZ_JAVCYK010000001.1, forward strand.
ACGTTATCCTTCTGTAAGCTTGCGGATGAGTACGGTCCGATTTTTCGATTCGAGGTATTCGGAAGATCGGTCATTATTATTTCCGGTCCTGATTTGGTGGCCGATGCGTGCGATGAATCCCGGTTTGACAAAGGGATCGGTCACCTCCTAAAGGTACGCGACTTTGCGGGGGACGGGTTGTTTACCAGTCTGACCACAGAGCCCAATTGGAAAAAAGCGCATCAGATTTTGATGCCGGCCTTCAGCCAGCAGGCTATGAAAGGGTATCATGGCATGATGGTTGATATCGCTGTGCAGCTCGTACAAAAATGGGCCCGGTTGAACGCGGACGAAAGCATCGATGTGCCCGAGGATATGACACGCCTTACGCTGGATACGATCGGGCTGTGCGGATTTAACTATCGGTTCAACAGCTATTACCGGGAAACGCCGAATCCTTTTATCGTCAGCATGGTTCGGGCTTTGGACGAAGCGATGCATTATAACAACCGGCTGCCGATTCAAAATAAGCTGATGGTGAAGACGAAACGCCAATACGAGAACGATATTCAATCCATGTTCGCGCTGGTAGATAAAATTATCTCCGACCGCAAAGCAAGCGGAGATCAAGGGGAAACCGACCTGCTCTCCCGGATGCTGAGTGCGAAGGACCCCGAAACCGGAGAGCGGCTGGATGACGAGAATATTCGTTATCAAATGATCACCTTCTTGATCGCCGGGCATGAAACGACGAGCGGTCTGTTGTCCTTCACAACGTACTTCCTGCTCAAGCACCCTGAAGTATTGAAAAAGGCTTATGCCGAAGTGGATGAAGTGCTGGGCGACGGGCTGCCTACGTATGAGCAGGTGTTACAGCTTAAGTATATTCGCATGATTCTGAATGAATCGTTACGCCTATGGCCGACGGCCCCTCAATTTAATCTGGTTGCCCAGGAAGATACGGTGATTGGGGGAAAGTACCCGATCGCCAAGGGAGAAGCCGTATCCGTGCTTCTGCCCCAGCTTCATCGGGATAAGGGAGCATGGGGGGAGGATGCAGAGCAATTCCGTCCGGAGAGGTTCGAAGATCCGGCAAGCATACCGAACCATGCGTATAAGCCCTTCGGGAACGGACAGCGGGCATGTATCGGCATGCAGTTCGCGCTTCACGAAGCTACGCTTGTGCTCGGAATGATCCTCCAGCAATTTCAGTTGATTGACCATAGGAACTATCAGCTAAAGGTCAAACAGACGCTGACGCTAAAGCCGGATGACTTTAGCATTCGCGTGCAATTGCGGGACCAGAAGGCAGCCTCGGCATATCCTGTCAAGCCGGAAGCGGAAGCGAAGGCGGAGGAGGCTCCATCGTCCAAGGCCGAGTCGCCGTCTCAGAGAGCATCCCTCCTTGGAGTGGATAACCGGCCGCTCCTTGTCCTTTACGGCTCCAATATGGGAACGGCCGAGCGCATCGCCAAAGAGCTGGCGGATGTAGCCCGTCTGCACGGGATCCGAAGCGAAGCGGCCGCATTGAATGAACGGCTCGGCCATTTGCCCAAAGAAGGGGCTTTGCTGATCATTACCTCGTCCTATAACGGGAAGCCGCCGAGCAACGCGCGCCAGTTCGTACAATGGCTGGAGCAGGCCGAGCCGAAGGATTTCCAAGGCGTTCGCTACTCGGTATTCGGCTGCGGGGACCGCAATTGGGCCGCCACGTATCAAGAAGTCCCCCGCTACATCGACGAGAAGCTGGCTGAGCTGGGAGCGATCCGGTTCTCCCTTCGCGGCGAGGCCGATGCGAGCGGAGATTTCGAAAAGCAGTTTGAAGCCTGGAAAGCGCAAATGTGGGCCGATGCGATGAAGACGTTTGATCTAAAGCTCAACGAAAATGCGGAAAAGGAACGGAGCACGCTGAACCTTCAGTTTGTCAGCGGCATGGCCGAGACGCCGCTCGCTCAATCCTATGAAGCCGTTCACGCGGCGGTATTGGACAACCGGGAGCTTCAGCAGCCCGGCAGCGAACGGAGTACGCGGCATCTGGAGGTCCAATTGCCGGAAGGCGTAACGTATCAGGAAGGCGACCATCTTGGAGTTTTTCCAAGCAATCGCCGGGAGAACGTCGAGCGTATCCTGCGGCGGTTTGGTTTGGACGGCAAGGATCAAGTGATCCTGACGGCAAGCGGAGTAAGCGCATCTCATCTGCCTCTAGACCGCCCTGTCTCGCTTCATGATCTGCTAAACCATAGCATAGAGCTTCAAGAACCAGCGACACGTGCCCAAATCCGTGAGGCGGCCGCATTCACGGTGTGTCCTCCGCATAAGCGGGAATTGGAAGCTTTGTTAGGCGAGGGTGTATACGAGGAACAGATCCTGAAGAGACGGGTGACGATGCTGGACCTGGTGGAGAAATACGAAGCGTGCGAGATACCATTTGAGAAGTTTCTGGAAATGCTGCCTCCGCTCAAGCCAAGATACTATTCGATTTCCAGCTCTCCCCGGATCTACGCAGAGCGTGCCAGCGTCACCGTTGGCGTGGTCCGTGGTGAGGCATGGAGCGGACAAGGGGAATACCGTGGAGTAGCCTCCAATTACTTGGCCGAGCGTACGGCCGGAGACGATCTCGTCGTCTTCGTTCGCACACCGGAATCCGGCTTCCAGCTCCCGGAAGACCCGCAGATCCCTATCATTATGGTAGGACCGGGGACAGGAGTGGCGCCTTTCCGGGGCTTTCTGCAGGCTCGCGCCGTCATGAAGCGGGAAGGAGCCCCCCTGGGTGAAGCCCATCTGTATTTCGGCTGCAGGAACGATGCGGATTACCTGTACCGTGACGAGCTGGAGCAATATGAAAAAGACGGCATCGTTACGCTTCATACGGCCTTTTCCCGAAAGGAAGGCGAGTCGAAAACGTACGTTCAGCATCTGATGGCGAACGATGCCGAGGCGATCATCCGTATGCTTGACGGGGGCGGGCGGCTTTACGTTTGCGGAGACGGAAGCACGATGGCTCCGTCGGTAGAGGAGGAGCTGCTGAAGGCTTATCAGCTTGTCCATGGAGCGGAGCGGCCGGCAGCGGAGCAATGGCTGGAGCGGCTTCAGTCGAACGGAACGTATGCGAAGGACGTCTGGTCCGGTCAATAAGAAAAGGCAGTCATCACCTTGCGATGCAGGGGATGATTGCCTTTTGCTTTTCACGTATTGATTTTGACGATATAAACGACCAACGCAACATAGCTCAGAACAATAATGATCAGATAGATCCAAGAGAGTCTGGACCAGTTGCTTTTGGTTTTCATATCGTATGTGGGATTGCCTTCTTTATTCTTTTTGGAAAAGCCTACATAAAAGGTGCCTAACACGGCAATCAGCATCACAGTTGCAAACAAAATGTAGTAAACAAACAAAGGCATCTCTTTGTCGCCCCCTTACTCGCTGAACTTGAATCACATCTTTACTATATCAAAAGTTGGCCTGTCCATGGCCATCCACTTTGGCTATTTTTGACCCATCCAATTCGCTTTAACTTAAATCGAATGCAGAGCCTCGGCAAATTTCCGAATGCCGGGAACGATTTCCTCTTCGAAGGGACGTGCGAAGCTGAATCGGACATGTCCCGGCTCCGAGCCATACACCGTCCCGGGCATAAAGACGACCCCTCTTCTTATCGATTCTTCCAGCAGCTTGTAATCATCAATGTCCCTCAGAATTTGACACCACAGGTTGAGACCGCCCCGGACGGGATTATAGCGAATAAGACCGGACAGCTCCTGCTGCAGAGCGTCAAGCATCACGGACTGCTTCCGCGATAGAGCGCTGCGCAAGCTTCTGATATGCTCATCGAAATGACCTGCACGGAGAAACTCATTGGCGAGCCATTGCGGAACGACACTTAGTCCGAAGTCGATTTGCTGTTTGGAATCGGCAAGCCGTTTCACCACCGACTGGGGAGCAACCAGCCATCCGATGCGAAGGCCGGAGGCCGCAACCTTGGACAAGGAGCCGACATACAGCACCGATCCGTGAATGTCCATCGATTTAAGCGCAGGAGGCGGCTCGTGGTCGAAGGAGGTCAGGCTGAACGGATCGTCCTCTACAATCGGGATGCCCAGCTCGGCGGCGATTTGCAGCAGTGCTTGTCTCTTGGACGGGTGCAGAATGCTGCCCGTCGGATTCTGATAATTCGGATTCAGGAAAAGCATACGAATCCGATGCTGACGGAACAAGCTTCGGATGTCTTCCGGTTCTATGCCATCCTCCGTTACGGGAAGCCGGAATAATCGCAGACCGGCCGACTGGAACATAGGCAGGGAATAACAGTAGGAAGGATCCTCGACGGCTACCGCATCCCCCGGGGACAGCAGGCACTGCGTAATCAGGTAAAGCGATTGCTGGGAGCCCGACGTAATGAGAATTGAAGATTCGGTGGTACGTATATGCAGGTGCTTTTCCAAAAAGGAAACCAGGGTTTCCCGCAGGGGCAAATACCCATAAGGATCGTCATAGCCGAGATGGGCCTGAAACGGCACGGTCTTTAGCAGCTCGCGGATCGTTTCATTCGGAAATAAATCGGACGACAGCTCGCCGCTGGCAAAGTTAATGATGGATTTGCGCTCGTACAAAACCTCGCGGACCCTGCGGATAAAGGGGAGGTTCGGCGCGAAGGTTCCCCCCTCGACAAATTGGCGCCAATTCGGTGCAAGACTCGGTGCGGCCCCCCACGTCATCTTGCTGACCATTGTGCCGCTGCCGGTGATGCTTTCCACGATGCCCTTGGCCCGCAGCTCCTCGTAAGCCCGCACCACGGTGCTTCGGTTTACTCCGAGCTGCTCCGCAAGCTTTCTTTCGGAGGGGAGGAAGCTGCCGGGCGGATATTCGCCGTAGATGATGCTTCTTTCAATGTCGTCCGATATTTGCTGATACAGGGGCTTGGGACTGGTCCGATCGGGATTTCGCATGTTTATCACCATCGTTTGTCTGTTTTGACATGATATCTATGATTAACATAGCAGAAAGTAAAAGCTTTTCTTATCATACCAGAAGTGGACGGGAAAACCGAAAGCAAAGTGGACGTTTACACCTGAGGAAGGTTAGCCTACAATTCAGTTCATAGGTAAGGACCCAAGTAAGTCGGGATTACGAAGTTTGTTCGAAGGAAAGAGGATGTATGCCATGAAGACAGAGAACGTTGTAACCGGAATGATGTCCGCCCTATTAGCCTGTACGGGCGGGGCCATCCTAATCGTCCAAAGCTCGCATCATTTGGGGCTTGACCGGACGGAGCTGGTCTCTTGGATGTTCGCAGTGTATGTGATAGGGGGTCTGCTGAATTTCCTGCTGAGCCTGCGGTACCGAATCCCGTTCGGCGGCGCTCATTCCATTACGGTAGCGGCCTTCTTGAGTACGGCTGCCGTTCAGTTCCCGTGGCCGGAGCTCGCAGGAAGCTTCATCATGGCAGGCGTGCTGCTGGCCTTGCTTGGCGTAACGGGGCTGTTCGGCAAAGTGCTGGAATATATCCCTAAGCAGCTTATGGATGCGATGCTGGCGGGCCTCATCCTGAGTTATGCGGTAGCGCTTATTCCGTCGATGAAGGAGGCGCCGATCGTAGGGGGGATGGCCGTTCTTGGCTTTTTCCTGGCGCCGAGAGTGTCCAGAGCGATTCCGCCTATCTTCGGAGTGGTTGTATTCGCTGTGTTGGGGCTTGTGGTAAGTAACGAGATGCCCCAGCTGCCCCCCGCGGAGTTTGTGGTGCCGCAGCTTGTTATGCCCAGCTTTACAGTGAGAGGCTTCTTATCGGTCACGATTCCTTGTGCCGTGCTTGTCCTAAGTAATGATGTGGCCGTTGCCCTAACGGCGCTGAAGAAGAACGGATTCGATGCTCCCGTGAATCGGACGCTTCTTATCACTGGGCTGACGTCGGCGTTTGCCGGCTTCTTTGGAGGACACGCCACCAATATCGGGGGAATGATGAGTGCTTTATGCAGCAGTGAGGAGGCAGGCCCCAAAGAGAAGCGATATAAGGCGGCAATGGTATCCGGACTGCTGGTAGCATTGTTCGGGTTATTCGCCTGGAAGCTCGGCGTCGTCATTCAGGCGCTTCCGATGTCGTTTATTCGCATCATCACAGGCTTCTCGCTCGTAGGCGTGCTGCTGGGGAGCTTGCAGAGCTCCTTCTCGGACGCGTCTTATCGTTATTCCGTCTTGTTCTCCTTTATCGTCGCGATATCCAACGTTTCCTTCCTTGGCGTCTCGGCAGCGGTATGGTCTTTAGTCGCAGGTGCGGCCGCGGCCAAGCTGCTGGGTGAGGGAAAAGCAAAAGAAAAGGAACGAGTTCCTACACAGTAAAAGTAGTTACCTTGGGGAGCCGACAGGTCGTCTTTGAGGTCCTGTGTGGCCCCTAGCATACCCACGAAATCTTCGGTAATAAGCGCATGGTGTTTTTTACCACTTGGGTGTTGAGGGTTGACAGCCGAACTAGTTGTAACTATTATAGTTACATGTAACCTGAGTTGTTACACCGCGAATTGCGAATCGAAGGGATGATACGAATGGACCCACATGCGGGTATGCACCAAGGATTCGATACTACGTTCTTACTGCTGTATATCGGGCTCGTATTCTTTGCAGCCGCCGTAGCCGGTTATTGGTTCTCGAATAAGCTGCATCACCGGAATACAAGCCAACTGAAGAAGGCACAGAAGGCGGAGCTGACGAAAAAAAGAAAACTGGCGCTCAGGGCTTCGCATGCGATGCTTGGCCTTGCGGTTGTCCTCATTGGAATTAACCTTATTCAGTACACCAGCGGCAAATACAGCATTGAAAAGCTGAACTACCAGGCGGAGATTCAAGTAGTGAACGATAAAGATTACGGCGGAGGCCATTCGGAGGCGCCGATTCGGTACGAAATGAAAATTCCGACCTCGGGCACTCATAGTCCGCATGATCTGAAGTTCGGATTGTACAAGGAAAGGCCGCCCTACGAGAATCTGGTTCACAACCTGGAGCATGGAGATATTATTATTTATTTTCATCCCCAGGCTAATCCTGATATTGTGAAACGAATTGAGGAGCTTACGAAATACCGCAAAGCCGGCGCCGGCATCCTGGGCGTGCCCAACAGCGACCTGAGCCAGCCGGACCAAATCGTCATGACGGCTTGGACGAAAACCATGGAGCTTCCCGCCTATGACGAATCGAAAGCGGGCACCTTTATTTACCAGTATATCAATCAAGGTCCCGAGAAAATTCCGCCCGAAGTGCGCCAAGGCGGGGGAACGATGTAAATCGCACTGCAGAGCCGGAGAGAAATCTCCGGTTTTTTGGTCTTTCAAATCCTACTTAGAAAGTTGGACTTGCGCAACAGTGTTAGTCTTACCTTACTTTTCGTGCCGAAGACAAAACTGTTTCTCTAGACCCACACGGTTCCTATCAAGTAACATAAACATGGAAGAGGAAGGAATAGGAGTGAATGGTGTTGGAGGAAACGTACGACAATATTAAGCTGGGTGAGAAGGGCGCCATGCTGAGCATCATTGCTTACATTGCCCTTTCGGCGATCAAGCTGATCATAGGCTATGCAACCGGCTCCGAAGCGCTTTCGGCGGACGGCTTGAATAACTCAACGGATATTATCGCATCGCTGGCAGTTTTAATCGGGTTACGAATATCAAGGAAGCCGCCCGATAAAAACCACCGGTACGGACATTTTCGGGCGGAGACGGTTGCGGCCCTCGTCGCATCGTTCATCATGTTTGCCGTAGGTCTGCAGGTGCTGTATCAGGCCATTCTTACATTCCGCAGTCCGTCCATCGAGACTCCGGACATTACTGCTGCTTGGACCGCCCTTTTTTGCGCAGGGGCCATCTATTTGGTGTACTTATACAACATTCGGTTAGCCCGCAGAATCAATAGTCAGGCGCTGATCGCCGCAGCTCAAGACAATCGCTCGGATGCTCTGGTCAGCGTCGGCGCGTTTGTCGGGATCATGGGGTCGCAATTCGGCCTGCCTTGGCTTGACCCGCTCACGGCGGTCATTGTCGGGGGGATCATTTGCAAAACGGCATGGGATATATTCCGTGACGCCTCCCACGCCTTGACGGACGGGTTCGATTACGAAGAGTTGAAGTCAATCAGACAAACGATTACGGATACGCCGGGCGTAGAGAAAATCATCGACATCAAAGCAAGAATTCACGGGAATAACAAGCTGGTTGATGTTACGATCGCAGTGGATCATCAGCTGAATGTCATCGAAAGCCATGAAATAACAGAGGATATCGAGAAACGGATGTCCGAGCAGCACAGCATTTCTTACGTTCATATTCATATCGAGCCTTTTGTTGCGGAAAGTGAGAGGATTCGATAAAGAGGGCATGTTCTGCCGAATAAATGGACATTATACACAAGAAACAATTGTTCTTTCCCCTCTAATCTATTAAAATCATACTATTACGTTGAGGCATAAGGGAGTGTACCAGGTGGAAAGCGAGTTTTTACTAGGACTGTTAAAAATTATTTTGATCAATATCGTGCTTAGCGGCGATAATGCGGTGGTCATCGCCCTTGCCTGCCGCAACCTTCCGGCGGAGCAGCAGAAGAGAGCGGTCATCTGGGGAAGCTTCGGTGCGATAGCGCTGCGCGTAGTGTTGACCTTCGTAGCCGTATGGCTCCTTGCCGTTCCTTTCGTTCAGCTGGCGGGCGGCCTTCTCCTTCTCTTCATTGCGGTTAAGCTGCTGAAGGGCGACGGAGATGAGGAGCATCTCAAGGCGGGCGGAAGCATTGCCGAAGCGGTCAAAACCATCATCATTGCGGACTTCGTCATGAGTCTCGACAATGTGCTGGCTGTAGCCGGCGCGGCGGGTGGCAATTACCTGCTGATCGGAATCGGTTTGGCCATCAGCATTCCGCTGATCATCTGGGGAAGCCAGCTGCTGATGAAGCTGATGACCCGATTCCCGATCATCGTATGGGGCGGAGCAGCACTGCTCGGCTATACGGCAGGGGAGATGATGCTGGCGGACAAGGCGGTGGGCCACTTTATCGAAACGCACGTGCCGGGCGGACATTATATCCTTCCGATCGGACTAGCCGTTGTGGTTGTCGGTGCAGGGAAAATTTTGTCGAAGAAAAACAACCATAATAATGAGGATAAGGAAGATAAGGTAGAGCATCCTGCCGTATCTTAATTATAAACAGCCAGAAGAGCGGGGTCGATGCCTCTGCTCTTTTTTGTATATCATGTGGGAAGGGTTGGAAAAGTTTATACGACACAATCCGCCAATATGGGCGTAGGTGGTCATTCCTTCAAGGGGGAAGCAGCGCTTCATCAGCTGACATCGTTCGACGAGACGGTGATGGAGAGCTTGGGGGCCTTCGAAGCGGATGTTATAGTGCTGGCCGACATGGATGATGAGGTCAATGCCCGTCTTGCCCGCAGAGCCAAGGAGCTGACGGACGGAAGAGTGCTGGTCCGCATTGAGCAGCCGAAGCTTCAGCTGGAATTCAGCAGAGAGGGCTTTGAGGTGTTCTCGACATTATTCGCGGCGCGCACCGTTCTGAGAGCATTGATCGAGAATCCGGGCGGATTGCAGCTTATCGCCGAATCGGAGGGAACAATCCACGAGGTCACGGTGGTCAGCCTGCGTCTGCACATGGTACTGCTCCGCCAGCTGCCGCTTCTCGATCAGCTTCTGATTCTTCGGATCTACCGGGGAGAATCGTTTCTGATTCCGCACGGAAACACGGAAATTCGCCGTGGCGGCAGGCTCTCGTGAGCGGTGACCCGGAGGAGGTAGAGGAGTTCAGAAGACGACTAAGCTCATGATCTAAGGGGCGGGAATCTAGATATAGTTATTTTGTTAGGTGGAAATCTACATGTTGATCGCGGTTGACACAAAAAGGGAATATATGTTCCTTTTGCAATACCATACATTCAGAGGGGGGAAAAGGGCCATTTCGGATACGATATGGCAACATACGGGAGGAATTCGGAGAATGTACCGGGTAATCCTCCCTCAGACTAGGAGAGAAGGGATTCTCTGGAAATATCATGGCTGAGTCCATATGACACCTTATGGAAAACTGTGTTAGCATGAATAGTGTTCGCGAACGAATTCTTAAGAGAGGAAGTGGTGCTGCTTGAGAAGGGGTTTGTCGTTACTGCTGTTTCTATCGCTATTCACATCAGTCGTCGGTTGCGGAGAGGTCCGGGAGGCCGGCGCGGGAGGGGACAATCCGCCCCCGGCCAAGTCATCGGAGAGTGGCACGTTAGCCAAGGTCAAGGAGAAAGGGGTCGTGACCATTGGCTTCGCCAACGAGAAGCCGTACGCCTACAAGACGTCCGACGGTCAGCTGACGGGAGAAGCCGTAGAAATTGCTCGTGCCATACTGAAGAACATGGGCATTGAAGACATGCAAGGGGAGCTTACGGAATTCGGCTCCCTGATCGGCGGACTTCAGGCCAAACGCTTTGACATGATTACCGCAGGAATGTTTATTAACCCCGACCGCTGTAAAGCGGTGCTGTTTGCAGATCCGGAGTACAGTATTGGGGAAGCTATTGCCGTAAAGAAGGGTAATCCGAACGGATTACACAGCTATAAGGACATCGCATCCAAGAAGGATGTGAAGGTGGCTGTTATGACCGGTGCGGTGGAAATCGGTTATTTAGAAAAGTCCGGCGTCTCTAAGGATCAGATGCTGCTCGTACCGGACCAAGCCTCTGCGCTCAATGCCTTGCAGGCTGGACGGGCACATACCGTAACGATGACCGGACCGGCGCTTCAAGCGATGCTGGATTCGGCCAAGGACGACGGATTGGAAAGAGTAAGCGATTTCAACCAGCCCGAAATCGATGGGAAGAGCGTGAGAGGATACGGGGCTACCGCATTCCGGCCGGAGGATAAGGAATTCCAGCAAGCGTTCAATGCGGAATTGAAGAAGCTGAAGGAATCGGGAGAGCTGCTGAAGATTCTTCAGAAATTCGGCTTTACGGAGCAGGAGCTGCCGGGTGATGTAACCTCGGAAGCTCTGTGCAAAGGGTAGAGCTGCATGGTCTCCTCATGGATGGAATTCGTTCCTTTACTGCTGGAAGGCGCTAAGCTCACGGTAGTCATCGGGCTGCTCTCGGCGGTGGTGGCGATTCTCGTCTCCTTCACCGCCGGGCTGGCCCGGATGTCCCGGTACCGGCTGCTGAGAGCGGGAACAACAGTGTACGTGGAATTTTTCAGAGGAAGCTCGCTGCTGATCCAGCTATTCTGGCTGTACTTTGCACTTCCTTTCGTAGGAATCGAGCTTCCGAAGCTGTGGGCTGCGGTGCTGGCGATCGGCTTGAATTTCGGGGCGTACGGCTCGGAGGTCGTTCGAAGCACCGTGCTCGCGATCCCCAAGGGACAGTGGGAGGCGACCGTGGCGCTGAACATGAAGCCATGGCAGAGCCTGCGGTACGTGATTCTGCCCCAGGCAGTCATCCGTATGCTGCCGCCCTTCGGCAATCTGCTGATCGAGCTGATCAAGAGCACCTCGCTCGTATATTTCATCACCTTGTCGGATTTGACTTATCAGGCGATGGTCCTTCGGAACAATTACATTTCCTGGACGCCGGAGATTCTGGGGCTGCTGCTTGTGATGTATTTCGGGATTGCTTCGCTGCTCTCCTTCGGTATCCGAAGAGCGGAGCGCAGGCTCTCTGTGGGGAGGGTGTAGCGTATGTGGGATTGGAGCTATGCCGTCGAAATCCTGCCGGAGCTGCTGCGGGGCTTACAGATCACCGTGCTGGCCACCTTCGGGGGCTTCGCCTTCGCCTGCATCGGGGGGCTGGTCATGGCTTTGGCCGTAAGCTCCCGGTGGAAAGTGATCTCCGTCTGCTCGAGATTTTGCTTGGAGTTTATTCGCAACACTCCGTTGCTGGTCCAAGTCTTTTTTCTGTATTATACCCTTCCTAAACTCATGAATATCTCTCTATCTGCTTTTGCCGTAGGTATCATAGGACTGGGACTGCATTACAGCACTTATTTGTCGGAGGTATACCGTTCGGGAATTCAGGCGGTCCCTCGCGGACAATGGGAAGCGGCAGTGGCCTTGAACTATCCGAAAGTAAAAACATGGACGACGATTATCCTGCCCCAAGCCATTCCGCCCGTCATTCCCATTATGGGGAACTACCTGATTGTCATGTTTAAAGAAACCCCCATTCTGTCAGCCATTACGCTCGTGGAAATGCTGCTGACCGCCAAAAATATCGTTTCGCAATCGTACCGGGTGTTCGAGCCTTATACGCTGGTGGGTATATTGTTTCTCTTGATCAGCTACCCCGCATCCTTGCTCGTGCAGCGTCTGGAGAAGCGGCTTAGCCTGCAAGTGAAGCAAGCGGCTTCCTCATCCGCCGTACAGGACAAAAGACCGACTTCAGAGAGAGGGGTGGGAGCTTGATTCCTGTCGTCAAGTACAACAAAGTTAGCAAGCGCTACGGTGATACCGAGGTGCTGAAGGAAATTGATCTTGAGCTGACTCCGGGGGAGAAGCTCGCGATCATCGGTCCCAGCGGCTCGGGCAAAACGACGCTCGGCCGCATGCTGATGACCCTGGAGGAGCCGACCTCGGGCACGATCGAGGTGGACGGCGAGCTGCTCTGGCACAGGAAGGTGCCGAACGGTCTGATGCGGGCGAATGAGAAGCATCTGCATCGGATGCGAAGCAAGATCGGCATGGTGTTTCAGCATTTCAACCTGTTTCCGCACATGAGCGTGCTGCGCAATGTGACGGAAGCGCCGCGCAAGGTCCTCGGCCTCCCGAAGGAAGAGGCCGAGGAGCGAGCCGTATCGATGCTCCGCAAGGTGGGGCTGGAGCATAAGCTGGAGGCTTATCCCTCACAGCTCTCCGGTGGACAGAAGCAGCGAGTCGCCATTGCCCGCGCCCTCGTCATGCGGCCGAAGGTGATGGTATTCGATGAGGTGACCTCAGCGCTGGATCCCGAGCTTGTCGGGGAGGTGCTGGAGGTCATCCGCGAGCTCGCCGATGAGGGCAGCATGGCCATGATGCTCATTACACATGAAATGGAATTCGCCAGGGAGATTGCCGACCGTGTCATCTTCGGGGCGGACGGCCGCATTGTGGAGGAGGGACCGCCTTCTGCGATATTCGACCATCCGCAGAGCGAACGGCTTCAGTCCTTCTTACGGCGGTTCCGCACCTCTAGCGGAAGGGAGTGAAGGATGTTGAACGAGAAAACGATTCGATTTCGTTACCCGGAAAAAGAGGACGGCGCAGCCGTTTGGAGGCTGGTGAAGGAGACGGAGACGCTCGATTTGAACGCCGTATACTGCTACATCATGCTGTGCGATTATTTTCGCAGCACATGCGTTATAGCGGAGGATGAGGATGGCATTGTCGGATTCCTATCGGCATTTCGTTCTCCGGAACAGAAGGATTGCTTGTTTATCTGGCAGATTGCCGTGAAGCCGAGCCGCCAGCGCAGGGGCATTGGGAAGCATATGCTGCATGAGCTGCTGCTCCGAGAGAGCAGCACGGATATTCGTTACCTGAAGGCGACGGTAAGTCCGTCCAATCTGGCTTCAAGGGGCTTGTTCCTGCATTTGGCCAAGTCCCATAACCTGGAGTGCCATCTGTTTGAAGGCTATGCCGCATCCATGTTTCCCTCTGAACGAGCCCATGAAGAGGAGATTCTGTACAAGCTAGGCCCTTTGCCTAGGAAAGCCGTGATGTAAGTCAGACCCGAATCCGAATAAGGGAGGAAGATCCGAATGAACACGACCTTACTGGAAAAGCCGTCCATGCACGTATTTGACCAAATGGAATCCGAGGTGCGCAGCTACTGCCGAAGCTTTACGACCGTATTTGCCAAAGCGAAGAACGCCAAGCTGTGGGATAAGAACGGGAACGAATTCATTGATTTTTTCGCAGGGGCGGGAGCCTTGAATTATGGACATAACAATGAGCGGATCAAGGAAGCGTTAATCGACTATTTGGTCCAAGACGGGGTCACGCATAGCCTCGATATGGCCACTTCGGCTAAGGAGCACTTCCTTACGACATTCGAGCAAACGATCCTGAAGCCGCGTGGACTTCACTACAAAGTGATGTTCCCCGGACCTACAGGGACCAACTCCGTGGAAAGCGCCCTGAAGATTGCCCGCAAGGTAACCGGCAGAACGGCGGTGATGTGCTTCACCAACGCCTTCCACGGCATGACGCTCGGCTCGCTGGCGGTTACCGGCAACAGCTTCAAGCGCAAGGGAGCGGGAGTAGAGCTGGGAAATTCGATCTTTATGCCGTACGACGGATACTTTGGGAAGGATTTGGATACAACAGGGTATATTGAGAAGCTTCTGGATGACCCGGGAAGCGGAGTGCCGCTGCCGGCGGCGATCATTCTGGAGACCCTGCAAGGGGAGGGCGGTCTGAACGTCGCCAGCAAGGATTGGCTGCAGGGGATCGCAGCATTGTGCAAGGAGCGGGGGATTCTGTTGATCATCGATGACGTCCAGATGGGGTGCGGCCGGACCGGCAGCTTCTTCAGCTTCGATGGGACGGAGATAGAACCGGACATCGTGTGCATGTCGAAGTCGATTGGGGGCTTCGGGCTGCCGATGGCGATAACGCTGCTTAAGCCCGAAATTGACCAATGGAACCCGGGTGAGCATAACGGAACGTTCCGAGGCAACAATCTGGGCTTCGTCGCGGCGGCAAAGGCGCTCGAATATTGGCGGACGAACGAGCTGGAGCGGGAAATTGATGTGAAAAGCAGGATGATCCGCAAGACGTTAGAGCGTATGCTCAGCCTGCATCCTGAATTGCAGGGAGAGCTCCGGGGCAAGGGATTCATTCAAGGCATCGCCTTCAGCAGGCCGGAGCTGGCGGAGGTGCTGTGCGGAATCGTTTTTGAACAAGGCTTAATCATGGAAACCTCCGGCCCCCGCGGCGAGGTGGCGAAGCTGATGCCTCCGCTCACGATTGAAGCTGAGGTGCTGGAACAAGGACTTCGCCTTCTGGCTGAAGGGTTCCGGGAGCTGGCTAGGCGGCAGGCAAAGAAGAACGATAACTGAGGACAAGGGAGAGGAAACGACATGATCGTAAAGCATTTGGAGCAGGTGCTGGGAACGAAGGACGATGTGGATACCGAGACGTGGAACTCAAGAAGGTTGCTTCTGCAGAAGGACGGCATGGGATTCTCAATGAACGATACGCTGATTAAGGCGGGAACGGAAACCTTGATCTGGTATCAGAATCACTTGGAGGCCGTCTACTGCATCGAGGGGGAGGGCGAAATCGAGGTGATCGGGGGAGAGACGTACCCGATTCGGGCAGGAATGTTCTATGCGCTGAACGGAAACGAGAAGCACTACTTGCGCGCACAATCCCAGCTGCGCATGATCTGTGTGTTCAATCCGCCTCTTGTAGGACGAGAGGTGCACGACGAGCAGGGGACCTATCCGCTGCTTACCAGCTAACATTCGAACCCAATTTTAAGGAGGATACGAGCATGACTTCAGCCAATCATTTGACGCAAGCGGACGCTACTGCCGATGTATATCCATCCCGAGTTCGGGAGTACCCCGAATGGATCGAACGTAAGGATCCCGTTGTATATTCTGCCTGGTCGCCGGATGCGCCGATCAGCCGTATCCAATCCGAATTTTATGAGCAGAACGGCTATTTGTTTCTCGACAGCTTTTTTGCGGAAGGGGAAATTGCCGAATTTAAAAACGAGCTGAAGCGTCTCTGGAAGGAGGGCCGGCATTCCGAAGCGAAGGAAGTGATTCGCGAGCCGGGCAGCGAAGAGGTCCGATCGATCTTCGCCGTGCATCAGCATAATGATCTCTTCAAGCAGCTTGCCGAGCATCCGCGGGTCAAGGGGATCGTCGATTATTTGCTGGGCGGGCCCACGTACGTTCATCAGTCCCGGATTAACTTTAAGCCGGGGTTTACGGGCAAGGAGTTCTACTGGCACTCGGATTTCGAAACCTGGCATGTGGAGGATGGCATGCCCCGAATGAGGGCGCTCAGCTGCTCCATCGCCTTAGAGGATAACTATGATTACAACGGCCCCCTGATGGTAGTGCCGGGATCTCATCGAACCTTCATCTCGTGCGTGGGGCAAACGCCGGACCAGCATTATAAGGAGTCGCTCCGCCGCCAGGAGTACGGCGTTCCCGATCAGGACAGCCTTACGAAGCTGGTGCGGGAGCACGGCATCCATACTCCTGTCGGGAAGGCCGGGTCGATCGTGCTGTTTGATTGCAACATAATGCACGGCTCGAACAGCAACATCTCTCCGATGCCCCGGAGCAACGTATTTCTGGTGTACAACAGCGAGACGAATCGTCTCGTTGCTCCGTACTCCGGGCAAGCGCCAAGACCCGGATATATCGCAGAAAGGTAGCGCCTATGATCTCGCTGCCTTTAATCGGATCGATCATTGCCATAAACATCGCATATGTTTCTACTTTCACATTACGGCTAATCTTGGTCATCAAAGGCAGAACCCTCCTGGCTTCCTTCCTTTCTATGGCTGAAGTATTCATCTACCTGCTGGGCTTGAATCTGGTGCTTCAGAACATGAACAATCCATGGAATATGGCTGCTTACTGCATCGGCTTTGGCCTTGGTGTGTATCTCGGAAGCCGCATCGAAGAAGCGCTGGCATTAGGCTATCTGGTGGTGCAGGTGATCGTGGATTCCTTAGAATCCAAGCTTCCTAACGAGCTGAGGGATCATGGCTACGGAGTAACGACATGGCCGGCGGACGGACGGGACGGCAAGCGCCTTGTGATGCAGGTCCTGGTGCGGCGCCGCAACGCCCGCAAGCTCATGCACACGATAGAGGAGCTTGCACCTAAGGCGTTCATCATTTCCCATGAGCCCAAGAACTTCAAGGGCGGCTTTTGGACGAGAATAACACGCGTGTAAGCGGAACAAGACTGCGGACTCGATGCCGCAGTCTTGTTTTGAGAAGGGAGACGTCTAAGGGCTGACAATGTTTTCCTTATTTTGTAACATAAGTGTACGCTTAATTTCCGACATCGTCGGAAATCGGGGGAACCAATGTTGTTGGGGCGAATCATGAAGTCATCGATGTAGGGAACCATCTTTCCCCGAGCCCGGCAGCTAACCTCGTCAGCAGTAGATGGGTCAACAATTGTTTGCATGCCTATGCATACTCAATGTGTGAATTGACCCGACGCATCGGGTCTTTTTGTGCTTTCCGGGAGACCCGTGCCCATGAGAATAGGGGGAACTTTCGTCCTGTAAGACGAAGCCTTTTTCATGAGCAAAGGGTCTTTTTTTGTTTTGCTCTTTTGAAAAGCGGAAAAGAAGGCAAAGCCACCAAGCATGGTGAGTTTTTTCTTGTTTTAAAGCCTATGTAATAGCAGATGTGCGATTACTGTTGCTCGATGGGCAGGTTTCGCGATTATAGTTGCAAATCTGCAATTGGGCGGGAAGGAAGGTTGGTTTTTCGTGTTTCATGACCAGTGTAATCGCAGATGTGCAATTATCGGCGCTCGGAAGCCATGCTTTCGCGTGTATAATGGCAGATTTGCAATTAGGTGACCATGGGCTGTTTTTTTATGATGTCGGATGTCAGCCCGGGCATCAACTATATTGCAAAGCATCCTGAGATTAATAACGTGCTTCTCACCGGCGGAGACAGCTTGATTCTTGCAACCGCCAAGTTGGCTAAGATCCTGGAGCGACTCAGACAGATTGAGCATGTAAAGATTATACGGTTAGGCTCCAAAATTCCTGTATTTAATCCGATGCGCATTTATGAGGACCAGGAATTATTAGATACAATCCACATGTATTCCACTCCGGAGAAGCGAATTTACGTTATGGCTCACATCAATCATGATGACCCTGTGATCCTTGGGGAGCTGCTCGACAAGCTGTCCTGGGCCGGTGTGACGCCATATTATTTTTTCATCAATCGTCCCGTAACGGGAAATCGGGAATTTGTACTGCCGTTGGAGCGGGTTTACCGGATCGTGGAGGAAGCGAAGGCCAGGACATCGGGGCTCGGGAAGCGGGTTCGCCTATACATGAGCCATACCTCCGGTAAAATCGAAATACTAGCTATCGAATCAGGCAAAGCCTATTTAAAGTACCATCAATCCCGCGACGGGGAATATGGGAAATTCATGATGCTGGACTGTCCTTCGGATGCGGCCTGGTTCGACGATCTTCCCGGAAGCGAGAAGCATTGGACTAAGCCCGGCAAAAAAGCAAGCGGGATTGTATTTGTTAATGAACTCCCCGATGTTCCGATAAGGAAATGAGGCATCCGAATAGCATCTATTGCCCGCGGATACCTTAAATGGTAAAAAGGTAAACGGAGGCTTCCATGGTTTTTACAATAGCGGCAGTTATTATTCTCCTATTTGTGCTCTGGGGCAGCTTGAATCCAAGCGGTCTCGCGAAGCAGGCTAGTGAATTTCTTGCTTATACGACGACGAATTTCGGCTGGTTTTACTTGTTCGCCGCCTTCGGATTTCTTATCTTTGTCGTTTATTTAGCGTTCAGCAAGTACGGAGGCATCCGTCTTGGCGAAGACGAGGATGAGCCGGAGTATTCCAACGTAAGCTGGTTTGCCATGCTGTTCAGCGCGGGGATGGGAATCGGGCTTGTTTTCTGGGGAGTGGCCGAGCCGCTGTCCCACTACATGTCCCCTCCTCAGGCAGCGGAGAGCCAGTCCGCCGAGGCGGCCAGACTTGCCATGCGATATGCTTTCTTTCATTGGGGACTTCATCCATGGGCCATCTATTCCGTCGTCGGAGTAGCGCTTGCTTATTTTCAATTCCGTAAAAAACGCAAGGGTCTAATCAGCCATACCTTTTATCCGCTGCTTGGTGACCGGGTTGATGGGGTACTGGGGAAGCTTATTGACATACTTGCCGTTATCGCAACGGCCTTCGGGGTGGCCACCTCGCTTGGTCTTGGCACGCTCCAGATTAACGGAGGGCTTCAGTTTCTATGGGGTGTACCGAACGGAGTAGGTGTCCAAATCGGTATCCTTGCCGTGCTTACAGTGCTGTATATGCTTTCGGCAACAACAGGTTTGGACAAAGGGATCAAAATGCTGAGCAATGCCAACCTGCTGGTGGCTCTAGGCTTGCTGATCGCGACCTTCGTGCTCGGACCCACCTCGTTTCTGCTCGATACCTTCACGGTGACGCTAGGGGGCTATCTGCAGAACCTGATCCAGATGAGCTTGCGGTTAACACCCTTTACCCAAGCAACCTGGGTCAGCAACTGGACGCTATTCTATTGGGCTTGGTGGATCGCGTGGGCGCCGTTTGTCGGCATGTTCATTGCCCGCGTATCCCGCGGCCGGACAGTGAAGGAGTTTGTGCTGGGTGTGCTGTTCATTCCCAGTCTGTTCAGCTTCCTTTGGTTCTCCGTCTTCGGGGGCGTCGGGCTGCATCAGCAAGTACTGGAGGGCTTGCCTATTGCCCAAGCGGTCAGTAAGGATATGACCTCCGCTTTGTTCATAACCTTGGGGCATTTGCCGTTAGGCAAGATCTTGGGCGCTTTGGCCACATTGCTGATTATTACGTTTTTTATTACGTCGGCAGATTCAGCTACCTATGTACTCGGGATGTTTACCTCCGGAGGGAGCTTAACCCCTTCCACCAAGATTAAGGTGGCTTGGGGGGTTGCCCAATCCTTGATCGCACTTGTTCTGCTGCTTAGCCAAGGGCTTCAGGCACTTCAGACGGCCTCCATCGTCACGGCGCTGCCCTTCGCCGTCATCATGGGCTTCATGTGCGTTTCGCTGTACACTTCTCTTCATGAGGAGGAACGGCTCAAGAGGAGGAAGGAAAGGAGATTCCGAGAGGCGCTGTACGAGCTTGTAGAAGCGCATAGGGAAAAATAAAGCAATATTTGAGCACACCAAAGCAGGCTGTTCCGTCTTAACGTTAGGCGGACAGCCTGCTTCTTGTTTTATTACTCGTTTTCCTTCGGGACAAGCTTGTAGATTTCTCCCGATTCCAAGGTATCGATCAACCGGTCGAGCCACATATAGTAGGCGATGGCTTGGTTGATCTTCTCGATATCTCCGCGAAGATAAGACTGCAGCGTCTCGTCCTCCGGGTGCTTGCCGGCAAGCGCCGTCAGCTCGTTTAGCGATTTCCGCAGAGCGGTCAGGTTCATTTCAACCGCCTTGCGCCACTTAATGACGAAGAAATCGGCAAAGGTCTGATGCCAATCCCGTTCCACCTCGTACTGATCCTTCCGCGACCCCTTCTCCCATACCTTATTGACCATCTTTAAATCAACAAGGGTTCGGATTCCCGTGCTCATGCTCGTTTTGCTCATCTCCATGGCTTCACCCATGGCATCGAGAGTCATCGGTTTATCTTGAAAAAACATCAATCCATATAATAGTCCGGTAGATAGCGTGATGCCGTATAAGTCCATGTTCTTGCCCACTGATTCAATAATGCGTTTGCGCGCCTTTTGAATCGACTGTTCATGTTCTGCGGATAAACCAGTCAATTCGGTGAACACCTTGATCCACTCCTGTCGGTGTTTGTCTAAATCTGAGTTTCGACATATTAGCCTTATTGTAAGTAACAGAAAACACAAAGTAAAGAAAGAACTAGGTAAGCATTACGGAGGAAACGGGAAGAAAACAAAGGATAACCCTGTACAGTATTTTCTGTACAAACGATACAAACGAAATGAACGGTTGACACTTTGTTTTCTTGTACGATAGACTAGGGTCAGAACTGGAAATGAACTGGAATGGGGTGTTACCTTGGCCGTCATTGAGGTTAAAGAGCTTTCCAAGGTGTTCGGAAACGAACCGGATAAGGTGTTTCCGTATCTTGAGAAAGGCTGGAGTAAAGAGAAGATATTGAAGGAAACAAAGCAGACCGTCGGGGTGAACCGGGTTCAGCTGTCGATCGAGCCTGGCGAGATCTTCGTCATTATGGGCTTGTCCGGAAGCGGGAAATCGACGCTGGTCCGGCTGTTTAACAGGCTTATTGAGCCGACAAGGGGAAGCATTTATGTTCACGGACAGGATCTGATGCAGATGAGTCAGGAGCAGCTGCGCGAGGTCCGGCGCAAGAAAATCAGCATGGTATTTCAGAAGTTCGCCTTGCTTCCTCACCGAACGATTCTGGAGAATGCCGCCTTCGGCCTGGAGATCCAGGGGATGGAGAAGAAGGAGCGTCTGAGGAAAGCGGAGCAGGCACTGCAGCTGGTCGGACTTGAGGCTTGGGCCGGAAGCTACCCGGATCAGCTGAGCGGAGGCATGCAGCAGCGGGTTGGCCTTGCCAGAGCGCTGGCGAACGATCCCGATATTTTGCTTATGGATGAGGCCTTTAGCGCACTTGATCCGCTGATCCGCAAAGATATGCAGGATGAGCTGCTTGATCTGCAAGAGAAGATGAAAAAGACGATCGTATTTATTACCCACGATCTTGATGAGGCATTACGCATAGGCGATCGCATCGCCTTAATGAAGGATGGCTCGGTGGTCCAGGTGGGTACACCGGAAGAAATCATGATGAATCCTGCGAACGAATATGTAGAACGGTTCGTGGAGGATGTGGATCTATCCAAGGTGCTGACCGCGTCGCATGTCATGCGCAGACCGGAGACCATCAGCATCGATAGGGGACCGCGGGTAGCTCTGCAATTAATGCGGGAGGGCGGAATTTCGAACCTGTTCGTTGTGGACCGGTCCAAACGGCTGCTCGGTGTCATTACCGCGGACGATGCCTCGGAAGCCGCTTCCCAGGGCAAAAGCTTGGAGGAAATTGTCATACGGGATACGCCGACCGTTGCTCCCGATATGCTGCTGCATGAATTGTTCGAAATTTGCGGCACCTCAAAGTATCCGGTAGGGGTCGTGAACGAGCAAGGAAGAATTATTGGGGTCGTTGTTCGAGGTGCCGTGCTTGGCGCACTGGCGGGACACCCTTTGCCAAGGAAGGTGAGCGTAGATGATACCGAAGCTACCGCTTGATGAATGGGTCGAGCTTCTCGTTGACAGCCTGGAGGGGAACCTCTCGCCCATCTTTACGGTGATCTCCGATGCAATTGAGGGGACGGTCGAGGGTTTTTCGGCGGCGTTTCAATTTTTACCTTCCCTGCTGATGATCATTATTTTAAGCGCTTTAACTTATTGGATTGCGCGTGCACCGCTCGCTGTTTTCACATTTCTCGGCCTTATACTGATCGATAATTTGGGGTACTGGGATCATACGATGGATACGCTGGCTCTCGTTATGACGTCCTCGATCGTATCCATCCTTATTGGCGTTCCGTTAGGAATTGCTTGCGCAGGGAGCAATCGGGCAAGGAACCTGATAACGCCCGTGCTGGACTTTATGCAGACGATGCCTGCCTTCGTTTATCTGATTCCGGCTGTTTCCTTCTTCGGTCTGGGCGTAGTACCTGGCGTCATCGCTTCCGTTATCTTTGCGGTGCCGCCGACGATTCGTATGACGAATTTAGGTATACGGCAGGTGCCTCACGATTTAGTGGAAGCAGGCGACGCTTTCGGCAGTACGCCGATGCAGAAGCTGCTCAAAATTCAGCTGCCGCTGGCGATTCCGTCGATCATGGCGGGGATCAACCAGACGATTATGCTGGCGTTATCCATGGTGGTGATCGCTTCTATGATCGGTGCACAGGGCATTGGCGCCGATGTATACCGGGCCGTCACCCAGATTAAGACAGGGCAGGGCTTCGAGGCCGGCTTGGCTATCGTGATTCTGGCGATTATTTTGGATCGTTTGTCACAGCATATTGTGAAAAACAAACAAAAGAGGAGTGCATAAGATGAAAAAATGGATGAAAGCAATTACGGTGTTGGGCATTACAAGCTCCATCCTGCTGGCAGGCTGCGCCAAGGAAGCGGCCAACCCGCCGTCAGCGGAACCGGCTCAGGCAGCTGCTGGTTTTACAGGAGATCAGGTGAAGTATGAAATCATCGGAATTGACCCCGGCGCAGGGATTATGAAGTCCACGGAAAAAGCGATCAAGGACTACGGACTGACCGACTGGAAGCTGGTTGAGGGCTCGGGTGCGGCAATGGCCGCCGCGTTGGATAAAGCGTATAAGGACAAGAAGCCGATTATTGTCACCGGCTGGACGCCGCACTGGAAATTCGCGAAGTACGAGCTGAAGTACTTGAAGGATCCGAAGGGCGTGTTCGGCGGCGATGAGCAAATCCACACGATCGTCCGCAACGGGTTGAAAGCCGATCATCCGTCCGCCTACGCGCTGCTCGATAAATTCGAATGGACACCGGATGATATGGCGAAGGTGATGGTAGCGATCCAAGAGGGCAAGAAGCCGGAGGCGGCCGCTGCCGAATGGATCGAAGCCAACAAGGCGAAGGTGGATGAATGGGCCAAGGGGATCGAGAAGGCGGACGGCAAGAAGCTGAAGCTGGCTTATGTCGCTTGGGACTCCGAAATCGCCAGCACGAATGTCGTGAAGCTGGTGCTGGAAGAGCGTTTGGGCTACAAGGTTGATATGATGCAGGTAGAGGCAGGACCGATGTGGGCCGGGATTGCCGGCGGAGACGCAGATGCCATTGTAGCCGCGTGGCTGCCGACAACGCATCAGGACTACTATGATAAGTACAAGGGCAAATTCGAGGATCTCGGCCCGAATCTGAACGGCACCAAGATCGGCCTGGTCGTTCCTTCCTATATGAATATCGATTCGATTGAAGATTTGCAGAAAAAATAAACGGTAACGGGCCGGCCTTGTCAGCAGATGATTTTGTTGATAAGGCCGGCCTTTTTGTTCGGCTAGCGCAACGAAGCATACCAGTCCAGCGTCGCTTGCAGGGAAGTCTCCCAAGGAGACGAGATGTCGCCGAACGTCCGGAAAAACTTGGAGCTGTCGACGACATAAGGCTGCTCGAAGGCATACATCATTTCCATCGATTCGCGGGCTTCCTTGATGAACAGGCCCCCGATCGCGATCATGACTCGACCCATCGAGCGGATCTTAGGCTGCTTCCCGGCTAAACGGTATGCCAGCTCCGCCACCTGCCGCGGGGTCATCGTAGGAGCATTCGGCACATGCCAAGCCTGACCATAGGCGGATTCGGTTTCTCCCAGCAGCACGAGCGACTTCCCAAAGTCACCTATATAGGTGAAGGTATGTGGAAGATCAATATGGCCGATCAGGGAGCACGCTTTTCCCTGCAAAAGGGCAGGGAACACCCGGGAACCAAGAGTTGAGCCAAGCACATAAGGACCGAAAAAATCGGAGCCCCGGCCGATAACGGTCTGCAGATTGCCTTTTTGGTGCAGACCTAGCACATATCGGGCCACCTCGCTTCGTACTTTTCCCTTCCGGGTCGTCGCAGCGTAGGGGAGCTCCTCGTGGATTGAGCCAACGGTTTGGCCGTACATGTAAAGGTTGTCCCCGAGGACCAGCTTTGCTCCCGTCCGCATCACTCCTTCAGCGATGCTTCGGATCAGCGAAGGAAACTTCTGCGGCCACTCATGGTATGGAGGCTGCACGCAAACATATACGACACGGGCTCCGCGGCAGCAGGCTTCCACCTCCTCCACGGCGTAAGCATTGCAGCGTACAACCTCCACATCTCCGGGAAGGCCGGATGCTTTACCGCTGGTATTTGCCATTCTCACCTTACGGCCATAGCCTAGCAGCTCTACCATCACAGAGCGGCCTAAAGGACCGGTTCCAAAAATCAAATCAAAGGGTTGGTTGTTCATCTGTTTACACCTCTTTCCGTTAATTAAATACCGTTCAATAATGGGGCGAAAAAATTACGCAAGCCCCCTGGAGAGCATACGTACCTGAACCTCGGCAAGTGAACGGACATCCTCAAACGATTGCTGCGAGTGCAGAAAGAACTGCACGAAGCCGCGGATCGAGATGAACAGCGCCCAAATTTTCTGCATAAGCTGGGGATCTGTTCCGGGCAGCTCTGACGTCTTCAGCACAGCGGCGGCGAATTGGTCGTAGCTACGTGCGGAGTAAGGCTGAGAATACTTCATCAGCTCGGGATCGGCAATCAGGAACATAATCTCGAAGGCGTGACGATTGTCCAAACCAAATCGAATAAATTCAATCAGAATGGTCTCCAGCGGAGAGAGTGAAGGGTGGGGCGGTCCGGCGAGGGTGCCGGCCAGCAGGGCGTCAAGTCGTGCAAAGTCCTCAGCTACGATGAGACTGAACAGCTCGGCTTTTTCCTTAAAGTGATAGTAAAAAGCCCCCGGTGTGTAGCCAAGCTCTTCGGCAATCGCCCGCATGGAGATCGCGTGATAGCCTTTGCGGGCAAACAAGGCTCGTGCCGCATCCACGATCCGTTCGCGACTAAGCTCCTTATCGACGGCCTTTCTAGGGGTCATGCCTGTCGCTCCTTTTAATTGAATGGTGTTTAAATATAGAAATATCATATTATCGCCATGCTGTCAAACCATTCCAGATCATAAGTTACTTGAAAAAAGTTGACGACGCTTTCAAACGTTGTGTATGATAGAGTTACGCTTAATTTCCGAGCCTGCTCGGAAAGCGGGGGAACCAGATCTTTTGGGGCGAATCACATCGTCACTCGTGTAGGGAACCATCTTTCCCGAGCCCGGCAGCTAACCTCGTCAGCAGTAGATGGGTCACAATCCTTGGCAATTGCGCATATTTGTGCACTTCGTTGACCCGCGAATGGGTCTATTTGCGTCTATATGTACCCTAGACCCATGATTCTTGTAAGGTCTTCCGCAGCATATCGCGGACCTTTCACGGATACGGGTCTTTTTTAACGTTAAAGAATGTTAAAGTTGGCTAAAGCTTTAAAGCACTGCAACATTCTTTACCAAGAAAACCTACCACTGAAACGCGGTCGCTCATCTTTGAAAGACCTCGATAGAGGTTTTCTTATTTTATCCTATAAGGGGGACGGTTCATGAAGCAGCGATTAACGGCAAGCCAGCTTCAGCAGCTCTCCGAGGGACAGGTCGAACAGCTGCGAAGTCTTTGGACTCCTCAGGAGGGAGATTATATTTACACCAGTGGACAGGAGGAAATGGTTTATTACCTGAACGGTCTCGTGAAGACGAAATCGCTTCCCCTTTTTTCCATTGGGCAGCTGTTGGAGCTATTACATGAACGTCAGCCTTCGATGCGGGTCCAAGCCGTCAACGGGGAGTGGAGGGCAGCAACCTCACGGTATGAATGGACGGCCTCCGAATTATGCGATGCTTTATGGGAGGCGTTGAAGCAGGAATTGAATGTGGATGGCATGGAACCTCAAACGGAATGCGTGTAGAGAGAAGCTGCAGCTGCGGTATGATTGGTTCGAGCGATTTCTAAGCGGGCCCCCGGTTACTGTGATTCGTGACGGGAAACGGCAACGATTGAAACAAACGGCCAGTTGGGGTATGAACTTACGGATGACGCAAAGCCGGTAACGATGAAGCAAATGAGGGAACTGCTTCAAACTTTTTTTTCCGATAAAGAGGGAAACCTTCAAGGACAAGGGAGCAGGGGAAACAATTTGTTTGAGGAAGTGCAATCCGGAGAAGGACATGCCAAACGAAGCCGGCTGCAGTAGGAGTACCGGCGTATGATTTTTGTCACAGCATTTTCGGGTGGTTCTGCTACGATGAAGCTATCAAGCTGATAAGGAGCGATTTCCTATGGCATTTCAGAACATATTGGTAGCGTATGATCAATCGGAGCTTTCCCGCAAAGCGCTCGATAAAGCAGTAAAGCTGGCGGGGGAGAACGGAGCGAATCTGTATATCGTCCATGTATATCAGCCTCCTGCCATCCTAGTGAGCCATCCTCTGGCTACTTTTCCGTCTACGTATCTTGACGATGCGGAGGGAGCCTTCAAGTCGGTAAAACAAGAGCTTCAGGAGCAGGCGGAGAAGATTCCGAAAGCCAGCGTAGCTTTGCTTAGCGGACATCCGGCCAAGGCACTGCTGGATTATGCTTATGACAAGCAATGCGATTTGATCGTTATGGGAAGCCGCGGCCTCGGAGGACTGCAAGAGCTGGTTTTGGGCAGCGTGAGCCACTCCGTCGTACAGCAATCAAAGATTCCTGTGCTTGTCATTAAATAAAGAGGATATCGTTTTGTCACATCCTGATCCTGCACTAAGTGACAAGATTCACATGTTCCCTTCGCCTCCGAAGGTATAATCGCAGTAGAAAGTGATTATATCTTGGGAGGTTTTTTTATGGGACGAAGCGGCTTTGATCTATCAGGTAAGGTTGCCATCGTTACGGGAGCCAGCACGGGACTTGGCCAAGGCATGGCACTGGCGTTAGCGGAAGCCGGAGCCGACATCGTCGGTGTGGACTATGTGGAAATGCCGGATACGAGAGCGAAGATCACAGCAATAGGGAGGGCTTTCTTAGAGATCCAGGCCAATCTGATGAGCCTTGAGCCGATTGATAGAATTATAGAAAAGGCGCTGGAAACCTTCGGTCACGTCGATATTTTAGTGAATAACGCAGGGATTATACGCAGAGCGGATGCGATTGATTTTACCGAGAAGGATTGGGACGACGTGCTGAACATCAACCTGAAGACCGTCTTCTTCTTCAGCCAAGCGGCTGTAAAGCAGTTTCTGCAGCAAGGCACCGGCGGCAAAATCATTAATGTAGCGTCTATGCTTTCTTTCCAAGGAGGCATTCGCGTACCTTCCTATACGGCGAGCAAAAGCGGCGTGATGGGTATCACCCGGGCCATGGCTAACGAATGGGCCAAATTCGATATCCAGATTAATGCCATTGCGCCTGGTTACATGGCGACGAATAACACAGCTCCGATCCGTGCCGATGAAGAGCGCAGCAAGTCGATTCTGGATCGGATCCCGGCCGGACGCTGGGGAACTCCGGAGGATTTGGCGGGTCCCGTTGTGTTCTTGGCTTCCCCCGCGTCCAATTATGTGAATGGATATACGGTAGCGGTGGACGGCGGCTGGTTAGCACGGTAATCGGCTATAAAAAAAGGCGCTCCCCATGGACGCCCCTTGCATAAAATAACGAGTGACCAAACGTTATCGGTTATTCTGATGCGAAGGGATGAAGGACAACATCATGGGGAACGCGCAGATTTTGGTTCCGCGTGCGGTGCTTGAGGCTTATGTACGCGCGGTATTTGCAGGCGCTGGCCTCGAGGATGCCGACGCGGCGATTATCGCGAGGCATCTGACCCTTGCGAATATGCGGGGAGTCGAGTCTCACGGCGTCAGCAGGGTGGATATCTATACGAGAAGACTGGAGGCCGGGCTGGAGTCGAAGAAGCTGCAGATGAACATCGAGAAGGAGACCGACTCCAGCCTGCTGATTCATGGCGGCCATAGCCTGGGGATCCTGCTTGCGACGAAGGGAATGGAGCTTGCGGTAGCGAAAGCCAAGGCTACAGGGATTGCAGTTGTAGGGATCAAGCATTCGGCCCATTGCGGGATGCTGGCCGACTATGCGGGATACGCCGCAGAGCACGATTGCATCGCCTTCGCCACAACGAATGCGCCAGCCTACATGGCGCCTTGGGGCGGTAAGCGGGCGTATTTTGGGACAAATCCCCTATGCTATGCCGTACCTGCAGGAGAGGAGCCCGCGATCGTATTCGATATGGCGACCAGCATGGTTGCGCGCGGGAAGCTGGTAGTAGCTCAGCAGAACGGTCAATCGATCCCGCTGGGATGGGCCATAGCGAAGGACGGCAAGCCTACTACGGATCCGGCGGCCGCACTGAACGGAGGGCTTGTCCTGCCGCTTGGCGGAGCCAAAGGCTACGGACTTGCCGTGCTGGTT
Source organism: Paenibacillus sp. GD4 (assembly GCF_030846225.1). Taxonomy (NCBI): domain Bacteria; kingdom Bacillati; phylum Bacillota; class Bacilli; order Caryophanales; family Paenibacillaceae; genus Paenibacillus; species Paenibacillus sp. GD4. Next base: position 3,385,698 of record NZ_JAVCYK010000001.1, read on the forward strand.
GATATTTTGTCGGGACTTTTCACGGGTGCAGCCTTCGGTCCTTACATCGGACATTTATACGATGATCTGGACAGGAATCAGGAGGTAGGGCAATTTTTCTGGTTGATGCGGGCAGATTTGTTCGAGGACTTGGCAGTGTTTAAAGGGCGTGTCGACCGGATGATTCGCGAGGTTCGTCTGGTTCCCCTGGCGGAAGGCTTCGAGAGGATCTATCTGCCGGGGGAGATCGAGCAGGAGCTGGCGGCGAAGCGGGAACGAAACGGCATTCCGCTCGGTTCCGCACTAGTGAAGGAACTGCAGGAGGTAGGCAAAAAATACGGGGTTGCGAGTCCATTTTAAACATGACAAAGACACCCTGCTTCGATTGCGGAGCAGGGTGTCTTTATTTGTGCCATTTTAGAAGCTCTTGGCTGCTTGACGAGCTTTTTCAATCGCTTTTTCCTTGATGGATTGGGCTTGGTCCGGCATGGCCGCCATCCCCTCCACGAAGATGCCTTCGAACGACGGAACGCCATGGAACTGCATGATTTTGCCTAAGTAGCTGTGTCCGGATTCGAACGCCGCCGCAGGCCCTTCGGAATAAATACCGCCGCTCGCTTGAATGTGAATTGCTTTCTTATCGCCGAGGAGGCCGACCGGTCCGTTCTCGGTATACTTAAACGTTTTGCCGGCAATACAGATCGCGTCAATGTAGGCCTTCATCACTGGAGGGAACGAGAAGTTCCACATCGGCGACACATATACGTATTTGTCTGCTGCGACATATTGCTCGACCAGCTCGTTTAAACGGGAAACCTTTCGCTGCTCTTCGCCGGACAGCTGATCGAATGAGGAGCCGCTGCGCAGCTTGCCCCAGCCGCTGAAAACGTCGACGTCGATGTGAGGAACGTCCATTTTGTATAAATCCAGTGTGATGACTTCGTCTTGCGGATGAGCTTCGCGGTACGCCTCGATGAAGGCTTTACCGACCGCCATACTATAGGATACTTGGTCGTCATGCGGATGAGCCGTAATATAAAGAACCGTTGCCATGGAGGTTCGTCCCTTCTTTCTTCAATTTAGAGGAGAAGCTTCGGATATCGAAATCCTCCGTTATTGTTGGCTACGTGTTTCTTTTTCATTCGGGGCAGGTGTAAGAAAACCTTCTTGAGGAAGGCCGGGCAAATAGGGTAGGATAAGGAAAACGGAGGGATGGAGTATGACGCCTGCTGAAGAATTAGAGTTGATACAAGCAAAATTGCCGGAATGGGTGGAGGAAAGCCGTAAACATACAGAGCAAGGAAAGGTGGCTGCCTATATTCCGGAGCTGTCGAAAGCGCCGAAGGACGCATTAGGAATTTATATTGTTACCGCTGACGGACAGCAAATCGCCGCGGGAGATACCGGCCTCAGGTTTACGATGCAGAGTATCTCGAAGGTATTTACGCTGATTCTGGCCTTGATGGACCGGGGCGAAGATGCGGTTTTTGCCAAGGTGGGGAAGGAGCCGTCAGGGGATGACTTTAATTCTATGCTGAAGCTGGAGCTCGTCGAGCCGGGCATTCCTTTCAATCCTTTGATCAACGCCGGAGCGATTACGGTTTCATCGCTGCTGCCGGGCAGCTCGGTCCAGGATAAGACCGACCGGGTGCTGCATTTTTTCCGTGAGCTGGCGGGCAATCCTTCCTTGGGAATGAACCAGGAGGTCTACCGCTCCGAATCGGCGACGGGCCATCGGAACCGTTCCTTGGCGTTTTTCCTGAAGGATAACGGAATTATCACGGATGATGTGGAAGAGGTGCTGGACGTCTACTTTCGGCATTGTGCGATTGAGGTAACGTGCGCCGATCTTGCCCGAATGGCGCTAGTACTCGCGCATGATGGCGTGGAGCCGCAAACCGGGCGGGAGCTGATCCCGAGACGTTATGTGCAAATCGCCAAAACATTTATGATCACCTGCGGTATGTACAATGCCTCGGGCGAATTTGCCATCGAGGTCGGACTGCCGGCAAAGAGCGGTGTGTCCGGCGGCATCCTGACCATCGTCCCCGGCCGGTACGGGATCGGGCTGGTCGGCCCGGCGCTGAACCGGAAAGGCAATAGCATCGCCGGAGTGAAGCTGCTTGAGAAGCTGTCCGACGCTTTGACGTGGAGCATATTTTAGCAACGGAATGAAGTACCCCTTGGTTTAGCCGGATGGATCGGCTTTAGCGAGGGGTGCTTTTTTACGTTTGCTCGCCGGACAACCGGTCAGTTATTGTTCATATCCTCATAATGCGCTTCCGGGATAGGTTGAGTGAGCAGCTGCTCTACCGTCCTGGCTTGGGCTTCCATTGAAACACCGGAAACAGGGGCTTCCTGCGAGGGCTCCTGTTTATTCTTTTCCTGCAGTGGCTTCTCAGTCATGAGGGGGCCTCCTTTTTGGGATGTGTTTCTCATAGGGTTGCCTGAGAACTGGGAAATGATTCTACTTTTCAGCAAATGTTCAGCCTGGGCTCAGAGGGAATTCAGCTAGCACGTCTATACTTGGTCTTGTAAGGAAATAAATTCAACAACCGAAACGAAAGGTGGAATTTCGATGAAAGCATTGAATAAAAAGATTATCGCAGGGATCGCAGGCAGCTTGGTGCTAGGGGGCGTACTTACAGGGGCGCTTCAGACAACAGAGGTATTCGCAAACGCAGCGACACCCGCTGCATCCGCAGCGTCCGCTCAGCAAGGCACAGACGGGGCTATGAAGGGCGGCCGCTTCGGCAAAGGTGCAGGAATGGTAGGCTTCCGCAGCGTGAAGCACACGGATCTGGCGACTTTGCTCGGAATCGATCAGCAGGTATTGAAGGAAGAACTGCAGAGCGGCAAGACGATCGCTCAGGTAGCTCAGGAAAAAGCGGGACTCAGCAAGGAAGCGTTGATTCAGAAGATGGTCGAAGCGGAAACGAAGAACATCGATGATGCCGTAGCCGCAGGCAAGCTGATGGCCGAGCAAGCGAATAAGATGAAGACGGACCTGACGACACGCATCACGCAATCCGTTGATTCGACGAAGCCGGCGGGTGACGGCGGCAGAGGACCTGGCGGGAAGGGTCACGGCGGGAAGGGTCACGGAGGCGGCCCGATTGGGCATTCCCAAGACCTAAGCGAAGTTACGGGTTTGACCCAGCAGGAAATCCGTGAAGGACTAGCCGCAGGCAAATCTCCGGCTGAGATTGCTCAGGAGAAAGGCATCAGCCGTGATACGTTAGTTGGCAAGCTGAAGGAAAAGGCGGAGCAACGCATCAATGAGTTCGTGGATAGCAAGCGTACGGCAAAAACAGCACCTGCTCCTGATACAGCCCCTGCACAGTAAGGATACATAACCTCTTAAGCTCTTGTAGCTTAAGAGGTTTTTTGTGTGTCAGGGACGTAGCGGGGACCAGGCAAATGCTGGAACTTGCGCCGACAGTGGCAGAAATGCGATTAATTTCGCCGGATGGGCCGTGCGGAGCGGGAATGTGAGGCAATAATCGCACATACGCGATTACAAAGGCCCCACTCGCGTGTATTTGCACCGGCAGTGGCAAAAATGCGATAAACCGCGCCGGATGGGCCGTGTGGAGCGGGAATGTGAGGCAATAATCGCACATATGCGATTACAAAGGCCCCACCCGCTGGTACTTGCATCGGTAATGGCAAAAATGCCATAAACCGCGCCGGATGGGCCGTGCGGAGCGGGAATGTGAGGCAATAATCGCACATATGCGATTACAAAGGCCTCACCCGCTGGTACTCACGCCAGCAGTGGCAAAAATGCGATAAACCACGCCGGATGAGCCGTGCGGAGCGGGAATGTGAGGCAATAATCGCACATATGCGATAACAAAGGCCCCACCCGCGTTCGCTAGCACCGGCAGTGGCAAAAATGCGATAAACCGCGCCGGATGGGCCGTGTGGAGCGGATGGGCCGTGCGGAGCGGGAATGTGAGGCAATAATCGCACATATGCGATTACAAAGGCCCCACCCGCGTGCGCTTGCACCGGTAGTGGCAAAAATGCCATAAACCGCGCCGGATGGGCCGTGTGGAGCGGGAAAGTGAGGCAATAATCGCACATATGCGATTACAAAGGCCCCACCTGCGTACGATTGCACCGGTAATGGCAAAAATGCGATAAACCACGCCGGATGGGCTGTGCGGAGCGGGAATGTGAGGCAATAATCGCACATATGCGATTACAAAGGCCCCACCCGCATGCGTTAGCACCGGCAGTGGCAAAAATGCCATAAACCGAATCGGCTGCGCGTCGGGAATTTTTTTCAAACACTGACATAGGGATGACAGGGTTCACTGCTTATACTCAAGGTAATTCAAGTGAAAGGAAGCAGTGAACAAATATGACTTTGAAACAAAACAAAGCAGGTTGGATTGTTGCGGGGCTTCTGCTGTCCATCCTTATGTCCTCGATGGACAACACGATTGTGGCCACAGCCATGGGCAGCATTGTCGGACAGCTGGGAGGACTCGACAAGTTCGTCTGGGTCACATCGGCTTACATGATAGCCGAGATGGCGGGCATGCCGATCTTCGGCAAGCTATCGGATATGTACGGTCGCAAGCGGTTCTTTCTTTTCGGCATGGTAGTCTTCATGCTAGGCTCTATTCTGTGCGGTACGGCGTCCTCGATTGTGGAGTTAAGCCTGTACCGTGCCATCCAAGGAATCGGAGGCGGAGCGTTAATTCCCATTTGCTTTACGATTATGTTCGACGCCGTTTCTCCGGAAAACAGAGGGAAGCTGATGGGCTTGTTCGGGGCAGTCTTCGGCATGTCCAGTATTTTCGGACCGCTGCTTGGAGCTTATTTGACGGATTATGTGGCGTGGCAGTGGATATTTTATATCAATTTGCCGCTGGGGCTTATTGCGCTTGGCTTGATTATCGGCTTCTATAAGGAATCTAAGGAATACGCGAAGCAGCGGGTCGATTGGCTTGGGGCCGTTACGCTGCTCGGAGCCGTAACCTGCCTGATGTTCGTTCTGGAGCTTGGCGGCAAGATGTACGCATGGAGCTCTCCTACCATCATTGGCCTAGTCCTAAGCTTTATCGTGCTCGCGGGTATTTTCGTGATGGCTGAGCTGCGTGCGGCGGAGCCGATCATCCGCTTTAGCATGTTTAGAGTCCGATTATATGCGACCAGCAATCTGGTAGCGATGTTCAGCGGAGCCGCGTTCATCGTCGCCTCGGTTTACATCCCGATCTATATCCAAGGAGTGCTCGGCGGGACAGCCACAAGCTCGGGGCTCGTGCTGCTGCCGATGATGCTGGGTACGGTCGTTACGGCCACAGGGGGAGGATTGCTCATGAACCGGATGTCGTACCGGTCCATTCTCATTTCGACGCTGACCCTCCTCCTGGCGGGACTTTCTCTGCTTACTACAATTACAGTGGAAACCTCACGACTGGTCATCACGCTGTATATGATTTTGGTCGGGCTCGGCGTGGGAGCTTCCTTCTCCATTCTGTCGAATGCGGCGATTCATTCACTGCCCCCAAGTGAAAGAGGCACGGCTAACGCAACGCTCAACTTCCTGCGGTCGCTCGGGATGACGATCGGCATTACGATTTACGGTCTTGTGCAGAGCCGCTCTATGGCACAAACCATAAGCGAAACCTTCGCGGCAAAAGGAACGCCGATCCCGGCAGGGATCGACTTTCAAGATCCGTATGTGCTGATGGGCGCCTCGACCCGTGCATTAGTGCCCGAAAAAGCGCTGGAGATCATCACATCGGGGCTATCCCAATCCATCGCCGGTATATTCGCATGGGGTCTCGTCCCCGCTCTTCTCGCTGTTTTGGCGGCGGGCTGGATGGGCAAGGAGAAGCATGATCCCCAAGCGGAGCTCGAAGCTCATGCCGCTCACGCTGCGGCAACCCATTAACGGTACCGAAGGAGCATGCTCTCGAGCTTGCTCCTGATTTGCTCTCTAAATTCGATAGGCTCCACGATCTCCACATCGTCGCCGAAGCTCAGAATAAGCGGGAGCAGCCAGTTCATTTCCGCAGGAGCGCTGAGCCGGAGCTTAATCAGCAGAGAGCCGTCCTCCTGGAAGCATCGTTCCGCTTCATGGAAGAAGTCGAGCGACCTTGCAAGAGCCTGCGGGGAAAAATGCAGCACTAGCGTGACCGGATTCGCACTCTCGAAGCGGCGATAGCCGGTTTGCCGCTCCGCCGGAACAGGATGCACTTTATGATATTGCTCCGGGAGCATGGCAAGCTCCGACATCCGGGTGAGCTTGAACTCCCGGTAATCGCTGCGCCCCCGGCAAAACGCGTGCAAATACCAGACTTGATTTTTATACATCAGACAGACCGGCTCGACGATGCGGGTCAGCCGTTCATTTTTGGCGCTGACATATTCGAACCGTACGACCTTCCGCGCCTTGATGGCGGCTCGAAGCAGCCGTAGAGATTCGTTCGGGCCGCGGCGGCTTCCGATATCCAGCGTTAAGCTGGGGGAGGAGCCCTCCTTTTGAATCGTGCGCAGCTTCCGGACCGTCTCGGAGGCCTGTTCATCGGAGAAAACGGTGGACAAGCCGTTCAGCAGCGTGATTAACGACTCGACATCGTGGGAGCCGAGCAGGCTGCGATCCATTTTGTACGACTCCATAATCCCGTACCCGCCATGCACGCCCTGGTAAGAGACGACAGGAATTCCCGCTGCGCTGATCGCGTCGATATCCCGATAGATCGTCCGTTGCGAGACTTGATACTTATCGGCTAAGGCTGACGCAGAGATGACCTCGTTATTGAGAAGCATATAAATCATTGATATTAATCGTTCCAATTTCATGTAACGCGCAGCACCCCAGAACCAAGACTTTCCTACCATCATACCGGATTTGGAGCCATGATACTAGATGAAAAAAAAGAACCCGGCCGCCCTTATCAGAGCGGAGGGTTCTGAGCCGAGTGGGCCGCGGCAAGACCGGTTTTGGGAAGCAACAGACGAAACGCGGTACCTGTTCCCGGGATGCTTTCGACTTGTATTTCCCCGCCGTGAAGCTCGGCAATGGACTTCGTAATCGCGAGCCCCAAGCCGGCTCCGCCGGACCGGCGGGCACGGGAAGTGTCGATCCGGTAGAACCGGTCGAACAGATGCGGCAAATGCTCCTCCGCAATACCCGGCCCATTGTCCTGCACGGACAGCTCCACTAGATTCTCGTGATCCCTCACGGAAATTTCGATGGAGCCCGACTCCGGGCTGGTATGCTGCACTGCGTTATGGAACAGGTTGAGCAGCACCTGCTTGATCCGGTCCTTATCGAAGCGGGCCTTTACCCCTGACTCCAGCTGCAGAACGATCTTCCGCTCTCCCCCCAGGAGATGCAGCTGTGCCTCCATCTCGCGCACAACCGTGTCGAGAGTGCCGTCCGTCATCTCAAATTGCGGCGTCTGGTCCAGCTTTGCCAGCTGAAGCAGGTCCTGCACGAGCTTGTTGATGCGCTCCGACTCGCCATACATGCTCTTCAGCGCCCGGTTCAGCTGCTCCGGATGGTTCACGGCACCGCGCAGCAGCACCTCAAGGAAGCCGTGAATCGACGTCAGCGGCGTCCTCAGCTCGTGGGAGGCATCGGCGACGAAGCGGCGCATATGCTCCTTGGCCTCCTTCTCCGCCTCGAACGAATGCTCCAGCCTCTCGAGCATGCCGTTGAAGGCTTTGGACAACCGATCGATTTCGACCTGACCTTGATTGACCGGAAGACGATCCTTCAAATGGCTGGCTCCCATGCGTTCCACGGTATCGATAAATCGGGATAAAGGAACAAGCACGCGGCGCAGTACCGGAAGGAACGTAAGCAAGCCTATGATCAGCGCGAGCGCAGATAAGGCAATGAAGGTCAGCAGCTGGCGAAGCAGCACGTTCTTAATAGGACCGGTTGCGGTACTGACCTGGATGAGCCCTTGCACACCGCGTCCCCGCGATTCGACAGGGTGGAGTACAATCATGACCTCCGTGCCCTGCTCGTCCTTGCCGATCCGGTAGCCGCCTTGCTTGCGATGCTCGTTCATCTGCAGCTCCTTCAGGTATTCCTCTTTCGCCAGCACCGGCGCCGGCCGGTTCTCCACGTCCCCCTGAAGCACAGTCATTTCGCCATCCAGGTTAATAAAAGCGATGGTGGAATCGGAAAGCACCGGAGGTCCCCCGGGTCCTTCTCTTCGAGGCATGGTCCCATTTCGCGCCCACGCCTCCCAGGGAATCGTGCGGGTTTGGCTTTGGATCGTCTCCGCGCGGTTGCGATACAGAAAATTCTGCATCACTACGTATTGAAAGACGCCGATCAGCAAGAGAATGACAGCCAGAATCAGCAGCGACCTGGACAGGATCTGATACCTGAGCGAACCGGGGGCAAACCATCCCCCGCGGCTCATGGCAAGTCCACCCGGTACCCGGCTCCGCGCAGCGTGCGAATGAGCTTATGCTCCTTGTCCTGCAGCTTCTCCCTCAAGGAGCGGATGTACACCTCGACGATATTTTCCTCGCCCCCGAAATCGTAGCCCCATACCTTGTCCAAGATCATGCTTTTGCTCATCACGATGCCATGGTTAATGACAAGAAACTTCAGCAGCTCGTACTCCGTCGGGGACAGCTCCAGCACGCGGTTGTCCAAGCAGATTTCCTTGCGGCGGTCATCGATGCGAAAAGGACCGTAGGATACCTCTCCCAGAAGATTCGGAAATTGGTTTCGGATCCGCGCATGAATGCGGGCAAGCAGCTCCTCGAAGCTGAACGGCTTCATCATGTAATCGTCTGCGCCAAGCGTAAGCCCTTTGACCCGGTCCTCGACCTCGTCCTTGGCCGTGAGCATGATCACGGCAATGTTCTCCGTTTTTTTCAGCATGCGGCACACCTCGAAGCCGTCCATGCCCGGCATCATGACGTCGAGAATGGCGATGTGCGGCTGGAATTGCTGGGCCGTGGTAATGGCGGTAAAGCCGTCAGGGGCGGTCGCCACTTCGAAGCCTTCATTCAGCAGGCCGAGCTCGAGAAATTGCAGTATGTTGGGCTCGTCGTCGACGAGCAGGATTTTGACGCCTTTCAATTTATTCATAAGGACCGGCCCCTCTCTTTTTGTGTCCATTGTACACTATTTCCTCATTATCCGCCGCCATGCTGAACCCACTCTGAGCAAAAGCTGAAAGAAAGCTGAAAATAGCGGAAAACCGATGAAGTTTAAGAACATTCAGCAAATTTTCAGCTTCCCTTCAATTTTGCCTCAGTATTGTCCTTCATAATGGGTCTAGGCAGGGTACAGAAGCAGAGCGATACATAGAGATCACGGAAGCTGAAGGAGGTACGGGCAAGTTGAATAAGAAAAAAGCAGCGATACTCGCCGCCGTGGCTGTGGTTCTGTGCGGGGGAGGCACTTACGCGTATATCCAGTATGGGGGAGCGCCGAAGCAGCAGCAGTCCGCAGTACAGGAATCGACAACGCCGGTGCGCAAGGGAAACCTAAGGTCGGTCATTTCCGGGACGGCGCAGCTTGAAGCGCAGGATCTGCAAATGATCGTTCCTCCCAAAGAAGGAATGATCAAGGTCATCAATCTTTCACGCAACCAGACGGTGAAAAAAGGGGACCTGCTCCTCGAGCTTACGGATAGCTCGCTGGAGGAGCGTCTGGAGACAGCGAAGCTGACGCTTAGCCAGCAGCAGGCGGACTTGAACGATCTGAAGACGCAAGCGGCTTCGCTTAGAATGGCGGCGCCGACCAGCGGCAAGCTGATTTTGTCCGCGAATATCAATGAGGGTGCTTCTGTCAATAAGACGACCAAGGTAGCGACGATTGCAGATGCCAAGCACTTAACGGTGACGCTGCCGTTCCTGCAGGAGCAAGCCTCACAGCTACACGCCGGGGATCTGGTGGAGCTGACGGTAGACGGCTTCCTGCTGACCAAGACGGGAACGGTCGAATCCGTCGCCAATTCGGTCAAGGGGGACGCAAAGGGCAACCGGCTTCTTGACGTGAAGATCACGGTAGTGAACGACGGCTCTTTGGATGCAGGGTTAAATGTGAAAGGCGAGGCGAATGTCGGCGGCGTAAAGATTGAATCCGCTGCGCAGGCGGCGCTTCAGTATCAGACGACCACTTCGGTAATGGCCGGTGTATCCGGAACGATCAGCCGTTTGGAAATCAAGGAGAACCGGGATGTGCGTGCAGGAGAGCTGATCGGTGTCATCCAGAGCGATACGCTGGACAAAGACATCACGAACAAGCAGCTTCAAGTGGACCAGTCGCTGAACAATATCAAGAGCCTGGAGGATCAGCTGGAGAAGCTGAAGGTTCTGGCACCGTTCGATGGCGTGTTCTCGACGGATTTTGCCGATCAGAAGAAAAACGTACTTACCTCCTATCCGGTAGGAACGACCATAGGGAGCAACGTGCAGCTGGGGGCCGTGGCCAATTTGGACACGCTGCAGCTGCCGATCAAGGTCGACGAGCTGGACCTGCCGAAGATCAAGGTGGGCCAGAAGGCGGAGGTCCGGGTGGACGCGGTCAGCGGCAAAACCTTCCCGGCTGAAGTCACGCAGGTATCTACGGTAGGGACTGTGACCAATGGCGTTTCGTTCTACACCGTGGTGCTTAGCTTGAAGAACGCCTCCGAGCTCAAATATGGCATGACTGCAACGGCGGACATCATTATAGAGGATAAGCGGGATGTGCTGCTGCTGCCGGTGGAAGCGGTGAGCCAGCGTCAGGGCAAACGGTTCGTTTCGCTCAAAAAAGCGGACGGTACGGTGGACGCGAACCACGAGGTAAAAATCGGTTCCAACAACAGCACGATGGTGGAGATCACCGAAGGACTGAAGGAAGGCGACGTCGTAGTAAGCCGCTCGAACACCCGGAACCGGACGAACCTCTCGCAGCAGGAGATCGATGCGATGCGCCAGCAGTTCCAGCAGGGTGCGCGGAACCAAGGCGGCGGCGGAGCCCCGGCCGGAGGTGCGCCGGGAGGCTTCCCTGCTGGCGGCGGCGGCGGGGGCAATGCGGGAGGCAACCGCTAATGACGGCCGTGAAGAGGGAAGGTGACGGGCGATGAACATGATAGAGCTTCAACAGATCCGCAAGACCTACAAGCGCGGAGGCGAAGAGCTTCCGATCCTGAAGGATGTTTCTTTGACGGTCAAGCAGGGGGAATTCGTGGCGATCGTCGGTCCCAGCGGCTCGGGCAAATCGACGCTGATGAATACGATCGGCCTGCTCGACGTGCCGACCTCGGGCTCCTACCGTCTGGACGGGGTAGCTACCGAGAAGCTGAAGGACAATCAGCTCGCCGAGCTGCGCAATCAGAAGATCGGCTTCATCTTCCAGCAGTTCAATTTGCTGCCGAGATTGACGGCGCTTGAGAACGTCGAGCTGCCGATGATTTACTCCGGCCTCTCGAAGAAGGTGCGCCGGGAGAAGGCGATGCATATGCTCGGGATGCTCGGGATGGATGCAAGAGCGAACCACCGCCCGAGCGAGCTGTCCGGGGGGCAGCAGCAGCGGGTGGCGATAGCCCGCGCGCTCGCCGTAGGGCCGTCCCTGCTGCTTGCCGACGAGCCGACCGGCGCCTTGGACTCCAAAACCGGGCAAGAGGTGCTGGAGCTTATCCTGAAGCTGCACGAGGAGGGCAATACGATTGTCCTGATCACGCACGATCTGCACATCGCCGAGCATGCTAAGCGGGTCATAACGATCCGCGACGGGCTGATCGTCGGGGATCGGAGCAGCGGGGAAGCGCCTGCCTTGAAGGCGGAAGCGGAGGTGGGCGCATGAATATCAAAGAGCTCGTTCTCATGGCGATGAAGACCGTCGGCGGCAACTGGATGCGCACTTTGCTGACGATGCTAGGGGTCATCATCGGGGTCGGCTCCGTGGTGACGCTGGTCTCGATCGGCCGGGGAACGACGGCGCAAATCGAGAAGCAGTACGAAAGCATGGGCTCGAACCTGCTGGTCGTGACGGTCAACGGGAACGGCCGGGCGACACAGCTGAATTACGACGAGCTGATGAAGTTTGAGGCATTTCCGGAGTTCAGCGCGATTGCGCCGACGGTATCCGGCAACAACATCAATGTGAAGTATGACCGCACGCAGGAGACCTTCTCCCTGCTCGGCACCAACGACCGCTACCTTTCGATTGTGAAAGGGGATGTCGCTACAGGACGGTTCGTTACCGAATCCGATTTGGATTTTCGGACGAATGTAGCCGTGCTCGGCAGCAATGTGGCGAAGACGCTGTTCAATACCGCCGATCCGCTGGGCAAACAGATCAATATTAACGGGCTGCAGTTTACCGTCGTCGGCACGCTGAAGCCCAAAGGCTCGAACATCGGAGGAACGTCGGTAGACGACAATGTCATCGTACCGCTGCCTACGGCCATGCGGCAGCTGAATCTGGGGACGATCCGCACGACCTATATCGAGGCTGCTTCCAAGGACGATATTTACAATGCCCAGACGACCATGACGCAATATTTAACCTATACGTTCAAAAGCTCGAACAACTTCCGCCTGCTGAACCAGGATCAGCTTCTGTCGGCTAGGACGGAGGCGACCAGCACCCTGACGGGGCAGCTCGTCAGCGTGGCCTGCATCTCGCTGCTGGTCGGCGGGATCGGAATCATGAACATCATGCTGGTGACGGTCAGCGAGCGGACCCGGGAGATCGGCATCCGCAAATCCATCGGAGCGAAGCGCCGCGACATTCTGATGCAGTTTCTGGTCGAAGCGGTCGTTATCAGCGGTCTCGGCGGCATCCTCGGCCTTGGTCTCGGCATCGGGCTGTCGCTCCTCTGGCCGTATCTCAACCCGAAGCAGCTGACGGTCATCTCGATGGATATCAGCCTGTACGCTTTTGCCTTCTCCGTGGCCGTAGGGGTCATTTTCGGACTGTATCCCGCGAACAAGGCATCCAAGCTGCGCCCGATCGACGCACTTCGCACCGACTAACAAGATGAAGGAGGACAATGGAATGCTGCTACATAAAAACAGCCGCCGGCTTACGAAGTGGATGGCGGTACTGCTCACGGTCTGTTTGGCTCTTGCACTGCTGGCTCCGGGGATTTCCCATGCCGGCAAGGAGGGAGTTTTCATCGATAGCTCCGTGTATTTTACGCTGGAGGAAGCGGCGCTCTCGCAAGGCAGCGATAACCAGACGCTTCGGTTTCAAGTGAAGCTGAATAATGACGGCTGGACCCCGGTCGACTATAACCGGTTCGGGGTGAAGGTGACTACCGCTGCCGGGGGCAGCTATTATGCCGGTCTCTTGCAAAAAGGAGAGGGGATCGTTGCCGCGTATTCGGCGGCTTCCTACTACTTCACCTCGACCTTGCCGGCCGGTGTGACACCTGACCAAATGTTCGTCACCATTTTCGAACGAAACGGAGGCGGCATCCAAGATTTGGGCTCGCTTACTGTGGCCAAGCTGGAAAATTTCCGCCAAAGCCATCAGGAGGTGCTGCTGGCCCTCTCCGAGCTGGATGCGGCCGCATCGAACAGTGAAATCCTGTCGTTCCGCGCCATGAAGGGCTTCGCTAATCCGCAGGAGGACGGGAATTGGCTGATTACGCTTGATCTTATCGTCACACCTCAGGGAACGGATACCGTAACCTTACCTGCTGCGTTAAAATATTACCTGCGCGACGCAAACGGCTACGCGCATCCGATGACGGCCAAGTTACTGAACGGAGGGGCTGCGCTAAGCGCCGGACAAACGTCGCATGTGCTGCTTACGGCTTCCATGGACCGTAAGCCTTCGCTCGAAGGTCTTTCACTTGAGCTGTCCAAGGATGTCTCGTCTACGAAGCCGCTAGGCAAAATGTCGCTGTCCGCGTTATTTACGCTGGCTAAAACCGGAGAAGAAGTAGCTTACGAGCTCTCCGGACAACAGGGAGTTGCCGTGGCCGTTGCCAAGGCGGAGGCACTGCAGCAGGGTGGGAAGCGCCAAGCGCTGATTACCGCCGTGCTGCATAATAACAGCGGCAAAACCTTGAAGGCTCCGAGCCTTGCGGGAAGCCTGGTATCCGTCTCCAGCGAGCTTACATGGAAGACCGATGCCGTCTTGAAGCCGGAATCGTATGTAGCTACCGGCGCGGACGCAACGTACAAGTTCGCAGCAGAAATCCCGGAGGGCGTTGACGAAACTACCCTTCAGTTCCTCATCGGGGAAGAGGTTTCCGCGTCGTCGGCTGCGTCGAATACAAGCTCTACTACGGGCACAACGAATACATCTGCGAACTCGAATGCGAGCCAAGCCTCTTCCGGTTCTTCCGCTGCATCGACCGTACCGGTTGCTACGGTAAGCCTGGAGGGAGGACTGATCTCCGTCGACTCAGGACTGGAGCAGCTGACCTCTTACGAGCTGGGCAAGCCGCTTGTTTTCGATACGACCAGCAAGCTGATCGATCCGAAGCTGGAGGTATCCGTCGTCGAGCTCAGCGGCCATACGAATGCCGAGAACGGCTATCAAACCGTAGTTGCCAAGTTTAAGTTTCTGAACAAAAGCGGTCAGACCATGACGCTTCCGACCTTCGCAACGGAGCTGACGGATGCCTTCGGCACTTCTTATCCGGGAACGCGCCAGACGACGGAGCTGCAGCAGCTGATTCCGAACTCGGCGTATGTATACAGCTATTCTTACCTGCTGCCGCCTGCGTCCGAAGGCCCGTATAAGCTGTCGATCCTGGATCAGTCGACCACTTCAAAATACAAGGTTTCGATTTCGGACTATGCGGTTCAAGTGAATAAGCTCGGAGAAGAGCTTCCGTACGACATTTCGCCGACGCTGGCCATGTATCCGTACAAGATCAGAGTGGAGAGCTATGACATCTCGGCTCTGTACAGCGGCGGGAACTTCAGTTACAAGCTCGGACTAAGCCTTGATATTCAGAAGGAAGAACAGGTGATTACCGATTCGGCCTTCTCGACCTTGGAATTCGAGATCATTGACCGTAACGGGCGTACGCTCGGCAGCTCCGTTCAAACGCTGCAGGGAACGAACAAGCTCATCAGCGGCTTGCAGACGATCAGCTTCACGAACCTCAAGACAGAGCAGTACAACTTCCCTCTGCGGGTTCGCGTGTACGAAGCGATCGCAACGCCTACCGGAACGGTGAAGCGCCTGCTCGCGGAGCTGAAGCAGTAACGGCACAAGTAAAATCCGCTCATCACCCCCTAGGGTGAGGGCGGATTTTATTTTGTCATGAATATATTGTAATTAAGATAAGTAAAGGAATTGGATTTCAGCGAGTATAGCGATATAATCTAACTTAGGCATTTCTAAGAGGTAATGTTTAACATCCAATCTCATCATAAAGGAGTAAGATCATGGCTAAAGCATTGATTTTCGGACACAAAAATCCCGATACGGATTCCATCTGCTCTGCACTCGTATATGCTGATTTGAAAACCAAACTGGGCTTCGAGGTGGAGGCGGTTCGGCTCGGTTCCGTCAGCAGCGAAACGCAATTTGTTCTGGATTACTTCAAGGTAAGCGCTCCTCGTCAAGTGGAGACGGTTGCGAACGAAGTGAAGGATGTCATCCTCGTTGACCATAACGAGCGTCAGCAAAGCGCTAACGATATCGACCAGGTCACTGTGCGTGAGGTTATCGACCACCACCGTATCGCCAACTTCGAAACAAGCGGTCCGCTCTACTACCGTGCGGAACCGGTGGGCTGCACGACTACCATCCTGAACAAGCTGTACAAGGAAAACGGCGTAGCGGTGACCAAGGAAATCGCCGGTCTGATGCTGTCTGCGATTATCTCCGATACGCTGCTGCTGAAATCGCCAACCTGCACGGAGCAGGACGTGGCCGCAGCCCGCGAGCTTGCAGCGATTGCCGGCGTGGAGCTTGAAGTGTACGGCTTGTCCATGCTGAAGGCTGGTGCCGACCTGAGCGACAAGACGATTCCTCAGCTGATTTCCCTCGATTCCAAGGAATTCTCCATGGGCAGCGCGAAGGTGGAGATCGCCCAAGTCAACGCGGTTGATGTCAACGATGTGCTGTCCCGTCAAGCCGAGCTGGAAGACGCGCTGAACGGCATCATCGCCGAGAAGAACCTGGATCTGTTCCTGTTCGTAGTTACCGATATCCTGAACAATGACTCCATCGGGATTGCGCTCGGCCGCGCAGCCGGCAACGTAGAGCAGGCTTACAATGTAAAGCTGGAGAACAACAAGGCTGTGTTGAAGGGCGTCGTTTCCCGTAAGTCGCAGATCGTGCCTGTTCTGACAGACATTTTCAACAAGCAATAAGCCGAAAGGATTCAAGCCTAGTCATGTTGCGCCGCGGCGCAGATGGCTGGGCTTTTTTCGTTACGTTCGAATCGGCCGCCGCGATGGGCACTTAAAGGATATTTCACGGTTCGGAAGGGAACGTTATGTCTGTTTGGCATTTCCATAATGTGCAAAGGGGCATATGAGATGAAGCGTATGGCGGTTGTTATGATAGCATTGGTTGTCGGGATGAGCCTGACAGCATGCGGAGGAAACAAAGGCGGCAATCAGACGGGCCAAGGCGGGCAGGGGCAATCCCAGATGCAGCAGCAAGGCGGCCAAGGGCAGGGGCAAGGGACGCAGCCTCAAAGCACACCGGGGAACGGTGACGGAGGCGGTGGAGTCGGCGGCAGCCGGGAGAGCGGGTCGCACGCGCCAAGCTCCAGTGGAGGAGCATAAAGGCCGTATGAACGAGCGCAAGGAAGGGCTGGAAGCGTATAGTCTTACCCCTAAAGAGAGCGTTAAGCCTGAGCAGACGGCGGCCCCGAGGATGCTTCGCCATTCCAAACGGCTGGAGCAGCAGATTCATGAGAAGGAAGAGATCACCAACGTGCCTGGGGACTCCGCATTTAAAGCTGCCCTAGATGTAGAGGAACAACCCTGAAGAGGAGGAATGAGCAGATGAAATCTTACAAAACCGGTGAAGAGGCTCCTAAGAACGGCGTGTTTGAAACGGTGACCGGACGCAAGATGCAATACAAGAAGGGCGAGCTGTTCCAAGCATGTCCCGACACCGGAGGCAAAACGGATTGGAAAAGCTGTGATGTGTAGTGTATTTTCGGAGGTACGAGAATGACGGATATTTTCGATAAGCATACCGAGGAAGTAGAGGAGCATTCCCATTACGTCAACTATGATCCCGATCTAAACCATCATGAAGACGACAGCCTCGAGGAGGCGCATTGCTACCTGGATCTGCAGCAGGTTCCGCGCCTAACAAGCGATCAAACCCGAATGAGCCTCAAGAGCCGAATCCAGTGGTTAATCGGGAAACGACATCAGGATATGTAAGGTGGCCCGAAAAGCTATTCCGCACCTGCGGAATAGCTTTTACGATTTCGGCGGGCCGGATGGCAAGCTTATTTTCTTTTTTTACGCGGCTTCCGGCTGCTGGTTGTGCATACCTCATCCTTCACGGTGTAGGTGACGTAATGCTGGGGTACAGGCACACAGTGATGCTGATTAATAATTTCTACAGGATGAACGACCGGTACGACCTGAGGGTAATACATGTTGTTGTATACCTGTGTAGGTGCGGTATAGATTGGGCTGGCCGTTGGACATTGGTGCTGATAAGCCATTCTCATCATCTCCTTAGCTTTGATGGTCTATTGTATGAGACAACAGCCGCAGAGGATTGTTCGAATGTCCCGTATTCCCTAACTTCCGTTCAAGGCCAGTCCCCATAGACTCATTCCGCTGATCAACACAATAAACATAAGCACGAGCCAAACCGGCTGATAAGCCTGGCGTACCTGTTCCGTAAGCTGCGTTCCCGACATGTAGACGAATTGCTGCTTTTCCATTTCGCTTTGTTGGTTCATTTGTGTGTTCATAGGCGAATCTATCAACCTCTCCGTGTAAGATTCTAGGAATAGTGTTGACGAATCTATTCAAGGGTAAACGGTAGAAAAGAGAGATTCATAGAAAAAATCACTCCTCATCCGAGAAGTGATTGTTAGTTGACCTGCTGCGTTACCAATCAGGCTCATCTTCGTATCATTTACTATAAGCGAGAATTGTTCGGTACATCGTCCGGTCCTTCAGTCGCTTGAACAGGGAAAGTGTCGGCTTGTAGTTGACCTCAATAATCCAGACGTGGCCGCTCTTATCGACTCCTATATCAACACCCATCGCCCGAACCCAGCGATACCTCGGATACAGCTGCTTTGCCGAAAGCATGGCTACGCGATCGATATCGCTTAGGATGTCCTGCAGGCGTCGGTCCGTGATCCCTGCTTTCTGGAGTGCATGCTCCACGGTTACGATTTTTCCGCCGCTGCGCGCGACGTTGGTTATAATGTATCCGTGGCCGGCTACCTTAGCGAGCTTTCCGGTCAGCTTCCAGGTGCTGCTGCCGCGTTTGCGCTGGACCATGACGCGAAGATCGAAGGGGCGATGCTGTACAGTGGCCAGCGAGATGCGCTGCTGGACGATGTAGTTTTTCGTTATCTTGCTGCGGAGATACGCATATAGCGATTCTTTGCTGGAGAATGTCTGCACCTTGGTGTCCTGTTGGAGCTCATATTGCCGGCCTTCAACCTTCCGCACACGCATGACACCGCTGCCGCCCCATTTGCCGGTTGGCTTCACGATTACCTCTCCGTACCGGTCGAGGAAGCTGTACAAGGACGACTCGCGCAGCCACATCGTTTTGGGCAGGTGGCGCGACAGCGCCGAAGACCGATTAAGCAGCCTGTATTTGGTCCATTTGGAGGTACTGATTTCTTTCGTCATTTGCGCTTCTCCTCTTGCTCCTTGATAATCAGGTCGTGCTCTTCAACTCGAACCACCTGATTTTTTTCGTCGACGAAAACAACACGCGGCTTCAGTGCTTCAATTTCCTCGGGAGTCATCAGGGCGAGACTTAGAATAATGACCAGATCCCCTGGAGAGAACAGGTGGGCCGGGGGACCGTTGAGGCCGATTTTGCCTGACTGGGCAGGACCTGGTATGGCGTAGGTTTTCCAGCGGGTGGCATTGCGCAGGCTGGTGACCTGCACCATTTCGTAAGGCAGGATGCCGGCTTCCTTCATCAGCAAAGGATCGATTGTGATACTCCCCACGTAGTCCAGATCGGCCTCCGTCACGACAGCACGGTGTATTTTTCCTTTGCACATTAATCTCAGCATGACAATAACCCTCCTTCAAAGGCCTATAACTACAGGGTATGTCGGTGTGCTCCGGCATGCCATGGGCAAACGTTCGGTAATTGTCAGGAAACTTTCAACCGATGTTTACAATTAATTCACAATTCTATGCGATAATAGTTAGTAACTATTCGAAAGTGGGGGAAAGTACCCATGCTCTCCAGGCGACAATTTATTAAGAGGCTGCTGGGCGTTGCGGCAGCGCTTACCGGCGGCGGCGCACTTCTGATGCAGGCACTGAAAGGGAAGGAATCCGGCGGTCCGATGGCAGCTGAGACGCAGACACAGCCAGCCGGCCCCGCAGCGGCATCGGTACCACAGCCAGCCGAGAAGGATAATCGGCTTTTGCTTTCCTTTTTTCTGCTGAGTGACGTGCACATATCCGACGGCATTTCTACCATGACGGATAAGCTGCATTCGGCACTGAAGGATATCACCAAATTCGAATCTCCCGTGGATACGATCATCTTTGGCGGCGATGTGACGGATATGGCCAGGGAAACCGACTACAAGCTGCTGCGTAAAATTTTGGACGGCTACAAGCTTCCGCCGATTTACGGCAATATGGGCAATCACGATTATTACGACATCTGGATTAACAAGAAGGGTGAATGGTCCACCGAGACGAAGCCCAACGGGAAAACCGATGCCATGGCGCGCGAGCGTTTTATGAAATTTTTCGGATACAAGGATAAGCCTTACAAGGATGTTTGGGTGGGTGACGTCCATCTGATTCTACTGTCGCAGGAAGCGTATGCCGAGGAGAAGCCTGAGGTTGGCGAGGGCGCCTGGTACTCGGATGAGCAGCTCAAATGGTTCGAAGAGGTCATGAAGGCGCACGAGGACGGCCGACCGGCGTTTGTCTTCATCCATCAGCCGCTGCCCGCTCCGGATACGGACGGCAGAACGCATCAGATGATCCGGGCGAAGGAATTCCGCGCCATTCTGAAGCCGTACCGCAATGTATTCGTGCTGTCGGGGCACACGCACCGCAATTTTGCCACGGAGAGCCATTACAACACGCAGAATACGTTCCATTGGTTCAATAACGCCTCTGTCGGCAAAACGCGCAGCTCAAACAACCCCGATGTGGCGCAAGGCATGTACGTTCAGGTGTATGCGAATGAGGTTGTCGTGAGGGGCCGGGAGTTTTCCGACCGCAGCTGGATCGAATCGGCGAAATATACCGTCCCTTTAATATAAACGCAAGGCTTGGCATCTCGTGCAGTATGCAGGAGAAGGCTGAGCTTTTTTTGCGTGCTTAAAGGGGTATATCATTTATGGGGTAAAAGGTTCGTATCGTTTAACTTAACGAGTTATGGAAACACTAGAACCATAATTAACCTTCCCTTAGTGTGGTGTAACCAATGAATGAGCAATTACATGAAATGCAGCAAAATATGGCATATGAGGAGCTCCAAAGATGGTTGAATGACGGTATATTTACTTGGACCTGGTGGTTTATGCTGGGGGTCTTTGTGATCCCGTGGTGTATTCTTATCAGGCTCATTGACCGCAAGAGGGCTCTTTCCATTTGGTTTTTTGGTCTAATGGTGTTAATCCTCTCCTCCTTTTTGGACGACCTTGGCGCGGAAATCGGCATTTGGACATACCCTGTTAAGCTCGTGCCTTATTCATTAATTGCGTTTCCTTTTGATTTTTCTATCATTCCGGTAGCACAAATGTTGATTTATCAGTACTTCACAACCTGGAAATCCTTCTCTCTTGCTTTAGTTCTGCAGGCTGCTATATTCGCTTTTATCGGTGAGCCGTTTTCCGTTTGGGCCGGAGCGGTTTCTTATTTTGGATGGACCTACTGCTATTCCTTTGTTTTTTATATCGTTACCGGTGCTTTCACCAGAGCATTTGTAAATTACTGGTCACGAAAGCAGTGCCTTTGACATCAGACACTCTAACCCTCCCTTTCCTTAACAGTGGAGTATAAAAAAACCATTTGCATCCAAAACTACCGTTATTCTCTGTGGACGGGGGTAACGGCTATGATTGTGTTAACCAATGCTGCATTGCTGCTTATAGCAGTTACCTCAGGTTCCTTGAAATTCTGGGAAAAATACTACAAAACCGCCCTGTACGTTTCTCTGTGTAATCTGCTCTACAATTACCTGTGCCGAGACTATTTAATATGGTCCTTTCATCCGGATATGCTATTGAACCATAAGACTACGGATTTGCTTAATACGTTTGTGCTTCTTCCATGACCATCCTTTATCTTCACTTTTTTTCCCGTACTCATAAAAAGTTATTTTATTATCTACTGTGGGTCGTTGGTTATGCGGCTCTTGAGTATGCATGGTATAACAAAGGAAATATTACTTATGATCATGGCTGGAATATTTTTTGGTCTGCCGGATTTAGTCTTTGTATTTCATGTGCCGGTCTGGAACGATGAATACCCGCCGAATCCGTCTCCCTAAATCGCGGTACCGCCGTCCCCATGCAGAAGAGCCTGCCCTTCTTTTCTAGAAGCAAGCTGCATATGCTTGTATGGATCAGGACCGCTGCTTGCGGACGAGGGGGGAGTCGATGATCAGGCGAAGATGGAGAAGCCGTCCCACCGGCAAAGCCAGACTGAAACGAAACCTGCTTATCATTCTCGTAATCCTGCTGCTGTTCCTCATTCAGGGCTACGTATATGTGGATACACATCTGAAGGAGCCGCTGATGAGCTTGGCGAAGGTACGCATTAAGCAAATGGCGACGGAGGCCATCAATAGCGCGATCAGCGAACGGGTGTCGGAGACGACCAATTTCGAAAAGCTGATCGACTGGCGGTCGGATAAGAATGGGAAGGTCACCGGTTTCTCGCTGAATTACGGTGAGCATATGAAGATTACTTCGGAAACGGTTCGGACTGTAGAGCAAAAGCTGAAAGCGCTGGAATCGGTACCGGAGCACATCCCGCTAGGGCAAGCGATGAGCAGTCCGATCCTCGCTTCCTTCGGGCCGGACATTCCGATTAAGCTGACGCCTGCCGGCGCCGCGAAGGTAGAGCTGAATACACGGTATCAGAATGCCGGCATCAATATGATCCTCGTGGAGGTTTATATTCGGATTACCGTGGAGCTGACGATCATCATTCCGTTCGATACCGTTCCGGAGGTGGTACAAACCGAGCTGCCGATTTCGTACTCGCTTGTGGTAGGGGATGTCCCGACTTATTATTTCGACGGCAAGGGCAATCCGGTCGGCCAGTCGAATCCGCTGCCGCCGGGCATATCGCTGCCGAATCTGAGTATGCCGGCTCCTGCGGGCAAGGAAGCCAAATAACCCGGAGTCCCTTCACAGAGGGGCTTCGGGTTATTTCGTTTCAGCGCTTTTTCTTGCGCATCCGCTCTTCGCGCTCCCACTTGCGAAGATGCGGGTACGGGTCGAAGGACCAGTCGGTGAGACCGTTATCTCTGTACAATCCGTAATGCAGATGCGGAGGGAATTTGCCGGAGGTACCTGGCTTGCCGTAGCCGGTGCTGCCGACCCAGCCGACCACCTGACCCGGGGCTACGATATCACCTTCCTTAAGCCCCTTTTGAAAGCCGGAGAGATGAGCGTAGTAGTGATACACATTGTTTAGGTCACGAATTCCGATGCGCCAGCCCCCATAGGGGTTCCAGCCTTTGATCTCCACCACGCCGTAAGCAGCGCTGCGTACCGGAACGCCATGGCCGGCGAACAAGTCGGTGCCCTCATGGATCCGGTAGCCGCCCCAGCCGCGGCTCGCTCCCCATGTGCTGCGATAGGAATAGTCGGCGCCAAGGGGCATGACGAAGCAGTGCTCGTGCAGGTCCAAGGTTTCGAACTTGGCGTAAATTTTAGCAAACTGCTGGATTCGTTCCACGCTTCTCGTATTCTGGTAGTACTCCCACAGCCCGATTCGCAGATCATCCTCTACGCTGCCGCGTTTGAGCAGGAACATCGCCATCGAGTACAGCCGGTCCAGATCGTTGTTCCGGTCAGCCAGATGATCCCCGGAACCGTCAAGACCGATTCCGCCGAACATGGCGATGCTCTTTTCATTCTGATCGTTGTAGTCAGGGTTCATCATACCGACCCATTGCAGCTCGGTGAAGCGGATGGCAATAAGTCCGTCCGGAGCGGCCGCTCGCTTCTTGGTCATGTTGATGGTTCGTTCGTACTGGTCTACAGCGGCTAAATAATACCAAGGGAGGCCGGTCAAGGCACTCACCTTCTCGAACATATCCTTTCGCTCGGTAAATATCGTTTTCATGCCGCCGTCATTCTTGACGGCTTTCGGTGCGGTGGCATTGGCACTGACCTCTACAGAGGGAGCGGGCTGCTCTGCCCTTGCCTGAATTTCCGACGTTCCAGACGCAATAGCGATGATCAGGGCAGCTGTTAGCGCTTGAGCGCGGCGTCCTTTCACTATAGTTTCCTCCTTTGGAAAACATCTGCGTTAGCCGAAATAGTAATCATAGGTTGCGCTGGGCGCTGCCTTTTTATCCCGCCGCCTTTTTGGTATAATCGAACGAAATCAAGGCGCGGCTGCAGGGAGGGATGGCTTGTGAGCTTTCAGCACAGGGAAGAGCATATTGACGATCACATGCTGATGATTCAGGCGAATATCGATGACATGAATCCGGAGCTTTGCTCCTATATCGGAGAGCTTCTTTTTGAACAGGGGGCCAACGATGTGTTCTGGATTCCGATTATTATGAAAAAAGGGCGTCCCGGCGTAATGCTCAATGTTCTGGTAGCGGAGGCGGAGCTGGAACGGATGGAGGAAATTATTTTTCGCGAGACCACCACAATCGGTTTGCGGTATTTGCGGGCTTCGTGCCATCGTTTGGGAAGGGATTTCCACCGGGTGGACACGCAGTGGGGGCCTGTCAGTGTGAAGGCCGGCTACCACCGGGGGAAGCTGGTGCAGTTTGCGCCGGAGTTCAAGGAGTGCGAGCAGGTAGCCAAGCAGTATGGTGTTCCGTTGAAGCTGGTGTATGACGAGGTGCGGAGGCGATTTCTCAGTGAGCAGACAAAAGAACCGTTCGGGCCATGAAGCGGCTCGAACGGTTCTTTTACTAACGGCAGAGGGTATCCTGCGGCTCTTCACTCGAGTGGGCAGGGGGGTGGTTATGGGAGTGCTTATGCTCCTGCTTATGATCCGCGTGATCGTGCTCATGGTGGTGCTCATGGTCGTGACCGTGTTCATGATGCTTGTGGTCATGAGTGTGATCATGGCTGTGATCGTGCCCGTGACTGTGTCCATGATCTCCGTGATGATGATGGTGATCGTGTTCATGGTGATGATGATGGTGGCTATGGCTGTGTGCCAGCTCCTCATGGTGCACCTGCCATTTGTGCATATACGGATCCGATTCTCCTACTACGACCCTCAGCACGTTAGGCTGATTCGGCAAGTCACGGGTACCTGCGCCGTAGCCGATAGAGTCGACGATCATCGGAGGCAGGCCGCGTGCGAACTCGTCCACCAGGCCGGATATGATTCCGGCGCCCGTCGGTGTCGTCATCTCCAGGGAATAAGAAGTCGGCACAATCGGCAGTCCGCGCATCATCTCGAGCGTCGCCGGAGCAGGCACCGGATAAATGCCATGATCGCAATGGACCGTTCCCGAGCCGAGCGGTACAGGGGAGGAGTAAATTTTCTCGATGCCTAAGGAATCAATAGCCAGTGCTGCCCCAATGACATCCACGATGGAATCGATTGCCCCCACTTCGTGAAAATGAACCCGCTCGACCGGAATATCGTGAATTTTTGCCTCGGAAATGGCGATCTTCTCGAAGATCGCAAGACTCAGCTTTACCGTACGCTCGGAAAACCCGGCTCGTGTAATGATATCCACGATCTCGGAATAATGCCGGTGATGCTTCGGCGGCGTGTGCGGGTCCAGCAATACATCCAGCTTCAAGGCTGAGATGCCGCGTTTGTTCACACGCTTCCATTCAAGAGCGAATGGCTCTATCTTGATTTTTTTCAATTCCTCTTCAATATAACTGCGATCCGCACCGGCATCGACCAACGCGCCAAGGGTCATATCTCCGCTAATACCGGAGAAGCAATCCAAGTATAAAATTTTCACCAATTTTGCCTACCTCTCGCTTTTTTGGTTTTTATAAATCAGCGCTGCATTATAGCCCGCCCCGAAGCCGTTGTCGATGTTGACCACCGAAACGCCGGGAGCGCAGGAATTCAACATGGCCAGCAAGGCCGCAATGCCGTTAAAGCTGGCGCCATAGCCTATGCTGGTCGGCACGGCGATGACAGGCTTCGATACCAGCCCGCCCAGCACGCTGGTAAGGGCGCCTTCCATTCCTGCAGCGACCACGACTACGGATGCTCCGCGGATTAAGGGCAGCCGCCGGAACAGACGGTGAATCCCGGCTACGCCGACATCGAATACCCGTTCGACACGGCAGCCCATGATCTCTGCCGTAATAGCGGCTTCCTCAGCGACCGGCACGTCCGACGTGCCTGCGCATACGACGGCGATGTATCCCTCGTTCGCGGCGGCAGCGCTCTTCCCGCTTGCGGATTGCCACGTCAACGCCCGTGCGCTCTCATGATAGGCTGCCTCGGGAATTTGCTGCAGGATATGCTCGGCCTTATCCCGGCTGACCCGCGTAGCCAGCACCCGGTCCGTCTGCGCCATCAGCCTGGCGAAGATCGCAGCGATCTGCTCCGCGGTCTTTCCTTCGCCGAAGATAACCTCGGGAAAGCCGGTTCTCGCTGCCCGGTCTACGTCCAGCTGGGCATAGCCTAGAGAATCATCAATGCGCTGCCCCACAGCGGACGATGCCCCGGCCAGCTCCTCCAGCAGCTTTTTGGCTTCTTCTGTATCCATATCTCCGGATTGAACCAGCTGTAATATGCGCTCCATATTCATCATTGTCACGATTCCTCCGAATCTTTATGCTTCAACGCAGGCTTCTTTTTCCAAAACATCCTTTTCAGTGTACCACATTTACAAAGGAAAGTGGATTGTTTACCTATTCGTGATATAATAGCAAGTAAAATATATGAAAACCTGTGGGGGCGCCTTTCATGGAGGGGCGCTGCGATGCCGATGCAGGCTTTTCTTGTTTCACATCAGATCACCTTAGAAAGCGGGGGCATAAGGATGGCGACGAGATCCATCGAACGGAAACCCGACTGGCTCAAGATCAAATTAACCACGGGTGAAAATTATAAAGAGCTTAAGCAAATGATGCGTACCAAGACGCTGCACACCGTTTGCGAAGAGGCCAAGTGCCCTAACATACACGAATGCTGGGCCAACCGGACAGCAACCTTCATGATTCTTGGAGATATTTGCACGCGGGCCTGCCGCTTTTGTGCCGTAAAGTCGGGTCTCCCGACGGAGCTTGATCTGCAGGAGCCGGAGCGCGTAGCCGAAGCGGCGGAGCAGATGGGTCTTCGGCATGTCGTGGTGACCTCGGTCGCCCGCGATGACTTGCAGGACGGAGGCGCGTCCATTTTCGCCGAAACAATTCGGGCCATTCGCAAGCGATTGCCCTTCTCGGGGGTTGAGGTATTGATTCCCGACTTTATGGGGAATGAGGATTCTTTGCGTATGGTTCTTGAGGCGAAGCCGGATATTTTGAACCACAACGTGGAAACGGTCGAACGGATGTCCGACCGCGTACGCTCGAAAGCCAAGTACAGCCGCTCGCTGGAGCTGCTCCGGCGTTCCAAGGAAATCGCGCCGTCGATCCCTACCAAATCCAGCATTATGCTGGGCGTAGGGGAAGAATGGCCGGAAATTTTGCAGACGATGGATGATCTGCGCGCGGTGGACTGCAATATTATGACGATCGGACAATATTTGCAGCCGACGCTACAGCATTTGCCGGTAAAACAATTCTACACACCCGAACAATTCGCAGAGCTGAAGGAAGAGGGGATGAAACGAGGCTTCAGCCACGTAGAATCCGGACCGCTGGTACGAAGCTCCTACCATGCCCATGAGCAGGTGGAATCGGCGAAAGGGTAGACGTACAAGGGGATAAAGGAGGCAAGCAGCTTGTTCCATATTGCCAATCGAACCTATGAAGTGATCGTGGATCACAAGAACGGCTGGCGTCCAGAAGCTTTCCGTGAGCGGTACAGCGAGGTGCTGGACCGCTATGACTATATCGTCGGCGACTGGGGCTACAGCCAGCTAAGGCTTCGCGGATTTTTTAAGGACACCCATCCGAAGGCGACTCGTGAAACCACGATCGATACGCTTCAGGATTATTTGAACGAATATTGCAATTTCGGCTGTGCGTACTTCATCATTGAGCGGATCCCCGGCAAGAATCCGGACGGAACACCGGAGTTGTACGTCGAGGAGCCGGAGGAAGAGGAGTATGAGCCGCTTCCGCCTCCGCCGGTGAAGACCCATGCGCAGCCTCAGCAGCACGGCTCCCGCCAGCAAGGGCAGAAGCAGCAAGGGCAGGGCGGCGGACGACCGCAGCACCAAGGGTCAAGGCATCATAAGGACCGTGGGCGGGACAAGGACCAGCAGGGCCAGTCCAGACACCCGGGGCGGGGCGAGCATCAAGCACGCGGTGAGCAGCAGAGCCGCGGCGAGAACCAAGGCCATGTCCGCGGTGAGCATCAGGGGCAAGGACGCAATGAGCATCAAGGCAGACAAGGCAGTCATGGACAAGGCCGGCAAGAGCAAGGACAGGAGCACCGCCAAGGGCAACAAGGTCAGGGCCAAGGGAACCGCCCGCAGGGAGGACGCCCTGGAGGGTATCAGGGCCAGAACCGCAGCTCCTCCCGCAGCCACTCCAAGCCGAACCATCGCAATCAGGCGCCCGCGCCAACCCGCGAGCCATAAAGAAGAAGCACCGAGCGATCGGTGCTTTTCCTTTGTGCGCTAGACGATTCCCATCAGGAAGGAGAAGGACCGGATGAACATACTAATCGTTGAGGATGATCCCAGCATTCAGATGCTGCTTAGACTGAGCATGCAGGTCGAGGGCTATCACCCCATTGCCGCGAGTACCTGCGTAGAAGGCATTCAGCTCATTAGCGGCTCACCTGTAGATTTGATCATACTGGACCTGACGCTTCCCGACCGTTCGGGCTTTGAATTCCTCCAGCAGCTGCGCAGCATGCATCCTTTAATCCCGGTCATTATTTTGACGGCTAAGAATGAAATGAATGACAAAATTCTTGGTTTTCAGCTTGGCGCTGACGACTATTTAACGAAGCCCTTTGAGACGCAAGAGCTCATCCTCCGTATACGTGCTGTTATGCGCCGGATGAAAACGGAAGCCGAGTCCCATACGATTAAGCTTGGCGTCCTAGAAATCAACAAGCCCTCACGCTCGTTGTCCATTGCGGGCAACCCGATCAAAACGACGAGCAAGGAGTTTGATTTAATGTGGCTCCTGTGCAGCCATCCGAAAATGGTCTTTACCAGAGAGCAGCTTCTGGATCAGGTGTGGGGCTATGAATATTTCGGGCAGACCCGCTCGGTGGACATGCTCGTGAACCGCCTTCGGGAGAAGCTGAAACCGCATGGTGAGCTGATCGCGACCGTTCATGGAACAGGATACAAACTGGAGGCGTGAGCAATGAAATTGAGAAACAAGCTGTTCCTGCAGCACACGCTTACCATCTGCATGCTGCTTACAGCCATGTACTTTATTATGAATTATATGATTACCAAAAGCATTATTGAAAGGGATACTCAAACACTCAATCAATACTATGCTCTTCATAAGATCGAAGCTCTGAAAATCGTTAATGATAAGAAAATGAATATCAAGGATTTATTCTCCGGCTCCTATGCACCTCTAATCGCCTCTCATTTGGCATCGAATAACAATTTTCAGGTTCAGTTGTTTTCGAACGATCAAACCATCGTCGGCAGCAGCATCGACAACTTCGATCTGCTGAAACGGGGGGACATTGAAGCCGCACTGCAGGGGCAGGTGGCTACCGTGATTACCGAAACGGAAACGTCCCGGTATTTTATTTATTCTGCTCCTTTTTGGTATCAGGGAACCATTGTGGGGGGGATCCGGTACGTTCTGGATATGCAGCAGTACGTCCACATGCAGCAGCAGATGAAGTATTGGTTTGCCGGAGTAGCGGGCGTGTGCCTGGTTCTGTCGCTTTTATCAAGCTTTACTTATTTTTCGTTGCTGCTTAAGCCGGTATACGAGCTGAAACAAGCCTTGAAGCTGGTTTCGATCGGAGTCTTCAGTAAAAAAATAAGAGTGAACAGCAAGGATGAAATTGCCGAGCTTGCCTCGGATTTCAATGAAATGTCGGACGCTTTGAATCAACATATTCGGCTTCTTAAGTATGAGCAAAACAAGCAGAAGGTTTTTTATGACAATATGACCCATGAGCTAAAAACACCGTTGACCTCCATCATCGGCTTCTCGGACTTAATAGAAAAAATGAATAAGCTTGAGGATGCCAGGACCTGCAGCCAGTACATCCGCAAGGAAGGAACCCGGCTGTTGACGATGGTAGAGGAGCTGCTGGAAACTTCCCTGAAGGGGGAAGAAGCATGGAGAATCAACCTGGAATTCGGAAACCTCGCAGAGGTTGTCTCTGATACCATTCGTATCCTTGAACCGACCATTCGCAAATCGGCATTGCAAATGAAGGTGGAGCTGACCCCCTGTCTTGTTTGTCTGGATCCTGTAAGGACACAGCAGGTGCTCTTCAATATCATAGACAACGCTATCCAGCACAGCGACTGCCGACAGCTTCATGTGACGGTAGAGGAATGGAACGGCAGCGGCCGGGTGTTGATCCGTGATAACGGAAAGGGCATACCGATGGAAGAACAAAACACCCTATTTTTACCGGTTGACCAAAAGTCAAACCGTCCTATCACCCGCAGGTCCCATGGGCTCGGCCTTCCGATCTGCAAGCAGCTTATCGAAATGCAAGGCGGCTCCATTCGTTTGACGAGTGTGGTGGAGCAGGGAACAGAAGTGGAGCTGATCTTCAACAAACGGCTCCCGATATAAGCAGCGTTACAATATTGTTACATTTGGTTGATTTTATTGAGATAAAAGGAGCGTAATGTAATGACCGTGGAGAAGAAACAGCTCTCATGGCTCCGTCTAATCATGATGCAAGTCGCTGCAGGAATCGTCATTATCGGCATATGTGCGTACATGTTTCGGGTCCCTGTGGATGAGGTGCGCGTGGTCTCGCCTATGTCCGGTGCCAGCGATGCCTTGTCTGGGGTTCCCATGCGCGTAGATGTTACGTATCCTGGGTTAGGAACGCTTTCCATCCAAGATCCTAAGGAGCTGCTTAGCATGAAGTCCGCCTTCACGGAGCTATTAAGGGAAGGAAGGACGCAGAGCATCGAAAGATCGCAGCGGTTCAAGCTGAAGGGGCTGATCGTTTATTTGGATCAAGAGGACAATACCTTCGAGGTGGGAAACAACATCTTACGGGTGAATCAAAGCATGGTAAATTCCTTATCGGTAAGCGCTGATATTCGCAAGCTGCAAAGCGCATTTATCAATAAGATGCTGACGCCGTCAATGATTTCGGAGGCCGTAGGAAGAGAGTCAAATGGAATTATGGCGCTGCGCAGCGGAAAGATGGAAGCGCTATCTGAGGCGGAAAGAGCTGCACTTGCCTTACAGATCCAAGCTTCTGTGAAAATGATCGACTTCAGTCATTTCCGGGAATATTCACAAAAGCCCGACATGAACTATGTCATTCAGCTAAGCGACCCCGACTCGCCAAGTCCGCATTGGATTCATTTAGACTTTTACAACAACGGTTACATGGTTGTATTCGACTTGCTCGATGAAACGAATCAAAGAGCTTATTTTCAGCTGATTTCGACTCCGACGACATTCTGAAAGGCAGGTCATGCCAAATGGCAAGAAGAAAGAACAACAGCTCCATGATGATCGTTTCCGTATTGGTGATTGTGCTGGTTGCCGGGTTTTTCCTGTATAAATCCGGCACCTTCGGCAAAAAGGATGCAGGAAAGGTGACCGTTTACTCCATATTCCAGGAGGAAGAGGCCAGAAAAATATTGGATCAATTCAAAAAGGAAACAGGAATCGATTACGATATTCTGCGATTGCCAAGCGGGGAAGCCGTAGCCCGGGTTCAAAACGAAATGAGCAAGCCTCAAGCGGACTTTCTGATGGGAGGACCGGCTGATTCTCATGAGGTGTTAAAACAAGCCGGAACTTTGAAAGCGTATACATCACCGAACGCTGCGGATATTCCGGATAATATGAAGGACAACGCCGGCTTTTGGACGGGCTTCTACATGAACCCTGTTGCCATCGGTATTAACGAGCAGCGTTGGAAAGAGAAATACGGTACGGCCCCGTATCCTCAATCCTTTAAAGATCTTTTGGACCCCAAATTCAAAGGCGAGATCGGCATGTCCGATCCTGCGACATCGGGAACGGCTTATACGGCGGTAGCGTCGCTTGCTCAAGTATGGGGACGCGAAGAGATGCTCAAGTATATGGGGCAGCTGCTTCCGAATCTGAAGGAGCGCCCGAAATCCGGAATTGAACCGATTCAAAAGGCGGCTAAGGGCGAATACACAATCGGTGTTACTTTCCTCGGAGATCAGCTGAAGATGAAGGCTCAGGGCAACCCGATCGTCAGCATCGTGCCGGAGGCGGCCGGGTATGAAATTGGAGGACTATCCATTATCAAGGGAGGACCCAATACGGAAGCTGCCAAGAAGCTGATGGATTTCATGCTCACGAAGGAGCCGGGACTGCTCTACACACAATCCGCCTTCGCGGTATCCGTGAAGCCTTCCGTACCAGTTCCAAACGGCGGCATCGATATTAAGACCACGAAGTATAACAAAAATTACAGCCTATGGGAGGCAGCCGAGCAGAGGAAGATGCTGCAGGATCTGCTGAAAAATTTGAAATAACGATGTAAGGGCAGACGGATTGTCTACGCCGACCAACGGGTAGACAATCCTTTCTGAAAATGCTTGAAAGGTGGCCATAACCTCCTATGGTGAAAGAGAAAAAAGGATTTGCCGAGTCCATTGTAAGACTCGTAAAAGACCCGTCCTCCATGTTTTTGGTTCTCATCAGCTTTGTTTTGCTGGCATTGTTTGTCTTGTATCCCTTGATCTTCGTAATTACCATTCCCAGCGGCGAAAATTGGCTGACCTTCTTTACAAAGGGCAGATACGGAACCGCACTGTTAAATACCATAGTGAGCTCCACGCTTTCCGCGTTAACGGCAACCGTACTCGGCTTCCTGTACGCCTATGCCATTCATTACAGCAATATAAGAGGGAAACGATTTTTCCGCTTTATTGCGTTTCTGCCTCTTCTAGCCCCTTCGGTCATGAGCGGACTTGCCTTTTTGCTGTTGTTCGGCCGGGGCGGCATTGTTTCGCAGTGGTTGAAGTCCTGGTTTTCCATTGAGCTGGACTTGTACGGATTACCCGGTTTATGGATTGTGCAGACGATATCCTATTTTCCTTTGGCTTATATGACTACGACCGGTGTGCTTCGGTCCATCTCGCCGAACCTGGAGATTGCAGCGCAAAATCTGGGCGCCAGAGGTTTTCATCTATTTCGTACCATTACGCTGAAGCTTGCGCTTCCGGGAATTATCAATGCCTTCTTGCTTGTTGCCATTAACTGCTTTGCCGATTTTGGCAACCCTAAGCTGATTGGGGGAAATTACTCCCTGCTGGCGGTAGAAATTTACGGGGAAATCATTAATAATGAGCCGGGACTGGCTTCCGTGATGGGAATTATCTTGGTGATTCCGGCACTCATTGTGTTCATCATACAGGAGAGGGTTTTATCTAAAGGCTCGTTTTCTACCATTACGGGAAAGCCTGTGTCCGGATTGAAGCGGGTGACCACCTCCAAAGGCGTGGACATGTTGCTTTTCTCGCTGAATGCTGTTATTTCCATTTTTATCATGGCCATGTTCGCCATTACGCTGTTGTTCGCCTTTACTAAAAACTTCGGCAGAGACAATACCTTTACCATGGATCATATGATGAAGGTGGTTTTCAATGCATCAAGTCCAGCCGTTCTGAACAGCTTGGTATTGTCGCTGATCAGCTCGATCTTAGCTGTCGCCTTTGCCCTGGTTCTGGCTTACATTGTTGTGCGTAAAGTGTTTCCGGGGAAAAGGCTGCTTGATTTCACCGCTGTCCTGCCGATTGCCCTGCCGGGTACCTTCGTGGGGCTGGCTCTGATCGTCGCTTTCAGCTCCGGTCCGATTATGCTCCAGGGTTCGGCTGTCTTAATTATCGTCGCTATGCTGCTGAAGCAAATGCCTGTCGGTTACCGCGGATTAATCGCCTCCTTCAAGCAGGTGGACAAATCGATTGAAGAAGCCGCTACGAATCTGGGAGCCGATAGCCGCAAAACCTTGATTACCATCGTATTCCCGATGCTTCAGAAAACGATCGTAGCCAATTTCGTCTACGCCTTCATGAAAAATATGAACACCTTAAGCACGATTGTGTTTCTTATTACACCCAAATGGGTTGTTGCGGCCGTATCGATCTTCAATTATGCCGAAACGGGAACCTATTACTGGGCGGCGGCGGTTGCCGTGGGACTAATGGCGGCCACCTTGGCTACGCTCGGCGTGATGAAGCTGATTTTCCGTGACAAGGTAAAAATATTTGATTTTTAAGGTAAGGAGTGGCTGATGTGAGTTCGCAAACATTGCTTGAGCTAAAAAATGTAAACAAGGTCTTTGGTGAGAATCATGTCCTGAAAAATATTCATCTTACCATTGAAAGAGGGAAGTTTATTACCTTTCTCGGGCCCAGCGGCTGCGGGAAAACAACGCTTCTCCGATCGATAGCAGGGTTCTATACGATCGACGAAGGAGAAATACGGATGGATGGACGCGTAGTCAACGACTTGCCGCCATATAAACGCGGGACGCCTATGGTGTTTCAAGAATATGCACTGTTCCCTCATATGACCGTGTTCGATAATGTGGCTTACGGGCTGGATATCCAGAAGCGCCCCGAGGCTGAAGTGCTGCAGCGGGTGAAGGCGGCGCTCGACAAGGTGAAATTAACGGGGCTGGAGGAGAGGTATCCTCACCAGATGTCCGGAGGGCAGCAGCAGCGTGTTGCGATGGCGCGTGCGATCGTGATGAACTCCCCGATCATTCTTCTGGATGAGCCTCTTAGTAACTTGGACGCCAAGCTCCGTGAGGAGGTCCGGGTAGAGCTGAGAAATATCCAAATGGAGCTAGGCTTAACTGTCATTTATGTGACTCACGATCAGCTCGAGGCGCTGTCGATGTCCGATCAGATCGTTGTATTCAATAAAGGAGCCATCGATCAGTGCGGCACGCCTCATGAAATTTATTACAAGCCTCGAACCGCCTATGTTGCCGATTTCATTGGGACAACGAACTTTCTGGATGCTGTCGTGCTCAGCGCAGATAATGGAACGGCCTGTGTATCGTTCGGCCATAGCGATCAAACATTGACATTGCCGACTACGGAAACGCTGGCGCCAGGCGAGCAGGTCAAGCTTTGTATTCGTCCCGAATCTTTGCGGATGAATCAGCCGGATGCCGGACAATTTATTATGAACGGCCAAGTCGTTTCCTCCATGTTCCAAGGCGAGAAGGAGAGGTATTTCCTCCAAGCGGAGGATGGCAAGGAATGGATCGTCGATGCGTATGATATTGGCGAGATTTCCTACCGAGGTCAAGTCGAGCTTCGAGCCATGGCTGATAAAATTCATTTGATTAAGCTGACGTAATAGCCTAAACTAGGGGAAAGGAAAACTACGGGTTTTCCTTTTTTCTGTTTGGAGCGTTATTTATAAGGCATCATGAAAGGTTGTGAAGCAGGTGAAAAAGATGGCGCTCATGATCAGCATTGTACTCTTGTGCTTATGGTTAGGCTACCGTTTCTTTCAAAACCCTTCCGGCAGCCAGCCCCTGAAGATTTACGTCATTTTTCAGGAGGACGAGGGGCGCATTTTATTGGAAAAATTTAAAGAGACCACAGGACAGCCGTATGAGCTCATCCGTATGTCCAGCGGGGAAGCGGCCTATCATCTCCTGACCTTGAAAAAAAGCGGAATCGACGTTGTGCTGGGAGGACCTGCGGATTTGCATGAGCAGCTGAAGAACAACAAGAAATCGATACGGCACACCTCCCCGGCAACCGAGCGCATTCCCGATCGATATAAAGATACCGAAGGTCACTGGACAGGCATGTATTTAGGGCCGCTTTCTATCGGTATCAATCAGAACGTTTGGAGGCAGGATCCCGCACTGGCAAGAATGGAGCCTCCGGAGACGTATGAAGACTTATTGCGGCCTGAACTGAAGGGCAGAATCGAGATCCCCGACCCGGAGACGTCTGGAACCGGATACACGCTGCTGGCCTCCCTGACGCAGGAGAGAGGGGAGGAACGGGCGCTTGAGCTTATGAAGGAGCTTAAGCAGCAAAGTGTGTCGACGTCATTTTCGGGGATTACTTCCGCTCAGCGGCTGGCGGTGGGGGAGGTGGCTGCGGTCATCAGCTTTCTTGGAGATCAATTGCGCTTTGCCAATTCCGGATATTCCACTTTATCCATCGTTCCCCCGCAAGCGGGCTGGGAGATCGGCGCCGTCTCCATTTTAAAGAACGGCAGCAATACGAATGCTGCCAAAATGCTGGTCGATTTTGTGCTTTCCAGCGAGGCGCAAACCTACTATATGAATACGGCATTCTCGTATCCCGTGCTTCCCGATATTCCCTTGAACCGGATGCTGTCCCCTGCATACTTAGGACGCTTGCTCGAATCCTACCGCTTCGATCTGGCTGCCCGGCAGCGTGAGCAGCTGATTAGCAAGTGGCGCAGCAGATAAGTAGAACCATCACAGCAAAAACCCGCCTTTAGCAGGCTTGTCCATCGAATGGACGGGCCGCTGAAGGCGGGTTTTTTTGCTAGTTCATCTCATACCCGATGAACGCTTCGCGCACGCGGCTCCAGAAAGGGAAGGGGCGGAAGCGGGCGAACTTTACCTTCTTGCCGGCCGCCACCATGCTCCGTATGGAGACGATGTCGTTGCGCTGCATATACACATGATCCAGCGAAAGCAGAATGTTCTGATTCGCCTTCGGATAAATGTCGCAGTGATGATGCTTCGGCAGCAGGATCGGGGATCCGAGCGTCCGGAAGACGCGGTTGTTGATGGAGGCGATCTCCGCAATCTGAATTGCATCCAGCGACGGATGCACAATGGCGCCGCCAAGGCTCTTGTTGTATGCCGTGCTTCCCGACGGGGTCGAGATGCAGATGCCGTCGCCGCGGAACGTCTCCAGCAGCTCATCGTTGATATGTAATTGGGCGGTCAGCGTGGCGTCGACGCCCTTAAGCGTGAACTCGTTTAACGCGAGCTCCGTTTCGATGCCTTGCATCGTCGTGATTTGAATTTCGACCAGCGGATATTTCACCACGCGAAGATCGTTCTGCTGCGCACTTTCACCCATCAAGCGGGCCAGGTGCTCCACTTCATCAGGCTTCCAATCGGCGAAGAAGCCGAGGCGTCCCGTATGAATGCCCACAAAGGCAATATGATCGAGCTGGTCCTTATACCGGTGAAACGCATGCAGCAGCGTGCCGTCTCCTCCGATGGAGAGAACAATGTCCGGCGACGATTCGTCCAAGACCAAGCCATACTCTTGAATCAGTTGATGAAACGTATGCATCAGTTGAATCGATATTTCATCGCCACGGTGCACAACATTGTATTTCAATGGGGGTATCCTCCTACACCAAACGTGTAATTTCATCATAATCAATATTCGCCCTGATTACAATGCCCGGAACAAGCGCAAAGAACCGCCCCCGAAGGAGCGGCACTTAGTACTTGGCCCGAGCAGCTTACCAGCGTGTGACCAAAGGCAATTCGAAGGATCTTGCAAAGTTGGCGCTGATCGGATGAACACGGACGTGGAAGTGCGCGACATGGCGCAAATGTGCAGGGATCACAGCGCGGTATAAATGCGTATTGTCCGCAAGCTCCTTGGCTTGCGTCATCGTGACCACAACGGGATGCCACCCATCGGGGCGCTCTTCGTAATACACCAGCTCCACGGCTGTATCCTGATGCCATACCGGACCGAAGGCCACGGTTGCCGACACTTCCTTCTTCCCCCCAGAAGCACCGCTGCCGCCATCCGCAACCTCTTTAATCCGAACCTGCTTCCAGTTCTGTGTCATGAACCGCTTGTAATCGGCTACCTTCGTAGCCGCATCATAAGCATTGGCGATAAAGTGCTTCGTCCGCTGCAGCGACGGCACGTAGGAGCCGTTCGTATAATCCATCACCATCCGATTCGTGTTGTAGGCCGGGGTCAACGTTCGAATCGATCGCTTCATGCGCGCCACCCAGCCGGACGGCAGCTCGCCGTCACGGTAATAAAGCGGTACGATTTCATTCTCCAGAACCGTATAGATCGACTCCGTATTCTCGCGCTCCTGGGTCTCCCAGTCGGCGTCGTTCGTACCGTGTACGCTCCAGCCGTTCGTTCCGTCGTAGCCCTCCTCCCACCAGCCGTCAAGCACACTGAAGTTGAGGACGCCGTTCATAGCCGCCTTCTGGCCGCTTGTGCCGCTCGCTTCGTAAGGCCGGCGCGGATTGTTAAGCCACACATCAACCCCTTGCACCAAATAACGTGCCAAGTTCATATCGTAATTTTCCAGCAGGACGACCTTCCCGCGGAAACGGTCCATTTGAGATACGCGATAGATTTCCCGGATCAGCTGCTGACCCGGATGGTCCGCCGGATGCGCCTTGCCTGCAAACAGAAACTGAACCGGACGCTCCGGATCGTTCACCAGCCGATCCAGTCGATCCAGATTGTTAAATATCAGATTGGCGCGCTTATACGTCGCAAACCGGCGGGCGAACCCGATTGTTAATGCCCGAGGATTCAGGTAGCCGTTGACTTCCTCGATCCGGTCCTGTGACATTCCGATGCGCCGGCGATGCTCCCGGATGTTCGCCCGGGCGTAATCCACGAGCTTTTCCTTTAGCCCGAGATGAACCTTCCAGAGCGTTTCCGCCGGCACCACATCTATCGATTTCCAGAGGTGCTCGCTGGCCTGCATACCGACCCAATCCCCGGGAAGGAACTGCCCGTAGAGCTCCTTAAGCTCCGGTGCCAGCCAAGTGCTCATATGAACTCCGTTTGTAACGTGACCGATGGGCACCTCGCGTACATCAATGTTGCCATGGAACGCTCTAAACATATCCCGCGATACATGACCGTGCAGCTTGCTCACGCCGTTGCGCAAAGAGGCCATATTGAGCGCAAGATGCGTCATGTTGAACAGCTGCTTGCCTTCGTCCAGACCGAGCCGGGTGAAGGCTTCCCGGTATTCGCCGTACTCTGTGAACAACCAGCTGAAATAATATTCGAACATCGGCAGCGGGAACGCATCGTGCCCGGCAGGTACCGGTGTATGAGTCGTAAAAATCGTGCTGGCTCGAATGACCTCAACCGCTACATGGAAGGGGAGCCCCTGATGAAGCTCTTCCCGGAGTCTTTCCAAGGTGAGGAATGCCGCATGCCCCTCATTAATGTGATACGTGCCAGTGGGAATGCCGAGCGCCCGGAGCGCCTTCACGCCTCCAATCCCGAGCAGCACCTCCTGGGCGATCCGTACGTCCTGATTTCCGCCGTACAGCTGGGCCGTCAGCTCGCGGTCCCACGGACTATTGCCGTCGATGTCCGCATCCAGAAGAAAAACGGGGATACGGCCAACCTGCACCTGCCATACCTTGAGATGCACGATCCGGTCAGCGAGACGTACCTCGACGACCAGCTCCTCCTCCGAGTATTCGGCGGCTTCGCCGCTCCCTGTTCTGGCATAAGCGGACAGAATCGGCAGCTTCCCGAAATCATAGGTCACCGACTCGGCATGCTGATTGCCCTCGCCGTCGATCCGCTGGACAAAATAGCCCTTCTTATACATCAGCCCGATTCCTACAAGCGGCAGACCGAGATCGCTTGCCGATTTGCAGTGATCCCCGGCAAGCACGCCGAGCCCCCCGGAATAGATCGGCAGCGATTCGTGGAAGCCGAATTCCGCGGAAAAATAAGCGATCGCCTGATGCACATGCTGGGGGTACTGCTGCTCGAACCATGTGCCGGCACCGGCATACGCGTCGAACTCTTGCAGCACAGCCTGATAATCTTGCAGGAAGGCCGCATCGCGGGCAAGCGCCTCGAATGCTGCAGGCTCGGTCTCCAGAAGCAGCCGGACGGGATTATGCTGCACATGATCCCACCGCTCTGAATCTATTCGGGCGAACAGTGCTTTAGCGCTCTCATTCCAGCTGTACCACAGATTGTAGGCAAGCTCCGGAAGGCGTTCCAGAGCGGGGGGAAGCGACATCGTCTTCGGAATGTACCTGTACATGGATGGCAAACCGTTTCACCTCTACCCGGCCGGCATACCGCACTACTGGCAGAGCAGGCGGCATGGCGGCGTTATTTTAGACCAGCTTATAACGTTGCGTACATCTAGGCTGCACCTGCTATAGTATCGTAAACTCAATTCCACTTCATACATCTCTTTCCAAGAGTAACAAGCAAGGAGAGCAATAGCAAGCAGCCAAGTACGACTAGGAAGCCAAGTCCGGCAATCGGTACCGTATGAGTCCAGAAAGTGGCGACAGGGGTCGTTACATCCGGCTTCGGCACAAGAGCGGCAATGGTTTCGCTATAAGGGGTTAGCGGTTCCCATAACAAGAGGACCAATAGCCCGGCTAAGATACTGTGAAGGATGCGTGCCAAGACGAAAGGCAGATAGCGAAGGTTGGTATGATGCAAAATACTGACTACCTGTGCATGAACGGACAGACCGGCCCAAGACAGCACCCACGCTGCGATCGCAGCTTTATAGACGAGAGGAACGCCTTCGGCACCGCCTGCAGCCTTCGCCCCCAAGGTGACCTCGAAGATGCCGTTAGCCACCGCCTGGGACAGACCGAGCGGCATTCCGACGAATTGTAGGATCGAATTGATTAGTATGTATAAGTAGCCCATGATATGCCCGGAGGTCATGACTTCCATAACGACGGAGAAAAAAACGACCAAGCCCCCGACTACAAAAATCAGCTGCAAACCCGAGCCGACCGCTTGCTGGAGCATTTTGCCGAGAGTCCGGCCGTCCTGCATCCGTGCTTCATGCATCGCTTCGAAGGCGCGAAGCCAAATGTTCTTCGGCAGGGAATGCTTGCGAACCTGCTTCTCCACCGCCTCCTGAACATGATTACCCGGAGATGCCTTTCCGTGAAACCTCATCAGAAAGCCTACCAGCAGGGCACCTCCGTAATGTGCCGCTCCGAGTACAACCGCCAAGGCTTGATCGTGAAAAAAGCCGACCGAAACGGCGCCGATCAGGAAGATCGGATCGGAGGAGGTCGTGAAGGAGACGAGCCGCTCGCCTTCTTCCCGGTTGACCAGGCGATTCTCCCAGAGACGGGAGGTAAGCTTTGCTCCGACAGGATAGCCGGAGGCGAAGCCCATAGCCATCACGAAGCCGCCGATGCCGGGGATGCGGAACAGAGGCCGCATCAAGGGATCGAAGAGGGTGCCGAAGAAGTGCACCAGTCCGACCCCGAGCATCATCTCCGATATAACAAAGAATGGGAACAATGCCGGAAAGAGCACGTCCCACCAAATAACGATACCTTTGATTGAAGCATGGAACGATTCGGCCGGGAACATGAGCATCATAACGGCCAGAGCAACGGCAAGTGCAGCTACCGCTAAGGCCGGAGCGTTGCTTTTTCGCATAGGAACCATCTACTCCTTCGCGTCAATTGCGACTTCATTCAGATATATGTACAAGTCCCGCATCTCATGCCCCTTCCTTGTACAAGCTTTGCTCATAAATATTTGTTAACTTCCAGCGAAGTGCTGAAATTTGAAGTGATTTATGGTACAATTGTACTAACGTTAGAGAAGACATTCCGCTTACGTTTCGTCTTTTTCTAACGAACGAGATAGGGGTGATCCTTATGATGAGCGTAATTGCCGGTATTCTCGTTTGTGCATTTGTTTATGTCATAAGGGAAACATTAATGACCTCGGCGGAAGAGGATTTGGAGGGCTAGTCCTTTATTTCTCGGCATAAATTCAATGTAATCGTCCCGCCATTCCTGATGCTAATTGCGGTTTGTGCATTAGCATCTTTTTTCAGTTTAGAAGCATGATGTAGGAGATGAGCAGCTTGAGTCGTGAACAGCACAATATGACGCTATTCGACATGATGGGCGGCCCGGAAGGAATCCGAAGGATTGTGGAGGCCTTTTACCCGAAGGTGCAGCAGCACCCGAAGCTGGGTCCGTTGTTCCCTGAGGATATTACGCCGGTGATGGAGAAGCAATATCTGTTTCTAACCCAATTTTTCGGGGGGCCGCCGTTATACTCCGAGCAGTATGGGCATCCCATGATGCGGGCCCGGCATCTGCCCTTTGAGATTACGCCTGAGCGGGCGGCCGCATGGCTGGGCTGTATGGCCAATGCCTTGGATGAGGTAGGCATGGAGAAGGCGCTGAAGGAGGCGGTACTTGAACGGCTCCAGGGGCCGGCATATCACTTCGTCAATACTCCTTGATGCATAGCACGGGGATCGATATCATGCATGGGAGTGGGGAATTTCGTGGTTGAGCCTTTGTTCCAAGTCAAAGTGAATTGTATTTATTGCGAAGCAACGTTTCAATCCTCTCGGGTCCGTCCGAGCTTCAAGAAGTCGGTGAAAACGGACACCGATTTCTGTATTCACTACAAGGAAATCAATCCGGACTATTATGTTGTCCGGGTTTGCCCGTATTGCGGCTATACCAGTTCGGAGAATTCCACGGACAAGCTGACGGCTTCTCAGCGTATGGCATTCAAGGAAAAGATCGCGGACCGCTGGGAAATGAGAGATCTCAGCGGAGAGCGAAGCTGGGACGATGCGATGTTTTCCTATAAGCTGGCATTGGTTACGGCTCAGCTGAAGAATGAAAAGGGCCGCGTTATCGCAGGGCTGCTTCATCATATTGCCTGGCTGTACCGGTATAAGGGCGACGCCGAGCAAGAGAACCGGTTTTTGCAATACGCGCTGGATGAGTATACCCGGACGTTCGAAACGGAGGCAGGCGAGGTTAACAATGCACGCCTGATGTACTTGATGGGGGAGCTGAGCCGGCGCTTGAAGCATTACAACCAAGCCGTGAAGTGGTTTAGCCGCGTCATTAACGATAAAAAAATCGTGGATGCCGCCATGATCCGGGCTTGCCGCGAGCAGTGGGTCGTGACTCGCGAGGATATGGCCGCAGACAAAGTGGAGCTCGAAGAAGAAGTGGAAGAATCGACCTAGGGATAACAATAAACGCTTAACCGGATGAGGCTTGCAGCTCATCGGTTAAGCGTTATTTTGTTTCATTGGATACCGTAGGAAATTCATGAAAGGAAATATGCTTCTGGTACATGGTGTACCGATTTTTGCCCATAAATTTCGATTCGTACAGCGCTTCGTCCGCCTCGGCAATGAGCTGTGTCAAATCCGCCTGGGCGGTGCGGGCAAGGGAAATCCCGATGGAAATGGTAGTACGTACCTTATCTCGCGTGACAAAAGGATACTCGGCAACCGCATCGCATAACCGCTGGGCATAAGCCTCGAGGGCTCTCCGGTCCGTGCTATGGCTCAGGATGATGAATTCCTCGCCCCCGTAACGGGCCACGTAATCCTGTACATCAATGGTCGCGCGGAGGATGGAGCCCACTTCTCGAAGCAGCTGGTCCCCTTGCAAATGACCGAACGTGTCGTTGAACATTTTGAAATTATCGATGTCGATCATCAAAATGGCCACCCTACGGCTTCGGATGGTGCGCCCGGCGATATCCAGAAAGCCGCGAAGATTAGGCAGCCGGGTCAGGCCATCCTGATTCGCTTCGAGCTCCAGCTTACGCTGCAGCATCCACGTCTTGTTCTCATCATTGAACATATAGACGAGAACGGCTACAGCTGCTCCCGAGACACCGAACATGAACAACTGGGTTAACCAGAAGGCTCCGCTCGCCAGCAGATGGTCTCCTGCGTGAAGAAGAATGCGCGCCGCGGTCAGCAGCAG
Source organism: Paenibacillus sp. GD4 (assembly GCF_030846225.1). Classification (NCBI taxonomy): domain Bacteria; kingdom Bacillati; phylum Bacillota; class Bacilli; order Caryophanales; family Paenibacillaceae; genus Paenibacillus; species Paenibacillus sp. GD4. Next base: position 3,428,928 of record NZ_JAVCYK010000001.1, read on the forward strand.
GCAAATATAGAGCCCGTCCGTCATCCGAATGACGGAATAGCCGTTCTCATATTCGGCGCGGTGAAACAGCGAGCTGACGATGGCCGGAATGAACAGCTCCTGAAACACCAGATGCAGCCAATCCTCCTGCGGAAACATGTAAACATACGCTCCCGGCAGCAAGGAAGAGAGAATGGCTGTCTTCCAGCCGAATCGCAGCCCTGCCATGACGATAGGGGCAAAGCTGAGATCGCTCAGCAGCTCGCTCGGGAACGGCTGCAGCATCATGATAATGCTGGCGATTCCGGTGAGAAAAGGAGCCGCAAGTCCCGATACCTTATCGAACAGCGCGACGTTGCGAAGCTTAAGGGCGATATAGCTTAAAGCAATTAACGCACATGCATTAGTTAACGGAATTTGATACATGGACATGGTTCCCTCAATCCAGCTTTGTTTTCAGTACAGAGCCTTTGTTTGCTTAAGGGGAATTGGTTACTGTCCTTGGCGAAGGGGCTTACTGGCGAGCAGGTAATCCCGGTCGGCATCCACGATGCGCAGCCGGTTCCGGCAGCATGGAAATACAAGTAAACGCTTTACACCGCTTTGGATGTCAGCCAAATCCTTTTTTTGCAGGGGGAGCATCACGTTGCTGCTATCGCAAAACGGGCAGGCCTGCACGTAGATATCTTCCCCGATGGTTTCGTACGGCCAAGTATGGCTGAAAGGAATCATGGCTTTTTGGCCAGCTCTGCGAGCTTTTGCAGTAAAATGTGCTGCGGCATATGCATGAGATGTTCTATAGGGACATTCAGCTCTTTAGCCAGCTTCTGTGCGGTTTCGGGTGAAATTTGCAGCGGTTTCATAAGAAAGGCCCTCCTGTCAATAGATCTACAGACTTCATTTAACCATATTTGATAGCGAAAATACAGCGTAATTTAAGGTGCGGCTGCATTTTGGGTTTCTCTTCAAAATATGCTTTAATGAAGATAGCATTGCCAACTTCAATGGAGAGAGGATCGGTGCTCGGATGCAGCATCCATTGCCGCAAACTTGGAATTTGGAACGATTTTTCCCGGGAGGAAGCCGATCGGCGGAATTCGCGGGCTTCATGGAAGGGCTTCACTCCGATATTTCCATGCTAGTGAACCTGCTGGGAGACCTGCCTGTGCCGGATTCTGCAGAAGCTGTCCAGGCCAGCCTAATGCCTGTGCTTGATCTGCTGCAGTCCTCAGGGAAGAAGCTTCGGGAGGCCGATTCCTTCACAGCTTGCCTGTCGGCGGAGAATCAAGCGGACAAACAGGCGGTCATTTTGTCAGGACAAGTAAGATCGATGGGCGCTGCTTATGCCTCTGCGTTGACCCGCCTGGACGACTACTTGACGAGAATCGAGGATGGAATCTGGAATGTATTTCTTGACCAACCGCCCATTCAGGCCATTGCCTATCCGCTCGAGGAGCGAAGGGCGCTGGCCGCAGAGAAGCTCCCTCCGGAGCAGGAGGCGTTAATCAACGAGCTCGCCGTTGACGGGTACCATGGCTGGGGGGAGCTTTACAATACAACGGTGAGCAAGTTTCGCGTTCCGTTCGAAGAGAAGGGAGCGGTCATGGAGCTGACGGCCGGTCAAGCGGCAAATAAGATGCACAGCCCCGACCGAACCGTCAGAGAGACGTTATTCCGCCGATGGGAGAGCAAGTGGGGAGAGCATGCGGAGTACTGCGCCGATGCCTTGAACCATTTGGCGGGCTTCCGTCTTAAGCTTTATGAGCGCCGAGGCTGGCAGGAAATCCATAAGGAGCCGCTCGCGGTGAACCGGATGTCGAAGGAAACGCTTGACGCCATGTGGGGCGTCATCGAGCGAAGCAAGGATATTTTCGTGCAGTATCTGGAGCGTAAAGCCAAGCTGCTCGGCGTGGAGAAGCTCAGCTGGTTTGATGTAGAGGCGCCGGTAGGACGCGGCAGCAAGCATTACAGCTATGATGAGGGGGCCGCGCTTATCGTAGAGCAGTTCCGGCGGTTTAGCCCGAAGCTGGCTGATTTTGCCGTGAAGGCCTTCGAGAACCAATGGATCGAGGCTGAGGACCGTCCGGGGAAGCGGCCGGGGGGATTCTGCACTTCGTTTCCGATTGCCGAGGAAACCCGCATTTTCATGACCTATGCAGGTACTGCGTCCAATGTTTCCACGCTTGCGCATGAGCTGGGCCACGGGTACCATCAGCACGTCATGAACGACCTTCCCGCGCTGGCGCAGGAGTACGCTATGAACGTAGCGGAGACGGCGTCTACCTTCGCAGAGATGGTGGTGTCTGACGCAGCGGTGAAGGGGGCAGCCACCGAAGAAGAGAGGCTTACGCTGCTGGAGGACAAAATTCAGCGCTCGGTTGCGTTCTACATGAATATTCATGCCCGGTTTTTGTTTGAAACGGCATTTTACGAGGAACGCCGGGCCGGACTTGTCAGCGTTGAACGTCTGAATGAGCTGATGGTGAAGGCGCAAAGGCAGGCGTTTCGGGATGCGCTGGATGAGTACCATCCGCATTTTTGGGCATCCAAGCTGCATTTCTATATCACGGAGGTGCCTTTCTATAATTTCCCGTACACCTTCGGCTACCTGTTTAGCACAGGCTTGTACGCGGAGGCGCTGCAGAGAGGCGCTGCATTCGAGGAGCAATATATTGCTCTGCTGCGGGATACGGGCCGCATGACCGTAGAAGCGCTGGCGGAGAAGCATCTCGGCGTCGATCTGCGGAAGCCCGACTTCTGGCAGCAGGCGATGGACGTGACGGTGAAGGATGTAGAGGAATTTTTGCGGCTGACGGAGTAGGATTCGGTCGAAATAAAAAAGGGGCGGTCTCCTCACAAGTAGAATTTCTACTTTTTGAGGGACAGCCCTTTTGGTTTTCCGCTTATGAGAGGCAGTCAAGCATCTGATAAAGGATGCAATGCTGCTAATGAAGTCAATTTCATAATTAGAAGCCCTTGTGGAATAAGGTTATTCGGCATCCAAAAGCAGGAGTACCTCCCCACATTCTCGAAGTTAAGGTTGCCAAATGGCATGGGCTACACGAAGGCGCAAAAATGGCGCTTAACACGGCCCGGTAATGCTCCCTGTAACGTTATGAAATCACCTGATATGAACGAAACCGTCAAGTGCTCAGCACGTACCCTTGATTTGGAGTGCTCTAAAGTAAGCCTGTCAAATGCCTTTTTTGACAGGCGGTTCACTCTGCCCATACTTTTTTACTTCGGTCTGGCTGATCAAGCCAGACCCTGCCCTACGGCGAGTAACGGGGTGCAGGGGGCGTGCTCCCTGCTGTCTTTCTTTAATTTGAGCTTGTGGTTCGAATGAGTTTCATTCCTTGGCACGAGGGCAAAATGGTTCTTTGCGCCGGTTGGCAACCTGATATTCGTGGGTTATCACAAGTGAATTGTATACGACCAGAGAGCTTACCTGCTAAACTTACGACGCGCATGAAGCCGCACTACCTGAAAGATTGACTTTGCGCAGGTGATTTCCGCGGATTATTACTCTCTGCCTTGCTTTAGTACTTTGCCCTCGAGCCAAAGAATGTAACGTAACGCATTGCCTAACTCACTAAGCCGGAATCACTTCCTTTTTCATTCAATCATACCCTTATTTTTTATGCTGTGATGCTGTTTTTTTGCTTATCTACTTCCTTGGCTATGGCCCATATGAAACCTATAAGCTCTCGGGCTACTGCGGCGATGATGGTTCCTTTGTGCTTTCCTTTGAAAAGGAGCTTCTTGTATTTGTGGTGTAATCGCTTTTGTGCTTTCCAGGAGATATTGACAATTTCCGAACTCAGTCCTTTTTGCCTATCTCGCAGCGTTTTCCGTATGGCAGGTGAGCTCCGATAGCTCCAGGCGGCTTCAACCAATACCCTACGTATATGGGCATTTCCAGCTTTCGTTATCCCACCTTGCCAACGACTCCCCCCGCTAGAACGTTCTGATGGCACCAGCCCCACATAACTCATGAGCTGCTGAGGGGATGCGAATCTTCCTGCAATGTGGCCAAGTTCCGAAGCTACAGTAACGGCTGTAATTAGGGCAACGCCATGGAGCCCCTGCAATGCTTGGATCATGGTCGCTTGGCATCCTTCACTCGTTTGCTTCTCCATCTCCGCTTCATATCTTCGGATCCGGTTCGTAGCTTCTTGGATGCTGTTTCGGTATTCTTGGAATACCATATCCTCACAACACCGAGAAAACCGTAAAGTATCTAACCAATTTTCATATGGCTGAGTCCACACTCGAACGCCCTTGGGCGGGTGGATCTGATGGCGAAGCAGAAACTTGGTTAAACGCTGTTTATGCCGATTCCTGTCTTGTACGGCATCTTCCCTGGCCCGAACCAAATCTCGCAAGGCTTCATCCTCGGGACGTGGTACATAGATCTCTGTCAATTCATTTGCTCTCCAGAGCTGCGCTAGACGTACAGCATCTCTCTTATCTGTTTTTATTCGAGTATTCCCCTCTAAGTCTGTTGGTGCGATGACGCTGCATTCCACATACATCTCCAAAAGCCATCGATACAAGACGAACCCCGTAGGGCCAGCCTCATAGCATATACTTAACTTTACGTCATCATCTTTCATTAACTGATTAACTAGTTTACGAACAGCCTCCTTCGTATGCGAGATGACACCATGGAACCTGACGGGTTCATTTCTATTTTCGGGGGCGATGGCTACAGCTATTTTTTCTTTGGATACGTCTAGACCAACATATTTTATGGTTATACTCATTACTAAACCGACTCCTTTTGTTTGTAGCTCTGTTTTGGAATATTGATTTGATTGCTCAATCAATTGATTTCCAAATTCACCCTACGTAATGCAAAATGGTAGTCGGTTTCGTTCATTTTAACTTAATGCACCAAAAATGCGTTTAACTTCCACTTTAAGATGAAAAAATCGCGTTACAATGAGTCTGGCGCTTAACACGGCCCGGTAATGCTCCTTGTAACGTTATGAAATCACCTTACTGTACCAAATATGTGTTCATCTTCCACCTTAGGATGAAAAAATCGCGTTACAGGCGTCTTACGCTTATATCGGGCAGGTAATGCTCCTTGTAACGTTATGAAAAATCATCTTAATGGGCAGAAATTCGTGACCCCAAGCGGGATTCTGAACGGGATTTGTGAGAATGAGCATCTTTGAGAGGGCATAATGGCTGAAAACGGGGCGAATGCATTTGGAAAGTGGCATTAATGCAGAAAATGGAAAAACGTTGCATGATAGCACAAATGTGCAATTCAAAGAGGAACAGGCTCCGAACCGTTCACTGGGGAGCCTTCGGAACCTGTAATATACCGACCGCCTTTGAAGTCGTGTCCTTACTGTTTTGGACACGACTTCGAGTGCGGTTGGAACCCTAAAGGTCTTCTTGTCTACAGTTTAAAGACGGACATCATCTGCTGCAGCTGGGTGACGAGCTTCGTCATTTCCTCCGAGCGGTTGACGATCTCCTGTACGGCGCTGATTTGCTCCTTCATGGAAGAGGAAACCTCCTCAGTGCCAGCAGCCGATTGTTCTGTGATGGCGGAGATGTTCTCCATGGTACCGGAAATTTGCTGAGCGCTAGCCAGCATATGCTCGCTCTCCTGGGCGAAGGTGGAGATTTGCTCGGAGATGAACTTCACACTGTCCACAATCTGGGCAAATACCGCTTCCGTCTCGTTAATCAGCTTCGTCTGCTCTTGTACGACCTGCTCGTTCTGAGCGATATGGTGAAGCGCCTGCTGAATGCCCTGCTCGATGTTGCGGACGAGGCTGAATACCTCCTTGGTGGAGGTCGTCGATTCTTCGGCCAGCTTTCGAACCTGCTGCGCAACGACAGCGAAGCCTTTGCCGTGCTCGCCGGCCCGGGCCGCCTCAATCGAAGCGTTCAAGGAGAGAAGATTCGTCTGCTCCGCGATATCCGAGATCGATCGGGTAATCTGGGAGATGCCGTTGGTCTGCTTCGCCAGCAGGTCGATCGTATGCGATACGTTGGCGGTTGCCTCGACGTTCTTCTTCATGCCGGCGCTTTGAATCTCAACGGCCTGAAGCCCCTTCTCCACGAGCTCGATCATGTATCCGGAGCGGGAGTTCATTTCGCGGGTTGCGCTAGTATAAGAGGATACCTTCTGTTCAATATCCTTGGTGGCCATCGAAACGCCCACAATTTCCTCAGAGATCTGGTTGGCGCCGGCAGCCAGCTCCCCGGAGGAAACGGACACCTGCTCCAGAACCGACCGTAAGCTTTCATTCTTGAAATAAATATCGCGGCTGGATTCAAAGACGTGTTTGGAGGTGCTTCCGGTATCCTTCAGGATCTCGCGAAGCTTGTCCATCATCCGGTTGAACGATTCCGCCAGCTCGCCGAGCGCATCGTTAGAGTTCACAGGTACCTTCTGGGAGAAATCGCCCTTGGCGATGTTGAGAGCGACCCGGGAAATGTCGGAGATAGGATCTGTAAGCGCTCTCTCAAGGAAACGAATAATCGGGAAGCTCAGTGCAAGCATCAGGATAAGAAACGTGAAACCAAGCGTCTTGCTTCCCTCTGCTTGGTAAATGAGAAACAGCAGAGCAAGGGAGTATAACGCAACGAGCGTGTAACATCCGAACTGCAGCTTTTTCTTAATCGACAAACTTTGAAACCAGCTCATGCAACCAATCCCTTCTTTTGATAGGCAGGGCAGAAAGATAACGCTTTCTTCCCCTAATTTCGACTTCTATGGTGAATTATAACATCTCTGAGAGAGAGCGGTCTATAGCTTTTGAACTATATCTTTGGAACCGTGTCGAATATCGGATAAATCCTTTATAATAACAGGACAAGAGTCGAAACGTATTCAGGAAAAAGCGAGGGAATCGATCATGTCACTGACCAACTGCAAGGAGTGCGGTAAGCTGCATATCCAAGCTGCATATACCGAATATTGTGCTGAATGTAAGGTCAACCAAGACCAAATCTATAGAACCTTCAGGGAATTTGTGAAAAACAATCCGAGAAGCACGGTCTACGATGTGCATCAGCAAACCGGCATTCCGCTCTCGAAGGTGCTTCGGTTGCAAAAGGACGGCTATGTCTCTTATAGTTAAAGGATAATCGGAACGATCCGGAGGGAGGATGACGATGATTCCTGTGGAAGGGCTCCATCATGTCAGCATTACGGTAAGTGATTTGGAACGCTCCAAGACGTTTTACCGCGAGGTCATAGGACTGCAGGAGATTGCGCGGCCGCCGTTTGATTTTCCCGGGGCGTGGTTTGCTATGGGTGCCGCAGGGCAGCAGCTGCACCTGATCGTGCACGAGGGAGAGACGAGACGGCAAAGCGGCATCGATACAAGGGATGGGCACATGGCAATCCGGGTGAGCAGCTACAAGGCAACGAGGGCGTGGCTTGATCGACAAGGAGTCGCTTATGAAGCGAGACCCCGGGCCAAAGCGGGCTTCCCCCAGATCTATGTACTGGATCCCGATCATAACATCATTGAATTCAATGCCGAAGCGTTGGATGAAGAATAGGTATTCGACAGGAGGGATGACTCCTGTCTTTTTTTGTATCATTTTGTAGGATTTGCTAAAGTTTTAAGAAAGTTGCAAAATTCATGTTGATTCATAGGAGAAAGCTATCCTATAATAGGGCTGCAGTCCTAGTAATATACAGATTACACCATTTTTGGAATAGGAAAGGAGGTGTCTAATGATTCTTGAACAACTCCCATTGGCCAGACAGATCGACCTTGTATTCCGGGAATTGAAGGAAGAGCTGGCACATCTGACATCAGGTACGGTGTTCGTTCAAATTCGCAATAACGTCATTGGAAAGTTCGGCATTCGCCATTTTCCTCTGGAAAGCAAAGGAAGGCAGCTTCAGAAGCTCGAGAAAGGATTGACGGAGGACCACCAGGTTTCGTTTAGAGAAACGGCGTTGGAGTCCCTGAAGCTCAAACGCTGGTCCCACGGCGAAATTCAATTCGAATTCGCTATGAGGCAGAATACGCTCTGCACCAGTGTTATTTTTGAATCCAATTATAACATGGCAAGCTTGTTTGGAGAGGTTCGGTCGAGCCGTTAATACGTTAATTCACGTGCACTCATCATTATTATTTATCTGTTCCTGCCGCAGCAGCGTCGCAAGACGTCCTGATGCGGCTTTTTTTGCTGCTTGTAGTATAATGAAAAAGGCGACCCCTCAAGGAGTCACCTTCCTAAGTATGCTTCGTACTGCTTATCGTGTGAATTTGCCGGCCAATTGCTGCTCGGCGATTTGAACCAGACGACGTGTGATGTGGCCCCCGATTGCCCCGGTATCACGAGTTGCCATGTAACCATAGTAACCGTCCTGAGGAATTTGGATGCCCAGCTCTTGTGCAACCTCATACTTCAGCTGGTCCAAAGCTTGAGAAGCTTGTGGAACAACCAGTACATTGCTGCTGCGGGATTGTCCTGCGCCCATCGTTATCACCTCCGTTCATAAGGTAGTATGTACCAAACGGTTCAATATACTCACGCTAGACAATGGAAATTATCGCCACATTTTATATGCCGGGAGGCCGTTGATATGTCTTTTGAGCTTACATGCAGCGGATGGTCGCTGGAGAAGGATTTACAAATTGTTCACGCCGATGTTAGGCTTGTGGTGGAAGGGGAGGCCCTTATCGAGGAGCCGTTATGCGTCGATGTGGGGCTGCCGGCTCTGCTGCTCAGCGCACTGGAGCCTGTGGAGCCGGATCGTTTCGCCGATCCCCGCGAATGGCGTATGATGCCGTTCTTCTGCTGCGGCTGCGGGGACCCGGAATGCCGGGCTTTTTCGTTCCGGGTTCGTCACACCTCCGAAGGGGATGTGGAGCTTACGGAGCTGGAGGAGCGGCAGGGCAGGGAGCCCAGAGAGCTGGCTGTCTATACGATTGACGGTGAAGAGTACCGTAGAAGAGTTCTGTCTATCGGTCAGGCGTTCCTGCAGTTTATTGAGACGCTGGATTACCATCCGCATCATCACGAGACTTTGGCGCAGGTGAAACGGCTGGTAAAGCAATTATCCGCAGAGCAATCAAAGTAAAAAAGAAACAGGCTTCGTCCCGGTGGCGCTATACCGTCCATGGGAAGGAGCCTGTTTGGCCTTTTTAGAAGATGCTGTTCTTCCAGCCGTGCAGCTTCGCAATCGCTTCAACATAGTAGTAATCGCCGTAGATGAGCGAAACGTCGATGTTGGAATTCGCCGGTTTGTGGCCTGTTCCGTGCAGAAGAATCGCCTCATGATCGGGCTGTTCCCATGTAGCGTAGTTCTCTGTCAGCGATTGGAGGATACGCTTGGCTGCATCGGTGTAGAAGCGGGCTTCGGCGGCGGATACGTGATTCGCAATCTCAAGCAGCCCGGAGGCTGCAATCGCCGCTGCAGAGCTGTCGCGCGGTTCGCCCTCCAGATGCTCCACACGGAAATCCCAATGTGGCACATGGTCTTCCGGCAGGGAGGAGAGGAAGAAGTGGGCAACACGCTTCGCCGCTTCAAGGAAGCGCTGCTCCTTCGTGTACTTATACGTATTGGCCATGCCGTAGATGGCCCAAGCCTGCCCGCGGCTCCAAGCCGATGTCGGACTGTAGCCTTGGCCTCCCAGGGCTTCGATGAAAGCACCGGTTTCCGGATTGAAGCTGACGATATGGTTCACCGAACCGTCCGGGCGGATGAAATGCTCCAAGGCCGTGTCGGCATGGGCAACGGCAATATGCTGAAACCTCGGATCTCCGGTCGTTTGGGAAGCCCAAAAGAGAAGAGACAGATTCATCGTGCAGTCAATAATCGCCCAGCCGATTCGATCGCCCTCCCAGGCACGGATGAATCGACCTGCCAGATTGAAGCGTCCGGCCAGGAAATTGGCGGCTCTCAGGCCGCGGACCCATCCGTCGCGATCTCCTGTCAGCTTATGCTTAATGACCGCGGTAGGAAGGAATTGAAAGCCTACGTCGTGATGCAATTCGTTCGTTTCCTTCAGCAGCCACGGAGCGATCTTCTCATCCCAGCTCCAGGCAGCCTCTTTATAATGCTCTTTGCCCGTCAGATCGTACATGACCCACAGCAAGCCGCCCCAAAAGCCGGATGTCCACCAATCCGTTCCCGTATCGTCATAAATGCCGTCCTTCTTCGCCACGTGAGGGCATTTGTCCCCGATTTGAGCGATCATGCGGTCTACCTTGGGCTGCAGCCGATCAACCACATTCGCCACATACTGCTGATCCATCATTGGTAAGCCTCCCCATCATACTATTAAGACAATTTAAACGTTTAAACATTCCTGTTAAAATTATAGCATTGAAACGTTTAAATTGTGAAGCGAAAAAATCGTTCTCCCTCATATTCGAATCCGGGGAGAACGACTGATCCCAAGCTTACTTATATACAACCTCCAGCTTTACTTCCAGCTCCAGCGGTTTGCCGGGCTCGACGCCCCGAAGCCCTGTGACTTCAGCCGGCTGGTCGATGTTCGGGGCGTTAGTGACCCAAGTATAAGGCTCCAGACAAATAAATTGATCGGCATCCCCTTTGGTGAAAATCACCCATTGCTTGAACAGGTCGGATCCGCTGTATCGAATATCGACATCGTTGCGCGACAGCACGGCAAGACACGGATAATCGCCGATTTGGAAGACGGTATCCATGTTATAGCCTTGAAGCACGTCTCCCTTGACCAGAGCCTCGTACGAACCTAGAGGACCGATGGGGCCAAGCGGAATGTTCGTTTCGTCAAGCTCCCATAAGCCGCTGACGGGAAGCTGCAGCTTCCATTTGTCCGGCTCCCCGTCCAGCAGAAACCAAGTGTGCAAGCCGTACCCGAATGGAGCCGATTCCGAACCTTGATTGGTTACCTTCAGCTTGTGCAGCAGCGTGCTGCCTTGCAGCTCGTAGGTCAGTTCGAATTCCAAATCATGCGGATATTGCCGCTGAATGAACTCGTCTCCCTGCGTACGGAGTACCGACGTAATGAACAGCTTTCCATCCCGCTCGCCGCTGGAACGCACGGTCCACGGCTGGCTTTTGATTACGCCGTGAATATGGTTGCCGGTGAGTGGGTTATTGCGGTCAAATTGATAGTCCCGTCCGTCGAAGCGGAATTTCCCTTCCCGAATACGGTTCGGCGGCATGAGAATAGGGGTGCCGAACTGAACGGGCTGCTCTTTCATCTCTGCAGGGGAGGCGGGGGTGCGTAGCATTTCTCGCTTCAGCTGCTTGTCCCAGATGCTGTAAACATTGTTGCCGATCGCAGGACAGATGCTGACGATCAATTGATCGGTTTCAAGCGTATAGGCAGGCGTACCCTGCCAATCGATTTGACGAATCACGAAAGTGGCTCCTCTACATTTCATTTTGTGTCTTATTGTACCAAAACAGCCCGGGCGGTGTCACCGGGCTTTTTACCTGTTATGTGCCGAAATCATAGTTGGGGTATACATATTGCACGGCCGGAACCGCCGCTTTGGCTACCTTCTCTACCTTTAACACCATGATGTCCACATCGTTGAACTTTGTTTTGCCAATGGTTCCGGTGACGGTGACCCAGCTGTCGTCAGCATAGGTTTGCGCCCGGTCGTACTCAATCAGAACGCCGAATGGCGCGGCATCCGCCGAGCAGCATTGGATCGAGAAACGGCCGACGACGAATTGATTGCTTTTCATCTCTTCCGTACGGTAGACGAAACCGGTCAGCTCCAGCTTTTTTCCTACAAAACGGTCTAAGTAAAGATCGACGGTGGTCAAGGTTTCGATATAAATGTCCTCCGGAACCTTGATCACATCCTGCTGATACAATGCAGCAGCGTGCTTGGCATAATGCTGCGTGAATTTATCGGCCGGGAACAGCTCGCTGCTGTCCGTGACGGCTTTGCCTTCCGCGGCCTGGTCAGCCGGTGCGGCCGGCGTATCTTTTTTGACCGAGCTGGAGCTGCTCAAATTCATCCCCTTCTTCGCGGCCAGACTGCTGCCCATAGACGTATCCGGCAGGAGGAAGGCCAGCAGCAGAGGGAAAATGAATATGCCGTAGACCGCGGAATTCTTCAACAAGGAGCGGGAGGGCATATGGTCATGATCGTGATCATGTCCGCAGTCGCAGACCGCGGAAGGCTTGCCGAAAAGGGTACGGACGGTCTGGTACAGCTGGTACACGGCGATGGCGTACAGGCCGACGGCGGACCATTTGACATAGTCGACCATACGGGGGGCAATGTACAGCAGAATCTTGTCAGTTCGCACCAGCTGGGCGATATAAATGGCGAAGCCGAATAGAATCAGTGCTTTTAGCAAATGATGAAAGCTTAGTACGCGAGGACTCACGGCCCACACTCCTTACGAAATGGTTTTACATGAAAAAGAAGCGTTCGAACAGCAATGAGGCGGCAAGCACCGTCACTGCCGTTAACAAAGACAACAAAATGACAAACCGGACCTTGAAGGTCGATAACATCATAAGTGTCCCTTTCAGATCGATCATAGGCCCGAACACCAGGAAGGTTAGCAGGGAGCCTGTCGAGAACGTAGTTGCGAAGGAAGAGGCAACAAATGCATCCGAGGTGGAGCAGAGAGAAAGCACATAAGCAAAGCCCATCATGAATAAATGGGAGACGACCTCCCCTTGACCGATCGACACAAGGCTCTCTCTGGAAACCAGGGTTTGAATCAATGCCGTCAGCAGCGCACCGAAGATTAAATATTTGCCCATGTCAAAAAATTCGTCCGAAGCATGCCCGAAGGTAGCGAGGAAACGGTTTGTTTTGGCAGGAGGGTGCTCATGATGATGGTGGTGTCCATGGTGGTGGTGATGCTCATGATGGTCATGAGCATGGTTATGTACGGCGTTGTTGGGTTCTGCAGCGGATCCGCGGAGCGGGTTGTTTCTAACAAAACGGTAAATGATGAGACCGATGACGAAGGCGACGATAAATGCCAGAGCCATACGAGAATAAGCGATCTCCGGACGGCTGCGGAACGCCATGAAGGTGGAGGCGTACACTACCGGATTGATGATGGGCCCGACCAGGATGAAGACGACGGCGACGTAGACAGGCATTCCTTTCTTCATGAGGCGCCGGATGACCGGAATCATTCCGCATTCGCACAAAGGAAAGATAATTCCGACTACGCAGGCAAACAAGACGCCCAGGATCGGATTCTTCGGAGTAAAACGGCGAATCGTTTGCTCGGAGACGAACATTTGGAGCAGCGCGGATACGATCACCCCGAGCAGGACGAACGGGAAGGCTTCAAGAATGATGCTGAGGAACAAGGTTTTGAAGCTTTGCACGTTGTCTGCGTTTAGGAACGACAGATCGGGAGGCTGCTTTTGCGTAAAAATGAGAAACAGCATTACGAGGCACAGCACCGTCAGAAGGTTGGTGCCCCACCGAAGGATCATCGTTTGCAATGGACATGTCTCCCTTTTGTTTTTCGTAATAATTATTATTATAACGTATGCAGGGGAACAGAGGAATAGGACGAGTTTTTATGGATGAGCTTTACAAAAAAAGTAAGGATGCACTTCTTGACAAACGGCGATGAGATCGTTAAGATGTTCTCTAACAAAGCGATGACAGGAATAAGTAGACGGAAGCGACGCTCTGCAGAGAGCCGGTGGGTGGTGTGAACCGGCGGGTGGCGGCCGATCGAATGGATCCTTGAGCTGAAGGTTGAACCTGCGCATATCCGGGCCCGGATGAAGAGCGATTGCTTGCCGCGCAGCAGTATACCGATCCGGACGCTCCCCGTTACAGGAGTATCGAAGGCTCATGCGGCAGCAATCAGGCTTAGCGTGCGGCGAATTAGGGTGGCACCACGGTCTCTCGTCCCTTGCGGAGGAGAGACCTTTTTGCGTTCCAGGAAATAAATCCATTCACAGGAGTGATATACGATGACGAAGCTGAGAGTATTGTCCGGTATGCAGCCCAGCGGGCAATTGACACTGGGGAACTATATCGGCGCTTTGAAAAATTTCGTGAAGCTGCAGCATACCCACGATTGCTATTTCATGGTCGTGGATCTTCACGCCATTACGGTTCCTCAAGACCCGGCTGCGCTGAAGGAGCAAACGGAGGCGGTAGCAGCCCTTTATTTGGCGGCGGGGATTGACCCGAAGGTGGCTAGCGTTTTCCTGCAGTCCTCGGTGAAGGCCCATGCGGAGCTCGGATGGCTGCTGACGACGCTCACCTACATGGGAGAGCTGGAGCGAATGACGCAGTTCAAGGATAAGTCCGCGGGCAAGGAGTCGGTCGGCGCAGGGCTGTTCACTTATCCGTCCTTGATGGCGGCTGACATTCTGCTCTACAATGCGGATCTGGTACCGGTAGGCGACGACCAGAAGCAGCATCTTGAGCTGACGCGCGACTTGGCGCACCGGTTCAACACTCGCTTCGGGGAGACGTTTACGATTCCGCAGCCTTACACCCCGGAAGTGGGAGCAAGGATCATGTCCTTGGACGACGCTTCGAAGAAGATGAGCAAGAGCAGCCCTAACCCTGGCAGCTTCATTGCACTGCTCGATTCGCCGGATGTCATCCGGAAGAAGCTGAGCCGGGCTGTAACGGATTCGGGAAGAGAAGTGAAATATGATCCTCAGAATAAGCCTGAGGTCAGCAATTTGATGAGCATCTACTCGCAATGCGCGAACAAGTCCGTGGCGGAAATTGAGGCGCAATACGAAGGGCAGGGCTACGGACCGTTTAAGAAGGATCTTGCTGAGGCTGTCGTGGGGCTGCTGGAGCCTCTGCAAGAGCGTTATCGCCAAATTCGTTCCTCAGGTGAACTGTACGATGTGCTGCGCAGCGGCAAAGAGCGTGCGAACGAGCAAGCGGAGCTGATGGTGAAGCAAGTGAAGGAGAAAATGGGATACGTCGTCCTATAGGCTAGGATTAAGAAAAAAGAAAGCTAAGCGGGCTCCCTGGCGGGAGCGGTCGCTTAGCTTTCTTTTTTTCTCGATTTGGCTTTAATGATAAAGCCGGCTCCGATGAAAAGCAGCGAAATGCCGCCGAACAGGAGAGCCATCCACGGGCGGCCTGCGGCCATAAAGTAGCTGATGGCCGCGAGCAATGCCGTTCCGACGAAGGCAAAGAAGAGTGCTAGTCCTTTATTCATATGTTCCACCGCCTTTCCGTACGCCTGCGGGGCGTAACATTTGAAACTCAAAAAGTTTTTTCAAAAAGTTGCGTATAAGTTTCGGCATACGTCACATAATAAGCTTGCAAGCTTGCAAATACATCAAAGACATCATCCAAAATTGAAAGGAGTGCTGAACATGGGTGCAGGTCAATCCCGCAGCAGCAACGTGTTGGTAGTTCCACAAGCTTCTCAAGCATTGGATCAATTGAAGTATGAGGTAGCTCAAGAACTGGGTATCCAAATCCCTCAAGACGGCTACTATGGTTACATGGCAACTCGTGATACCGGTGCAATCGGTGGTCACATCACTCGTCGTCTGGTACAAATCGCAGAGCAAGCACTCGCAGGCCAAGTTCGCTAATTGCAAGGGATTCATCAATAGAAGCTCAAGGAGAATTCTCCTTGGGCTTTTTTGAACGTTAAAGAATAACTACCTCTGAAACGCAGTCGCTCATCTAAAGCTATTCTTAATTTCTGCAGTTCAAGGGAGGTTGTCGATCTCGAATTAAATGTACCCGGCGCTTAACACGGCCTGGAAATGCTCCCTGTAACGTTATGAAATCAACTGATATGAACGAAACCGTCAAGTGCTCAGCACGTACCCTTGATTTGGAGTGCTCTAAAGTAAGCCTGTCAAATGCCTTTTTTGACAGGCGGTTCACTCTGCCCATACTTTTTTACTTCGGTCTGGCTGATCAAGCCAGACCCTGCCCTACGGCGAGTAACGGGGTGCAGGGGGCGTGCTCCCTGCTGTCTTTCTTTAATTTGAGCTTGTGGTTCGAATGAGTTTCATTCCTTGGCACGAGGGCAAAATGGTTCTTTGCGCCGGTTGGCAACCTGATATTCGTGGGTTATCACAAGTGAATTGTATACGACCAGAGAGCTTACCTGCTAAACTTACGACGCGCATGAAGCCGCACTACCTGAAAGATTGACTTTGCGCAGGTGATTTCCGCGGATTATTACTCTCTGCCTTGCTTTAGTACTTTGCCCTCGAGCCAAAGAATGTAACGTAACGCATTGCCTAACTCACTAAGCCGGAATCACTTCCTTTTTCATTCAATCATACCCTTATTTTTTATGCTGTGATGCTGTTTTTTTGCTTATCTACTTCCTTGGCTATGGCCCATATGAAACCTATAAGCTCTCGGGCTACTGCGGCGATGATGGTTCCTTTGTGCTTTCCTTTGAAAAGGAGCTTCTTGTATTTGTGGTGTAATCGCTTTTGTGCTTTCCAGGAGATATTGACAATTTCCGAACTCAGTCCTTTTTGCCTATCTCGCAGCGTTTTCCGTATGGCAGGTGAGCTCCGATAGCTCCAGGCGGCTTCAACCAATACCCTACGTATATGGGCATTTCCAGCTTTCGTTATCCCACCTTGCCAACGACTCCCCCCGCTAGAACGTTCTGATGGCACCAGCCCCACATAACTCATGAGCTGCTGAGGGGATGCGAATCTTCCTGCAATGTGGCCAAGTTCCGAAGCTACAGTAACGGCTGTAATTAGGGCAACGCCATGGAGCCCCTGCAATGCTTGGATCATGGTCGCTTGGCATCCTTCACTCGTTTGCTTCTCCATCTCCGCTTCATATCTTCGGATCCGGTTCGTAGCTTCTTGGATGCTGTTTCGGTATTCTTGGAATACCATATCCTCACAACACCGAGAAAACCGTAAAGTATCTAACCAATTTTCATATGGCTGAGTCCACACTCGAACGCCCTTGGGCGGGTGGATCTGATGGCGAAGCAGAAACTTGGTTAAACGCTGTTTATGCCGATTCCTGTCTTGTACGGCATCTTCCCTGGCCCGAACCAAATCTCGCAAGGCTTCATCCTCGGGACGTGGTACATAGATCTCTGTCAATTCATTTGCTCTCCAGAGCTGCGCTAGACGTACAGCATCTCTCTTATCTGTTTTTATTCGAGTATTCCCCTCTAAGTCTGTTGGTGCGATGACGCTGCATTCCACATACATCTCCAAAAGCCATCGATACAAGACGAACCCCGTAGGGCCAGCCTCATAGCATATACTTAACTTTACGTCATCATCTTTCATTAACTGATTAACTAGTTTACGAACAGCCTCCTTCGTATGCGAGATGACACCATGGAACCTGACGGGTTCATTTCTATTTTCGGGGGCGATGGCTACAGCTATTTTTTCTTTGGATACGTCTAGACCAACATATTTTATGGTTATACTCATTACTAAACCGACTCCTTTTGTTTGTAGCTCTGTTTTGGATTATTTGATTGATTACTCAATTCAATTGATTTCCAAAATCAACCTACGTAATGCAAAATGGTAGTCGGTTTCGTTCATTTTAACTTACTGTACCAAATATGTGTTCATCTGCCACTGTAAGATGAAAAAATCGCGTTACAATGAGTCTGGTGCTTAACAGGGCCCGGTAACGCTCCTCGTAACGTTATGAAATCACCTTACTGAACCCAATATGTGTTCATCTGCCACCGTAAGATGCAAAAATCGCGTTACAGGGCGTCTGGCGCTTATATCGGACCGGTAATGCTCCTTGGAACGTTATGAAATCATCTTAATGGGCAGAATTCGCAAGCAGATTTGCGCTGCCAAAGCTCATTTTGTGCGATTGAAGTCAATATCATAATGAAATTGACTTGTTCTGCAAGATTCTCGGGACATACAGCCGAAAAAGGATAAGATTTGTTTGATAATACAACATTAGGCTGACGGACCATTCAAAAACAAAAACAAGCGGGAGACCGTATCTAGTACAAGTCAACCCGCAGCTTTTTCTCCAATCGGGAGGAGCTGAGCCACCCGACATAGGAATCGATCGCTTCAAACTCACGGTCCATCAGCAGCACGGCAACGAAAGGATACTGCTTGCGGTGTCGATACCTTACGTCAGCCCATTGCACCTCGTAGCCCCAGGGGTGCTCCTTTACGTGGGCACAGGCGAAAGAGGAGAAATACAGGAAGCAGGCGATATTCGGATGTTTCTTGGAGGCTTCGACGGCAGGGTGCACATCGCAAGCAACCTGATCGACCCATTTGATCTGTCCGCTCTTATATTCACCAAGCTGATAGGCACCGTCCCTCCGGCGCTTCACAACCTGCCACAAATACTGGTGGATCGTAGGAATCAACGTATACTTATCTCCCGGCTCGTAGGTCGTATCATTGCGGTACATGGTGGCTTCCAATCTCCAATGGTAGCAAGTACGATACACATAGTAAAGTCCCAGAAACATGTAAAGTATGGGGAAAATCACCTGTGGGGCGACCAAGTGAACCGACCAAAGAAACAAGGCGAGAATATGAGACAGAAAAATAATCGGATCAAAAATGTGAATGATGTTCCACGAAATCCACTTCTCGGTAATCGGTCTCATCGCCTGGGTTCCATATGTATTGAACAGGTCGGAGAAGACGTGAGAAGCGACAGCGATGAAAACCCAGAAAACGATATGCGACATGGGAAGATTGTTGAACATCAAACCGAGTGCGCCGGAGATCAGTCCTGTCCAGAGCACGACAGCGGGGAGCGAATGCGACATGCCGCGGTGGTGCTTAATGTAAGTGGCGTTGCCTCGCAGTCGCAGCAGCGTATCGGCGTCGGGCGCCTGCTGCCCGGCCACGGTTCCGATCAGAACGGCGGTGGATGCTACCGGGTCGGAGGCAATCACAGGATCAATGTGTGCAAGCCCGGCGAGCCCAAGTCCTATCACTAGGTGCGTACCGGTATCCATGGGCATACCTCCTGTTAAAATTCGTATGTCTTTTTGTGCAGGTAGTATTAGTGTATCATTTTCTTACGCAAAATAAAGCAAAGGAGTTGAAAAAAATGTGGCTGGCCTTTTCTGAGTACCATATTGATTCGATTCATCGTGCTAAGTATATGTCGTGGGCGGAAAAAATGACAGGGCGGTATCCGTCGCTCCAAATTTATGAAGGAACGGATCAACCGGGCTTGTTTGTCGAAGTATGGGAGGGCATGGAGCATTCCGCCTTTCAAGCGCTCAAAAGCTACCGTTTAGAGGAAACCGGCGAAGGAGATGCCGACCTGCTGGAAATGAAGCAGTGGCTCGCCCAAGGCAAGGAACGTATTCATATGTGGCACTTCCATAAAGCAAAATAGTCCATGATTCGCAGTAAGGATATCCATGGCTTCTTACTCCCGTTCAGGTTAACCTAACTATAGCAAACTACCGGTACGGGAGGATATTGGATGGAGAGGAAAAATATTTTCTTAAGTCACATCAAACAGCACCGCTTGCCTTACGTAATGGGATTTGCATTATTGTCCATATCTTCTTTGCTTCAATTGGTCATTCCGCTCTTGCTGGGAAGATTTACGGATCAGCTTCAGGTAGGGAGCCTTACGTATGACCAAGCGGTTCAGTACGGATTATGGCTTGTTGCGGCGGGGTTCGGAATCGCTTTCTTTCGATCTGTTTCGCGCATTTATTTATTCCGGCTGGCCAGACAGCTGGAGATGAAGGTGCGCGGCGAGCTGTTTGCACACTGGGAGCGGTTGTCTGCGCAGTATTTTAACAATCAGCGGATCGGGGACCTGATGTCTCACGCCATCAGTGACGTCGGGGTCATCCGGGAGGTGACGATGCAGGGATACTTCAACGTGATGGAATCGGTGCTGCTCATTACGATCTCTGTAATCGCGATGGTGAGCTCCGTAAATCCGTGGCTTACCCTTCTGACCATGCTGCCGCTTCCGCTGCTAAGCTTGCTGGCGTATAGATTCAACAAGCGGATTCAGCAGCAATCGACGGACATGCAGGCGGCGATCTCCGACTTAACGAGCCGCGTGCAGGAATTCACCGCGGGCATTCGCGTTGTGAAGGCATTTAATCAGGAAGAGGCGGAACGGGAGCTGTTCACGAAGGATAATCAGAAAGCCGTCGATATGAACCGCCGTTTCGTTCGCTCGAACTCGCTCTTCGGCAGCCTCAGCACGGGAATCGTCGGATTCAGCTTCCTCGTGTCCGTTGTTCTTGGCGGAACGATGGTGCTGAAGGGATGGATCACCCTAGGGGAATTTGTTGCGTTTAATACGTATCTATCTCTGCTTATGGGTCCGATCGAGAACCTTGGCAAGGTAGTCAATCTGATGCAGCGCGGCAGGGCGTCGGAGGTTCGATTGATGCAAATTTTTGATACGCAGCCGGACGTCGTGGACGATGTGATCGCGAATCAGGAGATTGAGTTCATCGATGGAGATATCGAGATTAAGAACCTGACCTTCTCGTACCCGGAGGCGAAGAGGCCTACGCTGCGGGATATTTCCCTCAAGGTGCCGAAAGGCTCGAGCCTGGCGATTGTAGGGCGGGTCGGCAGCGGGAAGAGCACGCTCGTCCATCTTCTGGTGCGGCTGTACAATCCTCCGAAAGGAACGATGTTTATCGACGGGCACGACATTCACGAAATTCCGCTGCGCACCTTGCGGGGGCAAGTCGGCATCGTGCCGCAGGATCAGTTCCTGTTCTCCTCCACGATTCGGGACAACATTGGCTTCGATCCCCATCCCTACACGGATGAGCAAGTAATCGAAGCTTCGAAGGTCGCGCAGGTGTACGAGAATATCATTGAATTTCCGAACCAATTCGATACGGCGCTCGGGGAACGGGGAATTTCCTTATCAGGGGGTCAGCGGCAGCGGGTCAGCATAGCGAGGGCGATTATCAAGAAGCCGTCGATTCTGATCTTCGACGACAGCCTGTCTGCCGTGGATACGATCACGGAGGACCTTATCCTCGAAGGGTTGAAGTCCGTCATGAATCAGCGTACGACGATTATTATAGGACACCGCATTTCATCCGTTCAGGCTGCCGATCAGATCGTCGTGATGGACGAAGGGCGTATTGTGGAACGGGGGACGCATGACCAGCTGTTGAAGCGCAACGGCCTTTATGCGGATATGTATCATAAGCAGCTGCTGGATCAGGAAGCGGAGCGTCAGGACGGTGCGGACCGGGCTGCGATTCTTGCCCGACTGCAGCAGGGAGGTGCCGGAATATGACCAACATCCATATCGAGAATGAAGTCAAGAAGTTTAAAGACACACAGCTGTTATCGAGACTGCTGGCTTATGCCAAGCCATATTGGAAGATGATCCTGCTGTGTATTACAATGGCCTTTCTGATCGTCGTCTCCGACCTGGCTCGGCCTTACATTATTAAGGTGGTTATCGACGGACATATCAACGGTTTAAACCAGCCGATGCTGGCTGCGGAAGCGTCTCAGGCGGAGAAGCTGAAGCCTTACGGGGACGTTACGGAATGGAACGGCAAGGCTTACGTGCGGCTCGATCCGGAGGAGGTCACTCGCCTGCAGGGACAGCTTCCGGAAGGCACGGAGCGGACGCAGATCGTTAAGGTGGAGGAGCAGGAGGTGCTCGTCTCCGGCTGGCCTACGCCTCAGGAGCTGGAGGCCCCGGGACAGCTGCCCAAGTCGGCCGTGCTGACGGCCGAGGATATCGATGCTTTCCGAACACAGGACTATTGGGGCTTCGTGTGGCTCGGCGCGCTGTTCTTTGCAGCTGTGCTCGGCGCGGCCATATTAAACTACGTGCAGAGTAATTTGCTTCAGTACACGGGACAAACGATTATTTTTAACATACGTCAGCAGTTGTTTACGCATCTTAGCCGCATGTCGATGTCCTACTTCGACCGCAATCCCGTAGGACGACTCGTGGTTCGCGTAACGCAGGATACGGAATCATTGAACCAGCTCTATTCCCAAGTGGTTGTGAATCTGGTGAAGGATGTCATCATCCTCGTTGGCATCGTTGCGGTCATGCTGCATATGAATTTGGAGCTGGCGCTGCTGTCCTTTGCCGTGCTGCCGTTTCTGGCGATCCTTACCTTCTGGTACCGGAGCGTGATCCGGGAAGCCCAGCGGATGAGCCGGATCATTCTGTCCCGTCTGAATTCCTTCCTTGCGGAGAACCTGTCCGGGATTCGCATCACGCAATTGTTTATCAGGGAGGAGCGCCAGCGGGAGCAGTTCGACTACCAGAACACCGAATATTACCGCGCGGGGATGAAGGGAACGGTCATTAACTCGATCTTCCAGCCGGCGATCGGCTTCCTCGGTAACGTAGCGATTGCACTGCTGCTCTGGTACGGAGGAAAGAGCGTAATTAACGGCGAAATCACCTTCGGTATCGTGTATGCCTTTACGCATTATGTCAGACAATTTTTCCAGCCTTTGATGAGCCTGGCGGAGAAGTACAACCAGATCCAGACGGCGATGGTCGGGGCGGAGCGTATCTTTGACATGCTGGATGAAAAGCCCGCGATCGTGGATTCGCCGAAGACGGTCGTCCTGCCCAAACAGGTGCGCGGGGAAATTTCGTTCGAGAATGTATGGTTCGCTTACAACGGTGAGGATTGGGTTCTGAAGGATGTCAGCTTCACAATTCAGACGGGACAGACCGTTGCATTCGTAGGAGCAACCGGCGCAGGGAAGAGCTCAATCATTCAGCTGATGAACCGGTTCTACGATATTCAGCGGGGCAGCATCAAGCTGGACGGGATCGACATACGGGACATTCCGGTCGCCGATTTGAGAAGGACCATCAGCATCGTGCAGCAGGATGTATTCTTGTTCACGGGGGATATCAGCTCGAACATCCGGTTGAACGATCATGAGATCCCTGAGGAGAAGGTCGTGGAAGCGGCACGTATGGTGCACATGGACGAATTCATCCGCAGCCAGCCGAAGGGCTATGCTACCCCTCTCGGGGAGCGGGGCGTCAACTTGTCTCTCGGTCAGCGGCAGCTGCTGTCGTTCGCCCGGGCGATCGCCTTCAATCCGCAAATCCTCATTCTGGATGAAGCGACGTCGAACATCGATACGGAGACGGAGCTCGTCGTGCAGGACGCGCTGCACAACATTTCTGCCGGACGCACAACGCTTATCGTCGCTCACCGTTTGTCCACGATCCAGCATGCGGATCAGATCGTCGTTATGCACAAGGGGAAGGTCCGCGAGATCGGGAACCATTATCAGCTGCTTGCGCAGCGCGGCTACTACTACAGGCTGTATGAGCTCCAATACAAGGAGCAGAAGGCGATGCCGAAGGCCAGGTAGTTTGAGGCGAAGAGAACATTCTACTTGCCTTTTCTATAATATAACGGCTGGTGTCCGGTGACCAGCTTGAACACTCTGCCGAAGTGCGTCACACTCCCAAAGCCTACTTTTTTGGAAATCAGGTTGACCTTCATGGAGGACCGTACCAGCAGCTTTTTCGCTTCCTTGATCCTAACGCTGTTCAAATACTCCACGAAGGTAAAGCCTGTCGCTTCTTTAAAAAAGCGGCTTACATGATAGGGACTGACGTAAAATTTTTCCGCCAGCAGGTCAAGCGACAGCTTCTCCATATAATGGCTGTTAATGTAACGAACGATTTCTGAAATTCTTTCATGCTTGGGGCTGGGAAATTCCAACGGCTCCGGGCTTTTTTGTTTGACATGCCGGCAGCAGGTGATAAGAAGCTGCAGTACTAACGTGTGCGCATACATCTCAAAGCCCGGCTTCCGGTCCTGCATCTCCTGCATGATGCCGTTCGCAAGCGACTCCACACAGGTCCGGTCAAGCTCGGAGCCTTTCACGATGATGTAATCCCTCTCAAAGAGAGGCTGGAGAATCTCCCTAGAGGATTCATTCACCGAGGTCATATATTTCTCATGAATATTAACGATAAGCCGCTCATGCTTAGGCATTTCCGCATTCGTAGTCCGATGCAGGATATTGGGCGAGATGATGATGATATCTCCCCCGTGTAACACCATGGTCCGGTCTTTGATAAAAAATTCCCGTTGGCCGGACATCAGATAATAAAATTCATACGTGCTGTGAAAATGATTGGTCGGCATATGGTGACTTAGCGCCTTCCGGTAGGATACCAAGAAGGTCCCTTCGTCGTTCCCGTAATAAAGATTTTCCAACCTGTACACCGCCTTTACACCGTTTGTCTTACCTCATTATACACCTGACATGATGCGCAAGAAATAAGAAGAAATCATGATTTTTTGCAAATAATGTACATATTGTTGTGATAGTATAGGTATAGAATACGTTAAGGAGGATAAGTACGATGAATTCTTCGGAAACAAATGCCCAGAAGACATTGCAAGGAGAACGGACTCCCCTTCAGTGGGCGGAGAAGGCATGTGAAGCATTGATGTACAAGTTCGAGCCGGAAAACCTTCCGCCGGACAGGTTCCATTATCATCAAGGGGTCTTTTTGTCCGGTATGGAGAAAACCTGGCGCGAGACCAAGAACAATAAATATTATGATTATATCAAGCGCTGGGTGGACAGCCAGGTGCTCGAGGATGGCAGCATCAAGAAGTATAACCCCGGTGAATTCGATGATATTCAGCCGGGCGTGCTCCTTTTTAACTTGTATGAGCAAACGGGAGACGAGAGGTATACCAAAGCCCTGCACACGCTAGTTCCCCTGTTTAAATCATGGAAAACGAACCCATCAGGCGGGTTCTGGCATAAGGATCGTTATCCGAATCAAATGTGGCTGGACTTGTTGTATATGGCCGGGCCGATTGCCGTCATGTATGGCAAGACCTTCGGGGAAAGCGAATATTTCGACATGATGGCTTACCAGGCGATTCTGATGGAGAAGCATACGAAGGATCCGAAGACCGGCTTGCTGTATCACGGCTGGGATGAAACCAAGCAGGCGAAATGGGCTGACCCCGTAACGGGCCTCGCTCCGGAGTTCTGGGGCCGTGCGATCGGCTGGTTCCCTGTCGCTCTGCTGGAAATGTTTGAATACTTGCCTGAGGATCATAAGGATAAGCCTAAGCTGGTAAGCATTCTTCAGGACCTGCTGATCGCCCTGCCTACATTCCAGGATGCCGAAACCGGCTTATGGTACCAGGTGGTCGACAAAGGAGATCAGCCGGACAACTGGCTGGAAAATTCCTGTACGTCCCTTTACGTTCACGCCATAGCGAAGGCCGTACGCTTCGGCTATCTGGATGCGAAGTATCTGGAATATGCCTGGAAGGGCTATCAAGGCGTGATTGACACATTAAAGTTCGATGAGAACGGCCATGTGGTCATCGGCAACATCTGCATCGGCACGGGCATCGGTGACTACGCCCACTATATTGCCCGCCCTACCAGCGAGAATGATCTGCACGGCGCAGGTGCCTTTATTCTCATGTGTGTGGAAATGAGCAAAGCGCAAAGGCTGGCCTAAAGTTATTTGATTGCAGGCGGGGTACTATGATATATTGGATGTAATCTAATATGAAAAAAGCGAAGCACGCTTAAGCCTTTATGGGGCTCTAAGCGTGCTTTTTTTACTTGAAAGGAGGTGAAACCGTTGAAAGATATAATCTTACAAGCATTTGTGTACTTATTTTTTTTCAAGGCAGCTCCCAACATCCTAGCCTCCATTGTCAAGACTCTGATCGAGATGGAACGAACAGAAAATGAGGAGTTTTCTTCCCAGTGGGTTATTACACTAAAGAAAGTATTTTCTTATTTGCTCTTACTCATTACATTCACTGTGAAAGCATACCGCACCTTGATCTTTGTAATAGACCCATTTAAAGGTCTTTCTTTTTCAATACCTCGGAGCTCGAAGTGAAGTCATGCTTCCGGATGAACCATGGTCTCCGGCCTGACGATGGCATCGAATTGTTCCTCCGTTAACAAGCCTAAATGTAAAGCCGCTTCCTTTAAGGTCATATCATTCTTATGGGCTAGTTTTGCAATCGACGCCGCTTTCTCATAGCCGATATGAGGATTTAGAGCGGTAACTAACATGAGGGATCTTTCTACATTCCGCTTGATCACAGGAAGGTTCGGCGAGATTCCGACGGCACATTTATCGTTAAAGGAAAGCATCGCGTCGGCCAGCAGCCGTGAGGATTGCAGAAAATTATAAATGATGACGGGTTTAAACACGTTCAGCTCAAAGTTACCTTGGCTTGCGGCAAACCCGATGGCGGCGTCGTTGCCCATCACTTGGCAGGCGACCATTGTCAGCGCTTCGCTTTGGGTAGGGTTCACCTTTCCCGGCATAATGGAGCTTCCCGGTTCATTCTCCGGAATGTGAATCTCACCGATGCCGCAGCGGGGACCGCTCGCGAGCCAACGCACATCGTTGGCGATTTTCATCAGGTCGGCGGCGAGAGCCTTTAACGCACCGTGAACATAAACCATCTCGTCATGACTTGTTAACGCGTGAAATTTATTCGAAGCGGAAACGAATGTCTTCCCGGTAATGTAACTAATCTGTTCAGCGGCCATCGGTCCGAACTTCGGATGGGCGTTAATGCCGGTGCCTACAGCCGTACCGCCGATGGCAAGCTCTTTCATGGACTCGATGCTTTCCTTTAGCATGCGTTCGCTTTTTTCCAGCATCCGATGCCAACCGCTCACTTCTTGTCCCAATGTTAAAGGGGTTGCATCCTGAAGATGCGTGCGGCCGATTTTTATAATATCCGTATATTCTTGTACCTTCCTGGAAAGTGTTTCTTTTAGCTTATTCAACGCGGGTAATACTTGATCCTCAACGGCGGCGACGCCGGCAATATGCATTGCGGTAGGAAACGTATCATTGGAGCTTTGCGACTGATTGACATCATCATTGGGATGGACGCGTTTTGGAATGCCCGATTGCGCCAATAGTTGATTGGCCCGGTTCGCAACGACCTCATTCACATTCATATTGGTCTGTGTACCGCTGCCGGTCTGCCAAACAATTAGGGGGAAATGCTCGTTAAGCCGGCCTTGTATCACTTCCTCCGCTGCTTTTATAATCGCCTCCGCTTTATCATCATCCAATGTGCCTA
Source organism: Paenibacillus sp. GD4 (assembly GCF_030846225.1). Taxonomy (NCBI): domain Bacteria; kingdom Bacillati; phylum Bacillota; class Bacilli; order Caryophanales; family Paenibacillaceae; genus Paenibacillus; species Paenibacillus sp. GD4. The sequence goes on from NZ_JAVCYK010000001.1 coordinate 3,455,890, forward strand.
ACTTTTGATTCGTCAGCGCAGCACTCTTTTTAACTATGGCAAAAGCTTTAATCAGCTCCGGCGGCATCGTTTCGGTGCCGATCTTGAAATTTTGACTGCTCCTCTGTGTCTGAGCTCCCCACAGCTTGTTCGCTGGCACCTGGATCTCGCCAAAGGTATCCTTTTCGATTCTGTATTCCATGAAAATCCTCCTTTACGTATATCTTTACACCTATTTTGGTCAGAAGTTCATGAATTTATCTTATGTATGCCTAAGGAATCCGAAAAACAAGCTTTTTAACAGCTCTATTTGTCATTTACCGTTCTCCGATGCCCTTAATACTCTATATCATCCTGAGAGAAAGGAGTGATATAGATGGCAAACAGTGATATACGTCTTGCTCTTTGGTCCGGCAACAATTTTTCCGGTCGCCGAATCCTCTTCAGACGCGGAGGAGTTGCTGTTCGTGACCTGGGTGCATTTCGGTTCGACAACGTTCTCTCGAGCTTCCGGCTCAGAAATGTTGTGCAGCGCTCGGAAGTAACGCTTGTATTGTTCTCGCGAATAAACTTTCAAGGCTCGTTCCGTGTGTACCGTGGCAGCCAAAGCGTGGCGAACTTAAGCAGCTTTAACTTCAACAATGTCACATCTTCGTTGATTCTGGTAGGACGGAACCTGACCAACTCTGAAATTTCCCAAATTCAAAGAACGAGCAGACCTCCTAGCGACATCCTCATCATAAGACAATAAGTAAACATGTCATCCTGAGCCTGAGATTGCAAAAAAAAAGGAGCTGTCTCCATGCCGCCGTATGCTTCGGCCTGGAGATCAGCTCCTTTTTTGCTTTTATTCCAGATTGGCATGTCTGCCGAACATGGCAGGCCCATCCAGTTTCGTTGCAGCCATGATTCTAAGAATGATGGCATCCAGAATGAGCAGCAGGCTTTGCTCGAACAGCGAGCCCATCGGTTGGACGGAAGACCGTTCATCGTTGGAATCCTTCGTGGCGGCCGGTACCGGAACGACGACATGGGCCAGCTGCCCGATGGTTGATTCCGGTACGATGGTGACCAGGGCGATATCCGCTCCCACATTCTTTGCCTTGCCGGCCATCGACGCGAGGCTCTTGGTCTCTCCCGAGCCGGAGCCGATCACCAGTAAGTCTTCGGCAGCAATCCCAGGAGTGACCGTCTCGCCGACAACATAAACGGTCAACCCCAAATGCATCAGCCTCATGGCAAAGGCCCGCATCATGAGACCGGACCGTCCGCTGCCGGCTACGAAGACCCGCTCGGCTTGCAGAAGCTTATCAGCCAGCTGCTTCACATGATCCTCGGGGATAAGCTGCAGGGTGCGTTGAAGCTCCCCGGCAATCTGCTCCATGTAGGTATCTTTCATCAGCTGCGCCATCCCTAGGCCTGCTTTACCAAACGCTGCATTTCAGCTGCAACCGCCCGCTTGTCTGTCTGGCTGGTGATGCCGCCGCCGACGATGACGAGATCCGGCTTCGCTTGAATGACTTCCGGTAAGGTGTCCAGCTTTATGCCGCCGGCAATGGCGGTTTTCGCCTGTTTCACCACGCGCTTGATGGCCGACAGCTCCTCGAAGGAGTTTTTCCCGGCTGCCTGATGATCGTAGCCGGAGTGTACACAAATGTAATCAACGCCCAGCGCATCGATTTCTTGGGCGCGCTCCTCCATATTTTTCACATTGATCATGTCAACCATAATTTTCTTGTTTTGCTTTCGAGCTTCCTGCACCGCCCCCAGGATCGTGGAATCATCCGATACACCAAGCACGGTAATGATATCCGCTCCTGCCTCGGACGCCTTCATGACCTCGTAGCCGCCTGCATCCATAATCTTCAGGTCTGCAAGCACCTGCAGGTTCGGGAACGCTTCTTTGATTTCTTTGACCGCCCGGAGTCCCTCGTTGATCACAACCGGTGTGCCGATCTCCACGATGTCCACATAAGCCTCAACTTCCTTCACAAGCTCTTTCGCCTGAGGTATATTTACCAGATCCAACGCCAATTGCAGCTTCATTGATCCCAGCTCCTTATCAAGTTCAGATTGTCATAACGCTTAGCATGGTTTATTCTAAAACGTAACGAATATTTGTGGAAGTACGCACTTCAAAGTGGTGTAGTTACTCCTGGGATACTATTGGATATAAAGCGAGGTCAGGGAGGCGGAATATATGGCAAGTGAGCTGAAGGAACGAATCAATCTCAAGGAAATTAATTGTGAGAAGGAACTAACGCTTGCGGTGATCGGGGGAAAGTGGAAGCTGATCATCCTTTGGCATTTGGGACTCGAGGGTACCAAGCGGTTCAGTGAGCTGAAGAGACTGATTCCCTCCATTACGCAAAAAATGCTTACTAATCAGCTGCGAGAGCTCGAGGAGGATCTGCTGGTCGAACGCAAGGTATATGCCGAGGTGCCGCCAAAGGTGGAATATTCGCTTACGGCCTACGGGGAGAGCTTGATGCCGATTCTGCAATTGATGTACAGCTGGGGCAAGGACTACGGCGAGAAGGTCATATGGAAATAGACGAAGGACGGGATCAGAAACATCCCCCGCCCGTGTGCTGCAAGAGCACGCAGGCGGGGGATTTCCTATTTATACGGCCGAATACGGCTTCCTCATCTCCTGCCTGAGTCCGGTGAAACGGAGTACGGTAAGCAGCATGATGATAGCCCCGGTGGCGATGTACATAAATATGGCCCAGGATTGAAGGGAATCGGTGCCGATGAGCAAGCCGTGCAGCAGGCTTACGATAAACCCGGGAAACGCCATAAAGTGAATCGTCCGCCACACGTTCCGACCCAGCTGCTTCATGAGGTCTGACGATAAAATCAGTACGAAGGAAATATAGAAGCCGATCGTGCCCAGTCCGTTTAGAACCGGGTGAGAATAGGCGGTGAAGGGGATCAGCAAATCCAAAGGCGAATAGCCGACATACTGGTCGAACAGGAGCACGGCTCCATGAAGCCCCCCGAAGAGAAAGCCGAACCAGCCGCATGACTGGTGTACAACCAGCAGGGCTGCCTTGGCACGACCCGAAAGCGCCCGAAGACTCATGACGATTCCGGCGGCCGTTGACAGAAATAAAAACAAATAGGAGGTAATGCCTGCAGCGCGGGTCGTCGACCATACGCTGAAGGCGCTAAGAAATGAGCTCAAGTCGGATCTCTCCTTCCATGGTATAGTGAGACAAGCTTCCCCCGCTAAGAAGAGAGCCTCCCGGGGTCACGGCAATTACTGCACAAGAAGGATGCCGTTCCGTTAGCCAGCGGATACCGGCATCGGCTCCTAGAATGAGCACGCATTTGGCATAAATCTCCGCTTCGACAAGGGTCGGTGCGAATACGGTAGCCTGGAGCAGGTCGGACTTGACCGATTCGCCACTGCGGGGATCGAGTATATGATGATGAACCCTCCCCGCCTTATCGCTCCAGCGTCTTTTGGCTGTGCTGCTCGTAGCAATCCCCATAGTCCCCCGAAGCTGCAGAGTGAGCAGGTCCTCGCGGCTGTCCCACGGGCTGGCAATGCCTAGCTCCCATGCATCCTCCGGATGCCCCCAGTAGGCGATATCGCCTCCGGCTCCGATGGCTCCGGAAGAAATGCCATCGCGTTGGAGTCTAAGGGACTGCTGATGAGCACACCACCCCTTGGCGAACCCGCCGAGATCTACGGAGGCTTGCTTGGCCAGCACGATGCTTTGCATCCCGGCATCGAAGCGGGCGGGTACCGGGGCGGGGGGGATTACTGTACAAGCGGCGGGAGCGATGCCGTCTACTTGCTCAAAGGAACCGGAGTACCCCAGCGTACGCAGCTGATTGCCCATATAGGGGTTGAACAGTCCTTTCGTTTCAACATAATACTGATGAGCGGCGGAGAGCACCTCATAGAGAAGAGGTGTCGCCAGAAACGGGCGTCCTTCGGAGCGGTTAAGCTTGGACAGCTCACTGTCCTCTCGAAACCGGCTCAGGCTGCATTCAACGAGGGAAAACCAATGCTCCGTTTCCAGTTCGGCGCTTTCAGGAAGTCCTATGGTGACAATCCTTGTGTTCATTGCATGAAATTGATGCATAAGCTGCGCCTCCTTTTTATGACGCGTGGGTTCTCATCCGATTCTGCGTCCTTGGCTGTGCCGCGGCGGAGGAATCCTGCTGAGACTGCCCGCGTTCCAGCTGCCGATTGCCGGGAGCTGCCGGTGCGGTGCTGCTGCCGCTGCTCCGATTGCTCTGTTCCGAAGAGGGGCTAAGTGTACTTCCGGTTCCGCTTCTTGAAGCGGAACCGGAAGTTGCGGCTGCAGCGGTCTGTCCGGACGGCGACGAATGGCCTGCGTTCAACCCTACCAAGCCCGTAAACACGGCGACGCTGGATAAGCCGACGACCCATTTTATCCATTTATGATCTGCCATCTTGTATTCCTCCTGTGAGCTTTCAAAAAAACTTGCTGATAGGATCATTATGAAGCATACAACTGAAACGAAGATGAGAGCAGGCTGAGCGTTAGCTGAGAGTACCGAATTAAAAAACTCCCCTTCCTGCAAGAGGAGGGGAGCTGTCCAAGTCACATGCCGAGCTCCAGCCGGAATTGGCGATACCGCTTAGCTGCGTCGTTGGCGATCTTGAACAATTCAGCCGCCTTCTTGTAAGCATTCCGGTCGTAATAATATTGTCCGAGCTCGTCGGCATACTGTCTGCATAGAGTGAATTTCTCATGATGAAGGCTGCTATCAACGAGTCGTTTCATTTCCTTTTCATACTTAACAAGGTCCTGTTTCATGAACCAATATTGATTGCGGAGATAGGTCATCTCCAAATAATCCTGCATCATGCCAAGCTCCTCGGCCAAGGCCATTCCTCCCAAGAGACATTCTTCAAGCAAAGGCCAGCTCTTCAGCTTCAAAGCATTCTGCGCGATTCTTCGATAGCAGTACACCTGTTGGTTCGGCCGCCGCTCATGCATGAGGAGACACTTCCGAAACTTTTCGATGGCCTGGTCGTGCCGCTGCTGAAGCTCATAGATAATCCCGAGATTGAATTCGATAATGGGGGCAAATGTCGCTGCATTCTTATCGTCAACAAGCTGTTCCGCTTCAGTGAACATTTTCAGTGAATCGTCCAGCATGCCGACCTTGTGGAACTGGATGCCTCTTGCCAGCATCACCATAATGAATCGATGAGTGTCCTTCGTTTCCTTGAAATAATCATAAGCCTTGGCGGAGTAGGCCAGTGCGATAGATTTTTCCTCAAGAATCTTATCGAGCACCAGGGAGATGTTATAGTGGAGCCGTGCTTTGTCCAGCTCGGTGTAAGCGTCCATTCGTCGTTCCAGGATCGCCATGTACTTATAGGAATTTACGTGGTCTAAGGCGATATCGGCATGATACGAGCTGCAGGCAAGCATATAGTTGAAATAATCGGGATAAAATTGATCCCCCTGCAGCTTAGGCAGGATCGCCTCCGACAGCTCGAACAGCTCCCGGGCCTGCTCCTTATGGGCAAGATCAGCCAGGCAAAGATTCACATAGTGCCGCATTAAAACGCCGAATACCTTGACCAGCTGTCCGGTAGGCAGGGACTCCCTTGAAACGATGGTGAAATAAAGAAGCTCATTATTCCCGAGCCGTCCCGTCCTCCAGAACAACTCCGCGATCTCGTTTACCCTGTTCTCATCATAGATAACATCGGAGAGCAGTAAGCCGGCATCAATGCCCAAACGCTCTGCGATCGGAATCAATAACGATTCCCCCGGCTTGACGTAATGATTTTCCATTTTGCTGAAATACGTATTCGAACAGATGCCATGGGATGCTTCGATTTGATTCATTTTCTTCAGAGTGCGAATGAATCGGATTCTTTCCCCTACGTGCATTGATCTCCTCCACCTAAACTGCATGATGATAAATGCATGGCTTATTTTACCATGAAAATCGCCTAGTAAAAACGTAAAGAAAATCGCAGGTATTTATGCTTGATTTTCCTATCTTCGTTTTCCAAGGACGGTTGTGTACACTATATATAGACAATACGGAGGAGGAAGAGAAGCAGATGAATGCGAGCTTACTGGAAGTAGAGGAAAGCTTGTGCGAGGCAATGTGGAGGCTGAAGGATCTAAAAGGTCTCGTAGAGCGGAGCCGGATTCATCCGGGCACCGTTCATCAGCTCATGTCCGTCCAAAGGCAGCTGGAGCAGGTGAGGGGCGTATTACTGCAGCACGTTCGTGAAGGCACGGAATCGGAAGGCTGCTCGGCGTAAATACGGGGAGAGGAAGTCCTTGATGATCAAGGGCTTTTTTTGTCTATAAAAAACACCCCGGTTGACATACCCATATAGGGTATATTATATTTGTTTAGGTGGATATACCCTAATGGGGTATATTGATTCGGGAAATCGCCATCATTGGAGGCCTGATCGCTTTATCGATGAGAAGGCAAGCCTACATACAAAGGAATGGAGTGGTTGAGAAGTGAAAATTTTATTGGTTGGAGCGAATGGAACCATTGGGAGTGCGGTTCAACGGGAGTTGGCTTCGCGACATGAGATCGTTACGGCAGGACGCAGTGGTGCTGATCTAACGGTTGACATCACCTCTCCGGATAGCATCAGCCGCATGTACCAAGAGGTAGGGCAGGTGGATGCGGTGATCAGCACGGCGGGAGCTACCCACTTCGGTCCGCTGCTTGAGCTTACCCCGGAGAAAAATGAGCTTTCGATCGAAAGCAAGCTGAAGGGACAGGTCCATCTCGTGCTGCTCGGACTCCCCTATGTGAAAGAGGGAGGCAGCTTTACCCTCACGACGGGGGTTATTATGGATGATCCGATAGCGGGAGGGGCTTCTTCTGCGCTGGCCGGAGGCGCCATCCGGGCTTTCGTTGAATCGGCGGCCTACGAAATGCCCCGGGGCATCCGAATCAACAATGTCAGCCCCAATGTGGTGCTGGAATCCATGGATAAGTACGCTCCCTATTTTCCGGGAGTAGACCCCGTCCCTGTATCCAGGGTAGCATTGGCGTATAGAAAAAGTGTCGAGGGCATACAAACGGGGCAAACGTATAGGGTATATTCCTGAGAAAGTGCAGGCCCCGAATATCAGCCGGAAACGGGAGAAACAATATAAGGGCGAATCGCAAGTATAGAGTAAGGAGGTACCATCCCCATGTCTCGAGACAATGCTAACAATAATGGGAAAAAGTCGCAGCCCGGCAACAACCAGGACTCCGAAGTGGCTGGAGCAAAGCCGAAAAAAGGATAACATGCCGTTAAGGTTCACATCAGGTACCGCTCATTTATGAGGCGGTATCTTTTTTTTGCGGCGTATTCCATAGCGATATTGTCCATGATTCCGAGTAAGGAAATCCATGGTTTGATATTTCGGTTCAAGTTACTATAGCTGTATGGCGGAGATGACGAAACGTTCTTCTGCATTATAGTCCATATTTTCGATGAAGTGAATGTGCTCGGTTAAGTTGATTACGAGGGAAGAAGGGTTTCAGCATGGAGAAAGCAGGCGCGTCAGCGGCACCCGGCACGTTAACCTTGATTGATCCGAATGATAGTAAAGCAGTACGGCAGGCTATCTTCCAATTAGCCGGTCCGGCCCTTGTGGAAATGGTCCTTATCAACATTATGCAGATGCTGAACATGGTCATGGTCGGCAGATTGGGGGCGGAATCGATTGCTGCGGTCGGTCTGACGACACAGCCGTTTCTGCTCATCTTGTCTTTGTTTATGGCATTAAATATCGGAACGACCGTTATCGTTGCCCGCTCGGTTGGCGCCGGCAAGGTCGCGGATGCGAATAAAGCGGCAGGGCAGGCATTGCTGCTGAATGGGATATGCGCCGTGGTCGTGTCCTTGACCAGCTTCATGTTTGCCGAGCAGCTCCTAGTCCTCATGGGTGCAACCCCCAACGTGTTGGAGGCGGGCCGCCACTATGCCGGGCTGATGTTTCTCTCGGCCGGTTTTACGATGATTACGACGACGATGTCGGCGATTCTCCGGGGGGCAGGAGATACCCGGACACCGATGCGCATTAACGTAGCGGGCAATCTGATCGTGCTGGTGCTCGGCTTTCCTTTGATCTACGGCTGGGCGGGTTTCCCGCAATGGGGCGTTACCGGAGCGGCTGTCGCGTCGCTGACCGCGCAGGCGGTTTCCTTCGTATGGGTGATGATCGTCCTGTTTAGCGGTAGGTCTGCGGTACGCATCACGCTGCCCAATGTGTTTCAGGTGAACCGAGAGGTGATCGGCCGCATTGTTCGAATCGGGCTGCCGACATCGCTGGAGCAGGTGATTATGCGTCTAGGGATGCTGACGTTTATCAAAATCGCCGCCAGCCTCGGGACCGTCGCTTTGGCTTCGACGCAGATCTCCTTCACCATCTTCGGCATGACCTTCATGCCCGGCATGGCGTTCTCCATCGCCGCCTCCACGCTGGTCGGTCAGGCGTTAGGAGCCGAGAAGCCCGAGCTGGCCGAACGGTACGGCTGGCAGGTGAGGAAGTTCGGCATGTATGTAGCGGGGGGACTGGGCGTAGGATTCATCCTGTTTGCGCCTTATATCATGATGGCGTTTACGACAGACCCCGGCATCATCGAGAAAGGGGCCATTGCCCTTAGAATTATGGGCTTTATTCAAATCTCGCAGGCAACGCAGTTTATTCTGGGCGGGGCGCTGCGGGCGGCCGGGGATACGAGGTTCCCTTTGTACTCTACGCTCATCGGCGTCTGGGGCTTCCGGGTCTTGTTCAGCCTGATCTTCGTGTACGGGTTTGGCTGGGATGTAGCAGGACTGTGGCTCGCGGCGGCGGCCGATCAGTTTATGCGGTCGATTTTCATTTATACGCGGTTCAAAAAGGGTGCATGGAAATCGGTTACGGTGTAGCCGCTTCAGCTCAGACACCCGAATACAGGAAAAGACCTGGCCGAGGCCGGGTCTTTTTCTTTGGGTAAAGGACGCAGTCGGCGTCCGCCTTACAGCTTCAGCATGAACTGAATCGTCTTGTCGTTAAAGTTCGGCAAATTCTCATGGGCGAAGTCGGGATAAATCTCCAGGGACTTCGGAGCTTGAATCTTATTGTAAGCAGCGAATTGCGTGGAAGGCGGACAGACCGTATCCATCAGTCCGACAGCCATCATTACCTCTCCGCGAATCCGTGGCACCAGGTATTGGATATCAATGTAGCCGAGACGCTCGAAGACGGCATCCTCACGCTCATGCTGCGGGTCAAAGTTACGGAAATAGGTGCGCAGCTCCTGGTAAGCATCCTTCGCCTGGTCCATTTCCCATACCCGCTTGTAATCGCTGAGGAACGGATATACCGGAGCAACGCGCTTAATGCGCGGCTCCAGCGACGCACAAGCGAGCGCCAGCCCTCCGCCTTGAGACCCCCCCATGGCCCCGACCCGGTTCGGGTCGACTTCTGGCAGCTCCATTGCGATACCGGCGAGCTGGGCCGTGTCCAAGAAAATCTGGCGAAACAGCAGATCGTCCGGTCCTGCATCCAAGCCTCGAATAATATGGCCGTGATGCGTAGTGCCCTTCACGGCAGTGGTGTCCTCGGACAGCCCGGCTTGTCCGCGGCAATCCATAGCCAGCACCGAATAACCGAGCGAGGCGTAGCTTAAATGATCCGTCCAATCGGCGCTGCGGCCTGTATAGCCGTGGAAACGGACAAGCGCCGGGTGCGGCCCTTGAACATGCTTGGGCCGAACGTACTTGGCATGGATTCGTGCGCCTCGAACCCCGGTGAAATACAGGTCGAAGCATTCCGCATAAGGAACCTGAAAGGAGCTTGGCACAAGCTCCAGCTGCGGGTCTGTCGCCTTCATTTCGTTGATGGCCCGGTCCCAATATTCATCGAAATCGGCGGGACGCGGATTTCTGCCTTCATATTGGTACAGCTTCTCTAAAGGCATATCTACTAAAGGCATGAAAGTCACTCCTTCACATGATAAAAGAACTACAAGTAGTGTAATGCTTACCTATGGAGGATTCAAGAATAATTTGGCAGATCAACCCCAAAAAATCCCAATAAGGCATACGATTTACACAAGCGGATCATCTAAGAAATTGTTATTTTATAAGTAAGCGCTATCATTATAGCGCAACTGCTAATTGGAAAGGAGGACCGTTCTCCAAGCAAAACTGAAGCTTTATCAAAATCTAGGAGGGATTTATGATGAAAGCACGATTGGCGGGCAAGCTGGGTATGTCCTTGACAAGCATGTTCCTGTTATTCGGCTCGTTACTCGGAAGTGTGAGCTTCGCGGCGGGAGAGGTGAAGCTCGCGGCTACGGCGTCAGCCAGCACCTACGATACCCGCTGCACCTGCGACGCATCGCAAGCCATCGACGGCAGCCTGTCGACCCGATGGTCCGGCGACGGGGACGGCGCATGGCTGAAGCTGGATCTGGGCTCAAGCAAGACGGTCTCTTTTGTGAAGATCGCATTCTACAACGGCTCCTCCAGAACCTTCACCTTCGATGTCCAGACCTCCTCGGATAATTCCACCTGGACCACCCGTCTGAGCGGAGCGAACAATGCGCTGAATAACAATTTGCAGACGTTCGACTTTGCCGATGTCAGTGCGAGGTACGTGAGAATCGTCGGCCATGGCAACACCTCGAACAGCTGGAACAGCTTCACGGAGGTGGAGGCTTGGGGTGGAGGGTCCGCCGGGACCGGCACGCTGGACCCCTCGAAGCCGCCTTCAGGCAACTTTGATTTGACGAAGTGGAAAATTACGCTCCCCGACGCTTCGGAAATACAGCCCTCTGCGCTGAGCAATGGCTACACGAACGCAAACTGGTTCTATACCGACCCGACGACGGGCGGTATGGTGTTCGTCTCGCCGAACCTCGGCAGTACGACGACTAACAGCAGCTATACCCGCTCGGAGCTTAGGGAGATGCTGAATCCGTCCGCAGGCACACAATCGCTCGGCAACAATTGGGTGACGTCCACTTCCTCGTCTACGACCAAGTCGCAAGCCGGTGGGGTGGACGGGACGATGAACGCTACGCTCCGGGTGGACCGCGTATCGACAACGGGCGATAGCGGTAAGGTTGGACGCGTGATCGTAGGTCAAATTCATGGGCCGAGTACGGAGCCGGTTCGCTTGTACTACCATAAGCGCCCGTCCGACAGCAAAGGGGCTATTTATATCGGTACGGAGGATCTGAACGGCAATAATACGTGGGTCAATATCATCGGCGGCCCAAGCAGCCTGAATCCATCGAACGGCATCGCGCTCGGACAGAAATGGAGCTACGAAATCAAGGTGGTAGGCCTGCAGCTGACAGTTAAGGTGACACCGGAGGGCGGTTCGACCTCCACTCTGAATTACACGCTTCCTTCCGGTTACAATGACAAGTATCTTTACTTCAAAGCAGGCGTGTACAATCAAAACAATACGGATACCTCCTCCAATCAGTCCGATTATGTGAAGGCAACCTTCTTCTCGCTCACGCACGTGCATCCATAAGCAAAAGACCCGGCGTCCTGACGCCGGGTCTTTTTTCTTACAGCAGCTTGAGCCCTTGAACGTGTGGGCGGGCGTCGCTTTTCTCCATCGGAGGCAGCACGACAACGGTCATGGAGCCCGCCGGTATCTCCGTATGCCCGGCATCGCGTATGGCTAGGAAGCCTGCTTCGGTTAGCTTGGTAAGCTGCTGCTCGTTTGCTTTGAGCACGATCTTCTTCTGCCCGGCATTCAGCCACGCTTGAAAGAGGACATGATGCTTCGTATCCCCCAGGAGATAATGAAGAGTCATCGTTACGGCGGCATGTGCGGCTTGGGCGGCGATTTTGCCGGGTGACATCGACAGATCCTCGTTGACTACGTAGTATTGTACAATATCTTGGGGGTGGTCCGGATGGGACATCTCAGCATGCTCCTTTCCCTTGGAAGGGGATGATCTGGTCGTATACTGCATGTTTATGCATCAAGGATACCATACATACTTGTCCTTTTGCGCGGTTAGTCAACCGTTGGCCGTTTCCACCATACCCCGGCGCACTCCGGCACCGTCTGCCATCGCTCCTTCCGCACCTTCTCCGCAAGCTCTTCGCCGAAGAAAAAACGGGTGAGCTCCTCAGCTTCCTCCTGAGATTCAAAATGATAATCGGTCCGGATCCACTCATGGGAGAAGCCATATTTCGTTTCCAGCAGCCGATAGTAAGGTGTCAGGAAGTCAGGCGGGTCGGGCAGCTCGGCACCGGTCCCGAAGTTTTCAAAAATGACGGCAGTACCGCCGGGGCGCAGAAGCCGGTGAATTTCCTTCATGATTTGCTCCAGATGGGCTTCCCAGCCCTCAACACGTGCGGAGGTCAGGTAACAAAGGGTCCATCCCGCCGTAATCAGATCGAAGGATTGATCCTCCGCCGGTACGGAGAGATGACTTCCGCATCGCGTTTTCCAATTCGCCCAACCCATGCCGGTGAGTCTCGCTGCGGCCACTTCCAGCATCGGTGGAGAAGCATCGGTCGCCAGGATGGATTTCACCAGCGGAGCCAACAGGCAAGAGAGCCTTCCCGTACCCGCGCCCATATCGAGCATCTGCAGCTCCCCCGGCAGCGGTACAAGCTTACGCAGCACACGTGGAATGTTGCCTCCCGGATCCATTCTGGCAATCAGCCGATCATAGCGTTCCGCTTCAGTAAGGTAAATCAGATCATGGTTCGGCAAGCAATTACAGCCTCCTTCTGCATAGTAACGTTCTCCAGTAGGATAAGGCTTAACGCTGCGTCAAGGTCAAGCGAAATCAATGCTTGCGTACGCCGTAGACGGCATGCAGCCCTTCGCTGATCCGGTGGGCTATGGTCACATAATGATGCTGCTGAAGCCACTCGGTCAGCCGGGAGCGGCTGGAAGGGTATTTGTCCGGCGAGGAGGCTGCTTTCTCTGCTTCCGTAAGGTACATCGGTCCCGCAAGGCAGATTCGCCCGTTTGAACGCAAGACGCGGTCCATTTCGGCCAAAGCGAGCAGCTGCTGTTCTTCCTCGAGATGCTGTAGAGCGAATGCACTGACGGCGAAGTGAAATTGCCGATCCAGAAACGGAAGCGAGAGGGCGTTGCCCAGCTTGCAAGCCACCTGGGGATGCTTCTTGCGGCAAAGCGAGAGCATTTCCTTCGATTGATCGACGGCTGCCATGTCGGCTCCCCGCTGCAGCAGCTTCCCTGCCAAATTACCCGTCCCGGTGCCGATATCGAGGCCCTTCTCCTCTCTCTGCGGAGAAACCCACTCCGCTATCAGCTCCAGCGCCGATTCATATTCCTCCGAAGTTGCGGCTGAACCGGTAGCAACCTGTGCGGCCGCCTCGTCGAAGCGCACGGCAAGCTGATCGAAATGCCAGCGGTCCTTCCAGGAGGCGTGAGCCGATTGAAGCCTCTTCACCTCGCCGGAAAGCTGAAATAGGTCCTCCAGCGCCAGGCTGCCTTTGTTCTCCGTTCGCGTAATCAGCTCATCCAAGCAGGAGATGGCGTACTTCAGCTCCACCCATTTGGCGGTGAACGCCATTCTCTGCAGCTCCAGATAGTGATGCACCTCGGCGCGGTCATCCCGGTCCAGCTTATCAAGCAGCCCTACAATTTGCTGCAGGCCGAGGCCCAGCTCACGCAAAGAAGCGACGGTTTGCAGACGCCAGGCGTCTTGGTCCGAATAGTCGCGATACCCGTTATCCGCGTTTCTCTGCGGCTTCAGCAGCCCTTTTTGTTCATATAAGCGAATGGCCCGGGGCGTAAGGCCGAGCCGTTTTGCGAGTTCATTGATTTTCACGTCAAAATCACCTCTACCGTTCAGTATAAACGATGACCTAAGGGAAGGGTTGAATCATTTTCTTTTTATGCAGGGAACCCAATCGATAGCAGAGCGCCCAATTCGGCTTAGGCAAGCCACCAGCTTTCCTTTATATGCATAAATTGGTATGGCAACGGATGATCCAAAGGAGAGATGTAAACGATGGCTTTTAACCCTTATGGCAATGTGTATGATGTTGGAATGTACGGGTACGGCAACAAACCGCCGCTTTATCCGCTTCCTTACCCGCCGATGTACTATCCTCCATATTGGGGGCAGGGAGCAGGGTGGTACGGACATCATCATGGACACCACGGTCATCACGGTCATCATCATGGACATTTTGGCCAGCATCATGATAAGTACGACTACCATCAGGGCTGGAACAAGAGAGAGGATGAGTTAGCCCAGGTCAGCCGGCGCAAGGGATCCGCGAAGAAGAAGGCGCAGGGCGGAAGGAAAAAATAACGCGTCTCCACCCATCGCGAAGGGAACCCTAACCCCGGGGTGTCCCTTCCCCAGGGATTTCCTCTCACCTGCTTTCCGTGGTATAGTGTTACTTATCTTGGAGCAGAAGAGAGGAAGCAGGAATCATGATTGATCACATTGTACTGGTGAAATTCGGCGAACAGACGACACAGGAGCAGCTGCAGGAGGTTGTGGATCGTTTCAAGGCGCTTCGCCAGCATCTGACAGGTATCGTTGATTTGCAGGCGGGAATTAACTTTTCCACGAAAAACCAAGGCTATCAGGTGGTGTTATCCGTTCGCTTCGAGGATCGCGCCGCGCTCGAGGCGTACGGCCCGAACCCTCATCACCAAGCCGTGGCGGCCTTCATCCGTGAGGTTGGCCGGGAAGACAGCATCGTCGTGGATATTGAAATCTAATCGACAACAACAAAAGGACCTTATCGGCCGCTCGAACTGCGGTTGATAGGGTCCTTTGTTTACCAAGACTAGTGAATATCCTTCTTCTTGAAGCGGCCGCCCTTCACATCGTGGATATTACCGACGGCCAGGAAGGCCGACGGATCCAGCTCCTCCACGATGGTTTTCAGCTTGGCTTCCTCCAGACGGGTGATGACGCAGAAGATAACGCGCTTGGCTCCGCCGGTAAAGCCGCCTTCCCCGTTCAGATAGGTGACGCCGCGGCCAAGACGGGAGAGAATGGCGTCTCCGATCTCTTTATTGTTATCACTGATAATCCATACGGACTTGGACTCGTCGAAGCCTTCGATCGTGATATCGATCATCTTAAAGGCGATGTAGTACGCGATCAGGGAGTACATTGCACGGTCCCAGCCGAAGACGAAGCCTGCGCTGCCGAGGATGAACAGGTTAATGAACATCACGATCTCACCCACGGAGAAGGCGCTCTTCTTGCTGAACAGGATGGCCACGATCTCCGTTCCGTCCAAGGAGCCCCCGGACCGGATGACAAGGCCTACTCCGATGCCGAGAATAATGCCTCCGAACACGGCGGCAAGCAGCGGATCTATAGTTATAGGCGGCACACTGTGCAGAAGGGTGGTTCCGACGGACATTAACAGAACCGAGTACAGCGTAGATAAGGCGAACGTTTTGCCGATTTGCTTGTACCCGAGGATTAGGAAAGGAAGGTTGAATAAGAATAGAAAGAGACCCAGAGGCATTGAGGATAGGGCGGAGGTAATAATCGAGATCCCTACGACGCCGCCGTCAATAATGTTGTTCGGCACAAGGAAAATTTCCAGGCCTACGGATACGAGCGCTGCGCCAAGTGTCATGAAGACACCCCGTCGGAGCAGCTTTCCCGTTTTTAAATGACTATGCTGCGGATGCGTTTGATGTTGAAACGAGACAGGTTCGATACTCACAAGTTTTCCCCCTCTTCCTTAGTCGCTGCTTCACAGAGGGCGAACTCCGCATTCAATTCATCAATAATCAAGTCAATTGCGGAGAGCTGGCCCTTCAGAAAATCCTTCATCTCCGAAAATTCCTCTTGCTCGAGCTGCCTCCGCAGAGCGTTCTTCCGCAAGGCGAGCCGGGCTACGTAATGCTCCACCTTGGATTTTCGATAGGTTTCGGGCATCGGTGCACCTCTGTATGTTTAAGCTTATGACATCGTGATCGCTGCATGCATCATTTATAAGATGTATTTATATTGTATACTTTTGTATACAACGAGGCAAGCTATTTTACGCGAAAATGAACCGACGCCGTATATAACATTTTGCCGGCGTTCGGGTCGAAGGTGACCTGGTGCTGTACGGCATGAACATTCAGCAGCAGCGCTTTGTTGTTGTTGATCTGCTCCTCGATTTTCCTCTCCAGCGTCTTTAGGTCGTAGGCCTCGAAGAACTCTATTTTCGTTTCGATGGTTTCCAGTATGAAATCCAAGATAAGTCCACCCTTTCTATGTAAAATGCTCCTCCTCATTATACCATGCGTACGGGCACTGCAAAATCTTTAGCAGCTATCTTCTCATAACAGACCGCATCCACTATGATGAAAGGAACACATATCGTCCTTACGAACGGAGTGGTCTGATCATGGAGAAATTGGAGACGAATTACCGCATCCCGTTATTTTGCACCGTAACGCTGCTGTTTTGGTTTTCGATGTATACCTGTGTACCGATCCTGGCGGCTTACGTGGAATACCTTGGCGCCTCGCACCAGACGGCCGGCTTCATTGTGGGCATGTACGGGCTTAGCCAGATGCTGCTGCGTATCCCTGTTGGTGTCATCTCCGACCGGTTTCATAAACGGAAAATATTTATCATTTTCGGTATGCTGTTCTCGGTGCTGGCCGGCCTGGGCATCTTGGTCACGCAGGAGGTGACCTGGATTCTCATCCTTCGTGCACTCGCAGGCGCTGCAGCCGCGACGTGGGTCGATTTCACGATCTTGTTCGCCAGCTACTTCAAGAAGCAGGAAACGACGAAAGCGATGGGGACCTTGTCCTTCTATAACTCACTCGGCCAAATGCTCGGGATTCTGCTTGGAGGTTGGTTTGCGGACCGTTACGGCTGGGAGTCCTCCTTCCTCATCGGGGCGGCCGTCGGGATGGCTGGATTCATCGGGGCTTTGTTCCTTATTGAGAAGGTCGATCGGCAAGCGCAAAAAATTACGTTCGAGGGCGTGCTGGAGGTTGCCAAGGACCGCACCTTGCTTACCGTGTCGTTCCTGTCGATTTTATTTCAGGTACTTACTTTCGCTACCGTGTTCGGGTTTACGCCGGTGTACGCTATGTCGCTCGGTGCGACCAAGCTGGATATGGGGCTGCTGACGTTTTTCTCGACATTCCCTACAGCGCTCGCCGCTTGGTTCGGCGGAAGACATTTGGCCGGCCGGCTGGGGGAGACGGGGACGATTGTTCTTGGCTTTATTATGAGCGGCCTCTTCACCGTCATGATTCCTTTTACTTCCTCGCTGGAGCTGCTGATGGCAACGCAGGCGTTAGCCGGGTTCGGCAGGGGCTTCACTTCCCCGGTGCTGATGTCGCTGAGCATTAAGCATATGGATACCGGCAAGCGTGCGACGGCTATGGGTTTCTATCAAGCGATCTATGGCCTCGGGATGTTCGGGGGTCCGCTGATTATGGGGCTGGCGGGGGATTGGCTTTCCTTGGAGGCAGGCTTCCTAATGGTCGGTATTTTGGGCTGCGTGACCTCGCTATTGGCATATAGCATGCTGAAGCGGGCAGGGAGGAACGCAGGAGCTTCCGTGTCGATGTAAAAAAGGCCTATGCGGGCGCACTGCATAGGCCTTCTTCATGGCGTTCTTACGCTTTAGTACCGCCGGATTTGTCGGTATTCGCTTGCGGTATGCTGCGCTTTGCCTGGGGCTTTGGCTGACCGTTCGTTTTTTGGTCCTGCTCCGTCCATTGATCGGTAGCATACGTTTGAATGTCGTCCTTCATGTCGCATCGCTCCTTTCGTTCGGGATACCCCTTATACTTTTACCCTGCCGCTGGACTTTTATCCTTGAGAAACAGCTTCATCATCGGCGGTGTTACGAGCGTTGTAATCAATACGACCACCACGAGGACGGCGAACATATCTTGGGTGAGCAGGCTGGCCTCCAGGCCCATCGCCGCGATAATCAGTGCGACCTCTCCCCGGGAAACCATGGCGGCCCCAATGCCCCAGGAGCTTCGCCAGCCGAAGCCGGTCAATTTGGCTCCCACAGCCGAACCGACCAGCTTGCTGGCGATGGCCACGATGCTTAAAAGTATAATGAGTCCGATATTTTGGGTAATGCCGACAAACTCTGCCGTCACCCCGATGGATGTGAAGAAAACAGGGACGAAGATGGAGTAACTGACGGTTTCGACCTTTTCGAAAACTTCATGCTTGAATTTCGTTACACTGATGGCGACACCTGCGATATAGGCCCCGATGATGGCGGCTACGCCGGCCATTTCCGCTAAGTACGCGTAAGTAAAACAGATAATGAGTCCAGCGGAGATAACCGATTCGGTCACACGGAGAGGAGCGAACTTGGATAGAATCCAGGGGACTATTTTCCATCCGAACAGGATGGCTGCTGCGAAAAAGATCACTTTCTTGACCACGACCATGCCGAGGTTTACATCGCCCCCGGCAAAGCTCATCACGAAGGCTAAGGCTACAATGACCAGCACGTCGTCAATGACGGCAGCCCCCAGGATGGTAGTCCCTTCCCGGGACTGCAGCTTGCCCATTTCCTTTAGTGCCTGTACGGAAATACTCACGCTGGTGGCGGACAGCAGAAGGCCAAGGAATACGGATTGAATCGGAGGGAGCCCGATGACCGTTCCGGACAAATAGCCTAGCGCAAACGGAACGAGAATGCCCGCTACTCCAACGGATGTAGAGGCTTTCCCTGAGCGCTTGAATTCATCGACATCTGTTTCCAGTCCGGCGATGAACATCAGAAGAATGACGCCGATTTGGCTGATCTCCTTCAAAATATCCGTATTGGTGACGAGGCCAAGGACGCTCGGACCCAGTACAATACCAATAAGCAGCTTGCCGAGGACCGAAGGCTGGCCCAGCTTGACGCTGAGATCTCCTGCGATTTTGGAAGCTAATAAAATAACTGCAAGTTCAAAAATGAGCATGACACAAGTTCATCCTTTCCATATCGTTCTTAGCATGTGAATAATGGGGAAAAACATGCAAAAGGAGCCTGACAACTATAGGCGCTAAAAGACATAGCTATCCCATAGTGACAGGCTCCTCCAGGCAATGCATATTTTGTTTTTCCTGAGATTTATACGTTGGGCGGGAGGAATGGTTTCATTTTCTTTTTGTCTGATAAAACCTTATTTTTGTGCAAACTTGGATTATCTTCGTGCATGTTCTCTCCGGCAAGCGGTTTATATAATAAGGTCATCATACGAAACAAGTTCAAATTGCCGGGAGGTAGAAATCATGAGTACATCCGCTCCATTGCTTTTGACTGACGAACAAATGCGCACATTCATTACGGAAGGCTTCCTTATACTGCAAACCGATTTATCGGAGGAATATCATCAGCGTTTGGTGGAGCAGCTTAGCTATGTTTATGAGCAAGAGGGCAATCCGGGCAATAACCTGCTCCCCCGCATCCCGGAGCTGCAGGAAGTATTCGACCACCCCGTGGTGAACGGTGCCCTGACCAGCGTGCTGGGGCCGAACTATATGATGCATTGCCATCGCCACGGCCATTACAATGCGTCGCCGAAAGCCGGCGGCTGGCATAAAGACAGCTACTGGGGCTATAGCAAAATACGCAATCTACATCCTTGGTGGGCTATGGTCATGTACTTCCCCCAAGATACGCCGATCGAGCTTGGACCGACTGGCGTAATGCCGGGGACGCAGTATGATGAGACCAAGACCTTCGGGACCGATGAACCGGAAGGGGAAGCGGTTGCAGCCGGCAAGGCGGGCACCTTTGCCTTGATCCATTACGATATTTGGCACCGCTCCACCCCGAATTTGCTGGGGAAAGAACGGTATATGCTGAAATTTGAGTTCATGCGGACGGAAGCGCCTACCGCTCCTTCCTGGAACCGGGTGGAGAAGGAGTGGAGAAAGCCGGCTGCTTTCAGCACTCCGATTGTGCAGCGTGACACGTTATGGGAGGAGACCTGGAACTGGCTAAGCGGGCAGGTCGGCAGCTTGGCGAACACTTGCGCGGCGGAAGAAGGTCAAGTGGAGGCTTTGGCGGCGCAGCTTCGGACTGCGGATGAACCGGAGGCCCTGAATGCAGCGTATGAGCTTGCGCGCAGGGGTGAAGCAGGCATTGCCGCGCTGCTGGAGGTGCTGCATGGTGACGATCTTAAGAAGTCCCGCAGCGCAGCTTACGGCCTATCCGCAGCGGGAGCGGGGGCAGTATCCGGCTTGACAGCGGCGCTGGCTAGCGAGCGTCCAGAGACGGTTATGCACGCTGCCTTCGCCCTGGGCGAGCTGAGAGAGCTGGCAGCGGAGGCCGTTCCAAGCTTGAACGGTCTGCTGAGCAGCGGTGATGCGCCGGTGAGACGCATTGTTGTAGAAGCACTCGGCTTGATCGGTACGCCTGTGGATAGTGTGGTGGGCGGTCTCATCCGCTGCCTGCAAGATGAAGATGTGCAGGTACGGTTTACCGCCGGGCTGTCGCTGGCACGCCTTGGCGCCTCAGCCGACGCCGCCGTGCCGGAGCTTGCCGTTGCGCTGAATGACGAGAACCGCTACGTGCGCGGTCATGCCGTCGATGCGCTCAAGTGCATCGGCACGCCTGCCGCGAAGGATGTGCTGCTGCCGTTCCTGCTCCGCTCGCGCTGGTGCCCGATCACCACGCCGAAGAGCACGTTCTATCCGTAAGAAGCCAAGACGGTCCCTTTTGGGGGCCGTCTTTCTCTGTTTGTGGGGCGTTGATGGCGTCCAATCGCAGAAATGCGATTGCAGGTGCGAAACTGGGGTGTGCGGTGGTCAGTAGTGGCAAAATTGCGATTAATGGTGGTGGATGGGGGAGTAATCGGGCGCTGGATGACGTCCAATCGCAGAAATGCGATTGCAGGTGCGAAACTGGGGTGGAAGGTGGTCAGTAGTGGCAAAATTGCGATTAGTGGTGGTGGATGAGGAAGTAATCGGGCGCTAGATAGCATCCAATCGCAGAAATGCGATTGCAGCGGCGAAACTGGGTGGACGGCGGTAAGTAGTGGCAAAAGTGCGATTAATGGTGGTGGGTGGGGAAGTAATCGAGCGTTTGACAGCGTCCAATCGCAGAAATGCGATTGCAGGTGCGAAACTGGGGTGGACGGCGGTAAGTAGCGGCAAAAGTGCGATTAATGGCGACGAAGGAGGAAGTAAACGGGCGCTGGATGGCGTCCAATCGCAGAACGCACTCTAGGATCAATTGGCCTGTAGGCGCTGGGAGCGCTTTCTGGTATGATGGAAAAAAACGGTTCAATGAACAAGTGAGGCGGTGTCCCATGGAAATGCAAAACCTAACAGCGATGATCGATAGGCTGAGGCAAAGCGTAGGCAGCGTGATCGTAGGGAAGGAGCACACGGTCGATCTCCTGCTGACCGCTCTGCTGGCCGGCGGCCACGTTCTGCTGGAGGATGTGCCCGGCACTGGCAAGACGCTGCTGGCGAAGGCGTTGGCCCAAGCTGTCGGCGGCACCTTCAAGCGAATTCAGTTCACACCCGATCTGCTTCCGTCCGATGTGAGCGGAATCCACTATTACAATCAAAAACTGGGCGAGTTTCAGTTCCGGCCGGGTCCTGTGTTCACGAACATCCTGCTCGCGGATGAAATAAACCGGGCCACACCCCGCACGCAGTCCAGCCTCTTGGAGTGCATGGAGGAGCGACAAATTACGATTGATGGGGAAACGCATCAGCTGGAGAAGCCCTTCCTCGTGATCGCCACGCAAAATCCTGTGGATAATCAAGGAACCTTTCCGCTGCCGGAGGCCCAGCTCGACCGTTTCCTCATGCGCGTCTCAATGGGCTACCCCAGCTTTGAGGAAGGAGTGGGGATTTTGCGCCGTTTCCAGGAGGCCAACCCGCTGCAAACCTTACAGGCTGCCGTCACCTTGGACGAAGTACGGCTCGCCCAAGCGCAAGCATCCCGAGTCCATATTGCGGAGGAGTTGCTCGGCTACATCGTGCGCTTAGCGGAGGCTTCACGGAAGCATCCCGATGTCGTGCTCGGCATTAGCCCGCGGGGGACGCAATCGCTGCTGAAGGCGGTACAGGCCTATGCCCTGGTGCGGGGAAGAGACTATGTCGAGCCGGATGATATCAAGGCAATGGCACTGCCGGTGCTCACCCACCGGATCCTGCTGCAAGGAGCCATGAGGGTAAGGGAGGGCCGCTCCGAGGACGTCCTGAAGCGGCTGCTGAACGAGGTGGAGGTGCCTTCAGAGGGACCTGCCTTATCGCGGGGAAGGTAAGCGATCGATGCTGCTGACTTGGCTAATCATCGATGTCGTTGTCATTTTTGCGCTCATTGCATGGCTTTACCGATACCGGGCTCTACATCATCTGGATTATCACCGAGAGTTCACCCGGTCCGCCGTATTTGAAGGCGAGACGGTGGAAATGGTCGAGCGCATTGTCAACCGTAAGCTGCTTCCGCTGCCTTGGCTGCGGCTGGAGTCGCTGTTAGGCCGAGGCCTCCTGTTCGGGGGACAGGCGAATTTGGACATACGCAGCGGCGAGCTGTTCCAGAATCACATCAGCATGTTCAGCCTGCGCCCATACCGTCAGATTGTCCGCAAGCATCAGGTGTTATGTGCAAAGCGGGGCTGGTATAAGCTTGATTCCGCTACCATGACGACCGGAGATCCGCTAGGCATCGCACAGATCAATAAGCGATTTCCGCTGTCGCTGGAGCTGCTCGTATATCCGGCGGTACAGCCGCTTCAGGAGCTTCCGCTCCCGAACCACAGCTGGCTCGGAGAGATTACCGTGCGCCGCTGGATCGTGGAGGATCCGTTCCTAACGGCAGGGATTCGGGAATACCGTGCAGGCGACCCGCTTTCGTCGATCCATTGGAAGGCGACGGCGAGGACCGGCGAGCTGCAGGTGCACAGCAAGGATTACACGGCCGATCACCGGCTGCTGCTCTGTCTCAATTTGGAGACGCACGAGAAGATGTGGGCGGCCGTAACCGATCCGGAGCGGATCGAGCAGGGGCTGCGCTATGCCGCCACCGTGGCCGAACATGCGATTCGACACGGGATCGAGACAGGCTTTGTATGCAACGGCTGGGTGCAGGGCGGGGACAAGGTGCCGATCCGTTTGACACCGCATGGCGGGAGCTCGCAGCTGCTCGATATCCTTCAAACGATGGCGCGAATGGAGCTGGAGGCTGTGGTCAAAATGAGCTGGCTTCTGGAGCGTGAAATGGAAGCGGGGACAGCCGATATGGATATTCTTATCCTCTCCTGCCATCAAGGGGAGGAGCTGAGCGACATGGCCGAGCTTCTTCAGCGGCGGGGGAATGGGGTCGAGTGGATGCACATTCCGGAGCTGAACAAGCGGAAGGGAGAGATCGCATGACCATCCAACCCATTATCCGTTCATGGAGCAGGGCGTTGTTCGAGCTGCTGCTCCTGCTGCCCCTTTGGCTGCTGGTCAATGTATATATACTCCCTGAGAAAAGCCTGCATTGGCTGATTGGACTGGCGTTTTTATCCTTAGTAGGAGTTCTGACCGGTAACAGGCTGAGATACCATTGGTCAAGAGGGCTGACCGCTATAGCTCTTGGCGGCTTGTTTGCACTCGCGGTTACGGGGACGGACTGGCGCGCCCTCCTTACTGCGCCACCGGGAATCGCGGCAGTGCTGCTAGGCTTACGCGCGACAAGCGGCTCACGGAGTGAGGCCCTGCACTGGGTTGGCATCACAGGCTACCTGCTTGCTGCGTTCTTCTTCCGCTATTGGCCTGAGCTGGAGACGAAGCTGTCCCTGCTTACCTGGGCCGGCATGTTTTGCCTGATCATTGTCGTGTTTACCACGAACAGCCGCTTCCTAAGGTATGCCAGCCTGTCCAAAAACAAAGCCTCCGCAGCTGCAGTTCCGGCCGCCATCCGAACGCATAACCGATGGTACGTGGGAGGCGTGCTTGCCGTATCCATTGGGCTTGCAGCTTTGGCCGGCAGCTACATGGGCCAGCTGCTGTGGAGCTTCCTTCGGGTGCTTCTGGGCTGGCTCTTTAGAAGCACTCCTAAGGAAATGCAGCGGGTAGAACAGCAGCCGGCGGCTCCAAGTCCACCGATGGGCTTGCCTCAAGAGGAGCCGGGGCTGCTGAGCTACCTGCTGAACCTGCTTTTTTATACGGTATGCGCCTTAGTGCTGGCTGCTCTTCTGGGTTATGCGCTGTATTGGCTCTACCGGAATAGCGGAGAGAAGCTTCGCGCCTTTGCGGCCAAGATCATCTCCATGCTTCGGCGCGAAGCCCCAAAGGAGAATCAACAAGGCTATGTGGATATTGAAAGCGGTGTGTTTTCTTGGGAGAGCGCTCGTCGCCGCTGGCGGGAAGTGTGGCTGGACCGGGTGAAAGGCGGCGTAAGAGACAGATGGGAAGACCAAGTCACGAATCGCGATCGAATCCGTTACCTATACCGGGAATGGCTGCGCGTGGGAGCAGCCCACGGGTACGAGAAGAAGCCTTATTTGACACCCAAGGAAACGGGAGATGAGCTCCTGCGCAAGGAAGCAGCCGAGCGCCGCAAGCGAACGTACGGACCGAAGGAAGAAACGGCGGGCCTCCTGTTGAAGCTCTATTACCGGGTTCGTTATGCAGCTAAGGATGTGACGGACGAAGAGGTGGAAAGAGCTAGACAATGGAAATGAAGCGAGTGCAAGGCTACAGCTTATGAAGAACGCGATCCATGGCGCTAATCATGCGGGGGGCATCAAACGGCTTTACGACAAAATCCATCGCCCCCGCTTTTATCGCTTCAATGACACTGTACTGATTACCCATCGCCGAGCAGATAATCACTCTGGCTCGCGGGTTGATCTCCCGTATGTGCCGAAGCGCCTCTATACCGTTCATCTCCGGCATGACGATATTCAGGATTACAAGATCAGGCTGACACTCCCGGTACTTTTGGACGCCGGTCAGCCCGTTTTCCGCCTCGCCCACAAGCCTATGCCCCGCCTTAGCAATGATATCCTTCAGAATGAGCCTCATAAAGCTGGAATCCTCAATGATCATAACGTTGGCCATATGGCGCTCCCCCTAAGTTAAGTCATAAGATTGCTCCCTCAAATTCCCCATGAGCCGAATAGGATGCTTCCCTACTACTCTATGTTTGCCATACAAGATTCACAACTGTGTATTTAGAAAATGTGTTATGATGTTTTTCTCTCTATATTCGAGCGGATATCCACAGGGTTATGCACAGAATCAACAGGCTTTAAGCCCAGTCCTGTGTATAGATCGTTCTTTTTCGTCAACATATCCACAGAATTGGTTATCCACAGACTGTTCTCTTTGGAAAAAGCCCTCTTTTACCCGTTTTATTGTGCATGGGAAGCTTAGGTAAGGGGAATTCTGGATGAAAGACAGGTATGATAAGAAGGAGCTTGCCCCTTGCTTGTAGAAATAACCATGTCTGAAGCAATGATTCTTATACTAGCAAGACATTGGAGGCTTACTGACCGTGCCGCGTTACCCTTTCGATTATGATCCCTCTCAGCCCTTCATTCCTCAGGTAGGCGAATGGGTAGGGGATGTTTTCTACGATATTTTGCCGGAGGCCGGATTTGAGGTTCGGGATGAGCAAATTTACATGGCGTATCAGCTGGAGCGGGCTTTTGCCGAGAAGCGTACCATTTTTGCAGAGGCGGGGGTGGGCACCGGAAAAACGCTGGTGTACCTGCTCTACGCCGTCTGTTATGCGCGTTATACGCGCAAGCCGGCGATTATTGCCTGTGCCGATGAGACGCTGATCGAGCAGCTGGTGAAGCCGACCGGGGACATCGCCAAGCTGATGCAGCACCTGGATCTCGACATTGATGCCCGTCTCGCCAAATCTCCCGATCAATACCTTTGCCTGGTGAAGCTGGATGAAGCACGGTTTGGAGACGACGAGGGGGAGCAGTACCAGGAGCTCTACGAGCAGCTTCCGTCCTTCGTCCATGCCCGCGAGGCACTGCAGTCATTCTATGCCTATGGTGACCGGAAGCAGTATCCGGAGATGAACGACGAGCAGTGGAGCCGGATGAACTGGGATGCGTTCCAGGATTGCCTTGTGTGCGATAAGCGACATCGCTGCGGACAGACGTTATCCCGCGAGCACTACCGGCGTTCGGCGGATTTGATCATTTGCTCGCACGATTTTTACATGGAGCATGTCTGGACTTATGAGGCCAGGAAACGCGAGGGGCAGCTGCCTTTGCTGCCGGAGCATTGCGCCGTTGTATTCGATGAGGGGCATTTGCTGGAATCGGCCGCGCAGAAGGCTCTCACGTACCGGATTAAGCATGCTGTGTTCGAGGAGCTGATGACCAGGCTGCTGCAGGGTGAGGTTCGGGAGTCGCTGGCACAGCTGGTGGACGACATGATCGACCAAAGCGAGGCCATGTTCCGTGAGCTGGATCGCCAGAGCAAGCCGGTACCCGGCTCGGACCGTCGCCGAATCGACGTAGGCGATAAGCTTTTGCGGGAGATTACCGAGTTTCGCAGGCTGCTCACGAAGCTGGAGGAGGAGCTGGTCTTCGAAAGCGGTCTGTTCACGCTGAATGAGTACCAGCTGCGCATCGTCGAAGAGCATCTGGAGATGATGCAGAAGGCGCTCGTGCTGTTCGATCAGCCGGGGAAGCTGGTCTGCTGGGCGGTGGATTCCGAGACGGGGCTGACGCTTGCGATCATGCCTAGAACCGTGAAGGAAGTGCTGGGCGAGCGGGTGTTTGATAAAAGCATGCCGATTGTTTTTTCCTCAGCGACCTTGTCGGTGGACGGCTCGTTCCGCTATGCGGCGGAGAGTCTCGGGATTGAGTCGTATCTTTCCTTCACCGTCGATTCGCCTTACGATTATGAGCGGCATATGCAGGTTATTGCCCCGAAGGTGGCCGCGACAGGAGCCTTTGAGGATAAAATGATCGCAGCGACTGAGCTCCTGCAGCTTACCGAAGGAAGAGCGCTGATCCTCTTTCCGACACGGGAGGAGCTGGAGCGTTTTAAAAAAGAGATCGGACAGCGGGAGGAAGGCGGAAGGTTTCGCTTCCTGTTCGAGGGCGATCAGGAGATCAGCTATCTGATCGAAAGCTTCCAAGAGGATGAGCAAAGCGTGCTTTGCGCGGTGCGCTTATGGGAGGGGCTCGATGTGCCGGGTCCGTCGCTATCGAATGTCATCATCTGGTCGCTGCCTTATCCGCCGGAGGATCCGGTATTTACCGCGAAGCGAAAGGATGCAAGGTCGCCCTTCGAGGAAGTCGATTTGCCCTATATGCTGCTTAGGCTGCGGCAAGGAATCGGCCGCTTAATCCGCTCCCGTGAGGACCGGGGGATCGTCGCTTTGCTTAGCGAAGGACTCCATACGAAGCCAGAAGTGCGAACGAGGGTAGAGGCGGTTTTGCCGAAGGGAGTTCGTTTGATCGAGGAGATAGGCGAGCTTCGAATGGTTCAGGCTGTAAAGCCGTGATTGGCAATGGCAAGAACGTGGGAAGCACCTCTCACGTTCTTTTTTTATCCGAGTTGACGGTAGGTACAATCCGTGATATTATCTCAATATAAAGATATTCAAATATGAGATTAAGAAAAGTGTATTATCTTAAAATTAAGACGATTGATTCCGGGGAGGATATAACCATGACAACGAATACCGTACCAGCCGAAGGCTTCAAGCTCTTAGTGGAGCAAAGGAGATCAGCTAATAATTTTGATGAGACGGTGCGCATTACGCGAGAAGAGCTGAATGAGATCTTCCAGCTTGCTAAGCTGGCCCCGTCGGCCTATAACCTTCAGCATACCCGTTATGTGGTCGTTGATGAAGAGGAACTGAAGCTGAAACTGAAAAAGGCGGCTTACGGTCAGCATAAGGTGGGTACCGCGTCCGCGGCTATCATCGTCCTGGGCGATGTGAAAGGCTATGAGAAGGCGCAGCAAATTTATGAAGGACAGCTTCACTTGGGCATAATGGATCAGCAGCAGTATGATCAAACACTTCAGACCATTCAATCATCATATGAAAGCAATGAGCGTTTCCAGCGGGATGAGGCGATCCGCAGCGCAAGCCTGTCCGCGATGATGTTGATGCTGGCGGCCAAGAGCCGCGGCTGGGATACTTGTCCGATGATCGGGTATGACGAACAGGCGGTTCAGGAGCTGCTTCACATTCCCGGCCATCTCGCTCCGGTCATGATGATCACCATTGGCAAAGAAAAAACGAACCATCCGAGAATTCGCGGGTATCGCCGTCCTATCGGTGAGTTTGTGCAATACGGCGCTTATTAATAAGGGAGGGGTGCATACTATGGTTAGAATTTATACTCCTGCGATGCAGGCAAGCGGAAACTTTGACGGAGGTAAAATTACGGAACAGAAGCCGATTGGTTTTCCGGGAGAGGGCTCGGTGATTAAGCGTGTAGGCCCGCTCTTTTATTGGGCATGGTTCGCTTCAGCCAAGGAAGGCTATATAGCGCCGCATCCTCACTCGGGCTTTGAAATTATGACTTACGTGACACAAGGCAAGGCGGAGCATGAAGACTCGCTTGGGACGAAGAGCATCGTAGGCCCCGGCGGAGCGCAGGTCATGCAGACCGGCTCCGGCGTATCTCACAGTGAAAGGATCATCGGCCCGGAAGCCGAGGGCTTTCAAATATGGTTTGAGCCGGATTTGAACAAGAGCACGAAGCTGGCTCCGACTTACAATGAATATCAGCATGAACAATTCCCGCAGGAGGAAAGGGACGGGGTTACGGTCAAAACGGTGCTTGGCGGTCCGTCGCCGATCAAGCTGCAGGTACCGGCACACATGTGGGATGTTACCCTACAGAAGGAAAGTCGCTATACTCATCGAATACAAAAGGGACATACCTTGTCGGCTTTGGCGATCCGAGGAGGCGGCAGATGGGAGGCCGGCGGGAAGGAATATGTTTTCCAGCCTAAGGATTTCAGCGTGATTCCGGTCGATCAGGAGACGGAGGTTGCAATTGCAGCGGGAGAAGAAGCGGTGCGAATCCTGCTGATTGAGGTGCCTTCCAGTCCGGATTACGCGCTCTATCCGAAACGGTAATAAACACATGGAATTGAGGTGAAGGCTCATGCAGCATGAGGATGGGATGCAGCGAAGAAAAGAGCTGTCATTAAGGCTGTTCATCGTCATGAATCGTGCGGTTAACTGGGTGAACAAGCATGCGGAGGAGGATATCCAGAAGTCCGGCTTGACGCAGACGGAGTTCGCGGTCATGGAGCTGCTGTATCATAAAGGCCGACAGCCGCTGCAGCAGATCGGACAGAAGGTGCTCATCTCCAGCGGCAATATTACGTATGTCGTAGATAAGCTGGAGAAGAAGGGGCTGCTTCAGCGGAAGCCTTGTCCGACGGACCGTCGTGTGATCTATGCGGAGGTCACCGAGCAAGGAGAAAAGCTCATCGCGGAAGCCTTTGTCGGGCACGAGCTGGCCTTGATGCGGGCGATGGAGGGCTTAAGCGACGAGGAGCTGCAGGAAGCGGCGGAGCTGCTGAAGCGGCTGGGGCTTCATGCGGAGCAGCGGTATAAGGGGTAAGAAAGCGGAGCGGTGCCGGAGAGAGAGGCATCGCTCTTTTTTTGGCTCCTCCTTCCCATCTTTCCTATTGCTAGTGTCGGATACATATGATAGATTTGATAGATTATGGAAAACAATGGGTAGGGGGCACCAGATGTATGAAGCGAAAGCATCCATGGAAATTTACGATTCTGTGTACTACCGCTGCGGCGATGCTGCTTGCGGCAGCTCCGGGGGCTGTAGTGCAAGCGGCGACAGCGCAAGAATCTCAGGCCTTCTCCGCCGTCATCGACAAGACGACCTCGTCAGTGGTGGCGATTATCGGCAGGCCGATGGAAGGGAAAAAGACGTGGGAGATGAACCGCTACAATCTGTCTCACGGTACAGGGGTCATCATCCGCAGTGAAGGCTACATTCTTACGAATGCGCATGTCGTGAAGGATATGCGCAACATTACGGTTGTGACGGCAGACGGGAAATCCTACAGCGGGAAGACAACGCATTACGATGAGGAGAGCGATCTGGCGCTGGTGAAGATCGAGGCCTCGAGCTTGACCCCGGCCGTCTTCGCATCGCCGAAGGATCTTAGGGTAGGAGAGTCGGTTATGGCGATCGGTACGCCGCTGTTCTTCGCTCTGCGCAATTCGGTTACTTATGGAATTATTAGCGGAATGGACCGATCGGTGCAATCCCAGCATCAGCTTATTCAGACGGACGCCGCCATTAACCCTGGAAACAGCGGAGGCCCGCTTGTGAACATGAACGGCCAGGTGGTAGGCATCAATACGATGAAGTTTACGGACTTCGGAGTCGACAATCTGGGCTTTGCGATCCCGGTGGGAACGGTACAGCATGTGCTGGATCACTTTTTCAAATACGGGAAGGTGAAGCGGGTGTCGTTGGGACTGGAGCTTGGCGAAAGCTGGGAGGCCGTAGTTGGACTTCCGACGGCGGCAGGGCTGGAAGTCACCTACGTGGAGCCGGAGACGACTGCGGCCAAGGCCGGGGTAAAGCAGGGGGATGCGCTGTTGTCGATCGATGCTTCTAAAGTGAATAATTTGGCCGAATATCATGAGGTGCTGAAGACTTACCTGCCGGGGCAGAAGGTGAAAATCAAGCTTCAGAACAAGGGGCAGACCCGTGAGGTCGAGCTCGTGCTGGAGGAGGATCGGACGGCCGAAACGGCTCTGGTACAGGACGCGGAGGGCACCTACATCGATTCCGACCAAGGGAAAACAAGGGTCGGGGACAGCTATTACGGCTGGTCGATGAAATATCCGGCCGGATTGATTCAAGCGGATCAATCCTATGAGGGGAATATGGCTACCTTTGCCGATGCGAAGGGGGACTTTGCCGTAAATATCATGGTCCAGGAGCATCAGAGCACGGAGCCTTCGCCGCTGTCGCTGCTTCGTAAGCTGGGACAGCAGCCGGGTGCGCTTGTGCTTGAGCGTAAATACGTTGACCAAGCGCCGCAGCCTTATGCGAAGCTGTTAGGCAAATACGAGGATGGAGGGTACTACGAGGTACGGGTCTTCTGGAAGGAGGAGAAGCTGTATTATGTCATTTTGGCTATCGAGAAGGAAGAGCATTACTTGAATCCGGCCAAAAGAAACAGCTACTACGATCTTCTGGATTCGTTTACGCTGGCATTTGACCCGGACGATTCGATGCTGAAGGATATTTCGGTCTACCAAACGAACAAGTCGGTTAGCACCGAGTACGGACTCGCACTGGAGCTGCCGGCGGAATGGGATCGGGAGGAGTACGGCGGAGAGCTTGAATTTTACAGTAAGGATAAAGAAGTGACGCTTTCCGTGAAGGTAAGCTCTGCGGCCTCGGGCGATACCTTGAAGGCATGGGCCGATCGGCAGGAAAAGAAGGTGTTGACCGGCTATGCGGAGGGCTTTCGTGAGGTCCGCGGGGTACGGGAGGTAACGGTTGACGGGAACGCTGCATTGGAGAACCACTTTGCCACGACCATGGGGGATAAATGGAAGGAAGAACATGTACTGTATGTGCTGAAGGACAAATATAAGTACGAGCTTCGTTGGAGTTACCCAAGGGCAAAGGGCGGCAGCGAAGTCGACCGGCTGATT
Organism: Paenibacillus sp. GD4; assembly: GCF_030846225.1. Taxonomy (NCBI): domain Bacteria; kingdom Bacillati; phylum Bacillota; class Bacilli; order Caryophanales; family Paenibacillaceae; genus Paenibacillus; species Paenibacillus sp. GD4. The sequence goes on from NZ_JAVCYK010000001.1 coordinate 3,487,445, forward strand.
GCCGAGATGACGGAATCCGTCTCTTTCCCGAAGGATGCCGTGAACCGAACTTTAGGTTTTATCCAAGATGAGGAAGACCTGATCGATGAAACCAAAACGATTGCCTACAGCAATAAAAAATATCATTACTCTCTTCGGGTGCCTGAGTTCTGGAACAGCGGCTATGGCGAAGAGGGCGAAACACAGGTGAAACGGTTTAGCTTCGAGGGGGGCAGCTTCACGATAAAGGCGGAGGACCGTTCGGCTCTTGACGAGACGGCCAACCGACTGGAGCAGGAGCATAAGGAAAATGCGCAGAAGGATGCGAACTACAAATATAACGTAACGGATGTTGCCTTGGCCGGTGTTTCAGCCAAGAAATACGAAGTGAGATATGCGACGAAGAGCAATCCGTATACCTTGCAGGAGTATGCATTGGAAGCGAACGGGATGACCTATACCGTGCGCCTTGAAATCAACGATGCGGTAAACACCGAGTCGGGCTGGGGGCGCCTTATGCAAGCATTGGAGTCTATGACCATCGGCAAGTAGCAAAATAGGCGGGCGTCACATGAGGTGGCGACCCGCCTTCGTTCGTTTACCTTCCGACTCCCGGCCGTGCCGTACCGCCGAATTGAGGGGAGTAATTCAATTCCTCATCGAAGGTGATGTAATCCAGGTTCACCATCAGCAGCAGGAAACGCATTCCCGTTTGCGGATCGCTGATGATAATGTGGTCACGACCGGCGGCTTCCAGGCGGCCCTTGAATATTTTGGCGTTCCACTCACTGTTGTTCTCGAAAGTCATGTAAATAGTAGCGATTTTGCCGAGATTCAGACGGAGGATGTTTTCGATAAAGGACTGCTCGATCGGCAGCATGCCGGGAACGTTGACCCCTGTAGTGCCGGCAGGGGATGCCGCGAGCGAGCCCGGGGTGTTAGTGCCGCTCATAGGCGGAGCCATAGGTGCACCACCGGGCATCATGGACGGCTGGGCTCCGCCGTTAAAGCCGGGAAAGCCGGTAAAGCCCGGAGCCATGCCCCCCATCGGATAACCGCCGGGATAAGGATTCATTTGCCCTTGGTTGCCTACCTTGTAAGGATTGTTCATCATTTCCATAAAAACCTCCTTGGAATTGGGCGGACCGCATACCGTGTGACACTGCGGATGCATCCGCTGTAAGTATAGGGGCAGCAAAAGTGCCGCCGGATCCATAAGTACGGCTCATCTCCATGAATGATGCCCATGGGCTGAAGCACACATCATTCTATGGGGATGGGCGGCGGTTGGTTACAGCTGGAAACGCAATACGGGAAAAATATATGAGACGAAACGGAGAATCATGTCATCGGACAAGGGAGAAATTTATCGAAAACCTGTACAAAAAAACAGCGACCGCAAAAATTGCGATCGCTGTAAGCAGCATTAAAAATCGAAATTGTCCGGGTCCGGGCCGAAGCGCTTGTTTTGATTCAGCTCATCCAGGCGCTGCATGTCCTCCGGGCTGAGACTGAAATCAAAGACGTTCGCATTCTCGCGAATACGGCCCTCGCTGATGGATTTGGGGATCGTTACGATGCCGCTCTGCAGATCCCAGCGCAGTACGATCTGGGCCGGCGATTTGCCGTATTTCTGCGCGAGCTCCGTAAGCAGCGGAAGGTCGAGATTCCCCTGCATGAGAGGACTCCAAGCCTCAAGCTGGATGCCCTTGTCCTTGCAGAAGGCGCGCAGCTCCTTCTGCTGAAGGAGTGGATGGCACTCGACTTGATTGACGGCCGGAACGATGTCGCTGGAATCCAAAATATCCTGCAGGTGATGCACCTGGAAGTTGCTGACGCCGATCGCCCGCACCAGTCCGTCCTGATAAAGCTTCACGAGCGCCTTCCAGGTTTCCGTATATTTGCCCTTCACGGGCCAGTGAATGAGGTAAAGGTCGATTACATCAAGTCCAAGCTTCTTGCGGCTCTCCTCGAAGGCCCGCAGCGTGCTGTCGTAGCCCTGATCTGCGTTCCACACTTTTGTCGTTATAAACAGCTCGTCGCGCGAAACGCCGCTCTCGCGAAGGGCCTGGCCGACACCGGCTTCGTTGCCGTACACAGCTGCCGTATCGATGCTGCGGTAGCCCGCCTGCAATGCATATTTCACGGCATTGACAACCTCGTCGCCTTCCTTCGTTTTCCATACGCCTAGGCCAAGCCACGGCATTTCGATGCCGTTATTCAGAACAGTCTTATCTGCGATATGCTGGAATGTGGTCATGAGAACAGTCCCTCCTGGATTGAATTGGCACACTTTCTCATGATACCACAACGCTAGGGGTCCTCCAAATCCGTGTAATTGAACTAGACCGCCAGATGCCGGCGTACCTCATCGGCACTCAAGGCTTCTGAGCTTCCTTCGGCTACGACCGTTCCCTTGTCAATGACATAATAATAGTCTGCGATGGTCGTGGCGAAGGTGAGGCTTTGCTCGACAAGCAGCACCGACATCGTCTTGCTCCTCTTAATGGAGGCGATGACCTCCTCAATCTGCTGAACGACCGACGGCTGAATGCCCTCCATCGGCTCGTCAAGCAGCAATACGTTCGGCTCGGCCACCAGCGCTCGGGCGATCGCGAGCTGCTGCTGCTGTCCGCCGCTGAGGTCGCCGCCCTTGCGAGCCAGCATCTCCTTCAGCACAGGAAACTTCTCATAGATGTGCTCCGGGATGCCTCTCCTCCGAACGGCAGGGGTGGCGGCCTCAAGGCCGAGCAGCAAATTCTCCTCCACGGTCAGCTGGGAGAAGATGTCCCTGCCTTGGGGCACGTAGCCGATCCCTCCGCGGGCCCGCCGGTCGGCGGGGCTTGAGGTAATATCCTCATCGGCATAACGGATGGTGCCGCGCTTTGGCTTGATTTGTCCCATGATCGTCTTCATTAAGGTTGATTTGCCGACGCCGTTGCGTCCCATCAGGCAGACGACCTGACCGGGCCTTACCTTCAGCTGGACGCCGCGCAAAATCATGCTTTCCCCGTAGCCTGCCTCGATGTCCGACAGCTCCAGAGCGTTCAAGCTGGAATTAGCCATGGCTTCGCTCCTCCCGTCTTCCAAGATACACCTCTGCCACTCGTTCGTCGCTTTGGATCTCCTCCATCGTGCCCTCCCGCAGTACGCTGCCCTCATGCATGACGGTTACCGTCTTGGCGAACTGCCTCACAAACTCCATATCGTGCTCCACCACAACGACGGTCTGCCTGTCGCTGATGCGATGGAGAAGCTCGCCGGTTTTCTCCGTTTCGCTGTCCGTCATCCCGGCTGCCGGTTCGTCAAGCAGGAGCAGCTCGGGCTCTTGAATAAGCAGCATGCCGATCTCAAGCCACTGCTTCTCCCCGTGAGAGAGGGAGCCGGCTTTCTCGCCGGAGCGGTCCGCCAGTCCAATCAGCTCGAGGTATTGCTGCACCTTTTCCCGCTGCTCAGGGGTCGTCTTGGCGATCAGCGAGCTGAGCAGGCCTCGCTTTTGCCTCATGGAGAGAAGCAGGTTTTCCTGCACCGTAAGGGTGACGAAGATGGAGGGAGCCTGGAATTTGCGCCCGATGCCCAGCTGTGCAATCTGATGCTCCTGGTATTTGGCCAGATCCGTTTGTCCCTTATACAAGACGCGCCCCTTCGAAGGCTTCACCTTGCCGCACAGCACGTCGAGCAGGGTTGTCTTGCCGGCTCCGTTCGGTCCGATCAGGAAGCGAAGCTCCCCTGAGTTCAAGGTGAAGGCAAGATCGCGAATCGCCTTAAAGCCGTCAAAGTCCACTTCAAGCTGCTCTACGCGAATGATGGTGCCGGGCTCTGTTTTTCTGGGTGATGTCTCCGTCCTACTCATGGCAAATCAGCCTCCTTGAATGGGTTTGGTAGCGGCGCCGGTTACAGGTACCTGCGGTTCGGGCGCTTCGGAACGCCGGGTCCATCGGCCTGCAAAGTCCTGAAAGGTACCGACGAGACCCTTAGGCAAAAAGAGAACGGCGACGATAAACATCGCTCCTAAAATAATCGGCCACCAGTCAGGATAAGCCTCGCTGAAGGTGGTTTTGGCTGCATTCGTGATCACGGCGCCGATGAGAGCGCCGAAGATGGTGGCGCGGCCGCCGATGGCTACCCAAAGCACCATCTCAATTGAAGGCACAATGCCCATTTGAGCAGGGGAGATGATCCCCTCCTGCAGGACGAACATGACCCCGGCGAGTCCGGCCAATGCCGCCGATACGCAGTAGATGAACACCTTGTAGGCGACCGGATTGTAGCCGATGAAGCGGACGCGGTTCTCGGCGTCCCGCACGGCGACGAGAATTTTGCCGAGACGGCTGGAGGCGAGCCATAGGCACAGCAGCAGCGTCAGTCCCACGATCGCCACCGTGGCGTAGTACAAGCCAAGCTTGGTGGAAGGTTCGCCCAGCTTCCATCCGAGGAACGTATCGAAGTTGGTCAGTCCGTTCGTGCCTCCGGTGAAGCCCTGCTGTCCGACGAAGAGCGTAACGGTAATGATGACAAGCGCTTGCGACAGAATGGAGAAAAAGGTGCCCTTAATCCGGTTGCGGAACGTCAGGTAGCCGAGCAGGAAGGCGACCGCTACCGGAATCAGCAGGGCGAGCAGCAGCGTCGCGACGGGCGAATGGAACGGCTGCCAGAACCAGGGCAGCGTCTCCACGCCGCTCCATGACATGAAGTCGGGAAGCTCGCCGCCGGAGGCTGTCAGCTTCAGGTGCATCGCCATCGCGTAGGCGCCTAGCCCGAAGTATACGCCATGCCCAAGGCTCAGGATGCCGGTGTAGCCCCAGATCAGGTCAAGGCCCATGGCCAGAATGGCATAGGCCAGAAATTTGCCGAGCAGGGAGAGGCGGAATTCGGATAACACCAGCGGTGCCAGCAGCATGAGGGCCAGCAGGATCACACTGGCTATGATTTTCATTTTGTTATTGCGCAGCGGCAATGATGTCAGCATGGGGAGATCACCTCCTGTTAGTCTAGAGCTCTGGATTTCATCGTGACGAGGCCGGCCGGCTTCCACTGCAGGAAGGCGATGATCAGCGTGAACACGATGACCTTGCCGAGCGTGGCGCTGGTAGTATATTCGAAGGCGGTGCCGAGGACGCCGATGCCGAGCGCACCGGCGGCCGTTCCGATCAGCTTGCCGATGCCGCCCAGTACGACGACCATGAAGGCGTCGACGATGTAGTAGGTGCCGATGGAAGGGCCGATCGGACCGAGCAGCGTCAGCGCGCAGCCGGCGATGCCCGCCATCCCGGAGCCGAAGGCGAAGCCGACGGCATCGACGCGGCGGGTGGAAATGCCGAGGCTGGAGGCCATCGAGCGGTTTTGCATGACCGCCCGCATGTTACGGCCGCCGCGCGTGTGATACAGGTAGAGGTAAATCACGGTGATACAGACCGCAACGAGAGCGATGATGAACAAGCGCTTATAAGGCAAGGTCAGATCCGCGGTGATCGCCAGTCCCCCTTCGAGCCAAGCCGGCGCCTTAACCGCTACATTCGGGGCTCCGAAGATGGTGCGCGCCAGCTGCTGCAACACAAGGCTAACCCCCCAGGTGGCGAGCAGGCTATCCATCGGACGGCCGTAAAGGTAGCGGATCAGCGATACCTCAAGCAGCCAGCCGACAAGGAAGGCTACGGCGAAGGCAACCCCCAGCGAGAGGACGAAATAGAGGCCGAAGACGCCGGAAGGCAGCAGCTTTTGGAAAAGCAGCTGGATGGTATAGGCCATATAGGCCCCGATCATAATGAATTCGCCGTGCGCCATGTTGATCACGTTCATCAGCCCGAAGGTGATGGCGAGTCCGAGCGCGATCAGCAGCAGGATGGAGCTGAGCGAGACGCCGTTGAACAGCTGCAGAATAAGCAAGCTCATAGCTGGTACCTCCGTTTCGTGTGATGTGCTTCGTTTGGGAAAATGCAAGAGGCTGTCCCGTAAGCCGGAAACGGCTTAGGGAACGAGCCTCTGGGGTGTGTGCTAGCGGATAAGGAATGCCGAAGGATTCATTGCTCAGGAGAGGCTAAGCCTATTACTTCTTCGTAACCTCAGCACCCCAAGGATAAGTCTTCAGGAACGGATCCGGCTTCACGGGCTGACCGGAGTTCCATACCTCCTTGAACTGGCCGTCGGCCATCACTTCCCCGATCCGAACGGTCTTATACACGTGCTGATTCTCGCCGTCGAACTTCACCTTGCCGCCCGGCGCATTGATCTCGATGCCCTTGGCAGCTTCCTTGACCTTCTCGACATCGAAGGAGCCTGCCTTCTTGACCGCTTCCGCCCATACGTAGACGCCAAAATATCCGGCTTCAATCGGGTCATCGGTTACGCGGTCTTTGCCGTATTTCGCTTTGTAGGCTTCAACGAACTTTTTGTTCTCCGGCGTATCGGTCGTTTGGAAATAGTTCCAAGCGGCATAGTGGCCTTCGAGAACACCGGCGCCGATTCCGCGGATTTCTTCCTCCGCGACACTAACCGATAGAGTGGTAAGATCTTTCGCGGTAATTCCGGCATCCTTCAGCTGCTTGAAGAAGGCCACGTTGCTGTCGCCGTTCAGTGTATTGAACACGACATCCGGCTTCTGAGCCTTGATTTTACTGATGATAGTATTGTAGTCGGTATGTCCAAGAGGGGTATATTCTTCTGCGATAAGCGTGCCGCCTTCGGCTTTCAGCTGCTCCTTGATGATTTTGTTGGCGGTTCTTGGGAAGACATAGTCGGAGCCCAGGAGGAAAAACTTCTTGCCTTTATTCTGGAGCAGCCAGGATACGGCCGGTACGATCTGCTGGTTGGTGGTGGCGCCGGTGTAAAAAATGTTCGGAGACGCCTCGAGGCCTTCATATTGGACAGGATAAACGAAAAGTCCTTTGTTTTGCTCGACGACCGGAAGTACGGCCTTGCGGCTGGCGGAGGTCCATCCGCCGAAGATGACTACGGCTTTATCCTTCTGCAGCAGCTTCTTCGTTTTTTCGGCGAAGGTCGGCCAGTCGGAAGCACCGTCTTCTACGATAGGCTTCAGCTGCTTGCCGAGCAGCCCGCCGGCCTTGTTGATCTCTTCGATCGCCATCAGGGAAGCGTCCCGTACGGATACCTCGCTGATTGACATCGTACCGGTCAACGAGTGAAGAATCCCCACCGGTACCGTATTGTCGCCGCTCGCTGCTTCTGTTTTTGTGTCGGCGGCGTTTGTCGCTGCAGGCTTCTCTCCTCCCGCACACCCTGCGAGCAAGGCGGATAATGTGAGGCATGCGGCCATTAGCGCGGTGAAGCCCTTTTTCTTTGTCGGTACCATCTCTCATCCACTCCCCAAATTTTGGTTTTCAGTATGGCTTACATGCCCTATCATATTCAAATGTTATTTACATGTCAATATATATAACATAAAATTTGTTTTGCTGGGAATGTTCGTGTTTTTGTGTGAGTTATAGAGAGATTTATGCAAATTTATCGTTGGTTATGAGTCGATTTCAGAAAAAAAACAATTGTTTCGTGTTATACAATATGACATAAACTATAGACAGGAGCTGTAACCGCGAATATAATAGACCTATCTTCAAAGAATCATTCGTGTTTTGTAGGAGGGGTATCATGCACTTGACGGAGAGAGAGAAGGAGAAGCTGCTGATTACGGTAGCTGCCGATCTGGCCCGGCGTCGCTTGCTCCGTGGAGTTAAGCTGAATTATCCGGAAAGCGTGGCGCTGATCACCTCGGAAATTTTGGAGGGTGCGCGTGACGGCAGGACGGTTGCGGAGCTGATGCACTTCGGGACGACGATCCTGAGGGCGGAACAGGTCATGGAAGGCGTGCCTGAAATGCTTCACGAGGTGCAGGTCGAAGCGACGTTCCCGGATGGAACGAAGCTGGTTACCGTGCATCAGCCGATTCGAAGGTAGAGGAGGTTGCGGCATGATCCCGGGTGAAATTCGTACTTCCGCAGGATCTATTGAACTCAACGCGGGCAAAGAGAAGCTTGAGGTCATAGTTGTTAATATGGGAGATCGTCCGATCCAGGTCGGGTCTCATTTTCATTTTTTTGAGGTCAACCGGCAGCTGCGCTTTGACAGGTCACAGGCTTACGGGATGCGGCTCGATATCCCGGCCGGGACCGCTGTAAGGTTCGAGCCCGGTGAGGAGAAGCCGATCCGGCTTGTGGAGCTGGGCGGTGAGAAGCTGTCGTTTGGCCTGAACGGGCTGTCCCGCGGCAAGGTGCAGCGGGGGCAGCTGCAGGAGCCGATTCGGATTCGGCTTACGGAATGGGAAGAGGGGATGTAGCTGTGGCCGATATGGAGCGAAAGGCTTACGCCCAGATGTTCGGTCCCACGGTCGGAGACGCCGTCAGACTAGCCGATACGAATCTGTGGGCCGAGGTGGAGCGGGATTATACAGTTTATGGAGAAGAATGCAAGTTCGGCGGCGGTAAGGTCATCCGTGACGGGATGGGGCAGTCGAGCCGGCATACCCGGGACCAAGGGGTGCTGGATACCGTCATTACGAATGCCTTGATCATCGATCATTGGGGGATCGTGAAGGCGGACATTGGACTGAAGGACGGCTTGATCGTCGGGATCGGCAAGGCCGGCAATCCCGATCTGATGGATGGCGTCACCGAGGGAATGATCGTCGGCGCTTCGACGGAGGTCATCGCGGGCGAAGGCAAGATCATCACGGCCGGCGGCATCGACACGCACATTCATTATATATGTCCGCAGCAGATCGAAACGGCGCTGTCCTCCGGTGTGACTACAATGATCGGAGGAGGCACAGGGCCGGCTGCGGGAACGAGCGCCACCACCTGCACCCCGGGAGCATGGCACATGTACCGGATGCTGGAGGCGGCGGAAGCCTTCCCCATGAATCTTGGATTCACAGGGAAAGGCAATGCGTCGTTTCCCGAGCCGCTTGCCGAGCAGGTGGAGGCCGGTGCGATCGGCCTGAAGCTGCACGAGGACTGGGGGACGACGCCGGCGGCGATCGATGCCTGTCTGAGTGTGGCGGACCGTTATGACGTGCAGGTGGCGATTCATACGGATACGCTCAACGAGGCCGGCTTCGTAGAGGATACGATCCGCGCCATCGGCGGGCGGACGATCCATACGTATCATACGGAAGGGGCAGGAGGGGGGCATGCTCCGGATATTATCCGGATTGCCGCGGAGCTTAATGTGCTTCCGTCCTCCACGAATCCGACGCGCCCTTATACGATCAATACCGTAGAAGAGCATCTTGACATGCTGATGGTATGTCATCATCTCGACAGCCGGATCCCGGAGGACGTAGCGTTCGCCGATTCCCGGATTCGGCCCGAAACGATAGCGGCGGAGGACATTCTTCATGACCTAGGCGTGTTCAGTATGCTGAGCTCCGATTCCCAGGCGATGGGGCGGGTAGGCGAGGTCATTCTGCGCACCTGGCAAACCGCGGATAAAATGAAGCAGCAGCGTGGCTATCTGCCGGCTCCGGGAGAGAGCTTATCTGACGGCGCAACGCCGCAGCAGGATAACTTCCGCATTATGCGATACATCGCGAAGTATACGATCAATCCGGCCATTACCCACGGGATCTCGCATCTGGTAGGCTCTGTGGAGGTGGGGAAGCTGGCGGACCTCGTCGTCTGGACGCCGGCGTTCTTCGGGGTAAAGCCTGACCTGGTGCTGAAAAGCGGAATGATCGCCTTCGCTCAGATGGGCGACCCCAATGCCTCGATTCCGACGCCTCAGCCGGTATTCGGCCGACTGATGTTCGGCGCTTACGGCCGTGCGGTGAGCACCACGAGCATAACGTTCCTCTCCCGGGCAGCGTATGATCTGGGCGTTCATAAGAAGCTTGGCTTGCAGAAGCGCATCGAGCCGATTCGCGGCTGCCGCCAAGTGACCAAGAAGGATATGATCCATAACGGAGAAACCCCTAAGCTTGAGGTGAACCCGGAAACGTACGAAGTGAAGGTGGACGGCGAAGCCATCACTTGCGAACCGGCCGAGGTGCTGCCGATGGCGCAGCGGTATTTCCTATTTTAAATCATAGTAATCATTCGCCTGGTTGATGTTCAATCAGGTTAAGGAAGGGAGAGGATCCCGGAACATGAGCGTTCCCGCATTTTCCTGGCTCGCTTATGTGCAATTCCTCGATTCGGCCTTGCCGATCGGCGGCTTCTCCCATTCGTTCGGTCTCGAAACGCTGGTGCAGCAGGAACGAATCACGACGGCTGCGGATCTGCAGGCGTATGTGCTGGCGATGCTGGCGGGAAGCTGGGCGACTATCGATGCTTTAGCGGTTAAGGCGGTGTACGAGTATTGCCCGGAGGAGCGTTATGAGGATCTTTGGCTGGTGGATCGTCAGCAGCATGTGCAGCGAGCCGCCGCAGAGACGAGGGACGGTGTCGCCAAAATGGGCCGCCGCCTGTACCAGCTTGCCCGCGCAACGTATCCGGGCCTGGAGTGGGAGCCTCTGGCCGGAGCACTCCAAGCAGGCCGCTGCATCGGCACCCACCCGTTGATTCACGGTTGGGTCAGCCGCGAGCTGCAGGTGCCGCTGGATAGGGCCGCCGAAGGATACTTGTATGCTTGTACCGTTACCTGCATCAACAGCGGACTTCGTCTGATGTCCCTGGGCCAAACGGACGGACAGCGGCTCATTGCGGCACTGCTGCCGGCGATCAGTGAGGCATGGAGCCGTACTGCGGAGCAGGATCCGCTAAGGGACGGCTATGGCAATTCACCTGCCGCAGATATCGCCATGATGCAGCATGCCGGCTTATATTCCCGGTTATTTATGTCTTAAAACATTACTTTTAGATGGAGAAGGAGGACACCGCCATGTGTCAAGGAGGAGCGCATCATCATCATGTTTGGGAAACACCCGCATCAGCCTCTCTGCAGCGTCCCATGAGAATCGGCATCGGAGGTCCGGTAGGCTCCGGCAAGACGGCGCTCGTCGAGCGTCTCGCCCGGAAGCTGAATGGCCAATACAGCATTGCTGTTATCACGAATGACATCTATACGAAGGAAGACGCCAATATCCTGATTCGCTCCGAGGCGCTTCCCGCCGAGAGAATTATCGGGGTGGAAACCGGGGGCTGTCCTCATACCGCCATTCGGGAAGACGCCTCCATGAATTTTGAAGCTATCGAAGAGCTGGAGCAGCGCTTCGAGGGGCTCGATATGATCTTCATCGAGAGCGGCGGAGATAATTTGGCCGCTGCCTTCAGCCCCGAGCTGGTGGATCGCTTCATCTATATTATTGATGTAGCACAGGGGGAGAAAATCCCTCGCAAGGGGGGACCTGGCATTATGCGCTCCGATCTGCTCATTATTAATAAGATCGATCTGGCCCCCCACGTAGGCGCCAGTCTTCAGGTCATGGAGGAGGATACCAAGCGCATGCGCGGTGATAAGCCATTCGTCTTCTCAAACCTGTTCGACGGCCAGGGGCTCGACAGCATTATCGAATGGGTGCAGCACGAATACAAGCATGTCTAGGGTGACCGGCTCGATAGCCGCTTCGTTCGTCAGCACGGGAGGCGCGACGCAGCTGGATCGGCACAAGCAGTCGTATCCGCTTAAGCTGGCGAAGACCTTTGCCTTCGGGCGCCAGCTAGGCGTATACCTGATGGATGCCTCTCCGGGTATCCTGGCAGGGGACCGTTATGAGCTCAAGTGGGAGTTCGGAGAGAACAGTCAGGTGCTGCTGACCAACCAATCCTACACCAAGGTTCATCCTGCCAGGATTTCTCCCGGGGCGGAGGCAAGGCCCAGCGAGCAGCACCAGAAGTTCGTTTTGAGGGCGGGAGCTTATGTCGAGCACATGCCGGAGCCGGTGATGCTGTATAAGGACGCGGTGTTCGACAGCGAAACGGTCATTGAGCTGGAGCAGGGCTCCCACTTGCTGTGGAGCGAGGTGCTGTGTCCCGGGCGTACCCACCGCGGAGAGCAATTCGATTATGAGCTGTATCAATCCAGGTTATCCGTCTTCTTCCAAGAGGAGTTAATTTATAGCGCCAGACAGAGAATCGCCCCTGCATTACACTCTCCTCGTCAGGTGGGAAGCTGGGACCGCCATACGCATTTGGGCACCTTCCTCTTCTTCTCAGAGAAGGCGGACCAGGAGCTCGCAGACCGCTTCAGGGAGTGGCTGAACCCCATAGATCAGCCGGCTTCTCCCTCATTATCCTGCGGCGTCAGCCATACGTATAAGCATGGAATGGCCATCTCAATCTTGGGACAACGGGTGTATGAGATTCAAGCCTTGCTGGAATCGATCCGAACCCGTATCCGCTCCGAGGTGTTCGGCCTCGAGCCTCTCCCACTCCGCAAGTAATTCCCCGCAAAGTCAGTAACCGCTCGTAGCCATTTATGGCGCAGTGAGCGGTTTTCTTTTTTACTTCCCTCCGAGGGGGTTGTCCGATGGAGGGTCTCCAAGCTCATGATTCACGGGAGTGAATAGAGGGGGAGGGAAGGGTACGCAAAGTGGTAACGGCCGCCTTTGAAATCAAGTTGTTACCGATACATACTTTCAATAGAACAACTTGATTTCAAGGAGCGGTGGAGTACCCTCCCTTCCCCGCAATGAACTCTCCCCAGAATCCTCTACGCTTTCCCCACCATCGAAATCGGACAACCCCCTCCCACATATCGACAATATTTTGAACACTTTCCCGCTTTGTTGTCAAACGTCCTGCAGGTTGATATTATTAAGAGGATGTGGATCCATGAGCCGGATTCGAATGGGCTACAAGGGTTGACACAAGGGGGTATTTGGCATTGAGAGAACAAGCTAGTCTGGAGCTAGGCGCGGAGGATACCGTGGCTGCTGCGTCGGAAGCCGTGCAGCAGAAAGCTTCTATTAAGGATTTTATTCAGCTGGCCAAGCCGGGCATTCTATTCTCTAACTCGATCACAGCCTTCGGGGGCTTCTGGGTAGCATCCCAGTGGAATGTGGATTGGCTTCTGTTAGTATACACTCTGATCGGAACTGCGCTGGTCATGGCCTCCGGCTGCGTGCTGAACAATTATTTGGACCGGGATATGGACATCAAGATGGCGCGTACGCAGGGCAGAGCGCTCGCTACCGGCCGAATCTCGCCTCAGACCGTTTTGGCGTACGGCATTATTCTGGGTATTCTGGGGCTTTCGACGCTCTGGTTTCTCGCGAACCCGATTGCCGCGCTGCTCGGTTTGATCGGACTTTTCGTGTATGTATGGATCTACACCGCCTGGTTTAAACGCACCTCCGTTTGGAGCACGTTCGTCGGCAGCTTCTCCGGGGCCGTGCCTCCGGTGATCGGGTACTGTGCCGTTCAGCCGGAGCTGGACGCAGGGGCATGGATTTTGTTCGGCATCCTGTTTCTGTGGCAGCCGCCGCATTTTTGGGCACTGGGCATTCGCAGAATGGAGGAATACCGTGCGGCAGGCTTCCCGTTGCTTCCCGTCGTAAAAGGCACCTTCGTGACCAAGATCAGCATGATCCGATATGTGGTTCTGCTCGTTCCGGTATCGCTGCTGCTGTACGTTTACGGCTATGTCGGCAACATTTATTTTTATGCCGCTGTCGTTATGGGGCTATACTGGACGTATTTGACGGTTAAGGGCTTCAAGGCGGAGGATGAAGTGGCGTGGGCTAAGAAAAACTTTATTTACTCCATTAACTATTTGACCCTGCTGTTTATCATTATGGTAATCAATACGACGCCGCAGGGGTAAGCTGAATGATCTTCCCATGACCCTTTTCAGGCGCATGGGATTATTTTTTTAGGAGAGGAACAGGAGAAAACATGAAAAACAAAGGCTTCCAAGCAATAGTCATTATACTTTTATTAGGTCTGATCGGTTCCCTGGGATACATGCTGATCAAAGGACCGGAGGAGAAAATCGGGGTCATCAAGAAAGCGCCGGATTTCGAACTCACGAACGTGGATGGGAAAAAGATGAGCCTCGCGGATACGGCAGGCAAAGCACGATTGGTGTACTTCTACTTCTCGACCTGCCCTGACGTGTGCTCGCCGACGACGTATACGATTTCCAAGATTCAAGATAAGCTGGTGGAGAAAGGGGTCTTCGGCACCAAAACGGCTTTCCTCTCTATCAGCTTCGACCCGAAGAAGGATACGCAGGCTCAGCTGCAGCAGTTCGCAAACCGGTTTCATTATGATCCGAAGGGCTGGTTTTTCCTCCGCGGAGAAGATGAGACTGCTATGATGGAGCTTGCGCAGAAGTACGGGATTATGGTCGTGAAGGATGCAGGGGCGGATACGTTCAGCCATACGAACTATATTCTGCTTGTGGACGGCAAAGGGGATATCCGTACGTACTATAACGGAAGCGATGTAGACCTCGACCTGGATAAGGTAGTGAACGATCTGATCAAGATCAGCAAAGAGTAGGGCGGACAACATGAATTATTTCCTGCATATTTTACTCAACAATGTGATACCGCTAACCATAATGATTGCTGTAGGCGTGGTCTTGTACCGCGCCTTTCAATTGGACATCAAAACCCTTTCCAAGCTGAATTTTTACTTGTTTTCCCCGGCCATCGTATTCAAGATGCTGTACGAATCGGCGATCTCCCTCAATATTTTGATGCAGACGCTGCTTTTCTTTGTCGTTTATTTTGCAGCGATGTTCCTGCTGGTCGAGGCCGTAATCCGTCTCCGGGGCTATAAGGGCGGAATGGTTACCGCCATGAGGAACAGCGTTATTTTCTACAACAGCGCGAATTATGCAATCCCGCTCAACCAGCTTGTTTTCGTCGGGGATGCTTTTACGATGTCGATTCAGATTATCATTATGATGATGCAGAATCTGCTGCCCAACACCTACGGAATTTACAGCGTCAATGCGGCCAAGAAGAGCGACCTTAAGCAAACGATGAGGACGATTCTATCGCTGCCCGTGCTTTATGTCATTCCGATTGCTTTTGTGATGCGCGGGTTCCATATTCCGGTACCGGACCCGATCTATGCGCCTATCAATTATGTATCGAATGCGTTTATTGCTACGGCTCTACTGACGCTTGGCGTACAGCTGGGAAGCATGAAGTGGCAGTTTCGCTTCTCGGACGTTATGGTGTCCAACGTGCTTCGTTTGCTCATGGGGCCGGCGGTTGGCTTCGGGATTGTGCTGCTGCTGGGAATCGAGGGCATTATGGCTCAAGCGCTGGTGCTGTCCTGCTCGGTACCCACCTCGCTTAGCAGTGTGCTGATCGCTGTCGAATATGACAACGAGCCGGAGTTTGCCTCGCAGGTGGTGTTCTCGTCTACCATTTTCAGTATTTTTACCGTCACGCTTGTCATTTATTTAATGAAATTTATTTCATAGGCTGCAAGGCCGGGTCTACGGGGGGATAAATGATAAATTCCTCGAGCCCGGCTTTTTCTAATTGCTGTATGAGATACTCGTCAGGCGTACCTTCAACCCCAGCATACCCCCGCCGCGTGTAGATTTGTTCGGCATCGGGGAACAGGTCGCGCAGAATGCCGCGAATTTTTTTCCCCGAGGAATCATTATCGGTAAAAAGAAACACCTCGCTTGAGCCCGCCTTTTGCCTTAAATCCTCCAGCTTCAATGTATTTAAAGAGCCGAACGTGCAGAGAATGGTGATATCGTCCGTAAGCAGGCGGCGGAGCCGGGCTTTGTCGTTTTTTCCTTCCACAATGATGACGATGGACATAGAATCCCCCCGTATACTAGCGGATTAATAATCTTCCTTGTAGTATATCCACTTTTGCTGTCCCATCCAAGAGGTTTCTGTATGCATTTCCCGGGAAATGTCGAACAGGGAGCGATCCGCTGCCTTCCTCGACGTCTAATCGCAAGAATCGTTTATTTTCTCTAACAAAGGCATAGATGGTTTAGATTCGGCATGTCCGATGAATTACAATAAAGGAAGAGGCAGTGATTGTTGTAAAAAAGGAGCGGCATCTATGAAGCAGCATCGATTTGTTTTGATTGGACACGGCAATATTAGCACGAAATATATATCGGCCATTCGTTCCAAGCTTCCCTTTGCCGAAATAGTCGGAGTGATCGGACGGTCTTCCATAAAGGTCGAAGCATTCGCAGAAGAACATGGCATTCCCTATTACGGAACTGATCTGAGGGAAGTAGCTGAGAATGCTGAAGCGACAGCAGCTATCATCTGCACGCCGAATGCCCTGCATCATGAGGGGGTTCTGCAGGCTTCCCGCTTGGGTTTGCATTGCTTGTGCGAGAAGCCGCTTCATATCTCGGCGGAAAAGCAAGCGGATATGATCCGAAGCTGCAGGGAGAACGGGGTAAAGCTTGGAGTATCCTACATGCGCAGGCTCATCAGGCATATGCAGGATATTAAGCAGCTGATGGATGCAGGGCAGCTCGGCAGGATCATGGTTGTGGACGTGGTTATGAAGCATTTCCGGCCGCACGACTATTACGATTCCTGGCACGGTACAATGGAGCTGGACGGGGGAGGACCGTTCCTGCAGCAGGGAAGCCACATCGTTGACATTGCACAATGGCTCTGCGGAGGCTATCACGAGGTGCTGGACGCTAGGAGGTTCCAGGTTTACCACGATATAGAGACAGAGGACCACGGCTATGCGATCGTCCGGTATGAGAATGGCGCGGTAGGCATGATCGAAGCTTCAACGGCCAGCACCGGTATGAAGACGGAATACATTGAAATCTCCGGTACGAAGGGTTCGATTAAGGCGGACTATGAAGGCATCATCAGCTTCCAAGTGCCGGGCGTGGAACCGCCCGAGCCGTCGCACGACGAGAGTAATGCGCGATTATTCGAGCGATTGGTCGTAGACTTCGCGGAGGCGATCGAGCAGGAGCGGGAGCCGTTCATAACCGGCGAGTCCGCCAGAAAGGCTACGGAGCTCATCTTGGATATCTATATGAAGTCGGGGCAGCCGATCCGGCTGCTCCGTGAATAGGGAAAGGCGGCCGTCCTCTTAAGAAGGGGACAGCCGCCTTTTACTTATTAGTTATTGATGAAATCGGCGCCGGATAACAAGCGCTTCAGCATCGTTGCCGATTGCGCGCGAGTCGCCAGCTCCCGCGGAGCGATCGTCGTATCGGTCATTCCGTCGACAATGCCCGCTTCAATAGCCGCGGCGAGCTCGGCTTGCGCCCAGACGATTTGCTTCGCATCGGCGAACTTCGCAAGAAGCTCGGCTTGCCTTGAGCTGTTTATTTCCGGCTTCGCACCTGCATAATCCAAGGCTCGAACGACCATGGCAGCAAGCTCTTCGCGATTAATCGGCGCGTTCGGCTTGAAGGTCTGGTCCTCATAGCCTTCAACCAGCTTGGCTTGTGCGGCCGCCGCTACGACGCCTGCATACCAGTCGGATGCGGAGACGTCCTTGAAGCTGCTGCTTCCGCCCGGCTGAAGTCCCAGAGCGCGAAAAACCAGTGCGGCGAATTCGGCCCGGGTTATTTGACGTTCCGGCTCGAAGGTCGAATCCGTGACACCGTCTACGACCAGCTTGCTTGCCAGAAGCTCGATGTTCCCTTGTGCCCAGTGACCGCTAATATCATCAAAGCTCTTATTCAGCTCGATCACGGCATAAATGCTGTTCCCGCTGCGTTTCAGCAGGGCTTCGTGTTTTCCATCCTTCGAGGTGAAGAGGGTCGGAACGAAGCTGAGCTTTTGGGTATCCGGGTTGTACAGAACACCTGTGGTCCTATCGGCATCCACCGCTTTATCCAAAGGAAGAATGCGGCTGATGTAGGTATTGCCCAAATCTACCGTAATTGTGGAGGTTCCCACTGCTTGAAGATTGAAGTCGACCACACCGGACAGCTTGGCTCCGCCTAACGACTTAGCCGCGGCAGTCACAGCATCCGCAGTGGCTTGTGTTGCTTTCGCAACGGTCACCTTAATCAGCAGGCTGTCCAGCTCACTGCCGGTTGCCTTAGCCAGCTCCTCCAGCTTCAGTACATGAACCGGAAGAAGATACGTTCCATATTCATTCGTAATGCGCAGCACCTTGTCTTTGTTCCCGACAAATCCTTTCAGTGCCTTCGCCGGCAGCAGGGCGGTTTCGCCATACAGCTTCAGAATGACTTCGTTGGCGTCAGTCAGGGCTTTCTCCAGTTCGGTCGCGCTTACGCTGCCGTCCATCGGTACGATGACCGTACCGGCTGGAGTACTGGTGCCTCCACCGCCGCCACCGCCTCCCCAGCCATAACCGGGATCATTCAGGTTGCTGCGGTATACCGTTTCGTACACGCTGTCGGATACATTATGAAGACGAAGGTAGGAATAATTGCCAAGACCGCTTACATTCAAATTATATTGATATACGCCCTCAGTCACGTTGTATGTAGCGTACGTAGCAGTTGTCACTTGAAGCTGGGTGCCGTTAGGATCGTAAAGATACACGTCCCGGCTGACGCTGTACACGTCGGAGTAGACCGTTCCGGTAACCGTGCCGTTACGATAGCTCAGGTCCTTGAACCCTGAAGCGGCATAAGCCAGAACCGGCATCATGACCGACAACAGCAGCATAAGCACTGTCACTTGAGCCGTTTTTTGCTTAAGTAAGGGCTTCACGAACATTTCACTCCCATCTTTTTTGTCGCTTGCTTGAGATTGTGATTGCAGGGTTCGTTGATTCATGCCATCTCACCTCCTTTTCCTACAATCCATCACAACAATATTCGATGGGTGCCCATAAAAATATGACCGTACTTCCATAATTTGATAATAAAGTTAAAATATAAGACATCATTTGGACACATCTTGTCCGTTTGGCAGGACTGGCCCGGACAAAAGAAAAAGCCGCCCGATGACGGACGGCCTCCCAGCGCCAATTCAAAACATTACACATAGAAAGTGCGAGTGACAATGACCAGCAGGATGAAGAGAACCAATACGACGCCAGTTGAAGTCCAGAGGCCGCCTACGCCTACGTTACCGCATGCTCCCATAGTATGTGCCTCCTTTCGGAAGAGGAATCTTTGTCGGAAGACACTATATCCTATGTAAGATGTCTCGATTCGTTATGTGCGGTCACCTAGATAAGAAATGAATATGGCAGCAGAAAAATGTCGAAAAAAGAGGAGACTTGACCGATAAAGTTGTATATATACTATGTAAGGGTTGTCCAACCCAAATGAAACGATCAGGGGGAAGTCATTTGAAATTTTGGGTAAGCTTCAAATTCCGGTTATTTGCTCTTTTAGTGGTTCCGATTATTTGCATCATTGCCATCTCGATGATGTTGATTCAGGACAAGTCCTCCGATGTAAACCGGATCACGCGGTTATTGCAGGAGACAACGAACCGTCCGACGTCCTTAGTGCTTAATGCGGACCGCGATCTGTATCAAATGCTGACGGCCTATCTAAGCTATGCCAATGCTAAGGATAAGCCGGCTGCCAAAGCGAGCTTCGAAGAGAACGCCAAGCAGGCGACGGATCGAATCGAGCAGGCATATCAGATGCTGAAGGAAGATCAGTTAACCCATCTGAAGCATCCGGAAACGGGACATTCGATTCAAGAAATTATCGATAACTTTAGAACAAGCTTTCAACCCTTAACAGAAGCGGCCAGAGCCCAGATGAACGGGCAAAGAATTGAAAGCGCTTTTGTAGAGCCGCTATTCGAAAAAACTCGCGGGGGTCTTAATGAATTTGGTGAAATACTCGATGCGTATGCTTCGTCCCAAGTAGAGGAGCTTGTCCGAGAGAATAAGCGAGATGAGAAATGGATGTACGCCCTGATCCTAGTGATCGCAGCGGTCCTTGCTTTTGCCGGATATGTTCTGATCCGAAGAATGATGCGGACGATGAAGGAATTGCTGGATCGAATGGGCAAGGTGGCCCGTGGCGATTTGAGCGTATCGGCACCGGTGAAGCGAAATAAAGATGAGATGGGGCTGTTGTCCGAATCCCTAGATGCCATGACCGCCAATGTAAAAGCCCTGATTGAGAACATCATGTCGGGCTCCAAGCAAGTGGCGGATTCCGCCTTTCAGCTGGCGTCCAGTGCCCAGGAATCGGCGAGGGCGTCAGAGCATGTAGCGGAGAACATTCAGGAGGTCACCCTCGGCGTAGAGGGCCTGGCGGCGATTGCCGAAGAAACCAATAAGGCGGTCAGGGAGGTGGCGGCCGGCGTCAATCGCATTGCCGCAGGTACGGGAGATATTTCCGAGCACTTTGTCAGCACGACGCAGGAAACGGAAGACGGCCGAATGATCATGGTGACGCTGAAGAACCAAATTCAATCGTTGATCGGTACATCAGCCACGCTATCTAATGTTATTGATGCGTTGAACCGCAAATCGGAGGAGATCGGAGTTGTCGCTGAGGAAATTACTCAATTTGCTGCGCAAACCAATCTTTTATCCCTGAACGCTTCCATTGAATCCGCACGTGCGGGTGAGCACGGCAGAGGGTTTGCGGTGGTGGCGAGTGAAATCCGCAAGCTGGCCGCACAATCGATGCAATCAGCAGAAGGTATCACCGGAATGATAGAGAGCACGCAGCAGGAAATTTCCACAGCCTCCCGGCTGATGAAAGATACGATTGAGGAAGCGGGCAAAAGCACGAAGATTATGGATGAGGTTCAGCAAAGCTTCCTCCATATTTATGAGTCAGTCAAGGAAAGCAGCTCGGAAATTTTGGAGACTTCGGCCATTACGGAGGAGCTGGCGGCCTCTTCGCAGGAAATTTCCGCGGGAATGGAGCAATCATCGGCTAACGCCCGCGAGATATTCATTAAAACGCAGAATGTCGCTTCCGCCACAGAGGAACAGCTGGCCTTGATGCAATCCATTGCCAGCTCGTCGGAGCAATTGAAGGAAGTCGTTGTGAGGTTAAATCAATCGGTGGGGCATTTTAAATTGTAATCTGCTGCTGCATAAGGAGAGGGGTTGAGATGACATTAGCATCTCAACCCTTTAGTTTATAACATTAGAATTTATAAGTTTTGAGCGGAGCTCAAGGATTCTAATGTTTCAAGAAAAGCTACCTTTTAGACACGAATGCACTACTTTGAAAGGGCTTCGATAGAAGCTTTTCTTATGTGGTTAAGCTTCGACGGGCTTGTGAAACGCGCGAAACGGCAAAATGGAAAGAGCAAGCATGAGGCAAAGAAAGGCGATGAAGTACGGCGAGATATGCCCGCGGAAATGTCCGGCGAGAATAGGACCGAGAAACGCTCCTATCGAGAAAGCGATGGAGAGAATCGAGAATACCCGGCCATAACGGGTCGCGCTCGTCACGCTGGCCAAGAGCGAGGCAATCGCCGGAAAAATTACGCCTTTCGTCATGCCGATCAGGAATAACGAAGCATACATCGGAAGCGGCCAGTTGACGGACATGCCGAAGAAGATAAAGGCAAGAGCCAGCGCGCCCATCGTCGTGCGTAAAAAAGGTGACACTCGGCTGAGGAACAGCATGCTTAGTGTGACCAGCGCTCCTAAGCTGACCAGGGAGAAGAAAACGCCTGAAGTCAGGATGGAGCCGTGAGTTTCCTTCATTAGAGGAAGCTCGAAGAACAGGATGCCCTGTGAGCAGGAAATGGCCAGCGGCACCCCATAGAACAGCCAAGGGATGGAGCCTGCCGCCCCGTCCGCCTTGGATGAATCGCCATCGGGGAGCACAGCTCCATGGGAATCGACGAACAATTCCGAGGCCGACTGCTGATACTGCTTCTCCTTTACCCCGAACCAGGCGAGCACGCCCGTTACGATTAGGATCCACCCGAGGATGACGAACGACTGGGCAAAGCCGAAGGTAGCAACCAAATAAGCGCCCGCTGCCGGGCTGAGCACGGAGGCGATCGTATGCACCATGCCGTTTCCGGCCATCAGCTTGCCTTGCTGGACTCGATCCTTGGCAATTTTGGCGAGCAAGGACAAGCAAGCCGGGGAGAGGAAAGCGAGCACAAACCCGCTGATCGAGCGTATGATTAAAAGCTCCCAAGGATCGTCGACGCGGGATTGAAACAGGAGGACGATTCCTGCTACAATCAGGCTGAATACAATGAAGCCCTTGCTGCCGTAACGGTCAACCCCGAAGCCTGCGATCAAATTTCCTGGCAGGTGTGTGATCGAGTAGACTCCAAGAATCAGTCCGATAAAGGAAGGCGCCGCTCCCAGCGAAATAGCAAAGGGAGACAAAATCGGGTACTGGGCATGTAGATCAAAGAAGGCCACGAAAATAAATAAATACAGCCAAATGGCCGTTTTCACTGAAATCACCTCGCGCTTATAGTGGAGTGGTTGTCTCATAGCCTCCCCTACTACTTGTACGCCTTGGGACGACCCGTTAGTACACAATTTTTGACAAAGGCTACGGCTAAGGCGGTTTTCGAAAAAAAGGGATGAAGAAGAGCCGCTTCATAAGGTATGATGTATAAGCTGGTATGTGTTTGTGAACAGTGATAAAAAGGGAGAGATGGTCTTGGAATTTATCGGTTCTTTCTTGGCGGAGCGCTGGTATGTCATTGCTGCGGCGCTGATTGTACTGTTTTTGGTGATCAAGATTGTGAAAACCGTCATCAAATGGGTGATCGTGCTCGCTGTGCTTGCCGGATTGTTCTACTATGGCGCGAGCTATAAGGATCAGCTGCTGGAGCTCGGAAGCACGGTGGGGGCGAAGGTTGCGACGGAGGCGAAGACCCAGGCGATGAAAGCGATGACCGATGAGGTGAAGGACGCCAAGTATCAGCTGAATCCCGACGGAACCTTCACGATAGCGACCAAAAGTGTGAAGCTTGAGGGCAAGCCCGGCGCGAACGAGGTGAAAGTCACCTTTATGAATCAGACGTTCACGCTGCCGTTGGATGCGGCGTTGAACACGCTCATTGAGCAGGCGAAGAAAAACTAGAACCGGACGCAAGCAGCCGGGGGAGGAGGAATGAGGAAACGTTGAATGAGGTGTGGAATCTTATCAAGGAATGGAATGCCGTTACGGTTCTGCTGTTCATGATCTTCGTGCTGTCCGTGCTTCAAGGGATGTACCGGGGCGCCTCATCGTCCGCCAGACGCCTGCTGCTGCTTGCGCTTGAAAGCGCGGCGACGGTCGTCAGTCTTTTTATCGGCTGGCAGCTGACTTCATGGCTCTCTCCCAAGGTTCAGCTCTGGCTTGCGGAACTGGGGATTACCATTCCGGCGGAGGAGCTGGGCTTTTGGCAGCAGCTTTATTATACGGCAATGACAGGCATGAGAGATTTCTCGCTGCTTCGCTTTAGCGTGCTGTTCGTGTTATCCTTCGGCATCATTAAACAGCTGGTGTACAGGGTCATGGATCCGCTGATCGGAGAGTCGATCGTGGAGCGAACGGAGCATGCCTCCGCTCAGGCGAAGGCCAAGGGAGAGACGCCTACGATCTTGAGCAGCCTTGCCGGAGGGGCTATCGGTGTCGTTACCGGTGCAGCAAGATCGCTCATATTTATCGCGATATTGTTTGTGGTGACGACCTTGTTCCCGTATACGCAGGCTACCGGGTATATTCAGGCCTCGTCCCTCTACCAGAAAGGCGCCAAGGAGATCATTGAGCCGGTAACCGGGGATTTCCTGACGAGCCAGCTGCCGGTGTTTACCCGCGCGGTGGAAGAGGAATTCGCTAATATTCTTCAGCGTAAGTACGAAGTGGTGGATGCCAGGATCCCGGCGGATATCAAGGCAGCGGCGGAGCAGATTACGGCTAAGGGCTCGACCGACGAGGAGAAAGCGAAGCTGCTCTACCGTTACGTCGGCACCCGGGTCAAGTATGACTGGAACAAGGTGAAGCTGTATGAGGAGAAGCGGATCTGGAAGGAGCAGACGCCGGAGGAAACCTTCCTTACGAAGCAAGGCGTGTGCATCGATTTCTCCCGTCTTTATGCGGTAATGGCCCGTTCGATCGGACTTGAGGTCAAAGTGGTTACTGGGCTCGGTTACGACGGCCGGGGCAGCTACGGGCCGCATGCCTGGAACGAAGTGTATTTGTCAGAGAAGAAGGCATGGGTGCCTCTGGATTCCACCTGGGTGGCCAGCGGAGGCAACTGGTTTAACCCGCCGAATTTTCACGAAACGCATATCAAGGAAGTGTAGCAGGTTCAAGCCGGTGCGCTGCTTATGTAAGCAGACGTACCGGCTTTTTCCTTTTTCTACATGCCGTTTCTCATCCGGAAAACTTGTGGTACACTTAAGGTTGAGACTTTCATGGAGAGATAAAGCTACATAGGGATTGGGGTAAACCGAATATGCTGTTACGTAAACCGCTTCATGAATATAAAGCCGTATTTTTTGACGTGGGAGATACGCTGCTCACGATCCCGGCGGCAAGAATCATCATGCATGAATATTTGGCCGGGCGATCCTTGCACCGGGAACAGGAGCGAATCGGGGAACTTTTTACCGAGTCGTTTCGTCTTATGTATTATGATAAGCAGGCGGGGCCGTTCGAGGCTTGTACCCCGGAATCGGACCGCGCGTTCTGGGTAAGCCTGTACCGATATATCCTCGAGAAGCTTGGGGTCCATGAAGAGAATTGGACCGAGGAGCAGATCCACGAGTGCTGTCATGAGCTGTACGACCTGTTCACTTCGCCGGAGCATTATGCGTTATTTGATGACGTTAAGGAAGTGCTCGAGGAGCTGACGCAGCGCGGGTTTCAGCTGGGCGTCATCTCCAACTTCGCGCCTACCCTGGTATCGATCCTAGAGTATAAAGGCATTCGCAGCTACTTCGAGCCGGTGCTCGTATCGACCGAGGTGGGGCTTGAGAAGCCGGACCCGGCGATCTTCGCGCTCGCCCTGGAACAATCGGGCTTGGCAGCACACGAGGTGCTGTACATCGGTGACCATGAACGCAACGATATCTGGGCGCCGAATCAGCTCGGCATCGATGCGGTTCGCATCAAGCGATATGACTACCAAACCGGGGAAGGCATCGTTTCCTTGCGGGATTTATTGACCTAATGAATCATTTGAAGTAAAAGGAGTCGAAAGCACAATGAAATCATCGCTGGGTCTGGACGATCCGCAAAAGCATGAGGCGAATAAACGCCGGCAGTATACCCTTCGGATTAATGTCTTTTTCTTTGTTACGTTCTTTTTGTTCTCCGTGCTCATCGTCCGCCTGGCGATGCTTCAGTTCGTGGAGGGGCAGGAGCTGCGGGCTCAGGAAGCCGATCAGACCAAGGCGCAGACGAAAATTCCGCCGATTCGGGGCAACATCCTAGACCGCAACGGGGCGCCGATCGCCATCACGACCTCGACGCAGTCGCTTTATTTCCGAATGGAATCAGGGCAGGCGAAGGACGATGTGGTGGCTCTTGCCAAGCAGCTGGCTACTATATTTGCGACCTACGGATCGCCGACGCAGAAGCAGCTGTCGCCCGAGGATATCATTAAGGCGATGGATGTGGGCTACGATCTGGAGAAGAAGAAGACGCATGATCCGAGCTATTCGTTTACACCGCGGCGGATCAAGTCGGATTTGACCAAGGATGAGATAGCCTATATCAGTGAACGCCGCGACGAGCTGAAATGGATCGAAATCACCGAGGAAAGCATCCGGTCCTACGACAGCATCAACACGATTGCGGTGCAGCTGGTAGGATACATGCGCCCGTTCAATACGGCCCGAAGCTCCCAAGGGCATGCGTTTTACCGGGATCCGGAGAAGACGAAGGAATACCTGGATACGGAGGATGTCGGATTTGACGGCATCGAGCGGCAATACCAGGAGGAGCTGCGCGGCAAGAACGGCTCGAAGACGTATCCGGTCAATGCGTCGCAGAAAATTATCGGCAAAATGACCATTACCCCTCCCCAGAAGGGAAACAATCTGTTCTTAACCATCAACAAGGATGTACAGCTTGCGGCGGAGCAAGCGATTATGGATCAGCTGGCGTATATGAAAAGTGCAGAGGCGCGGGCGTTGAAATATCCGGCGATCGGGAAGAATGCTGTGGCGGGTTATGCCGTTGCGATGGAGGTGGATACCGGCAAGGTCGTAGCGATGGCGAGTATGCCGGATTACGATCCGAATGTATGGAACGGGGGGATTCCTCCGGCCGAGTACAAACGGATTGAGCCTTACATTAACAACGGTACAATCACTACGGCATACCCGGACTATCCGGAGAACGAGCGGAAGAACCATCCCAGCTCCATTGTGTACGTCGGCTCCACAATCAAGCCGTTATCGGTATTGATCGGATTGAATGAGGGTCTGTTTACGCCGAGCACGGTGTATAACGATACCGGGGTATTTACTTACGGCCGGAACGGTAACTCAAGACTGCAGAACTCCGATGGGAAGCCCTACGGACCGATCACTGCAACTACGGCGATTCGAGTTTCTTCGAATACGTTTATGTCTGCAATGATAGGCAATAAGCTGTATGAGAAATATGGGAAGCAGGCGCCGCAGCTGTGGTCCGACTACCTGGCGAAGTTTGGTCTGGGCGTATCAACGGGAAGCGGCCTTCCGCGGGAGTATGAGGGCTTGAGCGAGTTCCTGACCAACACGAAGGAAACCGAGCAATCCCGGATGGTGTTTGCTTCCTGGGGCCAGAACGAGAAGTATACGACACTGCAGCTGGCCCAGTATGCGACGACGCTGGCCAACCGCGGCAAGCGGCTGCAGCCGATCCTGGTAGACAAGATCGAGACCTATGACGGCGAACTGGTCAAGAAGTTCGATGAGCCGGTCGTGCTCGATGAGTCCCAGTTCTCCAAGCTCCACTGGGACACGGTGCTGAACGGGATGGAGAGCTTCGTTACCGGCTTTGACGACTTCCCTTACAAGCTGGCGAGAAAGACGGGGACCTCCACGCAGAGCGTCGGCGGCCAACACATAGATAACGCAGTATTCATCGCCTTCGCCCCTGCCGATAAGCCGAAGCTTGCCGTAGCGGTGGTTGTTCCTGAGGGGGGCTTCGGCTCCTGGGGCGCCGCACCGATTGCTCGCAAAATCTTCGATACTTACGACCAATACTACGGCCTCGACGGAGTGCCGAAGAATGGAAAGGGCAAGACGGAATAACAGGCAGAACGAAGCAAGAGGCTGTTCCTTCGGGAGCAGCTTTTTTTGTTGCGTTGAAAGGATGCATTTTTTCAAAATAAATGTTGCACTAGGGAAACATATTTGTATATAATAAAAATGTAGTCGCGTGGGAAAGAAATATACATCAGGGAAACATTTAAGGTCTAAGACAACTTTTTTGGCTCATATAGGTAAAGTATGCTTATTACACAAAGAAACGGAGCGCGAGAAACAATGAAAAAGCAATCAATCAGCTCGTCCTTTAAGCGGTTTATTATGACGATTCTGTTCCTTGGCTTAACGGTAATGCTGACCGCCTGCGGGGAAGATCAATCAGCCGGAGGAGACGGGAAGCTGAAGGTGACGACCACGATCGGAATGATCAGCGATGTCGTGAAGAATGTCGGGGGAGAGCATGTCGCCGTTACAGGACTGATGAAATCCGGCGTCGATCCGCATCTCTACAAGGCATCTCAAGGCGATGTGAAGAAGCTGGAGCAGGCGCAGATCATTTTCTACAACGGGCTTCATCTAGAGGGGAAGATGGAGGAAATCTTCGAGCAGATGCGCAAGGAGAAGCCGACGGTTGCCGTTACCAAGGGCATCGATGAGGCGAAGCTGCTGAGTGCAAACGACGGACAATCGGCGCATGATCCGCACGTCTGGTTCGATGTGAAGCATTGGATCAGCGCGACAGAGGTGATCCGCGATGAGCTGAGCAAGCTGGATAGCGCCCATGCGGAGGACTATAAGAAAAATGCGGCCGCCTATATCGCACAGCTCCAGCAGCTCGACAGCTATGTCCGTGAGCAGATCGGCACGATCCCTCAGCAGCAGCGGGTGCTCGTAACCGCACATGATGCCTTCGGTTATTTCGGCAAGGCTTACGGCATCCAGGTGATGGGGCTTCAAGGTATCAGCACTGCCTCTGAGTACGGCTCCAAGGATGTCAGCGATCTTCGCGATTACCTGGTGAAGAACAGGATCAAGGCGGTTTTCGTAGAGTCCAGCGTACCGAAGAAGTCCATTGAAGCGGTGATCCAGGGAGCGAAGCAGCAGGGACATGAGGTGAAAATCGGCGGAGAGCTCTTCTCCGATGCGATGGGCAAGGAAGGAACAACGGAGGGGACTTACATCGGTATGGTTCGCCATAACGTCGACACGATTGTCAA
This sequence comes from Paenibacillus sp. GD4, assembly GCF_030846225.1. Taxonomy (NCBI): domain Bacteria; kingdom Bacillati; phylum Bacillota; class Bacilli; order Caryophanales; family Paenibacillaceae; genus Paenibacillus; species Paenibacillus sp. GD4. The sequence goes on from NZ_JAVCYK010000001.1 coordinate 3,515,583, forward strand.
AGCGTTGAAATAATAAAGCCAGCGACAGGGGGAGAGGGACTATGGACAAAGAGCGTCAAGCTCCATTATCGATTCAAGGCATGACGGTTGCCTATCAGAAAAAGCCGGTGCTCCGCGAGGTGTCGCTTGAGGTGCCGGAAGGGAAGCTCATCGGGATTGTCGGCCCCAATGGGGCGGGCAAATCCACGCTCATTAAGGCGGCGCTCGGCTTGATCCCGAAGGTAACGGGAGAGGTCGCTATCTATGGCCGCCCCTATAAGGAGCAGCGTCAGCTTGTGGGCTATGTTCCGCAGCGGGAGTCGGTCGACTGGGATTTTCCGACGAGTGCCTTGGATGTGGTCATGATGGGACGTTACGGACGGCTCGGCTGGTTCCGCAGACCGGGAGCCAAGGAGCGGCAAATCGCTATGGATTGCCTCGAGAAGGTAGGCATGGCCGATTATGCCGGCCGCCAAATCAGCCAGCTGTCCGGCGGGCAGCAGCAGCGTATTTTCTTGGCACGGGCACTTGCACAGGACGCCAAGCTGTATTTCATGGATGAACCGTTCGTCGGTGTCGATGCGGCAACGGAGAAGGCGATTATCACGCTGCTGGGCGAGCTGAAGAAGCAGGGCAAGACCGTGCTTGTCGTCCATCACGATCTCGCCACGGTAAAGGAATATTTCGACTGGGTCATTCTGCTGAATGTCGGGGTCATGGCGATCGGCCCTACGAATGAGGTGTTTACCAAAGAGAACCTGCAGACCACCTATGGCGGGCGACTGGCGATGCTGGGCAGCGATAACGACGATATGCTTCTGGTGGGAGCGAGGTGACCGGCATGAACGGGATATGGGATGGACTGATCGAGCTGCTGTCCGATCCGAACACGCAGTGGATTTTACTTGGCAGCATTCTGCTCGGATTGAGCAGCGGGGTGCTGGGCAGCTTCGCCTATTTGCGGAAGCAGAGCCTTATGGGAGATGCGCTGGCGCACGCCGCCTTGCCGGGGGTTTGCATCGCGTTTATGCTTACCGGATCGAAGTCGATCTTCTACTTCTTGATCGGCGCGGTGGCCGCAGGGCTGATAGCCACCTTCGGTATCGGGTACGTGACGCGCAACTCGCGGATTAAGCAGGATACGGCGCTCGGTATCGTGCTGTCAGTGTTCTTTGGCTTTGGGATCGTGCTGCTGACGCAAATTCAGCATAGCGACAGCGGCAACCAAAGCGGCCTGGACAAATTCCTGTTCGGGCAAGCGGCGTCGATGGTGCTGTCCGATGTGATCACGATGGCGATCGTCGCCTCTGCGTTAGTGCTTGTATGCTTTGCGTTATTTAAGGAATTTAAATTGCTCAGCTTCGATGCCGGCTTTGCCAAGGGCATTGGGCTTCCGGTGGCTTTCCTGGACCAATTTCTGATGTTTCTGATCGTAGTTGCGGTTGTTGTCGGCATCCAGGCTGTCGGCGTCGTGCTGATGTCCGCGCTTCTCATTACGCCTGCCGTATCGGCGCGTTATTGGACGGAGCGCCTTGGCGTGATGGTGGTGCTGTCGGGCTTTTTCGGTTCGATCAGCGGATTGATCGGTACGTTCGTCAGCACCACAGCCAACAACCTGCCGACGGGACCGTTGAGTGTACTTGCCGCCACCTTGCTGTTCGTGATTTCCGTGCTGTTTGCGCCCCGGCGCGGGCTTGTATCCAAGCTGCTGCTGCGGTTGTCGGTCAAGCGAAGCGTCATGAAGGAGCAAGAGCTGCAGGAGGCTAAGGCCGTCGTATCCTCGGCGGGAAGGAGTGTAGGGCATGAATGACTTCTGGATATTATTAACCGCGGCGCTTGTCGCTTGCTCCTGCAGCCTGCTCGGCTGCTTCCTGATTCTTCGGCGCATGGCCATGGTCGGGGATGCGATCAGCCATTCCGTGCTGCCGGGGATTGTCATCGCCTTTTTGCTCAGCGGTACAAGAGATTCGCTCTTCATGATGCTGGGCGCTTCCGTACTGGGACTGATCACGGTGTTCCTGATTCAGATGTTTCAGCAGAGCGGCGTGCAGTCCGACGCCTCGATCGGGGTTGTGTTTACCGCGCTTTTCTCCGTCGGCGTCGTTCTGGTAAGTCTATACACGCGCCAGGTGGATCTCGATCTCGACTGTGTGCTGTACGGCGAGATCATCCGTGTCCCTTGGGACGTGATTGATTTCGCCGGAAGGGAAATCGGTCCCAAGGCGGTATGGGGTCTCGGGATCGTACTGACCTTAAGTGCAGTAGTTATTGGGGTGTTCTATAAGCAGTTCAAGCTTTGTTCCTTCGACCCGGCGTTGGCGGCGGCCGTAGGCATACCGGTAGCCTTCTTCCACTACTTGCTGATGGGGCTGGTGTCTGTGACGACCGTTGCCTCCTTCGAGAGCGTAGGGGCCATCCTCGTCGTCGGCATGCTGGTAGTTCCTGCAGCCACTGCTTACCTGCTGACGGAGCGTCTTAGCGTCATGATTTTCCTAAGCATGGGTGTGGGCGTTGCCAGTTCAACACTCGGGTACTACGCTTCCGTACTGCTGGATGCCTCGATCGCAGGCTGTATGATCTCGGTAGCGGGTGTTCTGTTCGTAACGGCGTTCCTGTTCTCACCGAAGCACGGGGTTGTATTCCGTAAGCTGAAGCAGCGCCGATTGGCAGCTAAGGAAGCAGTATAACTAGTAAGGAAACCCGCCGAGCGGATCGTGACGATTCGACCCTCAGGCGGGTTTTTCGCTTTGTTCACAGCACCCTTTGCAACGCTTCCCCTAGTGCCAGGTTCTCTTCCTCCGTTCCCACTGTGATCCGCACATGCTGAGGCAATCCCCACTGCGCGCCGTGACGAACAATGATGCCGTTCTGAAGAAGCTTCTTGTATACGTCTTCGGCCGAAGCTCCTACCTGAACCAGAATGAAATTGCTCGAGCTGCGTGTATAAGCCAGTCCAAGCTCGTCGAATCTGCGATACAACTGATTCCGACCTTCAGCCACACATTGCCGGGACATCTCAACATGCTCCTCGTCCCTCAGCGCTGCTGCGGCCGCCGCTTGGGCAAGGGCATTGACATTGAACGGCTCGCGTACCCGCTGGATGTGTCCGATGACCTCCTCGGAGGCAATGCCGAATCCTACTCTGAGGCCCGCAAGCCCGTATACCTTGGAGAAGGTTTGCATCACTAGGACGGGAGCCCCTCGCTTCACCCATTCCACCCCGTTCGTATAGTCCTCCTCCTCGGCATAGTGGGAGTAGGCTGCATCCAGAACAACGAGAACCCCTTGAGGCAGTGCTCGCAGCAGCCGCTCCGCCTCCGCTTGCCGCAGGTAGGTGCCGGTAGGGTTATTCGGGGAGCAAAGATAAATTAGCTTCGTCCGAGGGGTGACGGCCCGCAGCAGCGCCTCCACATCGTAGCGGTAATCCGGGGCGACTAGGGGAACAGGGACAACCTCAGCCCCCATCAGCCGTGAGGCAAACTCATACTCGGTGAAGGTAGGGATTGGGATGACAACCTCATCGCCGGGTTCGAGATAAGCCTCGGAGAGAAGCTTGATCAGCTCATCGGCCCCGTTGGAGGCGATCACACACTCCTTGGAAACGTCATACGAAGAAGCAACGGCTTCCCTTAGCGAGGCGGCGGAGGCATCCGGATAACGGTGCAGCTCCGACAGCCAAGCCTGCATGGCCTCCGTAGCTTTGGGAGAAGCGCCGAGAGGATTTTCGTTGGAGGCGAGCTTGATGATCCGGTCCAAGCCCAGCTCCTGCTGAACCTCCCAAATCGGTTTCCCCGGCGTGTATACGGGAAGACGGGTTAGTACGCTGCGGGGCGCAGCTCCTATCGTTGGCATAGCTGATCCTTCCTTTCATCTGTTCATTTCGTGACAACTCCAATATAATGGGAACTATCCTATAAATAAAATCAATATTATCGATATCACATATAGAGGTGATCTATATATTTGCGGTGAATCTGGAGTTGTATAAAACGTTCTATACCGTTGCCCGGACAGGAAGCCTATCCAAAGCAGCCGACCAGTTATTCATAACGCAGCCGAGCGTCAGCTATGCCGTAAAGCAGCTGGAGGAGCAGCTTGGGATGGCTCTTTTTACTCGTAATGCGAAGGGGGTAGCCTTAACCGCCGAGGGAGGCGTGCTGTACCGATATGTAGCAGAAGGCATGGAATCGATTCTGATGGGGGAAAAGGCGATCGAGCAGTTCAAGCAGCTGCACCGTGGAGAAGTACGGATCGGCTCAAGCGATACGCTGTGCAAATATTTTCTGCTGCCTTACCTGGAGAGCTTTCATCAGGCATACCCGGAGGTCAACATCCATCTTACGCATGGGAAGACGCCGGACATAGTCGGATGGCTGAGAGAGGGACGAATCGATTGCGGCATTGTGCATTTTCCGGTAAGTGAGGAATGGTTCGATGTGATTGAGCTTGCGGAGATTCACGACTGCTTCGTTGTCGGCGAGCGTTATCGGAGACTTGCAGATGGCGTGGTTACGCTTCGGGAGGTTCTGGAGCAGCCGTTAATCGTGCTGTCGGGCAACAGCCGTACAAGAGATTTTGTAGAATCGATAGCCAAAAAGCACGGATTGCGGCTCGAGCCCGAGATTGAGGTAGGAAGCGTCGAGTTGCTGATCGAATTTGCCAGGAGAGGACTAGGCGTTTCGTTTCTTTCGCGCGAGTTTATTGAAGTGCAGTTGGAGGAGGGGAGTCTGTACGAGGTGAAGACCACGGAGACCATTCCTTCACGGAAGGTTGGGATTGCCGTGGTTAAGGGGAGCCCGTTGTCTCTGGCCACTCGTAAGCTGATCGAAATGCTGCAGCAAAAAGAAGGCTGAGCCCGCTGAGACGGGGCCAGCCCTGCATGCTTTATTCGAGTCCCGCTGCGCGGAATACTTTCGCGAAGCCTTGCTGTGAACGGGCGAGAAGCTCCTCCACCGGAGCCGTCGGGGGCTGCGGTGTCAAAATTTCCTGGGAGACAACGCCTTGGTAACCGATCGCGTGCAGCCCCTTCAGGAAGGCCGCCAGATCGATCACGCCTTCTCCCGGGTAGACCCGGTCATTGTCCAGCGCCTCGGCGACAGGAACTTCCTTCGCGTCGTTGATGTGAACGTGCACGATTTGATCCGCGCGCAGCTTCAAGATATCCTCGTAGCCGGCTTCCGTCGTGTACCAATGATACGCGTCGAATAACAATCCGACATTGCTCCGCCCGATCGCGTCGATCCAATCGAGTGTGCTCGGAATGTCCCAGAGAAACGGATTGGCCCAGCGTGTACGCAGATGATGAGGGCCGACGAATTCCAGGCCGAAACGGATGCCGTAGGCTCCGAGGACCTCCGCTACGGTACGCAGGCGGCGGGTAGCCAGCGCCATGAAGTGGGCGGCGGGATAGTCGGTGGAGGGCAGGACGTAGGTGCAGCAGCGAGTGACACCGAGCTGAGCCGCAGCTTCCGCATCCTTGGCAAGGCGAGGCAAACCCTCGCGGAACCGCTCCTCCGACTGGCGCCATTCCACCGAGAGGCCGATGGACCCGATCTGTACTTTCTGCTCCGCAAGGAAGGATTGGACGCCTTCCCTGCCTGCTTCAACGATCCAGTCCTCCAGCTCTTTGCCGCTGGTATCGATAGCCTCGAATCCGTAGCTTGCAGCTAGAGAAACGAAGTTTGCGAGTGAGCCGACCTGACCGAGTCCGGCGCGAGTTAAGCCTTTTTTCATTAAGGAACACTCCCTTCTTGAGTGACAACCGATAGATCCAACTTCTCAAATCATAATCTGATCACGCAAGGGCTGTCTACTCAGAAAATGTGACATGTCCTGATACTTTAGCTTCCTAAAATGATTCTAGCTCACGAATATGGTATACTAGTTGAATTGAATCGCGTTCCAAGGACGAATGGCTTTGGTCAGAGATGAAGGAGGACGTTGTTATGTGCGGCATCACCGGCGCCATGTATTTTGAAGATAGAGAACCTGAGCAGTCCTTATTGAAGAGAATGACGGACTGTATCGTTCACCGGGGACCGGATGACTTTGGGTTTTGGAGCGAGAATCGCATCGGACTCGGGTTTCGCCGGCTCTCCATCATCGACCTGAAGGAGGGGCATCAGCCGCTCGCCAACGAGGATGAAACGGTGTGGATCGCTTTTAACGGAGAGATCTACAATTACAAATATTTGCGCAACCAGCTTCAGGCCAAAGGCCATCAGTTCAAAACCCACTCGGATACCGAGGTTATCGTTCACCTGTACGAGGAGTACGGGGAAGAGTGCGTAAAGCAGCTGCGCGGCATGTTCGGGTTTGTGATCTGGGACCGCAATAAGAAGCGTTTGTTCGGGGCACGGGACCATTTTGGCATAAAGCCGTTCTATTACTTTAAGGATCGCAGCCGGTTCCTGTTCGGATCGGAAATCAAGAGCATTCTGGCGGCGGAGGGTGTGGAACGGAGCATTCACACGGAGAGCCTGCTCAATTACTTGACGTTCCAGTACGTGCCGGAGCCGACGACGATGTTCCAGGGGATCCATAAGCTCCCGCCGGGGCATTCCATTACCGTTAGCTACGAAGGTGACATGCAGATCCGCCGCTATTGGGATCCGATGCTTGAGCCGGAGGAGCGTCCGTTCGAATACTATGTAGAGCAAATTCGGGAGACGCTTAAGGACTCTGTAGTGCATCACATGCAAAGCGATGTGGAGCGGGGCTGCTTCCTCTCCAGCGGGATCGACTCCACCGCAATTGCAGCGCAAATGCGATCCATTGAGCCGATCCGAACGTTCTCGGTAGGCTTCGAGGGCGCCAATAACGAGACGGTGATCGCCCGCCAAACGGCCGCCGCCTTGGACACGGAGCATTACGACAAAATCATATCGCAAAAGGATTATTTCGATACGCTGCCGAAGGCGGTATGGCACCAGGATGAGCCGGTGGCCGATCCGTCCGCTATCGCGCTATATCATGTGGCGCAGCTGGCACGCGAGCACGTTACGGTCGTATTATCGGGAGAGGGCGCCGACGAGCTGTTCGGCGGGTATCGCATTTATCGCGAGCCGTTGTCGCTTCGATCCGTAGAGAGGCTGCCGTATGGGGTCAAGAGACTGCTTCACGCCTTAGCCCGCATGCTCCCGGAAGGAACGTACGGACGCAATTACGTCCTTCGCGGAACTACGCCGCTTGAGGAACGCTTTCTCGGCAATGCCAAGATCTTCACGGAGGATATGAAGGCCGAAGTGGTGAGGATGGATGCGGAGATGCTTCGCAGCTACAAGAATCCGGTTCAAGTAGCCAAAGCCTTCTACGATAAGTCGAAGCATCTCGATCCGGTGTCCCGGATGCAGTATATCGATATGAACTTGTGGCTCCCGGGAGATATTCTGATGAAGGCCGACAAAATGACGATGGCGCACTCGTTGGAGCTGCGCGTTCCTTTCCTGGATGTGGAGCTTTATGAGCTGACTCGCCGCATTCCTGCAAAATATAGGCTGGCGGAGGGGACGACGAAGTACATTTTCCGTAAGGCGATGGAAGGGATCATTCCTGATTTCATCCTGAACCGGCCGAAGCTGGGCTTCCCGGTGCCGATGCGCGATTGGATCAAGGGGCCTCAGGGCAAGTCGATTCTCGAGCAGATCGAAGGAAGCGGCATCGAGGATTACATTCGGATGGATTCCGTACAGCGGATGTTAGCCAAGCACCAAAAAGGCGAAGGCGACTACGCTAGGCGCATTTGGACGATCTACATGTTCGCGCTTTGGCACCAAACGTATTTGGAGGAAGTGCCGAACCGCTCAATGGCGCAGGCATTGTAGAAGGGGAGTGGACGGACGATGAGCCGATATAAGCTGATTGCCCTCGATATGGACGGTACGCTGCTGACCGAGGACAAGAAGGTATCCGAGGAAAATAAAGCGGCGCTGAGAGCGGCGCGGGATGCAGGCATCACGGTCATTTTCTCGACCGGACGAGGAGTGCAGAATGTGCTTCCTTATGTCGAGGAGCTTCACATGACCGAATCTCCCCTGGTGGTCGTCAACGGGGGCGAGGTATACCGGAAGCCCGGAATGCTGGTGGAGCGCCACACGTTAACTACGGATCAAGTAACACGGCTTCACGAGCTGGCGCTGCAGCACGATACCTGGTATTGGGCCTATTCCGTAGGGGACATCTATAATAAAGACCGTTGGGCGGAGCCGCAGGAGCTCGACGCATTACAGTGGTTGAAGTTCGGGTATTATACTGACAATAACAGCAGCTTGGCGGCGATTCGTGAAGAGCTGTTATCGTGGGGCACACTGGAGCTTAGCAATTCCCATCCGAACAATTTGGAGCTGAACCCCAAGGGCATTCACAAGGCAAGCGGGATCCGCAAGGTGTGTGAGCTGCTTGGCCTGCAAATGTCCGAGGTCATCGCTATGGGCGACAGCTTGAACGATGTTGCCATGATCCGTGAAGCGGGACTTGGTGTGGCGATGGGCAATGCTCAGGATGAGGTGAAGGCGCTCGCTGATGTCGTTACATTGACGAACGAAGAGCATGGGGTCGCCCACATCATCCGAAAGTATGCATTGATCTAGACGAGGAGGCTTCCGCATAATGATCATTGCCGCTTGGGTTATCATTATCTTATTGTTTGTTGTCGGCATGGCCGGTGCCGTCTATCCGGTATTGCCCGGGGCGCTGGCGATATATGCCGCTTTCTTCGTCTATGGCTTTATGATTGGCTTTGAGCCGTTCGGGCTATGGTTTTGGCTGATTCAGACGACGATTGTAGCCGTGCTGATGATTGCCGATTACTTGGTCAGTGCTCTTGGCGTCAAAAAATTCGGAGGCACCAAGGCTTCCGTGATCGGCAGTACGATCGGTCTTCTGGTCGGTCCGTTTGTCATACCTGTGGCCGGTCTTCTGATCGGTCCTTTCCTTGGGGCCGTGATAGGCGAGCTTCTGGTCGGCACGGAGCTGCGCCAGGCGATGAAGGCGGGGGTCGGAGCGCTGGTCGGTTTCTTCTCGGGCCTCGTGGTCAAAGTGATTCTGCAGCTGCTGATGATCGTTCTGTTTATCATTTGGGTGATCAATTATTAAGGTGGTTTAGTAACAATGTCCAAGGATTCCTTAGTCAAAGGTACGTTAATCCTTACCCTGGCTGCTCTTGTAGCCAGGGCGCTTGGCGTAGTCCAGCGGATTCCGCTGGTGTACTTGCTTGGCGAGATCGGGATGGCCTCGTATGCCATCGCCTTTAACCTCTACTCGATGCTGCTCGTTGTCGCTACGGCCGGGATTCCGAGCGCGTTAAGTAAAATGATCTCCGAACGGACAGCGCTCGGACGAACGGAAGAAGCAGACAGGATATACAAGGCCGCATTATGGTTCGCGGCGGGTGCTGGGGTTGTCATGACGGTCATCCTATATGGAGCCGCGCCTTACTACGCCGACATGATTCTAAACCCGCAGGCAGTTCTGCCGATTCGGGCCATTGCTCCGGCACTGCTCCTATTTCCGCTGATTGCCATTATGCGCGGCTACTTTCAAGGCAGGCAAATGATGATGCCGAACGGCATCTCGCAGATTATCGAGCAAATTTTCCGTGTGGTTACTTCGGTGGGACTTGCGCTGCTGCTGCTTGGCGTCGGTTTGGATTTTGCGGTAGCCGGAGCCTCCTTCGGAGGGGTCATCGGCAGCATCGCAGCTTTTGCCGTGATGTTATATTACGGGATGCGGCTGCGGAAGAAGGATCGCTCCGAGACAGAGGTTAGGTCACAAACAACGGTTGGGGCGGACGCCCAGCTTCCGTACAAAACCATTTATGCGCAGCTTTTTAAGCTATCGGTACCGATTGTCATTTTCTCGATGACGGTAACGCTCATTTATACCATCGACTCCTCGATTGTAACCTTGTTGTTGAAGGACTCGGCAGGAGAAGATGGGGCGCGGGAGATCCTTGGTATCCTGGGAGGCCGTGCGCAATCGTTAGCCGGGATTCCAATCATTCTTGCTGTTGCGCTTAGCCAGTCGGTGGTTCCGATTATCTCCTCGGCTTACTCCCAGAAGGATCTGAAGGGGGTAGCCGATCAAGCCGGCAAGGTGCTCCGCCTATCCATCCTTACTGGACTTCCTGCCGTGCTAGTCATTTGTTTGGCTGCACGTCCGATTAACGGCTTCATCTTCGGCAACCCGACCGGCTCCGTATGGGTGGAACAGTATGCGGCACCTATCATTATTGCATTGACAGCCAGCGCGATGTTCCAGATCATCATGCAAACCTCCGGTGCCGTGCTCATGGGCCTTGGCCGCATGCGATCGCTTGTTCTGGGAGTTGTTGCGGGTATAGGTGCGAAGCTGGCATTCAGCTATGTGCTTGCACCGTGGTTCGGCATCTACGGAATTATCGGGGCGACCATGCTTTGCTTTGTCGTGATGACGGTGCTGAACTTGCTGGTGCTTCGACAAGAGATCAAATTCCGTGTGCTGGGCAAGCGCCGCTGGGCAACGCTGACGATGGCTACGGCAGCCGTTATTCTCCTTGGGATTGGGCTCGACCTGTTCGCTCGAGCCTACGTTCATCCTCTGGGAAGCCCCCGTTGGGACGATATGCTGCAAGCGATTCTGATCGTCGGCATCACCAGCGCGGCGTATCCGGTACTGCTGCTATTGACCAAAACCGTTACTGCGGATGACATTCAGCAAATGCCGGGCCCGATTCGCAGGCTGGCCCGACCGATCCTCAACCGGCTCGGTGGCACCAAGCTGAAACAAGAGGGGTAAAGCTCATCGTGTCTAGAACATTCGTGTAATTGTTATAGAAAGACAAAAATCCATCCTTTTTTGAAAGGGATGGATTTTGTTTTTGTTTGGATTTTTACCGGCCCTAGCCAAACCAAGGATAAGCCGGATAGGTTGGGTACGGTGGATAAAAATAGTACGGGGAATAATATGGGTAAGGTACGAAAAATGGAAACACAAACGTTTGGAATGGAAAACGGCGTCGATGATACCGGCGGAATCTATTTCCGCCAAAGCCGAATTGTCGGTCCTCCTGCTCATCTTCACGGTGTGCCTCAAGCTCTTCAGGAACTAACATGGTAACTCCGTCCGCATCGATGTCGTCGATAATTGCATCAAACTGTGATCCGTTTGCGGTTTGGGCAATAACATGATATTTCATGTATTTTTGACAAACGGTTTTTACATCGTTAGCCATAGGGTGCATTCCCTGGCTTTGATCAAGGTATATTGGATTATACACTTGCCTATCCCTCCTCTACACCCTCAGGATATTCGCCTAAATTGTAAAGGGTTACCTGAAATTGTTAGATTTTCAAAGAAGCCCATACAAGGATTCCACAATACTCATACACTGTATCAGTGTTTATTTTACAGTGAAAGGATGAAATGTATGGTCATACCGATTACGGGGTTTATTTTTGATTCCGGAGAGTCTGATCCGCATCATTCGCACCAGCTGTTCATCACATCCTGGGATGGAAGACCTGTCGTTCACGCACATCCTTTTTCAGGAATTACCTCATACGATGCGGGACACAGTCATCAATATTCGGCAATGACAGCGCCTGCTTCAAGCGGAGTGCAGCATGTCCATGGATACTATGCTGAGACATCGATTGATCAAGGGCATACCCACATCATTCGCGGAACGACAGGTCCATCGATCCCGCTCCCGGGCGGAGGGCATTATCATCACTTCGAAGGATATACGACGGTAAATGGAATGAATCCGCACACCCATATGTATCGCGGGAATACTGGAAACGAAGTGAGTTAAACGACAAAAACAGCTTACGTACGTTTGTGCATAAGCTGTTTTTTCTTATTTACACTTCAATCGCCAATTGGCATGCTAGGCATAGGAGCGCCGGTAAGGGAGCATTCAAACATGTCGATGATAACCAAGAATCTCTCTGCTTCCCGGAAGACATGGTCTGCTAATAAAGGGTGAATCATGCTTTTTATTTTACAAGCTTCGATAAGTTCACGTGCGGTTTTCTTAAAATCACGAAGTGATTGTACGGACACGCGATTTTGATCCAAAAATTGATCCAGTAAAGGAACCGTTTGCGACTGAGGACGCATGGAATCCAGGTCCCTGGCTTGGAACAATAGCTGGTCAAACTCATCGCTAAAATTTCGCGCTTGTTCCACTAAGCGGCGTTCCGAAGGGTCAAGCAAATGACCGATGAATTTTGCGTGGTCTGCCATAATTCTCAGAAAGAATACATTTTCATTAATGATGGCATCAGGTAGAGGATCAAGCCTGCCGGCATTTAATTCAGCTAACCGTGTGCGGAAATAATTCGCTTCTCTGCTTACGTGATCAACTAATAATGGGAAATTATTTTGTCCGGGTAACTTGCACTGCAAAATTAACCCGAGTACCCTTCGCTTAAATGCCCAGATGTAGGAAGCGGCGTTATACACTTCAACATTGAATTGCCGGATGGTATCAGGATCGGTTGCCGGTGTGTAAGAGTGGGAGCGATTCTCGATACTTTCAAATAAGTTATAAAAATGATTGGCTTCATGAATGAGCTGCGTGTCCTCACACCTGAAACCGAGTCTAAGGAATAATGAATGCTCTTTCATAATTCGAGACCAAAAACGTGTTTCGTCCAATGATCGGGAAACAAACGTAGTTGTCATTGTGGACGTGCACCTCCAACCTAATGAATTAGGATTATGTATATGAGGCCACAGTTTGTCTTCAGCCTAACAGGGAAGAAAAATTTGTTAAATAAGAAAAAAAACCAGAAATCCTCAAGGTTCCTGGTTTTTTGTTCAACAGCATTATTTCACAAGCTCCAAGCGCTTCTCCGCTGCTTCAACGGTGTGCTTAAGCAGCATAGCAATGGTTACCGGACCGACACCGGCCGGGACGGGAGTGATGGCACTAGCTTTCTTTAAGCAGGCCTCGTAATCGACATCCCCGATATTCCCTGGATTATAGCCTGCATCCAGCACGACAGCACCTTCCTTGATCCAAGAGCCTTGCACAAAGCGAGGCTTGCCGACCGCAGCAACGACAATATCCGCCAGCTGCACGATCCGGTCGAGGTCCTTCGTTTTGGAGTGGCATACGGTTACCGTTGCATTCCGGTTAAGCAGCATCAACGAAGCCGGCTTGCCTAGAATGGGACTGCGGCCTATCACAACGGCATGCTTCCCTTCCATAGGCAGCTTATAGTAGTCCATGATCTCCATCATGGCCGCGGGCGTGCAGCAGGGGAAGCCAGCCAAGCCAAACGCGCTCCGGGCAAACCCGGCCATCGTAACGCCGTCCACATCTTTTTCAATGGCAATCGCTTCAAAAGCCGCCCGCTCATCCAAATGATGCGGCACCGGATGCTGCAAAAGAATGCCATGCACCTGATCGTCATGATTAAGCTCGTTAATGATTGTAATCAATTCATTTGTTGTGATGCTTCTATCAAGGTGTATTCTTCTTGAATGGATTCCCAGACGACGGCACGCATTCCCCTTCATCTTGACATAAGTCTCGGAGGCAGGGTCATCGCCAACAAGAATCGTGGCTAAACAAGGGGTAATGCCTTGCAAGGCTAAGCTCTGGATACGCTGAGCCAGCTTCTCCTTAACGGACTGAGCCACGCAGGCTCCATCCAAAATCAGCGTTTTTTTCATTTCCGGTACACACCCTTCGTCATGTTATTGAAAAACAAAAAGAGGCAAGGAGAACATGTCTCCTTACCTCTGCCCAGGCGTACGGCGTTACTGCTGCCCCTATGCTTCCTCGTGGTCATCCACGTTCCGCCAGTCACATACGGGTTGTATTTATGCTGATAGCTTCATCTTACATCAACCTTGCCATGGAATCAATCCAAAGGTTCTAAGGCTTCGTCAGTAAATCCCCGGCAAGGACGGCCAACTCGACCTTATTCAATCCGAAGCTGTGCTCATGCGTCATTTCGAAAGAGAAGGGGGCGTCGATATCCGTAACATAGTTCAATACGTCTAAGCTTTTGAACCAGTCGCCTCGCTCGATAGGAGCCAACTCCCGATCCTTCCAGGCGGAGGTCAGATACGGACTATATAATGGATCGGCTCCCGGCCGCAGCTCTCCGCCCTCCAGTCGTTCCTTTAATTGACCGCTCGGAACCGGAGCTTGATGGCGCACCGCCGCATACAGATGAGGCCAATAATCAGCGCGAGAACCGCTATGCCGCTTGCCGAAGGCGAATCGTCGCGCCCCTTCGAATACGACGGGGATGCCAAAGAGGATGGCATACAGCTTTTTGCCTACTTCAATTCGCTCTTTCAGCAGATTGAAGTCCTCAAGGACGAGCCCGGCAACGCGAAGCCTTTGCCCTTCGGTTTCTCCATAGGGGAACACGACCTGGTTTAGCTGCAGCACCGATTGCGTGGTGAAGAAGAAGGTATCAAGCACCTTTTCCCGAAAAAAAGGGTGCTGCACCACACGCTCTTCAATATAGTGCTGCTCGTTAATGACCAATCCGACGGTTACCAGTGCGGAATCTCCATACTCCCAGAAGACTTCCCATATCGGCCGCATGAAGGCGGAGACATGAAAGCTCGGGAGGAGATGGAAGAGAGGGCGCCCGGCCCGGCGGCTGGCTTGATAGAGCAGCAGCTGGGGGTAAGCGTCTTGGAAGATCAACGCGTTGGCACGCTCCAGGAATAAAAATACGTGCTCACGCTGCTCGGCATTCAATAAATAAGGCAGCAGCTCGCCCTTTAGATCGGTCATGCACCAGCCGCCGTTGCGGGAAACCATATGGGCCAAAAACGCCCAATGAAGCTCCGGCTGTTCTCTGTAGAGACGCAAATAGGAGGCGGTACGCGTCACGTTATTCCGGTTATTAGCATGCGTATCCCGGCGAATCCGCTCCACCAGAGCTTTCTCCGAAGAGGAAAGGGAGGCCGCCGATTCTTTACCCGTAATATTGCCGCCGAATCCGTGCTTCCATCCTAGCCGGCGTTTGGCTGCTTCCAGCGCGGACGGTTTTATTCGAATCCGATGTGCGGCACCCAGCAGTTGATTCTCCAGAAGGATCGTATTTTTTTTGCCTTTCAGCCACTCCACTGCTTCTTTAGGCATATCTCCAAGCTTGTGCAGTAGATCCCATCCGTTCCAGCGATACACAAGGCACCCCCTTCCGCTAGGCTATCGACTATGGATACTGTATCTTTACCTTATGCAAGGATGAGGAGTATTGCCTCTTAGTATGTGCCGTAACAGGTAAAAAAAGCCTGACCCTTCTCGATTCCGCCGGATCGAAAAGGGTTAGGCTTTTTTATTCGGAAGAGGGCTCCTCCTTAGAGGAGGGGCGAGGCCCGGGAAGACGATTCGCCCGGGCCGCCGCATCCCGAAGCAGGTATTCGATGTGCCCGTTCACGCTTCGGAATTCATCTGCAGCCCACCGCTCGAGTATCTCATACAGCTTCGGATCAAGCCGGAGAGGAAAGCTCTTTTTACTGGCCATAACAGGTGCCCGCTCTCGGCCCTAGTAAAGGCTTCCTGTATTGATGACCGGGCTGGCGGATCGATCCGAGACGATCGAGACAAGCAGATTGTTGATCATGGCCGCTTTCCGTTCCTCATCCAGCTCGACTACGCCGTCCCGCTGCAGCTGCTCGATGGCAAGCTGAACCATACCGACAGCGCCTTCCACGATCTTCTGCCGCGCGGCAAGAATCGCCGTAGCCTGCTGGCGCTGCAGCATAGCGCTGGCAATCTCGGTAGAATAGGCCAGATGCGTCAGGCGCGCCTCCATAACCTCCACCCCGGCTACCGACAGTCGATCCTGAAGCTCGCGGGCCAGCTCCAGCGCTACCTCATCCGCATTGCCCCGCAAAGATTTGCCGTCCTCGTCGAAAACATCATAAGGATATTTGCTCGCTACATGGCGAAGCGCGGTTTCACTTTGAATCTCCACGAATTGCTCATAATTATCTACGTCGAAGGTGGCCTTAGCCGAGTCTACGACACGAAACACGACAACTGCCGCAATTTCAATCGGGTTGCCAAGCACATCGTTAACCTTCAGCTTCACGCTGTTGAAATTTCGAACGCGAAGAGAGATCTTCTTGCGGACCGCGAGGGGAATCGTGAGCCATAAGCCGCTCTCGCGAATGGTACCGACATAGCTCCCGAAGAAGGTCACGACAACGGCTTGATTCGGCTGCAGTGCCGTGATGGAGGAGGAGAGCAGGGCAGCTGCCGCTATGAGTACAACGCCTGCTGCGCGGCCGCCGTTACTATCGGAAGACGCGATAGCGAATAAGCCGAACGCCGCTACCAGCAAAATGAAGAGTAGTCCCAAAAATCCGTTGATGACCCAGGCTTTTTTTTCTTTCATGGAATCAGCTCCTTATTTGAATTCAATTTAATATTTTTTTGATATTTATATGATATCACTTTTAGGAAAAATTGTAAACTGGTACAGATGCCCAGTATCCCGTCGCATGAATTGACACTACATGAGGGAAATGCTATAAGTTGGTTATAGATTTGAACTTACTATTCGTTAGGACGGTGCAGCCATCATGGAGAAGGTAACAACGGAAGCGCGCTTTAGAGAAGCAGTAGGAGGTACTAAGCCTACGATTGCCGTGTTTAAAACGACCTGGTGCAAGGATTGCCATTTCATTGAGCCGTTCATGCCTGAGGTGGAGCAATCGTATCAGGATAAGCTCAATTTCATCGAAATTGACAGAGACGACCTGCCGGACCTCTGCTCGGAGCTGAACATTCTCGGTATTCCAAGCTTTATTGCATTTCGGGATGGTCAAGAACTGATCCGTTTCGTCAGCAAGCTGCGCAAGAGCCGCGAAGAAATCGAGCAATTCCTGGATCGGGCCGTAGAGGTTGCAGGCAGCCTGAATAAGTAAATCTACCCCCCCCCCGGCTGAAAGAAAGCCGCCAGTCCCGTAAGATAGGCCCGGACTTGGCGGCTTTCCTGCTTTCATCGGTTTGTAACATTTCGACATGGATTTACCTTGGCAGAACCGATATAATGAAGATTGGATCGTAGTCTTGTCTACGGCAAACGATTTTTAAACGAACGGGTGAGTCAAATCAAATGAAAATAGAAACATGGCTTCGTCGGTTGTCGCTTGCCAGCATGCTCGGCATGTTCCTGATTCTGGTCATGGGTGCCCTTGTAACCAAAACGGAATCGGGCCGGGGTTGTGGTGACGATTGGCCGCTGTGTCACGGGAAATTCATACCTGCCTATACAATCGAATCGATGATTGAGTACAGCCATCGCTTTGTCGTGGGGATTGTGGGTTTGGTTTTGCTTGCAACAACCATACTGGTGCTGATTTATAGTCAAAGAAAAGATGCCAAATGGTTTGTCGGAGGCGCCATGTTCTTCACCGTGTTGCAAGCGATTCTTGGGGCGATGACGGTCGTATGGCCGCAAAATGCTCCGGCGCTTGCCCTGCATTTTGGCTTCTCGCTATTGGCCTTTGCCTTTACCTTACTTTTGTATCTCGTCTATACGAAATGGGGAGAAGCTCTCCTGCATCGAGAAGGAACCGTGCTTTCCCCAGCAGCGAAGCTTATGGTTTGGGTGATCATGATCTATACCTACGGTGTTGTATATTTGGGCGCTTACGTTCATCACACCGAATCCTCCGGGGGCTGTATCGGATGGCCTCTGTGCAATGGGGAAGTGATACCGGACCTGTCCGGGGCAACCGGCATCATGTTTACTCATAGGGTTGCAGCTGCCGTTCTTGGGCTGCTCATCGCGGGTTTATACTTCGTGATAAAGGCACAAGCCCCAGCCGGAAGCGCAGCGGTTGCTGCAGCGAGGTACGCGGTTATTTTCGTAGTCCTGCAGATTTTTAGCGGAGCTTTCGTTACGCTTTCCATGGGCTACGACTGGTACTTGCTTGCCAGCCTCACGCACACGGTATTGATTTCCTGCTTGTATGGTATTTTAAGCTATCTAGCGATATTGACTCTGCAGCCGTCGGAGTCCGTCAATCAGGCTTACGCAGCTCCCTAGCTGTCGTAAGCCTTCTGTTCACCTAGAGGGAAACGGGGAAAACGACCATGAATGAATCGTGGAGCCGCAAATTTCTGCCTCACGCCGGATTCGTACTAGTTTATATTCTATGGGGAATCAATATTTCCGCCATGAAGCTTGGCGGCCAGGAATGGGATCCTCTGGTATTTAATGGGCTTCGGTATTTGAGTATTATTCCTTTTTTATGGGCGTATACTTACGTTTACTACCGAAAGCACCGTCAAGAGCTGAACTGGCGTTTACCTGGTAAGGATCTGGCACTGATCGCCGTGCTTGGGTCCGTATCCGCACTTGGCATGGAAGCGCTCCTGCAATATGCGCTGCAGTTCAGTAATTCGGCTAACGGCGCTGTCCTCGGACGCGGCTTCATGCCTGTCATCACGGCTGTTATTGCTGTGATTCTAAAGGATATCCGCCTCACTTGGCGCGTCCTTGTCGGCATCCCGTTGGCTTTCATCAGCGTCATTGTGATTGTAGCCGGAGGGCCGCACGGCTTTCACCTTGGTCCGGAGACGCTGAAGGGGGACGCGCTGCTGCTGGCGCGGAGCTTCCTGGGGGCATTTTACCTGATCGGCATGAATCGTCTCGTAGGCAAATACCCGCTTACACTGCTGGTTTCGCTCGAAATGACGGCAGGGGCGCTTGCCCTGCTGCCGTTCCTGCTTCTGCGGGCCGATATGGCTTATTTGCTTGAGCGCAGCTCGCAAGGCTGGCTTATTCTAGGCTACACGGCCCTGCTTGCCACCATCGCTGGCTTCTCCGTCCACAATTGGAGCTTGTCCAAGCTGGGACCGTTCAAGTCCTCGGTGTACGGCTATTTGCTCCCGCTAACGGCCGCTGCGGCAGGATATGTGATTTTGAACGAAAGCTTATCCATGAATCAATATCTCGGCGGAGCAGGCGTGCTTGCAGCCATGTATCTCGTGCAGAAGGACCGCATGCAGCTGATGAAGCAGAAGGCGGATCCGTCACCGGCAGCTGGAGCGGCGGATATAACGGGTACGACTAGAAACGTATCCCAATAAGTAAAGGGGGAACCGGCACGGATGCTAAGATCCATCTTCGGCGAGCCCCGTCGTCAGGACGAAGGCTACCTTAAGGAGGCCAATGAGGCCATCCGATCGTTTATTCATAAGCTTACGCAGATTCCTCCCGAGAAGCGTACGATGGCAGAACGGAGATTCGCCATTTTGTCGGAGGGCTTCCTTCGTGCGCTGGACGAGCTCGAGCAAAGCGAGTATGCTGCGCAGCAATATAGCAAGAGGGTTATGAAGCTCTACTTGGATGAGATGACATTGGAGGAAAGAGATGCGTACCATCTCCATTTATACTTTTATAAAAATGCACTGATCCGTCTCTTCGCCTTGCTCGATAAGCTCGGCAATTTCATGAATGAGCACTGGGGACTGCAAACGGAGCGGATCAAGGCGCGTTTCTCGTACTTTACGGTGCTGCGCAATATGCATCAAAACAAGAAATACACGGACCTGGAGCAGAAGCTCTTCGACCTCAAGGTTCAATACAAGACTCCTGTAGAGCGCTTACGAAATCAGCGGAATCTGGAGATTCATTCGATTAACGCGGATCTGTACGACGATCTGATGAAGGTGGCGGAGCTGAAGTACGGACAAAGGGCAAGACTGCAGATTGAAGATATTCGCGAAAATCTCCGTGATCTGGAGCAGGGCATCGATATGACCTTTCGGGCTGCAGCTACCGTTTTCAGGTATGCCGCTTCCCATGCCAGCAAACGGAAGGGTTGAACTGCTCCCGGCGTTCCACTATACTTTGAGAAGGAACTCATATGGAAATTTTCGGGAGGTAGGAGCATGGCTCGGGAACGGAAGGTAGCCTTGATCACGGGCAGTGCCAAAGGGCTGGGGAAACGAACGGCCCTCCAGCTTGCAGACCAAGGCTGCGACATCATCTTGAACTATGTACACAGTGAGCGGGAAGCGCTGGAGCTGGAGGAGCAAATTCGGCAGAAGGGCGTTCGCTGCAGCGCCTACCGCGGGGATGTAAGCCGGATGGAGGAGATGCAGGAGCTTGTACTGCAAGCCATCCGCGAATTCGGCGCCATTGATATTTTGGTAAATAACGCTGGCCCCTTTATTCGCGAGCGCCGGCTTTTCAGCGACTACGATCGTGAAGAAATCAATTACCTTCTGAATGGAAACCTGACCGGAGTCATTCATCTTGACCATCTAGTCCTGCCTTACATGAGACAGAACCGGTGGGGACGTATACTCCACTTCGGCTTCGGTCACGCGGCGGAGGCCCGAGGGTGGCCGCATCGAGCGGTGTATGCCGCGGCGAAGGTAGGGCTTGTCTCCTTCACGAAGACGCTGGCCGTTGAGGAAGCTTCTAACGGCATCACGGTCAATATGATCTGCCCCGGGGATATCCGGGGGGCATACAAGGAAATGGCCATTAGTGACGTAGAGGACGTCCCCGATGATGAAGCGCCGCGCGGCCGGCCGGGGACGGGAGAGGATGTAGCCCGAGTCATCGCCTTCCTGTGCGAGAATCATTCGGATTTCATAACGGGGAACATTATGGATGTATCAGGCGGCCTTGATCCCATTCGCTCGATCACCGGGAACGGAATGACCAAAAGACCCTGAAATCAAGTTTCAGGGTCTCTCTTCGCATGCAGGTATATTAGAATACTTGAACAACCTCTTGCACGCCTTCAACTTCCTCCAGCAAGGCACGCTCGATACCGGCCTTCAGTGTAATCGTCGAGCTTGGGCAGCTTCCGCATGCGCCTACCAGACGAAGCTTCACGATGCCATCCTCGACGTCCACCAGCTCTACGTCACCGCCGTCACGCTGCAGGAAAGGACGAAGCTTATCTAGAACCTCAAGCACTTCATCATACATGGTGCTTTGTTGTACGTTGTCGCTCATTTGATTCATCTCCCTTCATATGCTTATTATATTACAACGTGGAGAAAAATAAAATGGTCCGCTAAAGGGGAGTCCATTCATGAGACCGATTATTGAATTTTGTACGAACAATATGCATCACGGGACCGAGAAGCTCATGAAGCAGCTGGAGCAGCGGCCTGACCTGGATGTAATCGAATACGGCTGCCTGGGCAATTGCGGGGAGTGTTACATCCTGCCCTTTGCCTTGGTGAACGGGGAGATCGTTGCCGCCTCCACGGCGGAAGAACTGGAACAAGCGATTGAGGACAAAATAAAAGAGATCGAGGACATGCTCGATCTCTTAGGCGATTAACCCAGGTGATGCTTGGACATCCATAGGACGCCGCTCTTGATCGCGCGGGGCACCATACCCAGCATCACCGTCCGCTTGCCCATCAGGCCGAAGCCGGCCTTTTTGCCAAGCGACCCGAGAACCCCTTTGAGCTTGATTCTTCCAAGCCGGGGGTTTTCGTTTTTCCAAGTAGCTCTCAGTACCTCGGCAATTTGCTTGCCTTGGGCTTCGGCCGCCTGGCCGCTCGGAGAGAACGGCAGCGCCGCGCAGTCGCCTACGACGAAGACTTCAGGATAGTCCGGAAGTCGGTGGTATTGGTCGATGGTCAGTCGTCCTTGATTATCCTTCGAAAGGTTCAAGTTCTGCACGATAGGGCTAGGCTGAATGCCGGCGGTCCAAACCGTGACATCGGTATGAATGATTTCCTGCTGATTGTACAGCATCCCGCCCTCTAAGCGAGATAGTGATATGTGGGATCTTAGCTCGATATCGTGCTCCAGCATCCATTCGCGGACATATGCCTTCAGCCTATCCGGGAATGGAGACAAGATGCTGGCGCCCCGGTCAAGAATTCGGATGTTCAGATCCGGCCGGCTTTCCCGAAGCTCCGCCGCCATCTCTACACCGCTTAAGCCTCCGCCGACAATCGTTACTTGACCGAACGGCTTGCAGTCATTGACGGCCTGGTAGGTTTTACGCGTAGAGGAGAGAGATTGGATGCTATGAGAGAATTCCTCCGCTCCCTGAATGTTGTGGTAACGGTCCACGCAGCCAAGCCCCAATACGAGCCAATCGTACGAAAGCGGATCATCGTTCTCGAAGCGAATGAGCTTCTGCTCCAAATCCACAGCCGTAACCTCGCCGTACTTCAGTATCAGGCGCGGATCGACCGGGAACGGCGTGCGGATATCCTTATCCGACACCGTACCCGCGGCTAGTGCGTAGTATTCCGTTTTTAACCCCTGGAAGGGCATCCGATCCACCATAATCATGACCGTATCCGAAGGCAGATCCATGCCCAGCAGCGTTGTGGCGATCGTAAGACCTCCGTATCCTCCGCCGAGTATCACTAGTTTCTTCATACCTTACACAAACCCTTTCTATGGTCTTGCAGACTGTATTTTAGTAAACCTTAATCTCGTTATAGAAGGTATCGCGTTCCACAGGAATGCGACCTGCTCCCTTGATCAGCCACACCAGCTCGTCGCGGGTCAGTCCCTCAGGAGACAATGCGCCCGCAGCATGCGAGATGCGTTCCTTAATGATCGTACCGTGCGCATCGGATGCGCCGAAGGTGAAGGCCAGCTGAGCCAGCTGCGTTCCAAGGTTGATGAAGTAGGCCTTGATATGCGGAATGTTATCCAGCATCAGACGGCTGATCGCGATCGTCTTCAGATCGTCGAACGCGGCAACCCGGCGCTTAATGCCTGCACTCACGCTGGCCGGCTGCACGGCATTCGGAATAAACACGAGGAAGCCGTTCGTATCATCCTGAATTTCCCGCAGATAGATCATGTGCTGAATGCGCTCCTCCAAAGTTTCGATGGAGCCGTACAGCATCGTCGCATGCGTCTTCAGTCCAATGCTGTGCGCTACGCGCTGCACTTCAAGCCATTGATCGGTTGTCGCTTTGCCGACACCCATCTTCTGGCGGTATCGTTCCGATAGGATCTCGGCACCGCCGCCGGTCAGGGTGCTGAGTCCCGCATCGACTAACGTTTGCAGTACCTCTTTATAGCTTAACCCGCTTATCCTCGAAAAAAACTCAATCTCCGCCGCAGTATGTGCTTTTATCGTTACATCCGGGTAACGCTTCTTCAAGGCGCGTACATAATTCACATAATAATCGAAAGGCACATTCGGATTGTGGCCCCCGGTAATATGGAACTCGCGCATGCCGGGATGGAAATGCTCATCGATATATTCGAACATCTGCTCCGGTGTGAGCGTATAAGCGCCTTCCTCGCCCTCGTCGCGCCGGAAATGACAGAACGCGCAGTGCGCCTCGCACACGTTAGTGAAATAAAGGCTCATATTTTCAATAAAATATACCTTTTTCCCGTTCTTACGCAGGTTCACTTTATTCGCTAATTGTCCGATCGTGAGTAAATCGTCCGATTCGTACAAAAAGACCCCGTCCTCCAGACTGAGTCTTTCTCCGTGTTCTACCTTCTCCGCTATTTCCGTCATCCGTTTCTCTGGATTGCTTATAGCGATGTTCACACTCTCCACCTCCGTTAATGGTGCGGGAGCCCTAGCTATGTAAAGAGTCCCGCTGTACAGCCTGCATTACTTGTCCGGCAGTTAGTCGGACGGTTATCCTATCGGCCTTCATGACCCAAAATCATGATCTAAGCCGCGTAACAGGTTAAGAACAATACCCTCTATTATAAACCTCCTTTGATGGAGCGGCAATATGTTATTCATTTCCATCGTGGAAGGAAAAGGAAAGCGCGAATTTTGCTTAAAATTTGTAACATTTTGTCTAAGTATGATATTTTCTTTTATTCCAGAATCTAGTATACTGTGTTCTTGTGAGAATGGAATCAAGGCGGTGTCTTATGTTGCCGGTAGTGAATTGGATGGACGAGGATGCGGAGCTGTCCTGTGAGATCGAGACGTTACGGGCTCATATGGTAGAGCTGGGCAGTGTGCTCGGGCTGATGCATCCCGATGTTCAAAGATGCAGTAAACAATTGGATGAGCTGCTGCTGCGGTATTATGAAATACATAGAATTCGTAAGCTTCGAGGCGAAGCGGTTCAGCGACCCTTGAGGAGCATGCCAAGAAGGAGTATACTGAAGGAGTAAGCTCTAATCAGTATGCTTTTTTATTTTGCTTGAAGCAATAAGGAGGGAATCCGAATGATTAAAATTAGCGATACGGCTATTGATAAAATCAAAGAAATGCTGGCGGCCGAAGAGACGCCGAACCTGTTCCTGCGCGTAGGCGTAAAGTCCGGCGGCTGCAGCGGCTTCTCCTACGGCATGGGCTTCGACGACAATCAGGCTGCGGACGACAAGTCGTTCGAAATGAAAGGTCTGAAGGTGGTTGTAGACGAGGAAAGCGCCAAATACTTGTACGGAGTCGAAATCGACTTCAAGGACACCGGCATGGGCGGCGGGTTCACCATCAACAATCCGAACGCGGTAGCTACCTGCGGCTGCGGCTCCAGCTTCCGTACGAAGGAAGAGGACGCGGCGCTGGCGCAGCCTTGCGAGGATTAAGAGTGACGCGGTTTCTCGGGCAGTTTACCCTTCCAGTAAATGCTGACGGTGACCTGTAGCATAGGCCAAAGCGGTAGCGACTCGGCGGGTTGCGGATTGTACCGGTAAAACGGCGGATTAACCACCCTGAATGATGTACGATAACAACCCTAAAATGACCGTTTTGGGGTTGCGGATTATGTACCTCCTGACATTGTTCTTCGGAATAAACGTTAGGAGGTATTTTATTTTGTCCACGCTAAAAAAAACGCGAGAGATGATAATACATAAATAAGCGGCCGACCACATTGGTCGACCGCATTAAATTATAATTCGCGTAAAGCTTCCCGGATAGAGCGTTCTGCTCTACGGATTTCCCGCCGTGCATCTCTCAAGTCATCGAGTGCGTCCCGAAGTTCATTTTCCTGAGTAGGGCGAATAGTACGCTTTTTAGGGGATACTTTAGTTACTTTTTTCACCTTTTTGATCGCCATGACTATCACCTCCTCTACTTTTATTATATTTTGAAAAAGGAGAAGTGCTTGGACTAAAACAATAAAAGAAAGCGGACGAAACCGGAGGAGGATTACGCCGGCACGACCGCATTAGGCACGTCACCGAGACCAGTCGATTAATTTTTTCGCTTCCATGTTTATGAAGTTCCGCATCGGGTCATACTACTTAGTAGCGAGTCGTCACCGCTTCCCCACGGTGGCGCTCAGACGGTCAAGCCGAACCTCTCCCCGGCTTGGCCTTTTTATTTTTCCTTCTGTAATTTCATTGTCGTAATAAAATGCCGAGTTTCCTTCCAGGAGGCTCGGCTTATTTCTTTTCTCTGGAAAAATAGGCGCCGTTCTTCTAAGGAATCCGCCGCGACCCATTGCAAAAGAACATCATACTCTATCTTGTCTGGCAAACATCAAAAGAGAGGGATGTGAGTAGGATGGTCAAATCTCCGCTACTTGGATGGGTTCGCCAAATGGCGAGCCAGATCGATCGTGAGCTTCGCGGCAAGCTGGTATCGGTATATAAACCGATGCGCTGGATTCCATGCTTTCTGCATCGGCCGATCGAAAATGTGTTGAAACGCTTTCGCGCTTTCCCGGTCATCATTGAGTTTCACGAAGGGGAGAAGTCTTATATAGAAGGGCTCTCCGAGGTAAAGGATTGCCTGACCTCCCATAAGCGCTGCAAGTTCCATCATGAGCATCAAACCATCGGAAGCTGTTCGGCGCGGATGTCCGTGCAGGCGATACAGCATATGTTGACACACTGTAAGCATGTCAAACGTGTGCATTTTGACCGGGAGGTCAAAGCCCTGCTCAATGTAGCGACCCCCTCCGTCCGAGCTGATGTGCTGCAGCAGAACGGATTGACGGGGCGGGGGATAACGATCGCGGTAATTGATACGGGGGTTTATCCCCATTCCGATTTAACGGCAAGGCGTAATCGAATCGTTGCCTTCCGCGATTTCATCAATAATCGGACGGCCCCTTATGACGACAATGGGCACGGCACGCATTGCGCCGGCGATGCTGCGGGCGACGGCTACTCCTCAAACGGGCAATATAGGGGACCGGCTCCCGATGCCGACGTGGTCGGGGTGAAGGTGCTGGACCGAGGGGGCTCCGGTTCGTTATCGACGATAATTGCGGGGATTGAATGGTGCATCAACAACAGAACAAGGTATGGCATTAACGTGCTCTCGATGTCTCTCGGGGCCCCAGCCTCACAATCGGCCGCTTCCGATCCTCTCGTTCGGGTTACAGAGGCCGCTTGGAATCAAGGAATGGTGGTTTGTGTTGCGGCCGGCAACGAAGGACCGGATCCCGGAACGATTTCAAGCCCCGGCATCAGTCCTCGAGTTATTACGGTAGGGGCTGTTAATGATCTTAACAGTCCGAGTCGAACCGATGATCAGATCGCACCTTTCTCCAGCCGTGGTCCGACAATAGACAGTCTGGCGAAACCCGATCTATTATGTCCTGGCGTTAATATCATTTCCCTCCGAGCTCCGAACTCCTATCTCGATACTTCCTATAAAGGCAACCGCATCGGCAGCAGCTACTTTACGGAATCAGGCACTTCCATGGCGACGCCGATCTGCGCGGGCATAGTTGCCCAGCTGCTGCAAAAGAATCCCGCGCTTACCCCGGATCAGGTGAAGGAGCGGCTGCTGAACACACGGACAGCCTGGGCTTGCCAGCTAATGTTCAGGGGCGCGGCTACCTCAATGCATCGAAGCTGCTGAGCTGAACCTAACGTCCCGTCCAAAATTGCCAGAGCAGATACCCGAGCGTGATGCCGAAAATGCCGCAGACGGCGGGTATCGCCGGCGGGGCGGGGATGGGAAGGCGAAGCATGGCGAAGATGACGCCGACGATGAGACCTGTGCCTAAAGAGGCCAAACTCTGAAAAATAAAATGATTCATATATAAGTATATCCTCCTATGACTGATCGAAGTTTTTTATCGGATTTTCCTGTGGACAAGTGTGCATAACTTTGTCCACATTACCCACCGCACAAACAGGCATATTTCTACACTTATCAACACACTACACACAGGATATACACATTTTTGTGTGGATAACAGAACGATTGTTCTATTTTTCCGGGCATGGTAATATAATTTTACATTAAGGAGTAAGGGGTTTCGCTTATGAAACTGATCAGTAATGAGATTTTGGTTGATTCTTATTTTAAGGCGATTGATTTGAAGCTGGAGCAGGAATTTGTAGATCTTTTACTTGAGGAGATCAAACGCAGACAGATCAATTTGGATTATTATAATGGCGAAGCCCAGGTCAGCTAAGACCGGGCTTTTTTTTTTGTTAAAAAGGAAGGATTATCCTTATTGTATACGCAACCGGCCCAAATGATATCACCGGATTTATTTAGCAAAGCCACATTTATTGTGCGGGATTTCCTTGATTTTTAATCAAAATAAAGCTTGCTATTTGTCCCCCGGCATTATATTATTCTTTTGAATTGGTTAAAACTGTTTTGTCGAATTTGTGCATGAGGCTGCTAATATTTTCGGGGCTTTTCGTGAAAAATAGGGAAAAACTATTTTTCGGCGTGGCTTGTGTAAAATTTCACAATCGGTTTTGGAGAACCATACAATACAGAAAAAACGTGGATGGAAGGGATCTAAATCATGAGTCGAATTCCTAGAATAGTCATTTTGGGAGCAGGATATGGCGGGATCGTTACGGCTATTCGTTTGCAGAAAGAATTAAATTATAATGAGGCTGATGTAACGCTGGTGAACAAGCACGATTACCACTATATCACGACTCATTTGCATATGCCTGCAGCCGGAACGGATAATCCTGAAAATGCACGCGTGAACATTTTGAAGCTGATCGATGAGTTTAAAATTGATTTCGTGAAATCGACGGTTGTTCAAATTCGCCCGCAAGAGAAAAAGGTTATTCTCGAAGAGGGGACCTTGTCGTACGACTATCTCGTCATCGGCCTCGGCGGCGAGCCGGAAACATTCGGCATCCCTGGTCTGAAGGAATATGCCATGAATATTCGAAGCATTAACAGCGTTCGCTTCATTCGCGAGCATATTGAATATCAATTCGCCAAATTCAAGCGCGAGCCGAACCGCACGGATTACCTGACCTTCGTGGTTGGCGGTGCGGGCTTCACCGGTATTGAATTTGTCGGCGAGCTGGCTGACCGCATCCCTGAGCTGTGCAAGGAATTCGACGTGGATCCGTCCCTCGTTAAGATCTATAACATTGAAGCGGCTCCTACGGCGCTGCCTGGCTTCGATCCGGAGCTGGTTGAGTATGCCATGAACGTGCTTGCAAATAAAGGCGTTACCTTCAAAATCGCTACGGCGATCAAGGAGTGTACTCCTGAGGGTGTAATTCTCGCTACAGGCGAAGAAATCAAGTCCTCGACCGTGATCTGGACCGGCGGTATCCGCGGTAACCACATGCTGGAGGAAGCCGGCTTCGAAACGATGCGCGGTCGTATTAAGGTAGATGAAACGCTCCGCATCCCTGGACACGAGAATGTGTACGTGCTTGGCGATTGCTCGCTCGTATTCAATCCTGAGGGTCGTCCGTATCCTCCGACAGCACAGATCTCGATGCAGCAAGCTGACGTCTGTGCGCACAACCTGGTGGCGCAGATTCGCAATTCCACATTGAAGGCATTTGAATACAAGCCGAAGGGTACAGTTGCCTCTCTTGGCCGCGGCGAAGCGATCGGTATCGTAGGCTCGAAGAAAATCAAGGGCGGTACGGCAGCGATCATGAAGAAAATCATCGACCTGCGCTACCTTTACATCATCGGCGGGATTCCGCTCGTTCTGAAGAAAGGAAAGTTCTAAGCCGTGCGTCACTGCAGCGTTCAAGTCCGCGGATTACTGACAAGGGACGAGCTCGATCGCTACAATGCCTTAATGGACGTAGGACACTTCCTGGAGGAGCAGAACCGGTACGATCTTGTGTATACGGTCCAGAAGGAGATTGACACACTGATTCTTCCCGCGATCGAGCGGCTGAAGGAGAAGTCGCGTCAACGGGACCGGGATACCGAGGAGTATTTGAAAGGCAAAGAGGACCCTCGCTTCAGTCTGGATGACGAGGACGATGAGGATTAAAATAAATAACCTTACTCCGATGCGTATAGCACGGAGTAAGGTTTTTTGCCCATTTTAGGTGATTTCTTAACGCTAAAGTCACAATGCTATCGGAAGCCGGAGCAGTAAGATGAATTTATCACGTTACAAGTGACCTTGTGGCTCGAAGCGAGGGGTTTGGTTGGATGTAGGGTGATTTTATAACGTTAATGAGCCTTGTTGAGGAAAAAAAGCGGCTGTAAGGTGATCAAATCACTTTACAGCCGGTAACGACAGTCGTTGATGCTTGCTTACAGCTTCAGCATGGCGGCCATTTTCTCCTGATTCAGGAGGTTGCCGACGTAGAAATCGCCGAACTCGCCGAAGCGCGCGCTCGCTTCATCGAAGCGCATTTCGTATACGATTTTCTTGAATTGCAGCGGATCCTCGGAGAACAGCGTCACGCCCCACTCCCAATCATCCAGACCTACGGAGCCGGTAATGATCTGCTTGATCTTGCCCGCGTAGTTGCGTCCGATCATGCCGTGGCTGCGCATGAAATTGCGGCGCTCCTCCATCGTCAGCATGTACCAGTTGTCGTTTCCTTCGCGCTTCTTGTTCATCGGGTAGAAGCATACATGCTTCGCCTTCGGCAGTGCCGGCTTCAGACGGGCAAGGATGTCCGGATCCTCCATAGGGTCAACGCCCGGCTTCGCCATGTAGCTGCTAAGCTCCACGATGGATACATAAGAGTAGGTAGGAACGGTTACCCCGGCAAAAATCGTCTTGTTGAATTCGGTTTCGAGCTCATTCAGCTCCTCCAGTGTTTCACGCAGGTGCATGAATACGAAATCCGCCTTCTGTCCAACGATGGAGTAGAAAGCAGTGCTGCCTTTCTTCTCGTCCTCCGTCGCTTGATACTGCTTCAGCAAGCTGTAAAGCTCTTCTTCCGCACGCTGCTGCTCCTGCTTCGTCAGGCTCTTCCAGGCATTCCAGTCGATCGCGCGAAAATCATGGAGACAATACCAGCCCTCCAGCGTTTGTACCGCTTCACTCATCTATAACACTCCTTATGTAAGTATAATCGTCCATAGCTTGTTCAATTGTATCGAAATCGACACGAAAGGGCAAATTCAACGCGGACAGGGAGTCGGTACTATTTTGTGAACAGCTTTACCCGCGTCACGAATTCGTCTAAAATAGAAAGATAGAGATAGTGAAAGGGAGGCTTCTGCTCGCAATGCTGCAACTTGTCATTGTTACGGTGCTGCTGTTCGTGCTGTTCTTCGGACTCGGCTTTATATTAAACATGCTGATGAAAACGACCTGGTTTCCAATCTACGGTTATATTGCCCTAGTCATCGGTATGGTCATCTATTGGGGATGGGGCAGCGGCTCGCTAGGCTCGAACCTTGCAGAATATTCCATTGTGGACTACATTCCGGCCGTCGGAGGCTTAATCGGAGCAGCGCTGAGCGGGCAGACGATCAAGTCGCTCCGGGAAAAGGGATATAAGATGTTTTAATAACGTTAGCAACAACAATAAGAGCCTCCCGGATACCGGGGGGTTTTTTGTTTACCATAGTGATAATAAATTTTACATATTTCTGCACATGAAAAGTCCAGCTTTGAAAGATACTGTAAAAAACACACAACATGAGAGGGTCAAGCTGCCATGTGCAAACGCATCAGCATCACCACGGAGCTTTCGAGCTTATCCAGCCAGTTTCGTATTCAGGAGGTCGGATTTTCCTACACTCCCTGTGCTACCGTCGAACCCACCCAGGAGCTTCCGGTGGTCGTCCGTCATCATCAAGAGCAGCGTCTGGAACAATTTCGTTGGGGCTTGGTGCCGTTCTGGGCTAAAGATGCGGTCTACGCCGACAGCAGCCTCGTCCACGAGAAACCCGCCTATCGCCGCATGTTCGCCAAGCAGCGCTGTATCATTCCGTGCAACGGTTATGAGGTCGTGAAGCGGGAAGGGAAGAAGCAAACCCCTCTGCGGGTAGCCCTCAAGGAGCAGGGTACCTTCGGTATCGCAGGGCTTTATGAGATTTGGCTGGACAGCCGAGGCGGGGAATATCGGACTTGCACGGTCATGACCACAAGGCCGAACCGTCTCGTACACGAATACGAGGAGTATATGCCGGTTATTCTGGGTCAAGACGAGATGGAGGAATGGCTAGATGACAGCCGAAGAGACCCGGATTATCTGCAGCACCTGTTAAAGCCTTACGACCCGGACCAAATGGAAGTGAGTACCATATAGCAATGCGACGGAATCCTCTTTTCTACGGAAAAGGGGATTTTTTCATTCGAATTTCATAGACCCTGATGTCGATATGTGTGGTAAAATGGAGAGTAAGACTTGAAACAACGGATGGAGCTTGAGCGAATGCGAATTACGAATTTGCTGCACTTTTCAGAGTATCATCGCTTTTATGTGGTTCGCGATTTTGCCCTGAGCAGCCTGGATTACAAGATGCTGTCCAGCGTGTATCAGCCGATGATCGGTGCGTACGCCGTCAGCATCTATCATACGTTATTTCATCAGCTTCCCGCTGATAAGTCGGGGTACTCTCCGGTCGAACAGCAGCGCAAGCTGTTCCTTGCCTTGGAGCTCGAATCCGGGGAGCGGGGTCGGAAGTTTTTTATTGAACAGACCTCCAAGCTGGAGGCTGTCGGGCTGCTCAAAACATCGCGCCGGTTCGCCGAAGCGTCGGAGGATTACGTGTATGAATATACGCTGCTGCAGCCGCAAACGCCGGGAGAGTTTTTTAAGAACCAGCATCTGACACTGCTGCTGCGGGACAAGGTCGGCAAATACATGGTGTTTGCCCTGCGGGACGAGCTTGTGCTCGGTGCCTCCGAGGAGCTGGCCGAAGCGAACAGCGAGAATTTGTCGGTGCCGTTCTATGAGCTATTCACGCTGAACAGCCAGGTGATCGATTTCGAGCTGGAGCAAGCCTTCTTCGAGTCCGCTGCCGCCGTACCGACCGAAAGCAAGCCTGAGGTTACATATAAAGGCTACCAGTATGCGGAGATCATATCCCATTTTCCGAGAAGCTCGATGAACCGGGATTTTGTTGAGAACCTGAAATATGAGCCTGAGCATATGGCACAAATTAATTTTGTCGCCAAAAAGTTCAATTTGTATTTGACCGATGTATGCAAGCTGCTTGATGAAGAGGGGGTATTCAGCCCCGAAGGCGGCGTAGATATGGATCTGCTGCAGCATAAGGCGAGCATGATCTTCCGACAGGACCGCAAGCGCAGTGAAGAGCGGACGAAGCTGATCGGCAAGCTGTCGGAGACGGCGGAGGCTCCGGCAAAAACCAAGGAACAGCCGGTGGAGATGGAATTTTATCTTGAGGTGCCGGACATTTTCCAAGGGCAGTGTACGCAGCACCAGTACAATTTTATTTTGCGTAATGAGCCTTACCGTACCTTACTCGAGATGATCTTCTCCAAGGGAGCGATTCCGTCGGGGCTGCTGGATACGCTGAATGTGATGAATCTGGAATACGGCTTGCCGGATGCGGTTCTGAATGTGCTGATTCATTTCTTCTATGTGAACAAAAGGTCATGGGCCAGATCCTCGATCGAGTACAGCGTTACGGATATGCTGGCCAAGCAGGTAGGAAGCTTCGAGCAAGCGGTCGAATATATACGTGAGCAGGCGAAGTACCAGGAGCGGAAGAACAGCAAAGCCGCGTCGGGCGGCGGAACCGGCTCCGGCACCGGAGGAAAGGCAGGATACGGCAGCCGCAATCGCGGCACGAGACAGAAGCCGGTGCTTCCGGTAGTGGAGGACGCTCCCGGCAAGAAGCTGTCGGAGGCGGAACGGGAGGAGCTGCGCCGTATGGCGCGACTGCTCGATGAGAGGAAGTAGGAAAGCGAGGGACGGATGATGGAGTCGCTTGGGGAATTGTTAAAAGGAGGCCAAGGCCGCGCCTTATTGAAGCAGGCGGAGGAGAAGCTTCGCCTCGTCGCGGAGGACCCGCTGATCGTGAAGCTTCGCGCCAAATATCCGCAGCTGGATGCGGCCACGATGAAGCTGAATTTAAACAAGCTTCACCAATATACCGTGGAATACAAGAACTGCTCGAATTGCCCAGGGCTAGAGCAGTGCCCGAATGATATGGAAGGGCATTACACGATGATAACCGTAGAAACAGCCGATGACCGTACGCGTGTCTACGATCAGAAGGTAGCCTGCAAGAAGTTTATAGCTAAGCAGTCGCAGGATGCGGTACGGAGCCGGATTCGCAGCTTTTATGTGGACGAGCGTGCTTTGTCGCAGGGCTACTCTCCTCTGGAGATTGTCGATAAGGACGAGGAGCGGGAGGACGCCGTACATCAGGTGCTTCGCTATATTATGAATACGAAGGAGCAGGGCCTGCAGAAGCACGGGATGTACCTTGCGGGGTACTTCGGTACCGGCAAGACGTTCCTCATGTGTTACATGCTGCACGAGCTGGCGAAGGATGGCTTTACGGGAGCGATTGTGTATATGCCCGATTTCGCCGAGGATTTGAAATCGATGTTCGACGACCCGCAGCGGCTCAAGGAAACGATCGAGATGCTGAAGGAGACGGACCTGCTCGTCTTCGACGATATCGGGGCGGAGAATTTGAACCCTTGGCTGCGCGATCATGTCATGGGCTCGATCCTGAACTATCGGATGAACCGCAAGCCGACGTTCTTCACCTCGAATCACGATCTCGATGCGCTGGAGAAGCATTTCAGCTTTACGAGCAAGGACGGAGACGAGGAGTATAAGGGGCGCCGAATTATGGACCGCATTCGGCCGTTCGTGGAGCCGGTGCATGTGAAAGGCTATAACAAGCGGGGAAGCCGCGGCTAGCTACAGGAAAGCCCAGACTGACTGAGCAGGAACTCAGCGTCTGGGCTTATTTGTGCAGGTTATTCGAATATATCCTCATGAAGCAGCTCGATTCCTTGGAGCAGCCGGGACTGTTCTACCTTTTCGTAGTGTGAGCCATTATGGTGATAAATCTCAATGGTCTCATCCCACGGAGAAACAATCCAGTATTCTCTCACTTTGTAGTGCTCGTATAACCGGTACTTCTCAACACGGTCTCTGTGAACGTTGATTTTGCCGGGGGATAGGATTTCGACAAGCAAATCAGGTGCGCCATAGATGCCTTTGAACTGTACCATATCGAGTCGGTCTTCAGCGACAAAAAAATCGGCTAGACGGAAGTCATTACGGGCAACGTCACCGTGAAGATAGATGGGGACTTTTGCATCATACACTTTACCGAGTTTATTGTTTTTTACAAAAGTACTTACAATCGTACTTAGATTAATTTTTACATATCCATGATCTGTATTACTGGGTGTTATCATCAATTTTACTCCACCCCAAATCTCATATCGGTCATCCGATTCTAATGGATACAAGGACATCGTATCACCACCTTGCTACTTATTTTACCATAGGATGTCTCTGCCGCATTAAAAAAGCCCCCCTCGCGTTAGTCGCAAGAGAGGCTCTTAGAGAGCTGAAGGATATTAGCGGGTCATGATCTGAACCACAGTAGCCGCAACAGCGATCAGCAGCAGAACGCCGAAGAATACGCCGAAGCCCAAGGCTGTATCGATAAAGTCGTTGCTTGGCTCTTCAATGATATGCTGTCTTGGATCGTTCATGGTAAGTCCCCCTTCAATAGGATTGCGCTGCCGGACGGCTGCGCAAGCATCGTACGTGAAACTGCATATTTATGCTTAGTATACCCAACTTTTTAAATTAGGTAAAGGATGCGAAAGTGACAATTATGCAAACGTTTTGGCGGAAACGGGGGAGTGTTCCTGCATTACCAGCATTCCGCCACCGGCTGGCGCGGTTGAAAATAGGTCTTAATGTGGTATACTTTACATGTTGACATTTTCGCTTGAAGGGAGTTTTATGCAATGGCAATTGTAAATGTTACTGATCAATCGTTCACCGGCGAAGTGGAAGGCTCCGGTACGGTTCTTGTTGATTTTTGGGCTCCTTGGTGCGGACCTTGCAAAATGATCGCTCCGGTGCTCGAAGAGCTCGATAAAGAAATCGGCGACAGCGTAAAGATCGCTAAGGTGAACGTGGATGACAATCCGGAGTCCGCTTCCCGTTTCGGCGTGATGAGTATCCCTACGCTGATCGTGTTCAAGGATGGCCAGCCGGTTGACAAGGTAGTAGGCTTCCAATCCAAGGATGCGCTGAAGAACGTCATTAGCCGTCACCAATAATTTGGCAGCCGTCGAAACGGATGAGAAAAAGCTCTTTTTCTGGTATTCTGGAAAAAGAGCTTTTTATTTTTACAGGGGATGTTGGAGAGGAGTGCTGGAGGAATGTCTCTGAACGGTGGGGAAGACCGGCAGAAGACGATGGAGGCCATTAGGCACAAGCTGGCGCTGCTTCCGGAAAAGCCGGGCTGCTATCTGATGAAGAACCGGGAGGGCACGATCATCTACGTCGGCAAGGCGAAGGTGCTGCGCAACCGGGTGCGGTCGTATTTTACCGGAAGCCATAGCGCCAAGACGCAGGTGCTGGTGGGCGAAATCGTCGACTTTGAATATATCGTAACAGGCAGCAATATGGAGGCGCTCATTCTGGAGTGCAACCTGATCAAGAAGTATCATCCGCGTTATAATGTCCTGCTAAAGGACGATAAGTCGTTCCCTTATATTAAAATCACACATGAAACGCACCCAAGGCTGGAGGTGACGCGGAGAGTGCTGAAGGACAAGGCGAAATACTTCGGACCGTATCCGAATGCCTTCGCCGCCCAGCAAACAAAAAAGCTGCTGGACCGGCTCTATCCGCTTCGCAAATGCAATACGCTGCCGGACAAGGTGTGCCTTTACTATCATATCGGTCAATGTATCGCCCCTTGCGAGTATGAGGTCGACCAAGCTACTTATGACAAGATGGTGGGGGAGATTGCGCGTTTCTTAAACGGGGGTCATGACGAGATTAAGCAGGATCTGACGCGCAAAATGAACGAGGCCGCGGAGGAGCTGAATTTCGAGCGGGCGAAGGAACTGCGCGATCACATTATCCACATCGACGCGGTGATGGAGAAGCAGAAGATTACGACGACCGATTCGGTGGACCGCGATATTTTCGGCTTCTCGGTCAGCAAGGGCTGGATGTGCGTGCAGATCATGTACATGCGCCAAGGCAAAATGATCGAGCGGCGTGCGACGCTTTTTCCGTATTACGGCGAGGCGTACGAGGATTTCATGTCGTTCGTAACGCAGTATTACAGCGAGAATCCGGCCCTCCCAAGGGAAATCTTCCTCCCGTCGGAAGAGGCGGAGGAAGGTGCTGCTGACGCTGCCAGCGCTGCTCCCGATACGGCTGCAGCGGCGGAAGAGGAAGCATCCGATCCGGCTCAAGAGCCGAAGACGGATGTGAAGGAGGCGCTGGAGAGCTGGCTGAAGGTCAAGGTGCACGTTCCCCAGCGCGGACTGAAGCGCAAAATGGTCGCCATGGCCTGCGAGAACGCCAAGGTTGCGCTCGACGAAAAGTTCCGCTTAGCGGAGCGGGATGAGTCTCGGACAACGAAGGCCGTTGAGAATTTGGGCGAGTGGCTTGGCATCGGCAAGGTGCATCGGATCGAGGCGTTCGACAACTCCAACATCCAAGGGTCGGATCCGGTTTCCGCCATGGTCGTTTTCACGGACGGCAAGCCGGACCGCAAAGAATACCGCAAGTACAAAATCCGCACGGTCCAAGGGCCGGACGATTACGAGACGATGCGGGAGGTCGTGCGCAGACGGTACGAGCGCGTGCTGAAGGATAACCTGCAAATGCCGGATCTGATCGTCATCGACGGCGGGCGCGGGCAGATGTCAGCCGCTATCGACGTGCTGGAGAACGAGCTCGGGCTGTATATCCCCGTCTGCGGCCTGGTCAAGGACGTGAAGCATAAGACGGCGCAGCTGCTCATCGGCGATCCGGCGGAGGTCGTGCCGCTGCCTCGCGACAGCCAGGAGTTCTACCTCCTTCAGCGGATCCAGGAGGAGGTGCACCGCTTCGCAATCACCTTCCATCGCGAGACGCGGGCGAAGTCGATGATCGTGTCCCAGCTGGACGCGATTCCGGGCATAGGGGAGAAGCGGCGCAAGGCGCTGCTGAAGCATTTTGGCTCGCTGAAGAAAATCAAAGAGGCCGAAGTCGGCGACTTCAAGCCTCTAGGCATTGGAGAAAAGCTGGCAGCGCAAATTATACAGGCGCTAAACGGTCAGAATCCGGATTCGGGTCCTGAAGAGGAGCAGCCGGGTTCCCTGGAGCAGGGGGCCGACGCTTAAAGCGCCGGTGAAGCCAAGAAAGCAGCCAGCCTACGAGTGCAGGAACGAGCAAGTAGGCTGCGCCTGCCAGCACTTGGGTCGGCTGGCCCATGTACATAAGCGATAAGCCCATCAGGATGCTGTCCATGGCAGCATGCGCGAACATGGCGGTAAGGAAGCCGTATTTCAGGAACATATAACCGAAAATAAGACCGATAATCGTCACTTCAACAAAACGGGTGTAGACGGGATAAATCGGGTATTGCGTATGGCTCATCGCCCAAATCATGCTGGGGATCAAGACGGCAAGGAATTTGCTTCGGGTGAGCTTCCAGAACAGAGCGATACCGAATAAACGATAGACTGCCTCCTCCGAGATCGCCGCCGCCCATGCCATCAGGGGAAACAAAGCCGGATATGTCATGTTAAAGACGGAGTCGGCCGGATCGCTGACGGCCCACACATCGAAGCCCTCCATAGCTACGAAGAACAACACCTGCTGAACGCCCAAGATGAAAAGACAAATCAGATAGCCGCGAACCATGGCTCTGTGAACATGGCCCCCGAACTCCGCATCCCGCCAGGTTGGCCAAGGGTTCCAGCCCTTCCAAACCCATAAGCGGTGGCCGGCAACGAAGGCGAAATAAGCCGACAGCGCGACAAGCACAACGAAAATATTGATAATCCATAGATAAAAGCCGATTCCGTCGCCCGAAGGGGCGGCTCCGTGCTGTGAGCGCACGGCCGGGATCATGTTGAAGTTGTTCGTGATGTAGATGGCTGCGAAAGCAATCGACATGGTCAGTCCGCGTGATAAAGTGATTTCGCGCCGATATTTTATGATCACAATCAAGGAAGCCAGCGTCATCAGACTGGATACGCCCATGCTGATCCAGGTCATCCATCCGGATTGCCGGTCCTCCGCTTCCTGCCAGGCGATGAACGTATCCGGTACGGCAAAGCCCGGCTTGAAGTGCGATACGAGCTCTCCGGAGGCTTTCACGGCAATACGGAACGGTGCTTCTCCAATCCGCCATTGCTTGTGCTCGTACACCAGCTCTCCTGAGGCAGCGGGCTTGCCATCCTTCAGCGTGAAATCACTAAATACATACCCCTGTTCCGCAAATGTCGAACCGATGAATTGGTCGGGGGGGGCTGCAGCGGCGCTGACCGTTTTGCTTTTAGAAGAAGCGGTCCTTACGGTTTGCCATGCCAGTATATTCCCCTTGTGATAATCCACATCCACAAAGTAGGTAGTACCCGTTGCCTGCTCCCCGATTTCCACCTCGTAATAATCAATCGGAAGGCGGTCCCCGAACTGCTTCTCATACGCTTCCGTCAGCTTTTCCTTCTGCAAATAACCGCTTCTTACCGTGTGAGACTGATAATAAGTAGACGTGTCGTATGGCTCCGTCAAGGACAGCATTTTCTTAGCGAAGGCTGCGGCTGTTTCCGCGGCCTGCTGCTTGCTTAGAGTGGGAGCCTGCGGCTGCTCCTCCATCTGCTTGTCCTGTTCCATGAAGGGCGTAAGAAACGTAACTCCGAGATACAATACCAGACCGACTACAGCTAACCACAAAAGCGAAGGATCTTGATAACGTTTGGGCATCGGCTTCTCCTTGAAATCGAATGATATATAATGAATTCCCCTGCATGCGTTACTAAACATCTTATTCTCTTAAGGTAGCATACATTCATCTTGGAAATCCAATGATTGACGGAGATAAGGGACGGTAAATGCATGTAAAGCTAGCGTACGCCCCTGCTGGGTCGACACGAAGCGCCAAGTTCACCGAATATGCCGAATAATCGCTGCAAAATGGGGTTTGTATTCCGACAGACGGAGGATTATAATTCAAATCAATTGCATAGAGCCGAATTTCCTATGGAAAACGGGGGAACCATGATATTAGGGGTGAATTCAGTCTGCGGCCGCATACTGAACGGGTGCCTGTACATCCGAATCCGACAGCTAACCTCGTAGGCTTGCGTGTTACAGGAACCAATACAAACGGCATTGGGCTTCCAGTGTCTTTTTTGTTGTTCAAAAAACGGACGGAAGGTGCAATATGTGGAACGTTTAAAGAAAAAATTTGAGCTGACGCCGCCGCAAATACTCGTACTGGGCTTCGCCGCGATTATTGTGACGGGAGCGATTTTGCTGACTCTGCCTATCGCTTCGGCAACGGGCAAGCCGCTGTCATTCCTGAATGCTTTGTTCACGGCTACCTCGGCCACCTGTGTAACCGGTCTTGTAGTGGTGGACACCGGGACATCGTTTACCATCTTCGGCAAAATCGTTATCCTTGCATTGATTCAGGTAGGCGGCTTAGGGTTTATGACGATGTCGACGCTGTTCGCGTTTGCTCTTCGTAAACGTATCTCCTTAAAAGAACGGCTTATTTTGCAGGAAGCGATGAATCAAGGCAGTATGGAAGGAATCGTCCGCTTAATCCGCAAGGTGCTTTATTATTCTCTTACGATAGAGTTTATGGGTGCCGTATTGTATGCCATCCGGTTTTCTATGGACATGGAGCCGGGCCAGGCGATCTGGTTTGGAATTTTTCACGGAATTTCTTTCTTTAATAATGCGGGGTTTGATATTTTCGGGCCGATCACAGGTCCATTCTCCAGCTTTACGAGCTACGTCGACGATTGGATGATCAACCTTGTCTCTTGCGCGCTGATCGTGCTTGGGGGCCTCGGGTTTGTGGTTTTATCGGATCTGCTCGATTACCGCAAGTTGAGAAAGCTGTCTCTTCATTCAAAGGTAGTTCTAAGCATGTCCGCTTTTCTCATAGGATTAGGAGCGGTTGTTATCTTCCTGTTTGAGTTCACGAATACGAGAACACTAGGGTCCCTGGATTTATCAGGTAAAATCCTCAGCTCCCTATTCCAGTCGGTTGCCCCTCGAACGGCGGGACCGAACACGGTGGATCTCGCGGGCCTGCGGCAGGCCACTCAATTTTTTATCATCATCCTGATGTTCATCGGGGCTTCTCCGGGCTCGACGGGGGGCGGGATCAAAACGACGACCTTTACGATTCTGATTGGGGCTGTTATTGCCATGATCCGGGGCAAGGAGGACATCGTTATGTTCCGGCATCGCTTAGGCAAGGACCGGATCCTCAAGGCGATCACGCTGACCTTGTTTGCGCTATTCCTGGTCGTCTTCGCGTCGATGCTGCTGTCCACTACAGAGGATCACCACTTCTTGATGATTTTATTTGAGGTGACGTCGGCCTTCGCTACCGTAGGCTTGACGATGGGCCTCACACCGGATTTGACGGATTTCGGCAAGGTGATGATTTGCCTCATGATGTTTATCGGCCGTCTCGGCCCGCTGACGCTCGCTTATGCGCTCGGCCCGAAAACGGAAAAAGAGCTATATAGATACCCGGAAGGGAAAATTACTATCGGATAGGGGAACAACCGCAAATGAAGAGAAGTCAATACGCTGTCATCGGACTGGGCCGCTTCGGCTCCAGCATCGCCAAGGAATTGGTAAAGCTTGGGTTCGAGGTGCTTGGAATCGACAAGGATGAAGAATCCGTTGATGAAATGAGCGACGTGCTGACGCACGTCGTCGTCGCCGACGCTACGGATGAGGATGTGCTGCGCTCACTCGGCATCCGGAATTTTGATTGTGTGGTCGTAGCCATCGGAGACGACATCCAGGCAAGTATTCTTGCCGCCATTCTATTGAAGGATATCGGCGTGAAGAAGGTCGTGGCCAAGGCGCTGTCCGATCTGCACGGCAAAGTGCTGGAGAAGCTCGGTGTGGACAGAGTGATTTTCCCCGAGCGGGATATGGGCATTCGCGTTGCGCACCAGCTGGCTTCGCCGAACCTGCTCGATTTCATTGAGCTGTCGAAGGATTACACGATTGTAGAGTTGTCCGTACCGAAGCGATTGTGCGGCTACTCGCTGAAGGACCTTGATCCGCGGGCGAGGTACGGCTGCAGTGTAGTAGCGATTAATAAGAAGCAGGGTGTCATTATTGCGCCGGCTGCAACGGATACGGTGGAAGAAAACGATGTTATGGTCATTATCGGAACGAACCAGCAAATCGAGACGTTCGAGGAGGAAGTGATCGGGTAGCGGAATGGAAAATCAACTGCTGATCCATCATGTGCTGTTCCTGCTGATTTTCATATTGGGTATAGGGATGGTTTCCGGTCGATTGGCCGCGTTGCTGAGATTGCCGGATGTAGCTCTATTCCTGATTGCGGGAATGATTGTAGGACAAGGATTGCATCTCATTCATGAAGCAAGCAGCTCGTTTACGAACCAGTTCATTTTGACAGTCGGTTCGGCTTTGATTCTGTTCGACGGCGGGCGCAACATCCGTTTTCGGGGGCTGCGCAAGGTGTGGGTGACGATTACGCTGCTCAGTATCCCGGGCGTATTAATCACCTGTGCGGTGGTAGCGTTTGCCGCGCATTATTTGCTGGATTTGCCTTTTGCTTACGCTGTGCTCTTAGGAGCGATTATCTCGTCGACCGACCCGGCAACCCTAATTCCGGTCTTTAAGCAGGTAAAAATCAGGACCAAGGTACGGGAAACCGTGGAAAGCGAATCAGCCTTCAACGATGCGACCGGTTCGATCTTGACGTTCACGGTGCTGGCGATGATCACCAGCGGACAAGAGGTGTCGCTGCTCTCCAGCATCGAGAGGTTCGGCTTTACCGCGCTTGGCGGGATTGGCGTAGGTATTATGGTAGGCTTGGCGCTTGCCTTCGTTACAGGACACTTGAGGCTCGGCTGGCTTCGGGATTACGCCACGATCGCTCTGGTGGTTACTGCGCTGGGTACGTATTGGCTGGGTGAATCGCTGCAGGTCAGCGGCTTCATGGCCACCTTCGTAGCCGGCCTGATCTGGGGGAATGCCCCGTCCTTCGGGCTTGACCTGAACGACAAGCTGAAGGAAATGGAGCATTTTACGGAAAATATGACCGTGCTTATGCGGATGTTGATCTTTTTTTTGCTCGGAAGCCAGGTGAATTTGGAAGTCATTCTTCTTTATTTAGGGCCAAGCTTGCTAGTTATTGCGATCTTCATGCTGGTTGCGCGTCCGCTGACCGTGCTCGCGTGCACCTTGCCCGATTCCAGGGCGGATTGGAAACCGAATGAAATTGCATTCATGTTCTGGGTCCGGGAAACCGGAGTCATTCCGGCTGCACTTTGCGGGATGGTGGCAGGCATGGGGGTAAAATACGCGGACATCATCTCCTCTGTCACCTTCATGGCTGTGCTGCTGACGATTATCGTGCAGGCGGGAACCACCGGTCTGGTTGCCAAGTGGCTCCGCTTGGAGGAAAGATAGACGGTTTTATACGTGAAAATGACGCACGGTCTGATCGATGAAGCGTTTGATCGACGGCTCCAGGGCGGCCTCTTCTGTAAACAGCAGGGAGGTCGTTCTTTTCGTTTGCTCGAGCGCAGGAATATGCCGAATGATGAGCTCGTTATCTTGAATGAGGTTCCGGCGCAAATACGATTCCGGCAGCAAAGTTGCCGTTTTGCAGGTCGACACGAGCCGAATGATTGCCTCGAAGGAGTCGATCTCCATCTTTACATCGGGATGGATGCCATACCGCTGAAACAGATCATCCATGAGAATCCGGTACCAGGTACCCCGGGAAAACAAAATCATCGGCAGGCGGTCGAGATCACCGGCCTCCCATTCGGGCTTATCGCTGCTCGGGTGATCCTCCGGGAGCACGAGGCACAAATGATCGTCGAACAGGGGGAGACAGGTGAGGCCGGCATGTTCGATCCGTGAGGCGACCAGGCCGATGTCCACCTTGCGCTCCTTGACCAGCGGAACGATCTCGTGGGTTTTGCCGGTAATGGCCTTAATGTCTGTATTCGGGTATTCTCGGGTATAAATAGTAATTAGGTCAGGCAACGTCGATTGAAGCGTAGTCAGACTTGCTCCGATCGTCAGGGATTGCGGCTTCTCACCGGACCGGAAGGCTTTCAGCTCTTTATGCAGCTTACGCTCCCGCTGCAGCTGCTCCTGAGCATATTCGTAGCAGATCTGGCCGGCTCTTGTAAGCTCCAGCCGTTTGCCTTTTCGGAGAAACAGCTCGACGCCGAGCTCCTCTTCCAGACGCATGATTTTGCGGGAAAGCGCCGGCTGTGAGATATTTAACAGCTGGGAGGCCCGATTGAGGCTCTGCTGTTCCACAACAACGGCGAAAATATCAAGGTTCTCCATGGGTATCTCCTTGCATATGCATAATCCGAATAAGCGATTATAAAAAATCGGCACTTCCATTATAAGCGATAAAGGAGTAGTATGGTAGTTGTCACGCAGTGTTCACATTTTCCAGCGGTGCTTGCATAAAAGATTGTCGATTCATGGAAAATAGGCGTATCGAATTTGGTTGACGCTCCTTGGTAAGCAGGAGTACAATGTTTAATGGTTTTTATGTTTGCAGTGACAAGTTTCACATTTCTAGGGGGGAACGAAGGGTAATGTTTAAGAATTCGTATTATTCTCGCAAGCTGCATTCCCTGCTGGGCGTTATTCCGGTCGGCTTCTTTTTGATCGAGCATTTGCTGACCAACTACAAAGCGCACAGCGGCGGACACGCGGCATTCTTGGATCAGGTCAATTGGCTGCATGAGCTGCCGCTCGTACTGTTCCTTGAGATCTTCGGTATTTGGATACCTTTGGCGTACCATGCGATCTACGGTTTGTACGTTGCTTATACGGCACGCCATAATGTAACGAACTATGGCTATTTCCGCAATCAAATGTTCTTGTGGCAGCGTGTGACGGGCGTCATTACGTTTCTTTTTGTCGCATGGCACTTTTTCCAAACCCGGTTTGCGATTACGCTGGGTCTTCCTCAGGGAGATATCGGCGTGCGGATGCATGAAATCGCTACAAACCCGGTCAACTATGTATTCTATGTCATCGGTGTCGTAGCTGCCGTATTCCACTTCAGCAACGGCATGTGGTCGTTCCTGGTCAGCTGGGGAATCACTGTCGGTCCTCGCGCACAGAAAGTATCGACTTATATTTGGATGGGCGTTTTCGTAGTAATGAGCATTATGTTTATTATGTCTCTGACGGCATTTACAGATCCGGAATTCAGTAAGCTGCCGGCAGCGACAGGAACACATTAAGGGGGAGTGAGCGACAATGGCGAATAGTAAAATCATCGTAGTCGGCGGCGGTCTGGCTGGCCTCATGGCAACCATCAAAGCTGCTGAAGCCGGCGTTCACGTCGAC
Source organism: Paenibacillus sp. GD4 (assembly GCF_030846225.1). NCBI lineage: Bacteria > Bacillati > Bacillota > Bacilli > Caryophanales > Paenibacillaceae > Paenibacillus > Paenibacillus sp. GD4. The sequence goes on from NZ_JAVCYK010000001.1 coordinate 3,560,156, forward strand.
CTGTTTTCTTTGGTACCGGTGAAACGTTCTCACTCCGTTTGTGCTCAAGGGGGCATCAACGGAGCGGTTAATACGAAGGGTGAAGGGGACTCCCCTTGGGAGCACTTCGACGATACGGTATACGGCGGCGACTTCTTGGCGAACCAGCCGCCGGTTAAGGCCATGTGCGATGCGGCGCCTGGCATTATCCACTTGATGGACCGGATGGGCGTTATGTTTAACCGTACGCCTGAAGGTCTGCTTGACTTCCGCCGCTTCGGCGGCACGAAGCATTCCCGTACGGCGTTCGCGGGCGCTACAACGGGACAGCAGCTGCTGTACGCTCTGGATGAGCAAGTACGCCGCTGGGAAACCGCAGGCCTTGTGAAGAAGTACGAGCACTGGGAGTTCCTCGGCGCCGTGCTGGATGACGACGGCGTATGCCGAGGCATTGCCGGCCAAGACCTGCGCAGCATGGACGTTGTGACGTTCCGTGCCGATGCGGTTATTTTGGCGACAGGCGGTCCCGGTATTATTTTCGGTAAGTCGACGAACTCGGTTATCAATACAGGTACAGCTGCAAGTGCCGTATACCAGCAAGGTGTGTACTACGCAAACGGCGAGTTCATTCAGATCCACCCGACGGCCATTCCAGGGGATGACAAGCTTCGCCTCATGTCCGAATCCGCACGCGGTGAGGGCGGCCGGATCTGGACTTACAAGGACGGTAAGCCTTGGTACTTCCTTGAAGAAAAGTACCCTGCGTACGGCAACCTCGTTCCCCGCGATATCGCGACACGCGAAATCTTCTCGGTCTGCGTAGACCAGAAGCTCGGTATTAACGGCGAGAACATGGTTTACCTTGACTTGTCCCACAAGGATCCGAAGGAGCTTGACGTCAAGCTTGGCGGTATCATCGAAATCTATGAGAAATTCATGGGCGACGATCCGCGCAAGATTCCGATGAAGATTTTCCCTGCCGTTCACTATTCGATGGGCGGTATGTGGGTAGATTACAACCAAATGACGAACATTCCCGGTCTGTTCGCAGCCGGCGAGTGCGAGTATCAATACCACGGTGCTAACCGTCTGGGCGCGAATTCCTTGCTGTCCGCCATCTTCGGCGGTATGGTTGCCGGTCCGAAGGCCATCGAGTACATCAAGGGTCTCGACAAATCGGCGGAGGACATCTCGTCCACGGTATACGACCGCGCTGTCAAGCAGCACACGGACAAGTACGAGAGCATCCTGAAGATGAACGGTACGGAGAACGCCTACGTGCTGCATAAGGAGCTTGGCGAGTGGATGCTCGACAACATGACGGTCGTTCGCTATAACAAGCGTCTGGAAGAGACGATCGCGAAGATCCAAGAGCTGAAGCAGCGTTGGCACAACATCAACATCAACGACTCGGCGCGTTTCAACAACCCGGGTGTAGCGTTCACGCGTCAGCTGTGGAACATGCTGGAGCTGGCTCATGTCATGACGCTGGGCGGCCTGCTGCGTAACGAGAGCCGCGGCGCGCATTACAAGCCGGAATTCCCTGAACGTAACGACGAAGAATTCATGAAGACGACCAAGGCGAAGTGGACGCCGGACGGCCCATCCATTGAGTGGGAAGATATTGACGTATCGCTGATTGCGCCGCGGAAGCGTGACTATACGACAGATAAGAAGAAGGGAGGAGCTTAATCATGGCTGAAGCGACTGCTTCGAACAAAAAAGTGAAGTTTATCGTCACTCGTCAGGACTCTCCGGAAACGAAGCCTTATACGGAAGAGTTCGAGATTCCGTACCGTCCGAACATGAACGTCATCAGCGCACTGATGGAGGTTCAACGGAACCCGTTGAATGCCGACGGCAAGAAGACGACCCCTGTGTGTTGGGAGTCGAACTGCTTGGAGGAAGTGTGCGGCGCTTGTTCGATGGTGATCAACGGCAAGCCGCGCCAAGCTTGTACGGCACTCGTCGATAAGCTGGAACAGCCGATCCGACTCGCTCCGATGTCGACATTCCCCGTCGTTCGCGACCTTGTCATCAACCGTGAGCGGATGTTCACCGCCTTGAAGAAGGTAAAGGCATGGATTCCGATCGACGGTACGTATGATCTCGGTCCTGGACCTCGGATGGCGGAAGCCAAGCGTCAATGGGCTTATGAGCTGTCCAAGTGCATGACCTGCGGCGTATGCCTGGAGTCTTGCCCGAACGTGAACGATCGTACGGACTTCATCGGTCCTGCGGCGATCTCTCAAGCGCGTCTGTTTAATGCTCACCCGACAGGCGAGATGAACGCTCACGAGCGGATCGACGCTCTGATGACGGATGGCGGCATCGAGGGCTGCGGTAACTCGCAGAACTGTGTGCGTTCCTGTCCGAAGGGCATTCCGCTGACGACCTCGATCGCGGAGATGAACAAAGAAACGACGAAGCATCTGTTTAAGAAATGGCTTAGCGTATAAAGGTTTGGAAGCCTCCGGCTGCCCGATGGATGGGCGGCTGGAGGTTTTTTTTAAAGAAAGGTGCCGATCAACTGATAGTTGACGAAGACGGTAACAGCGTTTACAATGTAATTGAAACGTTTAAATAACAAAAAGAGTAGGAGCTGTTGGCAAGCATGAGCAAGAACCGCCAGGTCACCATCGTAGATATCGCAGAAGCCGCGGGGGTTTCCATTGCCACGGTCTCCAATGTGCTGAACCGTCGGAACGTTCCTATGTCGGAGGAGACCATTCGCAAGGTGGAGAAGGCGGCCGAGGAGCTGGGGTACCGGCGGAATGTGATGGCTGCCAATCTCAGCAGGCGTCGCTCCTATGAGCTGGGACTGCTGGTGCCAAGCTTCGGGGGATATTATGGGCGGTTTGCGGAGGAGATGCAGCGCGTTGCCCATGAGTACGGCTATCATTTGTCGGTATTCTCAGCCGGAGGGTTTAACCCCGATATTGAGAAGCGGCATTTGGACTTACTGCTGCAGCGCCGGGTGGATGGTCTGGTCAGTCACGGCTTGGCGATGTCGAAGGAAGCGACCCGGACGCTGGTCGGAGACGGAACGCCTCTAGTGTTGTTTAACGGTTGGGACTGGCCGGAGGACCTGGCACTCGCCGCGGTGAACTTGGATTTTGCAGGTGGGGCCGAACAGGCGGTTGCGCATTTATATGAGCAGGGATGCCGAACGATGCTGTATCTCTCCAGACCGGGCTCGCATGCGATCGATCAGCAGAGGCGCATCGGATTCGAGAGGGCGCTCAGTCGACTGTCGGATGCCACAAGCGCAATCATCAATATCGATGGATCCCGAGGCATGGAGCCATTACTCGAGGAAGCGTTAACCGTTCCCCGGCAGGATGGGGCGGTAGGGGTGGTCGGCTTCGATGATTTGGTTTCGGTAGGGTTCATGTCACTGCTGCTGGAGAAGGGCTACCATGTTCCTCGCGATTGGAAGGTGGTCGGGATCAATAACGAACCGATTGCCAGATACAGCTATCCGTCCCTTACTTCGGTTGATATCCCTTATCATCTTCAAGCGGGAATTGTGCTTCGGAGAATGCTGCATCATTTGGGTGAAACCGAGCGGCTGAAGCAAGGGAGCTTAGCCGAGCTGCCTGGGGACGTATCGGAGGAAGGGCATGAGGTAAAAATTCCGCTGCACCTGATACCTCGTTTGTCTTCGGAGATTTGATGCAAGTTAAACCGCGGTTTTTCATTCATTATACATAGTATGGGAGAGTGTGAAGTTATGGGTCTTTGGCAGCAGGCAATTGAGGATGCGGTAGAGAAAACAAGAAAGAACATCGAGCGTTACGGCGACTTATTCCCGCACGTAGGAGAAGGCGGGAAGTACTCGAACATGCTGAACCCGAATACGGACTGGACGGACGGCTTCTGGTCCGGGATTTTATGGCTCTGCTATGAGTACTCCAAAGACGAGGCTTTTGCACAAGCCGCTCGCCGTACGGTGGACAGCTTCCGAGTGCGTCTGGAACAGCACAGCCATCTGGACCATCATGATATCGGCTTCCTTTATTCGCTATCCTCCAAGGCACAATGGATGATCGAAGGGGATGAAGCGGCGAAGCAGCTTACGATTCAGGCGGCTGACGTGTTGATGAAGCGCTGGAGAGAGAAGGGCCAATACATTCAAGCCTGGGGACCGGAGGGCGACCCCGTCAATGGCGGGCGCATTATCATCGACTGCATGATGAACCTTCCGCTGTTATACTGGGCATATGAGCAAACAGGTAACGAAAAATACAAGGAAGTGGCCGTCATCCATGCCGACAAATCCCGTCGCTTCCTCGTCCGCGGTGACGATTCGTCTTATCACACGTTCTATTTCGACCAGGAGACGGGCGAATCCATTCGCGGCGGCACACATCAAGGCTTTATGGACGGTTCGACGTGGACTCGGGGCCAGGCTTGGGGAATTTACGGCTTCGCGCTTTCTTATCATTATACGAAAAACCCGCTGTATCTTGAGACCTCCCTTCGCATGGCTCGCTACTTCCTGGAGCGCTTGCCTGAGGATAACGTGGTGTACTGGGACTTTAATGTGCCGATCACGGCGACAACCGAGCGGGATAGCTCCGCTTCGGCCATTACTTCGGCCGGTATTCTCGAGCTGCTCTCGCACCTTGATGCGAATCATCCGGAACGAGCCTTCCTGGAGGACGGTCTGAAGCGTTCGATGGAGGGACTGGTGAGGGGCTATGCAACCATAGGTAAGCCGGATGCCGAGGGCTTCATCGAGCATGGCTCTTACAGCGTTCGCGGCGGTGCGGCTCCGGATGACTTTATGATCTGGGGAGATTATTACTATCTGGAGGCGCTGGTCCGGATGGAGAAGAACATCAAGGGCTACTGGTACGAAAGATAAGCTGTTTAGATAAAAGGCCTGCGGCCGCTGCAAGCAAGCGGCGGTGCAGGCCTTCTATAGTAAGTGAAGCATCGTATTATTCGTGCTCTCGTTCTTCCTCGCGCGTCCGAAGGAATTCCTTGCCGTATTCTCCGTGAGGATGAATATTGGCATGCTCCATCTGAATCGTAGAATGCTCGATGCCGTATTTCTCCTTGAGCGTCTCGTTGATGGCGAGAATGATGCAGAACGGCTGAATTTTCTCATCGATGAAAACATGTGCCGTTAGCGAGTAATGATCCGACGAAATAGCCCATAGGTGCATTTCATGTACGTCCTCGACGCCCTCCACCTGTGCAATCGCTTCACGAATCTCATCGAGATTGAATTTGCCGGGTACGGATTCCATGAGGATAAGATACGATTCTTTAATGATGCGTCCCCCGCCCGCAAAGATAATACCGCCAATCACCATACTAATAAGCGGGTCTACCCAAGCAATGCTTGTGAAGTAAATGATGATCGCCGAAATGATAACCCCTACCGAGCTGAGCAGGTCCCCGATAAAGTGCCACAGGGCGCTCTGAACATTCAAGTTTTCCTCTTCTTCCATACTGTGCTTTAAAACGAGCGTCAAGACAAGGTTTACGATAAGGCCAATGGAAGCGATGATCAGCATCAGCTTGAAATCGATGGGCTCCGGTGTAATGAAGCGGCGAATTCCTTCAATGAAAATTCCGACGGCGATAATGGCCAGCGCCAAGCCGTTCAAGAACGAGGCGATGATCTCAAAGCGCAAATACCCGAAGGTGAAGCGGGCGTTCGGCTGCTTCGTCGCAAGATAGATCGCCACCATGCTGAGACCGAGCGCGATCACGTCCGATATCATGTGCATGGAGTCGGACAGCAGAGCCAGCGAGTTGGACAGCAGGCCGCCGATAATTTCGACTATCGTGAAGAAAGCCGTTAAAATAAGCGTGAACCACAATGTTCGTTTGGAGCGTGACTGCTCCTTCACATGGTGGAGGTGATGGTAATCATACATGACGATCAACTCCTTTTTAATAACACGGTGTATTCCTTGGATTATAAGCGATGGAAGCAATTTTTGGCAAATGGAGGGAATTTACATAAATGCGTTTTCAAAATTGTTACACAACTGAAATATTCCTGTTATGTGTTTAACATGTTTTCCGTGTATTATACTAACCAAGACCCCCTTTTTAATATAAACTACTTGAAAGACTCTCCCCCGTTGGGAGGGTCTCTTTTTTTTGTCCGGAATTCGGCATAGCTGGAAGCTTTCAAAAATTTGATGTAAAAATATTTAAAGTTCCTATTCGACACATTTTGCTATAATTTAGGGGATGGAGTCTATGTACGACAACTTCAAAGCGATGAACCCGTTCTTAGCGAGTGTGGGACTCATAAGCATATAGACATTTAACATCAAGTGACGATAAGCCTGGGCGTGACGACCTGCCGCCCCCCGGCAATTCTTGAATGCAAGCTTCTTATTTCCTATGCGGACGAAGCATTCAGCAAGTGGAAGCTCAATACAAATTGAAAGCACGAGGTGGGAGAATGGCGAGAATCATGGTAGTCGACGATGCCGCATTTATGCGGGCCATGCTAAAGGACATCTTGATAGGAATGGGACACGAGATAGCCGGGGAAGGCACTACGGGAATCGAAGCGGTAGCCGTATATAAGCAGTGCAAGCCGGACTTGGTGACGATGGATATCACGATGCCTGATGCGGACGGGATTTATGCATTGAAGGAAATTCGCGCCTTTGATTCCGCTGCGAAGGTGATCATGTGCTCAGCCATGGGTCAAAAGGCAATGGTCGTGGATGCCATACGAAACGGAGCTTTGGACTTTATGGTCAAGCCGCTGCAGAAGGAACGGGTAGTGGAAGCGATAGAGAAGCATTTGAAATCCTAATCAGCTGTAAGCTTCCCGATAGCTATAGAGACCTTCCCGACATGTCGGGAAGGTTTTTTGCCTATTCCGGTATAACTGGAACTCCCCTATGGAAAAATAACCGCAACCATTGCTGTCGAAGGTAGGGGAGACTATGGAGCTGACCATTTATACGATTCTTTCGTGGTATACATTACAGCTAATGATGGCCCTGCCGCGTAAGCTCCCGCTTGCTGTGAATGTACTGACTTATATGATCCTTTCCATTGTCGATATCAATAAGTTTACGTATTGCACGCATACGTTGCAATTTGTAAGAATCAGTCACGAGATTCCGAAGTTTCTCTCGGTTATTCTGCACCGGGATATTATATTTACCCTTTCGCTGCTGATCTTCGCCAATGTCGTATTGACCGCCCGTTCCGCCAAAATAAAGTGGGGAATGACCCTTTACACGTTCGTTTTCTGCATTGCCGATTTGATATTGATGCGTTCGCTAGGAATTATTGAAACGGAAATGCGAATCATCTTTTGCAATATGGCCATAATCCTTATTCTTATGGGATTATCCTTACTGACCGCCAAATGGCTGCTTAAGCTTGAACAGAGAAGGAGGGCGCACGATGGGAGAGAAAAGCAACCTCATTTATGACTATGGATTCAATGGAAATGAATGGTTTGCCATCGGTCTGATTGTTGTTGGAATGGCAGGTGTTCTGATGCTCCCCAAAAGGTTCACACCTATGGAGACCCTATTCAATTTACTGTTCGGCGTGTTTATGGGACTCATGTTCGATCATACGATCGCTGTAGAGCCCTTCGATCTTTACGATGTCGGAGATCAAGCGAAGTACCAGCTTTTCGATCTATTTTCCTACTTTATGTATGCGCCGTTCGGTTATTTTTTCATATACGGCTGCGAGTGGCTTCGGATAAAGCATACAGGAGTGCTGCTGTACATCATCGGATGGACCGTGTTCGCCATCGCTGTAGAATGGATTGGGGTTAAGATGGGGCTATTTCATTACAAGCATGGGTTTACCATCTTGTTTTCGATTCCGATCTATCTCTTTGTGCAGAGCTTGCACCTGGTATTGTATCGATTGATTTTTCACAAAATAGGGGTTGAAAAGGAACGACATGCCTCCTAAGAAGGAAAGCATGTCGTTTTTCGTACTTCCTATTCCCTATTCCATACGAAATGCTCGCGTTGATGGGTCTTGTTGCTGCTGCTGAATTGTTCCGCTTCCTCCAGGCTTTCAAATTCAGCTATACCGGCATCTCCGTCACCGTTATCGTACCAAATGCGGTATTCAAGACGGGCGTCCAGAGGCTCGTAAGACATAGTAGGCTTTCCCCCTAAGATAAGTGGTGAATACAGATGTTATTATCACTGAAGTCGGGGGCGGCTATACGAATAATTTTTTTCCGGGATGGTTACCTTAAACTTGGCAAAAAAACCCTGCCCAAACAGGACCACCACAAAGGAGATGTGAAAGCTATGCCATTCGGCGCTCACGAAACAATGGAAGTCCATGAAATTTTGAATGAAAAGCTGAATCTGATCAGCCATTTCGGCTTGTATGCACAAATGACACAAAACGAGCAAATTCGCTCCATGCTTACTCGCCATATGCAATCGGCTATGATGTCCTATGATCGGCTGGTAACGTATACTCATGATTATGCTGCGGCGAATCAGCAGCCTCCGACTTATCAGGGGATGACAATAAACATTCAGCCTCAGCAAATCCAATACGGCCTGCACAACCCTATGCCGATAGCTCCGCAAATGCAGGGCTCATTGAACGATCAGCAAATTGTCAGCGCCATGCTGATCTGTCATAAGAGCAGTGCGAAGGTACATATGCAGGCAGCTCTGGAATGTGCCGACCCGAACGTTCGCCAGATGCTCATTCAAGGCTCTATTACATGCGCAGAGCAAGCCTATGAGGTATTCCTGATGATGAACCAGCAAGGACAGTATCAGGTTCCTACGATGAACGACCATACCGCTAAAACATTCCTCCATAGCTACCAGCCGGCGCAAGGCGGACAGGGCTTCGTTCCGAATAGTTCTTATATGCAGCACCAATAAGAATATTTTCGTGCGAGATGCTCAAACTACATGAGGGTAAAGGAGGCGAAAACAAATGGCCAAAATCGCTGTAGAAGACAGCTTGAATAACGTGAAGGACGCGTTGAAGCAAAACGGTTATGATGTGGTGTCGCTCGATAACAGCAGCATCCAGAACTGCGACTGCTGCGTCATCTCCGGACAAGACAAGAATGTCATGGGCATGACGGAAACGGTCACTCGTGCATCCGTTATTAACGCTCAGGGGATGTCCGAGTCTGAGGTAGTAAAGCAGGTAAGCCAGCGCTGCGAATTAGTATAAGCGGGAATAAGAAATCTGCCTTCCTACTCCAATGGTGGGCAGATTTTTTTGTATACAAAAAAGATAGGCTCCTCAGAATGGATATCATCATACTGAAAGGTACCTATCTCATGGCAAGTATTACTCTACACGAAGATTGCCTTTAGGGTCTACCGCCAAATGTTGGTCTGGCCACACATAGGAAAAAATGCTTGTTCACCCATCCTATTATTGGAACACTCTGCACTCAAGCTGCATATTGTGTAGTATCCAATGATAGGAGGTGGACATGTTGGATAAATTCCTGACAAACTTAGGTGGACTTCTTGGTGGGTACGCGCTGGTGAAAGTACCAGTTGACGGAACCGTATTATCCAGTTTAGACCCCGTCCTTGATTTACTTGGAGTAGCAACCATGATCGTTTTTGCTGGGGCTTACATCTATCATGGAATCCGTTCGATGATGTCGAGATAATCCCGTAACTCAAAAAAGCTGCACTCCTGTGAGGGAGGCAGCTTTTCTTTTATATATGCTAAAGCGGTACGACCTGGCGCTGCTTCTGTTTGAAATACACCCATTCACGGAAGCCGATTTCCTTCAGCCGCTTCGCAACTGCATCCCACTCGTCGCCGACCCGCTCCGGAACATGGGCATCGGAGCCGAACGTGACGCGGACGCCGTGATGGTGAGCGCGCTCCAGAATTTCGTCGGTCGGATACCAGCCGCCGCAATCCTTCGTTTTACCGGAGGTATTGATCTCGATAGCTACATCGCTCTCGGCGATCACCTTTAAGCATCGGTCTACCGCATCGGTCTTAATGTTCGCGAACTCCGGGTAATAACCGCGCATGGCGTCGATATGTCCGAGAATCTGGAACATGCCGCTGCGCGCCGAATGCTCAATCAGCTCGTAGTACTGTTCCTTTTGAGCGACCTTCTGCTTCTCGTTCAATCCGTTCCAGCGTTTCCGGTTAAAGATGCTAACCCCGCCGACCTGATGAATCGAGCCGATAATATAATCGAACGGATACTTCTCATAGACGGAGCGGTAAATCTCCGCATGCTCCGCGTAAAAGTCCGATTCCACACCCAGGAGAACATCGATACGGCCCTCATATTCGGCCTTCAGCTTAAGCACTTCTTCTACATATTTGGCAAATTCGCTCTTGGCCATCGCAATGCCGGGCTCCGGATGGTCCTTCTCGTGGGCAAAATAGGGGGAATGATCGGAGATACCGATCACCTGCAGCCCGTTGTTGATTGCCGCCTCAATATAAAGGCGAATCGTGCCAGTAGCGTGTCCGCACCTTTCATGGTGCGTATGTAAATCGAATTTTACCATGGGATCTACTGCTCCTCTCCGTATCTTACTCTGAGCCGATGAATTGGATCTCCTGCATCCCCTTAAGATCAATAAGGAATTGATTCAGCGCGGAGCTCAAATAGCGGCCCGTTTTATAAACGACGCCCACCGGATGGCTGATTTCCAGCTCGTTCACCCGGATCATCTTCAGTGTACCCAATTTAAGTTCGCTCGCAATCGACAGCTTCGAAATAATGGCTGCGCCGAGATTCAGCTCCACCATACGTTTGACCTCTTCACTGCTGGGAAGCTCCATGACGACCTGCGGTGTAATGTACAGCTGTTTGAATATTTGGTCGACAAACCGGCGTCCTGCGGTTTCAGGAGACAACATGATGAGGGGAAGCTCATGAAGCCGCTCAATGGGCACATGGCTGTATTTGCTGAGCGGATGCTCAGGGGAGACGACCAGCTCGAACGTATCGTAGTATAGCACTGAGCTCTCTAGGGTTGGCTGCTTGTCGAACAAATAAGTAATCCCGATATCGATCGAGCCGTTCTCGACACTGGCCATAATCTGTGAGGATGTCATCGAGTGTATCGTCGTTTTGATCAACGGGAACTGATTTTGAAAATAAGAAAGCACTCGCGGCAGGATTTGGATGGCGATCGAAGTCGTCGTTCCCAAATGGATATGGCCCTGCGGAGTCTGGTTCAAGTCGGATAACCGCTGCTTCAGCTCCTCGACGGTTTGGAGAATGATCTCGGCATGCTCCAGAAAGACGCGGCCGCTGTCCGTCAGCGTCACAGGCTGGTTGCGGTCGATCAGTGTGGTCTTGAATTCATCTTCCAGGCTCTTAATTTGCGCGGATACCGCAGGCTGGGTCAGGTTCAGAAGTTCACCGGCCTTACGGAAGCTCATCGTCTTGGAGATGGTAATGAGGGTTTCCAATTGGTTAAGATTCACGTCGTTCCTCCTCTCCCGGAATTGGGATGAAACGTTCGCCTACCATAGCTGGATAAATAATAATAATTTATCAGCAAGGCAATAAATATAAATACAATTTGTTATAAACAAAACCTATTATATGATACTTGGTTCCTTTGGGCAAACTTTCTAAGGAGATTCCGTGTTTTCCCGTAGACTTAATCCGCAATCCGGGCATTCTTTATCTTCAGCGGATATCGGCGTGAAGCATGCCGGACAAGTCTCCCGGTCGGGCCATTGCTGAGGAGAATCGTCTCGCGTTTGAGGAGAGGCCTGAGGCGGCGGGCTTAGGCGTTCGAGCGCCTGCTGCATTTTTTCGATCGTCACCTGCATTTCTTGAACGGAACGGGTAAGCTTGGAGTCGTTAATCGCGGAGTAGATGACATAATGCAAAATCAGCATGATAACAATCACGACGACGGCAAACAAGAGGAGAGACAGTAAGGCTCCCATAGGCAGTCCTCCTTTATATAGGTTTTTTAAGAGAGGGCTTTGATAAAAGTTTTTCTTATTTTACCATGTTACGGGCAGTCTGTTGTTAAATTTATGTAAAAAGTTGTCTAATTGCATTGAATCATACTCAAATTTGAGTATAATAACGATAGGCTTTCAGCCTATTTAATTTGTACGATTGAAGGAGAGGTACCATGACGGAGACCAAAAAATCAAACGTCCGCTGGACGATTGTCGGATTGATGCTCGCATTGCTGCTGGCGTCTCTTGACCAAACGATCGTATCCACGGCGATGCCGACCATTGTCGGAGAGCTGGGAGGACTTGAACAGTTTGTATGGGTGTTTTCAGCCTATCTGATTGCGAACGTAGTGTCGATGCCGATCTTCGGCAAATTAAGCGATATGTACGGCCGGAAGCTGTTCTTCCTGCTTGGACTCATCGTGTTCATGATCGGCTCTGCGCTTTGCGGGACAGCGTCCACGATGCTGGAGCTGATTATTTACCGAGCGGTACAGGGGATCGGCGGCGGCGCGCTGATGCCGATTACCTTCACGATTGTATTCGACCTGTTCCCGCCCGAGAAGCGGGGAAAAATGCAGGGCCTGTTCGGTGCCGTATTCGGCATCTCCAGTGTGCTGGGCCCGCTGGCCGGGGCTTATTTTACCGATAACATTGACTGGACCTGGATATTCTACATCAACTTGCCGTTAGGCGTGGTTTCACTGATTCTGATCTCGGTGTTCTACCGCCCTTCGCTGCCGACGAATCCGAATCAGAAGATCGATTGGGCGGGGACGATTGTTTTTGCCGCTGCGGTGCTGTGTTTGATGTTCGGTTTGGAGCTGGGGGGCAAAGAAGGGTATGCTTGGGGCTCCTTGCCGATTATCGGATTGTTCGCCGGCTTTGTTCTGCTTTCGGCCTTATTCCTGTTCATCGAGACGAAGGTATCGGACCCGGTCGTACCGCTTGGCTTGTTCAAGCATCGACTCTTCTCGGCGAGCATGGGGGCGAGCTTCTTCTTTGGAGCCGTGATGATCTCCGCCGCTTCGTATATCCCGCTCTTTATCCAGGGGGTGTTCGAGGGCTCCGCTACGAGCGCCGGGCAGGTACTGACGCCGATGATGCTGGGGGTTGTGGTCAGCTCGGTGCTGGGAGGACGATTCATCGGCAAGCTGTCTTACCGTAATATTCTGATCGTATCCAGCAGCTTGCTGATCGTTGCGACAGTGCTTCTGAGCACCATTTCCCTGGGTACCGAACGCTGGCTGATTACCGTTTATATGATTTTGATGGGGCTTGGCATCGGAGTCTCGTTCCCCGTGATCTCCATTTCTTCGCTGCACGGTGTGTCGATGCATCAGAGGGGCGTGGTCACTTCGATGGTATCGTTCTTCCGTACGATCGGTACAGCCCTTGGCGTCACCGTACTCGGAGCGCTTCAGGCCCATGCGATGAAGAAGAGTTTGGCGGAGCTGCTGCCCAATGGCGCGGCGCAGGAGCCGCCGAATCCGCAGGTGCTGCTCCAGCCCCAATTCCGTGCCGCCTTGCCGAAGCCGGTGCTGGACCAAATGATCGCCGGACTCGCGGATTCCATTGCGTTCGTCTTTCAATGCAGCATCGTCATGGCAGTGCTCGCGTTCCTCATTGTGCTCATGATGGGGAATGCCAAGCTGGAGGTAGGAGCCCGGGGAGCGGGAGCCGGCAAGCCGCAGAAGGATGGCTCGCGAGAAGAGCCTGATGCTTCACCGACACCGGGACACTTGTAGGAGGTGAAAAATCCATGTCCATGAAGCTCGTGATCTTGGGGCTTTTGATGGAAGGGAACAGCCATCCCTATGAGATGCGCCAACGTATGAAGGAGCGGGCGATGCTCCATTACGTTAAAATGCAGGAAGGCTCGCTGTATTATGCTATTGAGCAGCTGCACAAGGACGGGAGCGTAGCCATAGTGGAGACGGTCAGCACCGGCGGCAGGCCGGACAGGACGATCTATACGATCACCGAGAAGGGGAAAGCGATTTTTCAAGAGCTGCTGCTGGAGAAGTTCGCCACCGAGGAAAAGGTGTACCATCCGATGTATGCGGCGCTGGCCTTTGCCAGGTATGCGGACCCGGAACGGGTTCAGGACATTCTGCAGGCAAAGGTGGAGAAGCAGCGGGAGCACGTGCGTCATATGCGCAGCGTCTATGAGGAACGCAAGACGTTCGTGCCGCGCGGCTCGATGCATGTGATGATCGGCTTCTGCGAGCATGCGGAAACGGAGCTCCGATGGATGGAGCGGCTGCTGCGGGATGTGCAGGCCGGGAGACTGAAGGAGCGGGGAGTGCCGCTGGAGCTGTAGTGAGGTGAAGGACCGTCGGGATGCTGTATCCCGGCGGTTTTTCGCTTACATTCCGGTCGTAGCCGGAGGCCGCCTTCGAGGGAGCAAAGGTGCTAAACGGCAGAAATCCACGTTCCCAAACGAGGTTTAGAACGAGATTTGTGAGAATCGGCATCTTTCGGAGCGGGACAGTGGCTGAAAACAAGGCATATGGCCTTTGAATGTTGTATTTACGCCGAAATCCTCTTGGTTTTGATACAAATCACGGAAGAAAGGTGCGCTTTAGCAGAAATCTGCTTTTCAATCCAAGAGGAGCAGGCCCGGTCGCTGGTAATACCTCTCAGCACGTGATGATTGCCGAATCGGGCGAACAGTCTATATAATGAACCATACGGACTGGAGGCCAGTCCATTCTCATAGGGTGGGGGCTGTAATCATGTTTTACTCGCTCAGGAACCGGTTGATCGCTTTTTTCGTGGTGCTGCTGGTGTTCTCCTTCGGGACGATGTCTTATTTCCTGTTCAACGAGTCCCGCTCGATTATCCGCTCCTATATCGAATCCTCGGCACTCGAGAAAATGGATGAGTACGGCTCGTACATCGATATGGCGCTGCTCCAGATGTACGATGCGTCCTCTCTGGTGTTTAACAGCACCGAAACGAAAAATTGGGATAGCGCGCTGTCCGACCCCGACCTCCCGGCTGGGGAGAAAATGCTGGCCAATATCAGCATGAGCAAATTTCTTACGACGGCGACGAATAATTATTCGGGAATATCCTCGATTTCCTTATACCGTCGCGAGGGTGTTCGTGTAAGCCAGGATAACGGGGTGGTCACAGATGCCTCGATCATCAACGAATCGTGGTACCGCAATTTCGTGAACCGCGGCGAGCAGTGGGTGTCCTCCCACTGGGATCAGGTAGAAACCGCGCAGCTGCGCCCGTATCAGGTAGTCAGCCTGCTGCTTCCGATCGGCACCTTCGAGCCTTTGCAATCGCGCAACGTCATCAAGGTCAATATGAGCACGGACTTTTTCCTGGAGCCGCTCAACCGGATTCATTTAGGCGAAAGCGGTACCATTTTTCTGCTGGATCAAAACGGCAGTCAGATTCTCCCCCAAGAGGGCTACAGCGACCATACCGAGGCGGTACGGCAAGTGGAAAAGCTGCGCAACGACCGGACCGAGCAGGGCGTGGTTTATGTGAAGAACGAGAAGGGAGATACCGAAATTCTCGTTTACAAAAAGCTGAAACGAAACCGCTGGACGCTCGTGAGCATCGTGCCCGAGACCGATTTGTACGCGAAGCTATATAAGCTGCGGACGACGATTATTGTGTTTAGCTGTCTGCTGCTGATCTGTGTTGTGATGGTATCGACTTGGCTGTCCTACGGCATTTCAAGACCGCTTTCAAGGCTGACCACAGCAATGAAATATGTACAGAAGGGGGATTTCGAGAAGGCGGAGAGTCATATTCCTGCAGCGGGCACTATACGCAGCGAGGTCGAGTATGTTACGGCGACCTTCCGCAACATGGTGGCGCGGCTAAGGGATCACATCAAAACCGAATTCGAGCTGAAGCTGCTGCGGCAGCAGGCGGAATATAAGGCTCTGCTGATGCAGATCAATCCGCATTTTCTGTTCAATACTTTAGAGCTGCTGAGCAGTCTGGCGCTGCAGCGTCGAACGGAGGACACGGTCAAGGTCATTGAATCGTTAGGCAAAATGCTGCGCTTTTCCCTGCACATCACCAGTGATCTGGTGCCGCTTCAGGAGGAAATCAAGTATGTAAGGCATTATGCGGCGATACTGCAGATCCGTTTCGGCGATCGGCTGGCCGTCTCGATAGAGGAAGACGGCGGAGCGACCGATACCAGGGAAATTGTGAAGTTTATTTTGCAGCCGCTTATTGAGAACGCGGTCAAATACAGCTTCCGCAAGGAAAGCGTTGCTCAGGTACGCATCACCGTGTACACCGGAAAAGATTTGGTTCGTCTGGCCGTTGAGGATAACGGTCCGGGGATCACTCCCGAGGCGATTGAGCAGCTGACGGCGGAATCGTCGGCGCTGCAGCTGGATCAGGTACTAAGCAGCGGCTCCCGTCATATCGGCCTGCGCAATGTGTTGGCACGCTGCCGGCTGTATTACGGCAGGGGCTTCACCTATGCGATCCGATCGGAGCAGGGGAACGGAACAAGAATTGAACTACACTTGCCTATACAGGAGGGGAAGCATGATGTACCGGGTACTGATCGTGGATGACGAGCCGGAGATCCGGATGGGGCTGCGGCTGAAGGCGGATTGGGAACGGCTGCAGCTGACAGTTGTCGGAGAGGCTTCGAACGGGGCGGAGGCGCTGGAGCGACTTGGCGGCGAACCGATCGACATCGTCATTACGGATATGAACATGCCGGTGATGGACGGGGTATCGTTTCTGGACGCTTGCCAGAAGCACTATCCTTCCTTGCGCCTCCTTGTCATCACGGGCTATGAAGACTTCCATTATGCAAAAGCGGCGATCAAGCATCAAGCCAGAGACTACCTGCTCAAACCGGTCGCTCAAGACGAGTTGAACGAATCCCTCGGCAAGGTGGTTCGGGAGCTGGAAAGGGAGCGGAATCAGCGGGATGAGCAGGCGACGGTGCAGTGGAAGCTGTCCCAATACTACCGGGAGAACAAAGAGAATTTCCTTGTGCACCTGGTCAAAGAAGGATTAGTTAGCGACGGTGCCTTGCGGGAGCGCGCTAAGCTATTCGAGCTGGACACCTTAGGGCAAACAGCGGTTCGTTTCGTAACCGCCGGACTCGTCAGAACAGGGACCGGCGGGAGCAAGGAACGAACCCCCGAAAGCATGCGGGTGCCCTTCGAGATGCTCGCGCAAGAGTTCGCAGAGACGTATGCATCGTCAGAGCCCCGCCCCGTTGCATTCCGCGACCCAAGCTACCCGGGGCTCGTCCATTTTGTTGTCGCTGATGCCGACGATTCCTTCTGCACCGAGCTTCGGGGTTGCGTTGCCAAGCTCCTCGGCTTCGAGCCGGCGGTAGGCTCGGGTCAAACCGTGACAGGTCTCCCGCAGTGGAAGGAAGGCTATTCTTCTTCCTTGCTAGCCTGGAGCATGGCTGCAGGCGGGGAAGGGCAGCATCTCCAGGATACCGGGGATGCGCTATCGGAAGAGACGGTCAAGGTCATTGAGCGGTATTTGTCACGCGGGGAGCTCGATGCGTTCGGCAAAGCCGCGCGGCAAGAGCTGGAGGCGGCCTACGCCGAATCCAGAGTCCGCTTCGTGAAGCTGATCTTCCAGCTGTATCTGCTGCTGGAGGCCGCTGCCCATGCAGCTAGGGCTGCGCTTCCGAAGGGAGAGCCGCTATGGCTTCGCCCCGATCTGGTCTGGGGACTGGATACCGTAGGGAAGGCCGTGGAATACCTGCTGCGGCTGGCCCAAGGAATCAAGCTGACCGATCCGGAGGACGCGGAGCATTCCTTGATCCAATCCGTCCGGCAATTTATCGATGAGAATTACATGTATGATTTGAATTTGACGCTGCTGGCCGAGAGGTTCCGCTACAACCCGTCCTACTTCTCCGAGCTGTTCAAGGCCAAGGTGGGCAAGACGTTCATCCAATATTTGACCGAGGTGCGCATGGCTAAGGCCGTTCGGCTGCTGGAGGACACCTCTCTGAACCTATGGGATATCGCCGAGTTAACCGGCTTCTCCAACGCCAGCTATTTCAGCTCCAAGTTTAAGAAGATGCACGGCGTCACCCCTTCCGAATTCCGCTCCAAAGCCACCTGAAAAAATTATAAGCGAAGTGCCGAAGAAATAGCATTCAAGCGGAAGCCTCCCATCGGTAAGATAAGAGTATATCAAGTACCGAATGGGAGGTGGACGCGAATGTCCAAGGCACGCAAAGCAAACTATTTACGGCAAAATCGGACCGCCTATTTGTTTTTGCTCCCATGGCTGATCGGCTTCTTTGCATTGACGCTCGGTCCCATGCTGGGGTCCTTATATTTATCGTTTACGAAGTTCAACCTGCTGACGGCTCCTACATGGCTGGGGCTGGATAACTACAAGCATATTTTCCTCGAGGACCAATCGTTCTTAAGCTCTCTCGGACTGACGTTCCAATACGTGTTCTACTCCGTACCGCTTCGCTTGGCCTTTGCCCTGCTGGTGGCCATGGCGCTTAACAAAGGAATCCGCGCTCTCGGCTTATACCGGACAGTATATTACATCCCGTCTCTGCTGGGCGGCAGCGTAGCGATTGCGATCGTGTGGCGCAAGCTGTTCGACGGCGAAGGGCTGGTCAATCATTTCCTCGGATGGTTCGGGATCAAAGGGCCTGCGTGGATCTCCCACCCGGACTACGTGCTCTCTACGATCGTCACGCTTGCGGTTTGGCAGTTCGGATCGGCCATGGTCATCTTCCTCGCCGGCTTGAAGCAGATTCCATCCGATTTGTATGAGGCGGCCGAGGTGGACGGAGCCGGCCCGGCGAGACGCTTCTGGAACATCACACTGCCGCTACTTTCGCCGGTTATTTTTTTCAACCTGATCATGAGCATCATCAACTCCTTCCAGGTGTTCACTCCCGGATATGTGATCGGAGACGGGAGAGGCGGTCCGATCGATTCGACCTTATTTTACACGCTGTATTTGTACTTGAAGGGCTTCTCGTTCTTCGATATGGGTTATGCCTCCGCATTAGCGTGGATTATGGTGTTGATCATCGGCGTGTTCACAGCCATCGTCTTCGTGACCTCCAAGTACTGGGTGTTCTACGGGGACGAGAAAGCCGGAAAGGGGTGATGATACAATGTTGACCAAAGCGATATGGGCTCGAGGAAGCAAGCACGCTGTAATTATTGCGCTTGGACTGCTCATGATGTATCCCGTACTCTGGCTGCTCTTCAGCTCGTTTAAGCCGAACCAGCTGATTTTCTCCGATACGAGCCTATGGCCGAAGGTATGGACGCTGCAAAATTATATCAACGGCTGGAAGGGGCTTCAGGGCATTTCCTTCGGGAGGTTCTTTGCAAATTCGGCCCAAATCTCTATCCTGTCGGTGCTCGGCAACGTAGTTACTTGCTCGCTGGCGGCCTTTGCCTTCGCCCGGCTGGAGTTCCGTTTCAAGAAGCTGTGGTTCAGCCTGATGCTGGTCACGATCATGATTCCGTATCATGTCACGCTGGTGCCGCAGTATACGATGTACAACTACTTCCAATGGATTAACACGTATTACCCGTTGATTATTCCAAAATGGCTCGCCCACGACTCGTTCTTCGTGCTGCTCATGGTGCAATTTATCCGGGGACTTCCGAGAGAATTGGATGAGAGCGCTACGATCGACGGCTGCGGCTACGGTCAAATTTACTGGCGCATCATTCTCCCTCTGCTGGTGCCGGCGCTGATCACGACTGCGATCTTCACTTTTATCTGGACGTGGGATGATTTCTTCAGCCAGATGATTTATTTGAACAATATCAAGCTGTTCACCGTACAGCTCGGCATCCGCTCCTTGTTCGATCCTTCGGGCGAATCCGACTGGGGCGCTCTGCTGGCCATGTCCGTCCTGTCGCTTGTGCCGATCATGACTATCTTCTTAAGCTTCCAGCGCTACTTCGTCGACGGGATCGCTACCACAGGCATCAAATAACGGGGCACCCGAAATTATTGATAGCGAAGTGCCGAAGAAATCCAATTCACCGGTTGATCCGTTTGTTTTACGATACAAGTATCAAGGTACTGAATCCAATGACCAGGGGGATGAGCTTTATGAAGAAAAAAATGCTGGCCTCAACGTTGGCGGCTATGGTAGCGGTAACAACCGCTTGCGCAGGTGGTACGGGGGGCGGACCTCAGCAGGCGGCTCCTCAAGCGAACGGCGGCGGGAATGCAGCGGGCGGGGAGAAGGTCGAGCTGCGCGTCATGTGGTGGGGAGACCAGAAGCGTGCGGATATGACCAACCAGGCGCTTCGCAAGTTCGAAGAGAAAAACCCGAACATCAAGGTAATCGGCGAATTCGCTCCAAGCTCCGGCTACTTCGACAAGCTGAATACCCAGCTGGCCTCCGGGACGGCTCCGGACGTATTTTTCCTCGGCGGCAACATGGTGGACTATGCGAATAAAGGTGTGCTGCTGGAGCTGGACCCTTACGTTGGCAAGGATCTGAATTTGACCGACATGGATAAGACGATGATCGATTACGGTACTTATAAGGGCAAGCTGGTGCATGTCTCGGTAGGAGCGAACGCACGGGGGATCATTGTCAATACGGAGCTCTTCAAGAAGGCCGGCATGGAGGTGCCGAAGGACGGGTGGAGCTGGGAGGATTACGCCCGCACAGCCAAAGAAATATCCGCCAAGCTCGGCAAGGATGTTTTCGGCACGTATAACTACACAGTCGATGGCATGGATATATTCCTGAAGCAAAACGGCAAGCAGCTGTACGATATGGACAATGGGAAGCTTGGCTTCGAGCAGAAGGATGTTGAGCCGTGGTTCAACTATTGGGGCGAAACCGCCAAGGCTGGGGGCTTGGTGACGCCGGAGCTGCAGGTATCGAACCCGCCTGCGGATACGAGCAAGTCACTTATCGTTACCGGAAAGGTGGCCATGGGCCTGACAGCCTCCAACCAGCTGGTCGCTCACCAGAACCTGACGAAGGATAAGCTGACACTGGTTCAAGTACCGCGCGGTCCTAAAGGAACGGGCGTAGTCTTCGAGTCGAGCCAAGGGATGTCGGGCTATGCGAAGACCAAGCATCCGAAGGAAGTCGCGATGCTGATGAACTTCTGGATCAATGACCCGGATGCAGCCAAGATTCTGGGTAATGACCGCGGCGTTCCTGTAACCTCCAAGATGCGGGAGCTGCTGAAGAAGGATGCCAACGAGGTCGAGCAAATCATCTATGATTACACCAGCCGCGTATCCGAAGCGACAAAGAAGGAGCCGTTCAAGATCAGCTACAACCCTCCGGGGCAGAATGAGTTCAATAAGCTAGCGGAAACTACGGTGCAGGAAATCGGCTTCGGCAAGAAGGACATCAAGAAGGGCGTAGAGGATTTCTATAACGGTACGGTGAAGATCTTTAACAACAATAAATAATTTATGTAGGAGGAATGGGCTGCCTGTGGCAGTCCGTTTCTGTTCACAGGAGGAGAAGCGGATGAGCGGAAAGGTACTGGAACGGTTAAGGGGACTATCGGTCGAGGAGCGACTGGGGGAGTTGAAGAAAGCCTCGGATGCGCCTGTACTGCAGGAATGGCTTCGGTCGGGAGTGAAATTCGTATCGGAGGGCGGCCGGTTGGAGGATACCTACTATGTTGCGCTCAGCAAGCTTCTGGACTGCATCAAGCCTACGCTGGGCGAAGCTCCGGCGCTGCATGAGGGCGGCATTTACTACGGCTGCTGGATGGAGAGCACCGGGACGATCAACAACGAGCTGATGTCGCGCTTTCTGCCTACGGTGTCGGAGGATACGTACCGGCTGTTCGCGGACCATCAGAAGGACGACGGACAGCTGCCCTACAAGCTGACGCAGCAAGGGCCGGCCTACCGGCAGATCCAGACGGTGACTCCGCTGGCGCGCTGTGTCTGGAATCATTATGAGTTGAACGGAAGAAGCAAGGACTTCCTTAGAACCATGTATGAGGCGATGGCACGCTATGATGAATGGCTGGTCCGTTATCGGGATACAAGGGGAACCGGCTGCGTGGAGGCGTTTTGTACGTTCGATACGGGGCACGATCTGTCGCCGCGCTTCTGGCATGTGCCGGACACGGGGCATCTGGACGATGCCCGGCAGTATAATCCGGACTCGCCGATATTGCCTTTCCTGGCGCCGGATTTGACGGCGAATGTGTACTGCCAGCGCGGGTATTTGGCCCGGATGGCGCGGGAGCTGGGGGATCCGGATGCCGCTGCGGATTGGGAAGCGAAAGCGCAAAGAAGCTTGGATAGCTTGTTTAAGTACTGCTACGACGAGCCGGACGCATTCTTCTACGACTTGGATCGGAACGGGGAGTTCGTGAGGGTCCAGTCCGATGTGCTGCTCCGGGTGCTTGCCTGCGAGGTAGGAGACCGGGAGTTCTTCGATCGGGCGCTGCGCCGATATTTGCTGAATACGCGGAAGTTTTTTGCGAAATACCCGTTCACGTCCATCGCGATGGATGACCCGCGCTTCGATCCGTTCTCCAGCTACAATACCTGGGCAGGAACCTCGAACTTCCTGACGATGATTCGGACGCCGCACGCCTTCGAGCATCATCACCGGTATGTGGAGCTGACGTGGGTGCTGAACCCCATTATTACGGCGATGGCCCAAATGGAGCGGTTCGCGCAAACGCTCAGCCCTTGGAACGGGCAGGAAGGCTTCACCGAGACGTATTCGCCGGCCGTGTTATGTCTGCTCGATTTCGTGGAGCGGCTGTCCGGGATTTTGCCTAGGCCGAACGGCGAGCTGTGGTTCACGGCGCTGCTTCCGTATCCTCAGGATCACGGCGAGAATATGGCCCCGGAGATCGGCTACAGCCGTACGGTCGATGGGGTAACCTACGAATTTGTGGTGACACGCGAAGCCGGAGGCATCGTCTATCGGGACGGAGCAGAGCATCTGCGCATTCCCTTCGGTACGCGGGCGGTGTGCGATTGCAGCGGACGCTTGCTGTCGTTGATAGGGATGACGGTGCGGACAGTGGAAGGCAGTGTCGCGTATGAGGGGCAGCAGCTACCGGTGACGGTGAAGGGGAATGAGCAGGTGGACCTGCAAGGAGAACGATTGGTGAGTGTGCGTGATATCGGTGTGATTTATCCGACGTATAGCTAAGCAAAGGAGGTTAGGAGCTATGGGGAAGGTGAGTAATGGAGAGTTGCAGATTCGGGATCCGTTCGTGGTTCCGGTTCGGGAGGAGGGTGTATATTACTTGTTCGGAAGCACGGACCCGAATATTTGGGGCAAGGGGATCGGGTTCGATTACTATGTGGGCGAGGATTTGCGCGAGTGGGAAGGGCCTTATACGGCCTTCCGGCCGGAAGAAGGCTTCTATGCGGAAAATAACTTCTGGGCACCGGAGGTTCACTTGTATGAAGGGCGCTACTATATGTTCGCGACATTCCGGAGGAAAGATAATGACTTGCTGGGCACCGCCGTGCTCGTAAGCGACTCGCTGAAGGGGCCGTTCGTGCCGTACAGTGACGGTCCGGTAACGCCCAAGGACTGGTGCTCGCTGGACGGAACGCTTTTCGTCGACGATGAGGGGCAGCCGTGGATGGTCTTCTGCCGCGAATGGCAGCAGGTTGGCGACGGGCAGGTATGCGCTGTCCGGCTGACGGAGGATCTGAAGGCGGCGAGCGGAGAACCCCGCGTGCTGTTCACCGCTTCAGAGGCGCCGTGGACGACCTCGTTCCAGCACCCGCGCTTCCCCGGGCAGAACAATTATGTGACCGACGGGACCTATATGTACCGTGCGGAGAACGGAGAGCTGCTGCTGCTGTGGGCAAGCTTCATTAACAACACCTATGCGCTCGGCGTGGCCCGATCCGTGTCCGGCACTGTCCTCGGGCCATGGGTGCAGGACGAGAAGGCGCTCTTCGAAAGCGACGGCGGCCATGCGATGCTGTTCCGCGCCTTCGACGGTCGGCTCATGCTCGCAATCCACACGCCGAACAAGACGCCGAATGAACGTCCGCTGTTCCTCGAGGTGGAGGAGCGGGACGGGAGGCTGCGGGTGAAGGAGCAGGAGTAATGCCGCGCCGGATGAGTGCCGGCGGGATAATGGAATAAGGGAGCGGGCAGCTTGGGGCTGCCTGCTTTTTTTGATGGTTTGTAACAGCACGAAAGCTATTGGAACAGCATTGCGGATGCGATACCCTCTCCTGCCCTTGCTCAAGGTAGGTCAGGTATTGTCCGTGTGAGACAGACGCCCTGTAACGCGATTTTTTCATCTTACATTGGAAGATAAAAACATATTTGGTACAGTAAGGTGATTTCATAACGTTACAAGGAGCGTAACCGGGCCGTGTTAAGCACCAGACGCATTGTAACGCGATTTTTTCATCTTACAGTTGCAGATTGGAGCTAGACTAGAAAGTAGACACACTCTATCAGCGACCTGGTACAATAAAATAAACTAAAAGGTCGAGGTGTGTCATGGGAGATATTCGTCAGCATTTTGATGAAGAGTTCAAGCGTCAAACCGTAAAACATATGCAAGAGAGTGGGAAAACCCCAGCCGAAGTGTCCAAAGAATTGGATATCCCTGTAAGCAGCATTCGAGCGTGGAGAAAGCAGTTTACCAACACGGGTGAAAAGTCGCAACTGTTTGTCGATTACGAACGACTCAAAAAGCTCGAAGAGATGAATCGAGAACTTCAAGAGGAGAACGAGATTCTAAAAAAGGCGATGCACTTCTTCACGAAAAACCGAGACTGATTTACGCGTTTATCCGTAAATTCCGCTTCCAGTTTCGTGTTGAGAAGATGTGCTCTGTGATGGGCGTTTCCCGAAGCGGTTACTACAAGTGGCTGAACCGAAAGCCAAGCGAACAGGAAAAGCTTCGCAAGAAACGGATGAAGCGAATCCAGCATCATTTCTATGCCTACAAGCGTCGTTACGGCAGTGATAAGATTGCAGCCAAATTGCGTGAAGAAGGCGATACCATCTCGACGAAAACAGTGGCTCGCCTGATGAAAGAGATGGGGCTGCGCTCTTGCACAGTGAAGAAATACAAAGCAACCACCAACTCGAAACATAATCAACCGGTGTATGACAATGTGTTAAACCGCGGCTTTACCGTACTTGCACCGAACAAGGTATGGGTAACAGATATTACGTACATTGGGACATCTAAGGGCTGGGTTTACCTAGCGAGCGTGATGGACCTGTACTCTCGCAAAATCGTCGGTTGGGCGCTTGGGGAGCGAATGACCAAAGAACTAGTGTTGGAAGCGTTTGACCAGGCTTGTGAACGGCAAAAGCCTCCTCCAGGTCTAATTCACCATTCTGATCGAGGCTCACAGTATGCCTCAAACGAATACCGCGAGCGGCTGACGAAGCATGAGATGATTGGCAGCATGAGTCGTAAGGGCAACTGCTACGACAATGCATGTATCGAGTCCTTCCACAGCGTAATGAAGAAAGAGCTCGTGTACCAAACAAAGTTTCACACCCGAAAACAGGCGTATGATGCAATTTACCGGTACATTGAGTTCGACTACAACCGGATCCGCATCCACTCGACGATTGGTTATCTCACCCCGCATCAGTGCGAGAAGAGGTACTATGAACAACACCAGGTTTCATAGTTTCTGTGTCTACTTTCTTGACAGAGGTCCAGATGAACACATTTTGGGTACAGTAAGTTAAAATGAACGAAACCGACTACCATTTTGCATTACGTAGGGTGAATTTGGAAATCAATTGATTGAGCAATCAAATCAATATTCCAAAACAGAGCTACAAACAAAAGGAGTCGGTTTAGTAATGAGTATAACCATAAAATATGTTGGTCTAGACGTATCCAAAGAAAAAATAGCTGTAGCCATCGCCCCCGAAAATAGAAATGAACCCGTCAGGTTCCATGGTGTCATCTCGCATACGAAGGAGGCTGTTCGTAAACTAGTTAATCAGTTAATGAAAGATGATGACGTAAAGTTAAGTATATGCTATGAGGCTGGCCCTACGGGGTTCGTCTTGTATCGATGGCTTTTGGAGATGTATGTGGAATGCAGCGTCATCGCACCAACAGACTTAGAGGGGAATACTCGAATAAAAACAGATAAGAGAGATGCTGTACGTCTAGCGCAGCTCTGGAGAGCAAATGAATTGACAGAGATCTATGTACCACGTCCCGAGGATGAAGCCTTGCGAGATTTGGTTCGGGCCAGGGAAGATGCCGTACAAGACAGGAATCGGCATAAACAGCGTTTAACCAAGTTTCTGCTTCGCCATCAGATCCACCCGCCCAAGGGCGTTCGAGTGTGGACTCAGCCATATGAAAATTGGTTAGATACTTTACGGTTTTCTCGGTGTTGTGAGGATATGGTATTCCAAGAATACCGAAACAGCATCCAAGAAGCTACGAACCGGATCCGAAGATATGAAGCGGAGATGGAGAAGCAAACGAGTGAAGGATGCCAAGCGACCATGATCCAAGCATTGCAGGGGCTCCATGGCGTTGCCCTAATTACAGCCGTTACTGTAGCTTCGGAACTTGGCCACATTGCAGGAAGATTCGCATCCCCTCAGCAGCTCATGAGTTATGTGGGGCTGGTGCCATCAGAACGTTCTAGCGGGGGGAGTCGTTGGCAAGGTGGGATAACGAAAGCTGGAAATGCCCATATACGTAGGGTATTGGTTGAAGCCGCCTGGAGCTATCGGAGCTCACCTGCCATACGGAAAACGCTGCGAGATAGGCAAAAAGGACTGAGTTCGGAAATTGTCAATATCTCCTGGAAAGCACAAAAGCGATTACACCACAAATACAAGAAGCTCCTTTTCAAAGGAAAGCACAAAGGAACCATCATCGCCGCAGTAGCCCGAGAGCTTATAGGTTTCATATGGGCCATAGCCAAGGAAGTAGATAAGCAAAAAAACAGCATCACAGCATAAAAAATAAGGGTATGATTGAATGAAAAAGGAAGTGATTCCGGCTTAGTGAGTTAGGCAATGCGTTACGTTACATTCTTTGGCTCGAGGGCAAAGTACTAAAGCAAGGCAGAGAGTAATAATCCGCGGAAATCACCTGCGCAAAGTCAATCTTTCAGGTAGTGCGGCTTCATGCGCGTCGTAAGTTTAGCAGGTAAGCTCTCTGGTCGTATACAATTCACTTGTGATAACCCACGAATATCAGGTTGCCAACCGGCGCAAAGAACCATTTTGCCCTCGTGCCAAGGAATGAAACTCATTCGAACCACAAGCTCAAATTAAAGAAAGACAGCAGGGAGCACGCCCCCTGCACCCCGTTACTCGCCGTAGGGCAGGGTCTGGCTTGATCAGCCAGACCGAAGTAAAAAAGTATGGGCAGAGTGAACCGCCTGTCAAAAAAGGCATTTGACAGGCTTACTTTAGAGCACTCCAAATCAAGGGTACGTGCTGAGCACTTGACGGTTTCGTTCATATCAGGTGATTTCATAACGTTACAGGGAGCATTTCCGGGCCGAATAACCTTATTCCACAAGGGCTTCCTAATTATGAATTTGGCTGATAGTGCAGAAATCTACCCTCCTAAACTAGGTAAGAACGGGATTTGTGAGAATAGGCATCTATGTAAAAGTATAATGGCTGAAAGGCCCCCATTTCTGAACTTTGAGTGTTTAAGTTTGCAAGCTTACTGTAGTTCTGCAGCTAGAAAAGCTGGACGAGGCAAAATCAGCGATATTACATGTACAAACGGCAGTTCAAGCCCGGTGTTGCTAAGGTCGCTCCGGAGAAGTGAGGCGCTCAAGCCTCTCGAGGTAAGCGTAGGCGTCTTCGTTTGAAACGCCGCACATTTCCTCCGAGGCCTGCAGCCCGCCGCAAACCGCAGGACGCTCCGGTTTGCCGAAGAGCTTACATTTATTGTCTTGCGTCAGCTGCGCACAGCGGACACCGGCAGGTTTGCCTTCCGGCATACCCGGAATGGGGGATGAAATCGATACGGCGATACAGCAAGCGGCACAGCCGATGCGGCATTCCATTGACGTCACTTCCTTTAATGGGGGATGTTACTCCTCAAGTTCTAAGTTCATTCCATAGCGGCTCAGCGTTAATTTCTCGTTACTGAACTGCTCTCATAAAATCGGCGGTCCCATAAAAAAAGGAATACGCCGCCGGTTTGTCTAATTAGGTACGTATTGGATAAAGGGAGTTGAGCGTATGAATCAAGAACAAGTGAAGCAGGCCGGTCTTGGCAAAACAGGGGCGGCGCTCGGGTATCCGTTCGGACCGGAGCCTGCAGTGCTGTTCGTTGAGGGCAAAATGTTCGCCCTGCTCGGCGGCTACCAGGGAAAACCCAGCGTCAGTCTGAAGACGGACCCGGACACCGCATGGATCGTCAGGGACAAATATCCGGAGGCCGTCTTCCCGGGCTATCATCTGAACAAAAGGCATTGGAACAGCGTCGTGCTGGATGGATCCGTGCCGGAGGAAGAGCTGCTGGACATGCTCGAGGAGTCCTACCGGCTGGTGGTCGCCAAGCTGCCGAAGGCGGTACGAGAGCGCCTGCGGGCGCAAGAAGGAGCCTAGCCTAGCTGCGCTGGGGCTAGAACGGGAGCTCAAGCCGAGCGGCGAGCTCCTTCAGGTCGCGGCAGATCAGCTCCGGCGTCACCCCGCTGCGCTGCAGCCATGCCTCGGCGTTCTCTTCGTTCACGAGGCCGGTCAGCACCAGCGCGGTGCGGCAGCCGGCGTCCCTGCCGCCGCGAATGTCGGTGCCGAGGTTGTCACCGACAGCCCAAATCTCCTGCGGCGCCAGCCCGAGCTTGGCGACCGCATAACGCATAATGATCGGCGAAGGCTTGCCGATCACGACGGGCGCCACCTCGCTTGAGCGCTCGATGGCCGCCCCGATCGAACCCGCGCCGGGTGTCAGCTCGCCGTTCCACGGCAGCAGATGGTCCGGGTTCGTCAGCACCGACCGTGCGCCGCGGCGGATCTCGCGCACGGCAGCGTGCAGCTTCGCATAGGTGAAGCTGCGGTCAATGCCCTGCACGACGGCGTCGACCGCCGTGCCGTTCGCCGTCGCCTCCTCGGGCGACGTCACCTCGAAACCGGCCTCGCTCAGAGCCTGGTGCAGTCCGTCTTCCCCGATGGCCATGATCCGCCGAACGCCGCCCGCATCCTGCAAATAGAGAGCGGCCGCCTGCGAGGACGTCAGGACCTCTTCCGCATGCGCCGCAATGCCGGTTCGCACGAGATGAGCGGCCACCTGACCCGGCGTACGGGAGGAGTTGTTCGTGAGGAATACGAAGGGAAGTCCCCGTTTTCTCAGCATGGCTATAAATTCCGCCGCATGGGGAATCGGCTGATCCCCGTTATATAATGTACCGTCCAAATCCAATAAGAAGCCTGGCATTGTCAATTTCATCCCCCGGATATATGATGTTATACATTGTAGCATATCTGTTCCCGGGAGGAGGAATGAAATTGGGCGTGTTATCCAACCTGTCGATTAGGAGAGCCGAGAGCAGGGACTTGCCGGCGGTGCTGGAGCTTTGGCTGGAGGCGGCGGATTGGATCTATCGCGAGCTTGGCATTCACCAGTGGAAGCCGAGTTCTTTTACGATCGAATCGGTTACCGAGCATTTCCGAAAGACGGAGCTGTTTGTCGCGGTAGACGGGGAGCGGGTCATGGGAACCTACTCCGTGCAGTGGAACGACCCTTTTATCTGGGGTGATAGGGATGACGAGCAGTCCGGCTACATTCATCGGCTTGTCGTAAGCCGGTCCTATCGCGGCGAGGGTGTGGGAAGGCTGCTCCTGGAGCAAGCTGCAGTGTACATCCGGAGTCAGGGCAAGGATCGGATCAGGCTCGATTGTATGGCGGACAACGTTCGATTGAATGAGTATTACAGGCACCAGGGCTTCGAATACTTGGGTAGAGTGGATAAGCCCTATTTCAGCGCCTCGCTTTACGAGAAAAAATGAGGGATGACAACATGAATTTTCACTCCATAGGATTAGTGCTTGAAGGCGGAGGGATGCGCGGCGTTTATACGGCGGGGGTATTGGAATACTTCTTGCAGCAGCAAGTACAGTTTCCCTATATTGTCGGCGTATCCGCCGGCGCATGCAATGCCGCCTCCTATATATCCGCCCAGCAGGGCAGGAATCATAAAGTAACCATCGGTTACGTCACGGACCCCCGCTATTTGAGCTTCGGCAATTGGCTTCGGGAGCGCAGCCTGTTCGGCATGGACTTTCTTTTCAACCAACTGCCGAACCGGCTCGTTCCGTTTGACTTTCAGACGTTTAACGCTTCGCCGCAGCAGTTTGTCGTCGGTGCGACCGATGCCGTCACGGGGGAAGCGGTATACTATGTGAAGGCGGATACTTTGGCCAAGGGCATTCCCTTTCTCGAGGTGATACGTGCATCGAGCAGCCTGCCCTTCGTATCACCGCCGGTGAACATCGAAGGCCGAGTGCTGTTTGACGGCGGTGTCGCCGACCCGATTCCGATTCAGCGGTCCATCGCCGACGGCAATCGGCGGCATGTGGTGGTGCTGACGAAGGATGCGGATCATCGCAAGAAGCCGTTTCGCGGAGGAATCGCCGCCCGGGCGGCCTATCCGCGTTACGCCGGATTGGTCCGTGCGCTCAAGGAGCGGCCAGCCCGCTACAATGCCACCATGGACGACGTGAACCGGATGGCTTCCGAAGGAGAAGCCTTCGTCCTACGTCCGAGCCGCTCCATCCCTGTGGGCCGCATGGGGCGCGATGTGGGGGCGCTGCAGGCACTCTACGACCTTGGGCTGAAGGACGCGGCGGAAGCCTTGCCGCATCTGCTCGATTGGTTGAGCGGCGGGGAAGGGGCTTGACCTGACCTGCGGACGAGTAGGGCAATTAGCGAGCGTGACCCCTCCTATATTGCCCTTCGAACGCTCCTGCGCCGTACTTACAAAAAAAAGCCGGTATCCTAGGATACCAGCTTCAGCTTCACATAGAAATGAATTTCTCCGTTCGATGTCTCCGCCCAAATACTTCCTTCATGCGATTCCACGATACTCTTGGCAATCGCAAGTCCCAGCCCCGAGCCTCCGGTTTCCGAGGTGCGTGCGGCATCTACACGGTAGAAGCGGTCGAACAGTCTCTCCAGCTCCTCTGCGCTCAGCTCATCCGCTTTGTTGCTAATGCGGACAATCACGTGACTTCGCTCTCTGGCCATGCCGATGGAAATCGTTCCAGGCTTCGGACTGTACTTGATCGCGTTGCTGATGAGATTCTCGAAGACGCGGATCATTTTATCCGTATCGATCAGAACGGTCAGCTTCTCCGATGGAACGCTTCGCACAATGGTGAACTGCTGCTCCTCGCTCAAGGACACGTATTCCTCCAGTAATTGCTCCAGCAGCTCGTTGATCACGACCCCCTTTTTATAAAGCGGAACGTCTTCGTGTGCCAGCTTGCTGTATTCGAACAGATCGTCGATCAGCGATTTTAGCTTCTCGGACTTGGAATAGGCGATACCGACATAGCCTGCAGCTTGCTCGGGCGTTTCGTAATTTTTGTCGTGAAGCAGACGAAGATAGCCCATGATTAAGGTGAGCGGAGTACGAAGGTCATGGGAGACATTGGTGATCAATTCATTTTTGATACGCTCCGCCCGGCGTTCCTCCTCAATCTTGTTCTGTAAATCCTCGACCATCATATTCATGCCCCGGGCCAAGGAACCAAGCTCATCCTTCGTGCGTTCCTCCACGCGATACTCCAGATTACCCGTTGCAATCATTCGCAGACCTGCCGCCAGCTCCTCCACATACCTCATTTTTCTCTGCGTTAAGTAATAGAACATGAAGATAAACACCGCCAGCGCGCTCAAAAAAGCCAGCGGACTCTGTCCTCGCTCATAGCTGATATGCGGCTCCGGTATGCCGGAGACGATCAGATACGATTTTTGGCCGTTATAGTTGACCGGGTAAAAGCTGGAAAACTCCTGACGCCATTGATCCCGGTCCGTTCTGGATTCCATGGCGTTGCGGATGACGCCGTGGAGGTCGACCGTCGTTTCCGTCGCATTCTCGCTGCGGTAGACGGTTCTGCCCTCAAGGTCGGTGATGACCACCTTGTATTTTTCGTTGGCAGCGAGACGCTTCACGCGGCTGTAAAAGTCCCGCAGTCGCGACTCCTGGATTTCCTTGCGGCGCTGCTCCTCAGCAGGGGTGAGTGTCCGCTGCGGATTCGTGCCCGCCGCCGCCGGCTGAGCCGCCCGGCTTCGGGACGTCGTCGCTGTGCTCTGCGCCTGGGGCGTCGTCACGCCTTGCGCTGTAGGCGATGCCGCACTCTGCGGAGCCGCTGCCGCACTCTGGGCTTGAGGCGCCGTCGCGCTCTGCGCCGAAGGGGCCGCGGTATCCTGTGCAGGAGGCGGCACCGCGCCCTGCGCCGGAGCCGTCTCCGCTCCCGGCACCGGCACACCCGGCTGCACCGGCTGAGCCGGCACGCTGCCGTTCGACCCTGCTTCATCCTCCATCTCCTCGTGCTCGATATCCTCCCAGGACACCGGGTCCAGCTGCCTTACGAGACTCCGCGCCTCATTCTCGATGCGGCTGATGCTCATGGAATAGTCGATCACCGGCTCCTTCTTCATCATGCCGAAAATTTCCTTGCTAATCCCGTAGAACAGCATGGACCCGAGCAGGCAGATGCCGAACGTGATCATGAGCTGGAGCCGCAGGCTGCGCTCCACATGCGTTTTTCCCAGCACATACATATCCTTGATAAAACTAAGCATGCCCTTGACGAGCGTAAACGGAAACCGGTTAAACGGAAATCGTTCCCCCCAAGGCTTTTTGACTTTGGCCGGCTTATTCAACTTTATACCCCACTCCCCAGACGGTTTTGATAAACTTCGGCTTGCGCGGATTGTCCTCGATCTTCTCGCGGATTTTACGGATATGCACCATCACGGTGTTGTCCGAATCGAAATACGATTCCTGCCATACCGTCTCGTAAATTTTCTCGATACTGAACACCGTCCCCCGGTTGCGGGCCAGCAGCTCCAGAATGGCGAATTCACGGGGGGTCAGCTTTACTTCCCGGCCGTCGATGCGCACCTCATGAGTGGCGGTATTGATCGTCAGCTCATCCACCTCGATTTCGTTCTCCTTACGCACAGAGGCAACATTCAGCCGAGTATACCGGCGCAGCTGCGACTTGATCCGGGCGATCAGCTCCAGCGGATTGAACGGCTTCGTGACATAATCGTCGGCGCCGGTGCTTAGGCCGAGGATCTTGTCCATATCCTGGCTTTTGGCCGACAGCATGATGATCGGCATGTGCTTTTGCTCGCGAATCTTCAGGCAGGCTTCAATTCCGTCCATCTTTGGCATCATAATGTCGAGCACGATGAGATCGACCTCCTCCTTCTGCAGTACGCTCAAAGCCTCCCACCCGTTGCTTGCCCGCAGCAGGCGATAGCCTTCATTTTTCAAATAAATTTCCAGCAAATCTATAATTTCCTTCTCGTCGTCGACCAAGAGTATGGTTTGGGCTGCCATGTCGGGTCGGCCTCCTTTGTCACATCGGGTATGAAAATTTTCACAACGGATCGTATCAACTCGCTAAGCACGATAGCTCCCAGCACATCCATGAGCACATGCTGTTTCACAAAAAGCGTAGAAACAATGATCATAACGGACATCAACCATACGGCCCCACGAACGAACCGCGGAAGCTGGCGCCTTCCCTTAAAGCCTCTAAGAATTAAATAGGAGGTCAGCACATGAATGCTGGGGAAACAATTATACGGCTGATCCGTAGAATACACATATTGCAACAGTACAGTAAAAACATCATGACCCGTCAGCACCGGCCTCGGCACCGTCGTTTGGTAAAAGAAGTAGATTGTATAGCTGACCAGGAGGCCAATGATTGTACTGACCAGCGTCTGATAATAGGAGGTGCGGTCTTTGCGGCATAGATATACAAACGCTATTAAAATAAAACCATACCATGCCAAATAGGGCAAGACAAACGCCTCTATGACAGGAATCGCCCGGTCCAGGTCGGTCATCAGACTGTGGGCGCCCCGGCCCGCGTGATTCAATTGATTATAAAAGGTGCTTACCGCCGGAATCAGCAGCAGCAGGCTGAGATCTCTTAGGAAGCTTTGGCGCTGCGGGTTTTCGATGGCAGCACTTTGCGATGTCATTGGATTTCCCTCCATCCGGTTTCTTCTATAGCCTAGTGTAGGGGAGAAATCTTAACAAACCTTCAGGTCAAATCTTAAAACATTCTTAACTTAAGCAGAGGAGTTGGGGAATCGATGTTGGAAGAAATGCAAGGGTGGGGAACCGCCTGGCAGTATGTCGTTTTGTTTCTCATGGCGGCTGCGCCGTGGCTTGAGGTGTTTCTGGTGGTGCCGCTTGGCATTGCGTGGGGGCTGAACCCGGTAGCGGTTTCCGTTACCGGCTTTTTGGGGAATTTCATTCCGCTGCTGCTGATCGGATTTTTCTTTACCCAAATCTCGGCTTGGCTTCAACGAAGAAGACAGCGCAAGGCACAGAAGCAGGGCGTGACGGAAGAGGAGATTGCTGCCCGGTCGGCAAAAAAGGAGAAGCGGGCCAAGGGCATTTGGGAGCGCTACGGCGTCCCGGGGCTGGCGCTGCTCGCTCCGGCGATCATCGGTACGGACCTCGCAGCTTTGCTCGCTCTTAGCTTCGGCTCGTCGCCGCGATACGTCATGATCTGGATGACGATCAGTCTGGCGGTTTGGACCGTTCTCCTTGCCGTCGGCACGGTGTTCGGCCTTACTACGGCAGGCTGGCCGCAGCATAAGTGAAGCAAAGCTTCCTCTTAGCACGAATGCACTTTTGTGAAAGGGCCCCTACAAAAAGATAAGTATGAGATACCCTCTGATGATGTTTTAGCCTTCTCCAGCCCTTTCTCAAGATTGGTTTGGTGTCGCCTGTGGGAAGGCTGTCACGAGTTGGTCAAGGGATGCAATGCTGCTATAGTGCAGAAATCCATGAACCCAAGCGAAGTTCAGAACGAGATTTGTGAGAATAGGCATCTTTGAGAGAGTGCAATGGCTGAAAACGAGGCAAATGGCCCTGAAATGTTGTATATGCGCAGAAATCTTCTTGTTTTTGATACAAAATCATGAAAAAAGTTGCCTATTCGCAGAATTATGCTGTTCGAAGATGAACTGCCCCCCATCACTAACCGGAATGTATTTTGATCAATTCGACGGTACGAATAGGAACGGATTCCGAGCACTACAAAGGAAACCATGGATATAAATACTGTTTAGGAAAAAGAGAACTAGAGCCAGGCAAGAAGTAGATCAAAGAGGGAATGGGCGTGGGGTGGAAAGTTTAGAGCCGGCTTTGAAGTCGTGTCCTTACCACTAAAAAAATTAAATTGGACACGACTTCATGAGCGACCCAAACCCCATACCCATCCCTTCCCCCGCACCAAAAGTATGCGATTAGCACGCAGAGATTCTAAAAAGGACGCCGTTAGGCGTTTTTTCTTATATGCGTCCGGCGGATGCGGCAGATTGCGCAGCCTTCCGCTTCCGGAGCGGCAGCATACCGATCAGGAGCAGCCCGCCGGTGCCCAACCAGCCGAGGACGGTGACGGCCCCCTCCAAGGGTTCGCTGCCGCCGAAGTACAGGAGATCCCTAATGCCTGCCGATGAAAAGCGCAAAGGCACCCAGGAATACAGCCATACGCGTGCGGCTTCGGGCAGAAATTCCGGCGCCATTCCGATCACGGGCATGGCGAAAAACATCGTAAGCACAATCAGGCCCATGGCCGGCAAGCCGATCCAGCTTAACAAAGCGAACTGCATGAGGAAAAACGCGACGCCCGTTAGCAGCATGAAGCTCCATAGCCCGGCCCGGTTCGTGAGCTCCATCCCGTACCAGCCTTCGGCCATCCACATGAGCAGACTATCCGCGGCGGTAACGATGACGAGACCCGCTATGAGAACCGTAGCTGCCGAGCGCCAGGTCCATGCCACTCCTGACCGCTGCACCGCCGCAAAAAGCAGGATACTGCTGACCATGCTTCCTACCCATAAGAGCTGGGTCAGCAAATTCGGAGCATTTCCTCCCGCATGGTTCACACCAATCGGATGGATCGTCTGTTCATGGATAACAAATGGCGTCATCAGCGCTCCGGCAACGGAAGCGGGCACTTGAGGCATCGCTTGACCGAGCTGGGCGAGCAGCTGTTTGCCGATTTCCTGCCCGGCGCCGGACATGACTTGATTCAGAATCTGCTTCACCGCCCCGGCCGCTTGCGCATGCAAGCCTTCATTCACATAGATTTTCACGGTACCTGGCTTTGCGGAAGGCGTCGTCAAGGAGATCACCCCTGAACTGACATCCTTCCCGATGACCAGGGCAGCATAATACTTCTGCCGATCAAGGCCTTCCACGGCTGCTTCCTCCGAAGGCAGCTCCGTCCAGCGGATAGGAAGCTGAGAAGCGCTCTGCAGCTTCTCCTGCAGCATTTTGCCTATATGCACACTTCCTCCGCCGGGACGGGCAGCCTCTTGGTCGAGCACGACCAAAGCAACGGGCAGCTCCTTCGGTTTGGCACTGCTGACCGTTCCCAGCATCGCGAGGCCGAAGATCATCATGACTAGTAGAACAATGAGAGCGCTGGTCCATAACATGTTTTCCCTCAGTAAAGAAGACCGTTCCTTCATTTCTGCACACCTCCGAAAATAATGAACATCGAGTTGATTAATGAACACAATGTTGATTATAATCAGATTGCAGAGGAGTGCAATGAACAATACCGAACGCTGTTGTTCATTACTCAACACTTGAAGAAAACGATGTTCAGTATGTTGAAAATATTGCACAGAGAGGGCCGAATTGTTCATGTCGGAGAAAACGGATGCCAGGATCGCCAGATCCAAGAAGCTGATATACAGCGCACTGCTGGAGCTCATGGAGGAGAAGGGCTTCGATGCGATAACCGTAGGGGATATTACGTCCCGGGGCGGATTAAACCGCGGCACCTTCTACTTGCACTACCGGGATAAATATGATTTGTTGGAGCAGTATCAGCAGGAAGTGCTCGGAGGCTTGTTCAAACACATGTCGAAGATTTCGCCCGAGATGATTGCCCAGCACCCGTCGGCCGAGACGCCTCCCCAGATCATCCAGAATATTTTCGAATACATCGGGGACAATAGCGCGTTCTTCCGGGTCATGCTCGGGCCCAAGGGAGATCCGGCTTGTGTTAGCATGATTAGAGAACGGCTGGAGAGCTATATGCACTCCAGGTTTAAGGAAATTCAGCCCGCGGAGGGGAAGGAACTCGTCCCCCGCGAATACCTCATCGCCTATGTGTCCAACGCCAATCTGGGAGTCATCCAGCGTTGGCTTACCGACGGCATGACCTATTCGCCCCAGTTTGTTGCGGGGCTCGTCTACCGGATGGCCAAATACGGGCCGCTTCAATATACCGGCATTCCCTTCTAAATATGAGAGGGAATGCCGAACAAGGAGCCCGCTCCCTGGCGGCGAGCCCCCCTTGTCTCTAAGGCAACCGGAACACAGTAAGATCCAGGATGCCGCTGTCGCTTTCCATTTGCCACAAATGCATTTCATTCCCCGTGATCGTCGCAATCGCATAAATAGACGCCAAGTTTCGATAATCCTCTTGAATCTCTAAAGTGACCGGGTCAAGTACGGCCAAGTGAAGTCTGTCTTGTGCGCCTTGATTTGTCGTATAAAAGCTGTACAGCTTTCCCTTATGATAAATAAGCTGACTGGCAGCATGCTTCATACCGTCCGGTGCTAACCTGTACTGCTTGCGTACCCTCTTCGCATCGTCCTGAACGAAAGCTCCGGCAGGAAGCTGATACCGGACCAAGGCTCCTCCGAATATGCCTGTCTTGAACGTCAAATAAGTATGGGTCGGATCCAGGAACAATGGAACATTCCGGCTGTAAGCCAAGGAAAGCTCGCTGAACGGAGGGATGGCAACGGGTATCGGCTTTCCCAGGTCGTCGAGGAAATACAGCTGAAACCCGGTTTCGGCTGCCCATAGAATGCCTTCCTCTTTGTCGGAAATGACCTTATGCAGCGGCCGGACCGTGTCCTGTGCACGAGGCAGCCGGATGAGAGTTTCGGACGAGACCACGTCACCCTTCTCATTGAATGTCACTCGCTTCAAGCCCTCTGCATCGTCATAGTAAATCGCATTTCCCCACAATAACACAGGCGGTTGTGTAGAGGCCATCTCCGATTCATACGCCGGCAGCTCCAGCACGACCTTCTCCCGAACGATCCATTCATCATGCTTCCCCGCGGACAAGTACACCTTGAACGTCCACGATTCCTTATCGAACGAGGACCAAACGATATGCAGCAGATCCTTCGCTTCAAACACGTCCATGGCAGCGGCTCGATCGGGCACTTGTCCCGGAACGAAGCTTCCGTTGCCGAAATGCGGCACAAACTTGATCCATTCCGGTCCTCGAATAGAAATGGACCTTGTCCCCGGATTCCACTCCACCTGATTTCCGGTTGCCTCCGCGATGAAGCGAAGAGGGACAAAGGCGCTTTCCTCAATCAACCGAGGTGCGGCATCGAGCGGTACAGGTTCATCATTGAACACGGCTGTGGCTTGGCCGAGCTGAAGCTCAAGCTTCACGCCAGGTCGGGTGGCCTGAATAGCGCGGCTCTCTTCAGCCCATTCCACCTGCAAACCCAGCTTCTCCATCAGCGGGCGGAAGGGAACCATCGTTATGCCGTCGACGATCACAGGCGGGATGTTCAGCATTAGGGGCATTTCATTCACCGTAACCGTGATGTTCGGTTCAGCGGCAGTAGTCGTAAAGGGATGATAAAGGAAGGCAAGCACGCTTATGCCTATAGCGATGGCCGTCTTTCTCACGATAATCACTCCATTGCATGAGTTTTGTTATACAATTCTACAAATTTCCACATTCCCCTGCTGCAACTTAGATGCTGAGGACAAGCACCACCGAAGGCTTTCAGGAATACATAGTATTTATAAGATGACAAGAGGCAAGCAACCAACGGGAGGGCAGAAGCGCGATCCATTTATAAGTAATTCTTATGTAAATCGAAAGCAAATATTATGAATGATTGGAGAGGATGCAGCCGTGGAGCTGATCAAAAGAATAGAAGCGACGTTCGCCGGTGTAACAAAGCCTACCCCTCATGAGATTCGGGCGCTGATTCAAAGTCTGAAATTGACCGCAGAAGAACTGGAGGAGCATGTATCCGACCCCGGTGAGCTCAGCTACGGCCGTACTGTGCTTTACCAGAACGAAGAGGTGGATGTTATCCTCATTCATCTGCCGCCCGGCGGTGAGACGAGAATTCACGACCATGGCGAATCAAGCGGCTGTGCGATGGTGGTGGAGGGCGCGGTCATGAACTGTATTTACAAGCTGGACAGCTATGGATATCCCCATCTGCAAACTGAACACCCGGTAGTCTGCGAGCACTTCCTTTATGCACCGAAGTGGCAAATCCATCAGCTGCAAAATCCGCATGCCGTTAGGTCGCTGTCCGTCCATGTATACGCGCCGTCGATGAGAGGGAACCGGGCGTATTTGCCCTACGAACAGGTTTTGGATTTCGTCATTTAATGAAGGAAAGGCGCTTGCTGTGGCCGCGGCAGGCGCCCGCCGGCTGTCCCCGTTCCCTGGCGCCACTCATAGGAAGGAGCTGATTGGTTCATACTAACCGGAAGAGTTTACCTAACGGAAGGAGTCTTCGCGATGTGGAATATCAAAACGATACATAAACGGGACGACGGAGGAACCGCTGCTATGGAGCTGGAAACCATGGACCGGCGCTTCGATGTGAATGTCCGTTGGGATGGATGCCTTGAGCTTCATTCCTATCAAGTAACAGAAGAAAATCG
The DNA here is from genome assembly GCF_030846225.1 of Paenibacillus sp. GD4. Lineage (NCBI taxonomy): Bacteria > Bacillati > Bacillota > Bacilli > Caryophanales > Paenibacillaceae > Paenibacillus > Paenibacillus sp. GD4. The sequence continues at coordinate 3,599,910 of NZ_JAVCYK010000001.1, forward strand.
AAGCATCTCCGATACCTTCCATACCTGTGACCTGCGAGACTTCACGGAGATGCTGCAATCTCTTCACGAGGTTTGCCGTGAGCAGTTCGGGGACGGAAGCTACTGGAAGGACGAGCCGGCTAAAACGGCGGAGTTTGTGGGATAACTAACGCGAGATCAGAGAAGGGCGTGAATTCAGTTGGCGGACGAGTCATCGCAACAAAGCAACCGGACAAACGCAGCGGCTGAAGCGCTGCACGTAACCGCGCATAGGTCGAATGTCATTGCAGACGTAAGGGCTGAGGAGCAAGCGCTTCCCCCCGAATTCGAGCTGCCCCATGACAACCCCGAGCAATGAACGAACTTGGAGGAGGTAACAATATGACGGATCGTAATGAAATTACCGACTGGCTCTTATCCTGCAAAGGGGAGACACTGCTGATCGAGAAGCGGGAAACCGATGACACGGATCTGACACGGGTAGAACTGAAGGACGTGTCTTATACGGATCATTTTCAGAACCAAACCGATGAGTACCTGGCGAAGGAAAAATTGATTCTGCTCGGCAGCGGAACCGTGCTGAACAGTGCGGAACAGCCTCCGCTTCCCGACGAGGCTTATGAGATTCCGCTGCTCGGCGATTGGGAAGGGTCTTTGCAGGGAGAAGCCTTGCACATTACTACCGAGCGGGCTACCTATCACATCACCAAAGAGCAGTAAACGTAAAGGACCTGTACGAGGCAAAGCTGCACTCAACAGGTCCTTTCGTCTTGTTCGGTGGGCGGTGGCTTAAGCCAGGTGTTGAGCTTAAGCGTGATAGCTCCCCACCGGCGCATTCAGCACCCATTCCAGCAGGAGAATGGACTGCTCCAGCCGGTCGATTTGGCTCTGGAGCCCTTCCTTTAGCCCGTCTGCATCCATTCCGGCTTCCAGCGCCTTCTTTTGCATGACGAGCTCGTTCAGCTTCCGCTTAATCTGTTCTTCCGTTCTCATGGCTATCGTGCCACCTCCGTTTGCTTGATCAGGCTATGTAATGAATTCAATATGGCATGGCAGCTTGCGGCTGTCAAGAAAGCGGAGAGAGGCCGGCCGCAAACGGCCCGAACGGCAGGTGGCTTTTTCATCGTAGGTTGGGTATATTGAGGGGAGTGCGGAGAGGCGTCTTCCGCCATTCTTTCAGAAGAAGGTCATGCAGGATGAAACGGCTAATCATTTCGGGCTACAAGGCGAATGAGCTCGGTATTTTTAATAACAAGCATGCAGCCATACCTTATATCAAAAAAGCGATCCGCAACACGCTTCTCGCTCACATCGAAGACGGCCTGGAATGGGTCATTATCACAGGCCAATGGGGAACGGAATTGTGGGCGGGAGAGGTGGTGCATGATTTGAAGCGGGAGTATGGTCATCTGAAGCTGGCCGTGATCACTCCGTTTCTGTCGATGACGGAGAAATGGAATGAGGATAAGAAGGAATACTACAATACGATTGTGAGAAGCGCGGACTTCGTGGATTCGGTTTCGAAGGAGGAGTACAAGGGACCTTGGCAGTTCTCCCAAGCGAACAAATTCCTCATTCGAAACTCCGATGCACTGCTGCTCCTGTACGATGCGGAGGCCCATCCGGAAAGCTCTCCCCGCTTTATGAAGCAGCTCGGCGAAGCAAGGGTGCTCCAAGGCGGAGGCTACCAGCTGCTGTTTATTACGATGCACGATTTGCAGGCGATTGTGGAAGAGGAAATGATGAACCGGGAGTATGAGTACTAAACTTCGGAGTTGTCTGTCTAAGCCGGCTGCCTGTTGCCTATACTAGGAAACTAGAACAGCTGCTAGGGAGGTCTGCGGATGCTTTCGGTTCACTGGAGAATGGCGGAGCTATGGACGCTGGAGCGTCAAAGGGGTTTGACGGAGTCGGAGGAGGCCGAGCTTTCGGCTTGTTTGCATTACAATGCGGTTTATGCGAGGAAGCTCGCCGGACTTTATAATTTGTCGTTAGCCGCTTCGATGACAAGAGATACGGAATGGCAGCATGAGATTTGCCGTCAGATCGAGAGGCTGGAGGAGATGGCCGACCTGTCCTATTAAGAGGGGTCGGCCTTTTGCCTGCTTAGGCTAAGATGAAGCCTTCCTCCGCCATATATTCCTCTACTTCCTCGTAGGTTTCGAAGGCGGATTCAAGAATCTCTCCGGCGAAAACGTACCAGAGCTCGTCTTCGTAGTATACCGTCAGCGTCTGCTCGTCCGGCCCCTTCCAGAGCTGATGCTCGGTAGGGCCCTCCTCTTCATTCGATTCCTCGATGATTCCCGGGGAAAGTGAGCGGATCGACCGCGCGACTAGGGTACGAAGCTGCTCGGCGTCGTAGTCGCGGATGTTCACAAAGCCTTTGTCGTCCGATTCCCCCGTAAAACCCGGCAGCTGTCCCACATAGACGAAGCCGTTACCGTTCGGATGCAGATGGTAAACGACGGTTTTCTTCTCGTAGACGCTGCCTTCATAGTGGAAGTTCACGCGGCCCAGCGAAACGTTTCTTCTTTCCAGTTCGGGGAAGGCGGAAATGACGTTAAGTTTCTCTTCAAAGCTAAGCATAATGTAAGCCTCCGATTCGAATTAGGTTTTGTCCGTGATTATAGCATAATCGGGTTGATTTCCAAAAAACAACAGTGTACAGTTAGGGGAAAAGCTGTGTTGCGACAAGGAGGATGAACATGAGCGGCAGTAAGCAAAGGATGCTTGTGTTGGTAGGCTCATACGCGGAGGCTTCCGACAGCGGCGTGTATGTTTATTCATTCGATGAGGAGCGGGAAGAGCTGACCCTGCTGGACAGGACAGCCGGTCTGCAGAACCCGACCTTCCTGAATGTGGATGTGCCCCGCCGGAGAGTGTACTCCATTGCGGAGGGGGTTAGTGCCGAGGGCGGCAAAACCGGAGTGGCGGTTGCCCTTGAGCTGTCGGAGGAAGGAAAGCTTCAAGAGCTGAACCGCGTCACCGGAGTGGACACGCCCCTGTGTCATATTCAGCGGGACGCCTCGGACCGTTATCTCGTGTTGTCCAGCTACCACGGAGCGAAGGTAGGACTGATGAGTCTGACGGAGGACGGCCGTATCGGAGAGCCGCTGGATGCGAAGCGGCATGAAGGGCAGGGGGCGAATCCAAGCCGCCAGAAGCAGCCGCACCCTCATTCCGCCACATTTACGCCGGATAACCGCTATGTGCTGATTGCGGATCTGGGGATCGATCGGATTCGCGCCTATTCCGTGAATACGGAGCGCGGGGAGCTTGTATTCGAGCGGGACACCGCGCTGCACCCGGGCGCCGGTCCTCGGCATATGGCGTTTCATCCAAGCGGCGAGCTCGTCTATGTGATCAACGAGGTGGATTCGACCGTGACTGCGTTCCGTTACGACAGCGCGAGCGGCACACTGGAGACGATCGAGGCGGTTTCCACGCTGCCTTCGGATTTCCAGGGTGAGAATACAACGGCGGAAGTGGCTGTTTCGGCGGACGGCAAGTACCTTTACGGCTCGAATCGGGGGCATGACAGCATCGCGGTCTTTGCTATCGATGCCGCCAGCGGCCGCCTGACGCTGCTTCAGCATGTATCGAGCGGAGGCGGACATCCTCGGCATTTCGCCCTGACACCGGGCGGCCGTCACCTGATTGCGGCAAATCGCGATTCGAACAATCTGGTGATCTTCCGGGTAGGGGACGACGGCCGATTGACGGCAACGGGTCGTTCCATGGAAGTGTCGAAGCCGGTCTGTGTGAAGCCGGTGTATATGTAAGCGAGGAATGAAAGAGCCTGTCGCTCCTAGGGGGCGGCAGGCTTTTTGGACTGTAATATTACCCAATCATTTCAATAAACTTCTTTGCTGCGGCGGAGAGCGGCACATCGCTTAGTGTGGCGATGCCGATGCTTCGCGGGGGAATCGGCGGCTCGAGCGGGAGCTCCACCAACGATCCGTCCGTCAGCTCCTGCCGAATAAAGTCCTTCACCACACAGGCGGCGCCGAACCCTGCCCGGGCATACTCCATCAGCAGCTCGATGCTGCCGAGTTCAAGCTCCGGCTTCACATAGACTCCTTGAGCCTGGAGATATCGGTCGATATAGGCGCGGCTGCTGCTGCCTTCCTCCAGCAAAATCAAGGGACAGCTCAGGAAGCTTTCCCAGCTCCATGGAGAATCCGCAAGATGCCTGTACTTGTCCCCTACGATGAAGCAATCTTGAACGGTTCCGCATTCCCTCAGCTTGATGCCCTTGTCATGGAGCGGGAGATTGACGATCCCTAGATCGATCCGTCCCTGCTTCAGCAGCTCTACCGTTTCCAAGGAAGTACGGTTCGTAACGCGAATTTTCACATCCGGGTACAAATCGTGAAACCGCTCCAGGTGGGGCAGCAAAACATGACGGCACAGGGTGTCGCCGGCTCCGATGGTGATTTCCCCGCTGGTCAGCTGGTGCAGCTCGGCGAGCTTCTTCTCCCCGTTTGCGATCAGATGATACGCCTGCTCAATGTAGGTGAGCAGCACCTCACCTTCGGCGGTCAGCCTGACCCCTCGTGATGTACGGAAAAAGAGCTGCCCACCGAGCTTCGCTTCCAGCTGCTTGATTGTATGGGTAACGGCAGGCTGTGTGATATACAGCTCCTCCGCCGCTTTCGACAGGCTTCCCGCCTTGGCGGTATGGTAGAAGACACGGTACCAGTCCATATGCTCAATCATTGTGTTATCAACCCTCTTTATATCTGATATAACCATTATTCATTATTATAATACCTTGTCCCTTATTATAATAAGTGGTGTAGCATCAGATCACAAGCCTAAGGAGGGCGCCGACGTATGGGAGTAACAGCGGTTGTAGGGGCGAATTGGGGAGATGAAGGGAAAGGGAAAATCACGGATGTCTTAGCCGCAGAAGCAGACTATGTGGTGAGGTACCAGGGGGGAAGCAATGCGGGGCATACCATTATCAACGAGTATGGCAAGTTTGCCCTGCACATGATCCCTTCCGGGGTGTTCTATCCGGGAGTCACGAATGTCATCGGACCGGGCACGGCGTTGAATCTGAACGATTTCTTACAGGAGCGGGAGGAGCTGCATTTGCGGGGAGTATCTGATCCGAACCTAAAAATCTCCGACCGTGCTCAGGTGGTTATGCCGTACCATCTGCTCTTCGATGCTTTGGAGGAGGAGAGGCTCGGCGACCGCCGGTTCGGTTCGACCAAGAAGGGGATCGCTCCTTTCTATGCGGATAAATTTTTGAAGCTGGGTATCCAGGTTGCGGATCTTTATGCGGAGAAACGGCTGACGCAGCGAGTCGAAGCTGCCCTTACGGCCAAAAACGTGCTCCTGCAGCATCTCTACGGAAAGCCTACGATCGCAGTAGATGAAGTGGTGGCGGCGCTTCAACGGGATGCGGAGCAAATCAAGCCTTATGTCTGCGATACGACGCCCCTCTTGCATGACGCTATCGATCGTGGGCAGCACCTTGTCGTCGAGGGACAGCTGGGGGCGCTGCGGGATCCGGATCATGGGATTTATCCGCATTCCACCTCTTCTTCTACCTTGGCAGGCTATGCGTCGGTTGGGGCGGGTCTGCCCCCTTATGCAATCGATCGGGTGGTAGCCGTGACCAAGGCTTACTCCAGCTGTGCAGGGGAGGGGCTGTTCGTAACGGAGCTGCACGGGGAGGAAGCTGCAGAGCTGCGAGAAAGAGGCGGCGATGCTGGGGAGTATGGCGTTACCACAGGCCGGCCTCGCCGTATGGGCTGGTTCGATGCCGTCGCTACAAGGTACGGCTGCAGGCTTCAAGGAGCAACGGAGGTTGCGCTGACGAATCTGGACGTGCTGGGATACCGGAAGGAGATTCCGATTTGTACGGCCTACAAGGTAGACGGAGTAACGGTTCGCGAATTCCCGGTAACCGCAGTGCTGGAGAGGGCTAAGCCTGTATGGGAAACGCTGCCCGGCTGGAGCTGCGACATCTCCCGGGCTCGGCGCTTCGAAGAGCTTCCGACGGAAGCACAAGAGTATGTTCTGTACATCGAAAGACAGATCGGCGTACCGATCCGGATGATTTCCGTCGGACCGATGCGGGAGCAGCTGATACACCGGGGGTAAACACGCCAACTCAGTAAACCGGCGGTTCCCGGTCCTTCAGATAATACGACGGCGTCCGGCCGGTATGGCGCTTGAACACCCGGTGAAAATAAGAGGAATCGCAGAAGCCCAAATAATCCGCGATATCTTGGACGGTCATCTGCGAGTGCTGCAGCAGGTAGACGGCGGTTTTCACCCGGAGGGCATAAGTGAACTCGCCGATGGTTTGCCCGGTGACCTCGCTGAACACGGCCGCGGCATGATTCGGGCTCTTCTCGATGACGGCGCCCAGGTTGTCCTTGGTGATTTTCTCGCGGTAATGGTTCTGAATGTACGCCTTCATTTGCTCTACATGTCGGTGTTTAACCGAATTGGACTGCGCAAGCGAACGATCCGCTTCCCGGTTGGCATGTGCAAGAAGCTCCAGCAGGATCGCTACGCACATGGTCCCGCTGTAAGCGTTGGCGTGCTGCGCCTCCGCATGCAGGGACCGAAACCGTTCATGCAGCAGCTCGAACATGCCGGTCCGAAAGTGCAGCGGCTCCGTTCCGAGAAGCATCGGCAGTGCTATTGCCGGTTCCAGCGGAAGGAAGGCTGCGGCATATTTTTCGTGCGATACGGTGGGAATGCTTTTGCCGTAGAAGACCGTATGGGGAGGAATCAGGAGCAGGTCGCCCTTCCCTAGTACGAGCTTCTGCTGACCGAACCAATAGACGCATTTCCCGTAACACATCAGCACGAGCTGCCAGGTTTCAGCCCCGCTGTCGGCTTCTTCATACCAGCTGCTTCCCTTGTGATAGTGAACCGAATTCATTTCAAGCATCGGTGGAAGTACCTTCTTCGTTCTTATTGTTGTCGTACTATTATACAATTAGTGTGCTATTATTCATAGTCAGTCGATTTATGTCGGAGTACAATAAGCGCAAATAAGTATTCCGTGGAGGCTGTGATGACGATGCGTAAAACGAAAATCATTTGTACGATGGGACCGGCTTGCGATTCCGTACCCGTGTTGAAGGACATGATTCGCGCGGGAATGAGCGTAGCCCGGTTGAATTTGGCGCATGGGGACCTCGATGAGCATAAGGGCCGAATCGATCGGGTTCGTCAGGCCGCAGCGGAGCTTGGTGCTCCCGTGGCGATTCTGCTGGACATTAAAGGCCCGGAAATTCGTACGGGACTGCTGCAGGAGCCGGCCTACGAGTTGCAGACCGGGGCATCGCTGACGCTGACGACTGAGCAGATTACGGGAGATGCGGGGCGGATATCGGTTTCTTATGACGGGCTGACGAAGGACGTGCGTGAGGGCTCGCGGATTTTGATCGATGACGGCTTGATCGAGCTTCGCGTGGAATCGGTGGAGGGAACGGAGATTCACTGCCGCATCCTGAACGGAGGCAAGATCAAAGCGCGTAAGGGCGTGAATCTGCCGGGTGTCAAGACATCGCTTCCGGGGGTAACGGAGCGGGATGTGATGCACATCCGATTCGGAGTTGAGCAGCAGATCGACATTATTGCGATGTCCTTCGTACGGAAAGCCGAGGACGTGCTTGAGGTTCGGCGCATGCTGGAGGAGCTCGGAGCCGGCCATGTGCAGATCATTTCCAAGATTGAGAACGAAGAAGGGGTAGACGAGCTGGACCGCATCCTGGAGGCATCGGACGGCTTGATGGTGGCACGGGGCGATCTCGGCGTAGAGATTCCGGTCGAGGATGTTCCGCTGGTGCAGAAGCAAATGATTCACAAGAGCAATCTGGCCGGCAAGCCGGTTATTACGGCGACGCACATGCTGGATTCGATGCAGTCCAACCCGCGTCCGACACGTGCGGAGGCAAGCGACGTTGCGAATGCGGTGCTGGATGGAACCGACGTGCTGATGCTATCCGGTGAAACGGCAGCGGGAAAATATCCTGTGGAGTCGGTGCAAACGATGGCATCCATTGCGGAAAAGGCGGAGTCGATGCTGCCCTACGAGGAGCTTCTTCGCACGAAGAGCGCCGTACAGAAGACGAACGTGACGGAAGTGGTAAGTCAGGCGGCCGTAGGCGCCTCCTTGGGGCTGCAAGCCAAGGCTATTATAACGCCGACCGAGAGCGGGTTCTCGGCACGGATGGTGTCCAAGTATCGTCCTTCGGCTCCGATTATTGCGGTGACACCGGATGAGCGGGTGGTTCGGCGCTTGAGCCTCGTGTGGGGCGTGACCCCGGTACTGGGTGAACGTGTGAAGTCGACGGATGAGATGATTCAAGCCGCTCTGGTCAAGGGACGGGGCACCGGGCTGGTGAGCGAGGGCGATCTTGTTGTGATCTCCGCAGGCGTGCCGGTTGGAGAGTCGGGCAGCACGAATTTGATCAAGATCGAGCATATATAGATGAAGGTTGAGCCGTCCGATGATAGCGCGGGCGGCTTCTTCTCTTAGTCCGAAGGCTTAAATCTCATAAACCAAGTACCCATATCGACTCTTACTACCTCCGATCCTTTCTCGGCATTTAGATTAATGTATTTAATAACTTTATATCCCAGGCCATAGTATTCTGCGGAACCGCCGTCTTTGTACATGACTACGGGAACTGAGAAGATTATACCAAGAGCTCGGATAGGTATCAAAAATAACGATGAAACTTCCTGCCTTCTTCACACGTATAATTTTCATACTGAGTTTAAATGCAAGGCATAATACATGGATGCCGAGCGAGTTATTTTACACTAATTTCAGGAGGAACAATGGACCCGGAACCCGAACGAGAAAATGTACTGCAATTGATCAAGAAAGGTAACAAATCCTCCGCGGTAGCAATGGTAGGAAATGCCGTTATCGCTGTTGCGAAAGGCATCGGAGCCGCTTTTAGCGGAAGCGGCGCCATGTTTGCGTCGGCCATGCATTCGCTGGCGGATAGCATCAACCAAGGCTTTGTATTCGTAGGAAGCGTGCTTGCCGAGAAAAAGCCGACCCGCAAATTCCCGACGGGCTTCGGTCGTGTGATTAACATCTTCTGTATGATTGCCGTCATTGTTGTCACCATTATGGCATACGAAACGATTCGCGAAGGCTGGCATTTACTGCAGCATCCGGCAGGCGGGGGCGGAGCCTTTTGGCTGAACGTGTTTATTCTGCTGCTGAATCTTCTGATTGACGGTGCCATTCTGCTGAAGGCGATGAAGGAAATTGTTAAAGAGGCCCGGGTAGAGACTCAGGGATGGGGTTATATTGCAGCTTCATTCAAGCATGTGGGACGAGCTGCGCCTCCGACCCGACTGGTTTTCTACGAGGACCTCGTAGCCGTAACGGGAGCATTACTAGCGATGGCTGCGGTATTGATTACCTCACTAACCGCTGTGTACGCTGTTGACGGTGTCGTGACGATGCTAATCGGCTTTCTGATGGTGGGTGTCGCCTTCCGGGTGGGATACGACAATATGGTTGGTCTCATTGGGGTAGCTGCTCCCCGGGATATTGCCGACAAGGTGACAAGGATCATCCTGTCGGATAAAGACGTAACCGACATTAACAGCATTCGAATCACGCAAGAAGGACGTTACTATCACGTGGATGCGATGATCGAATTACGCAGAGGCTTGTCTTTAGCCGATGCCGACGATATCAAATTCCGCGTTCAAGATAAATTAATAGCGGATCCGGATATTACCGATGTGGTCTTAGGCATTATTGAAGATAACGGTGTAAGAGACTGGATTCCCGAGAAGCTGAATGAATTTGCGTAGAAACCAAGTAGGGAGCCGCTTCCATAAAGGGAGGCGGTTCCTTTTCGTTTTTCCATATTGTGGCTGTCGAAGAGCTGTGGTAGTGTAATACATAACTATACAGCGCACTGCTGGCAAGGTGGTTATTCTGTGAACCTCTTACACGGTTATCGTCCTATACAGCCCCCCGGGTTACAGCGGGAGCTGCAGCAGCCGGGCTACAGCTACCGCGAATATGCTCCAAGCGGGAAGCTGGCTCCCTTCGTCGCCTGTTACTGGACTTTGGATTTTCATTCAAGCCATGGCCATGTGCCGCACCGTATCATCCCTGACGGATGCGTGGATATTATTGTTAACCGCCGTTCAGTTTGCTCGGCTAAGGCAGCCTTTATTACGGGACTGATGACCCGGTATGAGGTAATGAATCTCTCCCGTGAGGAGTCCTTGTTCGGGGTCCGGCTTTATACGGAAACGGCCGATCGCATTTTGAAATGCCCGGTATCGGCTTTTCTGGGTCATCATGTGTTTCTGGAGGAGATTTGGGGAGCCGCTGGACTAAGTATGGCGGAAGCATTGGTCACGGCGAAGGCTGTTTCCGATATGATTACGATAATGGAATCCCAACTGAAGCAGCTGTTGTCCCTTGCCGACCTTTCAACCGGTTCGTTGATTCAAGCGGGCATGAAATCGATGTATTTTTATAAAGGCAACATGACAGGTGCGCTGCTGGCGGAAAAACTGGGTTATAGCGAACGGCATGTTAGAAGAGTTTTTGCGCAGGAGCTGGGTGTGAGCCCGAAGGAGATGCTCGGGATTGTCCGGTTTCAAAGTATGCTGCAGGAGCTGCATAGCGGCACCAATTCCAGCTTGACGGAGGCCGCTGTGAATTACGGCTACTATGATCAATCCCATTTTATTAAAAGCTTCAAACGGTATTATGGCTTGCTGCCGAAGCAGCTTGCGAGTATGGAGAGAATGCAGCGAACAGGGGTAAGAATCGATTGAGAAAGGACTGCTGAGGTCATGCAAAGGATAAAGCTCATGTATAGACAGTTTTTGAAAGAGCCTTGGTGGTTTCAAACGGTTATCGCGGCCTCTTTGTTCTCTTCCGTTATTTTCAGCAGTTCCTTCTTTCACTATGACCCTCATTATGAGGGCTATGCTAAATTAGCTGCCGCTGTCTTTTTTTGCTCCTACGGATGGAAGCTGCGAAGAAATCTGAAAATTTCCGGTATCTTTTTCGGCGCTGCGTTACTTTGCATTTATCTTGCTTGGAATAGCTTCAATTCAGCACTTCCTATTTAAGGCTACAAAAATGAACCGATGGAGGTTACCCGAATGATCGTCGAATTTTTCACAGTCGTACGTAACGGTGAAACGGAAGTCATGAAAGCTCATCTGGACCGGGATCCTGCTCTTGCCAACACTGTCAATCCGGATGGGTTAACACCGCTGGGGTTTGCCGCCCACTTCGGTCAAACCGGTGCCGCCAGATTGCTGCTGCAATATGGAGCCGATGTAAATGCTTTGTCCCAGTCGAAGATAAGCTATATCCCGTCCAATACCGCGTTACATGCAGCCATTTCGGGAGAAAGAAACATGGAGCTGCTGAAGCTGCTTCTGGCACACAATGCTTCGACCACGGTTTTTGATAGCAACGGGCATACCTGTTTGCATTCTGCTGCATTTCATGACGATAACGTCGAGATGATCCGTCTGCTGCTTGATCATGGAGCGGATGTTCATGCTAGGCAAGAAGACGGTGTCACAGCGTTAGCTTTGGCAGAGGAGAGAGGCAATCTGAATGCTGCGGCAGTATTGAGACAAGCATTGGGTGCATAGCAAACGAACGAGTCAATATTAGTTCAACGCCCAAAGCGAATGAGCTTGCTTCCCCACACGATCATGATTAGGGATACGTTGATCCCGATAGAGAGTAAGTCCCAAAAAAGCGAGCCTGAAAGAAACATGACGGTAACCGCCCCTTTCCGATGACAGCAGGATGGCTTCTCGGCCACTTTTTCCGAAATGATTATTATAAACAGGGAGTGTTTCAATGAAGACGCCTTTGCCCAAAGCGATCCTGCTTGACATGGACGATACCATCATAGCTTACGATCAAGGTGTCGATACCGACATGTGCTGGAGAGCTTCCATCGATAAGCATCTGTCAATTAAAGAAGCATTCCATACGGACGAGCTGGTCTCGAAAATAAAACAAACCGCGAGCCGGTTCTGGAGCGATCCCGAAAGACACAGAATAGGAAGGCTTGACCTTTATAAAGCAAGACAAAGCATTATTGCTCAAGCTCTACAGCAATATAACATCGAAGATACCTCCTTAGCGGGCCATATTGCGATTGCATATGGTGAAGAGAGGGATCGGGCCGTTACCTTATTTCCTGATTCCATTGAAGTCATTACCCACTTTCGACGAAAAGGAATCAAGCTGGCGTTACTTACCAATGGAAACGCGGTGCCGCAGTGGAACAAAATCCGTCGTTTCGAGCTCGCTCCGCTGTTTGACTGTATTTTGGTTGAAGGCGAGTTCGGCATCGGGAAGCCGGAGGAGCGCATATATTTGCATGCGCTGGAGCAGTTAGGCGTTACGGCCGACGAGACCTGGATGATCGGCGATAACTTTGAATGGGAGATTGCAGCACCTCAGCGTTTGGGTATCAAAGGGATATGGGTTGATCACAAAGGTGCAGGGATTCCTGCCCACGCCTCCGCTCAACCGTATATGATCATCAAGTCCTTGGGTGACTTACTTTCGGTGATATAGCCGGGAGGGGGGAGAAAAGTATGCTTCCATGGTACGAGACTCATGAGATTCAGGATGAACTCATTCAATTTGTTGTGATGGTGACGGCATATCAAGGGAAATGGGTCATCATCAAGAATAAAAAACGAGGCGGCTGGGAAATTCCCGGAGGGAATAAGGAGAAAGGGGAAGCCTGCCTAGCGGCGGCTGCAAGAGAGCTCTACGAAGAAACAGGTGCCGTTCATTTTGAGCTGGAGCCGTTTGGCATTTACAAGTGGAATGGCAGCTATGGAATGGTTTATTTTGCTGAGATTTTCGGGTTGGAACGACTGCCCGACTTTGAGATCGAAGAGATGAAGCTGGTTGAGCAGTACCCGGAAGGACTCAACTTCGGAGGGATGTTCTATCTCTTTCTTGAGCAGTGGGAGTGTTATGAACGGAAGCACAAAAACAGATATTCCTTCGACAAGAGACAAGCCGCAACATGAGGCTGCCGTACCGATGGGTACAGCAGCCTCGCTGCTTTTCTCTGCGGAAATTCGTTATATTATGCTTATGCCTACTCGCTGATCCTCGATCGAAACGAATTCCATATCCGTCTCCGTTGTATAGGTGAGGCCGGATAGAAGCACGTTCTCACGTAACACGTGTTCAAACCGTTCTATGGCTTTCCGCAACTGCGGGTTGACGGCTAGCGCAAGGCTGACCCGCTTCTCGATCGGTAGGTCCAGCTTCTTGCGGTAATCCTGTACCGCGCGGATGATTTCGCGGACCAGCCCCTCTTGCTCCAGCTCCTCCGTGATAACGGTGTTCAGAGCAACGGTCATTTGGTAGCCGGCTGCCGAAGCGAAGCCTGCTTTGGCGTTCTTCTCTACGAGGAGCTCCTCCAACGGAATCGTTAGGTTCTCTCCGTCAAGAGTGATTTGGATAGAACCGTGCTCTACGGCTTGCTTCGTTTCCCGGGGGGTAAGCTCCTTTAAACGGTTCTGGATCGGTCCGACGAGCTTGCCGTACTTTTTGCCGGCTGCCTTCAAATTCAGCTTGATCGTAAAGTCGACAAATTCCCTGTCGTTTGATCCGATCCGAATAGCCTTCACATTGATCTCGTCCTTTATGATGTCTTCGAACCTGCCCGCATCGAATTTATGCGGCAGCATCATAATGAGCTCGGATAACGGCTGACGCGTCTTGATTCCGGCCTCGTTACGGATGCTTCGGGCGAGCTCGACGATTTGCCTCGCGGTTTCCATCTCAGCCTCAAGCCGCGGATCTATCGCAGCTTCGTTCACTTGAGGGAAGTCCGTCCAATGAACGCTGCCGGTTCCACCCAGGTTGCCGTATAGATCCTCTGCTAGGAACGGGGTATAGGGCGCCATCATGCGGGAAATCGTCAGCAGCACCACCTCCAAAGTTTGATAGGCGGAGAGTTTATCCTCGGTCATTTCACTGCCCCAGAATCGATCGCGCGATCGGCGGATGTACCAGTTGCTCAGCTCATCGATCAGTGTCTCCAGCTGCTTCGCGGGATTCAGGAAGTCGTACCCCTCAAGACCTTTCGTAACCACCTGCAGCGTGCGGTTCAGCCGCGACAGGATCCAGCGGTCCAATTCGTTCGAAGCCGCCCGCTCCGGATACTTATCCTTATCGTATTGATCGATGGTCGCGTACAGCGTATAAAACGAATGAACGTTCACCAAGGTGTCGATCACCTTCGACTTAGCTTCAGCGACGATTTGCTTCGAGAACCGCTTGCTGTTCCAAGGTGCGCTGTCGGACAGCAGCGCCCACCGGAAGGCATCCGAACCGTACTCCTCGATGATTTCCCAAGGGTCGATGACGTTGCCTTTGCTCTTGGACATTTTCTGTCCGCTCTCATCCAGCACATGCCCGGTGGAAAGGACGGCTTTATACGGCGGCTTGCCGTTGTATAGCGTGGAAACGGCCAGCAGGCTGAAGAACCAGCCTCTTGTCTGATCAATGCCTTCGCAAATCATATCGGCGGGGTACTGCTCCTGAAACTGCTGCTTATTCCCGAACGGATAATGGTATTGAGCAAATGGCATCGAGCCGCTGTCAAACCAGACATCGATCACCTCCGAGGTTCTTTGCATAGTGCCCCCGCAAGAACAGTGCAGATGAATTTCATCTACGTAAGGCTTATGCAGCTCCAGGTCGGCAGGCAGTGGCTTCACTGCCTTTTCCGAAAGCTCCTTCACGCTGCCCGGCGCATACTCGGATCCGCAATCGCTGCATACCCACACGTTAAGCGGCGTACCCCAATATCGGTTTCGGCTGATATTCCAGTCAACCAGCTCCTCCAGAAATTTACCGAAGCGTCCTTCCTGAAGATGGCCCGGATACCAATCAATGCTTCTATTATTCTCGAGCAGCTGTTCCTTCACCGCGGTGGTTTTGATAAACCAGCTCTCCATTGCATAATAGAGCAGCGGAGATTTGCAGCGCCAGCAGAACGGATAACTGTGCTCGTATCGTTCCTTGGAGTACAGCAGACCGTGTTCGGATAAGCGTTTGACGATATCGAGGTCGCACTCCTTAACGAACCGTCCGGAGTAATCGGCAATCTGTTCGGTGTAGCGTCCGGCCGGAGTAACGACATTCACAAAATCAAGCTCGTGCTGCCGGGCGGTGCGGTAATCATCCTCGCCATGAGCGGGCGCAATATGAACGATCCCGGTGCCGCTCGTATCGCTGACGTAGGCGGCATCCACAACCATGTGTCCCTTATTCGCTTGAATATAGCCGAAGGGAGGCTCGTAAGAAGTACCCACGAATTCGGAACCTTGATGCCGGGACAAAATTTCGTAGTCACCCTTCATGACCTTCTCGGCCAGCTTTTCCGCGACAATGTATACTTCACCCTGCTGTTTGACCTTCACATAGCCGATGTCCTTATGGACGGCCAAGGCGATATTGGCGGGAAGCGTCCAAGGGGTTGTCGTCCAGGCAAGGAAGGTCTCTTGGCCGTGCCTGCTGCGAAACTTCACGGTGGCGCTCAAATCCTTGACGTCCTCATAGCCTTGGGCTACCTCGTGCGAGCTGAGAGTGGTCTGGCAATCCGGACAATACGGACTGACCCGATGGCCCCGGTACAGCAAGCCCTTGCTATGGATCACGGACAAAACGTGCCACACGCTCTCGATGTACTCGTTCGTCAGCGTGATGTAAGGGTGGTCCATGTCCGTCCAGTAGGCGATTGCCTCCGTCAGCTCGCGCCACTGCTTTTCATACTCAAACACGCTGCTTTTGCATTTCTCAACGAATTCCGCAATGCCGTACGCTTCGATCTCCTGCTTGCCGGAGATGCCGAGCTGCTTCTCGACGCCAAGCTCAACGGGAAGGCCATGGGTATCCCATCCCGCCTTGCGAACGACGCGGTAACCGGACATCGTTTTATACCGGCAGATGAAATCTTTAATTACCCGCCCGAGCACATGGCCGATATGCGGCTTTCCATTTGCGGTAGGGGGCCCCTCATAGAAAACGAAGTTCGGCTTCCCCTCCCGGTTATCAATCGATCTGCGGAACGTATCCTGCCCCTTCCACTGCTCGAGAACGCGAAGCTCGCGTGTTCTTGCTTTTTCCTTCGAATCCACCTTTCTCATGTGTACCATCCCTTTCTTTCATGCATGTTTGGCAGAAAAACAAAAAAATCCCGCCCCGTAAGGGACGAGATTTACTTCTCGCGATACCACCCTTGTTCCGTAAGGATTCATGAAAACATGAGCTCACGACACTCTACTACGTACCATCATACGCGTCCATTGTAACGGCAGGATCCCGGGTCGGCTTACTTCGAACGCTTCAGCCTTCCTTCTCGGAGAGGATTTTCCGCTAAGTCTTGAACGTTGGCTTTCAGCACATGGCCAACTCTCTGGGGGACAAGGGGTTCAGCGTACTCTTTCTCGTCAATGAATTTAAATAAGGGTATTTAATTATCATCAGTTTTACACCAGTTTCAAGATATTGTCAACCCCTTCGGGCGAAAGCCTAAGCTTCCTAAGCCGGTGAAGGAACTTTGTTAAATACATCACATAGATGCCAAATTGTGGTGAATATCACTGAATCAAATTGATGCCGCATCATATAGTTAGTAAGGTGATGAAACGGGTAAGGGGTTTGCGAGCATGACACCTGCAGTAACCGGAAAAAGCAGAATAGTCCTACATGAACTGGCTTTTCATAAGGAAAATGATGACGAGATGCTGGTCGGCCGAACCGATATCGGTCACTATATCGCAATCCCCCTCCTGGGGTGGGAGGTGTTGAAGCATCTTCGCGAAGGGAAGACCATTGGTCAAATCGAGGCGTTGCTAACAGAGGAGCACAAGGAGCCCGTTGAGGTGTTGGAATTTGTGCAGGAGCTGATTACGGCGCATCCTTTTGTCAGAGAGCTTGACGGTGTCGTCATTCACGAACGTGTTCCTGTAAAAGAGCACTTGCCATGGATTCCGGCGTCCTGGGGAAGGATGCTGTTTCACCCCGCAGCTTTTACAGGGTATCTGCTGTTACTGCTGTTCACTATCACGGCTTTCGTGCTACAGCCGCACATCATACCTCGCGGAGAGGACTTTTTCTTTTCGCCGACATTACCGATGAATGTACTGCTTGCCTTAGGGGTATCGTGGCTTGTGTTGTTTTTTCATGAGCTGGCACATTTGGTTGCAGCCCGGTCGATTGGCGTAGCTAGCCGGTTCGGCTTCGGGCATCGGCTGGTTTTTCCGGTGGCGGAAACGGACATGTCCAATATTGTGGTCGTGCCGTACCGGCTTCGGTACCGGGCGTATTTGGCGGGACTGTGCTCCGACAGCGTGTTTCTGGCGGCGGCGACCGGAATTCAGCTGCTGCATCATGCGGGGGTTTTAAGCTTGGAGCCGGGCACCGTGCTGACGATAAGAATGATTGCCTTTCATGTGATGAATTTGATGCTGTTTCAGCTTTTATTTTTCATGAAGACTGACTTGTATTACGTAGTGACAACCTTCTTTCGCTGCAGAAGCTTGCTTGAGCATACGCAGCTGTTCCTCAAAAGCCTCATCCGGCGTGAATGCAGGGACGTATGGGAGACGCTGCCCTTCGGGGAGAGGAAGCTGATCCGCGGCTATGTCTGGTTTTATGCTGCAGGAGTCGTATTGACGGTGTTATGGTTTGTCTCGATTCAGGTGCCCGTTCTGTACCGCTTGGTGTCGGAGGCGGCTATCGTCCTGCAGTCGAAGCAGGTGTTTTCCTGGGGGTTCGCGGAAGGACTGCTGCTCATCGTCCTGTGCCTTCTGCCGGTGGGGCTGCTGTTATGGTCCTGGAGCCGGAAACGGCGGGGTGCGAAGGGAGGTGAACACCTTGAAAATAAAAGTTAAGCCGGTGCCGGCGATTCGTACAACAGGGATTTCTGTCAACTAAAGCATTATGAAGGTTAAGGAAGGAGGTGAGACCGCATGAAGAAAATCAAAATCAAGCCGGTACAGGAAGTAAAAACAACAGGTCTTGCGTTTAACTAAGAACAGATTCGGAACGGGGTGGACGAGAAGCTATCCCGTTCTGTTCATAATATAGGAGGTACGACGGGTGTGAAGCCTCAATTCAAAAGCATGTTATTCGTACGTACTTTAGCTAACGGAGCTCTTCGAATCGGTGAGACCTTCCCGGGAAGGGCCGTGGAGATCGAGGATGGGGACGGCTCGATCGGCAGGCTGATTCGGCTTATGGATGGCTCGCGTTCGATAACTCAGCTGCATGAGGAGCTGGTGAAGGACTACCCTGAGACAACAGTGGATGTTGTTGGAGAATGCATCAGGGAGCTGGACGGCCTCGGCTTTCTGGACGACCGGTCGGCTCTGGAAAGGTCGACCCTGAGAGGAAACGAGCTGGATCGGTTCAAGGCGAACTTGAATTTCTTCTCGTATTATTCGACGCTGGAGCAAAGTCCATGGGAGATGCAGGAACGGATCACGACTACCCGGGTCACCGTCATTGGCCTCGGAGCACTTGGCTCGGGAGTACTGCTGCAGCTGGCCGGCTGCGGAGTGAAGCGGATCCGGGCAATCGATTTCGATACCGTAGAGCCGAGCAATTTGAACCGTCAATTGTTATACAACGAACGGGACATCGGCCGACTTAAGGTGGAGGCGGCTGCGGAATTTATGTCGCGCTTTTACTCGGAAATGGAGCTGGAGACAAGGGTGGAGGAGATCCGGTCGGCTGACGATGCGAAGCGGGCGATCGAAGGCAGCGACGTGGTGGTGCTGGCTGCGGACCAGCCGCACTTTTCGCTGGAGCGGTGGGTGAACCGGGCTTGTGTAGAGCTGGGAGTACCGCTGATCGGCGGCGGAGTGAATGTGATCGAAGGTCAGTGCTACACGGTCATCCCGGTGCGAACAGGCTGTATGGATTGCAACCGGCTGAAGCAAAGCAGACTCTCGGAGGAGCACGATGCTTTCATTGAAGCGGTCCGTTCGTCCGGATTTCGTATGCCGAGTGCGGCGATTGCCGCGAACTATATGCTGCTCGCCGGAATGGTTTGCAGCGAGCTCGTTAAGTACGTGACCTGCATGGCTCCTATGATGACGGAGGGAAAGGTGATCTCGATGCACTTCGGCACCTTCGCTTGCCGGGAGGCAATGGATTTCCGTTCTCGGGAAGAGGGGTGTCCCACCTGTGGGCAAGGGAGTCCCGAGGAGGCTGCTGATGCTGAGGACGGGGATCTTCGTCTCCTTGAGTGTGGATTATGAGTACGCTCGCAAGGTCCTGGAATAAGGGTTCCGGGGCTTTTTTGCGTTAGATGAAAGGCTGTGCAGAAATATGTACATACAACTTGGAAGGGTGGTATAATGATGACAATACAAATTCACGCAAGTTCAAGTGAGGCTATGAGGTGAGCGGGTGTCCGATCAAAGACAACTTCCTAAATACATGCAATTAAAGCAAGAAATTATGAGCTGGTTTCATACGGGTCAGCTGAAGACCGGCGATCAGATGCCTACCGAGCTCGAGATTGCGGAACGATTCGGCGTAAGCCGGCAAACCGTACGTCAAACGTTCGGCGAATTGGAGCGCGAGGGCTGGCTGCAGCGTGTTCAGGGGAAGGGCACCTTCGTGTCGGTACCGCTGAACCGCCAGACGCAGGAGGTACAAACCGTCGGGATCATTACGACTTATATTTCGGATTATATCTTTCCCCATATCGTTCGGGGGGCTGAGGCGGCGCTGCGGGCACGCGGTTACCGTATGCTGCTCTCCAGTACGGATAACGACAAGGCCAAGGAGCTCGACAGCCTGCAAATGATGATGAGCCAGCCGCTGAGCGGCCTGATTATCGAGCCGACGCGCAGTGCCGAAGGGAACCCGAACCTGGCCCATTATTTGTCGCTGGATTATCACGGCATCCCGTATCTGATGATCAACGAGCGCTATGCAGAGATGGACTGTCCCTGCGTAAAGGTTGATGACGAATGGGGCGGATACTTGGCGGCGGAGCATCTTCTGCGGCTCGGCCACCGGAGAATCGCCGGATTCTTCAAGTCGGACGACCTTCAGGGAGTAGGGCGGCTGAAGGGCTTCATCCGGGCGCACCGGGAGCTGCAGGTTCCCCTGTCTCCGGAGCTTGTGGTTCACTACAAGACGGAGGAAAAGGGCACCAAGCCGTATGAAGCTGCCTTGGGGATGCTGGGTGCGGCTTCAGAACGGCCGACGGCCTTCGTCTGCTACAACGATGAGCTTGCCGTACTGCTGCTGGAGGCGATCCGGCAGGCCGGACTCAGCGTCCCGCAGGACGTATCGGTGGTTGGCTTCGACGATTCCCCGCTGGCGACGGCGACGGAGGTGAAGCTGACGACGCTGACGCATCCGAAGGAGGAGCTCGGTACGGCGGCAGCGGAGTGGATTATAGCCATGATTGAGAAGCGGCAGGTGAACCGCTCGGACAATAAGGTGTTTAAACCGGAGCTTATTGTACGCGAATCGACCCGGGAGCTGTGAATCCCGCTAGAAGGGAAAAAATGTATAGCCAATTTGTACGTACAAATGTATAATAAGGGATAGAAAGCGAGACGTTTGCGGAAAGGATGAAGTCAAGTTGTTAGAACAACTGAAGCAGGAAGTACTGGAAGCAAACCTGGATTTGCCAAGGTACGGATTGGTTACGTTTACATGGGGAAATGTCAGCGGTATCGACAGAGACAGCGGCCTTGTCGTGATTAAGCCGAGCGGGGTTCCCTATGAAGAGCTGAAGCAAGAGGACCTGGTGGTGCTGAATCTTCAGGGCGAGGTCGTGGAAGGGAAGCTGAGACCTTCCTCTGACACGCCGACGCATTTAGCACTTTACCGGGCCTTCCCCGGGATCGGCGGTATTGTTCATACCCACTCGCCGTGGGCGACGAGCTGGGCACAGGCAGGTCGCGGCATTCCGGCGTTAGGGACGACGCATGCGGATTATTTTTACGGAGAAATCCCATGTACCCGCCTGATGACCGAGGAGGAAATTCGCGGAGCCTACGAGCTCGAAACCGGCCATGTCATTATTGAGACGTTCGAGAAGCGCGGCCTGAATCCGGTGCAGGTTCCCGGCGTGCTGGTGAACTGCCATGCGCCGTTCAGCTGGGGTAAGAATGCTCACGATGCCGTCCATAACGCCGTGGTGCTCGAGGAAGTGGCGAAGATCGGACTTCACACGCTGCAGCTCAATCCTTCGATCGGAGCGATGGACCAGACGCTGCTGGACCGTCATTTTCTGAGGAAGCATGGGGCGAACGCGTATTACGGCCAGAAGTAATTTTATTGGGGAGGTTAAAGGCTCATGGGGAAGAAGTATGCAATCGGTGTGGACTACGGTACGGAATCGGGGCGTGCGGTGCTGGTGGATTTGACCGACGGCACGGAGGTAGCCGACCATGTGACGCCATATCCACACGGGGTGATTGACGAGCGGCTGCCGGAATCGGGCATGAAGCTGGAGCATGATTGGGCGCTGCAGCATCCTGCGGATTATATCGAGGTGCTGAGGCGGTCGGTGCCGGCCGTGCTGCAAGCCTCAGGCGTGAACCCGGACGATGTGATCGGGCTGGGAATTGATTTTACGGCATGTACGATGCTCCCGATCGATGAGAACGGGGAGCCGCTTTGCCTGCAAGCGGAGTGGAAGGACAATCCTCACAGCTGGGTGAAGCTGTGGAAGCATCATGCGGCTCAGGATGAAGCGAACCTGATCAACGATATTGCCGAGGCTCGCGGGGAAGAGTTCCTGCCTCGATACGGCGGAAAAATTTCGTCCGAGTGGATGATGGCGAAGGCATGGCAAATTCTGAATGAGGCTCCTGAGGTATATGCTCGTGCAGATCAGTTCCTCGAGGCGACGGATTGGGTCGTTTCACGGATGACGGGGAACATTGTCCGCAACAGCTGTACGGCCGGGTATAAGGCGATCTGGCATAAGCAGGAGGGCTACCCGGGCAAGGATTTCTTCCGTGCGCTCGATCCTCGGCTGGAGAATTTGACGGAGACGAAGCTCCGGGGCGAAGTGCTGCCGCTTGGCTCCAAGGCGGGCGAGCTGACGGAAGAGATGGCTGCGGTCATGGGGCTGAAGCCGGGCACGGCAGTGGCGGTCGGCAACGTGGATGCCCATGCGGCGGTTCCAGCCGTTGGTGTGGTCGAGCCGGGGAAGCTGGTTATGGCCATGGGCACGTCGATCTGCCATATGCTGCTCAGCCCCGAGGAAAAGCGGGTTGAAGGAATGTGCGGTGTTGTTGAGGACGGCATCATCCCGGGCTACCTCGGCTATGAGGCGGGGCAGTCGGCGGTCGGCGATATTTTTGCATGGTATGTGGATGAAGCGGTGCCTGCCTACGTGAAGGAAGCGGCGGAGCGCGAAGGCTTGAACGTCCATGAATGGCTGGAGCAGCGAGCGGCTTCGTATAAACCGGGCCAGACGGGCCTGCTGGCACTGGACTGGTGGAACGGGAACCGTTCCGTGTTAGTGGACGCCGACCTGACGGGCCTCTTGATCGGCTGTACGCTGCTTACGAAGCCGGAGGAGATTTACCGCGCTTTGCTGGAGGCCACGGCCTTCGGTACGCGCAAAATCGTAGACGCCTTCCACGAGAACGGCGTCGAGGTGCACGAGCTGTACGCTTGCGGAGGACTTCCGCAGAAGAACAAGCTGCTGATGCAGATCTACGCCGACGTGACGAACCGGGAGATCAAGGTGGCCGCTTCGAAGCAGACGCCTGCGCTTGGCGCGGCGATGTTCGGTGCTGTAGCGGCCGGAGCGGAGAAGGGCGGCTACGATTCAATCGTGGAAGCGGCGAGGAAGATGGCTCGCGTAAAGGACGAAACGTTCAAGCCGATTCCGGAAAACGTGGAAGTATACGAGAAGCTGTACCAGGAGTACAACCGATTGCATGATTATTTCGGCCGCGGAGAGAACGATGTGATGAAGCGGCTCAAGTCGATTAAAGAAGCGGCATTATAGGATCATATATTCCAGGGAGGTTATGGAAATGTTGACTAGCAAGCCTTATGTATTCTGGTTTGTCACCGGCAGCCAGCACTTGTACGGACCGGAAACGCTGAAGGAAGTGGAAGCGAATTCGCGTGTCATCACTGAAGGACTGGACCGTGATCCGGCGATTTCGCATCCCGTTGTGTTCAAGGAAGTACTGACGACGCCCGAGGACATTCGCCGCCTGTGTATCGAAGCGAATGCGGATGCCGAATGTGCCGGAATCATCACGTGGATGCACACCTTCTCTCCGGCCAAAATGTGGATCGCCGGCCTGTCCGAGCTGCGCAAGCCGCTGCTGCACCTTCACACGCAGTACAACCGCGATATTCCATGGGACAGCATCGACATGGATTTCATGAATACGAATCAAGCGGCGCACGGGGACCGCGAGTATGGTCACATCGGTGCTCGCATGGGCATTGCCCGCAAGGTGGTCGTCGGTTATTGGGAGGATCCGGCCGTGCGTACGCGGATCGGCGGCTGGATTCGGACGGCCGTGGCGCTGAATGAGAGCCGGGTCTTGAAGGTGGCGCGCTTCGGAGACAATATGCGTCAAGTAGCGGTAACCGAAGGGGATAAAGTCGAGGCGCAAATCAAGTTCGGCTGGTCTGTAAACGGCTACGGGATCGGCGACTTGGTTGCACGGATGCGGGATGTGAGCGATGCCGAGGTAACGCAGCTGTTCAAGGAATACGAGGAGCTGTATGTTCTGTCGCCGGAAGCGCGTGCGGAAGGCGCGGTGAAGGCTGCCATTCTGGAGCAGGCGCGCATTGAGCTCGGGCTGCGGTCGTTCCTTGAGGAGGGCGGCTTCGGCGCCTTCACGACGACGTTCGAGGACCTGCACGGCATGAAGCAGCTGCCGGGTCTTGCAGTTCAGCGCCTGATGGCGGACGGCTACGGCTTCGGGGGCGAGGGCGACTGGAAAACGGCGGCGCTTACCCGCCTGATGAAAATCATCGCCGGCAACGAAGGTACGTCCTTTATGGAGGACTATACTTATCATTTTGAGCCGGGCAATGAGCTCGTGCTTGGCGCCCATATGCTGGAGATTTGCCCGACAATTGCGGCGGATCAGCCGCGCATTGAGGTGCATCCGCTGGGCATCGGCGGCAAATCGGATCCGGCCCGCTTGATTTTTAACGGCCGTGACGGCGCTGCGCTGAATGCTTCTCTCATTGACATGGGCAGCCGATTCCGTTTGCTGATCAATGAGGTGGATGCGGTGAAGCCGGAGCGCGACATGCCGAAGCTTCCTGTGGCCCGCGTGCTCTGGAAGCCGCAGCCCTCGCTGCAGGAGTCGGCTGAGGCCTGGATCCATGCAGGCGGAGCGCACCACACCGTGTTCTCCTACAAGGTTACGACGGAGCAGCTTCGCGACTGGGCTGAGCTGACGGGCATCGAGTGCTTGGTGATTAACAAGAACACGTCGTTAGACGCATTCCGCAATGAGCTTCGGTGGAACGATCTATACTATCGGATGCGTTAGAAGGGCTGGGAACCGTGGGCACGTTGAATCGTGCTGCGGTTCCTTTTTTTGAGGGCGATGGCAAAAATGCGATTACAGCGCGAGAATACCACCCCAAACATCAGCATTGGAGGCCTGTAATGGCAAATTTCACATTACAGGCGGAACCATTGGCGAAATGCAGCGAGCTAGCCACTTCATGCCCTTAACTTTTCATGGCGCTAACGATTCACCACACAAATATTCCCGATCGTACCTGTCATACAACCGCTTGTCCATGCGCTATCTTGCCTTCCTGAACGAAGGGGATAAGCCCTGAAGGCCGCGGGAACCCCTAATACAAGCTCAATAAAATTCTCACTTGTCATGTGAGTTTGCCTCATGCTATAGTAGCAAGAATAATGTGGAAGGACTTCTAGGGATCCGGGCTCGGCCGAACCAAGCGAAGTCAAGCGCGGGCAATACCGTGCTACACCGTAGGTATAAAAGACCTCGGGCAAGTTCCGCCGTCACCGGTGGACGCTCGAAGGTCTTTTTTGCTTTACCTTGGTAAAATCAAACAAAAATGGAGGGGATTCACTTGACGGCGGTCATTGAAGTAGACCAATTAACCAAAGCTTATCGCGTCAAAAAGAAGAAGCAGGGCTTCCTTGGAAGCCTAACCTCGCTCGTTCGGGCGGAGGAGTACGAGAAGGTCGCTCTAGAATCCATCAGCTTCCAGGTCAAGCCGAAGGAGCGGGTTGCCTTCATCGGACCGAACGGAGCCGGGAAATCCACTACGATCAAAATCCTCAGCGGCATCCTGCATCCGTCAAACGGCCAAGGCCATGTGCTCGGCTACTGTCCCTGGAAGGATCGGCACAAGCTGGCCTATCACATCGGTACGGTGTTCGGGCAAAAATCGCAGCTCTGGTACCACCTGCCCGCCATCGATACCTTCGAGCTCATGAGCCGAATCTACGAAATCGACCGGGCCGATTTCCGCACCCGCCGCGACCAGCTGATCGAGCGGTTTGAGCTGCAGCCGTATCTGCAGACGCCTGTCCGCAAGCTCTCGCTCGGGGAACGCATGCGCTGCGAGATTGCGGCCGCAATGCTTCACCGCCCGAAGGTGCTTTTCCTGGATGAACCGACGATCGGATTGGACGTCAATGCTAAGCAGATGATCCGCGAGCTTATTCTTGAGCTGAACGAGCAGGAGGGCACGATTGTTTTTCTTACCTCACACGACATGGGGGATATCGAGCAGCTGTGCGACCGGGCGATGATCATCAATCACGGCAGCATCGTTCTCGACGAGAAGGTATCGAACCTGAAGAGATATTTGCAGCACAAAACGATCCGGCTTACGCTTCAGGATAAAGGGAGCTCCGCCGACCTGTTCGATCTGCCGGGAGTAGCTGTCCTCGCCAAAGGGACGCAAACGGACCTTCGAATCAACACGCAGGTGATTTCCATTGAGGATGTGCTGGGCTACATCGTTCAAAGGCACCGGATCTCGGATATTACGATTCAAGACCCTCCGCTGGAGGAAGTAATCGCACAAGTATATGCCGGTAAGGAGGCGCGGCAGCCATGAGCATGAATACGAATCCGAGGGCAGCTGCTTACAGCCCCATCCGCAGGGCGCTTCTGCCCAAATGGCTCAAATACCAGGCCGTCGGCCGCATTTCTCTGAACAATCAGCTGGCGTATGTAGCGGACTTTTTTGTTAGATCCATCTTTCTGACCGTCATAATGTACATCTTCATGCAGCTATGGACCACGACCTACCAAGGAGAAGGCACTCCTACGATCGCCGGGTACACCATTCAGCAGATCATCTGGTACATTCTGTTCGCCGAGGCGCTGACGATGGCCTTCCCCAGCCTGTCCACCCGAATCGAGGAGGAGGTCAAAAGCGGTGACGTCGGCTATAAGCTGACACGGCCGCTGCACTACATAGGCTATCACTATGCCGCCTATTTAGCGGAAGTTTACGTCAGGCTGGGCGTGAATCTTCTGATGGGGTGTCTGATCGGTACGGCCCTCGTCGGTTTTCCGTCTTTCGGGTTGGGCTGGGCGGGATTGCTGCTTATGAGCTTCGGCGCGATTACGGTGCATTTTACACTGAGCATGACGCTGGCGCTCTGTGCCTTCTGGGTGGAGGAAACGAGAGGACTCGAGTTCGTATATCATAAGCTGCTCTTCACGATCGGGGGCATGCTGATGCCCTTGGAGCTGTTTCCGGAGACGCTGCAAACGATCTGCCGATGGCTCCCTTTTCAAACCATCATGTACTTTCCGTCCAAAACGGCGGTTCGCTACGAGGATGTAAATCTTCTTCCCATGCTGCTCACGCAGGCGGCCTGGATTGTGATATTAGGCATAGTCGTTCTAAGCGTTTACCGGCTCGGCGTTAGAAAACTCAACGTTAACGGGGGATAGAAAAATGGCAGGAGGTTGCATATAATGGTACAACGATGGCTTGCGCTTGCCCGCTTTGTTTTCACCTGTTGGAAGCTCAATTTAGCAGGTGCAATGGAATTTCGGCTGAGCTTTCTGCTGACGGCGGGCATGATGGTGGTCAATAATACGGTATGGATCGTTTTCTGGGGGATTTATTTCTCGCGGTTCAAGGTGGTTAACGGTTGGGAATTCCAAGATGTGATGATG
Organism: Paenibacillus sp. GD4; assembly: GCF_030846225.1. Lineage (NCBI taxonomy): Bacteria > Bacillati > Bacillota > Bacilli > Caryophanales > Paenibacillaceae > Paenibacillus > Paenibacillus sp. GD4. Next base: position 3,627,081 of record NZ_JAVCYK010000001.1, read on the forward strand.
ATGTGGGCGGTCAGCAGCGGAGGCTTCGGTCTAGCCGCTACATTATTCGGCAATACTTTTCGTATAGCGACGCTGGTGGCCGGGGGCCAGCTCGATATTTATTTGGCTCAGCCGAAGCCGGTGCTCCTGCATGTGCTGATCAGCCGGATGTCGGTGTCCGCGATCGGCGACATTTTGTTTGCGGTGACGCTATTCGTCATGTTCGGCGATACCTCGTGGCTCGGCGTACTTAAGTTCGTGCTCGCCATGCTGATTGCCATGCTGATCTTCATTTTCTTCATGGTAGGGGTGCACTCGCTCGCTTTCTTCATCGGCAATGCGGAGGGGCTGGCACATCAATTGTTCAATGCCATTCTGGCGTTCTCCACGTATCCGACAGGCATTTTCAGAGGGTGGGGGAAGCTGATGCTCTTCACGGTCATTCCGGCGGGCTTCATCAGCTACATGCCGATCGGCCTGTTGAGGCAGGTGGAGCCGCTCTTTCTGGGGCAGGCGCTTGGCGTCACGGCGCTATTGAGCTTGTTCGGTTTCGGACTTTTTCATTTGGGGTTAAAAAGATACAGCTCCGGCAACATGATAAGCATGCGGATGTAACAAACTGGAATCAGATGACGTCTAATCGTAGGAAGGAACGGCAACCGTTCTCCGGCATAAGGGCGTACATTTCAATCGAGAAGAGGAAACGGGATGCAGAAACATTGGTTTGCGCTGCATGGCGCTGTGTATATTTTATTCATTCAGGACGGCAAGCTCCTGATGCTTCGACGCACGAACACGAATTATGAGGATGGGAAAATGAGCCTTGTCGCAGGCAAGCTGGACGGCGGAGAGGAGGTCAAGGCCGCCGCCGCCCGTGAAGCCTGGGAAGAGAGCGGTGTGAAGGTGGATCCCGCAGATCTCGACGTGGTCGGTGTTATGCACCGGGCGTCGGATTCGGGGGAGTGGATGGATTTTTTCCTGAAAGCGAACCGCTGGGAAGGGGAGTTCTCCAACAAGGAGCCGCATAAATGCTCCGAGCTCGCCTGGCATCCGATCGACGATCTGCCTCATGACACCATCGCTCACGTGCGCAAGGCGGTGCATAATTACAGGAACGGCATATTTTACGATGGATATGGGTGGGATGGAACCAAGTGATGAAGCCGAATTTCATACCGAAGCCGATCGATAGGTCACCTCTGAGAACTGCGTTAGGGGTGACTTATTTTCGTTTGCGCAGGCGTCTGCAGTGGATGACGGGAGGACAGCGCTTCGCCGTGAAGCGGCAAGCCGAGCCGTTGCCTTACCGGATTGCATCTCATCGGACACCGCTGCTGCGGCAGCTCAAGGACGTGGATATGTGGCTGCAGCATAATAAAGTAACGAACCTGAGGATCGCTTCGGCACGGGTGGACGGAGTGATTTTGAAGCCGGGAGAGACGTTCTCTTATTGGAAGCTGATCGGCAAGCCAACGCGCAGGGATGGTTATGTGGACGGGATGATTTTACACAAAGGGACCGTTCGTACAGGGGTGGGCGGAGGGCTCTGCCAGCTGTCGAATTTGATCTACTGGCTGACGCTGCATACGCCGCTAACAGTGACTGAGCGGTACCGGCACGGCTATGATGTGTTTCCGGATGCTGGCCGGACGCAGCCGTTCGGCTCGGGGGCGACGTGCTTTTATAACTATCTGGATCTGCAAATCCGCAACGATACCGAAGAGGACTACCAGCTTCGGGTGTATACGAGTGAGACGGACCTGATCGGGGAATGGCGAGCTGTCCGTCCGGCTAGGTACCGTTATGAGGTTGTAGAAACGAAGCACTGGATTACCCAGGAGCTTTGGGGCGGTTATGTGCGTCATAATACCCTTTCCCGGCGGCGTTATGATGCGGAAGGACGATACCAGGAGGAGGAATTTGTAGCGGAAAATCATGCCATCATGATGTATGAGCCCTGTTTGCCGCAAGGATAATCACACCTCTACCTCCAATTTCCAACAATTTTATGAAGGCGGCGGGAGTAAAGTTATATACTTGTTCGACATTATTGGGTATAATGAAGGAACGATATAGTCCTAAGGGTGCGGCATCTTGTCGAAAAGGAGACACATCAGCTATGAAGGCAGAGTATATTAATCCGTTTCTTGAATCTGCTAGAATCGTCATCGAGCAAGTCGCTAATGTTCGGCCTACTACGGGTCAACTAGGTGTCAAAGACGTTATTTTTATTGAAAAATACATATGGATTCAGATCGGCATGACCGGTCAAATGCAAGGAGATATCGTATTCGGCCTTCATGAGGAAGCGGCCATTAAGATGGTGTCCGCTATGATGGGCGGTTATCCGGTTACCGAGATCGACGATATGTCCAAGAGCGCGATTTCGGAGCTTGGGAATATGATTAGCGGCAATGCGAGCACGATGCTGTTCAATCAGGGCGTGCATGTAGATATTACGCCTCCGAAGCTGCTGCACTCCTCCGATTCGGGCGGCGTCAACGCCAAGAAGGCGCTCACGATTCCGCTCTTTATGGAAGGGATTGGCGAACTGGATATTCAAGTGTTGATTGCTTAAGAGAATATCGTTTATGCTAAGTGGAAGTAATTCCCCGGCTGTTGCGGCTGAGGAAGGGCTCCACTTTTTTTGTTTGCTTTACTTTAAGGAGGATGAGCTTACATGAGTTATTTTCATAATAAAATCGCCGTCATTACCGGTGCCTCAAGCGGGATCGGGGCGATCATGGCTCAAATGCTGGCCGAACGCGGCGCGATTCCGGTTCTGATGGCGCGATCCGAATCAAAGCTGGCAGAGGTATCGGCAGGGCTTCGCGGGGAGCATGCGGTTTATCGGCTGGACGTAACGGATACGGACCAAGTAATGGCTGTAATGGATAAGGTGCTGGAGCGTTATGGCCGAATCGATATTTTGATCAATAACGCGGGGTACGGGGTTTTTGATAAGTTCATCGATGCATCGCTAGACGAGATCGAACAAATGATGGATGTGAACTACATGGGTACGGTGCGCTGCACCAAGGCGGTTCTGGGGCGGATGCTGCGGCGTCGATCCGGCCATATCGTTAACATTGCATCCATGGCTGGGAAAATCGGATCTGCCAAATCGACCGGTTACTCCGCTACGAAGCATGCAGTGCTCGGCTTTACCAACTGTCTCCGGCAGGAGCTTGTGGGAACGGGGGTAGGACTAACGGCCATCAACCCGGGACCGATCGACACGCCGTTCTTCGACATTGCCGACCCTTCGGGCAACTACGTAAAGAATGTAAAATGGTTCATGCTGAAGCCGGAGAAGGTCGCTGCGAAGGTACTGGAGTCCATTGAGCGGCGTACACCTGAGGTGAATCTGCCTTTGACTGCGGCTGCCGGTGTGAAGCTGTATCAATTGTTTCCACGATTGTTCGACAGGATCAGCTATAAGCTGTTAAATAAAAAATAAAAAATATGAGAAAAAACTCACAAAAAAGGATTGTCAAACCAAAGGTCCTAAGTTATAATCTAGGACATTAGGTAATATATGGAATTAAGTCATTTGATGTCGAAACTGAATCATTATTGATGACGGAAGCACCGCCATGAAACCGAGGGGATCCCCCTTTGTTTTGGTTGCGGTGCTTTTGTTATGAAAAAGGGGAGAGTCGTGATGATGGTTAAGAAAAAGAGAAAAAAATGGATTGCGATGATGATGAAAGCGTTTCGGAGATTGGCTGCCGGAGTGAATGCTGGCGTTCTGAGAGATTTGGGAGGAGGGGGACTACAGCGTACTGGCGGGTTATGCCTGTAATGAGGCGGATTATCGATTTGGGGCGGGACTATTTCACTAGGAGAGATGAACAATGAGAATGAGAAACCCATCTATGAAAACCATGTTTGCCTTGACGGCTTCGTTGGTGCTCGTACCACTGATTCATGCTGTACCCTCCATGGCGGATGAGAATCCTACCGGATTTGCCGATCTGCGTGATCATTGGGCTAAGCATACGGTGGCGAAGGCCATTTCCAAACAATATGTCGACGGATACAGCGACGGTTCGTTTCGGCCGGAGGATTACGTAAGCACGGCAGAGTTCATTAAAATGGTGGCTGCAGCGACCAAGCTTCCCGTGAACGGCACGGTAGAGGGCAGAGACTGGTATGTTCCGTATGTAAAAGCGGCGATAGAGAAGGGCATTGTGCGAGAGGATTCAATCCAGGGGGATACGATCAATAAGCCCATCTCGAGACTTGATATGGCGAAGATTGCTGTAAGAGCAACAGACCCTGCCCTTCAGCAGCCGCAGGTGAACCTTAACGATGAAGGGGCTATGTTCACGGCGGCAACCAAAGGATTGATTCAAGGGTTGCATAACGGGGAATTGGCCCCGAATGGCAGTACGACCCGAGCGCAGTCCGTAACGATCATCGAGCGCATCCTGAGCGTGAATAGCGGGGAGAAGCTGGAGACGGACAAGAAGGCTGTCGCTAATGCGGAGCTGGCATTTAAGCGGACCAATCTGTTCTCCATGATTCCGGTGTTTGGTGGGAAGCAAGGCCAGACGACTACGTGGACCCCGGACAAACTTGTATTAGAGACGGAGGATGGGTTGTTCCGAGGTGAGATTGACCAGGTGGTTGCTATTGATATGGCGGACCCTGATGACCCGAATCGGCATATGTTGGGGGATATTAGTGAGTTGCGTTGGTTTGCACCTGAAATTATTCATAACCATCCGTATGTGAAGGATTTTCCAGATAGCTATGTAATACTGGTGAAAAGCCATGTAGATTATGTTAAAGATACTCAAGCTTATAGTGAAATTGGTCGCGTTGGTTTTGCAATTTATGGTTTTGAGAGCCCGGATTACGAGGCTTTTTCCAATGGAACCTTAAATACGTTGGCGCAAGTCTTTAAAACTAGGCGTGGAGATATGCAAGCATTCATTTTACCGAAAACAGGGTTTTCAACAAAGAACAATATTTCCATTACACTTAGTGCTCCTGCAAGACCACCCGTGGAAAATTCTGCAAAAACTATTACTTCGATATGGGTACCAAAATGAGTAAAGTATGACAACAGTACTTTTATGAAGCATTGTCTACGTTTTATGTTAGACCCTTATATGTTCTTTAAAGGGGTGAAAATAGATTGATCTACATGAGTAGATCCCAAAAAAGAAAAATAAGCATCATAATGCTTATGGTAATGCTTTGTAATTCGCCTCTTACTCAGTTATTAAGTGAGGTATTAATAAAATCATTCGCGGCAACACCAGACTCGGTAATTACTCCAATAGGATTAAGTTACGGAGGAGCTACCTTGGTCGGAGATAAGTATTATTCCACCACCAGCTATTTGTCGGGAGGGACAATTAATATAACTGTTCCTGCGGGCAAAGTGATTAGCAAAATATTTCACGGCACACAGGATATTACACCTCCGGCTGCATTAGGGAGAAATAGCTATTCCGGTCTGGTTAACGATATTAACGGAACAATACGAAATGTTATCTCAGAAGAAAATACAAAAGGAGCTCAATTGTATTATGCATGGTATCGGTACATTCCGGGGGGATCCCAGGGCCAAAATTGGTATGCCGATGTGGAAAATAAGGATGGGAACATTGTTAAAATAAGCTGCGGACCGGACTATTTTGGTCCAGCCGTATACAGAAGGGGATCTACTGCTTCTACGGAATCCATTAATGGCTATTCGATGCCGACCCTTCCAGGATGTTCTTCCACGGATTTTTCGGAGCTGAAAGCACTTAGTCTATCCGTATGGAAGGAAAATCCATTTAAACTTAACGATGTTGATATACCTGACACAGCAGTAACAAATGTAGAAACCACTTCGGCCAGTGTCAATACTACTCTGCCAGTGCCGATCACAGGTCCCGATGATTCTCATTTTGGTTACCCTAGGCCAGGACTTATCAGTGACATAGAAGTTAAGCCTGACCCTAGCAATTCCAGTCAATTTCGGGTTTACTTCCAGCAGAAATTTGATAGCTTTAATCCCAATTTCGAATCATCCAAAGAACTCAGCAGTCCCCCGAATGGTGCAAAGGTCATCGTGTACTACGCAGCTTTTGTCATTGATTTGGCCGGGAAAACCTATGAATACGACAACGAAGTTCGAGTCGAATACGAAACCCCTCCAGTGGGAGCCAACCTTACAGTCAATGCCTTAACCGCACCTGCCTGCGTGGCAGTGGACACCCCCGCTAATTTCACCTTCAGCATCGCCAACACCGGTGGAAGTGACATTACATCACCGTTTCAAGCCAAGGTGGTCATTGACGGGTCTACTTACAGAACGTACAACTACACAGGGTTAGCGTCCGGAGATAGCAAAACGGAAACCTTCTCCAAAACCTTCGGCAGCACAACGTATTACCAAATCACTGTAGTTGTAGATTCCATATCCGGTGAATCAAGCACCTCAGATAACAGCAAAGGCATCTCGCTTCAACCAAAGGCCTCCTGCGGTGGCGGAGGAGGTCCTCCGATTCCGGAAACTGTAACAGGCGACTTCACCATCGAAAAAGTAACGATGCCTTACGGCCAGACCAACATGATGTTTCCGGTTGGGGTCTCCGTTACCGGGACAAGCGGCAGCACAACATGTGCGATCAGCCAGTTTGGGTTCATTTTCGAGCAGAACGGCGTGGTTCGAGACTATGTAGTGGCGAGGTCTTCGGCAAACACGCAAGGCTTCGCAGGACCTCCTTACCCTGGCGGGATGGGGGAGGGCTCCGTCAATGTCACGATGAAAATTATCACGACGTGCGGAACAACCAAAGTGGTCGGACCGAAGAGCTTCACCATCACCATTGCCCCAAACAACAACCCGCCATTCGGTTATCCCGGATGGTTTACAAGAGGGAATACGAATAACTTCCCCGCTATTGAAGAGGTCGTTGTTGGAAATTTCATCGATCTTGGCATCGTTAAGGATCGAATGAAGACGCCACAGGAGCCGTATGACCCGGAAGGAGATGGGTTCTTCCCAACGTGGGATTTTGCGGGAAGCGATGATCCGTGGATTCGAAATCTGGTGGATAAACATGTCGGCTATGGCTTTGATGAGCGAGACGAAAGATTTAGCAGCATTAAGGCCGACGTCTTAGGACCCCATACAGTCAAAATGAAACTGACGGATACGCGCGGGGCACAAAGCAGCTGGAGAACGGCAACGATCAATGTAGTCAAGCCCAATCCGATTGCCGTTTGTGATGCACCGGCGGAAATGAAGTCCAATCGACCGCTTGCACCTGCTGCCATCAACGCAGACAAGAGCCGAAGCCCGATGGGGCGGTCCATCGATCATTCGAGAGACGAGTGGATTAATAAACAATCGACCTACGTGAACAATACGGGCAGCGATATTACAGTTACCGTCACGCTGAACAAGGTCTATGACTCTGCCGGTTTAGTGTCGGAAAACTCGAGCAGCTGCAGCATCATCGTTCACCCGGATGTTCCGCCGATTGCCAGTATCAACGCACCGTCACTCGGTATTCGCGGCGAGGAATATGACATATTGAATCAGTCCTACAGCCCGGATGGCGATATTTTGACGCAGACGATCTGGTACATGAGATACGATGCCAACAACGACGGGACCTTCTCCGATGTGACGGAGCCATGGATGGAAGTAACGGGTACTTTGTCCAGGTATGTATTCAAACCGACAAAAGTAGGAAAATACAAATTTAAGCTTCGCGCCATTGAAGATTACGGTGCCTATGCCGAAGCGGAATCCGGCATTATGGACGTCATTAACCAGCCTCCGGAGGTATCCTTCGATCTATCGGGCAACAGTCCGAATCCGGATCTTAACCCGCCGCAGGCGTACCGGGCTTCAGATATAATGAGGACTTGGCAGCTCTTTGCATCCAATACGAATCATGCGTTAAGCAAAACGCCGACCTACAATTGGCAAAATGAGAGCGAGGCATTGCAGTCCGGAGCCGGCAAAGGGAAGGAGATTCAATACCACTATTGGAACATGATTTCAACCCCAGCCGGGTTCGCTGGAGCGACTCCGTATAGTTCGCCGTTTAACGATAATGGCTTTGGCAAAAACGGGGTTTCCGTTTATAAGGCCATGACGGCGCCGAATCCGGATTACTCTCAGCCCTTGCTGATCCCGGATTCGAGTGGTCAACCTAAAGGGCTTGTTTCGGGCGATACCAAAATTGAAACGGATAAAGTCCACCTCTACTTTCAATTACAAGGACGTTTCTATGCCTTAAACAAAAACAAAATAGGCCGGTACAAGCTGGAGCTTGTTTGGACGCAAACCTGTAGCGGATGTTTCCCTTCAGGACAATATGTTCACAAGTGGCTGGATGGAAGTCCCTATGATTACGTTTTGTCTTATCAAAATATTCCATTGAATATTTTAACTACTGGCGAGTCTGTTGACCAAAATTCTTTGAAGTTTGTTTTCGCTGAAAAGACGGTGTATTTGATTTTTAAGAAGAAGAAGCTGATTTCGGAATCTGAAAGTGAGGAGGGTGAAGTATACAGAACATACCAAGATAGTCTCATGGCTTGTACTTATAAGGCTTTGGATGGAGCCATCATCGGATGCTTTGAAGCCCCGGGTACAACCAGTCACAATATCGTCGCAAAAGACATTGTCGCCAAAGAAGACCATGTCGTCTTCTTATACGATAGTGATGGGTATTATTCGAACAATGGGTACTTTGGGAATCATTTCTACGAAATTGACCAGTACGGTAATGTGGTAAAAACAGGAGACATTTCCGGAAATAATCCGTGGGTTCCCGTGACCTATGAGGCCAAGTATGTACAATGGCCTTATACGGATAGACCGCTAAGCTACAGCCCTCCGAAATATGTGGACACGCAGTGCAGATTCTACCAAACGCCAACGCGGTATAAGGATCGGGACGGCAATTCGTACTTTTACGAGGAGAAGCAGTGCCTCACACCCGACGGCAGTACAATGAAGGGTTATACGGAATTCAACATGAGGGCTTATCCGGAGCTGGCGCTGGGGATTTACGTAGCCAAGTACGACAAGGATTACAAATTGGTGTGGAGAGCTAGGACCGGCGGCAATTCCTTAACTTTCAGCGCTGCTTATACGTACGATTGGCAGGAAAACATCAATACGATGATCGTAAATTCGTTAAACAATACGATCGTCAGTAAAACGCTCTATACCGTCGGCGGCTATTGGGGAGACAGCAGAACGATTGTCAACAACACGATTGATATGACAACGGGGGCAGTTGGGGGCTGGGGGGGACCGGTAGTTTCCGGGATGTCTACTACCATGCACGTGGACGGTGCCGGAAATTATGTTTCCGGGAATTGTCCATCCAATATCTATAACCAGTGTGCCGATCACAGCAGAGGCGGAGGCAGGATTCTTTCCGGAACGGTCGGGTTTGCGTCCAGTGCGGTGGAAACCGTCAATACCAAAGGGTTAGCCGAGTATATGGGCGATGGGCTGCTTGTGAGCGCCTGGATGCATTATAGCTGGGTAACCGGTTATGCAAGTCCGCCATATGGCCCGACGGTATACTGGATTGATAAGGGACCTGTTGCGGAGGCGGCGGCAGTTACGCCTAGATATCAATACGGGCAATTCTTGTCCGGGGAAGCAGCCGCAGATGCGGAACTGATGTTTACCTTTAAAGCCGAGCAGAACAAAATCGATACCGAGTTATTCGGCTATTCGTTCCGTGCCCAGGATGGTATGAACCGTTATGCTATAGAATTTGATGGGGCCAACGTGTTTCTTTCCAAATATATAAACAAAGCCAGGACGGTGATCGCTTCATCATCTTATAACATTCAGGACGGCAAGAGCTACAATGTAAAAATCAGGACCGTAGGCAGCACGATAAATGTTTGGCTTAATAAGGTAAACTACTTTGCTGATGTGGTGGATGAACAATTTCCTTTCAACGGCAGGTTCGGACCGTTCACGGATAAATCGTTCGTGACGTTCAGTGCCATGAGTATGAAGCCTTATGCGGAGACCGATCTATGGAATGCCGACTACGCAATTCTGGACGAGCAAACAGGACTGGCAGAGCTGAAATACGATAATGTTACATTCGATGATCCCGAGTCGGATCCGATGGCCGGTTCGTTTACGTGGAGCTATGTGCACAAACCGATGTTTCTTAACAATGGAGGTGTATCTCCATTAAGCGGCCGGAGCTACGCATCAGGGATGCCGACCTTCGACAGGGTGGGACAATGGGATGCCGCTTTAAAAGCAAAGGATGATCCGTATCCTTCTCCGGAGTATAAGTATCCGAATATGACCTTCGACGCTTACCGGAAAAACTCGAACACATTTAAAAAAAGCATTATTGTACACCGAAGGCCTGTAGCCGTATTCAGCGCCGTTATGAACACGGATGGCACGGTAAGCTGGACCGATACCTCTTACGATCCAGATCGTTATCATGTTCCCACGGGTCAAGTTGAGCCGGGTTATGAACTGAGCCGAGGGATTGTAGAAAGAAGGTATTGGTACATTGCGCCGGACGGAACGATATCCGATACGAAGCTGGAAAGGGTCGCGGATTCCGGAACGTACACGATCGGGCTGCAGGTGAGAGACGAATTCGGAGCCTGGTCTTGGCCGGAGACGGCGACCATCGATGTAGGTCTCAAGCCGAATCATCCTCCTAGGGCCGTTCTGACGTTCCCTACAGGATCGAAGGATACGCCGGACTTTTTGCCTGTTGGTACATCTCCGACTATCACGTGGAATCAGACGGACATTGACCCGGATACGACGTTTACGGCTTACGAGGTATATGTCGGTCAAATCGGAAGGGATTGGTGGGGAAAGGAGTACGAAAGCTCTATAGGTCCCGGTGTTAAGACCTTCAGTACCAAGGCGGAAATGTATAGCTACCTGGCGACTTTTACCGGGAATGCGACCTTGCAATATCACATCAAGATTAGGGTAAAGGATGAAACCGCTTGGTCAGCTTGGTCGAACAGCGGATATTTAGGCAGTCGGAGACCTCCTGTCGTTCAACTGACTTTCCCAAGCGGAACCTACGAGAATCCGACGCCGGTAGCGGATTTGCGTCCTGCCATCACATGGAATCAAAAGGATGAAGATACCGGGCGCATATCATATCAGCAAATTCGGGTTTGGACCGAGTACGGCACCGTTGTGGCAAGTGCGGATATCAGCGTCCCGGCTGCCGATAGAACCAGGTTGAGCGGCAGTTGGACGATGAATGTGGATGCCCCGCGGGCTTCGAAGCTGAAGGTTCAGCTCAGGGTAATGAATGAAAGCTCCGTATGGTCGGAGTGGTCCAATATTGGTTGGATGGTGCGTGTTGTTCCTGTACAATCTGCGTAGAAATACGCAGTAAAAACAGGGGGTTCTCCTGAACCTAACTCTATACGGAATGATCGGGTGAAATTCCCGATGTGTTAGAAAACTGGCTAACACTCCCTAATCTCCGATATGCATAACCGGACACCTCCGTTTATGTATAAAGCTCGGTGAAGTCGACGAAAACGTGACCTGAGAAGCGGTTAAGGAAGTAGTCGGGGGGCTATAAAGTGACTATGCTGAGAATGACTGTCCAAGATAGTCTGACGAACCTTTGAAGGGAAGGCTCGTAACCAAGAGGCATTCGAATCAAGAAGAATGCCGCTCCCGTTGAGGGAGTGTTACCGAGGGTAAACTGTTCATCCATGGAATACCTTCATGCGTCCTATAAGGGATGTAAAGTTCCGAGTCCTCCAGTTGCGGACGAAAGAATGGTAACCGGGTCATAGAAGGCAGCTAAGGTCATATGGAAAGCTAACGTATAGGGAACAGCAGAACCACAGCGGGAAATGGAAAGGGCAGGTGTACCCGATGTTCCTAAGCAAGGAGGAAATGCCTGCTGAAGCTGTGGGGCAGCAGCCTGTAGTAGTCCGAGAATGGGAAAGCCATTCACATGGCGAAGGGGCAAAGTCTAAGCGTTCATCATGCTTAGATGGAACGCCGTATGCGATGAAAAGTCGCACGTACGGTGTGAAGAAGGGGAAAAGGAAACCCTAACGTGAAGTCGAGGCGAATCCTTACCTATTTCTATAGTACGAATCAAGCGCCGACAGTGGCGATGTCCTGGCCGTGGAGCACCTCGGCCGCAAATCCTAATGTAACGAATGAGCAGCGCCCTACGCTAAGCTGGGTGCAGAATGATCCTGATCCGGGGGCGGTATTCGAGTGGTTCCAGCTCCAGATTACGGAGCAGGGAGGAGCCGGAGTGCTTGATACGGGGGTGCTGCAGATGAGCACCTCGGCGAATGAGGCCAGCTGGAAGGTACCCCATGACCTTCCGTTAGGAAAGCCGCTTGCCGTAAGAGTTCAGGTATGGGATCAGTACGGGGCAGGGTCAGGGTGGTCCGAATCCACCTGGTTATACGTGAACCGGGCGCCTGTAGCGGCCTTCGACTGGGTGCCCAAGCCGGCTTACGAGGGGGATGAGGTGCAGCTCGCGAACCGGTCCACGGATCCGGACGGAGATGCGTTGCAAGCTGTATGGCGAATCGTCGGCTCCGCATATGACGAGACCGGTGCCGGATGGAATGCCGTTATTCCGGCGGTACGAACCGATGGGCATCCGGGGGACTGGGTAGTAACATTAACCGTAACGGATGTTTACGGCTTAACCGGAACCGTGACGCAGATTGTTCCTATTGGCGATTTGACGCTGCAGGGCTTCGTTAAGCATACGGAACGCTGGGAGGAGAATCGGCGGAAGTATAATTTGCGACAGACGGGAGATGTGGAGCTGCCGCGGACAGCGGACAAGTTCTGGGCAGGAGAGTCCTTTGTGCTGCAGGCGGTGACAAATCAGCCGGCCTCCGGTGTGGAAGCACGGATGTCGCACCTGGAGCTAATGTCAACGCTTGCAGGGGATGGAGGTAAGACCGGTTGGAGTAGCTCCCTATACCGGGATGATTTCGAGCTGCTCCCTGACGGTCCGTATACATTTATGTTTACCGCGCGCTTCCCTAACGGGCACATCGAAACCGCCGCGGTTATCGTTCATATCCAAGGAGCTTGGACGGAATACACAAGCAGTGTCCGCAAAGAATAAATGAAAGCCTGGACGACCGGCGCGATGCTTTGGCCGGCGTTCAGGCTTTATTTTGCAATTACATGTGCAGTGCAGTAAGCTTAAGTACGGCAAGGGTTCACCTTACGTTTCCTGCTGTTCCTTGTTCTTTTCCTTCAGCTTCAGGTTCAGGTCGCGCACCTCTTCGTAGAGCTTGCGAATCGTCACCTTCGCTTCAGGATGGGACTGGTTCCAATGGCTGGCGAGAGCCGGCATCGTTTTGTGAATGTGGTTGTAGATAGCCCATATCTTGATCTTCTCCACCATTTCTTTGGAGTCGTCACCGGTCAGCAGCTCGGAGAACTTGGCTACCAACCCTTCAAACTCGTCGTCGAACAGGACGTTCATAGAAAATCCACCTTTCCGGTCATAATATACCAGAACAGTGTAACGTGGAAACGGATCGTGTGTCAAAACCATCTCGCATCAGGGGGGATACCTTTGGCTGTAGATACAAATGCAAGCACCTGCGCTTTACCGAACGGTACTCTCGTCGAGAGAGAGCCGCTGCGCAGCTTAACGAAGAACATTTCGCTATATTTGCTTACTTATATTAGTCAGGGCTTGCGGGTGAAGGGGTATTTGGCCGTCCCCGATCTGGCGGTTCCGGCCCCGGGCTTGATCTACTGCCGCGGCGGAATTCGCAAGGTGGGGATGGTGCGCAAGCGCCGCATCATGTCCATGGCGAAGCGGGGGTTTGTTGTGTTTGCACCCTTTTACCGCGGGAATGAAGGCGGGGAGGGGCGGGAGGACTTTGGCGGAGAGGATCGCTTCGATGTATGTCATGCCGTCTCCTTAGTCCAGCAGCTTCCTGAGGTCTTGCCGGGGAAGGTACCTCTCATCGGTTTTTCCCGAGGCGCCTTGATGGCGATGCTGGCTGCAAAGGAATGCCCGGAAGCCGGACCGGTGGTGGTCTGGGGAGGGGTAAGCAATCTTTTCGATACCTATGAGGAACGGGTGGACTTAAGGCGGATGCTGAAGCGGGTCGTCGGTCATCCGCGGAAGGAAGCCGAGGCTTACGAGCAGCGATCACCGGTGTACTGGATCGACCGGATTCAGGTGCCGATTATGATCGTTCACGGAACGAGCGACGATCAGGTAAGCGTGGAGCAGTCGCGCAGGCTGGCGCTCAAGCTGGAGGAAGCGGGCAAGGATTACACGATGGAGCTGTATGACGGGCTGCCGCACCGTTTTCCCAAGGAAGAGGATGAGCGAGCGCTCGATGCGGTGTTCGCATGGATCACAAGGAAGCTGGAGGAAATGAAGGCATAGGCGGGGTCGATGGCGGCTCCGCCTTGCTTTTGGTATACTATGGGAAGGCCATATGAAAGGGGCAAGCAGGGTTGATGAATACGGGATTCGCTGCGTTACAAATTGATACGCATTATATAAAAAAGCTGCAAGAGATGGGGATTACGGAGCCTTCGCCGATTCAGGCGGACGCGATTCCTCTCGTCCTTGAGGGACGGGACGTCGTAGGTCAATCGCAAACGGGCTCGGGGAAAACGTTGGCCTACGCCCTTCCGGTGCTGCATAAAATAAATCCGGAGCTGCGCGATGTCCAAGCTATCATCCTTGTTCCGACTCGGGAGCTTGGCATGCAGATCGTTGACACTCTCGATAAGCTGACGCAGGGGACGAACATCAGAGTGCAGCAGCTGATCGGCGGAGCCTCGATCGATCGCCAGATTGACAAGCTCCGGTTGAAGCCTCAGATCGTGGTCGGAACACCGGGACGCGTGCAGGAGCTGCTCAAGCTGAGGAAGCTGAAGCTGCACGCGGCACGGATGGTTGTGGTGGACGAGGTCGACCAGGTGTTCGACCTCGGCTCGATGCAGGAGGTAGAGAGCGTATTCCGCAGCATGCTTCGCGATAAGCAAATGCTGTTCTTCTCGGCTACGTTCCCGGACCCGATCCGGGCGGTCATTGACCGCTGGATGAGAGAGCCGGCCCATGTGCAGGTGAATCCGGCACAGCGCACCTCGGAGACGCTGGAGCATCTGTACTTCGTGAGCGAGGAGCGGAATAAGGTCGATACGCTGCGGAGGCTAGTTCGCCTGTATAATCCGAATGCCGCGATCGTATTCGTGAACGACACGGAAGACGTGGGCGAGGTGCTGGCGAAGCTGCAGTATGCGGGACTATCGATCGAAGCGCTGTACGGCGATTCGTTCAAGCAGGATCGTGCCAAGGCGATGCAGGCGTTCCGGGCGGGCCGGTTCCAGCTGCTGCTGGCTACCGATGTCGCGGCGCGGGGTCTGGATCTCCCGCAGGTAACGCACGTCATTAACTTCGATCCGCCGATCGATGAGGATCATTATGTTCACCGCGTAGGGCGCACGGGTCGCATGGGGAAGCAGGGTACGGCCATTACGATCGTTACGCCGCGGGAGCGTTTCATCATAACGAAGTTCGAGAAAAAGCTTGGGATCAAGATTGAAGAGAAGACGATGTACCAAGGGAAGGTACTGGAGCCTGGTCAGCTGCGTTCGGACGGGCGAGGAGTGAAAAAGCTGGCGGAAAGGCGTGTGCCCGGAGAGGCGAGGGAAACAGGCGTTACCCGGCCGGAGCGTCCTGCTGCTGCCCGCAGCGGCACGGAGAAAGCGGCAGTTCAAGGGCGGACGCAGCCAGCGGGAGGTAAACAAGCGCCGGCAGCTAAGGCCGCAGGCAAATCGCCTGTCGCCCCGAAAGCCGCTCCTCCGGCAGCAAGGAAGCAGGAGCGAGAGCGCGACCGCAAGAACAAAGGAGCACCGCGCTGGCTGAAGGAGAAGCAGAACAAGCAGCAATAAGGGAACGGAAGCTCGGGGGAGGGATTCCGCTGAAGACGCTGGGGAAAGGGCTTATTGCCGTTGTTGTCATGTGCGTCATGCTCGCGGCAGTGGCACTATGGTATGTAAGACCGGAACAGGAGCTGGATCTGGCGTTCGCACAGCTAAAGCTGGAGGATCAGGCCGCGGAAATGCTTCGTACGCGCAAGCTGGAGGTTGTTCTGTCCGAAGCGGAGATCAACGACCTCCTGAAGGAGCAGCTCGCCCAGAAGCAGCTCTCGTCCGCAGGTCCTCCGCCTAAGGGCCGGATCACAGGGGCAAGCTTCTCATTGCAAGGGAATTTGCTTATTGCCGATGTAAATGTGCTGGTGCGGGAGCAGTGGAAGGTAGGGGCTAAGCTTCAGTTCCGCCTGGAGTGGCAGGATCCGTATTTGGTTGCAACCCATACGGATACGCATATCAAGGCGATGAACATACCGCTTAGTTGGTATGAGGTCAAGCCCTTGAAGCTGGCCGTGAACAATAAGCTGCCGAAGCTGATTGCTGTGAGAAACGTTGAGTTTCAGGAAAAGCAGATAAACATCAGCTTCCGGCTGAGATAAGTAAAAAGCCCGCCTTGACTTCGTCACACAAGTCAGGTGGGCTTTCTGCTTACTTCCGCTTGTTCACATACTGCGGATAAACGATCTCGCCGGTGTCCAGCTTGGCGATTTCATCCGCCGTCCAGCCGGCGATCTTGTTCTGGCCGGTAACGCCGGTCAGCTTGATGTTGTATTTCGTCGCCAGATAGCTGTGCAGCGCAGGCATATCTCCTTCAGCAAGCTCGCGCAGATGCTTCTTGCCTTGAATTTGCCCGAGAATGACGCCGATCGATTCCGCCGCAAGGCTGGTATTCGGCTGAATCCGGGCACTGCCGAAAGCGATCGCGGAGGAGCCGACGTTCTTGCCGGCCATCAGAACATTATCGTAGTTCTTCAGCAGGAAGCTGCGCAGCGGCATGCCGTATTTGTCCGGCCGGCCCATCTCGATGCCCCACTTGTTGCTGCTGATGCCCTGCAGATCGAGCGGATAGCCGCCGATGCTCACGTTATCCCAGAACATCTTCGCTCCCAGCATGTCGGAAGGCTTCAACACGTAATCCGTCTCATAGTGGTTGTACTCGCGGATGTACAGATGATTCGGGATGCCGTTCATCTCCGCGCGCTCCCAGCCGACGATATTTTTCTTGAAGTGTTCGAGAATCAGCGGAATTTCCTTCTTGCTGAGCTCTATCGCTTCCTTCACCGACTGCTCATTGGCCGGATCGACGGTATAGATCAGGAAAGCATTGATCAACACCTCGCCATCCCGCTGGTGAACGGCATTCAAGCCCCGCAGGAATACCCGCTCATTGGTCGGCTTGTACTTGTTCGTCACGCCTGTGAGCCCGATAATGAAGCTTTCGTTGACGGTGCCGCCGCCGTATTTGGTTCGGCGCTCCTCCGGCGTCATGGCATTCCAGCTCTGCAGGAACTTGCTCCAGTCCACATTCTTGAACTTCAGCATCATGCCTGCGCTCATGTATTCAATCTGCTGCTGCCCGTAGAACTGCTCCAATCCCGGGAGCCGTTTCACCTTGAGCTTGCTCGCGAAGGCGGCATAGTCGGTATTTTCGACCCAATAGGAGGCGGTAATCCGTTTCTTCTGACCGTCCTTGCCGGTGTAGGTTACGCTTTCCACCGCATCCGTTCCGAATTTCCCCGCAATCTGCTTCACTTCGTCAATCTTGATGCCCGATTCCACCGGAATGTCTTTCTTCAGCTTGTCAAAATAGGACACGAACTCCGGAAGCTTGCGAATCTTGCCGTTACGGAAGCCGTCGAACAGCTCCTTCGCCCGTCCTTGGACGAGCAGACGTCCCTGAGCATCCCTTGTTTCGTCGAGGAAGAGCATCTCGCCCTGAAGCACTTGGCCGCCGAAGGCTTCACGTGTGTCCAGCACCTTCACCTTCAAGCCTTCATCCGCAGCCGCCCGTGCAAGGTAAAGTCCCTCCAGCTCGCTGCCGAAGACGACCACGTCCACCTTCTCCACCGGAATCACCGGCTCCGTTGGCTTCGGCTCCTCGGGCTTCGAATCCGCCGGTTTGGTCGGTTCCGGACTGGCGGAGGGCGAAGCGGTCTGACTTGAAGGGGACCTGCCGAACCCTAGCTGCATGGAGGAATATACTGCCGCCAGTGCGACCAAAGCCAGCACGGCCAGGCCGATCGTCAGCTTTTTCCGATTACCTGTCATACCTGTTCTCCTTTAGCGTAAACATTTTTTTCTTCTGCTAGTCTACCATGTTTACCAGACCCCCACAAACATTTTCCAGAGGGCGAATGCTGTAGCAAGCAAGAACCCTTCGCGAAGGTTCGACATCATCCTCTACACAACTAAACCTAATACACGGAACAAAGGAGAATGACTAATGAACAGCATTTTCAAAAAAACCATCGTATCCGGATTGACACTCGCCATGGTGCTTGGTGGAGGCGCAGCCGCTTTCGCTGACGGCAAAGGGAAGGACAACAACAACAACAACAACAAAGACCGCGGCAAGTCGGAAGCGAAGTGGGAAGGAAAGTGGGACAGCAAGGGGAAGAATCTTAACGTTAACTTTAAGCTTTCCTTCGACGACATCCGCGGCGGTGACGTGGAGTGGGCTGCAAGATACATAGCCAGCTTGGCCTCCAAGCAGGTGTTCGAGGGCTACGAGGACGGAACGTTCCAGCCGCGCAAAACGATCTCCCGGATTGAGGCGATTACGGCAGCGGTTCGTCTGATGGGATTGCGCGAGCAAGCGGAATCCGAAGCGGCCAAAGCGACGGATCTGAATTTCTCCGACGAGGATAAGCTGAGATCGAAATATCCGTGGGCTGTCGGTTATGTTGCCGTTGCGGTGCAAAACGACTTGTTCTCCGAAACCGATGCGGCCGTTCAGCCGGAGAAGGAAGCAGATCGCTTGTGGGCAACTACATTGCTCGTCAAAGCGATGAAGCTGGAGGCCGAAGCGAAAGCCAAGATGAACACGAAGCTGAATTTCAAGGATGCCGGCAAAATTCCAGCGGGCTCCGTAGGTTATGTCGCCGTAGCATTGGAGCGCAAGCTGATTGACGGCTACGAGGACAACACGTTCCGCCCGAACCAGCCGGTAACACGCGCAGAGCTTGCCGCCTTGCTGGATCGTACAGGAACGCAATTGCCGGACAACGCTTCCCTTCGCGGAACGGTTACGGCTTCCGTATACAATAACAACTTGCTGACGATCCGCACACAGAAGCAGGATAGTCTGAACGTTGAGCTGGATCCGAACGCTTTCATTTTCCGCAGCGGTGCCAAAGTGGACGCTTCCGCTCTTCAGCCTGGGGATGAAGTGCTGATCCGCACCTATAACAGCAAAGCCATCTACGTCGAGGTGACGAAGCTGGCTACAGAGCAGACACGTGTAGATTTCGCGGTAACAGGGCGATTCTCCGCGCTTCCGCTGCTGAATGCCCAGGGCGAGATTGCACAGGTAACGGTTACACAGGACTTGTCCGGCGGCGGTACGTCGACGCAAACCTACAACGTGTCTCCTAACCTGAAGGTGGAAGGGAACACAGCGCAGCTGCTGGTGCTGAACCAGCCTGTAGAAATCAAAGGTCAAAACGGTCTGGTACACACCATTATCATCCGATAAGAAACCATAGAGAAAAAGGTTAGAGTTTCCCAAGAGAGCAGTCCTCATATTAGCCTTCCGGCTAAGTGGGGACTGTTTTCACGTTTTGTGGTAAAATGAAAAAATTAGCGCCCGGGGGGAACAGGAAGATGACACGTTTTTATTTGATCAGACACGGAGAAACCGAATGGAACGCAGGACAGCAGCGTTACAGTGGGCGAACCGACATTGAGCTTTCGGAGCATGGAAGGCAGCAGGCCATTCAGGCGGCGGAGCTGCTGAAGGAGGCGCGCTACAACCGCGTCATTGCCTCTACCTTGACAAGAGCCAAGCAGACCGCTGAGCCCATTGCCGCCATTCGCGGGTTGACAATGCAGACGGACGAGCGGCTCGTCGAAGCGGATTTCGGACAATGGGAGGGCTTGTACGCCCATGTCATTCACAAGGAGTATGCCGACCAGTGGCAGGCGTGGGTTGCCGATCCGTCCGATGTACGTGCGGGGGGCACAGGCGAGACCAGGGCTGAGATTGCAGACCGGATGACACGGTTCCTGCAAGAAACGGCTGTCGAATATGCAGGGGAGCGGATCGTTGTTGTCAGCCACTCGACCGCCATTCGCTTGACGGTAGCGTCGATTTTGGGGATGCCGCTGCATCATTTTCGCCGATTAAACCTGAATAACACGGGCATTACCATTATAGATGCCGGCAGCAAGGGCGGATTTACCGTCGTGCAGTTTAACGGGGGGCTCACGGAGCTGTACCGATAAGAGAGGGGGATAACCATGGGAACCCATGAACGCAGTATCAAGCTGGAGGACATCATTGTAGCGGGACATGTACTGAAGGATGTCGTGCACCATACGCCGCTTCAGAGAAATTTTATTCTTTCGGAAAAATACGGCTGTAACGTCTATTTAAAGCGCGAGGACCTGCAGGTCGTGCGCTCCTTCAAAATCCGCGGAGCCTATAACCGCATCCGCAGCCTGTCGGAGGACAAGCTGGCGAAGGGCGTTGTCTGCGCCAGCGCGGGCAATCATGCGCAGGGGGTAGCTTATTCCTGCAAGGCGATGCAGATTCCGGGCAAAATTTTCATGCCGGCCACGACGCCAAGACAAAAGATCTCTCAAGTGAAGCTGTTCGGCGGATCCTTCGTCGAGGTGATTCTGACGGGGGATACGTTCGACGATTCCCTGCGGGAAGCTCTTGCCTACGGGGAGCGGGAAGGGATGGCGTTCATTCATCCGTTCGACGATCCCCACGTCATTGCAGGCCAAGGGACCGTAGGCATGGAGCTGCTCCATGACATGAAGGAGCCGGTAGACTACGTCTTCACGGGTATCGGAGGAGGCGGGTTGGCCGCAGGGCTTGGGACGTATATCAAAAGCATTAGCCCGGATACGAAGGTAATCGGGGTCGAGGCAACGGGGGCGCCTTCCATGCAGCAATCGATGGAGCTCGGCGAGATTGTCACGCTGGGAGAGATCGATAAGTTCGTGGACGGCACCGCCGTGAAACGAGTAGGTGAGCTTACCTATGATCTATGCCGCGAGGTGATCGACGATTTCCTGGTCGTGCCTGAAGGCAAGGTATGTACGACGATCCTCGAGCTGTACAACGAGAATGCGATCGTTGCGGAGCCGGCAGGCGCGCTGACGGTGGCGGCGCTTGATTTTTACCGGGAGCATATTAAAGGAAAGAACGTTGTCTGTGTCATCAGCGGAGGCAATAACGATATCGACCGGATGCAGGAAATCAAGGAGCGGTCGCTGATCTACGAAGGCTTGAAGCATTACTTTATCGTCAACTTTCCGCAGCGGGCAGGGGCATTGCGGGAATTTCTGGACGGCGTGCTCGGTCCGAACGACGACATCACGCGATTCGAATATACGAAAAAGACGAGCAAGGAAAACGGGCCGGCGCTTGTAGGGATCGAGCTGAAGAGCAAGGAAGACTACGGCCCGCTCATTGAGCGGATGGAAGCGAAGGGCTTTCGTTACGAAGAGCTCAATAAAAACGTCAGTTTGTTTAACTTGTTGGTATAAGCCTTTCTCAAATAAGGGTTGTGCAAGGGCAAGGATCGTGTTATGAATTAAGTAACTACGGGTGTCGATTCATGTTAGGATGTGGATGATGGTGTTGTTTGTTCCATGCATGGCTTCGCAAGAGATTAGGTGCATACCATGACAAGCCGGATCATGAGCTGGATCGGGGTGAAGACGGAAGACAAGCGGAAGCTGCTTATGCTGCTGCCTGTCTTTTTCCTGTGCGGCATTTCGGAAATGCTCGGCTACAACGGCTACATGACGCTTTTCAATGAACGGTTCGGCAGCGAGTATTTGCCTTACGTGTATGCGGCGGAGGCGATTCTGCTGCCTTTGGAGGCATGGTTCATGTCCTGGCTGACGGGAAAGCTGCGCAAGCCTCAGCTGATGAGGGCGCTCTTCCTGCTCATGGGGGCGATCATTACCCTGAACACGGTCATTCTTCTTACGGTTCGCGTTTCGGGGGTGGACGTTAGGGCGTACTATCCGTTCTTATTCCTATCCTCGAGCTTCGTCGTTCGGCAGCAGACGATTCTTCTCTGGAGTCTTGCGATTGATCTCTGTCCTACGCAGCAAGCGAAGCGCCTCATGCCGCTCTTCGTATCTTCTGCTGCTATGGGGGGCATCGCCTCCGGCTTGCTGGCGCAGGGGATCAGCAGCTTGCTGGGTGCAGATGCGGTATACATGATGGCGCCTTTGTTCCTGCTGGCAGGCGGCTTCAATTATTGGCGATCGATCGCCCGTTATTTGGTGCCTCTCACCTTGAAGGAAATCCACGCCTCCGGTGATCACTCAGCAGAGGCTACGGCTTCAAGCACGTATTATTTTAAAAAGGCGTTCACGTGGCCCTACATGATTACGGCGGCCGCCGTTATGACGCTTATGCCGGCGTTATACTTTTTGCTCGAATATGAGTTTCTAAATGTCATCCGAACAGTGTATACGACGGAATCGGAATTCGCTGCCTTTCTAGGCAAAGTGACCTCGCTGCTGTTTACGCTCGCGCTTGTGCTTCAGCTTGTCTCGGGAAGACTTTCCGCCTGGCTGGGCCCCTCGAATATGCTTGCCGTGATTGCGGCCGTATTCTTGGGCGGCTTTCTCACCGTCTCTTTGACCTTGGGCAGTACGGCGATTCTGCTCACGATCTCGCTGGCCTATATGTTCTTCTATGTGCTGCTGTATTATTTTGCAGAGCCTGCCAACCAAATGTTTTTTAAGCTGCTTCCGCTGTCGGAACGGGACGGCTACCGCTACGTGGTGCAGGGTGTATCGGTCTCGCTCGGCATTTTGCTCGGGGCCGGGCTGCAGTGGCTGCACGCCGGGCTGGGACTTGGCCTGACCTTGCTTGCCGTGGTTGGAGCCGCCGGCTCGATACTGCTCATCTGGGTTACACGTATCGGCCGGAGGCTGTATATGGAGGAGCTGGTCAGCTCGGTACAAACCATGACGACGTCGGGCTCTGTTTCCACCGACTCCCTTCAGGAGCTGCTGCGTCACGGGAGGTTGACCTCCGTGCTGAGGGAGCTGCTGAACCATCGGAACGATTATGCGCGCGAAGTGGCGCTGGAGCTGGCAGCGCAGACGAGAGATGTCTCGCTGCAGCCTAGGCTGGTGGAGCTGCTGCGCGACCCGGGCGCTCGGATCCGCAGCGCCGCGCTGCGTGCGCTGGACCCGGCTTCCTTAGGGACGGAGGCTTCGAGTCAGGTGGCGGCCGCGCTTGCAGACAAGGACTTCGATGTCCGGTCGGAGGCGATTCGGGTTGTAGGCCGTGCTCCCGCTACAAGGGAACGGCTGAAGGAATATTTGTATCCCATGCTGGAGGATGCGCATCCGCAGGTGGTTGTGGCGGCGGTTAAGGTTTTATATGCCTTGCAGGATGAAGACAGCAAGGAGGCATGCCGCTGGGTGATCAGCCATTTCCTGCAGACGGGCGGAGAGCCGGTGGTTGCCATCTGCGAGCTGATTGCAAGTCTCGGGCTGACGGAGTATGCGCCGGATGTTGCCGGTCTCTTGGGTGATCCGAGCCCGGCCGTGCGGCAAGCGTCGATTGAGAGCTTAGGGCGTTTGGGTTATGTGGAAGCTATCCCTATGCTGCTGGTGCAATTAGCCGATTCCGAGCCGATTCTTCGGGAGGCAGTCGCGGAAGCGTTTGTACGAATGGGCTCGGAAGCGGTGGAACCGCTGCTCGCCGCTTTGCCAAGGATAGAGCCTAAGGTGTGGAGTACGGTCATCCGGGCGTTGTCCTCCTTGCTCGGGGAGGAGCAGAGCCGTCAGCGGCTCGTTCCGGAGGTACTGGAAATGCTGCTGGAGCTGTGGAATTGCCGGCAGGCGCCTAAGCTGATCCGCCGGGCGGGTTACGAAGGGCTGGCCGGACTTGCGGAGCTTCGGCTTACCGAGCTGCGAGGCTTCGTGATGGACGGAGCCTGGGCCGTTATGGAGGTTATGACCGAGCCCGCCGTCGTACAGTCCATCCGATTAGCATCGGAGGATGAGGATGAAGAAATTCGCGAGAGCGGACTGGAGATGCTGGCTGAAGGGATGGGCGAGAAGCGTCTGAGTTCGGCCATTCTGCGGCAGCTGGCGGAGGACGCGGAGGGGACGCCGAGTGGGCGGGAAGCGGCCGATGCACTTGCCGGTGACGGCCTGGATGCAGAGGCAGGCATCATGCTGAGGCATATTCGTCTGCTTCGGGATCGTTGGCTGAGCGAGATCGCCGAAGCGTCCCTGCAGCAGAAGGAGGTAGCTATGGCAAACGGAGACAGGCATTTGTTCGGATTGCTGGATAAGGTAGTGTTTCTCAAGGAGGTTCCCTACTTCTCCGGGCTTAGCTTAGAGGAGCTGGGCCGGATTGCCGCTATCGCGGAAGAGCAGTTTCATCCCGAAGGAACCCGGATGTTCCGGCAGGGTGAACCGAATCCTACGTTCGGCGTCATCGTTGAGGGGCACCTTCGGATTACGACGCATCTGGACGACGGAGAAGAAAAAGAGGTTGCCATGCTGCGGCGGACGTTCGTGTACGGGGAATCTTCTTCCTTGTACGGAACGCTTACCACGGCTAGCGGAACAGCCGTTGACGGCGAGCTGCACATTCTTGCCATTCGGGGAGAGGAACTCAGCAAGCTCACAAGGCTCTACCCGGGGATCGGGATCGGCATGCTGCGCTCCGCCTTTGACAGGGTACGGAGATTGGAGCGGACGATAGCCGGAAAGGAATAGCTTCGCTGCGGCAGATTAGGTTGATCCCCAATCATCAATAAAAAAGCCGTACCCTCAACGGATGCAATCCGTAAAGGGTACGGCTTATTTGTGTTACTTCGCAGCTCCAACCTTCTCCAGGTCAAGGACGCCTTGATAGATCGTTTCGAACAGCTCTTCGATATTGCCTTCTTCAATACAGGAGAAAGCAACACGCAGATCGGCTTCGCCAAGGGCGATCGTACCGATGCCGTACTTGTCGAGCAGGTGCACACGCAGCGCTTCTGCACCTACCGTCTTCAGCTTCAAGCACATGAAGTAGCCGGAATTGAACGGGTAGTATTCCCATACACTGTCGAACTTGCCGCTGTCAAGCAGCGACTTGGTCCGGTTGGCGCGGGCTTTCATAATGTCGAACTTCTCTTGCTTCTGCGCCTTGAAGTCCGGAGACTGCAGTGCGTGCAGCACGAAGGTTTGCGACGGATGAGGTCCGCTCGAGATGGTGGCACGAATGATGCCCATCGTCTTCTGCTCCAAAGCGGCCAGCATAGTGTCACTAAGTCCTGCGTAAGTGATGAAGCCGACGCGGAAGCCCCACACGTACTCTTCCTTCGTAGCGCCGTCTACCTTCACGGACAACACGCGGGGATGAATTCCGGCAAGCTGGCCGGCTAACGATTCCTGCATCGAGCCTTCAAAGAACAGACCGAAGTAGGCGTCGTCGGTCACCGCTACGACATTGATGCCGGCTTCCGCCGCTTCCTTCACCGCCGCTACGATCTCCAGTCCCTCTTCATGGCCTGGGGTGTAGCCGGTAGGGTTGTTCGGGAAGTTCAGCACGACAATGGCTTTGCCTTTATCCTTCTGTGCCATAAGTGCATCCCGCAGGCCGGCTGCATTAAATTTGCGCTGTTCATTATACAGCGGATAATAAACCAGCTCGGCGCCGCGGCGGATGCCGAAGGTCAGCTCGTAGTTTTCCCAGTTTTTGTCCGGGATAATGACGGCGTCGCCTTTATCCGTATAGAGGTCGGCCACAATGCTCAGCCCATGGGTCAGGGCGTTCGTGGCGATCGGATTCCCGAGGCCCTTGCCTTCGAGGGAAGGATTTTCTTCAAGCATCTTGGCGCGCCACGCGGAGCGCAGCTCCGGCTTCCCTGCCGGCGGAGCGTATTCGTAAATGTCCTTCGGTTTATAGGCAGACAGCGTGTCTTGAATGACCTTAAGGTGCATAGGCTCGCCATTCTCGATCGCGATGCCGATCGTAGCGTTAAATTTGTTCGCCTTCTGCTTCGCCTCAGCCGATTGACTCAGGATTCCTTCCTTAGGGAAGTAAATTAGCTTGCCGAGATCGGAGAGCATGTCGTATACGTGCTGATTTTCTTTGGCGATCGTCTCATTCAATTTGGACGCAAGAGGATTCATGAATTTCATCCTTCCTTAATCTTCTAACAACATTAGCCAATATTATAACACTTTAGCACGGGAGCGTCACGGTGCTTTTTCCATGGCTCGAAAAATCGTGGAATTGGCGCAAAAGCTGTGTTACCATAGGGTGAAAACCGCCCAAATGCAAGCGGAGGTAAGACATGTCAGCGATTAAGCGTTATGAGAAAATTATGGAGCTGCTGCTGGTATCCGGCGAGGTTAGTGTATCCGATCTGGCGGCTGAGCTCAAGGTGACGGGGAAAACCATACGTCAGGACCTCGAGCGCATGGAGCAGAAGGGACTGCTGCTTCGAACCCATGGCGGCGCCATTCTCGCGGAAGAGGGATATACCGGCCTGCTGCAGGAGCAGCGCGGCAAGCGGATGGAAGAGAAGCGAAGAACGGCCGCTTGCGCTGCCGAATACATCGAGCCGGGAGACATTATCGCGCTCGACAGCGGAAGCACGACACTGGAGATCGCGAAGCGGCTGGATAACGTTCCGCTTACCGTGATCACGAATGATCTTTACATTATTGGGGAACTCATTAAGAAGGAACGAATCCGGCTCGTGGTACCCGGCGGGGTGCGCAATCAAAATCTGCTGGTAAATGAAGACGCGGGAGCTTTTTTGCGGAAGCTGAATGTTCAGAAGGCATTCCTGTCGACGACAGGGATACACCCGGAGTTCGGACTGACGATTTTCACCCAGATGCATGTGGAGCAGAAGCGGGCCATGATCGAGACGGCTCAGCAGGTATACTGTGTTGCCGATCGAAGCAAGTTTGACACATGCGCACTGTTTACCTTCGCCAAGCTCGAAGAGGTGGGCACGGTCATCGTCGATTCACCTCCGCAGGAAGAGGTGCTTAGCAAGTATCCGGATTTGCGTGTGGTATGGCCTTCGCATGAGTAGTAAGGTTCATTTGGGTTCGAAACAGATTTTAATTGAACTTAAATGAACAATCGTATTATAATGAATAAGGACAAATGAACCCGGGAGGAATGAAATCATGGAAATTCGTTACGCTACTAACCCGACGGAAACAAAGACTTATGATACGGAACGTTTAAGAAATGAATATTTGATCGAATCGCTGTTCGTGCCAGGCGAGCTCAAGATGGTATACAGCCACGTGGACCGTTTCATTACCGGTGGTGTGATTCCAACAACAGCGCCAATTACGCTGGAAGCGGACAAGCACGAGATGGGTGCCGAGTATTTCTTGGAGCGCCGCGAGATCGGGATCATCAACGTAGGTCCTGCGGGAACCGTAACCGTTGACGGTACCGAGTACGTTCTGGAGAACAAGGACTGCATCTATGTCGGTCTTGGCAACAAAGAGGTTGTATTCAAAAGTGTTGATTCGGCGAACCCTGCCCGCTTCTACTTCAACTCCACTCCGGCACACAAAAACTACCCTACAGTCAAGGTAGCGATCAGCGAAGCAGAGCCGGCTCATCTGGGTTCCATCACGAACTCCAACGAGCGCACGATTTATAAATACATCCACCTGAACGGCGTACAAAGCTGTCAGCTCGTTATGGGTATGACGCTGCTGAAGCCGGGCAACATGTGGAATACGATGCCTTGTCATACGCATAACCGTCGTTCCGAGGTGTACTTCTACTTCGATATGCCGGAAGACGGCGTTGTGTTCCATCTGATGGGCGAGCCGCAAGAAACCCGCCATCTGGTTGTTCGCAACGAGCAGGCGATCATCTCGCCAAGCTGGTCGATCCACAGCGGTGTAGGTACAAGCAACTATACCTTCATCTGGGCGATGGCCGGCGAGAACCAAGAGTTCACCGACATGGATGCTGTGAGAATGCAGGATCTGAAATAAGTTCCTCTCTAAGGAAGCCTTCTGCGTAGTTTACGCGGAGGGCTTCTTTCGTACCAGGAGGTATTCGGAGTATAATAAGGAAATATTGGAAACGGAAGCGCCGCTTCCGGCAAATCATCGATAGGTAGGAGGTTTTTATCATGCAAACGATCCGCAACATGTTTGACCATCTTCACTGGGCGGACACACGTCTGCTGCAGCAATTGGCCGAAACAGGGTATGAAGGCCCGGAGGTCATTCGTTTGTTGGCGCATTGCCTGTTCGCGGAGAAGGTGTGGCTCACCCGCCTGCAGCAGCAGGACAGCTCAGCCATTTCCATCTGGGCTGACTCCACATTGGAAGAGTGCCAAGAGCTGGCTGAACGAAACCGGGAGGGCTACCTGCAGTTTTTGAACGCTTGCACCGATCCGGATGCCATTTGTCATTACCGTAATCAATCGGGCGTCCCTTTTTCGACCTCCATCAGGGATATTTTGACCCACGTAGCGCTTCATGGACAATATCACCGCGGGCAAATCAATGCGCTGTTAAAGCGTCATGACCATAGCCCGGTCAGCGTGGACTATATTCTTTTCGCTAGGGAGAAGTAGGCGGCACCGGTATGCTACCTCTGGAGCACACATTTTTTTCGTGGTGATTGCAACTTTTTTCCATTACCGTCGTCCAATATATGGAAAATGGAAATGGAGAGGAAAGATTCCCATGCGAAAAAAAGCAGCTATGGTGCTCGTATTATTCATGGCCGCGTCCGCCGTATGGATAACCGCTCGAGACCGTTATTTAGCCGAGCATCGCCAAAGCATCACGGAAACCGTCGATCAAGTTTACACTGCCTTTATAGCTAAAAATTATGACAGGCTGGCGGAGCTGTCGGCTTCGGGCAGT
Source organism: Paenibacillus sp. GD4 (assembly GCF_030846225.1). Taxonomy (NCBI): domain Bacteria; kingdom Bacillati; phylum Bacillota; class Bacilli; order Caryophanales; family Paenibacillaceae; genus Paenibacillus; species Paenibacillus sp. GD4. Next base: position 3,656,032 of record NZ_JAVCYK010000001.1, read on the forward strand.
CCGAATCACATGCAGCATATCCGCAGCAGCTACGGCGAAATTCAGAGCTACGAGCTGCTTGGTCTTCGTACGAAATCGACCCGAGAAGGGGAGCGTGTGGAGGCGGAGATCAGGGTCGTCAGTTTCTCGGATGGCAAGCTTCATACCGGAACGGACCGGCTTATGCTAGTTTCTGTCGACGGCCAGTGGAAAACGTGGGAATATGCCTCAGAGCTGAAACTGGCGCTTCCCGCGCCTTAGGATTCGGATTGCCTAAATCCCTGTAAACATGGACTGCCCCCGTGCCACATATTGAGCCGGGAGCAGTTGTTTAAAAGCCGAAAGTTGTTCCATAAACAAGAAGTTGCTTGCGAATCATGCTTACCTTGGGAAACCGAACCATAATTTTATGAAATTCCCGTCAGGATCGAAAACATCGAAAGATTTACCGCATCCGCCACTGTCTTTGATTGGGCTGGTTTTTATACCGGCACTACTTAATCTTCTATGGCATGTTTCAATGTCCTCGCTCATTTCCAAAATAAGAACATGATTCGGTCTCCCTTTATGGGTAAAGGCTAAGCGTTCTTCCCCATCCGTTTGCACAAGCATAATTTCTCCACCTGAAGCAGGATAAATAAATACTTCTGTGTTATCGGGTTCTATAGGAAGGCGATTTTTAGTGGTGTTCATATAGAAGCCCAATTGAAACACATAGAAATCAACTGCACGCTGCATATTTGAAACCGGAAGTTCAATACAGGTAATTGATTTAACAATTGCTTCTTCTTTTAAGCTAGGAGACATCTTCCCATAATGATTTATCAGTTGCTCATCCATTACTTCACACCACCTTATGGAAATAAAATCCATAAAGCAAGTGTACATCAAGAATAGCAATATTGTAAATACAGCATCGTGTGGCGTCATCCAGCCCAGTTTTATTGATAATTTAAATTTTCTTCAAAGCCCACACAAGCGCTCCCAGACAAAGGGGAATCCAGGCCCATAGGGCGTAATGAAGGGCAGACGACAGGGTGAACGCCTCGGCAAGAAAGCCGATCGCCGAGAAGGTGAGCATCATGCCGCCGGATACCATCATACTGAAGATGGACAGCATCGTCGCCCGGATCGGGGAGGGGACTTGCTCGTTCAAATAGGCATCCAGCAGCGGCTCCAAATAGCTGATAAAGACAGCCATCAGATAGAAGGCTGCGATCACCTCAACCGGATTGGAGCTCATCGTGAACAGCATGAAGCTCGCCGTAAATCCGAGGCCTGCTGCCACGAGCGATCCGGATTTCTTTATCTTCCGCTCTAGTACGAAGGCTGCTGCGGCTACCCCGGCCGACAGCCAGGTTTCCAGTCCGTTCAGCGTCCCTATGACGGTATTCGTCAAACCGATGGTCTGAAACACAACCTGACTGTAAAACGAGATCGACCATGACATCGAATACAGAACGGCTCCATATAGACAGAGGGAGAGGAAGGGAAGGTTGCTTAGCATGAATTGCCAGCTGATCTTCATTTGCCGGTAAAAGGTGAAGCTTGATGCACCGTATCCCAAGTTCTCCGCATTGCTGCAAGCCGGTTCCGTCATGATATAGACGGAGAGGAGGGTGAGGGAATGCAGGATCGTCTTACCGGCATAAACCCACGCCCAATCGATATCGGACAGGATACCGCCCGCAGTCCCGCTGATGCCCATCGTAACCAGCATGACCGCATACAGCTGTGAATTGAAGCGCTTGAAGCCTGCCTCCCTGCCGAGCGTCTTCAGGGTGTCGTAGATGAGGGCGCTATTGGCGCCCGACTGCAGTGTCCCCATCAGACCGCCGAGAATAAACCCGGCTACAATGGCCGCAGGCTCCTCCCCCCACAGCATCACGACAGCCGATGCTATGCCCCCTGCCTCCGCTGCCAGCAAGCTGACTCGTTTGCCGTACCGGTCCGCGATATAGCCGGTAGGCACCTCGAAAACTACTTTCATACAGTGATACAGCGTTTCCAGCAGGCCGATCTCGGCCAGGCTGAAGCCTTTGGCCAGCAGGAACAGCATCCAAATCCCGCGGTCCAAAATAAACGAATTGAGGAAGGTATATACATAAAACAACGGAACGTTTGTTTGAAGTCGATGGAACGACATGTCGGCTCATCCTTTTCTAAGACATAGTAAAAAACCATGGAGCAGCACTCCATGGCTTCAGGATGAGTAAGAGCATAGGAAAGGCTCCTAGCTTCTTCGTCCGACCGGCGCAAGGAAATGCTGATCCGTATGACCGCAAACAGACAGACTGATCCCGTTAGGCGCCAGTGCAAATTTGATCGTACGAACAAAGCAGATCAAAAAGCGGATCTTCTTCTGCATTTCCTTCACCTCTTTCGTTCATGTATTGTTACGGCTATTGTACTCGGTAGGATATGGAAGTGTCAATTTCAGTTTACATGCGGGCTTGTGTAAGATATGCTAGTATTTGGTAAATCTTGTTTCGGAGAGGGTGGGTCATTTGAAAAGTCCGATTCATCATCGTATAGACACGATCTTTGTTCATGTAACGGATTTGGAGGCATCTATCAAGTGGTATAGCAAGCTGATGGGAGTGGAGGTAAAGGAAGGGGATCGAAAGGGTCCTATCTATACATTCGCTATGGGCCCAGGTCGTCCGGGACTCACACTCGATAATCACAGTATGGATGACGGCTATCAACTTCTTCCATCCAATCAGCCACTGTTTAATTTGTCTACAGAGGACATTCATGCCGCTTATGAGCATGTGGTGGGCATGGGTGCTGAAATCGTAGAGGAAATCGAAACCTTTCCTGATCTTTCCTATTTTACCTTTAAGGATCCGGACGGGAATGTCTTGATGATTTGCGATTGCTTCAGTTAAAGAAGTGGCATACGTAAGGGGTGAATAGGATTAGAAGGATTCGAACGATAACCGACAGCGATGTTCAAGGCGGTCCGGCTACACTGCTGGAAGCCGTCTCCCGCTACGGCGCTAGAGGCGTGCTGGTGGACCGGTCCTTCCGTGTGGCTATGATGTACTTATCGAAGCTGGATCTGTACAAGCTGCCGGGCGGAGGGATCGAAGAGGGTGAGGAACAAGGAGCTGCATTCGTACGGGAAATACGGGAAGAAACCGGCTATGAAGCGGAGATTGTTCACGAGCTGGGATACATAGAAGAGCACAAGGGGCGGAACGACTTCCTGCACTACTCCTATTGCTTTGTAGCTAAGTCACATGAAGGGAGAGAGCAGGTTCAGCTGAGTGATAACGAAATCAAGCTCGGCATGACACCGGTGTGGATGCCACTTGAGGAAGCACTGGCCCTAATGAACGAAGCGCTGAGGAGCTGTGACGATTATTCCCTGAAGTTTATGCTGCTGCGCGATCTGACCATTCTACAGGTTTATAACGAATGGAAATCTAAGGAGGCAATCGTATGAAGGATCAATCGATAGCAGGGCGATTGCAAGCGCTTGGTCTTGTGCTGCCCGAGGCAAGTGAGCCTGCGGCAAGGTATGCGAACACGGTTATCGTGAACGGACTGATGTTTGTTTCTGGGAAGGGACCGGCGGGGAGGCCTAAGGGCAAGCTCGGCAGCGACTTCACAACGGAAGAAGGCTATCAGTATGCCAGACAGGCCGGTATCGAGGTACTGGCAGTCGTTCAAGCGGCCCTGGGCTCCCTCGAGAAGGTAAAGCGTGTGGTAAAGATTCAAGGCTTCGTGAATGCGGATCCGGCTTTTGAAGAGCACCATAAGGTGCTGAACGGCTGCTCTGATTTGATGCTGGATGTGTTCGGGGACAAGGGCATCCATGCACGCTCCGTTCTCGGCGTTGCTTCCGTTCGTGATAACCTGCCGATCATCGTCGATTCGATCTTTGAGGTGGAAGAGGAGTAGCGGACTTAGGGGGACTTATTCGGCAAGCTTGCAATTATTTCGGAGCAATAACGGATTTACAAGGAGCTATTTTGCTGAAAAAAGGCTTCAGACGGGAGGAATACGTAATGGCAACCCGTATTAGTCCCTGATAATCCGTTATTTGCGCTGGGACCACGTAATTTTTAGAAATAGGTCCTTGAAAGTCCGTTATACGAGCTGAGAAAAGCTGAGCACGCGTCTTCATAAGCTATCAGATCAGTACTACAGGCCCGTCCCGGTCGAGACGGGCTATGTTTATTTTCGAAGGCTGAGGGTAAAGGTATATTTTAAAGGAAATATACGGTCAACCGTTTTTTTTCTGCAACGAAAGAAGGCAAGGTAAGGCTAAGGCCCGGCAGGAGTTGAAGCTTTACCAAAAATGTTTGCTTCCAATGCCTCGGCGGGCAAGGGCTTGTTAAAATAGTAGCCCTGGGCCTGATCGCAGCCGTTTTCCTCAAGAAACTTCAGCTGCTGCTCGTTCTCCACGCCTTCAGCGATGACCAGGATCCCCAAACTGTGCGCCATGGTAATGATAGCCCTGACAATATCCTTGTCGTTCTGATCCATAAAAATATCGCGGACAAACGACCGGTCAATTTTTAACCGGTGGATGGGCAGTCGTTTCAGATAATGCAGCGAGCTGTACCCGGTGCCGAAATCGTCGATCGAGATCCGTACGCCAAGCGCGCGCATGCCCTCGATAATTTTCGATGAGACCTCCATGTCCATGGTCATGCTCTCCGTAATTTCCAGTTCAAGGAGCTCTGCCGGAAACATGGTTTCCTTTAAAATAGCGGAAATATTCTCGATCATATTGGCATTGTTGAACTGTTTCGGGGAAAGATTGACACTGATGATCATCGGCGGGAATCCTGCGTCGATCCATCGTTTTCCCTGTAAGCATGCGTTGCGGAGGACCCAATCTCCCATCGGAAGAATTAGCCCCGTTTCTTCCGCGACTGGAATAAACTCATTGGGCGGCACCAATCCGAGCTGCGGGTGCTGCCAGCGAATGAGCGCCTCCACACCGATGAATTGACGGGAGACAACATCAATTTGCGGCTGATAGTGAAGGGCAAACTCATCATGCTTCAGCGCTTTTCTCAACTGATTTTCAAAATAGAGCTTGCTTCCCGCTAAGCCGTCTGTATTGCTCTCGTAGACCCGGTAGGTATTTTTTCCTCTCTTCTTTGCCTGATACATGGCGGCATCCGCACATCGCATAAGGGCTTGAGCATCTTCTCCGTGCTCGGGATAAAAGCTGATCCCAATACTTGGCGTGATAAAAATTTCATGGTTCTCAATAACGAAGGGGGCGGATAGAGATTCAATAATATCCTCTGCAGCCGTAATCACATTCTCCCGCGAAGCGTTTTGGAAAAGAAGCACAAACTCGTCTCCCCCCTGCCTCGCAATCGTGTCTGCCTCCAAAGAGCAGGCTTTTAACCGTAAGGACACCTCCTGAAGGAGCAAGTCTCCGATACGATGTCCCAAAGAGTCGTTCACATATTTAAACCGGTCAAGGTCCAAAAACATAAGGGATGTTCTCTGTTGCAGCTTCAGATTGAACGACAGAATTTCTTCCAAAAGACGCCGATTGGCAAGCCCGGTTAACGGGTCGTGGTAAGCCAAGTGCCGGATCGTCTCCTCGTGGTTATGCCGCTGAACGGCCAGCTTGGCCAAGTGGCAGGCGCGTTTGACGAGCTTTACATCATCCTTGCCGGGCGTATGCTCATTTTTGAAATACGTTGTGAACGTGCCTAACACTTCATCGCCTTGTAAGATAGGCATACTCCAACAGGATCGAAAGCCGCACTGCAGGTAAAGATCGCGAAGCGGTTCCGCTTGGGAGTCTGACATGATATTCGAATGGATGACCGGTTGTTTATAATAAGCGGCACTCCCGCAAGAGCCTTGATCGGGTCCGATAGGAACACCTTTGTGATTAAGCTCGTAATCCGTGGGCAGGCTTGGGGAAGACACGAGAACCAGCTTGTTTTTTTCTTTGTTCAGCAGAAAAATGGAGCATTTAGCCTCAAGCTGCACGGATTCCGTCACAAGAACCAAAGTATCCAGCGTCTGCTGTAAAGGAGCAGATTTGGCTATCATCTCAAGTACTTGGTTCTGCCCGTCCATCATCTGGATGGCGCGTTTTTCCGCCGTGACATCTTTGGCAATCCCGATCACACCCTGAATTTCCCGGCCTGAAATTTTAGGGACGGCCGTCACTTCAAGGTGAACAAGAGATCCGTCTTTACGCCGGATATCCACCTCGATCTTATGAGGAGTTTGCTCCATAATGACCTTAGAGAAGCGATCCTTCACAAATTCCTTATACTCTATGCTGATAAGGTCCCAATACGTTAACGAAGCCAATTCATCTATGGAATACCCGGTTATTTGTTCCCCGGCAGGGTTCATATCCGTAAATCGGCCATGCAGGTTCAAAGCAAATACGGCATCCAGGCTGTATTGGTACAAGGATTCATAGTTGCGCTTGAATTGTTCCAGCCGGTGGGTTATGCGGTTCATTTCGGAAACATCTTTAATAATCCCGTAGATTCCGACAATCTCGCGATTAACAAAGATAGGGACATTTGTTACATGAAGGTCGATGCGATGCCCGGTTTTGTGATAAATAGCGCAATGATAAGACTGCTTGGAGCCCTGGAGCAGGTTATGGAAATGCTGCAGCGTTTCACCGCGCGTGTCGTCCGTCAGCAGCCGCTCAAATTGCATACCGATAAGCTCCTCAGCTGCATACCCGGACAAACGGGTAGCCATGTCATTTACTGACGTGAACCTGCCGTCCAAGGAAATGGAAACAATCGCATCCGGATTATGTACGAATAAGGAGCCATATTCTTGAGCCAACCGATTCTGTTCGGAAATATCGCGGATGATCGAGTAGATATACCGCTTTGCGCCGAGTGTTACCAGAATGGAATGAATATCAGCAAGTATGTATCGTCCGTCTTTGGAAATAAGGGTGGATTCGAATCGCATCCGGCCGGTTTGGCAGAACGACTCGTGCATCTCTTGAATGATCCTGGCATGGTCGGGAACGGAGAAATCCAGGCTAGTCATCGTAAGCAGTTCGGGGCGAGTATATCCGAAGAGCAGGCAGGCGGCATCGTTAGCCTCTACGATTTGTACCATCTGTCCGGATTCTGTGATTTCCGTTAAAAGGATAGCATCACTGGCACGGTAAAACAGCTCGGCGTATTTTTCCATGGTGAACCTCTTTCCTGAATCTTGTGCATACGCGAGACTTATTATACCTTATTTCGACAAAATTCGATACTGTTCATTTTGATTAAAATGGGAAATAGATCCTGACTAAATTGCCTGTAAACAGATATATAAACTACCTTGTTAACCCAATATCAAAAGAAGAGTGTACTTTGTTGGAACAATGGGAGGTTAGGCTGAATACTCCGAGGAAAAGCCGTTTGGATGTAAGGGTTGGCGTATTCCCTTAAGATGCATCCGATGAAACAATGCTCTTAAAGAGGGAGGATGAGGCGATGTACCGGATAAAGCGAGGCGGGAAAAATACAGTTGCCTTTTTTTCCGGAGGGGTTAAAGTTTGTTGCAAAAATGAAAAAGGCCGAAGAATCCCTCTCGTCAGGGTGCTCGGCCTTTCGTTTTATGGAATATTGCGAAGTCTCAGGTCGTCGGTAAACCATATACCGTAGCTGATCATGCCTAGCATAATGCTGCTTATGGCAGAGGATGAAGTCAATATGAACATAATGAGCAGCTGATACTTAACGGCCTCGACCGGGCTGCTACCGGCGATGATCATGCCTGTCATCATACCGGGGAGCTGTACTAGCCCGATCGTTTTCATCGTATCTACGGTTGGAATCATACTAAACGTAACGGAGCGTTTCAATACCTCCTGAATCGCTTGCCTTGCATTGGCTCCTAGTGCTAGCAAAGCTTCGATTTCCCCGCGTGAGGCGATAGTTTCACGCTTCATCTGGTTGATCAGCAGTCCGCATACGACCATGGAGCTGCCTATCGTAATCCCGCTTACAGGAATAATGTACTGCGGCTCGGGAGGGATAATATGGAGCCCAAGCAATAAAGCCATGGTAATGGTCTCTGTAAAAAGCAAGGTAACGGCTATGCGCCAAAACACCCCTCGAAGGGATTTGGCACGTCCGGCGGCATTTACGGAGGCGATGCCGACCATAAGGACCACCATCGTGAGAATCAATGCCGGATGATTGGTGTTAAATACATACTGCAGCACATACCCGACAAAGAGAAGCTGAAGGGTGGAACGGACGGTTCCGATGAACAAATCCCTCTCCAGTCCTAGCTTCTGCCATTTCGAGAGAAGAATGGCTATGCCGATAAAAGCAAGCGTGCTTAGTAGGGCCAGTGCGCTCATGTTGCGCCTCCGTGGTCTGTAGACATATGCAGAAACCTCTTTCCCGTTTCCGTGATGGGTGCCGTAAAGAAGGAGGAGCTGTCCCGATCCTCCAACAGCGTGCCTTCCCCCATAAACCAAACCCGGCTGCTCACGCGCCTAGCCTGTTCCAGCTCATGAGTAACCCAGATGATCGTGGTACCCAGCCGTCGATGCCAATCCAACAGCAAATCTTCAACAAGCTGCTTGCTGGCGGCGTCCAAGGCGGAGGTGACTTCATCCAGAAGAAGAACCTCAGGTTGCACTAGCATGCTGCGGACGAGCGCTAACCTTTGTTTTTCCCCTCCGGATAAATGCTCGGCGTTCTTCGACCATTCGAGTTGACCCAGTCCCACACGGTTTATTAATTCCTCGGCAAGCGAACGATCGAAAGCCGATTGTCGCAGCTTGCTGACTATCCTTACATTATCTTCTATGCTCCCCGGCAGCATGAAGGCGTGTTGTCCTACATAGCAAACCCTTGTACGCCAAATGCGGGGTTCCCACGCTTCGACCGTTTTTCCCTGGAAGGTCATTGTCCCTTGATCAGGTCTGTCCAGCGAGCTGAGAATGCGAAGAAGGGTGCTCTTCCCTTGGCCGGATGCACCTAATAGAGCAATGATTTCCGGCCTATCTATGCTGCTAGTGACATGTGAAAATAAGAAGGAGCCGGTTTGATCTGGATGCTCCTTTGCCAGGTCGTTCATTTCAAGGATGTGAGTCATGGATGATCTCCTTCAATGAGAATCATTATCAGAACTACATTACCAAGCGGGGAATGGTCTGTCAATGATGGAAGGAGTTGAATCCAGTTTCAAAGCGATGTGCGGAGAAGGTAAAGAAAGAGCTGTTCCTCCGAGTGGAAGAAGCTCTTCTTGTTGAAGCATTAGCAATCGCGGTTTTAAATGTGAGGGGTCCTACTTGTGAAAAGGGCAATACTTACGCATCAGCTCTGCCGTTTCCTCATCCTGTGGCGCTCCTCTTTCGGCTAAGCCGTTCAAAACTTGATCCCGCCGGGCTTCGTTCAGATTTTGTCCGAACTTAAATTTGGCGGTCAGCCCCTGAACCTCGATCTTCACCACGGAAACCGCCTTCAGCTCGCCCGTATATTTCGGATCCTCCGGAGTGATCGGAGCGTGCCCGCCTTCCGGCTGAAGCTTATGCATGAGCGCCGTCAGGACTTCGGCCTTTTCCTGCAGATCCTCAACCGGCGCCGCCTCGCCCCGTATGTGCACCGACTTGAAAAAGGCGGTTGCGGGACAAGCATTGTAAGAGTCCGTGAAGTAGGAGGGAATGATGGCGAACTCTTTGGCCACGGAGAAGCTGACCTTCCCGGAAGCGGCAATCTCGTCCATCTTGGCCCCGCGCTTCGAGCCGTGAAAATAGATGTTTCCCTTGTGGTAAACATAGTTAAGCGGTGTCACGTGCGGCCAGCCGTCTGCGCCGGAGGATGCCAGATGGCCGAAGGACATTTCATTAAGAAATTCGTCAATCTCCTGCTGTTCCTGGATCGAAAACTCTTTTCTTCTCATAGACCGGATACCTCCTCGTTTTTCTTTCCATCTTACGAGGAAGGGTGGTGTGAGAAAAGGTCCATTTTGGGCCGTTTTGATTAGACCAATCTGTACCGTTAGGTTACAACGAAATTAATAGCATATCCTCCGCCAGCCGTACCTTCTCCGCGCCTTGCACTTGATTCCGGTATTGCTCCAGCACCTCTAGATAAGGCTCATCGTCCGTCAAGTGAACGCAGTAAACCTGACCGATTCGCTCCACCGGACAGTACCGTATGACATCCTCCAGGCTGGTATGACTGGTCATAACGCCCCGCGCCTTCGTGGCCTCGTGGATCAGCAGATCGATGCGGGGCTCCTGAACGATGCGCTCGTTCGGTCGTGTGTCGGCGGAATAGATCATAACCTTTCCTTCGGCCGTGACCGCCTTTATACCTACTGTCGGAATGGCATGGAGGCTGGGGAAGGTGGAAAGCTCCAAGCCGCTCTCGTGCAGGAGCACGTTCTCCTTCTCCCAATCGAAGGTCTCTATGCGAAGCTCGAAGCCGATAGGCCAGGATTCAACCTGATATGCCTTCAAAATCGCTCTCAGCTGCTCCCCGCCTGCCGATGAGCAATGAATCGTAAGCGCAGCTCTTCGGCCGCCGACCCACATGCCCCACAGCAGCGATGCCAGCCCGTACATATGATCCGTATGCATATGGGTAAGGATGACGCCTTGGATATGATCCAAAGGCGTGCGGCTTTGCTTCAATTTGCCCAGCGGATTGCCGCCCACGTCGATGAGCCAGCGGGCTTCACCGCTCCGAAGGAGCAGATAGGTGTTGTCCCGCTCGATACTGCCGGCTGCGCTAGCCGTCCCCATGAAGATGATTTCCATCGCGTGAATCTCCTTTTCTTTCCTAAACAGGCCGTAAACAGCAAAAAAGCCCCAACTGCATCCTGAATAGACGCTAGTTGTAGGCTTCTCCGTGTCTCTGCCCGTAGATAGTGATTTATATCACTTTACCTTGTTTCAGCATTTATTGCAAGGGTTTTCATGAATCTTTACACAATCTAAATAAACCGTTGACAAATAGCTTGTCCCCATCCTATAATTCAAACCAATACGAAAACGGTATTAGGTTGAGTACACAGGAGAAACCCTTATCCGTAATCATATCCTTCCTCGGGGGAGGTGTGTTTACTTTGGATGAGGGTTTTTCGCATTTTACAGAAGAAACGAGGCAAAGAGCATGAAGGGTTACATTTTTGATTTGGATGGCACCGTATACTTGGGTGAGCGTATGATTGAGGGCGCCGCCGAAGCGATCCGCAGCTTAAGAGACCGAGGCGACAAGGTGGTGTTTCTATCCAATAAGCCAATCGCTCCGAGAAGCTCCTATGCGGAGAAGCTGACCAAGATGGGGATCCCCACTTCCATTGATGATGTTCTTAACTCGTCGCTGATCGTTGCGAGATACCTGCAAAAGCACGTCCAGCCGGGGCAGCAGGTGTACGTGGTAGGGGAGCAGCCGATCATCGATGAGCTGCAGGCTCACGGAATTCCGTTAACGACCGATGGAACGAACCCGGATTACGTTGTTCTCTCGTGGGACCGGCAGTTCCATTACGATACCTTGAACCTAGTGTTCCAGGCGGCACTGCGCGGAGCCAAAATCATCGCTTCCAACCCGGACTCCACTTGTCCGCTGGAGGACGGTCAGCTGCCCGATACAGGAACCTTCATCGCGGCGCTCGAAGCGGCGACAGGCAGGCCGATCGATCTTGTGGTAGGCAAGCCGTCTCTCATTGCTGCTGAAGCTGCGGTTGAGCATCTCGGCCTTCAGGCGGAGCATTGTTACATGATCGGCGACCGGCTGGAAACCGATATTAAGATGGGCAATGACGCGGGAATGTCCTCGGTGCTGGTACTCACAGGAGTAGGCACGAAGGAAATGGCGGAGCGGGTTCCGTATCGACCGAGGCATATTATTTCCAGTATCAAAGAGGTTGTCGCCTTGTGAAGACGACGTGGTATAATGGATCTCAACTGCAACTGTAATGACCAGGGGGGACCATAATGTATCCGATCGTTGACATGGTAGATCACCAAACGATAGCCGCTTTACAAAAGGAAGACGAAATGGAGCTGGCGCTCCAGAGCCCAGTGAATGTGATTTTTCTTCTGACCGGCTCGATCTTCAACATTACTGATTTGGTTAGCCGGGTGAAGGCGTCAGGCAAGCATGTCTTCATTCATATGGAATTTATTGAAGGGATCGCAGCCGACCGGAGCGGCGTAGCTTATGTTGCGAAGCACGTGCAGCCGACCGGAATTATTTCGACCAAGAGCAATTTGGTCCGCGTTGCGAAGGAGCAAGGACTGATGGCGATCCAGCGGATCTTCCTGATTGACCGTAATGCGGTAACGCGCGGGATCAAATCAGTGGAACAGAGCATGCCCGATGCGATTGAGGTCATGCCGGGCATCATGCCGCGGATCATTCGGGAGATGACGCATATGACGCCGCTTCCGATCATTGCCGGAGGGCTGGTAGGGAATCAGGAAGAAATCGATGAAGCACTTAAAGCGGGTGCACTTGCGGTGTCCGCAGGTACCTCGACATTATGGTAACTTAATAAGGAGGTGAGGTTTTGGAAGACAGCGTGTGGCATATTAACCACTTCGATCTCACCATCCGCATGCTTTTGGCTGCAGGTCTCGGCGGTCTCATCGGACTTGAGCGGGAATGGAGCAATCATGCGGCGGGCTTCCGAACTCACATACTCGTATGTATCGGCTCGGCTGCAATTATGCTGCTGTCCATATACGGTTTCGGAGAATTTGCGAATGAATACAATGTACGGATGGACCCGGCACGTCTCGCGGCGCAGGTCATCAGCGGGATCGGCTTCCTCGGCGCCGGCGCGATTATGCGAACAGGCTCAACGGTGTCCGGGCTTACGACGGCCGCTTCCATCTGGGTCGTCGCCGCCATCGGATTGTGCGTAGGCGCAGGCTTCTTTTACGGAGCTGGGCTTGTAACCGTTCTCGTATTGTTGAGCTTATTCGTGCTTAACAAATGGGAAAGGTACCTGATGCGCAATCGCAGGAACCAGGAGATTGTCATTCATATCTATGATAGGCCGGGTGTACTGGGCAAAATCGCGACGATGTTCGGTGAGCAGGGCATTCAAATCGTCAATGTCAAAATGAAGCTCGATGAGACTCATGAAAAAGACGTCAACCCGATCATGGAGCTGCGCTTCAGCGTCAAATCCACCAAGAACGGCAACATGATGAAAGCGATCGAGAACATTTCGTTATCGGGTGAGATCATCTCCCTTGATTCAGGATCGTTGCAGGCGGGAAGGGCGACGTCCGGACAAGGGGCAGCCATGTAATTTCAAATGTTAAGATAATATGTTAAGGAATGACAAAAAATCACATTTTACGTTGTAATCTTACAATATTAATGATATATTAATATATTTGATCATTGACAATCGACAAGATTTGTGTGATAATAGTCACAGAGAAAGCGCTTTAATCATATGAATTACTGGATAATATGTCGTCGGGTTTGGAGACCACTGAGATAACCCAAGGACAACGATCCGGTACGCCATGTCGTGCGTACCGCATTCGTTGTCTTTGGTATGCCAGTGGTCTCTTCATCTTTCGGCTTATCACATTCTTTTTATTCCAGAAAGGGGACAATAAGGGACATGAAGATGAAAAAATGGTTGGCACCCGTCGTATTGACAGCAGTAGCGGCAGCTTCGATTACAGGCTGCGGAGCAGGCACAGAGGAATCCTCCGGCGGAACCCCGTTGAAGGACGCGAAAGCGGCTGCAGAGGACACGACTCCGGTTACGATCCAGTACTGGCACTCCCATGCGGAAGCACAAATGCCTGGTCTGAACTACATGCTTGAGGAATTCGCGAAGAAGTATCCTTACATTAAAGTAGAACCAGTATTCCAAGGCGCCTATACGGATCTCCACAAGAAGCTTCAGGCAGCCGTTGCGGCGAACGATGTTCCTGCCGTAACCAATGTAGAGGTTTCTGCCTTGCCTAACTTTGCTGACAGCGGTGTGTTTGCCGACTTGGGTCCTTTCATCAAGCGTGACAATATCGACATGAACGATTTCTCCAAGGGGATGCTCGCAGCTTATGCATTTAACAACAAGCAATACGGCTTCCCTCTGATCGTAAGTACAAGCGTTTTCGTGTATAACAAGACCATGCTCGATAAGCTGGGTGTGAAACCTCCGCAAACTTGGGCGGAAATCGATGAATTTAACAAGAAGGTCACTGTGAAGGAAGGCGGACAAACTTCCCGTTATGCCTTCTCCGTTCCGGGCTGGGATACTTGGTACTATGATCCATGGATTTCCAACGGTGGCGGCTCCATTCTGACCGAGGATAAGAAGGCGGCGGCGTTCGATAAGCCGGAAAGCCTGCGCTGGGCGCAAAATTTCAAGAAGTGGATGGACGAAGGCTCCATGCATATGGGCTATGGCAAGGGCGCTTCCGACAACATGAGACAAATGTTCCTTCAAGAGAAGGTTGCGATGGTTCAGCATACGTCCGCTGTATTGAAGACGTATCTGGAAAACGCAAAGTTTGAAGTGGGCGTCTCCTTCATCCCAGGCGATAAGAAGAGAGAATCTCACATTGGCGGCGCGGGAATTGTTATGATGGATAAGGCGCCGGAGAACCAGAAGGAAGCGGCTTGGAAGTTCGTGAAGTTCATGACCTCCGCTGAGCACAACATCAAGTGGGCGGAAGGCACAGGCTACCTGCCGACGCACAAGTCCGTCGTAACCTCCGAGCAAGGCAAGGCGTACTTCACAAAACTGCCGCAATACAAAGCGGTATTCGATAACTTTGATAACGTAGCTCCTCGTCTGCAGCATCCGGGCTACCCTGAGTTCAGCAAGATTTACATGGAAGTTGTAGGTAAAATGGTTCTTGAGAACGCTGACCCTACACCGCTGCTGAAGGATTCCGTGAAGAAAATCAACGAAGTGCTGGCTGATTATAAATAAGCAAATCTGTCTGTCATTCCATGAGATGTAGGCGATTCGTTCGTCTGCATCTCCTTTCTAAATGCCACAAAGAAAAGGGGTAACCCCGTGAAAAGAACTTCTCGCTTTGTCGAAAGCTTTAAGGATTTCTCGTTTGCGCTGCCGGCGCTTGCCTTTATGATCATCTTTATCTACTATCCGCTTGCTAATTCCTTTTATCTTAGCTTCACGAATTGGAATATGACCAAGCCGACCAAGAAGTTCGTCGGTATTGACAATTATACTTATTTGCTCAGTAGCGAAACGTTCTATAAGGTTTTGAAAGTCACATTCACTTATACGATCTTGGACGTGCTGCTTACGCTGGGGATCGGACTGCTCCTGGCGCTGCTGTTCAACGTAGCTTCCAAATTTTTCGACTTCATGCGTGCCGTACTGTTTATGCCTTATTACATCTCGATGGTTATTGTCTCGATGATTTTCCTTTGGATCTTCAATCCCCAATACGGATTGGCGAACGAAGTGATCGGAATGCTCGGTCTGGAGCCGGTCAAATGGTTGACCAATCCGACCACGGCCTTGTGGGTTCTGATTATCGTATCCGTCTGGAAGGGCGTAGGCTTCGCGATGATCATCTTCATTGCCGGACTTCGCAGTATTCCTCTTGAGTACTACGAGGCTTCGAGTATCGACGGTGCCAACAAGTGGTGGCAGTTCTGGAAAATTACGCTTCCGCTTCTGTCGCCGATTACGCTGTTCCTGGTCGTAACGAACTTTATTTCTTCCATGCAGGTATTCCAATCGGTAGATATTATGACCAACGGCGGTCCTCTGGAAGCGACGAAGGCGATGGTGTACTGGATTTACGATATGGCCTTCGCCGAGTTCAGAACAGGACGTGCTTCTGCACTCGTCATTATCTTCTTCTTCATTATCATTTTGCTGACACTGCTTCAAATGTTCGTATCCCGCAAGAAAGTTCATTACGAAGGGTAGGTGAGGGGACATGACGCAATCGAGCACGCTTTGGAAAACCTCACGACTGCTGCTGGCCATCTGTGTAACGTTGGTGATGTTCTTCCCGGTCTATTGGATGCTGGTGACCTCATTGAAAACACCGGCCGAGCTTCGTCTGGCCGTTCCGACCTTCTGGCCGGAGTCGATGAAATGGTCCAACTATGCTGAAGTATTTACGTCGTTTCCGTTTGCGCGTTTTGCGCTGAATACGTTTATTCAAACTGTGGGGATTGTGTTCCTGCAAATCAATATCGCTATCATGGCTGCTTATGCCTTCGCTAAAGGGAATTTCGCGTTCCGCGAGCAATGGTTCCTGCTGGTGCTTGCGGCGCTGATCGTCCCGGATCAGGTTACCTTTGTTCCGGTCTATGTGATGATGTCGAAGCTGGGCTGGATCAATACCTTCTGGGCGCTCATCGTACCTCATGCCGCATCGGCTTACGGAATCTTCCTGCTTCGCCAAACCTTCAAGTCCATCAACAACGATGTCATTGAGGCGGCAAGGGTGGACGGGGCGAGCCGATTCCAGGTACTATACCGGATTTTGACGCCTATGGCGCTGCCAACCATTGCTACCTTGACCGTTCTCAGCTTCATTTCCAGCTGGAACTCCTACTTCTGGCCGCTCGTCATGACCAACTCGAACAACATGCGTGTACTTACCGTTGGGATCGCGATGATGAAGGACTCCATGGCCGGTGACGAGGCGTTGACCTTCCATCTGATCATGGCAGCCAGTGTGGTCGTCATTTTGCCTATTGTTATTATTTTCGTATTCGCTCAAAAATATATCATCGCTGCCATGTCCAACTCCACGTTCAAATAAAAGGAGACTATCATGAGTCAGAACAAACCTTTGGTCATCGCCCATCGAGGGGCGAAGGGAGAAGCTCCCGAAAATACGTTAGGCGCTTTCAAGCTTGGACTTGATCAGGGCTGCGACGCCATCGAGTTGGACGTTCACTTGTCCAAAGACGGCGAGTTGATCGTCATTCATGACGCTACGATGGACCGTACGACGGACATGGAGGGCACCATCAACGAGATGACTGTAGCCGAAATCCAGCGTGCAGACGCCGGAAGATGGTTCCACGAGAAATACGAAGGCGAACGTGTTCCCCTGCTTGAGGAAGTATTCGATTTGGTCCCTGCGAACATCATGATTAACGTAGAGATTAAAGGCTCCTACGGCCGCAGGCTGGAACCCGCTTTAGTGAAGCTGATGCAGAAGAAGAATCGGGTGCATAATGTAGTCGTCTCGTCCTTCGATTTCAAAAGCCTGCAGCATCTGAAGCTGCACGAGCCCGAAGCGAAAATCGGCTTGCTGTACGATGTGAACGCGATGCGTCACTCGGATCTGGCCCGACTGATGAGCACGCCGGTGTATTCCCTTCACCCGCATATGCGGCGGATCGACAAGGCGGAGGTAGCCGATGCGGTGAATCAGGGCTTGAAGGTATTCCCGTACACGATTAATGAAGAAGAGCATATGCTTTTGGCAATAGAATACGGTGTTTCCGGTATCATTACGGATTATCCGGGCAAACTCAGAGCACTGCTTAACGGTTGAAACGGCGTTCTGAATCCACGGAAGGAAGGGGCAGCACAGATGAAACGGAAGGCATTTGCAGCGGTGGTTGCCGGCATGCTGGCAGTAACGGCGATCGGCTGTCAGGCGGCGCAGAACCAAGCGCCCGAGAAGACAGCACCGCCGGCAGCCGCGGCTCCGGAAGTGAAAGCTCCGGCCGGATTGGTTACCCAGGAGGAGGCGGGGATCAAAATTCGCGTGGATATGCCGGAAATCAAATGGTTTCTGGACAATGCCAAACAAGGGCCGATCGTACCGGCACTGAAGCAGGAAGCGATTCCGCAGGGACTTGCCTACCTTGAGGAGAAAAATTGGCTGCTGGTGACATCCTACCGCGAGAACGGCAAGTCCAGCCTGCTTAGCGTGATTGATGCGGAGACAGGCAAGCTGGTAAAGGCGCATGAGCTGTACAAGGGGGCGAATCTCCCATACACCGGACACGCAGGAGGAGTAACCGTCAGCAAACAGCACGTGTGGGTATCCTCGGACGGCAATGCTTTTTGGCTGAAGAAGGAAGACCTGATCAAGGCGGATAACGAATCGAAGCTGACCTTCGGCGGCTCGGTGCTGACCGATACCCGTGCTTCCTTCACTACCTACAGCGAAGGTGCGCTGTGGGTAGGGGAGTACGCGCAGGGGTCCAGTTACCCGACCAGCAAGACACACTACATGAACAACCGGGACAACAAGGAGCATAAGGCTTGGACTGTGGGCTATAAGCTGGATCCGGCTACGGATCTTCCGAAGCCGGCGGCGGGCAAGGATCCGGCCGTGCCGGACTACATTCTGTCCATTCCCGATATGATTCAAGGCATGGAGGTCGGTCACGACCGTATCATCCTCAGCGAATCCTATGGCCGCAACAATGCGAGCGCTCTGATCGTACACAAGCTTCCGATCGCAGAACCGCCGCATCAGACGGTAGAGATCGGCACCGCCAAGGTGCCCGTATGGTTCCTCGACAGCAAGACGAAGCAGCAGGAGCAGAAGGCGCCGCCGATGTCCGAGGGCGTGGTCACCATCAAGGGGACGACCCATGTCCTGTTCGAATCCGGCGCGAAGAAATATATGAGCTCGAGCACCTATCCGTTAGACCGGATCCAATTGATCAAGCTGCCGTAGGACGCTCTATGGCTGAAGATCCGAGTGGCAAGTCCCGAGCCTTCAAGGTATAATGGAGGAAACGGAGACGGAGGTTATGCAGATGCTCATTCAAGGCTTGGCTCATCGCGGTTATCCGAAGAAATACCCGGAAAATACGGTTTCATCGTTCCAGGCGGCAATTGATTTATCCTACAGCATCCTGGAGCTTGACGTAAACCTGACCAAGGACGGCATTCCGGTGGTCATTCACGACCCGACGATCAATCGGACGACGAACGGCAAGGGCTGGGTGAAGAATTACACCTTGGACGAGCTGCGGCAGTTCGATGCCGGAGGCGGCCAAGCCATCCCGACACTTGAGGAAATCCTGATGCTGGCCAAGGGCAAGGTGCGGGTGGATATCGAGCTGAAGCAGAGCGGAGATCTGTATCCCGGGATGGAGCAAGCCGTGCTCGACGTCATCCGGCAATGCGAAGTGGAGAAGGAAGTATTCGTAGCTTCGTTCGACCACTATTCAATCCTTCGCATGAGGGAGCTGGATCCGGAGCTGGAGCTGGGGCTTGTTATTTACGGAGCGACGCCATCGGTGTTTCCTTTGATGGAGCAGCTGAAGGCCAAGTATTTATCGGTTAAATCCATTTACTTAACGCCGGAGTATGTACGTTTGTGCGAGGAGAAGGGCATCCAGCTGATTGCCTGGACGATCGATGACGAGCAGGCCATGCAGGAGATCCGAAGCCGGTTCCCGAACGTGCTTGTTTGCACGAATGAGCTTGAAAAATGGGCGGCTTGCGTGAAACAAATGGTGTAAACTGTACGCGGTTTGTGGTATAATAACAACAAGTTAATAGAACGGTTGGAGAGACGGAGAGACCACACTTGCATTGCAGTCCTGAGCTGCAATGTTTGGGGTGGGCTCTCCTTTTTTGTGTTCTCATAAACCGGCTAAAAGATGGAGGAGAGAACGATGGCAGTAGCATTTTCGAGTATCCAACGTACTGAGCTGTTAGAGAAAATGAATGGAAAGCATTTCGATCTGCTGGTGATCGGCGGAGGCATTACCGGTGCGGGGATCGCGCTTGACGCGACGACTCGCGGGATCAAGACGGCGCTTGTGGAGATGCAGGACTTTGCGGCAGGTACTTCGAGCCGTTCTACCAAGCTGGTGCACGGCGGCCTGCGCTATTTGAAAAACTTTGAGGTCAAAATGGTGGCGGACGTTGGTAAGGAGCGCGCCATTGTTTATGAGAACGGGCCTCATGTAACGACGCCGGAATGGATGCTGCTGCCTTTTCATAAGGGAGGCACCTTCGGCAGCTTCAGCACCTCGATCGGTCTGAAGGTATACGACTTCCTGGCTGCGGTGAAGCCAAGCGAACGCCGGAAGATGCTGAGCGTGGAGGAAACGATCAAGCGCGAGCCGCTGGTGAAGCAGGACGGCTTGAAGGGCAGCGGGCGTTATGTGGAGTACCGAACGGACGACGCCCGCCTGACGATTGAAGTCATGAAGGAAGCGGCGCATCGCGGCGCGACGCTGGTCAACTATGCGAAGGTCGTCGAGTTCCTGTACGAGAACGGCAAAGTCGTCGGGGTACAGGTGCTGGATCGCATCCATAATCAAACCTATAAGGTATATGCGAAGAAGATCGTGAATGCGGCGGGCCCATGGGTAGACACCCTTCGCGAGCTGGATAAGTCGAAGACGAAGAAGCATTTGCAGTTAACCAAAGGAATTCACTTGGTCATTGATCAGAAGCGGTTCCCGCTGAAGCAGGCGATCTATTTCGATACGCCGGACGGCCGCATGGTGTTCGCAATCCCGCGCGACGGCAAGACGTATGTGGGTACGACGGATACGGTGTACAAGGGAGACGTCGCGCATCCTCGTATGACGACGGCTGACCGCCAATACGTGATCGATTCCATCAACTATATGTTCCCGTCCGTGAAAATTACGGCGAAGGACATCGAGTCCAGCTGGACGGGGCTGCGTCCGCTTATTTTCGAGGAAGGCAAAAGCGCCTCGGAAATCTCCCGTAAGGATGAGATCTGGACATCCGATTCCGGACTCATCACCATAGCGGGAGGCAAACTGACCGGTTACCGGAAAATGGCGCAAATGGTTGTCGACATGCTGGTAGAGCTGTACCAAAAGGAAGGCTTGGGCGGTTTGACGCCTTGCATCACGAAGCATATGCCGATTTCCGGCGGGGACGTCGGGGGCGGGGAAGGCTTCCCGGGCTTTGTGAAGGAGAAGGCGGCCTTAGGTCCGAAGTACGGTTTGACGGTGCAGGAGGCGGAGAAGCTGGTACGCCGCTACGGCTCCAATATTGACCGTCTCTACGGATTGGCGGCTCAATACAAGGATACGGCGCCTAAGTTCGGCTTGCCGCTGCCGGTGATGGCGATGGTAATGTACGCTATGGAAGCGGAGATGACCGTGAAGCCGGTGGATTTCTTTATTCGCCGTACGGGTGCTTTGTTCTTCGACATCGCTTGGGTGCATCATCACAAGGAGCAGGTCATTCAGTGCATGGCAACCTACTTGGATTGGACGGAGGAAGAGAAGCAGGCGTACACCGAGGAGCTCGAAATGCATCTGGAGCACGCCGTCGTTCCGGAGGATCAAGAGCAGCAGTCGAATGCGGGGTCGAAGTCGAAGATCGGCTAGAGATTTAAGTAATAGTGATAAAATTCATCGTCACGCTGATAGCCTAGGGACTCGTAGAGTCTCTGGGCTTTTTGGTTGTCGGCGCCGGTGGCAAGCTCAAGTCCCTTTGCTCCGGTTGCGGCAGCATGCTGCCGGGCGGCCTCCATCAGGAGGCGTGCGACGCCTTGGCTGCGTGCCTCCGGGATCACGAACAGATCGTTCAGAATCCAGGCTTTGCGCATGGACAGGGAGGAAAAGGTAGGGTACAGCTGAGTAAATCCGAGTATCTCATTCGTTTCATTGACGGCGTAGAATAGGGCTGAGCTTTGCTGTGTCAAATTGTGCTCCAGGAAGGTGATGGCTCCGTTCAGATCGGAGGCTTTCCCGTAGAATTGGCGGTATTGATCAAATAAAGGTGCAATGGATGCTGCATCTTGCGACTGCGCGATCCGGGTTCGAATCGTGCCGGGCGCCTGGTTGGTCGGATGAGTCGGTTGGGTCATGTGATGTGATGGCCTCCTGGTTCTAGGTGTATGGTTTGTACATGCAGTGTACAATCTCGGTTGACAAATGAAAAGGGCCAATTTAGATTGAAATGAGTAGACCGGTTGAGAATAGTAGGATGATATAAGTGTTCGGAGGAGTACGTTATGCATTTTCAAATTGCGTTTGCCACGTATTGCGCGAACTATCCGACGAAGTCGCTGGCGCTGTATCATGCGCTGCGGGATGGGATGCTGCAGGGGCTGTGGTCCAAAGGGACCCGCCTCCCCTCCACGCGTGAGCTGGCGGTCCTCTACGGTTTGTCCCGCGGGACAGTTAACCAGGTGTACGAGACGCTGGTATCGGAGGGATACCTTCAATCGGAAACCGGGAGAGGTACGTATGTGGCATACGAGGCTTCCGCTACAGCGGGAATGACTGGGGGGCGCGGAGGCTTGTCCGCGCCGTCATACCGGCTGTCTGCTTGGGCGGACCGGCTGGAACCGGCTGCGGGGGAGGAACGCGGGGCCGGACGCTTCGAGGGCATCGACTTCCATACGTTTGCCCCGGACCTGTCGCTGTTCCCCCAGGAGGAGTGGAACCGCTGCTACTATGCCCAGGTCCGGGAGCTGGGCAGCCTTGGGCTTCACGCCGGCGGTCCGGTGCGAGGGCGCGACCCGCTCGGCGATGAGCGGCTGCGGGAGAGCATTGCCCAGTACCTGCGGCGGGCGAGGGGTATGGCCGTGCAGGGGGAGCACGTCGCGATAGTCGGCGGCTCTATGCAGGCCATCGCGCTGCTCGCGCAGCTGCTCGTGGGGCCGGGCGAGGCCGCCGCAGCGGAGACGCCGGCGTACAGCGGCATCCGCCGGGCGATTCGCGCCGCGGGAGGCCGCTGCATCGACGCCGAGGTCGACGGCGACGGGCTCGTGCCCGCGGACTGGGACGCGAAGGCCGTGTTTGTTACACCGACACGGCAGTTCCCGACGGGGGCGGTGCTGTCCCTGGAGCGGCGGCAGGCGCTGCTGCGGTGGGCGAGCGAGCGGGAGGCCGTCATCGTCGAAGACGATTACGACAGCGAGTTCCGCCACCGGGGGCGCAGCCTTGAGCCGCTGAAGGCGCTCGACCGGGGCGAGCGCGTGGTGTACGTCGGCAGCTTCACCAAGACGCTGCTGCCGTCGCTGCGCATCGGCTATGCCGTGCTGCCGCCGGCGCTGGTGGAGCCGTTCCGCCGGGCGATGGCGCTGTATGAGCCGGTGCCGGTAAACTTGGCGGAGCAGCGGACGCTGGCAGCCTTCATGTCTGCGGGTCATTATGAGCGGCATCTGAGGCGGATGAAGCGGGTATACAGCCGCAAATTCGCGCTGCTGACCCAAGAGCTGCGTTCGCTGGAGCACTGGATTGATTGGGTCGAGAGCGATGCCGGCCTGCATGTCTTTGGCTGGTGGAAAGGCACCGAAACCGAGTACTTCAAGTATCGGGAGCTGGCAAGGGCTCAGGGAGTCAGATGGTCGGAGACAACGTTGGACTTGGCAGCAGGGATGCGTTACGGAATGTATTTGAATTTCCCTCATGCTTCCGAGGAAGAGATCGCAGAAGGCATCCAACGGATGAAAAGAGCATCCGGAGAGCTGCAGCCGAGACGCGGTTCGAGCAGCAAATGAAGGGGCTACGTATTACGGATAGGATGAGGAGAGAAAGGAGTGAGTTAGTCGCTGCTGCGTAATACAGCAAGTTTATTTTTATTCGGTTCGATGATAGTACTGCTGTTGAAAGAACAATATGTGTGGCTAAGTGTATGGGGGGCAGCTGCCTTGCTGCTTAGCGTTCATAAGCCGTTAAGGCCTTTTCTGGGAACCGCCATTTGCTTTGGTATCGGATTTTGGGGTTACCTGTATGTAACCTCCCATTGGGGAGCCGAAATGCATCCCAAGGAAACCCGTGTCCTGCTTAACCGCTTAACGCTTACGGTGATTCTGATTCCCATGCTGGTGCTGTCTCTTGCCGAAGGGTCACCGTTCCTGGGATATGCGAGGAGGCCCGTGTGGAATGCGTCCGTCCGCGT
This sequence comes from Paenibacillus sp. GD4, assembly GCF_030846225.1. Taxonomy (NCBI): domain Bacteria; kingdom Bacillati; phylum Bacillota; class Bacilli; order Caryophanales; family Paenibacillaceae; genus Paenibacillus; species Paenibacillus sp. GD4. The sequence continues at coordinate 3,679,795 of NZ_JAVCYK010000001.1, forward strand.
CCCGCTGATTTGGGCCGGCTTTCACGATTCTACCGTTAAGCTGTTTTTGATGATCGCCATCGCAACGAATATAGTCGTCTTTGCCCCTTTCCTGATTCGCAACGGCTGGACCTCCATTCAGGAGGTATGGCTGTTCGCGCTGCTCTTCGCCGTCGTCAATGCGGTGCTGGAGGAAACTGTGTGGAGAGGCGCGCTGCTGAGCAGGCTAGCCGGGCAGGTGGGGGAGCGGTGGGCGGTGATGATCACGAGCCTGGGGTTTGGTTTACAGCATTATTCCTTGGGCTTTTCCTGGGTTGTGTGTCTAGCCTTTGCACTGGGAGGTTTGTTCTTCGGAGGTGTTACGGTCCGGTCAAAAAGCATACTACCTTCCATATTATGGCATGTGGTTATTAACCTGCTTATGGTTTTCAGCGGGATGATCTTATGATTTCGCCCAAATATTTCCTCCCGCCTGACAGAACAGGTGATTTTTCCTTCTTCGGCCGACTTATGCTATGATTATTATGGTCAAACTTCACCGGGAAGGAACGATACTTAGATGGCAAACATGGGTTCGCCTGTAGGAAGCACACGATTGATTTTACGGCTGGAGATTGAGAAGGATACGGTATCCTTCGGACAGATCGCTGTAGCGATCAATGAAGTAGGCGGTGATATTGTTGCAATCGACGTGAACCAGGTGAGTAAGAACACGACGATTCGGGATATTACGGTGAATATCGTCGACCAGAATCAAACGGATGCCTTGGTGGAGAAAGTAGGCTCCCTCAACGGCGTCAAGGTGATCAATGTCTCCGACCAGACCTTTCTCGTGCATCTTGGGGGGAAGATCGAGACGGTTCCTAAGCTGCCCATCAAAAATCGTGACGACCTGTCACGTGTCTATACACCCGGCGTAGCGCGCATTTGTATGGCGATTCACGAGGATCCCCTCAAGGCGCATTCGCTGACGATTAAGCGCAACACGATTGCGGTCGTTTCCGACGGCTCGGCGGTACTCGGACTCGGTAATATCGGACCTGAGGCCGCAATGCCGGTAATGGAAGGGAAGGCCATGCTGTTCAAGCAGATGGCCGGGGTGGATGCCTTCCCGCTGTGCTTGAATACGCAGGATACGGAGGAGATCATTCGGATCGTGAAGGCGGTAGCCCCTACCTTCGGCGGTATTAACCTTGAGGATATTTCGTCGCCGCGCTGCTTCGAAATTGAGGAGAGACTCATTCAGGAGCTGGATATTCCGGTGTTTCATGACGACCAGCACGGCACGGCCGTGGTTATTCTGGCTGGATTGTACAACGCCGTGAAAATCGTCGGGAAGCCGCTCGAGGATTGCAAGGTCGTAGTATGCGGCATCGGCGCTGCGGGTATCGCCTGCACCAAAATGCTGATTGCCGCCGGCGTCCGCAACGTCATCGGAGTGGACAGGCAGGGAGCCATTGTACGAGGCAACTCCTATGATAATTCCGCGTGGAGCTGGTACGCGGAGCACACCAACCCGAACGGGGAGAGCGGCCGTCTGTCGGATGTGATCGAGGGAGCGGATGTTTTCATCGGTCTATCGGGCCCACGTGTGCTCAGCGTCGACGACGTGAAGAAGATGGCGAAGGATCCGATCGTCTTCGCGATGGCCAATCCTACCCCGGAGATTCCTCCGGAGGAGGCGGAGCCTTATGTCCGTGTCATGGCGACGGGACGGTCGGATTACCCGAACCAAATCAACAACGTGCTGTGCTTCCCGGGGATATTCCGAGGCGTGCTGGATTGCCGGGCCTCCCGTATCACGGAGGAGATGAAGCTCGCAGCGGCCAAGGCCATCGCCTCCGTCGTCAGTGACGACGAGCTGAATGAGCAGTATATCATCCCGAGTGTTTTCAATCAGAGCGTGGTGGAGAAGGTCAAGGAAGCCGTCATAACGGCAGCCTATGAGTCCGGTGTTGCCCGCCGCCGCAGCGCGAAGGAGCAGTCAAGGACGGACATGGGCTAAGACTCGGGTGGAGATATCCTTAATCAAAGCGATTTACAGCAAAAAAAGGTCAACAGCGGTGTAAGATGCACCGCTTGCTGACCTTTTTTCTTTAGCTTGAAGCTTCCTCCGTCCACTGCCGGATCGTCTTGTCGCTAGGCAGGAAGAAGGTAAACAGCCCGAGCAGCGGCAGGAAGCTGATCATCTGCATGACCGGGGTCAGCTGCAGCCGGTCGATCATACCGCCAAGCGCTACGGCGCCCAATGCGCCGAGACCGAAGGCAAGGCCGATCGTTAGGCCGGATACCATGCCCACCTTGCCGGGGAGAAGCTCCTGAGCATACACCACAGTAACCGAGAAGCTGGATAGCAGTATAAATCCGTTCACGAGCAGGATTACATGAGTCCAGAAGGGATCTGCATAAGGAAGCAGCAGCGCCAAAGGCGCGGTCCCCAGCATCGAGAAGAAAATCAGGTTGCGCCGCCCGAATTTGTCGGAGAGCGGACCGCCGAGGAAGGTACCGAACACTCCCGCAGCGGAGAACAGGAAGATATAGATCTGTGCTTGCTCCAGCTTGATGCCGAACTTCTCCATCAAGAAGAACGGATAATAGGTAGAGATCCCCATGCTGTACCACGAACGGGCAAAGATCAGGAACAACAGCATGCTGACCGCAAAGGTAATTTGCTTTTTGCGGGCGGGGCTCATGGTACGGACAGCTCCCGACCGTTGGACCGGAGGGTTCGCCGCCATGTAGCCGCCGTACCACCGGGCAACGGTCAGCTGGACGACGATGCCGAGTCCGGCGACCAGCGTGAACCAGATGGCACCGAACTGGCCAAGCGGCGCGAAGACGAGCGCCGTCATGACGGACGCGAGTGCTTGTCCGGAATTGCCGCCGACCTGGAAGATCGATTGCGCCAAGCCCCGGCGGGAGCCCGCCGCCATGTAGGCAACGCGGGAGGACTCCGGATGGAAAATGGCGGAGCCTAGCCCGACGAACAGCACGGACAGCAGGATAAGCGCATAATTCGGTGCCAGCGCTAATCCGAGCACCCCGATGCAGGTAAGTCCCATGCCGAGCGGCAGCATCATAGGAGTCGGCTTTTTGTCGGCGTAGAGGCCGATCATCGGCTGCATAACGGAGGACGTCATGTTCAAGGCAAAGACGATGACGCCGGACTGCATATAGTTTAACCCCATGGAATCCTTCAGAATCGGAAGAATGGCCGGGATGACGGACTGAATCGTGTCATTTAACAGATGGACCAAGCTGATGGCGAACAAAATACGAAACACGGTTGGCTTGATGTCTGACTGCGGTGCCGCAGCCTGCTTCCTTCCTATGGAAGAAACGGCCGCAGCACTTGGCTGCACTTGCATGGGAAAGCTCATCTCCTTATTTTTGCATAAAGGTACCGAGAGCCTCGCCCATTTTTACTTTGCTTCCTACCTTCAGATCAGCCCGGCTCTCGAACGTGGCGGTCTCGGTGAGTAGTACGATGGTGGAACCAAATTCGAAGTAAGCGAGCTCATCGCCGCGCTCCAGCCGATCCGGAAGCGGATCGACATACCGGATGCTGGCTACATTCAACGCTCCGACCTTGACGACGGCAACCTCGCCGCCTTCATGCTGCATGTACGTGACCAATCGTTCATTGCGGCTGAGCACCCGTCGCATGAAGCGCAGTCCGAAGTCGTTGACCGGATAAACCTTACCGGGGATGTGCTCCTTCTCTACGATGATGCCGCTGACCGGAGTATGAATGCGGTGATAGTCCGTTGGACTCAAGTACAGTACATAGAAAAAACCGTTCTTATAATTCACCATCCGCGGCGAATGATTGAGCAGCTCGTCAATGGTGTAATCCTGACCTTTGACATTCAGGATCAATCCCTCTTGAATCGGTCCCATGCCGGTGATCAGGGCGTCGACAGGGCTGACCATGGCGCCTGGAGCCGTATGGATGGGACGGAGCCCCGTTTTCAGCCGTCTGGTGAAAAAGTCGTTCAGCGATGCATATTCATGAAGGCTCTTCTCCGCATCCTCGACGGGAATGCCGTAGGTCTTAGCGAATTGCGGGATGAACCCGCGGCTGAGCTTGGATTTGGCAAAGGCTCCTGTCATTCGGGAAATGGTTTTGCGGGAGGATAGCTCGGTTAGAAGCCGGAATAACGAACGTTTCATGCTGGTTAGGTTCACCTGTTTCTTCATATTTGTAAAGTCCTACCGACTATAGTGACACATTCCGGGAGCAAGCGCAACCAAGAAAAAGTCGCCTAAACAGCAAGAAAAGGCCCGGAGGGGCCTTTCTCTTCACGTAATTATTGCTTTTTGTACTCCTGACAGGCTAAGCAGGCCGAGATATTCACAAGAATCGGGTTCTTGGAGCCGGAATATTTGGTGCAGGAGATAGGGGCCCGCAGCTGGGGATCATCTGAAATACATATGCAGTAAGGACATTCCGAAACGAGCTCCGTGGTGACCCAAAGCAGCTGCTGCTTCAATTCATCGATTTGATTCATTAATAAGAATGTCTCCCTTAGCGAAATAGAGGTACCAATTACCTATATCTTAGCATGGTTGCCAACGATTTACTTGCGTAATGTGACACAATTTTTATAAAAATTACCTAAAATGTTCTATCTTCCTACGGAATTTATTCGTTGACAATCGGAGCAAAGGTGCTTAATATGAGTTATGTCACTAGGGGAGCCGTAGGGCTGAGACTGGATCAATAGATCCTAGACCCTCTGAACCTGATCTGGATTATGCCAGCGTAGGGAAGTGGAGAGCGTATGCGCGCGATCATGATAAGCTCATCTGGGCCACTTCCATAGTTTTGCGGAGGCGGCCCTTTTTGGCATACATGTCTCGGAACCCGGTTGACAAAACAAAAGGAAAAAAGGAGTTGTGAGGTTTATGTCCAAAGGTTTGAAGCTGACCGATATTTTGGTCACCGTCGTTATTTCCGTTGTCCTTGCTGCCATTTATCATTTTTGGGCCGCCGTGTATGAGGTGGCTAAAGCACCCGGACTTCAGCTCGAGCAGCTGATGTACGGGATGTGGTTTATTGCATCGACGGTAGCGTTCCTGCTCATTCGCAAGCCCGGGGTTGCCTTTCTGGCTGAAGCGGCAGCGGCAAGCGGAGAGCTGCTGCTCGGTTCCCCGTTCGGCGTCGAGGCGTTAACGTACGGTCTGGTGCAAGGGATTTGCGCCGAGCTGCTGTTCGCTGCAACAGGGTATAACCGTTACTCGGCCGTAACGGCGGGACTGGCCGGAATGGCCGCAGGCGCAGGCGCACTGGTGTTCGATTTCTTCAAGGGGTACATGACGGAATTGCAAACCTGGAGCTTGGTGCTGTATATCGTTTTCCGATTCGTGGGGGCGTTTGTGATCTGCGGCTTCGTGGCTGCCGGCTTGGTGAAGGCGTTGGAGGCTACCGGTGTGGCTCAGCTCGTACGGCCGGCAAGCCGCGCCGACTATGATGCGCTGAACCGCAAGACGACGAAGATGTAATGAGTACGATTGCTATGAAGGAACTGGCGGCTGCTGTGGAAGGGCTGCGGCTTAAATTTCCGGGGAGCGACGGACTTCTCTTCGAGGAGCTGTCCCTCTCCGTCAGACATGGAGAGAAGGTGCTGCTGCTCGGTCCGAGCGGCTGCGGAAAGTCGACCTTGCTGCAGGTGCTAAGCGGGCTGATCCCACAAGCGATTGAAGTGCCGATGCTTTGTGACAGCAGTGTGGTGCCGGCGGCTTCGGGCTACTTGTTTCAGGATCCCGAATCGCAGTTCTGCATGCCGTTTGTGGATGAGGAGATCGCCTTTGTACTGGAAAATATGCAGGTGCCTAGGCCGGATATGGCGGGCTTGATCCGCCGGTATCTGGAGCAGGTTGGATTGCAGCTGCCCGACCCGCATGTGCCGATTGCCTCGCTCTCTCAAGGCATGAAGCAGCGGCTGGCTCTTGCGTCATTGCTCGCCCTGCAGCCGGAGGTTTGGTTCTTGGATGAACCGACCTCTTTGCTGGACCCTGAGGGGACCAAGCAGGTTTGGACGACGGTGAAAGAGGTGACAAGGGATCAGACGGTCATCATCGTAGAGCATAAGATCGACGAGATCGTGGATTTCGTGGACCGGGTCGTCTTGTTCGACTACGAGGGCTCGATTCTCGCCGACGGAGAGCCTGCCAGCGTGTTTCGCGATCATAAGCGGGAGCTTCAGGAGTATGGCATTTGGTATCCCGGCGTGTGGTCGGATTATACGGCAAGTCCACGGTACTGGGATGCGACAAAACGTGGCGGCGCCCTGCCTAGCGATGGAGCCGTTGAGCCATTGCTGAAGCTGAGACAGTGGAGCGGCTATCGCGGCAAGGCACCGAGGATTCATGTGGATACCGCAGAAGCGGCAGGTGCGGACTGGATTGCCGTTGTCGGAGAGAACGGCGCCGGCAAGAGCACACTCCTTCAAGGACTGATGCAGCTTATTCCGACTAAGGGCGAATACAAGGTAAGGGGAAATCTCGTCCGCGGCTTCGAGGATATTGGAGATTCCACCGGATATGTGTTTCAAAATCCCGAGATGCAATTTGTGACCGATTCCGTCAAGGAGGAGCTGGCCTTCAATTTCCGCAGGGACGGAGACCCGGAGTCTCTCGTTCAGGAGAAGACGGAGCAGCTGCTGAAGCAATTCGGCTTGGCGGGACACAGGGAGCTGCATCCTTATCAGCTGTCTCTAGGGCAAAAGCGAAGGCTAAGCGTAGCCGCCGCAACGGTGAAGCAGCAGAGGGTTCTTCTTCTAGATGAGCCTACCTTCGGGCAAGATGCGGAAAACACGTTCGCCCTGCTCGAGCTGCTGGAGGGCTGGCGCAGACAAGGTACGCTGATCATTATGGTAACACACGATCCGGAGCTCGTCCGTTATTTTGCAACAACGGTATGGGAAGTGGAGAACGGAAGGCTGACAGCGGTGCTGTCACCCGAACAATATGTACGGCGGTTCGAGGAGCAAAGAATTTGCGAGCCGGTGAATTAGGGCAGAAGGGAAGTGAAGAGAAGATGCAGCAGGCCTGGGATATCAAGGAGACGTGGCTTCATCGGGTGAACCCGAGCTACAAGCTGTTGCTATCGGTTGTTCTGTTTTTGCTTATCTTGCTAACGCATAACATCAATGTGCTGGCGAATACGACATGGATGTTCGTACTACTACTGCTTGCCTGTTCGGGGCATCCGAGGTCGCGTGTGCTGCTGCTGCTGCTTCCTTTCACCATTCTTTTCGTGTGCTCGATGACGTCGATGGTGTTTTTCGGCAAGGGAGAGACGACCTGGTTTCGCTTCGGGTTGATTCATGTGACCGAGGAAAGCTTCTATCGAGGGGTACATATCGGGTTGAAGACCGTCAATATGGCGCTGGCAGGCTTGCTGTTCGCCTTGACGACGAGGCCGGTAATGTTATTCTATTCGCTCATGCAGCAGCTGAAAATTCCTCCGAAGTATGCCTACAGCTTCATGGCGGCCTTCCGGCTGATGCCGATGATCCTTGACGAATTCCGGACGCTTCGCATGGCGCTAAAGGTCCGGGGGGTCAAGGAGAAGCATGGACCGGCAGGCTGGTACGGGAAGCTGCGCCGCTATGCGATCCCATTGCTGGCTCAAAGCATCCGTAGGGCCCAGCGGATCGCCGTGGCAATGGAAGCGAAGCGTTTCATGGCAGTGAAGCAGCGAACCTTCTACTATGCGATCGGCTGGTCCCGCGTAGATCTGCTTTGGCCGGTGCTGCTGGCCGTCTTATGGACGGCCGCCGTCTGGCTCGGCTGGAATCTGCCTTTCTTTAGCGTGGGGGATGTGCGGTATGAAATCAACTCTTAATACGGGAGGCGTGGATAAACCTATGAAATTCTCAGACCAACTAAGAGCCGCGGCGGATGCAAGCTGGAACGCCAGCTTCGAGCATCCGTTCGTGCGCGGAATCGGGGACGGAAGCCTGCCGCTTGCGGCGTTTCGTCACTACGTGCTGAATGATGCCTATTATTTGTCGCATTTCGCCAGAGTCCAGGCGCTTGGAGCTGCAAAGGCTGACGACCTATTCACGACGAACCGGATGGCGGTGCATGCGCAGGGCACCTACGGGGCCGAGCTGTCGCTGCACGAGAAGTTTTCCAAGCTGCTTGGCATTACCGACGAGGAACGCAGCCGTTTCCAGCCTGCTCCCACGGCGTATGCCTATACTTCGCATTTGATCCGGGCGGCTTACACGGGACATCTCGGCGACATTGTTGCTGCGATACTGCCGTGCTACTGGCTCTACTACGAGATTGGAGAGCGTCTGGCCGGCTGCACGCCGGAGGAGCCAATCTACCGCGAATGGATTGCCGCTTACGGCGGGGAATGGTTCCGGGAGCTGGTTCAGGAGCAGATCGACCGCGTCGATGCGCTGGCGGAGCAAGTCACTGAGGCGGACCGCGAGCGGATGAAGCAGCATTTTTTGATCAGCAGCCAGTACGAGTATCTGTTCTGGGATATGGCTTATAAACAGGAAGCTTGGCCGATTGGGTAAGGAATGGAACGAGAGCACAGCTCCATGGGGAGTGCTGCTCTCGTTTTTTTGTTTTCATCATAGCTGCACGCCGTAGAGTGCCGAGCAGGAAATGCAAAGCTGCTATAGAAAGTGATAAGCGCCAGACACCCTGTAACGCGATTTTTTCATCTTATGGTCGCAGATGAACACATTTTTGGTACAGTAAGATGAATTTTTAACGTTACAAGGAGCGTTACCGGGCCGTGATAAGCACCAGACGCATTGTAACGCGATTTTTTCATCTTACATTGGTAGATGAACACATATTTGGTACAGTAAGTTAAAATGAACGAAACCGACTACCATTTTGCATTACGTAGGGTGAATTTGGAAATCAATTGATTGAGCAATCAAATCAATATTCCAAAACAGAGCTACAAACAAAAGGAGGTCGGTTTAGTAATGAGTATAACCATAAAATATGTTGGTCTAGACGTATCCAAAGAAAAAATAGCTGTAGCCATCGCCCCCGAAAATAGAAATGAACCCGTCAGGTTCCATGGTGTCATCTCGCATACGAAGGAGGCTGTTCGTAAACTAGTTAATCAGTTAATGAAAGATGATGACGTAAAGTTAAGTATATGCTATGAGGCTGGCCCTACGGGGTTCGTCTTGTATCGATGGCTTTTGGAGATGTATGTGGAATGCAGCGTCATCGCACCAACAGACTTAGAGGGGAATACTCGAATAAAAACAGATAAGAGAGATGCTGTACGTCTAGCGCAGCTCTGGAGAGCAAATGAATTGACAGAGATCTATGTACCACGTCCCGAGGATGAAGCCTTGCGAGATTTGGTTCGGGCCAGGGAAGATGCCGTACAAGACAGGAATCGGCATAAACAGCGTTTAACCAAGTTTCTGCTTCGCCATCAGATCCACCCGCCCAAGGGCGTTCGAGTGTGGACTCAGCCATATGAAAATTGGTTAGATACTTTACGGTTTTCTCGGTGTTGTGAGGATATGGTATTCCAAGAATACCGAAACAGCATCCAAGAAGCTACGAACCGGATCCGAAGATATGAAGCGGAGATGGAGAAGCAAACGAGTGAAGGATGCCAAGCGACCATGATCCAAGCATTGCAGGGGCTCCATGGCGTTGCCCTAATTACAGCCGTTACTGTAGCTTCGGAACTTGGCCACATTGCAGGAAGATTCGCATCCCCTCAGCAGCTCATGAGTTATGTGGGGCTGGTGCCATCAGAACGTTCTAGCGGGGGGAGTCGTTGGCAAGGTGGGATAACGAAAGCTGGAAATGCCCATATACGTAGGGTATTGGTTGAAGCCGCCTGGAGCTATCGGAGCTCACCTGCCATACGGAAAACGCTGCGAGATAGGCAAAAAGGACTGAGTTCGGAAATTGTCAATATCTCCTGGAAAGCACAAAAGCGATTACACCACAAATACAAGAAGCTCCTTTTCAAAGGAAAGCACAAAGGAACCATCATCGCCGCAGTAGCCCGAGAGCTTATAGGTTTCATATGGGCCATAGCCAAGGAAGTAGATAAGCAAAAAAACAGCATCACAGCATAAAAAATAAGGGTATGATTGAATGAAAAAGGAAGTGATTCCGGCTTAGTGAGTTAGGCAATGCGTTACGTTACATTCTTTGGCTCGAGGGCAAAGTACTAAAGCAAGGCAGAGAGTAATAATCCGCGGAAATCACCTGCGCAAAGTCAATCTTTCAGGTAGTGCGGCTTCATGCGCGTCGTAAGTTTAGCAGGTAAGCTCTCTGGTCGTATACAATTCACTTGTGATAACCCACGAATATCAGGTTGCCAACCGGCGCAAAGAACCATTTTGCCCTCGTGCCAAGGAATGAAACTCATTCGAACCACAAGCTCAAATTAAAGAAAGACAGCAGGGAGCACGCCCCCTGCACCCCGTTACTCGCCGTAGGGCAGGGTCTGGCTTGATCAGCCAGACCGAAGTAAAAAAGTATGGGCAGAGTGAACCGCCTGTCAAAAAAGGCATTTGACAGGCTTACTTTAGAGCACTCCAAATCAAGGGTACGTGCTGAGCACTTGACGGTTTCGTTCATATCAGGTGATTTCATAACGTTACAGGGAGCATTACCGGGCCGTGATAAGCGCCAGACGTATATCCCGCAGGCAGTGATGCCGTAAATGCTGTTCTCCTTCTCGATGGGGTCTATTTTTAATGAAGGTAACAGGCTAAAGTGATAATTATGAAATTGACTTAAAGTGCAGAAATCCACAGTCCCAAACGCGGTTCGGAACGAGATTTGTGAGAATAGGCACCTTTGCGAGAGTACAATGGCCGAATATGAGGCAAATGTTCTTGAAATGTTGTATTTACGCAGAAATCTTCGTGCTTTGGATGCAAGTCATGGTAAAAAGCTGCCTATTCGCACAAATGGCTGTCCCAAGGAGTGATCGGCCACACGCCGCGGACTTCTGACCGGGAAACAGATAAGGCACTTCGGCTTATGCGCTCCGCTTTTCCCGGATGAGCCCCAGCACCAGCGGAAGCAGCAGCAGGGTGAAGGCGGCGAGCACATACAGGCAATATTCGAACGCATAAGCATAATTGTACGCTGTAGCTTGCTTCAAACCGGACAGAAGCAGCGGCTTAACGGAAGTCTCCTCCGCAGTCAGCACGCAGCTGGCAGGGATCCCGGCAGGGTCGCCCATTCGGGTATAATCGCCATAGCAGCTCTGGAATTGGCGGGAAAGCTCCTCCATCCGGTTCTCGCTCACTTGCAGCTTCATCAGGCCGGCCTGAAGCTCCGGAACGTGCCGTGCACTCGCCAAATCCGCATGCCGTCCGAGGGTATTCATGAGAACAATTCCTATGAGCGCAATACCGATGGCAAACGCCACCTGCATACCGGTAGTCAGAATTCCGGAGGCCGAACCGACATCTTGTCGCTGTATGCGGGAGAGAACGGCGTTTGTGAGGGGAGCGGCTAAGCTGCCCTGACCGATCCCAAGCACGGCAAGCGCCGGAATCCATTCATAGCCCTGCAGGGAAGTTCCCGTCCTATGCACCGATAAGGCAAGCAGCAAATAACCTGCTGTGGTGAGCAGAGCGCCGAAGGTCAGCACGTGCGGACCGAGCTTGGCTACAGCCTTCGCGGAATAGAGCGACGCTGCGAAGTAACCGGCCCCCATCGGCAAAATAATCATCCCTGCCTGAAGCGCAGTGAAGCCAAGGCCGAGCTGCAGGAAGTAAGCCGAAACAAGGAAATAGGCGGCTTGGGAGCATAACAGCACAAAGACGATCAGCATGCCCATGGCAAACCGGCGCTGCGCGAACAAGCTGACGTTAATGAAGGGCTCGCGGCCCCGGGCAGCCATCCGGCGCTCGTAGAAGACGAAAGCGGCCAGCACCGGTACGGAGAGGATCAGACAGGCGACCAGGCCCGCAGGCCAATGCTCCTTTTGACCCTGTACCAGCGGGAAAATCAGCATAAACAACCCGCCCGTAGCCCAAGCGGCTCCGATCCAATCCAGCTTCTCGGAAGAGCTGCTTCCTTTCGTTTCCTCTATATACATAGTCATGCCGAGAATCAGCAAGCCAACGGGCACGCTGAAGAAGAAGACGGTCCGCCAATCTAGTCCGGCCGGGTCCCAGCGCAGCAGCAATCCTCCGATTAGCTGGCCGCTTGTCGCCGCTATGCCTTGGGCAGCGCCGTAGAGTCCGAATACTCCGGCGCGTTTGTCCGGCGCATAGCTCGTTTGGATCAGCGACAGCACCTGCGGCATCATGAAAGCCGCCGACACTCCCTGCAATATCCGGAAGACTACCAGAGAGGAAACACTCTCTGCGAGTCCGCAAAGCAGAGAGGAGACGGTGAACCCGATGACTCCGAGCACTAGCAATCGTTTGCGTCCGTACCGGTCGCCGAGTCTTCCCCCGATGATGAGGGTTACGGCATAAGCGAGCGTATAGCTCGTCAAGACGAATTGAACGCCCGAGAAGCCGGCTTGAAGTCCCCGCTGGATCGCCGGAGTGGCGACATTGACGATGAATACGTTAGCTACAGCCAAGAAGACGGTCAATAAAATGACGGCCAGCAGAAGATGAGACTTGAGCTGAGGCCGTTCGCCAATTAAAGGCTCTGCTGCGGCGCGAACGGACTGGCTTGGTGAAGCTGAATGGGTTGGGTTGGACACTGTACATCCTCCTAAGGGATATGATAAAATCAATGGGGTAGACAGATCTGTCTCATACCTTGATATGATACAGACAGATCTGTCTCATGTCAACGGCATTTTCATGTCTCGAAAGGGGAACATGTGATGGAGAAGAAGGAAACCGCGAAGGAGCGCATCCTCCAGGTGGCTTCGAATTTGTTTTACGACGAGGGAATTCGGGCGGTTGGCATCGACCGGATTATTGAAGAATCAGGTGTAGCCAAGGCAAGCTTCTATCGAAATTTTGCGACGAAGGATGCACTGGTCGTGGCCTTTCTGGAGCAGCGCCATGCACGGTCGATGGAAAGAATCGAGACGGCGCGAAGCCGTTATCCCGGCGAGCCGTACAAGCAGCTGCTGGAGGTGCTCCGGCTGTTGTCCGAACGGATGATCGAGCCGGATTTTCGCGGCTGTCCTTTTATGAATACGACAATTGAGTTCCCGGAGCAGGAGCACCCCGGCCATCACAAGGCGAAGGAATGCCGGATTGTGGCTTGGCATGCCATTAAAGATATGGCGGAGGAGGCGGGGGCCAGCGACCCGGAAGCGCTGGCCAAGCAGCTTGAGATTGCATATAGCGGAGCGGTGATGACAGCATACCTGTACCGCTCGAAGGATAATGGGAAGCACTTTTACCATGTCGTGCAGCTGCTGCTGAAGGAGCATTTCCCCGATCACGCAAAAAATCCCGCCGTGCTGAATTAGCCGCGGCGGGATTTTTTGCTTGTTACTGGCTTATTCGATTGCCTTTAAGTTCGCGGAGCTGAACCAGCTGCCGGTATGCTTGAATCCGGTCCAACCGGGCCAGCTCATCCGACTCGGGCATAGAGCTTCGGGGGACTCCGGCAGAAGACGAACCGACGGCTTCCGGGTGTACGGCCATTTGAAAGGCTTGAGGATTTTTAATAAATTTATATAAAAAATGATCATTCAACATAAAGGTCAGCTCCTTTTCATGCTATAGCTTTCGTAGGCTTTTACCAATTTAAGGGGAGATTTAGCAAATAGGTATCCCGGCGAATATGCAGCTCCTCTTCCAGCCTCTGTTCCTGCAAGGGAATAGGGGCCTTTTTGTGCTGCACCGGCTGCCATATATCGTTCACTATTGCTTCACATCCGATGTGACGAAGATCATAGTGACTTACGGTACACAGGCTCTACAATGAGCACATGACATAAATCACACCCGTATGGGGAGGGAATCAACGATGGCTAAGCCTGAACCGAAAATCCAAGCAGAGCAAGGGAAGAAGCAGGTGGATTCGCGAAGCAAGAGCGGAACTGCAATGCCGCCGCAGCACAAAGAGCCTGAGCTTAAAGGGGCCTTTGCTTCCGTCATGCTGCTTGGAGCGTTTCTCGTGCTTACCTGGGTAGGCGCGTACGTGTTGTTTATTTCAAGAGGGTAACAGGGGGAGATTACAGATGCATATTCATCGACTAGAAAAAATATGGCTCATTTTCGGAATCGCGATGCTCATTACGTTCCTGACCGTGGTAGGCGTGGGAGCCTTCGCCCAAGGGATGCAGCCGCCGGGTACGCACAGACATACGGTGGATCCGGAGACCGTCGACAAGACCGCTCCCTTCGACAAGCCGGGACTGAAGAAGGTGGGCGACAACGAATACGAGGCTTACATGCTGGCTTTTGCCTTCGGCTATTCGCCGGGTAAGATGGAGATTCCGGTTGGGGCTACCGTAACGTTTCACATTACAAGTAAAGATGTAGTTCATGGCTTCCAAATCCCAGGTACGAATGTCAACATGATGGTCATGCCGGGGGAAGTGAATCAGCTGACCTATAAGTTTACGAAGCCGGGCGAATATCTGGTGCTCTGTAACGAGTACTGCGGTACGGCCCACGAAATGATGCAGACAAGAATTATCGTTAAATAATCAAAGGGGTGTAGGCAATGACGACAGACTGGAAAAGCTTCGACCGGCGCGATAGCGCCTTGTCGCTGGCCCATATCCTGTTCGCCTTCGGGGCGTTATTCATCGGCGGCATCGCCGGCTTGCTGCAGGGCCTTGTCCGCGGCGGCATGCTGGAGCTGCCTTACGGGATCGGGTATTATCAATTGCTGACGGCACACGGCGTGCTGATGGCGCTCATTTTCACAACTTATTTCATCATCGGCTTTATGTATGCGGGCTTGGCCAAAACGCTGGGCGGCAAGCTGCTTCCGATCGCCAGATCGTTTGGCTGGGCGGGTTTTGTGTTAATGACCGTGGGTACGCTTCTGGCTACGGTACTGATTCTGCTGAATAAAGCGACCGTATTATACACATTCTATGCACCAATGAAAGCTTCCCCATGGTTTTATGTGGCACTTGTGCTCGTGGTCGTGGGCAGCTGGACGAGCGGCTACGGTATGTTTGCGAACTACCGCTATTGGAAAAAGACGAACGTAGGCAAGCTGACGCCGCTGTTCTCCTTTATGGCGATCGTCACCATTCTGATGTGGGTCATTGCGACACTGGGCGTAGCGATCGAGGTACTGTTCCAGCTGATTCCATGGTCCTTCGGCTGGGTCGAGACGGTCAATATTATGCTGAGCCGTACGCTGTTCTGGTATTTCGGCCATCCGCTCGTATACTTCTGGCTGCTTCCCGCCTACATGTGCTGGTATGTGGTCATTCCGAAGGTCATCGGCGGCAAAATGTTCTCCGACGCATTGGCTAGATTGTCGTTTATTATGTTTCTGCTGTTCTCCATCCCGGTAGGGTTCCACCATCAGCTGATGGAGCCTGGGATCTCGAATGTATGGAAGTTCGTTCAAGTCGTGTTGACGTTCATGGTCGTCATTCCTTCCCTGATGACCGCCTTCTCGCTGTTCGCCACCTTCGAAATGCACGGCCGCTCGGTCGGCGCGAAAGGACTGTTCGGCTGGTTCAGCAAGCTGCCTTGGAAGGACGTTCGCTTCTTCGCTCCTTTCATGGGCATGCTGATCTTCATCCCGGCCGGCGCCGGGGGGATTATCAACGCGAGCCATGAGATGAACGCATTGATTCACAATACGCTATGGGTTACCGGCCACTTCCACTTGACGGTAGCGACCAGCGTAGCGCTTACGTTCTTCGGGATTACGTATTGGCTGATCCCGGCCCTGAGAGGCCGCAAGCTGACGCCATTCCTTCATAAAATGGGGATCATCCAAACGTGGGTCTGGATTGCAGGCATGTTCTTCATGTCCGGCTCGATGCACACGGTCGGCCTGCTTGGCTCGCCTCGTCGTACGGCGTACACCACTTACATGGACCACCCGGATGCCGTTCTGTGGATGCCGTATCATGTGGCGATGGCCATCGGCGGTACAATCCTGTTCATCGGCGTCATCCTGATGATCGTCAACATTGTGCTGCTGTTCCGAGCGCCAGTCGGTGAAGAGGAATTTCCTATTGCAGAGGTTAGCGATACGGCGGAAAAGACGCCTGCGATCTTCGAGCGCTGGGGACTGTGGGTCGGCGTGCTGGTCGTACTGATTCTCGTCGCCTATACAGTGCCGGTCACGGATTTGATTACGAACCCCGGTGTCGGCTCCAAGGGATTTGTCACATGGTAAAATAATAGAGGCCCCTGCGCAGCTTATATGGCTGTGGCGGGGGCTTTTTGCGCTGAATAGAAAGGTCTTGTCTCTCATTGCAATTTGGTATATGATACCATTTAAAACTCTTGATATGGGGGCGTTAAGCATGGAGATCCGGTTTGATGCGTATGTCATCAGCGACGAGAAAGCAAAGCTGAAGGTGGAAACGATTCTGAGCTTCTTGGCGAGGAGCTATTGGGCGGATAAACGGGTAGAGACAGCGATCCGGCGCTCCATCGAGACATCGCATTGCTACGGCGTGTATGAGGGGGAGAAGCAGATTGCCTTCGCCCGGGTAGTGACGGATTATGCGACGGTGTATTATTTATGCGACGTCTTTGTGGATGAAGCTTACCGAGGACAGGGGATCGGAAAGCGGCTCGTCGATGCTATAGTCAACTCGGAAGAATTGAAAGGCTTGTCCGGGCTGTTAGGAACACGGGATGCGCACGGATTGTATGAGCAGTACGGCTTCGCACGGGAGCCGGAGAAAATGATGCGCAGGAGGCCGGTCAGTTAAACCGGCTCTGCTTCATAACGGTCGCCTCGCGTCTGCGGGTGGGAGATCACAAGAAACTCCGCTTCGGTATCCGAGGCGTTTTTCATTTGGTGCGGGACGCCGGGCGGCACCTCGACGCCTTCCTGCGGGCCGAGGATGATAGCTTCGCCATTCAGCTCCAGCTCAGCCGTACCTGAGAGCACGAAGAAAAATTGGCGGGACTGCTTGTGGTAATGCCGGACCTCGGCGGTGCCGGCGGGCATGCGCTCGTGAATGACGCTCAGCTCCGGCTGCTTCACCAGATGCCAGCCGTCACATGCGGCTCCCCAAATATAATGCTCGGCGTTTTGTTTGCTTATTTTCATATGGGATGTTCAACTCCTCCATTTATTTGAGCCAGCCGGGGCCCCGTGGCCCGGGTTCCCGGCTTGAGGCTTGCTGAAGCCAGCGAAGCCGGAAGCAGTTCATCCCTGTCTGACCCAGCTCATCGAGCAGGCCGTAGTTCGCCCAAGCGCCGACAACCGCTCCGATGCCGGGTACAAGCTGCAGCATTTTGCGAAAATCGATGGTGTCCCGGTATTCCTGCTGCAGCTGGCGCCAGTCGATGTGGTGCACGTAGGAATCGGCTGAAGGAAGGGAGGCGGAGGTCTCCGGCCAGTCATGAATATGGCGAAGCATCTCGGCCTTCTTGCTCTGACTGGAGAAGGCGACCTGGAACACGTTCAGCAAATACAACCGCTCCCGGTAATCGCGGGTGGAATGCCCGTACACATGAGACAGCTCAAACAGCAGCTTCATCTTGATGCCGATCAGGATCGGAAAATCGGCAAGGCCGAGCAAAATGCCGCCTGCTCCGGTTCCCGCTCCTTCCGCGGCGGCGATTTTCTTGTAGAGCGAGATGAGCTCCTCTGCGCGTTTGTCCCGGATCGCCAGGCTCCCTTCCCGGAGGGGCTCGCTCTTCGGAATGTAATCCATGCTGAACAATGAGGTTTGCACAATGCCCTTCACCGCGCCTGTAATCGTCTCGTGAACCTTCTCCGGAATGACCTTGTTAATCCGGGTTGAGACCGCCTTGGACGTCATCTCCAGAAATCCCGGTGGACGAAGAAGCTCATGCTCCCAGAGGCTTAGCTGCTTGAGGATCTGCTGCTCATATACCGTTAAACGATCATCCATACCGCCACCCCTTATCTACCTGTAAAAAGATTATATCGCGGCATACGAAGGAGGAGCAACTTTGGTTTCAGAAGGCAGGGAGCGGCGGAACGGTTACTGCTTCAGTACATGCTCGGCATAATAGCGTCCCCAGTGCGGACGTGTTCCGTCGATATCCGTGAAGCCGTATTCGTCCGAAAGCTCCCAGGTGCTTAAAGCACGTCCGCTTTTGGCGGAGACGTCAGGGTCTGCCGCCAAGGCTGCCACGGCTCTGCCGATGTAGTAAGGCGTTTCGGAGGCGATAAAATGGGGGTCCTTCCCAGCTCCCTCCCGCCAATTGTCCTCCGTGACGCCGAATAGCTCCAGCATCGCCTCCGAACGCAAGAAGCCGGGGGTCAAGGCCAGGGCGGTCACCCGGTGCGGTTTCAGGTCGGCCGCCATCGCTTCCGCTAAGTGAATGGCGGAAATTTTGGCCAGGCTGTAATACAAATTGCCGCGGTAGCTGTAGCTGTCCCCATCGGTAATCTCAATGATCAGTCCCTGCTTGCGGGCTACCATGAGCGGCGCACCGTAATAGCTGGTCATCATATGGGAATGCACGGCTTGGCGCTGGATTTGGAGCCCGTTCGCCAAAGAGTGCTCCCAGAAGGGCTGCTCCCACACCGTTAATGGATCGCCGCCCCACAGATCATTGACCAGAATATCAAGCTGACCGTTCTGTTCCTTCGTCACTTGCTCGAACAAGGCCTTGACGTCCTCCTCCACCGTATGGTCGGTGCGTACGGCGATGCCGCGGCCGCCGCGGCTCGTCACGAGCTCCGCCGTTTCCTCGATCGTTTCGGGGCGCTGCATCGGCGAGGTGCTGCTGCGGGTGGTGCGGCCGGTAACATACACGGTTGCTCCCGCCTCGCCCAGGGTAACGGCAATGGCCCTGCCGGCTCCGCGTGTCGCTCCGGCAACTACGGCTACTTTGCCCTTCAATGGCTGTTTCATAAAAAAACCTCCTGATGATGGAATGAAATCAATTGACTACAAACTCAGTTTATCCAATAATAATGACAACGATTGTCATATTAGACGGGTATAGTGGCATGGAAGAGTTCCATTTGGAGGGAGGTAGAGGTTCATGCGGGCGGATCGTTTACTATCCATTCTGATGCTCCTGCAAGTACATCGTCGCATGACTACGCGTGAGATCGCGGAGCGGCTGGAGGTTTCCGAGCGAACGGTGCACCGCGACATGGAGGCGCTCGCCTCAGCGGGAATCCCGCTCTATGCCGAACGGGGAAACGGCGGCGGCTGGCGGCTGCCAGAGGGTTATCGCACGAACCTGACCGGCCTTACCCGCACAGAGATCCGGAGCTTGTTCGTGCCCGGCGCTTCCGCCGCGCGTCTTACGGAGCTCGGCCTAGGGGAAGCGGCCGAATCGGCACAGCGCAAGCTGTTCGCGGCGCTTCCCGCAGGCTCTTTGCCGGACGCGGAATTTACGAGGCAGCGAATCTACGTCGACGGGGCCGGCTGGTACGACGCAGCGGAAAGCGTGCCGCTGCTCCCGCTGCTGCAGGAGGCGGTGTGGCAGGAGAAGCGACTGCGCATCGATTACCGCCGCCGGGATGAGGAGCATAAGCGCGCGGAGCGGGTTGTCGAGCCTTTGGGCTTGGTGGCGAAGGGAACCGCCTGGTACTTGGTTGCCGCCGGGGCCGAAGGCGAGCTCCGCTCCTTCCGGGTATCCAGGATAGCTGCGGCAGAGGTGCTGGAGGAAACGTTCGATCGGCCGGCGGGCTTCGAGCTGGAGCAATACTGGAAACGGTGGATCGCTGAATTCAAGGAGAAGCTGCCAAGCTACAAGGCGGTGCTTTTCGTAAACAAGGCCGTCCTTCGAAGGCTGCGCTACGCAAGGTATGTCACGGTTCTGGAAGTGTCGGATAAGGCCGATCCGGAGGGACGTATTCGTGTTGTCGCCGATCTGGAGACGAAGGAGTATGCGGAGGAATTGCTGCTGGGATTTGGCGCATCGGTCCGGGTCGCGGCTCCGGAGGAGCTTAAGGCTTCCATAACGGAGGCCGTTCGGGAGCTGGCCGAGCTGTACGGCACGACTGGAGATAAGGGAGGAGAGAACAAGGATGTGTGAGACGGACGGAAAACAGCGGTGCGGGTGGCTGAACGGGGATCCGCTATATATCGCTTATCATGACGAGGAGTGGGGACGCCCGGTGCATGACGATCGCCTGCTGTTCGAAATGCTGACGCTGGAAGGGGCGCAGGCGGGGCTGAGCTGGTTTACGGTGCTGAAGAAGCGGGAGCATTACCGCGTGGTGTTCGATAACTTCGATCCGGCAACAGTGGCCGGCTACGGCGAGGCGAAGCTGGAAGCGCTGCTTGAGGATCCGGGCATTATCCGTAACAAGCTGAAGGTGCGGGGCACAGTGCAGAATGCGCAGGCCTTTCTTCGGGTGCAGCAGGAGTTCGGCAGCTTCGATCGCTACATCTGGCAGTTCGTCGGCGGAAAGCCGATTCAGAACCGATGGGCGTCGCTGCAGGAAGTTCCCGCTACGACCGCGCAATCCGATGCGATGAGCAAGGATTTGAAGAAACGGGGCTTCACCTTCGTCGGTTCAACGATTTGCTACGCTTTTATGCAGGCGACGGGAATGGTGAACGACCACACGCTGAGCTGTGAGTGGCATCCCGAATTCACTGCTATGGGGAGCTAGTAACGGGGGTACATACAAGAATAGGGAGAGAATAATGATGGAACAACGTTATGCAAGAGAATCGCGCTGCTACAAAACCGCCCGTATTTTTCCGACAGACGTCAATAATCACAATACGCTGTTCGGCGGCAAGCTGATGGCGTACATCGACGATATTGCTTCGATCGCCGCCTCTAAGCATTGCCGGTGCTCCGTTGTGACCGCGTCCACGGATTCGGTCGACTTCCTTGCACCGGTGAGAACGACGGACTCGGTTTGTCTGGAGGCATTCGTGACCTGGACCGGCAGAAGCTCCATGGAGGTATTCGTGAAGGTGATCACCGAGGATTTGCGGACCGGGGTAAGGGACATTGCCGCCACCTCCTTCCTGACCTTCGTCGCGCTGGATGAGAATAAAAAGCCGGTGACGGTGCCTCGCGTTGTGCCGGAATCAGCGGAAGAGATCCGGCTGCATGAGACGGCCGTAGGCCGCGCCGACATGCGCAGACAACGGAGGGAAGAAAGCAAGAAATTTGCGGATGTACTGACCACGACGTTTCCGTGGGAATAAATTCATGACAGCGGTCCATGGAGGCAATCTCTATGGGCCGTATTTTATAACATTAGAATTTATAAGTTTTGAGCGGAGCTCAAGGATTCTAATGTTTCAAGAAAAGCTTCCTCTTGCTCACGAATGTACATCCCCGAGAGGGCTTCGATAGAAGCTTTTCTTATTGCCTTTGTTATCGATTTGCGGAATTTGGATTGTTGCTGCCAAATCATACAAACTTACTGGATGGGTTGTACATATACTAGAAACAAGACTAGCAGAAGGAGGGGGTACCATGGCAAGCAAGTATTTGGACGGCAGCACAAAAAAGGCTATCCGCAAGTGGATCAAACGGGTAAAAAGAAAAGATTATAAAAAAGGGAAAAAAGCAGGACTTCGTGCAGAGAAGAAACTGAAGCTATCCTACAAGGTTCTTGGTATAGGAAATTATCGGATTGTTTATGAAATGGACGACAGCTATGTGCTCAAGGTGGCAACGTGCAAGAAGGGAATCGTAAGTAACCAAATCGAAAAGCATATCTATAAAAACTCCCCTCAATCCGTCCGGTATCATCTGGTTAAGGTTAAGAAGGGAGGAAAGGGCTGGATCATTATGGAGAAAGCGGAAAAGCTCCCTAGGGAGACACGATATATCAGTAAGGTTGCAGAGCTTAAACAGAAATTTGAGGACGTAGGCATTATCGCGGATGATATTTATGGAGGGAGACCGAATTGGGGGAATCTCGGTATCAAAGATAAAGAAATTGTGGTGGTCGATTACGGCAAATTTAAATTTCAGAGCGAAAAGGATGCCCAATAAAGAATAACATCCTTGTGTTGAGGGTCCTCGAAGGCTGAGGACTTTTTTTGTGCCGAAATGAGTTCAGTGGAGAGCCGGTCTTAGTACCCTGCCTTCCCGGGTTGAATACGATACATAAAAGGCTCAAACGGAAGGAGATGCTCGGGGTGCTTGATAGAGAGCTGTCTGAATCGAGGTGGACCTTAACGGGAGAAGCTCAAAGGAAGGCGTTATTGGACCAGCTCGGTTTGACCGGAGCAAAGATCATTCTTTATGGGGGGGTGGACCCCTCAGAGGAGAAGCTGAGCCTATTATACGAGTCGATGCTGGAAGTGGTCTCGCTTGAGCCTAAGGCTCGGCTGCTTATCATTAACGGAGAGCCAACGGTGATGAAGCATATCCGGAAATTCCGGGAAGCCTTGGCCGAAGAGCTTTACGGCTATGTTTGGCATATTCTCGGCATTCCATCGGTCGAGTCCACCGGCTGGTACCTGCTTGCCGATGTCATTGTGCTGCTGTCAATGGATGAGGAGAGTATCCGGGCTGCCCGGAATTACGGTGTTCCCGTTGTCGCGCCACGCCTCGAGGCCATGGATGAATGGATCCTGAACGGGAGGACGGGTTGGCTGATTTCGCCGGAGCTGCTGGAACGCAATCTGGCCCCGACCTTGCTGGATGTGCTTCAGGATCAAACCGTCGCCCGAAGGATGGGGGAGCTGAGCAGGAGCTACGTTCAGATGAAGCCGTCTACCAAGCCCAAATTGACCCGGAAAAGTAGCCCATAGGCAAGTCATTGCATATGTTGCAAATGACTAGTATTTGGAAGGAGTCGTCTATGAAAAGGCAAAAAGGAAAAATATGGGCACAAAAGCCGTCTCGGACAAAAAAATCAAGTCACATCAATGAGCTTAGTTTCCTGGATTATCTGGATGAACATGAAATAAAGTCGCCAACCTATGATATCATCGTGCCGCAAGACACGGTTGAAGAGCCCGACGTTGCACTTCCCCGGGGCCAAGTGGAAGAAGAAGAAAAAGCGCGTGCCGCCTCTACTCAGCTGATGGAGCAGCCGGTCCCGGAGCCGGTTTCTCTGCCGGAAATCACTTCGGAACCTGAAGCCAATCCGAATAAGAAACAGCTGCTTACCCGTAAGCTCCCTGTAAAGCAAGGACCGTTTATCTATACCGATGATATTTCCGATGCGGCGATTACGCAGGAGAAGGTTGCCAACCGGGCGATCAGCGGGGAGAAAATCAAGCTGAACACGATTACAGCTCCGCTCATCGTAGATTTTGCCATCGTTACCTCTAAGCTGGCGGACCATAGTGTAACCCAGCAGAAAATTGCACGTTCCTCCATCATAAACGAGCATATCGGCGACCAAAGCATTTCGGGAAGCAAGCTGATCGACCGATCGGTTCCCGGAGAAAAGCTGCTCGACAACAGCATTACGTCGGAGAAGCTGGCTGACAAGATCATTGATTCCGTTAAGATAGCCGAGGGGTCGATCGAGGCTAAGCATTTATCCGAGCAATTGATATCGGAGGAACTCATTCAGGATCAAGCGGTCACCTCGGATAAAATCAAAAGCGGAGCTATAGAGGGCGTTCATCTGGCCAATGCATCCGTCGATACGGCCAAGATCGCCGATGATTCCATAACGGCGGAGAAGCTGCGTGACGAGGCTGTATCGGAGAATAAGCTGGCCGATGGCGCTGTGACGGCAAGCAAGCTTGCAGATCAAGTCATTCATGCCGGGAAGCTGGCTGACGGAGCTGTCTTGCCGCAGAAGCTGGCGGATCAAGCAGTCACCGAAGAGAAGCTAGCCGACGGCGCAGTGATCGCTTCCAAATTAAGTGCTGGGGCCGTAACCGGGGAGAAGCTTGCTCCAGGCTCTATCGCTTCGGGGCATATCCAATATGGGGCGGTAACATCGGATAAACTTGCTGACGGCAGTGTAAGCAATCGTCAGTTGGCCGGTCAGAGCGTTACCTCAGACAAGATAGCCAACAACTCCATAGTGACCAACAAACTCGTCGAAGGAGCGGTTACTTCCG
The DNA here is from genome assembly GCF_030846225.1 of Paenibacillus sp. GD4. Classification (NCBI taxonomy): domain Bacteria; kingdom Bacillati; phylum Bacillota; class Bacilli; order Caryophanales; family Paenibacillaceae; genus Paenibacillus; species Paenibacillus sp. GD4. The sequence goes on from NZ_JAVCYK010000001.1 coordinate 3,703,829, forward strand.
ATATTTTGGCTTTCGAATCGGTGTTGTCGCATCACATTGCGGATGGTGCCGTACTATCCGAACATATCGAGTATGAGGGGGTTGCGACAGAGCATTTGGCGGATGGGGCCGTAACGACCGATAAGCTCGAGGACGCATCGGTTACCTCCTCCAAGCTGGCGAGGGATGCCGTTGGCAGTCAGCACCTGGCGGCGGGTTCGGTGGGGGAGAACCACTTGTCTCCTCGCGCGGTAAGCTCCTCTAAGCTCAGCCCGGGAGCGGTGACGGAGATTCATATCGCCGACCAAGCCATTTCCTCCGGTAAGCTGCAGCAGGCGGCCGTCCAAACGAGCCATATTGCCGGCGAAGCGATAACCGCAGCCCACATCGCGAAATCCGCAGTGGGGAGCGAGCACATTGCGGCGACAGCCATAGGGTCGGAGCATGTCACCAACGGGGCTATTACCGAAGTGAAGCTCCAAGACGGGGCCGTAACCTCCAGTAAGCTTGGGCCGAACACCGTAGGATCTCAGCATATCGCACAGGGGGCCGTAACCGAGGCGCAGCTGTCCGAAGGCAGCGTGACTTCCTTAAAGCTTGCGCCCAATTCGATCACGCCGGTTCATCTGTCCAACAACTCCGTTGAGTCCTCCAAGCTAAGCCCGGGAGCGGTAACGGAGATTCATATCGCCGACCAAGCCATTTCCTCCGGTAAGCTGCAGCAGGCGGCTGTCCAAACGGGCCATATTGCCGGCGAAGCGATAACCTCAGCCCACATTGCGAAAACCGCAGTAGGGAGCGAGCACATTGCGGCGACGGCCATTGGGTCGGAGCATATCGTCAGCGGGGCTGTTACCGAAGAGAAGCTTCAAGACGGGGCCGTAACCTCCAGTAAGCTTGGGCCGAACACCGTGGGAACTCAGCATATCGCACAGGGGGCCGTAACCGAGGAGCAGCTCTCTGAAGGCAGCGTGACCTCCTCAAAGCTTGCGCCGAATGCGATCACACAGGTTCATCTGTCCAACGGCTCCATTGAGTCCTCCAAGCTAAGCCTGGGAGCGGTAACGGAAGTTCATATCGCCGACCAAGCCATTTCCTCCGGAAAGCTGCAGCAGGAGGCCGTCCAAACGGGCCATATTGCCGGCGAAGCGATAACCGCAGCCCACATCGCGAAATCCGCAGTGGGGAGCGAGCACATTGCGGCGGCAGCCATAGGGTCGGAGCATGTCGTCAACGGGGCTATTACCGAAGAGAAGCTTCAGGACGGGGCCGTAACCTCCAATAAGCTTGGGCAGAACGCCGTGGGAACCCAGCATATCGCACAGGGGGCCGTAACCGAGGCGCAGCTGTCCGATAACTCCGTCACTTCTTCGAAGCTTGCCGCGGGAGCGGTCAACACGAGCCATATCGATGAAGGCGCTATTACGGGCAATAAGATCAAGGACAATACCATTGACGGCATGCATATTATGCAGGAGTCCATTTCCGGCTATCATATCATTCCGGGTACGATCTCAGCACTCCATCTGGAGCATAAGCTGGCCGATCAGCTTAAGCAAAGCATTCAGCAGAGTGTGGAAACGGTTGTCTCCTCCGTGACGAGCGTGTTGTTGGCCGATGGGACTGTAACCGGGACGAAGCTTGCCTCCGGTTCCGTAAACACCGAGAAGCTATGCGACGCTTCCATATCAAGCGATAAGCTTCAGGATGCGGCCATCACCGAAACCAAAATTGCAGATGGAGCGATACGAACGGAGAAGCTGTCCGACGGCGCGATTGTTTCGGGCAAAATCGCGGACCGTGCCGTGACGGCTGATAAGCTGCAGGAGCACGCCGTCCGCTCCGAGCATTTGGCCAAAGGGGCCGTAATCGATAGCGTCATTGCGGATGGTGCCGTTACAGGCGCCAAGGTGGCCGACGGTAGCGTGGACAGCGATAAGCTGAGTTTAGGGGCGGTTGGAGCGAAGCATCTGCAATCGGGAGCTATCGGAACGGAGCATCTCCGCGAAGGAGCGGTAGCGAGCCAGAGCATTCTGGACGGAGCCGTTAGCGAATCGAAGCTTACAACGGGCAGCGTCACCGGCAGCAAGATCGCACATGGGGCAATTCGCTCCGAGCATCTGGCGCCGAACCTCATCGATGCCCGCCATCTGCAGCCTGGGGTAGTTTCGTGCGATTTGCTCAAGGATGGTGCGGTCACGGGCAGCAAGCTTGCGGACGAAGCCGTAACAACCTCCAAGCTTGAGGAAGGTGCCGTAACCGCGGAGAAGCTGGCTGCGAAATCGATACGTGACCGCCATATTGTGAACGGTGCGGTCACAGAGATCAAGCTGGCCGACGGCGCTGTGACCAGTGCGAAGCTGGCGGATGGAAGCATCAGCGGCAGCAAGCTGGAAGCGGGCTCGATCGGAGCGGTCCACCTGCAGAAAGGCAGTATCACAGAGGAGGTGCTGGCCGACGGTGCTGTCACAGGAGGGAAGCTGGCGGACGGGTCGGTCGGCAGCAGCAAGCTGAAGCCCGGCGCTGTCGGGACTGCACAGCTTCAGAGCGGAGCCGTTGCCGGAGCTGTCCTTGCGGATGGAACGGTAACGAGCGCGAAGCTCGCCGAAGGTGCCGTCGGCTCGGCTCACTTGCAAGCGGGTGCTGTTATAGGAGAAATCCTGGCGCCAGAGGCAGTGACCGGCGCTAAGCTGGCAGCCGGCAGCGTAGACGGTACAAAAATTCAAGCCGAAGCGATTGGAACAGCTCATTTGCAAAGCGGCAGCGTTCAAGGCGATATTCTCGCGGATGGGACGGTAACGCAATCGAAGCTGGCGGACGGCAGCGTCCACGGATCGAAGCTGGCGGAGGGCGCCGTGGGAGCGGCCCACCTGCAGAAAGGGTCCGTTGCCGGGGATATCCTTGCCGACGGCAGTGTGCGGAGCGATAAGATTGAAGCCGGCGCGATCACCGCTGTTCATTTGCAAAACGGTGTGATTGTAAGTGATCATATTGCAGCGGGTGCTGTAACCGGCGATAAGATACCGAACGGAGCGATCGCGGAAGGAAAGCTGGAAGACGGAAGTGTGACCAGCGGTAAAATCAAAGCGGGCTCCATCCGATCCATTCATCTTCAAGGCGGAGCGGTCATGACCGTTAATATCGCGGAGGGAGCGGTTACCGGCTCGAAGCTGGCGGATGAAGCGATCACCGGGGAGAAAATTGCTGAGGCTTCTATCGGGGCCGCACATCTCCAAACGGGTGCGATTGCAGCCGAAGCGATCGCTGACAGCGCAGTGACGACAGCGAAGCTGGCCCAAGGGGCGGTGACGGGCCACCAGCTGGCAGCGGGATCTGTAGGCGTCGATAAGCTGAATTTTCAACCGGTGCAGGCCGTCAAGGCCAAAACATTGCAGCAGTATGGATTGGTGCCCTTCGAGTTTAAAGCGGAGGATCAATCGATAGAAATCCGAGTTTCGCTGGAGGAAGCCTTCACGGATGAGAACTATGTTTGTGTTGCCTCAACGAATCATGCCGCCTGTTATGCCATCGTCCTAAGCAAGGATCCGCAGTATGCCGTCGTCCAGATCGTACGTAACAAGTTCTCATCGGATTTGAACGGAATATTGAATTGGATTGCGATCGGCAGCAAATAACATTAGGCTTAGGCTCCGTACCCTTGCCGGGTGCGAAGCCTTTTTTTTTCAGGATGAACTGTGACTGTTGCCTGGGTAAATGCATATGTTACCAATAACTAGGTGTATGGAAGGAGCAATCCGATGAAGAAAAGGAGAAAATCTTCTTCGACAAGACCAAGGCCGCTCGGTTCTCGAATCAATGAACTGAGCTGGTTGGATGAGCCGCCTAAGAGTCCGTCATCCATGCCGAGCAAGGAACCGCCTGTGCTGGAGCCGGAACCGGAGCCGGTCGGGCCGGTCGCCAGGATTCACGAAGCGGTATTGGTGGAACAATCAAGTATACTGCCTGTGGAAACGGTCGTCGTCCTGGAGAAGGGGGATGCCGGCTATCGGGAGAAAAAGAAGCCGTCCGAGCCCTTGCTGCTTGTGAAGGAGCGCAAGCTGCCGAACCGTCCGAAACCTTTTATCTACTCTGATGATATCACCGATGAAGCCGTCACAAGGGAGAAGCTGGCCGCCGGTTCGATCGATGCAACCAAAATCAAACCGGGCAGCATCGGGACGCCTGCTCTCTCAGACTACGCGGTGGATTCATCCAAGCTTGCGGACCGGTCTGTGACGGGTCCCAAAATAGCGCTGGAGTCCATCTCAAACGAGCACATTAGCGATCTCTCGATTGCGGGAAACAAACTTCAGAACGGCTCCATTGGTGGAGAGAAGCTGAAGGAAGGCAGTATTACCCCGGAGAAGCTGGCGGACAAAATCATTGATTCCATCAAGATCGCGGACGGCTCCATTCAGATGAAGCATCTGGCGGATGAGTCCATCAGCGGAGAGAAGCTTGCGGACCGGTCGATTACGGCGGATAAGATCCATATCGGTGAAATTCATACGGAGTTATTGGCCAACGAATGCATTGACACCGCCAAGCTGGCGGAGGAGGCGGTAACCTCATCGAAGCTGAGAGAGGGGGCTGTACAAACTTGGATACTGGCGGATGAGGCCGTAACGACCCCTAAGCTGGCCGAGCAATCGGTCACTTCGGAGAAGCTATCGCCTTGCGCCGTAAGACCGGACCACATCGGCTACCGGGTTATCCAGTCCGGCCATCTGGATCGGGGCGCGGTAGCCGCCGATCATATTTCCGCTAACGAGATCGGTGCCGAGCACATCCGGCCTCAAGCCGTACTGAACGTACATGTCCGTGATGGAGCCATAACCTCAGATAAGCTTGCTGCGGATGCGGTGACCTCTTCACACCTCGGTGCAGGCTCCGTCGAATCGGTGCATATAGCTGAGCGGGTGATCCTTACCGGACATATTGCCGAACAGGCGGTGACCTCAGAACAGCTGGCTTCCTGCTCCATCCGGACGGAGCACATGTCTCCTTCTTCCGTGACTACGGATACGATAGCTGACGAAGCCGTCATCTCGGATAAAATCGCACCCTCTGCCGTCACCTCAGATCACATCGGCAACCGGGTCATTCAATCGGGCCATCTGGACCGGGGCGCAGTGATCGCCGAACATATCTCCGATAATCAAATCGGTGCCGGGCACATTCAGCCTCAAGCCGTGCTGAACGTACATGTTAGTGATGGAGCTATCACCTCAGATAAGCTGGCTGCGGATGCGGTGACCTCGTTTCATCTGGGTGCAGGCTCCGTCGAATCGGTGCATATAGCTGAGCGGGTGATCCTTACCGGACATATTGCCGAACAGGCCGTGACTTCAGAACAGCTGGCTTCCTGCTCCATCCGCACGGAGCACATGTCTCCTTCCTCCGTGACAACGGATACGATAGCTGACGAAGCCGTCATCTCGGATAAAATCGCACCGTCTGCCGTCACCTCGGCTCACATCGGCAACCAGGTCATTCAATCGGGCCATCTGGACCGGGGCGCAGTGATCGCCGAACATATCTCCGATAATCAAATCGGTGCCGGGCACATTCGGCCTCAAGCCGTAATGAACGTACATGTCCGTGATGGAGCCATTACCTCGGATAAGCTGGCTGCGGATGCGGTGACCTCTTCTCATCTCGTTGCAGGCTCCGTCGAATCGGTGCATATAGCTTATAGAGCTATTCTTGCCGGGCATATTGCCAAACAGGCCGTGACCTCGGAACAGCTGGCCTCCTCCTCCGTACGGACGGAGCATATGTCTCCTTCCTCCGTGACCACGGATACGATAGCTGATGAAGCCATTGTTTCGAATAAAATCGCACCGTCCGCGGTCACCTCACAGCATCTGACACCCGCTTCGGTGGTCACGGAGAAGCTTGCCGATGCAGCGGTAACGACGGAAAAGCTGAAGGATGAGGCTATTACCTCCCGGAAGCTGGGCATCTCCTCCGTCGGCAAGGAGCACCTCTCGGAAGCTGCGGTTACCGAGAAGAGCTTGGCCGAAGGTAGTGTGAGCGGCAGCAAGCTAAAGCCCGGTGCCGTTGCAGGGCATCACCTTCAAGACGGTGCTGTCGGCAGAGAGAAGCTTGCCTTCAGCTCCATCACTGGCGATAAACTGCAGGAAGGGACGATTACAGGCGAGAAGCTGGCGGAGGATTGTATCAAGAGCATTAACCTATGTAAGGATTCGGTCACGCCGGAGAAGCTTGCACCCGGTGCCGTAAGTGAAGAGAAGCTGGCGAACGCTGCCGTAGGCGCCGACAAGCTGAAGGACGGGGCGGTGATACAGGAGAAGCTGGCCGACGAGAGTGTGACCTCTAGAAAAGTGAAGCCCGGTGCGATAGGGGGAAGCCATATCCGGGAAGGGGTGGTAACCGGAGTGCATCTGGCTCATGGGTGCGTTACGCAAAACCATATCTCCGACGCAGCCGTGACGGAGAAGAAGCTGGCACCAGGGACGGTATCCGGATTTCATCTTACAGGAGCTTCGGTAACGTCAGACAAACTGGCCGACGGTTCCGTCACGGAGGCCAAACTGGCGGATGCCAGTGTAACGGGCGCCAAGCTGCCGCCTGAGGTTATTGAGGAGCGGCATCTGAAGGACCGCAGCATAGGGCTCGACAAGCTGAACTTCATCCCCGTTCAGACGGTAAGGAGACCCGTGCTTCAGCAGTTCGGTCTGTGTCCCTTCCAGCTCAAGCTGGAGGATGAAAGCATGGAGCTGACGATTCCGCTTGAAGAGCCCTTCCCAGATGCCCAGTACACCCTTGTTGCCACTACGGACCATCCCGCTTGTTACGCCAGCATTAAGGAGAAGAAAACGGATTCGGTGACGATACAAATCATTAGAACCCGTTTCTCGCCGGAGCTCGGCGGAGTAATTAACTGGAATGCGGTAGGCTATATCAACTAAAAAAGCGGACTGTTCCCCGGGAACGCGGCTGAAGCGGAGGGAGCAGTCCGTTTCATTGCTTATTGAAAGAGCCGTTCTTCAGCAAATAGCTGGCATAAGCCATGGGGTTCTCATACGTGGCTTTCCAAGCATCGTCCAGCCCGGCCTGCTTTAACGTGTAACGCTGATCCTTGCCGTTGCATTCAATGAATAACGGTTTGGCTTCTTGATCCAGCCCGATATCGAGGCCCAGGTCGGCAAGGTGGGGCATCTTGTTACCGAGGAGAAGCACCACGTCCAGCGCAAACCGCTCAATCCCTGCGATAAGACAATCCACGTTCCCATCGGGGTAAACGGATTGCAGAAGCGGCTCTACCTGATAAGGTGTCCCGCCTTGCCCCACGTTCGTAAGGAAAGCATCCTTCGCCGCCACTCTTGCGATCATCCCTGTAACCTGCCACTCTCCGTTAGCCCCGCGTTGGACGGACACCCTAAGGTCAAAGGGACGACCCTCGTAGGCAGCGAGTAGCAAGCATTGCTGCACGATATATTTGGTTTTTCCGATTCTGCGCAGAAGCACTTTGGGAAGCCGGAAGCCTCTCCAGCTAATGGTATGCCAAGTGGTATTGCTGATGCTGGCGGCAGCCGGATAGGAAAGCTTCCAGCCCTTCTTCGTTCGCCAAAGCTTCATGATGCCCCGGCCGATGCTGCTCCGGTCGGGTTTAATGATCAGCGAGTTGAAGCTGCTCATCATTCCTAATATGTTCTCTTTGGTGGCGCGCATGGTTTCGGGCAAATGAGGCCGCATGGTCCGATGTGACCAGAGCAAACGGTGGATATACAGCTTACCGTAGCGGTTCCAGCGGTTAAAGAGCCGATATCCTCTGTCCGCCCAAGCCTCCAGCATCCTCTTTTCCTTCTTGCCGGGATATATAGCCCGGTTATGAATGACTTTGGGCACAGGAATGCTTTGCTCCACATAGCTGCCGTCACGGCACACAAGCGCCTTCAGTTCAGCAGCTCCCCGTTTGTAATCCTGGAGCCGGAAGAAACAGGGCTGCGTGCCGAATTTGGCGCAGAACTGCTCATACAAGGCGATTTCCTCATAATGGGTTTTTCCCGATGGAATGCCGTGGTACAATCGGTCATTGACGAGAATACCCACATAGGGAGGAAGCATGGATATCACTCCTTTCCATTTGCATTAGTATATGAAAAAAAGGCCCGAAAGCCATAGGCCAACGGCTGTAAACGCTTAAGGGCTTATGACCAAACAGAATCCCGAAAGGGCTGCTCGAGCTTCTCCCGGTAAATCCTCTGATAATGTGCCATCTTATCGATAATGGCTTTCCGGTTCGCCCCGATACGGAGGGAGACCTTCTCAAGCTCTAAGTGAAGATCTGGAGCATCCGTAGAGACAATATAATTGGTAAGTCCAACGGATTGCGCATAGTCGAAGCATTTGAAGCGGTAGCCCAAACAGATGAAAGGGACTCCGGCTGCGTGGGAAATAATGTTGGCATGCAGCTTAAAGTTGACGGTGAACTCAAAGCCCGAGATCGTTTCCATGACCTCTTGCTCGTTCAGCAGGCGGTTTTCCAAAGTCACCCGGTCCGAATGCCCGATTTTGGCGGCGAGCCGGCTGCTGTGCTCACGGTCCGGTCCCCACATGGAATAAATATAAATTCGATAGCCGTCACGTATCCATTTTTTTGCAGATTGGACAAGCTCATCCTCCAAGTGCCGCTCATTGCCCCCGTACAGCTTGTTATAGGTCGTTCCCCAGTTGATGCCGATCGTCTTCTCCGCCGGACGGTTCGAACGCTCGTGGCGAAGCAGCAGGCCCGGATCCCCGCTAATCCGTATGTGATCCATCGGAATACCGGAGGTCTCCAGCACCTTATGTGTCCAAGGGCCCCGAACGCCGAAGTAGACGGCTTCTTGGGCGATGGAAGTCAGCTGCTCCGCCATGGCCGCCGAATAGGTCGGGAAGCTCCCGGCCCCTGCCTTCTCCATCGTATCGAAGCCGCTTCCCCATACCATGACCGGTTTACCGGCTTGTAGAGCTTTATATAACAGATCAATATACCCCGGGATGAGCAGCGAGCCTCCTCCCATGACGACAGCATCATAATTGCCTACTTCCTTGTAGGGAGTGCCGGGTAGGGAAGGAATCGCCTGAAGGCCCTTGTCCTCGCCGTATTGCTTCATCTTATGTTCGAAGACGCGCCACAAGAGCTCATCGCCGAGATTATTGAAGCCGATCCAGCCTAAATATAAAATGCTTTTCATTCCATCGACCTGCCTTTATCTTGAATTGCCTGCTCATAAACCTTCGCGATTTCCTTGCTGATGATCTCCGCGTTGAAGGCTTCCAGCACCCAGTCACGTCCGGCCTGACCTACCTTATGGAGATGCGCTGTATTATGCAAGCCTCTGCGCAGCGTTTCCGCCATCACGGGGAGAGTACAGCTTCGCAAGGACTGATGATCTCCAAAGTAGCAATCCCAGGCGAGCCTGTAAACGCCGGGCTCCACCCAGCCGAAAAATCCGTGATTACCTGCGGCAAGCACCGGCTTTCCGCATGCCATGGCCTCCAGCGCAACTCTTCCGGTGCCGACGACGGCATCGCTCATCCGGTAAAAGTCCGGCATTTCCGTGCTTTGACCGACCAAGTGGATAAACTTCCGGTTCAGATATTGTTCAATACGGGTGGAGAGCTCCCGGATTTCCGGCCATTGAGGGCCTTCCCCTACCACGAGTACCTCCAACTGGGTATGGTTGGCGATGTGAAGCTCCTTGACGGCGCGCAGCAGCATTTTGCAAATCGTCCCCTTCTGCCAGGCCAATCGGCTGACATATAAGAGGACGAACGCATCCTTCGAGATGCCGAAGCGTTCGCGCAAAGCAGGATCGGCAGGCGTTGGCGAGTATTCGGCAATATCCACGCCGTTGGGTATCACTTGGGAAGCAAAGCCCAGGCCCTGAAGGTATTCTTGAATCGGATTGCTTACACTGATAACGGCACTCGCTTCCTGTAACAGCCGAATGAGCTCACCCTTGGGGTAATAGGTGCCATGCACGGTAAACAAGAGCGGAATCCCCAGCTCCTTCGCGGCAATGGCTGCAAGCAGTCCCGAAGGCGTCTGGTGAACATGAACAAGAGAGATGCGCTCTTTGGTCATAATGGCCTTGTACTTGCGGATCCACTCTTGTTCAGGTGCCTTGCTCCAATCGTAATCAGTCAGATAGGTTTTGAAAAAACGACTATAGACAGTTTCAAAAGAGCCGGGGTTCCCGACAATAACCACTTGGATACCCAAGTCCTTAAGCTTTTTGGCTATGCTCAGCACGTGGGTTTCGGTTCCGCCGCTTGCCATACTGTCCAATACCATAAGGACATTCATCGATTACTCCCTCCTTTGTTTAGCATAATACTGAAGCGATCTTTGCTGAGGGTGCAGCCGATAATAATACAAGATCTCAGGTAAATTCTCGATTTGGGATTTATGATTCAGGAATTTCACAATAAACTCGTAGTCTTCGGCGCCCTTGATTCTTCTAGTCGGTCCGCCTAGGATATCGAATAAGGCGGCGCGGAACAGAATGGTCCCATGGCAGACGCAGTGACCTCCCTTGGCATATGTCTCCCTAATGTTTTGACCGTAATGAATCCACGTCTCCTTCTTCGGATGATCCGGTATGCGATCCTTAAAGGTAGCGTAGTTGGTACCAACAAGGTCGATATGAGGATGCTGCCGCAGATAGTCAACTTGTCTGGTCAACCGCTCGGGATGCGAGAGGTCATCCGAATCCTGGACGGCGATAAATTCTCCTTTAGCCATAAAGAAGCCCATCGTTAAAGCTCCGGCGAAGCCTACGTTCCGGGGCAGGAACAAGGTATTACAGCCTTCCGACGGCTTGTGATTCTCAACCCACTCCAGAATTTGCTGCCTGGAATGGTCCGTCGACGCATCGTCCACAATAATGATTTCGTAGGTGTTGTAGGTTTGTTTTCGGATGCTGTCTAAGCACTCTTGTATATAGCTTCCGTTGTTGTAGTTGGTAATGACGATACTGACGAGATTCCGAATTCGCGGATACAGCATTGACCGCTCACCCCCTAGTGGTTTCGGTAATCCAACATACTATGCAGCGCTTCTATATGATCCCCTACGATCTGATTCATCGCCGTACCTGTCATATGCTTTTCCGGCCGCAACCGGTTGGCCTTCTCCACGTTCACACGGTGCGGCAATACGATTCGCAGAGCGTGACGCACACAAGCGGCCAAGGCGCGAGGCGGACAAAGCAGGCTCTCCCAGCCGATGGCATTCAGCGCTTTACGGCTTAGGCCGAAGGGAACCATCACCATGGAGGAGGTGCCGAGCGGCTTCTGATCCAGGGCCAGGTTAAGCGCATATACGGACGGCAGGATGGACCTAAGGGGAAATTCTCTTTCCAAGTGATAATTTTGATCGTTTAACGCAACATCATAGCCTTGTCGAATAGCTAATACGAACGGGTAAAGATCATGGGCTGACAAAACCATATCGCCATCGACGAACAGAAGGATTCGCCCGGTGGCGTGGTAGGCGCCGAGTGCGCGTCCCGTATCGGTACCGAGCGCCTCGGAAGAGAGGACAACGGTGGCTCCGTGAGCCAAGGCCAGCTCGCAGGTACGGTCTTGGGAACCGTTCACCACGACGATCAACTCCGCCGGCTCCAATCTATGAAGCTGTTCCAGCAACGGAGCTATGGTCGCTTCTTCGTTCCGTGCCGGCACGATGACGGATAGGGCACGTTCATTCGGACTAGCGGTATCAGTGCTCATATGAGAATTCGATCTGATGACCTTAAAGGAAGTTATCCCGTTGCGGAGCTTCTCTATCAGGTCCCTTCTGCGGTTTCCATCAGGAAAGCCTCCCCTTGGTTTGGCAATGTAGCTCGCGAAGGCCTGCAGGTACCGGTCAATGGTCTTCCGTTCATAAGGTGAAAGCTCGTATTGAACAGCGCAGTGCTCCTGCAAATTCGTATACCTGGGCTTCGTCACAGGTGCAGAGTAGCTGTAACGGGCTATCTTTAAGCCGCTTTTCATTAGAGCAGCATAAGCTGCAATGGGGTTTATAAGTGCAGCCGTTCCCAGCACGGAGAGGGCATGCTGCGTAAGAGCATAAGGTGTATCATTCATACTGCAGGCAAGCAAATCCTCGCGATTCATCAGCTTATTGAAGCATGCAGCCCATACTTCCTCCGTCTGAGGCAGGCAGATGTCTTCCAGCAATGGCTTTCGGTGCGGCGTCACCGCATGGGCGGTCCCGTAAAGAACGGGTTGAAGAAATGAGAGCAGCTGCTCCGGTTCCAGCCGGCAATCCTGCTCCAAGAATAAGACCGTTGTTCCTTTGGCAGCCTTTGCGCCCATAACGCGACGGTCATCGATGGATACGGCTTGATCGACGGCATGAATGGTGCAGCCTGCTTCTTTGGCTTGAGCGATCACAGTTTTCCTGTGCCGATCAAGAACGACGATGAACTCGCAGGGCCGCAGGTAACGGCACCTCTTAGTCATATCGAGAATCCAAGGAACAGGGGTAGCTTCCACCGTCAAAACGACGATTGAAAGTGTATGCTCTGGGGGCGTTACCTGCTTCATCCCTACTCATCCTTACTTTTGTTTAATTAAACGCTTTGTACGCGGACATAGGAGATCGAGCTGAGCAGAACGGTGATCTCTTGTGTACCATACCCGGGAACGTCGCCGACCCGGATAACAGCGAAGTTGGCATTGACGGAAACCAGAACACCGATGATCGTATCTACCGTTAAAAACACTTGCAATTCACGTCCGATATAAGTGGCGAGATGTTCAGCAAATGTCATTCCAATCACTCCAATCCTGTAGGTTGAATGGCTAAGGTGTTGTCGAGGTGGACTACAACAATGGATCCGCGAGGCTCACGGACGACAATGAAGTCTACCCCTACATTGGTGATGATCCCCTCCACGGAGCCGGAAGGTGTCAAGACACTAACCGGAATTTGTTCCTCCATGTACCTCCTCGCCAGCTCGGCTAGCGGCTGCTGCGGCTGGCCGATGGCCTCTCTCAGGAAGCGCGCGAACTGCTCCGAGTAGAGTATACCTCTTACCTCGTTACGAATGGTTCTGGCCAGAAGACGCTGGAGGTCACGCCGAACCCGTTTACTCACATCCTTGTCGAGCCCGCTTAATAGGCGGCGAATTTGCTTGCGGATTCTTCTTTCCACTCTCCGGTCTCTTCGAACCATGATCTCTAGCAGCATCTTGACAACGCGATCTGAACTCATGTGAAAACCTCCTATACTACTATTTACTGACGGTTCCAGACTTTTCTTAGCAGAACTAGAAACGCAGTACACTCCTAAGGTATCGCTATAACCATGCTCCCGTTACGGTCAATCGTGGATTTTGGTACGAAATTGATTTGAAAGTCTATGAAAAAGTAAAATATTGGAATATAAAAGACTTAGTGATAACAGAATCGTCTATTAGGCGTTCAACCAAACCATAGTGTTTGCCCACGCCCTTTGCTGTACATGTGCATAGTCTGATATGAGAGTGTGTGGAATTCATAACAGGAGCAAAGAACAGCGAGGGATCAGCGTGAGTCGACGAAAACCAAAAAAGTGGCTGAAAACGGTGGAGGTCATTGCGAGGATCAAGGCAGCCATGGAAGAGAAAAGGCCGTTTTCCCTAGTCCGCGTGGGAGACGGCGAAAACCTTTGTTTAGCCCAGTACAAAATTTGGCCCATTCGTAAGGTGTTGGCTACCAGGTGGGCCCAGCTATCGCGGACCACGAATTTGAAAGGAGTGAGGCTACCGAATACCCGGCTTCGAGATCAGATGATCGCCGCCATCAAGAAGGCGGATCTTGTGGGCATTCCTCACAAACAAAACAAGGAAATTCTAGCCAAACAATCGCACCTGCGCCCGCTGACCGATGCCTGCTTTGCCAAGTACAATATTAAACCTAAAGATCTATGCCATACGTTTGTCAACCGCCATATGGTGGAGTACCAGGAATTTTGGGAAATGCTGAGAGGCAAGAAGGTAGTGTTCATCTCCCGTTGGGCTAAGGATTTTAAAAAGCTCGTAAATGAAAAATACAACGTGTACGATATCAAATTTATAAAAGCCATCAAAATGTCTCACTATCAAGAAATTCCAAAAGTCATGGCTCAGATGAAGTCCGTTCAGTGCGATATTGTTCTCATCTCAGCCGGCGTCAATGCGGTGATCCTTGCCCAGAAGCTGGCGGAAGAGCAAGGACGTGTTGCCATCGACTTTGGAAAATCGGCGATTTTTATGATCACTAGAGATCCGAAGGTCAAACCGTTCGATCCAAAAGAGCAATCTCAGGAAGGCAAGACGGAACAAGGGGGAGAGCAGGCTTGAAGGTAACTGTCATAGGTTCAGGATATGTAGGAACTACGACGGCATTGGTCTTAGCCGAGCTGGGGCATGAGGTCATAGGCTATGATGTTGATCCCGCTAAGGTAGCAAAATTAAACAGCGGCATCGTGCCCTTTCGCGAGCCCGGCTTGGATGATCTGCTTCGGAAGGTGCTGGGCCGGGGCAATATCGACTTTACGACGGACAGCCGCAGGGCCATTACCGAAAGCGACCTATTGATGATCTCGGTCGGTACTCCCTCCAGCCCAAGCGGGGGTGCCGATTTGACCTATCTTCAGCAGGTGATTGATGCCATCGCCACCCATATTGATGCTTCCAAAACGGTAGTAACGAAGAGCACGGTACCGATCGGCACAAACCGGTGGATTCAAGAAGAGCTGTCCCGACGGTTGGAGGGGAAGCCATATCAAGCCAATGTAATATCCAACCCTGAGTTTCTGCGGGAGGGGGTCGCCCTTCAGGATTCCCTTCATCCGTCCCGAACCGTGATCGGCGGGGAGAACGAAGCGGCCATAGAAGCCGTCAAGAGGCTGTACGACGGACTCCCGACGTCTTATTTCATCTGCAATTATGAAACCGCCGAGATGATCAAATATGCCTCGAACGGCTTTCTCGCCGCCAAGATTTCATTCATTAATGAGATGGCACGGCTGGCCGATCGGGTTGGAGCCGACATTCAGGCGGTATCGGCGGGGATGGGGATGGACCCGAGAATTTCGCCGCATCACTTGTATGCCGGCATCGGCTATGGCGGCTCCTGCTTCCCGAAGGATGTGGATGAGCTGCTTTATTCGGCGCAGCAGCAGGAGATCGAGCTGGGTATCCTCCGTCAGGCAAAGCAGGTCAACGCTTCGCAGATCGACTGGTTCGTAAGCAAGGTGGAGGGTCAGCTTCCCTTGCAAGGCAAAACGCTGCTGGTCCTTGGCGTTGCCTTCAAAGAGGATACCGACGATCAGCGTGAGTCGCCTGGTGTTCGACTGATCGAACGGCTGCTGGAGCAAGGCGCGGAGCAAATTCGTGTGGTCGATCCCACAGTACGCAGCGTCGACGATATTCGCTGGACCCGGCAGCCGAACGCCTCATTGCTTGAGCGGGTAAGCGTATATACGGATGCGGAAGCTGCCGTTGCCGGGGTTCACGCGGTGCTTCTTGCGACGTCATGGTCGCAATTTTCCGCTTATCCCTGGGCCGAGTGGTCGCACAAGACGCAGTCCGCTTTGATATTCGATGGACGTAACTATCTGAATGCGGAAGCTATGAAGCGCGCCGGCTGGCAGTACATCGGCGTGGCCAGGAGATAGAACAAGGAATAAACGAACCCTAAAGGAGAGATAGGTCTTGAAGATCATACAAATATCCACGAATACAATTCCCGTTCCTCCCAAGGATTATGGCGGTACGCAGCGCGATATCCATTACTTGACGGAGGAATTGGTTCGGCGTGGACATAAGGTGATTTTATTTGCCAAGAAGGGCTCCCGAACCAGAGCCACCAAGACATATGTGTATCCGTCCAACAATAAGAGGAAGCAGCTCCGATTCATTAAAAGGCATATGCCGAAGGATGCCGATATCATCCACGACCATTACGGCATCGTAGCCCGGGCGAATCCGCCGATCCCGACGATCGGCAACTCCCACTCCAAGGGCAGGAAAAAGGTACAGATTCCCGTTTATGTCAGCAAGACCATTCTCCGCAAATATGGAAAAAATAAGGGTTATTACGTGCATAACGGGATCCGGCTGCGCGATTACCAATTCAAGGTGAAAAAGAAGGGCTATCTGCTGTATTTAGGCAGAATCATGAAGGAGAAGGGTGTCCATCTGGCGATTAAGGTCGCCAAGAAGACCAAGAGAAAGCTGATCATTGCCGGTACCCTCAATAACAATCCAAAGTATAGGAAATATTTTAACACCAGGATCAGGCCCCATCTCGGGAAGCGGATCCGCTTCGTAGGCCCGGTGGCCGGCAAACGAAAAAGAAAGCTGCTGGCGAATGCAAGATGCGTCCTGTTCACCTCCACCTGGGATGAACCCTTCGGTTTGGTGCTGATTGAAGCTCTTGCGAGCGGGACCCCCGTATTGGGCTTTCGGAAGGGGGCCGTACCGGAGGTGCTTAAGGGACTTCCCGTGCTGTTATGCAAGAATACGAAGCAAATGGCCAGGAAAGTACGGAAGCGTAAGAAGCTTCTTCCTTCGGCAAGGAAGTGCAGAAGGTATGTTCAGAAGCGTTTTTCCGATAAGGTGATGACCAATAATTTCCTGAAGCTGTACAGGAAGATTATCCGACGTAGAAAGTACAAAAAGCTGCGTCATTCCCAGTGGAAGAGGATCAGGGTCTAACCTCCATGTAAAGGAGTTGAACCACGTGGTTACGATCATTACATGTACTATAAGACCTGGCTATTTCAAGAATCTGTTGAACAACTATAAGCGGCAGAGATGGAGAAACAAGGAGCTTATCATTATTCTGAATAAAAATAGCATGAGTCTGCGCAAATATAAGCGCAAGGTGAGAAAATACAAGCGGGTTCGCGTGTATAAGCTTCCTCAAAGATATACGCTGGGCCGATGTCTGAACTATGCCATCCGAAGGGCTAGAGGCAATATTATTGCCAAGTTTGACGATGACGATTTCTACGGCGCACGTTATTTGAGGGAGTCCGTCCGCGCGATCAAGCGGGGGAAGGCATCGATTGTAGGCAAGCACACCTCCTACATTTATTTTGAAGCCAAGAAGGCGCTAATGCTGTTCCGGACCGGCCGCCAGAACAAGTACGTTAAGAGGGTTAAGGGAGGTACGCTGGTCTTCAAAAAAAAGGTATGGAAAAAGGTCAAATTTTCGAATAAGAAGGTAGCCGGGAGCGATGCAAGGTGGTTAACGAATTGCAGGAAAAAAGGGTACCGGATCTACTCCGTCTCCAAGAAAAATTATGTCTGCATCCGAAGAAAAAATACGAACTCCCATACCCAAAAAAGAAGCACCAAAAAGTACATGTCACGATGCAAAATGGTAAAGCGTACTAGAAATTACAGGAAATACGTTACACGGTAAAAGCATGCAGCGGTTCCGCCCGCCCGGCTTGCGGGGCGGGCGGGTCGCTTCGGCTAGAATGGGAGGGACGATGATGATTGGCATTTTATATCCCCGAACCATACTTCGGCGACTTATGAAAGGCGCGAAATCCTTCGAGCGGCCTGCCTTCTATATGGATGCGGCAAACCGGGTGGGCGAGGAGGTCATCTTCTTCTCTTTGTCGGATATTGATTGGAGGAAGGGAACGATCAAGGGATGGACCGGGTCGGGCAAGGGCCGGACCAAGTGCTTGCTCCCTCCCGTTGTCATCAATCGGACTAGGACGAACCTGGTTTCGGTCAAACGCACGATTGAGCGGGTCAAGCAGCGGGGATGTATCGTTTTTAACGAGCATAATGTCGTATCCAAGCTGGAGATTCATCATATTCTTTCCAACCATCGGAAGCTTGTGCCTCATCTGCCGTCAACTCACACGGTGTCAGAGCAATCCGTTAGAGATTTGCTGAATCAGAATGCTTGTCTGTTCCTGAAGCCCGGTACAGCTTCTGTAGGCAACGGGATCATCCGGATCCGAAGGGAAAAGAAGGCTCTATTGGCCGAATTCAATCAACTTGGTCGAACGAAGACCAGAAAAGTAGGGCTGAAAGCGATTGTAAAGATGGTGAGGAAGCAGCGAGGCAAAAACTATTTGATCCAGCAGGGTATCTCCCTTATGAAATACAAGGGGAACCCGGTCGACTTTCGAGTGTCTATCCAAAAGGACGGGAGCGGGAGATGGCAGTATACGGGAATGGTGGGGAAGATCGCGAGAAAGGGGGCGATCGTGACGAATCTGCATTGCGGGGGCACCTCCATGAAGGCTGCGGAGCTGTTTAAGCACTGGGGCTGGAACCAAATGCTGATCGAGTGTAAAGTCGCCAAGCTTGGATTACGGGTTGCTAGAGCGTTGGAACGGGAGCTTCCACATATCGCCGATCTGGGCTTGGACGTGGCCATCGACGACCAGCAGCATCCTTGGTTTATTGAAGCGAATTTCAGGGATTTGCGAGTCACCTTCCGCGATGCGAGAGACAAGGAGACTTGGCGGCAAACCTTCGCAAATCCTATCTATTATGCAAGCTATCTGCTGCAGCAGCGGCGCCTCCAGGAGGAATGCGCATCGCTGCAGACGCAAACGGGAGTGCTTGAAGAATCGGTTACAACGCTCCCGACTCCTTCCGGATAGGAAAACCGCTACCCCCCTCCCCTTACCTCCTCGGAAGAGGAAGTAAGGGGATTTTTGCGTTTATAGTGACTTGAGATAGTCCATGAGGGGCTGCTGCAGCTTCTTTTGCTTCAATGCATACGCAAGGATGGCCTTTACATAACCCATGTGATCGCCGACATCATGCCAGACTCCGCGAATTTGGCTGGCGTACACGGGCTCCTCTTGGTTGAGCGTCGCAATGGCATCGGTTAATTGAATCTCCTCGCCGACTCCCGCCTTCTGATATTTGAGTATATCGAAGATGGCCGGGGTCAGAATGTAACGCCCGATCATGGCCATGGTGGATGGCGATTCATGCGGCTGCGGCTTCTCCACCAGCCGAGTCACCTGGAGAATGCTCTCGTTAAGCTGCATCCCCTCCACGATCCCGTAGCTTGACACCGCTCGCCTATCTACCGATTGAACACCAAGAATCGAAGCCTGGTACCGGTTATAATACTCGATCATCTGCTTCAGGCAGGGAGTGTCTGCATCCAAGTACGTATCGCCGAGCAGAACGGCAAACGGTTCATGGCCTATGAACTTTCTTGCGCACCAGATGGCGTGCCCCAAGCCTCGCGGCTCCTTCTGACGAATATAATGAATATCGATCAGACGAGAAGGCTCTTGTATTTTGCTCAGCAGGTCCAGCTTCCCTTTCTCCTTCAGGTGATGCTCCAGCTCGAAGTCTGTATCGAAATGATCCTCTATCGCATGTTTGCCTTCCCTCGTCACAATGATCAGTTCCTCAATGCCCGAGGAGACCGCTTCCTCTACTATAAATTGGATGGTTGGCTTATCGATAATAGGGAGCATTTCCTTTGGCATCGCCTTCGTCGCAGGTAGAAATCGGGTGCCGAGTCCGGCTGCTGGAATAATCGCTTTTCGGATAGTCATCCGGTTCACCTTCCTTTAGACGAGATGAGATATTCAATGCTAGCGGATAATCTATTGTATGCTGTGTTGAAGAGGAGGAACATGGACAGGAAACCCCCTTTACTGAAAATAGGTCATTGACTATCACTGCGGCTTTTTTAACGAAAAAACATTTCCGGGACACCCTATTACATATGCCGTTACTCCCTATAGATAAATCTCATATTCTGTAATGTGTATCTATCTTTGAAGAGGATCTGTATGTGAAATAACGGTTAGGGGGGGAGCGTTTGATCATTGTCACTGCTACAAATGACAAATACGCTAAATATCTTGGAGTCATGTTAATTTCGCTGCTCAGGAACACAGATCCATTAACTACATTAAGCGTTTATATTCTTGATGGGAGCTTATCGGTCGAAAATAAGCTTAAGCTGACCAAAATTATGCAGGAACGAAATATTAGGTACTCATTTATAGAACCGAATAAACGCTTGATACAATCCCTTCCGACTTACTCGAGAGCTAAGCACATTTCTAAAGAGGCATATTACCGTATCTTTGTGCCGGATCTAATAACTGATACTAATATTACCAAATGCATTTATCTTGATTGTGATCTCATAGTGACGAAAAGCATTGACGAGCTATGGAACACTGACATTCATGGGTATCTTGCTGCTGCGGTGGATACAGCTTGCTTGTTATCTAAAGAGAAAAGAGTGAAGATTAACCGAAGGCTTTTCTTGCCTAAGGATGCCTCCTATTTTAATTCGGGTGTTTTATTGATGAATTTAGCGGAGTGGAGAAAACATCGGATTTCTCAGAGGGTAATCGATTTGATTCGGAAAGAAACTGTGGAGCTTCGGTTAATTGATCAAGACGCACTTAACATAATCCTTCATGGGAAATGGTTGAAGCTCGATCCTAAGTGGAATTACACTGACAGCCACTGGGTAAAAATGCCTTTAATTAATCCAGCCATTATTCATTTTACTGGTCCAAGAAAGCCCTGGAATGAAGATGTTACCTATAAAGACGAGTATGAAAAATATGAAGATCAATTGGCGTGGGAAACTCTTTAATAACACAGGGAGCAAATAACTAACAAAAGGGAGTGTTAGTGTGAAAATTGTTCAAATTTCAACAAACTCACTGCCGGTTCCTCCTAAGGATTACGGTGGAACTCAGCGGGATGTATTTTATTTAACTGAAGAATTAGTGAGACGCGGACACGAAGTGATCCTATTTGCTAAGAAGGGCTCCAACACCAGAGCTACAATTACCTACGAGTACCCAAGCGATAGTCGTAAAGAACAGCTAAAATTTATAATGCGCCATATGCCTAAGGATGTAGATATCATTCATGACCACTATGGAATCGTGTCCAAAGCGAATCCACCCATTCCAACGATCCGTAATTCTCATTCAAAAGCAGTGAGGGGCGTTCAGCTTCCGGTATATGTAAGCAAGACTATCTTGAAAAAATACGGCAAGAACAACGGGTATTATGTGCATAACGGCATTCGTCTCAGCGATTACGAATATCGGGATAAGAAGAAGGATTATATTCTGTTCTTGGGCAGAATAATGGAACAAAAGGGTGTACACCTGGCCGTAGAAGTTGCCAAAAAGACGGGAAAGAAACTAATTATCGCGGGTACGCTGAATAATAACAAACAATATAAAGACTATTTTGATACGAAGGTTAAACCGCATTTGAACGATCAGATTTCCTTTGTAGGCCCGGTTGGGGGAAAATGGAAACAAGAACTGTTGTCACAGGCGAGCGTTGTCCTGTTCCCTTCTACATGGGATGAACCGTTCGGGCTGGTTCTAATTGAGGCTTTGGCATGTGGAACTCCCGTGTTAGGGTTTAAGGGCGCAGGGGCTGTTCCAGAAGTATTAAAGGGATTGCCTCAGCTTTTATGTGACAATGCGTCTGACATGGCTTGCAAAGTATTGGCCCGGGAAAAGCTTCCTACGGCTGAGGAGTGTCGTGCATATGTGGATCAATCTTTTTCCGATATAGTAATGACGGATAATTTCTTGAAGCTATACAACAAAGTGTTAAGCGAGAAGCTTTATAAGGTTGATAGCAGTTCAGGATGGAATAAGTTGAAAAAGGCCATAAGGAAGAAGGGGAGGTAGACCTTTGGTTTCTATTATAACAGTGACAATGCGACCACAATATATGGATGAAGTCCTTTTTAACTATGCAAGGCAGGAATGGGAGGACAAAGAACTCATCGTAGTATTAAATAAAGACAATATGAATTTAAATAAGTGGAAAGAGCGTGCAAAACTGTTCGATCGGGTCCGTGTATACCAGCTTCCAGAGGAATATCCCCTGGGTCGCTGCCTAAACTGGGCTATTGCCAGAGCCAATAGTAAAATCATTGCCAAATTCGATGATGATGATTATTATGCTCCCTACTATTTAAGTGAATCAATGAAGGCAATACAATCCGGTAAAGCCCCGATCATCGGCAAGCATACCGCTTATGTCTACTTCGTCAAAAAGAGGGCCCTCATGTTATATCGAAAGGGCAATGAAAACAGGCATAAGAAGAAGTTGAAGGGCGGAACTATTGTATTTAAAAGAACTGTTTGGGATCGTGTGAAATTTGATGAGAAAAAGGTAGCAGGCAGCGACGCGCGTTGGCTTACGGAATGTGCTGACGCGGGGTACAAGGCTTACTCCGTTTCTAAGGAGAACTATGCATGTATAAGACGAGGGGACGGGAATAGCCATACGCAGAAAAGACGGACGAAGGACTACATGAAGCATTGTAATAAAATATGCCAAACGGGTAACTACGTTCCTTATGTGACAAAAAAGGTGAAATGAAGAAGGCGAGGGAAGACCATCCTTTATCCGAAAGGAGACGTAGGAGTTGAAAATCGTTCAAATATCCAATAACAAATTAACCGTTCCTCCAAGAGCTTACGGCGGGACTCAGCGTGATATCTACTATCTGACCGAAGAGCTAATCCGTAGAGGTCACGAGGTCGTATTATTTGCAAAAAAAGGATCAAACGCCCACGCTACACAAACATTCGAATACCCTTTCGATGATAATAATAGCGATAAAATATACCGATTCATCATGCAGCATCTCCCCCAGGATGTGGATATCATCCATGATCATACAGGCATCGTATCACGCACCGATCCTCCTATTCCTACCATAAGAAATTCTCACCTGCGCAAAAAGACGATAGGTTCTCGCTATCCTGTTTACGTTAGCAAAACGATTTTGGAAAAATACGGTGAAAACATAGGCTACTATGTTCATAATGGCATTAGACTAGCGGATTATAAGTTCCGTGAGAAAAAAGGCGACTACCTGCTCTTTCTAGGACGGCTTACTCCTGAGAAGGGGGTACACCTTGCGATAGAGGTCGCTAGAAAGACTGGACTAGACCTTATTATCGCCGGCCCTTACGAGCACAACAAGAAGCAAATGAAATATTATAAGGAGGTTATTAGGCCGCAACTGGATAAGCAAATTCGCTATGTAGGTAATGTGGGAGGTAAAAAGAAGCAGGATCTGCTGTCCAAAGCACGCTGCGTATTATTTCCATCTATATGGGACGAACCGTTTGGCCTTGTCTTAATCGAATCATTGGCCTGCGGTACGCCAGTACTCGGATTCAAGTATGGAGGTGCTGTTCGGGAGGTATTGCACGGACTGCCCCAGCTCTTATGTAATAACGTACTGGATATGGCTATCAAAGTGCTGACTCGTAAAGATTTTCCCGCACCCCAGGTTTGTCGAAACTACGTAGAGCAGCACTTCACCGATCGGGTTATGACAGATAACTTTCTGAAGTTATACAAGAAAATTATTGAAATTCATAAGGGGGAAGAATCATGAAAATTGCCATGATATCCAATAATTCGATACCGGTTCCCCCTTCGGAATATGGCGGTACGCAAAGAGAAATTTATTATTTGACGGAAGAGCTGGTCCGTAGTGGGCATGAGGTTATTCTGTTTGCCAAGAAAGGGTCAATAGCAAAGGCAACGGCGACCTACGTTTACCCTTATGATGATAAGCGGAAACAATTGGAGTTTATTATGCGTCATATTCCCAAGGATGTTGATATCATACATGATCATTGTGGTCTGGTTGCGAAATCGAATCCCCCTATTCCAACCATTCGAAGCTATCATGGTGCGAGAAAGGCAATTCATGTACAAATTCCTGTTTATGTAAGTAAAACCATCTTGCAAAAATACGGTGAAAATGAGGGGTATTACCTTCATAATGGTATACGCTTGACTGATTACCGATTTCGTCAAAAAAAGAAAAATTACCTTCTTTATATAGGTAGAATCGAGCCAATGAAGGGGGTTCACCTTGCGATTGAGGTCGCTAAGAAAACGGGACTCAAATTACTGATCGCCGGCCCCTACGATCACAATAAAGTGCAAAAGAAATATTTTAATGAGGTCATTAGTCCTCAATTAAATAAACAAATTCGTTATATCGGTTCTGTTGGTGGGGAGGAAAAGCAAGTCCTCCTCTCCAAAGCTCGGTGTGTGCTATTCCCCTCCGTATGGGATGAACCTTTCGGTATCGTAATGATTGAAGCTTTGGCTTGCGGTACCCCGGTGCTTGGTTTTCAGGATGGGGGAGCCGTTCCTGAGGTGCTGCATGGCTTGCCGCAACTCATATGTAGGAATACGAAAGACATGGTAACCAAGGTGCTGAATCCGTCTGCGTTTCCTTCTGCTCACCAGTGCCGGCAGTATGTTGAGTACCACTATTCTGAACGGGTTATGGTGGATAAGGCCCTAAGCCTCTATAGGAAAATTCTGAAAGGAAACCATTACAAAATTTATCCTGACTCCGAATGGAATAACTTGGCGGCAAAAAGGGGATGGCTTTAGTGCTTACTGTCATTGTATGCACCATGAGACCTTCTTTTATAGATAATGTGTTTGACAATTATCTAAGGCAGACTTGGGAAGAGAAGGAGCTCATGATCATTTTAAATAGAGATAATATGGATATCACGGAGTGGCGTGAACGGGCGAAGGGTAATCCGGATATTGTCGTGTATCAGCTTCCACAGGAATATACCTTGGGTAAATGCCTGAATTGGGGCATTGCTAGGGCGAATTATCCGATTATCGCTAAATTTGACGATGACGACTATTACGGTCCTGATTACCTTAAGGAATCCATGCATGCTATGAAAAAGAAAAAGGCTCCTATCATAGGGAAAACAACTTGTTATTTATACTTTGAAGCGGAAAAAGCATTAATGCTGTACCGTAAAGGAATGGAAAACCAGTATAGGCCTAAGATTAAAGGAGGAACACTGTTATTCAAGAAATCCGTATGGGAGAAAGTAAAGTTCCCGGAGAAGCGGGTAGCCGGCAGTGACGCGAGGTGGCTGCTGAATTGTAACAAGGCTGGGTTTAAGGTCTATTCTGTGTCTAAAAATAATTACGTTTGTATTCGCAGGGAAGACATCTCAACTCATACACAAAAAAAGAACAATCGGAAGTATATGGAATCCTGCAAAATGATTAGTTGTACTAGTGAATTTGTTCCATTAATAACTAAAGCTTATAAATAAAAGGAAGGCGGTCACCGAATAACCGGTGACCGCCTTGCGCGGAGGAGGGAATTTATATATTTGATTTCATGACGATACGCAGTGAATCAAAGTCACCTATGACTTGGTATTTTTTGTTCTGGAGCAATTCATCTACCGCATGCTTCACCCCGGGAAATTTTGATTGGTTGTAATCATGAAAAGCGATATAACCTCCTTGAGAGACTTTTGGTACATAAATGGAAATGTCTTGTTTCACCATATCATATTCATGATTACCGTCTATAAATAATTGTGCTATGGGAACAGGAAAATCGTTATAGGCTTCGTGACTTAATCTTTTAATGGGTACGACGTATTGCTTTACTCCAGCATTTTTCATATTTTTGCGAAATGCTTTGTAATAATTTTTACCAATAATACCATTGGACGAGAATGGATCTATTGCATACACGGTTTTTTTTGCTTTGGTAAGACGTAGGCTGGACATCGCAAGAGCCAAGGTACTTTTTCCCTTGTATGAACCTATTTCGACAATGGAGCCTGGAATACGTTCGGCGAGCATGGTCATTATTACCAAGCCAAGGATTTCTTTATTGGTAAGCCAGCCCTCTATTGTTCTGACGTGTTCGATAATCTTCATTATTTTCTTACTCATTGTGTTACCGCCTTTTGAATGAAGGTTATTTTTTCTTACTTTGCTTTTGTTTTTTCAGACTATCACCTGACGGCTTTTGATTAAACAAGAGGTATTGATTCATCTCGATGAGGCGATTGTTTTTAATTGGGTGGATCCAGTAATGGCAAGGATGCCTTCTCGCGTTCTTTACCTCCGGCAATTTTATGCTGTTTGGTCCTACGCGTACTACGCCTAATTCCTCATCGGGATAGCTACGAATTCGGGCCCCGCACGCATGTGCCGTGGTGACGAATAACATTTCTTCTGCAGCGGTTACTTGTGTGGAAGAGAGCAGCTCCTCTAGTGGGAACTTTTGGATGCGGGCAAGTATTTTGGTTACCATGCTTTTTCTATAAACTTGCCCCGGGTTGAAATACCATATTACCTTGTCGGTTCCGAATAACGGCTGCCACCGGCGCCACTCCCTCCACATTCGAGTGATTCCCTTCTTTGACACCTTACCGTACTCTGAGGGATTACGGCTAATGGTAAGCCCCCAACCCATACAATCAAAACCTTCCATGGTTTCATCCAAGAAGGAGTGGAAACCATGCTTAATAAATAAAATGTCATGATCCAGGCTGACCAAGTATTCGTACTCGGTGTTGGTTTCATGAAGCCACTTGGCGACGTCTACTAGGAACATACCTAAAAAATCATACTTCAAGGGTTTGCTGTAAGGGCAGACGGGGATTCCTAGTTTTTGTCCGAAACGTTTGTTGACACCGCCGTTATAAAGGACGATTTCGGCGTCTGGATGATAAAAGCGAAGGTTGATGATTTGGTGAGTTAAGGCCAGCTCATTCTCGTGCGCCAGAATCGCAAAGATGATCTTCCGACTTCGGGGTATTCTCGTAGACACCATCAATCTTCTCCTTCCTGTCGGTTCTGACTTCATATTTGAGGGCTTCTGCATGTTACCAGCATATGATCTGTGACACATGTTTGACCAAGCCAGTACCTATGTAAAGAAGCCAAATTTCTTCTAACACGGCAAAGATGTATCTGTACCCGAAACGGTACTAAATCACATCATTTTCACTGACGCATAGGGTCGCACGAATTGGAAGCCGAGTCGTATCCTTATCAGAAGATGATGGAAGAGATGGGACTTGGACCGGAGCGTTTGTTTATATTGGGGATAATCCGTATATAGATTTTGTTACTGCCAAACAATTGGGCTGGATGACGGTTTGCGTTAAAAGGCCAGACGGGTTCTATAGCGACGCTGTCGTAGATAAGGCGTACATGGCGGATTACACTATTTCTTCATTTGATGAATTGGATTTTTTAGTGGAAGGGGGGCATCACAAGATGAAAAAGAGAAAAAGGGGGAGAAATTTTCATCCTTAATAGGGGGAACCAGTAAAAATCACTGAATTGGCATGTAGATGAACGAATTTATAAGTGTACCCCCCTAAAGCGGTGAGGGGATATACGGAAATTGTGAGTGATTCATTGATAAGATCAAAAAGCTTAAGGAATTATTACCCTAATGCTTTATCGTTCTCCTTTGTCCTCATTAACAATAAGTTAACAGAACAAAGGAGATT
Source organism: Paenibacillus sp. GD4 (assembly GCF_030846225.1). Classification (NCBI taxonomy): domain Bacteria; kingdom Bacillati; phylum Bacillota; class Bacilli; order Caryophanales; family Paenibacillaceae; genus Paenibacillus; species Paenibacillus sp. GD4. The sequence continues at coordinate 3,731,136 of NZ_JAVCYK010000001.1, forward strand.
TGGATTATTTTTAAAGCAAATTCTTAGGACGGAATCCCCCGCCACTTCATCAGCAGACCCGCATGCACGAGCCCGCCCCCGAACCCGTAAAGCAGGAGGGTATCACCTTCCCGGAACAAGCCATCCTTAACCCCTTGATCTAGAGCAAGCGGAATCGTGGCTGCTGAGGTATTCCCGAAGTGTTCGATCGTGTGCAAGGTTTTCTCGAGAGGCAGGCCTGTTTTCTCACAAACGGATTCGATGATCCGCAGATTGGCGCTGTGCGGTATGAACCAATCCACATCGCCGTAAGTTAGCCCGGCTTGCTTCAGAAGCTCCTCTGTCCCCCTGGGAACCGTTTGAACAGCAAACTTATACACCTCACGGCCGTTCTGCACGATTTTGCCGGTATCTTGCAGCGTCGTTCCGTTCAAGCAGCTGGAGGTTCCTGTGCGGTACAAATGGATGCCGCCGCTTCCATCCGTACCTGCACGGTAGGCGCCAAAAGAGGGGTGCTGCTCATCGCGTTCGACCAGCACAGCCCCGGCACCGTCCCCGAACAGGATGCAGGTGGTACGATCCGTATAATCAGTAATCTTGGAAAGAGCATCGGCTCCTATGACAAGCACTTTGCGGTGCAGACCGGAGGTAACCATCGCATCGGCTACATGCAGGCCGTAGACGAATCCGGCGCAGGCGGCGGACAGATCCATAGCACTTGTTTGCGGAATGCCGAAATGCGCTTGTACCAGGCAGGCTGTGCTCGGAAAGGAGAAATCCGGCGTGCTGGTGCTGACGATGATCAGTTCCACATCCTCCAAGGTGACAGGATAACGCTCAAGCATATTTCGGACGGCGGCAATGCATAGATCGCTGGTGTGCTGATCGGGAGCACAAATGCGCCGTTCCCGGATCCCCGTCCGTTGGACGATCCAATCGTCCGAGGTATCTACCATTTTCTCGAGGTCTGCATTGGTTAGTCTTGCTTCCGGTACGTAGCTTCCAATGCCGGTAATACGTGCTTGTGACATGGTTTGCATGAGCAACTCACCCCAATGGTTTAATTTAGTACCAAGTACTAATACTAGGTTATAATTATTGTAATGGGGAAGGAAGCTTTTGTCAATGAGGCGAATGACAGATCAAACAGGCAAGATCTTCTGTAAACTTTCACTCGAAGCTTTTCGGGGCAAACAGTATAATAGACTGGAGAGTAAAACAAGAACATGAGGTAGAACCTATGCTGTCTTTACGAACCTTAAAGCTCTTCACGATCATGCTGCCTCCCGTCCTCATTGGGGGTTTTGAGTACATTCGGCATGATTTTCTGCTGGGTGTGCTTTCTATGGAGACAGGCAACCTGTACATTACGCTGCTCACGCTCCTCCTCTCTTATCTATTCGCGACGTGGATGTTCCGGAGGATCGGGAGGACGAATGAGCGACTAGCCGCGGAAGAAGCCAAGCGTGCCGTATATGAGGAACGGGAGCGGCTTGCCCAGGAGCTGCATGATAACATTGCGCAGATCTTATTCTTCCTGAATGTACAGCTGCGCAAAGGGCAGATCGATGAGGCCCGTTCCGCCGTATCGGAGCTGGACCATCAGCTTCGGCAGGCGATTTTCAACCTGCGTACGGTACCGGAGGAAGGGGGAGGCTTCGCCGCGAGGCTGGAGACGTGGCTCGAGGAGTGGAGCGCGATCAGCGGCATTGCCGTAGAGCGGAGTGTGGAGCCCCATGCCATACAGCTAACGCCGGCGGCCGAGGTGCATTTATTCTCCGTCATTCGCGAAGCCTTCACAAACATTCGTAAGCATTCGCTGGCCGATCATGCGGCAATCACCTTGGATCAAGATGCTCAGCAACGCTGGAGACTGAGAATCAGCGATAACGGCATCGGTATGGAAGCCTTGAAGATCCCGGAGCATAGCCGCAAGCAATATGGGCTCGCGATGATCCGCAAGCATGCCCAGGCGCTTGGAGCGCAAGTAACACTGCATCAAGTGCCGGATGAAGGGGTGGAGCTGCTGCTCATCGGACCGGAGCCGGGGAAGGAGACGATATGATATATCGCGTACTTATAGCTGATGACCACCCTTTGTCCCGGCGTGCCGTGATGACACTGCTGGCAGGGGAAGAAGATTTTCTATGTATCGGTGAGGCGGCAAATGGCCAAGAAGCGGTAGAGCTGTGTGAGAAGCTGCTGCCGGATCTGGTGCTGATGGATATCCGCATGCCGGTCCTTACGGGGCTGGAGGCGGTGAAGAGGATCAAGTACCGTATGCCGCACATTCGTATTGTTATGCTGACGGTTTCCGACGATGCCGCCGATCTGTTGGCCGCCATCCGCTACGGGGCCCAAGGGTATCTCCTTAAGAATATGGATCCCGACGATTGGATGTTGTATCTGCGAGGTTTATTAAACGATGATGAGAGTATTACCCGGAGTATGGCAGACCGGCTTTTGCAGCCCTTCCTGCATGCCAAGCCAAGCAGCACGGAAGCGGAACCCGGAGTCCTCTCGCAGAGGGAAACGGAAATATTGACTTACGTGGCGCGCGGCCTAAGTAATCGGCTGATTGCCGAGGAGCTGGGCATTACGGAGAACACGGTCAAAAATCATATGAAAAATATCCTTTCGAAGCTCGGTCTGGACAATCGAGTGCAACTTACAGCATACGCCGTTCGCCATGGCCTGTCACATATCGGTCATAAACCTGTCCCGGAATAGCCCGGTTGGGTCATACCCTGTCTGACCCGTTTGCGATACATTGTTTATGGAAATAATGATCGCTGGAAAGGCAGGAGTTTAGAAAATGAAAAAATGGGCTATGATCCCCGCTTTAACGCTATTGATGACTTTGCTGGGAGCCGGCATCGCCAGTGCGCATGTCACCGTGCTGCCCCAAGAAGCTACACAAGGAGCTTATGAGAAATTTACGGTACGGGTCCCTTCGGAGAAGGAGTCTGCGACAATAAAGGTGGAGGTGCGCTTCCCGGTGGAGGCGGTAACCGTCTCCCGCTTCGAGCCGAAGCCGGGCTGGACCTACGAGCTGGCCCGATCCGCAGATAATAAAATCACCGGTGTCACTTGGACCGCCACGGGAGACGGTCTGGGAGCAACGGAGTTCGGCGAGTTCAATATGTCCGGCAAAGTAGCCGACAACGCCACCGCCATCTCCTGGAAGGCATACCAAACCTACAAGGACGGCAGCGTTGTGGAGTGGGTCGGTGCGGCAGGCTCGGATAAGCCCGCTTCCGTGACGAAGGTGCTTCCGAAGCCGACGGGCGCGTCGGCTGACAGCCACGGGCATACGGCCGCTCCGGCAGCTGATGCGGCGCATCAGGAGACGGCAAGCGGCAGTTCGCAGCTTCCGCTGTACCTGTCTATTGCAGCACTTGTGCTGGGGGCGCTTTCCGTTGTTCTTTCGCTGCGACGCCGATAAGTGAAGATGAGCATTCTAGGGACTGGCTCCGATGGGGCCGGTTCTTTTTTTTGACTAAAATTTCGTCGATGGGGGAAGCTGGAAATGATGTATTTCGACAAATCATGACCAGGAGGCTTACCCTATGTTTCAACGCTTACGTACCAAAAAAACCGTCGTCCTGCTGTTAGTGAGTTTGCTGCTCTGTTTCACTGTTGCTACATCGGTATTTGCTTTCGGCAAGGGCGCTAAAGGCTCCGATGTGTATGCTGTGCAAGCGATGCTGAAATCGCTTGGATATTTTCAGGGGGATATTACAGGTTATTATGGAACGGCGACGGAATCGGCCGTCAAGAAATTTCAAAAGGCTTACGGCCTGCCTGTAACGGGGGCGGTGGATTATAAGACGCTGGAGTCTATTCTGTGGGCGTACGGGAGCTCCAAGAAGCCTCAGCAGCCTACTCCTTCACCTACTCCAACTCCTGCGCCGACACCAACCCCAGCTCCGACGCCGGCCCCAACTCCGGCACCAACGCCAGCGCCAACGCCAACGCCTCAGCAGCCGACCGAGAATCAATTATCTGCCGAGGAGCAGGAAATGATCGCTTTGGTCAATCAGGCGCGGCAAGCGGCCGGACTTCCTCCTCTGAATGCGGATCCGCTGCTGTCCAAGGTGGCCCGGTTGAAGAGTCAGGACATGGCGGACAAAAATTATTTCTCTCATCAGTCCCCGACCTACGGGTCGCCTTTCGATATGATGAAGCAATTCGGCGTCACCTATCGCACAGCCGGGGAGAATATCGCTTGCAACCAGAATGTGGCGAATGCCCATCAAGCGCTTATGAATTCGCCGGGTCATAAGGCCAACATTCTAAGTGCGGAATTCACGCATATCGGCATTGGGATCGTCGACGGCGGGCCATGCGGCAAAATGTTTACTCAAATGTTCATCGGCAAGTGATTGCTGACTCAAGTCCGAAGCGCAACGAACTAGTTGTGCTTCGGTTTTTTTCTGTTACAATAACAACCATGGCGGGTAATAGCATAAAGTATGGTAGAGGAGGACAAGCTAATATGCTGGCAACATTAATTAAGGAATTTAAGGAATTCGCCGTTAAGGGGAACATGATTGAGCTTGCGATCGGGGTCATTATCGGGGCTGCCTTCGGTAAGGTCGTCACCTCTATCGTCAACGATCTGATCATGCCGCCGGTGGGACTATTGCTTGGAAAGGTGAGCTTTACCGATCTATTCCTGAGCCTGGACGGGAATGCTTATCCTTCACTCGCGGCTGCTAAGGAAGCAGGCGCGCCGACGCTGAACTACGGTGTCTTTATTAACACCATGCTCGATTTCCTCATAGTATCCTTCGTTATTTTCCTGGTCGTTAAACAGCTCAACCGGTTCCGGAAAAAACAGGAGAAGCCGGATCCGAAGGCCGGGCTCAAGGCTTGCCCGGAATGCTTATCGGATATACCTAAGGAAGCGGCTCGCTGCAAGTATTGCACCTCACCGCAGCCTGCGAGATCTCCGGGTTTTAACCAATAGCTGAGCTTTTTATACTGCCCTTCATGAAATCATCGTGAAGGGCTTTTCTCATGTGCTGGAGGATGGGATTGACACGTAGCTTTGCTTCTGCTAGATTATACGTGTATTATACAACAATTGATTATATCACCAATTAGGAGGACGTCAGATGCAGCGAGAGGATGTAGTAGAGCTGCGAAACGTAATGCAGCAGTTTATCCGATCCTTTGGCCTTTTGGAGCAAACCAAAACACCGTGCGGTTTTTCTTTATCGCTGTCCCAAGTGTTCGCTCTTCAGGAGCTGGAGAAGACGACGCTTACGATAACGGAGCTGGCGGCAAGGCTTCAATTGGAACGGAGCTCCGTCAGCCGACTCATTGAAGGTCTTGTGAAGGGCGGCTTTGTTTCAAGGGAGCTGAATGAAAGCAATCGCAGGGAAGTAGTGCTTACTTTAACGGAGAAGGGGACAAGCTCCATTCGCAGAGTGCGCGACCAATCCGTGGCATTCTATCAATCCATTCTTGCTAGAATGTCCGAGGAGGAGCAGGCTCAGTTCGCGGCAAGCTTCAAGAGGTTCACTGCGTCTCTGACGGACGTTAGGAAAGACACTGGCGATGAGGGTAGGGCTGCTGATGCTGAGGGGGGAGAAGTATGATGCGTCGGCACATGCCCAGCAAGGAGGCCGCGGGAACGGTAGCCGCCTCGATTTCATCGATACTACTGTCGGTTATCGCTTCGTCCCATCACTGGCTTCACATGGGCATCCTGCTGCTGCTAGGCGGATCCGCTAACGCGTTGGCTTCTATGACCGGTATTCTGTGGATTCGCCGGGCAATGATGGTAGCGACAGTCATTACAACGGTTTTTGCTTTTTATCGTCTGATGCAGCGAAAGCACATGCCTTTGTGGATGAAATGGCTTTCCGCCCTATCCATCGGGGTCTCGGTTGGTTTTCTAGGCTATACTCTTGTCCAATTCGGCTGGTAAGCACAATGACAAGCTGCGAACCCTTGGATTCTCAATGTAAACGCCCATTTTTCATAGGATGAATCACCCTGTGGTGCTGCCCTTCATAAACTGAATTTGACTGTATCCCTAGACCTTGTAATTAAACAAATACCCGGGCAAGGAGGGGTGGCATCTTGAAGGGCAGCGACCATAAAAGCAAATTTTTGCTAACAAACCGCGAGCGCGAGGTTTTTGAACTGCTGGTGCAGGACAAAACAACCAAAGATATTGCGCAGCAGCTGTTTATCAGCGAAAAAACGGTACGTAACCATATCTCCAATGTAGTGTGTGATGTATCACGCACAAAATTGTCTGGAATGGGCGTTGTATTTCCCCAATAAGTGGCGACATCGAGAAGATTAAATCAAACATACCAATATACAAGCAGGAGTTTCAACGAAAAATGTAGAAATTAAACGTATTTAAGTATATTGGTAAGCTGTTTGAATTAACTCTTTATTGGGGGCAATCATGGATAAGTTAACATTACAACAACTCGAATCCCATCTTTGGGAATCCGCTAATATTCTGAGGGGAAGCATCGACTCCTCTGACTATAAGAACTACATATTCGGTATGTTATTTCTAAAGCGTCTGAACGACGTCTTTGTCGAGAAAGCCGAGCAAATTCAGCGTGAAGAAGGTGACGACTACGGGTGGCACGACCGCGATGAGCACCAATTCTTCGTCCCGGAACGTGCCCGTTGGTCACATTTGCGTTCAATCACGCAAGACATTGGGGCAGCCATCAACCACGCATTCGAACTGTTGGAAGAAGAAAATCCTACGCTGCAAGGCGTACTGGCAACAATTGATTTCAACGACAAGGAACGTCTGCCCGACGCTACTATTTCGCGGCTGATACAGCATTTTACCGCTATCGACCTATCAAACGGTAATTTGTCAGAGCCGGACATGCTGGGTCGTGCTTACGAATATCTGATTAAACAGTTTGCAGATGACGCTGGAAAAAAAGGCGGGGAATTTTACACGCCTTCCAAAGTCGTTGAACTAATCGTAAAGTTAATCAAACCGCAAGAAGGTATGCGTATTTGCGACCCAACAGCAGGTTCAGGCGGTATGTTGATTCAGTCCGTTGACTACATCAAAGCTACTGGTGGCAATCCACGTAACCTGACGTTGCACGGACAAGAGAAAAACTTGAATACATGGGCTATATGTAAAATGAATCTTCTATTGCACGGACTTAGCGACCACCGCATTGAAAAGGGCGATACAATACGCGACCCTAAGTTAGTGCAAGATGGCGAGCTAATGTTATATGACCGGGTTATTGCGAATCCACCGTTCAGCTTAAAGGGATGGGGACGTGAGGACGTTGAGTCAGACGGTTATGGGAGATTCCGCTTCGGTCTGCCCCCAAAGGACAAAGGCGACTTGGCGTTCGTTCAGCACATGACTTCTACGTTGAACCACGAAGGGAAAGCTGGCGTCGTTATGCCGCATGGTGTTTTGTTTCGCGGCGGTGCTGAGGGTATTATTCGCCAAGGTATTTTAGAGGAAGACATGCTGGAAGCTGTCGTAGGATTGCCGTCAAACCTGTTCTATGGAACTGGCATTCCAGCATGTATTTTGATTTTCAACCGTAAGAAAGACGCTAACAAACGTGGCAAGGTGTTCTTTTTGAACGGTGCGAGCAACTACCAAGAGGGCAAAAACCAGAACTTCCTACGTGACGAAGACATTCAAAAAATCGTTGCTGCATACGATGAATGGCAGGACAAGGACAAGCACTGCCGTGTCGTTGATTTGGATGAAATTCGCCGGAACGACTACAACTTGAACATTGCTAGGTATATCGACGCTACTGATGAAGAAGAACAGATTGACGTAGAGGAATCCATAAACGAGTTAAGACGCCTTGAGGTAGAACGGCGTCAAGTTGAGCTGGTAATGAACGTCTACCTGAAGGAGTTGGGCTATGGTGAGTGATTGGAAAAAGGCTCAACTACAAGATGTCGTATCGTTCGCTGATGGAACGTCGTTTCCGTTAGAATATCAAGGAATCCAGGATGGTTCGTTTCCGATATACAAGGTTGGTGACATGAACAAGGACGAAAACACCATCCATATGACTGTTTCGGATAATACCCTTACTCGGGAATCTGTCGGTAAATTGAAAGCTAAGGTGCATCCACCTGAAACAGTTATATTCCCAAAGGTTGGGGCAGCTTTGCTTACCAATAAACGTCGTATTCTCAGTCGTTCGTCTTTGTTTGATAACAATGTAATGGGTGTTGTCGCAAAAGAAGGGTTAGATTCTAAGTATCTTTACTACTTCATGAGTACGGTTGATTTCGCAAAACATGTACAGTCTGGAGCTGTACCTTCTGTGAACAAAACAATCGTGGGTTCGTTGGACATTCAGGTTCCGCCACTACTTGAACAACGTAAAATCGCCGCAATTTTAACGTCCATTGACGATGCCATCGCTGCCACTCAACGTATTATCGACCAAACCGAAGTTGTAAAGCTTGGCTTGATGCAGCAATTGTTGACGAAAGGAATTGGTCACACGACGTTCAAGCAGACAGAAGCTGGCGAGATTCCGACGGCGTGGGACGTTGTTCGATTAGAAGAGATTGCAACTGTTGAACGGGGAAAATTTTCACATCGTCCGAGGAACGACCCGAAGTTTTATGGTGGAGATATCCCGTTTGTACAGACAGGGGACGTGACGAGGTCAATCGGGTATCTTGAAATGCATTCACAGACGCTGAACGAATTAGGGTTATCAGTGAGTAGGTCTTTCCCAAAAGGGACAATTCTAGTCACTATAGCAGCAAATATCGGTGAAACTGCAATAGCCTCGTATGATGTATGCTTCCCTGACAGTTTGGTAGGAGTTATTCCTAACAGTGAAGTAAATGGTGAGTATCTGGAGTTAGCATTGCGGATGAAGAAAGATGCGTTAGATAAGGATGCAACTCAGAGCGCGCAAAAGAACATCAACTTACAAAACCTCAGACCCTTACTTCTTCCCTTGCCGCCGCTTGAAGAACAGAAGAAAATCGCTGGTACAATTTATGGCCTTGAATCGAAAATCAAGTCCGAAATGCGGCATCAAGATGCACTACTGAAATTGAAACAGTCACTAATGCAAGTCCTACTCACAGGTAAAGTCCGTGTCAACGTCGATGAACCGTCTGAGGTGTCCGTATGACGAGCGCACAGGATTGGAACGAAAAACAACTCGTTGAGAATCGTATCATTGACCAATTAAAGGGATTAGGTTACACGTACACTCATGGTTCTTACCTTGAAGGCGAACGTCATACATTACGAGACGTCGTCTTGCAACAACGTCTGGAAGACGCCATCAAGCGTATCAATCCGTGGATTAACGATAACAACTTGCGGAAGGTCGTCCGTGACTTTACCCACGTAGAAGCTGCAAGTCTTATGGAAGCTAACGAAGCCATTCATTACGACCTAGTTGAATATATCTCCATTGAACAGGACTTGGGGAAAGGCAAGAAGAACCAGACCGTCAGGTTAATTGACTTCGACAACATTGAGAATAACGAATTTTTGGTTGTTAACCAATTCAAGGTTAGCGGCGTTACAGATAATATCATTCCTGACGTTATTATCTTCGTTAATGGATTACCATTAGTTGTAATCGAATGTAAGAGTCCATTCATTACTAGCCCTATCGCCCAAGGTGTCAAACAATTGGAGCGTTATCAGACCGATGCAGACCGTCTGTTTTATTACAATGAAATCCTGATTAGTACCTGTGGGCAACAGGCTAAATATGCAACGATTGGAGCAAAGTTACGTCATTATGGCGAGTGGAAAGACCCGTATCCAATGACGGTGTCAGATTTAGGAGCCGAAGTGAATCCACAAGACGTTCTGGTCGCAGGAATGCTGACTAGACGCAATCTTTTGGATTTGATTCGAAACTTCATCGTCTATGAACCCGAAGGCGGACGCACTATCAAAAAGCTGGCACGTTACCAGCAATTCCGGGCAGTTAATAAAGCGATTGACCGTGTGGTGAACGCAGAGTCGCCCGAAGACCGCGGCGGCATAGTTTGGCATACTCAAGGCAGCGGTAAGTCGTTAACCATGCTCTACCTAGCGGTCAAGCTACGTCGTCAAGTCAAGCTGGAGAATCCGACGATTGTAATTGTAACAGACCGCAAAGACTTGGATTCGCAAATTACAAACACTTTCCGGCGTTGCGGTTTTCCTAATCCAATACAAGCTCAAAAGGTAGACACTAAAAGCAATGGTAACGAAAACGGTAAGAAAAAGGTACTTGGTCTTCGCCAACTGCTACGTCTTGGTTCGGGTCAAACTATCATGACAACCGTACAGAAATTCCAAGAAGCAGAATCCGATGAGGACATGGTACTAAGTACGGACAGCAACCTCTTTGTTATGGTTGATGAAAGCCATCGTACTCAATACAAGGGATTGGCTACAAACATGCGTACAGCGTTGCCAAATGCCTGCTATTTAGGTTTTACAGGTACGCCTATTGACAAGAAAGACAAAAGCACGACGAGAACATTCGGAACGTACATTGACACTTACTCAATTCAGCAAGCAGTTGATGACGGAGCAACTGTGCCCATCCTGTATGATAGCCGTATGCCTGACTTACAGGTTGAAGGACGTTCTCTGGACGCTTTATTCGACCGCATGTTTGCCAATTATTCAGCGGAAGACCGAGAACGTATCAAACAGAAGTACGCAACGTCAGAAGCAATTATAGCCGCGCCAAAGCGTATCGAAGCTATATGCATGGACATCATCGACCATTTTGAGAATTATATTGCGCCTAATGGCTTCAAAGCTCAAATCGTTGCGGTGAATAGGGAAGCGGCGATATTGTATAAGCAGACATTGGATAAGTTGAACGCCCCTGAATCTGTTGTAATCATTTCGGGCAACAACAACGACTCGGATGAATTGAAAAAATATCAGTTGGCCGAACATCAACAAAAGAATTACATCGACCGATTTAAGAACCCTGACGACAAGTTGCAGTTCATCATCGTCTGTGACATGTTACTTACGGGATTCGACGCTCCAATCGAGCAAGTGATGTATCTTGATAAGCCGCTACGTGAACACAATCTGCTCCAAGCAATTGCCCGCGTTAATCGTACCAATGACGGAAAGACTTATGGTCTAATTGTTGATTACTACGGCGTTTCAGCATTTTTGAAGCAAGCGTTAGATGTGTTTCATGATAAGGACGTTCGTGGAGCCATGATGCCGGTTGAATCCGAAATACCACGTCTGCAAAGTCGTCACCGTGCGGCGATGCGGTTCTTTGACCATGTGAACACAGAAAATTTGGAATCGTGCATTAAGGTGCTTGAACCAGAGGACGTTCGGACGGAGTTTGACCTGGCTTTCAAACGGTTATCGCAGAGCATGGATTTAGTGATGCCAAACCCGTTAGCGAATCCGTATAGGGATGACTTGAAGTTTCTAGGTAAGGTTCGATTAGCTGCAAAACAGCGTTTCCGCGATGAGGAAATGGATATTTCGGATTGCGGGGCTAAAGTGAAGGAACTTATTGAAGAACACGTTCGAGCGAACGCTATCGAGGTATTGCACGACCCAATTGATATACTTAGTAGTCGGTTCACTGAATATGTTGACGGCATGTCCTCGGATGAAGCAAAAGCGTCTGAAATGGAACACGCTATCCGTCATGAAATTCGTGTCAAACTCGACGAGAATCCTGTTCATTACATATCCCTAAAGGAAAAATTAGAGAAACTTATTCAAGACTGGAAGGAACATCGTCTGGAAACAGTTCAATTGGTTCTACACTTACAGGAACTTATTCGTGATGACATTCTAGGCTACAACACAGCTCAAGCAAGCTCTGGAATGGTTCGGGAACATCGTCCATTTTACGACCTTCTTCGTTCCGAATTTTCATCTGATACCGACGATGACGAACAATTGACCAACTTAACACAAATCGTCGTTGAGGATGTGTCCGCACTTCAAAAAATCCGCGATTGGACAACGAAAGAGGACGTTCAAAGAGAAATGCGGAGCCGTATTAAACGACAGTTGCGCGCCGCTAAATGTCCCGGAGACAAACTAGAAGCGGTCACGCAACAGGTGATGAATTTAGCGAAGGTGCATTTCAAGGCTTAGATGACTGTTATAGTTGTAACGTCGGGCCGTGTACCCTTAACCAATCCTTCCGTTCGTCGTAATCGGGCATTACGGACGCAACAACAGTCCAAAAGTCAGACGAATGGTCAGCATGAATCATATGTCCGAGTTCATGAACAATTACATAATCGACAATACGCATAGGAGCCATCAATATTCGCCAGTTGATATTGATGGTTCCGTTTTTTGTACAGCTTCCCCAACGTGATTGTTGGTCTTTCATAACAGTTTTAGACGGAGTTAAACCCAAACGTGGGGCGAACAACTTAATACGTTGCTGTACCTTTGAGTGACCTTGTTTTATGTACCAGTCACGAAACGCTATTCTTAGTTGTTCTTGACGCCATGTTGGACTGGACGACTTCGGGACTGACGCGATAAACTTACCATTCTGAAACGCCAATATAACGTCAGATGTGCTATCCGTAGCCGCGACCTTCAAACGATATTGTCTCCCCAAATAAGGGAATTTTTCACCGCTGATGAACTCGTGGCGCGTAGTTAATGGTTTTATTTCGTTGAACTCGGATAGTCGGCGTAAAATCCACGGTGCTTTCTGACGAAGAACGAGGTCAATACGTTCTTGGCTGATATTATCAGGCACAGTAACGGATACACCCGAAGTCCAATCGACGATAATGGAAACGTCTTTCTTGTTAGGTACATATTGAATTGAATACTCTATGGCAGAAGTGCCGTACGGAAATTTAGGCATACAGGGATTCCTCTCATGCGAACAAACTCTATATCCTATATTAACAAAATTTGAACGCCTGCGTGAACTGGAAGACGTTACATGTAATACCCGCGAGACGGTCAGAATACGTCCCACTTCGCCAAAAACGTCAAGTCCGCGCAAACACTTGCCCCGCTTGGCTTCTCACGATGTTTTAATGATGTTTCACTAGATGAAACCGGACGTTATAAATGAAATAGAAAAGCCGCCAAAACCGTCTTAGGCTTGGCGACTTTTTGCTTTAGCGCGTATCAACGTTGATTTACTTATTCCCGTCATGGCTTCGACTTGCGTATAGGAGTGGCGTTCCAGAAGCGATAAGGCATGTTCGATTTGCTTGCGCGTGAACTTCTTAGGACGACCTTCTCGGAAGTCAGGCGATTGCTTTGCGATTTCCTTACCTTCCTGCGTTCGTTCCACGATAAGGTCACGTTCAAATTGCGCGAATCCCGACATTATCGTAAATATCAAACGTCCGGTTGGTGTGTTCTCGATTAGCCCCATATTCAAAACGTGAACCTTTACGCCCTTCTCAAACAGTTCCTTAATCGTTGACAGCGCGTCGATTGCGGAACGGGCGAAACGGTCGAGCTTTGTTACGACGAGCGTATCGCCTTCCTTCAACGTCGAAAGCAGCGTTTCAAATTCGGGTCGTTCTTTGGTCGTCCCGGTAAACTTTTCGTGGAATATCTTATCGCAGTTCTCCGCCTTTAACGCTTCAATCTGCGCCGTCAAATCCTGCCCCTTCGTCGATACCCTTGCGTAACCGTATTTCGTTGGTTTCATATGTATTCGCCCCTTACTTTTGAATATAAGTTATGAATACGTCTTATACCTTGATTTTATTGGGTCGACGAAACGGTGTCAATACTCTAAAGTTATGATTACGTTTAACATCCGCCGTCACAATCAATGCATTCTAAACGACATATAGAAGCGGGAACGGCGCCACCACTTCGCCGTTTATACGCATAGCATAAAGACCACCTCCTACGGAAAGGCGTCGGCATATTGTCGGCGTCCTTTTCGTTGTAGAGGGGTATGCTCAACTTTCAGCAGACCCAACGAATATAAGACGTCAAAATGTCGTTTATGGCAAGGGCGTACCACCGGGGGGCTAGGGGGTATTTTGTTGACGAAAATCCCTTTACAATTTGCGTACTTTTTTTGAAATTTTGGGGCTTTGCTATAATTTTATTGTTTCGTATCGCAACGCTATGATTAAGGGGGAATATCATTGACCGACGCAGCTAAACTCTGGATTCAGGCGCTTAATTTCATCGCTGGTGAAGTCGATACCGTACCGTTCCAGACGTGGTTTAAGGATACATACGCGGAATACGACGGGGAATCATTCGTCATTGTTTGTCCTACGGCGTTTGCAAGGGAATGGCTAAGTGAGAAGTATTGCGAAGTTATCCTTTCAGCGGTAAAGCAAGCGACCGGGAACGATGCGGTTACGTTAACCATCCGTGCGTAGCTTATCGGAAAACCTATGTTGAAATAATGTTTGTCGTACTTGACAACGCATATACATAAGGGATAGGCCGGGGACAACGCATTTATTACGCTGCCCTATTGAGCTTCAATTTTCGTTTATAAGACGCCTTTTCCTCGCTCCGGTATCTTTCTCTCCCCGACCCTTAGACGCCCGAAATATCCTATATTTTGACCGTTATAAACGTCTTCCAACGACGGATATTGCATAGCGGCAAGGGGGATGGCAGGGGGGAGCCTGGGCGTTATTGTAAAGGCAAAAGTGGCTGTAATAAACGCATACCCCTGCGTCACAAACGAAGTCATGTTAACGACATAATGATACGAACGTTTCTCCGACGTTCCCGGCGTAATCCCCGACGCCTTCCCAACATTACCCCAGCGATATTGTTACCGCCGTACCCCTCGAATTAGGCGCCAATGGTCTTTCCTTGGCGTCTATTTCCCTTTGGTTCAAACTGTCTAGGTTTAACCTAGCTCGTAATGCACTTGGCGGAAGACAACATACATCAGTTGAACCTCTGATTATGCTGATTACACATGCGTCTGAAAGCGTTTTATAAGGGCACTCATTAAATGAGCATCCCTCTCGTCGTCTTCCAACGGCGTTACCGCCTTGTATGACGTATAAACGAAGGGGGGTCAATATTATTTAGCCTTATTCCGCCAAGCAAGCGTTCCAGCTTGGCGATTTCCTTCGCAATCGAATCGTTGTCACGCTTGTATTAGATATTAGCGTTGATTTCCTGATTTTTGACTAAGTAAAGCACTACGGACAATACCCCTAGCCGAGGTCAAAACGCAAAAGTCCGACAAGTATCCTCCGGTCGTCAGGGGTCGCCGGGGTAACGCTGAAAAGCCGCGCCAATACTGGATTTTTTCGACGTCAATAAAAGTTCATAAAATGTTCACATTTTCAATATTGTTTTTTGCTTGTTTTGCCCACCTATATAACGTAGACATAAACGTTAATATGGCGTTAAGGTAAAACGTAAAGGTTAAACGTTGAGAATAACGATTATGGTTTTAGATTTAAGTTCGCTTCGATAGAAGCGCCGTAAGGATTTAAGGCAAAGTATGTCCTTCGGACAAAAAGAAGAATATCGCCTTCGGCGACTGCTACGCAGACACTCTAAATTTCAATACCATAATCTTCGTTGAAAAGAATAACGACATAATAATATATAAAAACAAATACCAAAGTTCCGCGGCGTCCCCCTTCGCTCCCTAACCGGGGTTGACGTTGCTTTTTTTTATTTCTTTACTTGTCAAAATATTTGATAGCCCATATATGTAATGTGCGAGCTTCCTTGCGAATGCTGTTTCGCGGTTGCCCCTGACGAAAAGCTGACCCGCACATTATGCGTATCAGGTAAAACAACGCAAATACCCGCGCTTTGCCCCGACGGTTTCCGTTTGGGGCTTTTTTCTTTACCCTTTATATCCAATTTTTTGACTAGGGGGTGTGTAACGGAATGAAACATCTGGACGGAACCGAAATCCGACTTATTCGCCGAACCGCGGGATTAACGCAAACTGAATTTGGAAACCGAATCGGGTTGACGTACAGCACTATTTCCAAAATTGAACGTGGTGATTTAGCGGCGACGGAAGAAACAGTTCGCCATATTTGCCGGGTATTCAACGTTGATAAAGAAAGGCTCAAAGCGCTTAAATCCGCGGCGAAACCATTCGGCGAAGGGGGTCTCTAATATGGCGTTAAAAGACGTTTCCTACGTCTTGGACACCGCTACTAATGACGACTTGACCAACGAAGCAATTCTTGAAGCGGTTCGCGCTTTGTTCGTTGGTGGAGTTGACTTAAACGGGAATCTCAAAATGACGCCGTTTAATCGGCGCTGGTTATCGTTTGAAAGCTTCCTCGAAGACTTTCCAGCATACGAAGACCTTAAACGTCGAGCAATCGAGAACGACATCCAAAACAATGCGGGATTACCGCGGAAAAAATCGAAGCTGAAAAATGCTTGTACGGACAAACGGAAATACAACTTTCCAAAACCAACCAAGGGGGAATGTTTGAATGGGAATTAAAGACTTGTTTCAAGAGTTCAGGGCAATAAAGGAACGCTTCGATACGCGTTTTGCCGAAAATAAAAAACGGGCGGAAATGTTGAGTGCCGAGCTTCGGGAATTGAAAGCGAAATATGACGATAGGCTTTATCAAGAAGAAGCGGGTGGAGATATTTTTACCGCAGAGGAACAGGCCGAGTTAAAAAAGCGCATTCGGGAAATTGCCGACGAAATCGAAGAACTTGAAAAACGAAATAACTTCAACCGTCGCGGGCGTACCCAAGCGTTGATTGAACTTATCCCGGCGATGAAGGAACGCGCCGAGAAGCGCCGAGCCGAGCTGGTTAAGGAACATGAAGCGCAAGCTGAACGCGTCAAACGTTGCTTGGCGGAATATTTGCTCGCCGTTAAGGGCTTGCATGACGTCGAAATCGAAATTAAAAAGGCAAACGCCGAGTTTACTGAATTGGCGCAGGAAGTCGGAGAAAAGCCAGGATTAGCAACGCCACCGTCGATTTCATTCTATCGTTATACAACGGGTGGATTCCGCAACGGTCAAATGGTTCCGTCGGTTCCTTATGACGGCGGTGAATATGGCGTACTTCCCCAAACGGTGACGGACGCCTACAAGGATGGAAAGTTACCCGCATGGGTCAATGCTTACAAAGGGGGGAATTAAACCATGACAAAGACAAGTCACGATATAAAAAACGATATTGCAAAACGCGACGCCGAAGCGCAAAGTATTCGGGAACTGTTATCCGCGGGGTACGCAGCTACAAGTGGTCAGGTCGTAAACGAAGCGGAGGAAAGACGGAAAGCACACCAAGCGGATATTCGCAAACGTATTGACGCTGGGGAACACGTTTCCGCTGCTGAATTATTCATGTATGGTTACGCCAAGGCGGACGAAGCGCGAAAAGCGCAAGAAGCAAAAACTACTATGACCCTTACTGCGGAACAGTTAGCGGGTATCAAAGATAATTCGAGTCGCTCGACGAAGGAAGCCCCCAGCAACGCGGGTGTAACCTTCGAATACGAACAAGGTGACAAAGCTAAGATTGATGCCCTTCAAAAGCAGCTTGAAGCGATTAGCGCTGAACTTGCGAAATATATGAATCAATAAACAAGGCGTCGTTACTTTCGCGGCGCCATTACTGTCTTCGTGACAAAATTATAAGGGGGTCTAAACACATGAAACATATTTTATCCGTCGCTAGTCGCGTAAACGGTGCGGCTAACGTTAAGCTTATCAACCACGTTGAAACTAATAGCGGCTCAAGCGGTATT
Organism: Paenibacillus sp. GD4; assembly: GCF_030846225.1. Lineage (NCBI taxonomy): Bacteria > Bacillati > Bacillota > Bacilli > Caryophanales > Paenibacillaceae > Paenibacillus > Paenibacillus sp. GD4. The sequence goes on from NZ_JAVCYK010000001.1 coordinate 3,748,805, forward strand.
GACTTCAAAGGCAAAGCCGTCATTTCGAACATTTCCACAGGTGAAACCGTGTCGGTTATCGTTGACGGTAGAGAAGTATTGAGCGCCAATGCCGACGGTACTTATACGTTCCAATTCCGTACTTCGCCGCGCGGGTTCCAAGAAACGGTCAACATTGGCGTTTCGGTTACAAACGAGGGCGTTTGCGACATGGAACTTTCCTTAAACGCTTAATATACAAGGGTGTCGGGGTCTCCCCGGCTCCTTTTTTTGTATTAGGGGGCGGTTGTATGACAGACCAAGAGTGTTGGAGCGAAGTCAACCAGCTTTTAAGTGAAATCAGCGTTGCCCTTTATGGATTCGATATTTACATGGCTATGAACTACGCGGAAAGAACCGCTTTCGCATCGTCAGAGGAAGCAGCTAAAATACGGGCAATCCATCAAGAAAAATGGCGCAGGGAAGCCGCAGTAAGACGGGCAAAAATGACGTCCGAAGAACGTGAAAGTCATGACAAGGAAATGCGTTTACTAAACCTTGAACTGGAAAAGGTAAATCGCGAAATCGAAGCGTTTGAAAGGCGCTATAAGAAGCGCACGCGTTCGGGAAAGTAAACACGCATCGTCAAAAGCAACGCGTCAGGGGGGGTAAAAGATGAATGAAGATGTGAGAAATAACGACCAACCAGCAACCGAAGAAATCGACCCGCGCCCATACATGAAGGGTCTTACTGTAACGGAAATCAGGGCGGTCGAGCTGCTTGCACGTAAGTCACCGCAACAATCATTTCGCGAAATCGCTAATACGTTGGGAATTTCGGAAAGACACTTGCGAAGAATCCGCGACAAACGACAAGTTGAATTTGCGGTGCGGGAACGGGCGCTTGAAATTCAATCGGAAGACTTACCCGACGTTCTAAGCGCACTTGCGAAGAAGGCCAAGCGCGGCGACCTTAAAGCGATTGAAATGTATCTCGTTATGCAGGGAATCAACGTCAACAAGTCGGAGGTCGTCCAGAAGGTTCACAACGTTTCTGAACCGCTAGAAAAGCTGTCTGACGCTGAACTTGACGCCGAACTGGAAGCGTTGAGAAAGGAAGTAATGGGCGGCAACGTCGTGAAGTTCCACAATCGAAAAAAGAATGCAAACTAACATGCCAATGTCGGCAGGTCGTTTTTTTTTTGCAAAAAAAATAACGCCCCATCATTGGGACGCCATCCCCCTAAAAAGGGACGCAAATCAAAGTTAGGCAAAATGGGGAAGGAAGTTACAGCTTCCGTAATATTCCCTGTTGAGATTATAGCAAAATTATTCAATTGAAAACAACAACCTTCTTCTGTCACAAACTCCCCGCCCTTAACGACATAAGAACGCAACCAAAAACGAATTTAGGAGGTTGCGAACTTATGAGAACAATTGAAGCGCCTGCCGTCCTTATTTATTTCTGTAACGTTGGACAGTCCGTCAAGCATACGGTAGTAGTGGGCGGGTGAGGATGATGAAGCGTAAGAAAATCAAGATTAACTTCATTCCGACACAAGGCGACGTTGTTGAAGTAGTTACGAATATAATCAAAGCAAATGTCAAAACGGTCTTGGCAAAGCATGGGGCTTGTATTAAAATAGGGGTCGAAGAAATCATTCGTAATCATACAAAGGTGTGAAGTGTGATATGGCGAAAAATATAGCACTTAAAGTTAAGGCGCGGGCTTATGTTCGCGTCTCTACGCTTAAGGAATCCCAAAAGGATAGTCCTGAACACCAAGAAGCGTATATCCGCGAAATGGCAGCGAAGGACGGCATAAGCATCGAACACGTTTACTTAGATAGGGATACAGCTACAACGATTATCGCGCGTGAAGACGTTCAGAAGATGGTTAATGACGCTAAGGCGGGCATGTTTAATACGATTTACTTCGTATCCCTTTCCCGTTTTAGCCGTGACGCCTTGGACGCAATTTCATTAAAGCGTATTCTCGTTAATGCTTTGGGTATCCGCGTTATTTCAATCGAAGACAATTACGATTCGGGAACGAATGACGACGAAATGTTATTCGGCATAATTTCCACCGTAAACCAAAAACAGTCGGAAACAATAAGCACATCATCGAAGCGGGGAATACGCCAGTCGGCAAGAAAAGGTAATTTTACGGGTTCTATCGCGCCTTATGGCTATAAGAAGGTCGTCGCCGAGGACGGCAGGAAGACGCTTGAAATTGTCCCCGAACACGCAGAAATAGTACGCGAAATCTATGACCTTTACGTAAATAGCGGTATGGGCGAAAAAGCCATAACAATATTTCTTAATTCTCCGGAACGCACGGTTCCAAGCCCGAAGAAAGGGGAAGCCTGGGGGATAACAACGGTTCAACGTATTTTACAAAATGAAAATTATACAGGCTACACGGTATTCAGTAAGTTGGAATCGAAACAGGTTTACGAAGATATTTCCGATTTACAGAACCGACGGAAAAAATTAACTTGGCGCGATAAGGACGAATGGGAAAAAACAGACTTTCAAACGCATGAGCCGATTATTTCCGTTGAAATGTTCAATGAAGCGCAAAGGATACGTCAAATCCGCGGTGGCGGTAAGCGCGGCGGACAACGCAAATTAGTTAATGCGTTCGCGAAGCTGATATTCTGTAAGCATTGTGGGGCGGCTATTGTCGCCATGACAAGCGTGAGGAAAAATAAGCGTAGCGAAAAACGGTATACTTACCTAATGTGTAGTAAGCGGCGTCGTCAAGGGGAAGCGGGTTGTAAGAATAACTGTTGGATTCCATATGAAGAATTTCGGGACGAGCTTATACGGTTGGTCGTTGAACGTATGAACAGGGTGGTCAACTTGGAGACCTTCAACAACCAATTTTCTGAGAACACCGAACACTTGACACAAGACTTGGACAAAGAAATAAAACGGTTAGAAAAAATCACAAATGACAATCGCCGATTACTTTTTGAATTACGGCGTCAACACATGCTTAACGAAATTGACGATTCGCAATATACTTTTGAAAAGGAAATCTACGAAAAGGAAATATCAGAAGTTGAAGCGAAGAAGGAAGCTCTAAAAGGTAAAATCGAGCAGCGACGTGACCTAGAACGCTTACGGAAGGACGTAAAGAGCGCTCTAGCGGAACTAAATGAATTGAAAAATTACGATGACATTGACTATCTTCGAATAGTCATGGCGAAGCTTATCGACAGAATAGAAATAAATTTAGATGGAGAAGCCGACGTTTACTCCGTATTAGGTCAGATTTAGGGGCAATAATAGCCCCTTTTTTAATGTCTATTTTATTGTGTGCTACAAAACATATCTCGAACGTCATGCAGAAACTAAACGTCAAAGGACGTTCGCAGGCGGTTGTGGAACTAATCAAACTAGGGGAATTAACGATCTGAGGATTCTCCAATAGCGAACCGATCCGGCCTTCTCTTTATGCCTCGTATGGGCATGAAGAGAAGGTTTTTGGTGCTTGTGGGGGGGGATGTGGCAAGAAGCTGAAACGGAAATGTTGACTTACGTAGCGTGCGGCCTAAGTAATCGGCTGATTGCCGAGGAGCTGGGCATTACGGAGAACAAGAAAAGTGCTATGATCCCCAGCTGCTGCTTTATGTTATAGAATAACTAATTTGCATTTTTTCAAAATCCACCTTCAGCCCGGTCTGCAGCATATAATCGATTCCAATGATGCCAGCAAATCCATAAGGCTCATGAATCGAACCGAGCTGTAAACGAAACGAAGGCAGGCTTACAAAGTCAATCCTGATATCGCGAACCCACTGCTCGTAACAGGCCTCACTGGTTCCGCCTATTCCATACATCCGCTTTACCGTTCCGTTGATGAAGTCAGGATACAAACCGAGAGCTGCCAGTACATCCGTATCAAAAACAGTAGCGGCACAGCCCGTATCAAATAGCACATCAGTTAGTTCGATGGTACGGTTATTATACTCCATGGATAAAGAAACAATAGGCAGCCCACGAATCATCCGAATCTGCATCAGTGCTGCCTCACCCCGGAAAAGAACTCTTCAACCACTTCCACGTTCTCGCGGCTAGTATGGAAAATATATAGCTCTCGCCCTGGGTCATCTTTGTGATACTGCTTGTACCCTTCCCAAGCTTCCATGGAGTCCTTATATTCGTTCACTACGGACATTTCCTCAATGATACGAATCCGGTTTTGGGAGGTCGCTTTAAGAGCCTCAACCAGCACAAGACGATTCGGATAAATTTTAGTGATTTCGTTCCATTTCATGAGCAATCACCCCTTGTGGCTTGGATAGAATAAGTATACCATAAGCCCTGAGGGAGAAACATCGGTTGTACTTCGGTTGTGGAACTAATCAAACTAGGGGAATTAACGATCTGAGGATTCTCCAATAGCGAACCGATCCGGCCTTCTCTTTATGCCTCGTATGGGGCATGAAGAGAAGGTTTTTGGTGCTTGTGGGGGGGGGGATGTGGCAAGAAGCATATGCCCCAATCGATGGTTACTTGCGATAAAACCATTGGTAGAAGAGGTGCGACATACTAAACGTAACGAGCAGGGTGATCCAGGACCAGAGGCCGGACCAATCCAAATACCGGATGAGCCCGGTATAACGCTCGATCAATACTTCCACGATACTCATCCAAGTCGGCCAGATCAGGTACCAACCGACTTTATTCATCCAACCTTTGGTATGGGGAAATCTAAGTATAAAGATGACACAGGTGGCAGGGTAAATAAAATATTCAAAGGCAAAGCTGCTTTTCGTTGCGTAGGCGAATTCCCGGATAGGATATTCGATGAGTTTAAGCTCTGCGACGATAAGGCCGAACAACCCCGTAACAGCATGTGTAAACAAAAAAATGACAAGGGCTTCGCGAACTTTACCCCTGGGGGTAAAGATGACTACCAGAAGTGCTGCTAGAATCCAGCAGGATATTAATACCGATCTATTCATTAGCATGAATGCCATGGTTGTTGTGCTCACTCCCGGAAAATAGGCAATGAGTCTTATCTTCACCATAAACTAGAACTTTATTCGATGTTCCCAAACGAATAAAACCACTCCCGAAGAGTGGTTCACCAAAAAAACAGCTTTAAGGACAAATACACCATTACGGCTAGCAGCGACCAAACGAGCAAGAACTGACCAGGGGTTAGCTTTTCGATGAATCGCATAGCCTCAGCTCCTTCAGATAAAGGGTATAACCATTGTAGGCGATAACCCGGGAGCTTACAACGAAGAGAAATGTCTACTTTTGTAAGGCGACAAGACGTATCGATTGCCTGTAAGTCGTCAAGTGATTCCGATTGCGGTGATTAGGGAGCCTTCCGTTCCACCCGTACAGGGTCCTTTTCCCCGGTAGCTTCCTTCTTAAGATTATTGATAACGGCTCCCACGACGTCGCTTATCCCATCAGTCGCAGCAACACCGGGCTCGCCCTCAGGGATGCCGAAATTCGCATTGTCTTTAATATCATCCATGCAGAGCACTCCTTCCAATCAGCTTGGGAATGCTCTTAGGGTTGCCAACATTCTACACCTTATGCATGCAAAGGGAAGCGCTTATACGTTATAATCCATACGGGCGTCCGCGGCAATGATGAGCTTTCGCTCCACCTTGTTATATGTGATGGCGCCGTCCGATGAATAGTACCATGATTTCTGGTTTTGCCGTTCCTCATCCACTACGAAAATATTCAGCTCCAGCCGATTCTTTATCAGCTCTTCAGCCAACTCCTCTTCGGCAAGGTCGATAGTGAATGTCCAGCCGTTCTCCGAACGCGCTAAATCAAAGGCAGTCTGGTGCTTCTCCGAGTCCAGAAAAAGTCGTCCTCCCACCGCATGGCGTATATACATTCGCATGATGCCGGTCCCCCTGTTCAGTAATTAGATGTGTACAATTGGAAAGTAACTTGACGAAAGTAAGTGTATCACATTACAATGCAGGCATAAAGGAAAAGCTTATACCCAAATCCATATGGACCGAAGGAGCATCCTATGATCAAAATTTACCCCGCCGCCTCACGTTACTCGGCCGATCACGGCTGGCTGCAGTGCAACTTCAGCTTCTCTTTTGCCGACTATTACGACCCGGAGAATGTGCAATTCGGACCGCTGCGGGTCTTTAACGATGATTACATACAGCCTATGGAGGGCTTCGGTACCCATCCTCACCGTGATATGGAAATTGTCACCTTCGTTGTGAAGGGCCAGCTCCAGCATGAGGACAACACCGGGGGCAAGGAGGTGCTTCGACCGGGCGAGGTGCAGCGCATGACCGCAGGCACCGGGATCCTCCACTCGGAAATCAACTCGTCGCCGGATGAAGTGGCGAATACGCTGCAGCTGTGGTTCCTCCCAAGCGAGAGGGGGCTGACTCCGTCCTATGAGCAGAAGGCCTATGATGCTCGGTCAGCGTTGAACGCTCTGCTTCCCGTCGTATCCAACCGGATTCGCACGGAGAGTACGGTTCATATTCATCAGGATATGACCATTTATATGTCGCAGCTCGAAGCGGGGCGCGAGCTCTCTTTCACCCAGCAGCCGGATCGCAAGATGTACCTGTTTGTCATTGAGGGGGACGTGACGCTGAACGGAGAAGCCAAGCTGAGCAGAAGGGATGCCGCTCGCATGACCGGTCTGTCGGAGCTGTCGATCGCGTCGGAGTCGGGGGCTCATTTCATGTTTATGGATCTGCCCGCGTAAGCTCTCCCGGTAGCGCATGCACGTCATATGAAAAGAAAGCGAAGCCTAACCCAGCCATGCTGCGGCAAGCTTCGCTTTCTTCATTAATACCCGTCCGTACGCTTCCCGGCCTGCGCCGCCAGCTGTGCGCCTTCATCCATAGATGACATTTCGTTCTTAACCTTCGAAAGGCCTTCCGCCACCCGGCGGCCGTATTCCGCATCGGCTCTAGTAAAATACTCGACCATCTTATCTTGGATTTGCGGATGGCATACCTTTAGCGCATTCACAAGGTTGGCGACGAGCTCGTCCTTCTCCCAACCCTCGAACCTCCGATAAGTGTCTCCTGCCTGTCCGAAATCATTCGTCCGGTCGAGCGTTTGACGCACCAGCCTCTCCCGATAGGCCGGTTCATGCTCTTTGCCGGCCGGCTGGGCTTCCTTAAGACCGCCGAGGAGCGACGGCTCGTAGTTGACATGCGGATTTTGGCTCGGACCGCGATCCACCTTGAACTCCATCTGCCCACCGCGCTGATTCGTGGCGACATGCGTCTTCGGTGCATTAATCGGCAATTGCAGGTAGTTCGTGCCTACGCGGTAGCGCTGCGTGTCCGAATAAGAGAACGTGCGCCCCTGCAGCAGCTTATCGTCAGAAAAATCGAGGCCGTCCACGAGTACGCCTGTGCCGAAAGCGGATTGCTCCACCTCGGAGAAATAATCCTCGGGGTTCCGGTTCAGCACCATCCTGCCGACCGGCAGGAACGGCCATTTCTCATGATCCCACAGCTTCGTCGGATCGAGCGGATCGAAATCCAGGTCCGGGTGCTCGTCATCGCTCATGATTTGAACGCACAGCTCCCATTCCGGATAATCGCCGCGCTCGATCGCCTCGTACAAATCCTGCGTGGCATGGGACGTATTCTTCGCCTGAATTTGCTCCGCTTCTACTTGCCGCAGATTTTTCAGCCCCTGCTTCAACGGCTCCCAATGATACTTCACAAGGACCGCTTCGCCGTCCTTATTGACCCACTTGTAGGTATTCACTCCGGAGCCCTGCATTTGACGATAGTTCGCCGGAATTCCCCAAGGGGAGAACAGGAACGTCACCATGTGCGTCGCTTCCGGGGAATTAGCAATAAAATCAAACATTCTCTCCGGATTGGACAGATTCGTTACGGGATCCGGACGGAAGGCGTGTACCATGTCGGGGAATTTCAGCGGATCACGGATAAAGAACACCTTCAGGTTGTTCCCGACGAGATCCCAATTGCCGTCCTCCGTATAGAATTTCACCGCGAAGCCGCGCGGGTCGCGGAAGGTTTCCGGGGAATGGCCTCCGTGAACCACGGAGGAGAAGCGGACAAAGACAGGAGTTTCCTTGCCCTTCTCTTGGAACAGCTTGGCCCTCGTGTATTTGGTGATCGGCTCATCGCCGACGGTTCCGTAGGCTTCAAAATAGCCGTGCGCACCGGCACCGCGGGCATGCACGACCCGCTCGGGAATGCGCTCCCGGTCGAAATGCGATATTTTCTCCAAAAAATGATAGTTCTCCATGGTTACGGGCCCGCGGCTGCCGATCGTTCTTACATTCTGATTATTCGAGATCGGGTGCCCCTGGCGGTTGGTTAACGTCATTGATTCGGATTGTCCGTTGTTGGTTTCCATGTCTTTGCCTCCATCAGCTCTTTATCCGTCCCAGTTTCTACCACCGGAGGAAAAACTATTCATAAACAGAGAACTTCTGATGTAATGCAACATTTGGCGTCTAAGTGCAGTCTTTCAAATAGGAAAGACCCGGCTATCAGGCCAGGTCTTTCCCATCAAACTTAGTCCTTTTTCGTATAAGGCACCTTCACATGGACGAACAGCCCGATGATCACCAGCACGGTAAGGGAGCCGAGTGCAATACGGCTCGCAAGATTGCCGCTGTCGGCGAGCAGCAGGGTGATCGTACCGTACAGCAGCGGTCCGACAATGGAAGACACCTTGCCGGAGAAGGCGAACAAGCCGAAGAATTGGCCCCGCTTCTCCTCCGGCGTCAGCTCCACGATCATCGTCCGCGAAGTCACCCACATGGCGCCCATCGCTACGCCGTATAAGCTTCCGGCCGCCCAGAACACCGGCTCACTCGTTGCCGTAGAGGCGAGAACAATCGAGATGATCATGATGACGGCAACGGCACTGACCGAGCGCTTAGCGCCGACGCTTCGGGTCACGTAGCCGAAGACGAACGAACCGATGATGCTCGACACCGTAGATACAAGGTAGAGCAGGATGAATTGGCCGGTAGAGAAGCCGATGACCGTTTTGGCGTACACGCCCATAACTGCGATGGCCGTAGCTACCGCGTCATTGAAGAAGAAGTACGCGATCATGAAGAGGAACACGGCACGATAAAGCTTCGCTTCCTTGAAGGTAGCGTAAATTTCTTTATACCCGCTGAAGAAGGAAGGCTTCTTAACGGACGCAACCTCCCGGGCGGGCTTCTCCTTATACAGGAAGAAGATTGGCAGCGAGAAGACGAGATACAGCAATGCCGTAGGGATGAACGATTCATGAAAGCCGTCATTGCCGATGAAAGGATACACGGAAAGTCCCATCAGTGTACCGATATAGCCGACTGCTACGCCGAACCCGGAGATAAGCGGTATTTCCTTCTCCTGCCCCAGATCGGAGATCATGGCGTCGTAGAACACGAGACTGGAGTTATAGAAAAATTTAGCTACCATGAACAGGAGCAGCACCATACATAGGGATGCCGGCAGGCCGGCCCAGGTCATCGATGTGTTCCAAGAAGCGAACAGTCCCATGAGCAGCGTGCTGAAGATACTGATGAGCGCGAAGGGGACGAGAAACTTCTTTTTACGTCCCGTCCGGTCGATCCATACGCCGAACAGCGGCGACATCAGCACTAGAAAGAAGCTGGCGAGCGCATTGGTGTAGGACACGAAGGTGCTGGCAATTTGGTTCATTTTCTCGCTGCCCCCAAGCACCTCCTGCAAATAAAACGGGAAAAAAATCGTTACGATGTTCGAGGTGAAGATCGTGTTGGCAAAGTCATAAAGGGCCCAAGCCAGAACGGGAATGGAAAAATAGAGGCCTATCCCCGATCGGGCGGGTGCGGGCTGCTGCAGGGGCGCTTTTGGGTTGGTCATGGATTCTCTCCTTCGATGCAAGAATGGGTACTGAAGGAATTCCATTGCGACAGGCGGAATTCCTCTTTCTTTACACGAATTTTATAGGGCGGTCAGCTTAAGAAGTTTTCACCATTCTGCTGCCGCTGCCATGGTACAATAGTGATGTCATTTTACGAATTAGAGGGGATGTTTATGTCTGCATTTCGTCGTTATGCTTCCGTAGTAACTATTGCAACGCTCTTGTTCTCCAGTCAGCTCCCCGCACCCTCCGCGAGCGCGAATGAGTCGGAACCGGTTGCTCCGGTGTCAGTGCAAATTAACGGTACGCTCCAAACCTACGAGCAACCGCCGATCATCTTGAACGGCTCCACCCTGGTACCGCTTCGCGGCATTTTCGAAGCGCTGGACGCCACCGTCATCTGGGACGGCAGCACCCGTACGGTGAGCGGGTTTAAGGATACAACGCGCGTGATACTTGCTATCAATAAGAACGAAGCGGAGATCAACGGGAAGGCCGTTCAGCTGGAGCAGCCTGCCGTATTGATCAGCGGCAGTACGCTGGTGCCGGCCCGCTTCGTCAGCGAATCACTCGGAGCCCAGGTCGCCTGGGATGAAGCGACACGTACTGTACGGATCACGACAAAGCCTCAAGGGTCTTCAGCCGATGTGTTCGCTAAGGCGTCGCATCAGCTGCCGCTAACGATTAACGGCATGGAGGATTACAAGCTGCCTTCTCCGCTGCCGGCCATTCGGACGAACGTCGGGACGCCTCACACGTTCAAGGCGAAGCAGTCTTGGAAGTCGTTCAGCACCAAGTATTTCGATATATATTACTTTGCTCAAGAAGAAGATGTGCTCCGGATGTCCACCCGGTTTGATCTTATACAGCAATTCCTGCTCGAGCGGTTCGGCGTAAGGCCGTTTGGCGAGCGGATTCCGGTATATTTTCAGGATGAAGAAAACTACACGCATGAATCCAGGCTGTCCTTCGGTCATGCGCGCTGGAATACGAACGAGAAGGCAATGTTCATTCAGCTGACGGAGGATACGAGCATTGACCGCGTTCTGGCGACGTTCAAGCACGAGCTGACGCACGCCATGACCTTCAGCCATCCCGAGAGCAAGCTGGATGCGAGCACGTTCCTCGGCGAGGCGGCGGCAACCTACTATGAGCAGGCGGAGCCGCATCCGAATTTTGTCCGTCACTCCGTCCTCTATGAGGCGTATAAGGGGAACCGGCTGCTGCCCTTCGCCTCGATCCCGGACAATAATCAGGAATGGAAGAAGGAGCAGATCTCGCTGATCTACGCGCAATCGCAGTCGTTCTACACTTATCTGGTCGAGAGCTATGGGGAGACGAAGATCAACAACCTTTGGTTCGTCCGGGGAGAATGGAAGGATGTCATCAAGCAGGTGACCGGCAAATCGGCAGAGCAGCTGGAACAGGATTGGAAGAACAGTCTGAAGGGAAGGTTCGAGCAAAACAAAGCGTACCGAGGCGTCCTGTTCTACGATGACGGGGCCAAATATATCGGAGAGCTGCGGAACGGCCTGCCCCACGGTCAAGGCAAGCAATTCTTCAACGGCCGTTTGCGCTACGAGGGAGGTTTTGCCGATGATAAATACCACGGAACCGGCACGTACTATCACGACGAAGGTGCCAAGTACGTAGGCGAGTGGAAAAACGGCGAGCAGGAGGGCCGGGGCAAAGCCTATGCGAACGACGGGGCGCTTATCTACGAGGGAGACTTCGTGAAAGGAAACTTCAACGGGCAAGGCACCTACTATTACCAAGGCGGCCAAAAGTATGTCGGGCAGTTCAGGGACGATAAGCCGAACGGGATCGGCACGGTGTACTCCGCTTCGGGGGAAGTGCTGTTCTCCGGAACCTTCAAGGACGGAGATCCGGTTCGATAGGCGATTTTTCCAGTCTTGTCCGCAAGAGGCGGTACGTGGTAAAATGTGGTCCAGAAGATGCCGTATAACGGAGCTGTCCTGCAGATGAACAAATATGAAGCTGAATTCAGCAATTTGGTTAAGGCTTACCGCAAAAGGCATATGGGCAAGGGGCCTCGTGAAATCCGCACCACCTTCTGTAAGAATTGGGCGATTTGCGAGATGGAGGGCAATCTCTCCCCGGTGGAGAAATTCATCGCCTCCGCCGTCGACGGGAAGCAGGTGCTGCGCTCCGCCCGCACGGAGATGGTGAAGGAAATATACCGCACCCATCCTCCCGTGGAGATGGAGGATCTGCTCGGGGCCAAATTCCTCGAGCTGTATGTCGATATCGATTTGGATAAGGATTTCGGAATGAGCATCTTTGTCTTCGATCAGAACATTGAGTTAAAATTCTCATAAACAGAATACAATGATCATGTGCCGTTGGCACTTGGCAGCGCTCCTGCTCAAGACTAACCGCCGCAATCGACGTAACACCTACCCCTGTATATCGTACGGGAGCTATGGGTTATGTTCGTTGCGGCTTTTTTCATGGAAATTCATGGGGTAGCGCTTACAAAATGTATGGACAAAAGGGGTAGTGAACATGGGAACAACCAAACATTCGGGACGGGTGAAGCTGCCGGGACGGCCGGACCCGAGCCTGTGGGTCAGCAAGGTGCCGTTCGGGCTGCAGCAGCTCAAGCCCAGACATATACGCGATACGCTGAAGGTGGCCTGGGAGAATCGCGATCAGCTTCCTTATGCGTACCGTATCCTTACGCAGGGCGTATGCGACGGCTGCGCGCTGGGCGTGTCGGGCCTGTACGATCAGACGCTGGAAGGACCGCACCTGTGCACGACAAGGCTGAACGTGCTTCGGCTGAATACGATGCCGGCCATACCCGAGAAGACGCTTCATGCGGATATTGAGGAGCTGCGGAAGCTGGACAGCACGGAGCTGCGCAAGCTCGGCCGCCTGCCTTACCCGCTGATCAGGAAGAAGGGCGAACGCCGCTTCCGCAGAGCAAGCTGGGAGGAGGCGCTGGAGCTGATCGCAGGGAAAATCCGCGCGATCGACCCGAAGCAGCTGGCCTTTTATTTGACGGCCCGGGGAATTACGAATGAATCGTATTATGCAGCGGCTAAGGTAGCACGCTTTCTTGGCACGAACCATATTGACAACGCTTCCCGAATTTGCCACTCGCCTTCCAAAACGGCATTGAAGCGCTCGGTAGGCATCGGCGCCTCGAGCTGCAGCTATAAGGATTGGATCGGCACCGATGTGCTGGTCTTTTGGGGCAGCGTAGCCGCCAATAATCAGCCGGTGTCTACCAAATATATGTACGCGGCGAAACGGGCGGGCACGAAGATCGTTGTCATCAATCCTTATCATGAGCCCTCCATGGATCGCTATTGGATTCCTTCGATTCCGGAGTCGGCGTTATTCGGTACGAAGCTGGCCGACGATTTTTACCAGGTCAACATCGGCGGAGACATCGCCTTCATGAACGGCGTCATGAAAGCCTGGTTCGAGATGGAGGAGGAGCAGCCGGGCTCGGCTGTGAATCATGCGTTCGTTAAGGAGCATACGAACGGTTATGAAGAGCTAAGGACTCACGTTGCCGCTTTGGGCTGGAGCGAGCTGGAGGCCTCCTCGGGGATGAGCTGCGAACGAATGCGGGAGTTCGCCCGGCTGCTGGCGGGAGCTAGCTCCGCCGTCTTCGTCTGGAGCATGGGGCTGACCCAGCACCGCTTCGGGACGGACAACATTTCGCAGGTGGCGAATCTGGCGCTGCTGCGCGGCTTTCTAGGCCGGGAGCATTGCGGCCTGATGCCGATTCGGGGGCATAGCGGCGTGCAAGGCTCCGGTGAAATGGGGGCGGACCCGTTCAGTCTCCCTGGAGGAGACGATACGGAGGAGAACCGGCGGCGCATAGAAGCGCTGTGGGGGTTTCAGCTGCCCGGCTGGCAGGGGGACATCGTCGGGGTATCGCTGGAAAATGCGCTGCTGCCGGAGGAGCATGAGCGCAAGCTGAAGGTGTTCTACACCTCCGGAGGCAATTTCCTCGAGACGATGCCGGATCCTGCGTTCGTACGCCGCTGTCTGGAGGCTACCGAGCTTCGCGTGCATCAGGACATCATCCTGAATTCATCTACGCTGGTGGATGCGCAGGAGACTGTCGTCGTCCTTCCGGCGATGACCCGCTATGAGCAGCCGGGGGGAGGCACCTCCACCTCGACCGAGCGCATGGTCTATTTCTCGCCGGAGATTGAAGGCCCGAGATTGCCCGAGGCCCGTCCGGAATGGCAGATTTATGCGGATTTGGCGGCACGGGTGAAGCCGGAGGCGGCTGCGCTGGTCCGCTTCGAAAGCGCCGAGGCGATCCGAAGGGAGATAGCACAGGCTGCGCCGAACTATGACGGCATCCAGTATCTGAAGGCCCGCGGTGACGTGTTTCAGTGGGGCGGCGCCTGGCTGTGCGAGGGCGGGATATGTCCGACGGCGGACGGCCGAGGCCGGCTCCTGCCGATCGAGCTGCCGGAGCGCCGCAAGCCGGAGGGACATTTCTATGTGACGACAAGGCGCGGGAAGCAGTTCAATTCCATGATCTACAGCGAAACGGATCCGTTTAACGGGGCGGACCGATATGACGTTCTGCTTCACCCGGACGATGCTGCGGCCATCGGTGTCCGTGAGGGAGACGCCATCGTGGTTTATAACCGCTTCGGCACGTTCCAGGGACGGGCGAAGCCGGAACGAGTGAAGGCGGGCAACATCGAGGTGCACTGGCCGGAGGGAAATGTGCTGCTGCCGAAGGGGGTTTACGAGCCGCATGCGGGCATCCCGGAATATAATACGGCCGTAATCGTTGAGAAGGCGGAAACGTTTCATGCGCTTAAGGACACCAAGTATGTGGAGAAGCGAATCGATGAGCTGGAGCTCGAAAGCGAGTGAGGACGATGGAGCGGGAGATGATGTCCCTAAGGCCGATTTGGCGTTACGAAGGAGGGGACTTTACCTTACGGCAGGATGCCGTTACGACAGAGCGGCCGATTACCGTCAGCATCGGCGGGGAGGAGTTCGCCACGATCGTTTGTACCCCTATCGATATCGAGGAGCTGGTGATAGGCTTTCTGGCCTCGGAGGGGCTGATTCGTACCGCCGACGAGCTTCTTTCCCTGCAACTGGATGAAGGCAAGGGCTTCGCCTACATCGAGCTTGCGAATCCCGGAATGCTGCAGCTTGCCGATCACTCCAAGCGGTTGATCGGCTCCTGCTGCGGCAAGAGCCGCCAGCTGTACTGGCGCAGCGATGCAAGGACGGCCAAGACGATCCGCTCCCGCGACCGGCTGACCCCGGAGCAGTGTGTGAAGCTTATGCGGGAGCTTCAGGAGCACTCCGTCGCCTTTCAGCTTAGCGGGGGGGTTCATAACGCGGCGCTGTGTACCGCGGACGAGCTGCTGCTCTGCCGAACCGATATAGGCCGTCACAACGCTTTGGATAAGGTGTACGGCCATTGCTTGCGGCACCGGGTGCCGATGAAAGGGAAGGTGCTGGCTTTTAGCGGGCGCGTCTCGTCCGAGGTACTGCTCAAGGTGTCAAAAATGGGAATCGGCACCCTGCTGGCGAGATCCGCACCCACCGAGCTGGCGCTTCAGCTGGCGGAGGACTTGGGCATTACCGTGGTCGGGTTTCTTCGCGGCGAGAGCTTCAACGTTTACACACATCCAGAACGGCTGGGCTTGCAGGCTCCTATGTGAGGTATCGGACTTATGCTATGATGGTGGATAGGAGAAAACTACTTTCTGCCAGGAGGCGCTGATGACCTATGGGCGTTACGCAAAATGCCAAGGGAGATTTTCAAGGCCAGTCCATCCTGCCGGCTGTCCGCAAAATGAAGGATATGGAGCGTTTGCTGGACACTCCCTATACGTGGATCGTGCTGCTCGACAGCCATATTTCCCAGCTGATGAGCATCGCGCAGCTGGCGAGGAGCCACCGCAAGCAGCTGCTCATTCACGTCGATCTGATCCAGGGTCTGAAAAATGATGATTATGCCATCGAATTCCTCTGTCAAAGCGTTAGGCCGGCCGGTATCATCTCCACGCGAAGCAGCGCGGTCGCTACGGCGAAGAAGCATGGGTCTCTAGCCATTCAGCGCCATTTTCTGCTCGATTCGGGTGCGCTGGAGATGTGCTACAAGCTGGCGGAGAAGATTCGCCCGGACTACATCGAGGTGATGCCCGGCGTCATGCCGCACATCATCTCCGAGCTGAGGCAGCGTCTGGAGGTGCCGATTCTCGCGGGGGGACTCATCCGGTCGGAACAGGATGTGAATTTGGCGCTGGAGAGCGGTGCCATAGCGGTAACGACCTCGCGCAAGGAGCTTTGGGATGCCTTTGCCCCTGCAGCCCCCGCAGCCCCCGCCCCGAGAGGCGGCGTATGACAGCTTACTGGGATGACAGACATCGGCCATGGCCCGTACCGGACCTGCCCTGGATCATGAAGCAGACATGGAACGATCTTCTGTTTGCCCATTGGCCGATTCGGCCGGAAGCGCTGCGCCGGCTGGTTCCGGGCAGCCTGCCTATCGATACCTACGACGGGTGGGGCTGGATCGGCGTCGTGCCCTTCGATATGACCGGCATTCGGATGCGAGGAATGCCGCCCATCCCCCTGACGGACCGGTTCCCGGAGCTGAATGTACGGACCTACGTCACAATCGACGGCAAGCCGGGCGTTTATTTCTTCAGTCTGGACGCCGCGAACTGGCTTGCCGTGAAGCTGGCACGGGCGTTCTATCATTTGCCCTACATCTACGCGCGTATGGAGGTTAAGCGGCGAAGGGAGATTATCAGCTACAAGAGCGTGAGGGCGAACGGCGCCCCCGGCGCATTTCAGGCGGCATATCGGCCGATATCCGATGCGTTCTTGGCAAGCCCGGGCTCCATCGAGGAGTGGCTGACGGAGCGCTATTGCCTATATACGCTGAACGGCTCCGGACAGCCCTGCCGCTGCGACATACTACATCCGCCATGGCCGCTCCGATTGGCCGAGGCGGAGTTCTTCATGAATACGATGACGTCAGCGCAAGGAATAGCCGTGGAGGAAACGAAGCCGCTGCTTCACTTTGCAAGCACGATCGATGTGCGGATTTGGCCTCTGCTTCGCGTGCGTTCCTAGCGAACACTTCATAAAAGCCCCTGCTTCGGGGAATGTTATCCATGTAAGGTACGGGATGCCATTCTTTGGAGGAGGGGTTCTTTTGATGGATTCGGCCGTGTGGGAGCGAGTGAAGAACAGCCTTCAAACCTCACAGGATGTCATCTGCAAGGAGTTAACCAGTGCCTCCCGGCAGATGGAGCTGCTGTATATTTATTTCCTCATCGACGATCAGAAGATGTATTTCCAGATCATCGAGCCCTTTTTCCGCTTGGCGGAATCGTATCCTCAAGCCGTCTCCTCTCTTCCTGCTGCAAGAAAACCGAAAGACTATCAAGATATGATGGGAGCTGTTCTTGAGGGACAAGTAGCCCTTCGTATTGAGGATCAATGGTGGCTCGTAGACGTACGCAAATATGAAGCCCAAAAGGTGAACGACACGCAGGTGGAGACGGTCATTCAGGGACCGCAGGATGCCTTCAGCGAGAACATCCAGATCACTCTGAACATGCTGAGAAGCAGGTACCGCGTGCCGTCGCTGAAGATCGAATCAATGAAGATCGGGGAAAGCTCCCGAACCACCGTGGCGCTAGTATATGATGACGAGATCATCGACAAGAAGATGCTTCATGAGGTCAAGAAGCGCCTGGGCTCGATTCGGGTGAACCTCCTCCAATCTGCCGGTGAGCTAAGTCAGCTGCTCATGGAGCAGAGGTGGACACTGTTTCCAAGACACATGATTACGGATCGTCCGGACCGGGCTGTTTTAAATTTATCCAATGGTAAAATCATCCTTGCTGTAGAGTCGACGACCTTCGTACTCGTACTGCCTGCTGTTTTTTTCGATTTCTTCTCATCGATGGACGAGCCGACGCAGCTTCCGTTGGTCGGGTATTTTTTGAAGCTTCTGCGTTATTTCGGCTTATTCATTACTGTGGCGCTTCCGGCGTTTTATGTGGGAGCAACCTCCTATAATCCCGAGCTGTTTCGTGTCCAGCTGGCTTTGATGGTATCGGGCAGCCGTTCGGCCGTTCCTTACGCATCTTATTTGGAAATTATCATCATGCTGATTATGATGGAATTTCTCATTGAGGCCAGTGTCCGTCTCCCGAAGTCGGTAGGCTCCACCGCAACGACGGTCGGCGGTTTGATTCTCGGTCAAGCGGCAACGGAGGCGGGACTGGTCGGAAATATCATGATCATTATCGTGGCGGCCGTAGCCATATCCAACTTCGTCATACCGATCAATGCCATGAGCTTTGCCGTCAGGGTCATCAAATATCCGCTTATCGTGCTGGCCTCTTTGTTCGGTCTGCTAGGGATTGTTGTCGGGCTTGTATGGCTCGTCATGTATTTAAGCAGCCTGCGCAGCTTCGGCCAGCCTTATCTGAAGCTGTTCCAGCCGGGGGTCATCAAGCGTCACCAAATAGGGCCGGGAGGCACAAACAAAGGACGGTGAAAGTGTCCGGATGGCACCGAGATATTTTTATTACCTGGTATTCATCAATGCCATGCTCAACGTCATCCAGTATGTGCCGAGCGTACTGATCGATGCGCGCTTCGACGGGGCGATCATCGCATGTTTGCTCTCCGTGTTAATCAGCACTTTGCTGATGTACCAGGTGGTCAAGCGGCTCGGGGAATTTCCCGGCCAAGGCCTGCCTGAGCTCATGAAGCGCTACATGCCGAAAGCCGTCAGCGCTTCGATTATCGTCATATGCACAGGCCTATGGTATACCGCCGGGCTGTGTACACTGCTGGGCTTCACTATGCTGACGGTAGAGTACATCGACCCGTCGTTGTCGGAAACCGTCGTCATGGTGACCTTCCTCTTGGTTGTTTTGGCTGTTGCCCGAATGTCCTCGGATAGCGTAATGTACGGTACGGAGATGCTGTTTGTCGTCAATCTGCCATTGGTATTCTTTATTTTGTTCAAAACATTGACCGGAGACGGCATACGCTGGGATACGATGCTGGATGTACTTACCCATGCACATAGCTGGCCGCCCTATACCACCTTTGCAGCGACGACCTTTATTCTGAGCGGTTATATCAATATGGTCGTTTTTAACCGGGTCTTTAGTATACCGATCAAAACCAAGTGGCTCCCCTGGATCATTGTGCCTACCTGTATGGGAGTTGTGCTGACGACCTTCCTTATCCCGTTTCTCTATCATGGTACCGTTACTATCGACCGGTATTTATTTCCCTGGATCATGACGGCGGATGCGATCCGGATGGACTTCTTTCTGGTAGAGCGATTGATGTTCATTTTTTTGCTGGTCTACGTATCGATATCGCTGATCAGCATTTCTATACACTGGCATGTCGGCCTGGAATTTGCCAAAAGCCTGCTGCCGTTTCGTGAAGGCAGCAAGCTTAGCTCCTATAGCATCGGCGCGGTCCTGGTGCTTTTCGGGGCGATTGCCCTTTGTTTGGTGCCGCTGAACAGCCTTCAGATCGAGGATTTCAATATCGCCTTTCAGCTGGTCCGATTGCCGGGGGAATGCTTTATTCTGCTGGTCATCATATATCTTCAAAAAAAGAGGCGGTCCCTTTGAGATTACCCTGCGGTAAGGATACGACCTTCCGTCCGTATATTCTCCTGTTGCTGCTGCTCGTGCTGTTGACGCTTTCCGGCTGCGGCTTCAAGGATATCGACAAGCGTTTCTTTGCGGTTGTCCTGGGACTGGATGCTCCGGAGGGCGACCCGAACGGAGTTCGTCTTTCGCTGAAGATGGCGATTCCTCACTCCGAGCCCAAGTCCGGCCAGGACAAGTTTCAGGTGTTCACTCAAGAAGCCCGTACGGTCAGCGAAGCGATATCGATGATTAAATCGAAGATTGACAAGGAACTGGATTTGGGACATATCAAGGTGATTGTTTGGGGAGAAGAGCTGATGAAGAGAGGCGGTCTTGAGAAGGAGCTCGACTGGGTGATGCGGCAGCGCGACCTCCAGGGGATCGCTTGGGTTGGAATCGGGCGCCCCACAGCGACGGAGGTCCTGTCGCTTAGAACGTCCTATGAGAGATATCCGGGGAACGCGCTCTTTCTTTCCTTCGGCAACACAGGTGTGGAATCGAAAAAAATCGTTTCCCAATACTCCTTTTCCTTTTTCCGGGACTTGGTGGAGCCGGGCACCAACGCAGTCATGCCCATTATCGAAGCGCAGAAGGACCACTTTGTGATCGACAAAAGCGGCATTGTGGACAAGAAAGGCAAGCTGGTGATGCTGCTTACGCCCGATGAGACCAAGCTGATCAACTTTTTCAATAAAAAAACCGACGAAATGTTTTTGCTGGTTGAACAAGAGCACCAGAGCTTCTCTATACTCTCGCGGGACATTAAACTGAAGTATCATGTTCTTGACGATGGGGAAGGCGGTGTTCGAATTGCAGCGCGTTTTGACATCCTGGGGGTGATACAGGAAAGGCATGACCATGAGCCTATCACGGATGAGCAATTGCCGGAGCTGGAGAAGCTTGCCGAGCGGCAGATCGAGCAGCAGCTGACGAAACTTCTGTTGAAGCTGCAGAAAAACCGGCTGGACCCGATCGGCTTCGGCCTTCGTTACAGAGCTGCACGCTGGGACAGCTACGAACAGGAGGTAGAGTCCTGGGAACGGCTCTATCCGAGGGCTGCCTTCGAGGTAACCGCCAAGTGCCGCTTGGTAGACACAGGTTATATCCGCTGACCGGGATCGGGATCGGCCCTAAAGCCGAAGGCTGCAGCTCCCATATAGAGTGCTGCAGCCTGATCGGTTTATTCCGTTAGTCCAAAACCACGTCCGCTGCTTTAAGCAGCTCCTGCAGTTCCTTGACTTCAACCTGACCCGGCAAGATGCCATGGTGAACCGCAAGGCCCGCTGCCGTTCCGGCCGCTTGACCCGTCGCCATACAGCTTGGGGTTAAACGCGTGGTAGCCAGTGCTTCGTGGGAGGTAGAGATGCAGCGTCCGCCTACGAGCAGGTTCGTGATCCGCTTCGGCAGAAGACAGCGGTACGGGATGTCGTAAGCGCCGTCCCCCTTTACCCATGCGGCTACGACGCCTTTCCCCGAGGGATCATGGATATCGATCGGATAGCCGCTGCGCGCAATTACATCCTCGAAGCGCCGTCCTTCTATGACATCATTCGCTTGCAGCGAGTACTGTCCATCGATCCGGCGCGTTTCGCGAACTCCGATCTGCGCGCCGACCTGCGACAAGGACGCCTTCTCGAAGCCGGGCAGGTTCTTGGTCATGAAATCCGCTACCTGAAGCACCTGCTTGCGGCCAAGCTCCTCCGCTTCGGTGAGATCCTCGACTTTCGTTCCGTCCAGCCCTTGTACCCTTGTCGTATTGACGAGCACTTCGTCCTCATTCGGCCCGGTAAAGAACAGCACCTGATCGCGATTGATCGGCAGCGCCGCAGCCTTCCAGTGCTTAAAGAAGCCGAGAACGCCGCTAAGCGGCAAATCGGCGAGCTCATCGATCGGCGTCTTTTTGTAAAATTCGTCCGGATGCTCCAGCATGTACTGCTTCACCTTGGCCAAATCCACGCCGCGCATGCGGAACTTCATCGTCATCGGCTGCGTCAGGCTGTCCCCCTCGCGTCCTCTGAAGCAGGGCGCCCCGCTAAGGTAGGCTACATCCGCATCGCCCGTCGTATCGATAAACACCTTCGCCTCTACACGAATCCGTCCGGACTTGGTGGTCAGCTCTACCGATCGAATCCGGTTCTCCTCCGTTTGCACCTGATCCACAAAGCTGTGAAGCAGCAGCTTGACACCGGCCTCCTTCATCATGTCGATCGCAAGCACCTTGTACACCTCGGGATGATACGGGGTGATCGTATTTACGAAGCCGACGGTATCCCGCACGTGACCCGGAGAGGCGTTCATGCTCATCAGGCGATCGATGATCTCCTGTCCGAGTCCGCGAATGACTTGCTTCCCTTCCGTCGTATGGAAGGTCATCCAAGGGTACACCAAGGCAGCCGTAGACATTCCCCCGATGAAGCCGTATCTTTCGACTAGAACGGTCTTCGCTCCGCTTCGTCCTGCTGCAATGGCTGCGCATACGCCGGCCGGACCTCCTCCGATCACCACGATGTCTGCTTCCATTTGGCGAAGAGCTGCTGTGTTCATGGCCATGTCTCCTTTTGTTCACGATTTTTTATTATTTTATAATAAAAATCGCTTTAAATTTAGTATCATTTTTGTTTAAATTATAAGGAATCCGTGTAAAAGGGTGAGTACGCCATGCCTAGAAGGAAGTCGGTTACGTTACAGCACTTGGCGGAAGAGCTGGGCTTAACGATTCAAACCGTGTCCAAGGCGCTGCGCGGACATTCGGGGATGTCGGAGGAAACCCGGCAGCTGATCCTGCAGACGGCCTCGCGCCTCGGCTACCGAACCAAGGAACAGCTCCGCCAGCTGGAGAGCGACAGAATCTCGCCTTATCCGTTATATCAGCGCAGGTTTCTATTGGTGCTCAGCGAGCAATCGGTTGCCTTCAACCGGCTGCTGCTGCAGGGCTTGCATGAGCGGTTCGCCGAATTCGGGCACCGCATCGATACACTTCTGCTGCCCGCGAAGCTGAAAGCGGCGGACTATGAGGAGTGGCTGGAGGAGCACGGTGTGCTTTATTGCGACGGCATTTTCATCGCACCGCGAATTACGCCCGATCAGATGGAGGAGAGGCTTCTGGCTCTGCCGCTTCCCCGCATCCTGTTGAACTTTCCCCCACCCGGTGCAAAGGTGGACAGTGTCGTGTGGGATGTGTATGAAGCGATGTATCTCGCGGTCCGGGAGCTGGTGAAGGCAGGCCATAGGAACATCCTATACTGCGGCGACATCCTTTCCCAGCGCGGCTACGTGCTTCGGTGGCAGGCCTTTCAGGAAGCGATGAAGGAGCATCGGCTGACCGTGAAGAAGGAGGAGCATGCCGTTCATGTGAGGGGTACCGGTTCCCCGTGGCTGGAGCAATTCGAGCGGCAATGGCTGAAGCGGAAGCCAACGGCTGTCATTTGCGGGATCGACGAAGAGGTTGCTCCTGTGTATTACCGGATACAAGCCTTTGCCAAGGTGCCGGATGAATGCTCTCTAATCGGCTTTGTGAATGAACAATCCGATTGCCTGCCCCTGCTGGACCGTCCGGCACTGCTTATACGCGAAACCGGGTACCGTGCCGCCGATCGGATGCTTTGGAGGATCGCCAATCCGCAGCGTCCTTACGAACATATTCGCATTCAAGGCGAATATGTAACGGGAAACACCGTGATTCGGAAACCATCAAGCGAAATTCGTAATAAATTAAGCGAAAACCATCATATTTCTTGAATAAACCTGAATGTTTCCGTTCGAATCGGTGTATAATGGAGCTATATGAACCTATTCTAGTAAATTTTTGCAATTGCTTTAACAGGGAAGGGTAATCAAACGATATATATTTAGGAGGAATTCACATTATGGATCCAATTTCGTCTCTGTCGGAACTGATCGCAGAGCAAAAGGCGTCTTCCTTCGTGGAAATTCCCGGGGTTGTTTCGCGTACCTTCGGCCAGACAACGCTTTCAACGACGCTGCCGATGAGCAAGCTATTTTCCATTTACGAAGTAGACTTAGAAGTACAGCGTTCCATTGTTCCGCAGAATCTGTCCAAGCTGATGGATTACATTATGCTGTATTTGGATCACCAGCAGGGGATTTACTTCCCAGGCATTATTCTTTCCGCCCGCGGAGCAGGGGAATATGACGAACAGTCCGGCGTATATCGCCTTCAGGCGATCGAGAAGCTGTACTGCGTAGACGGGCAGCACCGTCTGGCCGCCTTCCGCCGTCTGATGGAAACGCTGCAAAGCGCGATGGCCCGGGCCAAGGACCGGAGAGAATACGACCGGATGGAAGAAATTACGGAGAAGCTTCGCAAGCTGTACGCTTTCCCGGTATCCGTCATGATTTATCTTGACATCAACGCTAGACAGGAACGCCAGCTGTTCTCCGATATCAACAAGCTTCCGCGCAAAATCGGCGGCAACCTGGCCGTGCTTCGCGAGCAGCGCCGTTTCTACCATGTCCTGGCTTCACGCCTGGTTGAAGAAGCGCCGGTGATGAAACAAATTCCGGTCGACATGTTCACAGAGCGGGGCAAAGGACCCGAGTATTTATTCTCCTACCATTTGCTGATCGAGATCATGATCGGTTTGTTCGAGGGACGTCTGAAGTCGGCGGCCCGCGGGAACGGGTACTATTTCGAGGAGAAGGATTTGGATGAGCATCTGAAGCTGGCCTCGATCTATTTCGAAAGCTTGCTGAATTATCTTCCAGAGCCGGAGAAAGGCGAGCTTTGCTGGTCGGAGAACCTGCAGATTGCGCTCGCGATGTTCTTCCACGACGAGGTGACGAAGACCGGCACCTTCAACAAGTACGCGCTGGATTACTGCGTCAAAATTTTACCGCACATCGATTGGAGTGCGATCTATACCGGAGATGAGAAGGATCGTCTGCCACGACGCTCCCGCATCATGAAGGCATATCAGTTTGTGAAGGACTTTTTCGAGGAGCATCACGTATTTCTCATCCGTGACAAGGAGGACGTAGGCTAATGGACGGACTTTGCCTGAAAATGACGATTCACCCGTTTTGCGATAAATTCGGCCTGGCAACGGTGCCGATTCAAGTTCAGGATTTGCTGAACTATACAATGATCGACCCGATGGTGCAGCGGAAGCTGAGCAACGGCCAGCGCCGCAAAATCGCCAATTATTTGCAGGAGCGCGAGATCGACCGCATCTTCTTCGGTCCTGTTACTTTGAGCCTTCGTGATGTCAGCTCGCTGGCAAAGGCGGACAACGGCTTGTTCCTGCGTCCCGGCTCGAAGCTGAGCATTCTTGACGGACAGCACCGGATTTTGGCGCTGGGCTATGTGAATGAGCAAATGCTTAAGGAGGTGCGCAGTCTGGAGAAAAAGATTGCCGCCTTCAAAATCAAGGTGCGCAAGTCTCCTGACAATGCCGAGGTAGCGCAGGAGCTGGAGCAATACGAAGGGCAACTGGTGGCGCTGGAGCGCCGTCGCTTGGAGCTGATGGAGAGTGAGCTGGCGGTACAGATCTACATCGGTCTCAGCGAGGAAGAGGAGAAGCAGCTCTTCGGCGACATCAACTCCAAGGTGCAGCTTGTAAGCAAGGAGCTCGGCCATTCGTTCGATTCCATCGATCCGCTTAACCTGGTCATCCAGCAGGTGGTCGACCACAATGTCTTCCTGAAGTCCGCAGGCGTCGAGCGCCGTGCGAATCTGACGGCATACAATAAGAACTTCACTTCGTTCAGCTGGCTTTACACAACGGCTACGATGCTGTTCACCGGCAAAATGCAGCCTTCCTACGAGCTGGCGCGCAAAATCAAGCAGGATCCTTCGACCTACATCGAAATTCTGCATCAATTCTATACAACGCTGCTACCGCTCATGCCGGAGCAGCCGGGACTTCCGCAGTACAGCTCCTCGGCGCGGGCGATGCAGGAGAGCATTGCGCTCTATGCGCATCGTCACCTGTTCGCGGACGGCAAGTACGTGAAGAACTGGAACAGCTGCATGAGCATCTTCGAGAACTTCGACTGGTCGCATGAGAATGAGCACCTGATCGAGCGCTTCGGCGTGCTGGATAACGGCAAGCTGAACCTGATTCATGAAAAATCGCTTCGCAAGCACGGCAAGCTGGTTCAGCTCTTCCAGGAGCTGCACGGCGATCCGGTAGAGGACGAAGCTACAGCCTAAGCAAAGCAAAAGCCACCCATTCACTGAGCCTAATGGCCGGAACGGGTGGCTTTTCATATTTTTCATGCCTTAATGTGTCGAGCAAGGGAGGGAAGCAAAGCTGCAAAAGTGCAGAAATTTATGACCCTAACCCAACTTCAGAACGAGAGTTGTGATAAAATACATCTTTCAAAGCGGACAATGGCTGAAAACGGGGTCAAGTGGTCTCGAAATGTTGTATTTTCTCAGAATTCAATCCATTTTTGAGTACAATTTTTGGGGAAAGCTGCGCGTTCGCAGAAATGTGCCCATCAAAGAAAGACCCTGGTTGCGTTAAGAGGTGGCATGCAGCTTGTTAATCACCATGACCGCCGCACCGGTCACCAGCGCCTCGTCGCCTAACGCGCCTTGGCTGAACACCACCTGGTAGGTAGGGTAGTGGTACGTATTTTGAATGGCTACCCGGGTGGCCGTATGGAAGAAGCTCGGATGGCTGGAGATAAGCGAGCCACCGAGAATGACCTTCTCCGGATGAAGGATGTTAAGCAGGTTGGATAAGCCGATACCGAAATAGGTGGCGGCTTGGGTGAACAGCTCAACGGTTAATGGGTCGTTCGCCTGGAGCGCTTGCTGCAGATGCGAAAAGCTGAGCCTCTCCGGCTGGGGCTCCAGCCTGCGCAGCAGCGTATCGCGCCCCTGCTTCACGCGGGACTGAGCCTGCAGCTCCAATGCATGGATCGAGGCGTACGATTCCAAAGCGCCGTAATTGCCCTCGCCCCATAGCCGCTGACCGTCCGTCTGGATAATCATCTGCCCGATGGAGCCTTCCATGTCGACGGCGCCGTAGACGATTTTGCCATCCGACATCATGGAGGAACGAAGCCCTACCCCGGTGTGGACATACAGAAGATGGCGGTAGTCCCGATTGCGATCCATCCAGGATTCGCCGATGATGGCTGTATTCGCTCCGTTATCCAGAAGGACTGGAAAGCCCAGGGCATCCTCCAAATACGGAGTAATCGGGATATTACGCCAGCCGGGCGCCGGGAAATGAAGCGGCTCCAGGATCGTCCCGCTGAAGCGGTCGAGCGGACCGACCGCGCCGATGCCCATGCCGATGACGGCGCGGGCCGGGATCTGATGCGTGCTCAGCATGTCTAGAACGGAAGCGATGATGTCCTTGAGCAAAACCTCAGGCGTCGACGCATCCGTCATCGGAAAGCGGCGGGAGTCGATTTTATTCATATGAAGGTCGCATAAGATCAGCTTAGAATAAAGCCGGGATATATCGAGACCGAACACGAAGCCGTAATGAGGGTTCGTCTCGTACAGAATCGGCCTGCGGCCGCCGGTAGAATCGCCGAAGCCCGCCTCCAGAATCAGCCCCTGCTCCACCAATTCGTCCAGCGTTCTAGTGAGCGTGCTGCCCGTGAGACCGCTTTGCTCGAGCAGATCGATTTTGGATACCGTGCCCTGCTTGCGAATGAGCTCGTAGATTTCTTTGTGCTTGCGTCCGGCAATTCGTTCCTCTATTTGCATTTGTTCCATAAGCTCCTCCGACCTCCGACGATTGGAGATGTAAGTCAATCCTCCTCATTATACTCGCTGCTCGAATTCTGGTAAAATAGGGAATGGTAATTTTCTTAATGAAAACAGCTGTAATATCAATGGACAAGAAGGTGAGCCGGATGAGTGATTGGTTTACGAAAAGCTTCGGAAGCGATTATATGATTGTATATAAGCATAGGGATTTGCAAGGGGCGTACAATGAGGTCCGTAAGATGATGGAATGGCTGGAGCTGCCGGAGGGCTCCGAGGTACTGGATCTGTGCTGCGGCATGGGCCGGCATTCGATGGCCTTGAGAGATTTCGGCTTCCGGGTTACCGGCGTCGATCTGTCCGGGGTGCTTCTGGAGGAAGCGAAGCGGCTCGACACGGGCGGCGAGGTGCGCTGGCTGCAGGGGGATATGCGCGCTGTCCCGCTGGACGAATCGTTTGATGCGGTCGTTAATCTGTTTACGTCCTTCGGCTATTTCGACGAGGATGCCCAAAACGAAAGAGTGCTAGGTGAAATTCACCGTTTATTGGGGCCGGACGGAAGGTTTATTATTGATTATTTAAACCCGGATGAGGTCAAGCGTACCCTGGTCCCGGTATCGGAGCGCACCGATGAAGGTCTGGCTATCAAGGAGATGCGCCGGATCGAGGATGGTTTCGTCCGCAAGACGATTGAAATCAAAGATCAGGAGACGGGAGAAATACGTACCTATGAGGAGCAGGTGAAGCTGTATGACAGCAAGACCTTTCTTGCGATGCTCGAGAGGGCGGGGCTTCAGGTAGAGCAGCTTTATGGCGGGTATGACGCTTCTTCCTATGATGCTGCGACATCCAAACGGATGATCTTCGTCGGTCGAAAGGGGCAAGCGTGATGGCAGGCGGAGTGAAGCTAACCGGTCCCGGAACGTGGGTCAGGCATGAGGATGTCGTGCAAGTCAAGGTGCCCCTTCCGTTCCCGCTGCGATGGGTGAATAGCTATTTGCTTGAGGGTCCCGAAGGCTTTACGCTGATTGACCCGGGGCTCCGGACGGCGGAGGCGGAGCAGCACTGGGAGGCGGCGCTGTCGGAGCTCGGCGTCGCCTTCACGGACATCGAGCGCATCGTGCTGACCCACCACCATCCCGACCACTACGGTCTGGCAGGGTGGTTCCAGCAGCGCTCGGGCGGCGCCCCCGTCCTCCTGTCGGGGACGGGGCTGAAGCAGGCCCGTCTCCTCTGGGGAGACGGGCAGCCCATGACGGAACAGCTGCTCGCGCTGTTCCAAAGACACGGCCTGCCGGCGGAGCTCGCTCCGCAGCTGCGGGAGCACATGGACGGCTTCGTGCCGTCCGTGTCTCCGCAGCCGCAGGTGACGCTCGTCCAGGCAGGCGAGACGGTACGGCTCGGCGGCGCGCCGTACGCGGCGATCGAGACGCCCGGCCATGCGGCGGGGCATCTCATGTTCTACGCAGCGGATTCGAGGAAGCTCTTCTGCGGCGACCATGTGCTGCCGCAAATATCGCCCAACGTCAGCTACCTGCCGGGCGGTATCGACGAGAACCCGCTAGCCAGCTATATGGCCAGCCTGGAGCAGGTGAGCCGGCTCGATGTCTCGCTGGCTTTCCCGGGGCACCGTGAGCCGTTCAGCCACTTCGCCGCACGGGCCCTTGAGCTGGTCCGCCATCACGAGGAGCGTCTCGGCCTGATGAAGGCGCAGCTCGCCGAGGCGAAGAGCGCCTACCAGGTATGCCGGGACACGTTCGGCGACCGGTTAAGCCTGCACCAGCTGCGCTTCGCGCTGGCGGAGACGCTCGCGCACCTCATCTGGCTGCGCGAGGCGGGACAAGTCCGCGAGACGGAGGCAGAGGGCCAGGCGCGGTTTATTGCAGGAACGGACTAATCGTTTGGCGAATGTGAAGTCGCTATTTCACGATAGGATGCCTTGATACGGCTCCCACGGCGAAATAGCGATTTTCTGCATTTACGGTACAACCGCTTTCCATACCGGTTCATGTAATTCACACACAGATCACTCTGCCATAATCGAGAACGAACTATGCCTTCCTTCAGCTGGGTGCAATTCCGCAGCATCAACGCCTTTAGCACCTTCAACTTTACTTTGCATATTTTTCGCATAATTGGGAAATAGTACATGGGATGATAGGATTACCATGTGTAACCGGAAGGGGGGGAAGGTTGGTGCTTAGAAGCCGAAGCGTCCGTCTTTTTGCCGCCGTTTCGCTCTCTGCAGCACTGGCGAGCGGGTGTGCGGAATGGGAGGGTCCCCGTATGCGAGCGGCGGAGGCACCGGCGTTTACCGCAGCGGGAATCGATGAAGCGAACGGCGGTATCCGGGTAACGACCTACCGGGCTGCGCGGCCAGGCCAGGTACAGCTGCTGCAGGAGCCCTCGTATCGCTCGCAGACCTTCACCTCACTGCAGGATGCCGCGTGGCCTTGGGAGCGCAAGCAAGCGCCCGACTGGATCGTGATCGGGCAAGCCTGGGTGGAGCGGCATGGCTTCTCCTCCGTATGGGCAAGCCAGCTGCACCGCATCGGCGTGAACCGCGGAAGGGCGCCGCAGGTAGCTGTTGTCGGAGGGACCGCAGAGCAGTATTTGAACCGCAGGGAAACGGCAGACCTCGGGTTTCAAAGCGTTCAACAGCTTGGCCTGGCGGATTATACAGCGTGGTCGGTCGACGGACGGATCTCTCATGAGGCGGATGTCGTTCTCCCTTTTTTGGAGCAAAGTTCCAACGGCGAAGGGGTTTCAGTACAGGCTCTTGTGTTTAAGAAACAACAACGGGTCGGGCTTCTGACTCCGTCCGAGACACAGCTGCTTGCTTGCCTCCAGGGCGTTCGCAAGCTGCCAGAGCTGACGCTGTCCTCGCAGCCCGGCAAGCTGGAATCCGTCTCGTGTCAATCTACGATCAGCAGCAACGGGGATCTTCAGCAGCCTAAGCTGCGAATCCGGCTGCACATTACGTCCTCCGGCCAAGAGGTTCCGGTGCAGGCGCTTCGTCAGGAGGTGCAGCACTTGCTCGGCTGGCTGCAGGACAAGCAGGCCGATCCTCTGCGCTTAGGCGATTCCATGCGAAGACAGCATCGCGGTTATTGGTCCGATGAGCGCTGGCGTGAGGTATACGCTAAGGCTCCGATCGAAGTCGAAGTGGCGACAACTTATCAAGGAGGTACAGGGAAATGACTACACGAAGCAAGCTTTTGCAGCATACATTATTGGCCATCGCCCTTGCTGCAGTGATTAGCGGCTGCCAATCGAACAAGGCGCCGGAGGCGGAAGGGACTCCGCCCAAAGCATCCACACCTGCGGAGACGCCGGGGCAAGCGACACCCCCTGGCCAGGCTGCCCAGCCGGGCGGTACGGGTACGACGCAGCCGGGTACGGGA
This sequence comes from Paenibacillus sp. GD4, assembly GCF_030846225.1. Taxonomy (NCBI): domain Bacteria; kingdom Bacillati; phylum Bacillota; class Bacilli; order Caryophanales; family Paenibacillaceae; genus Paenibacillus; species Paenibacillus sp. GD4. Next base: position 3,779,389 of record NZ_JAVCYK010000001.1, read on the forward strand.
CAAGCCCAGCCTGCCCAGCCGGCTCAACCGGCGGCACCGGTTAAGCTTACGCCGATCACATATCAGGATGTGGATAAGCAAAGCCTGACGGAAATCGCGAAGCTCGTGAATCTCAAAACCATCTATCTCCCCCAACAAGGTGCAATGGATGATAAGATCGATCAGATGGGGACTACAGGTGATGGGCATCTCGTAGTCACCTATTACAAGATGCAAGTGACTCTTTCGACCAAAGCTTTGGAGCCGGAAGGCGACAAAGGTACTCCCGTGCAGCTGAAGAACGGCAAAGCAACTTGGCATACCGCGAACGGCCAGCCGACGCTTTACTTAAAGCAAGGAGATACCAATATTGCGCTCAGCTCCGCTAAAGGCTTGACCCAAGCGGATCTGCAGGCCATTGCGGAAACCATTGCACCGTTGAAATAAACGAAGCACCCTGGAGACCCATTCGCTTGCCGATGGGTCTCTTTTGCTACATTATGGTATAATACAACCATCTTACATAGTAAGGCAGGTGAAGCCGATGAAGACGTTCTTGAGGGAAAAAGCGCTTATTTTTCAGGAAATGCGGGAGGAAATATTCAAGCAGTATCCGCAAGCAGCGATTGAGAATGCGGTCGCCCGGCTTCTGGTAGAAGTGAAGGGGATCAAGAAAATTCCGGACGAGCTGATTACCGAAACGCTTCTTGGCGTACTGAGCAAGACGGAGACCTATAACGTGATCTCGACGCTCCTCGAGCTGGACAAAAGGGTGAAGCACGATGCCGAGCTTCTAGCAAGCATGAAGGACCCTTCCTATAACGTGCATCGCACGATTGCGCTGTCCATTTGTAACCTATACGGGAGCGGGGCTACCTCCTTATTCGGATTTATTGACTGCAAGTTCCGGTTCTTCTTTCCGAGCAAGCGTCCCAAAGGGTTTCTGTCGAAGGGGATTTGCGCGATCGTTGCCTCCACGGCCAGCGTGGTGATTTCGGATAAGGTTACGATGAATTATGCAGACAAAAATGTGGAGCTGCTCGCATCCAGAGGCATCCCTTTGGACAGTCTGGTTGAGCTGTTGGACGGTCTGCAGCGCCCGTATAATCCGACCCTGGATCGTCAGCTGTGCGTGGAAAATATTTTGGCTGTGCTTCGCAAGCAGCAAACCTACCATGCGATTCAGCTTGCCGTCAAGATGGACGAGGCTGTGGAGAAGGGGCTTCTGAATGAACAGTACAGCCATATCGTCGGCAATGACGAAGGCTTGTTCGGCGTGGATGAGTCGGTGGCTACGGCCATTCCTTTGATGTACGGGACGATTGCGCTCACGAACTTCGGCTATCTTGACAAGGAGAAGCTGGGGATTATCGGCGAGCTGGATTCCGATCATTCCGAGGGCAAATGCAACACCTACATGGACGACATCGTCTGCGGGATCGTCGCTGCCGCCTGCGGCCGGCTGGCTCACAACAATACTCCTCAATACAGCAAGCCTCTTAAGTAAGCCGAAACTAAAAAAGAGCCCGGTACCTGCCTTCGCAGCGCACCGGGCTCTTTGCATTTATCAGCTGTCCCCATGGGAGTAGAGGAAGTAATTGTTTTTTCCAATCTTCTTGGCCTCATACATGGCATTGTCGGCACGCCGGAGCAGCTGCTCGCCGTCCGTGGCATCCTCGGGAAAGCTGGCTCCGCCGATGCTGCAGGTGACGCGTATGGTGTAGCCGTTCAGCTCGAACGGGTGATTCAGCGCTTCGATGACACGTACTGCAATCCTGCCGAGATCCTCCTTCGTCTCAAAGCGCTGAAGCAGCATGACGAATTCATCCCCGCCTACGCGGCAAACCGTATCCGGGTCTCTGATGGAATGGTGCAGTCTGGCTGCCACCAGCCTCAAAAATTCATCCCCATAGCTGTGCCCGTATTGGTCATTGATTTGCTTAAAATCGTCCAGATCCAAATACAAGATGCCGAGCCGGTGGCCATAACGCTTGGAAGATAGCAAAAGCTGGGAATATCGATCCTGAAACAGCCGGCGATTCGGCAGACCTGTGAGCGCATCGTAATACGCGAGCTTCGTGAGCTGCTCCTCGTGCTGCTTTAATCTGGAAATATCCCGCGAATAGATAGCGGCATAAGCTTGGGGGTCTCCGGAAGGAAGCACGGTCCCTTTGCCTTCTAACCAAAGGTAAGTTCCATCGGACAGCGGCAGCCTGTATTCTTGAGTGAAGGGCTGTCCGTTGCGTAGTAATCTGAGTACGGATTGCTCCAGGACGGGGCGGTCATTTTCATGAACCCAATCGATCCATGAGGTTCCTGCGTAAGCTTCCGCCGTCCTTCGGAAGAAGGTGGGCAGTGAGGGGGAAACATAGCTGATCCGGCCGTTCGAATCCATTACTTGTATAAAATCGGTCGAGGTCTCCACCAGCAAGCGAAACAAATCATCCGATGGCGGCCGAGGGTGAGATTGATCCATGAAAATCACCTCTTTTTGGAAAAAAGACAACTTTATTATATCACCACACCGCCTGGATTATCTACAGCAAGTACCCATTGAAACTTGTTTTGGGTGAAACTTCACAAAAATAGTTACGGCTTATCCTTGGAGTAGGACAAATTGTTGTCATAAACGGGGTTGCCTGCTTGTATACATAGGAGTAAAACGGACAACACCCCAACAAGGCGGATGCTTGCAAAGCAAGCTTTGCTCCGCATAACTCAGAGGAGGAATCAAGATGAAACAACAAAAATGGACACGATTGGCAGCGGTAACGAGCATTGTGGTCATGCTGGCCTCGGGCTGCTCGGTATTAGACAAGAAGGAACAATCCCAGCAAATTGATCCTCCGCCGACAGGTGCGGCAGAAGCGGGCGCGGTAAAGACGGTAAGTGCTCCTATTACGAATCCGATGCAGATCACCGTATTTGCCAAGGACGAGAAGGGGCTGCTTGCTCCAATCGCATTGCAAGTGGAGAAGTCGGAGAGCGTAGCCAAGAAGGCGCTGGAATATCTTGTAGAGGGCGGTCCTTCGCAAGGGAAGCTGCCGGCCGGGTTTACCAGCGCACTTCCTAAGGGAACGAAGATTAAGGACATGAATATTAAAGACAAGCTGGCAATCGTCGATTTCTCGAAGGAGTTCACGGACTACAATCTGCAGGACGAGCGTAAAATGCTCGAGGCCGTAACTTGGACCTTAACCAGCTTCCCGACGGTGGAGAAGGTAGAGTTCCGCGTGGAGGGAAAACGCCTGTCGGAAATGCCGGTAGGCGGAACACCGTTGGATGAGCCGACAAGCCGTGCGATGGGCATTAACCTGGAGAAGCAGGAGGGCGTAGAATACGGTCAGGCAACGGCCGTTACGCTGTATTTCCTGAGCCAAAACCAGGAGGAGTTCAAATACTACGTACCGGTGACCCGGATGGTGAAGCGTACGGATAATGTTGCCCAAACGGTCGTTGAGCAGCTGATTCAAGGCCCGGATCAGGCGAAGGGCTTGGCAGCCGTCATGGCGCCGGGGGCGGAGCTGATCAAGGTAGGCAAGGAAAACGACGTGATCACCGTCAATTTCTCGGATAAGGTGCTTGGACCGGACAAAAAGGCTCCGGCCGAAGCGATGAAATCCGTCGTACTGTCTTTGACAGAAAACGCGGGAGCTTCTACGAAAGTGCAGATTCTCGTCAACGGCGAAGCCAAGGTAAGCTCGACGGACAATCAAAGCTACGCGAAGCCGGTCAGCCGTCCTTCTACGGTCAATCAAATGAAACTTTAATCGATACGATGGCTCCCCCTCCTTCGATCCGGTTCGAGCTTTAATGGGATCAAGGAATCGGGGAGCCGTTTTTTTCAACGCAATCTAGGTCGCTCATCCCGGAAAGGCCCAACGACTAAATTGAAACATTTCTTACCTATTCAGGGTATACTAATAGATGGTAAGAAAGCATAAAATTCTCTGGGAATTTTAACTTCTGTGCCGTATCTCGGATGGAATTATGCGGATTGGCGTGATTTTCCTGAAGGGCTTTGGTACAATGAATCGGTAACGCAAAAGGAGGACGGAGATAACCGATGAGACACGATGGAAGAGCGGAGAATCAAACAAGGCCTGTTAAGATTACTCCCCATTACAGTAAGCATGCGGAAGGGTCCGTATTGATCGAGGTAGGGGAGACGAAGGTCATATGTACCGCTACGGTGGAAGAAAAGGTGCCGCCGTTCATGAAGGGCCAGGGGAAGGGCTGGGTAACGGCCGAATATTCGATGCTGCCTAGAGCAACCGCAGTCCGCAATCAGCGCGAAGCATCCAAGGGAAAGCTTGGCGGAAGGACGATGGAGATTCAACGCTTGATCGGACGGGCGCTCCGGTCGGTTGTCCAGCTTGATGCCTTAGGCGAGCGATCCATTACCTTGGACTGCGATGTCATTCAAGCGGATGGCGGCACACGGACGACGTCAATTACAGGTGCTTTCGTAGCTATGGCCTTCGCCATCGATAAAATAGCAAGAGAACGCAATCTGCCGAGGTTTCCGATTACGGATTTCCTTGGGTCGGTCAGTGTCGGCGTTGTCGATAACAAGGCTTGTCTCGACCTGGATTATGTGGAGGATTCCAAAGCCAAGGTGGATATGAACGTTGTTATGACAGGAGACGGCAAATTTGTTGAGGTGCAGGGCACCGGGGAAGATTCACCATTCACGAGACAGGAGCTGGACGAGCTGCTCGCGCTTGCCGAAGGCGGGATCCAATCGATGATCCGGGAGCAGGAAGCGGTGCTCGGACTGATCGGACAGAAGATTCGGGGGACGGCGCATGCTGCGGCTAGGCACTGAGGTCGTCATTGCAACCCGCAATGCGGGTAAGGTGAAGGAATTCGAAGCCATTTTCGCCGACAAGGGAATCCGGGTCCGGAGTTTGCTGGATTATGACGGACTCCCGGATATCGTCGAGGACGGGGATACCTTCGCTGCGAATGCGCTGATTAAAGCGCGGGCCATCGCTCAGTGCTTGCATATTCCTGTTGTTGCCGACGATTCCGGGCTGTGCGTTGACCGTTTGGACGGTGCGCCAGGTGTGTATTCCGCCCGCTATGCTGGAGAAGGAGCAGGCGACGAGGCTAACAATCGCAAGCTGCTGAAGGAGCTTGCCGAGGTGGCGGAGCCGGAAGCAAAGGCAGACGGCATAACCGTCCTGAGCCCGGCGCGGTTCGTCTGTGCCATCGCGCTTGTGGATTCATCCGGCCAGCCGTTGGCCGAGGTGCAGGGCGTGTGCGAAGGGGCCATTATCTCCGAGCCGCGGGGAGCGCGGGGCTTCGGCTATGATCCGCTTTTTTATGTGCCGGACAAGCAGCTTACCATGGCGGAGCTATCCATGGAGGAGAAAAATGCCATCAGTCACAGAGGCCGCGCTATCGAAGCCTTGTGGAGGGCGCTGGAAACGGAATAAGCGCAGCCGGTGATTCAGTCGTCGAGCGGCTTGTAATGAAAGGACCGTCCTCATTGCGAGGACGGTCCTTCTCAGCATTACCTGATCGAAACATTATACTTGCGAAGCCACGTATCCACCTGTGCGAGGTAGGCGAACAGCTGCGGCCCTGTCATCAGCTGACCGAACCATGGCAGCGTGAACCGGCTGGCGTCCTCGGCGAGGGCGCGGATCTTGGCCACATCAATGAACTGCAGCAGCGGTGAGCTGGGATCATCCAGTATTTCCAGCACCCAGGAACGGACGGCGGCTAAGTAATTCGGATTGTGTGTCTTCGGATAAGGGCTCTTTTTGCGTGTCAGAACATCCTCCGGAAGGACGCCCTTCAAAGCTTTGCGCAGAATCCCCTTCTCGCGGTCGCCGGAGGTCTTCACTTCCCAGGGAACATTCCATACGTATTCGACCAGACGGTGATCGCAGAACGGGACGCGTACCTCCAGACCAACGGCCATACTCATCCGGTCCTTGCGATCAAGGAGTGTCGGCATGAAGCGGGTAATATTCAGGTAGGACATTTCCCGCATGCGGTTTTGCTGGGCATTCTCTCCTGCCAGGCGGGGAACCTCCGATAAAGCGGAGCGATAGCGGTCCTGCACATATTGCTCCGGACGCACCCACTCCACCAGCTCCGGGGAAAGGAGAGCGACCCGGTCCTTGGTGTTCAGAGCCCACGGGAAGGTATCCGCGTTCAACGACTCCTCCCGGTGAAACCACGGATAACCCCCGAAGATTTCGTCGGCCGCCTCGCCGGAAATCGCCACTGTGGCATCCTTTTTGATTTCACGGCAAAACAGGTAGAGGGAACCGTCCACATCGGCCATACCCGGCAGGTCACGGGCGTACACAACAGTTTTCAAGGAATCTACCAGCTCGGGGGTATCGAACTCCATATAATGATGCTCGGTGCCGAGAAAATCTGTCATTCTCTTGATCCAGGGGGCATCCGAATTCGGTTGAAACGCGTTCGCTTTAAAGTTCTTATCGTTATCGACGTAATCAATAGAATAGGTGTGAAGGGTGCCCAGGTTTCTCTCTTTGTAATATTGAGCCGCAAACGTAGTAAGTGCGCTGGAGTCAAGTCCTCCGGACAGCAGGGTACAAATCGGCACGTCGGAGGCCATTTGACGCTCTACGGTGTCCTTGAGAAGCTCGCGGATTTTCTCGGCCGTCGTCTCGACGTCATCCTCATGCGGCTTGCTTTCCAGCTTCCAGTAGGCGTGAATGCGGAAGCCGTTACGGTCCATCACCGCGCAGTGGCCGGGCTTCAGCTCCGAAAGATTGCTATAGACGCCATGGCCTGGCGTTCTCGCCGGACCGACAGCGAAGATCTCCGCTAATCCTTCCCTACTGACCTCGACCGAGAAGTCCGGATGGGAGAGAATCGCTTTCGGCTCCGAGCCGAACAGAAGGCGCCCCTCGCTGTAAGAATAGAACAAGGGCTTCACGCCGAGCCGGTCTCTTACCAAGTACAGCGACTGATCCTGCGAATTCCAGACGCCGAAGGCGAAAATTCCGTTGAACCGGTCTACGCAGGAGCGGCCCCATTCGATGTAAGCGACCAGCAGCACTTCGGTATCGCAGGTCGTTTGGAACCGGTGGCCTCGCAGCTCAAGCTCCTTTTTAAGCTCAGGAGCATTATAAAGCTCACCGTTATAAACAACGGTATATGTCGTCTCTCCAATTACTCGGGTCATAGGCTGGGCGCCATTGGCCGGATCCATGACACTCAGGCGGCGATGACCGAGAGCGCAGTGTGACGTTATCCAGGTACCTGAGGCATCCGGTCCGCGGGGGGTCATGGTATCCGTCATACACTCGAGAATGGACGGATACTGCGTCAGATCCTTGTTCCAATCAATCCATCCCGTGATTCCACACATAGCCTTCATCCTCTCTCTTATGTCGGCGTTGTTCAAGCACCGTAATCTAGGGGCAGCGCGATGATAAAGGGTATGCGGATTAGGCTCGAATAATGTCTGTCCATCTGACATGAGCCTGCGAAAACGATGACGAACCCATGGACAAACCGTCGAAGAAGCGATACACTACCATGTGACGGTTGGGAATTTTTCGCAAGTCTATGAATAAGATTAGGTTGTTTTGTCCCACTCTATCCATAAGGAAGGCGAGGAGGGACTAGGCTGAAGCTTAAGATCGAACGGCTTATTGTTCTTGCGAAAGCGACTTCTGCGGCCTTTACCGATAGGGGCTTTGCTCAGCCGGGTACGGGAGTTGAATCCACTCATGGATTTGTTGTACCATAAGGGGACGGGCCGGTTGATACGCGAAACAATGTCCAAGATTTCCCATACATAGCTCCTTCGACATTCTTTGCCATGAACAACCTGTATCTATTTAGCTGGTTTACTGCTTCATACCATTGGATTATACGCATTTGTACTTTAGAGGTTAGCGTGTACGTAACGCAGTCGATCAACATGAAAGGTGGTCAAACGTATGAACAAAAAATTGATGTCCGAGCAGCAGAGCGAATACAAGGCAGCGAAAGAACACTTCGAAAGCGTGAATAAGGATTTTGAACAAAAGCTCGCTGCCACCAAAAAGCTGGGTAAGGTGAATCAGGAAACCCTGGAGCGCTTATCTGAGGACACAGGACTCCAGAAGGCCTTGAACCGCTTAACCTCCGCGGAGAGCGCTCTCCTGAAATGGTCTCACGAAATGATCCAGAACGAGCGGGATTATTTGAAGAATAAAAATTCTGTCGACCGGATGTATGCGTTTATCGATCAGAATCCGGCAATCAAGGCGCAATTGATTAAAGCTGCGATGGAGATGGGCTAGTCTCACAGGACGGCTGCAGCAGAAGGTGCAGAAGGGAAATGTCCCGGCTGCGCTTTTTTTGCTTTCGCAGACCAAATGGGGTACACTGCTTTCAAGAATGGCAAGGCCGCGGAAAGGCAGGCGGTTTCATGACGGAACAAGTGAATGACAATGTAATCTTATTTCCCAAAACGATCGAGTACTACCAGTACGAGCTGACCCGGATGCTGGAAGCGGAGCGTTACGGGGAAGCGGTGCGGCTGCTTCGGTTTTTGCTGAATTGCCGCCACCACGACCACCGTGTGCAAGGGGAATGGCAGTCGCTGCTGGATTGGCTGCAGATGATGTTTCCGGAGGAACAGTTTCCGCTCGAAGACGAGCAGGAGGAGCTGACGGAGGAGGAGCTTCTGCGCGAGCAGCTAAGGCTGAGGGGCCGGGAAGGCGAGGAATATGCGGAGAAGCTGTTAGCCGCTCTGGAGCAGCCTTACGAGGTGGACAAACAATTGCTGGCGTTGGAGCAGCTCGCCTTGGTAGAGCATCCCCGTGTTAACGAAGTGCTGGAAGAATGGGCTACCCGTCCGAATTTACATCCAATGCTTCAGTTTAAGGCGCTTCAAACCTTGCAGAGACGTGGAGCCACGGGGAGCGTGACCTTATACAAGCTGAACGAGGAGACCGTGGTAGATTTGGAGGATACTCCGCCTACCTTCGATGATTTTCCCGCACAGATCCATGAGATTATGCTGAGAGTGCAGGAGATCAGCGAGACGCAGCATCCTGCGCTCAGCTACTTTGCCCAAGAAACCTGGAATGAATTTCTGGCGTTCATCTACGGCACTTCGCAATATCGCCAAATGCTGCGGCAGGATTCCTCCTGTGTCGATGTGTGGGCCGCCGCGCTGCACCTTACCTTGCTGGAGCACGTGTTTCACAGCGGCGACAGGGAGGAGCTTCTCGATTTGTACGGCATCACTTCACACCTTCTATTTCAATGGGAGCAGGCGTACCGGGTGATGAAGCAGTTTGCCGCAACGATGTTTTCCGGGAGGATGTAGCGGCAAACGGCGGGTCCGCTAGGATGGGTTGCATTGATTGTTGAAAACGCGATATATTATGGTTATAATAGAATGGTTATATTGGCGGACGGGACATGCCGTCTCACTGTTCGGGCCGTCAAGCGCGTGACTATCATGTTGATTAATGGACAATTTTTGGAGGGGAAAGCATAAAATGAAAGCAAGCTGGGAAAAGATAGAGAAGAACGTTGGAGTTCTTGATATTGAAGTAGACGCGGAACAGGTGGCCACCGCTCTGGACAAGGCATTTAAGAAAGTCGTCAACAAGGTGAATGTTCCGGGCTTCCGTAAGGGCAAAGTGCCTCGCTCCATTTTTGAAGCGAAATTTGGAGTGGAAAGCTTGTATCAAGACGCTCTTGATATTATTGTTCCTGAAGCTTACGTATCCGCTGTTCGCGAGACAGGGATCGAACCGGTAGACCGTCCTGAAGTAGACGTAGAGCAATTCGGCAAAGGCCAAACGCTGAAGTTCAAAGCGAAGGTTGTTGTAAAGCCGGAAGTTGAGCTCGGCGACTACAAAGGTATTGAGCTTGAGCACCAAGCGACGGAAGTAACGGCTGAAGAAGTGAACGAAGAGCTTAAGAAATTGCAAAGCCGTCATGCTGAGCTTGTTCCTGTGGAAGAGGGCGCAGCACAGAACGGCGACGTGGTTGTTATCGACTTTGAAGGCTTCGTAGACGGCGTAGCATTCGAGGGCGGCAAAGCGGAGAGATATTCTCTGGAGCTTGGCTCGAACAGCTTCATCCCTGGCTTTGAAGAGCAAGTGGTAGGCCTTGAGAAGGACGGCGAGAAGGACATCACCGTTAGCTTCCCTGAAGATTACCATGCAGAAGAGCTGAAGGGCAAAGAAGCGGTTTTCAAAATCAAGCTGCATGATATCAAGCGCAAAAACCTGCCTGAGCTGGACGACGAGTTCGCGAAAGACGTCAGTGAATTCGAAACGTTGGATGAGTACAAGGCAGATCTCGAAAGCAAGCTGAAGGAGCGCAAAGCAAGTGAAGCTAAGCGCGGGCAAGAGGCTGAAGTGGTAGAGAAGGTTTCTGCAGCGGCTACTGTCGACATTCCTCAAGTGATGATCGATGACGAAGCGGAGCAAATGGTGAAGGAATTCGAAAACCGTCTGCGCATGCAAGGTATGAACATCGATATGTACTACCAGTTCACCGGTCAAAGCGCTGAGGATCTGAAGGGTCAAATGCAGGAAGACGCCCAGAAGCGCGTTCGCAACAACCTGGTGCTTGAAGCGGTAGCGAAAGCGGAAGGCATCGAAGCGACACAAGAAGAAATTCAAGCAGAGCTGGAGAAGCTGGCTCAAATGTATGGCCGCTCCGCGGATGAAGTTGCAGCGATCTTCGCTAACAACGGTAACCTGCAGACGCTGGTTAATGATATCGTAACAAGAAAAACCGTTGATTTCCTGATGGAAAACAGCAAAGTTGCTGCAGCGGTATAATAATCACATAGGGTGGCAGGGGCACGTGTATTCATGCGTGCCTTTGTTTTACCCATCCGCATTCCCGAAATGTGTCGAAAGTACATACATATCAGCAAGATGCAACGCAGCTTGAAACGTGATACAATATTGTGTAAGGCTTTTTGAGCGGAATGCTTGCGAAGTCTATCTCACAAAGTAAAGGGGTTGGAACGATGAGTCTGGTACCTATGGTTGTCGAGCAAGAAGGACGCGGTGAGCGATCCTATGATATTTACTCCCGTTTGCTCAAGGACCGCATCATATTTTTGGGTAGCGCGATTGATGATGACGTCGCCAACCTGATCATTGCGCAGCTCTTGTTCCTGGCTGCTCAAGATTCCGAGAAAGATATCCATCTGTACATTAACTCTCCCGGTGGTTCAGTTACAGCGGGCATGGGTATATATGATACAATGCAGTTCATCAAGCCGGATGTATCAACGATCTGCGTGGGTATGGCGGCCAGCATGGGCTCCTTGCTGCTGACGGCAGGGGCACCGGGCAAGCGCTTCGCTTTGCCGAACAGTGAAGTGATGATCCATCAGCCGCTGGGCGGAGTCCGCGGGCAAGCTTCGGATATTAAGATCCATGCCGATTGGATTATTAAGACGAAGCAGAAGCTGAATCAGATTTATGTTGAGCGCACAGGTCAGCCTTACGAGAAAATCGAACGAGATACGGACCGGGACAACTTTATGAGCGCCGAAGAAGCGAAGGCTTACGGCCTTATTGATGCGGTTATCACTCGGAACGAATTGACTTAGGAATGGAGTGATTCCATGTTTAAATTTAACGATGAAAAAGGTCAGCTGAAGTGTTCCTTCTGCGGCAAATCGCAGGAGCAGGTGCGCAAGCTGGTTGCTGGACCGGGCGTTTATATATGCGATGAGTGTATCGAGCTTTGCACGGAAATCGTTGAGGAAGAATTGGGTCACGAGGAAGAGCTGGATCTGAAGGATGTGCCGAAGCCGAAAGAAATTCGCACGATTCTTGACCAGTATGTTATCGGGCAGGAGCAAGCGAAGAAGTCGCTTTCCGTAGCGGTATACAACCACTATAAGCGGATTAACTCCGGCCAGAACAAGCTGGAGGATGTAGAGCTTCAGAAGTCGAATATCGCCCTTGTCGGACCGACAGGTAGCGGTAAGACATTGCTGGCACAGACGCTGGCCAAAATTTTGAACGTTCCGTTCGCCATCGCCGACGCAACTTCCTTGACGGAAGCCGGTTATGTAGGCGAGGACGTTGAGAACATTTTGCTCAAGCTTATTCAAGCGGCGGATTACGACGTGGAGAAGGCGGAGCGCGGCATTATTTATATCGATGAAATCGATAAGGTAGCCCGTAAATCCGAGAACCCGTCCATTACTCGCGATGTGTCCGGTGAAGGCGTGCAGCAGGCTTTGCTGAAAATTCTTGAAGGCACGGTGGCCTCCGTTCCTCCGCAGGGCGGACGTAAGCATCCTCATCAGGAATTTATCCAGATCGATACGACGAATATCTTGTTTATTTGCGGCGGTGCCTTCGACGGCCTGGAGCAGATCATCAAGCGCCGTATCGGTAAGAAGGTCATCGGCTTCGGAGCAGACGGCAAAGTGGCTGATCTCAAGCCGGGCGAGTACTTGTCCCTCGTGCTGCCGGAAGACCTGCTCAAGTTTGGCTTGATTCCTGAATTTGTCGGTCGTCTGCCGGTCATCTCTACACTGGAGCCGCTGGATGAGGCTGCATTGGTACGCATCCTGACCGAGCCGAAGAACGCTCTCGTGAAGCAGTACCAAAAGCTGCTGGAGATGGATAACGTGTCGCTCGAATTCGAGCCGGAAGCACTGGAGGAAATCGCAAAGGAAGCGATTAAGCGTAACACCGGTGCCCGCGGACTTCGTGCCATAATCGAGAGCATTATGCTGGAGGTTATGTACGAGGCGCCGTCCCGTACGGAAAATTCCAGCTGCGTGGTTACGAAGGAGTCCGTCCAAGCGAAGATCGCTCCGCCGATCACTTCCAAGGACGCTCAGTCGGTGAAGAAGAAGGAAGAAAGCGCCTAAGCTTGAATCGAATATTTATACCGGACACCTCCAATCCCTAAGAAGGGAGCGGAGGATGTTTGGTATCATGGGAGAGAATACACATATGTTCCACAGGAAGGATACCATCCCCGTTAAAGTAGGGAACTTGACCATTGGCGGCAGCAACGAGGTCATCATTCAGAGCATGTGTACGACCAAGACGGCCGATGTCAAGGCAACCGTTGCGGAGATCCACCGTCTGGAAGAAGCCGGCTGCCAAATCGTGCGGGTGACGGTGAACAACAAAGAGGCGGCTGAAGCCATTAAGGAGATCAAGAAGCAGATCTCGATCCCCCTTGTCGCGGATATTCACTTTGACCACCGTCTTGCCTTGATGGCGATTGAGAACGGCATTGATAAGGTTCGAATCAATCCGGGTAACATCGGACGCCGCGAGAAGGTAGAGGCGGTAGTGAAAGCTTGCAAGGAGAGAGGCATTCCGATTCGGATCGGGGTCAATGCGGGCTCTTTAGAGAACCACCTGCTTGAGAAGTACGGTTATCCGACGCCGGAAGCCATGGTTGAGAGCGCCCTTTATCATATCGGCATTCTGGAAGAGCTGGACTTCCGGGACATCATTGTGTCCTTGAAAGCCTCCGATGTGCCTATGGCGATTGCAGCGTATACGAAGGCGGCATCGGCTTTCCGGTACCCGCTGCACCTTGGCATCACCGAGGCAGGAACCTTGTTTTCCGGCACAGTGAAAAGTGCCGCAGGGCTGGGTGCCCTTCTGAGCATGGGTCTTGGATCGACGATCCGAATCTCGCTTAGCGCGGACCCGGTGGAAGAGGTAAAAGTGTGCCGCGAGCTGTTGAAGTCGTTCGGCTTAATTACGAATGCGGCTACGCTGGTTTCCTGTCCGACCTGTGGACGGCTGGACATCGACTTGTTCTCGATCGCCAACGAGGTGGAGGACTACATCTCCAAGCTGAAGGTGCCGATCAAGGTGTCGGTGCTGGGCTGCGCGGTGAACGGACCCGGGGAAGCACGCGAGGCCGACATCGGTATTGCCGGTGCCCGCGGCGAAGGCATGCTGTTCCGTTACGGGGAAATGATTCGCAAAGTACCGGAAGATGAGCTGCTGTCCGAGCTGAAGAGGGAAATCGATATCATCGTGGCGCATTTTGAGAAAACGGGAGAGATTCCTGGCCGTAAGCATCACGAACTACAAGCATGATATATCAAGAAGTCCGCAGCCTGCTGCGGGCTTTTTTATAACATTAGAATTTATAAGTTTTGAGCGGAGCTCAAGGATTCTAATGTTTCAAGAAAAGCTTCCTCTTGCTCACGAATGTACATCCCCGAGATGGCTTCGATAGAAGCTTTTCTTATGCATAAAGAAGCCTTTTTTGGAAAATAACAAATAGTATTCCCATTCCAAGAAGGAGTACTGCTGAATGAAACGTATCGCTACATTACTGACTACCTTGATTCTGACGGCTTCTGCCGCCGGAACCTTGTATGCTTCGGCTCCGATAGACCCGCAGCCGCTTCCTCCCAAGCAGCCATCCAAACAGATTGCGCTCGTTATTGACGATTTCGGCAATGATATGCTGGGAACGAAGGAGATGATGGAACTGCCTATTCCCTTTACAGTAGCTGTAATGCCCTTCCTGCCGACAACCAAGCGGGATGCGGAATGGGCTCATCAGCTGGGACGTGATGTGATCATTCACTTGCCCATGGAGCCGAAGAGAGGCAAGAAAAGCTGGCTAGGACCCGGTGCCATTACGACGGATTTAACGGACGAAGAAGTGCGTGAGCGTGTGCTGGCTGCTATACAGGATGTGCCTCATGCCATTGGTATGAACAATCATATGGGCTCCAAGGTTACGGCAGATGAGCGAATCATGCGTATCATCTTGACGATCTGCAAGGAAAAGGGACTCTTCTTCTTGGATAGCCGTACCACAGATAAGTCCAAGGTAGCTCAGATTGCTCGCGAGCTGGGTGTACCAACCGCAGAGAACCATTTGTTTATGGACGATATTTATTCCAGAGGCCATATTGTAAAACAAGCCTTGAAGGTGCAAAAGCATGTGAAGGAGCATGAGGCGACGGTGGTCATTGGGCATGTAGGGCCTCCTGGAAAGCACACTGCAGCGGTGTTGATGGAATCTATCCCGACGCTTCAGCAGCTGGGAGCCACCTTCACTTCTGTTTCGAAGCTGGTCAAATAATGCCGAAAGCCAGGACGTTCAAGAAACGTCAGCCTGGCTTTTTCTCTTCCAAATACCGCTGCACGCCATCGCTAATTCGCTCGGCTATATCCTTTTGTCCCGCAGGCTTAAGCATACGCTGCCGGTCGCTCGGATTGCTTAAATACCCGACCTCAACAATTACGGAAGGACATTTCGAGTGCTTCAACAAATAATATGTTTTTCCGTATTTGGGAGTCTCTTGCGCACCGTAAAGCTGGTTAAGTGCTTGTTGAAGCTCCTTGGCCAGTCTCTTGCTTTCTTCTGTTTTCTGATGAAGGAGAAGAGGGCCGCTTTTACGCGTGCTTCCTGCAGTATTGACATGAATGCTGATCAACAGCTTGGGATGAATTTCGTTTGCAAGATGCGTACGTTGAGCCAAATCCTTGATATGGCGGGAGCTTATTCGCAGCCACTGATTTTCCGTACTAAGTGCATAGTCTCCGTCACGGTTCATCATAACGCGATATCCTCTTGCCTTCAGCTCCTCATACACCTTCAGGGCAATGGCCAGGTTTATATCCTTTTCATAAATCGTGCCCAAATGAGTCCCGCTGTCCACTCCGCCATGACCTACATCGATCATCACGTCCACATCCTTCAGAATCGGGTTTTGCTGAAGTGAGCTTTCGAAGCGGGCGTAAGCCGAACCCTGGGACGAGAACATGCATATCCCGATCAGCAATAGGAGCAACAACCATCGACGAGCGATAATCACTTGAATCACATCCTTGACGAGAAGACTTGAAATACGCTTTTAGCCTTGCTTACGGTACTTCTCCGTATCCGTTCGCCAAGAAAAGTTTCTTTGGAAAATCGGGATTAATGGCACCAACGCAGGGCAATACTACCAATTATTATGATGTTTGGAGGTAGGCGGGATGAGCATAAGTGTGATTTTGATGGTAATCCAGTTGTTTTTTGCGATAGTGATCGGGTTGTACTTCTGGAATTTGCTGCGCAATCAGCAGACCAATAGAACGGCCGTTGATAAGGAATCGAGAAAAGAGCTGGAGAAGCTGCGCAAGCTTCGTTCCATTTCGTTAAATAAGCCGTTAGCCGAAAAAACAAGACCATCGTCCATGGACGATATCGTAGGTCAACGGGAGGGGCTGCGAGCGTTGAAGGCCGCACTGTGCGGTTCGAATCCTCAGCACGTGATTATTTACGGTCCTCCCGGTGTAGGGAAAACGGCGGCTGCACGCGTCGTTTTGGAGGAAGCGAAGAAGAATGTGGAGTCTCCTTTCCGTCCGGATGCCAAATTCACGGAGATCGACGCCACAACCGCCCGCTTTGACGAGCGGGGTATAGCGGATCCGCTGATCGGCTCGGTTCATGATCCGATCTACCAAGGGGCGGGGGCAATGGGCGTTGCCGGAATACCGCAGCCCAAAGCGGGAGCTGTCACGAAGGCTCACGGCGGTATTTTGTTTATTGATGAAATCGGTGAATTGCATCCTCACCAGATGAATAAATTATTAAAGGTGCTTGAGGATCGTAAGGTATTTTTGGAAAGTGCATACTACAATTCGGAAGACACGAACATTCCGGGCTACATTCACGATGTGTTTCAAAACGGGCTTCCTGCCGACTTTCGTTTAGTGGGGGCGACGACTCGTAATCCCTCCGAGCTTCCGCCTGCCATTCGTTCGCGCTGTATGGAAATATTTTTTCGTCCGCTGCTTCCTGATGAGATCAGCCTCATAGCCTCCAAGGCACTGAAGAAAATCGGAATGTCTGAAAATGAAGCGGCCATTAACGTAGTGAAGAAATATGCTACCAACGGCAGGGAGGCGGTCAATGTCATTCAGCTGGCAGCCGGGATGGCGCTCACAGAAGGCAGAAGAGAGGTATCCGCTGCCGATGTCGAATGGGTTGTGAACAGCTCCCAAATTCCGCCGCGGCCGGAGAAAAAAATTCCTCAGCAGCCTGCCGTAGGCTTGGTCAACGGTCTTGCCGTATATGGTCCGAATCTAGGGACGCTGCTTGAGATTGAAGTAACGGCGATTCCTGTGATCGGCACCAATCATGGCCAATTCACCATTACCGGAGTGGTGGATGAAGAAGAAATGGGCGGAGGCTCCCGTACGCTTCGCCGCAAGAGCATGGCCAGAGGTTCGGTAGAGAACGTGCTGACCGTGCTTCGAAGACTCGGCATGAACCCTTATGGGTATGATCTTCACATCAATTTCCCGGGCGGCATCCCGATTGACGGTCCTTCTGCGGGGATCTCTATGGCTACGGCGATCGCTTCGGCAATCCATCAGATTCCGGTGGACAACCATATTGCCATGACAGGGGAAATTAGCATCCATGGGAAGGTGAAGCCCGTTGGCGGCGTCATTGCCAAGGTGGAGGCGGCATTCCAGGCCGGGGCAACGAAAGTGATCATTCCTAAAGAGAATTGGCAGGAAATTTTCGCGGGATTGAACGGGCTTGAGGTCATACCGGTAGATTCCGTACAGGAGGCTCTGTTCCACGCCTTGGGAATGGAGCTCAGCGAGCAGACCGACTCCTTTGCGCTGCCGCAAGACGGCTTGCCTGGAGCTTCGGTTACGGTTTTGCATGCGGACGCTGTAGAATAAGGTGTCCGCAGGCGCCTTCATTGGTGTTTTCGTATGGATTTTGATAAAATGTTAGCAACGCTGTTAAGCGAAGAGCTTGTTACTAGAAGTCTGGAGGTGCTCGTGGATGGGACCTAACAAGAATAAGGTGCGCCGCTTGC
Source organism: Paenibacillus sp. GD4 (assembly GCF_030846225.1). Classification (NCBI taxonomy): domain Bacteria; kingdom Bacillati; phylum Bacillota; class Bacilli; order Caryophanales; family Paenibacillaceae; genus Paenibacillus; species Paenibacillus sp. GD4. The sequence goes on from NZ_JAVCYK010000001.1 coordinate 3,797,168, forward strand.
CGCTGCTTCCGCTGCGGGGTCTGCTCGTGTATCCGAGCATGGTGCTGCATTTGGACGTCGGCAGGGAGAAATCGGTGCGGGCACTGGAAAAAGCCATGGTCGACGACAGCATGATTTTGTTGTGTACGCAATCGGAAGTGAATATAGAAGAGCCCAAGACGGAAGATATTTACCGAGTTGGCACCATTGCCCGAGTTCGTCAAATGCTGAAGCTGCCTAACGGAACGATCCGCGTCCTCGTGGAAGGGGTTGTTCGGGCTGAAATTACAGAATTTTTGACGAATGAAGAGTACTATGAAGTAAATGCGAAGGAACTGCCCGAGCAGGAGACGACCGACCCGGAGATCGATGCGCTCATGCGTACGGTTCTTACTCAATTCGAGCATTACATCAACTTGTCCAAGAAGGTAACGCCGGAAACGTTGGCCGCCGTATCGGATATCGATGAGCCCGGACGTCTTGCCGATGTCATTTGCAGTCATTTATCCCTTAAAATTAAGGATAAGCAAGAAATTCTGGAAACTGTGGATGTCCGCGAGCGGCTGGAGAAGCTGCTGGGGATCCTTAACAACGAGCGGGAAGTGCTGGAGCTGGAACGCAAAATCAGCCAGCGAGTCAAGAAGCAAATGGAGAAAACGCAGAAGGAATACTATCTGCGTGAGCAAATGAAGGCCATCCAGAAGGAGCTCGGCGAGAAGGAAGGCCGCGCGGGCGAAGCCGAAGAGCTTCGCAATCAGCTGGAACAGGCGGAAGTGCCTGAGAAGGTCCGGGAGAAGATCGAGAAGGAAATCGACCGTCTTGAGAAAATGCCGGCAACCTCGGCGGAAGGATCGGTCATCCGCAATTATATCGATTGGCTTCTAGCTCTTCCTTGGAACAAGAAAACGGAAGACGATTTGGATATCGGCAAGGCGGAGCACATTCTCAACGAGGACCACTATGGCTTGGAGAAGCCGAAGGAACGGGTTCTTGAGTATTTGGCGGTACAGAAGCTTGTGAAGAAGCTGAAGGGGCCCATTCTTTGTCTGGTAGGACCGCCAGGGGTCGGGAAAACCTCCATTGCACGCTCCATTGCCCGTTCGATGAATCGTGAATTCGTACGGATCTCCCTCGGCGGAGTGAGGGATGAAGCGGAAATCCGCGGCCACCGCAGGACGTACGTAGGGGCTATGCCGGGACGCGTCATTCAAGGGATGAAGACGGCCGGAACAAGCAATCCGGTGTTCCTCCTAGACGAGATTGACAAGATGTCCATGGATTTCCGTGGAGATCCGTCGGCCGCGCTGCTTGAGGTGCTGGATCCGGAGCAGAATAGCACGTTTTCCGACCACTTTATCGAGGTGCCGTTCGATCTTTCGAACGTGATGTTCGTAACGACAGCAAACGCTCTTCATAATATTCCGCGGCCGCTGCTCGACCGGATGGAGGTTTTGTACATCCCGGGTTACACGGAAGTCGAGAAGATGCATATCGCCCGCAACTACTTGCTTCCGAAGCAAAAGCGCGACCATGGTCTGGAAGACGGCCAGCTTCAAGTGGAGGACGGAGCGCTCCTGCGGACGGTTCGGGAATACACGCGGGAAGCGGGAGTACGGAATTTGGAGCAGCAGGTATCGTCAATATGCCGCAAGGCGGCGAAGCTCATCGTGGGAGGCCACGGTTCGGTGCATGTGCATCCGGATAACCTGAAGGACTTCCTTGGGCCTGCCAAATTCCGATTCGGAACGGCGGAGGAGAAGGATCAGATCGGAGCGGTAACCGGCCTTGCCTGGACGGAGGTAGGCGGCGATACGCTGGTAATCGAGGTTACTGTCATGCCGGGGAACGGCAAGCTAACCTTGACAGGGAAGCTCGGCGATGTCATGAAGGAATCGGCCCAAGCCGCCTTCAGCTATACCCGATCCCGTGTTCAACAGCTGGGCATTCAACCGGATTTCCATGAGAAGTTCGACATTCATATCCATATCCCGGAGGGCGCCATTCCGAAGGATGGTCCTTCAGCAGGGATTACGATGGCTACAGCACTCATCTCTGCCCTCACGAATATCCCCGTCTCGCGCCATGTTGCGATGACCGGAGAGGTTACCCTGCGCGGCCGCGTGCTGCCGATCGGCGGCTTGAAAGAGAAGGCGCTGGCAGCCCACCGGGCCGGGATTCGTACGGTTCTTCTTCCGCAGGATAATGTGAAGGACATTGAAGAAGTACCGGAGAGCGTGCGCAACGAGCTGCGTTTCGTTCCGGTATCGCATATGGATGAAGTTTTGGAGCATGCACTAGTGAAGCCAGTAGGCGTCTAAATAACGGAAAGAGTTGATTTTACCATGAAGGTCAATCAAGCTGAATTTATCATCAGCGCGGTTGGTCCGAGTCAGTACCCTACGGACGCCTTGCCGGAGATTGCTCTGGCAGGGCGTTCTAATGTAGGCAAATCCTCATTGATCAACCGGATGATCAATCGGAAGAATCTGGCCCGTACCAGCTCCAAGCCGGGAAAAACCCAGCAATTGAATTATTATCGGATTAATTCGGACTTATATTTTGTAGATTTGCCGGGGTACGGTTATGCCCAGGTATCGAAGACGGAGCGCGAGAAGTGGGGTAAGTTCATTGAAGCTTACTTGACGAAAAGAGAACCGCTCAAGCTCATTTTACATATCATCGATTTGCGCCATCCTCCGACGAAGGACGATCAAGCGATGTACGACTGGCTGAAGCATAACGGGCTGCCGGTCTGCGTGGTAACGACCAAAGCGGACAAAATTCCAAAGAGCAAATGGCAAAAGCATATGAAGATCATCCGCGAGACGCTGGAGATGGACAAAACGGATCCGATCATCATGTTCTCGTCCGAATTGGGACTGGGTAAAGATGAGCTGTGGCAGCTGATTGAAAAGCACATCGGGTATGTCGATCCTGCCGGAAAAGCGGAACCGGAAGCCGGAAACTCCGAGCAAACGGAAGAGAATAAGAGCAATAGGGAAGTACAAATATAGGAAACAGCCGAGGGAACCGGAGAACTTCCGGCAGGAAACCGAGGTTTTAGCATGATTTATTTGAATCCTTCAAGGAAAACGCGAAATTTTCTGAATTTCCCCCGAATTCACTGCTTGAGCGGCAGGAATATTAAATAATTATGTAGTATACTGTATATAGAACAAATGAAAAAAGACTAGGCTGCATGGTTCGAAAAAAATGAATCGAGGGATTTTTATGGCAAATAGGTTAGCGACCGAATACGTCAAAACCTGCCTACAACTGACGGAAGCCGAGATGGCCAAGTTTATCCAGCTGTTTGTCGATCATGGTGCCGCTCTGCAAGTCAAAGTGTTAGAAAACGGGAATCAAGAGGTGGTATTGCTCGACGATGCGGGTCAAGAGGTGGTCCTGTCGTTCGAACGGAAAATGAATTTGTATGTATGCCAGGGAACGTGCCGAATCACCAACAGAAAATTGGTCGATGGTATGCGCAAAGCGGTGTCGGCCTTTAAGGGAGATGCTGTCGTTCATCGGATTTATTCGTCCTATATCATGGAGTATACGTACAAATATGGTGCTGTAGTGCGGATTGTTGAGAAGCGCGCCGAGGGTGAGAAGCTTGTTTTCGAATACAAGGATACCTTGGGGCAATTGGAGCAGCTGTTCAGGAAAAACGAGGTGGAGCAGGAAATTCAAGCGATTCACGCTCAAATCAACAGCCTGCTGGATCTGCGAAATGAATTTGGAGATGACGCGGTTCGCGAGCAAATTGATGGCCGTCTGAAGAAGTTGACTCATCGCTTGTTCGTACTCGAAGCTTAATATAACCTACTGACGATAGAGAGGAACTCTTCCGAATCAAGCGCCTGACAGGGCTTGCGGAGGGGTTCCTTTTTTGCATAAATATGCAGTTTCATGGTATGAGCATGGTATAATGGGACAAGCAGCAGGTCGGTTAATAAAAGAGACAAGAACGATCGGTGGAGCACTGAACACTTATTCGAAGTAGGGCGTGCCGGAGTATTGGATCATTGAGCTCTACGCGGGCACGCTGGAGCTATACACTCTTCGGGGTAAACAAAGTCGATCCCGAAAATTGCGGACTAGGTCGAGGACTTTGGGCTGCTGGAAAAGGAAATTTCTGCACCACGGAAGGGCTCAGGGCATATTGTGTTCATTGTGTGAACGCCACAGGGACGCATTCCCCGCCTGGCCCAAAAAAAGTGTTGCATTTCTAGTCGATTGATGTTATTTTTATTCTCGTTGAAAACAAAATAGGAACCAGGATTCACTCAGGACATGTAATGTTGCGAGAGATTATTCCCTCGAGAAGTGAATGACGTAGGTCCTAGCGGATGAAATTTTCAAAACATTTTATTCCTAGGAAGGGGGAACCGAAAGATGGAATACTCAACTTTCGGAAGACACGTAGCTGTAGACACTTGGGGAGCAGACTTTGATAAGCTGACTAACGCGGAGTGGCTGCAGGCACAAATGGTAGAAGCTGCTGAGGCATGTGGAGCAACCGTATTGTCTGTACAATCCAAGCAATTTGAACCACAAGGAGCCACTGTGCTCGTATTACTGTCGGAAAGTCATCTCTCCATTCATACGTATCCTGAGAGAGGATTCGCTGCACTGGACTGCTACACATGCGGCGAGACCGTAGATCCGCAAATCGCGATTGACTACATGATCTCCGTATTGAAGCCGGAAGTTGCACATGCGAAGAAACTGGTTCGCGGTATGGGTGAGCTGAAGGTAGAAACTCCTGAAATTAAGCTTGCTGAATTGGTGAAGTAATCCATTTGTGAACGGACAGCAATGAATATATCGAATGTTCCAGCCACGGAGTAATCCGTGGTTATTTCTTTTATAGCCTTCCCATACAATCTTAGATGAAGCTTGTATACGGAAGGAGAAATCCAATATGCGCAACCATCGGAAAAAATGGTTTATGTATGCCATTCTCGCGCTGCTTATTGTTTGGCCTGTTTCACAGATTCTGGGGATGCTGCAAACCGACGCCCACCGGGAAGAAGCGGATAAGCTTCTTTATAAAGTATCCTTTTTCCAAATGGAGCTGCTCGGAAGCTATCTCCAGGACGCGGGAGTCGTCCGGGATACCGAATCTCTCGCGGCCCTTCGCCAGTCGCTGTACACAGCCAACTTCACTCACGACCACCTGGTGCTTGCCTATGGAGAGTCGGCCCTAACGAAGCTGGAGTCGCTTTCCCAGCTTATGCAGTACATTCTGCGACTGCAGATTGGCGGACAGCGGCCGCTTAAGACCGATGAGCTTCAGACGCTGAGCGAGGTCAATCGGCTGTATGCGGACCTTTACGATGCGTACGGCAAGCTTCTGTCCGGCGGCGATATCGTTTCCTCGGAGAACACCCGGCTCGCCAAGGCGGATAAAGCAATTGCCGAGCTGCTAAAGAAAAAGCAGCTTCAATAAAGAGCGCGGCTGTTTAAATTGGCATACATTAGGTATAGGATTATGTAATAGGCAGAAAATAAAGAAAGCTTTGAACGGTGTGATTCTGCGCACAGCAGAAACGCATGCAAAGAAGCTAAAATGATAAGGAATTGTGACACGGCTCTCACCCGTTTAAAAAATATTCATATTTTGTGTCGGAAAAGCTCGTTACATTATGCTATAATAATTACATCATTTTTGGAGGAGGCAGGTGAACCAAGATGCATATTATCGTAGCGGGCTTAAACTATCGTACGGCTCCCGTCTCCATTCGTGAGAAATTCGCTTTTGCCGAAGCCGATTTGCCGCAAGCGGTCATGGAGCTCAAAAATACCAAGAGCATCATGGAATGCGTCATTGTGGGCACCTGCAACCGAACGGAGCTGTACGTTGTGGTCGACCGCCAGCATTTGTGCGGTCATTATTTGCGCGGATTTTTGGAAAAGTGGTTTGGCGTACCCCGCGAGGAGTTCGGCGGCCACATGTATATATATGAAAACGAGCAGGCTATCGAGCATCTGTTCCGCGTTACTAGCGGCTTGGATTCCATGGTCATTGGCGAGACCCAGATTCTGGGTCAGGTTCGCGACGCTTTTCTGCTGGCTCAGCAGGAGAAGACGACGGGCATTGTGTTCAACACGCTGTTTAAGCAGGCGGTTACGCTGGCGAAACGGGCTCATACCGAAACAGGCATTGGCGAAAACCCGGTTTCGGTCAGCTATGCCGCCGTGGAGCTGGGCAAGCGCATTTTCGGAAGCTACGAGAAGAAGAAGGTATTGATTATCGGTGCCGGGAAAATGAGTGAGCTGACGGTGAAGCATCTTTATGCAAGCGGCGCCGATAAGGTCATTGTGGTCAATCGGACGTTTAGCCGCGCCCAAGAGCTGGCGGAGAAGTTCAACGGCATCCCGAGCACCATGGACAAGCTGCTTCAGCACTTGGAGGAAGCTGACATCGTGATCAGCTCGACAGGGGCGAAGGATCTGGTGCTGACGAAGGAGCAGGTGGCGTTCGTGCTGCAGAAGCGCCGTTCACGTCCGCTCTTCATGATCGATATTGCGGTTCCGCGCGATCTGGACCCGGCGCTGGGACAGCTGCCGAACGTCTTCCTGTATGATATTGACAATTTGCAGACGATTGTAAATAACCACTTGCTTGAACGCCAAAAGGCGGCGGTGATGATTGAAGAGATGATTCGTACCGAGATGGATGTGTTTGAGCAATGGACGAAAACGCTGGGCGTCAGCCCGGTGATTCAGGCGCTGCAAACGAAGGCGAATGCGGTGCATGAGGAGACGATGGACAGCTTGATGAAGAAGCTGCCGGATCTGAGTGAGCGCGAGCTGAAGGTGATTCACAAGTTAACGAAAAGCATTGTCAATCAAATGCTGCGCGACCCGATCATCCGCATCAAGGAAATGGCAGCCGAACGTGACGGGGACGAAGCGCTGGAGTTTTTCACGCAAATTTTTGCACTCGAGCAGCAGCTGGAAGAGCAGAAAAGGGTGGAGGAGGCCAAGCTTCAGCAGGAAGCCGTCGCTTCGCAAGAGCGGATAAAGGAAGAGCTGCTTAAGAAAGTAACGATCAACACTGCCGACGCTCTGGCCTAAGCCTGACCGGAAAGGAACGCTATGGTCACTCAAAGCTGGTTGTATGATGCTATTTTGTATATTTACGCCCTGAGCCTCCTGTTTTACTTCTCGGATTTCGCACATCCGAATCGAAGTGCAAAACGGATGGGGACAGGGTTGCTTTCTTTTGTATGGATTCTTCAAACGGCGTATTTGATTTATGGATTGGTCACCCATGAGGAGGCTGCCGCCTTTTCACGGTTTGAAACCCTGTTTATGTTTTCGTGGCTGTTGGTGACGGTTTCGCTTGCGGTGAACCGGTTTTTCCGGATCGAGCTGTTTGTTTTTCTCGTCAATGTATTCGGGTTTGCGATTCTAGCCTTGAATTTTTTCAGCAATCCGAATGTATCGCCTACACTGGCGCATTGGAACATTACGGATGAACTGCTCTTCATACATATTTCGCTGTCCCTCGTGAGCTACGTGGCTTTCGTCATATCGGTCGTGTTCTCGGGGATGTATTTGTTCCTTCATCGGAAGCTGAAGGAACGCCAATGGTCGCAGCAGATGCAGCGTATGCCGAGCCTCGAGAAGACGGACCGGTATGCCTTTCTGGCGGCTGTGGCAGGGGCTCCGCTGCTGTTAATGGGCATGTCGCTTGGCGTCGTGTGGCTGGCGCTGGAGGGCGAGGCCGATTTGTTTTTTGATCCGAAGGTGATCAATTCCTGGTTCGTCCTGCTGGCGTATATTTTTTACTTGTTCCAGCGCCTGGTGCTTAAGATGCCGGGGAACCGGCTCGCGCTGTGGAACATCGCGGCTTTTCTGATCATGGCGGTGAACGTGATCGTGACGAATCTGATGCCTTCGTTTCATCAGTGGGGCTGACGATGAAGCATCGGGACTATTTGCCCGTGATGCTGGATGTGGCCGGCCGCCCGTGCGTTGTCGTGGGCGGAGGGCGCGTAGCGGAGCGCAAGGTCGACGCGCTCCTGCAGGCCGGGGCTCACGTCACCGTCGTGAGCCCGCAGCTCTCGCCGCGCCTGGAGGCGCTCGCAGCCCAAGGCTTGATACAGTCGCATCGCGACCTGTATCAAGCGGGGCTGCCGGCGCTGGCCGCGGCGCGGCTGGTCTTCGCCGCGACGGACGACGCGGCGGTGAACCGGGCCGTCCGCCTCGAAGCGGAGGCGCGCGGCCAGCTGGTTAGCGTCGCCGACGATCCGGAGGCGAGCGCTTTCGTGCTGCCCGCCGTCGTGCGGCGGGGGCGGCTCACGCTGGCCGTCTCGACGGCCGGCGCCAGTCCCTCCATGGCCGCGGCGGTACGCCGGCAGCTGGAGGAGACGTTCGGCCTCGAGTACGAGGCCTATCTGGATCTGCTCCACGAGCTGAGATTGGCCGTACAGGAGGCGCTGCCGGATTCGGGACAGCGCCAGCAGCTGTTCCGCGGCATGCTCGATTGGCCGCTGCTGGCACTGCTGCGGGACGGCCGGTTCGGCGAGAGGGAGCGGGAAGAGCTGCGGAAGCGTACGCTTCAGGCCCGGACGCCGGAGGATATCGAACGGCTGGGGAGCTGGCTCGGCTCACTCCGCCAATGAGGTAGAATCGGCGGAGAATCGGTAATAATGGGAAGTACGACTGTTATCTTCGGGTGACATGGATATAGAGGGAGTGAAGCAAGCATGCGCAAAATCGTCGTAGGCACAAGACAAAGTGCACTTGCTCTGACACAAACCGGGCAGGTCGTTGACCAGCTGAAGGCATTGTGTGAGGAGCGGGGGCTGGAGGTAGAATTCGAACTGAAGAAGATCGTGACCAAAGGCGATCGGATCCTCGACGTTACCTTATCCAAGGTAGGCGGCAAGGGACTGTTCGTCAAGGAGATCGAGCAGGCATTGATGGACGGTGAAATCGATATGGCCGTGCACAGCATGAAGGACATGCCGTTCGAGCTGCCGGAGGGATTGACGATCGGCGCGGTGCCGAAACGTGAGGACCCGAGGGATGTTCTTATTACGAGGGACGGCGGTGGCTGGGACAAGCTGCCCCAGGGAGCCAAGGTAGGCACCAGCAGTCTGCGGCGTTCCTCGCAGCTGCAGTACGCCCGACCGGATTTGCAGATTGAAGCGGTACGAGGCAATATCGATTCACGCTTGCGCAAGCTGGAAACCGAAGGCTTTGACGCTATACTTTTGGCGGCAGCGGGGCTGCACCGGATCGGCTGGCAGGAGAGAATCAGCGAGTATTTGCCGGCTGACGTATGCCTGCCTGCTGTAGGGCAAGGAGCACTGGCGATCGAATGCCGGTCGAACGATGATTTCGTACTGAACCTTCTGGAGCCCTATCGGCATGAAGAAACGGCCCGCGCCGTTGCGGCGGAGCGGAGTTATCTTGGGCGCCTGAACGGTGGCTGCCAGGTACCGATCGGGGCTTACGGACAAATTAAGCAGGACGGCACGATCGTGCTGACAGGCATGGTCGGCTCGCCGGATGGCAAGACGCTGTTAAAAGAGACAATGACCGGAACCGATCCGGACAAGCTGGGACTGGCGGTCGCCGATGCGCTGATCGCCAAAGGAGCGTCGGAACTATTGGCTTTGGCCGTGGAATAGGGGAGAATCGGTTGTGGAGAAGGGTGTCGTCTATCTTGTAGGTGCGGGTCCGGGGGACCCGAAGCTGATTACGGTGCGTGGCTTGGAGGCGATCCAGCGGGCGGATGTCGTCGTATATGACCGGCTCGCCAGCCCGAGGCTGCTCAAGCATATGAAGCCGGGCGCGGACAAAATCTTCGTCGGCAAGCTGCCGGACAAGCACATGATGAAGCAGGAGGAAATCAACCAGCTGCTCGTGGATCTGGCGCTTCAGGGGAAAACCGTAACGCGGCTGAAGGGCGGAGACCCGAGCGTATTCGGCCGCGTAGGGGAAGAGGCCGAGTTGCTGGCGGAAAACGAGATTCGCTTTGAAATCATTCCGGGAATCACCTCGGCGATTTCCGTCCCGGCTTATGCGGGTATCCCCGTGACTCACCGGGACTTTACATCCTCCTTTTCTATCGTGACCGGACACGAATATAAGAATAAGACGTACAACACGGTCAATTGGGAAAATTTATCCCAGGCATCGGGCACCCTCATTTTCCTTATGGGTGTGGCGAATCTGGAAACCATATGCCGTCAGCTGATCGAAGGAGGCAAATCGCCGGACACCCCGGTGGCGCTGATCCGCTGGGGCACCTGGATGGAGCAGGAGACGCTCACGGGGACGCTGACGGATATCGTGGAGCGGGTGAAGGCAGCCAATTTTCAATCGCCTGCGGTTACCATTGTAGGAGAAGTCGTGAAGCTTCGGGAGAAGCTGGCATGGTTCGAGAAGAAGCCGCTTTTCGGCAAGCGCATATTGGTGACACGGGCGCGATCGCAGGCAAGCGAGCTGGTGGACCAGATCGACGAGCTGGGCGGAGAAGCGGTTGAATTCCCTGTCATCCGTACACAGGCGCCAAGCGGGCAAGCAGCGCAGCAGGCGCTTCACCAAGCGATGAAGCGGCTGAACGAATACGACTGGGTTATGTTTACCAGCGTGAACGGGGTGGAGCATTTCTTCCAAACGCTGCGTGAGCTCAAACTGGACATACGCTCCATGTACAAAGCTCGCATCGCCGCTGTAGGTCCGAAAACCGCGGAGGCGCTGGAGCAATATGGTTTGCAGCCAGAGCGGCTGCCGGCCAAGTTTCAAGGCGACGCTTTGCCGGATGCTCTGGAAGGCGAGCTAAAGAAGGGGCAGCGCGTGTTTCTGCCGACGGCCGATATTGCCAGGGAGACGCTTCCGGCGAAGCTGGAAGAACTGGGACTTCTGGTGACGAAAGCGGATGTATACGAGACCGTCCTGGACACAAACGGCGGGACCGATATCCTAGAGCTGCTCGAGCAAAACAAAATTCACATCATTACCTTTACCAGCTCGTCCACGGTGACCAATTTGCTGAAAGCGTTGCGAGAGCTGGGCGTGGAAAAACCGCTTGAGCTTCTGGGCGGCTGTCAAATCGCCTGTATCGGCCCGTTGACGGCCCAAACCGCAAGAGAAGCCGGAATGCAGGTGGATTACTTGGCTGAGGAGGCTACGGTAGCCTCGCTGGTGAAGAGCATGTACTCGAAGAAATAAATAGACGACAACACTGGGAGGTACTGACCATGAGCTTTCCGCTGATTCGCGGCCGCAGGCTGCGTACATCGCATGCGCTGCGCAACCTCGTAAGAGAACATACGGTTACGGTCAACGATCTGATTTATCCGATCTTCGTAACCCACGGCACGGGTGTGAAGGAAGAGATCGGCTCCATGCCGGGTGTTTATCATTTGTCTTTGGACTTGCTGGAGGAGGAAATCCGCGAGGTCGTCTCGCTTGGTTTGCAGGCCATTCTGCTATTCGGCGTTCCTCACGAGAAGGATGCGCACGGCAGCTCGGCTTATGATCCTAACGGTATCGTGCAGGAGGCCACCCGCCGGATCAAAGCGATGGCCCCTGAGCTTCTGGTCGTTGCCGACACCTGCTTGTGCCAGTTCACGGATCATGGTCACTGCGGGGTTGTTCATTACGATGAGAAGAAAAACCGTGCCGATGTGCTGAACGATCCTTCTCTGGAGCTGCTTACGAAAACAGCGGTATCCCAAGCGGAAGCCGGTGCGGATATTATTGCCCCGTCCAACATGATGGACGGCTTCGTTCATGCGATTCGACAAGGCTTGGATCAAGCGGGCTTCGAGCATGTGCCGATCATGTCGTATTCGGTGAAGTATGCTTCCGCGTTCTACGGCCCGTTCCGTGAAGCCGCTCATTCGGCACCGCAGTTCGGCGACCGCAAGACGTACCAAATGGACCCTGCCAACGCACGTGAAGCTATGCGGGAAGCCAGAGGCGATGTGGCGGAAGGAGCGGATATGCTGATGGTCAAGCCGGCGCTTGCCTATATGGACATTATTCGTTCGCTTCGAAACAGCTTCGATCTTCCGATTGTTGCATACAACGTCAGTGCCGAGTATTCGATGGTGAAGGCGGCTGCCCAGCAGGGCTGGATTGATGAGAAAAGCATTGTTTTGGAGACGATGGTCGGCTTTAAGCGAGCCGGAGCGGATATGATCATTACGTATTTTGCAAAGGATTTGGCCCGTTGGCTGAAGTAATAAATCGGATGGCAGGTAGAACCGTGCTAACGTTCCATACCCGGAGCGGACCCACGGTTCTTTCTCTATGAACAAGCGCTCGCATAATCCTGCTGCCGAATACTGTCATACTTTTGTCGGAAACGGACGGGGCCTTTAGTTGTTACAGTCTTCCAAATAGGGCATAATGGGTAATAGATTAAGGGATGTTACGGAAAGAGGGTTGCTTAATGACTTACAATGACACATTCTTACGGGCCTGCAAAAGAGAGGCCGTCGACACCTTGCCGGTATGGTATATGCGCCAGGCGGGACGGTATGACCCGGACTATCGGAAGATTAAGGAGAAATACAGCCTTCTGGAAATTTGCCGGCAGCCGGAGCTTGCCGCTGAGGTTACGCTGATGCCTATCAAGAAGCTGGGCGTCGATGCAGCCATCTTGTACTCGGACATCATGAATCCCGTTGCTTCAATCGGGATTGATTTTGATATTGTCAAAAACATCGGACCGGTGATCCATAACCCGATCCGCTCTGCAGAGGATGTACACCGGCTCCGCCCGATTCAAATTGAGCAGGACTTATCCCATATTATCCGCACTATTGAAATTTTGGCTGCAGAGCTTAAGGTTCCTTTGATTTCGTTTGCCGGAGCTCCTTTTACGATTGCGAGCTATCTGATTGAAGGGAAGCCTTCCAAGAGCTATATCCGTACCAAAGGGCTGATGTACGAAGAGCCTGCGGTTTGGTTTGAGCTGATGGATAAGCTGGGCGATATGGTCATCGCGTATCTCAAGGCTCATATCGCAGCAGGCGCTAAGGCCGTTCAATTGTTCGACAGCTGGGTGGGCTCCTTGTCTCCTAGAGACTTCCAAACGTTCGTGCTTCCGACGATTCAGCGGATTTTCCGTGAATTGAAGCATTTGGAGCAGCCCAAAATTTATTTCCCCGGCGTAAGCTCCGGTGAATTGCTCCCGTATTTGCGCGGCCTGGACGCCGATGTGATCGGATTGGATTGGCGTGTGCCTATCACGGAAGGACGCAGCCGGCTAGGCTCGGAATTCGCCGTTCAGGGCAATCTGGATCCTTATGTGCTGACGGCCCCAATGAACGTCATCAAGGAGCAGGCGAAGGCGATTATCGACGAAGGCGTGAAGGAACCGGGTTATATTTTCAATCTGGGGCATGGCCTCTTCCCGGAAGCATCGCTGGACAAGCTGAAAGAGCTGACTATGTTTGTACATGAATATTCGCGCGAAGCTTTGCGCAATCAAGGCTCGGCGAAGCAAGAAAGCGGGGTATAACGAAGAATGACAGATCGTCCGCAAATTGGAGTCTTGGTCATGTCCTACGGGACGCCGGAAAGCCTGGAGCAGGTGGAAGCCTATTACACCCATATCCGCAGGGGAAATCCTCCGAGCCCGGAGCAGCTGAAGGATCTGACGGATCGGTACGAAGCCATCGTCGGAGGCGTGTTCCCGCTGCGCGAGAATACGAACAAGCAGGTGCAGGCGTTAGAGGATCGGTTAAACGAGCAATATCCGGATTACGAGTTTCGCTGCTACCAGGGGCTGAAGCATGCTGCGCCCTTCATTGAGGACGGCGTAGACAGCATGGCGCGTGACGGCTTGAAGCAGGCGGTAGGCGTTGTTCTGGCTCCGCATTATTCTGTTATGAGTGTCGGCGGATACATTAAACGGGCACAAGAGAAGGCACAGGAGCACGGGCTCGACATTCGCTTTGTACGGAGCTATCATTTGCATCCGCAGTTGATTGAAGCATTAGCTGAGCGTGTTACCGAGGCGCTTCGCAAATTCGATGCGCCGAGTGACAAGGTGAAGGTTATTTTTACAGCCCATAGTCTCCCGGAAAAAATCCTAGAAATGAGAGACCCGTATCCCGAGCAGCTGCTGGAAACGTCAAGGGCCATCGCTTCGAGGACCGGAGTGACGAACTGGGAGTTCGGCTGGCAAAGCGCAGGTCAAACCGGAACCCCATGGCTCGGACCGGACATTCTGGACGTATTGCAGCGCATCCGGAAGGAGCAGGAAGCGCAGCACGTGCTGGTATGCCCGATCGGGTTCGTATCCGACCATCTGGAAGTGCTTTACGATCTGGATATCGAAGCGCAGAAGACAGCGCGGGAGCTTGGGCTGCATTTAGAGCGGACGCGGTCTCTCAATACCGATCCGTTGTACATATCAACGCTGAGTGACGTTGTGTATGCCGAGCTGCAGAAGGCGGAAGAGAAGCAATAGCTTATCGAAAGACAAAAAAGGCTGGAGCCAAGTACAGGTACTTGAGTCCAGCCCTATCGTTACCCTCGTAAGCGGGCAAGATCCAGCTTCATATCGACACCGGTAAAGGTGAGAATTTGTCTCTCCTGAAAATCGCGGATAACCTGCATCAGCACCGGCTTCTGAACTCCGGCCATTTGGGACAGCTCGTCGTAGTTAAGCATCATCCGGATAGTGATGACGTTCCCTTGGCGCTTTCCGTTCTTATTGGCGAGCTTGATTAGGCTCTTGATTACGCGTGTTCTGGCGTCAAGGAACGTGAGATCGTGCACATGCTGGTTCGTATCGCGCAACCGGTCGCAGAGTTCTCTCATGATCACCAGCGAAATATCGAAATTGCTGCGGAGCAGCTCAAGGAAATTTTGTGCGGCTAAGGTGATAAGCACGCTGTCCTCCAAGGTTTGCGCAGATGCCGAGCGCGGCTTGCCGTCAATTAGCGAAAGCTCACCGAAGCTGTCGCCTGCGTTGAAGGTGGACAGAATCTTTTCTTCGCCGGTTACTGCCCTCGTATATACTTTCACGGAACCCGAGTATACAATATAGAAAATGGAGCCTGGCTCCTTCTCCTGAAATAGGATTGTCCCCGTCTTAAACGACTTTTTGGAGCAAATCGCTCCAATCGATGCAAGCTGGTCGGTATTCAGGTTAGCAAACAGGGGAACCTTGGTTAAAAAGTCTATCATGGCGTCTCCTCGCTTATAATCAAGAGTGCGTCTTCTGCCTGTAACTCGGGGTTCAATTCGTATAACTTCGAATCATTATATATCGGCTGCCAGCGGAATGGCAAGTTATTTTATAGTCAAAGGGTGATATGATGAGCAACCAACGCAAACGTTCTGACGCACGATCGGCACAAGCCTTCGCGGAGGCAAAGCAGTACATTCCAGGTGGGGTTAACAGCCCTGTAAGAGCCTTTAAATCCGTAGGCTTAACCCCGCTGTTCATGGAAAAAGGCAAGGGATCCCGCGTCTACGATATCGATGGAAATGAGTATATCGATTATATCGGTTCCTGGGGGCCTCTGATTGTAGGGCATGCACATCCGGAGGTGCTTGAGGCGATTCACAGCACGGCGGTGCGGGGGACAAGCTTTGGAGCGCCGACCGAGCTGGAGACCGAAATGGCCAAGCTTGTCATTGAACGGGTTCCCTCCATCGAGATGGTACGGATGGTCAACTCCGGTACGGAAGCAACAATGAGCGCTCTGCGGCTTGCACGCGGTTACACAGGGAGAAGCAAAATTGTCAAGTTTGAGGGCTCCTATCACGGACACGCGGATGCGCTTCTTATTAAAGCAGGCTCCGGTGTAGCGACGCTGGGACTGCCGGATAGCCCGGGGGTGCCGGAGAACGTAGCGGTTAACACGATTACGGTTCCGTATAACGATTTGGAATCGCTGCGAGTGGCCTTCGAAAAATTCGGCGAGGAGATCGCGGCGGTCATCGTCGAGCCGATCGCCGGAAACATGGGGGTTGTGCCACCTTTGCCGGGGTACCTGCAGGGAATGCGCGATTTGACGACGCAGTATGGCAGTCTGCTGATCTTCGATGAAGTGATGACCGGCTTCCGGGTAGGATTGCATAGCGCGCAAGGGCTGTACGGGGTTACTCCGGACCTGACCTGCCTCGGCAAGGTCATTGGTGGGGGCTTGCCAGTCGGCGCCTATGGCGGGAAGAGTGAAATCATGGAAAGAATGGCACCTGCAGGACCGATCTATCAGGCGGGTACGCTTTCCGGAAATCCGTTGGCTATGGCTGCCGGGTATACGACATTGAAGCTGCTTGGGCAGCCGGGAGTTTATGAGGAGCTGGAACGAAAATCGGCAAGGCTGGAGGAAGGCTTCACGAAAAACGCGGCCGAGCTCGGCATTGCCAGCACGATCAATCGGGTTGGCTCCATGATCTGTCCTTTCTTCACGGAGCAGCAGGTCATTAACTATGAAACGGCGAAAACCTCGGATCTTGGTCGGTTCAACCGTTATTTCGGCGCTTTGCTGGATTTGGGTATCAGCATTGCCCCATCGCAATTCGAAGGGATGTTCGTTTCGACCGTTCATACCGACGAGGATATTGAAGCTACCATTGCAGCACATTATGAAGCACTCAAGCAGCTGTAAATCAAATAAGAAAACCGGGCGGCTTATCAAAAAGATGCTGCCCGGTTTTTTTTTACGATAATGGAAGTATAAATTTTAAGCCATGGGCCAAGCAAGGGATATAATGCTGCTATTATGCAGAAATCCACGATTTCAAACTAAGGTTTGAAGTTGATTTGTGAGAATAAGCAGCTTTAAGTTTGAGCAATGGCTTTATACAAGGAAACTGGCGTAGGAAAGTTGTATTTACGCAGAAATCTTCTGATTTTATGATTCAAAATCGTAAAAAAGTTGCATATTTGCAGAAATGTGCTATCCCAACCCGCATGTGAAAAGGGCATATGATAACCGTTGGTTTAGGTCATCATACGCCCTTCCATAGTGCATCCTATGTAATTGTTATGGTGTTGTCTTCGTACCGGCAGCGGGTGCTGACGTTGGTTGCTGCGTCGGTGTTGGGGCCGGACTGCTCTGCGCAGGCTGCTGCCCGGTTGTTGTCGGTACCGTAGTACTCGGTGTCGAGGTTGTCGGTGCCGGCTTCGTTCCCGTATCCGTTGCGGGCTTGGTTGGCGTCTGACTAGGAGCAGTGCCGCTCGTGGGCCCCGTGGCGGGGGCCGGAGCGGTTGTTCCTGAGGTACTGCCTCCTGTCGCCGGAGCAGGAGTTACTGCCCCGGTTCCAGTACCGGTTGCAGGGGTTCCGGACCCTCCGCTCACCGGTGGCGTTGTCGTGCTCGGTGTTGCAGCAGCAGGCTCCGTCGCCGGTTTCGGCTGCTCGCCGGTGCCTGTTGTCGGCGTCGGCGTTGGGGTCGTCGCCGGCTTGGTTGTCGTTTCCGTCGCCGGCTTGACCGTTTCCGTCGGTGTCGTCTGTTTAGGCGTCTCCTGCTTCGGTGTTTCTGGCTTAGGTGTCGTTGCAGGAGTTGGATTTTGCTGCTGCTTTGCTTTCTTCTCCGCTTGCTCCCTTAGGAAGTCGGGATGATCGTGCGAGCCGCCGGCATCGATCTTATCAACACCGTCCCATGGCCGTGGAGCCTTAACGGCATCCGGGTTATCATAGACGAGGAAGGCGGAAGGAAGTCTGCGCTCTCCATAGCGGCTGGATGGCTTAGTGATCAGCTGGCCGTCCACCACAAGCTCGGAGGATGCGCCACCGTCGAGATTCCCTGCATTAATGACGCCCTCTTCCATAAATATGTCCTGCATCTCTTTCAGCGTAGCGCCGACAGAATGAGCTTGTCGACCGTCGATGACGAGGAAAATAACGGTGCCGTCCGCCTTTTGTCCGACAGCCGTTCGAGGACCGCGGCCCCAGCCGCCGTCGCCGCTCGTAATCTGCGGCTTGCCGTTGGCGATTAAGCGCGGCCAGAAGGACACCGCATCGGTTACGCCCATCTTCTCCAGCTCGAACATGTCATACTTACCGACAACGAGCAGCCCTTCCTTAGTAAAGCCGACAATGTGCTGTGGGATGCTTCCGTCCTGGTCGATGAAGACGATCTCTCCGCCGGACAGAATCGCTCCGATAGCGGCAAACCCGTTGCCAAGTCCTTCAGGATCATCGAAGCCGCCTCCGTTAACCCCGGCTACGGCGCCGGTACGTTTCACCATGGCGGAAATTTTCTCCCCCTCGCCGGATTTCACGGGGGTCATGACCCGAATCGTCTTCGGATCGTAAACCGTGAGCTTCTTACCCTTCCAGAATTGGCCGGAGATGTCTTCGACCTTAATCAGCTCGTCGATCGAACGCTTCTTGCGGTTGTCGTCCTTAATGTTGATCATGCCGAAGTTCTGCTTCTCGGCAGCGGCCGTCTCGTAAAATTCCTGCATCCGCTTGACCATCTCATCGCGCTCGGCTGCTCCAACGAAGATCCAGGCCCAGCTGCGGTGCTGTGTCGAAATGACGGTCTCGGCCAGCTTCTGGCGGATGAAGTTTCCCGGCCCGGTCAAGAACAGGAAGCTCGAGGTGAGGAAGGTGAGAATCGTGAAGGCGAGCAGGCTTCGCTTCAGCCAGCTCCATTGCGAAATTTGGCGTATGGTTTGCAAGGCGGTATTCAATGGAACACACTCCTGTAGATATCTATCGTATAGTGTACGGAACATTACAGTTTCTCTATCAACCTATCCCATGATTCTATCATATTTTGTCTAATTTTAATAGAGTGGGGCCTCTTGCAAGTCGTACCCTTTTTGGGAATGAAACCGATTGCTTTGTGAGCACTCCTCCTTTTTGCTAAAATACGAAATAGCTAATGAAGAGCGGAGGCTGAAGAATGCTGGAACGATATAGCTTTTATGGCGTTACGTTGGAATTGATTCTGGTTATGGGACTCTTCTTTGCGGTATTCGCCTTTATTCTGGGGGGGACCTATTGGTATACGGTCCGAAAGCCCGATCAAGGTGATGAGACATGACGAGGAACGGACGGCGAAAAGGAGAATGGCTGGAGTGGACGGCGGATCAGGAGATCCATGTTATAGAAGAACTGGAGCCGATGCTTCCGGTGCAGAGTCCGTATCTTCGCAAGCTGGAGCGGACGGGAGGTCTTTCCTTCAAGGGGAAGCGGGTTCGTCTTCGCTTGTTTCCGGAAGAGCCGCTACAATATATGCCCGAGTGGTCGGAGATAGACATATTATATGAGGATGATTTTTGTTTGGTCGTGGACAAGCCAGCCGGGATGAAGGTGCATCCGACGAAGGAAGGGGAGACAGGAACGCTGCTCCAGGCGGTCGGTTGGCATGTTCAGGCAGCCGGCGAAGCCTGCAGACCGCGCCATATTCATCGGCTCGATGAGGACACGACGGGTCCGGTGCTTTTTGCCAAGTACGATTGGGCACAGCTTCAGCTGGATGCGGCGATGCGGGAGAAGCGTATTGACCGTAGGTATGTTGCGATCGTGCATGGCGAGCTCCGGCAGGCGAAAGGCAGGATCGATGCCCCGATCGGAAGAGACCGGCATCACGCCACCCGGCGCCGCGTCTCGACGACCGGAGATCCGGCAGTGACGCACTATGAGCTCGTGGAGCGGCTGCAGGGGGCCAGTCTTGTCCGGCTGAAGCTGGAAACCGGCCGAACGCATCAAATCCGGGTACACCTGAGCCATTTGGGTCATCCTCTGATTGGAGATACGCTCTACGGCGGACGCAAGCAAGGACTTGAACGGCAGGCTCTGCACGGGGAGAAGCTAAGCTTTCCGCATCCTTGGACAGGACAACCTATGGAAACGGAAGCTCCGTGGCCCGCCGATTTTGACGCGCTGTACCGCTTTTTGAAAAAATAGTAGTCATGCTCCTCCCTCTAAAGCCATATAGATTGTAAAGACGATGACGCTCATGCTCTTTCTTTACACAAGAAAGGTAGCTATATGGAGGGAGGATATCAGCTTGACAAACGGACAAAGCGGTTTGCGATTCGATATTTATGAGAGAGTGCAATTGAACGAAGGTGTAGCTCCTATTCGTGAGCTGGAGGGTGTAGAGCTGACACCGCATATTCAGGTGATACCACAGGGGGAACAAGCTCTGCTAAGGGGCAATTTATTGCTTTCCGGCACCTACGTGGACGATCAGGAGCGCGGTGACCAAACACTGGAGCATTTGATTCCTGTGGAAATTACATTGCCGCTTAGCCGCGTGCAGCGAGTAGAGGATATTTCCGTAGAAATCGAAAATTTCGATGTAGACCTGTTGTCATCCCGAAGCCTGAATATTACCGGCGTGCTTTCACTGAATGGCGTTGAGCTGGCGTCGGCTCCCGAGGAGAGCGAATGGAGGGAGCAGGAAGAAGAGGTCGTTTTCATTCACGAAGCGGCTGCCCCTGCGAAGCCTCAGCAGGAGATCGTCGCTCCTGCGGAGCCTGCGGCCAGAGAGCAGGAATCGGCGTTCTCCGCTTGGACAACACCTGCCGAGGTTCGCGAAGAATTCGTGCAGGAGGAAGCACCGGTTGGTGCGGAGGCACCGGAAGAAATTGCAGCGGACGATGTCATCGACGTGGACGCGGAGGCGGAGGAGCTGGAAGAGGAGGAGGCCATAACGGTTGCGGCTGCTCCTGCACAGGATGAGAAGAAGGAGATGAAGATCGCCTTCGGCAGCAAGAACGGCACGGTTCCGCTGGATGTGCCTGCCTCAGCGCCTGTAACCTCCGGCAGCTTCGGTCTCACTACGCTGCTGAAAAAAGCAACAAGCGGCAATTTTGAGCCGCGCCAGCAGGAAAGCGCCGTCGCCGCACCTGAAGCGCCTGTAGAGAAGGTGGAATGGAAGAAGCTGCTCCTAAGCTCCATGAATGAAAATCAGGAGTTCCGCCGCGTACGGATGTATATCGTTCAGAAGGATGATACGCTGGAGACGATTGCCAAACGATATGAGCTTAACCCGAGGGAGATCGCGCTGTTTAACCGTTTAGGGGACAGCGAGGTGTCCGCCGGACAAATCGTCTACATACCCAAATCGTAAAAAAAATCCCCGGCTGGCCGAAAACAGGCTTGGCCGGGGATTTTTTTGGCAATAATATCAGTGTACGAATATTGACTCTACAGGTAATGTTGTTTATCATATCTACAAGAATGAAATATTTGCTTAAAAACGTCGAAAGGGAATAGTAAGCCGTTGCCCCTTCAGAGAGCGGAAATGTTACGCTGAGAGTTTCCGCAGGATCAGGCACCTGCCCAAGTCGCCCCGGAGTTGCCCTATCGAATTCAGATTCATGCATGGCATGATGCTGATTAGAATCAGGCCGGCTGCAGCCGTTATCTGCTTAAGTGCCGTAGGATGACCGCTAATGCGGGTAGCGTTAGTTCATTGTACGGAATAAAGGTGGTACCACGGAAGATCAGCTTTCGTCCTTTGCGGCGAAGGCTTTTTTTGTTTTTTAGAACGATTCGTATGGAGGTAGCTAGCAATGGAAGAAAAAACAACAACCGTTGGCACGACGATGCCCACGACCTATGACCCGAAGGAAGCGGAGCAGAAATGGTACGATTACTGGTTGAAGGGTGAATACTTCAAGGCAGGCCAGCGTAAGGATGCGAAGCCGTACACGATTGTTATTCCGCCGCCGAACGTAACGGGGATGCTGCATATCGGACATGCGCTGGATTGTACGCTTCAAGACATTATGATTCGCACCAAGCGGATGCAAGGATACGATGCCTTGTGGCTTCCTGGCTCGGACCACGCGGGAATCGCAACGCAGACGAGAGTGGAACAGAAGCTCCGTGAGGAAGGCGTAACCCGATATGACCTCGGTCGCGAGAAATTTCTGGAAAAGGTATGGGAATGGAAGGAGCACTATGCGGATGCCATTCATGCCCAATGGGCGAAGATGGGCTTCTCGCTGGATTATTCGCGTGAGCGGTTTACATTGGATGAGGGACTGTCGAAGGCCGTTCGCGAGGTATTTGTCCGTCAATACGAGAAAGGCCTCATTTATCGCGGCAACTATATAATCAACTGGGATCCGGCGGCACGGACGGCGCTATCGGATATCGAGGTCGAATACAAAGAGGTTCAGGGCGCCCTCTACCATTTGAAGTACCCGGTGAAGGACAGCAATGAATTCATCGTAGTGGCTACGACGCGTCCGGAGACGATGCTGGGGGATACGGCCGTGGCTGTGCATCCTGAGGATGAGCGCTACAAGCACCTGATCGGCAAAACACTGGTGCTGCCGATTATCGGCCGGGAAATTCCGATTATCGGAGACGAGTACGTGGAGAAGGAGTTCGGCAGCGGCGCGGTCAAAATTACGCCGGCGCACGACCCGAACGATTTCGAGGTGGGCAAGCGCCACGACCTGCCTCAGGTGCTCGTAATGGACGAATCCGGTACAATGAACGCGAATGCGGGTAAATACCAAGGGATGGACCGCTTCGTCTGCCGCAAGCAGATTGTTGCCGATATGCAGGAATCCGGCGTACTGATCAAAATTGAGGAGCACGTGCATCAGGTAGGCCATAGCGAGCGGAGCGGCGCTGTCGTTGAGCCGTATTTATCGACGCAATGGTTCGTAAAGATGAAGCCTCTCGCAGAAAGAGCGGTAGAAGCTCAAAAGTCCGGCAACGGGGTCAATTTCGTACCGGAGCGTTTCGAGAGAACTTACCTGCATTGGATGGAAAATGTACGTGACTGGTGTATTTCCCGACAGCTCTGGTGGGGTCATCGGATTCCGGCATGGTATTGCTCGGATTGCGGAGAGACGACAGTTTCCCGTGAGGACGCAACAGCGTGCTCCCATTGCGGCGGAACCCATCTGCGCCAGGATGAGGATGTGCTGGATACCTGGTTCAGCTCGGCGCTGTGGCCGTTTTCCACACTCGGCTGGCCTGAAGAAACAGAAGATCTGAAGCGGTTCTACCCGACAAGCCTTCTGGTTACCGGTTATGACATCATCCCCTTCTGGGTATCCCGGATGATCTTCAGCGGTCTGGAGTTTACAGACCAAATTCCGTTCAAGGATACACTGATTCATGGTCTGGTTCGTGACAGCGAAGGACGCAAAATGTCGAAATCTCTTGGGAATGGCGTGGATCCGTTCGATGTTATCGAGAAGTATGGTGCGGACGCAATGCGTTTCATGCTATCGACGGGCTCCACTCCGGGTCAGGATCTCCGCTTCCGTTGGGAGAAGGTTGAGCAGGCGAGAAACTTTGCCAATAAAATTTGGAACGCTTCCCGCTTTGCCCTGATGAATCTGGGTGATTTCAAAGCATCGGATATCGATCTAAGCGGACAGCTCGGCACGGCGGACCGCTGGATTTTGCACCGCTTGAATGAAACGGTTCGAGACGTTACCCGTTTGATCGATTCTTATGAGTTTGGCGAGACAGGGCGTTTACTTTACAACTTCATCTGGGATGATCTTTGCGACTGGTATATCGAGTTCAGCAAACTTAGCTTGTACGGTACGGACGAAGCGGCCAAGAAGACTACGAAATCTGTACTGGCTTATGTTCTCGACAGAACGCAGCGCTTGATCCACCCGTTTATGCCGTTTATTTCCGAGGAAATATGGCAGCATTTGCCGCATGATGGCGAAACCATCACACTGGCATCGTGGCCGGTGTACGAGTCGGCATTTGAAGCGCCTGAGGCGGTTCGCGAGATGGAGCTGCTGATGGACATTATTCGGAATGTGCGTAACATCCGTGCCGAAGTGAATGTACCGATGAGCAAAAAGATCGAGCTGCTCGTGAAGCCGTCCGGTGAGGATGTCGAAGCCATCCTGAAGCGGAATGAGGACTATGTACAGCGCTTCTGCAACACCTCTTTGCTGGAAATCGGCACGAACGTCGCTTCGCCGGAAAAGGCAATGACCGGTATTGTGACAGGTGCTGAATTGTTCCTGCCGCTTGCCGGCTTGATCGACATTTCACAAGAGGTGGCACGGCTGGAGAAGGAGCTTCAAACCCTTCACGGAGAAGTGGAGCGGATTGAGAAAAAGCTTGCGAATGCGGGCTTCGTAGCTAAGGCGCCTGCCAAGGTCATTGAAGAGGAAAAAGCGAAGCTGGCCGACTATGCCGACAAGCGCGACAAGGTCATCGCGCGGATCGCTGAGCTGAAAGGGTGAACCGGCCATGAGTCAGTTTGAATCGGCGAGGGAAGCCGTTGATTGGGTAACTCGCTTTATTCCTACAGTAGGCATTAAGCCGGGGCTAAAGCGGATGGAGCGTATCATGGAGCTGCTGGAGCATCCGGAACGGAGGCTTAAATTCATTCATGTAGCAGGTACGAACGGGAAGGGCTCGGTATGCGCATATTTGACTGAGATTATGAAGACGTGCGGTTATCATGTGGGGACGTTCACGTCCCCGTATATCGAGAAATATAACGAGCGTATCCGCATCAACGGCGAGAACATTTCGGATGAAGATTTGCTTGCTACCATTAACAAAATCAAGCCGGCTATCGATGCCGTTGCCGCGACCGAGCTTGGTCAGCCGTCCATGTTTGAAATTTCGACGGTAATCGCCATTGAATATTTTGCCCGTGAGGCGTGTCCTGATTACGTCGTCTGGGAGACCGGGCTGGGCGGACGTCTGGACTCTACGAATATCGTAACACCGGTCATCTCCGTCATCACTAATATCGGTCACGATCACATGGATGTGCTCGGAGATTCTTTGGAGCAGATTGCTGCGGAGAAGGCGGGCATTATTAAATCGGGCGTGCCGGTCGTCAGTGCTGTGGAGCAGCCGG
Organism: Paenibacillus sp. GD4; assembly: GCF_030846225.1. Lineage (NCBI taxonomy): Bacteria > Bacillati > Bacillota > Bacilli > Caryophanales > Paenibacillaceae > Paenibacillus > Paenibacillus sp. GD4. The sequence continues at coordinate 3,821,922 of NZ_JAVCYK010000001.1, forward strand.
AAGTCATTCGGGTCATTGAGGAGACGGCGAAGGCGAAGAAAAGTACGCTGTACCTCCTAGGACGCGAATTCCATTTCGAGACGCTGAGTTCGCAAGAGAACGATCAACGCTTCCGGTTCCAAGGAACATTCCGGAATGTACCGGAATTAAGCATTTCCATGAATGGGGCGCATCAGCTGAAGAACGCTTCCGTAGCATTAATGACCATCGAGGTGCTACGGCAGTATTACGCATTGATTGTGGAAGATGAGGATTTGCAGAAGGCGATGAAAGAGGCTTTCTGGCCGGGGCGACTGGAGCTGGTGTCGAGGGAGCCGCGCATCCTAATCGACGGGGCTCATAATCCCGAAGGGGCCGAGGTGCTGGCCGGCGCGTTGAAGGACACGTTTTCCTACACAAAACTCCATTTTATGATGGGCATGCTGGGGAATAAGAATCATACAGGCTATTTCCGGCATATACTACCAATAGTGGATACACTTATCCTTACCGAGCCGGATTGGCATAAGAAGGCACAGGCTGCCGAACTCGCCGGGCTGGCCAGGACGCTGCTTGCGGAGATCGGTCGCACCGACGTGGAAGTGATCGTGGAACCCGACTGGAAAACGGCGCTTGAGCTTCTGAAACGTCGTACGGCACAGGACGACCTGGCTGTCGTTTCCGGCACGTTATATTTGATAGGGGATGTTCGATCCTGGATCAACCATCAAACCGATTCTGAAAAAGGCTGGTGAGAGCGGCGTGAATACAGCAGAGCACATCCATTTTATCGGCATCGGCGGCTATGGCATGAGTGCCATTGCCAAGGTCATGCTGGAAATGGGCTACCAAGTTTCGGGATCCGATTTGGCGCAGCAGGAGCTGACGGAAAAGCTGGTCGCCAAGGGGGCGCAAGTGTTCATCGGACACGAGGCGCAAAATGTGAAAGGAGCCGACGTGGTCGTTTATTCAACCGCATTGTCTAAGGACAATGTAGAGATGGTCGCGGCGGAGGAGCTGAATATCCCGATTCTGCACCGTTCACAGATGCTCGCCAGGCTGATGAATGCGAAGAAGGGAATCGCCGTTGCGGGAGCGCACGGGAAAACTACGACATCCTCGATGATCGCCTTGGTGCTGGAGAAAACGGGGACGGACCCGACCTTCATTATCGGCGGCGAAATTATGAATGTCGGAAGCAATGCCAAAGCGGGTAAAGGTGATTGGGTCGTAGCGGAGGCCGATGAAAGCGACGGTTCCTTCCTGCAGTATCAGCCTTTGATCGCTCTAGTGAATAATATTGAAGCGGATCATCTGGAAAACTATGACGGAAGCTTTGAAAATTTGAAAAAAGCGTACGCTCAGTTTTTAAGCCAGGTTAAGGAAGACGGCAAAGCCGTTGTCTGCAAGGACGATGCGTTTTTGCAGGAGATGATTCCTCAAATCAAAAGCGAAGTGATAACGTACGGAATCGATACCGATGCCGACGTCATCGCCCGTAATATTGAGCTGGGGGACCGGAAGGTTACCTTCGAGGTTGTTCGTAACGGCACGCCGCTGGGTACCATCCAATTGTCGGTGCCGGGCCGGCACAATGTTTATAATGCCATGGCTACCTTGATCACGTGCATGGAAGCGGGACTCACCTTCCAGCAGGTGGCGGATGCGATAACGGATTTCCGCGGCGCCAAACGCCGCTTTCAGGTGCTTGGCGAGGTGGATGACATTCTGGTCATCGACGATTACGCTCACCATCCGACGGAGATCGAAGCGACCATTCAAGCGGCCAAGGCGACAGGAAAGCGCATTATCGCCGTGTTCCAGCCTCAGCGCTATACGCGGACGTACTTCCTGTTCGAGCAGTTCAGCCGGGCGTTCCCGGATGCGGATGAAGTCATTATCACGGACATTTACTCTCCGGCGGGAGAGAAGCAAATCGAGGGCATTACCTCGGCGAAGCTGGTCGAATTGATCCGGCAGAACAGCAACACCAATGTGAGCTACATTCCGACCAAGGAAGAGGTTCAATCGTATTTGCTTCGTCATGTGCAAAGCGGAGACCTTGTTATTACCATGGGGGCCGGGGATATATGGAAAGCGGCGCATGGGCTTGCTCATGCGTTGGAGGAACGGAACGCACCCAACTGATATGCGTCGAAATGCCTTCTTCAGCCAAACCCATGGGGTTGCTGGGGAAGGCATTTTTTGTTTTTTCTCTCCCGGGAGAAGTTCTATTTGTAGGACAACTCTCATAGTCTAGTAACACAAGAACGGACAAGGGAGAGTTGAGGCAATGAACAACGCTAAGATGACATTTCGATTCGATCACCCGAAGGGCAAGCCGGACAAGCGAAGGGAAACGGCGCAGGAGTCTAAGGTTATTCCGCTCAACGTGGAGGAGTATCACGTGCATGAAGAACGTGCAGAGCGAGTTGAGTATGCGGAGAACAAAAGCTCTGTGCCCGCGAATCGGGATTTTATCGACGCACAGACGCTGAATCAATATACGAGTGATTTTGGCGGGTGGCAAAGCTCGTTCGATGCCGAAACCCAGCGCATTGAGCAGATGATTCGCAAATCGGGGGGCGCCGTCTCCCGAGAGCCCGCACATACGGACCGCCGTGAGCATCCTCTGGGGAATGAGCCGCTGCGTGATCACCGGTGGTACGAGCCGGAGGAGCCGGCACCTTATACAAGACGTACCGGCGGCTCTTGGCTGAAGGTGACGGCATCGGTAGCCGGCGCGGTCGTGACGGGAGTGGCCTTTGGGTTTTTCGTGCTCTCCATGTTCTCCGAGAACGGAGGGCAAAATCCGCTGAAGCCGCTGGACGGCGTAGTCGTGAATCAGCAGAAGGATCCGAAGGCGGCAGGAGCGGGCACGACGAATGATGCGGCCGGTGGGGCAGCGGCGGGGCAGGGAACGGGAACCCAGACATCCGCGCCCGTAGCTGCGGCGTCAAGCTCGACGGCTACCGCGAGCGTCATTTTGGCCGCCAAATCGTATGCGCTGCTTCAGGGCGGCGTCTTCAGCACAGCGCAGAGTGCGGAGACCGCACAGGCCGACTTCCGGAAGAAGGGCTTAAACGCCGTTAGCGAAGCGGGGGAGAAATATCCGGTCTATGTAGGGGTTGCGATGAACAAAGAGGAAGCGAAAGGATTGACCGCGCATCTGCAAACAAAGGATGTGCCGGTCGTCGTAAAGAGCTACGAGATCCCCGGTGCGACGAAAATCCGTTGGAACGGCAAGCAAACGGAAGTGTTCCAAAACTACATGTCCCAAGGGGATAAGCTGGTGCAGCTGATTCTCGGCCAAACGCTCCTACATGCGACCGAGGCTAAACCGACGCCTCTGGATGAGAAGGCCCTGCAATCCATTAAATCTGCGCATCAGGCATGGTCCGGTTCCGTCTCAGCCGTAAGCGACGGCTTGGGTGAGGCTGGAAAGACCGCGCTGCCGAAGATGAACAGCGCATTGAATACGGCGGTGAATTCGTTAGACGAGTACAAGAAGAACCCGTCGAATGCTATGATGTGGCAAGCTCAAGCTTCGCTCATGCAGTATATCGTAGCGGAGAAGGAACTGCTGAAATCCATCACGGTACAGTAAGTCAAAAAAACCTCCAGGAGTCAGAGCCTTATAGGGCTTGGTTCCTGGAGGTTTTTGGTTTTAGAACTCCGTCATGTGACAATAGCAGCTCATGAAGCTGCGGCGGCGCTACTTCGCGCCGGCCTGCTTCCGGCTCTGAACGTAGCGGTCGAGCAGCGCCGCGGCCTCGGCCCGCGTCATGGTCTTCTCCGGCATAAACCGCGTCGCGGTTACGCCGTCGACCCAGCCGGCCGCCTTCAGGCCGGCAACAGCCTGTGCCGCCCAGTGCCCGCGCGGCACATCCTCGAACGGCTGCGCTCCCGCGGCAGCCGAACCCCCCGCGAGCCGCTGGAGCATGGCGGCCACCTCGGCCCGGGTCACGGGCCGGTCGGGTCGCAGCGTGCCGTCGGCGTAGCCCTCCAGCACGCCGGCCTTCACCGCCTTGTCCAAGGCGGCGAAGGCCCAATGCCCCGCGTTCACGTCCTTGAACGCGGAGGCTCCGGCGCTGCACGAGGCGGCATCGCCGTACACCTGGCCGGCTACCGTTGCGCCGGCCGAAGAGCCCGTCCCGCAGCCGGCCGGCAGCGGGAACAACCGACCCAGCAGCGTCATCCATTCCGCGCGGGTCAGCACACGGTTCGGCTCGTATTTCTTGCCGACCCCTTCCACGATACCCTGCTCCTTCAGCCGCAGGATCGCTTCACGGGCCCAATGTCCCTTGGTGTCCGGGAACACATAGCTCGGATCATCGGGCGGCAAATACGCCTCGATCCCCTTGGCAATCGCCTCCGCCATCTGGTCACGTACCTCCGGAGTGGCCAGCAGCGCCGCATCGGAGGCATTGGAGAGGAAGGCCGTCTCCACCAGGATGCTGGGAATGGTACCCATACGAACAACATACACGGCGCTTGGAAGCAAGCCGCGATTCTCCGTCCCTACGGACTCGACGAACGCATCCAGCACCTTCTGCGCGGCATCGCGGCTTTGAGGAGTAAGCTGTTTCATCTCCTCGCTGGCCGGGTAACTCTCTTGAGGATAAGCATCATCGTAGTACAGCACCATCGTGCCGCGGACATTCGAGCTGGGATAGGAATTCGCATGAATGGACACGAACAGGTCCGCGTTCTGGGCATTCGTGAATTCAACCCGTTCCTTAAGCGATAGAAACACATCCGTATCGCGGGACATGACCACCTCGTAGCCCCGGCTGACAAGCAGATCCCGCAGCTTCATTGATATATCGTAATTTACTGTTTTTTCCTGTAGTCCGTTCACACCAATCGCACCCGGATCATACCCCCCGTGACCGGCGTCCACTACGATCTTCGCAGCGTCCGCAGACATGGGCGATGTCAGTAAGCTCAGCGACAGCAAGGCGCTCAGCATCCATGATTTCCGCATGTGTGGCATCACTCCTTCCGTTTCATTTTACTTGCTTGCAAGACTCCTGTAAGCAGGTAAGATTGTCCAAGACAATCTCCCAAACATCGCCGCCGATATGCTAAAATGAGAGAATCGTCTACCGTATGGCCGGGGACGTTTGCAACATCATAGAAAGAGGTATCCTAATTCATGAAAAAGAATACTTTTACACTTCTCTTCCTGCTGATTATCGGTCTGGTGGCCGGCACCTTGCTTGGACAATTGCTGGCCCCCGTTCCGGGAGCAGCCTTCCTAACCAAGACAGTGGATTTATCGTGGGAGCCGAAGGCCGATCTGCTGGTGATCAAGTATGATTTGACCTTGCATATCCGTCTTAGCCTGATCAGCATTGCAGGGCTGGCGGCGGGCTTCTGGCTGTACCGGAAGCTGTAGAGCTTGATTGTACATAAACCCTAGAGAACGGGTATCATTCGACAATATTCGAAACGAGGTTTCATTTTATGACGACAAAAACGTTAATTTTGGCATCCTCCTCGCCGCGTCGGCAGGAGCTCATTCGGTCTTTGCATTTGCCTCATGAAATTATCGTAAGCGATGTGAATGAGGACACGGAGCCGGGTCTGTCTCCGGAGCAAATTGTCGAGCAATTGTCCCGACGCAAAGCGGAAGCGGTCTACGAACGTTGTAAGAGGGAAAAGGACAGCATTCGACAAGGCATCGTGATCGGCTCGGATACGATTGTCGTTTTGGACGGAGAAGTGCTGGGCAAACCGGCGGATGAGGAGGATTCTCTCCGCATGCTGCAATCACTGCAAGGACGACCGCACCAGGTGTTCAGCGGGGTTGCCTGCATCGACCTGGCTACGGGAGAGCAGCTTGTATCCCATCAGCGAACGAACGTGTATATGAAACCGTTGACGGAAGAACAGATCCGAAGATACATAAGCACGGGTGAGCCGAAGGACAAGGCCGGCTCCTATGCGATTCAAGGGCTTGGGGCCACGATTGTGGAACGGATTGAAGGGGATTATTTCAATGTCATAGGACTCCCGATGTCGCTGTTGAGCGATTTGCTCGGCCGTTTGGGCGTTACTGTCATTTAAAGGCTCGGCATGCTATAATGGATGCTCAGCCATTTTTAACGAAAGAGGGGAATGCATGGAATCGCACAATTTGACATTGCGCGATGTCCCAAACGAAGAACGACCTAGAGAACGCATGATACAGTATGGGGCTGCGGCATTAAACAATGCGGAATTACTCGCCATTTTGCTGAGGACGGGTACGATTCAGGAATCGGCCGTTCACCTGGGCCAGCGCCTGCTTGCCCAATCCGGAGGCTTGCGAAGCCTGTCGGATTTGAGTCTTCAACAGCTGATGGAAATCAAAGGGATCGGAGCTACCAAGGCGCTCCAGATTATGGCCGGCATTGAGCTGGGACGGCGCATGGCGCGAACGACCCTGGAGGAAACCGTGACGATTCGTTCACCGCAGGATGTAGCCAAGCTTCTCATGGAGGAGCTTCGTTATCTGAACAAAGAGCATTTCGTTTGCTTGTTTTTGAACACGAAGAATCACGTCATCGGGCAGGAAACGCTGTCCATGGGAAGCCTGAACGCTTCGATCGTGCATCCTCGTGAGGTATTCCGCGCCGCGATTAAACGAAGCAGCGCTTCCATCGTATGCGCGCATAATCACCCAAGCGGAGATCCTACGCCAAGCCAGGAGGACATTCAGCTGACAAGGCGGCTTGTAGAAGCCGGGGAGGTCATCGGGATCGATGTGCTGGATCATATCGTCATCGGCGATCACAAATTTGTGAGTTTGAAGGAACTTGGTTTGATGTAATATAATAGTACAATGGTAACGGTTAGAAGGGAGCAATTACCTCATGTTCGGTGGGTTTACTAAAGACCTGGGCATTGACCTGGGAACTGCGAATACATTAGTTTATGTGAAAGGAAAAGGAATCGTCGTACGGGAGCCGTCCGTTGTTGCGATTCGTACGGATACTAAGACGATTGAAGCGGTCGGTGACGACGCGAAGAAAATGATCGGCCGTACGCCGGGCAACATTCGCGCCGTTCGTCCGATGAAGGACGGCGTTATCGCCGATTTCGATACGACGGCTACGATGATTAAATATTTCATCAGACAGGCCCAAAAGCAGCGTTGGATGTTTCAGCGCCATCCCAGCGTGATGGTATGCGTGCCTTCGGGCATTACGGCTGTAGAGAAGCGCGCCGTCGAGGATGCTACAAGACAAGCGGGCGCGCGTGACGCGTTCACGATTGAAGAGCCCTTCGCGGCTGCAATCGGCGCAGATCTTCCCGTATGGGAGCCGACGGGCAGCATGGTCGTTGACATCGGCGGGGGCACCACCGAGGTGGCGGTCATTTCCCTCGGCGGGATCGTTACCAGCCGTTCCATTCGTGTGGCCGGAGATGAAATGGACGAAGCGATCATTCAATACATTAAGCGCACATATAATCTGATGATCGGGGAGCGAACGGCGGAGCAGATCAAGCTTGAGATCGGTTCGGCACTGACGATGGATCCGGCGATCAAGTTCGAGATTCGCGGACGTGATCTGGTCAGCGGCTTGCCGAAGACCATGTCCATCACCTCGGACGAAATTACCGAGGCGTTGGCCGATACGGTCAACAGCATCGTCGAAGCGGTTAAAGTGACGCTGGAGAAATGTCCTCCCGAGCTTTCGGCGGATATTATGGATCGAGGCATTGTGCTTACCGGCGGCGGCGGTCTGCTGCGCAATCTGGATAAGCTGCTTTCCCGCGAGACGGGAATGCCGGTGCTTGTCGCGGACAATCCGCTGGATTGCGTTGCGATCGGCACGGGACGCGCCCTGGAGAATATTCACCTGTTCAGAACAAGATCCGGTCCTACAAGCAAGTCCAAACGATAAGGTAACAGAATGCAGGGAAGCAAGCGAACAAGGTTTGCTTCCCTCTTTTCGCGGGAAGGTGTAAGGATTGAAACTGCTGGGGAACAAGAGGCTGCTCATATTGATGCTCGGCCTAATTTTATTTATAACGATTATGGGGCTGACCTTCGGCAACCGGCAGTACATGAGCTGGCCGGAGAAGTTTCTGAAGGACACGGTAGCCTGGACGCAAGGTCTGCTGTATAAACCCGCTGGTTATATAGCGGGTTTCTTTGAGGATATCCGCACGCTGGGTACGATTCACGAAGAGAATAAAGCGCTCAAGCAGACACTGACCAAGTATGCTCGGGATACGGCGCGGCTGAACGATCTGGAACAGCAGAACAAACGTTTGCAGGAGGCGCTTAACTTTACGGAGCGTCAGAAGCAGGCCAATAATTATCGTTTCCGTATTGCCGAGGTGTTGTCCTACAATCCGGACCAGCTGAACAATACGATCACGATCAATCTTGGCGAGCTTGACAACATCAAGCCGAATATGGCGGTTATGTCCGTAGAAGGGCTTGTCGGCCGCGTCGTTCGCGTGTCCGCGTTCTCCTCGGACGTTCAGCTGCTTGTGGGCATTGATGACACGGCTGCCTCCGAATCGAAGGCGATTTCCGTTACGGTGAAGGGCAAGGAAGAATCGTTCGGGGTTATCGAATATTTTGACAAGAATGAGACGCAGCTACTGGTGATGTCCCGGATTGACCCGAATGATAAGCTCGCGGTCGGGGATACGATCATTACTTCCGGACGGGGACTTCTGTTCCCGCAAGGAATCGAAGTCGGCAAGGTAATAGAACGAAAAGAAGGCAAATTCGGTATCGCTCATGAGGCTTACATTCAACCGTTCGCCAGAATGGATCGCCTTCGCGAAGTGTTTGTCGTTGAAGTGCCGGAAGGCTGAGGTGGGGTGATCAGATGAGCCGGATATGGATTTATATTGGTCTTGCCGTCGCCTTTCTTCTGGAGGGCACTTTGCTGCAGTGGCTGGTGCCTTCTGCTTGGCGCTCTCAGATTTATGTTTCACCGCACTTTTTACTAGTACTTATTTTGTATATCGGACTTTATATGAACCGGCATACGGCACTGATATATGGACTTGTCATCGGCTTGCTCCAGGACTTTATCTATTACTCGCCCATGCTGGGACCTATTTCGTTCAGTATGGGCTTAACCGGCTATTTAGCCGGTCTGATGTACGGCAGAGTATATTCCAGCATCGTGGTAGGCATGATGGTGATGGCTCTCGGCAATATGACGTATGATTCGATCATTTATATGCTGTACCGTTTGTTCCGGGTTACCCATGTGGACCTCCAGTGGGTGTTTTTGCATCAGATTTTGCCAAGCATGCTGATCAATTTGCTGTTTGCCCTCGCCATTTACGTACCCATCCGCAAATACTTCGAGAGCCTGCCGCTTCGGTCCTCCGAGCAAACCGAATAATTTTTGCTTTCAAGCAGGAGAAAGGCGACAGAAAGCCGAATTGTATACGCTTAGGGGGTAGGAGCGTTTATGTCGGCAGTCAAGCATCATGTGACGATCAAGGGCGTGAAGGACGGCCTGGTGTTTCTTTTGGACGATACGTGTGAGTTTGCGGAGATCATCTCGGAGCTTCAGCATAAGCTTGAGAAGACGCATCAGCAGATTTTAACCGGACCCATTATCCATGTGCACGTCAAGCTCGGCAATAGATCCGCCACAGAGGAGCAGAAGGAACAAATCCGCAGCATCATTAGTCAGAAGGGCAACCTGCTGATTCAATCGATCGAATCTCAGGATCCGGCGCATACGGTTGCGCAGCCGGATTTTACCAATGTTAAGATCGTGCGCGGCATTGTAAGATCAGGACAAACGCTTGTGCATGAGGGGAACCTTCTTTTCTTAGGCGATGTGAACCCGGGAGGGGCCATCCTCAGCACAGGCAGCATATATATTATGGGTTCCCTGCGCGGGATGGCCCATGCAGGTGTAGACGGCGACGAGCATTCGATCATTGCCGCCTCCCACTTACGGCCGACCCAGCTGCGGATCGGTGGCGTCATCAGCCGGCCTCCGGATGAGTGGGGCTCCGACGAAGCTTATGAGGCTTACATGGAGTATGCCTATGTCAAGGAAGGCAAGATGGAGATCGACAAGATCCATCAGCTGCACAGGCTCATATAAATCAAAACACAGCAATAGAGGAGTGAAACCATGGGAGAGGCAATAGTAATCACTTCAGGCAAGGGCGGTGTAGGGAAAACGACCACGTCGGCCAATATCGGAACAGCCTTGGCTCTGCAAGGGAAGAAGGTCGTCATGGTGGATACGGATATCGGCTTGCGCAATCTTGACGTGGTCATGGGACTCGAGAACCGAATCATCTATGATCTCATCGACGTAGCTGAGGGCAGATGCCGGCTCGGTCAGGCGCTGGTGAAGGATAAGCGCTTCGATGAGCTGTACATGCTGCCCGCGGCGCAGACGAAGGACAAGAACGACATATCGCCGGATGCCGTTCGGCAAATTATTCTTGATCTGAAAAAGGACTTCGAATTTGTTATCATTGACTGTCCTGCAGGCATCGAACAGGGCTTTAAGAATGCGATTTCGGGTGCGGATAAAGCGATTGTCGTAACGACGCCGGAGAATGCGGCCGTTCGGGATGCAGACCGCATCATCGGGCTGCTGGAGAAGCAAGAGGGCATTGAATCACCGAAGCTGGTGATCAACCGGATTCGCGCGAACATGGTGAAGAAGGGTGAAATGCTCGATATCGATGAGATCTGCAGCGTACTGGCCATTGATTTGCTCGGAATCGTTCCGGATGACGAATACGTCATTAAGGCGGCTAACACCGGTGAGCCGACCGTGATGAATCCGAATTCGCGCGCCGCGATCGCTTATCGCAATATCGCACGACGCATTTTGGGCGATTCGGTGCCGCTCCTGCCGATGGAAGAGAAGGCGGGCATGCTGCATAAGCTCAAAAAGTTCATCGGGATAGGATGACGCAAGGTGCTGCACAAGTTTAAAAAGTTTGACCTTTCGATCTTCGTCATCCTCGTTTTATTTATGGTATTCAGTACGTTTCTCGTATACAGCGCCACCCTGCACGATCCTAAAATCGAATTTAATCTCGAGAAGACGATCATTATTTACGTCCTTTCGCTTATTGCGTTTTTTGCGGCTTGTCTGTTTGATTACCGGATGCTCGTGAAAGCCTCGCCGTATCTTTATATTCTCGGCGTTATTCTGCTGGTGGCCGTGTGGAAGTTCGGGATTGAGCGCTACGGTGCCAGAGGCTGGTTCAGCCTTCCCGGAGGACTTGATTTTCAGCCGGTAGAGCTGTTTAAGCTGATTCTTATTATTACCTTGGCTGCCTATATCGCAAGAAGGAAAGGCGAATCCCTTGAGCTGCTGAGGGACGTCATTCCGATCGGCGTCATTGTGCTGATCCCCTTCCTTCTCGTTGTCATTCAGCCCGACCTCGGAAACGCGATTATTTTCATTTCGATTCTTATAGGAATGTACTGGATCGGGAATGTGAGGCTGATCTACGTTCTCGGCGGGATAGTGATCGTCGTAGGCGGACTGTATTTGTTCCTCTACCTGTTCCAAACGTATCACGACCCGATTACGGCCTACTTTGAATCGAAGAAGCTCGGACACTGGGTGGAGCGGATTAATACGTTCGTCAATCCGGATGAAGCTTCCATGGACTCTAAATGGCAGGTCATGAACTCAATGAGAGCTATCGGTTCCGGAGGTTTGACGGGCGAAGGATATCTTGCCGGGACGTCGATTCACAGCAACTTCATTCCGGTGGCCTATACGGATGCTATTTTTGTCGTAGTGGGTGAAGAATTTGGTTTTGTCGGCGCCTCGCTGCTGCTCTTGATGTATTTCGTGCTGATCTATCGTATGATCCTCATCTCGATTTACTCTAATAACTACAGCGGCTCGTATATTATTATCGGGATTGTGTCTATGCTGGTGTTCCAGATTTTCGAAAATGTCGGCATGATGATCGGTATTATGCCGCTTACCGGAATCACCCTTCCGTTCATCAGCTATGGCGGAACATCACTTTTAATCAACATGCTGGCCATGGGACTTGTTATGAGCATTCGAATGCACGATGACGTTCCTTTGGAGGAAGCGTAATGTTACAGTCGGAATCTGCGGATTCCGGCTTTTTTTGTTTGTCGGGGCTGGTTGTGCGGTAAATCGGAACAATTGGGGTACGCTACCTGTAATGGAGGTGATAGGCCTATGTCCTACGGATGTCCTGTATGCAACGGGCTGGAGGAGCTGAGCTTCCCGTGCGAGCAATGCCGGCAAGCTTTGGACGACCAAGGCAGATTGTCCGATTTTTATGATCCCTATTCTCCTTATCGGCCGATAGACGACATCAAGCAGACGAACGGCTATGAGGATCTCAGTACGCATCAATGCATTCATTTGGGTCGATGCAGCCATTGCCATAGAAGCTACACCTTAGCGGTACAGGAGCAGCAGCTGTAAGCGGAGAGAGACCTCGGATTTCCATACGAAACTCGCAGGACAAGGACTAAATGGGCGTACAAGCTCATAAAATGAACTAAACAAGCCTTGTCTTTAGAAGAATCGTAGTTCGGGGGAGGGGCCGCTGGCCATGAGCAGCAAAAATAGCAGAATTCGCGAACGCCGTTATGATCGTATTCGCCAAGTGATGGAAGGGCATGCAGATGTTTTACCTCCGCACCGAGAGATACCAAAGTCCGTACGGCCGGAGGAGGTACCTCTGGTGCTGGATCCCGAGGTGGAATGGAACCGCAAGTGGGAACGCGACTGGCAGGAATATCGACGATATGGGGAGGATCCTCCGAGAGACGACCGATGGGTACCCGGAAAAAGCCGCATCCGGCTCCATCTTGTGCTCAGTGGGGTTCTGTTCGCGATGGTTTGGGGACTATTTCAGGTGGACCACCCGTTGGCGGAGAAAGGGCGCAGCTATGTCAGAGCGGCGCTGACCCATTCGATGGACTTGAATGGCGTTGCTGCTTGGTATGACAAGACCTTCGGAGGAAGCCCGTCGTTCCTGCCTGCAATGAACCCGCTCAAGCATCAGGAAGCCGAGAAGGTGGCGGTCACCGCCAAGCATTACTTTCCGCCCGTTCAAGGGAAAGTAACCGGTTTGTTTCAGCCGGATCGAGAGGGAGTCATGCTGGAGGCCAAAGCAGGCAGTCCGGTGTCGGCGCTGGATACGGGCCGGGTCATCTTTGCCGGTACACGGGAGGGCAGAGGTTATACCGTCATTCTTCAACACAGCGGCAAGATGAAGTCCGTTTACGGTAACTTGGAGCCGGGAGCCGTTCAGGTAGGCGACTGGATCAAAGGGGGGGAGACCGTAGGCGTAATGGCGAAATCCAACGGAGCTGCTGCAGGGCTGTTTTTTGCGGTTTCGAAAAACGATAAGTATGTGAACCCGGCGGACGTGGTTGCGCTTGATTAAGCGGGCGGCACAAATATGGCAGGATTGGTTCGGTGTAAAATACCGGTTTCATCCGCTGTTTTCCATCATGATGCTTATTTCCGTTTTGACAGGGTATTTCGTCGAAATGGCCACCTTATTCGGCATCGTGTTCATACACGAATTGGGACATGTTGCCGCAGCCAAGCAGTTCGGGTGGCGAGTTAAGGAAGTGAAGCTGCTTCCCTTCGGAGGCGTCGCTGTCGTGGATGAGCTGGCCAGTGTGCCGGTAAGGGAGGATGTTATCGTCGCGCTTTCGGGCCCTTTGCAGAATGTTTGGATGACCCTCCTTGCTTATCCGCTCACCGTATATGGCGTTATCCCGGCGGAGTGGGGACTTTATTTCATGGAAGCCAATATTTTAATTGCCCTCTTCAATCTGATCCCTGTCATGCCGCTGGATGGAGGGAAAATTCTTCAGGCGCTGCTCAGCTCCTGGCTGCCGTATCAGCGTACGATTCGCGCGGCAGCCTGGATCGGTCTCTTATTTAGCTCAGGCATGATCGTTGCTGCATTTCTTCATCTGCTTTGGGGCAGCGGAGGGATTCAATTGAACTTTTTGATGATCGGATTATTCCTGTTTTTCTCCAATTGGTATGATTTGCGCGGAACACCGTTTCACTTTATGCGGTTTCTGGTGCACCGGGAGGCATTATTCCGCCGATTGCTGCACAAGGGAACGCTTGCCCAGCCCATTGTGGTAGGGGGAAGACGAAGGGTCAGCGACATTGTCCGCATGTTCATGAGGGAAAAATATCACTTGATCTATTTGCTCGATGAGTATGGAATGATACGCAAGGTCATTCCGGAACAGCGGGTTTTGGAGACGTATTTTGACGAAACCAAGCGAGGAAGCCCTATGGAGGAGCTGTTTCTTTAGTTGCACTGACGGGCATTCATCCCGGGAATATGGTACAATAAGGCCGAGGTGTTGCGGGCATGAAACGCATTTTGGTGCAATGCGATGAGGATATTACCCAAGTGGCCGTTTTGGAGCACGGTAAGCTTGTGGAATTTTATAAAGGTGACCGGGAGCAGAACGGACAGCTTGCCGGCAATATTTATATCGGCCGCGTCGTCAGGGTGCTGCAGGGAATGCAGGCCGCATTCGTGGACGTCGGCTTGGACAAAAATGTGTTTTTGTATATCGATGATCTCCTCCCTGCACATCTTGAGAAACAGCCGAAGGAAAAGCCTCCGATTCATGATTTGGTAAAGGTCGGTCAGACGATCATGGTGCAGGTGGTCAAGGAGCCGGTCGGCGGTAAAGGAGCACGGGTTACGACGCATTTCTCCATCCCGGGCCGCTTTGGCGTATTTATGCCGCTTGCCGATTATATCGGAGTTTCCCGTAAAATCGAAAGTGCCGCAGAGCGCGAACGGCTCAAGAAAATTGCGGAACGCCAGCTGAAACCGGGCGAGGGCTTTATCGTACGTACGGCAGCAATGGGAGAAGCCGAAGAGGCGCTGGCGGCGGATTTATCCGAGCTGCGCCTGCGCTGGAGGTTGATCGAACAGGCAGGCTTGCAGACGGGCGCGGTCCCTCGCAGAATCTATACGGACCTGGAGATGCTGCCGCGGCTTGTGCGGGATTTGTTCCGTGACGACGTCACCGAATTAGTCGTTAACTCGCAGTCGGCGTATCAGCAGATTGAAGCATACGTCATGCCGGGGACCCCCATGCTAACTAAGCGCATTCGTTATGAAGCGGAGCCGTATCTACTCAACCGGCACGGTGTGATGGATCAGCTTGAGCAGGGCTTGAAGCGGAAGGTCTGGCTCGATAACGGCTCTTATCTCATCATTGATAGAACCGAAGCCTTAACCGTATTCGACGTGAATACCGGTAAATATACGGGGTCCGTCGATCTGGAAAGGACGGCCTTCGATACGAATATGGCGGCGGCACGGGAGATTGCGAGATTGCTGCGCTTGCGCGATATCGGCGGCTTGATCGTCATTGACTTCATCGATATGGCCTCCGAGGATTATCGCCAGCAGGTGCAGGACGAGCTTGCGCGCGAGGCCAGCAAGGACCGGACGAAAACTGTCGTGGTAGGCTGGACGAAGCTGGGGCTTGTCGAGCTGACGCGCAAGAAGGTGCGGGAAAGCAAGGAGACCACCGTGCTGGAAGCATGCGCGCACTGCGGCGGCAACGGCTGGATTGCAAAAGCCAAACCGCTGAAGTAGTTTTCTTTTGCAAATAATCGTTGCTTTTTGTCAGGCGGTTGTGGTAATATGTTTGAGTGTGTTGCCGAAGGCGCATGCTGTAACCGCACGAAGCGGGTTTTAAGAGCCGGCTCTTTTGGGTCAAGCCACCTTGCTATTAGGCGAGTCTGAGACATGAGGAGGTGCAACAAATATGTTTGCTATTATCGAGACAGGCGGTAAGCAGTACAAGGTTCAAGAAGGTGATGTTCTTTACATCGAGAAGCTTGAGGCTGCTGCCGGCGATGCTGTAACTTTTGACCGTGTTCTGGTTGTTTCCAAGGAGAGCGGTCTGGTCGTAGGTTCTCCGGTCGTTGCCGGTGCTTCTGTAACTGCTAAGGTTGAGAAGCAAGGTAAAGGCGAGAAGATCATCGTTTTCAAGTACAAAGCGAAGAAAAACTACCGCAAGAAGCAAGGTCATCGTCAGCCTTACACAAAAGTTGTGATCGACAAGATCCAAGCGTAAGGTGAGATTATGATTCGAGTTGCGATTCGCAGAGAATCGGGCGGTCGTATCCAGCGATTTCAGGTGGACGGCCACGCTCAGTATGACGAGCCGGGCAAGGACATTGTCTGTGCTGGCGTATCTGCTGTCACCGTGGGAACCGTGAACGCCATAGAGGCGTTGCTCAAGGTTCAGCTGAAGACACACATGAAGCACGGGCTGCTGAAGGTGGATATTCCTGAACTGGAAGAGCCGCTTCGTGACCAGGTGCAGCTGCTGCTGGAATCGATGGTTGTTATGCTGCAGTCGATCGAACAATCGTATGGTGCATATATAGCATTGAAAGACACTAATCAAGCAAGGAGGTAGACTGACATGTTACAATTGAATCTTCAATTGTTTGCTTCCAAGAAGGGTGTAGGTTCCACAAAGAACGGTCGTGATTCCATCGCGAAGCGTCTTGGCGTGAAGCGTGCAGACGGCCAAGCCGTAACTGCTGGAAGCATCCTCGTTCGTCAACGCGGAACGAAGATCCATCCTGGTAACAACGTAGGCATCGGTTCCGATGACACGCTGTTCGCATTGGTGGAAGGCGTTGTGAAGTTCGAGCGTCTTGGACGTGACCGCAAGAAAGTGAGCGTCTACCCTGTAGCCGCTGCTCCGGTAGCTGCGACGGTGGAAGCGTAATAACATCACGAAGCATAAACCCTGGCGATACTTATGTCGCCGGGGTTTTTTGTACTTGTGACGGTCGGCCGGCGAACTCATCTTTGGAAAGTAACCCGATGTCGTGGTATAATATAATTTGGTGAAGTTTGCCGCTCACCGTGGTATACTTTGGAAACCAAAGATGAACGGAGAGGTAAGCGGAAATGACGTCGAAGACGAATGAAGCTACGAGGGAGGATGGCTTGATGGAGCCTTCCGACACGGACCTGCGCATGCTGCGCCTATTCAATCACTACCGCCATGATTGGATGAATGACATCCAGATTCTGTTTGGTTATGTAAAGCTTAAGAAATATGATAAATTAACCGATCTAATGGAAAAAATAAAAGAGAAAGTGCAGCAGGAGAGCTATATCTCCAAGCTGGGCGTTCCCTCGCTGATCATGGCGCTGCTGTCATTTAAATGCGAAGTGAAGGAGTTAAAGCTGGACGTCAGTATGGATCATGAATTTTCCATCGGCGATATGGCTTTTGCCCGTTCGGTGGAGGGCTGGATTTTGGGCCTGCTGGCAGCTTTTAAGGAGGAAGCGTCCCTGCTGCCCGATGAAGAACACGAGCTTATGCTCACCTTTTCTTTATCGGATGGCTTACTCCAAGTAAAGTCGGAATACCGAGGCGGATATCGCGAGGAACAGCTGGAGACCGCGGTGCAGGAGCTTGAGCGGGAATGGCTCGGTCCGAGCGGCGCTCAATCGGTTTTCGAGAAACGGGAAGGGTTTGTAGTTTGGACGGCCGCATGGCGAACGGTGACGGATACATAAAGAGGTGACCTGATGTTTGTTGATAAAGCGAAAATTTATGTAAAGGGCGGAGACGGCGGAGACGGTCTTGTGGCGTTTCGCCGCGAGAAGTATGTTCCTGAAGGAGGCCCTGCCGGTGGTGACGGCGGCGACGGCGGTGATGTGATCTTCCGCGTGGATGAAGGTCTGAGAACGCTGGTCGACTTCCGGTACCAGAAGCATTTCAAGGCGACGCGAGGCGAGAAGGGCCGCAATAAAAGTCAGCATGGAGCGAATGCGGACGATATGATCGTTCGAGTGCCGCCCGGTACGGTAGTCATTGATGATGACACACAGGAAACGATTGCGGACTTAACACGTCATGGGCAAGAGGTAGTTATTGCAAAGGGCGGCCGCGGCGGACGGGGGAATACCCGGTTTGCTACGGCGAACAACCCGGCTCCGGAAATTGCGGAGAATGGCGAGGAAGGTCAGGAGCGCTGGGTGGTGCTCGAGTTGAAGGTCATGGCGGACGCAGGGTTGGTCGGTTTCCCGTCTGTCGGGAAATCGACGCTGCTCTCCGTCGTATCCGGAGCTCGTCCGAAGATCGGAGCCTATCACTTTACGACTTTGACCCCGAACCTTGGAGTTGTTGATGTAGGGGACGGACGAAGCTTTGTGCTTGCCGATTTGCCCGGCTTGATCGAAGGCGCGCATGAAGGCGTCGGGCTTGGACATGAATTTCTGCGGCATGTCGAGAGGACGAGAATTATCGTCCATGTCGTAGATATGGCAGCTACCGACGGCAGAGATCCGTTCGAGGACTGGCAGAAGATTAACGAAGAGCTGAAGCTTTACAACGCGCAGCTGGAGGACCGGCCGCAGCTGGTGGTGGCCAATAAGATGGACATGCCGGAGGCTGAAGAGCATTTGGCGGAATTCCAGCGGAGGCTGTCGGAGCAGCGTCCCGACATTACGGTGTACCCGATCTCTGCCGTGGCGCGCAAGGGTGTTCAGGAGCTGATGTACAAGATCGCGGACATCCTTGAGACGATCCCCGAAACGCCTCACGTGGAAGAAGTCACCGAGGTGCAGGAGCGCAAGGTGTACCGCCTGGAGAAGAAGGAGGACGATGACTTTACGATCAAGCGTGATAACGACGTATTTGTCATCGAGAGTCCGAGCATCGAGAAGCTGATCAAACGCACGAATTTCAGCACTCACGAATCTGTGATGCGTTTTGCTAGGATCCTTCGGAAAAAAGGGATTGACCAGGCTTTGCGCGAACGCGGGGCGGAGGATGGTCAAACCATTCGCATCGGTGATTTTGAATTTGAATTCGTTGAACAGGAATAATGAAAAACCCGTTTCTCACATCAATGTAACATGTGAGGGGCGGGTTTTTATTTTGATAAACACGTACATTTCTTTTATTATGTACAGGCAATGTTCGTGAATGTCGTGAATCCAAAAGCCAAAGGTGAATAACGGGAAGAATACTGCATAAAAACATGAACAAATTAGAAAAACCCCATTGATCTTTTCCGATAGCGGATGTATAGTGTATGTAAATAAACATAACACAAATACAAAGAGAAGCTATTTATTTCGGGAGGTAATGTGGAATGGATGTAAAAAATTTTAAAAAAGCAGGTCATTTTCCGAGTTTGATGTCAGCATTCCTCTATTTTGATGTAAGCTTTATGATTTGGGTTCTTTGTGGAGCGTTGTCACTCTACATCACGAGGGATTTCGGACTCACGGACGCTCAGAAGGCTACCATGGTTGCCATCCCGACCCTGGGAGGCTCGATCTTCCGGATTCCTATGGGAATTCTCGCCGATCGGATCGGCTCCAAGAAGGCAGGTATGATCGGGATGTCGCTTACCATCCTCCCTTTGCTATGGGGGTGGCTGGGCGGTGTCAGCTTAAATCAGGTATATGCCTTCGGCTTCCTTCTCGGTATTGCCGGCGCAAGCTTCGCCGTATCCCTGTCGCTTGCGAGCCGTTGGTACCCCCCGCAATATCAAGGTCTGGCCATGGGGATCGCCGGGGCGGGGAACAGCGGAACCGCACTTGCTACCTTCTTCGGGCCGCAGCTGGCTAATGCCTACGGCTGGAATAACGTATTCGGTATGGCAATCATTCCACTTCTGCTTGTCATGATCGCTTATGCACTTATGGCTAAGGATGCGCCGAATCAGCCGGCTCCTAAGAGCTTGAAGGATTATCTTTCCGTATTGAAGGTTCCGGATACTTGGTGGTTCAGCATCTTCTACGCTATTACGTTCGGCGGTTTCGTCGGATTCTCCAGCTACTTTAATATCTTCTTCTACGATGTGTACGGGGATAAAGCGATGGAAGGCGGCTTGACGAAGGTACAGGTAGGGTACCTCGTAACGATTACGGTAATAGCTGGAAGCTTCTTCCGTCCGATCGGCGGATATATTGCGGATAAAATTGGCGGCATGCGATTTATGCTGCTGTTATACAGCATCATTACCATTTGCGCTTATGGAATTTCCCTGATGCCAAGCTCGTTTGTTGTTATGCTGATCATCACCAGTATTATGATGGCTTGCCTGGGGATGGGGAACGGCTCGATTTTTCAAATTGTGCCCCAGCGTTTTTCCAAAGAAATCGGCGTTGTTACAGGAATTGTCGGCGCGGCGGGGGGCCTGGGCGGATTCTTGCTTCCGAATAACGTGCTTGGACCGCTGAAGCAGGCAACAGGCAGCCACGTAACGGGCTTTCTCGTGGTAGCATCGATTGTACTTATTGTAACGCTTGTATTCTATGCGGTAACGCGAAGCTGGCGTAAGGCTTGGGCGACGGCGGATTCCGGAGTGAATTTCTAATCAAAGGCTAGAGAGTAAGGTGAGTGAGCAGAGATGAGCGAGTTTCTTAAAGCGTTTCAGAAGCGTCAGGCAGAGCAGCCTCCCCGGGAAAAGACGACCCAAACCGAATGTCCCTACTGCAGTGTACAGTGCACAATGAATTTGCATGAGGAAAAGTCGATCATGGTGAGCCGCTACGCTGTGTCCCCGAACAAGGAGGATCCGGTCACAGACGGCAGGCTGTGTGTCAAAGGACTCAATGCTCATGTGCATGCTACCCATGATAAGCGGCTGAAATACCCGATGCTGCGTGTGGACGGAAGGCTAACGCCCGTTTCCTGGGAGGCCGCGCTGCAGCAGATCGGTGACAGAATCCGTGATCTTCAAGCACGATACGGGAAAGATACCGTCGGTGTTTACGGGGGCGGGTCACTGACGAACGAAGAATGTTATCTCCTCGGTAAATTTGCCAGAATTGCGCTTCAGACCAAATATATCGATTATAACGGCCGCTTCTGCATGTCGGCGGCGGCCGGCGCGTCCAACCTGACCTTCGGGGTAGATCGTGGCTTGACCAACCCCCTGGAAGAGGTGCCGCTGGCGAAATGTATCATCCTCGCAGGGACCAACATCGCGGAGTGCCAGCCGACAATTATGCAGTATTTTCGCAAAGCGCGTTCGGAAGGAAGCAAAATCATTGTGATCGACCCCCGAGAAACGGCTACCTGCTCCATCGCCGATCTTCATCTGCGCGTGAAGCCCGGCTATGATGCCGCTTTGGTGAACGGCATGCTGAAGGTGCTTGTCGAAGAGGGCTATGTGAATAGGGATTTCCTTGAGGCGCGAACCCATGGATACCAGGAGCTGGAGGAGCATGTGAAGCAGGTATCGCTTGCCGAGGTAGCTGCGTTGACGGGGGTGCCCGTCGAGCATATCCGCGAGGCGGCGCGCTGGTACGGAGCGGCGGAAACCGGTATGATTTTCACGGCGCGCGGGGTAGAGCAGCACGCTAGCGGCGTAGCAAACGTGAGAAATTTTCTCAACATGGTGCTGCTGACCGGTAAAATCGGTAAGCCGGGCTGCGGCTATGGGGCCATCACAGGTCAGGCCAATGGCCAAGGCGGCCGGGAGCATGGACAGAAGGCCGACCAGCTGCCGGGCTACCGGCTGATTGAGAATCCCGAGCACCGGGCCTATATTGCCAAGGTTTGGGGAGTACCGGAGGAGGAGCTGCCCCGCAAAGGCGTCTCTGCTTATGAGATGATGGAGGCGATCGACCGCGGGGAGATCAAGGGCTTGATCATCCTCGCCTCCAATCCCGTTGTTTCCAACCCCAACAGTCACCTGGTCGAAAGAGCGATGGCAAAGCTGGAATTTTTGGTTGTTATCGATTTGTTCGAATCGGAGACGACGAAGTGGGCGCATATGCTGCTGCCCGGCTCCGCCTATTTGGAGGATGAGGGGACGATCACGCAGCTGGAAGGGCGCGTCATGGTGCGAAGAGCGCTGAAGTCGCTGCCCGGGAGGGCCAAGCTGGATTGGAGGATACTTTGCGACATCGCGCAGGTGCTGGGCAAAGGGCAGTATTTTCAGTACAACCATGCTGAACAAATCTTTCAAGAGCTGTGCCTTGCCTCCAAGGGAGGACTTGCGGATTACTCAGGCATGAGCTATGAACGGATAGAGAAGGAGCACGGGATGTTCTGGCCTTGTCCGGAAGAGGGCCATGCGGGCACGCCTAGGATGTTCGAAGAGCGGTTCGCTCATGCCGACGGCCGTGCGAGGCTGGTTCCGATCGAGCATCAGAATCCGAAGGAAGTGGCCACGAGGAAATACCCTTATCTGCTAACGACAGGCAGGGTGCTTCAGCACTATTTATCCGGGGTTCAGACGCGGAATACGTCGGAGCTGAATTCCAAATATCCGGAGCCTTTACTCGAAATCCATCCGGATACGGCAGGAGTCATTGGTCTTGTTAACGGCGGTCACGCCAAGGTAGCCTCAAGGCGCGGCTCGATCCGGCTGAAGGTGAAGGTTTCCGCGAAGATTCGCCCGGACACGGTCTTCGTCGCATTCCATTGGGGCGAGGAGCAGTGCATCAATCGTCTCACGAACCCGGCACTTGACCCAACCTGTCGGATGCCGGAGTTCAAGGTTTGTGCCGTTCAGATCGCGCCGGGATAGCCGGTTAAGAGATGCAGCATGCCTATACTTGGAGGTTCTGATCATGAAACAGTACATCAAGGCAGTCGGAACGGGGAAGCTAGGGTCAAGAAGCTTGTCCTATGATGAAGCGGTAGCGGCTGCCCATGCCATCGCCAGGGGGGAGTCAACGGATGCCCAAACGGCAGCGTTCCTTATGGCGATGCGGATGAAGGGCGAAGCCGACGAAGAAATGATGGGCTTTATTGATGTATTTCGCAAGTATTCGCTGCCGTATCGGTCATTCTCACATTCTCTAAATTGTGCCGGCCCCTATGATGGTCGGCACTATTTTCCGGTTACGATTCCCGTAAGTCTGCTGCTTGCCTCCGTGGGATTTTCTCAGGTGCTCCATGGCAGCGTGGCGCTCCCGCCTAAGCTGGGGCAGTCCGTGAAGGAGCTGCTTGAGGGACTCGGTGTCCAAGTGGAGCTGGAGGCGAAGCTATGGGAAAAAATTTTCGTTTCGCTCCATATCGGATTCATCTGGACGGATCTGATTTGTCCTCCGTTCGGAAGGGTGAGGCACGTTCGGGAGCAGATCGGGCTGCGCACTTTCCTTAATACAGTGGAGAAGATGATCAATCCGGTTCATTCGCTGAATATGGTCATCGGTGTGAACCATAAGACGGCCATGGAGCACTTGATTCATCTGCTGCCCAAAACGGGCTTCGAGACCGCTTATATTGTCCAAGGGATGGAGGGGTCAGAGGATCTCCCCCTTCATAAGAACAGCTCCATTCGGAAGGTGACGCCTTGGGGAGATGAATCAAGTACAATCGATCCCAGTACGTTCGGTTTCCGCGGAGCTCCTCTCGAGAAGTGCACCAAGGAGGTTCAGCTTGAGTTATTGAACCGGGTCATATCCGGGGATGATTCCGAGGAAGTGCAAAACGAGCGCGACCATGTCATTTTCAACGCAGGACTGCGGCTTTATTGGTTTGACAAGGTGGGCTCGTACGAGGAGGGCTTCCAGCTGGCCGCCTCGCTGCTGCAGCGCAGGGAGGCGCTGAAGCTGCTGAACCGCTGGATTGAGATGAGCCGTCCGGGAGACGCGCAGACTCGCCTTCAGGCAAACGCATAAGCATACAAGCCACGCTCTTTCAAGAGAAGCGTGGCTTTTTTGGTTATCTCTTCTGCGGGTCCACCAGCTCGGTCCAATGTACGGCGGGCTGTCCCTCTGCATCGAAGCCGGCGGTGCCCACCCATATAGAAGGGGAAGGGCCGTAAGTAAAGTAATGCTCCAGAAGACTGTGGAAAATAAAAGGAATTTCACGGTCCAGCACCTTCTCCTTCGGAATCCAGTGCAGCTCCCCTTCTTCCGTCTGAATCACCTCACGCCGTTTGGCGGTTGCCGTATAAATAAATTGCTGCCTTATTTCCTGCTGGTTCTGACGAATCAAAATGTATTGCAGGTGAAGATTCTCAAGCTCCTCCGGGGACAGCCCCGTTTCTTCGTATATCTCTCTTAGCATGGCCGTCTTTGGGTCATTGATTTCCTCCGGCTCCAGGTGACCGCCTACCGATGCCCACATGCCGGGGCTTAACGTGCGTTTCGGAGAACGCTTCATCATCAGCATATCGTTGCCGTTAAACAGAATGGCCGTTGCCATCATCCGGGCTCGCAAAGTAGACAAAGAGAATAACTCCTTCCGTTCTGTAGGTAAATAGGGATGTACGTTTCCACTGTACCACAAAAATTTGAGCTGTGCCTATTGCAGGTCTTATGAGAAGTGCGCTATAATGTCCACTAGGTGAAAACAATCGTCTTTCTAGAGAGGACTGCTGACGTGCCGGATAATACAGGGATGCAAGGTCTCCCGGACAGCCGGGAGCGTTACTACTTGGTGAGGGAAGATATTTTGCCGGAAGCGCTGGTGAAGACAGTGCAAGCCAAGGAGCTGCTGGCCCGCGGAGAGGTGAAGACCATTCATGACGCGGTCGAGCAGGTGGAGCTGAGCCGGAGTGCTTTCTATAAGTACAAAGACGGCATCTATCCTCTGAGTAAGCTGGAGCGGGAGCGAATCGTTACGATCTCCATGGATTTGGAGCATCGCTCGGGTATACTGTCTCGTGTGCTTGCCATGATTGCCGGCTTGGAAGGCAATGTGCTTACCATTCACCAGACCATTCCTCTGCAGGGGGTAGCCAATGTCGTCATCTCCGTGGAAACCTCGTTGATGAGCGAGAATGTCGCTTTTCTGCTGAACAAGCTCCGATCGCAAGACGGCGTTACGCGCGCCCACCTCGTCGGGCAAGGCTAAATTAAATATAACATTGATTTTCAAAATGAATCGGGATAGGTAAAAAGCAGCCGTAGAGTTTACGTGTCGGCCTTTGAAAATG
Source organism: Paenibacillus sp. GD4 (assembly GCF_030846225.1). Classification (NCBI taxonomy): domain Bacteria; kingdom Bacillati; phylum Bacillota; class Bacilli; order Caryophanales; family Paenibacillaceae; genus Paenibacillus; species Paenibacillus sp. GD4. Next base: position 3,846,800 of record NZ_JAVCYK010000001.1, read on the forward strand.
AGTTTTTCCATCAAATATGATAAAATAAACTCATTTTCACCGGGGTCCCCGCAAAGTAATCGGATTATGCTTCGAGTTGATTACTTCACTTTGTGGGGTATAGATAGACCGAAGGCGCTTTTTACCGGGACCGACCTGATTTTGAAAATCAATCAAGGAGGAACCATATGAAACCAATCAAAGTAGGCTTACTAGGACTAGGAACGGTCGGCACCGGTGTGGTACGGATCGTGGAAGGGCATCAACAGGATCTGGCAAGCCAATCCGGTTCCGCCATAGAAATCGCCAAAATTCTGGTGCAGGACACAAGCAAAACCCGTAATATAAACGTTTCCGCCGATAAGCTGACAGACAATCCTAACGATATTATTGAAAACCCGGAGATCGATGTTGTTGTTGAGGTTATGGGCGGCATCGAGCTTTCAAAAAAATACATTCTGGATGCGTTGGAACAAGGTAAGCACATTGTTACGGCCAATAAAGACCTGATGGCGCTGCATGGGCCGGAAATCTTGGCGAAAGCGGCGGAGAAACGCTGCGATGTGTTCTATGAAGCGAGCGTGGCGGGCGGCATTCCGATCATCCGTACGCTGATCGAGGGCTTTACGTCCGACCGGATTACGAAAATCATGGGCATCGTCAACGGAACGACCAACTACATTTTGACCAAGATGAGCCAAGAGGGCGCAGCATACGACGACGTGCTGAAAGAGGCGCAGCAGCTCGGCTATGCCGAAGCGGATCCGACCTCCGATGTAGAGGGCTTTGATGCGGCTCGCAAAATGACCATCCTCGGCACCCTCGGCTTCCGGACTGAAATGGCTCTGGCTGACGTGTCGGTAAAAGGTATCTCCAAGGTATCCAAGGAGGACATCGCTTACGGAAAGAAGCTTGGGTACGAGGTGAAGCTGCTGGGGATCGCGGAGCATCAGGATGATCGCATCAGCATCAGCGTTCAGCCTACCATGGTGAAGATGACCCACCCGCTTGCTTCCGTGAACGGCGTATTCAATGCGGTTTATGTATATGGGGAAGCGGTTGGCGAGACCATGTTCTACGGTCCGGGTGCAGGCGAGCTGCCTACGGCAACATCGGTCGTAGCGGATCTTGTGGCGGTTGTCCGCAACCTGAAGCTGGGCATCAACGGGCAGCGCGGCTTCGTTCCGTACAAAGAGAAGAAGCTGAAAACCGACGAGCAGATCGTTTCCAAGAACTTCATCCTGCTGCACGTTGCGGATAAGGCTGGAGTACTTGCTCAAATCACGCAGGTATTTGCTGAACATGAGGTGAGCTTGGAATCGGTGCTTCAGCATCCGAACGCGTCGAACCCGGCGGCTGAGATCATCATTATTACGCATGACGCGAATCAAGCGGCAATGAAAAATGTACTGAAGGAGTTCGAATCGATGGACGTTGTTCATTCGATTAAGAGCGTATATCGTGTCGAGGGCTAACTAAGACGAAATGAGCTATGCAGAAGCTGGAAGCGTAAGGAGAACGTAACTCTCATGATGATAGATAAAAGCCGCAAGGTACGTGTGAAAATACCGGCCAGTACGGCCAATTTGGGCCCGGGCTTCGATACGCTGGGGATGGCGCTGGGTTTATATGCGTGGATCGAGATGGGCTTTGCCAATGAGACGAAGATCACGTTGTTCGGCGATCAAATGCAAGGGATCCCAACGGATAAGAGTAATCTGGTCTATGAAGTGGCGCAAATGGTATTCCAGCGGGCAGGGGTTTCCTGCCCTGAGCTGGACATTGCCATGTACAGCGATGCTCCGCTGACTCGGGGCCTCGGCAGCAGCGCCTCCGCCATCGTAGGTGCACTCGCTGCGGCGAACGCGTTGATCGGCAGCCCTTTGACGAACGATGACCTGTTCCAAATGGCGACCGAGCTCGAGAAGCATCCGGACAATGTCGGAGCATCGATTTTCGGAGGCTTGGTAGTTGCGTTCTGGGACGGGGAGCGTGCGGAGCATATCCGGGTCGAGCCGGACGAGCGGCTGGAGGTGCTGGTCGCCATTCCGCATTTCCAGCTGTCGACGGAGAAAGCACGCCATGTGCTTCCCCGGGAGCAAAGCTTGGCTAACGCAGTGTATAACGTCGGGCACTCGAGTGTTCTCGTAGCTGCGTTCTGCACAAGCAGACTGGATATGATCTCGCATGCGATGAAGGATGCGCTGCATCAGCCGTATCGTGCGCCTCTGGTGCCGGGGCTCGGCAGGATTTTGGCGGAGGCTACGGACCATGGGGCGCTGGGTGTCGCGCTAAGCGGTGCGGGGCCAACCATACTGGCGCTAGTGGACCGGAGCAGCTCGCAGAAGGATGAGCTGGAAGCGTTCATGAAGGAGACACTGAAGCAGGAAGGCATCGAAGCCACTACGATGTGGCTGATGCCGGACCGGGCGGGTGTGCAAGTAAGCGAGGTGTCTCCTGCGGAGCGGGAGGCAAGCTTGTTCGACAACATTAAAGGGGAGATCCGGATATGAAGCGAATCGCGCTCTTAGGTCCGGGAACCTTTACGGAGGAGTCGGCACATTATTTTCTGGGCAAGGAAGCGTACGAGTATGTGGGGTGCAAGCTCATCGACGATGTTTTCCTGTCCACGGTGAACGGACAAACCGATTATAGTGTGATCCCGATCGAGAATACGTTCGACGGCTCCGTTAGTCTCCATTTGGATTGGATTGTCCATCAGGTGGACTTGCCTTTTCGGGCGGAATGGGTGTACCCGATCTCGATTAACCTGTTAGCTGTGAAGGATGCGCCGAAGGACTTCTCGCGAATTCAAAAGGTGTATTCTCACGGCGTGACTTTATCGCAATGCCGCCTGTTTCTGAAGGAGAAGCTGCCGCACGTGGAGCTGGAGCAGGTAAGCAGCAACGGGGAAGCCGCGCGCTTAGTCCGGGAGCTTGGGGAGCCTGGGGTAGCGGCACTCGCGCCTATGACGGCGGGTACGCTGTATGATTTGCAGACTCTTGCAAGCGGAGTTCAGGACCATCAGGATAATTACACGCGTTTTGTGCTGGTTGGACCTGAGGTACCTAGGCTAAAGCAAGCGGACGTGGTGAAAACGACGATCCTCGTCACCTTGCCGGAGGACTATCCGGGTGCGCTGCATCAGGTGCTGTCCGCATTCGCGTGGCGCCGGATTAATCTTTCGAAGATCGAGTCGAGACCGACAAAGAAAAAGCTCGGCAGCTACTACTTCTATATCGACATTAACGCGTCCTTGGATTCCGTGCTGCTGCCGGCCGCTTTGCAGGAGATTGAGGCGATTGGGTGTCAGGTGAGAATTCTCGGCTGTTATCCTACGTTTGCTTATAAATAAACGGGAAAGACCCTCGATGGCCGCTGCTTAGGAGCGACCTTCGAGGGTCTTTCGCTTCTTGTCAATGCAGCCCGCTAATCTGCTCTATCCCCGTAGAGCTATCCTTACCCCACTCCCGGTCCGCAGTGCCGCCATGCTTCTCTGCGGCCGTCGGCTGCTTTTTTGCGTAGGCGATGCCGTACACTACCGTTACAAACAGAGCACCGCCCACGGCATTGCCTAAAAAAACGGGGACAAAGTTGGCGATATATTCCGCCCAAGTCGCATGTCCGGCGAAAATCGCAGCAGGGATCAGAAACATATTCGCGACCACGTGCTGAAAGCCGATCGCTACAAAGGCCATCGTAGGAAACCAGATGCCGAGCACATACCCGGTGCCGTCCTTCGAGCCGTATGCCAGCCAAACCGCAAGCGCCACAAGCCAGTTGCACCCGACCCCCGAGAGGAAGGCAGCGAGGAACGGCTCCTCCAGCTTTCCGTGGGCTAACGCCAATGTACGGGCCAGATACTCGCCTTGCTCTGTCAGGCCGACAAGATGGCCGAATACGTAAGCGACGAAGAGCGCCCCTGCGAAATTGCCGATAGTAATCCAGAACCAGTTGAAAGCAACACGATAAGCGGGAATTTTCCCTTGAAAGCAGGCCATAGATAACGTCATCATATTGCCGGTAAGCAGCTCTCCTCCTGCGGCTAGCGTGAGGATAAGCCCAAGGGGGAATACGGCAGCTCCAACAGCTCCGGCAAGGCCGCTCCATGCCGGAGGCAGCCCTGCGCTAACCCGGATGGCAAGAAGAAAGCCGAGGGCGATATACGCGCCCGCGGCGAAGCCCAGCGGAAGTTGTTTAGACAGAATGGGGTAGTATGCCTTTTTCCAACCGGTTTCTCCCGCAATCAAAGCGATCTGTTCAGGCTTCATGAAGCTCATAAGTCATCACTCCTATGCCATGTTTAGAAGCCGATGGCGTTCGATCGATTGGCTAATGCGGCAAGAAGCTCTTCTTCTTTATAGAAATGCTGATACAGGACGTCGTAGGCCTGAAGCAAGTACGATGCCATCAAACGCGCCTCCGAACGGGGGACGATTTGGAACATTCGCTCCGCAGCATCCAAAAATGCCGCAATATACTGCTCAGCAATTTCATGCTCCTGCTCCATTTGGGTAAATTCATCCATGGTTTCTCCAAAGTACCAAGCGATCATAGGGAAGAGGGTATTCTCCTCCCAAACCGAATGCTGATGCAGCGTCTCCATGAAATGCGTTACCTTTAGCTTCAAATCCTTCAGCGAACCGATCCAGTTAATGACGTCCTCATCCCAGCCGATCGCCTCGGCCATTCCGTAAAGCTCCAACAGCTGCTGCTGCAGCAGGGTATGCTCGTCCTGAAGACGCTGGATCGAATCGTTCAGCTCCTGCATGGGAAATCCTTGGCGGGCATACATCACTTCTAACGGTACTTGCGGTTTCATAGCTCATCCCTCCGATGATAGAGACTCTAGCGCCTCTTTGGATGCCTTCAGTATAAGATAAGTTCATGAATGAGTAAGTGAAAATAATCACAAGTGACAAAGGTTTTTCTCTTTCACAAAAAAGATGTAATTCTTTTCGCTAAGCTGCGATGTAAATCACAGGCACGCTGCCGAATCGGAGTACAATGAAATACATAAGCCATATCTCACAGGAGGAATGTTCCTATGAATCGATTGCAAAAGCCCGCAGCCCAGCGTCCGGAAAAAGTGCTGCAGTTCGGGGAGGGTAATTTTCTTCGCGGTTTCGTCGACTGGATGCTGCATCGCATGAACGAGCAGGGACAATTTAACGGTCAGGCTGTGGTCGTGCAGCCGATCGATGCGGGGCTAACCGATCTAATTAACGAACAGAACGGGATGTACACGCTGCTTCTGCGCGGAATTCAGAATGGAGAAACCGTCGACGAGGCGGAGCTTATTACCTCCATTCGGCGTGGAATCAATCCGTACAAAGACTACAAAGCGTTCTTAAACTGTGCGTTGAATCCCGAGCTGCGTTTTATCGTTTCCAACACGACGGAAGCGGGGATCGTCTTTCAACCGGAGGATCTGCCTACGGACTCGCCTCCGAGCTCCTTCCCGGCCAAGCTGACGGCATTGCTGCATAAACGATTCAAAGCGTTTCATGGAGATCCTGCAAAGGCGCTTGTCATCCTTCCTTGTGAGCTGATTGACAGGAACGGCGACCAGCTGAAGTCCATCGTTTATCAATATGCCCGCAAGTGGAAGCTGGGCGCGGATTTCCAGCAATGGCTGGAGCACTGTCACTTCCTCAACACCCTTGTCGACCGTATCGTCACAGGGTATCCGAAAGAGGAGATTGAGGCGCTTTCCGCCCGGTTCGGCTACGTCGATCGCTTGTTCAACACGGCGGAGCCTTTCCATCTTTGGGTCATCGAGGGCGATCCCGAGCTGGCGAAGGAGCTTCCGTTGACAGAGGCAGGCTTGAACGTCGTGTGGACCCGGGACATGACTCCTTACCGTACCCGAAAAGTTCGTATTTTGAACGGCGCTCATACTATGACGGTGCTGGCTGCCTATTTAGCCGGAAAAGAAACCGTTAAGGAATGTATGGATGACGAGCTGATTGCGGCATACATGCAAAAGGGGCTTTTCGAGGAGATCATTCCGACGCTGGACCTGCCGGAGGAGGAGCTGAAATCCTATGCGAACAGCGTGCTGGAGCGATTCGCGAACCCTTTTATCAAGCATTACCTGCTCAGCATTGCCTTGAATTCCGTGTCCAAATACAAGACCAGAGTACTGCCGTCCCTGCTTGAATTTGTTTCGCGCAGACAAGAGCTGCCGTCCGTGTTATGCTTTTCCTTAGCGGCTCTGCTTGTATTTTACCGTGGGGAAAGACAGGGTGAAGCCATTGCTCTGCAGGATGACGCCCCTCATTTGGAGAAGTTCAAACAGCTCTGGTCGGAAGCGGACGGAAGCCCGTCATCGATTGACCGTTTAGTAGAAGAAGCGCTTCGTCATGAACCGTTCTGGGGGCAAAGCCTGCTGGAGGTCAAAGGGCTTCAAGCCGAGGTGGCCGCCGCCGTCGAAGCCATTCTGGGGCTCGGCATGAGAAAGGCGATGGAGCAAGCGTTAAAACGGAGGAGATAACGATGGACCAAACCAATCAAATTTTGCGCATTCATGAATCCGATCAGGTCGTTGTAGCTCTATCCGCCCTTGAGGCAGGGGATACTTTTCGGATCGGTAATCAACAGGTTACGCTTACGGAAACGATAGCTCGTGGCCATAAAGTGGCGGTCAAGCCGATTCCCGCCGGGGCTCCCGTCATCAAATACGGATTTCCTATCGGTCATGCTACGAAGGACATTCAGCCAGGGATGTGGGTGCACACGCACAACGTGCGTACCAATCTGGAAGGGACGCTTGATTACCGCTATGAGCCTGCTCCCGGCAATCCGATTTCGGCGGTAGGGGAGATACCCGAATTTATGGGCTACGTCCGCGAGAATGGGGACGTAGGGATCCGTAATGAAATCTGGATTGTGGGCACCGTCGGCTGCATCAACAAAACGGCCGAAAGAATAGCTCAAGCAGCGAATGTAAGGTATGCCGGGAGAACGGAGGGCATCTTCACATTTCCCCATCCGTACGGCTGCTCCCAGCTCGGGGACGATCAGCTCGATACCCAGCGGATATTAGCGGGCCTAGTCAGGCATCCCAATGCAGCCGGAGTGCTTGTGCTCGGTTTGGGCTGCGAAAACAACCATATCGGCGAGTTCCGAAAGCTGCTGCAAGACGTTGATCCGAAGAAGGTTCGATTCCTGTCCGCCCAGGAGACGGAGGATGAACTGGAAGCGGGACTTGAGCTGATCGGCGAGCTGGTGGAATACGCGGAAGCCTTTCAGAGGGTGCCGTGTCCCGTATCAAAGCTCGTTATCGGACTGAAGTGCGGAGGTTCCGATGCTTTCTCCGGTATTACCGCGAACCCGCTGCTCGGGCAGGTTTCGGACCGGTTGATCGGCTATGGAGGCAGCTCCGTGCTTACCGAGGTTCCGGAGATGTTCGGCGCCGAGACGATACTAATGAACCGCTGTCGGAACGAATCGGTTTTCGAGGATACTGTCCGGCTCATCAATGATTTTAAAGAATATTACGCCCGTCACGGCCAAGTTATTTATGAAAATCCGTCTCCGGGCAACAAACAGGGGGGCATCACAACCCTGGAGGAGAAATCGCTTGGGTGCACACAGAAGGGCGGCACAAGTCCGGTGGTGGGCGTCAGCTCCTATGGCGGAGCCGTGAAGGGAAACGGACTCCATCTGCTGGAGGGACCGGGGAACGACATCGTCGCCGTAACCGCCTTGACAGCGGCCGGCGCCCATCTAGTGCTGTTTACTACTGGAAGGGGGACCCCGCTTGGGGGGCCGGTGCCTACGGTGAAGGTATCCTCCAACAGTGAGCTGGCGGAACGGAAAAAGCACTGGATTGACTTTGACGCAGGCCGGCTGCTTACCGGCGCGGGCTTCCCCGAAATAACGGACGAGATGATGAGCTATATTACAATGCTTGCCTCGGGAGAGGTCCGGACCTGCAACGAACGCAGCGGCTACCGCGAAATTGCTATCTTTAAAGACGGAGTTACACTTTGACCTGCTGTAACCGGTGCGCCATCCTGGCGGCCGGTTACAATTTTTTTAGGGAATTCATGGTCAAATGCCCACTTTGCTGCATAAACTGTATTGTTATTTTCAGATTCGTTGCTTGACTGGGAACTAGCAATACTTAGAGGAGGTTTGTGCAGTGAAAATCCATATGGTCAAAAAGGGCGACACGATGTATGAGATCGCGAAGAAGCATGATATTGATCTCAATGTATTGATTGCCGCCAACCCGCAAATTGCGGATCCGAATGTGCTGGATGTCGGGATGAAGGTGAAAATCCCGAACATACCGAAGCCGGTGACCCCGCCGACGGAATTTCTGTATAAGCACACGGTGGTGCAAGGCGATTCCCTATGGAAAATCGGCAAGGCATGGGGGATTCCTCTCGCGGCAATGATTGCGGCCAACCCGCAGCTGAAAAATCCGAATATCCTGATGACAGGAGAAGTCGTTTACGTTCCTAAGATCAAGGCGGAGCCAGCCCCTGCTGCTGCCGAACAGCAGCCTGCAGCAGGTGAAGTGCCGCCAATGGAAGCGCCTTTAGCCCCGATGCCGGAGGCAGCGGAAGGGCCCCCTGCAGCAGAGCTTCCGCAAATTCCGATGGAAATGCCTCCGATGCCAAACATAGAGCATGCACAAGAGCCTCCAAGCATTCCTGTACCGGTACAGGATCAGGGGATGCCGTCCGAGGTGCCGCCTCTGCCGCAGCTGCCGCATCAAAATCTGTTCGAGCAATTCCAGGTGCCGGCAACGGAGGTAGGAGGCATGAATGTGGAGTTTTCCGTCATGGAAACGAACATTTGGCCGTTGCCGGAGCCTCCGCAGTTCCCTGAGATGCCGACAGACGCAGGGATGATGACTCCTCATTACCCGATGATGCCGACAGACGGTGGCATGATGACTCCTCACTACCCGATGATGCCGACATACCCCGCTGCCGGCGGAGACTGCGGCTGCGGAGGCAAGGACCCGTATTTTTCAACGATGCCGTGGGTAGATCCTGCCCTCACCTCGTACGGACCGGACATGAGCGCCGGTATGCCGCACCATGGCGTTCAGGCAATGCCGCTGCCGGGCTATACCCACGGGTTCGAGCCTCATCACCATGGGTTTGGCTATCAAGGGATCATGCAGCCTTATCATGGCGGCATGACTTACCCGGCCGGTACGCTGGGTATGCCTACAGGTGTCCCTTACGGATTCCCGTATGCACCGATGGAAAAGGAGGATTGCGGCTGCCACGGTAGGGAAAAAGAGGCGGAAGATCAGGGGCGCTCGGCTGAGGAAGCAAGCATTTCCGGAGCGTCGAAGGCCGCTGAGTCCGCAGTCCCTCCCAAGCAGAAGAAGCGGAAGAAGCCGGAGACAGCGAAAGCCGCCATCCGCAGTCTGATCGCGCGTCATAAGCGTCAGGCCGAAGCGTCGGCAAGAAGATCGAAGCGCAATAAGCCGTGGATCGGCTAGGATAATAAGAAAAGGCCGGATGCTCCCAAGAGAGCCTCCGGCCTATTTGTCATTGTGCTTTGAAAGGTTACTCCCCCAGCTTGACGCCGAGTACATGATCGAAAGGGATAAACCCAAGATCGCGGCTATCTCGGCTGTTGTTGCGGTTATCGCCCATCACGAAGATATGATCTTCAGGGACAACCCATTTCATATCCGGCATCGGACGCATCGCTTCGCGAATATAAGGCTCTTCGAGTACGACTCCGTTGCGGAGCAGCTGCTGGTTGCGAAGCTCCAGCACATCTCCCGGCTTGCCGATGACTCGCTTCACATACATGATCCTCTCATCCTCTTGGCCATAGACTAAAGCCAGTAAAGGATGCTCCATAAAATCATCAAGCAAAGAACGCTTCCGTTCGACCCGGCTGTCGATAATGACGATGTCTCCATAATCGGGTACGGTACGAAAGGTATGTCCGAGCTTCGATACGTAGATGCGTTGTTCATCATGTAAGGTGGGATCCATAGAATGCCCGGATACCTTGGTTGGCTGAATGACGAAGACACCGATAAGGAATGTAAGGATAATGGCGGCTGCGATGGACTGTGTCCAGGCCATGGCTTCCTTCAGTACGCTTTTCATGAGTCGCGAGTCCCTTCCTTCATTCAAAGATATGAACCAATTATACCACGGAGGGCCGGTTGTTTCCACGAACTGAATAAATGGAAACCGTCATGGCAAATATAGTTAATAAAACATGAGCTTGTACTATCAAATCATGACTAGAAGGGGATCGCTATGACTGTGCTCAGCTTCTGGAATCAAGTCAAGAGAGAGTTGAAAAAAAGGCTGCGATGGAAGCGCCGGTGGATTCATCTGGCAGGCATCGTGCTCGCGATAGGTGCGGCCTCCGCTTGGTGGATGCTGCAGGAGCGCCCGGATTCGGAGCAGGGAATTGACGGACAGCAGGAGCGCATGGTGCTGGGAAGATCGATTCAAGGCCCGGCGCAGCCGGAGGAAGAGGTAAGGAACATGGTAAGCGGCATTGAAGGAGAGCGGGAGGTTTACTCGAAAAAAGCATATGTATGCGGAGAAGAGCTGCAGCTGCTCGGACGGATGAATTCGGCCCAAATATTGGCCTATTACAAGGAGCATCCTTCGATGACGGTGAGCCTGGCTGACGGAGGCAAGGTGGTTTTCACGGAATCGGTCAGCGATCTTTCGCCGCAATGCAAGCACAATGCATACTTCGGTCTGGACGAGCAGGGCAATCTGTCCTTATTTGAGGGGGTGCCGGGTTCGGCGGACCGGAACGTCATTCGTACCTTTTTCCAGCTCAATATCGAGTATTTGGAGAGCAGCTTGCCTAGGGAGACGCTGAAGCAGCTGTATCAAGGCATTCAAGTCAGCGATCTGGACGAATACAACAGCGTGCTTTCCACCTTCAGCGATTACGCAGTGGAGGAGACGGAAAAGGTCATGCAGGTCGCGCCGTTACAGTAAGAGCAAACATGGACACTGGATCCGTCTGGACCGGTGTTCTTTTTTGCTTGTCTTACCGTGTTCATCAGGTATAATATCTGTTATAATGGGAAAGTGAACACATATGTTCGCTTTCTTTTTTTTAGCCTCTTCATAAGACTGTCACATGCTGGGTAAGGAAGACGATGCTGCTGTAGTGCAGAAATCCGCGATTCCAAATGAAGTTCAGAGCAAGATTTGTGAGAAAAGGCATCTTTGAAGAAGTGTAATGACTGATACCGAGGTGAATGGCCTCAGAATGTTGTATATTCGCAGAAATCTCCTTGATTTTGAGAGAAACGGTGGTAAAAAGTTGTATTTTCGCACAATTATATTGTTTATAGTGGAAGGGCCTACGGAACAAAAGTATGTGTTTGCCACGCAGAGAGTTTTTAAATGACGCGTATGGCGTATTGTTAACGGCCAAGGAAATGGGAGTGTACGCTTTGAGAATACTTGGGATCGATCCCGGGATCGCGATAGTAGGTTTCGGATTCATTGATAAAATCGGGCATAAGCTGGTGCCGGTGCAGTACGGCTCCATTCAGACGGAGGCCCATACGGATGACGCCGTTCGGCTGCGGCAGGTGTACGATTCGATCGTACAGCTGATCGACAAGTACAAGCCGGATACGGTAGGCATCGAGAAGCTGTTTTTCAACCGCAATGTAACCACTGCGCTGACGGTTGGGCAGGCTCGCGGCGTATTGATGCTGGCTGCTGAGCAGAAGGGGCTGCCCATCGGGGAATATACGCCGCTTCAGGTGAAGCAGGCGATCGTCGGCTATGGGAAGGCGGAGAAGAAGCAGGTGCAGGAGATGGTGCGCATGTACTTGAATCTGTCCGCCGTGCCGAAGCCTGACGATGTGGCGGATGCCCTGGCGGTTGCGATTTGCCATGCGCATTCCTCCGCGCTACAACAAAAGATAAATGAGGTATCGAAGCGATGATCGATTTTCTAAGGGGAACGGTGGCGCACCGGGAAACGGAATTTGTCGTTCTCGACGTGCGGGGTGTGGGATACCGCGTGTTCTGCGCGAATCCGTATGCCGTGCTGCCGGGCAAGGATCAGGACGAGGTTACGATGTACATACATTATCATGTGCGGGAGGACGCGCATCTGCTGTTCGGCTTTACCTCCCGTGAGGAGCAGTCGATGTTTCGGCTGCTGCTCGAGGTCAGCGGCATCGGGCCGAAGGTTGCGCTTGGCGTGATGAGCGGGGGCAAGCCGGAGGTCATCGCGGCGGCCATCCAGCAGGAGAACCTGAGCTTCCTGACCAAGCTGCCGGGCATCGGGAAGAAGACGGCCCAGCGGATGGTCCTCGATCTGAAGGACAAGCTGGGAGCGGTGAGCGCAGGCTCCGAGCTCGAGGGCTTCGGCCTTGGCGGCGCAGCGGTGCTGGCTGCACCGGCCGGTGGAGGAGCCTGGGCGGAGGCGAAGGCGGCGCTTTTGGCGCTCGGTTATACCGAGGCGGAGGCGGACCGGGCCGGCCAGGCGATCAAGCCGAAGCTGAAAGGCGACGAGACGACGGATGTAGTGACGAAGCTGGCGCTCCAGGCGCTGTTTCAGCAATCGCTTAGATAGGGAAGGGAGCAAGCAGCATGGAAGACCGCATCATATCAGCCAACCTGATGATGGAGGATCAAGCGGTGGAGCTGAGCCTGCGGCCTCGCTACTTGGCGGAGTATATCGGGCAAGCGCAGGCGAAGGAAAACCTGAAGATTTATATCGAAGCGGCCAAGATGAGAAAGGAAGCGCTTGACCACGTTCTGCTGTATGGGCCTCCGGGTCTCGGGAAAACGACGCTCTCCAACATTATCGCCAACGAGCTGGGCGTGAATCTGCGCACCACCTCCGGTCCGGCAATTGAACGCCCCGGAGATTTGGCCGCGCTTCTGACCAATCTGCAGGAGGGCGACGTGCTGTTCATCGATGAGATCCACCGCCTTCACCGGACCGTAGAAGAGGTGCTGTATCCGGCGATGGAGGACTACGCGCTCGATATCATAATCGGCAAGGGGCCAAGCGCCCGTTCGGTACGGCTGGATTTGCCCCCGTTCACCTTGATTGGAGCCACGACGAGAGTCGGTCTACTGTCGGCGCCGCTGCGCGACCGCTTCGGTGTCGTAAGCCGTCTGGAATATTACACGGTGGATGAGCTGTCCTATATCGTTAGCCGGGCGTCCGAAATTTTGCAGGTGCCGATCGTCGGAGAGGCCGCTCATGAGATCGGGCGCCGCTCCAGAGGCACGCCGAGGATAGCGAACCGGCTGTTGAAGCGGGTGCGGGACTTCGCGCAGGTGAAGGGCGACGGCATCATTACGCTGGAGATCGCGCGGACCGCGCTGAGCAGCATCCAAGTGGACCCGCTCGGGCTGGATGAGATCGACCACAAGATGCTTCGCTCGATCATTACGAGCTTCCAGGGCGGTCCTGTAGGCTTGGATACGATCGCCGCCTCCATCGGGGAGGAAAGCCAAACGATTGAGGATGTCTACGAGCCGTATTTGCTGCAGATCGGGTTTTTGCAGCGTACGCCGCGCGGGAGGATGGTTACGGCGCAGGCATACAGCCATTTGGGGCTGCCGATGCCGAACCGTTCGTAGGTTTAAGGGGAGAGGAGCTGTCATAACGACATGTTAGCGATAAAGAAGGCGGCGCTGCTGATGGCGCTGCTGGGTATGGGAAGCGGGGCGCTGATAACCGGCGCCCCGGTCGTGCAGGCCGCAGCCGTGCCCAAGCTGGAGGTCATCCGTGTCGCGCTGTTCATCGACACGGGCAAATACAGCGCTGCAACTTCGGCGGTCACGCTTGCTTCGGAGGCCGGCCTGCATATCGGGCTGCGCGGCGCAGGCGGTGCCGTGCTTCCGTTGACTTCGGCAGCGGCGAAGGAGCCGGTCCGCCTATACGCGGACGGCTACACCGTGAAGCTGCCGGAGACGGGCGACGCCGCGCAGGCGAAGACGCTGGCGCAGAAGCTGGAGGCCGGCGGGGCCGACGTGGCGATCGTGCAGCGCACGAAGCAGGGGAAGGCGGCCTGGCAGGTTTACCTTGGTCCTTACGCGACCAAGGAAGCCGCAACCGCCGCCGCCAAGGGGCAGGCCGGCGCCGTTCTCGGCGGGCCGCTGCGCTGGCACGCCGGCACCTACGCCTCCGAGACGGAGGCGCAAACCGCTGCAGCCGCCCTGGCACAGGCCGGCTTCGAAGCGGACGCCGCGCTGCTAAGCAGCGGCGCGGCGGCGGCGCCTGCCTACGCCGTCCTCATCGGTGGTGCCACCGATGAGGCGGCGCTGCAGGCGCTCAAGGCGCAGCTGGCCACCGCTGCGCCGAACGTCAAGCTGCAGCCGCTGGACGCTGCTGCAGCCTATGTGCTGCTGCGCTCCGAGCAGCAGCTGAACGCGGGCGCACTCGAAGACGTGCGCGGGCTCGCCTTCGGCGGCACAAGCGCCAAGCTGTGGGCCGCTCCCGCGGCTCCCGCAGCAGGCGCAGCCGCCGCCGGCGTGAACGTGCGCGAGCGCTCGAACCGCACCTATCGGGGCGGCATCGAGCTTTCGAAGCTGAACGGGAAGCTGGCCGTGATCAACGAGCTTCCCTTCGAGCAGTACCTGTACTCGGTGCTCGGCTCCGAGCTGAGCAAGGAATGGCCCGCCGAGGCGCTGAAGGCGCAGGCGGTTGCCGCCCGAACCTACGCGCTCAAGCAGGGCGTCAAATATACGATTGCGAACGTGACGGATACGACGCTGGATCAGGCTTATAAAGGACTGACCGCCGAATTCCCGGCAGCCGTAGCGGCTGTGACGGCGACGGAGGGGGAAGTGCTGACCGACAAGAACGGGCTCGTCACGCCGGTGTTCTACTCCAATGCGGGAGGCATGACGGCGGACCCGACAGAGGTCTGGGGCAATCCTGCCGCCTACCTCAAGAGCACGGCGAGCCCGGACGACGGGGCGGCGGCCGGCAAGAAAACATGGTACCGCATGGTACTGCCGAACGGCCAAACCGGCTATATTCATTCCGACTATGCGCGCAACACAGGCCGGACGAATCCGGCGGGACTTCCTTATTACGAATCGACGACAACCGGCGTGAACGTACGCTCCGCACCCTTTGTAGACAATACGAACAACCCCGCTCTGTTTCAGGTGAATATCGGCGACCAATTCGTGGTCATTGACGAGGAGCAGGAATCCAATGCTTATGCATGGATTCGCGTCTACGAAGGTTCCGAGCTGAAGGACAAGCTGAACGCAGCTAGCACGGGCGCCGTAGCTGGAAGCTTGCACCGTCTGGAGGTTACGAAACGCGGCCCTTCAGGACGTGTCATGGAGATAACCGCCAACGGCAAGCAGGTTAAGGTAGCTTATCCGGATGCGCTTCGGACGGCACTCGGCGGCTTGCCGAGCACCCGGTTTGAAATTGAAGAGACGGGACGATATACTATACTCGGAGCGAACGGTACCGTAAGGGCCCAATCTCCGGAGTCAGGTCCGATCTACATAGCGTCCGGCAGCAGCGCTGCCGAACAAGCGCAGGATCAGCTTTTCTTGCTGAATGCGCAGGGAGAGGTACGTCTGGCTACGAAGAAGGCAGGCTTCATCATAAGGGGGACGGGCTTTGGCCACGGACTCGGGATGTCCCAGTGGGGCGCCAAAGGATACGCGGAGCTTGGCTTCAATTACCAAAAAATATTGCAGACCTACTATGTAGGAGTCTCGATAACCAAGGGATGACTTGATACGATGCAAGTGGATTTGTTTGATTACCATTTACCTGAATCGTTGATCGCGCAGACGCCGCTGGCCGACCGTACGGCCTCGCGGCTTCTGACGCTAAACAAGCAAACAGGCGAGATCGGCCACCATATGTTTGAAGAGCTGGAGAACTACCTGCAAGCCGGGGATGTGCTCGTATTGAACGATACGAGAGTCATTCCAGCCCGGCTATTTGGCGTGAAGGCGGACACGGGTGCGAAGGTGGAGATTTTGCTGCTGAAGCAGCTGGAGGGAGACCGCTGGGAAGCGCTGGTACGTCCCGGCAAGAAGGTGAAGACGGGGGCAACGATCCACTTCGGAGGACAACCGGAGTCCGCGGAAGCAACCGGGACGAAGCCTCTTCTGACGGCAACGGTAGAGGCTGAGGGGGAGATGGGCAGCCGCACGCTGCACTTTCAGTATGAAGGGATCTTCAACGAGCTGCTCGACCGGCTCGGATCGATGCCGCTTCCGCCTTACATCAAAGAGCAGCTCCCGGAGAAGGAGCGCTACCAAACGGTCTATGCGAAGCACGAGGGCTCGGCGGCGGCGCCGACGGCAGGGCTCCATTTTACCAAGCAATATTTGCATAGACTGGAACAAAAGGGTGTACAATTAGCCTATGTCACCCTGCATGTCGGATTGGGGACGTTTCGTCCGGTTTCAGCGGAAAAGATTGAGGAGCATGAGATGCACGAGGAATATTACGAGGTGTCGCAGGAAACGGCTGACCTGGTGAACGAAGCCAAGCGTAAGGGCGGACGCGTCATTGCAGTCGGCACGACCTCGTCGCGCACGCTCGAGACGGCAGCGACGGAGGAGGGAATCCTTCAAGCGGGCCGCGGCTGGACAGGTATTTTTATCTACCCTGGCTACCGGTTCCGTATCGTCGATGCGCTGCTGACCAATTTCCATTTGCCCAAATCTACGCTGCTCATGCTGATCAGCGCTCTGGCCGGCAGGGAGCAAATTCTTAAAGCGTATCATGAAGCCGTAGAACGAGAATACCGGTTCTTCAGCTTCGGGGACGCCATGTTCATTTACTAGCACCAGACCGACTTAAACCGAAAGAGTGATTCTATTGGCAGTGACCTATGAATATATTAAAACGTGCAAGCAATCCGGTGCCCGTCTTGGACGAGTCCATACGCCTCACGGCGTCATCGATACTCCCACCTTCATGCCGGTCGGGACCCAAGCCACCGTCAAAACGATGGCTCCTGAAGAACTGAAGGCGATGGATGCGCATATCATTCTGAGCAACACCTACCATCTGTTCCTGCGTCCCGGTCATGAAATCGTCAAAGGGGCGGGCGGGCTGCATAAGTTCATGAACTGGGATCGCCCGATATTGACGGACAGCGGCGGATTTCAGGTATTCAGCTTGAGCGAAATGCGGAAGATCAGCGAGGAGGGCGTACAATTTCGCTCTCACCTGAACGGGGACAAGCTGTTTATTTCTCCGGAGAAAGCGATGGAGATCCAGAACGCGTTAGGCGCCGATATCATTATGGCGTTCGACGAATGTCCACCTTTCCCTGCGGACCATGCGTATGCGAAAAACTCGCTGGAGCGTACTACACGCTGGGCGGAACGCTGCTTGAAGGCGCACGCACGCCCTAAGGAGCAAGCCCTGTTCGCTATCATTCAAGGAGGCATGTACGAGGATCTGCGCAAGCAGAGTGCGGCCGAGTTGACTTCCATGGATTTCCCGGGGTATGCTATTGGAGGATTAAGTGTAGGCGAACCCAAACCTTTAATGTACGAGGTGTTGGACTATACCGTTCCGCTAATGCCGGAGAACAAGCCGCGGTATCTGATGGGCGTCGGCTCGCCGGATGCCCTTGTCGAGGGCTCGATTCGCGGGATCGATATGTTCGACTGCGTGCTGCCTACCCGTATTGCCCGTAACGGTACAGTGATGACCAGCTCCGGGCGGATGATCATCCGCAACGCTAAGTTTGCCGACGATTACGGCCCGCTTGATCCGGAATGCTCCTGTTACACCTGTAAGAATTATTCCCGTGCCTATATCCGCCATTTGTTGAAAGCGGATGAAACGTTCGGCATTCGACTGACGACGTATCACAATCTGCACTTCTTGGTAGAGTTGATGAGAGGCGTTCGCCAAGCGATTCGGGAGGACAGGCTGCTGGATTTCCGCGACGAGTTTTTTGCCAAATACGGCATTGATGAGAATAGCAAGGGGTTTTAATGTAATACCACATAGAACCAGATTTGAGCGAAAGGGGGTACAGAGCGATGTTTTTAGCCAGTCAACCGGCTGCAGCGCCGGGAATCGAGGGCTACCTCGTGACTTACGGACCACTCGTCCTGATGTTCGTCGTCCTATACTTTTTACTTATTCGCCCACAACAGAAGCGTCAGAAGACAAGGACCATGATGCTGAACTCTTTGAAAAAAGGGGACAAGGTGGTTACGATCGGCGGTCTGCACGGCACGATCCTCGAGCTGACGGACGATACGGTCGTCCTTCGTGTCAATGATGTCACGAAGCTGACGTTCGACCGTTCCGCGATCAACTCGGTCAGTGCTTCGGCAGCAGCCGAGAAGTAAGACAGCGCCGCAAGCGAGGCCTGCATCCTTCGGGATGTAAGCCTCGCTTTCTTTTTTCCCTCATCATAAAAAAAGAACTTCCGCCGCTGCCGACAGAAGTCCCTATCGCCTTACCTCTTCATATTTACCCCGACAATACCGCCGAATGCACCGCCGACCACTGAGATCAAGGTCACATACAAGGTCTGCTCCGTCATCCCTGCATCATAAGCGAGAAAACCGATGATCCAGACGATGAGAGCGTAGAGCAGTCCGAGCAGCATCCCGTGATACCAGCCTTTCGTTCCCGCGCGTTTGCCGGAAACAAACCCTCCCGCCAGCATAGCCAGTCCATGAATACCTAGTGTTAAGCTTACCCAGGAATCTTCCTTCATCGACGTAAACACCAGCAGCATAGATCCAAGTATCGTGCCGGCCAGCATGAAAATCATGGAATACATAAGACCTGAGAACATAGGACTCCGGTTCATCCTCTTTTTCCTCCGTTCCATGCGGTTTGTACCATTGTATGGGCCCGTACCACAAAATAGTACAGGTTCTCTGCATTTCTCCGACCTTTCGGCGCATTTACCAGCAATTCACCCGGATGTGCAAAGCCGGAGGGGGTCACAATAGTCATGGAACTGTCCGAAGGAGGCTAAATCCATGATGACTCTTCTCATACGCACGATACTGATGTATTTTATCGTTTTTATGACGATGCGCATTATGGGTAAACGGGAGATCGGCAAGCTTTCCATGTTTGATTTGGTGATTTCCATTATGATTGCTGAAATTGCCGTCTTCGTCCTGGAGGACTGGCATAAGCCGATGATTGCCGGTCTACTCCCGATGGGAACGCTTGTGCTGATTCAAATCATCATTGCCCAAGTTTCTCTCAAAAATGAAAAGCTTCGGCGATGGTTCGAAGGAACGCCGGTCGCCGTCATTAAGCACGGGAAGCTGGACCGGGAAAGAATGGAGAAGGAGCGGTATAACCTGGACGATCTGCTGCTTCAGCTTAGAGAGAACAGGATCAGAAACATCGCCGATGTGGAATTCGCGCTGCTGGAGCCTTCAGGAAAGCTGACGGTCATAGAGAAGCAAAGGCAGCCGGAGGGGGAAGCGAAACAGGAGGATAAGGAAGGCAAACCGCTCTTTCGGTATGAGGGCTTGCCGGTTCCGTTGATTATGGACGGGAAAGTGCAGGACGAAGGCTTGGAGAAGCTCGGAAAAACTCGTTTCTGGCTAAAACGCGAGCTGCAAGCGAAAGGGATTAAGGATTTCAAGGAAGTATTTTTCTGCTCGCTGGATTACCGGGGACGATGGTATATCGATAAAAAACGATAAGCCGGCGCATAGCGCAGATCTATTTGACTATGCGCTTGCTCAAACGAGTAAATCGAGACAGATCGTTCCGATCGATCAATCCGAAAATCAAAGCAAAAATTAGATAAAGAGTAACGCCCGCTGCGGAGGCGGTAACAAATCGGACAAAGGCGTAGTCCGTCCAAGAGGTATACATAGTCAAGTAGCTAAGCGCACCCGCCGGTGTCATGGCAAATAGTACCTTGACAAAGTCAGAGCTGTTCATGCGGAAACTTAACAGCCTGACAAGACTGTTCCAATGCAGTAACGTAACCAGCACGATATTGACGTTTATGGCCATAACGACCCCGAGAATTCCATATTCCGGACGGCTTGCGACAAAGTAAATGATCAGAAGCTTAGCACTGGAGCCGATGAACGTGTTGATGAGTGCGCTTCCCGGACGCTCCAATGCCTGCAGGGCCGCCTGCAGCGGTGCCTGAAAGTAAATGAAAAGGGCAACAGGAGCCATCATCTTCAGCATCGTGCCGACCTGCTGCTGTCCGTACATATAGAGGCATAGCGGTTCGGCCAGCACGAACATGATGACGGCGAAGGGCGCGCCGGTAACCAGTGCCAGCTTGAGAGATTGATGCAGTCTGGCGTGAATGGTCGCCATATCTCCCCGGGCTTTCGCATCGGACAGCGAAGGGACTAAGGAAACGGACAAAGAGTAGGTAAGCGCACTCGGTAGGAGAAGCACGGGGATGACCATCCCTTGCAATGCGCCGTATTGTGCGGTTGCTACGGCGGTGACGATGCCTGCTGCAGCCAGGGCCTGGACGGTTAGGATCGACTCAAGCAGGTAAGAGGCGGAGCCGACCAGCTTGCTGCCGGTAACCGGTACGGCAAGTCCAAGCAGCTGGCGCAGACCGTAGAGCCTTCCCGGAGCCAGGCTGGATCCTATCTTGGCCTTGGGCCGGGTCGGACGAATTTTCCGGTCTGTTTTATAGTGGTAAGCCAAGACAAGAAGTGCACAAATCTCTCCTATCAGAACGCCTACCATGGCTCCGGCAGCGGCAAACTCCAGCCCGTATGGAAGCATTAGGTAGGATAATATCAGAACGAAGATGATCCGAAAAAGTGTCTCGACTACCTGGGACATGGCTGTGGGAATCATGTTCTGGCGTCCCTGGAAGTAGCCCCGCAGCACAGCGGAAATACTGACGAAGAAGATAATGGGATTCATGCACAGGAACGTATAATATACCCGTTGATCCGTAAAAAAGTGCCGGGTAATCCAGCCTGCTCCCAGATAGCTTAAGGCAGTAAAGAAAAGCCCCAAAGCACACGAAAGCAAAAGAGCCGTGCGAAAAATGCGTCTCACTCTCGCTTCATTCGCCTCCGCTTCCGCCTCTGCGACCAGCTTGGCCACTGCAATAGGAATCCCGCCTGTGATGAAGGTTAGAATGAGGATGAGAAACGGGTACCCCATCTGATACAAACCGACGCCCTCAGGTCCGATGACTCGGGGAAGGGTGATTCGCGGGATGAAGCCCAATATGCGGTTGATCATGCCCGCGGCCAGCAGGATCATCGTTCCCTTAATAAAGGATTGTTTGGTCACGAATATTCCTCATTTCTATACGACAATGGATGGTTTGAGACCGGACTACTAATGGATATGCTGGACCTGTCCCATCGCATGCTACAATTTTTATTATGCGGTAGCGCCTATCCCTGGCAGGAATTCCACGGGAAGAGGGCGAATGTAACATCTAGCAAGCTGCTACGCAGGGGAGGGGTTTCATGTGAGCGACGACGATGCAAAACGCGACAGCGAGGAAAGTGCGGAGACAGAGCGTAAGTCGGAAGGGACATCGGACAATGGCCGGCAGCCGGAACTGCCAGGAGATGTACCTTATATGGAACGCTTCTTTGGGGGAACGGTCGGAGATGCCGCGAAGCGGACAATGGAAAATGAGAACGGCGCAATAGTGGACGATACAGCAGAGGTTGTTCCATCGGAGTCGGAACACACGGAGATCTCTATGCTGGAGGAGGAATCGTTGGAGCTGGCACGGACGCAGGAACCAGACGCCATGTCCGATGAAGAGCTCAATCGCACCATTGAAGAGATTTGCCTTAGTAAAGCTCAGGAATTTCGGATGCTGGGATACGAGCAGGTCTCGGGAATGGATATTTGGGAATGCGTGAGCGACAAATATCATAAGACCGGCATGCCGCCGCTGCACCGCGTGGTGAACGATATTTTATCGCTTAAGGTGACGCAATTTATGAATTGGATGACCATTTCGATGTATAAGAAGGGCTGATAGGCGTTCGTCAACATGTCCATTTGTTGAAAATGGGCATTTTTTTG
The DNA here is from genome assembly GCF_030846225.1 of Paenibacillus sp. GD4. NCBI lineage: Bacteria > Bacillati > Bacillota > Bacilli > Caryophanales > Paenibacillaceae > Paenibacillus > Paenibacillus sp. GD4. The sequence goes on from NZ_JAVCYK010000001.1 coordinate 3,868,754, forward strand.
TGTTATCGGTGGGAATTCACCCTCTTTTCTTCAAATTGACTCGTTTTTTGTAGGAAAGTATAATAGGACTATTGAGTTAAGGAAGGAGAACGTTATGGACATCAAAAGAATACTTTCTTTTTTCGCCATCGTATTGATCCTGCTAGTATCCATTACGGTGACAAGTCCGCAGCTGGTTAAGAATATAAAGCTCGGTCTGGATTTAAAGGGCGGTTTTGAAATTTTATTCGTTGCCGAGCCGATCGAGGCCGGAAAGCCGGTGACGCGCGAATCTCTGAATCAAACGGCGCACAGTCTCGAGAAGCGTGCTGACGCGCTGGGGATCGCCGAGCCGGAGGTAACTACAGAGGGCTCCGACCGCATCCGGATTAAGCTGGCCGGTGTGGAGAACGAGGAAGAGGTACGCAAGATTATCAAGAAGCCGGCCGAGCTGACGTTCCGCGGTCCTGACGGCACCAAGGAAATGCTCGGAAGCGATTTCGTTGAAGGCGCGGCGAAAGTCGAGTACGATCAAGCCAACCGTCCGGTCATCTCCATTCAGGTGAAGGACGCTGAGAAATTTAAGAATGTGACACAGAAGCTTATCGGTCAGAAGCTGTCCATCTATTTGGATGAAGCCATGCTGTCCGATCCTGTGGTACAGCAAGTATTGCCTGACGGCCGGGCGACCATTACGGGTAACTATACCTATGATCAAGCCAAGCAATTGGCCGATACGATCAACCTGGGCGCGCTGCCGCTCAAGCTGACGGAGAAATACACCCAAAGCGTTGGGGCATCTCTCGGACAAGCGTCTCTTCATCAAACGGTGGAAGCGGGGCTCATCGGCTCCGTGCTGATCCTGATTTTTATGCTGGTGTTCTATAGAATCCCCGGTATCGTGGCATCGATTACCATTCTTACGTATGCGTGGCTGCTGCTGCTCGTATTTGACCTGATGAACGCAACCTTGACGCTCCCGGGTATCGCGGCCTTCATTCTGGGGATCGGTATGGCGGTAGACGCCAATATCATCACGTATGAGCGGATCAAGGAAGAAATCCGCAGCGGCAAGAGCATTCTTTCTTCCCTGCGCTCCGGCTCCAAGCATTCGTTCCGTACGATCATGGATGCCAACATTACGAACATTATCGCTGCCGTTGTGCTTTACTACATCGGGAACGGAGCGATTCGCGGCTTTGCCCTGATCAACATGCTCAGTATCGTGCTCAGTATTTTGACCAACGTGTTCTTGGCTCGGATCCTGATCCAAATGCTGATCCGCGGCAACCTGTTCAAAAAGCCAAGCTATTTTGGTGTGAAGGAGGCTGAAATTCGTGCCCTCTAACGAGAATACAACAAAGATTCGCTATGATTTCGTCAAGAACCGCAAGCTGTTCTACACCATTTCCTTGGCGATTACGATAATAGGCTTGGTTATGCTTTTGGTCAGCGGTATGAACTATGGCGTTGACTTCAGCTCCGGTACGTCCATGGACATTTCCGTAGGCAAAACGTTAACGAAAGAACAAGCCGAGAAAACCTTGATGGATGCGGGAATCGAGAAAGCCGTTGTCACGGTTGGCGGCGAGAACAGCGATCGGGTATCGGTAAGAATCAGCGATACCTTGTCCGAGGATGCCGTTAAGAAAGTGAAGGATACGTTTTCGACCGCTTTCGGACCGCAGGTTTCCCAAGAAGTAAATGCCGTTACGCCGGATATGGCCATCGAGCAGCGCAATAAGGCGATCCTTGCGATCGGTATTGCGAGCATCGCGATTTGTATTTATGTCAGCATCCGTTTCGAATGGCGTTTCGCTATTGCCTCAATTATTGCCATTCTGCACGATGCTTTTGTCGTTATCGCCTTTTTTGCGATTTTCCGGTTCGAGGTGAATTTACCGTTCATGGCGGCCGTGTTGACCACGATCGGTTACTCCATCAATGATAAAATCGTTATTTTTGACCGTGTACGCGAGAATCTGCGGTTTGCGAAGCTGAAGTCCTCCGAGGACCTCGCTAAGCTTCTGAACGATTCGATCTGGCAAACGATGGCTCGTAACATCAATACGGTTATTACGGTATTGATCGCGGCTGTTTGTCTCCTCATCTTCGGCAGCGAGTCCATTAAGCTGTTTGCGCTTGCCAAGCTGGTCGGATTGACGAGCGGTGCCTATTCTTCGATCTGTATCGCAGGTCCGCTTTGGTACTACTTCAAAAACAAATCGCTCAGCAGCAGCAAAAAGGCGAAAGCGGTGGCTTAAAGCACTTACTTGGCCGCTGGAAACGGCATGTTTTCAGCGGTTTTTCTTTTCCGCTGCTTTATTAGGGATAAGATACATAAACATGGAGGAGTGCCTCGTGACGGACGAACGTTTCAAGCAAGCGACAAGAGGCGCCTGGGTCGGCTTGATCGGCAATATGGCGCTGGCGCTTATGAAAGGGATCATCGGCTATGCGGCAAATAGTAAGGCACTCTTGGCGGATGCGGCTCATTCCGTTTCTGAAGCGGCCCGTTCGCTTAAGGAGTGGAGCGGCAACAAATCGGTAAACCAGCCATCGGCGGAGGATCCGACCTCTTTGTCCGGGAAGACGGGCAAAAGATGGGATCTTTTAGCACCGGTTCTATTGATGGTTCTCGGTCTTGAGATCGCTTTGTCGTCATTGAAATCAATAGTTTCCGGCGTAACGGAAGCCCCGGGCATTCTGGCTCTCATCGCGGTAGGTGTTTCCATTGTCGTAAAGGAAGCCATGTTCCAGTATAAGTATCGGACCGGGAAAAAAACCGGCAATGCCATGCTTGTGACGAATGCTTTGGAGCACCGTACGGATGTGGCCACTTCGGCCGCCGCATTTATTGGCGTTGGGGGTGCCATCCTAGGTACCTATTTGGAAAGCAATCATTGGTATTATTTGGACCCAGCCGCAGGGTTGTTCATTTCGTTCGTCCTTTTGAAAAAAAATTACGGGCTGATGGCGGCAACGTTACATAGCTCATCAGATCGGCTGCTTCAGCAAGAGGATGCGGCGGACCTGATAGAGACCGTACAGCGGATCAAAGGTGTCATTGCGGTAGATGATTTGAAGGCGAAAGAGCATGGGCACTACGTCCTCGTCGACGTGAAGATTAGTGTAAACCCTCGTATTACCGTACAAGAGGGACATGACATTGCCCGCACGGTGAGACACGCGCTGATGAAGCGATTTACCCATGTATCCGATGTAATGATCCACGTGAACCCCTACGACCCAGGATATCCATACAAGAGTCAAGCGGCGGAACAGGACGATATGCCGACCGTGCTGCATTGACAGGCGAAAGGAGGAAGACACGACGTGCTTAAAGCAAAGGCAAGATGGAACATGGGGGCTGCGGATGAGGCGCGGGTTCAGGAATGGGTGGAGCAATTCAACATTTCGCCGCTGCTCGCCCGGCTGCTCGTGGTTCGAGGGATGACACAGACAGAGCATGTCGCTGACTTTCTTTACGGAGGAACGGAGCAGGCTCACGATCCATTCCTGCTGGATGGCATGGCTGCAGCAGTGGAGCGGATCCGGATGGCCATTCAGATGGGAGAGCGGATACGCATCTACGGCGATTATGACGCAGACGGCGTTAGCAGCACAACGCTAATGGTGCATTTGCTGCGCCAGCTGAACTGCCAATTTGATTATTACATACCGCACCGCGTACATGAAGGCTACGGATTGAATGAAGGCGCTCTGGACAAAGCGCATGCCGCGGGAGTCACGCTGATAATCACGGTAGACACAGGGATTAGCGCGGTCCAGCAAATTGCGTATGCGAAAACGCTGGGCATCGATGTGATTGTTACGGATCACCACGAACCTCCGGAAATACTGCCGGAGGCATACGCATTGATCAATCCGAAGAAGCCGGGCTGTCCGTACCCGTTTAAGCAGCTTGCCGGCGTCGGCGTTGCGCTTAAGCTGGCTCAGGCGCTGCTGGGCAGATGGCCTGAGGAGCTTACGGAATATGCCGCTATCGGCACGGTGGCGGATTTGATGACTCTCCAAGGCGAAAACCGCATCATCGTGAAGCAGGGCTTGAAGGCAATGCGGGCAACCACGAATTATGGGATTAAAGCGCTGCTCGGTGTAGCCAACGTTCCCGTACGAGAAGTAAACAGCTCGCATATCGGCTTTGCTCTGGCGCCGCGGATTAATGCCAGCGGGCGTCTGGAGAATGCGGATGCCGCCGTCAGGCTGCTTACGACGGAGTCGGAGCAGGAGGCTGAGCAGCTGGCCTTCGACCTGGACCTGCTGAACAAGGAACGGCAGAAGCTGGTGGAAGAGATGACGAAGGAAGCTGTTGCACTGGTGGAGCGGAGAAAGCAGGAAACCGGCGAGCTCCTGCCCGTCATCGTCGCCGCTCAAGAAGGCTGGAATGTCGGTGTGATCGGTATTGTTGCTTCCAAGCTGGTAGATAAGTTTTACCGGCCGACGGTTGTGCTTGGCATTGACCCGGCGACCGGCATGGCCAAGGGGTCCGCTCGATCCATTGCGGGCTTCGATCTGTATCAGGGCCTGTCCCGCTGTCATGATCTGATGGACCATTTCGGCGGCCATCAAATGGCTGCCGGAATGACGCTTTCGCAGGAGCATCTTCCCGAGCTGGAGCGCAGGCTCGGGGTGCTGGCACAGGAATGGCTCGAGCCGGAGGACTGGTCTCCTTTGCTGCAAGCCGATTTGGCGTGTAACCTTAGCGACGTAACGGTTGATGTTGTTCAGCAGCTCGAGCAGCTCGCTCCATACGGGATGGGCAACCCTTCTCCGAAATTTGTCTTCACGGACCTTTTGCTCAGCGATATGCGGACCATGGGAAAGGAGCAGCAGCATCTGAAGCTGTCTCTTCGCTCCAAGCAGCGTCCGGAGGCAGGGTCGTATGATGCGGTGGCCTTTGGAAAAGCTGGGGTGGCGGAATGGTTAAGCTCGGCTGCACCGATTGAGGTGCTAGGCGAGCTGTCGATCAACGAATGGAACGGGGTGCGGAAACCGCAAATCATGGTAGCCGATCTTCGGGTGCCTACCGTGCAAATCTTCGACTGGCGAGGAACGACGAAGCCGGAATCCAAGCTAAGCGAGCTTTGTGCGCGACTTAAGTCGCCGGTATGGGGAGAGCCGTTCGATATCCCGGCCTTGATCCTGTTCAGCGAGCCGGAGCCTGCGGCGTTGGCCAACAGTAAATGTGCCTATTCCCTATGGGGGATGGATTCAGCCGGAGCCGTAGTTCCCCTCAATGCAGAGGCCGGGAAGCGGAATATCGATGAAGCATCTGATATTGTGCTTTATGCTTTGCCTGACGATCTGGGCCAGCTGAAAGCCTTGGGACAGCAGGCAAAAGGCGTGCAGCGCTATTATGCGGCATTCGGAGGCTCGGAGCCGGAGCGCGGGGCCGGTGTAGTCCCGGGGCGAGATGGCTTCAAGGCGGTTTATTCCGCTGTCAGTGCCTTGGGCAAGGATCCGGAACGGAAGCTTCCGCCTTCCGCCTTCGTGCAAGCAATTTCCAAGCGGTCCGGATTGTCACCGGGCGCGATTGGGTTTATACTTGACGTGTTTGAAGAACTTGGTTTTGTTCACCGCTCGGAAGTCGGATACCGTCTTGTACCGTCGCCAGCGAAGAAGGATTTGACGGACTCTGCAGCCTACCGACGCCGGCAGAGCCGGTCCGAAACGGAGCACACGCTGCTGTATTGCTCTGCAAACGATCTAGCCTCCTGGTTGGTTGTAAATAAAGCCGAAGATAAAGAAATGTTGGAGGGAATTGTATGAATTTCAAGGAACACATCCGGGTGATTGAGGATTTTCCGCAGCCTGGAATCAGCTTTAAGGACATTACGACATTGCTTGGTAATGGGCCGGTTTACAAAGAAGTAATCAACGAGATGGTACGCCGTCTGGAGGGCATAGAGATTGACGTGATCGCAGGTCCCGAGGCCCGCGGCTTCGTTATCGGTGCGCCGCTGGCGGTTGCGCTCGGCGTAGGCTTCGTACCGATCCGGAAGAGCGGCAAGCTGCCGGGCAAGACGATTGAAGCGGACTATGCGCTGGAATACGGCAAGGATAAGCTGGCGATGCACGATGATGCCATTCGTCCCGGCCAAAAGGTACTGATCGCTGACGATCTGCTTGCCACAGGAGGTACGATCTCCACCTCGATCAACCTGGTGGAGCAGCTCGGCGGCAAGGTCATCGGGGCAGCCTTCTTGATCGAGCTGCTGGAGCTGCAAGGCCGTGAAAAGCTGAACGGCGTAGAGGTATACTCTCTCGTTCAATACTAAGGTTTATGGACCCGGAGCGCCATGGGAGGCGGCTTCGGGTTTTTCTGTTCTCTCCCCGCGGGATGGAATCTGCTCCCATATGCAGCGAATCCTTGACGTAGTACCATGTTCACAGGCATAATGAATAAAAATCGAACTAAGGGAATGGATGGGCCGATGGGGATAGAGCAGCTTCTTGAGAAGGCATCCACATATATTAAGGACAGCGACCTGATTCGGATCCGGGAAGCTTATGAATTCGCGGACCAAGCCCACTATGGCCAAGTCCGTAAATCAGGGGAGCCGTATATTCTGCACCCGCTCGCCGTCGCTGAAATTCTTGTGAACATGCAGATGGATACAATCTCCATTATCGCTGCGCTGCTTCATGACGTAGTGGAGGATACTACGGTTTCGCTGGAGAGCGTTCAGGACCGGTTCGGTCCGGCGTGCGCCAAGATTGTCGACGGCCTGACCAAGCTGGAGAAGATCAAATTCAAAAGCAAGGAAGAGCATCAGAACGAGAACTATCGGAAAATGTTCGTGGCGATGGCCCAGGACATCCGTGTCATATTAATCAAGCTTGCCGACCGGCTTCATAACATGCGTACGCTGAAGCATCAATCGGAAGAGGCGCAGCGCCGCATTGCGGACGAGACGCTGGAGATTTTCTGCCCGATCGCTCACCGGCTCGGGATTTCGGCCATCAAGTGGGAGATGGAGGACATCGCCCTGCGCTATCTGAATCCGCAGCAGTATTACCGCATCGTCAATCTGATGCAGAAGAAGCGGACGGAGCGCGAGCAGTATATCAACGATGTCATCATGAATGTGAAGGATAAGCTTCACGAAATGGGCATTGAGGGGGACATTTCCGGTCGTCCCAAACACATTTACAGCATCTATAAGAAGATGACGGTCCGTAACAAGCAGTTCAATGAAATTTATGATCTGCTCGCCCTACGTATCATCGTCGATAACATCAAGGATTGCTATGCCACGCTGGGGATCATTCATACGTTATGGAAGCCGATGCCGGGACGGTTCAAGGACTATATCGCCATGCCGAAGCCGAACATGTACCAATCCCTTCACACGACGGTGATCGGACCGAAGGGCGAGCCGCTGGAGGTGCAGATCCGCACCTTCGATATGCACCGGACCTCCGAGTACGGGGTAGCCGCCCACTGGGCGTACAAGGAAGGTACGGCTACTTCAGGAACCGATGCTTTCGGAGATAATCTTAACTTCATCCGGGAAATCATTGAGCTGCAGAATGAGGCTCAGGATGCGTCGGAGTTCGTGGAATCGCTGAAAATGGATTTCTTCTCGGACCTGGTCTTCGTCTTCACGCCGAAGGGTGAGGTCATTGAGCTTCCGGCCGGCTCCGTGCCGCTTGATTTTGCTTATCGGATTCATACGGAGGTCGGCAACCGCACAATCGGTGCCAAGGTGAACGGGCGGATCGTCCCTCTCGATCATAAGCTCAAGACGGGGGACATTATTGAGATCCTCACCTCCAAGCATTCCTATGGCCCGAGTCAGGATTGGATCAAGATTGCCCAATCCTCCCATGCGAAGAGCAAGATTCGTCAATGGTTTAAGAAGGAGAAGCGCGAAGAGAACGTACTCAAGGGCAGGGAGCTGATCGAACGCGAGGTCAAGCGACTTGGGTTCGAGCCGTCTGTCATCATAAAAGATGATGAGCTGATGGAGGTAGCGAAGAAATTTAATTTCAATGAAATCGAAGATATGATGTCGGCGGTCGGCTTCGGCGGAATTACGGCGGCACAGATCGTCACCAGGCTGACCGAGAAGGCCCGCAAGGAGGCCGAGGAAGCCCAGCAGCAGGCGCTGCAGCTGACGAACGAGATCAAGGAAGTGAAGGCGCCGAACCCGGAGCGGCGCGGAAGGCCGACGAACGGCGTTCGCGTCAAGGGTGTGGACAACCTGCTCGTTCGCTTCGCACGCTGCTGCAATCCGGTTCCGGGTGACCGGATCGTCGGTTACATTACTCGCGGCCGCGGGGTATCGGTGCATCGGCTTGACTGCACGAACATTCCGGCCCCGGATATGGGCGAAGAGGGCAACCGTGTCATTGAAGTGGAATGGGCGGATGATATCGAAGCCAACTACAATGTGGAGATCGAGATCACCGGCCACGACCGGAGAGGCTTGCTGAACGAGGTGCTGCAGGCCGTCTCCGAGAGCAAGACCGTCATTTCGGCCGTTTCCGGGCGTTCCGATAAGAACAAGATGGCGATGATTCACATGACGATTCTGATCCGCAATATCGATCATCTGCACTCTGTGGTGGAGAAGATCAAACGGGTGAAGGACGTTTATTCGGTAACACGCATTATGCAATCGTAGAAGCTTAGGAGCGTTAGCGGAATGAGAGTAGTCATACAGCGCAGTAAAGCGGCACAGGTTATCGTTGAGGGTGAGACGGTAGGCCGGATTGAGCACGGGCTTGTCCTTCTGGTCGGCGTTACGCACGAGGATACGGACAAGGATGCCGCGTATCTCGCGGATAAAATAGCAGGCTTGCGAATTTTCGAGGACAGCGAGGGCAAAATGAACCTTTCCGTAAAGGAGACAGGGGGGCAAATTCTTTCCGTCTCGCAGTTTACCCTATACGGAGATACCCGCAAGGGCAAACGGCCTAACTTCATGGCGGCGGCAAGACCGGAGCAGGCAGAGCCGCTCTATGAACGGTTTAACGAGCTGCTGCGGGATCAGGGCTTGCTGGTGGAGACGGGACGCTTCGGCGCCATGATGGACGTTTCACTGGTTAATGACGGCCCCGTAACGCTGATTCTCGAAAGCAGGTAACGGATAGGAACGGCTTCTTTTGGAGAAAATAGGACTTAAATGATGCCTATTGGGCCGAAGGAGCTAAGCGCCATGTACCGTTCCTCGAAAGAACAGCTTATGACAAAGCCGGAGCAGCAGCTGTCCATGGGTGGACTGGAGGAGGCGTTAAGTCTCCAGACCTCCGGCTGGGACCCCGCTGAGATGAACAGCATGTACAGTTCGGTAAGCGAAGGGTTGAAGATGATGCCCCGCAAGACCGTTCGATAGCCGAATACAGTATTTTGGAACCGCAGGATAGCCTTGAGTAGGGCTGCTGCGGTTCTTTATTTTCCTCGGGACGGCAATTATGCTAAACTAGTCATAGTTTTGTTTTGGGCTTCCAGGAGGTGCATGGATTTGAAAATACAAATAGAACGGATCGGTTTTACCGAGCAATCGACCGAAATTTTTCATATAGGCAAGCTGTTCTTTGAGGAGGTCGAATTGACGTTCGATCCGGCGGATGATGCGGACTTGAGCGCAAGGATTGAAATTACTACCGACTTGGAGAAGCAAGTCGTTCGTGCGGACCTCCGGCTTACGGAGACGTCGACGGGCTGCGTGCTGCAGAGCAGCCATCAGCGCAGCTTGGACACCCGGAAGGAAGGACTGAAGCGGACGGTCAAGCGAGCTGTCGGCTACGGACTGCTTCAGGTGTTTCAGCAGTACACGGGCATGGAGCAGGCATGGGGAACGCTAACGGGTGTCCGGCCGACCAAGCTGATGCACAATCTCATGATGAAGCACGATCTCGAGTACTGCAAGCAGCTGCTGCGCGAGGAGTATTTGGTTACGGAGCCGAAGGTGGAGCTGCTGGCCGGCATTGCGGAGAGACAGCTGCGCGTCATCCCGGACTTGTTCCGGCTGGATCGAGAGATCAGCGTGTATATCGGCATTCCTTTTTGCCCGACCAAGTGCGCCTATTGTACGTTCCCTGCCTACGATATTCGTGGGAACAACGGCTCCGTGGAAGCCTTCCTTGAAGGACTGCACTACGAGATCCGCGCGATGGGCGATTGGATGAAGGAAGCGGGTCTTACGATTACCACGATCTATTGGGGCGGGGGGACGCCAACCAGTATTACGGCGGAGCAAATGGATGCACTCTTCGTCACGATGCATGAGTCGTTCCCGGCGATGGATCAGGTGCGGGAGCTGACCGTAGAAGCCGGCCGTCCGGATACGATCACGGAGGATAAAATCCGCGTCATGCAGAAATGGAAAGTCGACCGCATCAGCATCAATCCGCAGAGCTTCACGCAGGCGACGCTGGATACCATCGGCCGTCATCACACCGTCACGGAGACGCTGGATAAATTCCAGCTGGCGCGCGAGATGGGCATGAACAACATCAACATGGACTTGATCATCGGCCTTCCGAACGAAGGAATGACCGAGCTTCAGCGGACGCTGGACCGTACGGCGGAGCTGCTTCCGGAGTCCTTGACGGTGCATACTCTGTCTTTCAAGCGGGCTTCGAGAATGACGAAGAACAAGGAAGATTATGAAGTTGCCGAGCGCGACGAGATTACGGAGATGATTCGCTCAACCGCAGAGTGGACGGAGGAGCATGGATATCAGCCGTACTACATGTACCGGCAGAAGAATATTCTCGGCAATCAGGAGAACGTCGGTTATTCTCTGGAGGGCTACGAAAGCTTGTATAACATCCTCATGATGGAGGAGCGCCAGACAATAATCGGAATGGGCTGCGGCGCGGTAAGCAAAATTCTCTACCCGAAGGTCGAGCATGAGGATGGAGAAGGCTACGAACAGCGCATCGAACGATTCCCGAATCCGAAGGAGCCGTCGGCGTACAACCAATCGTACAAGGAATACATCGATAAGAAAATCAAGCTGCTGAACGATGCGTATATGGCTTCGGCACAGAGCTGAGGCGGTAGCGCTATAAATTCACGCTAAACTGTCTGATTAAGAGCGCATGTTTCGTGTAAGGTGAAAACATCATCTTACATTGGCCTTGAGTAGGAACCATGCTCGGATTCGGGCACTGTAAGCATAATTTTTCACCTTACTGTCCACAAGATACCGTAGTAGGGGGCTTTAAGATGATTCATTCATCTTAAAGCCCTGCAATAAAGCAATTATCCATTCCATACGAGGTGTATCATGTCTTCCAAAGCAAGGAAAGCCAAGACGATAGCCGTATTATACCTAATCTTTATGATCCTGTTGGTGGGAGCCGTTGGGGCTGCTTATGTTCTGAAAAGCAAGGGGTATATCAAAAATAAGGGCCAGGTGGGCCAGGCGCAGGAGCTCGCTGCAGTCAAGACGGTTAAAGATCCGAAGGACAGCTACGACGTCATTGTCGTAGGCACCGACCCGGAGGGGGTGGCCGCAGCGGTTTCAGCCGCAAGGAACGGTCTCAGCACGCTGCTGGTCGACGGCCGGGACCGGGAAATTCTCGGGGGCCTGATGACCCTTGGTTGGCTGAACAGCTTGGACAATAACTATGAGCCGGACCGGGGCGTGCTGCATAAGCAGGAGATTTTGAACCAGGGTATTTTTACGGAGTGGTACAAAAAGGTGGAGGGCGACTCCTTCGACGTAATTACTGCGGCGAATGTGTTCAATCAGCTCGTCGCCGAGCAGAAGAACATTGACGTCCATTTGCTGGCCAAGTCGATTGAGCCTGTTCTGAACGGCTCCGCCATGACCGGCGTAAAAATTACGAAGCAGGACGGCTCGGTCAAAACCGTACAATCACGCGCTGTGATCGATGCGACGCAGGATGCGGATATCGCTGCTGCTGCCGGGGTCCCTTACACCTACGGCCGCGAGGATATCGGCGATAAGAAGTCTAAGATGGCGGTAACGCTCGTATTCCGCTTGAAGAACATCACGCCGGAGGTTTGGGATGCGATGTCGAAGCGGATGGAAGCCGATGGGGATGAGGGCACCGGCGCGAACGCGATGAGCGTGTGGGGCTATAAGGACATGAAGGATTACCCGCCGGTGAACAAGGATCGCGTTGCCATGCGGGGACTGAACATCGGCAGACAGAATAACAACACGATGCTGATCAATGCGCTGCAAATCTTCGGGATTGACGGCACGGATCCGAAATCCCGGGCGGAAGCTTTCGAGCTGGGCAAGAAGGAGCTTCCGCTTATCGTCGACTACATGAAGAAGAAGTATCCTGAGCTTGCCGGCATTGAGCTGGACGCTACGGCGCCGGAGCTGTATGTACGGGAAACCCGCCATATCCAAGGGGAATACCGCCTGAGCATTCTGGACGTGATGGAAAATCGCGATCAGTGGGACCGCATCGGGTTCGGCTCCTATCCGATCGATATTCAGCGGTTATCCCCTGCCGATACGGGCTCGGTCGTAGGCGTCCCGCTTCAGTACGCCATTCCTTACCGCAGCATTGTCCCGCTGAAGGTGGACGGGCTGCTGGTTGTCGGACGTGCTGCGAGCTATGACACGCTGCCGCACGGCACGGCTCGGGTGATTCCGGTCGGAATGGCCGCCGCTCAAGCGGCAGGCGCTTCCGTAAAGATCGCGAAGGAGCAGAATATGACTTTCCGTCAGCTGTCCGCCTCCAAGGAATCGATTGCTAAACTGCAGGATACACTGAATGCACAGGGTGTTGTGCTTAAGCCGTTTGATATTAAAGCAATGAATCTGCCGGAAACGAATAAAGCCTACAAGGGCTGGAAGACGTTTATGGAGCATAAGTCTTACGAGGGTCTGAAGGTGGCGATGTCGCTAGGTCTTGCCGGCGGCGGTTACTCTAATGATTTCCAGCTGGATGCGAAGTCTAACCAGCAGCGATTTATCAATCTGCTGGAGGGGTCGAAGAAATCGAAGCCGGATGTGCTGACAGGCTCGCCTTCAGCGGCTGTAGCCAAAGGTACCGATGCGAAGACACTGCCCGTCACGCTGGAGGCCGCGGCGCAGATGGTCGCCCTGGTTACGAAGCAGGAGGCCCCGCAGGGCGCAGCCGTTCAGGCTATGCTGAGCAAAGGATATTTGACGCAAGCAACCGTCGACCTGATTGCTAACAAGCAGGAGCTGACCAATGGCGATACCTATATGGTGCTGAAGGATCTTTTTGCAAAGATCCGAAAATAGGTGCCGGAAGAAGTCGAAATTACACCTTTTTTCTTGACATTGGAAATGGGTATCGGTAGAATAGAACCTAATTATCACAATGTGATCCGTTGATGGGACAAAGTACTTCGAGTTGGCGCTTATCCAGAGAGGGAAGCCTTGGGCTGTAAGCTTCCTTAAGCGAATCGGACGAACAGACCTCCCGGAGGACGAACGGGGAACCGGAGCTTGTCTTAAGCTTTGCAGTAGCCGTTTGCGTGCGCGGGCGTTAACCGTATGAGTGTGAAGAAGCTTTGGTTTCGTGCCGCTTCTTCGAATCGTGGGTGGTACCGCGGGAGCTATCGAATGTTGCGTTCAAGTCTCTCGTCCCTGACATTTGTTCAGGGGCGGGAGATTTTTTATTTTCACAAAGGAAGGAGCGGTTTACTAATGAGCATTCAAAAGCCGAAAGGCACACAGGATTTGCTGCCGGGTGAAATCGAAAAGTGGCAGTATATCGAATCGAAAGCAAGAGACATCTGCCAGCGTTTTAATTACCGCGAAATCCGCACGCCGGTGTTCGAGAACACGGAGCTGTTCCAGCGGGGCGTTGGCGAGACGACGGACATCGTGGAGAAGGAGATGTACACCTTCATCGATAAGGGCGACCGGAGCATGAGCTTGCGTCCTGAAGGAACCGCGGGCGTGGTGCGCGCCTATGTGGAGAATAAGCTGTACGGAGAGCCGGATGTAAGCAAGCTGTATTACATCGGACCGATGTTCCGTTATGAGCAGCCGCAAGCGGGACGTTATCGCCAATTTCATCAGATTGGGATCGAAGCCTTCGGCTCGGTGGATCCGAGCATCGACGCGGAGGTCATTGCTCTGGGTTACACCTTTTACAAGGAGCTTGGACTAAAAGACGTAACGGTGGAGCTTAACTCCGTCGGAACGCCGGCCGTAAGAGCAGCCTACCGGGAGCACATTCAGAAGTTTTTCGCTCCGGTGAAGGAGCAGCTGTGTAAGGATTGTCAATCGCGCTATGACCGTAATCCGATGCGGATTCTCGATTGCAAGATCGACCAGAAGTACTGCGAGGGCGCACCGACGATTACGGAGCATCTCGATGAGGAGTGCCAAACACACTTCGAGGCCGTTCAAGAGCATCTGAAAGCTATGGAGATTCCCGTACGGCTTAACCCTCGTTTGGTTCGCGGACTGGATTACTATACGCACACCGCCTTCGAGTATAAGGCAGCCGGTATCGGTGCAATCGATACGATCGGCGGCGGCGGACGTTACAACGGGCTCGTAGGCCAAATCGCCGGCGGGAACAACGATCAGCCGGGTGTCGGTCTCGGTCTTGGCATGGAGCGCATTTTGCTTGTGCTTGCGGCGCAAGGCGTTGAGATTCCGGGCGTGAAGCCGCTTGACGTGTACTTGATCGGGCTTGGCGAAGCGGCGGAGAAGGAAACCGTGAAGCTGCTGCAGGGCTTGCGTCTTGCCGGGCTGACGGCGGAGAAGGATTATCTCAACCGGAAGATCAAAGCGAAGATGAAGTCAGCGGACCGCTACCATGCTTCTTATGTGGCGATTCTCGGGGAAGATGAGCTGGCCCGAGGCGAGATTACCCTAAAGGCGATGGCGACCGGGGAACAGGAAACACTGCCGCTCACAGCCTTCGTCGAAACAGTTAAACAGCGGATCCACGTATAATTCTTATATAAATTTACTACACTTGGAGGTAACAGGTATGTTGTTAAAAACACATCATTGCGGCGCGCTGAGCAAAGCAAATGTAGGAGAAACGGTTGTATTGAACGGATGGGTGCAGCGCCGGCGCGACCTGGGCGGCGTATTGTTCATCGACCTTCGCGACCGCAGCGGATTGGTTCAGATCGTATTCAACCCGGAGTTTTCCGGAGAGGCTCTGGCAATCGCCGACCGTGCGCGTAACGAATATGTGCTTGCCGTAAAAGGAAAGGTCATTAACCGCGACCCGGAAACCGTGAACCCGAACCTGCCTACAGGCGAGATTGAAATTCAGGTAACCGAGATCGAAATCATGAACGCAGCGAAGAACCCTCCGTTCTTCATCGAGGACGGCATCGAAATCGACGAGCAGCTGCGCCTTAAGTACCGTTACCTGGATCTTCGCCGTCCGGAAATGCAGCGCACGCTGATGCTCCGTTCCAAGGCAGCAAAGCTGTTCCGCGACTTCTTGGACGACAACGGCTTCGTTGAAGTCGAAACTCCGATTTTGACCAAGAGCACGCCGGAGGGCGCACGCGACTATCTCGTACCAAGCCGTGTGCATCCGGGCGAATTTTTCGCACTGCCGCAATCTCCGCAGATCTTCAAGCAGCTGCTGATGGTCAGCGGGATGGAGCGCTATTATCAGATCGCCCGCTGCTTCCGCGACGAGGACCTTCGTGCGGATCGCCAGCCGGAATTTACGCAAGTGGACATTGAAACGTCCTTCCTGTCGCAGGATCAGCTGCTCGAGCTGATGGAAGAGCTGGTGGCGCGTTTGTTCAAGGAAACTACCGGAACAGATATTCCTCGTCCGTTCCAACGGATCAGCTATGCCGACGCCATGGGCAAATACGGCTCCGACAAGCCGGACCTGCGCTTCGGGCTCGAGCTGAAGGATGTATCCGACATCGTAGCCGCTTCCGGCGTGCAGGTGTTTGCGAATGTCATTAAGAGCGGCGGCCAAGTGAAAGCACTGAACGCAAAGGGCTGCGCAAGCTGGAGCCGCAAGGAGATCGACGATCTCGGCGTTTATGCGGCGCGCTACGGAGCAAAGGGTCTCGCTTGGATGACTTACAAGGAAGGCGAGCTGAAGGGTCCGATCGTGAAGTTCTTCAGCGAGCAGGAGCTGGAAGCGCTGAAGGAACGCCTGGAAGCACAAGAGGGCGACCTGCTGTTGTTCTCGGCCGATAAGAAGAAGGTGGTTGCGGATGTTCTCGGCAACCTGCGTCTGAAGATCGGTAAGGATCTCGGTCTCATCAACGAGAGCGAGTTCAAGTTCGCCTGGGTTGTCGACTTTCCGCTGCTTGGCTGGGATGAGGAAGAGAAGCGTTATGTGGCGGAGCACCATCCGTTCACTCGTCCGAAGGAAGAGGATCTGCATCTCTTCGATTCCGATCCGGGTGCCATTCGTGCGCAAGCGTACGACCTGGTATTGAACGGATACGAAGTGGGCGGCGGCTCCATGCGGATCTACAAGCGTGAGGTTCAGGAGAAAATGTTCCAAGCGCTCGGCTTCTCCAAGGAAGAAGCGCAAGAGAAATTCGGCTTCCTGCTGGAAGCGTTCGAATACGGCACGCCTCCGCACGGCGGTATCGCCTTCGGCTTCGACCGGTTGGTCATGCTGATCGCGGGTCGCACGAATCTGCGCGAGACGATCGCCTTCCCGAAGACGGCCAGCGCTACGGATCTGCTGACCGATGCTCCGGGGCCGGTCGAAGACAAGCAGCTTGAGCAGCTGTCCATTCGTTTGGCACTCAAGCAGCCGTCCTCGAAATAACCTTTACTCGATAAGGAGTCGTTACGATATGCTCCATCAGTTTTCCCGTACGGAGCTCGCAGTCGGGCCGGAAGGCTTGGAGGTTCTGAGAAATAGCTCGGTAGCGGTGCTTGGCATCGGCGGCGTCGGTTCGATCGCGGCCGAGGCGCTTGCCCGCACCGGAATAGGGCGAGTGATTTTGATCGACAAGGATGTCGTGGACATCACCAATATCAACCGCCAGGTCATCGCCTTCCTGTCCACCGTCGGCCAGCCGAAAGCCGAGCTTATGAAGGAACGTATCGCCCAGATCAATCCGGAATGCGATGCCGTCGCCTTGAAGATGTTTTATACCGAAGAGACGTACGAGCGGCTATTTGAATACCCGCTCGACTACGTGCTTGATGCTTCGGATACGGTGACCTACAAGATTCACGTGATCAAGCAGTGCCTGGAGCGGAAAATTCCGATCATCTCCAGCATGGGCGCAGCCAACAAGATGGACCCGACCAAATTCCAGGTGGCCGACATTTCGCAGACGAAGATCGATCCGCTGGCGCGCGTGATTCGCCACAAGCTGCGGAAGGAAGGCATTAAGAAGGGCGTGAAGGTGGTCTATTCTACTGAGGAGCCATTGAAGCCTCGCGTGGATGTGACACAGCGCATCGTGCCTGAGAATGCGCCGGAAATCCGCAAGGCGCAGCAGCCTCCCGCCAGCAATGCTTTTGTACCGCCGGTAGCGGGGCTGATCATGGTCAGCGTCGTCGTTCGAGATTTGTTGAAGAAAGCCGGAATTCAATAAAGCCAAAGTTTGAATAGAGCATGCCTTCCGATCCGCCACTCGGCGGATCGGGGGAGGGTGCTCTTTTTTCTTGACAAAATTTAGATTGGAGTCGATAATCTTATATATGAACATATGCTCATATTATACATATAGTGAAGAGGCGGGATTACGTATGGAAGCAAAAGAGCACTCGTTTCTAAAACCTCAGACGGTAGAACAAGTATCGCAAATATTTAAGGCGTTATCGGATCCGACCCGCATTCGTATCCTGCATATGCTGTCGCAGGAGGAATGCTCGGTGAACCACATGACAGAGGTGTTGGAGATGTCCCAATCCGCCGTATCTCATCAATTAAGCTTCTTGAGAACGATGAGGCTGGTTAAAAGCCGCCGCGAAGGTACGACAATGATTTATTCCTGCGACGACAGCCACGTTATTTCTCTGTTGAATCAAGCGATTAGCCACTCGGAGCATACTTAGGAGGGAACACAATGAGTACGCATGATCACAAGCACGACCACGGCGATTGCGATCACAAGCACGAGCACGACCACTCGCATCAACACGATCATGGTCATGGGCATCATCATGGACACGGCCACGGACACCACGGACATCATCATCATTTTGATCCGAACGGAAATAAAAAAGGACTCACGATTGCTTTATGTATTACGGTCGGCATTATGTTCCTGGAGTTTTTCGGCGGCTTGATTACGAACAGTCTGGCGCTCTTATCCGATAGCGGACATATGCTGAGCGATTCCAGCTCCCTGGTGCTCAGCCTTGTCGCCGTATGGTTTGCGGCTAAGCCGGCTTCTCCCAACAAAACCTACGGCTTTTATCGGTTTGAGATTTTGGCGGCCCTTTTTAATGGGATCACACTGTTCGTTGTGGCAGGATTTATCATATGGGAGGCCTATGAACGCTTCCTGCAGCCGCCGGCGGTAGCCAGCGGCTCCATGATGCTGATCGCATCGGTGGGACTTTTGGCCAATATTCTTAGCGCTTGGGCTTTAATGAGCAAAGGCGATGTGAAAAACAACATCAATTTGCGAAGCGCTTATCTTCATGTGCTTGGCGATGCCCTAGGGTCGGTTGGCGCTATCGCGGCCGGTTTGGTGATGCTGCTTTTCGGCTGGTATATTGCGGACCCAATTATCAGCGTACTGGTGGCGCTGCTCATTCTCAAAGGGGCTTGGGCTGTGATCAAGCATACCGTTCATATCTTGATGGAGGGGACGCCGACCACGGTCAACCCTTCCGAAGTGAAACAAGCATTGGAAAGCATCGAGGGAGTTCAAGACGTTCACGATCTCCATATTTGGACCATTACGTCAGGCTTGGATTCCTTGAGCTGTCATCTCTTGATTAATGACAATCAAGATAACCAGCGTGTTCTGCAGGAAGCGATCCGGCTGATTGCCGAGAAATTTCACATTCAGCATACGACGATTCAAATCGAAACCTCGGCCATTCACCACGAAGAAATGAAAGTATAGCACAACCCATTTGAAATATCGGCAAAGGAACGTGAGAACATCATGGACTTATTTACTATGGCAGCGGAGCAAAGTCCGGAGGGCAAGCTGCTCGCCGACCGGATGCGGCCGCTGACCCTGGAGCAATATATCGGGCAGGAGCACATCGTCGGTCCCGGCAAGCTGCTCCGTCGCGCAATCGAGGCGGATCAGGTGACCTCCATTCTGCTGTACGGACCGCCGGGTACCGGGAAGACGACCCTCGCCAACATCATTTCGCATCGGACCTCAGGCATCTTCGTAAAGCTGAACGCAGTGGATGCTACGGTGAAGGACGTTCGGGAGGTCATCGACCAGGCGAAGCAGAACCGGGCGCTATACGGCAAGAAGACGATCCTGTTCCTCGACGAGGTACACCGTTTTAATTCCTCCAGGCAGGATGCTTTGCTTCCGGCTGTGGAGCAGGGGACCATCATCTTCATCGGAGCCACCACGGAAAATCCGTTCCATCATGTGAACGGGGCCTTGCTATCCCGTTCTACGTTGTTTCAGCTGGAGTCGTTAACCCATGAGCATTCGCTTATCGCCATGAGAAGAGCGTTAGCCGATCGAGAGCGAGGCCTTGGCTTTCTTCCGCTTCAGGTAGAGGAGGAAGCCTTGGAGCACCTGGCCTTCATGGCCGGCGGAGACATTCGCCGCGCCTTGAACGCGCTGGAGCTGGCCGCTTTGACGACCCCTCCGTCCAACGACGGTACCATCGTCATTACTACGGAGGTAGCGGAGGAATCGATCCGCAAGCCGACGATTAAGGCGGATGAATCGACGCAGTACGACGTGCTGTCCGCCTTTCACAAAAGCCTCCGCGGCTCCAGCGATGCGGCGCTCTTCTGGTTTCTCCACGCGGTGGAGCGGCTGGGGATGGATCCGATGACGTTCCTGCGCCGTTTGATCGTCATGTGCAGCGAGGATATCGGATTAGCGAACCCTCAGGCTATGGTCCAAGCTGTGACGGCTATGGACGCCTATCATAAGATCGGCTGGCCCGAATCGAAATATGTGATTGCCCAAGCGATCCTGTTTGCTGTCGAAAGCCCCAAATCCAATGCGATCCCGATGGCGATCGACCGGGTGATGCAGGCCTTCGAAGGGATCCGCTCAGCTGAGGTGCCCCTGCATTTGCGCGATGGTCATTACAAAGGATCCGTTCAATTAGGCCACACGGGCTATTTATATCCCCACAATTACCCGGGGCATTACGTAGAGCAGCAATATTTGCCGGATCCGATCAAAACCGCGCATTTCTATGAGGCGACGGAGCAAGGGATGGAGGACAAAATCAGGCAAAATCAAGAGCGGAGGAGACGAACGGGCCATCGGTAACATTTTCGGAAGTTTTCGTTCTAGTCTGACAATTTCATATATAAAATGAATAATACATCTGAATGCTGAGGGAGGTGGTCCTATTCATCCCGGATCCGTAAGGCACGCTGCTCGAGGGCTGCAGGTCGGGGGGAATAGGGAGCTGTTTGGACAGTGATTCGTTACCGATGCTGATCAATGTCAGTTTAGTGCTGCTGCTGGTGTTCTTGAACGGCTTTTTCGTCGCCGCGGAATTTGCCATGGTGAAGGTGCGAAACAGCCGGATTCACTCCTTAGCGGAGGAAGGCCATCGAAACGCCAAGCTGGCTCGCTCGATTGTCAACAACCTGGACGCTTATCTTTCCGCTTGTCAGCTGGGCATCACGCTGGCATCGCTCGGACTGGGTTGGATCGGAGAGCCTGCGATCGCTAAACTGCTGGAGCCGGTTTTGGAACCGCTGCACTTGCCACAGACGGTTATTCATACGATTGCCTTTATCATCGCTTTTTCACTCATCACGGTGCTGCATATTACCTTAGGCGAGCAGTTTCCCAAAACCTACGCGATTCGCAAATCCGAGCAAGTCACGCTGCTATCTTCTTTGCCGCTGGTTTTGTTTTATAAGCTGATGTATCCCTTCATCTGGTTTCTGAACGGGACCTCGTCCTGGATGCTTCGCCGGGCCGGTATCGAGCCTACGGAGGAGCAGCATTCCGCCCATACGGAAGAGGAAATTCGCGTGCTGATGAAGGAAAGCAACAAAAGCGGCTTGATTGACAACACGGAGCTCGCGCTGATGGATAACATCTTTGATTTTGCGGAAACGAACGCCCGGGAGATTATGATCCCCCGAACGGAAATGGTGTGTCTGTACTCCCAGCTGTCCTATGAAGCCAACAAGGAGATCGCCATCAGCGAGATGCACACAAGATACCCGGTGTGTGATCCCGATAAGGACAATATTATCGGCTTCGTGCATATCAAGGATCTCTTGAAAACCGATAATCCTGTAAGCGGTATTACGAGTCTGGTGCGGCCGTTGACCAAGGTGCCGGAATCGATGCAGATCAGTGCCCTGCTGAAGCTGATGCAGAAGAAAAAAACGCAAATGGCGCTGCTGATCGACGAATACGGCGGTACTTCGGGACTTGTCACCTTTGAGGACATTATCGAGGAAATTGTAGGCGAAATTCAGGACGAATTCGATGAGGAACGGCCTCATATCGAGAAGCTGGAGGACGGAACCCATACGATCGACGGAAGACTGCTCATTGAAGAGGTCAACAGCTACTTTGGACTGGAGATCGAGTCGGACGATTACGATACGATAGGCGGCTGGGTCTACTCGCAGGTGGAAATCCCCCCGAAGAAGCACCAGAGCATAAGATATAACGACACTTATGAATTTATCGTTCATGAGACGGATCAGCTAAGAATCGCAAGGATTCTGGTTCGAAAAATGGAGCAGGGCAGCCATGCCGCTCCGGAAGCGGCTGAAGGATAGAAAAAACGGCGAGCAGGATGGACCTGCTGCGCCGTTTTTTTAGTAAACCGAGTTACTTGACCATCTTATCGATCGTTGCTCCGCCGAGACATACCTCACCGTCGTAGAAGACTACGGATTGGCCGGGAGTGATCGCCTTTTGCGGCTGATCAAAGGTAATCTCGGCCGTGCCCCCGGGGCCGAAACGAACGCTGACGCCTTGATCCGGCTGACGATAACGGAACTTGGCCGTGCACTTGATCTCGGCAGGAGCTTCGCCGCTGATCCAATTCACGTCCGTGGCAAGCAATCCGCTCGAGTACAGGCTCGGATGCTTCTCTCCCTGTACTACGTAAAGGATATTGTGCTCAAGGTCCTTGCCGGCCACAAACCAAGGCTCCCCGCTGCCCGAGCCGCCGATGCCCAGCCCTTGCCGTTGACCAAGGGTATAATACATCAGGCCATCGTGGCGCCCCTTGACTTCGCCCTCCAGGGTGCGCATTTCTCCCGGCCTTGCAGGAAGGTAGCCGCTGAGAAATTCCTTGAAGTTGCGCTCGCCGATGAAGCACACCCCCGTGCTGTCCTTCTTCTTAGCCGTAGCTAGTCCGGCCTTCTCGGCAAGGGCTCTTACCTCCGGCTTCGGAAGATGCCCGATCGGGAACATCGCCTTGGACAGCTGATACTGATTCAGGGCATTCAGGAAGTACGTTTGATCCTTGTTGTTATCCACTCCGCGGAGCAGCCGATACTTTCCATCCTTGTGATCGACGCGGGCATAGTGGCCGGTCGCGATATAATCTGCGCCCAGCTCCAGCGCCTTTTGCAGGAATTCGCCGAACTTGATCTCCCGGTTGCACATGACGTCCGGGTTGGGCGTCCGGCCCTTACGGTATTCATCCAAAAAGTAATTGAACACCTTGTCCATGTATTGTTTCTCAAAATTTACCGTATAATAGGGAATGCCGATTTGGTCGCAGACGCGGCGGACATCCTCCGCATCCTCTTCGGCGGTGCAGTGACCGAATTCGTCGGTATCGTCCCAGTTTTTCATGAATACGCCTATGACTTCGTAGCCTTGCTCCTTGAGCAGCAGGGCCGAAACGGAGGAGTCAACACCTCCGGACATGCCTAAAACAACGCGCGGTTTGGTAGCCATCTATATCAATACCTCTCTTTGCTTCATAAAGTATAGCTTGTATTATACATAGGATTCCCCAAAGAATAAAATATTTCAACAATATGTCAAGGTTTTTCACCCACTGCAGGGGGTTTTATGATAACATAATAATGATACAAGTATGTATGAAATGTAAAGTAAATGAGGTGCTCTGATTTGAAGATTTCAACGAAAGGCCGCTACGGATTGACGATCATGATGGAACTGGCGACAAAATACGGAGAAGGGCCCACCTCACTGAAAAGTATTGCAGAAAAGCATCAGCTTTCCGAGCACTACTTGGAGCAGCTGGTCGCTCCGCTTCGCAATGTCGGTTTAGTTAAGAGCGTACGCGGTGCTTACGGTGGTTATATATTGTCTAAAGCGCCGGAAGAAATTACATCCGGTGATATCATTCGCGTTCTGGAAGGGCCTATCAGTCCGGTGGACTTCACGGAAGAGGACGACCCTGCCAAACGGGATTTATGGGTAAGAATTCGCGACAGCATTGCAGCCGTTCTGGATTCGACGACGCTGGCCGACTTGATTTCCTTTAAGGACAGCGGTCACAGCGATAATTATATGTTCTATATTTAGCGGAACTCGTGGTGAATCATTTGGAACTTATCTATGTCGACCATGCCGCGACGACGCCGGTGCATCCGGAAGTCATCGAGGCCATGCTCCCTTTAATGACAGGTCATTTCGGCAATGCCTCCAGCACACATCAGGCAGGGCGGGAAGCCCGGGCAGCCTTGAACCGGTCAAGGGACACGATTGCAAGCTTCATCGGATGTAAACCCTCCGAGCTGGTGTTTACCTCCGGGGGGACGGAGAGCGACAATTCCGCTTTATTCTCCGTTGCTGAAGCCTATCAATCTCGGGGGAAGCATATCATCACAACGGAAATCGAGCATCATGCGGTTTTACACGCATGCGAGCATTTGGAACGAATGGGCTATGAGGTAACCTATCTGCCTGTAGACCAGAGAGGACAAATTCGTTTGTCCGATTTGGAAGCGGCCATTCGTCCCGATACCATTCTGATCAGCGTGATGTATGGGAACAATGAAGTGGGTACGCTTCAGCCGATTGAAGCCATTGGCGAGCTGGCCCGCAGCCGGGGCATCGTATTTCATAGTGACGCAGTGCAAGCCTTAGGTCATGTGGATATCGATCTGCAGCGGCTGCCGGTGGATTTGATGAGCTTTTCCGCGCATAAGCTGGGTGGCCCCAAGGGGGTCGGCGCGTTATATATAAGCAAGCATGTCCGGTTCCAGCCGCTGCTTTACGGTGGAACCCAAGAACGCAAGCGCCGTGCCGGAACAGAGAACACGGCTGGCATCGCAGGCTTCGCGAAGGCTGTACAAATTTATAGCCGGAGCAAGTATGAATTGCAACAAAACTTGGAAAAACTACGTCAAGGATTCATACAGCAGCTTGAGGAACGGCTTGGCAAAGAGGGGTTTGTCGTCAATGGTCATCCGGAAGAGCGCCTGGCCCATATCGTCAATATCAGCTTTCCTGGGATCTCAACGGAAACCATGCTGATGAACCTGGATTTGGCGGGCATTGCGGCTTCCAGCGGCTCCGCTTGCACTTCCGGCTCTCTAGAGGTGTCCCACGTGCTTAAGGCGATGCAGCTGCCGGATGAAGTAACCCGTTCCGCCATTCGTTTCAGCTTCGGCGGAAGCAACGATTTTGAACAAATTGTGTACGTTGCCCGGCAAATTGAAACCATCACGGGACGTCTGCGTAATACAGTTTAAGCAAATGTTTAATTAATTTTTGATCTGCACGATAGTGAAATAGGGTTTGTGCCGAAGAGTTTACGTGCCGCCTTTGAAATCAAGTTATAACCGCATCATTTGTTCAATAAGAACTTGATTTCAAGAGCGTGCCGCAGGCACATCCCTTTTCACGCTAGTGTAGCAGATCAACGTATTTAACTTAACATTTGCGCACAGGAGAGAACCGCCAGTGAAACGAGCAAGGGATGTCATCGGACTACCGGTCATATGCGTTCAAACAGGCAAACAAGTGGGCAATGCCCGAGACTTCTTGCTCAGCGACCGCTGGGAGATCGAAGCGCTGCTTCTTGAGACCAAGCATTGGTTCTCCGAAGCAACGTGCATTCATTGGAAAGACGTGATCGCCCTGGGCGAGGACGCTGTTACGATCGAGAATGCCGACGTCATTCGGCCCGTTGAAGAGGCGCCGGAAGCAGCCGCATCGCTGCTCAGCGGATCACGCAAAATTAAAGGTCTTCCCGTTCTTACGGTGAACGGTCAACAGCTCGGTGTTATCGAGGATGTTTATTTGGAACCGGAATGGGGTAAAAAGGTAATAGGATATGAATTAACCGAGGGTTTCATTTCTGATCTGAAGGATGGCCGCAAATGGCTGCCGCTCCCTGAATCGGTTACTGTGGGTGAGGACGCGATCATCGTCCCCGTACACTGCAGCGAAGCGTTAGAGGAAATCTTCGTACCAAAAGAAGAATAGGGTGATGAGGATGTTACGTTGTCCAAATTGTAATTCCAAAGATATTGGGAAAATCGGCTCGCATCAATTTTATTGCTGGGGCTGCTTTATTGAATTGACGGTCAACGGCGAGAAGATGTCCGTATTCCAAGTGGAAGAGGATGGCACGTTGAGCTCGTTGGACGATTTGTTTTTTGAAGAGGAAATGCCGCAGGTTCACGCCAACTAGGCGAAGCCCGCTTATTTTTAGTCATAACGCTTGTATCAATCTTTACACCGCTCTGCAGTCCTTCTGCAGCAGCGGTGTTTTTTGTTATTATTTTATTCATGCACATGGGGGGATATGTCCCTTTTCCAGGAAAAGCGGCCAAGGGTTAAAGTGGGCGGGTTGTACATATACTGTAATGAGCCCGGAACTAGAGCCAAACGCTCATGTGTGTAGGAGGTGCCTATGGACCGTTTCAAAAATAGTCATTTGTTTACCGGAATGATCTATACGCTGCTTGCACTCTTTATCCTGTTCATGCTCCTCCAAATCAATCCGATCATTGTCAGTGTCTATGACTTCCTGCGCGAGGTGCTCACGCCCTTCGTGATTGCGATGATCATCTCCTACGTGCTGAACCCGGTGGTTACGCTGCTTAATGCCAGGAAGGTGCCGCGCACGATTGCCGTACTATTAATCTATGCATTATTTTTTACATCGCTCACGGTGGTCATGATGAATATGATACCCATTTTTCTCAAGCAGCTGCAGGAGCTGAACGAGCATATGCCGGATTTGGCGTTTAAAGCGCAGAGCCTGGTAGACGACTTGAATGACCTTCAATTCCTGCCGGACAGCGTTCGGCTTGGCATTAATACGTCGCTTGCCAAGGTGGAGGACGGGATCTCACTGGCCATTGCAGATTATATCAAGGAAATCGGAACGACGATCAATACGCTGTTTCTGATTTTCATCATCCCGTTTGTGGCCTTCTATATCCTGAAGGATTTTCAATTGATTGAGAAAACGGCGCTTGCCATTGTGCCCAAGGCGCATCGCAAGTCGATCGTGACCATGCTGGTGGATATCGATACGGCTTTAGGGAATTATATCCGCGGCCAATTTCTTGTTTGCGTCATTATCGGCGTGTTGGCCTACATCGGTTATTGGCTGAGTGGCATGCCGTATGCGCTGCTCCTTGCGTGTGTAGTAGGCATCTTTAACATCGTGCCTTACCTTGGTCCGTTCCTGGGTGCCGCGCCCGCGCTAATTGTGGCCTCCACCATCTCGATCAAAATGGTCATGTTGGTTGCGCTGGTGAATTTAGCGTGCCAAATCTTAGAAGGGAATGTCATCTCTCCCCAAGTGGTCGGACGCTCACTCAAGATGCATCCCTTGCTCATCATTTTTGCTTTATTGGTAGGCGGGGAGTTTGCCGGGGTAGTGGGACTCATCTTGGCCGTTCCCTTCTTCGCCGTAATGAAAGTCATCCTCCAGCACGTGTTTATGTATTACATACACCGCAAACCGACTTGACAAAAAAAAGGATAAGCCTTTATAGTAATTCTGGACAAAATACAAAAATCATAGCTTTTTTTCATGGAGGAGCCTGTCACCAAGGGCTCTTTCTGTGTTTTTTTGGCGGATTTAAGGAAAGAGGGAGTAAGATGGAACAGCAGGCTTGGATCGCAACGGCCTTATTTTTATTGGCGTACGGCTTCATTATCTCGGAAAAGGTTCATAGGACCATCATCGCAATGCTCGGTGGAGCGGTCATGGTGGTGCTTGGGATCGTCAGTCAAGAGGCGGCCATGCATCACATTGATTTTAACACGCTGGGACTTCTCATCGGGATGATGATTATCGTAGGGGTTACGGCCGAAACGGGCTTGTTTCGTTATATTGCCGTATGGGCCGCGAAGAAGGTGGGGGGTCATCCGGTACGGATCCTCATCGTGTTGAGCATCGTAACGGCGGTAGGGTCGGCCTTCTTGGACAATGTCACGACGGTGCTGCTTATGGTTCCCGTGACTTTCAGCATTACGCGGCAGTTGAAGGTAAACCCGGTGCCGTTCCTGATCTCACAGATCATGGCCTCTAATATTGGAGGAACCGCGACGCTCATTGGGGATCCGCCGAACATCATGATCGGCAGTGCTGTGCCTGAGCTGACGTTCATGGCATTTATCGAGAACCTGAGCTTGATCTCCTTCCTGATCTTGTTAGTTACGATTCCGTTCTTCGTGCTGTTTTACCGCAAACAGATTCAAACAACCGAACAGCTGCGCCAAAGCCTAATGACGCTGGACGAGAAGGCGGAGATTCGAGATCATGCCCTTATGAAGAAAAGCATCACCATTATGGGGCTTACGATCTTCGGCTTTTTTATTCACCAGATCGTTCATCTGGAATCGGCAACCGTCGCTTTGACCGGCGCGTTCCTGCTGCTGCTTTGGACAGGAGAACACACCATGGAGAAGGCGCTGCATAAAGTGGAATGGACAACCATCTTTTTCTTCGTCGGGTTATTCGTACTCGTATCAGGATTAGTAGAGACCGGTGTCATTGCCAAGCTGGCGAAATATGCTATGGAAGTGACCGGGGGCGATTTGGTTGCGACTTCCTCCTTGATTTTGTGGTTAAGTGCGATTGCTTCCGCCTTCCTGGATAACATTCCGTTTGTGGCGACGATGATCCCGATGATTCAAGAAATGGGAGTAATGGGGATAACGGATTTAGAGCCGCTCTGGTGGAGCTTGGCTTTGGGTGCATGTCTCGGGGGTAACGGAACCCTGATCGGTGCGAGCGCGAACCTGATCGTTGCCGGGCTTTCCGGAAGGGAAGGGCATCCGATTACCTTCATGGCGTATTTGAAGGTGGCCTTTCCGTTAATGATACTGTCCATCGTTATCGCTCACGCCTATGTTTATTTGCGCTATTTGATGTAAAATAATAGAAGTAGAGAAATTATGCCTGAAAGGTGCAGGAAAGAGGCGGGAGCAGCCGATGATTAGCTATGAATATAATGAGAAGCTAGTAAGTATAGAAGAGCAAAAGAACGGGGACGACATGGATGTCTGGCTGCGTTTCCCGTCGGCGAGTGCGGAAGCGGAAAAAGCCGTCAAACGGATTCGCGATGAGTTTGAGGCAAATGATGTCATGACGGATGTGCTGTTCTACGCTCATTCCGACGGCTATCAATGGGTTGTCCGCAACGACTTTTATGCGGACTTTCTCATGCAGCTGTTTAAGCATAAGCTGATTACATCCCTTCGCTGGACGGACTGATCCAAAGCAAAAACCTCTCCCATGGCGTGGAGAGGTTTTTGCTGAGGTTTGAGGGAATGGTTCTTCTTTGAGTGAGAATGATTTTCATTTGATGTTTTCATTGTATTACTAATGAGAATCATTGTCAATTGAAAACTGAATGTATGAGTAATTTTTTTGCCGAATCCGTCAAAAGGCGTGCCGTGTTGACAGTGTCCCTCCCTGACGTTTATAATTTGAGCATCTAGCGTAAAGCGTTGATGAAATTATAGTAGGTCAGAGCCCTTTAGCCAGAGAGAAGGCTTGGACGGAGTCCTTATGGATGACGTACCGCTGCGAAAGCCTTTCTGAAGAAGAATGACCGAACGCTCATTTCGGAGCGCGGATGAACTCCGCCGGTTGGACCCGTTATTCGTCCGTTCTAAGGAGATTGCGCGTGGGGCAGGATAGACACGTGCAGTAACCAGGGTGGTACCGCGATTAACATCGTCCCTGTATTATAGGGGCGATTTTTTTATGCCGTCAGGCTTGCGGGGTTTGAGTTATTTTTTCACTTTACAGCGTGGAGATGACCTAATCACGCGAGTAATTAAATGATTTTTTAACGTTACAGAATGCGTATCAGGAATCCTGTTGTCAATCCCGGCGGTGTAACGTGATATATTCACCTAACCTCTTGGTTGACAGTAAGTTTGTATTCCATTAAGAAGAAAAAATAGCGTTATGCAGATCTGTCGGGTACATCCGGACAGAATTAAAATATCAGGAGGTTTATTCTCATGAAAGCAAGTGAAATTCGCTCCAAGTGGTTGAAATTTTTCGAAAGCAAGGGTCACAATATCGAGCCGAGCGCGCCGCTCGTGCCTCATAACGATCCTTCCTTGCTCTGGATCAATGCAGGGATGGCGCCGCTGAAGCCTTACTTCGACGGACGCATCGTTCCGGAAAATCCCAGAATCGCCAACTCCCAGAAGTGTATCCGCACCAACGACATTGAAAACGTAGGCAAAACGCGCCGTCACCATACGTTCTTCGAAATGCTGGGCAACTTCTCCATCGGCGATTATTTCAAGGAAGAAGTCATCGAGTGGGCATGGGAGTTCCTCACGTCCCCGGAGTGGATCGGCTTCGATCCGAACCGCCTGTCTGTAACGGTGTATCCGGAGGATATGGAAGCGGCGGAATACTGGAAGCGTCTTGGCGTGCCGGAAGAGCGCATCTACAAGCTGCAGGACAACTTCTGGGATATCGGCGAAGGCCCTTGCGGACCTTGTACCGAAATTTTCTACGACCGCGGCGAAAAGTACGGAGATCTGAACGATCCGGAATGCTGGCCCGGCGGCGAGAACGAGCGCTTCCTTGAGGTATGGAACCTGGTATTCTCCCAGTTCAATCACAATAAGGATGGCAGCTACACTCCGCTTCCTCAGAAAAACATCGATACCGGCGCGGGTCTTGAGCGCTTCGCATCGATTCTGCAGGACGTTGACTCGAACTTCGATACGGACCTGTTCCAGCCGATTATTCAGAAAACCTGTGAAATTACAGGCGTCAAGTATCATGAAAACGATGAGCACGACGTAGCGCTTAAGGTCATTGCCGACCATATCCGGACCGTAACGTTTGCCGTAGGCGACGGGGTGCTGCCTTCGAACGAAGGCCGCGGCTATGTCATCCGTCGTTTGCTCCGCCGTGCGGTTCGATACGGAAAAGTACTGGGTATGGATAAACCGTTCCTGTATCAGCTGACACCGATTGTCGGGGAGATTATGGGCGTTTACTACCCTGAGGTGGTTCAGAAGCGCGAATTCATCGAACGCGTCATCCGCACCGAGGAAGAACGTTTCCATGAGACGTTGTCCGACGGCTTGAACATTCTCGCCGAAATGGCGGACAAAGCCCGCAAGCAGGGCAGCTCCCAAATCAGCGGGCAGGATGCCTTCAAGCTGTATGATACGTATGGCTTCCCGTTTGACTTGACGGAGGACTTCGCTGCCGAGAAGGAAATGACGGTGGACCGCGAGGGCTTCGACCAGGCTATGCAGGAGCAGCGTGATCGTGCACGTGCCGCTCGTCAGGAAACCGACAGCATGAAGGTGCAGGGCGGACCGCTGGCTGACTTTACGGTTAAAAGCGAGTTTGTTGGATATAATGAATTGGTAACGGATGCCACTGTCCTCGCCATTATCCATGAAAATCAAATGGTAGACCTTGTCGGTACAGGCGAAACCTGCCAAGTGATTCTGGATCGGACCCCGTTCTATGCAGAGAGCGGCGGTCAGGTCAGCGACCACGGTACGATTACGTCCGGTGCGACGATTCTTAACGTGGAGGACGTGCACAAGGCGCCGCACGGCCAGCATGTGCATACATGCGTCGTGGCCGGGGGAGTTCTTCGCAAGGGCGATAAGGTACAGGCGACGGTAGCATCCGATGTTCGTGAAGATATTATCAAGAACCACACTGCAACCCATTTGCTTCATAAAGCGTTAAAGGAAGTGTTAGGCGATCACGTCAACCAGGCAGGCTCTCTGGTAGCCCCGGAACGTCTCCGCTTTGACTTCTCTCACTTCGGCAGTATTACAGCGGAAGAGCTGCAGGACATCGAGGAGCGCGTAAACCGTCAGCTGTGGAACAGCATCGCTGTCGACATTTCGCTGAAGCCGATTGCGGAAGCCAAGGCGATGGGCGCCATGGCGCTGTTCGGTGAAAAATACGGCGACATCGTACGGGTGGTTCGAGTAGGCGAATACAGCTTGGAGCTTTGCGGCGGCTGCCATGTGCAGAACACAAGCCAGATCGGATTGTTCAAAATCGTCAGCGAGTCCGGCATCGGCTCCGGTATTCGCCGAATTGAAGCGGTGACGGGTCGTAACGCTTACCAGTATCTGGACGGCCAGCTCCAGCTGCTCCGTGATGCCGCCGCCCTGCTGAAATCGAACATTACCGACGTTCCAAAACGGATCGAGGCGCTGCATGCCCAGCTGAAGGACATGTCCCGCGAGAACGAATCGCTGCGCGGCAAGCTGAGCCAGATCGAGGCAGGCTCTCTCTCTGATCAAGTGAAGAGCGTGGACGGCATCTCCTTGCTGGCCGCCCAAGTGAGCGCAGCTGACATGGAAAGTCTGCGAAACATCGTTGACCAGATGAAAAATAAGCTCGGCTCCGGCATTATCGTATTGGGCGCTGTTTCCGAAGACAAGGTGAACTTGGTCGCTGCGGTAACGCAGGATTTAGTAGCCAAGGGCTATCATGCGGGCAAGCTTATCAAGGAAACGGCAGCACGCGTCGGCGGCAGCGGCGGCGGGCGTCCGGATATGGCGCAAGCCGGCGGTAAGGATGCCTCCAAGCTGCAGGAAGCACTACAAGCTGTGGAGCAGCTGATCCGCGCTTAACAAAAATAATTTTCCCTGTCAACAGGAATTTTTCGACAAACGGCGAATAAGAATGTATGATGTATTTGAGGGGGTGCGACACATGAGTTCGATGGATAAAACGATGAAATTCAACGTAAAAGCGGAAGAGATCGAAACCTCACCCAAAGAAGTTATTTTGGCGGTGTACGACGCACTTCAGGAGAAAGGTTATAATCCGATCAACCAGATTGTCGGATACCTTCTTTCCGGAGACCCGGCTTATATTCCTAGGCATAACAATGCTCGGAGCATCATTCGCAAGCGGGAGCGGGACGAATTGATCGAGGAGCTGGTTCGATCCTACCTTCAGCATTACAAGGCTTAAGCGTTAACGGCGGCGAGCGTGACTAGGGATGACCTGCGGAAGCGTTCGCCGCTTTATTTCATTCGTGGCAGGAGAGCTTTATGCGTTTACTCGGGATTGACTATGGGGATAAGACGATCGGGATTGCCGTAAGCGACGAGCTGGGATTTACGGCCCAAGGTCTTGAAGTGATCCGCCGGACTACGGAGGAGAAGGATCTGGCCCGCATTCAGGAGCTGGTGCGGCAATACGGCGTTACCGACCTGGTGGTCGGACTCCCTAAGAACATGAACAACACCATCGGCCCCCGTGGTGAAATTTGCATGGCATTCGCCCAAAAGCTGCAAGAAATACTACAATTGCCGGTGCATCTATGGGATGAACGTCTAACGACGGTTGCGGCCACGCGGACACTGCTTGAAGCGGATGTCAGCCGAAAGAAGCGCAAGCAGGTCATCGATAAGATGGCGGCGGGGCTGATTTTGCAAGGCTATATGGATTCTATATCGAAGAGGTGAGGGACAATGTCCGACAAGGATCAAGTATTGAGTCAAGAGCTGGTGGACGATGAAGAGCCGGAAATTATTTTTATCCCGGACGAAGAGGGCAATGAAGAAGAGTTCGAGGTCATTATGAAATTCGAGGTTGACGGCTCTGACGCCAAGTACATGATGGTTGTACCTGTCGATGCCGATGAGGAATCCGATGAAGTCTATGCCTTCCGTTATGAAGAAGACGGCGACGATCTGCAGCTGTACACCATTGATAACGAAGAAGAATGGAACATCGTGGAAGAGACCTTCAATACGCTGATGGAAGAATTTAACGGCGAAGAGGAAGAGTCCAAGTAGCACCCGGCTGTGGGGAGGAAGTTTCATGGATGCGGCAAGTGTGAAGGAGACGCGTCAGTTGCGCGATGCGTTCGGAGATGATATTATTTTGTATGACGAGCGTGAAGAATCCGTCGTGTTTCGCATCGTTTCGGAGTTTCTGGTGGGCGATCAAGGCTATGCCGTACTGGAGAAGGAGAACCCGCAGAAGGATGAGGGCCCCGAGATTTTTCGGGTCGGCCGTAATGCGGCGGGGGAACCGGAGCTGGAATCGATTGTGGACGACGAGGAATGGGAGAATGTCTCCGAGCTCTATGACGAAATGACGTTTCCGGACGACGAGAAGTTGTAAGGCTAACCTTGTTTATGTAATGAACAGCCTGAGCGGAGATATCCGCTCTTTTTCGTTTGTTTGGGAATGCTTGCCGCGAAAGGGGCGGTTGATATAACGAGAAATTGGTGGAAAGCAGCTCTTTCCTCGGTCCTGGTCTTGGCTTGTATCCTATGCGGCTTCGTCTGGTATTTGGGTGCCCTTATGCATCCGACGGCTGCCTCGGAAACCGGGGTGCGGATTTCCTACCCTAAGGGAACGGGATTACAGGAGCTGGCTGCACAGCTGGAAGAAAAAGATGTTATTCGAAATGCCAAGGCCTTTATCCTTTTTGTAAAATATAAGGGAGAAGGGACCCGCTTTCAGGCAGGGGAATATATGATGTATCCCGGCATGAAGCTGGAGTCCATCGTGAGCCAGTTAAATCGCGGCGAGACCATCAAGGAAGAAACCGTACGCCTTACGGTTCCTGAAGGGTTTACGATCCGTCAGATCGCAGAGAAAGTGGCTGAGCTGGGCATGGATGCGGATAGCTTTGTCACGGCTGCACGCGACTATCAAGGCGGCGAGGGACAAGCCGTTCGGCAAATTCCGGCCAACCCGGCGATTCGTGAACGGTTGGAGGGGTATCTTTTTCCTGAAACGTATGAATGGAAGAAGGGCGCTTCACCGCAGGATATGCTGGGCCGCATGGCCCAAGAGCTGGACAAGCGGCTGCAGCAGCTGCCTGCGGACTGGCAGCAGGTGATGGCGCAGCGGAAGCTGAATTTGCATGAAGTGATGACGATCGCCTCGTTGATCGAACGCGAGGTGGTTCTGGATGAGGAGCGGCCGTTGGTGGCAGGCGTTATCCACAATCGGTTGAACAAGCGCATGCCTCTGCAGATCGACGCCACCATTCAATATTTGTTCGATAAACAAAAGGACAGGCTGTTCGAGAAGGATCTGCAAGTGGAAAGTCCTTATAATACGTATTTGCACACAGGGCTTCCTCCGGGACCGATTGCGAGCCCGAGCCTAGCCTCGATTCGAGCGGCGCTCTATCCCGAGGATACGAAATTTCTGTTTTATGTAACGAAAAAGGACGGCAGCAAGGGGCATCTGTTCGCAGAAACCTACGAGGAGCACTTGAAGAATATAGCTGAGAGTAAAAAGTGAAGCGGGTGATCGGATTGAAGAAACCGGAATTATTGATTGACGCCGGCTCCGTAGAGGAGATTCGGAGATATATGGAAGCTGGGGCGGATGCTGTGCTTGTAGGCGTGCATGCCTTCGGCTTGCGATTGCCAGGGGAGGTAAGCGCTCAGGAGCTGGCTGGCATCCTGCCATGGGTTCGGGAGCGCGGCGGAAAAGTGTATGTGGCCGTCAACCGCATCATGGAGAACGGGCTGCTGGCCGAGCTGACCGATTACGTAAGAAGCATGCATGAGCTGGGTGTCGATGCATTTGTATTCGGCGACCCTGCGGTGCTGATTGCTCTCCGTTCGGCTGGAGTAAACGGCGTACCGCTGCACTGGAATGCAGAAATGACGTCGACGAACTATGAGACGGCACGCTACTGGGGACGCAAAGGAGCGACTCGGATGGTGCTTGCCCGCGAGCTCAACTTGGAGGAAACGCTGGAGATCAAGAAGCAGTTCGGCGATGAAATGGAAGTGGAGTCCCAGGTTCACGGAATTACGAATATTTATCATTCCAAGCGCAGCCTGCTGACCAACTACGGTGAGCATCTGGGCCGCTCGGAGCTGAGGGAGCTCGGCACGGGACTGGATGAAGGACTATTCCTGATCGAGCAGGAGCGTAAAGACGAGCGCTTCCCAATCTTCGAGGATGCCAGCGGTACGCATGTGATGAGCTCGGATGATATTTGTATGCTGGAAGGCTTGAATGAGCTGATGGAGGGCGGCATCGACAGCTTTAAAGTGGAATCGCTGCTGAAGTCGGTCGAATATAATGAAACGGTGCTTCGCAGCTACCGCAAGGCTATTGACGCTTACGTTCTGGACCCGGAGGGTTATGTGTTTCAAGAGGAATGGGTTGACGCGATCCGTGAGCTGCAGGATCCGCGGCGGGAGCTGTCGTTCGGATTTTTCTATAAAGAACAGGTTTATTAATTCAATAGGGAGAGAGGTGATTGATTATGACTTTGGTCAAAGAAGAGCTCCTTGGCAAGCGGGTTCGTTTGGAAAAGCCCGAGCTGCTGGCGCCAGCCGGGAGCTTGGAAAAGCTGAAGTTTGCCGTACACTATGGTGCGGATGCAGTGTATATCGGCGGTCAGCAGTATGGATTACGTTCGAATGCGGATAACTTCACCTTCGAAGAAATGCGGGAAGGCGTAGAATTCGCAAAGAAGTATGGAGCCAAGGTATTCGTAGCAACGAACATTTATGCTCATAATGAGGATCTGGCGGGATTGGAGGATTATCTTCGCGGGATTGAACAAGCGGGTGTCGCCGCCATCATTGTAGCAGATCCTGTCATCATTGAGACGTGCCGGAGGGTAGCGCCAAGTCTGGAAATCCATTTAAGCACGCAGCAATCGACGATGAACTGGCAAGCGGTGCAGTTCTGGAAGGAAGAGGGCGTAGACCGGGTCGTGCTGGCGCGGGAAGCGAACATGGAGGAGATCGTCGACATCAAGAAGAACGTCGATATCGAGATCGAAGTATTCGTCCATGGCGCCATGTGCAGCTCCTGGTCCGGCCGCTGCGTGTTGTCAAACCATTTTACGGATCGCGATTCGAATCGCGGGGGCTGCTGTCAGTCGTGCCGCTGGAAATATGATTTGTTTACGACCGAGGAGGATGCTGTGGAGGCGGAGGCTGCCCGGATCAAGGAGCTGCCGCTCTTCCAGGAGGGCGATAACCCCTTCTCCATGAGCTCCAAGGATTTGTGCATGATTGAGCATATTCCGGCGATGGTCCGCTCCGGTGTCGACAGCTTCAAGATTGAGGGCCGGATGAAGAGCGTCCACTATGTGGCGACCGTCGTGAATGCGTACCGTCAAGCAATCGACGCTTACTTCGAGGATCCGGTCGGCTATGAATTGAAGCCGGAATGGCTGTACGAAATTCAGAAGGCGGCCAACCGTCCGCTGAATACGGGCTTTTTCTTCGAGGATCCGGGCCATGAGGACCACATCTTCGAACCGGAGGAGAAGGCAGCGCCTTATGATTTCGTCGGCGTTGTTATGGATTACGACGCCGAGACGGGAATGGCGCTGATCCAGCAGCGTAACCACTTCAAGCCGGGGCAGGAGGTCGAGTTTTTCGGACCGAAGGGCACCTTCTTCAAGCAGTCGGTGCCGGCCATTACGGACGAAGCGGGTGCTTCGCTTGATGCGGCACGCCACCCGCTGCAGCTGATTCGCATGAAGGTGGAGCAGCCGGTAAAGCCGCACGACATCATGCGCAAGAGGATGGGCAAAAAATAAGCTAAAGTAAGCCGCTGACACCGGGGACTTGGTCACCGTGTTCAGCGGCTTTTTCGTGTGCGCCGGGTTAGGCATTCCGGCACTACCCGAACTTTCTGCGGTAATGCGCAGCCGCAAGCAGCGGCCAAATGTAATTGTAGCTATGGTAACGCGTATAGAACAAGCCTGGCAAGCCTGCTCCGGTAGGGTAGGCCCAAGCCTCAGGGCTTGCTTCCTTCCCCTCTTTAATAAACCGCAGCAGCGCCTTCAGTCCCTTCACCAGCTCCGGCGTAGGCCTCTCATGGGCGGCGACGAGGGCATCCAGCGCCCAAGCCGTTTGGCTCGGCGTGCCGAAGCCGAGAGGAACGTACTTGCGCACGGCATCGCTTCGGCACGATTCGCCCCAGCTGCCGTCGGGAAGCTGCTGCTCCAAGAGCCAGGATACCGCTTTGCCGACGGCTCTCTGCTCTGACGGTACCCCGACGGCGCACATGCCGGTTACGGCCGCCCAAGTACCGTACAAATAACAGACGCCCCAGCGGCCGTACCACGAGCCGTTTCCCTCTTGGTGACTGAGGAGCCAGTCTACGGCTTTGCTAATGAATGGCAGCTTGATGGTAAGATCTGCATAGGAGCCGAGAAACTCCAGCGTCCTTCCGGTCAAATCGGCTGATGAAGGGTCGATCGTAGCGTCTGCGGCGTTGGGAAGCGGCAGCCAGGTAAGCAGGCTGAGGTCGGTGTTTTTCTCGAAGGCCGGCCAGCCTCCGTCGTCATTTTGCATGGAGATGAGCCAATGAAGTCCGCGGTTCCAAGCTTCCCGGTAGGGCTCCTTATGCCTCAGCCGGGATAGAGCGCGCAGAGCGGCGCTCGTATCGTCGATATCGGGATTGATCGTGTTGATATCGGAAAAGCCCCATCCGCCGGAGTAATCGTTGGCATTACGGAGATACCAGTCCCCCAGCTTATGCTGCTGCCGCGACAATAGATAGTCCGAAGCGCGGGCGAGAGAAGGGTGCTCGGGAGACACTCCCGCTTCCTGCAGTGCGCCGCTAAGGAGAGCGGTGTCCCAAACCGTGGAGGTCGAGTTCTGGATATGGGGATCGTCCTCGCAAGGACAGGCTAACGACAGGAGTCCTTCAACCGCTCGAAGGATCACGGGATGATCGGGGGCGTAATCCAATGCCCGAAGCGCATAGATCATAAGGAAGGTAGCGCTGGCATAGCTGTACAGCGTCCCGTCGCTTTCGATCCGGGAGAGCATGAATCGTTCGGCCTCGTGTAATGCCTTGCGATGCAGCTGCTCCGGGAACGAAGCAAGCTTCGCCAGCTGCTCCTGAACCTGCTGCAGGAAGGAGCCTGAACGCATTTGGGGTGCTTCGGGCGGGGAAACCGTCCCTTCCCGATTCGGATGAAGCGAGCTTATATCCGGTGTCCATGGAGTGGAAAGCACGAAGCGACGATCGGCAAGGACGAGGACGGGAGCCATATGAACACGCGAGAAGCCGACGAAATCGTAAAAGCTGACAGGCGCTTCGTCGGGAATCAGCAGCAGCTCGACCGGTATCTGAAGACGGGGCCAAGGATACGAACCGGTTACCGCAAGCAGCACCTTGGTCAGCAGACTATTCACGGAGGCCAAGCCGCCTCGGGATAATATATAGGCATGAGCACGGGTTAGGGGTTCGTCTGTCGGCTTATAGAGCCCCGAAAAGAGCAGCGCATAATAGCATTCCACCGAGGCGGCAAGGTTTCCCTCCTCTTCGTCGGCATACAGCTTCCACGCTCCGCTGCTTTGCTGACAGCTGAGCAGCCTCCTGCACCATCGGGCGATATTCCCGTCTTGGTTATTCAATCCCAGGCAGCGCACGGTAATAATCAGGAAGGCCTCCGTTAAGGTTCCTGATTCAAAGCAGAAGCGCCAGGCTCCGTCGGGCGACTGGCGCTCGATCAGCCGGTGCTCGAATCCGTTCCATTCGTTTGGGTCCCACAGCATATCATTCACGGCGGCTCCGCTCCTTTTAGACAAAGCGTAATCTGTTCCATATGTATGACGGGAAGACGGCAATCATTCAAGCCGAGGACGCTTATATGACAGTTATGGAAGCATTTACCGTGAGGCTTTCAAAAAATGATGCCGTGAAAATAAAGGAAAAAGAAGAATTATGTCGAAATCAATAAGTATACATATCAAGGACTATTTTCCTGTATAGGTGGTGTCAGCAGTAAAATTTTTGAAATGAAAACGATTTATTGAAGGGATTTAGCTGAATGTGTCGAATAGTAAAGTGGCAAAGGCTGAATCCTCCATATCGAGCAAACACATCAATTAACAGATCAGGGTGGTGGTTCCTGTGAAGAACTGGCGTTCCGTGACGGGCGAGTGGCTTCAGAGAACTAAGAAAGCAGCAGCATCGGTAAGCGCAGCAGTCGGACAAAAAAGAGACGGAGCAGCAGCTGCGGGGACAAAGGCGTCGGGACAGGCGCTAGGAGCGGACAGCTTATTGAAAAACCCTGCGCAGTCGGTGGGCATGAAGCTTTTCATTATCTTCTTTATCAGCATCTTGTTTTTCGTGCTGACCGTGGGCTTAACGTCCTACAATATTTCGGAAGGGGTCATTCAGAAGAAAGTTTCGGAGGCCTCGCTCCAAACGATTAAGCAGGCAGGTCAGAAGCTCGATCTGATGTATGGTCAATATGAAGATCTTTCCATGCAAATTTTGCTGGACGATGAATTGAAGAAGCAGCTCGCGGAAATGGACAATGTGAACAAGGGGAGCTACGATTATTTGCAGCTGCGCCAGAAGGTCGGCGAGAAGCTGAACGTGTACTCCTACTCGAATAAGACCCTTAAGGCGCTGCACCTGTTCCGTTCCAACGGAGAGGCAGTCAGCTCGGCAGGCGGCACGGTTAGCCAGGATCTTGTGGCGGGGGCGGATTGGTTTAAGCTGATTATGGAAAACAACGGCCGTGCCGTTTGGCTCGAAACCCGACCGAAGGGCTTTGTCGACTCGGCAGCAGGAAGCGGGGCTCCGACCTTCGCCATCGGTCGCGTTCTCAAGAACACGAATACGAACAATACGCAGGCCATCCTCTTGATGGAGATTAATCTTGATACGCTTACCAAGGAAATCGATATCGATATGGGCGAGGATGGAATTACCGCTGTGGTAACCCCCCAGCTGTTCAACGTATGGAGCAACAAGCAGGATGAAATTGCG
Source organism: Paenibacillus sp. GD4 (assembly GCF_030846225.1). NCBI lineage: Bacteria > Bacillati > Bacillota > Bacilli > Caryophanales > Paenibacillaceae > Paenibacillus > Paenibacillus sp. GD4. The sequence goes on from NZ_JAVCYK010000001.1 coordinate 3,908,950, forward strand.
AAGGAATCCTCGCTTGCAATCCAGAAGGAGCAGCTGGCCGATGATTCGTCTGCGTTCTTGGATAAAACCAAGGATACGCAAGTGGTTTATTACAAGTCCTCTAAAACCGGCTGGTACCTGCTTGGGGCTATGCATGTCAAAGAGCTCGTCAAAGATGCAAAGGCCATCTCGAATATGACTTGGGTAATGGCGGGGATTGCCGCAGTGATCGCTGTGTTGATCGGATTTTTTGTTGCCCGCATGATCGGCCGTCCGGTCGTCACGCTTCGCGACCTGATGAAAGAGGGCGAGCAGGGCAATCTGCGGGTTCGCATGATCGTGCAATCCCGTGACGAGATTGGACAGCTGGGTCACAGCTTCAACCAGATGATGGAGAAAATTACGCAGCTGGTCCAGCAAACGAACCGTTCCGCCAGAGAAGTGCTTGAAACGGCCGGGGAGCTCTCCGATGCCTCCAAGAAGACCGCGACCTCCGCAAGAGAGATCGCCGTAGCAACCGAGGAGATTGCAAGCGGGGCTTCGAGCTTGGCTGTGGAATCCGAGCGGGGCAATGAGCTGACGCATCATATCGGGATTCAGATGAAAAACGTGGTACAGTCCAACGTAGAGATGGGGACCTCCGCTTCTACGGTGCAGAAGTCTTCCGAGCAAGGGATCGAGTATATGTCCGAGCTGATCAACAAGACGAATGCAACGGAAGCAATGACCCGATCAATGGTTGAGAAAGTAGATAACCTGAAGGAAAGCACACGCTCCATCGTGAAAATTCTTGATGTGCTCGGTAATATTACGAAGCAGACGAACATTCTCTCGCTGAATGCTACGATTGAAGCAGCTAGGGCTGGAGCTGCAGGCAAAGGCTTTATGGTAGTTGCCGATGAGATCCGCAAGCTGGCGGATCAATCGCGTCAATCGATTGCCATCGTAGGGCAGATCATTGAAACGATCCAGCGGGAAATTGATGAAACGGTCAATGTGCTGTCGCAGGCATATCCGATTTTCCAAGAGCAGATCCTTTCGGTAAAAGAAGCGGATACGATCTTCAAAGAGGTACAGACGCATATGGGCGGTTTCATTCAGCAGCTGTCCGAAGTGACGGAATCGATCAGCCAGCTGGATGCATCGCAGAACGTGCTTTCCGATGCAATGGCCAATGTCAGTGCCGTAGCGCAGCAATCGTCTGCGACATCGGAGGAGGTAGCTTCCTTAAGCTCCGAGCAGATGAGCATCAGCAATGGACTGGTGAAGCTGTCGGACAAGCTGGAGGAGCTGTCGAACTCACTTCAGGATTCGTTATCCAAGTTCCAAGTCTAATGAAACGATGATGGTTACAAGAGGTTGTTTCTCTAAGCTGAAAGGGTCAGCTTAGGGAGGCAGCCTCTCTTTGTTGTGCCATGGTTTGCAGGAAGACGATTCTGCTCATACTGGAAATATGAAGGAACTGATAGCAGGAGGAGGCGAGACAAGCGTGGACAATGAAACGATACCCAAAAACCGGTTGTTTATCGTGCTGCTCATCGTCATATCCATCCTGCTCGCATGGAATGCCCGGCTCTTCTGGATTCAGATTGCCGCCTCCCGAAGCTTTAGCGACCGCAATATCGATTTGGTGGAAAATTCCGTCATTCAACGGGAAGAGGGCATTGTACTGGATACCGGAAGAGGAGATTTCTATGACCGGGACGGCCGCTCGTTAACAGGCGAAACGCTTTCGGTGCTGACGATCTTTCCCATACACCGGGAGGAACGATCCGATCCGGCCACTGTGGCAAAGATCAAGAAGGCAGGCGCCATTCTTGGCGTGCCGGCAGAACGCTGGACCCATTACTTAGAGCAGGTCGCCTCGCCGCAAATATGGTCCGAAGCGGGAAAGCCTGCGGCGCTTAGTCCAAAGCAGGCGGATCAGCTAACTGCGCTTGGGCTTCCTCACATTCGCGTCATGCCCTACCGTGTCCGTTACCACACTCCGCAGGCAGCGTCTCAAGTGATCGGCTTCATCAGTCAAAATCCGGAGAGAATGAACCGGCTGTTCACGAATCAGGTGCACAGCGGCGAGCTGCAGCTGAGCAGCAAGATCGGCAATGCCGGTCTGGAGAAAACCTTCGAGCCCTGGCTGCGCGGCATTGGGGTGACCTCCGTTTCGCTATTTACGGATAGCGCCAAGAGGCCGGTGGCCGGATTAAATGTGCGTATCCATCAGCCGGAGAACCGGTACTACCCCCTGAAGGTCGTCACCACGCTGAATTTGCCGATCCAACAAAAAGTGGAGCAGGCAATGGAACGGCTTAAGATCGAGGAAGGAGCTGTTGTCGTTCTGGACATGGCGACGGCGGACGTGGTGGCCATGGCCAGCAAGCCGGTCTATAACCCCGAGCGGATTGATCTCTCGCAAGGCGGATGGAGCAACCGGGCGACCAAATCCGCCGTGCCCGGATCCATCTTCAAGACGGTTACCGCAGCGGCGGCGATAGAGGAGAAGGTAGTGGGAGCACACGAAACGTTTCATTGCGACGGTGAGCTCGGCCGTTATGGATTCACGTGCTGGAAGAAGGAAGGTCATGGTACGTTAACACTGGAGGAGGCGTATGCCCATTCCTGTAACATCGTCTTCGCCAAAGTAGCCGAACGATTGGGCGGAGCGAAGCTGGAGGAATATGCCAAGCGGCTTGGCGTGACGGAGCCTGTGGGATGGAGAGGAGACGCAGCGGGCGTCGGCTCCTTCCGTCAGTGGGACGCAGAGGATCAGGGTCAAGTGTTCGCGGCAGCAACCGATCAACAGGACCATGGCGTGATCGTGCAAACCTCTATCGGTCAGAGGGATGTAAGAATGACTCCGCTTCAGGCAGCCAATCTGGTTGTTACATTGCAGCATGAGGGGCGCGTACAATCTCCAAGAATCGTGAGTGAAATCCGTTTTCAAAATGACAGGCTCTATGAAGCGTTTGCGAAGCAAACACTGGATACGGGGATGAAACGGATTAAAGCCTCGACGGCCAAGCAATTGCTGAAGTGGATGGAGGAGGTAGTGGAATACGGTACGGGCAGTGCGCTGAAAAGTGCGTCATGGGAGGTTGCCGGCAAATCCGGTACGGCCCAGATTGTGCTTCCGAACGGCAAGCCCGGGGAAAATCACTGGTTCATCGGGTACGGTCCGGCCGAGAAGCCGAGGTATGCCGTTGCCGTGCTGATTCAGAATCGGCCGGAGGGAGTAAGCAACAAATCCACTACCCTGTTTAAAGAGGTAATGGATTTGTTAGCCGTTCAGTGATATGAGGTATGGCTTAGAGAGGGAATCAGCAGGGAGAAGCACGTGCCGCGTCCGACCTCGCTGGTGACATCGATTCTGCCTTGTATATTTTGAATGACTCGGTAGGTAACCATCATTCCAAGGCCGGTTCCTTTGCCGCGTGTGGAATAGAAAGGATTCCCAAGGCGGCTGATCTCCTCTGTCGTCATGCCGACGCCTTGATCGATAATATCAATGCATACGGTTTGGCTTTGCAGTGCTCCGTTAATTTGCAGCTTGCCTCCTGAGGGCATGGCTTCAATGCCGTTCTTGCACAGGTTCACGATACACTGTAAGAATTTTTCGGGATTCGCGCTGATCATCAGCTTATCGCTCAGATGCAGTTCGACTTCAACATTGCGGAGCTCCGCAAAAGCATGAAGCGACTCCGCGGCCTGAAGGATCACCTTCCCGGCATCCACCAAGGTGATGGCTTCCAGTTGAGGCTTGGCGAACGATAAATAATCGTTAACAATGGATTGGGTCTTTTCCAGCTCTTCGAGCACCAATTGCATATAAATCTGCCGCTTCTCCTCCTGAAGCTCCTGCTGGTTCATCATTTGAACAAAGCCGCGCGCTACCGTCATCGGATTGCGAATCTCGTGGGCGAAGGAAGCGGCCAGTTCGCTTAGCACATTCATCTTTTCGCTTTGCTGCGTGAGACTGCGCTGCATCCAATTGTGCTTTATCTGCTCCATGATATACGTCACAAGGCCCATGGTGAATCCGTGCAGCACTATGAAGAGGCTGAAGTATTTCAGGTCATCGGCAACCAGCTCCGGCCCTTGCCACATGCGCAACCCGACTGAGGTGACCGCGGATATAAGGGCGATTAGAATTCCCAGGACTGCTCCGGCCAAGGTTTGCTGCAGTCTTGTTGCCTGAGTGGAGATATGCCGTTTATAGTACGAGAGCATGACGAGGTCCAGCGCTATAGTGATCGGCATCATATACATCCCTGCTCCCCCGATCATTACACGGTACAGCAGCAGCAGGACCGAGAGCGCAAGCGCATGGCGCATTCCCGCATATAGGAAGCAAGTGGCGATGGGAATAAATCTCAAGTCGTACTTGAACCCCGACGACAGCTCGAAGGGGAATGACATGCAAAGGAGCATCATGATCCCGCAGGTGGCAGCCAACGCCGTCTGATTGGTTCTTTGCGTATGGTTCGGTGCACGATCCACCCAAAACACTTGATAAAGCAGCAATGGGGTGATGAGAAGGCACATATTAATAAATAATTGATTCCATAAATTCACAACACGTATCACCTAAGGTCAAGTAGTTCGACTGCATGCTTTTCTTATTCGACAATATCTTTAAAATTCCTACATAAACAATGAAAAAATTAGGAAGGGCCGATTATGAATCGAAGAAAGCTCGCTTTGGCAATGACGATGACCATATGGGTCGGGTTTTCGTTCTTAGGTGTGCGGCCGCAGCTTGGCGCAGCCAAGGGTCCCTTGTCATCCGTAGACAGCTATACGATCTACTACGGCTCTCCAACCGTCGAAGCAATGAATAGAATGAAGAAGCTGGATATGGCTATCCTTGAGCCGACGGCATACACCAAGGAACAAATACAAGAGCTTCAAGCCGCCGGTACAATGCTGATCGGTTATATCAGCGTAATGGAGTCGCCGGTATGGAATACCGGACGAATGCAGCGGCTAGCCTCCGCGCATTATTATCAGCCGAACGGTCAAAAGGTCCATTTTACCGAGTGGGATTCTTATTTGATGGATTTACGTGATCCGATATACCGTGATGTTTTGCTTGAAGAAATACAGCGCTCTGTCATTGATCATGGGCTGGATGGGATTTTCTTGGACACGGTCGGTGACATCGACGAGTATGTGAAGCATGCGGGGGTAAGGCAAGAGATGCGCGAAGCTTACCGAACGTTATTGCAGCAGATCACCGGGCGATTCGGGCCGATTCCGATGATTCAAAACCGGGGCTTTAACAGCCTGGAGCTCGCCGCGCCTTACATTGAGGGGATATTGTGGGAAGACTGGAGGGCAGACTGGGAGCAGGATGCCTGGACCCGCAGCAGGGTAGAGATGGTGCTTCAAGAGCAAGGGAGGGGACTGAAGGTTTTCTCCGTGTCCTCCTCCTCGGATGTAAGAAACGGCAAGTCGGCAAGAAAGCTGCGCTTTGTTCACTTGGACGCGCCGGGAGGCTACGGAAGCAAGGCGCATTAGCCGCCTATAGCAGCGGAATATCCCAGCGGGCTCCCTGGATCCAGCTGCGGTCGACAAATTCGCGTCCGCGAATAACCACCTTGTGAGGGTACACCTGCACGTACATGCCCTGCGCCGTCGTTCCCGATGCAGCTCGAGTACGGCCGACGGAGGCGTTATTGAACCAATGGAAGGAATTTTGCCAGTTGTAATGCTCTTCCCCGTAAAAGGTACGGTGGGAATGCCCCGATAGCACAAATACGTTCTTATAAGGCTCAAGGATCGCGCGGAATTCCTTCGCCCGAACCAGCCGGTGCGTTCCTCCGTCCGTCCCGGGATCCGGCAGGGGCTGGTGAATGAAGACGATCGCCGGCTTCCGGTTATTGTCGTGCTCCTGCATTTTTTCCTTAAACCACGCCATTTGGGCATCCGAGTACCATGCGCCTTCGCCGACCTCCGGCTTTTCCTCGAAATAGGCCTCTTGAGAGAGCATAATCAAATGCACGCCATTCAACCAAACGTCAGTATACGGCTTATCGGGATAGCCGATGAAGTCCATAAACCGCTTGCGGCTCATCGCGTCGGTTTTGCCGTTCGGGGCCGTCTCCGTTGAAAACTCCCCGGTACGGGTAAGCCAAATATCGTAATAATCGTGATTTCCCATATTCGCATACACAGGGGGAAGCGTATATTGGCTCATAATGCTCTTCAGCAGGCGATAATCGGAATCGCGCGCAAAGTCCGTCAGATCCCCTCCGAGCACAAGGGTGTCCACGCCGGATTCGAAGCTCGAAATATCCTTGAGCGCATAATGAAGCCTCTCCGTCATGGAGCCTTCGCTTACCGAGATATGCAGATCGCTGAGTAAAAAGAAGGACAGCAGCGGAGTTTTCGGCGTTCCGTCAACGGCACCTGCTCTCTTGACAGGTGACGGGCCTGGCTCCGCCGCCTCTACGGACGTTCTGCGGGCGGCTGCCCATAAAGCTGCTCCGCCTCCGGAAACAACGGCCAAGAGTCCAAGCATTTTTTTGATAAAGCTGCGTCTTGATACCATACCATTCGACAACCCCTTACAATCTTTACCTTGATTATAAATCAAGGGGGGAAAAATGAAAATGAAAAAGCAATAAACGAGTACCCGCAGTGCAGGCTCGTTTATTGCTTTAAATTTAGCGCCCCCGGCGTCGAAGCCGAGCCCCGAGCATTCCTAAAAGGCCGAGCAAACCAAGCCATCCGATCGAAATCCTGCTGCCGGTCGAATCTTCCGTTCCGGCGGCGTGCATCCGGTACATCTCGTCGGCCGTGCCGGTAGCGCCCCAGCGCCCGCCGGAAATGCCGAGCATATCCACCTGGCGTCCGTCCGCCTCGATCTTGATTCCCGGTCCGTGGATTACCTGGGGGGGAGCCGCGGTAGACCAGGGCAGTCCGGCACCGGCATAAGTGCCGGGCACAGCCGGTTGCTGCTGATGCTGCGCCCAAACCGGCGTGCACCAGAGAAGACCCGTCATGATCATTGCAAAGAGCTTCAGCATCTGCTATAACCTCCTCAACCTGTATAGGTTCAGTATTAGCTATAGCATGCACGACAAGAAGGGAAAACATGAGAATTAATCAAACCAGCCCTTTCTTCGAAACCACGAAAACATTCCGAGGCCGATACCGAACATGAAGCTCAGCGCAACAAAATATCCCCATTTCCATGTCAGCTCCGGCATGTACTGAAAATTCATCCCATAAATGCCGGCAATAAAGGTCAGCGGCATGAAAATCGTCGTAATGACGGTTAAGGTTTTCATTATGGTGTTGGCCCGGTTGGAATTGAGAGATATATAGTTGTCCCGCATGTCCGAGCTAACCTCGCGATTCGTTTCGATGATTTCTCCCAGCTTCAGCAAGTGATCATAGATATCCGTGAAATAGAACAGCTGGTCCTTTAAGCCGGAGATCCGGTCGGAATTCGTGATCCGATACAGCAGCTCCCTCATCGGAACGATCGTTCGCCGGAGCTTCAGCAGCCTGGAGCGAACCTCGAAAACCTCCTTCATCAGCAGATGTATGGAGGCTTGCTTCGTTTCGATCTCGTTCAGCTGGTCTTCCACCTCATAGACACAAGGAAAGTAGTGATCCACAATCTTGTCCATAATCAGGTAAGCCGCGTGAATGTGGCCTCTGGCACGGAGAGTGGATTGCTCGCTCATCCGCTTCCAGGCTTCCTCCACTTCGAGAGATATGTCGTAGTGGAACGAAACCAAATATGCAGGCCCCAGAAACAAATTTACCTCGGAGGCCTTTAGGCTAGGGGTTTCCAGCGCATGCAGGACGAAGAAATGGACCTCCTCGTAATGCTCCAGCTTCGGACGCTGCAGCAGATGAAGGCAATCCTCAATCGCCAGCGGATGAAAATGAAAATGATGCTCCAAAACCGAGGTCTCCTCGGGTGTGGGATCCGATAAGTCTACCCAGTACCAGGCGATATCGTCCCGTTGCCCTATCTGCTCCAAGGTGATCCCGGAGAGCAATTCTTGACGTTGATTCACAGCTAATACACGGATCATCTGTACTACCCCTCGTTGGCTGAGTGAATTAGGAGACGGGAGGAGCTGCATATTTTTTAAAGGTAATCAGGGTGGAGAACAGTCCGGCTGCCGTCACAGTTATAAGTGATAATACCACTTCCTTCTGATGAAGAACAAGCATCCCGGTGGTGAGGATGACCAGGTCGAACAGGTAGATCAGCATACCTGCGTTCATCTTGAATATTCTGGACAGAAGCTGGGCAAACAGGTCCAATCCTTCCGAAGTGATATCGTTCAGAAGCATCACGCCGATCCCGGTACCGATCAGTATCCCACCGAGAATTGCGCTGAACAGCGGCGAGGTCTGCAAGGTGAACGAAACCGGTTGGAAGAACGTAAGAAATACGGCAGAGATCAGCAGACCGATCACATTGGTATAAAAAAAGGAGCGATTGTAGAACCAGGCGAGCACATACACCGGGAAACTGCAAGCAAGGATAACGGCTCCGATATTCCAGCCGAGAACATAATTGAGGATGAGGCCGATACCGATCATGCCGCCGTCCAAAATTTGAAAGGGCACAAGGAACTGATGGACCGCAGTGGAGATCAAGAAGGAGCTGAGGAGTACGGCAAGCATTTTTTTGAGCAAGGATCTGCACCTCCGTTCTTCAGGACACTCCCCATATGTATGCGTTCGGACGGGAGAGAATTACCGGTTTGTCCTCCGGGGTCCGCTTGGAACTGTTTGACAAACGAAGCATAACGTAATAAAATATTTTTACGTACAGAAAAAGTGTTAGGTGGTTGGTCGTGGTGACCTTTGAGATTCAAGAGAGCCGAATGGTCGAATCCCCGGAGCAGGCAATCGCTTTGCTGCATCCGCTTCGAGCGGATATCGTTTCCAGACTTGCGGAGCCTGCCTCCGCCGCAGAGATCGCAAGAGCGCTCGGCGAGGCCCCGCAGCGGATGAATTATCATCTTAAGGCATTGGAGAAGGTGGGCTTGATCCGGAAAGTCGGGACTCGGCAGGTGCGTAATTTGGTCGAGGTGCTGTACCAAGCCGTAGCCAAAACCTTCATCCTTGCGGAGTCGCTCAGCCTGCCGGCGGAGACCTTGGAACGGTTGAAGGAGCATGGATCGCTGCTGCAGCTCGTAACAACGGCGGAGCAGATGAAGAAGGATGCCGTGATGCTGATGGAGGAGGCGGAGACAGCTGCGGAAACACCAAGCGCCACGCTCCAGTTTCAAGTGCATCTCAAGGATGGGGAGGAGCGGCAAGCCTTTATCGAGGAATATGCAGCTATGGTGGAGCAGCTGGTGAATAAGTATCATGCAAGGAAGCAAGGAGCCGCGGCCTATCGGGTGCTGCTGGCGGCCTATCCTAAGCCGGGTGAAGGAGGAGATCGAACATGAGCGACAAAGATCATGTATTGCTGAAAAGGTCCGCCGTGAAGAAAGGGAAGAGGGACGGAGGGATGCCGATGCCGTCAGAAGAAGATTTGATATCCAGCAGGCTGCTTCACCCTGGAGACGATGACCGAGAGCCAGTTCGGCTGCTGATCGTCACGTCAGGCTTCGGGCGCACCGGAGGAAGCAACAGAGGAAAGAACGTCAATATCTGCAGTATGGCAGCATAGGGAGTTGAATGAATCGTGACGGAGGTGCCAAAAATGACATTTGTGCCTATGGTTGTGGAGCAAACGGGACGCGGAGAGCGCTCCTATGATATTTATTCCAGATTGCTGAAGGATCGGATCGTGTTCCTGGGTACGGAGGTAAATGACCATTCGGCCAATGCGATCATTGCGCAGCTGCTGTTCCTGGCGGCAGAGGATCCTGAGAAGGATATTCACCTGTACATTAACTCTCCCGGAGGATCGACCTCGGCGGGGCTCGCCATATACGATACGATGCAGTTCATAAAACCGGACGTATCGACCATATGTGTCGGCAGTGCCGCTTCCATGGGAGCTGTCCTTCTTGCCGCAGGGGCTCCGGGGAAGCGATTGGCGCTTCCCAATGCCGAGGTGATGATTCATCAGCCCTGGGGAGGAGCGCAAGGGCAGGCGGCCGATATCCACATTCGGGCACAGCACATTCTTAAAACCCGTCTGATCCTAAATCGGATCTTATCCGAACGTTCCGGACAGCCGCTGGAGAAGATCGAACGTGATACGGATCGGGATTACTATATGACCGCAGCGGAGTCGGTAGCTTATGGGTTGATCGATAAAGTAATCGAGCGTGTGTGAGAAGAAGGCTGAAGAAGACCGGTCCATCCGTGAAGGGATGAGGCCGGTTTTTCAGCTTCTGCGCGAATACGCGGCAAATTGACAGGTACTAGAAAAAGATAGTACTTTTTTTCCATGTCTACAGCTGTATACTGAAGATATAACAGGTTGCCTCTACAGGCAAGTTGAACAAGGGGTGAGCAGGATGAGCAGAAAATGGGTGGAGAAAGAAGGCCCGCGTTGGGTGGAAAAGGGAATCGTCACCCGTGAACAGGTCGAGCAAATTACACGTTTGTATGAAGATAAAAAGCATGCTGTCGGGCTGCTTCCGATTCTCGGAAGCCTGCTGGTAGGGTTAGGCATTTTAAGCTTTGTCGCGGCGAATTGGCAGGAGATTCCGCAGCTGCTCCGTCTTGCCTTGATGATGGCGGTTATGGCCGGCTTCTACGGAGCGGGGGAGAAGCTGATCCGGAATGGACAGGACCGGCTCGGCCTGGCGTTGGTAAGCTTAGGTCTCGTCAGCTTCGGAGCCTCCATGGTCTTGATCGGCCAGATGTTCCATCTGATCGCGTATAACGCGGGGACGTTCATCCTATGGGCTTGTGCGGGTGCCGGTCTCGCGTGGATTTATCGCAGCAGGTATTTATACTTGATTGCTCTGTTGCTCTTTACCATAGCTCAGTGGTATGCATCAACCGAGCTTCACGGCTTCAGCTATACTTCGATCGTACTGATGGCGCTTAGCTTAGGCGGCTATCTGTGGAAAAGGCCCGATTCGCTGCTGATGTCGGCTTTCAGCATCAGCTTCGTGCTTCAATCCATCATGTGGGTAGGCGCGGAGGATTTCAGGTTCGTGTGGGCCTTCCTGCCTGTGATGGCACTGTATGTGCTTGGGGACTGGTGGAAGGAACGCAGGCCGGCATTTGCCCTGCAAACGGCACCCTTGGCTCTGGCCTTTGGCTTCGCCCTGGTGATGGTGCTGTTCCCGGAGGCGTATACCGGCGGCAGTTATGGCATGGAGCGTAACACAATACTCATTTCGCCGTGGTATGTGGTGCTTCTGGTCGTCCTATTCGCCGTCTCCTTCTTCGGCAAGCTTCGGCTAAAGCAGGCGGCAGGTGCGTTTGAATGGATTCTCCTTGCTCCTTTCTTTTATTTGCCGGAAGGAATGAGCGTGCTGTATTTACTGGCGATGTTCTTTTTCTCCCTCTACGTATTATGGCAGGGGTATTTGGAGGAATGGCGTTTCAAAATCAATATAGGCACCTTCTTGTTCATTATTAGCACCATGGTGGCCTACGGGAAGCTTACTTGGGATTTTATGGACAAATCACTGTTTTTTATTCTGGGAGGGCTGCTTCTGCTGCTGCTTAGCTGGTTCCTAAACCGGAGGAAAAAACAGTTCTTCGAACAGATAAAGGAGGACAAAGAGCATGACTAGGGAGAGCGTGACGGTAAGGCGGCGTCCGATGTGGATGACGGTTTCGACGATGCTGCAGCTGCTCGTGCTCGCGGGCATTGCGATATCGTACTATGCGGTCGGCTGGTTCGGGCAAGATGTAAGATTGAAGACGGTGCCTGTGGATCCGCGAGATATTTTATACGGTGATTATGTAACGCTTAGCTATGATATCAGCAGGCTTTCTCCTTCGCTATGGAAGGAAGGGGGAGAGCTTCCGCAGCCGGGCACGCCGATCTATGTAGTTGTTAGACAAGGGCCGATGGAATGGGCAGAGGTTGTTGGGGCTTACCGGTCGGAGCCGGCGGTTGCTGAAGGCGAAGTCGTCATTAAGGGCCGCGTCGATTACAGCTGGGACGAAGAGATCCGTGTCGATTACGGCATCGAGCGTTATTACGTGCCTGAGAATACGGGCAAGGTGCTTGAGGATAAGGCGGATCGCTTGACCGTGAAGCTGAAGGTGGCTCCTTGGGGGCAAGCGAAGATCGAAGGCATCGAAGAGCGAAAGTGAAGCGATGTCTCCAATCGTAAGACATCGGGTGTTTGCTTGCCGCTGGCCTGCCCCTTACAATAAGGAATAGACAAGAGGACAGGGGGCGGCAGTTACGCATGAGCAGGGAGCTCGAGGGGAATACGTCAAGGAAAGCGGAAGATGAGGCAGCGCTACAGCTGCCGGGCAGCATGTTACTATGGGATCGTACAGCACATCTGGAGGAGCCGGATGTGCTGTATCCGTTCGCGCTGGAGGAGCTTCTATGCAGGCATGTGGGTGAGGGCGGAGTTCCTTTGGTGCATTTATGGAGGCATCCGAAGGCGTTTGTCGTGGGACTCAGGGACAGCAGGCTGCCTTATGCGGCGGAAGCGATGCGCTGGCTGGAGTCTGAGGGCTATTCGGCCGCTGTCCGAAATTCCGGGGGGGCGGCAGTGCCGCTGGACCCGGGCGTTGTGAATGTGTCCCTTGTGCTGCCCAAACGGCAAGGCGAGCTTGATTTCCACGATGATTTCGAGCGGATGTATCGGCTAATTGCCAGGGCCTTATCGGAGTCCGACGTGGCTAAGGGCGAGATTGTGGGAGCGTATTGCCCGGGAGATTACGATTTAAGCATCGGAGGCCGTAAGTTTTGCGGCATCGCCCAGCGGCGTCAGGCCAAGGCCTATGTCATTCAAGCCTTCGTCGTTGTGGAAGGGAAAGGGCAAGAGATGGCCTCACGGGTGCGGGAATTTTATCGAAGAGCCTCCGGGGGCTCGGAAGCGCTGGATTATCCACGCGTTACGGAGAACAGCATGGCAAGCTTGGCTGAGCTGACGGAATCGGCCGGCACCATGACGGCAGAACGGTTCGTCGAAGCGGTAAAGCGTGTGGTGCGTGAGCGGCAGAAGGAGGAGCCTCCGGATCACAAGACCGTGCTGCTGCCTACCCGGGAGCAGGTCCTCGAGATGGCGGACATGCTCCGGGCAAGGTATGGAGTAACTTAAGCGGATGGTGGGCTGTAGTTGCAGCCGGCTATCAGCGAAGCATGCGTATCAGCATCGCCGGTAATTCAATTTGCCAGAAGCCCCATAGGTGCTTCCCCGGCTTTTCTTCATAATGAACCTGACAGCTTCTCGATACGAGGAGCTTTTTTGCCGTTCGGTTCGCCTCAAGGAAGTCAAAGCTCCCTCGCTCGGTGCGAACCTCCATTTCCTCCAGTCCGATAACCATGTCCACCTGCAGGTCTGACAAATCGGTTTCTATGGCAATCCGGTCCTGCGTTGTTTGTAAAAATGCGCCGGATAAGGATATTACTTTCCGAAATAGGCTAGGATAATCTAGAGCAAGATGCAAGGAAACGGTACCGCCCAGCGAATCACCTGCAAGAAGACGGTTCGCAGGCTCCCGGCGGATGGGATATTTGTTCTCCAGAAAAGGGATCAGCTCCTCGGCAAAAAAGCGGCAGTAGGCCGAAAAGCGGCTGCCTTCCGGAGCGTATTCGGAGGTTCTCACAGCTTTGTCGACGTCCACTCCGACGATGATGGCCGGTTCCACGCCTTCGTCGTAGATAAGCCGGTTCATTGTGGTGACGATTCTGCCGAAATTAAAAAAGTCTTCTCCATCCTGACAATAGATGACAGGATACGAGACAAGCTCGTTATAACCCGGCGGCAAGAAGACGCGAAGCGAACGTTCCTCGCCCAAAAAGGCGGAGGCGAGCCGTTCTTTGACAATGGTTCTTTTATAGTACAAGCTGTCGTCCATCAGAGAAACCTCCTGTGTATTATAACAGCAGAATCGACATATTTTGAGTGATGCTCAAGGATTCTGATGCTCCCAGCTTTGCTCCTGTCTAAGTAAGTTGTCCAAACTGTATTATATATTTTAGGAAACTGTTATATACATATTTATGTTATAAATGCGGATGAAACAAGTATTATCTTGTGTTATTCACGAAAACAGGTTTATAATATTACTATAACAGAAAAAGAAGTTTTTCGTTACCTATTCTAACTAGAGGTGAATATACGATGAGCAAGCCATATGTAGTGACTTCGCCGGACGTAACCCCGCTGCAGATACTGGGGGAGGACGGCTCCGTTGTAAATCAAGAGGCGATGCCGAACCTTTCGGATGATCAATTAAAAGAACTGATGCGCCGCATGGTGTTTACCCGAACTTGGGACCAGCGCGCGGTGAACCTGACACGTCAAGGCCGTCTCGGCTTCTATGCTCCGGTATCCGGCCAGGAAGGAACGATGATCGGCAGTGAGTTTGCCCTGAATCAAGATGATTTCGTCTGTCCGGGGTACCGCGATATGCCTCAGATCGTATGGCACGGGCTGCCGATGTACCAGGCGTTCCTGTATTCCCGCGGACACCAGCATGGCGGACAAATTCCTGAGGGCGTGCACGTTCTGATGCCGCAGATCATCATCGGCGCTCAGATCCTTCATGCCATGGGCGTAGCGATGGCGTTCAAGAAGCGCGGCGAGAAGCGTGTGGCCATCACATATACCGGTGACGGCGGTTCCTCCGAGGGCGATTTCTACGAAGGCTTGAACTTCGCGGGCGCCTACAAGCTGCCTGCCATTTTCGTCGTGCAAAACAACGGCTATGCCATCACCACGCCGTTCGCGAAGCAAACGGGTGCCCAGTCCGTAGCGCATAAGGCGCTGGCTGCCGGTATCGCCGGTGTGCAGGTGGACGGAATGGACGTTCTGGCTGTAGTCAAAGCCGTTCAGGACGCTGCAGAGCGCGGACGCAACGGCGAAGGCGCGACACTGATCGAAGCATTGACCTACCGGTTCCTGCCGCATTCCATGTCCGGTGATGACCCTTCCAAGTATCGTACGAAGGAAGAAACGGCTGAGTGGGAGCAGAAGGATCCGCTGCATCGCTTCCGCTTGTATCTGCAAAGCAAAGGCTTGTGGACGGACGAAGAAGAAGCGGCTGTTGTTGAAGATGCTAAGAACACCGTAGCCGAGCAGATCAAAAAGGCCGAAGAAACCGAGAAGATGACCGTTCCGGGCCTTATCGACAGCATGTTCGAGACGACACCTAAGCATCTGGAACAACAAAAAGCGGACTACCTAGCGTAAGGGCACAGGAGAGGGAGGAATAGCAATCATGGCTCAAATGACAATGATTCAAGCGATAAAGGATGCAATGCGCGTCGAGCTGCAGCGCGATCCGAACGTAGTGATTTTCGGGGAAGACGTCGGTAAGGTCGGCGGGGTATTCCGCGCTACCGAGGGACTTCAAGGCGAATTCGGCGAAGAGCGAGTATACGACACGCCGCTGGCCGAATCGGCGATCGGCGGTATGGCTGTAGGTATGGCGATTCAGGGCTTCCGTCCGATTATGGAAATTCAGTTTGTCGGCTTCCTGTTCGAAGCGTTCGACCAGATCGCCGTACAGGCTGCCCGCATGCGTTTCCGTTCCGGCGGCCGCTATCAAGCGCCGATTACCATTCGTATGCCGTTCGGCGGCGGGGTAAAGGCAGCTGAGCTGCACACGGATCCGCTGGAAGGCTTGTTCGTTCAAACACCGGGTCTGAAGGTGGTTGTCCCGTCCAACCCTTACGATGCGAAGGGGCTGCTCATCTCCGCTATCCGTGACAACGATCCGGTTGTGTTCATGGAGCACTTGAACCTGTACCGTTCGTTCCGTGCCGAGGTACCTGAGGGCGAGTACACCGTGCCTATCGGTAAGGCAAATGTAGTGCGCGAAGGTACGGATGCAACAATCATTACTTACGGCGCTATGGTTCACACTTCCTTGAAGGCAGCGGAAGAAATCGAGAAAACCCGCGGCGCGAAGGTAGAGGTCATCGATCTGCGCACCTTGATGCCGCTTGATATTGAAACGATCGTGGAATCGATCAAGAAGACCAACCGCGCGATCGTCGTGCAGGAAGCGCAAAAAACAGCCGGTATTGCGGCTGAAGTGATCGCTCAAATCAACGAGCAGGCTATTCTTCATCTGGAAGCGCCGGTGCTGCGCGTCGCACCTCCGGATACGGTGTATCCTTTCGCACAGATTGAGGATCAATGGCTACCGAACCCTGCCCGTATTATCGCGGGATTGAATAAAGTATTGGATTTCTAAGCTGACGGAGACTAGGAGGTTTGCGGGTATGGCGAAGTTTGAATATCGGTTCCCGGAGCTTGGCGAAGGGATTCATGAAGGCGAGATCGTCAAATGGCATGTAAAGCCGGGCGATACGGTAAACGACGAAACGATCCTGATGGACGTGCAAAATGATAAGTCGACGGTGGAGGTTCCTTCTCCGGTTGCCGGTAAAATCGTTGAGCTGAAGGTTGGCGAGGGAACGGTTTGTACGATCGGCGATGTGATTGCTGTGCTTGAGGTCGAAGGCGAGGTGCCTCAGCAGGCGCACGGCCATGAGGCTCCGGCGGCAGCAGCAGCAGCTCCGGCGACCACCCCGGCTCCGGCGGCAAGCGAAGCGCCTGTGCCGAACTCCGGAGGCAATCCGGCGGCGAACACCGGTGCGGCTCCGGCGGCAGCTCCAGCACCGGCGGGCGGCCAGGTGCTGGCGACCCCGAGCGTGCGCAGACTCGCACGCGAGAAGGGCGTGAACATCGCCAGCGTGCCTGCGACCGGTCGTAACGGTCGCGTAACGCGCGAAGATGTTCTGGCCTTTGCGGCCGGCGGCGGAGCAGCAGCGCCGGCGGCGGCAGCTGCGGCGGGCGAAGCGCCGGCAGCAGCAGCTCCGGCAGCGGCATCGGCGGCTGCCGTGGCGATCGGCGAGCGCGCTGAGGAGCGCGTGCCGTTGAAGGGCATTCGCAAGGCGATTGCGAATGCGATGGTCAAGAGCGTGTACACGGCTCCGCACGTGACGCTCATGGACGAGGTCGACGTCACGCAGCTCGTCGCACTCCGCGGCCGCGCGAAAGCTACGGCCGAGAAGAAGGGCATCAAGCTGACTTACCTGCCGTTTATCGTGAAGGCGCTCGTAGCTGCGGCACGGGAGTTCCCGGTAATGAACGCTATGATCGACGAAGAGAAGCAGGAGATCGTCTACAAGAAGTACTACAACATCGGGATTGCAACCGATACGGATAACGGTTTGATCGTACCGGTGATCCAGGATGCCGACCGCAAAAATATTTGGACGATCGCTACGGCGATCAAGGATCTCGCTACCCGCGGCCGTGACGGCAAGCTCGGTCCGGCAGAGCTGAAGGGCTCTACGCTGACAATTACCAATATCGGCTCCGCAGGCGGCATGTTCTTCACTCCGGTGATCAACTTCCCTGAGGTAGCCATCCTCGGAACCGGACGCATTACCGAGAAGCCGGTAGTGAAAAACGGAGAAATCGTAATCGCACCGGTTATGGCCCTGTCGTTAAGCTTCGATCACCGGATTATCGACGGTGCTACGGCGCAAAACTTTATGAATTACATTAAGCAGCTGCTTGCAGATCCAGAGCTGCTCATTATGGAGGTGTAATCCGGCCATGGTAGTAGGAGACGCTTCTGTAGAAATTGACGTGCTGGTTATCGGTGCGGGTCCGGGCGGCTATGTAGCGGCCATCCGGGCCTCCCAGCTCGGGAAGAGCGTATTGATCGTAGATAAGGCGGAGCTCGGCGGCGTATGCTTGAACCGCGGCTGTATCCCGTCCAAGGCGCTGATCTCTGCCGCTCATCAATACGAAATGATGAGCCATGCAGGCTCCATCGGTATCAGTGCAGAGAACGTGAAAGTGGATTTCGGCAAGGTGCAGGAATGGAAAAGCGGTATTATCAAGAAGCAAACCGGCGGCGTCGGCGGACTGATGAAGGGCAACAAGATTCAAGTGTTCCAAGGTGAAGCTCTGTTCATCAATGACCATGAAGCCCGTGTGTTCAATGATAATGAAACGGCCCGCTACCGCTTCAATCACTGCATCATTGCTACGGGCTCCCGTCCTATCGAGCTGAAGACGTTCCCTTACGGCGGACGCGTTCTCTCCTCGACCGAGGCGTTGGAACTTCAGGAGCTTCCTGAGAGCATGGTCGTGATCGGCGGCGGTTATATCGGCATCGAGCTTGGGCAGACGTTCTCCAAGTTCGGTACGAAGGTAACTGTGCTGGAAGGCTCGGATTCGATCCTTCCTGGCTTCGAGAAGGAGCTTACGCAGCTGGTAGCGCGCAACCTGAAGAAGACGAACGTAGAGGTGTTTACCGAAGCTCTGGCTCAAGGCTGTGAGCAGACGGATAAGGACGTTACGGTAACGTTCACGGTGAAGGGCGAAGAGAAGAAGGTGACGGCACAGTACGTGCTGGTTACCGTCGGACGCCGTCCGAACACGGATGGAGATCTGTCGCTGGAGCTCGCCGGAGTGAAGGTGGGCGAGCGCGGCCTGATCGAAGTGAACGAGAAGTGCCAAACCAGCGTGCCGCATATTTACGCGATCGGCGATATCGTGGCGGGACCTGCGCTTGCGCATAAGGCCTCCTATGAGGCGAAGGTAGCGGCCGAATCCATTGCGGGCATGCCTAGCGTAGTGGATTACAAAGCGATTCCTGCCGTCGTCTTCTCCGATCCGGAAATTGCCGGGGTGGGCTACAGTGAGACGGAAGCCAAGGCGAAGGGTATGAACGTG
This sequence comes from Paenibacillus sp. GD4, assembly GCF_030846225.1. Taxonomy (NCBI): domain Bacteria; kingdom Bacillati; phylum Bacillota; class Bacilli; order Caryophanales; family Paenibacillaceae; genus Paenibacillus; species Paenibacillus sp. GD4. The sequence goes on from NZ_JAVCYK010000001.1 coordinate 3,927,714, forward strand.
GTTACCGGCAAATTCCCTTACGGAGCTAACGGCCGGGCGCAATCCATGAACGCTACCGACGGCTTCGTCAAGCTAGTAGCGGAGAAGGACAGCGGCATTCTGGTAGGCGCGCAAGTGGTCGGTGCGGAAGCCTCGAACCTGATCGCCGAGCTCGCGCTCGGGATCGAAATGGGCGCTACGCTTGAGGATATCGCGCTTACCATCCACGCGCACCCGACGCTTGGCGAGATGGTGATGGATGCGGCGGAAGGCGCTTTGGGCCATCCGATTCATCAGCTGGGTAAATAATGCGAGAAAAAGGACTCTTCCGAGTTACAAGGAAGAGTCCTTTCGTTTGTACTTGGCATAAACGTTCCAACAAGGGAGGCAAAGCTGCAAAAGTGCAGAAATCCATGATTCCAATTACAGTTCGGAAGGGGATTTGTGAGGATAAGCATCTTTGAGAGAGCGCAACGGCTGGAATCGAAGCTAATGGTCTAGGAAAGCTGTATTACGCAGAAATCCTTTTGTTATGTTGCCAAATGTGGGAAAATGTTGCTTATTTGCAGAAATGTGACCGTAGCAGAACCCGAACGCTGAAAGGGATGTACCTCCAACCTCCATTCCATAAAAAAGCTCGAGTCGGAAACTTTCGTGCGCCGTGCCCGAGCAAGGTCACATTATTTCAAAAATTGGACAATCGCCTTAAAATAGTCTCCATCCAATTCGATCGTCAGCCGGCCGCCTTGCAAGTCGACGATGCTTTTGGCGATAGCCAGTCCCAGCCCTGAGCCTTCCGTATGTCTTGATTGATCGCCGCGTTTAAAGCGCTCGAACAGCTCCTCCGCCTCGAAGTCGATAGGATAAGCCGATACATTTTTGATCGTGAACAGTACGGAGGTATCGGTTTCCTCTAACGTCAGGTGCACCCTGGTATTCGGCATTGCATACTTTAGAGCGTTTCCGATCAAATTCTCGAATACACGCCATGTCTTCTTGCCGTCCAGAGTAGCGTACATCTTGTGATCGGGCACCTGTACTTTGAAGGTCAAGTTTGAGGCGGCGATCCGGTCGCTGAATTCGGCTAAAGCTTGGCTGAGCAGCGAGCTGACGTTGACCTTTTCCAGCTGCAGCTCAACGGCGCCGCTGGCCATTTTGGATGCTTCGAACAAATCCTCAATGAGCACCTTCAGCCGGTCCGTTTTCCGATCCAGCACCTCGATATAGCGCACGGTCTGCTCTTGGGTAAGCTCTTCGTTTTTCAGCAAATTTATATAATTAATGATGGAGGTTAACGGTGTCTTAAGATCATGCGAGACATTGGTAATGAGCTCGGCCTTCAGTCGTTCGCTTCTCATCTGACTGTCCAGCGCTTTCCTGAAGCCGTGCTGCATGCTGTTCAAATGATGGGCAAGCTGCTGCAGGTTGCCGCTGCCGGAGAACTTTACAGTGTGATGCAAATCACCCGCCGCTACAGCTTCCGCCCCTGTAAAAATCGCATGCAGGGCCGCGATCCGTTTCATCACATAGGGCACGACGATAAGAAGATAAAAGCCGAAGTACAGGGAACAAATCGCTGCCAGTCCCCCGGCTCCGTCATCCAAAGCAATGATAAGCAGAACGGCGATGAAGCCGAGCAAGGCGGTCAGAATGAAAAGGAGCGCCGCTTTATACATAATTTTCTTGTAGGCTAAGCTCGAGCGGACCAGCTCAAAGGCTCTTCCGGTCAAGCTAGCTTTGCACTGTCGGTTAAGCTCTTCCCGGTTGCGAAGGAGGTCTCGGGTATGTCGCGTGTACAGCAATAAGCAAAGGATCATCAACAGCGGAAGCAAGAAAGATACAAGCTGCATCCCCGATACAGGAAGCCTGAAAATCGCCGAAGGGGAAGCAAGTCCGAAGGTTAGTGCCGCCATAACGAGTGGAATGGCATAACGCAAATCGATCGGGATCTGCTCGAGACGCTGCGATAGCCGCTCCGTTTCGTTTTGCTGACCTAAACCAGTTTTACGCATATATAGGTAGGTCGAGACGGCGATGAGGACCGCTGCCGCCAGCAGTATCAATTCCTTCATCAGTCTCTCGCGAACGGAATCGTAGTAAGCAATATCTACCCGAAACTGGTTGTAGCCTGTATCCGTACTCGGAATGATCAGCCAGCCTTCCAATTGCCGCTGCTTCAGTTCGTTACCGATTGCCTGGAGGAACGGCTGCTGCGGATAGCTGCCCGGAAAGGACATGGCGTACAAGGAAGCCTTCAATTGGGCTCCATTCGGCGCCGAAGGCAGATTGGTGTAGACCTCGCCGGATAAACGGTCCTTCAAATAATAGTGCAAGCTCTGGCTGCGCTGCTCCAGACTTCTTCGGATATCCCGATACTCACCGTCCTGGTAGTCAACGATCCGCTGCTTCTCCTTCTCGAGCTGCTGATCAATGAGGCGGAGAGCCTCAACCGCTTTCTGCGTTTCCTCTTGCTCAAGGCGGGCTAGCTCCTCGGCGGCACCTTTGCTGCGGGCTTCGGTACGCTTCTCACGATACTCGCCGGCAAGCTCATTCTCTTTCTGCTTTCGGAGACTGCTGTAATGCTGCTCCATCCGGGTCAGGCGGTCCTGCCCGATCTTGTCCGCGGCGGTCCACTCCGAATAATTTTTGTGCGTAACATGAATATACTTGATCAAGTTGTAATGGGTTGAAAGCTGATTCTGAAAAGCTTGACTATGAAAATAAAAGTCCTTATGAAACAAAGCTCTATGCTGAAAAATATCCCATGCCGTCAGGACGGCAAGCAGAGAACAGCTCGTAAGCAACAGCCACGCTGCGTAAGAGAAGCGGTTATTTTTCGATTTTGTAGCCAATGCCCCACACCACCTTTAAATATTGCGGATCCTTCGGGTTGATCTCAATCTTCTCCCGTATGCGCCGCACGTGAACGGCAACGGTATTCTCCGCATTGATATACGGCTCCTTCCAAACCTTCTCGTAAATCTCGTCAATGGAAAACACCCGTCCCCGGTTCTCCATCAGAAGCTCCAAAATTTTGTACTCCGTTGCCGTTAGCCGAATCTCTTCATCGTGAATAAACACCGTCTTCGTTTGCTTGTTCAACGTCAGGCCGCGGACGTGGATTTCGTCCGTCTCCTGCTTGTAATTGCCGAAATGGGTATACCTGCGAAGCTGAGATTTTACCCTGGCTACGAGCTCAAGCGGGTTGAAGGGCTTGGCCAGGTAATCGTCGGCTCCGACGTTCAACCCGAGTACTTTGTCGGCATCCTCCGTTTTGGCGGAGAGCATGAGAATTGGAATATTGCGGCTTTCTCTGATTTTGAACGTGGTCTTAATTCCGTCCAGCCTGGGCATCATGATGTCCAGAATGATCAGGTGAATGTCCTCCCGCTCAAGCACCTCGAGTGCTTCCAGCCCGTGGTTTGCGCGGAATACGTTCATGCTTTCATTTTTCAAATAAATTTCGATAGCCTCTTGAATTTCCGCCTCGTCATCAACAACGAGAACATTGTATGTATGCAAGTCGTTTTCACCTCGTGTTTAATAGTAAAGGATAGTCCTGACGAATTAACGCTTAAAATCCTTACAAAATTATGAAGATCGCGCGGTTTACAACCGTTCGCGTTTCTGTGCGTATAGTATGATACGAGAATCTTGGGGAAAAGGAAAGGAGATGTGTGATGACGGCGAAGAATTTGAGGAAGCTGCTGTACGGTACGGCGGCGGTTTGGCTGCTGGTTGCGGCGACAGGCTGTTCGGAAGGGCTCGAGCGGTTGAATCAAGTAAAGGAGCAGGTCAGCACGGCGGTAGTTGAGCTAAAGGAAGCGGCGGGGAAAAGCGTATCCTCCATAGAACAGGTGAATGAGGTGCTGGTGAAGGGCGGCGCGGGTGTCATCGGCCTTCTGAAGGAGCTGAATCTGGAGATCGGCTATCAGGAGAACGGCGTTTCCTTTAAGAATGACGGAGGGCTCAGCGGATTGCTGGCGGTGGAGGGGAATCGGCTTGTGCTGAATATCGCTTCCCAATCGAACGATGCGGATACTGTGAAGACGATGCTTAGGCTTGCCAATGCTTTCTCTCCGGAAAATTTGCTGGAGCAGCGGCTGGAGGCATTCGTAGGGAAGGATCAGGCGCAGGAGGTGCAGCTGCAGAACGGGTTTATTCGTTCGGACGGTAAGCTGCTGGAGCTTCATCTGGAGACGCCGATAATATAATAAGGAGACCTGTTGTTCGGCAGAGGATCAGTTTCTGTCGGTGACGGGTCTTTTTTATTTCGTACATTAGCCTGCTTCAAAAAATTTCCTATAAACGGCTTGAAAAAGGAACGCACGTTCTGTATAATGAGAACAAGAACAAATGTTCGATAACTTGAGAGGGGTGTTGACGATGAAAGTTAAAATTGTGCGATTTATTGAGCGGGATTACCGCAGGAAGCTGCTGCTAACGAGCAATGAGAGCATGACTGAGGACCAGGCGGACGCGTTGCTCGATCAAATGCCAAGCCGCTTTATGGATGTGACGTTTACGTTCTATGGCAACGGTACTCTGACCATCGTTGATAACCACACCGAGCTGCGTGTACCTCTCAAGGAGCTGCAAGGGGCGGTATATGACTTTTACGTAAGGCAGCGTATACAAATGATTCGTGAGAATTTAGAGGAGAAGATTCTACAAAGTGCTTCCTAGGGATAGAAGGGTAGGACTCGGGCCAAGTCTCAAGACTCGTACCCGAGCAGCCAGTGTAATCGTTGTGCAGTAATGCTTGAAGGCGTAAGACGAAGAAGGGTGTTCCGAAGAAAGATGCCTGCCGGGGAAGTTAGCTGCACCATCCGTGCCATTCGACGGGAGTGCCGTACGACTTTCGTTGTCCGGGAGATGCGGTTGCCCTCATACTGTTTTAGTGCCCCGGGGATGTCCGAATTGTCCTGAGACAAGCATCTTGCTAATTCTAATGCGTCCTCCATTGCTTGGGCACCCCCCTGCCCCAGATTCGGAAGCATCGGGTGAGCGGCGTCGCCAAGCAGTGTAACTCGTCCGTGACTCCAGCCGGAAAGCGGGGGACGGTCATATATATCGTGGGATAAAATAACGCCGGGATCTGTGGAGGCTATAACCTCTTGAATCGGCTTCATCCAGCCGTTGAAGTGTTCAAGCGCCCATTGGCGGCGTTCGGAAGCAGCCGGAGCCGTTCCTTCCGGAGAAGTGATCGCGGCGAACCAGAAGTATCGCCCTTGTCCGATGGCGGACAAGCCGAACCGCTTACCTGAGCCCCACGCTTCGAAGCCTCCCCCGCTAGCTAGGGAGAAGCGTTTGCGGGAAAGCTCGGTAATACCGCGAAGAGCCGTATAGCCGGAATATCGAAGCTTCCCTGACGGGAATGGAAGCTGGCTTCTGACTAGGGAGTGCAGTCCATCGGCACCAACCAGGACATCGGCTGTTGCCACGACACCGTTGTCGAAGACAGCCGTAACATGGGTATTGTGCTGTTCCCATTGAACAAGCCCATGCCTTAGATGCAATCGGTGGGGGGGAATCGATTGCACAAGGCTGGCTTGCAGATCCGCTCTATGGATAAGGTAGCTGTAGGTGCCGTACCGGCGAGCCTGTTCCTCTACAGGAAGACGGGTGAGCAATGAGCCATTCCAGGAATGAATGAGAGCCTGCCTCACCGGGGCACCGAGCCGTCGGACTTCCTGATCTGCATGCAGCTTGTGGAGCGCCCTCATGGCATTGGAAGCCAGTACGATGCCCGCACCGGTTCCCGTTAAAGCTTGCGCTCGCTCGTATATCTCAACCTCCCAGCCTGCTTGGGCCAGTGCGATTGCGGCAGACAAGCCGCCGATGCCGGCTCCGATAATGATGGCTTTCCTGCCGGCGTTTATTGGATGGCTCATACCCGCGCCTCCTTCCCTATAGGCTGGCTTAACGCTTTCGAATATCGAAAAATTCGCATTGGTTTCTTTGATGATATGACAGGTCGCTTACGCCGGATTGTACGACTACGGTGGACTCGTCGAAGCGGATAATAAGTCCGCCGGAATCAACGATATGATCATTTTGGAACACCCGGATTTTCACCTGCCGGTCCATGGCTTCCTGAAAGTCCTGGTCGGTAATGAGTCTGCGGTTTAGAGACATAACAGGCTCCTTTATTAATAGGGATTTGTTTTTGTAACTTATTCTACGTTGATTTGAACTTTAGGGCAAATCATTATATGATGATCTTATCGCATCACCCGGCAAGACGGTGCCCATCATGTTGTATTCTAGAGAAAGCGAGAGTATTCGTTATGGCGAAAAAACGCAATTCCACCACGGCTCCAGCCCCTAAAGCTGCTCAAGAGAAGCAGGCAACGCTGCAGGATCTGCTTAGTCGTGATATGGTTGATAAACTGAAGGCACAAGCTAATGAAATGAAGGCAGAGGAAGCCAAACAGAAAGAAGAAGCCCGCAAACGCGCGGCAGAAGCTCAAAAAGCCGAGCAAAAGCGGCTCGACAATGATTTTGAGCATCTATTGAATAACAGCAAGATGGATTGGAAGCAGTTCAAAAAATAGGTAAGTTTTGATTGCGACTGCTGCTTCGTACCCGGTTCAAGCGTTTCCTCGCACTGGCTATACGAGGGGAGCGAGCCCTCTGACGCACGGAGATAACCACTTGACGCAGCGCGGCTGCGGTTAATCTCTTGCGGAGCCTTTTACGTTTACGCAACAGCATGCTGATATCCGTCGTTGCTGGCCCCAGAATGGAGAGAACCTTCGTTACTTGGTTATATTCCATGAGGAAAGGTTTCCCGTCTTCGAGCCCGTACTGGTTAGCCAGCAGGGGAGTTACTCGAAATTCTCCATTCAGTTCATTTTCGGGAACGAACAGTCTGATTTTTTGCGAACGCGTTCCTTTCTTTAATAAGATTTCGGCAGGACGATTCTCAGCTGCTCCTAATAAGCTTAACAGTGCGTAACCGACCGTTAGGCTAAGGTTGCTCTTTGAACGACTGCGGCCAACGGTGACCGTAGCACTTACCTGTGTTGCGGGCATGCGAATAAGCTCAAGCGTATTAGACTTCGGATCATACTCCAATGCGTAACGTGTGCCGTTTCGTATGGAGAGCTTTTTCGCCAGCTTCGGATTGATCTCCGCAAACTGAAATGGAGATTCATCCCCATACTCCTTTCGGATGCTTACCTTCGCATCATGAGGTCCCTTTTTGAGCGTCAATGTTACCTCCTCTTGAATTTCCTGCAGGTCCTGCGGGAGCCCTCCATCTCTGTCGGTTACGAACGTAACGACATTCTCCTCCATTTCTTGTAGAACCAAAATATCTACGATCCCTTTAGACAATTTCATCCACTCCCGTCCCTGATAACAAACAGTATCTGTTTTCATACAGCTTCAGATATATTCGTGCCTCTGTGTTTATGGTATGAGCACGAATACCCTGCTGCTTGTATCGTTGTCCCTAGTAACATACCACGAAGGTGTTTTTTTGAAGTGGAGGTAGAAATAAATGGTATATTGGGGTGATGATGTCATTCCGAACGGAGTAGGCGAAGCTGGAGTTTTAATTGTTCCTGATATGGCTGTACAAAATGCTATTAGAAGGGGGGGATGTTATGCGAACCTATGTCGGTATCGATGGCTGTCCTTTCGGCTGGGCCGCCACCGTTTTTCATATGGATAACTCTACTGGACAAGTCTTCTTGTATAAGCACATAGCAGAGCTCTGGGAAGCTCATCGGGATGCGGAATTGATTCTGATTGATATGCCGATCGGGCTGCCGGATACACGGCATATGCGGCATTGCGAGTCGGAGGCGAGGGCCCTATTGAAACCGTACCGGGCTTCGAGCATTTTTCCCGTTCCGGTACGCGAGGTATTGGAAGCGGCCAATTACGAACAAGCCGGTGAATGGCAGCGAAGGCTGTCCGGGAAAGGTCTTTCCAAGCAAACATGGAACATCGTCCCGAAGATTCGAGAGCTTGACCGTCTCGTTCGTTCCGAACCCCTCGCCAAGCTGCGTTTTCAAGAGTCCCACCCGGAGCTGGCTTTTGCCGCTTGGTCCGGTGCCCCGATGAGAAATAATAAAAAGACGGAATCCGGTTATAAGGAACGAATGGAAATTTTGTCAAAACTTTATGCACCATCGGAGCAGATCGTTGTTGATACGCTCGCACGTACCCCGCGAAGTCAGGTCGCCCGGGACGATTTGGTGGACAGCTTGGCACTCGCTGTATCGGCGCTGCACGGATCGGATGGGCTTGCGTATGTGCCGAATGTTACCCCGCCGCCGGAGGACGGGGAAGGTCTTGTCATGCGCATTGCTTATCCGATGCGGAGGATGATTTACTAAACTTTAAATTCTTTAGCGATTCTTTACTCAATGTAACGACATATTTCGACTATAATGAGACAGAGCGGAGGTGGACGAATGGCGGGAAGAGAGCAGCGGAAATATCAATATAAGCGACTGTTCCAAGACGAGCTCCATGTGCTGGATCAAGCCAAGGAAGCGCTGGATAAAAATCGATGGGCGGATGAGTCTCGCGAGCTGTATTCCGAATTGATCAACGATTACGAAAAGCTGTTAAAAACAGCTATGAAAATTTCTCGAATCAGCGACATTCAAGGAGAAACGTTGAAGAAGCAGGAACAGGAGCTGCATGAAGCCCACAACAATTTAAAACATCAAGAACAAATCAGGCGGCAGCTGATTGCGGATATTTCCCATGAGCTTGGTACCCCCATGTCTACGATACAAGGCTATATTAAAGCCATGCTGGATCGTGTGATCACCGCTGACGATAAATATCTGCGAATGATTTATAACAAGATTTTGACGGTGAATCACTTGATCAAGGATTTGTTCCTTTTAACAAGCCAAAAGGCTCAAAATATGCCCTACTACCGGCGGCCGCTTAAAGCGAATGATTTGCTCGAGCGCTTATCGGAGCACCATGCCCAGCTTTGCAAGGCGGCTCTTTACCCTGACCGGGTTTCAGCCATCGTTCCTATTGCTCATGCAGAACGGATTATGCTCTGGCTTGAACCGACATCGTTAACTCATGCCCTAGTTATGCTGTTCGAGCGGCCGATGGAACAGGTGTTATGGGGCGCAAACATACAGATAGACATCAATTATGAACTGCATCATCACGATTCAAGAATCGGTAAGCTGTTCGTGCGGGTTACTTGGGCAGAGGGTGCCCAAATCGAGCAACTTAAAGACAAGTCTGTAGAAAGCTTCGTAGGCGGGCTTACGGTTCAACTGGGGGAGAAAGCTTCCTTACTTACCATCCCAATACAGCTGAGCCCAGAGAATTTCGAAAATACTTCCTGGAAGGAGAATCTGCATGACCAATCACCTTTTTGAGGTTCAGAGCTTTTTACGGCAAAAGAAAATCCTGATCAGTTTTTCCGGGCGACTTTCGCAAGGGCTGATCGAGGAATACGGGGCTGCAGTCCGCAAATATTTGGAGGATGAAGAGCGCCCGACCAGCGAAATCAGGGAAATCTTCTCGATCTTCATCGAGCAAACGCAAAATATTAAAAATTACTGTTTAAGCAAGCAGGGAAGCCCCTCTTATGAAAGGATTGCTTCTTCCAGTATTGTTACGATCGGAAAGGAAGAGGACGGAAGCATCGTTAGCTCCGGAAATCTCGTTGAAAATAAGGATGTGGAAGAATTAAAGGACAAGCTTAAGCATTTGATCGGGCTCGACAAGGCGGAGCTGAAAAAGCTCTATAAGGAGCTGCTGAAGCGAGAGCTCCCCGACGGGTGCAGCGGAGCGGGGATCGGTCTCGTCGAGATGGCCCGAAAAACCAGCAAGCCTTTGGAATATACGGTTACTCAGATTGATGACGAGGTATCATTCTTTACACTGAAGGCGGTGGTTTAGTTGAACAGCCTGTATATCGCAGCTACCAAGAGTACACCTGAAATTGCCTTCGATCCTACATTGCATCGATTGACTATGAAAGGAGAGTCTTATCCGGAGAACGCTTTTAAATTTTATGAGCCGATCTTTGCATGGGTTGATCAGTATATCGGTACGCTTCAAGGTCAAGAGGTGGTTACGGTATCTTTGGAGCTTCCTTACATCAATACCAGCAGCACGAAATGCATGATGATGTTACTGGAAAAGTTCGAGGAGGCTTACCAAGCGGGCAAGAACATCAGGCTCGAGTGGTATTGCAACGAGGAAAATGACAGTGAATTGGAATGCGCTGAGGAGTTCCAGGAAGATATGAGCATGCCATTTGATATTCTGATGATAAAAGAAGCGTGAACCGATGAAACACTATGATAAAGGGACGCTAAAGGTCATTGGCTTTGCCAGCGTTGTCATCGTGTTTTCCATGCTGCTGATCGGCGTGATCACCTATGGGTTCACGGAAGATGAGCTCGTGCGAAAGTGGAAGGATAAGGATTTGGTCCGTATCGTGGAATCAATGGCGGCCAAGGTGGACGGGCATATCGAGAAAGCGAAGGAAACTTCGCTCATTATGGCTATGGATCCGCAATTGATCCGCTGGGTGAAGGGCGGAGAAGCGGATGAAGCTCTCGGCAAGGATGCTCTGCAGAAGCTCGCGCTCCTTTCCAAGCAGTTCGGTTACAGCAATTCGTTCGTAGTTAGCGCGTTGACCCGGCATTACTGGTCGGAAAGCGGCCGTATCATCGATACGGTAACTCCGAGTGATCCCGACGACAGATGGTTCTTCGACCTGATCCAAGCAGAGAAGCTGGTTGACGTCCAAGTGGACTATAACGAGGAGCGCAAGGATACGTTCGTCTTCGTGAATGCCATGATGAAGGATGAAAGCGAGAAGCCGCTGGCGATTGTCGGTGTCGGAATGACCCTCCAGCTGCTTTCCAAGCAATTTCAGGAGTTTAAATACGGGGAGAACAGCAATCTTTGGCTGATCAACGACAGTGGAGAGATTGTGCTCTCCGACCGCCTGGAGCATTTCGGCAGGCCGATTCACGACTACGTCGACCCTCTTCTGTTAGGGCAGCTGAAGAATGACGGGAGGGTTCATGTGACGGAGAGCGAAACGGCAGAAGGCGGCTTAATGGACATGATCAGCTATCCTTTAAGTTCGACCGGTCTGCAGCTGCTCTTTCGGGTGGAACGGAAGGAAACGGTATCGGTACTTCACAATATCAAAACGAACACAGCCATTGTTTCCCTTTTTACCTTTATTATGATTTTAGCTCTCTTTTATTTTATTTCGCATCGGTTGGCCAATCCTTATAAACGGGCGCTTCAGTTGAACCAAGAGCTTGAAGCTAAGGTTCAGGTGCGAACAAGAGAGCTCGCCGAACGCAATGATCAGCTCACCGACAGCATCGATTATGCCAAGAGAATTCAAGAGTCGTTGCTGCCGCAAGCTGCACAGTGGACCGCGGCAGGGATTCGATCTCATGTAAAATGGCAGCCGCGCGATACGGTTGGCGGCGATTTTTACTGGGTCAAGCCTGTTTCCGGCGGTGTCTGGGTCGCCTTGGGGGATTGTACCGGTCATGGAGTACCGGGAGCCTTCATGACGATGCTGGCGATCTCTTTGCTGGACCGGGTTGCGGAGCAGGAAGAGGTCCACGGGCCCGGAGAGTTTCTGCACCAGCTGAATGGGCTGGTCAAGCAGACGCTGCATCAGCAAACCGGCAACGGAATTACCGACGACGGCTTTGATCTGGGTCTTCTCTTCATCGATCACCGCCGCTCCCGATTGTCGTTCTCAGGGGCGAAGCTTTCTCTTTACGTTAAGGATGCGGATGGTCTTCGCGTTCTGGAAGGAAACCGCAAAAGTATCGGATATCGTAAAACGCCCGAGCACTACGTTTATCAAGAGCATGAGACGGAGTTTGGTCCCGAGAGCTCATTCTTCATGGCTTCCGACGGCTTCTATGATCAAAGAGGGGCTGAAACCGTCTACGGCTTCGGCAAGAAGAGGTTCCAGCGATTGCTGGAGGAGAGGCAGGAGCTGCCTGTATCGGAGCTGGTTGCAGAACTGTGGCGAGAGCTGGAGGATTACATGGGGGAAGCGGCACAGCGAGACGATATTACTCTTCTCGGCTTTCAGATCGCCGCTTCTGACGTGGAAGCCTCAGCCTCCGAACGGCAGCCGAAGCTCAAGCGAAATATCGTGTGACAACCAGCATCAGACCTGGAGCTTATAGCCAATTCCCCGTATATTCAGGATATATTCCGGTACGGCGGGGTTGGCTTCAATTTTTCTGCGAATGCTGCTGATATGCACCTGAATCGTTCTGGTGTCACCCATGCTGTCTGCACCCCAAACGCCATAGTATAATTGATCGGAGGTCAGCGTACGGTTCGGGTGCTTCACCATATAGAGAAGCAGCTGCATTTCCTTTGCGGTTAGAGAGATGCTCGTACCGCCAACATGGACGCGAAGATGCTTCGGATCAATGACAAGGTCCCGTATGCGAACCAATTCATCCTCTGTAACCAGAACGGGATTCGAGACTTGTCCGATGGGCGCGCGACGCAGGTTGGCAATAATGCGGGCTACAACCACAGCGGGATCGAAAGGCTTCTCGATATAATCGTCTCCACCAAGCTCCAGACCTCGAACGATATCCTCTGAGGAAGTGTTGCAGCTGATAAAAACGATCGGCACATTCGACTGCTCCCGAATCTTACGGCATACCTCATACCCGTTGATATCCGGAAGATTAATATCCAGAAGTACGATGCTGGGCTGCACCTGACGGAATTTCTCTAAGCCGCTGCGGCCATCCTCGGCCATTGTAACGTGAAACCCGTTCGGCATAAGGTATAAACGAAGAAGCTCGCGAATTTCTTCCCCGTCCTCAACAATCAAAACAGGTATGTTGCTCATGCCCATACCCCCCTTCTCATGACTTATCTACGCTGGCCGACGGCAGGAATTTGTAGCCGACCCCACGAATGTTGTGGATATAATTGGAAATTGGTGAAACGGGCTCCAGCTTCTTCCGAAGATTACTGAGATGAACCATGACGGTGCGGGTATCGCTGTTGCTGGATTGGCCCCAAACGGCGGAATAGAGCTCTTCAAGCGAGAATACTTCCCCAACATGCTTGGCAAAAAAAAGCAGCAGCTGCATCTCCTTCGTTGCTAATGGAATCGGTTCTCCGTTCATGGAGGCGCTGTAGCTCTCCAAATCGAGCACAAGCGGACCGAACTGCAGAACACGGGGAAGGTGTTCCTGATTTTGTTCAATCATATCTCTTCTAAATATCGAGGAACGGCGCAGGTTGGAATGGATTCGAGCCATTACAACCTTAGGGTCGAAGGGCTTTGCGATGTAATCGTCCGCCCCCAGCTTGAGTCCCTTGATGACATCATCGTTATCGGTGCGGCAGGTTAGAAAAATAATAGGCACGTTCGAATATTTTCGAATCTCTTCACATAGGGTATAGCCGTCGTTACCCGGCAGCTGGATATCCAGCAGCACGAGGTCGGGATTGACAGCGCCAAATAAGGGCAACGCTTCTTCCGCATTGTCTGCGGTGTAGGTTTGAAACCCTTCGGCCTTTAAGTATAACAATATCAATTCTCGAATCTCCGGCTCATCCTCAACGACCATCACACGTTTGTTATCCGATGACATCCGAAAGCTCCTCCCTTTCATCGCGAAGCGGCAGTGTAAAGTAAAAGGTGCTGCCCTCCTGCAATCGACTGGTTACACCAACTTGGCCGCCGTGCTGCGTAACGATTTCCTTGACGATCGACAGGCCTAAACCCGTTCCGTCACGATTGAGCGGCTTATGGCGCGCGCCTTTATAGAACCTCTCGAAGACATGCGGGATTACGTCTTCCTCCATACCTACCCCTGTGTCCTTAACTTCAATCAGAAGCTCGGATTGGGCGGTACGGGAGGCACGGACCGTGATGCTTCCGCCCTCGGGTGTAAATTTGACTGCGTTATACAGTAAATTCGTCATGACCTGCAGAATGCGGTCCTGATCGATAATCACGTTCGGATTCTCATGGGTCAGCCGTTCGTCCCGGAACAGCTCGAATTCGTAGCCCTTGCTGCGGATATCCAGCTGGAATTGCATAAGCACCGAATCGAGAAATTCCTTCACGGGAACCGTTGTGAAGGCAAACTTGATCTGATTGGACTCCAGCTTCGACAGCTCGAAGAGGTCCTGCACAAGGCGCCCGACAAACAGAACTTTACCGTATACCATTTGCAATGGCTTGGAATCATTCATCGGCACAATCCCGTCGATCATCGCTTTAATGTAGCCCTGGATCGTCGTCATCGGGGTTTTCAGCTCGTGCGAAATGTTGGCAATGAGCGACCGACGAGATTCCTCCATTCGGTTCAGCTGGTCATAGGCAATGCGAAGCTCGGTATGGCTGGCTTCCAGCTCGTGCGTTCTCTCCCGAATCCGCTCCTCAAGCTTTGCATTCCAATCTTTAAGCTCCTCCGACATTCGCTCCACCTTATATTGAAATTGAGAGTAGCGAAAGGCGATAATCAGCGTTTGGGCAAATAAGTAAATATATATTCCCAATGGTGAAAAATCGATGGATGTTATCACATGGTTATGATATAACATATCGTTTGTTACGCCGGCAATCATAAGCAGAATGACGGAGCATTGAAGCCGAGCGTGCTCGCGGCGCCGATAGGCGGCAACGATGAAAACACCGACAATGTAGGTGAGTACTAGCGCCGTATAGATTTGAAAAGCACTCATGGTGTAGGTAAACACCCGTGCCGGAAATACTAGGACCGTCGCACAAAAAACGAATCCGACGAGAAGCGTGATACGAGTGACCCATGCCGTAGTTTCTTTAGGATACAGCTCGCGGACAAACAGCATAAACAACGGTATGGACAAATAGGGTGATAAATATTCGACCTTTACCATGAGCTCCCAATCAAGCTGAGGCAGAAGCCGGACGAGAATGTTGTCTCCAAGAAGCATCGTTCGGATCGAAAACAGCAAGCTGCAAATAGCCATGTAGAAGGCGATCTTGTCGCGCTTTCGAAACCAATAGAGCGCCAGATGGTATAAGCCGATCAGGAATAAGCCGCTGGAGATGAAGGTCTGCAACGTCATGCTCTTCTCACGGGCAAATAGAATGGAGTCCGCTTCGCCTAGCTCAATCTTCTCCCATATCCCGCCCTTGCGCTGGACAAAGTTCGATACTTGAATGACAATCTCAAGCTCCTGCTGCTTAGGCTGAAAGACGGCAACCCGCGAGTAATGCTTAGGGCTCATGGAGGTTTGATCCATTCCCACGACCCCGTTCTCAAGTAGGAGCTCTCCGTTTACCCACAGGTAGTAGGCGGATGCGATGCCGTGAATATAGATTCCCTTTAATGTAGAAACATCGTCGGGATGGAGGGTCATCGTCATGCGATATGTTGCATAGCCTTCATTAGATGGAGCGGTTTCGTTGCTCTTCCAAACATGGGGTACCTGAACCCACTGGAAAGCTGTCGTCCGATCGTTGAAGGAAGAAGGGCTCAGCAGCTGCTGCCAGTAAAATTGCCATTCTCCGTTCAGGTACAGTGAGCTTCGATGATGTAAGCTGGTGCCGCTGGCATCCATATGACCTAAGCGAAACGGGACCGGATTTTCATGGAGGGCCATCGCCTTAGGGGCCGGAAGAAGAATCAAAATAAGCAATAACAAGAGCAGCAAGCGGCGAATAGGATGAACCACAGCTTCAATTCCTCTCGAAGGGGAAATTCTAAAGACTTTACTAAAAAATATTATACAACTTTTTCAAGTTTATTTTGACACCATAAGAGCTTAATTGACAAATATTTAGGAAGTTTATGAATTTTTTAGACAAATTTTTTCGAAATGAATTTATTTATTTTCGTGAAAGATCATATTGACGCTGTGTACGGTTAACGGTAAAATGAGGCATATCCAATTATCTTAACTATTCAAAGTGAAATAGTAGGGAATACTCCACGAGGAGCTGAACTGCGTGACTTTTACAGTGATTGCTATAATTATCGCCCTGTTTTTTGCCATGAATATCGGAGCGAGCGGGGCCGCGGCATCTATGGGCGTTGCCTATGGCAGCGGAGCTATTAAGAACAAACGATTTGCGTTAATTTTAGTAGCCATCGGTGTTTTCCTGGGGGCCTATCTGGGTGGGGGAGAAGTCGTAAAGACCTTAGGTAAAGGCATCATCCCTTCGAGCATGCTGACGGTATATCTCGTTATCGTCATCTTATTGTCGGCTACCGTAACCCTGTTCACCTCCAACATGATGGGCATTCCATTGTCCACCAGCGAAGTGACGGTCGGTGCAGTGGTGGGTGTCGGTGTAGCCTACGAGGTGCTGTTCGTCAAAAATGTGTTGTACATCGTTTCATTCTGGGTGATTTTCCCGTTGATTGCCTTTGCGCTTGCCTGGGGAGCCGGGTATCTGATCCGGTACCTGGAGCGCAAGGATCCGAAGTGGCGCGGTGTGGGGAGCGGCAAATGGAAACGGGTGCTGATGGTTCTCGTCATCCTGGCCGGGTTCGTGGAAGCCTTCTCCGCGGGGATGAATAATGTGGCCAACGCTGTCGGACCGCTGGTAGGTGCAGGTCTCATGAGTGCAGGCTCCGGAGTGTTTTGGGGCGGTTTGTTTGTTTCCCTTGGTGCCATCCTGCTAGGAGGCAGGGTGCTCGAAACGAATGGCAAGAAGATTACCAATATGTCGCTGCTGCAGGGGATTTTTATCTCGGGTACGGGAGGGACCTTGGTCATAATTGCTTCGCTTCTGGGGATCCCGGTACCGTTGACACAGATTACAACAACGGCGATTCTTGGAATCGGCACAGCCGATCATGGTTTTAAGCTGTGGCAGAAGGGGATCATCGCGAAGATTATGAAGGTATGGATCGTATCTCCACTGCTTTCCATGGTTGTCTCCTTCGTTCTTGTGAAAATCTTCTTTGAGCCTTCCTTCTATACCTTGTTCGTTCTAGCCTCGCTACTGATTGCAACGGTTGGTTTGAAAAGTCTTTATGACGCGTCTCAAGCGGAGAAACGAAACTTCAATGAGGATGGCGCGGGAATATAACTTCATTTGTGTCATAACAGGTATCCTTTGCGGGTACCTGTTTTTTTTATCTCTGTAACTTAGATCACATCGAGGATGATTTCCTATCGTTTATAATAAAAACAGAACAAAACGGATAGAAACGGGTACAAACAATAAAACGAGGTGAGGGGCATGCATTCATTACTTACGCATCCTGCGGATCAAATTCTTCAGATGATGGAGCGCATTTATCATTACGGGATGACAACCACTTCCGGAGGAAATGTCTCGCTGCTGGATGAGAACGGGGATATCTGGATTACACCGGCCGGAGTGGACAAGGGAAGCTTAAGGCGTCAGGATATTGTTTGTGTTAAGCGAAGCGGTGAGGTGCTCGGCCTGCACAGGCCCTCCAGCGAATTTCCGTTTCATCAGCAGATTTACCGGCAGAGACCGGATTTGAAGGCGGTTGTCCATGCTCATCCTCCGGCGCTGGTAGCCTTCAGCATGGTAAGAAGATTGCCGAATCTTTACCTTCTTCCGAACGATTACCAAATCTGCGGCGACATTGGCATGGCGGAGTATGCTCTTCCCGGCAGCGAGGAGCTCGGGCAGAACATCGCGTCGGTGTTCTCCGAGGGCGTGAATGCGGTGATGCTCGAAAATCACGGTGTCGTGATCGGATCCAACACCTTGTACGAGGCCTTTAACATCTTCGAGACACTGGACTACTGTGCAAGACTTGAAATTAAGGCGAACCGGCTTGGCATACCGCTGCCGCAGGGAAAGGAAAGCATCGGTAAGAAAATGCACGCCAATTTGGACGAATTCTCGCCGGTGACGTTCTCCGCCAAAGAAAAAGAGCTTCGAAGAGATATGTGCGAGCTGATCCACCGGGCGTATGATCAGAAGCTTTTTACAAGCACGCAGGGGACCTTCTCGCAGCGACTGGAGGATGGCTCCTTCATCATTACACCCTATGCGGTAGACCGGAAATATCTGGAGCCGGAAGATTTGGTGAGAATCGAACACGGGAAGAAGGAAGCCGGTAAAATGCCGAGCCGTTCCGTGCTGCTGCATCAGCAGATTTACGAGACGCAGCCGCATGTCGGTTCGATCATTATCGCACATCCTCCGAACATTATGGCGTTTGCCGTAACGGATAGCGACTTCGACTCCAGAACGATTCCGGAGAGCTATATCCTGCTTCGGACCATTCCCAAGCTCCCATATGGAATGACATTCCATTCGCCGTTGGAATCTGCCAAGGTGTTTCGCGAGGATACGCCGCTTGCCCTTGTCGCCAATGATTGCGTCATCGTGACGGGACAAAATCTGCTGAATGCCTTCGATCGCCTGGAGGTGGCGGAATACAGCGCTAAGGCACTGATCTCGACACGCTGTCTGGGTGAGATCGTTCCGATCGACGAAAAAAAGATCAAAGAGATCGATATCGCTTTTAAGCTAAGCTAAGCTAGCTATAGAAAACCCGTACTGCGCCCTAATGAGCACGGTACGGGTTGTTTTACGTTATCAGTGCTATGTGCGATGAAAGCTTCTGATTTTACCGAGGAAGGGCTGCGGGTTCGGATGGATCAAGGGATGCGTCACCGCAGCTACGCGCGAGCCCGACAACAGAAGTGTTATGGCGATCCCTAGGATGACCATAAGGAGAACCGTTGCCAAAGGCGGCCATGGAGCTTCATAGATACCTGCAGCTGTCAGCACCTTGATGACGGCTCCGTGCAGGAGGAACACATAAACGGTGCGCTCCCCCCATGTCGTGATTCGACTGTATTTGGTGCTTTGCAGCATCAGGAACGCTGCTGAGGCAACCAGTGCGAATGCATAAACGGCGATTCGGCCCAAGCCGACATACCAATGGCTTAGGTTCATTTCGTGATAGGTGCGGCTTCCCAGCAGCCAATCTATCGATAGATGGAAGGTCCCTGTATAAAATCCAGCAGCGACCAGTGCCAGCAAGAGGGCTGCGGCCAGCTTTAAGCGAAGGCTGCGCGCGGCTTTCGTCAAAAAAATACCTTGATAATAGTAACCCATGAGGAAAAACGGAAAAAACACAAAGGTCCGGCTGATGCTTGCCCAGAAGCCGTCGAAAGGCAAATACCCGACAAGGATACCCAGCATCCAAGCCGTGAGAAGCGGGTGCTTCAGCTTTCGAAAGACGATTAGGAGCAGCTTCCAGCCTAGGTGGCTGAACAGGAACCAGAGCATCCAGTAGGGTGCCCAAAAGGAATAGACGGTATGTGCAGTACGAAAGAAGAAGTAGTCCAAAGCTGAGTAGAGTGTTTGGAAAATCAGATACTGCAGAAGAATGCGCAGAAGCACCTGCTGCAGCTGCGGATCCTCAGGGAAGCCCTTGGAGAAGTATCCCGTGATCAGAACGAAGATCGGCATATGAAAGGTGAAAATGGTCATCACGATGGCCTGCGCCTCCGCATGGGTGGATAGCAGCGGCATCAGAATATTACCTAGAACGACCATAACGATTAAAAGGAATCGCGTATTGAGAAAAAAGATGTCCGTGGGGTTCAAGGTGTGATTGCTTTCTTGCTTCATTTTGGATCCCGGCTTTCGTAGAGAATGAGTTAATTCACATGGATTCGTGGCCTACAGGCCTAGTATAATACGGTGTTGATTTCAGGTAAGTGATATATTTCACAAATAAAAGCGATGTAATGCCTCATCAGAATAAGCGCGAAATTTCGGCGGTACAGGCACGTATGGGCGGCAGCCCACATACCATAGTAGTAATCTCATCATGAGGCTCTGGGGTTCAGACTATTGGGAGGTGTTGTTCGTGCCCGGATTTTTCTCAGCGGTCGCTTTGTTCATCAAAGAATTAATGCTGTTGGTTTCGTATGTCAAAAACAACGCGTTTCCCCAACCGCTCGCGGAGGATGAAGAGGAAAAACACTTGCGGTTGATGGCCCAGGGAAATCAGCATTCGCGTAACCTGCTCATCGAGCACAACCTCCGTCTGGTCGCGCATATCGTCAAGAAATTCGACAATACCGGGGAGGACCTGGAGGATTTAATCTCAATCGGTACCATCGGCTTAATCAAAGCGATCGAATCGTTTAGTCCCGACAAAGGGACCAAGCTTGCGACGTTTGCAGCACGCTGTATCGAGAATGAGATTGTAAGGTCAATCGGGTGCGGTAGAAAATGGAAAAAGCGAAAGGCTAAAAACTTCATACAGCGTCACAAACGCCCCCTACCTTGCGACATAACGAAACGCAACCAACATGGACAAGGTTTAAGGGGGCGTTTTGTATGAGCAGAAAGGATAAGGGCGTCGTTACTTCAAAACTGTACGCTGTCATTATCGAATCCGATTCGACCGACAAACCCCTAGCCGATTGCTACAACGCAATAAGGGACTTAGTCAGAAAGGAGAAACGGATAAAAAATGATAGCGATTTACGCAAGGGTATCAACGGAAGAACAAGCTAAAAGCGGTTATTCGCTTCAAGACCAAGTTCGCCAATGCCGCGAAAAAGCAGGTCGGGGAACTGACATTATCGAATATGTTGACGACGGCTATTCTGGAGAGTTCCTTGAACGTCCTGCCTTGACAAAGTTACGGGATGATATTCGAGAAGGTTTGATTGATAAAGTAATCATATATGACCCTGACCGTTTGTCCCGTAAACTAATGAACCAGCTTCTTGTCTCAGAAGAAATCGAAAAACATGCTGAACTAATCTTCGTAAATGGCGACTACCAAAAAACACCTGAGGGCATGTTGTTTTATCAAATGCGCGGAGCAATCGCCGAGTTTGAGAAAGCCAAGATTAACGAAAGGATGTCGCGCGGTCGCCGAGAAAAAGCCAAACAAGGGAAGGTCGTTAAAGACGTGAAAGTATATGGTTACATATTCAATCGAGATACAGAAGAACTAGATATCTATCAACCTGAAGCGCGAATCGTCCAACTTATTTACGACCTGTTCACAGACCCTAAGGGAAGAGTTAAAGGTATTAACGGCATAGCACATTATTTAAGCGATATTGGCGTTCCTACAAAGCGTGGTGGCGTGTGGCA
Source organism: Paenibacillus sp. GD4 (assembly GCF_030846225.1). Taxonomy (NCBI): domain Bacteria; kingdom Bacillati; phylum Bacillota; class Bacilli; order Caryophanales; family Paenibacillaceae; genus Paenibacillus; species Paenibacillus sp. GD4. The sequence continues at coordinate 3,948,775 of NZ_JAVCYK010000001.1, forward strand.
CAGGCAAACCGTTCGTCAGATTCTTATGAACGAAACTTATGCTGGCGTTTTCTATCATAACAAGTGGAATACAGAAGGAATACTTGGTAACAAGTATCGCGGCAACAAAGAAAAAGTCTCGATGAAACTACGCCCCCGCGACGAATGGATTCCAGTAAAATGTCCGGCGATTATCGAGAGGGAAACGTTCCATTACGCTCAAAAGCTGCTGAAGGAATCGAGAAGGCGCTGGGCCGGTAGTCCAAAGAGAGAATATCTTCTAAGTGGTCTTGTACGCTGTGGAGATTGCGGTAATACGATGCCAGGGCGACAGAGCAAGAATTGGGGCAAATTCGTCATGGAGTACACCGATGTAAAGAATACAGCGGGCGCCAAGAAACGCGGTTGTGGCAAGCGAATCAGGTGTGAGGAATTAGACCATTTCGTATGGGAAACGTTCGTCAATCTAATGTTAACGCGCGGGGAAGCAGCCGCAGAAGCCGCGGCTACGGCTGAGGATAACGATAAGGCTTCGTATGAGCAGAACGAAGTGGAACGGATTACAGCGGAACTGGAACGCATTAAGGTGGCACGTCAACGGTTAATTAAGTTCCTGACGAACAACATAGACGTTGTTGACGAGGACGACATTCGGGAACAATTAAAAGACTTAAAGGCGAATGAGGAAAACTTGTTGAAGCAGAAAGACGAAATTATAGCGCTTATGGAATCGCAACAGCACGAGGAAGCTAACGAGGAGATTTTTAATGAAACGATACAGCAGTATTTAACTGAGGAATCACCGCAATTATTGACGATAGAGCGCAAACAGGAATATCTTCGCAAGGTATTTCGAGAGATAAGGGTTTATGAAAATGGAAAGGTCGAATTTATACGGTTATGAATGGCTTCTGTTAATAGCAGGAGTCCTTTTTTTTGTAGAGTAAGGTGGAATTATATAGGGAATTTATAGTGGGTGTCGAATATATACTAGCAATAAAGGCGGGGTGAATTATGTCGGTAAAATTATCTCCTACTGAAATATATAGTCGTTGGGAAAAAGAATTGGAAGTTATTAAGGACTTACCTTATGCTCCAGCAGATACTTACAGAAATCTCATAGTAATGCTACAAACTTGTGAGGTTCAACTATCAGAAATTAACGTAAAGAAACGTGATATATATAATCAAATGCTTGCTATATCCCGGTTTCTTATGGCTCATGTTTTCCAACTAGGCAATGGAGCTTATCAGTTAGCGAAAACGGGCTTTGGAAATCCGGGGTTGATAATATGTCGTTCTATCCTCGAATCATTAACAGAATTGTCCTATCTGTGGCTTGTAAAGAAAATAAATCCCGAACTTGGTGACGTGGAGCGCGATGCGTGGGTAGAGTATATAAATATGAATCGTTCTTCTGTACTCTCTCATTGGGAACAGTTTAAGCAACATAAGGAAAATAAAGGGGAGACGGTAGAGAAAATACTTGAAGACCCCGTGATTGAGCAAGTCAGGGAAAAGGCTGCTCAATATATAGAGGATTACCCCCATTCAAAAAACGGTCGGAATTGGGCGAAAATTACTCCTCTGGTGAAAAGAGCAAGAGCAGTGGACGACACTGGATGGCTAAAAAGGGGTATTCCCGAAAAAGGAATTAACGGATTTGATAATTTTTCTTTGGAAGAAGAATACATAACTATATATAAGCACACCAGCGAATACGCTCATGGGGAAAGTGGGTCAATACAATCGCTTTACGAAACACAGGGCAACCGAGGAACTATAATCATTGGTGCAAGTGATTCAAACGTTATAACGACGTTAGGCCTGGCTACCAATTATCTGCTTGTTTTCTTATATGTGTTTGCCATCTTAAATCGACTAGATTTGAGAGCAATCCTTAATGAACTGGAACGCCAAGGCTTTATCGCCCCTAAATAAGATTTAAAAGTAAAGGAGTGGTTTTATTGATTTATTTTAAGGTTCCGGATATCCAATATCTGGCTCAAGGTTATTCTGAGTATATCGAAACAAGTAAGGGGCTATCTGATGGAACAAAAAATCAGTATATTTCTATTATAAAACACTATTTAAGGAATCAGGTATTAAATAAAGTAGAGAAGAAAAATTACGAAGACATATTCAATCCGCAACGTATTTTGGAATTTCATGCTTATAGGAAAAGTGATATTAAGCGGGCGGCGTTAGCTAGTTTATTAGAATACTTAAAAACAGAATATAGTGAGATTGATAGGAGATTTACAATAGAATACCCAGCCATCGAGAAGCCCGATAGGCATACAACTGAATTTCTCCCCTTAGAGGCAATACAGTTTATCTTTGGGCCAAACGTACAGTATGAGGGAGAAGAAAAGATAATCGCCCCATGTGTTTACGCACTTTCGTTTTTCTGCTGCTTTGAGCAGAAACACTTAATTTCCCTTAAAGTTTCAGATTTAATTATTGAGGAGCGACTTATTAGAAACCTTAGGAGGAATACAAAAAATCCTCACCTAATACAGTGGCTAGAGGTAAATGAAAAAACATACAACCTATTAGCGAGATATATGGAGTATAGAGATACGCTAAATACTGAAAGTGATTCATTACTAATAATTGATGGTGAACCAGCTAACACAGCCACTTTAAACAAAATGTTTCAGTTATTAACGCAAAGAAATCATAACAAAAGCCAAATCAATAATAATGTTTCTGCTCAATTGCTTGTACGCACTTTTATTTTGTATTCCTTAATCAGTACTAAAGGTAAGGGGCTTGCTCAAATACTTCAAACGCAGGAATGGAACTCACAAATAAGAGAGGCTCTAAATAAGTTCTTAGAGGAAAATCTGAGACAGTACAACAAGGAAGATATTCTAAGTCAACTAAGTTATGAAGAAATAGTTGGGGCCGTTTCTAATTCGGAACTTTACTTTGATAGTGTAGAACCAAATGAAAATAAAATCATTATAGAAGACGTCGTCGAAAATATAGCTGATATTACAAGATATATCGCTGGTATTCCGTATTTAGAGGAGAATGATGTTTCTATGGAAGATGTTTATGATTACGAAAATATAACGAATAGAAATTTGGTCGAAAATAAAGTAGTAATTCAACGTATGGTGCGGGATTCCACAATGGCTCAATGGCTAAAAACGCAGTACGATAATACTTGTCAACTATGTGATTATAAACTTAGATACGCCGAAGGTAATTATTCAGAAGCGCACCATATAAGACCTTATAATAAGACACATCGAGGCGATGATAATATTAGAAATATGATAGTGTTGTGTCCCAATTGCCATACACAATTTGATGATTTATATTACTGTATCAACCCAGACACACTAAACATCCACTGTTTATTTGAGGATGATGATTATCACCTTGAAAATCTCAAATTTAAGGAATGGCACAATTTGGGTAAGGAATATCTAAATTATTCTTGGGAATTGTTTACACAGAAGAAAAACCAATTACAGCGTCCACAATAAAAAAAGACCGACGTGAGTATAATTTTACGTCGGGTTTCACCGTTCTTAGAGGCGAACAGTGTGATTGGGTTAGTAATATTTTATCGCAGGATAGTATTCTGTACAAGAGCTTTGACACTAAAGGATTGTCGTTAATGGTTCATATTCTTATTGATTGGGGCGTTTAGATGGCGATAAGACGATTTGAAAAAGAAGACGAGAAGCAGCAGTATTTAAATTGGAGAAAAGATAATCCCGACGGATTCGTATTGAACATCAACTCGTGGAATCCGCAGTTGACTTCGATGAACAACGTTATTCATTCAGCTCGTTACTGTTCGTCGTTGGATAAATCGCGAACAGAAAACCGCGAACGTCTTGTGACGCCAGAACATCATAAATTGTGTTCGACGGATATTCGTGACCTTGAAGACGAAATGGTCAGTAAGGGATTGCCGTTTAAACGTTGCGGGCTATGTTTGAAGTGAATTGAAATCATCGTACCCCTCTAGGGGCTACATTTGTTTATATAGCCTTTTTGTAACTACGCTCAAACTGTTTGAGTGTTGGGAACTCCTTGCCGTTAACAAAAGCATAATAACGTCTGACGGAGTTTTGATAAACGCCATGATATAATTCGTCGTTCAGCTTTTCCTTGACGGCGAGAAGTAAGCGATAGGTCTTTTCGTCGTCCTTTACGATGTCGTCTAGGTCAACGCGAAGCTCACGCTCAACGATTAACGCCTTCCCGACTTTGGAACTAACGGACTTCTTCTTACTGGTTATTGCGTTGTCTTGTTCTAGGTAACGTCGAAACTCAACTTCTCTCATAACGACCACCCTTTTCGCTATTTTCCTTAATATAGCACATAAAAGCGCAGCCGTGATTTCGTTTTTTACGGCTAAACATGGTGTTTAACCGCCAATGATTAAGAGCAATTGCGTGTTATTGTTATGTTGATTGAGTGGCGTTGGATTAACGTTCCCGACCGCGAGACGGTCATAATACGTCCCACTTCGTTAATAACGCCAAGACCGCGTAAACCCTTGCCACACCTGACTTTTCACGACATTCTAGCGTCGTTTCACTAGATGAAACCGGACGTCAGTAACGAACAGAAAAGCCGCCAAAACCGTATTAGGCTTGGCGACTTTTTGCTTTAGCGCGTATTAACGTTGACTTACTTATTCCCGTCATGGCTTCGACTTGCGTATAGGAATGGCGTTCCAGTAACGACAAGGCATGTTCAATCTGCTTACGTGTAAACTTCTTCGGACGACCTTCGCGGAAGTCAGGCGATTGCTTGGCGATTTCTTTACCTTCCTGCGTTCGTTCCACGATAAGGTCGCGTTCAAACTGGGCGAATCCCGACATAATCGTAAATATCAAACGTCCTGTTGGTGTATTCTCAACGAGTCCCATGTTCAATACGTGTACCTTGACGCCCTTCTCGAATAGTTCCTTAATCGTTGACAGCGCGTCGATTGCGGAACGTGCGAAACGGTCGAGCTTTGTTACGACTAATGTATCGCCTTCCTTTAACGTCGATAGCAACGCTTCAAATTCCGGGCGTTCTTTGGTTGTCCCGGTAAACTTTTCGTGGAATATCTTATCGCAGCCTTCCGCCTTTAACGCTTCAATCTGCGCTGTTAAATCCTGCCCCTTCGTCGATACCCTTGCGTAACCGTATTTCATTGGTTTATTCATATGTATTCGCCCCTTTTATTTTGAGTATAAGTTATGAATACGCCCTATACCTTGATTTTATTGGGGCGACAAAACGGTGTCAATACTCTAAAGTTATGATTATGTTTAACATCCGGCGTCACAATCAATGCTTTCTAAACGACATATAGAAGCGGGAACGGCGCCACCACTTCGCCGTTTCTACGCATAGCATAAAGACCACCTCCTACGGAAAGGCGTCGGCATATTGTCGGCGTCCTTTTCGTTGTAGAGGGGTATGCTCAACTTTCAGCAGACCCAACGAATATAAGACGTCAAAATGTCGTTTATGGCAAGGGCGTGCCACCGGGGGGCTAGGGGGTGTTTTGTTGACGAAAATCCCTTTACAATTTGCGTACTATTTTTGAAATTTTGGGGCTTTGCTATAATTTTATTGTTTCGTATCGCAGCGCTATGATTAAGGGGGATTATCATTGACCGACGCAGCTAAACTCTGGATTCAGGCGCTTAATTTCATCGCTGGTGAAGTCGATACCGTACCGTTCCAGACGTGGTTTAAGGATACATACGCGGAATACGACGGGGAATCATTCGTCGTTGTTTGTCCTACGGTGTTTGCAAGGGAATGGCTAAGTGAGAAGTATTGCGAAGTTATCCTTTCAGCGGTAAAGCAAGCGACCGGGAACGATGCGGTTACGTTAACCATCCGTGCGTAGCTTATCGGAAAACCTATGTTGAAATAATGTTTGTCGTACTTGACAACGCTTATACATAAGGGATAGGCCGGGGACAACGCATTTATTACGCTGCCCTATTGAGCTTCAATTTTCGTTTATAAGACGCCTTTTCCTCGCTCCGGTATCTTTACTCTCCCCGACCCTTAAACGCCCGAAATATCCTATATTTTGACCGTTATAAACGTCTTCCAACGACGGATATTGCATAGCGGCAAGGGGGATGGCAGGGGGGAGCCTGGGCGTTATTGTAAAGGCAAAAGTGGCTGTAATAAACGCATACCCCTGCGTCACAAACGAAGTCATGTTAACGACATAATGATACGAACGTTTCTCCGACGTTCCCGGCGTAATCCCCGACGCCTTCCCAACATTACCTCAGCGATATTGTTACCGCCGTACCCCTCGAATTAGGCGCCAATGGTCTTTCCTTGGCGTCTATTTCTCTTTGGTTCAAACTGTCTAGGTTTAACCTAGCTCGTAATGCACTTGGCGGAAGACAACATACATCAGTTGAACCTCTGATTATGCTGATTACACATGCGTCTGAAAGCGTTTCATAAGGGCACTCATTAAATGAGCATCCCTCTCGTCGTCTTCCAACGGCGTTACCGCCTTGTATGACGTATAAACGAAGGGGGGTCAATATTATTTAGACCCTTATTCCCCGCCAAGTAAACGTTCCAGCTCGGCGATTTCCTTCGCAATCGAATCGTTGTCGCGCTTCTTTTCGATATTAGCGTAGATTGCTTGATTTTTGACTATGTAAAGCCCTACGGACATTACTCCCTCTAGCTGTCAAAACATAAAAGTCCGACAAGTATCCTTCGTCGTCAGGGGCCGCCGGGGTAACGCTGAAAAGCCGCGCCAATACTGGGTTTTTTCAATGTTAAACAAAATTCATAAAATGTTCACATTTATAGCATTGTATTTTACTTGTTCTGCCCACCTATATAACGTAGACATAAACGTTAATATAGCGTTAAGTTAGACGTTTAGGTTAAACGTTGAGAATTACGATTAAGGATTTAGATTAAGTTCGCTTCGATAGAAGCGCCGTAAGGATTTAAGGCAAAGTATGTCCTTCGGACACAAAGAAGAATATCGCCTTCGGCGACTGCTACGCAGACACTCTAAATTTCAATACCTTAATCTTCGTTGAAAAGAACAACGACATTATATAAATAAAACAAATACCAAAATTCCGCGGCGCCTTCCCTCCTGCAACGGGGTCGGCGTTGCATTTTTTAATTTCTTTACTTGTCAAAATATTTGATAGCCCATATATGTAATGTGCGAGCTTCCTTGCGAATGCTGTTTCACGGTTGCCCCTGACGAAAAGCTGACCCGCACATTATACGTATCAGGTAAAGCAACGCACATACCCGCGCTTCGCCCCGACGGTCTCCGTTTGGGGCTTTTTTCTTTACCCTTTATATCCAATTTTTTGACTAGGGGGTGTGAAATGGAATGAAGCATCTGGACGGAAGCGAAATTCGACTAATACGTCGAACCGCGGGATTGACTCAAACTGAATTTGGAAATCGAATCGGGTTGTCGTACAGCACTATTTCCAAAATTGAACGTGGCGACTTAGCGGCGACCGAAGAAACAGTTAGCCATATTTGCCGGGTATTCAACGTAGATAAAGAAAGGCTTAGAGCGCTTAAATCCGCGGTTAAACCATTCGGCGAAGGGGGGGTCTAAGATGGCGTTAAAAGACGTTACTAACGCCTTGGACACCGCTACTAATGACGACTTGACCAATGATTCAATTCTTGAAGCGGTTCGCGCTTTGTTCGTTGGTGGAGTTGACTTAAACGGGAATCTCAAAATGACACCGTTTAATCGGCGCTGGTTATCGTTTGAAAGCTTTCGAGAAGATTTGCCAATGTATGAAGCCAAAAGACGTCAAGCAATCGAGTATGACATTCAAAATAATGCGGGATTATCCCGGAAAAAATCGAAGCTGAAAAATGCTTGTACGGACAAACGGAAATACAACTTTCCAAAACCAGCCAAGGGGGGATGTTCGAATGGGAATTAAAGACTTGTTTCAAGAGTTTAAGGCGACTAAGGAACGCTTTGATACGCGTTATTCCGAAAATAAAAAACGGGCGGAAGTATTGAGCGCAGAGCTTCGTGATTTGAAAGCCAAGTATGACGACAGGCTTTATCAAGAGGAAGCGGGCGGCGATATTTTTACGGCAGAGGAACAGGCCGAGTTGAAGAAGCGTATTCGTGAGATTGCCGACGAAATCGAAGAACTTGAAAAACGTAATAACTTCAACCGTCGCGGACGTACCCAAGCGTTGCTTGAACTTATTCCGGCGATGAAGGAACGCGCCGAGAAGCGTCGAGCCGAGCTGGTTAAGGAACATGAAGCGCAAGCTGAACGCGTCAAACGTTGCTTGGCGGAATACTTGCTTGCCGTTAAGGGTTTGCATGACGTCGAAACCGAAATTAAGAAGGCAAACGCCGAGTTTACGGAATTGGCGCAGGAAGTAGGTGAAAAGCCAGGAATAGCAACGCCTCCGTCGATTATGTTCTATCGTTATACGACGGGTGGATTCCGCAACGGTCAAATGGTTCCGTCGGTTCCTTATGACGGCGGTGAATATGGCATACTTCCTCAAACGGTGACAGACGCCTACAAAGATGGAAAGTTGCCCGAATGGGTCAATGCTTACAAAGGGGGGAATTAAACCATGACAAAGACAACTCGAGATATAAAAAACGATATTGCTAAACGTGACGCCGAAGCGAGAAGTATCCGGGAAATGTTATCCGCGGGGTATGCAGCTACAAGCGGTCAGGTCGTTAACGAAGCGGAAGCTAAACGCAAAGCCCAAGCGGAAGAAATTCGCCGACGAATAGACGCCGGGGAACACGTATCCGCTACTGAATTACTAATGGATGGTTACGCCAAGGCAGACGAAGCGCGTAAAGAGAAGGAAGCACAATCAACAATGACCATTACAGCGGAAGAGTTGGCGGGCAACAAAGATAATACGAATCGCTCGACGAAAGAAGCCGCCGCTAATGTGGGTGTAACTTTCGAATACGAACAAGGCGACAAAGCGAAGATAGAATCACTTCAAAAGCAGCTTGAAGCCATTGGCGCCGAACTTGCGAAATATTTGAATCAATAACTATGGCGTCGTTAATTTGCGACGCCTTTACTGTGTTGACAGCAAATTTATTAGGGGGTCTTAACGAATGAAACATATCCTATCCGTCGCAAGCCGCGTTAACGGTTCGGTTAACGTAAAGCTTATCAACCACGTTGAAACGAACAGCGGTTCAAGTGGGATTGACTTCAAAGGCAAAGCCGTCATTTCGAACATTTCCACAGGTGAAACCGTGTCGGTTATCGTTGACGGTAGAGAAGTATTGAGCGCAAACACCGACGGTACTTATACGTTCCAATTCCGTACTTCGCCGCGCGGGTTCCAAGAAATGGTCAATATTGACGTTTCGGTTACAAACGAGGGCGTTTGCGACATGGAACTTTCCTTAAACGCTTAACATACAAGGGTGTCGGGGTCTCCCCGACTCCTTTTTTCGTATTAGGGGGCGGTTGTATGACAGACCAAGAGCGTTGGAGCGAAGTCAACCAGCTTTTAAGTGAAATCAGCGTTGCCCTTTATGGATTCGATATTTACATGGCTATGAATTACGCGGAAAGAACCGCTTTCGCATCGTCAGAGGAAGCAGCTAAAATACGGGCAATCCATCAAGAAAAATGGCGCAGGGAAGCCGCAGTAAGACGGGCAAAAATGACGTCCGAAGAACGTGAACGTCATGACAAGGAAATGCGTTTACTAAACCTTGAACTGGAAAAGGTAAATCGCGAAATCGAAGCGTTTGATAGGCGCTATAAGAACCGGAGCGAACGTGTTCGGGAAAGTAAACACGCATCGTCAAAAGCAACACGTCAAGGGGTGATAAATGATGAATGAAGATGTGAGAAAGAACGACCAAACAGAAACCGAAGAAATCGACCCTCGCCCATACATGAAGGGTCTTACTGTAACGGAAATCAAGGCGGTCGAGCTGCTTGCGCGAAAATCACCGCAACAGTCTTACCGTGAAATCGCTAATACGCTGGGGATTTCCGAAAGACACCTGCGAAGAATCCGCGACAAGCGACAAGTTGAACTTGCGGTGCGGGAACGAGCGCTAGAAATCCAGTCGGAAGATTTACCCGACGTTCTCAGCGCACTTGCGAAGAAGGCCAAGCGCGGCGACCTTAAAGCGATTGAGATGTATCTTGTTATGCAGGGTATTAACGTCAATAAGTCAGAAGTTGTCCAGAAGGTTCACAAAGTTTCCGAACCGCTTGAAAAGCTGTCTGACGCTGAACTTGACGCCGAACTGGAAGCGTTGAAGAAGGAAGTTATGGGCGGCAACGTCGTGAAGTTCCACAATCGCAATAAGAACGCAAAATGAACCTAGCAATATCGGGTGTGTTGTTTTTTATAGGCACTTTGACATTTGAAAAAAGGCCCACTGAAAGGACAGCTAAAGAACTAAACAATAGTCCCCGTTAGTTAGAAACTGCCACAACATTACACGGTTCATCTAGGAATGGAAAAATAGAAATTCCTAACCTGTTCATAATAGAATGCCATTGCGATAAAACATCTAAGTAGTTTGTCTTATATCTACTAAGCTGGAATTGAATGCCCTGATAACTACCTAAGTTACAATTGAAAAAAGTTCCGTAGAAGGCACTTGCGACTAAAAAAGCATCCCACCGATGTTCTTCCTTATATGGCGTTGTATATGGCTTTAGTTTAGGGTTTAATGGACGTCTGGTTTTATCACGGACTGCTGGGTTTTTTAAGCAACAAATTTTATGTTTTCCAGTAACAAATCCTTCAAATAAAAAAATGTTGCTTTTTCCAGTGTACCAATGATTAAAGTCTGTTGTAGAAGATAAGTTACCTACATCGGCTACTGTCGTTCTTAAAATATTAAACAGATTTAATGCTCGCTTCATTCCTTGTACGCTCGCTGTTGAGCCTGTTTGGCCAGACCAAGAAGAATTTCGCTCCTCATCAAACCGATAGTCTCTTCCTTTTGGGGAAATCGGAAACCACATTGGAGATTCCACCCCAATAGCTATTCGGTTGTGGTTATTCAAATCTGATGTTATTCGAGCAGCTAATGTTGCGAGGTTTTCACCTGCTTCAAAATTAAGACCATTACTATCAGAGCTATTTATTATAGAATCAATTTTGATAGATTGATTATTTGATAAGGTTATTTCAGGCGTAACTATAGGAACATAATCGTCAATATTACCAGGGCAAGCATCCAAGCGAACCCAACCAAAATTTTGTTCACCACCAGCATCAATACCGTAAACAACAATATTTTTCATAAGTCTCATATCCACTTTCAACGCCCCCAAAAAATATTTAATGCCCTATAATTCGTTTCAAAAAAATACGCCCCATCAATGGGACGCCATCCCTGAAAAAGGACGCAAATCAAAGTTAGGCAAATGGGGAAGGAAGTTACAGCATCCGTAATGTTCCCTGTTGAAATTATATCAAAATCAGCCATTATTGTGGGATTTTCTTTCATAAAAGTTTTACTATACGTTGTTACAGGACGTCGGCTTATCCATCAACGTGTCGTATGGGGAGAGGGGCGCCTGATGGACGCGGAGTAGGAAGCATTAGAACTTGGGACTGCCGTTTAACAACGATGTATTTTGTAAGCAAGAAACAATCTCGTATGTTGTTTGAAAAGGGTTTCCAGTATTTGTGTCGAATCTTATCAAACAAAAGTACTATTTTGTAATCTAACTTCTAAGGAGTTGTATATATGTTCGGTTTCTTCAAACTAAGCGGTGCACCGCCTAGGGCTTTCCAATATTATCGTTCGACAAAAGATGCGGATGAAAAAACCATATTAGAGGATTTGTATAAAGCTTATAATCAATTCATTAAAGATGAGGAAGCCGAAGTAAAACGTCTCCAAAAAATGCTAAGCGCAAATGGTGTTCGTAGTTATGACGATTACAACTATCAGAAGACTGTAATTCTGTCATCTGCGTTTGATTCATTGGTGAAATATGGTGAAAACAAGGGGTATTCTGAGTTCCTTATTAGCTTGTTTCACCAAGGATAATTTCTAGGTATTGAGCTTGTCGATTTACCGCATTGGTGAATACTGGGGGAGAGTTCAAAATGAAATTCAAGCAATATGATGAAGAAAAAATTGGACTGATTGGGCAAGATGCTGTTACGTTGTTAATTCATCAACTTTTACAAAGACATATCGCAGAAGAATTTGCTCATGGAGTGGCCAGACTTGACCACCAAGAAAGCATTAAGGACGAAATACAATTTGAAAGGGACTATGAGCAAGAAAAAGATTTCGAATATATCCTCTTTCATTTAGTTATGTTTGGAGCATCCATAATGAAGTACAATGCGACGAGCTATGTCATGAAAAGAAAGTTCTTTGGCGGATATACAGAGGATGTCTACAAAGCATTTACTTTTGCCAAGGGTATAGAAAAAGGATTAAGCGACTTTAGAATGAAAGGAAAATTACCGTCTATTCGGCAAGTAAAAGCTGAGGGACAAGATTCGAAACCAACTTATTCTAATGGGGATTCCCTCAATAAAACGATGCCATATTTTTTCTTTGAACATACACGAGAATCATTAGATGAGATTTCGTTAAGTTTTGCGCGGAACCTGGCTTATCTAAGAAGACCAAAAAACCCGCGAATTGTTATCGGGGTCTTCAACGAAAAGGCAAAGGAAATTGTACCATTGGCACATGAAATCATGAGTCATTTTTTTGTGGAGTAACACATTGAATAAAGCTTGACTACGCACCCTTTTGACATTAGAATCGAGATTCTGATGCATCTGCGGTCACTGAAAAAGACGAAGAAGGATGTCTCGCTTCATGACCCCATCGGTACGGACAAGGAGGGAAATGAGATTTCACTGATTGACATCCTCGGGACAGAAGCGGACGATGTCGTGGATAAGGTGCAGCTGAAGATAGAGAAGTCGAAGATCTATAAGAATCTGGATATCTTGGATGAGCGGGAGCGGGAGGTCGTGGTTGGTCGCTTCGGGCTCGAGACGGGCGGCGAGGAGCGGACGCAGCGGGAGATCGCGAAGGAGCTGGGGATCTCGCGCTCGTATGTGTCACGGATCGAGAAGCGGGCGCTGATGAAGCTGTATCATGAGTTTTATAAGCAGAAGCGGTAGAATGGATGCTAAGGGCTTGAAGGTATGCGAAAGTCGTGTTACGATAAGAATAACAAAAGAGACGTGCGCCAACACGTCTCCCTGCATAACAGTTTGGATGGGGCTACCCTCCAAAATCGTATGGAATCAGAGAAGTAACCCACTACCTGGCGTTCAACTAGGGTGGGTTACTTTCTTTTTTCGATATATGTCAAAAGCGCCAAAAGGAAAGTTCCGAAAGCGATAAAGGACATGATCGTTTGGAGGTATCCATCGCACCACCTCCTCTCCGGAGGGGAGCGATCCACCACACGGTCACTGAAAAAGACGAAGAAGGATGTGTCGCTTCATGACCTCATCGGTACGGACAAGCTTCGTCACGTAATTGGGAATAGTGCAACGAATCTAGGAGAACGCATAAAATACCGACAATGGGTTAGTTCACGCAGAGGATGCAATTTCGTTAGCTGCTCAAACTAATAGTCCAGGGGGGACATTATCACAACCCTAACAATGTGACCTTGATTACATCCAACTTGCCGTTTTCATGATACCATGTAATTGAAATAAGAATACGTGAATTCTAAAAACACATGTGAATTAATTCACAAAAGACAAGGAGATGTTTGGGATGGGAGAATGGATGGAAAGGAATAAGTTTATGGCGTGGCTGATGGTTTTTGTACTGCAAGCCGGGGTTAAATGAGAGGAAGGAAGTGTCCAAACCGGTTCATACAATTTGTAGGTTTAGGGCAAGAAGTTCGGGAGATGTCACATCATTCTTCAAACAAGTTAGCGCCCGATAAGGCTGGCTAAATAAGGAGTATTGAACGGAAGGGAGAAGTCGATGCAAAGGCAAGCTAAAAAAACAAAGTATGTGTTCTAAACAAGTCTTTGGAAAATCAAGGACTTGTTTTTTTTGTTCGACAATACAAGGGAAGATTTGATCTCGATCGGCACAATCGGATTGATCAAGGCGATCTAATCGTTCAGCCCCGGCATAGAGACCAAACATGCCACCTTCGCTGCAAGGTGTATCGAGAATAGGATCTTGATGTCTCTGCACGTCGCTGAAAAAGATTGGCCTCCGCCATCGTTTACAGGTTAGGCAATCTGCGTTACTCTAAGAGTAATGAAAGGCGGAGATACCCTTGCAGTTTATTCAAACTGTGCTGCGTTACTTTATGGTGAGCAAACGAATGTTCATTTTATTTATATTGTGCATTATCGTCGAAGTTGCTTATGCGGTCGCAGCTCCCTTAAGCCTCAAGTATTTCGTGGATGATGCTTTTGTCCCGAAGAATGTAGACGTTTTTGTCATCATTCTGAGCTTATTAATCGGTGCCGGCTCGCTCAATATCTTGGCAAATCTCTACGGTGACTACGCGCTGGGCAAGCTCAGCGGGGAAGTGATTCGGAAGCTGAGGCTGGAGCTGTTTGATCATGTGCAGAAGCAATCGTTTTATTTCTTTCACCGTTTCCAGGTCGGCGATCTTGTCACGCGTTTCATTTCGGATATGGGTGGATTGGAGAAGGTGATTCGCGGCTCCTTTCCTTTTACGATAAGGGAGTCCTTAAGCATCTTGCTCGGATTAATCATGCTTTTTTCTATTGAATGGAAGCTGACTCTGGCGATGCTGGCCTGCTCAACTTTGATGTTTATCGGTCCAAGGCTGCTCCAAGGCCGAGCGGAGTCCGCCAATATGAACTATAAGCTGGCACAGGAGCGGTTCTCCAATACGATCGATGAGATGGTCAAGGGCCACAAGACCATCAAAAGCCTGCATTTGCAGGGCAGGCTCAAGCAAGCGGCACAAAAGAACATTCAAGAGCTGTTCTCCTTCGGATTCCGGCTGCATGTTACAAATTCTTTGATGGAGCGGCTGCCCTTAACCGCTTTATTGATTCTTAATGGGATCATGCTCAGCTTCGGGGGATACTTGATTTTTCAAGATGAGCTGACGGTCGGAGGGTTCATGGCCTTCTTTACCTTGTTTATGAGTGTGGGTCAGGCTGTATCCAATCTATCATTTCTCATTCCGAACCTCATTGAATCGAGCATTAGCTTCAGACGCGTCGGGGAAATTCTCGAATATAAACCCGATGTACCTGAAGCATCGGATGCCGTTCAGCTGCCTGGTTCCCTGCAGCCGATTCGAATGGAACAGGTTTCCTTTGGCTATACCGAGGATACCCTTCAATTGCAGGAGGTCAGCCTTCAGATTGAAGCGGGAAGTTATGTCGCGTTCGTCGGTCCTAGCGGCTCAGGCAAAAGCACCGCGCTGCAGCTGTTATCACGTTTCTACGATCCGAAGCTGGGCATAGTCTCCATCGGCGGGCAAAACTTGCGATCCGTAAGCGAGGCTTCCTTAAGAAGACATGCCGTCTTAGTCACGCAGGACACCTTCTTGTTTAACGGAACCATCCGGGAGAATTTGCTGCTGGATCGTACGGAACTAACGGAAGAGGATCTCACGGAAGCTGTAAAGCAGGTGGACATGCATCGCGTTATCCAAAGCTGGCCAAACGGGTATGATACGCAGGTTCAGCAGGGTGGGGGAACGTTATCCGGCGGGGAACGTCAGCGCCTGTCGCTTGCACGTGCACTCCTGCGAAGACCGAAGCTGCTGCTGCTGGACGAAGTCACATCGGCACTGGATCCTGCTGCAGAGGCAGAAATCAATCGGGTGATTGAGAGGATTCGCCGCAGTCAAACGATTGTTTCCGTCACACATCGGTTAGCCTCGGTTGTTGGCGCTGACCGGATATACGTGTTTCAAGAGGGGCGTATCGTAGAATCCGGTACACATGAAGAGCTGCTGCGATCCGGCGGCCTTTACCGAAGCCTGTGGGATAAACAACACGGCTTTCACCTTTCCCATGACGGCCTGCATGCAACCGTGGATGCGGAAAGACTTGCCCAGCTGCCCTTTTTTGCAGGAATCGAGCCGTCTTTGCTTCAGGATATTTCCGGTCTTTTTGCAACGGAAACCTGCCATGAGGGCGAATCGATCGTACGTGAAGGTGAGGAAGGTAACAAATGTTATATCATTGTCCGCGGCAAGTTTGAAATTTTGAAGCAGCTTACGGCCGGCGACCCGACGCGGGTGGCGGTTCTGCAGGATGGCGACCACTTCGGGGAAATCGCTTTGCTGAAGGACATTCCACGGACAGCAACGGTTAGGGCCCTAGTCCCCTCCGTCCTTTTATCCATAAGGCGAGAGGCGTTTGCTAAATTGTTGAACGAACACCCTCATATTCGCAAAACGCTGGAACAAATCCTGGCGAGCAGGATGTGAGGAATCGGAACCGAGAAAGGAGCTTTCCAATGACAACCATTGTCAAACGGTGCGTCAGTGACGAGGCTTTGGCCGCCGTCAGTTTATTCGCTATTGAGAACAGACATGAACTTCACCCTTCTTTCGGCACCTTGGATATGGTCTCCCTCTTATGTTCTCATATTACGCAAGGTCATTTGATTTATATCACAGATGCCGACCATCGAGTGTTCGGAATGATGACTTATTATCACGGAACGCCTGAGAAAGAATTCGAGGATAAGGAAATTGCCTTCGTAAACTTTGCCATTATGGACAGAGCCTACAGGGGGACTCGCCTCTTTGCTAAGGGGCTGTATTACATGGTGGAGTTGATCATCGAAGCACATCCGGATGTAAAGGAGCTCAGATTTAACGCTTTATCGGAAAATGCCTATTTATGCAGACTTTATTCCAAATTTGCCGGTGCCAGCTATACACAGGAGAGTAAACTTGGAGAAGAGACCGTGTTTTGTGCGAAAATTCACCAATTAAGATCTACCTTAACTCGGTTTTTCAAGGTATAATTAGGAAAAATAAAGGTTTTTATAGAAACGGAGGATAACACATGTTTTTGCCACCACCAAACATTGATAAGAAAACCGGCGGTAAGTTAGGGAGATTTGCCATTCTCAATGATACCTTAAGAGCAGTCCCGCAAATTCAACCACAACCGCAACCACAACCGGCGAAGTAAATGTTCTTCCTATGTCGACCGTGCACCACGGAACTGGACTATGAGGGGTACATGAAGTTTCTGCTCCGGCACTTCGCGGATCTGAACTTGCCGTATGCATTTGCCGTAAAGTTGAGCTTTGTTAGTAGTCCGCTCATCTTCGGCAAGGCGATGCTAATCCTCTCCGACGACGATTACGATGTTGTTGGAGCTGCCGGATTCGTCTATGGAACCGGTGCTAACAGCTATGAGGATCGGCATATTTGCCAGGTAGAGGTCGCTTATCTTCGTCCGGAATATCGACGTACGACTTTGTTTATGCAAGGTCTGCTGACGCTTCTAGGCGAGATTAAAGCGGGAAGCCCGGAGGTCGAGAAAGTTCAGTTCTGGGTAGCAGAGGGTCAATCGGAGGAGGAAAGGCTCTTCTCTAAATTTACCGCCTTACCGGGATCAGAACGGCATATCGTGAATGGTCTGGTGTGTCATCAGATACCGTTTCGTGAGCTGGAGGACTATTGCTCGAGGTTCCGGAGACGGTACGAGACGGTCGAAGGGTCAAAGTGAATACCAGTCACAGCAAAAAGGCACTGACTTTACAGTTCAGTGTCTTTTTGCTTTGTGTGTAAAGCCCCGGCTCACAACGGAATATCAATCGTGATAACCGTACCCCAATTCGGCTTACTGCGTATGGTCAGACCGTCCTCCAGCCCGTAAGTAAGCTTTATCCGCCGATTCGTGTTGGACAGCCCGATATGATCGGCCATCTCCGCATCCGACTTCAGGCTGTCCCGGACCTGACGAAGCCGCTCCTTGCTCATGCCGATGCCATTGTCGATAACGGTAACCCGGATACTGCCGGCATGCCGGACGCATTTGATTTTGATGCAGCTTCTGCCTTCCTTTTCCTTGATCCCGTGGTAAATACTATTTTCGACCAACGGCTGGATCATAAGCTTCACGACGCTGTATTTTTTTACATCTTCAACGTCATACTCCCAAAGGATATCGAACTTGTCACGGTACCGGATCTTCTGGATTTCCAAATAGCTCTTCGTATAATTGATTTCCTTCTCCAGCGTGACGATTTTGTTAGGCGCATCCAGCGAGTATTTCAGCAAATCCGATAAATGCTCGAGCATATGGTTCGCTTCGTTGGGCTTACCCGTTAAGCCCATCACCTTCCAATAAATCGTTTCCAGCGTGTTAAAAAGGAAGTGTGGGTTCATTTGCGACTGTAAAGCCGCCATTTCCAGCGCCTGCAGCTTATACTTTTTCTCAGAAAGCTGCACCTGCAGGTAATTTTGCTCAATGAAGTTTTTAATTAAGCGCTGGGTGATAAAATCATATTCATTCGCCCCTTTGGTGGCGGTTAGCTCCGGCAGGGGAAGCCCTCTTTCTGCGGAGTGAATGATGGATACCATGTTGCGGATATGCTTAAGGTTTCGTTTGGTCAATAGATAAGTGAGAGCGAGACCGAGCAGAAACGATAATAGCACGCAAAAAATCGTAAACGTGCTGAGCCAGAATGGAATTTTACTCAGAGACCGCTGCTCGGCAATGGAATAATATCGCCAGCCGTACTGGTTCGAGTAAGCGGAGGGCGTCGAGATATAATATGTTTCTCCATCGGCGCGAAGGGTATAGGACGTGTGGCCCGTTACCACTTTGTTTAGATCGAGCCCGCTTAAGTTGTCGAGAGATCGGCTCTTCAGTATAATACGGTCAAGCTCGTCTACGATTAGGATATGCTGGCCGGGGTACACCTCGATGTTCCTTAGCAGCTTCTCCATATAGTCCGAATAAATATTCAGGACGATAACTCCGATCGGTTTCGTTCCCAGAACGGAATACAGATTTTTATAGAAGGTGGTCACTGGAATAGGCTGCTGGAACGAATATTCCTGAATATATCTAGGCTCCGTCCAAATTCCGGTATTTTCCTGGTTTTGTTTAAAGCTTTCGATCCATTCCACATCGTGGAACATATCGAATTTCACAAGGCCATTTCCGCTTGCCAGAAACTGATTATGATCGTTATTGACATATACGTAGATGGACGGAGTAGACCGGGACGTTCATGTCGTTCTGGACGGCTTCCATTAGTCGCAGATTCTCCAGAGTGAGCTTCTGGGTGCGCAAAATTTCCTCAAGTCTGTAAAGCACCTCGGGACTGCCGAATTTCATTTTTAGCGAGTTCATCTCATTAAAAATCGATTCCACATTCCGGTCAATTTGATTGAATACATTCTGAGTCGCTTTGTTCATTTCGCCTTGAATATAGTGCTGGGTGATCATAAGGCTAAGTGTCCCCAGAATGGTGATCGGGATCAGCAGCGGGAAAAGAAACAACAGCAGATTTTGCAAAAATAGTTTATTCTTCATCGCGGTTCTCATCCGGTAACCGGCTGTTGCGGAATTGTCTCGGGTTCATACCGTAAAATTTTTTAAACGTTCTCGTAAAATTTTTCGCCTGGCTGTAGCCGACTAGCTCACTGACCTCGTAGGTTTTAAAGTTGATGTTCATAAGCAGCTCGGCCGCCTTCTTCATCTTCACCTCGACGACGAAATCGGAAAAGTATTGACCGGTTTTATCCTTAAAATATTTACTCACATAATAAGGGTTCATATGGACAAGAGCAGCGGCGTCCTCCAACGTGGCATTTGCATAATACTGTTCGACATAAGCCTTAATCGCGGCAATCACCTTCTCGTCGAAGGTTGCGGCGGCTTCCCTCTTCCCGTCGGCGGGATCCTCCGCTTTCGCTTTGTCCAGCTCGATTTTTAAAGCGGAGAACGTTTCGAGTAGCTCTTTGTATTTGGTGGGCTTGACGATATAGCCTTTCACATCGTAAGCCAAAGCCTGCTTCGCGAATTCGAAGTCCTTGTATCCGCTTAAAAAAATAATTTTTGTTTTATTTCCTATACGATGCAGCTCGCCGGCTACCTCCAAACCGGTCATAACCGGCATCATAATATCGCACAGAATGACGTCCACCGGGTTCGCGAGCACATAATCCAAGGCCTTACGGCCGTTATCGAATTGGGCTACAATGTCGAAGCCGACCTCATGCCATGGGAAATACTGGGACAAGCCGCTGCGTATTTCAACCTCATCGTCAACCAGTACGAGCTTGTACATATGCTGAGCCTCCCAAGCGCTAGTTTGTATCAAGAATAAATGATTAATGCTCAGTTACACAAGACCGCATGAGTATTTCTTCTTCTACTGAGTAGAAATCACAAAAAATGATACCTTTAGAGCAAATCGAATGAATAATGATACCAAAAGTGAGTTTGTAAGCCTTTCCATAAGGGGGCGTTCCATTTTATTCTGAATATAGCTCCAATCGATTAGGGTAAGTCAACGAAAAAGGGGGAACTTTCATTGAAGCTGTTAAAAAAATGGATCAGTATGCTGAGCGTCGTATCATTAGCCGGAGCGTTAGCAGCAGGCTGCGCACCTGGAGAAGAGGGCGCACAGGCACCTGCCTCATCCGGCGGAAGCGGGGAAAAGAAGCAGGTGACGCTTCGTTTCTCTTGGTGGGGCTCGGAGGGCCGCCATAAAGCTTTGCTGCAGGCTATCGATTTATATATGAGCAAAAACCCGCACGTTACGATTGAGGCGGAATACAGCGGCTTTGACGGATACTACCAGAAGCTGGTGACGCAGTTTGCGGGCGGAACGGCCCCGGATTTAACCCCGCTTTCGGCGGATTGGATTGATGATATTGCCATTAAGGGCGATCTTGTACTCGATTTGAACACCCAGAAGAACAATATTAATCTGCAGGCGTTCGACCAGCAGTTTCTTTCCAAATATGTAGTGATTAAAAACAAGCTTGTCGGTCTGCCGATGGGGGTTAACGGCCTCGTTACCGCCTATAACAAAGACTTCTTTAAGCGGTTTGGCATCCCGGAGGATACGAAGTGGGATTGGAACAAAATTCACGAAATAGGAAAGCAGGTTCATCAGAAGGATACTTCGGCCTACCTGCTGGGAGCTTTGGAATTCCGTACGTTCCTGCAGCCGTATATAGCCCAAAAAACAGGCAAGCAGTGGATTAACGACGACAAAACACTCGGCTTTGATCAGGCTGTTCTTGCAGAAGCGTTCGCATACTACAAGAAGCTGCTGGATGACGGAGTGATCCAGCCTGTAGCGGAAAGCAGCCTGTACCCTGACTTTACCAAGAATGTGGCGTTCCAGAAAGGGAATATCGGTATGGCCTTTGCGCTTGCCTCCAGTATCACGAGCTTAAAGCAGTACGTTCCGAGCCTGGATGCCGCCCAGTTCCCGATTCCTGCGGATGCGAAGGCCTCGGGCGTCCTCGTCATCCCAAGTAATCCGCTGGCGATTAACAAGCAAACGAAGCATCCGGAGGAGGCGGCAAAATTTGCAAGCTGGCTGCTGACCGAACTCGATTCGGCTATGATCGTGAAGGATAATTACAGCGTACCGCCGTCCAATACCAATGCTCAGGCGCTGGCGGAGAAAAATTTGATTGACCCTACCGTAGCCAAAGCGGTGAAGATCGCACTGGAGAAGCCGGGGGACCCTGTCAATGGGATCAGCAACAATCAGGAAATCACCAAGCTGACCAACGATTATATGCAGCAGGTTGCCTTCGGGCAGTCCGCTCCGGAGAAAGCGGCAAAGGAACTCGTCGACAGATTGCAGGATAAGCTGAAAAGCATTAAGTAGACGGTATAAACCGTTTACGGTTGAAGGAAGGGGCCGCTCAGACGGCTCCTTATACTTTTCCGGATTGAAAGGGTGGAGGTAAACCATGAGCAAGCAAACGGCAGCTATAGCTCCTACTGTTTCCGTACGGTCCCGATTAAGGCGGAATAGCAAACGATATATTGGCTTGCTGTATATCAGCCCTTGGCTGATAGGATTTCTGGTCCTAACGTTATACCCCTTTGTCGCTTCTTTGTATTATTCCTTTACCGACTACAGTATGGTGAAGCAACCGAGCTTTGTCGGTCTTGCCAACTACGTGGAAATTTTTACGAAGGACCCTGATTTCTACAATTCCTTGAAGGTCACATTCCTGTATGTTTTGATGGCCGTACCCGGCAAATTGGTCTTCGCTCTGTTGATCGCCATCATATTGAATGTACAGATAAAGGGTATTAACTTTTTCCGTACCGTTTATTATTTACCGTCGATTCTCGGGGGCAGTATCGCGGTTTCGGTATTATGGCGTTTTCTGTTTATGCGCGAAGGTCTTGTGAATAAGGCGCTGTCCTATGCTTCCATCGGTCCTATCGACTGGTTGGGTAACCCGAAGCTGGCTTTATTTACGATTTCGCTGCTGCCGATCTGGGAATTCGGTTCCTCGATGGTTTTGTTTCTGGCCGGCTTGAAGCAAATCCCCAAGGAGCTGTATGAAGCCTCCAAGGTGGACGGCGCCTCCAGGCTCCGGACGTTCTTCAGCGTAACGCTCCCGTTGCTAACGCCCGTTATTTTGTTTAATCTCATTATGCAAATGATTAATGCGTTCCAGCAGTTTACGGCTGCGTTTGTCATAACCGGCGGGGGACCTGTGAAGTCAACGAATCTGTATGGGCTTATGCTGTATGAGAATGCGTTTCGTTTCTTCAAAATGGGGTATGCTTCGGCTCTCTCGTGGGTTTTGTTTATCATCATTCTTGTATTTACGTTTGTGCTGTTCGGAACCTCCAACCGGTGGACCCATTATGAAGACGGGGGGGATGGCAAGTGACAACAAAACGCAAAATTGCTACGATCGTTCTTCTCTCTGTGTTCGGGATTCTGTTCGTTTACCCGTTACTGTGGCTGATTTCGGCTTCCTTCAAGCCGAATAAAGAAGTGTTTACAACGATCGGTCTGATCCCGACGGAAATCATCTGGGATTCGTATATCAGAGGCTGGGTAGGAATAGGGAGAAACAATTTCAGCGTCTTTTTCCTCAATACGTTTAAGCTTGTGATTCCGGTCGTGATCTTTACGGCGCTGTCCGGCGTCATCGTAGCCTACGGCTTTGCCAGATTTCAATTCCCATTGAAACGGTTTTTATTTATTATGATGATATCGACGCTCATGCTGCCTGACGCCGTAATTATGATCCCACGGTACATTTTGTTTAAAAATTTCGGCTGGCTTAACACGTACTGGCCGTTCTATGTCCCAGCCTTGTTAGCGGTTAACGCGTTCTTTGTCTTTCTGCTGATTCAGTTCTTCCGCGGTATTCCCCGGGAGCTGGACGAGGCTGCGGAAATGGACGGCTGCAGCAGCTTCGGTACTTTGGTGAAGGTGCTGCTGCCTTTGTCCAAGCCGGCCCTGTTTTCGGTTTGTATTTTTCAGTTCATATGGACGTGGAACGAATTTTTTAACGCTTTGATCTATATTAACAGCGTATCGAAATTTCCGGTGGCGTTAGGCTTGCGGATGGTGCTCGATAACGAAGGGGCGGTCAACTGGAACCAGGTCATGGCCATGTCCGTCGTAACGATCGTTCCGTGTGTGGCCGTATTTTTTATGGCGCAAAAATATTTTGTGGAAGGCATATCTACCACTGGTTTAAAAGGATAACGGGAGGGCTTATACATGAAGAAGCCGAATGTCATCGTATTTTTCACCGACCAGCAGCGCTGGGACACAACGGGGGTTCATGGCAACCCGCTTGGTTTAACGCCTAATTTTGACCGGATGGCGCGTTACGGCACCCATCTGGAGCATACGTTTACGTGTCAGCCTGTGTGCGGACCGGCCAGATCGAGTCTGCAAACCGGGATGTACGCAACTGCGACCGGCTGTTACAAGAACGGTATCCCTTTACGGGAAGATTTGCCGACGCTTGCCCATTATTTCAATGAGCACGGCTATGAGACCGGCTATATTGGCAAATGGCACCTGGCGGCTACCAGAACGGAACCGGTGCCCGAGCATTTACGCGGCGGGTACAAGTATTGGCTTGCTGCCGATTCGCTGGAGCATACTTCGGATGCATATCATACTGTGCTTTACGATAACGACAACAATAGCGTTAAGCTGCCGGGGTACCGCGTGGATGCCATGACGGATGCGGCTATCCGGTATATCGATGAGAAGAAGAAGGAGCCGTTCTTCCTGTTCCTTTCCTACCTGGAGCCGCACCACCAGAATCATCGGGACGATTATCCGGCGCCGCTCGTTTACCGGGACTCTTATACGGGACGTTACATACCTCCCGACCTGGCTGCGCTCAACGGAACGGCTCATCAGCATCTCGGCGGCTATTACGGCATGGTGAAAAGGCTGGATGAGGCGCTCGGTCGTGTAATGGACGCCCTGCACAGCTTGGATCTGGCCGAAAATACCATTATTTTGTATACGTCCGATCACGGATCGCATTTTAAAACCCGTAACGCAGAATACAAACGATCCTGCCACGAAAGCTCCATCCGGATCCCTACCGCCCTGTATGGAGCGGGCTTTACGGGAGGCGGCACGGTTCGCGAGCTGGTCAGCCTTGTGGACCTGGTGCCGACGTTATTGGACGGTGCAGGTGTAGCCGTTCCTGAGCATATGCAGGGCAAATCCGTCCTTCCTCTGCTGCACGGAAATAAGGAAGGGTGGCAGGAGGAGGTGTTTGTGCAAATCAGCGAATCCCAGGTGGGACGCGCCATCCGGACGCAGCGCTGGAAATACTGCGTCAATGCCCCGGATCGCGACCCGGTGAAGGATTCAGGCTCTGACCGTTATGTGGAGCAATACTTGTACGACCTTTACGCCGACCCCTATGAGCTTACGAACCTCATCGGTATGGAATCCCACCGCCCGGTAGCCGAACGGCTGCGCGATAGGCTGGTACGCCGTATGGCAGAGGCCGGCGAAGCGGAGCCGGTCATCGAGGCGGCACCGGTCCAGGCACACGGGCAGCGGAAGGTATACGAGCACGAGTGGATGGCTTAATAGGAGGTAAACTTAGGGGCGCAGGTGCGCCTCTTTGCTTTTTTTAAAGTGTGCCTAAAAGCGGAGCCGGTCTGACAGAGGGGTCAGGTGTATACCCCAAAATACAAATTATTGTATAATGATGTAAATAACTACTTTGAAATCTATGGTAAGTTAGTATATTGAAAGGAGGTCAAAATGAAACGATTTCCGATGATGCTTCAGCTGGCATTAATCCTGTTCTGCGTCATGGCTGTCCCCACGGGTATCTTAACATGGTACAGCGGCGACCAAATTTTGCGGGATTCGGAGTACGCCATTGCGGAATCCTCGCTCGCCGGCTTGAACGCAAGCCGCAATTTGAAAGAAAACGCACTAAACGTCATGTCTCAAAACACAATACGTCTTGCCGATACCCACATCTTCGACCGGATCCGTCCATACAAAACCTATACCGAAGTCAACTCGAACTTTACTAACGTCAGGGACGCGCTGGCCGTGCACCAGGACCTGTTAGATTTAAACAAATCGGTTGACGGAGTCTATTCCTCCTTCTTCTACCTCAGCGATTCGGACTACGTGGTATCAACAGACAAGGGTATCACCAGATTGGACGGGTACGAGTCCTTCGCTTGGATGCAGGAGGCGCTGGCGGGCCGCGGGGGGATCACCGGCGTATGGTATCCGCGGAAGCTGGATTCAGGAATTCATGTCGTATCGTACGTGTTTCCTCTCAACCGGCTGTCAACTACAACGCGAGGCATCATCGTTGTGAATTTACGGGAAAGTCAAATCGAGCAATACGTGCATTCATCGGAGGCGGACGAAAAAGCTTATTTCCTCATGGATGCAAACGGAACCGTCATTTCCCACAATGACAAAAGCCTTCTGCTTAAGAACGGCAGTGAGGTGCCGTATATGCGTGAGATTATGGAGAATGTATCAGCGGAGGGATATGTATTCCACGAGCTTGAGGGCGAACGTTTACTGTACACGTGGTCCAGGTCAAAGCAATTCGGATGGCTCAATGTGAACATTTACTCGGTCGACGGACTGATGACCAAATCGCATACCTTGCAGCGCAAGATTATCGTGCTGACTGCCATTATTATTTTTGTCGGGACGGGTCTGACGGTGTTTCTCGCGACGTGGTTGTCCAAGCCGGCAAGGGAACTGGTTCGAACGCTGCGCAGGCGCGGCAATTTGGATATTAAGGGGAGGAATGAGCTTGCTTTTCTCGATGCGGCGTTCCGGCGCATGCAGGAGGATGAGGAGGTGCTCCATAAGCTGCTGAATATTCGCGAACAGGATGCCCGAAGTTTGGCGGTCCATAATCTGCTTCGAGGCGAATTTCACCCGCAGGCTGCTGAAATTTTTCCTTTCGCTTACTTCCTAGTGGCCGTTGTCTCCATCGACAGATACAGGAGGTACGTGAGCACGAACAACCCGGAGACACGCAGCTACCACCGTTACCTAATGCTCTCCACTTGCGACGTGCTGTTCCCCGAAGGAGTCTATGCTAGAGGCGTTTACCAAGGTGACGGCTGCTTCGTATTCGTGATCAACTACAGTCAGGAGGAAACTGAAAGCGGTTGCAGGTGTATTCATTCTGCGCTTAGCGAGCTTCGGGATCAAGCGGCTGAGGTGCTTGGCCACACCGTCACCATCGGGGTTAGCAGCTCGGCGAATTCGATTGATTTGGTCTCCGAACGTGCTGCCGAAGCGATGGAGGTGACTAAGCATCGCATGATCGCGGGGAGCGGCGGCATCTCTTATTGGAAGGAGAAGGACAGAAGTGATAAGAAGTATATTTACCCCTCCAATAGCGAACGGCGCATCCTCAACTTTCTGGATCAGGGCGACCTTACCAGCATTCTTAAAGAATTGGAGACCATCGGCAGTGTAATCCGATCGGCTGAATACATCTCTTACGATAATATCTTATTCATTTATAATCAACTAGCGGGCGTCACCATTAAGCATCTTAGAGAAAATCACGTCAGTACATCACGCATTTTTGCAGGAAGGGGCAATATTTATGCTTCCCTTGCCTCCATCGATACGTTAGATGAGCTTGAGGAATATCTGAACAAGTTTTATACGGACATTGTTCAGTACATTGCCCGCACCTCAGACGAAGCCAACAAGTACAGCAAGCCGATCATGGAGTATTTACATGAGCATTACCGGGAGGAAATTGTGTTTGAGGAAATGGCGAAGGAAATCGGCATCAGCTACTCTTACATGAGAAAGATCGTATACGAAATGACAGGCATGAGCTTGATCGATCATCTGAATCGATTGCGTATTGAGAAGGCGAAGCAGCTGCTGGTGGAATCCAAGCTTACCATTTCGCAGATAGCGTTAGAGGTAGGATACTACAATGTGAAAAGCTTCAACCGTTTTTTTCGTAAATTCGAAGGCATGACTCCGAGCGGCTATAAGACGGCGAAGTCTCAGACAATGTAATCAAAATAGTGCAACGATCACAAAAAAGGATAAACGCATCTGCGAGCTGTCTTTTTCAGTATTTTTACTGAAGGAGACAGTTATATTTTTGCTCATCAGGGTACAAAAGTGATCATTAGTGCGAGTCAAATCTCAGGAAACATAAGGGATGAATCAAATATGGCAAGTCATAATCAATACTGTCGATTTACCGGCCAGCAGAGGTGAGGGTAAGATAAGTGCGAGCTCGGAATCATCCGGAGTGGATAGAATCGAAGAGAGACCTGCATAGAGGAGGTGAATGTGTGAAAGCCATATCTACACCCAATCCCACAAATGAAACCGCTTTATTGGTAAAAAAACGGGGGTTCGTATACTATTTGCAACGGGATTGGCAGCTCTATAGTTTGCTGGTTATTCCTTTAGTGATGGTGCTGGTCTTTAAGTATGCGCCCATGTTCGGACTTACGCTGGCTTTTAAAGACTATAAGATCGCAAAGGGCTTCTGGGGGAGCGAATGGGTTGGACTTGAAGTGTTTCAAGATTTATTTGCCAAACCTGATTTCATTCGCGCCATTCGGAATACGTTGATGCTGAATATTTTAGATCTCCTGTTTAGCTTTACAGCGCCCATTGTGCTCGCTTTGTTGCTTAATGAGATTAAGGGTATCAGATTCAAACGTGTGAACCAGACGTTGCTTTATTTGCCGCATTTCTTGTCCTGGGTTATTATCGGCGCCATCGCCTATCAGCTTCTGGCGGAAGGCAACGGCATGGTTAATAATGCTATTGCGGCGCTTGGGGGTGAACGAATCCCCTTCCTGCAGGAGGACACCAATTGGCTGATCAGTTATTTGCTGATCGGCGTGTGGCAGAGCATGGGATGGGGCACCATCATTTATCTGGCTGCGATGAGCGGCATTAACCCGGAGCTATATGAAGCGGCTGTCGTTGACGGTGCGGGAAGATGGAGGAAAATGTGGAACGTTACGCTGCCCTCAATACGAATGACGATCGTGACCCTGCTGATCTTGAGTTTAGGCAATGTCATGGGCGGATCCTTCGAGCGAATCCTGGCCTTAGCGAATAAGGCGACCACCGAATTCACTACGACCATTCCCGTTTTGGTTTACCGGTGGGGGATTGAGAGCGGTAACTTTAGCCGCGCAACCGCACTCGGGTTGTTTCAAGCCGTCATCGGACTGGTCCTGGTTTTACTCGCTGACAGGATTGCGAAGAAGCTGGGCGAAGACGGATTGATTTAGGAAAGGAGGCGAACCATGAAAACATCTGATTACACCAATTCCGTACAGCGTCGATGGCGTCTGGATATATGGGATTTGCTGATTCGCTTCGTACTGATTGTCGCCTCCCTGGCTTGTACGCTGCCGTTCATTCACGTTGTTGCCAAATCGTTCAGTGACGACGCTTATGTAATCGCTAACAAAGTATATCTTTGGCCGGCTGGCTTCACTTTGGGGGCATACGAAAAGATTTTTGCCGACGCCAGCATCATGAGATCTCTTTACGTCTCTGTCCTTGTAACGGTGCTGTTCACGATTTTGGGGATGATCGTAACGATTTGCGCGGCTTACCCGCTATCGCGCAAGCAGCTTAAGGGGCGCTCAGTGCTGACCTTCCTCTTTGTGTTCACCTTATATTTCGGAGGCGGTATTATTCCCGATTATATGCTGGTGAATAGTCTGGGGATGCTTGACACCATATGGTCGCTCGTGCTTCCGCTTTCGTTCAGCGCTTTCAATATGCTGATCTTACGAAGCTCGATCGCTAGCAGCATCCCGGTTAGCTTGGAGGAATCGGCGAGGATCGATGGGGCAGGACATTATCGAATTCTGTTCAGCATCGTACTTCCGCTTTGCAAGCCGATCCTTGCGACGTTGTCCTTGTTTTACGCGGTCGGTCGCTGGAATGCTTATCAAGATGCGCTGTTCTATATTAAACAGAATACCGATCTAAGGCCATTGCAGCTGAAATTGTATTACCTGGTTATTCAGGCGAGCGAAACCTTCCAGCTCGAGGCTACCAACGTATCGCTTAGCAATCCGGAGGTGCTCAAGGCGTCGGTTGTCGTATTCGCGACACTGCCGATCATCTGCGTCTATCCGTTTATCCAGAAATATTTTGTTCGGGGAGCCATGCTTGGAGCTGTCAAGGAATAGCTTAAAATCATTGAAATGGGGGAAATACAATGGGCAAATTGAAAGTGATTCCTATTCTTATGGCTTCTGTGATGAGTGTCGGCTTGCTCGCGGGCTGCACGGCAGACAAAAACGAGAGCCAAGGAAATTCCGCAAGTTCCAGCTCTAGCTCGACAGACTATTCGAAAGGCTTTACGGAGACGGTCAATCTCGATATTCCGGTCTATGAACGTGCGTTCGAGGGCTGGAATGTAGCAGACAATTACTATACTCGATGGATCCAAAAGGAATTCGGCGACAAAAATAACATTAAAGTGAACTTTGTTCCGATTACGCGAAATAATGAAGTCAGGGATTTCCAACAGCTGCTTGCCGCTAACAAAGCGCCGGATATTATTTTCCATTATGACATGCCACAAGCGCTTGCTTACTATAGCGAGGGCGTCATGCAGCCGCTGAATCATGACGAGATCAAGAAGTATGCCCCGACCTACTGGAAAAACATGAGCAAAACCATTGAACAATACGGCACCGTTGACGGAAAGAAAACGTTCGTCTTCGCCGCACGTCCGAACTATAATAACTGGGTTAGTATAATCCGGAAAGACTGGGTCGAGAAGGTCGGCATGAAGGTGGAGGATCTGACGTCGCTCGAGAAATTCAACGAGATGCTCGCCAAGTGGAAGCAAGCCGGTTTGGGTGTCGCGGGCGGATCCTTAACCAGGAACGTATTCAATTACAGCTATGCCTTCCGTGATTGGCCGATCGATCCCAAGTACCGCGCGCTTTATTCCGATCTGGCCGTCGCGGATTTCACAACAGCCGATACGGAACGCTGGCTGCGCAACTTGAACTACCAATATAATAACGGTCTTATCGATAAGGAATTTTATCTTCGTGATGACGACAACAAGGTTAAGGCCGAGTTCGTTGCAGGTAAGACGGGCACCTATGGATTCTACATGGCGAGCAATACCGACGTATTCGCCGCTACGCTGAAAAACAACCCGGGAGCCCAGTTTGCTGTGGTGCCTCCTGAAGCCGGCGTGCCTCAAGGACGCAAGCCGCAGGGCCGCGCCGACTGGCCGTTCGGACTCATCATGGGCATTAATCACAAATCGTCGGAGAAGGAACGCGCAGCCGTCTGGATGTATCTAGAGTGGATGAGCCAGCCGAAAAACCTGTTCTTCCTGCAGAATGGCGTCGAAGGACAGAACTATACACTTGAATCCGATGGCCTGCCGAAGAAAGCTGCAGACTTTAAAGGCGAGTCGAAGCTTTCTCAAAACAACAACAAGGATTACTGGGCGCTTGTGACCGAAATTGCCGAGTTCTCCACACCGGAGTTGACGAAGAAAGCGAATCTGCGCAACTGGTCGCCGGCCGGATATGAGCAGCTGGCAGAGCAGCTAGTGAAAAATTGGGATGCTACCAGTCCATATCGCACTCCGGACGCGATGTTCACCGTAGTACTCAAGAAGGTGAACGAGTACAAGGCGGACCTGAACGCCCTCTTCCAGGAGCAGTATTTGAAGGTCGTTCTCGCCCCTACGGACAAGTTTGATACGGTGTACGCGGAGGCTAAGAAGAAGTTCCTCGAAGCCGGCTACCAAGAGATTTTGAATGAGAAGCAAAAAGCGATCGATGCCGGCCAATTCCGGTAAGCATAGAATCGATTGACCTCCGGGGCCCTTGCTATAAGCTGGGGCCCCGGATTGCTTTTTTCTCAGAGTCTCGCTTCCAATTGGTCGATGATGGATAAAAACTTGGCAGCCTCTCTTGTAACATGGGAGGCTAGCTTCGGGTCAATCACACTGCGTACCTGACAGGTTTCAATCAGCTTCGTAGCCTGCTCCTTAAAGGTTCGCAGCTCCATTGCCGCTCCTTTATAAATGGTCAGCTGGTTTCGCACCAACGGGGAAGAGGGAGCGCCGAAGTCCAAATGCTTGGCTTGATATAAAAGCAAATCAAACGTTTGACCGAATTCTCTTGCCTGCTGAACAAGCAGCTCCTCTGTGGGATCCAGCAGATGGGCAATGAATTTGGAATGCTCCGCCATGATCTGCAGGAAAAAGATGTTTTCATCAACAATATCGTCCGCTACCGGATGTATCCTGCGGTTGTTGATTTGCTTTAACGTTTTGAGAAAGTATAAAGCTTCCCTGCGGACATGTTCGATCAAAAGCGGCATGTTAAACCCGCGCAGCTTCCCCATTACCTCTTCCAATACGTTTTGCTTGAAGAGCGCTATCTTGTGGGTCAAAATCAGCGTGTCCTCGTTCAGCCTCCGCACAGCGTCAGGCTCCGCCGCGGTTTGATAAGCCCGCTCAAGCTGCCGATCGAAAATATCCTCAAATTCCTGTGCGCGTTTGATCAGCTTGAGTGCATCCGGCGGGAAACCCATACGCAGAAAGAAGGCATGCTCCATCATAATGCGAAGCCAGAACTGATTTTCCTCCAGGGAACGTGAAACGAACTCCTCATCGCTTAATCGTGTGCTTCCCTCTCGATCCAGATCGAATCCCTCTGCCCCGTTGGTAAACGTATCTATCGGCTCATTCGGCTGCTCCAGCTCCAGGTCCTGCAGAAATCTAGGCAATATAAAG
Source organism: Paenibacillus sp. GD4 (assembly GCF_030846225.1). Classification (NCBI taxonomy): domain Bacteria; kingdom Bacillati; phylum Bacillota; class Bacilli; order Caryophanales; family Paenibacillaceae; genus Paenibacillus; species Paenibacillus sp. GD4. Next base: position 3,980,986 of record NZ_JAVCYK010000001.1, read on the forward strand.
GTACTCATGATGTACGCTCCAATTCTTTATTATCATGTGTGCTCCGCTTTGATTCTCGCTTCCATCCGGTCCAGCACGGATATATATTTTGCCGCTTCCCGCGTAATATGACCGGTCAGATTAGGATCGACGATACCCCGGATTTGGCGATCCTGGGTGAGACGGTGAACCTCCTCGGAGAAGCCGTGAAAGAGCAGTGTGGATCCTCGAAAAATCGTAAGCTGCGACAATAATCCCGTCTTCGTCGGAGGCTCGATTTCAAGGTTGCGGGCTTGCATGGTCAGCAGCTTAAACTTGGAACACATCAGACGGGTCAAATCGATGAGGTCATCCTCGTCCGGATCGAGAAAATGAGACATAAACGCCCCATGCTCCGCCATGATTTTCAGAAAAAATTCGTTATCCTCTACCACTTCTTCAATGAGAGGTCGTTCAATTCGGCTGTTCAAACGCTTCAAAAACTTGATAACATAGAGCGGCTCCCGGCGAATGTGCTCGGCCGTCTTCGTCCAGTTAAATCCCCTATATTCTCCATTAGCATTGCGGTTAAAAACCTCTTGCTTGAAATCCATCGCGTCCTGCAGCAATTGAATGGTATCCAGGTTTAGCTGCTCGGCCGAGGCTGCATCCTCGCTGGTTTCGTGTAATGCGCGTTGAAGCTGAGTCTCGAAGGCTTGCTCGAATTCAGAGGCTTGCCGAATGAAGCTTTCCGCATCCGAGGGCATAGAAATCTTCAGGAAAAAGGCATGCTCCATCATAATGCGCAGCCAAAATCGATTCTCTTCAAGCGACGTTCGAATAAACTCTTCCTCGGTTATCTTTCTTCCGGCATGGCGCCTGAGGAACATATCGTCTTGGGCTGCCCCTACCCAATGATCAGGAGGATCGGGAATGCCGACCTCGTGGGGCTGCGTCTGTATATTCTCGATATACGTAGTTTCCATTAGCTTTCACCTCAGGTGCTATATGTGGCTTGATGCCAAGACGTATCATCCCCATAAGCTGGATTGTATATCCATAAAAAATAGGCCGCTGATGACTCAGCAGCCCATCTTTACTATTTACTTGATTGATCGTGTGGAACTGACACAGCGGCGGAGGCAGCAGCTTTATTTCCCGCTTTATCTGTAGCCGTATAAGTGACGATATAGACAAGATCGGTTTTAGCACTCGCTTTTTTCGCCAGCAACGTGAATGTCAAATCCTTGGTGCCGAACACGGCATCCCCAACCAATGATCCAGTTCCGTTATCCGGTTCACTGGAGGTAATGGAGGAGAGGACAAGGGAATCGACCCCCGAGAGACTGTCGTAGGAATAAACCGCGGCCGTCACGGTAACAGGCTTATTGTTAGCAGGCCAAAGTGTAGACTTATCCAACACAATTTGAAGAGTTGGCGCTGATTTGTCGATTTGAATCGATACGGATTTCTTCGCTTCCTCATTGCCGGCTTGATCCATGCTCCAATAGGTTAAGGTATGAATTCCTTCGGAAGCAATAGTCACAGATGAACCCGTTCGGGGGGCTGAGTCATCGAGCGAGAAATAAGTTGATATCGCATCGGATGCGTTGTCCGCGGCAGCAAAATGTACGGTGACATCTTGATTGGTCCAGCCTAGCGGGGCATCGTCGACGGTAACCGGAGCGGTTTTATCGATGTTATCGACTACAGCCACAGCGTTGCCGATGTTACCGGCCGCGTCTTCGAATGTAAAGGTAAAGCTTCCGTTCTGAGTAAAGGTATATTGGGCGAGACCGCTGTTGTTCGTTACCGTGACAGCTTCACTAGGAAGCAGCGTTGCAACGACATCTTGATTTGTCGGGTTGACGGTGCTGTAGCTGATCGTTGCCGTCGGCGCAGCGGTATCAATGATGATGTTTCTGTAAGCCCACTCCGACCAGACTCCGCGGCTGTCCTTCGTCCGAACCCTCAATGACCAGCTGCCATCGGGAAGAGCCTGCATAGCATAAGCTGCAGAGAGACCGGCTACTTCCCCGCTATCTGAATGGACCGTTTTCCATTGATCTGCAGAGGCTTGAGCCTGATACGCAGCTTGAACATCGTCGGCATCCGCGTCGGTAAACAGCCAGCTTACAACGGGTTCGTTGACCTTCAAATGCTGACCTTCGGCATAAGAGGTGATCATTGTAACAGGTGCCTTATTGGTTTCCTCTCCTTGAACCTTGGTCAACAGCCAATTCTGCTTGGCCCAGAGCAATTTACCTGCACCGGCCCCATTGCTTGCCGACAAACGGCTTTGCAGTGTCGCAGGATCGTCTGCGGCATAGCTGTACGGCAGTGCTGAGAATCCGTTCCATGAGAACGGGAGCGGCAGAGCGGGAACCGGACTTAACGGACTCCCCTCGGAGTCGCTGTTTCCTCTAAACTCAACCCCATCTTTGGAATAGATCGTATCGAGCGCGAGAATTTTACCGGTATACTGCGGTTTATTCGGATCGACTTGATTGTTGCGGATCGGATACAGTACATCAATAATAAGTGATTTTTCGACTAGAACGGCGCCGTTTTCCGTAGAAATCGCCCCATTGCTGGTAACTCCGAATTTGTAGCCCTTGGAAGAGATAGCCGCTGCCATTGCAGGAGTAATCCGTTTGCTTGCCGCGTGTGCGTCAGCATTATCCATGACAATATTATAAACATGAACATTACCTGCTCTTAAACGAGGCATACGGTCCTGCATATCCTTGTAATAGTTATGGTGCAGGGTAACCTCCAGATCGGCATTGTCGCTGGCAAATTCCGTCGAGCCGACGAGATGTCCTTTTTTCTGCGAGCTGACAACGGCAACAATATCTTCTACGCTGAATCCCAGATTACGCAGATAGTTGTACATGGCATAGTTGGTTCTGTTCGCTTCCAGCGCGTTGATCTGTTTTGTTACCCAGCTGCCTGCGCTCCCGTCATCTCCTTTAAAAATGGACCAGGAGATGGTCACTCCATTACTGCCTTTTTTAACATCGACAACTCCATCATATGCTTTATTGAAAGTACAATGATCAATCCAAATCTTGCTTGAGCTTCCTTCGATCGTGATATAATCCCAATCGTTCTTATCGTAATCTCCCTTGGACGCTTCATCCCATTCCCAAAGCTCATCAAATTCGAGGTTACGGATGAGGACATTGGAGCTGTATTTGATGACCAAGGCCGCATGCTTAATTTTTGAGCCGTTCGCGGAAAAGATGGTAACGTCCTTTAAAGTATCAAGGTACACCTTGCTAACCCCTGTTTGTAAAAGAACCGGATGAGTTTGAGCGGTGTTATGCGCAACGATGAGAGACCCTGCCGTCGTTTTCGCTTGAGCGGGGAGCTCATTCCAGCCCAAATTTAAATCGTTCATGATCTCGATGACCTTATAGCCCTTTTTACGATTGATGGCATCCGCAAAATCAACGGCATTGTACACCTTTTTGTAAGCAGGATCCGTCTCCTGAATATTCCCGCCGCCTGTCGCGCCGGAAGCGAAGCCGGTTACATCATATACGCCCGGAGAACCGGCAGGAGGAGGCGTCGGTGTAGGAGTAGGCGTTGGTGTTGGTGTCGGCGTCGGCGTCGGCGTAGGATTAGGGTTCGTTCCCGAAGCTCCGAACAACGCTCCGATATCCGTACCGCTCGGGGTCCCGGCACCTTTTAAATCGCTGCTCGCGGAAAGCTTCAAGTAATTACCCAAATTCGGCGAGCCATCGGCGTTCCGGCTGACGGAGGGGGCCAAGCTTAGAAAATCCGTATCATCGGCCAGCAGTCCCTTAGCATTGGTGCTCTTATTGTTCTTCCACCAAACGTTCGTGCTTTCTACATCTGTGCCGCTAGTTTTGTCGCTGGAAGAGCCTTTATAGGACAAGTTATTGGTAAACCGGTGGGTGCCAAGATCAAAAGCAAAATTGCTTTGTCCATTGTTATAGGACGTATTGTTTGTCATTACGATGGAGCCCGGGTTGCTGTTGTAGGTAAAACCGTGCTTCTTGTTCTGATAAGCGACGGAATTCGCGACAATGTGATCCACGGGGATTTTCTCGCCGCCAAGCTTAAAGCCGTTGCCGTCACTGGATGTAGTGGAATTCCCTTCGGACGTTTGGCCGTTATGATGGGCAATGCTGTTTCGAATCGTAACAACACCGATAGGTCCCGTGTCCGTTTTACTGTATAAATCCCAGCCGTCATCCACGTTGTAGGCAGCAATACACCCGATAAATACGTTGCCCGGGCCAACCGTCAGCTTGGCAGCAAAGCCGTCTGCGTCTTCACCGTTGTCGGGGTCGAAGTTGTCATGGGAGTATACGTTAATAACCTCGTTGTAGCTGGGCCATTCGCTCTCCAAGGCTGTCGAAGCATATCTGCTGATTTGCAGACCGGTATCGCGATTGTGGTGGACCTCTGAATTTTCGATACGGTTATAATGGCCTGCAACAAAAATACCGTTATCAGCGGAGCCTTTTACCTCGAGGCCTTTGACATACCAGTAGCTCCCATTGATTTGCAGACCTCTGGCATTATTCCCCACATTGGTTGCATCATAAGGCTGGGAGGAGAAGTCAAGAACGGGTTTTTCCGAGCCGTAAGCAAATAGGTGCTTTTTAGCAGCCGGAGTACCGCTATTGTTCCGGTCGATGGTAATTTGTGTAGAGTAAGAGTAAGTTCCTCCGAGTAAATAAATGATGCCCCCCGGAGTCACCTTTGCAATGGCGGATTCAAGCGTGGTTGGACTTTCGATCGTCCCTGGATTGCTTTCAAGCCCGCCTGGTGCAACGAAGATGCCGTCATCCACGGGAGCTCGGGAATCAGCGGTGGGCACTGCACTCACCATGTTGGAGTTTGTGCTCTCGCCGGCTGCATTCGCAGCGCTGACAGCGTAAAAATACATGGTTCCGTTGGATACGGTGTTGTCTGTAAAGGCGGTTGAGGCGACACCCGTTTGTACGTTGGTAAAAGAGAATCCGTCCAAGCTGCGCTTTACGTTACACGAGGTTGCGCCGCTTACGGCCATCCAGCTTAAATCGACTTTCCGGTCTCCCGCAGTCGCATTCAATCCGGCAGGTGCTGAAAGTGATGTAATAATCGACGTTTCCCGGGATAACGTGCTCTCTGCGCCGCCGGCAAAAGCACTGACCTGGTAGAAGTACTGAGTATTTCCGGCAACATTCGAATCGGTGTAGCTGTTGTTCGAGGTCGCAGCTATTTTTGAGTAGCCGCTGCCGGATGTTGTGCTGCGGTAAATATTGTAGCCGCTTGCACCGCTAACGGATGACCACTGCAGAGTCACCCCTCCGATACCGGAAGCTGCGGTTAAGCTCTCCGGAGCTGCAGGAGCTTGAATGTCTGCACTCGAATCGTAAACAAGCCCGTTTTGGTAAATCTTCACGTCGGTAAATTTGGCGCTGGCCGCCGCAACCGCTACGCCGACGTATACGTTTCCTGCCAGAGCACCTGCCGTATCCGAATCTGTTTTAAGCGGGTTTGTCGTCGTACCGTTACCGAAGGTAATTCCGTCTTTTGAATAGTAGGTTTTCAAATCTATGCCTGAGCGTTCCAGTTTCATATAAATAGGGGCATTCGGTTCGGGGATCGTAAAATTGCTTGATCCGACGGAAGATAAACGGCGATAGGAAATCAAAGTATTGGCGGAGCTGTTATAGCTGAGGGTATAGCCGGGAGAGGTTGCTCCGTTCGTAAGCGGATCTTTCTTGATCATTAACAGAGCTCGGTTATTGCTTGAGTTAAGTGCAGTGGACGTTACTCTTGCCGTAATGGAAAAATCGCCCGCGCCTACGGGATAATAGGCATAAAGTACATTATCATCCGCGCTCTGTATTTTACCGCCCGTTGCGGAGAGCGCAAATTCTCCGTTGCTGAAACCGTAACTGACGGTGCCTAGGGAGCTGGATGCGGAGACATCCGCAGCCTTCCAGCCCGCCGGCAGTGTTTCGTCCGGCAGCGCTCCTGCTGCTGCGGCCGTTTGGTATGTAAACACGTTTGGTAATAAAGCGGCAAGCATGGCGAATACCAGAATCGTACTCATACGTTTCTTTAAAGAAATTCTGTTCATATAACGCCTCCTGTAATGGATTGGTTACCATCAGAATCATATTGGCCTGTGACGTGGATCCTGTGCCCCCCTTCTCTACAAGAAAACCATTACAAGAGTAAAATGTACGGGTTTACCAAGTAACACACAATAGACATTTTATAACTTTAGTTCCAACAGCAATATGATAATCATTAGATTTGGAAAATGACACCATGTCATTCGTTAGACCGCTTTATAAACCGCGAAGCGGCATTAGAATAATCATTTGATTTGGCAAATTGCCTTGACAACGTAGGCCGTTTCAAGATTATATTGTTATATGCTGGAAAGAAAACAAGAGCTGGCTGAATTCACTCCGTACAGTAGAGCGATGGAGCACTTATACATAAGGGAGAGAAGGCAATATGAGCTTAGGCCGTATGATAGGTGTTGTTACACCTTTTTTGGATGGCAGCTTATACGGGGGCTTTTTATTCGAATTAAACCAAATAGCAATCAAACGCGGATACAGACTCCTTGTGATCAAAACGCCTAAAACCAGCAGTGACTTCTCTATCCCGTTAGCTACCGTTCATGCGGCAGGGTGGATTGTTTTCGATTCCCCCTTGAATGAAAGCATTTTGAATGAGCTTCAAAGGCAGAAGCGGCCGATTGTTGGGATCAACCACTATTCTTTGCATTATCCCAGCATTCATTTTGCCAATGAGATGGGCATGGAGCAAGCTGTAGAACATCTGTATCAGCATGGTCACCGGCGGATCGCGTTTGTCGGAAATTTGATGAACCGGGCCACACAATCCCGTTATCCGGGATATGTAAACGCTTACCGAAGGTTAGGTCTAGACCCGGATCCGAGTTTGCTGGTTAAGATAGGAACCGATGCACAGGCAGGAGGTTATTTGGCGGCCGACCGAATCGTGAGCGGTGAGCTTGAGTGTACGGCTGTCGTTACGAATAGTGATATAACGGCTATTGCGCTCATGGATCGGCTCAAAGAGAAAGGCTATCGGGTACCTGAAGAGATTGCCGTGATGGGATATGATCATAATCCTTTATCGGAGCATACGCTGCCCACCGTTTCCACCATCAAGCCTCCGCTTAGGGAAGCGGCCAGACGATCCGTTAGCCTGCTGGAAGCGGGGATGGCGACGGGGGAGCAGCGGACGGATCCTGTCCATATGAATATGACCCTCATAGCCAGAGAATCATGCGGCTGCCATCATGAGCCGGAGAGCCGGCTTGGAGATCAAGAAAAGCTGTATCGTTCCTTCCAGTTATTAAATCAAAGCATGTCGGCGAATCGAACTATTAATTATTTATCTTATCGGGATGTGGAGAAGCTAAACAACCTGTCATGGATGCACTCTTTACAATGCATTTGGGGCTGTTACGGCCAGTGGTTCAATAAATCTCCAGAACAAATGTATGTCAAATACTACTATACGAAGGAGATGTCGACTGCACCGACAGGGGAAATCCAATGCTCTCCCATGGAATTCCCTCCGCTTCATTGTATCCCTGAGGAATTGCTCGACGATCCCAAATATATTATTTCCATTCATCCGATAATCCCTCATGAACGGGATTGGGGGGTCATGGCCATGCTTCATCCTGTCGATGAAAGCTGGTCTTATTTCAAAACCGATACGATCACCTATTCATTGCACAGATTGGCATCGGCTTGGGAAAAGGAAGAGCTCCTCGCACAGCTTCGTAAAACGAACCACTTGTTGGAAACCGTATCAAAGGCTGCAATGGATGCCATCTTCGAATGGTCTGCCGATGATAAACGCTTTTTATGGTCTGAGCGCGCTCATGAGTTTTTTCAGTCTCCCCCGGCGACCGATGCGGACTTGCTCTCCTCCGTTCACTCGGAAGACCGGGCAGCTGTGCAAGCGGCGTTGTTTAACCAGACTCAGATGGGATATCCCATCCGTCTGGAGTACCGGATCCGGCAGCCGGACGGCAAGTACCTATGGGTTGAGTGCAATGGGCAGGTGATTCGCGATATGGAAGAGATGAAGGTTCGACTTATAGGCTCAATTAGGGATATCAGTGAAAGAAAGAGCGCGGAGGAGCTGCTTAGAAAATCGGAGAAATTATCCGTGATCGGGCAGCTTGCGGCAGGAGTCGCTCACGAAATCAGGAATCCCCTAACCTCCCTGAAAGGCTTTACACAGCTGCTGAAGGCAAGGTACCAGGACCAATTTCCTTATATTGGGATTATGGAAAGCGAGCTGGACCGGATCAACTTTATCGTAACCGAGTTTATGTCACTGGCCAAGCCGCACCTCACCCACTTCAGTTTCAAGGATATAACGCAAATCATCACCACCGTTGTATCCATTTTGGAAACCCAGGCGATTCTAACGGGAGTTAACATCGAAACACATTTCGAAGCCGCTCTGCCACCTATAAAATGCGAGGAAAATCAGCTGAAGCAGCTGTTTGTAAATCTTTTGAAAAATGCCATTGAAGCTATGCCTAAGGGTGGAAGTGTTTATGTAGATGTAACGCTAGCGAGTGTAAATACTTTGTGTGTACAGATCAGGGATGAAGGCGACGGGATTTCGCCGGAGCTCATAAAAAAAGTGGGAGAGCCGTTTTTTACCACGAAGGAAAAAGGGACGGGGCTAGGCCTCATGATCTCACACCGAATCGTAGAGGCTCATGGGGGAACATTGCAAATTGTTAGCAGCGACGCAGGAACGACGATCGAAATCATTCTTCCCTTCGAACCGCTATAGAAATATTCGAAATCATTGGGGGCCTGCCATTGCGGCAGGCCTTTTCGACATGAAATAGGTGAGCAATGAGTAAGAAAATCCCCAAAAATGAAGATACACTCTCAAAAATAAGGATGGCTTTGTCTTCCTATTTGGGTATGGTTTCACTTTTTGCTGATTTCAAATAACGGCTAACCTCTTTATAACTAAAGAAGAGATCAACTCTAGCATGGTGTGAAACCGCTTTAAAAGTGTAATCATACCGGCAAAGAAGGGGAGAGGTGGCGAAGACTTGAGACCACGAAGCAGCAGAAAGGGTTTATTGAAAACAGTGCATCTTACACTGGCATTCGTACTGACGTTGGGGGGATTACCGGCGGCGTTTCCAAAGGCGCAGGCGGCTGCTGGTACACCGGGAGGGGTGGATGCCGCGGCACTGAGGCTGTGGCTTAAAGCTGATCCGGCTAGCGTCACTTTGACGGATGATACGGTTACCGTATGGAAGGACAGCAGCCCGAACGCGAATCATTTTGCGAACGACGGCACGATCGCCCCTATAGCTTCGCGCCCGAAGCCTAGATATGTAGCTTCTAATGAGGCACTTAATTTTCAGCCTACCGTAAAATTCGTGCGCAGCGGGGGAAGCATTCTGCAGGACGTAACAGGCTTGCTAGGGGAAGGAGAGGTTGTGAACCATGCAAGCTTGTTTACGGTCACGGGAGGCGCGCCTTCTATGGCGAATTCCTCCATCTTCAACCAGCCGTTGACCTCGGGGAGCTTAGGGGCACATATTCCCCACACGTCCGGTGCAGCCGCCGGTAAAGGCAACGTCCTGTGGGATGTAGGGACAACCTCAACAAGATTAACGGCTTTCAATGTGGTAGCCCCGGTGGATTACAATTTATGGGGACTTCATTTTGACGCGAATCCTAGCGTCGGTTCCAATGTATACCAATCCATTGTTCGCGACGGAATGGCGGAAGCACAAACCACGCAACCACGCGCCTCCCTGACGGGATCGTTGAACGCGGCTGCATCGTTAGGCTCTGCAGCGGGAGGAGGCTCGGGCTACGATGGGAACATGGGAGAGCTTATTTTATTTACAGCACCGCTTTCCGGAGTGCAGAAGCGTCAAGTCGAGACTTACCTTGCCCTGAAGTTTGGTTTGACTTTGAAGGCGGGCAATTATCTTTCGGCGGGTCCGTCCCCCGATGTGGTATGGGACGCGACGGCAAACGACGGATATAATAACCATATCGCCGGTATCGGGCTTGATCGGATTGGAGCATTAGACCTTCAACAGAGCAGGAGCAGTCAGGGAGATGCTGCGGAGCAAGTTATCGTTTCATCGAAGGAAGCCTTATCGGATAAACAATATTTGGTATGGGGGGATAATGCCAGTACGGAGCAGCATAGTCCCTATGGGGCCGGCTATATGAAATGGGCGCGTACCTGGAAGGTTCAAAATACGGGCCATCTCGGCACAGTGCAGGTAGCCATACCCTCGGGGATGCTTCCATTAGGCGGGTTACTGCTAACCAGCTCCCACAGCAATTTTGACAATGCAGTGTCTGTTCCACTTACACAAGCAACAATGCACGGCGCATCGTATTATGTTGCGGATGTCCAGCTGAACAGCGGTGTTTATTTCACCTTCGCCGAGAAGCTGCCCGAGGTGCAATTGAGCCGCCTTGAAATCCAGAGCGGAGCCCAGAATGTCTTGACAGGCTTCCTGCCGAGTAAGACGAATGGTTATTCGGCGACGGTTCCATACGAGACAGCTGCGGTTCGCGTTGATGCTCAAGCGGAAAACGGAATTGCAGTAACCATGACGATTACCAACTATACGCTTTCTCAAGCGCCTATCACTGATCCTGCCCAAGTACCGCTTGTTCCCGGCGTAAATAAGCTAAGGATTGAGCTGATCAAAGGCAGCTCCAGCAATGTGTACCAAGTGGACGTGATTCGAGGTCTTGCCGTTGCTCCCGACGGACAAGTAGGGCTTAATGCAGGAACGGTAACCGCCAGCACTTACCAGCCGAATACGAACTATGTTCCTGCGAACGTGGTCGACGGCGAATGGGAAGATCCGGAAAGCCGTTGGTCGGCATCGGGTCAAGGGCAATGGCTTCAATTCGATCTGGGACAGCCTCTTGCGGTCACCTATCTGAAAATCGCGTTCTTAAATGCCAGGGAGAGGTTATCTACCTTTGAAGTACTGGAATCCAATGATCCAGATTTCGCAACCGGTACGGTGCTGCTGGCCAAAAGGAAGAGCAGGACCCTTCTGGCTGCCGACAGCGTGTTTCAGTCTTACGTGCTCGATAAGCCGGCAACCGCGCGCTACCTGCGTCTTGTTGGATACGGAAACAGTGCGACGGGCAGCTCCGGCAATTGGAACAGTCTGACGGAAATTGCGTTGTATACCGGCACCCCTCCGGTCATCGTAGAGCCTGAAGAGCCTGCGGGACCGCCGCAAGCAGGGGACATCCCCGAAGGTCCCGCCCCGGTCCTGGAGGTGATCGAGGTAAGCACGGCGGATCAGCTCCAAACGGCTCTTGATCAAGCGAAGCCGGGCGTGGAAATCCGGTTAAAGAACGGAGTGTATGCACAAGACGGACCTTTCGTAATCAAGGGAAAGCAAGGGACGCCGGCCCTTCCGATCCGTATTACAGCCGAGGAACTGGGCAAGGCAGTGATAAAAGGAAACAGTTATTTACACATTGAAAATTCGAAATACATTGAAGTGACGGGGCTCGAATTCAACAGCGGGATCGGCATCCCGGGCCTCAATTACAGGGGAGTCAGTGATGAAATTGCTTCTATTTTAAAGGGGGAGAACCCGGAAACGAAAGAAGTGAGACCCAATGAGCAGGTCCACCCGGGCATTGAATTGTATCACTCCAGCAACATCTCGATTCTCAGAAATAAGTTTGCTCTTGATGAAACGGGGCAGCCCTACCGCTTCAATGCGCCCGACGGCATCGGTCCGGTATGGTGTTTAACCGATATTGCCGGCAGCTGTCGAATCGGCGGAGGGGACAAGTACATCGCAGATCGGCCCGTATACAATGGAGACACACCGCATACGAATCCGACCCTCGTAACCGACAACGGGACCCATCGGCATTATATCCGCGTTGAGGGGATCGGCAGCCACAACCGTATAGCCTATAATGATATTGGTCCGAAGAAGGGCTTCGGAGCAACTATCACGTACAACGGAGAAAGCGGCCACACCGTCTCGCAGTACGATGTCATTGAGCATAATTATTTCCATGGGATCGGACCTCGGGTAACGAACGGTCTGGAAGTGATACGGCTAGGCTTGTCCGGCTTATCGCTTGCTTCCGGTTATGTCACCGTGCAGTATAATTTATTCGAAGGGCTTAATGCAGAGGATGAAATTATTTCCGTTAAAAGCAGTGATAACATCATCCGATACAACACGATCCGTAATTCCTACGGCGGGATTGTGGTGCGTCACGGGCATCGCAATAGCTTCTACGGCAACTTTATTATCGGGGACGGCAAAACGCCGGGCTTCAGCGGATTCCGGATTTATGGAAATGATCACAAAATTTATAATAATTATATGGAGGGTCTGACGACGCAGGTGATTCGTCTTGACGGAGGCACCCATGATGCCGGTCCGGACGGAGGAACGAATCCCACAGTGAAATGGATGGAAGGAGCGACTCAGCAAACAGCGGTTCTCAATACGCTTCCCGAACAGAAGCAGACCGAGATTCTGCGGGGCCATTGGCGGCAATATAACGTACAGATCTTCAATAATACGATGGTCAATATAGGGAACAATACGACGGGCTTTAGCTTTGGGGGCAGAGTGTATCAGCCTGTTGGAGCGGCGGTTTACAACAATGTAGTATTCAGCAATGCCGGTACCATATTCAACGAAACGACAGCTGCTCAGAATGCTCCCGTAAACGAACGTCAGATGTATGCAGGAAATCTGGTGGAAGGCTTGGCCAACCCTACGAATATTACGGATCCGGCAAGGATTACCGCCGCCGCGATCGAGAAGAAGCCGCTGCAGCTTGTTCGCAGCAAGGATGGCTTGATCCGGTTGTCGGGCACGAGTCCGGCTATTGATGCATCCAAAGCTCCGTTCCATGCTCAGGAGGATATCGACGGGGAGACACGATATCATACGCCTGATGCCGGAGCAGACGAATATAGCCGGGATGCGAATCGGATCAGAAAGCCGCTCACCGCCTCGGATGTCGGTCCCCATGCGGGTGTGCCCGCAGAGGAAGAACAAGCGGGGTTGAGCGGGCTATGGCTTCTCCCGAGTGGGAAGCTGACGCCGGACTTTGATCCGAATAAGACGATGTATCATGTAACCGTTCCGTTCCAGATGAATCGTCTACAAGTAGTACCGACTACAATCGCTATTGACTCCCAAATTACCGTTAGCGTAGACGGAGTGTTTAGCCAGAAGGTGATCAGCGGACAGGCGAGCAGCGAATTAAATATCGCCGAAGACGGCAGTGTCATTGTCATCGAAGCAGCGCTTCCTTCGGGGAAGAATAAAGTGTATACCCTGCTGGTGAAACGACTTAAGGTCAACCCGGGACCAACCCCGGGACCGACCCCGGGACCGGTGGATAGGGATGGGGATGGGGCGGATACCGGTGGAGGAGACACGTCCGGTTCGATACCTGCTTCGATGCCGGGGGTTGCCCCTGCGCCCGCACCGCTTCCTTCGGCGCCTAACCCGGCACCGGTATCGCCTGTACCTGCTGGGCCGTCCACTGCTCAGGCCCCCTTCGTTGACGCTGGGAAGCACTGGGCGGAGAAGTTTATTTCCAAGGCGGTAGAGATGGGGATCGTAAACGGATACCCCGATGGCACCTTTAAGCCGGAAGAGCCGATGACAAGACTGCAGTTCGCCGCTATGCTTGTTCGTGCCTTGAAGCTGACTCCCGGTACAACGCCAGTTACGTACGCCGACCAATCGGACATTCCTGCTTGGGCGGAAAAAGAGGTCGCGGCTGCCGTTCAATCGGGTATTCTTCAGGGCTATGAAGATCAAACCCTGCGTCCGAATCAAAGGATGAACCGTGCGGAAATGATCACGATGCTGATGCGGGCGCAAAAACCGGACTTCGCTGCCGTTCCGGCTACAGCGACTTTCCGCGATAGAGAAGAAATCCCGGATTGGGCAAAGCCGTCCGTTGCTTATGCCATTTCGCAAGGTCTGATCGAGGGTAAGGAGGATCGTCGCTTTGCCCCCGGCGATACCGCCACCAGGGCCGAAGCTGTTACTGTGCTGCTGCGCATGCTGGAAGTGAAGAAGGGTAAGTAAATCAAGCAGGGACGGCCGCTCGCCGAGCAGTCGGCCCTGCTATTTCCTATGACCGATGCTATGGGCAGCTTTGAGGGATGCTGTCTAGAACCAAACTTTTGTGTATAATGGGATCAAAGTATAACTTGTAGAACAAGCTCACGGAGGTAACGAACATGAGTCTTCGAAGGATTCGTTTCAAAACACACAGCATCGTATTCAACTGGCTCATCTCCTACATCTCCGTATTGTTGGTACCGATTGTAGTAAGCGCTTTTATATATACAGCAACCTGGCATGTGGTGGAATCCGAAGTAAATCGGGCTAACGAGTCGCTTCTTCGACAGATGGAACAGGCGATTGACGGCAATCTAAGCGGCATCGAACGACTAAGCGTAGAAATGGCGTTGAGTAAACGGCTTGCCGGCTTCATCGGCACGTCCAAGCCGCTTACAGACAATGACTACTATGATATTGTCAATATTGCGGCGGATCTTCGGCTGTATCAGATGGCCAACGATTATATCGAGCAAATCTACGTGTATTACAAGAATAGCGATACCGTAGTTTCCGCTCGTGAACGACTCGACAGCCGCGGGCTATTCGAGAGGATTAGGGAACGCGATAACATGAGCTATGGGGAATGGCAAACGTTTTTCAACAAGCGGTACATCCAGGAATACGCACCGATAACGCTTCGGGAGAACGGTGATGCGGTCAAAGCCGTTATGTATGCCAAATCGATTCTGCTCGATAACCCTGAGCAACCGGGCGCCGTAATCTTAATTGTTATTAAGAACTCAAAGCTCCTTGAAAGCATCAGCTCCGCCAACCAATCGTCGGTGGCCGTGCTGGATAAGGACAATCGCCTGATTGCCTCGACCGGCATCGAGCAGACCCCGGATTTTCTTGTCCCAGCCAAGCTCTCCGGAACGAATGGTTTGTTCTACGCCGGTCATGCCGAACAGGAGGTAGCGGTTTCCTACACTACTTCGGAGAAGACCGGATGGAAATATGTATCGATGATTCCCGCCGAAATGTTCGACGAGAAAATGAAATACGTTAAGAAGCTGATTTATATCAGCTTGACGGTAAGCTTGCTGATCGGGGGACTCGTCACCGTCATATTTCTGAGAAGAAACTATAATCCGATCCATACTTTAATACGCAGCTTATCCACCAAATCAGGAATTACCTTTGAGGCTGGGGTGAATGAATTCGGCTATTTGCAAGCTGCATTGAACAATACGTTTGACGAGAAAGAGAAGATCGGCAAACGATTGGAGCAGCATCGTGACGTCATCCGTTCCCACTTTCTTCAGGACCTGCTGAAGGGGCGGCTTGAACAAAAAATACCCGTGCATGAGCTGTTCAAGAGTCATAATATCCAGTTACTCACCTCGGATTTTGCCGTTTTGTTATTTCACGTGGATCACTACGGCAAATTCCATGACACCGGCTTTGTAGAGCCTCAGAAGGTGAAGCTCGTACACTTTATCATTATGAATGTGGCGGAGGAAATAGCGGGAAGCAGGCACCAGGCCATGACAACGGAAATCGACGATAAGCAGGCATGTATTATTAATTTTAATGAGCTGCATGAAGCCGGAGAATTACATCGGATCGCGGAACAAGTCAAATCGTTCGTATCGGATCACTACCACATCCACTTGACCGTAGCTATCAGCAGAATTCATCAGGGGCCGGAAGGGGTATCGACCGCGTACCAGGAATCACTCGCCGCCCTGGAGTACCGTTTAGTCAAGGATAAAGGAGAAATCATCCGCTATGAAGATCTTCCGGTTGCTGGCTCGATTCGAGGCAGAAACCGTTACTATTACCCTTTCCATGTGGAGCAGCAGCTCATCAACTTCATCAAGGTAGGCGATTACGAGAACTCCAAGGCTACGGTTGACGAAATTGTTGAAACCAATGTAGCGGATGCGTCATTATCCGTTCCGCTGGCTAAATGTCTCATGTTTGACCTCATTAGTACCATGCTCAAGACGCTGGACGAAATCAGTACCGGCGACAAGCGGGATTTCGTCGACATCATCAACCCGGTGGAGCGATTAACCGCCTGCCAGACGATTCATGAAATGAGAGAGCAGATCGGTGCTGTGCTTCAGCAAATATGTCAGTCCATTGAGGACGCCCGGAAGCAGGAGCATAATCAGCTCAGCCGGCAGGTAATGGCTTACGTGAAAGAGCACTACAGCTCCGAAAACTTGAATATTACGATGATCGGGGAGACGTTCCGGTTAACCCCTCCTTACCTGGCCAAACAATTCAAAGCCCAGACCGGCGAAGCGCTTCTGGAATTTATCAGCCGGACTCGGATCGAAGAGGCGAAGCGCCTTCTAGCCGACCAGTCCTGTTCGATTGCGGAAATTGCAAAAAGGGTAGGTTATTCGGACATTAACACATTTAATCGGGTATTCAAGAAGCATGAAGGCATTACGCCCGGCAAATATAAAAGTATTCTATAGCACTTGTCACCAAAGTAGCCGCCTCGCGCGGCTATTCCCGTTTTTTAAAGGGGTTCTCGCGGTTTTACATATCCTTTACTGCTAATTATAAAGACGGATTCTCTTTTTTGAAGATATCCAAAACGTGATTTCGGGGCCATAATTAGGGCCATAGGTGAGCAGTGCTTCACCGGTTCAAACCAAACAAAATTCGACGACAAGCACAAGGGGGATTACGATGAGAAAACAATCTATGAACAAATCGATCGGTCTTGCCGTTTCCATTATGCTGGCATCAACGAGCCTGTTGGCGGCATGCTCCAATACAAAGGATGGGGGAGCCGATACGGCGAAAAAACCGACGACACCGGCGACGGAAGCGGGCAAATACCCGATCAGTACAACGGAAACCATCACTTCTTGGGAGCAAATCAATTCGAACTTAACTACGTTCGTACCCAACCTGGCAGATTCGCCCTTCGGCAAGCAGCTGGAGAAGGAAACCGGTGTCAAAGTGAAATATTCCCACCCGGCCGACGGACAATCGAAGGAGCAGTTCAATCTGCTTATCGCTTCGAACAATTTAACCGATGTCATCGAGTACGATTGGAACAATGCTTATCCGGGAGGACCGGAGAAGGCGATGGCCGATAAGGTCATCCTCCCTTTGAACGAACTCATCGATAAACATGCACCGAATTTGAAGAAGAGGCTGGAGCAGGATAAAGAGCTGGATAAAATGCTGAAGACGGACAGCGGCAAATACTATGTATTTCCTATGATTCGCCCGGATAACGGCCTTGTATTCCGCGGCCCGATGATTCGTAAGGACTGGCTGGACGAACTGCAGCTTGCTGTTCCTACTACCATTGACGAATGGTACACGGTGTTGAAAGCGTTTAAGGAGAAGAAGAATGCTTCGGCCCCCTTTACCGCACAATACAGCAACGAGTTCAATATTCAAGATGCATTCATCGGAGCCTATCGAACGGCTAACCGTTACTATATCGATGATCAGGGCAAGGTCAAGTACGGACCGGTGGATCCGCAGTTCAAGGAAGCTTTAACCCTACTTCGCAAATGGTATGCCGAGGGGCTGATCGATAAGGATTTCGCTTTGAACACGGACTCCAAATCGTACGACAATAAGATGCTGAGCCATGCCTCCGGCGCTACGGTCGGACTGCTGAGCGGCGGCATGGGACGCTGGATGGAATCGGGGAAGAAGCAGGATCCGAAGTTTCAATTGGTGGCTGCCCCGTATCCTACGCTGAAGAAGGGGGAGCGGGCCTTCATCGGACAACGCGATTTCAAATATAACCCGGCGGCCAGCAAAGCTGTCACCACCGCTGCCAAAAACCCTGAGCTTGCAGTCAAGTGGTTGGATTATGCCTATAGCGAAAAGGGAAGCCTGTTGTTCAACTTCGGTATCGAAGGAGAAAGCTACAGCATGCAGAACGGGAAACCGGTCTTCTCGGATAAGATTACGAAGGATCCAAAGTACAGCCTGCAGCAGATGGTAACCCAGTATACGAAGCCGAACGGTCCTTTCCCGGGTGATTCGAGAAAAAGCTTCAACACCTTCAAGGAACAGGATGAGGCCATTAAAATTTGGGAGCAAACCGATGCCGACAAGCACGTGCTTCCGCTGTTCATTACTCCGACGATAGAAGAAAGCAAAGAGGTAGCGAAAATCAATACGGCCATCGCCAGCTATAAAGAAGAAATGTTCGTTAAATTTGTAATGGGGAAAGAGCCGCTGGATAAGTTCGATGAATATGTAAAGCGAATTAAGGATATGGGCAGCGACAAGGTAGTGAAAATTTATCAGGACGCTTATGATCGTTACAATAAGCGTTAAGAAACACCATGACCGCGAACAAGAGAACGTGTCCATCTGAAGAGGACACGTTCTCTTGTAAAAGGACATAAAAGGAATGGAGTGGAATCGAATGGCTGCGATTCATCAAGAAGCAACAACCATCGCGCAAGACGCCAAACAAACGAAGATGGGTCTGCTGCTGGACATACGCAAGAACAAAATGTTATACCTCATGCTGCTTCCGGTCTTGTTGTACTATATCGTTTTTCACTATGGTCCCATGTATGGAGCGATTATCGCTTTCAAGGATTTCTCGCCGAGACTGGGGATTTTGGGGAGCGAATGGGTCGGCTTCGAGCACTTTAAGACGTTCTTTACCGGAGCCTATTTCTGGAGAACGATCAAGAATACAATTTTGATTAGCCTCTATGAACTGATCTTCGGCTTTCCGGCCCCGATCCTATTAGCGCTCTTGTTAAATGAAGTGAAGAATTCCCTGTTTAAGCGTACGGTTCAAACAGTTACTTATATGCCGCATTTCATCTCATTGGTTGTTATCTGCGGTATTGTTAAGGATTTTACCTCAAGCGAGGGTATTATCAACGACCTGATTGCCTGGATCGGAGGAGAGCGGGCTACCTTCCTGCTGGATCCGGATTTGTTCCGACCGATATATGTGTCTTCCGGAATATGGCAGCATATCGGTTGGGGTACGATCATTTATTTAGCCGCATTAACAGGTATTGATCCCGAACAATACGAAGCGGCCCGCATGGACGGCGCCGGGCGCTGGAAGCAGCTGCTTCATGTTACGATTCCGGGGATCATGCCTACGATCGTCATTTTGCTCATCCTGGAGATGGGAAGAATGATGAACGTTGGTTTCGAAAAAATCATACTGCTGTATAACCCCAGCACATATGAAACGGCGGATGTAGTTTCCTCCTATGTGTATCGGGTCGGTCTGCAGGATTTCAATTATAGCTTCAGTTCGGCTGTCGGTCTGTTTAACTCCGCAGTCAATTTCACGCTGCTTGTGTTCTCTAATTGGCTTAGCCGAAGATTAAACGATACGAGCCTCTGGTAAGAAGGAGCAACCATATGAATCGACCAACATTATCGGAAAGATGCTTCGATGCAACGAATGCCCTATTTTTAACCCTATTGATGCTGGTAACGGTATACCCAATCATTTATGTAGCATTTGCATCCGTGAGCGACGCTTCCTTGCTAATGGCTTTCAACGGCATTCTTTGGAAGCCGCTTGGATTTTCACTCGATGCTTATATAAGCGTTTTTGAGAATCCTATGATTTTGAAGGGCTACGGAAATACCTTTTTTGTCGTCCTGACGGGGCTGGTCTTTAACATTCTGCTTACCTCGCTTGGGGCCTATGCCTTGTCGCGCAAAAGCTTGAAGTATCGCAAGCATCTCATGCTTTTTATCGTATTCACGATGTTTTTCAGCGGCGGCTTGATCCCCTTTTATTTGACAGTGAAGGGAGTCGGGCTGGCCAACACGTTGTGGGCGCTGATCATCCCTCAGGCCATCAATACCTTTAACCTGATTCTGATGAAAACAGCCTTTGAGGCGATTCCCGATGCGCTGGAGGAGTCGGCGAAGATGGATGGCGCCAACGACTTCGTCATTCTGTTTCGGATTATTCTTCCCTTATCGATGCCCGTTATTGCGGTTATGCTCTTATATTACGGAGTCAGTCATTGGAATTCCTGGTTTCACGCGCTGATCTTCCTGCAGGACCGCTCCATGTATCCGCTTCAGTTGATTCTCAGAGAGATTTTGCTGCAGGGGGAAGCCAGCTCCATGGCTGTCGGCGCTTCGGCGACGGATGTAGTGATGTTATCCGTTACTTTAAAATACGCCACAATCATTGTGGCTACCGTACCTATTCTGCTTGTATATCCTTTTCTTCAAAAATACTTTGTGAAAGGCGCCTTAATTGGAGCCATTAAAGGGTAGACAGGGGATAACTGAACTTACAGCTGCAGCACGGAATCGGGACCAAACGGCTACCCCCGAGTTTCCGGGCATCCGATGGGGTACACCCTACAACCGCCGGCCACACACTCATCGCCAAAGCATGGCTTCAAGCGATGAGTGTGCATATATTCGAATAAAGCTGCGAGAATGGCCAGATCGAGGAAAGGAGGTAGAAAGCGAGTAAGCATTTCCTTTTAAAATCAATCGAAAAGGATGTGTAAAACAGTGAAAAAACAAAAGCAGCTCTTCTCTTTCCTTTTATGCTTCTGCATGATGCTGTCCCTGATGCCCATGGCTGCTCATGCGGCCGATGCCAAGCTAACCGTCGTGTCTGCGAATGTAACGGCAAGTGCCGACGATGGGAACGTTCCCGGGAATACCGTTGACGGAAACTTAGCGACCCGATGGTCTGCAAGCGGAGACGGGCAGTGGATTCAATACGATTTGGGATCAAATAGAAAGGTATCCTATGTGAAAATAGCGTTTCTTAACGGGGATTCCAGAACCTCAACCTTCGATATTCAAACCTCTACGGATCAAGTTAGCTATACCACGGTAAGCGCTAATGTAACCAGCAGCTTAAGCGCGGCTCTTCAGACCTTTGACTTTCCCGATGCGGATCCCGTCCGGTATGTGCGAATCGTAGGGCACGGTAACTCCGTCAATGCTTGGAACAGCTATACCGAGGTAGAGATTTATGGAGACACCTCCAATGCATCCGCGAAATTCTCAATCCCCGGCACTTCCGTGACAGCCAGTGCCGACGACGGGAATGTACCGGCCAATACGGTGGATGGAAGCCTTTCGACCCGATGGTCCGCGAGTGGCGACGGGCAGTGGATCCAATACGATTTGGGATCAAATAAGAAGGTTGATTATGTGAAAATCGCTTTTTTAAACGGCGATACTCGGACCTCTACCTTTGATATCCAAGCCTCTACGGATAACATCAGCTTTACCACGATAAGTGCTAATGTAACGAGCGCCCTCAATGCATCTCTTCAGACCTTCGACTTTCCCGATGCGGATCCCGTCCGGTATGTGAGAATCGTAGGGCACGGGAACTCCGTTACTGCATGGAACAGCTATACGGAGGTAGAAATTTATGGGGGGGCTTCAAGCGGTTCCGGCGGTTCCGGCAGTACGGTTCAGGTTTCGACGTCTTCCCAATTAAGCTCTGCATTAACGAATGCGAGCGCCGGTACCACGATTGTGCTCGCCAACGGAACCTATACGCAGAGTACGCCTTTCACTATCAGCGGAAAGCAGGGTACGTCTTCTGCCCCTATTACGATAAAAGCCGCCAATCAGGGGCAGGCCGTTATTTCCGGAGGTGCGGCAATTCACATAACAGGCTCATCCTATGTCACGGTGGAAGGATTGAAATTCACAAATACCGGGAACACTGCCGTTCTTCTGGACGGGTCCAATCATATCCGCATTACTCGGAATACCTTCGCCCTTGCAGCTACCGGAGGGGACCTCATCTGGCTTCAGGTCAGCGGAAGCAACAGTCATCATAACCAAATCGATCACAACGACTTTGGGAATAAAAGCGATACTGCACCGCTTATCGCCTATCAAGGCGATGGGAACGGGAACGTCTCGCAATACGATGTGATCGAGTATAATTACTTCCACGATGTAGGACCTTGGGTTGCTAACGGGAAGGAGACCATCCGTTTAGGGTTATCCTCCGTTTCCCTCTCGAACGGCTATAATACGATCCAATACAATCTTTTTGAGAATACGGACGGAGAGCCGGAGATCGTTTCCGTGAAGAGCGGCAACAATACGGTCCGTTACAATACCTTCAAAACCTCCAAGGGCGGGCTTACCTCGAGACACGGTCACAGTAATAGCTTTTACGGCAACTTCTTCCTTGGGGACGGAGTAGAAAGCGCTCAAGACGGTATTCGGATCTATGGTAACGACCATAAGATTTATAATAACTATATGGAGAAGCTGACAGGCAAGGCGATTCTGCTTGATAGCGGCGATTATGACGGCGGCTCCGGCGGGTACCCGTCCAATCCGTCCTCAAGTGATTTAACGGCACAATGGAAAATCTATCGCGCCCATGTTGTAAACAATACCATTGTAGACAGTGCCACAGGAATTATCGTGGGCTCCGGCAAGACCTATGCGCCTCAGGATAGCAGAGTTGCGAATAATATTGTAAGAAACACAACAGGTACGCTTTACAACGAGGCTGCAACGACGAACACCGTGTTTGAAGGCAATATCGGATATGGCAGCACCGTAACCAATAAGGCGAGAACCAGCGCCGAAATTTGGAACACGAATCCGCTCTTCACAACGGTGGGCGGTTTACAGAAGCTATCCTCAT
This sequence comes from Paenibacillus sp. GD4, assembly GCF_030846225.1. Taxonomy (NCBI): domain Bacteria; kingdom Bacillati; phylum Bacillota; class Bacilli; order Caryophanales; family Paenibacillaceae; genus Paenibacillus; species Paenibacillus sp. GD4. The sequence goes on from NZ_JAVCYK010000001.1 coordinate 4,003,707, forward strand.
CTAGTCCGGCGATCAATTATGCGAAGGGAACCTACACGTATGTTACAAAGGATATGGACGGGGAAACGCGTTCTGCGAACGATTCGGGAGCCGATGAACGCTCCAGTGCAACGACATTCCCAGTCCGTCCTCTAACGGCATCGGATGTTGGCCCTCTCGCTCCTTAATGGAGTTGATTTCAGGTGTGCCGCTTTAGCGGCACGCCTGACTTTTTGCTTAGGATGTAACGAATGGGAGGTAACCGGTCTTGGGAACGTTGTTCTTGCGGGGTGGAGACCTTCCGCAAGCTAAACGCATTGTTTTTGTAGGCGATAGTATCACAGATAACGGCTTGTACATTGCCTTTATGGAGGCTTACTTTTTACAACATATGCCGGAGCGGGAGCTTACCTTCGTTAATCTCGGAGTAAGCAGCGAAACGGTATCGGGCCTCAGTGAAAAAGCCCATCCATGGCCGCGTCCTTGCCTGCATGACCGGCTTGAGCGAGTGCTTCGAGAGAGCAAGCCCGATTGGCTCGTATTCCTCTACGGTATGAACGACGGAATTTATCATCCGTACTCTGAGGATCGCTTCAGGGCATATCAAGAAGGTATGCTCGCAGCAATTAGCAAGGCTAGGCCATCGGTGGAGAAGATCATCGTTCTTACTCCCACTCCGTACGACCATTCGTCCAGGCTGAGGCACCTGGGACCAAACATCAATGAAAACGACAGCCCCAGCTGGAGGTTTCCTGACCCGAGCTACAATGAAGTTTTAAGCCGCTATGCCGATTGGGTACTGAGTCTTCCTGTCCTGGGAGAGGCAGACGCGGCGATCAACATTTATGACCCGCTCCGCAGGGACTTGGAGCACAGACGCCGGAGGGAGCCGGAATACATGTATGGCGACGGGATTCACCCGAATGCCCATGGGCACTGGAGCATCGCCCAAACGCTGCTAAGCCGATTGTTCAATATCACCTTGGAACGTATTCCTGACTACGTGAATGAGCCGAACACCGTACCTTGGTTTCGGAAAACTATAGAACGCCATCGTCTACTCAGTACTGCCTGGAAAGAGCATGTCGGTCATAGTCATGTGAACAAGGCTGACGCGAAGCCGCTTCCAGAAGCGCTAATGCTTGGGGAACGCCTTCGGAAGGAAATTGCAGCCGCGGCATGCTTCGAATTAGAGAAAAACGGGCTTACTCAACCCATGACCACCGATTGGCATGGATATACGCAATATCAATTTTATTTGTCGGGAAGAGAGGCCCTTGTGGTCGCACCTAAGCAGGAGGCTGCAGGCAGGCCGTGGGTTTGGCGAACGGAGTTTTTTGGCGCTTTCGCAACGGCGGACCTGGCATTGCTCGAGCAGGGGTGGCACATCGCTTATATTCGGCTAAGCCATCTGTATGGCTGTCCCTTTGCGGTTCGCAGGATGGAAGACTTTCGAGCCCGGGTTGTCGACCGTTTCGGCCTTGCTTCCAAGGCGGCGTTATTCGGCTTCAGTCGGGGGGGCCTGTATGCCGTCAATTATGCTGCTGTTTATCCCGAGCACGTTATGGCCCTTTACTTGGACGCTCCTGTTCTGGACCACCGCAGCTGGCCGGGCGGTAAAGGAGCGGGAATAGGCTCTCCCACTCATTGGGAGGAATGCTTGGCGGTGTACGGAGTATCGGAGGAGCAAGCAATACCTGAGGAGAGCCGGCCGCTTGCTAGTGCGGGTAGGCTGGCCAATGCCGGCATCCCGGTCCTTTTAATCGCAGGGGATGCCGACACCGTCGTTCCTTACCCAGAGAATGGGGAGCTCTTCGAGCGCCAATACCGTGAAGCAGGCGGCACCATCACCGTAATAGTTAAAAGAGGGATCGGTCATCATCCTCACAGTTTGGAAAATCCGGAGCCTATTGTTCGGTTTCTAAACGGGGCGATGCAGCACGGAACAAAAGAGGGGAGAAACTCGCATGATTAAAAACCAAATTCAATGGGATACCTTTCTGGCACGTCACGATATGACCTGGTCGGTCAAACCGATTTCTTGGGAGGAAGGGGCTTTTATCGGTAATGGGATGATAGGAGCCATGGTCTATAGTGAAGAGCATCGAAACAAGCGGAATATAGTTCGCTTCGTGCTAGGCCGCTCGGACGTAACGGCCGGCAAACCTAAAGGAGAATTCACTCCCAGGGTACCTGTAGGCGAGCTGCATCTTGAATTGACCGGCTGGTATTATCAGCCTTCAAGCATTCGAATCGATCTATGGAATGCGGAGCTGCGTGCGGAGATTACTACGACGGTAGGGAATGTAAGGGTACGCGCTTTCGTCCACAGCAGGGAGCCGGTACTCGCGGTTGAACTGGAAACAAGTGAAAGCGAGCAGGGGACCCGGCTGCAGTGGTATCCGCATAATGAAGTGGATCCCGTATTGAAGAATGCCGATGGCTTCAACCTGAACCAATTTATTCCTGCCACGCAGGTTTCCAAGCACACCTCGGACGCTGGCGTTTCTGTTGGAGTACAATCGTTCGAGTACGGCGGCGGCTGCACAACCGCTTGGCTGGTGGATGAAATTGATTGCAACCGGCGGCGGCTGTGGCTCTCTGTAATGAATGGTGATGATGCCTCCTCAAGGGAAAAAGCGGAGAGGGCTGTAGTTCATGCTGCCTCCCAACCGTGGGAGGAATGGCTGGAAGCTCACCGCAGCTGGTGGCACGATTACTATCGTCAAAGCTTTGTATCCATTCCGGATACGCTGCTTGAAGGCTTTTATTGGATTCAGATGTATAAGCTCGCAGCCGCTACGCGTTCCGACGGCATGATTATCGATAATCAGGGACCATGGCTCGCACCGACACCGTGGGCCGGTGTTTGGTTCAATATGAACGTGCAGATGAGCTATTCCCCGGTGTACACATCAGGTCGGCTGGAAATAGGCGAATCGTTGGTAAAAGCTTTTCGGGATCGCATGGAGCAATTGATCCGCAATGTTCCCGAGCGGTACCGGCACGACTCTGCGGGACTCGGTCGCAGCATGAGCTATGATCTGGCGGCCCCTGTCGGCGCTGAAGTGGGCAATTTGGCCTGGGTATGCCATAACCTGTGGCGCCACTATAGACATTCGATGGACCAGGAGCTGTTGAAGGATCTGCTTTATCCGCTGCTGAAGCGAACAGTTCAGTACTACCTGCATCTGCTGGAAGAGGGGGAGGATGGCAGGCTTCACTTGCCTCCCATGATTTCTCCGGAATACGGGTCCTTTCTTCAGCTCAAGGTACCGGATACGCATTATGATCTCGCTCTACTCCAATGGGGCTGCCGGACGCTCCTGCGTGTCTGCGAGATTCTCCAGGTTGAGGATCCAACTCGTGAAAGGTGGATGGAAACCTTGGAGCGTCTCACGCCACTGCCGACAGACGAAACAGGTTTTATGATCGGCAGGGATCAGCCGCTTGAGTTCGGACATCGGCACTTCAGTCATCTGATGGCCGCCTTTCCGCTGCATATCATGAGCGGGGATACGAAGGAAGAGCGTGAGTTGATCATCCGGTCCCTGCGGCATTGGCTTTCCCGCGAGGGGGACCTGCGCGGGTTCACGTTTACGGGAGCGGCATCCCTGGCTGCGAAGGTCGGCGAGGGAGATGAGGCTTTGAAATACGTGCACACTTTAATGCACATGCTCAAGTCGAATACCATGTATAAAGAGGCGGGCCCCGTTATAGAGACGCCGCTTGCGGGAGCGGAGGCTCTTCACGATATGCTTCTGCAGAGCTGGGGCGAGGAGATTCGCGTCTTCCCGGCTGTTCCCACCGACTGGCAGGAGGCGGTGTTTCACAACCTGCGGGCCGAAGGCGCATTCCAGGTAAGTGCCGTTCGCACAGGCGGGAAGACGTCGTGGATCAGGGTCAAAAGCTTGGCCGGAGGGACTTGCCGGATCAAGACCGATATGACCGGAGACATCGGTATAGCCGGCGTCCCTGCCGAAGCGGTTCGATGGGTCGCTCCCGGCGTCTATGAGCTCAAGCTGTCAGTTGACGAAGAGGTCGTTCTTTACCATGCAGGCTGCACAGAATCTGACTCAGGAAATGAAGCTTGGGAAGTCAAGCCCCTTCCAGCGGTTCATCACTTGTGCGGATACTTTGGAGGCCGCAAGCCTTGGCGTCTGTACGGGATACCGATTTCGTGATGTGAACGGAAGGAGAAGCAGCATGCATTCAAGTCATGGATTTCGTGACATTCGAAACAGACTTATCGACCTGGATAGGTCATGGATCTTAAGGAGGGCGGAGCAGGCACTCCGTTCGGAAATAAGGCACATTACCGATGAACAGGCAGATAAAAGTGAAGGCGGACCGCATGATTATTATTCGAACGGCGATTACTGGTGGCCCCATCCGGATACCCCGGACGGGCTGCCCTACGTCAAGCGGGACGGGGAGTCGAACCCGAACAATTTTAGCGCCCATCGGCTGATCCTTCGGGACATGCGAACGAACACGGCACATTTGGCCGCCGCATACGCAGTAACCAAAGAATCGAAATATGCTGAGCGGGCGGTACGATGGCTCAAGGAATTTTTCCTCGATGAGGATACACGGATGAATCCGCATTTGCTTTACGCTCAGGCCATTCCCGGCATTTGCCCCGGGAGAGGCATCGGGATCATTGATACGCTGCATCTGATTGATATCCCGCAGGCGATTCTCGCGCTGCAGGGCTCGGCCCCACTTGCGGAGGAGATTCTTTCCGGCTTACAACGCTGGTTTGCCGATTATTTATGCTGGATGACAACCCATCCTTACGGCCTGGAAGAACGCAATACGGACAATAACCACAGCATCTGCTGGCATGTACAAGCAAGCGTGTTTGCCGGCTTCACCGGCAACGAAGAGATGCTGGCGTATTGCCGCGACAGGTATAAACGTATCCTGCTGCCCGGCCAAATGGAGCATGACGGAAGCTTTCCCCGAGAGCTTGCTCGTACCAAGCCGTACGGCTACTCCATCTTTGCGTTAGACAACATGGCAACGTTATGCCATATTCTATCCACCCCTTCGGACAATTTGTGGAACTATGAGCTTCCGGACGGACGGGGTATACGTAAAGGCTTTGCTTATCTCTTCCCCTATCTTGTCGACAAGGGACGTTGGCCCTACCCACCGGACATTGAGCATGATGAGGGCTGGCCGGCAAGAATTTCCGGCTTATTATTTGCCGGCTTGGGACTTGGTAAGGCGGAATACATATCCCTCTTTGAATCTCTGGAGCGTGACCCGGAGGATAAGGAAATACGAAGAAACATCGCTATTCGCCAGCCGATTTTATGGTTATAACATCCGGATTCAGAGAGGAGCAGTCATATGAAAGCCATATTGGTTGGACTTGGGTCCGCCGGGTTTAGCTGGTATACAAGGCTGAAGAACCAGGGGCTGTTAGTCGCTGTTGTGGAAACCAATTCTTCCCTGAAGCCGAAGATGGGTAACGACCCGTACCCCTTTTACACCTCACTGGAGGAGGCGCTTGAGAAAGAAGAGGCGGACTTCCTCGTGAACGTGACCTCGCCTATGGCTCATACATCGGTCAACCATGCAGCCTTCGATCGGAAGCTACCGGTGCTTTGCGAGAAGCCGATCTCATTTGATTACGAAGAGTCGGTGGACATTGTAAAGCGAGCGATGCGGGAGGGAATTCCCTTTATGATCGCTGAGAATTATCGCCGTTTTCCCTATATTCGAAGGGTAAAGCGATTGATAGATGAAGGCTTGATAGGGCAGGTTGCATCTATTGATATCCGGTTTCATCGCTACCATCAGGTGCATCGCAATTATACGGTCAGCTTATTGGATGATATCGGCGTGCACCACTTCGATATGATCCGGTACTTGACCGGAGCCGAGGGAAAACGGATTGCCGCTGAGCTGTATGCGCCGTTAAACGGATGGGGAGAGTCCGGAGCCGATCTCAATGCCGAGGCATGGATTGAACTCGAGGGGGGCATTCGTGCTACGTATTCCGGAACGATAGCTTCTCGGAGCAGGCAAACTCCATGGTGTGGACAGCTGCGTATGGAGGGCAGTGATGGCGCACTGGAACTAACGGATCAAGTAATTTCCTTATACCGAGGGGGACATACCGAAACCTTCAGTGATCATAGCGCATTTGCAGCAAGCGATACGTTGACCGAGTTCCTTTCCTCCCTACGAGGAGAGAGGGAGGCGGAATCGAGCGGAAGGGACTACTTGCATACGCAAGCTCTTGTTCATTATGCCAAGCTGGCGAGCGAAAAGAGGCAGTGGACGGACATTGAGTTGCCGCTTAGGACTTGAGCGACATAACTTAACAAGGGAAGATGGGGTGAGAAAATACAATGGCAGCACTTATTTGGCAGCAGCATGCTTCCGGAGTATGGCGGGGAACGATAGGAGAACCATCCGTGCTTTCACCCGTTAGCTGGATGAACCGGGAGCCGAAGTACGAAGCATTGCATCAGTTAGGAGATATGCCTCTGCCTTTCTCTATGGAAGAGCTACGATTAGATTACGTAGGCGCCATGCCGATCTTATCCTTCCCTCTGACGGAGCAGGAAGCCATTTACGGGATGGGACTGCAGTTTGCCCGAATGAACCAGCGTGGAAGAACCAGATTCCTTCGTGTAAATAGCGATCCTAAGCAGGATACGGGAGAAACTCACGCGCCGGTGCCCTTCTTTGTATCGGACCGCGGTTATGGTGTACTGATCGATACTTCACGAGTGCCGACCGTATACTGCGGCTCAACCGTGCATATCGATGATAACGGCCCGGAGGCGGCGCGGGACCGGAATACGGATAAGGCTTGGAGGGCCACTCCGCTGTCCAGCCGAATGGAGGTACGTCTTCCCGAGGAAGGGGCCACGGTTTATTTATTTAGCGGACCGACGGTAGTCGATGTGGTGAAAAGATACAATCTGTTCTGTGGGGGAGGAACCTTACCGCCCCGATGGGGGCTTGGCTTTTGGCACAGGGTACCGAAGCTGTACAGTGACAAGATGACCTTAGCGGAAGCGAGAGAGTTCCGCGAGCGCGCTATTCCCTGTGACGTCATTGGTTTAGAGCCGGGCTGGCACAGCAGAAGCTATCCTGTCACTTATGAATGGTCAGAGGAGCGTTTTCCCGACCCTTCCGAATTCGTGAGCAGCATGGAGCAGCTAGGCTTTCGAATTAACCTTTGGGAGCATCCGTACATTTCCCCGGATGCCTCTATTTTTGAGGCGATGAAACCGCTATCGGGAAGTCACACGGTGTGGGGCGGCTTGGCTCCCGATTATACCTTGAAGGCTGCGCAGGAGCTGTACATGAATCAGCATATAGAGCAGCATGCCAGTATCGGTGTATCGGGATATAAGCTTGACGAATGCGATGGGAGCGAGCTTACGAATCATTCGTGGATGTTTCCGGCTCACGCAACCTTCCCTTCCGGCGCCGATGGGGAGCAGATGAGGCAGATGTACGGTCTTCTTTTTCAGAAAATGACTTCCGACCTGTATCGGAAGCATAACCGTAGAACCTACGGTCTGGTTCGAGCCTCTAACGCGGCGGCATCCACCCTGCCTTATGTGCTCTACTCAGACTTGTATGACCATAAACAGTTCATTCGTGCACTGAGCAACGCTTCCTTCAGCGGTATTCTCTGGACTCCGGAGGTACGTAAGGCGGATAACAGTGAGGAATGGGTGCGTCGCATGCAATCCGTATGCTTCTCGCCTATGGCCATGCTGAACGCGTGGGGAGACGGTACCAAGCCCTGGTCTTTCCCGGAGGTGGAGCCTATCATTCGGCACTATATCGAGCTTCGCATGCGGCTGCTGCCTTATTTCTATACGGCATTCGCGCGATACCGCTTCGAAGGTCTTCCTCCGTTTCGCGCCATGCCGCTGGCCTTTGAAACCGCCGATCAATACCGTAAAGCCGCATCAAAAACCGGCTTTGATCATGGAGAAGTGCTCAATACGACGGACGCCGCCTACGGAAAACAAAGGATCAAGGAATGGGACGATCAATTCCTTATCGGAGATGACCTGCTCGTAGCCCCGATGTTTTCAGGTGAGCAAGGGCGGGACGTTTTGCTGCCGCCGGGTGGATGGTACGGCTTCGAAACAGGAATACGCTACGAGGGTGATCAGGTTGTGCATGTTCAAGCTCCGCTCGAGCTGATTCCGATCTTCGTTCGCGAGGGAGCTGTCATTCCCATGATGCCTGTCAGACAGCATGCACCGAACGGTACGGAGCGCACTCCGTTGGAATGGCTCCATTTCGGCAATGTGCCGGGCCGCGGAATGTTGTTTGATGACGACGGCGAGTCGTTTGATTATGAACGGGGCAAGCATATTTGGCAGTATGCGGAGGTTACGGTGGATGAACAAGGAGACCTCTTATTCGAGATGAAGGAACAAGCCGGGGCTGCGGATGCGGTCTCCTCTTATAGTTCCGTAACCTGGAGGCTGGGCTTAAAGAGCATTAACTAACTAGGAGGAGATCTGTGGTGATCGTTCGTAACTACCTGCATGCCGAGTATATGATGGAGAAGAGTCACAAAGGCAATGGTCTGGTGAAAAGCGTGAGATTGTATGATAGCAGCGATTTTGATACCGCATTGAAGTTTTTCTACTATACTGAGATTCCGCCGCAGGCGTCCATCGGCTACCACACTCACGGTCAAGATGAGGAGATCTATGTCATTATAGAAGGCCGCGGTCGGATGTCGGTTAACGGGGAAATGCGGGAGGTAGGACGCGGGGATGTGCTGCTAAATAAACCGGGCTGGAGTCATGGATTGGAAAATCACACGGATGCTCCTTTACGCATTCTTGTTTTTGAGGCAGTTATTACTACATAACCATGATTACGCTCCATGGAGAAAGGAGGAAGCCCTTGCGACGCATAGGGCTTCCTCCTTTTGTTGCTTTAGAACGGCTTCATCCGCCGGAGCCGGAGCGTTCAAGCTTCCTGTAGGCACGAGGGGAGAGACCCGACAGCTTTTTGAACACCTTGCCGAAATGAGAGAAGTTTTCAAAGCCGCAGTGCTCCGACACCTGCGTGACGCTCCAATCCGTTTCCCGCAGAAGACGCTCGGCTTCCTTGATTCGGGTAATATTCACGTACTCGGTGAAGCCAAAGCCGGTGACCTCCTTGAATACACGGCATAAGTGACCTTTGCTGATAAAAAATTGCTTGGTCAGGAGGTCCAGGTGCAGAGGTTCTCTAAAATGCAGATTAATGTGGCGAACGATATCCGTAACCTTTCGCTGGACGGGCGTAAGCTCTACATCAGGCTGGGCCTTGCGCTTCAGAATGTGTCTCGCCGCGAACAACAGTACTTCGTTAGCCATGTTTCGGATGTGCAGCGGATAACCCGGGGGACGTTCGTTAAGCTCATTCAAGAGAGAGATAAGCAGGGCTTCCAATTGCATTTGTTCCTGCATATTTAGCCTGACAAACGGGTAGCCCCCGGAGAAGGGAGCAAGCAGCAGCTCTTTATCCTCCTGTGGGTAACCATTGAAAAAGGACGGATTAAAATGAAAGACGATACGCTCATGATTGGGCTCGCTGATCTCGGAGGTTCTATGCAGGGCATAGGAGTCTACCAGCATCATGTCGCCTGGGCGAATATGATATACGGAATCCTTGATAAAATAATTTCTTTCCCCGCGTAACAGGTAAAACACTTCATACTCTATATGGTAGTGGCTGGTGTTCATGGAATAATGCCCGATTCTGCGGTCGAATTCGATCCAAAGCGGATCATTCCTCGACCCGAAGCGCAGCATGCCGGGCAGCGATGCAATCGTCATGAAGGGCTCCTTTGATTAATGAATGATTCATATATTCATTATATCAATATATGCGGGGTTTGGGGAATGATTGTCCATATAAGCGGGGAAATAATTCGCATTTTATGATAGTCTTCTCGATAAAGCGAAATGGCTGTAGGGGTAGAGCTTTGTCAAAAGGAGATGGGTGAAATGCGTAAATTTGAATGCAATGAAAATGAAGTGAAAGAGCTTATTGACCGTGTTGTCCGCAGAACGATGAATATGGATTTTACCTGGAACTGGTCCTGCGGAGTTGCCTATTACGGAATATCCAAAGCGTGGGAAGTAACCGGCAATCAAGAATATATTGATTTTCTGGTCCAATGGGTGGACGAATACTTGGAGCTGGGCCTGCCGCCTATGATGGTCAATGCGTGTGCCATGGGGCATACGATGCTGACTCTGCATGAAGCCACAGGCGACTCTAAATATCTTGATTTAGCGCTGGTAAAGGCCGAGTATCTTCGCAAGGATGCCATCCGGTTCGGAGAAGGCGTATTCCAGCATACGGTGTCCTCCAAAAATGATTTTCCGGAGCAGGCGTGGGCGGATACGCTGTTTATGGCAGCTTACTTCCTGCTCCGGCTGGGCTTTAAGCTGGACAACAAGGACTATATTGACGATGCCTTGAATCAATTTTACTGGCACGAGGAATACCTGCAGGACATGAAGACGAACCTGTTCTATCATGCTTGGGACAATGTCAGACAAGACCATTTGTCCGGTATTTACTGGGGCAGAGCGAATGCATGGGCTGCGTATACGATGGCACAAGCTTACAAAATGCTGAATCCCTTCATGCCGATGTGGATGAAGCTCGGCGATGCGCTTCGGGATCAATTGAGCGCTTTGGTAAGACTGCAGACTCCGGATGGGCTCTGGCGGACGGTATTGACCGATGAAACCTCGTATACCGAAACATCAGCCTCCGCGGGCATTGCCGCAGCTTTGGTCATCAATGGGCATCCGCTGCACCAAAATGCGATTGCCAAAGCCTATGACGGCATCTTGGCCAACATAGACGAAGACGGCTCCGTTCGGAACGTATCGGCAGGCACGGCGGTAATGTACTCTGCGGAAGACTACAAGGCGATTTCCAGGAAGAGAGTTCAGGGATGGGGGCAAGGATTAACCTTGGCGTACCTTGTGGCTCTGCTTCAAAATAAGGAGCTTGTCAGCAAAATATAAGCACTATAATTCTTAGCCTGTCAGCTGTCTGACAGGATTATAAACTTCAGGGTGGAAAAGTTTTCCACCCTGTTTTTGTTTTTGGTATGGTAACGAGTCTAGAGACGAACATTGAGAAATGTATGGAAATAGAACATTTCTTTGTTTCACATTCCTGGAAATAGGCCTAAATAGAACAGAACAACGGATTTCATGCCAAACCCCTTTCCATCTTTAATCACGTGCTATAATATTTTTGAGGTGAGGGGGGCGGTCACGTGCTGAGAAATTTAAACAGATTATGGCCCGATACATTAAAATATCGTTTGTTTATAGCGTGTCTGCTGTTACTACTTTTGCCGTTTAGCGCCTTGAATATCTATAATTTCCAAAAAATTGAGTCTGTTGTTCAGAAAAAGATCAGCAAACAAAGTCGCGATCAGCTGGAAAGGATGCACCGAACCGTCCAAGACCATATAAGCATCGCTTTTAAGACGCTCATCTTCCTGGAGCAGGATTCTCTCGTGAAGTCGATTCTTGACAACCCGGCAAGATTCAATCCGCTGGAGAACAAAGCGCTAATTGAAGAAAAATTTTTGAATCTGAATAACAGCTTCTTCTTGTACAACTCCAATGTATATTTCACGGTTCTTGATTTTCACGGTAATGTGTATACCTCCTATCCTTCGAGGCGTTCCCTCAACTATGAGGAGATCATGGCAAGCCCGAGGTTCCGTGAAATCCGCACGAGTAAAACACCGATTGTTTGGGTGCCGAGTGACGAGAACAATGTGTCTAGGGATCTCTCGAAGAGCCCGTACTTATTATCCGTTTACGCGTTGCTGCGAGATCATAATAATGCCGTTTACGGTATCGCACGGATCAGCATTGATTATGCCTATTGGTTTCAAACCTTTTTAAAGCCGGCGTCGGATCTTGGACAGGACTACTTCATCGTAACGCGCAGCGGGGAGGTGGTGACCCAATCGAATCCGCAGGCGCAAGCCGTAACGGCCAAGGCGATTAAGCAAATCGCATCGGACCCGGAGGCCGAGGGCTATACGGTGGATGCGGCTTCCGGCGCGCTGCTCAACTACAGCTATATCGAATCCTTGGATTGGTATATCGTTAACCGCATCCCGCTGCCCATTTTATTTAACGAGATCGAGGTGCTGAAACGTCAATATTTCAGCATGTTTTTTCTTTTGGCGGGTGCCTTTATTCTCGTCGCGTTCCTGATTGCGCATACGATCACCCGGCCGCTCTCGCAGCTGCAGATCAAGATGCGGCAGGCCGCGCATAGTAATCTGAAGGTTCGTATTCCCGAGCAAAAATACAAGGGAGAAATTCTCGAATTAACCCGTACGTTCAATACGATGCTGGTCGATATGGATGAATTGATTCAAAGGCTGTGGGCGGAGGAAAGGCAGAAGGACGCCGTCCGCTTTCAGATGCTGCTGGCGCAAATGAATCCGCATTTTCTGCTGAATACGATGAACACGATGAAGTGGATCGCCTTGCGCCGTGACTGTGAGGACATCGCCGATATGTGCGTATCCTTGGGCAGGCTGCTTGAAATGAGCTTAAACACCGACGTCGACCTGATTCACCTTAAAGAAGAAATTATGCTGACGCAGGCATTCGTTTTTATCCAGCAAACCCGATATAAGGACCGCTTTGATATTCGCTATGAATATGATACGAGGCTTGACTATGCGCTTGTTCCGAAATTCAGTCTGCAGCCGCTCGTAGAGAATGCCATTCAGCATGCCTTTCTCGAAGCGACGGGCGATCAACGCGTGACGATCCGAGTGAGTGAAACGGAGCGGAGAATGCTGCAGATCGAAGTGGAGGATAACGGAATCGGCTTTGACAAGGCTCGTGAGCTTCAGAGCAAACGGAAAAGACCGGGCATCGGACTTACGAATATCCGTGAACGATTAAAGCTCCTGTTTAAAGAGCAGGGCTCACTCGATATCGTCGAACTGGAGCAAGGGACGCTGATTCGGATGGTGATTCCTTACTTGTTATCCATACCTTATGCTGTGGAGACTTCGAATTCTATTCAAACGGAGGCAAACCGGGATGTGGAAAGTACTGCTGGTGGAGGATGAGGTGTTCGTTCGGGAGTCAGTGAAGGAGCTTATCCGCTGGGAGGAGATGGGATTTACGGTGGTGGGCGAGGCGGGGGACGGCGCCAAGGCGTTGGAGCTGATTACGGCGGAGCCTCCGGATCTGGTATTGTCCGACATCGTTATGCCCAAGATGGATGGCATCGAGTTGTTGAAGGAAACGCGTAGAGCAGGCATCCAAAGCCGTTTCGTGATGCTGACCTGCTTGGGGGATTTCGAATACGTGCGGCAGGCAATGGAGTACGGAGCGTCCAATTATATTTTAAAATTATCGATGAGTGTCAAGGATTTGCGGGATACGCTGCAGAAGATTCGCTTGGAGCTGGAGAAAACAGCACCGACAGTCAAGGAGTCTGAGGCTGCTTCGGCGAAGGACAAGATCAAGCATCCCGAAGTGAATAAGATCATTCAATATATTGAAGAGCATTATCAAGAGGAAATCACCGTGAAGCAGTTGTCGCAGCAGGTCATGATGGGGGAAAACTACGTGAGTACCTTGTTCAAGAAGAAGACGGGCAAAACGATCATCCATTATTTGCATGAGCTGCGCGTCAAGAAGGCCATTGAGTATTTGCTGCATACCGATATGACAGTCAGTGAAATCGGCATCAAGGTCGGATTTTTTAACGATAACTACTTTATTAAAATATTCAAGCGCATGACCGGCTCCACGCCAAACCAATACCGTAAGAGCGAAAGCTCCGAATAACACCTGAAACGACCGTCCGGGCAGCCGGGCGGTTTTTGTCTTGCGCAGCCAGAACGAATAGAACAAATCTACAAAGCCTGACCAGCCCAAATTGTGAGGTTTTGTATCATAAATCAAAAGGTTTTGTTCATTATGCCCGGCATCGTTCCTTGCTACAATGGGGTCAATAAGCGAATGGGGTGAAGCAAGTGAAAGGCAACTGGATGAAACGTCAGCAAATGATGGGCTACCTATTTATTGGACCCAATATGCTCGGTGTCCTCTTGTTCTATATTGTACCGGCGATAACGTCCTTTTTTCTCATGTTTACGAATTATCAGTTTATGAACCCGAAATTCGAGTTTGTCGGCTTGGCTAACGTGAAGCGGCTGCTGCAGGATGAGCTGTTTTATTTATCGATGAAAAACACGGCGATCTTCCTGCTGTCCGTCCCCGTCTCGATCGGGCTGGCTTTTCTCGTAGCGGTTGTGTTGAACCGGTCCGTGTATCTGGTCAAGCTCCTTCGGGCCTTGTACTTTATGCCTTACATTACGAGCGGCGTGGCCGTGGCATTCGTCTGGATGCTTTTGTTCCATGCCAAGCTGGGTCCGATTAACGGTTTCCTGCGGGAGATCGGCATCGCGAATCCGCCGGGCTGGCTTTCCTCTACGGAAACCTCCATGTATGCCATCGATATCATCTGGATCTGGTTCATGCTCGGGTACAACATGATCATTTACTTGGCTGCACTGCAGGAAATCTCTACCGAGCAGCTGGAAGCGGCCAAGATGGACGGGGCGAAGCCTTGGCAGATCGTTAGGAGCATCGTATGGCCGCTCGTTAGTCCGACGACGTTCCTGCTGCTGATTACCGGCTTGATTATGTCCGTTAAGACGTTCGGTATTATTCAGGCGATAACGCAGGGCGGTCCGGGCAACAGCACGACGGTGCTCTCGCTCTTCGTATACCAGAATGCCTTCCGTTATTACGAGATGGGCTATGCCTCAACCATTTCCTGGGCGTTGTTTCTGGTGATTCTGCTGATCACGCTCTTTCAATGGTGGGGGCAGAAACGATGGGTTCACTATTAAGCAGTCAGGTAGGAGGATTAGGTTATGATAAAACCACAAGCTGAGATGCGCCGGCTTCCGCAGGCCTTTGCAAGTGAAAGACTCGCGCATCGCCCCATGCTCACCAAGCTGCTCGCCACGTTCGTCATGCTGTTTCTCGGAGTGTTGATGGTCGTTCCGTTTCTGTGGATGATCAGCACCTCCTTTAAGAGTCCGGCGGAGGTGTTCGAGTATCCGATCCGCTGGATACCGGCGGAGCTGTCATGGGCGCACCATGTGAAGGTTTGGATGGGGAGCGATACCTTCTTTACTTACTATTTGAATTCCCTCAAGGTAGCGATCCTTGGAACGGCCGGGGCGACCTTCCTGTCGGCCTTCGCGGCGTACGGCTTTGCCAGGATGGAGTTCAAGGGACGCGAGCCGCTGTTTGTCGTCTACTTATCCATGATGATGATTCCCCCGCAGGTGCTGTTCGTACCGAAATTTATGATGTTCGAATGGGCGGGAATTTACAACACGCATTGGGCACTGATTTTGCCCGGAATGTTTACGGTATTCGGAGTGTTCATGATGCGGCAGTTCATGCTCTCGATTCCGATTGAAATTTCAGAGTCCGCCTTTATCGATGGCGCCGGTCACCTCCGCATCTTCTTCCGGCTCATTTTGCCCTTGGCCAAGCCGGCATTGGCAACCTTAGCCATCATCGATTTCTCCTGGCATTGGAACGATTATGAGAATGCGCTGGTCTTTCTGATCGACCGGGATTTGTATACCGTTCCGCTGGGACTTCAAAATTTTATATTGGAAAATACGATCGATTACAACGGCATGATGGCGGCCGCTACAGCCGGGATCGTACCGATGATCCTCGTGTTCTTGCTCGGCCAACGCTTTATTATTCAGGGCATTTCCAATTCGGCGGTGAAAGGATGAGGAGGTCCAGGCTATGATTCACATGAATAACGTTGAACTGCATAACGTGGAGGAACTCCCCGTTATAGAGGGGCGGCCCGGTAGGCTGCTTCAACGAATTCCGAATCGCGTGCTGCATGCGCTTCGGGAGCCGGCCCAAGCGATATACCGCAGAGCGGCGGGCTGCGAGATTCGATTCGTCAGCGATTTGGAGCCTGTAGGAGTGCAGCTCGCGAGCTATAACGGCGACAGTATCGCCACCGTATATATCGGCGATTATTTCGTCAGCCAGCATGTAATCACGCAGCAGGCGGTCACACTTCATCTGGAATTGCCATCGCCTTATTTCCTGGCCATGGAGGCAGGTCAGAAGCTCCAATATGCGTTCTCGCCGAAGGTATGGCGCATTATGCTGCAGGGAGGGGAGGTGCATCTTCTGGATGTTCAAGGGGCAAGCCTTCGTCCGCCTGCGCCCGAGGAGCTTCCCGCACGCCGATACCTGGCCTATGGCACCTCCATTACACAGGGGGTGTCGGCGACAAGCGCGGAATTAACGTATGTATCGCAGGCCGCTTGGTGCTTAAAAGCCGATGCGATCAATCTTGGAGTCGCAGGCAATGCTTATTGCGAGCCCGCAATTGCGGACTATATCGCCGACCGAAACGACTGGGACTTCGCCTCCTTGTGCATCTCGGTCAATATGCTGAACCAGGGCGTATCCGTGGAGGAGTTTGAAGGGAGGGCGGAGGCGATGGTCCGGCGGATTGCAGCCGGGCAGCCGAATAAGCCGCTCCTTTGCATCGGGCTGATTCCACTTTTCATGGATCAGGGTTTCCTGTGGCCGGATAAGGATCCGGTCTCAACACCGGGGGCTTACAGAGAGGCGCTGCAGACGATCGTGCGGAGGCTTCAATCCGAGCATGTTCATTATGTCGACGGCCGCGAGCTTTTCGGATACGGTTTTTACGGCATGTCGCACGATTTACTGCATCCGGGCAACAACGGCATGATTGAAATGGGACGCAATTTGGCTCGATATTTCGAGCAATGCGGCATGGTCGATGGCACTGCTTCCAGCTTGAAAGGAGGGATGCCCCAAGAAGGGATTCGATCACAGGCAGACGGAATGATAAAGTAAAGATACGGCATTTATTCTCGGGAGGTCATAAAGGTGAAAAAAACAAAGTCCGCAGGTTTGCTTGCTATGGCATTAATGATGGTGCTTCCGGCTTGTAATAGCGCTTCGACGGATACGGCGCAAACAGGCTCCGCCAAGCCGGTTTCGAAAGAAGCCGTTAAGCTTAAGATGTGGGGCGGCGTACCGCCGGAGTCCGGTCCCCAGGCGGTTGTGGATGCGTGGAACGCAGCGAATCCTGACATCCAGGTATCGTATGAAAGATATGTCAACGACGATTCCGGTAATCTCAAGCTCGATACCGCGCTACTGACCGGACAGGATGTCGATTTATTCGTTTCCTACACGGGAACAGCCTTGAAGAAAAGAGTGGATTCAGGAGTTGCCCTGGATCTGAGCCGTTATGCCGGCGAGTATGATATCGAGGCCAAAATGGGGGCTGCGGCAAAGGATTGGCAAGTAGGCGGAAAGTATTACGGTATCCCTACCGTGAGAAGCCCTTTCTTTGTCTGGCTTAATAAAGATTTGCTGGATCAGGCGGGACTTAAGGTTCCGACCTCTTGGACGTGGAATGAAATGAAGGAGTACGCGACCAAGCTCAAGACGGATAGCCGATTCGGACTGGTGCAGCATTTGGAGGTATACCCGGATCCAATGGATTCGGTATTGGTGAAGCAGGGCTATACGAAGCAAGGCGGGGGCTCCAATCTGGATCATCCGTTGGTTGGGGATTGGCTCCAGCTGTTGAATACGATGATGAACGAGAAGAGCACGCCGAAGCTCGGCGAACAATTAACGACGAAGATGCCGGTGGAAACGATGTTCCTGAAAGGGGAAGCTTCGATGCTGAATGCCGGATCGTGGATCTTCCGCAGCTCGAACAACCTGAAGGATAATCCGCGTTCGTTCAAAATTGCTTTCGCCCCGGTCCCTCGTTTGGCTAGCAGCCAGAATGAGTATGTAACCAGAGGCGGACTCGGTGACTTTGTGTCCATCAACGCGAAGTCGAAGCATCAGGCCGAAGCCTGGAAGTTCTTGAAATGGTACGCCGACGGCGGATTGATGCCGCTTGCCGCAGGGGGACGAATTCCGGCCTCTAAGGAGGCGAAGGCGGATGACGCGCTTAAGCTGCTGCTTGCCGGCAATGACAGCACATATGATATTGCTTCTCTTAAATACGTGCTCTTCGAGGATCAGACTCCGATCTATTCCCGAAGCGTCCCTCAGCAGGTGATGGATCTTCGCAGGGAAGAATACGAGAAGTTTTTCCTGGGCAATCAGGATGCGGCAGCGACGTTGTCTTCCATGGTCAAGCGACATAACGATTTTCTTAAAACGAATAAATAATTGAACGCTTACAAGAGAAAGAGGGATGCCGAACAAGGTTCTCTCTTTCTATTTTCCAAATTCATAGGGGGGGAAATAAGTGAAGAATCGGCGAAAAGTTTTTAGCGTGTTTATGGCAGCAATGATGTTATTTTCCATTGTGGGAATGGGCTTCTCCTCGAAGCACGCTCAAGCTGCAGACTCGTTCGACGACTTACGGCTCAAATGGTACGATATGCTGACAGGCGGTACCTCTTACGATCCGAATGAAAGCGATTTCGCCGCGGCGATAGCTTCCGTCACGGAAAAGGCGCAAACGAATTGGAGCACAATGAACGGTGATCCTGCCAATAGGACCTACTTATGGAGCGATCTTGCGGCATTATCCACGAATCCGACTCACATCCGGTTATCCTATGAGCGTTTGAATAAGATGGCGCTTGCTTACCGAACGCACGGGTCTTCACTGAACGGTAACGAAGGCTTAAAGATTAGTATCCTTGACGGCTTGAAGTATCTTAACGACCATTATTACAATACTACGGTAACCCGATACGGGAACTGGTGGGAATGGGAGATCGGAACTCCGCTCGCTTTGAATGATACTACTGTTTTGATGTATGACGATTTGATCCAAGATCCGAGTGCCCCGATTGCCGATTATATGAATGCCATTAAGTACTTTATCGCCGGACCTAGGGATGTGGGAGCCAACCGGGTATGGACCGCCGCGGTGACGATTGTGCGAGGGGTGATTTCCAAAGACGGCACGGCGATACAGAACGGCGTGAACGGATTAAGTCCGGTATTCAAGTACGTTACTTCGGGGGACGGATTTTATACGGACGGTTCCTTCATCCAGCATGAAAAGTTCGCTTATACGGGTTCTTATGGGCTCAGTCTGATCGATAATTTAAGCAGAGTGTTGTATTTGGTAAAAGGCTCTGCCTGGGATGTTACGGATCCATCTGTGGCCAATGCGTATAAGTGGGTCCATGATTCCTTCGTACCGGTCGTTTACAAGGGCGCGCTGATGGATATGGTTCGGGGAAGAGACATCTCCGTATACAGCAGGGAGGATCATGAGCAGGGCACCCAACTGATCCGGGCCATTCTCAAGATGGCACAATCGGCTCCAAGTGCAGATGCGGGAATCTTCAAAAGGGTGGCCAAATATTGGCTGCAGAACGATACCTACACCAATGTCTACCAAGATCAGACGATCGACTTTCTCCGGTTAGCCAAACAAATTGTAAGCGATTCCAGTGTTGTCCCTGCCGCTGAGCCCTCCGTGTCCAAAATCTTCCCGGCCATGGACAGAGCGGTTCATTATCGTCCCGGCTTCGGCTTCGGTTTAAGTATGTTTTCCAGCCGTATTGCCAACTATGAAGCCATTAACGGCCAGAATATTAAAGGCTGGTATACCGGTGCCGGTATGACCTATTTATATAATGGCGATCTGGGGCAATTTAGCGGGAACTACTGGCCCACTGTCAACTCCTACAGGCTTCCGGGGACGACGGTAGCAGCGAATAAGACGATGGCCGCTAATTCGAAGTCGACCCAAGCCTGGGTAGGCGGCACGACGCTGGCGAATACCTACAGTGTTGCAGGCATGTCCTATGAGCATGTGGACGCAGATACGACGGCGGACCTTACAGCTAAGAAATCCTGGTTCCTATTTGACGACGAAATCGTTGCTCTAGGTGCGGGCATAACCTCATCCTATCCGAGCAATGCCATTGAGACGGTTGTAGAGAACCGGAAGCTGAACGAGAGCGGAAGCAACGTACTGACGGTGAACGGTACGGTTAAGCCATCCTCCATAGGCTGGGCGGAATCGATGTCCGGGGTTCGTTGGGCGCATCTGGACGGAGAATCGACGGGGTCCGGTATCGGCTATTATTTCCCTGGAGGCGCGACGATCAAAGGGCTGCGCGAGCAAAGGTCGGGCAAATGGTCGGATATTGCCAAGTATTCCGGCGTACTGGAGCCGGGAGACCCGACGTATACGAATCGATTCTTAAGCCTGTACATGGATCATGGCGTTGCTCCGGCGAACGGTTCCTATGCATACGCTCTGCTGCCCAATCAGACCCCCTCTGAGGTAAGCAGCTATGCAAGCAATCCCGATTTTATAGTGCTTGCCAACACTGACGGCGTTCAAGCAGTCAAGGAGAAGAGCCTGGGCATGATCGGGGCTAATTTCTGGACGAATACGACGCAAACCGTGGATATGATCACAAGCTCCGGACGCGCATCGGTTCTGGTAAAGGAGAACGGGGGAAGCGAGCTCGAGCTGTCCGTATCCGATCCAAGCATGCCGGCTTCCGGGACAGTGACGATTACTCTGGACCGAAGCGCTTCCGAGGTCCTATCGAAGGATCCAAGAATTACAGTCAACCGATTGAGTCCGAGCTTACAGCTGACGGTGAATACCGGAGGCTCCAAGGGGCAGGCGCTGCAAGCAAAATTCGTCTTGGGAAGCCCACCTGTCACGACGGTTGTGGAGGCGGAAAGCTTCAGCAGCATGAGCGGTGTTACTGTGTATACGCCTACAACCGACAGCAGCGGCGGTTCCCACGTGTCCGGCATAAGCAATGGCGATTGGATGGCATACAAGCAAATGGATTTCGGAGTGGGAACGGACAGCATGGACATTCGTCTTGCCTCCGCGAATACCGGCGGGACGATGGAGCTCCGAATCGACGGTCCCTCGGGAGACGTCATCGGAACCTATGCCATCACAAGCACGGGCGGCTGGTCCAGCTGGAAAACCGTAACCGTGCCGCTGTCGGGTGCCAGCGGGAAGCATGATCTCTACATGGTGTTCAAGCGACCGGATTCTCTGGGAGTCGCCATAGTGAATTGGTTCGATTTCCACCCGATTCAAGAAGCTGTGACGACGATAGAAGGAGAAACGTACAGCTCGATGAGCGGTGTCAGTATCGTAAATCCGACGACGGATCCTGAAGGCGGCGGCGGCCATGTCGGCAATATCGGCAATGGGGACTGGATCGCTTACGACGCGGTGAATTTCGGGGCTTCCACCGGCAAGCTGACCCTCCGGCTCGCAGCCGCGTATTCCGGTGGAACGATCGAATTTAGGAAGGATAGCATGGCGGGCCCCTTGCTAGGGACCTACCCGGTACCCAGCACCGGTCAATGGACGAATTGGGCAACAGTGGAGGTGCCGATTACGCCTGTCAGCGGTACGCAGAAGCTGGTTCTTGTATTTAAAAGGCCGGATACGCGCGGAGTGGCGAGTCTGAACTGGATTCGTTTCGTCCCGGACCCGGCGCCGGCGGATGTGGTTCCACCGGAAACGACACCCACATCCACCCCTGTGGACGGGTTGAACGGCTGGTATGTCACGAACCCGACGATCACGCTTGCCGCCAGCGACAAGCTTTCCGGTGTGGCGGATACGGTGTATAGCGTGGACGGAGGCGGCTGGTTCAAGTATACAGGGCCTGTACTCATCACGGCGGAGGGGGTTCATACCCTTTCCTACAAGAGCTCCGACAAGGCAGGGAACGTCGAAGAAGCCAAATCGTTGACGGTGAAGGTGGACAAAAGTGCACCGGAGCTAAAGGTACTGACGGATAGCTCCTTGCTCTGGCCTGCCAATCATAAGCTTATCGACATCCGGGTCGATGTGAAGGCGAACGATTCCCTATCCGGGGTCGGCAGCGTCGCGCTGGATCGCATTCTGCATAATGAAGCTGACGATCCGTCGGCGGATGTGGAGGGGGCTGAGCCGGGCACCGACGATCGTTCCTTTAAGATCAGGGCGGAACGAAGAGGCAGCGGAACCGGAAGAGTATATACGATCACCTACACAGCAACCGATTTGGCCGGTAACCGCGCATCCGCTTCTGCCATAGTCACCGTCCCCCATGATCTTTCCGGGTATTAGGCGGCATTGAAGACGAGAAAAAACCAGTCAATTCATCCTATACGGGGTATGGACTGGTTTTGCTTTTCTGGGGCAGAGAACGACCCGGATATGCACTGTTTTTACTAACTCTACAATTCTATTGATTTTCAATCATCGGCATGTCCTTTAAAAGAAACGTACATAGCCAAACGGTTTGCCATGTTATATGATGAGCCCATTCATATTCAGGGGGGAATGAGGAATGGGATACCGTTTGGCTGTGGTAGGCGGCGGGAAGATCGCTGAGTCTCACTTGATGGCCGCCTCCCGTATGGAGCAGCTGCAACTGGCGGCGATAGCGGATGTGCAGCCGTTACGTGCCGAGGCGCTGGCCGCTCATTATAATATGAAGGCATATACCGATTACCAAATGATGATCGAGCGGGAAAAGCCGGATATCGCTGTCATTACTCTTCCGCATCACCTTCATAAGGAGGCGGCGGTATATTGTTTGGAAAATGGCGCTCATGTGCTTCTGGAGAAGCCTATGGCGTTAACTGCCGCTGAGTGTGACGAGATCATCGATGCCGCTCGGCTCCACAGCAGAGCAGTCTTGGTGGGTCATACTCAGCATTATATGGCCGAGAACCGGAAGGCGAAGGAGCTGATCGACAGCGGAGTGTTGGGACAGCTGGTGATGGTGAATGATACGAGGCACCTCTCCTACTTCTCCGACGATCGGCCGGGCTGGTTTTTTGAGAAGGCGAAGTCGGGTGGCGGCATCATCGCCAATCTGGGCTCACATTCGATCGATAAGATTCAATGGCTAAGCGGCGGCGCCATAACCAAGGTGCGGGCAAATCTCAGCTATCATGGGGCGAGAGGGGATGTGGAGGGCAGCGGTATCATGTTCCTGGAGAATGAGCACGGCGTACCGGCTACCGTCACGCAGTCAGGATACATCGGAGCGCCAAGGAATGAGACGGAGTTGATCTTTACTCATGGAATGCTCAGGCTGAACGCCGGGCAAGGGCTGTGGCTAAGCGAAGGCGGTGAGTATCGCAGAGTGAATACAGGTGAACAACAGGACCCGTTCCGGCTGCAATTTCTTGATCTGTTGCAAACGATGGAAACCAACCGTGAACCGCAATGCTCCATGACTTATTCCCGCAGCATCGTTCATGTACTCGAGCATATTTATCGATCCGCGCAATCCGGAGAGCAGTTGGATGTGGAACATGCCAAATGATTTCTTGCCGGAAACCCTGGCGACATCGGAATAAGCCTCCGCAATGTCGTCGGGGTTTTTGCCGTATTCAAAAAAAGCTTCACAAGATCGCTTTATGTCGATAAACTATAGGGGATAGGTATAAAGTCGGAAAAAATGGCTATTTATGATGATGACTAGAGGGGGAGCCCATCATATGTCACAAGGAGCAAAGGGCGGGCTTAATCGTGCGGCCGATATCGCCAAAGGCGGGCTTGGTAAGCGCTTCGGAGGAAATGCATCGCCCGGGGGGCCGCAAGCGGTATCCGCTGTAGCCCAAAGAATGGAAGCTCTGCAAAAGGCTCTCGGGAACAGAGGAACGGCGCAGCTGCTGGCTCACCAAGCCGCACAGCGCAAGAAGGCTGCGGGCGGAGCGGCTTCCGGCACGGCTAGTCTTTTCTTAGCTCCGAAATCCCCGCAATCGTCACCGCCTCTTCAATTGAAAGCGGCCGTGATGAAGTCGCTAGTCGGTGCTCATATGAGAGCGTATACGAAGGATACTGACCCTTCGACAAGCACGGATACATATAAGGTAAAGGAAAAAGAAATGAAAGGCCCGAAGATCGGCTTCCGCGCTGAATTCGAGGACCTTGGCATTACCGATGAAACGGGGCAGTGGACCCTGATCAAGTATGGGGGCGACACCGGTTTTGTCCGCAAGGATAAAATCGGCGAAAAGGGCGGATTGTCCAAGGCGCGAAATGTACTGGCGGAGACGAAGCGGTCGAACGGCGGTAAAAAGATGAGCGAGATCGGACAAGCGCCGGAGGAGGAAGGCGACCGATTCGATGACATCACCGAGAACATCTCCGAGGGCGGAGAGCTGCTCATGACCGGACCGGGAGCCGCGTCCGAAAGCATCGAGGAAACCGTCGATGCCCTGGAAGAGGCTGGCGGTCAGGAGGAGCTGAAGAATAAGCTCGAGACGGGAGGAGCCGGTCTTGGCGTAGCCAGCGCACCGGCAGATGCCGTTCTGTCCGGTCTCGGCGGTCTTGTGGCGATGAAAAAGATGGTCGGCTCGCTCCGGGATTCGAATAAATCGGTTGGGGAGAAAATTTCCGATGTGACCGAGAATTCTCTGGATATCGGCAAAGCCGTCCAGGAAGGTGTGGAGGGCACCTCCGGCTTCATCGACGATGTAGGAACGCTTGCCGGCAGCGATGCCGTCGAAGCGGCGGGCGGGGTAAGCGACTGGGCCGGTTCTGTTGGAGAGGCGATTGACGCGATCAAGAGCGCCTTCTTCACGGTCAAGGACGTCTACGACCTATTCAAGAAAGCGACGAGCAGCGAAGGAATTAGTGCGGATGAAGCGATAGGCGGCGGCTTGTCCGCTGTCAAGAACGGGTTGTCTGCGGCACAGGGTGCGGTGAAAACCGTGAAAGCGATCTTGGATATCCTGAAGATCGGCAGTGCCGGACTGGCCGCGGCGATACCGGGCATAGGGATTGCCATCAGCGGCATCACGATCACGATTAAGGTATACGATTCGATCAAGGCGTTTATATCGACGTACAAAATGACCAAGGTGAAACGGGAATTTAAGGACAAGTACAAAGCCCGAGGCGCCGATTATGTGAAGGAAAATTCGTTAAGCGTGAAAGGGAAAACCCTATGGTCCTCCACGGGAACGGACAAGGATAAGCTGAACGCACGGAAAACCAATTTGGAAGGGAACACGGGGCGAAGCGCTGACGAGGAACAGGAGCTTCAGGATATCCGGGAATACGAGCTGGCCAAGGAAATGAAATATATCAACATGAAGCGCTTGGCCCGCGCAGGTATTCAATCGGGGCTTGAAATGGTTAACATTGCCGGGGAAATCGCTACCCTAAGCGGGGTGGGCGCGAAGGTAGGCATTCCGCTTAAGGCGGTTGCGGCCGGGGCCGGCGTCTCGATGAGCATCGCCCGTAAAGCAAAGCAATTCGGACGCGACCGCGCGGCCAAGCCGGGTGCATGGAAGGTAACTAAAGCAGTGTTTAATGCCGAGAAGTCTTCGGCGAGCAAGCAGGCGAAGCGGGTTGAACAAGCAAACCTGATTCTGGATATGATCGCGAAGCTGCCGGAATATGTTCCTGGAGATGAAGGGATAAAGAAGCAGTATACGAGAGTGGAAAATTTTATTGCCTCCACCGGAATAAGTCCCACTCAATTGTATAGACTGAATGGCAATGTGACCAAACAGCGGGAGTATCTGGTAAACGGAATGAAGAAGAGAGAATAGGAGGCCGACACCTTGAATGAATCAATACATGCGCGCCATTTGGCGGAGCTTGGCTTTTTGAAGCAATATTTGGAGGAGGCCGGACTTCAGTCGGATTTGTTGGAAAGAAGCGAGGAAGTACCGTTAAACGTGCTGCTGGCTCCGATGCTTAAGGACCATAAGGGTCGGGATCGATACGTTAATTTTAGCTTTGTGCCCTTTACTGACGATGAACTTGAGAGTATACGTCTGCTGCAGATCTATACGACGGTTCCGGTAAACTGGAAGGAAGGGACGAGAAGCAGCGTAGAGAAGCTGCTGCTTGCGATCAACTGCCAACTGGCTATCGGACACTTCAGCATCAAGTCGGATGATGAAATCTACTACCGGTATGTTTATGCGGCGCCTGGCGGGCAAACGTTAAGACGTGAGGATATGCTGGAGCTCATTGATTTGTTTATGCTGATGCTCGACATGTTTTCCAGGACTATAGATGATGTCGCTTCAGGCGCGCTTTCCTTGGCCTCCGCCATGGCGGCTGTAAATGAATAAAGCAGCAAAGATACGTTCGGGCCCGTTCCCGGACGTATTTTTTTTGCTAGCTGCAATTCCAATAACAGGAATAGCCTGATTTTAACCAATACGCTGAAAACCCAGTAGAATCAAGGGTTGCAGCGTACAACCTGAGTTGATGATTATTGTTGTAATGCAGGGTCGATTTATATAATTCGAATATGTAAGCGATTTAATCAAAGAAAATCATACGAAGAGGAAGAGGGGACAAAGCACCGTGAAAATGCAGCAGCGGGTATTAGCCTGGATGATGTCCTTGATCTTGCTCGTGACCTCTGTCTTACCTGCCGCGGCAGGTGTGGAGCAGGCCATGATTACGATTGCCCCGGGCAGCGCATGGCAGGGCTCCGTGTACGGAGACGTGGGCGGTCAGGACAAGATCAATGCTTCAAACTTTGAAATTACAGAGGGTACTAACGATTCAGTGGTACTTAGAAGCTCTAATAACGTTGGCAAAATAGCCAGCGCATCGGAGGGAATCGCTTATTATTACCAAGCCGTTCCGGAAGATGGGGATTATGAGCTGTCGGCAACGGCAAGAGTGGATTCCTGGACCGCTAATAACCAGGTCTCATTCGGCGTCATGCTCCGTGATCAGGTTGCGGTGAATCGCAGCTTTACGGTAACCGACGTAACGTATGCCGTTTATTTTGGTGACTATGTTGCGGTGGGGGCTTTGGATCAGAAGATGACGGCCTTCTACCATCAGAACAATGCGCAAGTGAAGGCAGGGCTGGACTTTCCATCGGCCCCGGCCCCGGGGAAGGACAACACATATGAGCTGAGCATACGTAAGCAAGGCAGTCAGTACATTGTAAGAATCGGAAGCGACATTCGAGTGCTGGACAATATTACAGGGACAATGGCCTATGCCGGTCTGTATACAGCGCGAAATACAAAGGTCACGTTCACCAACGTCAAGCTGCACGTTCAGCCCAAGGTGAACCTGGGCGATTGGCAGTACAGCGCCTTCGGGTCCGACACGAGCGGTACGAAAAATCCGGCGCCGGTCGTGTCAGGCGGCAGTGTGAAGCTGACGGCTTCCGGCGGGAAGATTGACTCAAGCAATGAGGGCATTTCCTATTATTACAAGGAAGTTCCGGCCAATGCCAGCTTCGAGCTTCGGGCGAAGGCTAAGGTAAATACCTTTAACAGCGATAGCAGCAAGAGCAGTCCTAACCAAAAGTCCTTCGGACTTATGATTAAGGACCAAATCAATGTGAGTACATCCAATTACGCCGCGGTCGGTGCGCTTGATCTGGCGATGAAGGGCTTCTACAAGCTGGGTACTCAGAATAAGCTGGAGGCCTACAGTGGGGTAAATGCGCCGGCGGCGAGTGAGGAATACGACCTTCGAATCCGCAAGAACGGTGATGTCTACGTTCTTACTGTGAACGGCAAGAGCGAGACGGTCATTTTACCGAATTTGATGACCGGAGGGAACTATGCGGGTCTGTATGTAGCTCGGGACGCTGATATTACATTCAGCCAAATTTCCCTTCATGTAGACGGCAGAGCTCCTACGCAGCTGCTCGTGGACAGCTCTTCGATGAAGACCACCTACTTTGTCAGCGAGAATCTGGAGCTGAACGGTCTGAAGGTCAAGGCACTCTACGCCAACGGCCGGTCGGAGTGGCTTTCTTCATCGGAATATCTTCTGACGGGCTTTGACAGCAGTAAGGCGGGAACCAATCAAGCCGTATTGCATTTCAACGGCATAACGGTGCCGATCGCCTTCCAAATCATTCCGATGCAGGTCACTGCGCTGGAAATTCCTTATACGCCAGCCAAGACGACCTATTATCCGGGCGATCTGTTCGATCCCGAAGGCCTGGTGGTCATCGGAGAATATAATCACGGCTTCAGCCGGAAGGAGCTTGCTCCTGAACAGTATGCCTTCTCCATTCCGGGGGCGACGGTAAGCGGGGCCACTTATACGTTTGACACGCCGGGAGTCAAGCAAGTGACGGTGATATCGACAGATACGCCAACTACAAAGGCTGCATTTGATGTGAATGTAAAGGATGCAGCGCTCCTTGGTCTTGAAGTTAGACAAGCTCCTCAGAAGACGCTGTATTATTTGGGTGATCAGCTGGATCTTGCAGGGCTGGTCGTCTATGCCAAGTATAGCGACGGCGCCTCGGTACGGCTGACTCAGCAGGAATACACGGTAAGTCCATTGGATACGACGACGGCAGGGACGAAGCAGCTGCTCCTCGCACACAAGGGCACAACCGTTCCGCTTACGGTCACCGTTAAGGCTAGAGAGCTTGTTGGGGTTGAGGTAGCTCAGTATCCGAAGACGACCTATACGGTCGGCGAAGCATTCAGCCCGACAGGGCTAGCCGTATCGAAGGTGTATGACAGCGGAGATCGCGAGCCGTTATCGGATGCGGACTACACGGTGGACGACTCTCAGTTCAACAGCGCTCAGGCAGGAACCTACGAAGTACGAATTGTACCCAAGGCTGCAGGTCTCTCAGGTACGGTGTTGAAGACCGTAGTACGGGAGCCCGTTACCTACGAATGGAAGACCATTCGTTTCGGTCAGTCCACGTCAAGCACCAATAATACAGTCACTGTAAAAAGTCCCGGCGTTGTAGAAGTTGTAGCGCTGGAGGGCGGCGGTAAAGTGACCGGCGACCACGACGGCATTTCGTTCTATTATGTGGAGCTGGACGCGCTGAAGGATAATTTTGTCCTTTCCGCCGATATTCAAGTGAAGGCTTATGCCAAGACACCGCATGACGGGCAGGAATCGTTCGGGATTATGGCGCGCGATGCGATTGGGAAGTCCGGGGACTCCGCCGTATTCGCTTCCAACATTGCGGCTGTGGGCGGTTACAGCGGAGGAACGACGAAGCCGAACGGCACCCAGATGTTTGTCCGTACCGGTGTGGAATCGTCCGACGGTTCGGGCAGCCAAGGCATTCAGAATCAATTTTTAAGCAGCGTCAAGCCGGAAGCGCAGAATACGCATCCTGCTGCGCCGTATAGGCTCACGCTGGCCAAGACGAATACAGGCTTTACCGGCAAGCTGAATCAAGGTCAAGAGGTTCTATACTATGAGCCGGACATTCTAAAAACACAGAACGATAAGATGTATGTGGGCTTTTATGCAGCGCGGCTGGCCACCATTGAAGTAAGCAATATCAAGCTCCAGGTGACCGCGGCGGAGGCGGATGCTCCTAAGGTGGAAGCTCCGAAGCTGCCGGTAACGCCAAATTATAATATTGTATCGCTGGCTAAGACCTCGAGCAGCAGTTATTCCTTGAAGCTGAAATCCAATGTGGACGGTACGGTTACCGTGAAGCAGGGGAATAACGTAATTGCACAGGACGTGCCTGTTGTCGCAGGGCAGCTGGCCTCAATTCCGGCAACCCTGGCAGCTGACAGCAGCACGAACTTCAGCATAACGCTGCTGCCGGCAGATACGCAGGAGCTGACCTCCTACGATAAGATCATCAAGAACTTTACGGTTACGATGAAAACCTATGTGCCTGACGGAGACATTTATGTATCGCCGGCGGGTACAAGCACGGGAACAGGAACACAGGGCAGTCCGCTGGATTTGGATACGGCGATTGATTTCGTGAGACCCGGTCAGCGAATCATCCTGCAAGACGGAAGATATATTCGCAGCAGTAAGCTGGAGATCAAGAAGTATAACGACGGCACTGCCCAAGCGAAAAAATCCTTAGTTGCAGCACCGGACGCCAGACCGATCCTGGATTTTGACAAAAAATCGGAGGGTGTCGTACTCAGCGGCAATTACTGGCACGTGCAGGGAATCGATGTAACACGCTCGGCCGGCAACACCAAAGGCTTTACTGTTGGCGGCAGCTACAACATCGTAGAAAACAGCCGCTTCTATGAGAACGGTGATACCGGCCTGCAGATCAGCCGCACGGACGAATCGGCCACTCGCGCCGAATGGCCGGCCTACAACCTGATTCTGAACAGCACCTCCTTCGATAACCGCGACCCGTCCGATAACAATGCCGACGGCTTTGCCGCCAAGCTGACGGTCGGGGAAGGGAACGTCTTCCGCGGAACCATCGCGCACAATAACATCGACGATGGCTGGGATTTGTACACGAAGGCGGGAACAGGCGCCATTGGAGTCGTCCTTATTGAGGACAGCATCGCCTATAACAACGGAACATTAACTAACGGTACAGTTGGGGCCGGGGATAAGAACGGGTTCAAGCTCGGCGGCGAAGGAATTCATGTGCCGCATATCATCCGCAATAGTATTGCGTTCGGCAACGGTGCATACGGGTTTGCGAGCAATAGTAACCCTGGCGTCATTGCCTACAATAACATTGCGTTTAACAATGCCAAAGGCAATTTGAACTTCGTTACGTATTCCCATATACCGACGGATTTCAAGCTGAACGATTTTGTTTCATATCAAAAGGACTACACCGCCAAAGATAACTATCCGGCAAACCTGAATTCTGCAAGTAACTATTTGTTCAATGGCAAGGAATCCGTGAACAGCCTCGGAGTGAAGCTGACCGACGCTAACTTTGTAAGCTTAACTCCGGTCATTCCGTTCACGCGGGATGCCAGCGGCAGCATTCAACGCGGGGATTTCCTGACCTTCTTAAAGCCAACCGTTCCGGGAACAACGCCGGATACAACGGATACGGATCAAGGTGAAGCACCGGTAGTTCCGTCAGCACCTCCGGCTGGTGGTGGTTCTGTCCCGGGCACCTCCGCTCCAAGCAACGAAGGTACAGGCTTGACCGTTTCCCCGGTCCTTGCAGGAGAGATAGCTGTCGGTAAGCTTGAGCAATCCAAGCTCAATGAGGCATTCTCTAATGCAAAGGCAAATGACAAAGGGGAGAAGACCGTAGCTATTGACGTTCCTAAAGTAGAGGGAGCTAAGGCATACGGGGTCTCCGTACCGACACCTGTTCTGTCAACCGCAGGGGGCGGGCAGAAGCTGGCTGTATCGACAGAGGTAGCTGGGGTCGTGCTGCCAGGCAACATGCTAAGCAACACAAAAGTCGGAGCTCAAGAGGTAGTGCTTCGAATCACCCCGGTAGAAAGCTCAAGTCTTCCTTCCGGAGTACAGGGCGAAATCGGCGCCAGACCGGTCGTTTCACTCAGCCTGGAAGCCGAAGGACAGCCGGTTTCCTATAACAATCCGATGGCTCCGGTTACGGTAGCCATTCCCTATCGGCCAACCGCCCAGGAGCTGGCGAATCCGGAATTCATTACGGTATGGTATATCGATCATGCCGGTAAGCAGCATCCGGTACCAAGCGGTAAATATGATGCGATAAGCGGTAAGGTGACCTTCACTACCACTCACTTCAGCACGTACGCAGTCGCCTATGTCAAGAAATCGTTCGGCGATCTGAGCAATGTGGAGTGGGGGCGCAAGGCGATTGAAGTTTTGGCTTCCAAAGGGGTTATCCAGGGTACTTCAGAGCATACTTACACGCCGGAGAAAAACATCACTAGAGCGGATTTCACGATTCTACTGATTAAGGCTCTGGGACTGACGGCTACCGAAGGTTCAAGCTTCGCCGATGTAACACCGGACGATTACTATTACGAGGGAGTTGCTGCGGCAAAGCAGCTCGGCATCGTGAATGGCCGGGAGAACAACCGCTTCGAGCCGAATGCTTCGATTACGCGACAAGATATGATTGTAATGGCGGCGCGTGCGCTTAGAGCTGCAGGGAAGCTTGAAGCCTCCGCCAATGCCGACGCGGCAATCAACAGCTTTGTCGACCTCGCAGCTGTAGCTTCTTACGCTGTATCCGACCTGGCCGTCATGGCGAAGGCAGGACTGGTTCAAGGGGATGACCGCAAGCAAGTCCAACCGCTGGCAAACACGACACGCGCGGAAGCGGCGGCACTCATCTATCGTTTGTACAATAAGTAAAGGGTACTTTGGCAAGCTCCATAACCCACCGTTCAACACAACGGTGGGTTATTTGGCGTTCAAGCAAGGGGACTGGAAAAAACGGATCCATCACCTCAAAATCAAGCAAGTTAAATCAGTACGATGCGGCTGCAAAAGATGTGGATGCCACGATTTCGTGCCGAAACATCCGCGCCGCTGCGGGCTTCATCGCCATGCTGAAAGATGGTTTGATCGATACTATTGCGTGATGTTTGGCCTGCGTCTACCATGTGAATTGTCAGGCCGACACGATATCAAACCAAGCTAAACAAAATCGTCAGAGGGGGACACCGAATGAAGGAGCAATATGAAGCCCGGCTGCATGTCACCGGCAGGATGAGTTTATCAGGCTCCTTGCTTCTCAAGGATTTGATTCGGGACAGATGGCTGTATCTCATCTTATTACCAGGAATTTTGTACTTTATCGTTTTCAAGTATGTTCCCATGTGGGGGCTCGTGATGGCCTTTCAGGACTACAAGCCGCATTTCGGCTTCACCGGGAGCCCTTGGGTGGGACTTAAGCATTTCGAACGCTTCTTCACCGAACCGCAGTTCTGGATGCTGTTTCGCAACACGATTGTTTTGGCGGTGTACAATCTGGTATTTTTCTTCCCGCTGCCGATTGTGCTCGCACTCATGCTGAACGAGGTGCGCAAGGAGCTGTTTAAGCGGTTCGCCCAGACGCTCTTGTATTTGCCCCACTTCGTATCCTGGGTGGTCGCCGTCGGAATTTTCTATGTTCTATTAACTACCGAAGGCGGCGTTGTCAACGAGCTCATCGAACGGCTGGGCATGGAGAAAATTCCGTTCCTGCTGAGCGAGGAATGGTTCCGTACGATGATCATCATGCAATCGATCTGGAAGGAAGCGGGCTGGGGGACGATTATCTTTTTGGCGGCATTGTCCGGCGTAGACCTTCAGCTGTATGAGGCGGCCCGAATGGACGGCGCGGGCCGCTGGCGGCAGCTGTGGCATATTACGCTGCCGGCGATTCGCAGTACGATTGTCATTTTGTTCATCCTGCGGCTCGGCAGCTTCCTTGATACGGGCTTCGAGCATATTTTCCTCATGCTGAACTCGATGAACCGGGAGGTCGGGGAAGTATTCGACACCTACGTGTATTTGAAAGGCTTAACGCAAGCGCAGTACAGCTATAGCGCGGCCGTGGGCATGTTTAAGTCACTGGTCGGTCTTGTCCTTGTACTCGCCGCCAACTGGCTGGCGAAGAGATTCGGTGAAGAAGGCGTCTATTAACTAAGCAAGGGAGGTCAGGCACCTATGCCAAGTGAGGATCGAAGCTGGGGCAACCGATGGTTTCATACGGTCAATTACACCCTGCTTACGTTGATTTCCGTGATTACGATCATTCCGTTTATCTATATCGTAATGGTGTCCTTCGCGACTCCGGAGGAGGTAGCCCAGGGAGGTCTGCTGTTGTTTCCTTCCAAGTTCACCTTGGGAGCGTACAAGTATATTTTTTCAACCGACACGATGCTGAGAAGCCTGTTGATTTCGATTTATGTGACGGTAGTCGGAACGCTCATCAACCTGCTGTTGACCTCTTTTACCGCCTATCCGCTAGCCCGCGCCAATCTGCGCGGACGCAGAATGTTGATGCTCATGATTCTGATCACGATGCTGTTCAGCGGGGGACTTGTTCCCACCTACTTTGTGGTCAAGGCGTTCGGTATGATCAACACCTACTGGTCGCTCATGATCCCAACGGCCATCAGCGCTTTCAACCTGATTGTACTCAAGAACTTCTTCCAGCAAATTCCCGACGGCTTGGAGGATTCGGCCAAAATCGACGGCTGCAACGATCTGGGCATCCTGTTCCGCATCATTCTGCCGCTGTCGATGCCGGCGATGGCTACCTTCGGATTGTTCTATGCCGTAGGCCACTGGAACACCTTCTTCAATGCCGTTATGTACATCAATGATGCGGAAAAATTTCCCGTGCAGGTGGTGCTCAGACAAATTGTCTTGCTTTCGCAGGATCAAATCGGCGATTCCTCCCAGCAGGACCAGCTGGATTACTTGCCGCAGACGATCCGCATGGCGTCCATTGTGGTTGCTACCGTTCCGATCGTGCTGGTATACCCATTTCTGCAGAAGCATTTCGCCAAGGGTGTGCTGCTGGGCTCGGTAAAAGGGTGATCGGCCCTGCTTCTGGGTGCTTCTCAATTTGAGGAGGCGTCCGGCACAGGTTTGATTTATAATGATAATGAAAGCAATGGAGGGGTTTGTATGTCAAAAAAACGATTCATCGCCGTCGCATGCTCGCTCGTCATGACAACAAGCGTACTGATTGGCTGTGCGGAGAGTTCATCGTCGCCGCAGGGCGAAGCCGCTAAGGAGGATACGACACCGCTTGAGGTGACGATCGCCACACCTCAGGTGGGCGAAGCTCCGAAGAAGGACAATGAGATCGAGCTTGCCATCGAGAAATACACCCATGCCAAAATCGACATCCAATGGATTCCGTCAGCCGCCTTCGAGGACAAGAAGAACATTATGATTGCTTCCGGCGAGATGCCGAAGGCGTTCAAGCTGACCTACAATGCGACGACGCTGAACGCAATCCAATCCGGCATTTTCTGGGAAATCGGCCCTTATCTTAAAAATTACAAGCATTTAGCTGCCGTTAACGCGATGCATTACGATAATATCAAAGTAGACGGGAAGCTCTACGGGCTGCCTCTGTACCGGGATATCGGACGCGCCGGCATCACGTACAGGAAGGACTGGTTCGACGAGCAGGGCCTCAAGCCTCCGGTTACACTTGATGACTGGTACCACGTTATGAAAACGCTCGCAGAAAAGGATCCGGATAAAAACGGCCAAAACGACAGCTACGGCATGTTCCTGGATAAATCGTATAACGATGCGTCCGCCAGCAGTGCTTTCTTGACGCGGCTTGCCGTATCCCAGGGAGCGCCGAACAAATGGGGCCTCGAGAATGGCCGGCTCGTCCCTGAGTTTATGACGAAGCCGTATCTGGATTCGATGAAGCTGCTTAGAAGGCTGTATCAAGAGAAGCTGATGAATCAAGATTTCTCCGTAGTGCAGGCGGCGGATGCCGACAACAAATGGAATGCGGGCAAGGTGGGGATCCGAATCAACACGGTAGCCTCTGCGGCGGCGACTTCATTTGAAAACGTATCCAAATCCGTGCCGAATGCGGTGGTCGACATCGTGCCTTATATGGGACCTTCGGGCAATCGAGTTCCGGCAGAGCCGGGGAATAACGGATTTTTCGTTTTCCCGAAATCCAGTGTCAAAACGGAAGCGGAATTAAAGCGACTGCTGGGCTTCTTTGATAAGCTGCTTGAGCCTGAGATGTCGACGCTGCTGACAAGAGGCTTGGAGGGCAAGCATTACACGAAAACCGATGACGGGAAAGCGCAGTTCAAGGATTTATCCTTGTTCAACCTCGAGGTGAAGCCTTATCGGGACAGCCTTCCTTCCTTTGAAGTTACGGGCACCGGGCTGCCGCTGAAGCTGAATGAGCTGCAAGAGAAGGGCTGGAAGGTAGTTGCCGATAATCTGAAAAACGTCGTGCCAAATCCGGCGTTGACCCTTTCCTCGAAGACGTATTCGGAGAAGGGCGGCGAGCTGGATACGCTGATCCGAGATGCCCAAACGAAGTTTATCATGGGCAAAATTGACGAAGCCGGCTGGCAGGCCGAAGTAGAGAACTGGAAGAAGGCCGGAGGGAGCAAGGTGATCGATGAGCTGACGGCTGAGAATGCGAAGCTGAATAAGTAATCCGTGTTCCCGGCCGTAACGATCGGTCCGTGCTTGGAGCAGCTCGTGCAGCAGCCTTGAGGGCGAAGAGAGGGGGAGGTACCATTGCCGAAATATTTATACCGACTGCTTGTGTTTACCTTGCTGCTCTGCGCTGTTCCGGTCGTTATGACGGGGATCATCTCCTATTTTATTGCTTCGCGGGATATCGAGAGGAAGGTCAATGAAGGCAATGTCCAGCTGTTGCTGCAAAATCAGATGCGAATGGAGCAAGCGCTGAAAAATGTGGAAATGGGCGCGGTACAGTACGTCAATTCCTCGCTCATGAGCGACTATTTGTACCGGGATTTGTCCAGTGATGATTTCCAAATCATAACCGACATGTCCAAGGGGCTGTACAACCTGCATTCCATCTGGGGTGTGGCGGATGCGCAGATTATCAATCTGGAGCATGACTGGATGATCAGCAATTTAGGCTTTACATCGCTCCAGGAGTTTCCTGATCGCAGCCTGCTGAATGAATACGCAAGAAGGCCGGAAAACCTGTTTTGGCTGGCGGAGAGCTCCGGAAGGAAGCCGGTCGAGGATACGGTTGATGCGGGAGGCCGTGAGCTGGTTCGCCTTGTCGTGAAGCTGCCGATGATCGCATCGACCCGCGTGCCCAAAGCGCTGCTCATCATTGACATGTCCCACAGCACGCTGGAAAGCGATTTAGCGCCGAACTTCCAGTGGGGCAGCACCTATGTATTGAACCGCGAGCGGGAGCCGTTTCTTTCTAGCCCGGGCGGAGGAAGCGGACATAAGCAAATCCTCCAGCAGCTGGGGAAACAAACCGCATCCGAGAACTATTACGAGCAGGATGGGATGGCGGTCAATTACCGGATATCCCCGCAATACGGCTGGTCGTACGTTTCTATCGTGTCCATTGAGGAGATTACGAAGGAGTCCAGGAAAATCGCCGTCATTACGGCTAATGCGTGCTTCATCATCTTCGCGGTGATTGCTGTAGCCGCCTTCTACGGAACGCGCCGCATGTATAAGCCGATCCGCCGGCTGTTCATCATCATGGAGCAATGGGGCGGCGATTTGCCAAGCCTCAAGAAGAAGGACGAGTTTGCCTTTATTGAGGACCGCTTTCAATCGTTGTTCAGCACGAGGAAGCATATGCAGCAGCAGCTGCAGGCGCAGCGCGGACAGGTGAAGGAGTTTTTTCTGCTTAAGCTGTTTATGGGGCAGGTAACGGAGAGTGAGTTTCTGTTTAAATCGGAGGCGTACGGCTTCGGGAAGCGGGGCAAGCCGCTGGGCGTGCTGGCGCTGCAAATCGATACGCTGGAAGGTACGCGATATTCCGAGAGCGATAAGGAGCTGCTGCTGTTCGCGATCAACAACATTGTCGGGGAGCTGATTCCCGGTGAATGCATCGTCGGCACGCTGCTGCTCGATCAATCGCAGGTAACGCTGCTGACCGGGAATACGAACGAGCCGGAAGCGTTAAGCGTCTACCTGCACGAGATGGCCGAGCAGATCAGGCTGAAGCTGCGCGAGCTGCTGCAGCTCAAGGTAAGCATCGGCATTAGCCGTCCGTTTCAACATTATACGGATGCGATGGATGCCTATGTGGAGGCGCTCGAAGCGTTGAAGCGCCGTATCAGCCTGGGGCACGAGCTGATTCTGAGCTACGAGGATATCGAAGAGGTCAATTCCGATACGGTTCTTTCATCCGCTTCGTGGAGCCACCTCGAGGACTGTTTTATCAATGCGCTGAGGACGGGCGATTCGAAGGCGGTTTATGATTACTATCAGCAGTATGCTACTTCCATCCTGGAAAGAAACGTATTGTTTAATGATTTCCAGATGCTGATGATTCAGCTGATCTCGAGGATCTATCGGCTGCTCCACCAGCAAGGGGGCTCGCTTGACGGATTGACCGGAACGAAATCGGTCCTAAATAAGTTTATGAAGCTAAGCACGGCAGAGGAAATCGTTAACTGGTTCAAGACAACGCTGCTGCCGCCGACCATCGCCTTCCTGCAGAGTCGCATCGATACGCAGTACATCAATATCGCTCATCAGCTGGTCGAGATGATTCATGAGCAATACGACCGGGACCTATCGCTGGAGTCATGTGCGGAGCAGCTGAAATATCACCCGGTATACCTAAGCCGTGTGTTCAAGAAGGAGATCGGCGTTACCTTTATCGATTATTTGACAGGGTACCGGATGAATATGGCCAAGCTGTGGCTAAAGGACAGCCAGCTGAAAATTACCGAGATCGCGGAGCGGCTTAATTATACGAGCTCGACAGGATTCATCCGAACGTTCCGCAAGGCGGCCGGGATGACGCCGGGGCAATACCGCGAGCTTCATTCGAAAACGGATTCATAGAAGCTGTCTGCGCGGCAATATAATGAGAGGGGGCCTTCCGATGCCGTATGAGCAAGTGGAGAAGCTGAAGGAGCAGTACAAAGCAGCAATCACATGGTATGAGCACCGATGGCATTATATTGAAGGCTGCATTCTGAAAGCCTACATGGATAGCTATCAGCTTACGGGGAATGAAGAGGATTACCGGTTCGTGAAGGCTTTTATCGACGGACTGTATGACTCCGAGGGAGTGATCGCGGGGATCAAGCCGGACGAATACAATATCGATCAGATCCGAATGGGTTCGATCCTGCTTCCGCTCTACGAACGGGAGGGGGATCCGAAGTACCGACGGGTGCTCGACCTGCTCTACAGGCAGCTGGAACAGTATCCTAGGACGAAGGCAGGCTCGTTCTGGCATAAGCAAAATTACCCCAATCAGGTATGGCTGGACGGCTTATATATGGGGCAGCCCTTCTATGTCGGCTGCATCAAGCAATTCAGCGAACGGAAGGACTACTCCGATACGCTTAACCAGTTTGCGAACGTCCGCAGGTTCCTTTATGACGATGGGAAACGATTATACCGCCACGCGTACGATGAGAGCCGCGAAATGTTCTGGTGCGATAAAGCTACAGGCCACTCCCCGAATGTATGGGGGCGGGCGGTAGGGTGGTATGCGATGGCGCTCGTGGATGTGCTGGAGCTGCTGGAAGGCGAGCCTGCCGATACGCAGCCGATGAAGATGGCTTTAAAGGAGCTCGTAGATGATATGCTTCCGCATCGTCATCCCGGCGGTATGTGGTATCAGGTCGTCGACCGGGCGGACCATCCGAGCAACTATCTGGAATCCAGCGGAACGTTGATGCTCGGCTATGCGATTCTGAAGGGAGTACGGTTAGGTTATTTGCCTCTGAAGTACCGCGGCTATGGGGTGGAGGCTCTCGACGGCACGCTCAGCATGTACTTGCGTCAGGAGGAGGACAACGTGCTGCTTGGCGGCATCTGCCGAAGCGCGGGTCTTGGGACGAAGCCGGAGAGCGGTCAGGTCAGAGACGGAAGCGTAGAATACTATCTGCTGCAGGAGCAGGTCGTCGAAAATAACGGACACGGCGTGGCGCCGCTGCTGATGTGTTATA
Source organism: Paenibacillus sp. GD4 (assembly GCF_030846225.1). Taxonomy (NCBI): domain Bacteria; kingdom Bacillati; phylum Bacillota; class Bacilli; order Caryophanales; family Paenibacillaceae; genus Paenibacillus; species Paenibacillus sp. GD4. Next base: position 4,043,057 of record NZ_JAVCYK010000001.1, read on the forward strand.
ACGAAATCAAGCTGCTTTGACAGGCGCGTACACTAGGAGGAGATGCACATGGATACAAGCTGGATTCGCGGAGTCATACCGCCGATCGTCACCCCGGTGGATGCGGAGGAGAACGTAGAGGAGCAAGGACTTCGGCGTGTGGTCGAGCACGTGCTGGCCGGCGGGGTTCACGGGATCCTGTCGCTGGGAAGCAACGGAGAATTTTATGGGCTGGATCATGAGCAGCAGGAACGGGCGGTTACGATTACCCTGGACCAGGTCGGCGGACGGGTTCCTGTCTATATGGGGATCGGAGCGATTACGACCAAGGAGTGCGTGAAGCTGGCGCGTATGGGAGAGAAGCTGGGAGCGCAGGCGCTTACGATCCTGCCGCCGATGTTTCTGACCCCTTCGGACGATGAGCTGTACCGGCATTTCCGCACGGTAGCCGAAGCGACGCCGCTTCCCCTGCTGTTATACAACAATCCTGACCGCGTCGGCAACAACATTTCGCTTTCGCTGCTCGAGCGGCTGGCGACGGTTCCGAACATTGTCGGGATGAAGGACAGCAGCGGCGACCTGACACTGACCGCGGAGTATATTAGGCGAACACGGCACCTCGGATTTCGCGTCATGGCGGGACGGGATGTGATGATTCTCGGCTCGCTTGCTTATGGTGCCGTCGGCTGTGTCGCTTCGACAGCCAATATCGTTCCGGCGCTGGTTGTGGAAATATACGATCGCTTTATAAATGGTGATCTGCCGGGTTCGCTGGAGGCACAGTTTAAGCTGGCACCGCTGAGAATGGCCTTTAATCTTGCCAGCTTCCCTGTCGTGACGAAGGAAGCGATGAATTTGGTCGGCGTTGATGTAGGAGCGTCCATTCTTCCGAATACGGCTTGCTCCGAGGCCAATCGCGAGAAGCTTCGAGACATTTTGTATCAAATGGGAGCTTTAAAATCATAGTGAAGGTGGGGCTGCTATGACAGGCGCGGAACCAAAGGGAAATGAGACACCACTGTACATTAAGGTGAACGAGAAGGACAATGTTGCCATTATAGTCAATTCCGGCGGCTTGCCGAAGGGGACGGTGTTCCCGTGCGGTCTCGAGCTCTATGAGCGCATCCCTCAGGGACATAAGGTGGCGCTTGAGGATCTTCGTGAGGGGGACCCAATCATTCGCTACGGCGAAATCATCGGCTGTGCCTCCGGACCGATAGCCAAGGGACGCTGGGTGGAGGAGTCGATGGTGACTCTTCCGACACCTCCCCGGCTGGAGGAGCTGCCGCTCGCAACCGCGATACCGAAGCCGCTGCCGCCCCTAGAGGGCTATACCTTCGAGGGATACCGGAATAAGGACGGCAGTGTCGGCACGAAGAACATCCTCGGCATCACCACGAGCGTTCAATGTGTGGCTGGGGTTCTGGAATTCGCGGTCAAGCGGATAAAGGAGCAGCTTCTGCCGAATTATCCCAACGTGGAGGATGTCGTGGCTTTAACCCATAACTATGGCTGCGGCGTAGCCATCCAGGCACCGGACGCAATCATACCGATTCGAACGATTCAGAATATCGCCGTCAACCCGAATTTTGGCGGCGAGGTGCTGGTGGTCGGGCTCGGCTGCGAGAAGCTCGTGCCGGACCGGTTAATCCCGGACGGCGATACGGGCAAGCTGATCACACTGCAGGACCATCCCGGCTTTCACAGCATGCTCGAATCGATTATGCGTCAGGCGGAGGAGCGGCTGGCTGCGTTGAACCGGAGGCAGCGGGTTACGTGTCCGGCTTCGGATTTGGTCGTGGGGCTGCAGTGCGGCGGAAGCGACGCCTTCTCGGGCGTAACGGCGAATCCCGCCGTCGGCTACGCGGCGGATCTATTAGTACGCGCAGGGGCGACGGTCATGTTCTCGGAGGTAACGGAGGTGCGGGATGCCGTTCATCTGCTGACGCCAAGGGTGGTGAACGAGGAGGTCGGCCGTCATTTGCTGCGCGAGATGGCTTGGTACGACAATTATCTGAAGCAGGGACAAGCGGACCGCAGCGCGAATCCGACACCGGGCAACAAAAAAGGCGGACTTGCGAATATCGTAGAGAAGGCGCTCGGATCGATTGTGAAATCAGGCACAAGCGCGATCATAGGTGTACTGTCCCCGGGCGAGAAGGCTGCGCAAAAAGGTTTGCTCTACGCAGCGACACCCGCGAGCGACTTCGTGTGCGGCACCCTGCAGCTGGCCTCCGGCGTCAACATGCAGGTATTTACGACCGGGAGAGGAACGCCTTATGGGCTGGCCGTTGTTCCTGTAATTAAAGTAGCCACGCGCAGCGCCTTGATGGAGCAGTGGCACGATTTGATCGACATTAACGCAGGGACGATAGCAACCGGCGAGGAGACCATCGAAGAGGTGGGTTGGCGTATTTTCCATACCATTCTTGAGGTGGCGAGCGGAAACAAGAAAACGTGGGCGGATCACTGGGGCTTGCATAACGACCTGTGCTTGTTTAACCCCGCACCGGTTACATAAAGTTGACGTCGAGCTGACCTTGCTTTTATAGCAAGCGGTCAGCTCCTGTTTTTTTTATACTTGCCCGGGGAAATGCCGATAAATTTTTTGAATTGACGCATAAAATGGGTATCGTTCTCATAACCGCACATGTTGGCGATCGCGGCGACGGATAAGGAGCTGTTATTGAGCAAATATTGGGCATACTCCAGTCTGGCGTTAATCATGTCCGAGATGACGGAGCAGCCGAAGAGCTCCTTATAAATATGCTGGAAGTAGGATTTGCTCAAATTCACCCTGGAAGCGAGCTTTTCCACCGATACCTGGTTGCCAGGCGAACTGTACAATTCGTTGCGCAGCTCCGAAAACAGGAGAAAGTATTGATTCGTCTTTTCAGGCAGCGGCTTTCTTTCATTTAAATTGCACAGCTTCATAAAAAGCGTTCTGATCTCCGAGTCGATGATCGAATCCCGAAGCGGTCCGCCCAGCCTTAAGGTGCTTTGCAGCTCCATGATGCTTCTCGAAATTTGAAACGGGTCTCTGGCCTGAACCGGCTTATCCAACGGAAAATGTAAGCGGCCTACCAGTTCACGGACGTCATCCCCGCTGCAGTGGAACCAGTCGTTGACGAACGGCTTGTCCACCTCCCGATATAGATGACGGCTGTATGGACTAAACAATATATAACTGTATTTATCCGGCCGCATTGCGTTGTCGTCGACTACAATCTCGCATCCGCTGCGAAAAAAAACAAAAGCATAATCTCCCGATCCGTTCGGACGGTCAATGGTAATCCCGTTCGGATGAATAAAGTTATAGCCGCAGCTTATCAATTGGATCATTCGAGCTCTCCCCAAAAAGCACAAAAGGTCAGTTTTTCACCATTATAATTTATTGAATGCCGGGTAACAACAGCCTATACTTTTTACAGACAGAGCAATTTCCAGGGAGGGTAATGTGAAGGATGAAAAGTAACCTTATCATCAATACGGATATCACGACGGGAATTATCAGCAGGCATATTTACGGCCACTTTGCGGAGCATCTCGGAAGGTGCATATACGAAGGCATTTGGGTGGGAGAGGATTCGCCCATTGCCAACACCCAAGGCATTCGAAACGATGTGCTGGATGCGCTGCGAAGGCTCGAGATTCCGAACCTCCGCTGGCCGGGAGGCTGCTTCGCGGATGAATACCACTGGAAGGACGGGATCGGCCCGCGGGAGCAGCGCAAGAGAATGGTGAACACCCATTGGGGCGGCGTCGTGGAGAATAACCATTTTGGCACCCACGAATTCCTGATGCTGTGTGAAATGCTTGGTGCCGAGCCTTACATCAACGGCAATGTCGGCAGCGGAACCGTTCAGGAAATGCAGGAATGGGTAGAGTATATGACATTTGACGGCGAATCTCCTATGGCCGACCTGCGAAGAGCAAATGGAAGGGAAAAACCGTGGAAGGTTGCCTTCTTTGGAGTAGGCAATGAAAACTGGGGCTGCGGCGGTCATATGCGTCCCGAATATTATGCCGATCTGTATCGCCGTTATCAAACCTATGTACGGAATTACGGAGATAACAAAATATATAAAATCGCTTGCGGGGCCAATTCCTTCGATTACCATTGGACGGAGGTGTTAATGCAGCAGGCTGCTTCTCATATGCATGGTCTGAGCTTGCACTATTACACGGTTCCGAAGACGTGGAAGGATAAAGGGGAGGCTACCGGCTTTTCCGAAGACGAATGGTTTGCTACGATCAAAAATGCGATGGTGATGGACGAGCTGGTAACCAAGCACTCCACTATCATGGATAAGTATGACCCGGCCAAGCGGGTAGGCTTGATTGTGGATGAATGGGGGACCTGGTACAACGTAGAGCCGGGCACCAATCCTGGTTTCCTGTATCAGCAAAATACGATCCGGGATGCTATCGTGGCCGGGCTTACGCTGAATATTTTCCACAAGCACAGTGAGCGCGTCCGGATGGCCAACATTGCTCAAACGGTGAATGTGCTGCAGGCGATGGTTTTGACGGAAGGGGAGAAGATGCTTCTGACGCCTACCTATCACGTATTCGAGATGTTCAAGGTTCATCAGGATGCGTCGGCGCTGCACGTTCATAACGATTCGGAGCTCTATGAAATGGAGGGGCAGTCGATCCCTCAGGTAAGCGCTTCTGCTTCCAAAGCGGCGGATGGGACCGTACATATCAGTCTATGTAATGTCAGCCACTTGACTGCTGCGGACGTGGACATTCAACTGCGCGGCTCCGCCGAAACCCAGATTGGCCCGATCCGCGGCACAATCTTAACCTCCGAACAACTCGACGGTCACAATACGTTTGAGCAGCCGGAGCGGATCCGGCCCGCCCTGTTTGATCGATTTGCGCTCAAGGAGAACAAGCTGACGGTTACCCTGCCGCCGATGTCCGTCGTCGTGCTGGCTGTGGAGCCAAGCTGAGCCTATGCGGAACGGCACAGATTCATGTAAGGGCTGCTCGGCGGATGTGAATGTATCCGAAGCGCAAATTCAGCGGGTGCTGGCTTCGCTTGAAGCGAAGGGAATCGAATGCGTCTCTCGGGAGTTGTATCAAGAGCGGCTGAGCAGCTGCGGGCAATGTCCGTCCCTTCTGTATGGGACCACGTGTCAATACTGCGGATGCATCGTCCGTATACGAGCGAGGATGGCCGACAAGCATTGCCCTAGGCCGGGCGGCGCGTTTTGGTAACACCCCAGGGATGCTCCCGTTTATAGCCATAGCCCGAGCCATCGGGCTATGTTTGCGTTCCGGGAATAATCCCGCCTCCGAACAGGAAGCGGTGATTCAGTTGCCGCCAGGTGATCTTGTCGATCCGTACGCCGCCGCTCTTTTTCGAGGCGCTGTGGATGATTTTCCCGTTCCCCATATAGATGGCCATATGCGTAATCGGTTTTTCCGAAGGCTTCAAGCCTTTGTAGCTTGCCGGATCCTCGCCTCTGTAGCTTGTGAAGAACAGCAAGTCGCCCCGCCGTGCTCTTCGGAGGGAAGTATAGGTTTTTGGGGCAAAGGCTTTGACATACGCCGCTTGACTCCTGGCGTCCCAAGGCAAATCCATCCCCAAGGAAGACAGGAGCACCCACCTCGTAAAATCGGAGCAATCGAAGGTGGATGGCTCTCGCCGATCGGAGCCGTACTCATAGGGGGTTCCCATGTAAGAGCGGGCGGTCTGGATGGCATTCTCCACATAGCTGCCGCGGATCGGGCGAATGGCAGGGTTCGGTAATTGCTTTATCAGCGGGAACCCGTTAGGATCCAGCAGCGGATTGGCGTCTTTCCCTTGGGTCACGAAGCTCTTTACCCGATAGGTAAGGAGCTGTCGCTCTACCCCGATATCCCCGAAGTACAAATCAGGATCATCCACAGCCGTATCCGCTGCTCCGCAGGATGACAGCAGAGTGAGACTGAGCAGCAGTATGATGGTCGTGTGTTTTCTCATAACTCCCTATGCCCTTCACGAGTCGATCTATTTTAGTCGCAGATAGATTTACCATCACAGGAACATTTTATACGTTGCCGTCGGCCGCTACATGGAAGCAGATTTCCCTTTGGCATTAGGCGATACAAGCGCCTTGCTCTCCCATGCTTTGCTTTTCCAGCGATACAATAAGATGACTCCCCGCAGCCACTCGTCGAGGATGAACACCGCCCAAATTCCCACCAATCCGAAGCCCCAATGAATACCCACCAGGTAGGTAAGCGGAATGCAGAGCCCCCACATGACCGAAACCCCGGTGTAGACAATAAAACGGGCGTCGCCCGCCGCACGGAGCGATTCGCCGACAACGATGTTCAAGCAGCGTCCCGGCTCCAGAAGAAAGCCCATTAGCAGCAGCAGCGCGCCTAAAGCGATGATCTGCGTATCCTTGGTGAACAGCCCGATAAGCGTTTCACGGAATACGGCTATCACAATAACGGCAGCCAGAGAGAGGAGCAGGCTGAGCTGAAGGCTCCGGAACATTTGCCTGTAAGCCTTTTCTTTTTCGCCCGCGCCGACGAGGCGTCCGATAATGATTTGGGTTCCGCGGCCGAGCGCGATGGCGAGAACCATGATGATGTACATGACATTTTGCGTGTAAATTCTCGTGGATAACATCTCCGCGCCTAGAGAGGTAATAAAGTAGGTCGTAACGATTTGGCTCACCGAGTAAGACAGCTGGTTGCTTCCTGTAGGAATGCCGATAGATAAAATCTTCCTTACGTCGTCCATTCGGCTTCGAACGAAATCCTTGATGCCGAGATTCAGTCGAACAATTCGGAATAGGATCACAATATAAACACTTAACGCCAAGCATTGGCTGAGCACGGCGGAGATGGCGACCCCCGTAACGCCCAGCTTCGGAAAGCCCCACGGGCCAAAGATAAATAAATAGTTACCGGCAAGATTCAGCAGGTTCATGCCGATGCTGACCATCATGGTATAGCGGGTATACCCGTGGACCTGGGTAATGGCAGAGATCGTAAGATTGAGTGCCTGAAGAAAGAGAACGCCCCCTACGATCCTCAAGTAGCCTTGGGATAGGAGCAGCAATTCCGGCTCCAAGCCGAATAGGCTGAGCAGCGATTTGCTGAACACCAGCATGACGGCGCTCAGCAGGAGTCCGAGCAGGAGGTTGAGCAGGAGGGCGACTGCGGCGTAGCTACGAACCTCACCGGTTTTGCCGGCGCCTAAATATTGAGAAATGACGATGGCGGAGCCGGCAGAGATGACCTGAAGCAGCAGAAAGGTGAACATGATCAGCTGGTTGGCTACGCCTACGGCCGCGACGGCTCCGTCGGACACCTTGCTGACCATAATCGTATCGGCCATTCGCATGGACATCTGCAGTAACGATTCGATAAAGAGCGGCCAAGTAATGGCGAATAAAGCCAGCTTTTGAGGTTTACTCATGAGTTATCGCCCGCTTTGTTTGGAGTTATTCCTATTGTAGTTCCAAACGACGGTTCGTGCATCATCTTTTTGCCATGCCGGAAGGAATTGACCGACCGGGGGAAGCTCCGGTATGATGGGGAGATAGGATCCGCTCGTCGTGCTTGACGGGAGGAATTCGCAAATCTGTGCACTTTGCTCCAGGCAAAGTGTTTTTTACGTATAGGGGGAATCGAGATGGATCAACAAAGCATGCTGGAAACGATTGAGAAGGTTCGGGCGATGAAGCCGCTCGTACATAATATTACCAATGTCGTCGTGACGAACTTCACGGCCAACGGGCTGCTGGCTCTGGGCGCTTCCCCGGTTATGACCGTCGCTCGGGATGAAGCGGCCGATATGGCCCGGATTGCGGGAGCATTGGTTTTGAATATAGGCACCTTGGATGAGGATATCGTTTCCTCCAGTCTCCTTGCAGGCCGATCCGCGAATGCCCACGGTGTCCCGGTCGTGTTCGACCCTGTAGGCGCAGGCGCTACCGCTTACCGTACGGATACCTCGCACCGTATTCTGAAGGAGCTCCGAGTTACGATTGTCAGAGGCAATGCCGCTGAAATCGCTAACCTTCTGGGCTTGGCAGGGACGATCAAAGGAGTTGATGCTGCCGGAGCAGCGGAAGACACGGAAGCGCTCGCGGTCCAAGCGGCCCAAGCATTCGATTGTGTCGTTGTGATTACCGGCAAGGATGATTACGTCAGTGACGGCCGTGTTACCTATAAGGTGATAGGCGGTACGCCTCTCTTGACCTATGTAACAGGCACAGGCTGCTTATTAACGTCGATCATCGGTGCGTTCGCCGCTGCGGTGAACGATCCGGTAGCAGCGGCGGTTTCCGCGTTATCCTTTTATGGGGCTGCGGCCGTGCTCGCAGAACGAAACTCCGGCCCGGAACAACCGGGCAGCTTCCAGACGGAGCTGATCAATCAGCTCTATCGGCTGGATGGGCAAGCATGGAGGGAGCTTATTCAGATCGAACGTATCGTAAAAAAACAATAAGGAAACGTAAAATATCCCATCCCTGTGAGCGGACCTTGTCTATACAATGGGAGGGTCAGCGGTTCATCGTAACGAAAAGCAGGAGAGGGGTACTATCTATGAATCGGATCATACAGGACAAGAATCCATATCGGGAACGACTGATAGCCTTAGATCGCTCGTGGATCATAAGCAAAGCGAATGAAGCGCTGCAGACGGAGATCCAACATATTACCGACGTGCGCGCTGACAGGAGTGAGGGCGGGGCACATGATTATTATTCGAACGGCGACTACTGGTGGCCGAATCCCGATACACAGGACGGACTTCCTTACGTTAAACGGGACGGCGAATCGAACCCTAACAATTTCGACGCTCATCGCCTCATTCTAAGGGAGATGCGGACGCATGTTGCTCATTTGGCAGCGGGCTACATGGTTACCGGGAACGAGAAATATGCAGGACGGGCGGTTCAATGGCTGAAGGAGTTTTTCCTGGACGAGGCTACACGGATGAACCCGCATCTGCTCTACGCCCAAGCGATACCCGGCATCTGCTCGGGACGGGGTATTGGTATTATCGATACCCTTCATTTGATCGATATCCCTTTTGCAGTCGATGCCTTGCAGGGCTCCGACGCCCTTGCTTCCGAGCTGACAAGCGGTTTAAAGCAATGGTTTGCCGACTACTTGCGCTGGATGTGCACCCATCCGCATGGCTTAGAGGAGATGAAAGCTGCAAACAACCACAGCGTTTGCTGGTTTGTACAGTCCAGTGTATTCGCCCGCTTCACGGGCCACGAGGAAATGCTGGAATTTTGCCGCAAAAAATATAAAGAAGTGCTGCTTCCAAGCCAAATGGATGGGAACGGCAGCTTCCCCCGGGAGCTGGCGCGGACGAAGCCTTACGGCTACTCCATCTTCGTGCTCGATAACATGGCTACCTTATGTCATGTATTAACTACGGCTGCCGATAATTTATGGACCTTTCAGCTGCCGGACGGACGCGGCATCCGCAAGGGCTTCGAGTTTTTGTTCCCCTATATGGCTGACAAAGAAAGCTGGCCTTATCCGGCGGATATCGAGCATGACGAGGGCTGGCCGGTACGGATATCAGGCTTATTATTCGCCTGGGCAGGGCTCGGCACCCCGGACTACATGGATCTGTTTGAAGCATTGGAGCGGGATCCGAAGGATGGCGAAGTGCGCAGAAACATCGCCATTCGTCAACCGCTGCTCTGGCTTTAACGGAAATACATGGAACAGGCCTGCCCCCCGGCAGGCCTGTTCACTATTCTACCGTTACCAATGCAACACCTGAAGCAGGAATGTCAATCAGATGCACTCCTGCATTTACCTCTAAAACATACTCATGAATGGTTTCCCCGCAGCAGTTCACCAGACGAACCGCAGCTTGAGCCGGCGGATGGTTTGCCGGAAACTCCGCATAAACTCCATTTTCCAGTCGGCCGTTTACAAGAATCAGCTCCGACCCCTTACGTACCTCGCGTATAGGAATCAGTTTATCGTGGTAGGTGACGATTACCGTCTTTTGGCCTTTCGCCGCCCGCACCACAGGATAGTTCAGCTCCGGATGCTCCGGCGCCAGTTCTCCGCCCAGCAGTACATCCCGGTGCTCCTTATAGAAGGAGAGCCAGAAGCGGAGCATAGCGGCATGCGGAGCGGTCAGCTTCTCCAGCTGCACCGATACTTGCGGGACGCTGAACAAAATATGGGTCAGCTGGAGAGCCGCACTTTCGACCGGTTCATCGGTGTTCCACATGATCATATCCGCATGAGCGGCGGTGTTGCCGCAGAGCAAGCGAATATCGATGGTGCGGAGCCGGTTCTGGACGGCGTCGTTGGGACAATCCGATGCGCGGAAGAGGTTTCCGTACTTGCGCATGGCAGGCCCGATGTAAGGCTGCCGGAACTCTACCATAATATCCGGCTTGATTTCCCGAAGCCGGGCTATGGAATCTGTTAGCAGCCGATCCACCGCAGCAGGCACGGAGGAGTAATCCATTCCCGCAGCGGGCTCGGGAACAGGAGCATCCTTTGAGTAAAATGTATCAATGAAGTCCAGCTTGAAGCCGTCAAGCCCCCACTCCTCCACAGCTAGCCGGTACTTGGTAATGATATGCTCCCGCACTTCGGGATATCTGGGATCCAGTATCCCTGCTCCGTGGCTCTCGATAAACCTTAGCAGCTTATCCTGAAACCGGCTCCAGGCCTTGCTGTGCTTGCCCACATGGGCAACGGAGTACCATAGCAGAAATTTCATGCCAAGCTCATGCACACGGTCCACATGCTGCTTCATATCCGCAAATTTCTCCAGGCATACCTCCCAATCGCCGGTATAGGCATAGCCTCTCCGGTTATCCGACGTCTGCCAGCCGTCATCTACTATAACTGCTTCCATCCCGAGCTCCTTAGCCTGACGGCACTGCATCTCGATGGCATCCGCCGTCACATTCTGATGCATGCTATACCAGGTGGAATACATGGGGCTCAAGGCCGCGGGAGGAACATAGGCCGGCCGGTACTCCGGCATCTGCGCATACCAACTCTGAACGTCTCGCAGACTCTCATAATAAGCGACGCCTCTTGTATCCACCAAGAGACAAGCTTCATAACTGCTTAGCGGAGGCGTAGTTTCCGTGAACAGCTCCACGTGACAATGAAACCAAGCGGACTCCTCATGAATCCCGGCAGCATAGCTGACCGTATTCAACGCATCGGAGAAGGCAAAGGTTAACCGATTGTATCCGCTGAGGTTAAACAGGGAAATAACCGGAGCGGAGGAGGCGGCGTTGGACCTCAATTTACGCATCCAATCGGCCTTTAACCCTCTGGCTCGATCGATCGCAGGATGCCAAAAATTTTGAATATCCCATACGGGATGCTCCCATTTGAGTGTATAGACCGGAGGGACGGCCGGCTCAGGACTTGTGATGCGAAGCCGGATAATCTGTACGCCTTCGCTTACCTGCTCAGCCGTCAGCTCCGAGGTAAAGAGATCATTGTCCCCAATCAACGTAAAAATATGCTTAGTGGCAGTTACTGTTTTCATGCCTGTTCCCATTGTATACGAATCGTCCTTCCTTATCGAATATGCCGGAGCCGATACAGGCGGCTGCGGAAATCACCCTTCCAGCGAGGCAGATGAAGTCCGATGGACATCAGTTCATCGCCGCCGCAGCGTATTGCCGGTACATCTGCTTCTCCCGTTTCCGTCAACAAGTAATCGGCATCTTCCTTCAGCCCCGACAAACGGAGCTTTCGGGAAGGAGGATTTGGCTCGCCCAGCACTTGAAAATAAGCAACCAGCGCTTCCGATTGGTCCTCTGAGACGAACATCCACGCGGTATGGTTCCCCTCAAACGGACTTAGCAAGCGGTAAAATTCCCCAAATTGAATAAGCGGGCGAAGCTCTTTATACAACGCCACCTGCTGCTTAACGATTTCCTTTTCCTGCTCGCTAAAGGCCGTTAGATCCAGCTCATAGCCGAAATTACCCGACATGGCTGCGTGTCCGCGGGTTTCGAGCGAAGTAACCCTGTGCACCTGATGATTGGGAATCGCCGATACGTGCGCTCCCATCGAGCTGATCGGGTAAACGATACTGGTGCCGTATTGGATTTTTAACCGCTCCATCGCATCCGTATTATCGCTGGTCCAAGTCTGAGGCATGTAATACAGCATCCCGGGGTCGTAACGACCTCCGCCGCCGGAGCAGCTCTCGAAGAGAATATTGGGAAAGGCGGTAGTGATACGCTCCAGTACCTCATATAGCCCCAGGATATACCGATGGGCTGTTTCCCTTTGGCGTTCAGGGGGTAACTGGGCCGAGCCGATTTCGGTCATGTTCCGGTTCATATCCCATTTGACATAAGAGATCGGACAGGACGACAAGATTCCTGTAAGCACATCTACAATATAGTCCCGGACGTCCGCACGGGAGTAATCAAGAACCAGCTGATGCCGCGCCGTGGTTCTCCGTCTCTCGGGCACATGAAGGCACCAATCCGGATGTGTACGGTAGAGCTCGCTGTCCGGCGACACCATCTCCGGCTCGAACCAAAGACCGAACTGCAGCCCCAGCCGGTTCACCCTTGAAACGAGCTCCTCTAAGCCATGGGGAAGCTTCTTCCGATCGACGAACCAATCACCGAGCGAGCTCCTGTCGTTATCGCGCTTTCCAAACCAACCGTCATCAAGCACCAGAAGCTCAATGCCAAGCTCCTTACCGACGGAGGCAATAGCTTCAATTTTGTCTGCAGTGAAATTAAAATAAGTAGCCTCCCAGTTGTTTACCAGGACGGGACGGGTTCGATCACGGTGAGGCCCCCGGCAAAGACGGGTACGGTACAGCTTATGATACGTACGGGACATACGGCCGAGTCCTTCTCCCGAATACACAAGGACCGCCTCCGGTGACTGAAAAGCTTCTCCCGGCCCCAGAAGCCAGCTGAAATCAAACGGATTGATGCCCATGACGACGCGCGTCGTGCTGTAAGGATCCACCTCGGCTTGGGCGAGGAAGCTTCCGCTGTAGACCAAGCTGAAGCCGAATACCTCGCCATGCTGTTCATCCGTACCCTTGCCGAGCAGAGCTATAAATGGATTTAACGAATGGCTGCTGGCTCCCCGGCGGCTTTCGATGACAGCTGCGCCCGGTGCCAAAGGCCGCCTCTGAACATGCCGTTCTCTCGCCCAGGTGCCGGATAAGAAAATGACATCAAAGTCGGCGTGAGGCAGGTCCACTCCCATGCTGAGCGCCCGCAGTAGGCGAATCGGCATGGACCCGACATTCTCGAAGCGGACGGAACGGGTAATCACATCCAGCTCGGGGAAAATCGAATAGGTCAATACGGCTTTAAGTCCGGCAACGTCGTCAGTGAGCACGATCTCCAGACTTTGTGCTTCCTCCTCCGATTCGACATAGGTAGAAGGCAAACCGGCTAAGCCGGGCTTCCCGGGATAAATCCGGTGAGATTCGTAAACCAGCTCGCTAACCGTGCTGCCGTTGGGCAGCTGAATCTGATAGGCGGGCACGCGGAAATCGCTGCCGCCGTAAGCGGGCAGCTCCTGAGGCAGCGTGTCGAGAGACAAGCTGAGGTCGTCCGGATCGGTGGACGGAGAGAAGGAGCAGCGTCGGCGGAGCGATAAATGGCCCCCAAGATGCGTCCCCCTGACCTTGCGTCCCCAATGCGCATGAGCAAGGTATTTGCCTTTGACGAGCTGCATGATGTAGCTCGTTCCCGCCGTTTGTAAGTGAAAGATCGATTGCTGGGAATCGTACGTAATGCTCATGAGTTCCTCCAACGTATGAATGAATTTGCATCCATTATAAGAAATCGACACGGAGAAGCAGATGGAGAAATCCGTCATGCGTATGTAAAAATTTACGATTGCCGGCTGAAGAGCCTTTTCTAGTATCCATCGAAAAAAAACACAACTCCGTTGTAACTATATCCATACCTTCCGGCCGGCAATCGGTCTTAAATAATAGACAGAGAGACAAGGAAAGGATGGAGACAGTGTGAAGCCGCAGGAGAGATGGATGGAAGCCATACAGCAAATGGAGGTGCTCGATACCCATACCCATTTGGTAGGGGAACGGCTCGCCGCGCGTAATTTCTGGGAGATTGCCCATTACTTTTGGTTTAAGCAGGAGCTGCAATCGGGAGGGTATCCCTTGAATGCTGAAGAGCTGCCGGAAGAGGAAAGAATCGCTGCATTTCTCTCTGCTTACCTTAAGACTAGAAATACCAATATGAACTGGGTGTTTACCCACATCTTTAAGTACCTATACGACCTGGATATCACCGATGCGAATTCCATTCGCCGAGCGGACAAGGCGGTGCGGGAGAGCGGCGCAAAGGCAGGCTGGGCGCAAGCTGTAGCCGATCGGTTGAACATCAAGCGTTTTGTTACGAATATCCCGGAGCACGCGGCGTTTCAGGGAATGCGTGAGGATGCCATCGTCATACCGCGCATTGACGGCAAAATTCATGAGTGGTCAAAAACCGTTCAGCAATCGGCCGAGCCTGCCCAAGCCTTCGAGGAAATCAAACAAAGCATAGAAGGTCTGCTGACCTCTTACAAAGCTAAAGGATACCCCGGCATCATGACGACGCTTCCGCGTTATGAGGCTTCCGCTAATGAGACGTACCGTCTGGAGGACGGGCTAAGCTTCGATCAAATCATGATGCTGATCCTGGACTATGTATGCGGGATTGCGGAACGTGAGGGGCTGCTTGTCCAGTTGTTTCTGGGAGTGGAGCGTTCCTGGTGCGGCACCGCCGTCCCTGCGAACGACCCGGCTCGGATTCTTAAGCTGACCGCACTCTTCGAACGATACGGCAAATGCACCTTCGAGCTGGTGGTCGCCTCCGAGCTGAACAACATGGATGTGGTTCAAGCGGCCTGGAACTTCTCCAATGTGCATGTAGGAGGCATGTGGTGGTTTAATTTCCGCACCAGCACGTACCGCCAAAGCATGCAATACCGGCTAGAGGCGATTAGTCCGATGAAGAGCTCGCTGGTTGTCTCCGATGCCCGCTGCATCGAGTGGAGCTTCGGCAAGATTCTGCTCATTAAGCGGCTCGCCTCCGAATTTCTTGCCGAGCAGACAGCCCGAGGCTGGCTTGACGAAGAGACGGCGCTGCTCACCGCAAGGGAATGGCTTTATTCCAGTGCCGCCGCAAGATACGGCCTTCGACAGGATTCGTAAAAAAACACACGTCATAGCGAAGAAACAACATGGATGAAACGGAAATTGCTTTGTATGATGAACATGAGCTTAAAGAGACAACAAACAAACGATGAAGTGGAGGGGGAGTAACGTGGCTGCTAAGATCAAGGCCGCTGACCGACAGCTGCAGTACACATTTACGACACAGCGGGAGAAATGGACCTTCATGCGCAAGCATTGGGGGCTGTATGTGATCTCGATTCCGGGAATTTTCTTCTTCCTGATTTTCAAATATGTACCGCTGCTGGGGTCTGTCATCGCATTTCAAAATTACAATATTTTTCGGGGGATTACGGGAAGTCCGTTTATCGGGCTGGACAATTTTAAGCGAATGTTCGCTTATCCGGAATTTCTCATGATTCTGAAGAACACCTTGCTTATAGGTATATACGATCTGGCGTTCGCTTTCCCTTTGCCGATCCTGCTGGCGATTCTGCTCAATGAGCTGCGTCAGGTCCTTTATAAACGGATCGTCCAAACCATTGTTTATTTGCCCCATTTCTTATCCTGGGTTATTGTCGGAGGGATTCTCGTGGGAGTCCTATCGCCGACAACCGGGTTTGTCAATACCGTCATCTCGTCCTTAGGCTTTGAGCCTATCTATTTTTTGGGGGATAACGACTATATCCGAAGCATACTCATCGGGTCGGGGATATGGAAGGACAGCGGCTGGGGAACGATCATTTATTTGGCGGCCATTGCCGGCATTAACCCGGATCTCTACGAGGCTGCACAGATCGATGGCGCCGGGAGACTGAAACAAACCTTTTCCATTACGATTCCATGCATTCTGCCGACGATTATGATTTTATTCCTGCTGCAGATCGGCAATTTCCTTGATTTTGGCTTTGAACGAGTATTCGTCTTCCTTAATCCGCTGAACAGCGAGAATGGGGAAATCATAGACACCTACGTATACCGGGCGGGATTGGTGGACCGGCAATACAGCTACACGACGGCCATCGGTCTTTTTAAATCGGTTGTAGGTTTACTGCTCATCGTGATTGGCAACACCCTCAGCCGCAAAGCCACAGGGGAAAGTCTTTATTAGAAAAGGGGTGAACAATCGTGATTATCAGCAAAGCGCAAAAAACATTCAATGGTGCCAACGTCATCTTCATGGCTCTGCTCGGTTTAACGATGGTTATGCCGATCATTCACGTCATCGCTCAATCGCTTAGCAGCAACGCGGCCATTAATACGGGACGGGTCGCCTTCTGGCCGGTGGAGTTCACCTTGGACAACTACCTGCTAATCCTGAAGGATATGTCGATTTGGATCGCATTCCGCAACAGCGTCATTATCACCGTATTCGGTACGTTGATCAACCTGACGGCTACCGCGTCACTGGCTTATCCTTTATCCAGACCCGAATACCTGGGCCGAACCAAGGTGCTGATCCTGGTGCTGGTAACCTTAATATTCAGCGCACCGCTCATTCCCAATTACCTGCTGATTAAACAGCTCGGCTTGCTGGATACTCTATGGGCGCTCATGCTGCCTTCGGCGATCAGTGCCTTTAACCTGTTCGTCATGCGATCCTTTTTCATGAACCTGCCGAATGAGCTGATTGATTCGGGCAAAATGGACGGCTGCGGCGATTTCCGCACTATCTGGTACATCGTGCTGCCGCTGTCCAAGCCCGCTATGGCGACAATGGGGATCATCTATGCCGTTTCTAACTGGAATACGTATTCAGCGGCCGTTTATTATATCAATAATCGTGCGCTCATTCCTCTGCAGGTTCGGCTTCGCGAGATTGTGTTTACCGATATGCTGGGCAGCTCCGATCCTACCGCTGAAATGATGCTAACTGTTTCTCCGGAAGGAATCAAGATGGCGGTTATCGTGGTTGCGACGCTGCCGATTATGCTGGTTTATCCATTCCTGCAAAAGCATTTCATTCAAGGGATGCTTGTAGGCTCAATAAAATCGTAATCATGTAGAAAGAAGGGGTATCCATGAAAAAGAAGAAAGCGGTTCATGTATCTTTAGCTGCCGTGATAGCAGCGGGAGCCCTTGCCGGCTGTGGAGGCGGCGAGCAAGCAGCGACGTCCAAAGAGCCGCCAGCCGCCCAGAAGGCAAAGTTCTCGATCTCCTATCCGACTACGGTCAACACAGGCTATCATGCCCGCATACCTGATCTGAACAAGGACAAATGGGTTCTGAAGCTTGAAGAGCTTACGAATACCGACCTTGATGTTAGGGTCATGGAGGAAACGAAAATGAGCGTGATGTTCGCCGGCGGCGACCTCCCGGACGTCGTGGGCAACATCGGAACGCCAACGAATAAAGCAATGTCCGGCTCCGTCGAGGCAGGCATGTTCATGCCGCTGGACGACCTGCTGAAGCAGCATGCACCGAACCTGATGAAGGCGGTGCCTAAGGCTGCGTGGGAAGCAGTATCGTACAAGGGCAAAATTTATGGGATCCCGGAATACTTGGCGAACCCGTCGAGACGGGCTACTTTTATCCGAACCGACTTGCTGAAGCAAACGGGGCTGCCGGCGCCGAAGACGGTGGATGAGTTTTTGAATGTGCTGCGCGCCTTCAAAAAGCTCGGTGTTGAGAATCCGTATCAAATGCGTGAGAACTTTAAATACGCGGACGTCATTCTTGGAGCGTTCGACGTGCTTCCCTACAAGGATCAGTTCGAAGTGAAGGATGGGCAGGTGGTTCCGAAGTTCTTCGATGCCGACAATATGATGAAGGCGCTTCAGGTGTACAAAACCATGTACGATGAAGGGTTGATTCCGAAGGATTTCGCAACGATTACTTCCACGGATTATACCAAGAACATTAACGGCGGCAAGGCAGGCAGCTGGTCCTCTAATGCAACCGGGCTCGTAGGCTTCCGCGTGAACAACAAGCAGGTGGTGCCGGACTCCCAAGTCGACATTATCGCTTCGCCGAAAGGTCCTGAAGGAACAGGGGGGTACTTCTACTATACTCCGGTTATCCGATCCTTCTATATCAATGCCAAGGTAAAGCCGGAGACGGCTGTCGGGATTATCAAATTCTTCGATTGGATGGTCACGCCGGAAGCGGAGAAGTTCTTTACATTTGGAATTGAAGGCGACACGTACACGACGGAGAATGGAGCCATTAAGTATAAATTCCCGCAAACGAAGGAAGAGACGGAAGAGGAAGGCTTCCGCAGCGGCACGCTTTGGGCAGCGCATGATGCGACCTATAACAAAATGCGGCTGGAGCTGGATCAGAACGGCAAGGACACATTGAAGGCCTTCGATGAGGTTCTCGCCAAGGAAGGCTTGGGGGGCATCGGATTTTATCCGGACCTCACTGCTTTCACGAAATTCCCGGATCTTGCCGCGCCGCAGCAGGACGTAGGACCGAAGCTGATCATCGATCACATGATCAAGATGATCTACGGCAAAGAGCCGATCTCCGACTGGCCTAAAGTAATCGAAGAGTATAAGTCGAAGGGCGGTAACGAAATCATTAAGGAAGCTACCGATCGATATAATAAAAAAGAAGGCGTAATGATTCTCTCTAAGTAACGGATAACTTCAAGGTTGAGCTTGTCCTCCCCCGGTAAGGGGGAGGATTTAGCCATATTAAGGAGGAATGAACTCATGGCAAGAAGTTTAGCGGACCGGCTGCTGCCTGCCCCGAGAAACGGCGGGTTTCGTATGGAAGGATATTGGGTCTGGTGCGGATCCGTCGTTCAAGGTGAGGACGGACGCTTCCACATGTTTGCTTCCCGCTGGCCGAAGCGGCTGCCGATGCACCCCGGCTGGCTGGTGGCGTCGGAGATTGTCCGCGCCGTTTCCGATACGCCGGAAGGACCGTACGAGTTCCAAGAGGTCGTTCTTCCGGCCAGGGGTGCGGAGTACTGGGACGGTCGCAGCACCCATAACCCGCACATCAAAAAGATCGGCGACAGCTATGTGCTGTATTATATGGGCTCAACCCATCCTTTCGCGGATGTGCAGCCGGGTGAGGACTACGGGCTTGAGGATCCCCGCTGTATAGCTGCGAGAGCAAACAAGCGGGTCGGTATTGCCACCTCGCAAAGTGTGTTCGGCCCTTGGGAACGAAAGGACGCACCGATTCTCCCCACACGTCCGGGGCGGTTCGACAGCTTCCTGACCTCGAACCCTGCGCCTTGCGTGCATGAAGACGGATCCATCCTCCTGATCTATAAAGCTCGTAGGTATGAAGGGCATACCCATGGTCAGATGACCATCGGGGCAGCAAGCGCCGACAGCTTTCAGGGTCCCTACCGGGTGCTGACGGACGAGCCGGTGTTTCCTCCGGACCGCTTTCATATAGAGGACCCGTACGTATGGAAGACGGAGGACGGGTATGAATTGATTGCCAAGGACATGGAGGGAACACTGTGCGGGGAGAAGCATTCCGGAATTCACGCCTATTCGGCCGACGGGAAGAGCTGGAGCTTATTTGAGCAGCCGAAGGCATACTCACGCCGGGTGACCTGGGACGATGGTGAGGTGCAGCTGATGGGCAATTTGGAGAGGCCGTTCCTGCTGTTCCAAAACGGCAAGCCCACCCATTTGTTCGCTGCAACGGCTGACGGCTCGGGCGGCTTTAGAAATGCTTCGAATACATGGAATATGGTAATCCCCATCGCACCTGAATAAAGAGAGGAGCTGCTTTATGAAAGCAATACTAGTCGGACTCGGCTCGGCAGGCTTCAGCTGGTATAAGCGGTTGAAGGCGCAGGGGCTGCTTGCTGCCGTAGTGGAAACGAATTCATCCATGAAGGTGAAGCTGGAGAACGATCCTTATCCCTTCTACACCTCGCTTGAGGAAGCGCTGAATAACGAAGAAGCCGATTTTCTTGTGAATGTTACTTCGCCCATGGCGCATACGGCTATCAATCATGCGGCCTTCGACCGGAGGCTGCCGGTGCTTTGCGAGAAGCCGATATCCTTCGACTATGAGGAGTCGGTGGAGGTGGTGAAGCGGGCGCTACGGGAGGGCATTCCGTTCATGATCGCGGAGAATTACCGGCGATTTCCATACATACGCAGGCTGAAGCAGCTGATTGACGAAGGAGCGATCGGGCGAATAGCTTCGATTGATATCCGGTTTCACCGCTATCATCAGGTACAGCGTAATTACACGGTCAGCCTGCTGGATGATATCGGCGTCCATCACTTCGATATGATCCGTTATTTGACCGGGGCGGAAGGGGTTCGGATTGCCGCTCAGCTGTATAACCCGCTGAATGGCTGGGAGGAGCCGGGCTCCGTGCTCGGCACGGAGGCCTGGATAGACCTTGAAGGCGGGATTCGCGCGACCTACTCCGGCACGATTGCTTCCCGCAGCAAGCAAACACCGTGGTGCGGACAGCTGAGGATCGAGGGGACTGCCGGTGCCTTGGAGCTGACCGATCAAGTCATTTATCTGCATCGTGAGGGTCAAACGGAGGTTTATAACGATCACAGCGCAGTTCAAGTTAGCGATACGCTGGCTGAATTTCTTGCCTCGCTTCGGGAGCGGCGGGAGTCCGAATCCAGCGGAAGGGATTACTTATATACGCAGGCTCTGGTTCATTATGCGAAGCTGTCGAGCGAGAAGTCACGGCGCATCGATGTAACTTTACCATGTGTAACCGAGTGAATGAATCGGAATCCATATAGAGGATGGGATGAGCTAAATGAAAGGCTTGACTTGGCAAAAAACGACGACAGGAGTATGGCACTCCAAAGTGGGAGAGCCCTCCTCCTTATCTCCGCTTGCTTGGATGAAACAGGAGCCGAAGCATGAAGCTCTTAAGCGGCTAGGTGATGCGGAGCTTCCTTTTGACTTGGAGGAGGTGCGCCTGGACCATGTCGGGAAGATGCTGGTGCTTTCTTTCCCTTTAACGGAGAGCGAAGCCATTTACGGCACAGGGCTGCAGTTCATGCGGTTGAATCAGCGGGGAAGAACCAAATACCTCCGGGTGAACAGCGACCCTAAGCAGGATACGGGAGAAACCCATGCACCGGTACCGTTCTTTGTTACGGACAGGGGCTACGGCGTGCTGATCGACACCTCCCGGATCGTGACGGTCCATTGCGGCTCAACCGTACACATTGAGGATAACAGGCGCGAAGCTGTACTTGACCGGAATACGGATAAAGGCTGGAAGGCCACGCCGTTATCCAGCCGAATTGAGGTGCGGCTGCCGGACGAAGGGGCGAACATCTATGTGTTCAGCGGTCCGTCTGTGGCGAGTGTAGTTAGCCGATACAATCTGTTCTGCGGCGGAGGCACCTTACCGCCCAAGTGGGGGCTCGGCTTCTGGCACCGGGTGCCGAAGCTATACAGCGACAAGGAGGCTGTGGCGGAAGCGCAGGAATTCCGTGAACGCGGCATTCCTTGCGATGTGATCGGCTTGGAGCCGGGCTGGCACAGCCGCAGCTATCCCGTCACGTATGAATGGGCTCGGGAGCGGTTTGCCGATCCTGCCGGATTCGTTCGTGAGCTGGCGGAGCAAGGATTTCAGGTCAATCTATGGGAGCATCCCTATGTTTCTCCCGATGCGGAAATCTACGAGCCTTTGAAGCCGCTTTCCGGAAGCCACGCCGTCTGGGGAGGGTTAGCGCCGGACTACACGCTGGAGGAGGCCCAGGCGCTGTATGTGAATCAGCATGAAGAGGAGCATGTCCGTATCGGCGTGTCCGGCTACAAGCTCGATGAATGCGACGGGAGCGAGCTCACGAACAATTCGTGGATGTTTCCGGCTCACGCGAGCTTCCCTTCCGGCAGTGACGGAGAGCAGATGCGGCAGATGTACGGTCTGCTGTTCCAGAAAATGACAACGGATCTGTACCGGAAGCATAACCGCAGAACCTACGGCTTGGTTCGCGCCTCGAACGCTGCGGCTTCCACGCTGCCCTATGTGATTTATTCGGATTTGTATGACCATAAGCAGTTCGTACGTGCGATGTGCAACGCTTCATTCAGCGGGATCCTGTGGACACCGGAGGTGCGTAAAGCCGGCAGCAGCGAGGAATGGGTGCGCCGGATGCAGGCGGTTTGCTTCTCCCCCATGGCTATGCTGAATGCTTGGGGGGACGGCACGAAGCCGTGGTCCTTCCCGGAGGTGGAGCCGATTATCAGGCATTATATCGAGCTTCGCATGAGGCTGCTTCCTTACTTGTACACGGCATTTGCCCGGTACCGTTTCGAGGGCCTGCCGCCGTTCCGTGCGATGCCTTTGGCCTTCGAGAATGCCCAAGAGTACCGTGCCGCAGCTGCGCTGAAGAGCCTGGGAGAAGGCGAGGTGTTGAATACGACCGATGCGGCATACGGAAAGCAGAAGGTTAGAGAATGGGACGATCAATTTCTAATGGGAGACGATCTGCTGGTAGCTCCTGTATTCGCCGGAGAGCACGAGCGGGATGTGCTATTGCCGCCAGGCGTATGGTATGGCTTTGAAACGGGCGAGCGGTTCGAGGGAGGACGTATTGTCCATGTGCAAGCCCCGCTGGAGCGGATTCCGATCTTTGTCCGTGAGGGAGCCGTCATCCCAACGATGCCGGTTAGGCCGCACGCACCGAAGGCAGGGGAGCAGACGCCGCTGGAATGGCTCCATTTCGGTACCGTGCCTGGACGCGGTATGCTGTATGACGATGACGGGGTGTCGTTTGATTATGAACGGGGGAACAGCGTTTGGCAGCAAGCGGAGGTCCGTGCCGGCGCGGATGGAACTCTCGAGTGTGTGATCGAAGAGGAAACCGCCGGAGCGAACACGGCATCGTCCTATAGCTCCACAACCTGGAAGCTTGGATTAACGAAGCTCGGCTAACGTTCACTGTGTCGCCTCCGATAGCTTGACTAAGCTCGTGACCTGCACCCGCACCCGCATCCGGAACCATGATGAAAACAGAAGGGGGCAGTCTCTTGTGAGAAAACGGCGCAGTCTCTATCGGAAGCTTACGGTGTATTTCTTAATTATCATTATCGGTTCATTAGCCTGCGTGGGGGTGTTCTCGTACCGCTCCTCATCCAAGGAGCTCGATGTGCTGGTTCAATCCCAGATGAAGCAGATGGTAAACAATGCACTCTATCACACGGATTTTTATCTTAAGGCCTATGGCCGCTCCATGCTGTCCTTGCTGACGAACCGTCAAGTGAAGGAGTTTATCGATTTGCCGGCTAACCTTGCCGATTACGAATATTATTACCACCGTAAATTGGTTCGCGAGGTCGGGATCGATCCGCTGTTTATCCGCAATCCGGAGATCGCGGCCATCTATATGATCAGTTATTCCGGCAATGCGCTGTACTATTTCAATGAAGTCGAGGAACAGTCGTTTACCCGGGAGCAGGTACAGAGGCAGCTGGAATATTTCCGGGGGAATACCAGCCCGACGGGTCAAATGAGTATTCTCAATTCGACCATTCTTAAGGATCAGAACAACCAAATGCTCACGCTGGTGCGCCAAATACGGGGATTAACCTCCCCCGAGCCTCTGGGCGTGCTGGCTATCGAAATCCGCTCCGCAGACCTGTCTGCTTTGTGGAAGGGCATTGAGCTTGGCGGAAACGGCTATTTCTTCATCACGGACGAGAAGGGTCAAATGCTGTATCATCCGGACGGACGTCAGGTAGGCTCTTCCATTCCCGCTGCCCTAACAAAGGACATCGAGCAGGCAGGACCCTCTCTCTTCGAGAATGGGGACACCGGAGAAGCACGAATGTATATGGCACGGAAATCGGACTATTCCAAATGGACTCTTACGGTCACCATGCCTCTGGAGGAGCTGCGTAAGCCGGTGGCCAACATTCGTATGACGACGATCGTCGTCGGCTTCATAACGATGCTCTTCGCGTTATTGTTCGCTTACCGGTTCGGTAAATCCATCACGGGTCCGATTCGTATCCTCCAGAACGGCATGCGCCAGACCGAGCAGGGGAACTGGGCCAAGATTCCGCTTCCGGAGCATAGCGACGAGATCGTGGAGCTGATGGAACGGTATAACCTCATGGTCGGACGCTTATCGGAGCTGATCGAGAAAGTGTATCAGGCCGAGCTCAAGAACCAAGTAAGTCAAATGGAGCGCCAGCGGGCGGAATTGCAGTCGCTTCAGCTGCAAATCAATCCCCATTTCCTCTATAACACGCTGGAGACGATTGTTTGTTATGCATCGATTCAGGAGTCCGAAGAGATTTCGGAAATTGTCAAATCGCTGGCCTATATGCTCCGTTATTCCGTACAGGCGAATCTCGAAGAGATTACGGTTGCGAACGAGCTGAAGCATGTGATGTATTATCTTGTGATTCTTCGCCACCGCATCGGCAGGGAATTTGAAATCAATGTAGCCTTGCCGGCGGACTATCTGCTGCATCATATGGTTCGGCTGACACTGCAGCCGTTGGTAGAAAATGTGTTTCAGCATGCCTTTTGCGACGGGGTGGAGGATTACCATTACATTCGAATCGATGGCGGCGAGAAGGACGGCTTGTTCTGGATCAGTGTGGAAGATAACGGAGCGGGGATGACGGAAAAGCAGCTTGCGGCGCTTAGAACGAAGCTGGATGCCAACCGTCTTGCCGACGATGCAGGGAAGAAGGGCGGCATCGGCATTCTGAACGTACACCGCCGGATTCAGATGGTTTATGGGGAAGAGTACGGATTACAAGTGGAGAGTGTGCTGGAAGAGGGAACGAGATTCACGATGATGATGCCGTCGATTCCTACGTCCGCACCCAAAAGTGGAGGAGATTTGGAATGATCATTCGCAATTACTTAAACGCGGAATACAAGTTCGGAAGCAGTCATAAAGGCAAAGGCGAGGTCAAAAGCGTGAGGCTGTACGACAACAAGGATTTTGATACGGCCTTGCGATTTTTCTATTACACGGAAATTCCTCCGCAAGCCTCCATCGGCTATCACACACACGGACAGGATGAGGAGGTTTATGTGATAATGGAGGGCCGCGGCCGGATGACGGTCAATGGAGAAGTGCGCGAGGTAGGTCCGGGGGATGTGCTGCTGAATAAGCCGGGCTGGAGTCATGGTCTTGAAAATCACACGGATGCGCCTCTGCGCTTACTTGTCTTTGAGGCGGCGCTCCCGGCAGTCGAATGAGGAGGGGGACCTTACAGTGAATCGAAAGAGGCTATGGTACCGCAAGCCAGCAGCGAAGTGGGTGGAAGCGCTGCCTGTGGGCAACGGACGCTTGGGCGGCATGGTTTTCGGGCAAGTGCAGGACGATAAAATTCAGCTGAACGAAGATTCAGTCTGGTATGGAGGACCGAAGGCGAATGCGGTGAATCCCGACGGTCTTGCGAATCTGCCGGAAATTCGCAGGCTGTTATTTGACGGCGAGGTGGAAAAGGCTGCGGCGCTCGCTCGCATGTCGATGTTTTCTACTCCGAAGTATTACAATCCTTATCAGCCGCTGGGGGAGCTAAAGCTTTTTTTTACCGGCCAAACCGGTACAGTGGAGGGCTACGAGCGGGAATTGGATTTGTCGACGGGCATCGTCAGCATCCGCTACCGTATAGGGGATACCACGTACAGGAGAGAAGTGTTCAGCAGCTATCCCGATCAGGTGCTCGTGGTTCGTCTCACCTGTGAAGGCTCTGGAAGACTGAGCTTCGGGGCGAATCTCAACCGTCGGCCTTATGAAGGTGAGAGCCGGAAGGTAAGCGACGATGCCGTGGCCATGCGGGGGGATTGCGGCAAGGACGGGGTCGAATATGCTTGCGTATTGAAGGGAGCGGCAGACGGCCAGCTTCGTGTGCTTGGCGATTTCGTTTCCGTAGAGGGAGCCTCCGAGGTTACGCTTCTGCTTGCCGCAGCGACGACCTTCCGGGAGAAAGATCCCGAAGCCGCCAGCCTAAAGGCAGTTACATCTGCTTCGAAGCTTAGCTATGAGGAGCTGAAGCGGAGGCACATTGACGACTATTTTTCGCTCTACGGCAGGGTCAATTTGAAGCTTGGAGGGGCGGACCAAGCGGTGCCGGCGGCAGAGCTGCCGACAGATGAGAGGCTGGAGCTTTGCAGGTCGGGTGATCCTGATGCGGGGCTGTTGGAGCTGTTTTTTCAATACGGAAGATATTTGATGATCGCCGGCTCGCGTCCGGGCAGCCTGCCGACCACGCTGCAGGGGATTTGGAACGATAGCTTCACCCCGCCGTGGGAGTCGAAATACACCATCAATATCAACACGCAGATGAACTATTGGCCGGCGGAGGTATGCGGTCTGCAGGAATGCCATGAGCCGTTATTCGAGCTGGTTGAGCGAATGAGAGCGGACGGGCGGAACACAGCACGTCAGCTGTACGGCTGCAATGGCTTCGTGGCGCATCATAACACGAACCTGTGGGCGGAAACCCGGCCGGAGGGTATTTTCCCTACCTGCGTCATTTGGCCGATGGGAGCAGCTTGGCTTAGCTTGCACCTTTGGGAGCATTATGCCTACAGCGGGGATCTGGCTTTCCTGCGTGAGCGGGCCTACCCCGTGCTGAAGGAAGCTGCCGAGTTTTTCGTAGATTACCTGGTGGAAACGCCGGATGGCCGCCTTGTCACGGGACCGTCCGTCTCTCCGGAAAATGTTTTCATCCTGCCTGACGGCGAGAAGGGTGCGCTCTGCATGGGGCCTTCCATGGATACGCAGATCCTGCGTGAGTTGTTCGACGCCTGCATCGACAGCTGTAAGCTTCTGGAGGCGGACACCGAATTCGCCGACCGGCTGTCCTCGCTCCTGCAGCGTTTGCCCAAGCCGCAGATAGGCAGCAGGGGGCAGCTGCTGGAATGGCTGGAGGAATACGAGGAGGCGGACGCCGGGCATCGTCATATCTCCCACTTGTTCGCCCTGCATCCGGGAACCCAAATCGATAAGCAGCGTACACCCGAGCTCGCTAAGGCAGCAGAGGAAACACTCCGTCACCGGCTGGCGAATGGAGGAGGGCATACCGGCTGGAGCAGCGCCTGGATCGTAAACATGTTTGCCCGTTTGGGCGAGGGGGAGGACGCTCATCAGCACTTGGTGAACATGCTTCGCAAGTCGACCTACCCGAATCTCTTCGACGCCCATCCGCCGTTCCAGATTGACGGTAATTTCGGCGCGGCGGCCGGTATGGCGGAGATGCTGCTCCAGAGCCATGCCGGAGAGCTGCTTCTGCTGCCTGCGCTGCCCGCCGAATGGCCGGAGGGAGAGGTCACCGGACTACGCGCGCGAGGCGGCTACAGGGTGACGCTGCGCTGGTCGGACGGGGCGCTGCAGGAGGGCGCCATCGAGCCGCTGAAGCAGGGAATGTGCCGCGTCCGTACTGCGACGCCGGTCGTGATCTGGTCGGGCGACGCCGAGGTGGCGCGCAGCCGTGCCGGCGAGGAAATCGTCGAGTTTACCGCCGAGCCTGACCGGACCTACCGGATTGTCGCCGTGTAGTTACTCGAAGATGAAAGAAAAGCGGATGACGACAGGCAAGGCGCCTGTGTCATCCGCTTTTTAGTAAGGAGAAGCAGCCGTGATTTCCCTACGCTTTCAAGATCTGCTCGATCTGCTCCAGTATTTCTTGCGAAAGCTTCACACCGGAGGCGGAGCAATTCTCCACAACCTGCTCCGGGCGGCTTGCTCCCACTAGCGCGCTTGCCACATTGCTCTGGCGCAAAATCCAGGCAATCGCCAGCTGCGACATGCGGAGTCCCAGCCCATCCGCAATCTCCGCCAGCTGTTCCACCTTGGACAAGGTTTCCTCATTCAGCCGCTTTTCATCCCAGCCCTTGCTTGCTGCGCGGCTGTTCTCCGGAACCGCCTGACCGCGGCGATATTTTCCCGTCAGGATGCCCTGGGCCAGCGGAGAAAATACGACTTGACCGAAGCCCTTGGCTTGGCCAAGCGGAATGATCTCCTTCTCTATGTAACGGTTAAACATATGATAAACCGGCTGATTCACGATCAATTTGTCCAGCAGCAGCTTGTCGGCGATCGCGAAGGCTTCCGTTATCTGAGCGGGTGTCCATTCGCTCACTCCGATATAAAGCACCTTGCCTTGGCTTACCAGATCATCCAGAGCCCGCAATGTCTCCTCCAGAGGGGTTTCCGGGTCGTAGCGGTGACAATAGTAGATGTCGATATACTCGGCGTTTAACCGCTTCAGGCTGGCATGGCACTGCTCCATAATGTGTTTACGAGATAGTCCGCGATCGTTCGGACCCTCGCCCATTTTGTTAAACACCTTGGTTGCCAGGACGTAGGACTCCCGCGGATAAGCGTTCAGCACCTTGCCCATGACCTTCTCCGCTTCGCCCCGTTCATACATATTGGCGGTATCGAAGAAATTGACCCCCAGATCATATGCCTGCTCTATCGACTTTACAGCGTTCTCATTCTCCACATAGCCGCCGTACGTAAGCCAACTGCCCAGACTGATTTCACTAACCTTTAAACCGCTGTTCCCGAGCTTGCGATAATTCATTTTGCTTTCCCTCCTGCTTGTGATATAGCGATCCCATTCTATCATACTTCAGCTTGGCCCTTCCCAAGTACTGGCTGAATTATGGTGGCTATGTTATTTTTTATGATCGCCCTCGGCGCCTGCAAATCGTAAAAAAACACAGTTGTACTGAAAGCCTTTGCATTGTGCAGCGGACTTAAGCACTTTATGATGAACCGTAAGTCATTGGGAAAAGAGGTCGAGTATGGATCTGTTAATCGTAGACGATGAGCCCATCATCCGCAAAGGACTGTTGAAAATGGCCGAATCCTACACGCCGGCCTTTTCCAAGATATGCACGGCGGCCAATGGGCTGGAAGCACTGGACATCATACAGGCGTCGGAGCCGGATCTGATTATTACCGATATTCGGATGCCGAAGATGGACGGCTTGGAGCTGTGCCGGACGCTTCATGAGGATTTTCCCCATATTCCGATTGTTGTTATCTCTGGTTATAGCGACTTTGAATACGCGCAAAAATGCATGAACTACGGAATCAGGCATTATCTACTGAAGCCGGTCACGAAGCCGGACGTACATGAAGTGCTCAACACCATGATCAAATCTCAAATGAAGAGCTTTGTGCCCATAACAAGGTTCGTGGATTGGATCGACCGCATGGAGCAATGCATCTGGTCTTTGCAAACGGATGAATTGGTCAAGCTGATGGAGCAATGGCGATTGTATTGTTTAACGGCCCATTTTACGCTGCCACAGCTAAAGGAGCTGCTGGAGGATTGTATGTCCATGCTTCACAAACGGTTCCAGGAGAGGAGCTATACTCCGGAGCTTTCCCCGCGGGAGACGGTGCCGCATACCGCCAAAGAAGCCTTGGATGTGTTCGAGGCCAAGCTGCAGCGGATGGCCGATGGGCTTCTCGCTTCCCGTAATGGGAATTTTAAAGACCCGATGGAGGAAGCCAAAGCTTACATTAACGGAAGGCTCGCAGAAGAGGTAACATTGGAGCAGGTTGCTCAGATGGTGGGCCTGACCCCCACGTACTTCAGCGCCTTATTCAAAAAAATGACTGGGGAAACCTTCGTTCAATATCGGATCCAGCAGCGAATGGAACGAGCCAAGGAGCTTCTGGCCGTACCGCATATTCGAATTGTAGATGTAGCGACGGGGGTCGGCTATGACGATTACCCTCATTTCACCAAGACCTTCAAGAAAATCGTTGGAGTCTCACCATCCGAATTCCGGACCCGGTTAGGAATTAAGTAGTGCTGGAGCAGAGCAAGAACGTGCTGGACCGTCGCTTCGAGAAAATCGGCAAAATGGCCGCCGGTTCCCTGTGGAACCGGTGTTTTTTTCTTTATCGTAAAACAATTGCTACGATTTTTAAAATATTGCCTTATTGTTGTCCGACATTCCGCTGATGAATAATAAAAGTAGGAATTCCATGATCAGGAACCACGAGGAAACTGGAGGGTGGAACGGCATGCATTTATTAATCGTCGACGACAATCCTGTGATGCTGCAAACATTCCGCAGCATGGCACAGGCCTTCACGCCGGCTTTTTCCAAGATCAGCACGGCACGAAACGGCATGGAGGCTTGGGCAAGCATTCGTTCGAAGGAACCGGATATGGTGATAACCGAAATTCATATGCCTGACATGAACGGACTGCGTTTGTGCCAAGCTGTCCATAAGCAATATCCCCATATCCCGATTGCAGTCATTTCGGAAAGCGGTAAGTTCGAGGACGCTCGGCAGTGTATGAATTCAGGGGTCAAGCATTATTTGGTAAAGCCTGTTACTGACGAAGAAATGCATGAGGTGCTTCGCAAGCTGGTGAAGCATGCAGCCCAAGGGTACCTGTCCTTCCATCGCTGTCTGGAATGGATGGATTCCATTGAGCGTTGCGTCTGGACTTTGCAGCTGGAGGAGCTGGAGGAGCAGCTGAAGAAAGGAAGAGCCTTCTGCCGATCCGCCGGTCTGACCCTTTCTCAAGTGAAGGAGCTGCTCAGCGACTGCGCATCCTTACTTCAAAAGCGTTTTCAGGCAAGAAGCTTCCCGGCGGAATTTACCCCAGGGGAGCATCCGGTCGCTACGATTTCGGAAGCTTTGGATTGCTTCGAGAAACAAATCCGGCAAATTGCGGATGAGCTGCTGATCGCCCGCAACGGGAATTATAAAGACCCGATGGAGGAAGCGAAGACCTACATCGAACGCAGGCTTTCCCAGGATATTACCCTAGATCATGTAGCGGCGATGGTCGGCTTGACATCCACTTATTTCAGTTCCCTTTTCAAACAAAAGACCAACGAATCCTTCGTGCAATACCGCACCAACCGGAGAATGAAGAAGGCGAAGGAGCTGCTGTGTCTGCCGCACTTTCGCATTGCGGATGTAGCTGCGGAGGTAGGCTACGATGATTATCAGCATTTTACCAAAACCTTCAAGAAGATCGTCGGGTTTACTCCGTCCGAATTTCGGGGACAGCTGGGGATCAAATAAGAAATCGTAAAAAATCCAAGGCCGACCGAAAATAAATACACACGCTCCTATGCTATAGTGATAACCGAATACCTTGTATATTTTTGAAGAAGCAGAAGGGATAAGGAGTGATCACGGGTTGAACAGGAAAAAGTTTCTTGCCGTCATTCAGCTGCTGTGCATGGCAACGGTAGCTCTTCCGAATGCAGGCTATGCCGCTGATGGCGCTGCCGCCAGCTCCGTTACCGCCAGTACCGTGGTGAACGTATCCACTACGGCAGAGCTTGTAAGCGCAATCAATGCCGCTTCAGCCGGCACGACGATTGTTCTTGCGGACGGTACCTACACCCATACGGGCAGCTTTCCCATTACGGATAAACACGGGACGGCATCCAATCCCATCACGATCCGCGCGGCTAACCAAGGGCAGGTCGTCATGACCGGGCGGGCAGGGTTCAATATCAGCAATTCCTCTTACATTGTCATTCAAGGAATGAAGTTTACAGGAACGGCCACTGCGGTCAATATGAACAGCTCCCACCATATTCGTGTAACCCGGAACACGTTTGCACTTGGAGCGGGGAACAATATCAAATGGGTCCAGTTCAGCGGCAACAACAGTCATCATAACCGGATCGATCACAACGAATTCGGGCCTCGGGTCGATTTGGGGCAGATGATTGCTTTCCAGAGCTCGGTCATGTCCCAATATGATGTGATTGAGTACAACTATTTCCATGATGCGGCTCATCAAACGGTGAACGGCGGCGAGACGATTCGCGTAGGGCTGTCCGGCTCCTCCATGACAAACGGCTATACGACGATCCAGTACAACCTGTTTGAAAATTTGGACAGCGACCCCGAAATTATTTCGGTAAAGAGCGGGCAGAACACGGTGCGTTTCAATACGTTTATTAACAACAGAGGACAAGTTACGGCCAGACACGGTCACGGCAACAGCTATTACGGCAACTACTTTTTCCGCACGGTAGATAAGCCTGGCGTTGGCGGACTGCGGATTTACGGCAATGATCATAAGATCTACAATAACTATTTCGAGAATATCGATAGCACCATTCACATCGACGGCGCCAACTACGACGCAGGTCCGGACGGTAGTAATTATGATTCCAGCGTATTGACCAGGCACTGGCGCGTCTATCGGGCCCAGGTGTTCCATAATACCATCGTGAACAGCTCCTCCGGTATTGTTGTAGGCAAGAGCTATACCTATGGTCCGGTGGACAGTGTTGTAGCGAACAATCTTGTGATCGGCTCCGGCGGACCGCTGTACAACGAAGTGAAGGGCGACAATATCCGGTATGAAGGCAACATCGGTTTCGGAGGAACCCTGAGCAATCTGCCCAGATCCTCCTCGGAGATTAAGGAAGCGGATCCTTTGCTTCAGCCTGTGAACGGACTCTATAGGCTGTCTGCAGACAGCCCGGCTATCGATGCGGCTGCGGGAGATTATCCGGTAATTGATGATATGGATGGGCAGTTACGCGGCAGGGCAGACGTAGGGGCTGACGAGCTAGAGACCGGCCTTGTACTCAGGAAGCCGTTAACCCCGGCAGAGGTAGGACCGAACGCTCGGATGGCTATGACCTCCCGGGCGGTAGGTACACATACGGGGAACGGGTGGTATTCCTCCGACGTGAGCGTGCAGCTCGGTGTGGTGAATGCTGAAGAGGGAGCAGGTCAGATTGAATTTCGATTAGGCTCACAAACAAGCTGGCAGCCGCTGCCCGCAGAAGCGATCCGCTTCACTGAGGAAGGGGAGCATGTTCTTCGTTATCGCTACGCCGGCGAAGGGGTTCCGGAGCAGGAGCAGAAGCTGGGCATCCGCATCGACAAGACCGCACCCGCCTACCGGCTGCTTGCTAACGGGCAGCCCATGGCAGAAGAGGCTGTATACCCGGACACGTCAACGCTAGCCTTGAAGCTTCAGGGGGAGGACTCGTTATCCGGAGTGGCAAGACAATCCCTTACGGTGAGCGGGGCAACATACGAGAGAGAAGCGAGCGTACCGCTGGCAGGGAAACTGGGCGAACAAGCGGTGCATGTTTTGATCGAAGATGCAGCCGGGAACGTCACGGAAGCAGTCCATTGGTATAAGGTAATACCGACGCTTGAAACGCTGCTGTCTGTCGCAGATAGCTACATCGCGTCAGGCGAGGTGTCGGGACCGCTTGTGATGCAAACGTTAAACCGATTGAAGCAGGCAAGCCACCATTTGGATAAAGATGCGGAAGCGAAGCAGCAAGCGATTCATTTTCTCGGGAAGCTGATTCAAGCCGCTCAACAACCGCCTCAAGAGGCCATGATTTCATCACCGGCCCGACAGTACATTACTGCTTACAGCCGGGCTTTAATCGAACAGCTTACCTCCTAGCAAGCATCGAACGAAGCCGATCCGTTAAATCGTAATCGTAGGGGGCATGATGCCAATGGATGAAATGAAAGATCAGCCTCGCCTTCAAGCAATCCGGCTGCGGGCGCCGAAGACCACGCTGCGTCTGGATGAGCCGGTATTCCTGTGGCTAAGCGGCAGGATGAGCGACGGCAGTGAAACCAATTTCTTGGGCACCCGCATAGCTTATACATGCAGCGACCCGGAAGTATTGAGCACGGTAACTAGGATGGGGGCGGGAGCCTTCATCCGTGCCGGCACAAGAACCGATGGAGAAGCGAGTGTGACGGTAACCGTCACTGACCAGGACGGGGAGACATTCACCGAGAGCATCCTCTTCACCGTCATTCCTGAGCCCGCAAGACCCTTTATCCACCCATACCATCAGACTTTAACGATGAAAATCACCTCTTGCACTCCCGATGGTACGGTATACAGCTCCTTTGAACAAAGCCTCGATGTCATCAGAAAGCTGGACCATCTGACACGCGAAATACCCAAAATTATTTATTTGACCGGTTGGCAGTACGACGGACACGATACCGGATATCCGGCTTGGGATATCGTCAACCCGAAGCTTAAGCGCCCGCAGGACGAAACGGCGCTGGAGAGCTTGCAATGGCTGATGGAGGAGGCGTTCGCCTACAACACCACGGTGAGCCTGCACATCAACATGCTGGATATCAACCCGTCGAGCCCCATGTGGGACGTTTATGTCGAACGGGACCTGCTCGCAAGAAACGCGGACGGAAGCTTGAAAACGTATTTGTGGGGACATCCGATCTCCTATACCAGAGAATGGAATGCCGGCTTCACGCAAATCCGGATCGATCAGCTGCTGGAGATGCTTCCGCTGCAAAAGGCTGGGACCATACACATCGATGCGTTTCATCAGTTGATTCCCCGCCTGGAGCACGAGACCATAAGTCCTTATCACGGAATCAGCCTGCTTGAGGAGGCGGAAACCCAAAAGAAAATGTTCCGCTACTGGCGGGATAAGGGAGTGGATGTCACCTCCGAATTCGATCATAAGTACCGGATGGATCCGTTCCTCGGGCTGCAGCCGCTGGCCTGGCATTTCGGGCAGCTGGATCCGATGAGGGTCCCGGCGGCACTTTGCGTCGGAGGCGAAGGAGGCGACCCCCGCTTCGGTGTTTCCATGCTGGGACAGAAAATTATCAAGTCCGACCCGGGCAACCTGGATGGATTTCTGGATGAGTTTTGCCGCAAAACCTTATGCTGGTATTACTTGAACCGGCTGGGCAGACTTAGCGAACTGGACGGAGTCGTTACGTTCACTGACGGCGTTACGAGCTATGAGGAAAACGGAAAGCATATCATCCGTCAGGGAGAAATCCAGATTAGGGAAGGTAACGATCTGTTCGTCCCCGTGCTATGGAATGAACACAAATATAAGGAGATCCTTGCGTACAGCAGGGACGGCTATGTCAATCGGGTCTGGAAGCTGCCTGAGCCGTGGCGATCGATCGATGCCGCGGATCTGTATTCGGTAAGCGTTCAGGGCGTGAAGCTATTGGAGCAAAATAAAATCATTCACGGGGGGACGATTTCGATTTCCCTAGGCAAAGGTCAGGCTCTTAGTCTGGTGCCCACGGGGACAGTAATTTGAATACGCTTTCTTACATTGGAGGAGGTAGCTCTATGGAGATCAAAACGCAACCTTCGGCGGATACGGTTTCGGAGGAGGAGCAAATGCCGACAAGGCGCTCCCGGCGGGTTATTCCCATGCAGGAGGTGCAAGTAACCAGCCCGGATGGGCAATTGGCCTTTACCGTAGGCCCGAACCCGGAACGGCTGACCTACTGGGTGACCATGGACGGCAGGATCGTCACGGAGCCGTCTGCTTTTCATATGATACTGGATGGCTACCACTTGTCCTCCGGCGTTATTTTTAATCGGATGGAACGTTACACGGTCGATGAAGCCTACCCTTGGCACGGTGCACACGATGCAGCGGTCCATCGCTGCAACGGTCTCCGGTTGAGCCTAACGCATGACCTAAGCATGATTACTTATGTCCTGGACATAAGGGTGTTTGATGACGGCTTCGCTTACCGGCATATCATCGAAGCCGAGCCGGAGGAAGCCCATGTGCCGGATGAGGGTTCGCAATTCATCCTGCCTGCGGGTACCGTCTGCTGGTATCATGACCTCGACGGGCATTATGAAGCGGAGTACGCCGAGCAGGAGATATCGAATATCCAGTCCGGTCAGTGGGGAGCCCCGCCTCTAACCTTCCGGCTGCCGGGAAATGCCGGATACGGATCGATTACAGAGGCCAACCTGGTCAATTACAGCGGAATGGCCTTGGAGAACGACGGGCGCAGGGGATGGACCGTCGCTCTTGCCCACCGTCACCCAATCAACTATCCTTTCGAGCTCCGCTACGGGCGGGAGGAGGCCAAACGCCTGGCTTCCCCTGCAGCCGTGTACGGTAAGGTTACCACTCCATGGAGGGTGATGATGCTTGCCCGGGATTTGAATGGCTTGGTCAATTGCGATATCGTGCATAACCTGAGTCCTGCAGCGGACCCCAAGCTGTTTCCTGAGCAGGTGAAGACGGCATGGGTGGAGCCGGGGCTTGCCGTATGGGATTATGTGGACCGCAAGTATGAACCCAGAGAGGGGATCGACGCCTACGAGCTGATGAAGAAATTTTCTCTCATGGGACACCAGCTTGGTGCCAAGTATCACATCCTGGAGGGCTTCGCCTATCAATGGCCGGATGAACAGATAAGGGAGTTCGTTGAGTATTCCAAGGACTTGGGTATCCGTGTCATGTTCTGGCGCCACAGCAAGGACCTGCGAACCGCTGAAAGCAGAGAGTCGTTCTTCTCGCGCCTTCACCGACTGGGCGTAGCAGGAGCCAAGATCGACTTCTTCGATCATGAAGCCAAGGAAAACATCGATCTTTATGAAGAGCTGCTTCGGATGGCGGCAGAGCGCCAGCTGGTGCTGAACTTCCACGGATCGAATAAGCCGACCGGCAGGACGAGGACATGGCCTAATGCAATGATCTATGAAGGCATTCGCGGAATGGAGTCCAGCGGGTTAAAGAAGCGGGCCCGTCATGAGACGATTCTGCCGTTCACCCGATACCTTGCAGGTCCTGCCGATTACACCACCATGATCTTCACGGAACGGCGCAGAGACTCAACCTGGGCGCACCAAATCGCCTGTCTTGCCACCTTCCACAGCCCTATGCTGACGATAGCCGCACATCCGCAGAGCGTGCTGGACAATCCGGCCTTGGCCGTCATTCGGAATATCAAGCCGGTATGGGACGAGACGATCGTGCTGCCCGAATCGAGCATCGGAGAGCTAACCTTGTTTGCACGCCGAAGCGGCGGCATGTGGATCCTGGCTGTCATGAGCGCAGGACCGGCCAGAGCCGTTCAGGTGCCATTATCCTTTTTAGCGGAGGGAACCTACCAAGCGACACTCGTTCGGGACGACTTGGAGAACGACGGTGCGGTTGTGCTGGAAGAGCGCATGGCCGAGCGGAGTCAAACGCTTGCCATCGAGCTTCATAGCGGAGGCGGCTTCGTCGGCATGTTCATCAAACAGGCAAATGTCTGAGAGCCATAAGCAAGCCAATTACTTAAGGGGGGAAATATATGAAAAAGCAAACGATTTCCGCTTTACTAGTGAGCTTTGCCTTAGCTTTGACGGGCTGCAATGCAGCCACCCAGACGCCGGTCGAAAGCACCGCCTCCGAAGGGCTTCCGCAGCTGGGCAACGACCCGGTCACCGTGAAAATTTTTGCGAGCACAGGCATGTTTTCGGACGAGGAGTTTGCCCGTTATCTCGCTGAGCCGGTAAAGAAGAAGTACCCTCAGATTAGTGTAGAACGAATCAATTCGGGCGGGCAGAAAATTCAGGATCTCATCACGGCGGGCGAAATCCCGGATATTTATGCGAGCTATCCCGGTCCGATGGGCAACGCGCTGGCCGAATACAAAATGCTGTATAATATCGAGCCCTTAATTAAGAAGTATCGGTTCGATACAGGGCGGTTTTCCGATGAAGCCTTGCAAACGCTGAAAATAGCTGGGGGTCAAGATTTTCTGCCGGGTCTTCCTGCGTATACGAATACGTTCGCGCTCTTTTATAACAAGGACATCTTCGATAAATTCGGTGTGCCTTATCCGAAGGACGGAATGTTCTGGGATGAGGTTGCGGAGCTCGCCAAGAAGTTCAACCGTATGGAGAACGGCGTGATGTACCGGGGCGTGTTCCCGGACGGCATCGGCCGGATTCAGCAGCAGCTGTCGATCCCCTTCGCGGATTTTACCGCCAATAAATCGCTTGTGAACACCGAACAGTGGCGTGAAGCGTTCCAAATTTGGGGCTCCTTGTTTAAAATGCCGGGTCTAACCGAAGGGGATTTTAAGGTACCCAATGCCGGGAAGAACCAGACCGCCTTCGCCGGAGGAACGCTCGCCATGATTGCCAGTCACAGCAATTTGCTTAACACGCTAAAGAAAACGGAAGGCGTCAACTGGGATATGGTGACCTACCCGCAGCACAGGAAGGCCCCCGGGATCGGTCAGCGGATGGATTCCCCGATTCTGTCCATCACAGAGCAGAGCAAGGTGAAGGATGCGGCTTTCCTCGTTCTGGACACCTTGCTGTCCACTGAGGTTCAGACCGAAATGATGCGCGGCGGCCGCATGACCGTGTTGAAGGATGAGAAGCTGAAGAGCGAGTTCGCCAAAGGACTAAAGGAGTTCGAGGGCAAAAACCTCAGTGTCATGACCAAGCTGAAATTCGCGGTGATGACGCCGTTCCGTTATTTGCCGGATGGGGATGTAGACAAAATTCTTGCCAAAGCCTTTAACGCTTATATCGTTGACGAGAAGGATCTGAATACCGCGCTGCGGGAAGCGGACGAAGAGATGAACAAGTTAATCCAAGATAAGCTCAGTCAGAAAAAATAATGGGTGAGGGAGCTTGGTGGTCTTATGAACTGGAGAAAAATTGGAATCGTTAGTCTATGCACTGCGTTTCTGCTCGCCGGATGTACCGGTGGAGACGCGGGCGCCCCGCAGGCAACACAGGACAACAAGGAAGCGGTTAAAATCAGTACGGAACCGGTAACCGTAAAGTTTGCAACCAGCAGAGGCATTTTCACCGATGTCGAATTCAAGAAGTACGTACAGGATCCGCTGGCGAAGAAATATCCCCATATTACGGCTGAGTACATCAATACTTCGGAGAAAGGCTTTGGTATTACGGAGCTGGTAGCCGCCGGCAGCATTCCCGATATTATCGTAGGATATGGAGGCACCCTGAAGCAGCTGAAGGAGCTGCGGCTGCTGTCCAACATGGATCCGCTGATCAAGAAGCATAACCTTGACCTGAACCGGATCATCCCGGAAACGCTTAGCTACATTAAAGTCAATGCAGATACGGACTACCTCGGAGGATTGCCTATATTTAATAACACGTTCGCCCTGTTTTATAACAAAGCGCTGTTCGATAAATTCGGCGTTCCCTATCCTAAAGACGGCATGACCTGGGAGGAAGCGGGAGATCTCGGCAGGCAAATGACGCGGGTTTACGATGGAGTTCAGTACCGCGGATTTTACCCGGATAACGTCAATCGGATGATCAACCAGATCGTGCTCTACCAGTTGGACAAAAACAATAATCACAAATCCACCTTGACCACGGAGCCTTGGAAGGAAGCCTTCGAGCTGTGGAACCGGATCTATAACTATCCGGGGAATGCGGACGCTCCTTACGACACGATGAATTTTGCTCCGAATCAGGAAGCGTTCCTGAAAGGAGAGCTCGCCATGATTGCAGGCTTCAGCTCTACCCTGCTGGCCTTGCGTCAAGCCAAGGAGATGAGCTGGGATGTGGTGACCTACCCGCAGCATAAGAAAAATATGGGCTACAGTACGAATGTGGATACGCCGAATATGTCCATTACCGAGCAAAGCAAGGTAAAGGATGCCGCCTTCCAGGTCATTGAAACCATATTGTCCGATGAGGTCCAGCTGGAGCTTGCGAGGAACGCCAAAATGTCCATTCTCAGCAGTGAGGTTGTGAAACAGGAATACGGGAAAGGAATCCCGGAATTTGCCGGAAAGTCGCTAAACCTCACCAGTATGGTGAAGCTGAAGCCATCGGTGCCGAGCATCTCTAAATATCAGGGCAGCGACACCAACAAAATTGTATTGGACGCGTATGACCTGGTGCTGAAGAAAGAAAAGGATATCAATACGGCACTCCGAGAGGCGGATGAGCAGTTGACGAAGCTCGTGGAGTTCAAAAAGCAGAACGGTCAATAGGAAGCAGTTTCAGATGGGGCAGCCGAATCAGCGGCTGCCCCATTTTTCCATTTAATTTTCGTTTGATCTTATGGATGATTCTAGTAAAATAATAAGGTGTTATTTATTAGCCAAGTGACAACGGAGAGGCGGTGTCTCGTGCCGGTCAAAAAATTGGTAGCCAGGTGGAAATCCTCGCTCAAATGGAAGCTGGTTTCGATTTTTGTGGCTATCGTGCTTAGCAATTTGCTGGTGATTGCTTATTTGGTCAACGAACAGGTTACGAATGCGATCGAGCACGATGACATTCAATTCAGCCGTCTTGTGCTCAAGCAGGCGAATCTGAACCTGGTCCGGTATCTGCAGGACTACGACCATTTTATGATAACGCTTGGAACCAGCCAAGAGCTGCAGGCTTGGACAAGCTTAAGCGGTGAGAAGGCAGCGGCATCGATCGTACCGTACTCTGTTATTCAGAGGGAATACATTCGCCCTTTCGCCAGCTCGCATCCCGAGCTCGTTTCCATCTTTTTTTATAATAAGAACGGAAATGAAGTTCCCTACTCCCCCAAATACGGAATTCGTTACGGCTATTCGCTTCGTGCGGAGAGCTGGATTGACCAGGTTCCGCCGGTCGGGAATATGACCTTTATCGTCGAGCAGAGCAAAACCTATGTGGATACGGACCTGAAACCGCTCTCTTTTCCTGTTATTTCGATTATTAAGCGTTTCGGTTATAACGGCTCAACCTATGTGAAGATGGATATTTTGCCTACGCTTCTCCAGAGCATTCTCAATGAAATCAACCTAGGGGAGAATGGTGTCGGCCTGATCGTTGACGCTAAAGGTAAAATCATCGCCCATCCGCAAACAGACCGCTTTCAGACGCAGCTGGACAGGACCATGATGGATCGGATGACCGACTCTGACAAAGGGGCCTTCGTGCTGGACAATCCCAAGGAAATCGTGATCTTTGAGGCCATTGCCGGTACGAATTGGAAATCGGTTATCATCCTTCCCTATCGTGAGATTGTAGGCAGCATCTATAAGATACGAAATGCCATGCTGATAACAACGGGCATTTGTCTCGTGCTGTCGGCGTTCCTGATCGTTCTTGTTTCTTCCTCCGTTACTCGGAGATTGACTACTATCCGGCAGCGTATGAAGCAAACGGGCCAAGGCCAGATGGATGTTCCCGTTGCCGTAGAAGGGCAGGATGAAATTTCGAGTGTAGCGCAGTCGTATAACCTCATGCTGGAGGATTTGCAGCTGCATATTAAACGGCTCGCAGAATCGAAGCTGGTGGAGCAGCAATCGGTGCTGTTCTCGCTGCAATCTCAAATCGACGCTCATTTTCTGTATAATACTCTTGAAATCATTAATTCTATGGCCTCCAAAATCAAGCATAAGGAAATCGAGCAAATTACCGTTTCTTTGGCACATATGTTTCGCTATACGGCCAGCTATAAAGTAACGGAGGTCACCCTTCGGGATGAGCTACAGCACTTGAGACGGTATTTGGGAATCATTCAAATTCGCTTCGGAGAGCTATTCACCTATGACCTGGAGGTAGATGAAGCGTGCCTGGATATCAAATGCCTGAAGGTCATTCTCCAGCCGATTGCGGAAAATGCCGTGAAGCATGGCTTCGAGAAGACAGGAACGCCGATTCACTTAACCATTCGGATTAGGCTGGATAGCAGGAAGGAACAGGTAATGGTAACGTTCGCGGATAACGGAAAGGGCTTTGAGCCGGAGAAGCTGACAGAGCTTCAGGGCCAATTGCGCAGCTCGAATCTGCAGTATTCCGAGTTCAAAAGGATCGGTTTGCTGAATATCCAGTATCGGTTGATTACGAGGTATCATGAGACTGCTGCCGGAATTGACATTTTCAATCGGGAAGAGGGCGGAGCCGTCGTTTCTTTCACGTTTCCACTGAATAGATGATTTAGAACGGAGGGGTGCAATGAAAAGGATACTTATCGTGGATGACGAGCAGCACATTAGGGAAGGGATCGCAGCCAAGATCGAGCAATGTGAGGAAGATGCCTACCTGATCAGCGGAGAGGCCGCAAGCGGCACACAAGCGCTGGATTGGTTAGCCTCTCATTTCGCGGACATTTGCATTACCGACATTCGGATGCCCGTGATGGACGGGCTTGAGCTGATCCGCTGCATCAAAGAAAAGTATCCATGGATGCTTAGTATCATCGTGTCAAGCTATGATGATTTTCACTATGCCAAACAAGCGCTTCAGCTCGGCGTGAAGGATTATATACTCAAGCCTATCGACCGGGAGATGCTGCAGGAGTCGCTGGCTGGCGTAGCCATGACGCTCCAGCAGAATCGTCTTGACCGGGCCTTTCAAATTTTGGTTGAGAAGATGCACCCTTCCCAGGGGCTCATGAACCGCTGGAAGGATCTTCTGGAGACCAGGCAATTCAGCAATTATCCTCTTCTCGTGGTGGACACTCTCCAGATGTTCGAGGATTGGGTACATACGGATTATTATTTGTTCGATGC
Source organism: Paenibacillus sp. GD4 (assembly GCF_030846225.1). NCBI lineage: Bacteria > Bacillati > Bacillota > Bacilli > Caryophanales > Paenibacillaceae > Paenibacillus > Paenibacillus sp. GD4. The sequence goes on from NZ_JAVCYK010000001.1 coordinate 4,085,336, forward strand.
GTTGACCACGAAGTGGATTGAGATGGTGGCTAAGGAATTGAACCTGGAGATGCCCGGGCAGGAGGAGCTGCGAAGCGGTGACTGGGGTGATACGGAGCTTACACTGCACCATGACTCGGTACGTTTCTATTTTCGCTTAGGCGCCGTGATGCGTCTCGAGAAGGGCATGTTAAGCCTGATTGATGTGCTGAAGAACAGCTATCAGCATGAGAATGTAAAGATGATACGTCAAATCAAACATTACATCGATGAACATTATGCCGAGAAAATCAATCTGGAGGAGCTTGCCGATCTAATCCCAATCAGTCGGTCCTATCTGGCGGTATTGTTTAAGCAAAGCACGGGACAAACGGTTTGGAACTACCTTGTTGAGGTACGGATGAAGAATGCGAAGCTGCTGCTCCTGGATCAGAAGCTTAGAATCTACGAGGTGGCCGCTAAAGTCGGCTATGAGAACAGCGAACATTTCTCCAAGCTCTTTAAAGAATACTATGGGGTCTCCCCCAAAGACTACAGGCGCATGGTGGATCTTCATGTAGAATAAACTCATAGGATCGTGCAAGCCCGGTTTGCAAGCAACCGGGTTTGTTCGTGCGGCCGGAATGATTCGTAGAACGATTGCTATGGTTTTTCATATATTGCCTTCTTGTCCCTAAGCAAGGAAATAGTGGATAATAAAGTAACAAGGGGAACAATAATTAGAAATGAGTAGGGGGGCATTTATGAAAAAGCCAGTAATCGCGTTATCCGGTATTATGCTGGGCATGACCGCTTTGCTTGCGGCGTGCGGAGATGACGGTAACACGACAGGAGCCTCCGGGAATAGCAATGGTGACATCAAGATGACCCCCGTGGGAACGTATCCCATTGTGAATGAAAAAGCAACCCTTAAGGTCTTCACGAAACAAGACGTAAATGTGGAGAATTATGAAACCAATGAATTCACCAAATGGTATGAGGACAAGACGAATGTAAAAGTAGAATGGGAGGTCGTGCCGGGCTCCGCCATGAAGGAAAAGCTTCAGGTGAAGCTGGCAGGAGGCGATCTCCCTGATGTGTTCATGTCCTCCGGAATTTCGGACAGCCAGCTGGTCGGTTACGGAAGTCAAGGCTTGTTCTTACCCTTGAATGAATTGATCCATCAATACGCGCCGAATGTGAAACGTATGATCGAAAAGGCACCGTATTTAAGCTATTATTTATACGCGCCGGACGGGAAAATTTACTCCATTCCGAATGTAGGGGAAACCTTCCATGCCACCATGCCGAAGAAGCTGTGGATTTACAAGCCTTGGCTGGATAAGCTGGGCCTGCAGGTGCCAACTACCCTGGAGGAATATTATAACGTGCTGAAGGCGTTCAAAACCCAGGATCCGAACGGAAACGGCAAGGCTGACGAAATCCCGCTATCCGGCGCCAATGGAACCACCAACGGAAACAATGAAATCGAGAGCTTCTTTATGCAATCGTTTCTCTTCTACGACCGTTCGAATTATTTAATGCTCGATAACGGCAAAGTGGAGTTCTCTGCGGATAAGCCGGCTTATAGGGAAGGACTCAGATACTTAAGAAAATTGGTACAGGAGGGGCTGCTGCAGCCGGATGCGTTCATACAGGACCGCAAGGCGTTGACTGCACTGGCTGAGGACCCGGCAGGATCGAGACTGGGCTCGGCAACCGCGCTTTATTGGGGGAACCTGTCGATTGACAACGGGCCGAGCGGAAGATACAAGGTGTATGTCCCTGTGCCGATCCTGGCCGGTCCCGACGGGAAACGCTATGGGTTCGATCGGGGTTATGGCGTGGACAACGGCGCCTTCGTCATTACTAAGGATGCCAAGAATCCGCAACTGGCCATGCGGTGGATCGACTGGTTCTTTAACGAGGATGCCAAGCTGGCGGAGGGGATGAGCGATTATTTAGGCAAGGAGGGCGTAGGCTGGAAAAAACCGGAGCCCGGCACCAAAGGACTTGACGGCGGTCCGGCAACCTACCAAATGCTCGTTCCGTTCGGCACCAAGAACAACTTCCGCTGGTCCCAAACGGCGCCGCGCTTCCAGGATCTAAGCTTCCGTAACGGCATTGCGGCAACGAAGGAAGCGGAAACGGAGGTTCGGCTGCAGCAGATCACGAAGGATTATTATAAACCGTATTCGGCGGCGGAGCGGTATGTGCCACATATGTATTTCTCTGATGAGGATCTGGCCCAGTTCGGCGATATTCAGAAAAGCATTACCACCGTCGTACAGGATTTCATGCTGAAATTCGTGACGGGAACGCTTGATATCGATAAGGATTGGGACAAATACATCAAGGAGCTGGAAAATGCCGGAGTGAAATCCTACACCCAAATTATTCAAGCGAACTACGCCAAATTGAAAAAGTAAGAGGATGCCCGGAGGATGCCTCGTAAGTAAGGGGCGATTACCGGGCCTTTTCATTAAGAAAGAGGAGAGAACAGGGTATGCTGAACAACGCGGAAGTGAAATCTCCTGCTATACCGCGTACGCTGAAAAACCCGGGCAGCGGCGTCATGAAGAGGATCCGGGACAACTGGCAGCTGTATCTGCTGCTGCTGGTTCCGGTCCTATATGTCATTATTTTCCACTACGTTCCTATGTACGGACTTATTATTGCCTTTAAAAATTACAGTGTTGTGAAAGGCGTGCTTGGCAGCAAGTGGGTGGGTTTGGTTCATTTCGAACGCTTTTTCCATTCCTATGACTTCTGGCTGGTGTTGAAAAATACGCTGCAGCTGAGCTTGTTCAACCTGCTGGTAGGCTTTCCGGCCCCCATTCTGCTTGCGCTATGCATCAACTATTTGCCCGGCCGGCGGTTTCGAAATGTGCTGCAGATGACTACCTATGCACCGCACTTTATTTCCGTGGTTGTCATTGTAGGTATCATCGTACAGCTGCTCTCCCGAGAGGGGCTGGTCAATGACATCATCACCGCGTTGGGCGGACAGCCGGTCAATTTCCTCGGTACCCCGGGCTACTTTAAGTCCATCTATGTGCTCTCAGGCGTGTGGCAGCAAGCAGGCTGGGGCTCGATTATTTATTTGGCGGCCCTCGCAGGCATCGACCCTCAGCTTCATGAGGCCGCAACGATTGATGGAGCCAGCAAGGTAAGGCGGATCTGGCACATCGATCTGCCCGGCATTCTCCCTACTATTGTCATTCTGCTGATTCTCGATGTCGGAAGAATCATGAATATCGGTTTCCAGAAGGTGCTGCTGCTTCAAAATCCGTTGACCGTACAAGCCTCGGAGGTTATTGATACGTATGTTTATAAAGTCGGTATCATTTCCGGGATGCCGAACTTTTCTTATGCGGCTGCCATTGGGCTGTTCAAATCGATTATTGGATTTATTCTCATTATTACTGTCAATCGTATCGCCAAAAAAGTCAATGAAACCAGCTTGTGGTAAGGAGGCGGCGGCGTGAGAGAAACCGCACTGATGAAAGAATCCGGGGGAGACAGGCTGTTCACGGCATTCATCTGTTGCTTGGCGGGCATCATATTATTGCTTGTATTATATCCCCTTGTTTATATAGTAAGCGCTTCCTTCAGCTCTCCTACGGCACTGATGTCCGGGAAGGTGTGGTTGTTTCCCGTCGAGCCGGGGCTGGCGGGTTACCGGGTAGTGATTGAACATAAAGAGGTGTGGACAGGCTATTCCAACAGTCTGTTCTATACCGTGGTCGGAACGGCGCTTAATGTCATCATTACTATTGCAGCGGCCTACCCGTTATCCCGCAAGGATTTGGACGGAAGAAAATTCATCCTGCTGCTGTTTACCTTTACGATGATTTTCTCCGGCGGGATGATTCCCACCTATCTTCTTGTGAAAAAACTCGGATTGCTGAACACCCGGTGGGCGCTTCTCATTCCGAATGCGATGAATGTATTTCATGTGATCGTCATGATGTCCTTCTTCCGTTCTTCGATTCCCGATGAATTGCTGGAATCGGCCATGATGGACGGCTGCAGCAACTTTCGCTTCTTATGGAGCATTGTCCTGCCGCTTTCGGGCTCGATTATTGCAGTAACGACGTTGTTCTACGCCGTGGAGCACTGGAATAGCTTTTTTGAAGCGTTACTTTATTTATCGGACAAAAAGATGTACCCGCTGCAAATTTTTCTGCGTGAAATCCTCTTATTGAATACGGCGGATGACCTGACCTCCAATATAGCGGATCAGAACCAGCGTCTCTATTTGAATGAACTGTTGAAGTACTCGTTGATTATATTTGCATGTCTGCCGCTTTTGGTCATGTACCCATTTGTACAGAAGCACTTCGTCAAAGGGGTTATGATCGGGTCGATTAAAGGGTAGTTACGTAAAAAAAGGAGAGGCGATCTCCTCAGGCTGGTAAAACCTGCTTGAGGTGACCGTCTCTTTTTGTGAGGGAGCTTGGTGGTCCTATGAACTATATAAACGCCCCTACGTAATAGGTAAGAGACTCATTTTTTCGTTTTTATGGAGGCCGAACCGATCCGGTATGTCCATGTCTTGTAATAAGAGGAATTTTTGCCGTACGAGTTGTCAATCAGAACATTTTTCTTACTCATGAGGCAGGCGAGGATATGGCCGTGAAGTCGGGAAGTCGTGATTTCATCATGCTGGCTGAAAGCAATGATCGCCTTGTGAATAAGCTTCTCCGCGATATTATACCAAGACTGTGCCAATTCCGCGGAATTAGCAGCTCCCTTCGAATCTTTATGTCTTTTTCTCATCCGGCGAATATCGTGATGTTCATTCTCCGAGAGTAAATTATTCCAATCGATCGCGTTAGCTTTAACCGACGGATGCAAACCCTCTTTCTTTTCTACGTCTTTACGCAGCAGATAGAGCGTTTTTGCTTTGTGCTTAGCTTCTAACGGACGAATAGGCCATAGCTGATGAGCCATATCGGGCATGACGCGTATATGGGGGCTAAAGCCGGTCACTCGGTACAAACTTAATGAGTCCCTGGCAAAAATGTGAAGATCTTCATGTTTAGAGAAAATACTCCTTGCTTTTCTGTATTTTTTTTTATTCTGGAAGTAAACCGTTTGTGGAAGGATGACGATTCGGTGGCGGGGGTATTCTGCAATAACTTTCTCCCGCAGCGCCTGATGCGAACCGTAGATATCTCCGAAATTCCCCCCCCCATGGCAGACGATGATATGGTCGGACGGGATGGATAGCTTCTCCGGAAAATTTAAGTAGCTGTATCTGGCGTGGACGTTTATTTCATAGTCTTTGAAGAACTGTTCAGTTCCCTTGAATATTAGCAAATCACCGATGTTGCCGTGGACGGGATAGTCCAGGTAAACAATATTGGAGCCCGGCGGGATGACTGCTGTAATCTCTGAGAGCCTTGCCTTGAGCATGTCTATGGGAGATTTATGCTTAAGCAGCACTAGAATCACCTTCCTGAGGTTAGATGGTTTCCCATACTATATGTCTGATAAAGCAAAAAGTAATGGTCAATTGATTGACTTTTATAAAATATGCTGCTCACTATTCCATGCAGTAGAGGGTATGAATACTATGAGGAAAAGACCCCGGGGAGGGAGACTATGTTTGAAAAAATGTCTGTTCTGTTGCCTTATATGCCTGATTATGGGCCAAGGGACGCTGCTATGCAGTAGGTGAAAATTACTATCAGACGATGAAGCCCAAGATCGAGCTATGCATTGGAGTATCTATCGAGAAGGCGTTTAGTAGATCGCAAGGGACGAATTTAGCTGCAAAGAAGGCGACCAGAGATATATTCGTTATTGTAGACGGTGAGATCTTTTTAATCGAGCAATATTGATCGATGCAGCCAAGCTACTCAACCAGTATGCTTGGGTAATTCCGTTTCCCCATCAAGGGGTTTACGACCCTTGGAACAGCAAGGTGAAGCCGTATCAGTAATAATTGATGAGCACAGTTACCGGCGGTTCGGGCTTTCTCGAATCCCATGTTATCGAGTTGCTTCGCCAAAAGGGCTGCAGGCAGCTTATCATTCCGCGTAGCAGGGGATATCGACCTTAATCCGAATAGGAGGAAGGATATTGGATAGAAACAAAATAATTGTAAAACATCCTGAAATTGTCGGTGATAATACTTTAAAGTGTTCTTTCAGCTGTTCTAAGAAGCTGGAATCTTTTTTTAAAGAAAAAGTGCTGTGGGTTAAATTTAATAGGAAAATTAAAGGCGTACCTAAGAGTTTACTGGCCATTCCGTTGCTCTCCAATATCCTTCCTATTGCCTGGGCATCAGACGCCGATGTTCATGTGGAAGAGATCGACAGCCAATTTCTGCGTTCTGCTGAAATCGTAAGGAATTCGTTCCAGGCGTTATATCCTAAACTCAAATTCAGAGGAAAGATATATGCCAAGTCCATTGTTGAAACCCGAGGATATAATAAACAAAAGAGTGCAGCTTTATTCAGCGGGGGAGTAGATTCAATAACAACGTACATTCGAAAGAGACAAGAAGGGCCGGGTTTAATTACGGTTTGGGGGTCAGATATAGCACACACAAATGATAAATCATGGAAATTGGTTAAACAAAATAATCTGAATTTTGGTAAACAAAACAAGGTATCAAATCTTTTTTTACAAACCAATTTTAGATCAATGATAAATTATAAAAAGCTAATTAATAAATTTTCACTTAATTGGTGGGGGAATATTCAGCACGGCTATGCCTTATTAGGATTATGTGCTCCCATTTCATATATCGAGGGCATAAAGACACTCTACATCCCTTCGACTTATTCGAATAAACTTCCGGATTATCCCTGGGGCTCCCATCCATCTATTGACGTTAACGTCAAATGGGGTGAGACGTCGGTAGTACATGATGGATATGAATTAACAAGACAAGATAAGCTCAACGTCATTTCGGAATACATTCGATCAGAAGATCCCTCTTTACAAATCAGGGTGTGCTGGAAGAGCAGCGGGGGAAAGAACTGCAGCCATTGTGAAAAGTGCTCCAAAACCATGGTGGGATTGTATTTAGCAGGAGTCGATCCCAATCGGCATGGCTTCACGATGAACAAGCGGACACTGGACAATATAAAAGTAAAATTTCTGCAGAAGTGGAAATTCAGTAAAGGTGACAAATACCATTGGGAGTATATTCAAAAGTCCGTGTCACGGAATAAGTCGAATATTCCTCACGAATATGCCGAATTTTTTTCCTGGCTCGAAAAAGTAGACATTAGTAAAATTCCAGTAATTAAATGATACTAAAACCATCCATTGGTCAGCGGACGGTTTTCTCGATCATATCGTAGAGTGTATTGCGAGGCATAATCTTGCGAACTCATTGGTCACACTGCTTTACGTTTACGAAAAAGATAAAATAAATGGACCCGGGTTCCGGGTCCATTTATTGATGGCTATTTTATGATGTTGCGTGATTTACAAGTACGGGAAGCATCTTCAAGCCTTTTGTTGTCTCTGTTCCGCATAAAGGGCATTTCGGCTCATCATCAAATGCGAAGTTCATACGAATCCACCCATTGCAGCTGTTGCTGTTACATTGCCAAATCACGGTTTCTTCCTCAGTGGTTTGCTCTTTTTTCTTAAATGAGTTCAAAAAGAGGCCTCCTTTTCCAACGACGCTTAACTATGTATATGCTTAAGTGCTAACAATAATTCAGGTTGTCCATAGCCCAACGAGGCAAAATGTGGTAAATTATCGCTAATGTGAACAAATGGGGAGTGAGGACGATGGAACATTTTTTATTTAAACAGATGGCATTTGTAAGGAGCCAAACCTTAAAAACGATGGAGGGAGTCACAGAGGAAATCGCAGACCGGATCCCCGAAGGATTCCGAAATACGATACGCTGGAATTTGGGGCACATTTATGTTGTCCTGGAACGATTCTCCTTCCAATACATAGGACTTCCACAACACTTGCCCAATGGGTTTAATGAACAGTTTGAATACGGTACTTCACCTACAAAAAAACCGGATAACATTCCCGTACCGACCTTGCGGGAGCTAGAAATTCTGCTAGTAGGACAACAAGAGCGGATACGTAAGGTTTTGGGACATCGCTTGCAGGAGAAGATTGTTCCGCCTTATACTACCTCTTCTGGAATGACCCTGGAAACGCCGGAACAATTCCTCAGCTTCAGTTTATATCATGAGGGTATGCATTTGAGCGTCATTAAACTTTATAAAGCATTGTTATCCCGCTAACCACATGGAGGTTAACCATGGTTATTACTCCCACTATGAATTTTGAATTAATTGCAACCTTGAATAAACCTGCTCACGAATTGCACGTATCTTTATACCCCGATTATTTTAAACCATACAATTTCGAAGCTATGCGAGAATTCTTTAAGAAAGCAGTAACAAATGAAAAGTTTGTTTTTCTCCTCATTGAGGATGACGGTTTTCCGCTTGGTTATGCATGGATTGAAATGAAAACTTACTCAGAGAATGTTTTCACAAAACAGCGTAGAACTCTATTCGTACACCAAATAAGCATAATAGAGGAACGAAAAAGTAGAGGATATGGTTCACACTTAATGAATTACATTTATGAGCTGGCTAAAAGTGAAGGACTGGATGATGTAGAATTAGATTATTGGGTTGAAAATGAACATGCAAAAAACTTTTACAATAAGCAAGGTTTTGTGGCTTATAGAGAATTTGTTTATAAAAAAATCTAAAGCACGGTGATCTCGTTATGTAACTCGTTGAAGTAATGCAGTCACTACGCGATCCAAATCTCGAAATGAACCGAATTTGGATACAAAAAGGAATCTTCCCTACTTTGCCGAATTTAATGATTAATGACTCAGTTGAGTCTAGAATGCAGGGGGTGAAGACTTGAATTCGAAATTCAATAATCATAAATTCGTAGTTAGAAAACAGATCCTATCTCTAGTTGGGGCTAAAATCGATATTTTCGACGAGAATGAAGAGAAAATTTTGTTTTCGAAGATGAAAGCCTTCAAGCTGAAGGAAGACATCCGAATATACGGCGATGAAACAATGCAAGATTGTTTGATCACGATTCAAGCGCGAAGCGTCATTGATTTTTCCTCCATTTTTGATGTCATTGATGTCGAAACCGGGACCAAGATAGGTTCTTTACAGCGCAAAGGGATGAAGTCGATCTTCAAGGACGAATGGGCGATTTTGAACCCAAGTGAGTCGGAGATCGGATTAATTAAGGAAGATAACGTACTGCTTGCTCTTTTGCGAAGATTCCTGACGAATTTGATTCCTCAGCATTACAACGTGGAAATAAACGGGACCAAAGTCGCTGAGTACAAACAGAATTTCAACCCGTTCGTCCAAAAACTAAACCTCGATTTCTCCGCCGACCACAACGAAAAACTTGATCGCCGCTTGGGCATTGCCGCCGCGGTGCTACTGATCGCCGTCGAGGGCAATCAGGGTTAAAGTAGAATAGTAGATTTATAACAACGTCACCACGATGCATGGTGACGTTGTTTGCTTTAGTAGATCGTCTAATAACTGTAGTAACCAAGACAACTTCCACTCTAGTGAAAGCGACCTCCAATAGTTACGAAATAAGTCAAATACGTGTGATATTGTCTATGTCGAATCCGCTTACATAACCTTATAATTCTAGTTGTGACAAATTGTAGTCAGCTTTGAATTAGGAGGTGAATCAACGAAAGCAGCGTATCAGCGCTGCATCCGACAGCCTTGTAGAGCAGCGAGCGGGTGATCCGGCTCCATGCTGATCATGCCGGAATTAACAAGTACATGAAAAAGGAGTGAATTTGATGTTATCCAAGGTATCGAAAAAAGTCATTTCCACCACATTGATATTGGGTATGCTAATCACCATGAATGCCTCCATGGTCAGCGCCAAGATTGCGCTCCCTGGCCGTACGACTCCGCTGAACATTGATATGGTTCCCGGGCACACCCTGAACAAGAGCAATTATCTCAACGATATTGCCACACAAGGCACTGGCATTGATGTGACAACCGGTAAGGAGATCATTCCGATTGTTTGGGGTCCTTATCCTGCAACAGGTGCAGATCCCAATGAACCGGTCGGCGATGGCATGGATCTGTATAAGGATCCCGCCGTTTACACAGCACCCGGTACAAATAGCGCGTATGCGAATATGGGGATTATCGACGTAACGGCGGCGCCCTTTTATGCGCCAAACAACGGAATAGCGGATGCAACACAAGAAATCCAGGATGCCATCGAATTCGGAAAGAAGAACCAGATGGCGGTCTTCTTCCCAGCAGGAACCTACTTGGTATCCGACACCATTCTCATTCGGTCCGGCATTTCCCTGCGAACAGGAAATACTGTCAGCATAGTGGCTAATAAAAATGAAATGCCTACCGTGTTATTAGGTCCGAAAACCGGAGATAGAGCCCAGATTAAGCTGAAAAACAATAATCCGGGCTTCAACGCCACTACAGATCCTGCCCAGGCTACTACCGCTAAAGCCGTCATCCATTACTATCAACCAGATATCGAAAAAAGCGGTGACATAGTCACGATCAAGTACGGAGACAAACATGGCTCGGATATCGAAGGAAATATTATGATTGATAATATAGACATCGATACCGGTTACAACAATCCACGGGCGATCGGAATTGTCATGGCTTCGGCGCAAGGCGGGGTGCTGCAGGATGTATCGATCAATGCTCGCACCAGCTTGGCCGGGATCGTAGGCGGGTCGGGCAATGGCGGAAGCTGGACCAATCTGACCATTACCGGCGGAAAGTACGGCATCGACAGTAGAACGACGACCGTCTTGACTCAGTCCATGCACAATATTAAGCTGTCAGGCCAAACGGATGCAGCCTGGTTGGCCGGCGCCGGAGGAACAGCGGTGGTGACCGGCATGAAGATCACCGCCGGCTATAAGGGCCCTGCTATCGTCAGAACGAAAAAACCTCAACCTATGTTCGGCACGATTAATCTCATCGATTCTTCAATCGAATATACAGACCCGTATGTAACGGGTACGGATACATTCTACGCCATTGCAGGATCTGATGATAATACAACGCTTATTGACAGTGAATTTGCTAACGGAGGCATAAGCTCCTTTGCCATGCCAACACTGAAACCAAATCTTGTAGAAGGCTTGTATATGAATAACGTCTACTTCAAAAACGTGGGCAAAGTGTTGAAAACGACCGCAGGCACTGACCTGACGGCTAGCGCAAATAACTGGTACCGTTTCAGCGAGTATGCCACGAGCACTAATCAAACTTGGAATACTGGAACTAATACTATAACTTTCCAAACCGCCCCTTACATTAATAAAGCACAAACAGGGTCGAATACTTATAATCCAGGTGGAGCCGCAAGTACCGCGCCTCCTACGGATTTACATTCCAAGCATGGCTGGGCCGCAGGTGATTTTCCAAACTTCCAGACCACGGGGGCTGTCAATGTAAAGACTGTCGGCGCCGTAGGCGATGGAGTAACGGACGATACAACCGCGCTTCAGAACGCGATTAATGCCAACGAGTACGTATTTTTGCCCAAGGGCTATTACAAGATAAGTAAACCGTTGAATCTCCAAAAGAACACCAAGCTCTTCGGTGTAAGCCCGGCTTACTCCGTCATTATGGCGGATCTTTACGATATCTCAACCGCTACTACAGGAAAATGGAATAACGGCGTCGGTCCGGTACCGATGGTACGGACGGCGACTGATCCGGACGCGGATAACGTAATCAGCGATCTGACCGTCATGCCAACCCGTGAGCTTCCCGATAGCTACACTCCAGATATCCAACCGCTCTACGCCATTAAGTGGCAAGGTGGCGGCACCTCCAGAATGCGGGGTGTACAGATCGAGCCTTACCGTACCTACGGCTTCATCGGCTCTGGATCGACGGGTACCAACAACATGAAGCCTGCGACTTTTAAACATCCACTCTTGTATATTACCGGCAATGGCGGTGGCAAAATTTATAATATGTATGCCCAGCTATTTGATACAGACTTAGACCCTGCGATGAGACTGCTTGCCATCGAGAGTAAAACGGCAGACATCCCACTGTCTATTTATGCGACGAACTGGGAGTACATTAAGAGCGCTGCCGCCGTTGAAATCGATAACAGCAAGTATGTATCGATCTATGGAAGCAAGACCGAAGATAACACCACGTACATGGATATCAAGAACTCCGACCATATTAGGGTTTTCGGACATAGTGGAAGCGGCACCGCGCCTTACGATGGTGTCATTACTCCCGCTAAAACAGGTTATACACGGCCAACAGGTACAAATATTGATCCAGCAAAGAAGGGCAACTTATTTAAAATTACCAATACACCCAATGTGCTCATTGCCACTTTAACGGATCAGGTAACAGATGTCCCTGTTTGGAACCAGAACGATAAATTGTTTAAAAATCCGTACGACCTCTATTATCCGATCAAAGCGGACACAAGTGCTGTAGCATCCGATCATCGACCTATCATGTACAAGAATGGCAATCCTCTGGGTAGCCCGACCCCGTAAAGTGCTTACAGTTTTTTAGTATTGCCGACCTCGATTCTAAACAAGGCCAATAAGGCGGTTCCCTTCATGGGGCCGCCTTGCTTTCATTACATTACCCCAATAGGGTCTAACGCTTCCCGTTCTTTTGACAACTCCCGACTGGACATGTCAGCTTTACTTCGATTTCTAGCTCTTCTTTCCTTGATCGTTCGGGTCGTTGGATCGCGACGGGCTACTCTTAGGATTGTTTTTATCGGGCTTGGTTTTCGTGCTCATTTACAAGTTCACCTCCCAGATTATCCATAATGAGTATTTCCTAAAACCGTAATCCTTATTAGAATAATGGGTGATATCTGGAGGCCTGGTGTAGTAAGAGTCCAAAATATCCAAAATATAATTTTCATCTAAAGAACGCCTAATAAGCATAGGGTCAATACCCACGGAAGCTTCTCCTTGGTGTCGTTGAACGGGCAGCAGAATAACCGAATACTAGCTTTCATATGTTGGTGGTATGTTTACATTAGGAAGATTAAAAATGGTACCAAAATACGTAACCAGTATGTAGTATCAATCCGTTTATTTGAGGAGGATCAGGTGAAACGCTACCTAAAGACTATAACAAGTATTCTGTTGTTCGTAGTAATATTGCTTTATTTTACATGCCCAGATGAGGAAGATTATAAATTGTGGCTTGAAAAGGAGCACGCTATTTCGTGTGAGGTAGGAGGACCAAGTAAAATTATTATATGTAAACGAGGACAAGATGCTATAGAATGGGAAAGCAAACATGTTCGAACCCTCCCGTTCTACATCCAAGTAGAAGATACATACTCTGATGCCAACATGGTGTATACCGTTCGAACTACCGGTATTCTCAATCACTTCTTTGATAACTCAACGATTGTATATGAGTAGTTATTATTCTGATTCTCTGAACTACCTAGGAACGATAGCGCAATAACCCATGTACAGACCGCCGCGGCTGATGCTCCCTGAATGCTAATGGAGTAGAGCAAGAATGTGGTAAGGGGGGTAATGGTTAGGAGGAGCAAAATGAACGTAGCATCAAAAAGATATTGGGATAAATATTGGATATCTCAAGGTCATGAGAAACCGAAATCAGTCAGTGCGTGGAAATTCGGAGCTAATCCAGACCACTTGGCTCATTTAGTAATTGATGGTGTTAAATCAGCCACTTGTTCTGGACTCATTTTTTATGAAATCGAAAATGAGCCACTTCCGTCGACTGAAGATTATAGCATTATTTTAAATAGTAACGATGAACCCGTAGCGATAATTAAAACGGTAGATGTTAGAGTAATACCAATGAATGAGGTTCCAGAAGAATTCGCTGTTGCCGAAGGTGAAGGAGATAGAACATATCAATACTGGAATGAAAATCACGAAAAATTCTTTATTGAGGAGTTAAGTAAGTTAGGACTTACATTTTCTCAGGATATGATGTTGGTATGTGAGCGTTTTGAGTTAGTCGATGTTATTAACAGTGTTCTACCTCATTGAGTTGACTATGATTCCAGTTAAGGGCATTAACGGGATACGTTAGCTGAAGACGCTATATACATTTGCCCGGTCACACAGCACAAATCACATATATCGCCAAAATGAGAAAGAGGCATCTGCAGTGGTAGTAAGCCTTTTTTGATCATTATTCGTTATCTTATCATTACGCTAAATGGGAACGTTAGCGTAATAACCAGGGAGCAGCTGCCGCGGCGGTCTGCTCCCTGGTATCGTTGAAGTAACGGGCAGCATTCCTATTATGTAGAAATACGAGATTTGAGAAACAAAAAGACTCCTTGGTATGATGTTAATGGGTCCACGACGCTGGCGAGCTACCGGATCCAAAAACAAACCAAGGAGACTATAAGATGAATTCTACTCAAAATGAACGCATTAATCAAATTACTTCTTCAACCTTAGTTGTCGGAGTCGACATTGCAAAATTCAAACATGTGGCTCGAGCACAAGACAACCGTGGAGTCGAGTTCGGGAAATCCATCTCGTTTGAAAATAGCCGAGAAGGCTTTGAATTGTTCGTTAGCTGGTTCAAGAAGATTGCGACGGAGCAAGGGTTCCAGGACGTCATAGTCGGTATGGAGCCGACCGGCCACTACTGGCTGAACCTGGCCTATTTTCTAAGAGAAAAGCAAGTTACATGCGCTGTGGTTAATCCGCTGCACGTGAAGAAAAGCAAGGAGCTGGATGACAATTCGCCGACCAAGAATGACATCAAAGATGCCAAAGTTATAGCACAGCTCATCAAAGACGGAAGATACGCTGTACCCAATCTTCTCCAGGGCGTTTATGCCGAACTAAGGGAAGCAATGAAAATTCGCGATCATCTGTCGACTGACCTGCGTGTAGTGCAAGGCCGCGTTCATAATTGGCTGGATCGGTATTTTCCAGAGTTCCTTACCGTGTTTAAAGATTGGGAATGCAAGTCAGCACGTCAGATGCTCGCCCTTTGTTTGTTACCGCATGAGTTGGTTTCTCAGTCAGAGGAAGCCCTGTTAAGGCATCTAAGAGAGGTAGCCAAGCGAGGTCTTGGTCTAGAACGTATGAGGAGTTTGAAAGCAGCAGCAAGCCGATCCGTGGGCATACGAGAGGGTGCAGCGTTAGCGAAACTCGAGCTTAAGTTGTTATTGACGCAATACGAGCTGCTGATAAGCAAGTTTGAAGAGCTTGACGCAGAGCTTGATGGGCTCCTGAAGCAAATCCCTCATGTGAAGTCACTACTGGCCATTAAAGGAATTGGCCGGGACAGTATTGCTGGTTTCCTCGCCGAAGTTGGTGACATTGAGCGTTACCGGCATCCTAAGCAAATTATTAAGCTTGCGGGTTTGAATCTAAAAGAAAACACGTCAGGGAAACACAAGGGACAGACAAAGATCACGAAGCGCGGCCGAAAACGATTACGAGCACTGCTTTTCCGCGTCATGATGCCATTAGTGGCAAAGAATCGTGCATTTAAGGCGCTACACCAGTACTACACGAAACGGCCAGCCAATCCATTGAAAAAGATGCAGTCGCTCATTGCGCTATGCAGTAAGCTGATTCGAATACTCTTTAGTGTCCTGAAAAAGGGGCATCGATTTAGTGAGGATAAGATGTTGCAGGATATCCCTCGGTTCACAGAAGTGTCGTTAGCAGCTTAGATACAATCTTTTCATAGATGACGAACGCAGATAACGAAGTACAGACAACTGAAGCACGGATGAGTCGGAACAACACTAACATACGGACGAAGATCCTGTCGGGCAGCATATCCGACCTCCACCTCATGGACAGGTTGAATGAAGGAATGTGGGAGCGAAGACTCTGTGAGACATGGGAGGGTTGACCTCCATGAGGCGATGTGGAGATCCAAAGGTGCGACCATAAATCTCCAGAATGTCCACTTTTTAAAAACAGGTGGTCTGGGTGGATGTGTTTTTGCGCTTTCTTCTCCCCCATATATTACATCTTCTACAAACTTGTTCCATACAGTGCTTGTCTCGTACGAAAGAAAAACGTTCAGAATCTAAGAAAACAAGCGTATTTAAGAGGAAAACGATTCTCCATAGAGGGAGTTTACTGTAATAACGCATTTGAAAAACCGTAGGCCCTGTGCTATCATATATCCATCATAAAATGCGATGAAGAGAAAAAACTACGAAGGCTCTTATGTCCAGAGAGCAGAGGGAATGCTGAAACCTTTGCCATAATCCTTTGTAAGATGTCGTCTCGGAGCTTTTGATCGAAAGTCGAATGTGCAAGTCGATGAGTAGGCTCAAACGGAGTGGCACACGTTATCGTGCTGCAGGTAAGGGCTTCCTTACCTCATGAGGCCGGAATCGTAAGGTTCCCGGCAAATCAGGGTGGTACCACGAAAAGTTCCCCTTTCGTCCCTTTTGGTTTGACAGTTGCTTTCTGTCTGCCAAGGATGAAAGGGGTTATTTATTTTCACATATCGCAAAGTGATGAAGAGAAAAAACTACGAAGGCTCTTATGTCCAGAGAGCAGAGGGAATGCTGAAACCTTTGCCATAATCCTTTGTAAGATGTCGTCTCGGAGCTTTTGATCGAAAGTCGAATGTGCAAGTCGATGAGTAGGCTCAAACGGAGTGGCACACGTTATCGTGCTGCAGGTAAGGGCTTCCTTACCTCATGAGGCCGGAATCGTAAGGTTCCCGGCAAATCAGGGTGGTACCACGAAAAGTTCCCCTTTCGTCCCTTTTGGTTTGACAGTTGCTTTCTGTCTGCCAAGGATGAAAGGGGTTATTTATTTTATAGGAGGTAGTTAGAATGGAACAAGGCTCAATGTTCACCAACCAGTCAATTCAACAATCACAAGATTTGATAACTGGATCGGAGGTACTTTTACGATGCTTGTTAACGGAAGGTACAGAATGTGTATTTGGTTACCCGGGTGGAAATGTTCTTTATATCTATGATGCAATGGTGGGTAATCCCGACTTTAAACACATTCTAACTCGACACGAGCAGGGGGCAATCCACGCAGCGGACGGATATGCGCGGTCTACAGGTAAAGTAGGAGTATGCATCGCGACCTCTGGACCGGGTGCGACAAACTTAGTGACCGGAATTGCAACTGCCTTTATGGATTCTGTTCCGCTTGTTGTAATTACCGGTAATGTCCCGACAACGGTAATGGGCACTGATGCATTTCAGGAAGCAGACATTATTAGTATTACCATGCCAATAACAAAACACAGTTATTTGGTACGTGACGTAAATGACCTGCCACGCATCATCCATGAAGCATTTTATATTGCAAACACCGGAAGGAAAGGACCTGTATTAATTGACATCCCAAAGGATATATCAAATCAAAAAATGTTTTATCATCGAGACGACAATATAAACTTGCGTGGTTATGAAGCGGCACCGAGACCTAATCAATCGGCAATAGATCAGTTAATCGAAGCGATTGCAGAATCTGAGAAGCCGGTTATTATCGCCGGGGGTGGGGTGGTTTATTCCAATGCATCAAGCGAACTGCTGGAATTCGTAAATAAAACCCAGATTCCGGTGACCACGACATTGCTCGGATTGGGCGGTTTCCCCAGTGGTCACGACCTCTCGTTGGGGATGTTAGGCATGCATGGTACGTATACCGCCAATATGGCCGTTCAAAACGCCGATTTGATTATTTCGATTGGTTCACGGTTTGACGACCGAATTACAATGAATACTGCTGGATTTGCTCCTCATGCAAAACGAATCGCGCATATCGATATAGATCCTGCCGAAATTGGAAAGAACATCAAGACCGATATTGCCTGTGTCGGCGAAATTAAGGATGTCCTCGAGTACGCGAATATGAAAGCACAACCCTACAAATTAGGAAGTTGGATCAAAACTATTGAAGAGAATAAGTCGGCGTATCCATTGCGGTACACAAATTCCGAAAAGGAACTTAAACCGCAATTTGTTATCGAAATGATAAGTGAGACAACGGATGGAGAAGCGATTATTACCACTGACGTAGGTCAGCACCAAATGTGGGTTGCTCAATTTTACAAATTTAAACATCCACGCTCACTCATCAGTTCGGGAGGTCTCGGAACAATGGGATTCGGATTCCCGTCTGCAATAGGTGCGCAAACAGGAAATCCAAACCGTCTAGTTGTTTCAATCAACGGGGATGGAGGCATGCAGATGTGTGCCCAAGAGATGGCTATTTGCGCCATTCATAATATTCCTGTCAAGATTGTCGTGATTAACAACCAAGTACTTGGCATGGTTAGACAATGGCAGGAAATTATTTATAACAATCGTTTTAGCCAGATTGATCTTGCGGGAAGTCCCGACTTCGTAAAATTGGCTGAAGCATATGGCATAAAGGGGTTACGAGCAAGTACTAAAACAGAGGCGACGCGAATCTGGCAGGAGGCAATGGAGACACCCGGACCTGTACTTGTTGAGTTTAACGTACCGAAAGATGAAAATGTTTATCCAATGGTTCTCAGTGGGACCAATTTAGATGAAATCATACTGGGGGATTTCGAATGATTAAGAGATACACAATATCTATTCTGGTTAATGATCAACCCGGGGTTTTGCAACGGGTATCCAGTTTGTTTGGCCGCCGTGGTTTTAATATCGATAGCATTACGGTCGGGGGTAGTGAACAGACCGGATTATCGAAGATGATTATCGTTACTTCAGGGAATGATCGAATAATCGAACAGATTGAAAAGCAGCTAAACAAATTGATCGATGTTATCCAAGTATCCCATTTAAGTTCATACCCAATGGTGGAGAGAGAACTGGCCTTTATCAAAGTGAAGGCGGAGCCGTCTGAACGTCCCGAAATCCTTGGGGTTGTTGACGCTTTTCGTGCATCAGTAATTGACATTGGGTCAAGAAGTTTAATCATTCAAGTGGTTGGGGAATTTAACAAAATTGAAGCTATGGTTGAACTTGTACGGCCTTACGGGATCTTGGAGATGTGCCGAACGGGTACAACTGCAATGATTCGCGGGGATAACAACCAATAACCACAAATCTAAGTTTCGGTTATCTTATCCTGTAACATTAATACAACTAAAGATTAAGCTAACTGGGAACTTTAGTTTTAATCCTACACATCAAGAAGCTGCCGCGAAAGTGACCGGCAGCTTTATTAAGGTTAATGGGAGGATTATTGATACTTATACTTAGTAACTTGGTACAGTTTTGATATTAATATTAGAACGAATCCATCTAATATAAATCATTTTCTTGGTAGACTTATAACCTTATCATTAGTTCATCCAGAATAATCCAAGGGGTGAGAGGATGAGCGGTGGTTGGCACGATTCCTATTTAGGCAAACTTCGCAAAGTCATTGGTACACGAAAGATAATCGTAAACTCAGTAAGGGCAATCTTACTTGATGAAAAAGGACGTGCCTTGTTCATCAAACGTAGTGGCGATAAAAAATGGGGTATGCCTGCAGGAGCCATGGAACTAGATGAATCAGTATTTGATGCGATGAAGCGTGAAGTTAAAGAAGAAACAGGTCTTGACGTTCTAAAGGCTACATTAATTGCAATTTATTCTTCTCCAGTAACGCAAACATTTACAGATCGTTGGGGGAACGAACATCACATAATTGAATACCTATTTCGAGTGGATGAATGGACGGGGACGCTTGAAAAGGAGACAGATGAAAGCGTAGATGCTAAGTTTTACCCGTTAGATAACTTACCAGAATCATCAAGTGAGCTTTTTGAAAAACATCATAAAAGAGTATTTAAAGACCTTAGAATGTACAATGGGACATTAATATTGGAATAAAAATCGGCATTGCGCTAACGGAGAACGATAGCGCAATAACCCAGGTACAGATTACCGCGGCACCTGCTACCTGGTGTCGTCGAAGTAACGGGCAGATTTGCTAAACAATACATAGATGAGGCAGAATTCATTGATAACGATTAAGAACCATCAAGGTGAATATTTATTTAGAGTTGCAGGGGTATTACGTATTAAACTTATTGGATACGCTAATTGAATCCTAGTCTAAAACCTCCTACTAGAAGCAAACTAGAACTAATTGCTCTAATAGGAGGTTTTGGTTATGATGTTAAACGAACTTTGGCTTCTTTATGAAGCGGACAAGCGAATTCAAGGGTTTAGTCCAAATACATTAAAAGCATATGCTTGCAGCTCAAGATGCTGGTTACTGATCTCGGGGATATTGATATTTCTCAGATCACTCTGAATCTGCTAAAAGAATACCTAGCTAAGCAGTCCGAACGGTTGAAACCAAGTAGCTTAGGGCACCGCATTCGTTTTGTACGTTCCATATTCCGGTTTGCATATGAGGAAACCTATTTACCTACCAACCCTTCGCTCAAACTACGTGAGCCCAAAATGGATAAACGTATTCCTAAGTTTTTGGTGGAAGAAGATATCATTCATCTGAAGATCTCATGTCAAACACTTAGAGAAAGAGCGCTACTTGAGTTTCTCTACAGCACAGGCTGTCGTATTGGAGAAGTCGAGAAGTTAAACATTGAGGATCTGAATTGGGAGAACTGCTCTGCCATTGTAAATGGGAAGGGGTCAAAGCAGAGAGAAGTTTACTTCACCACTGAGTGTAAGGTATGGTTGAAGAAGTACTTAGCTAATCGTGAGGACTCGTGCAAAGCCCTATTTGTAACGGATACAAAACCAATTAAGCGCATGGCTATTCCAACACTCAGGTGGGCATTAAAACGGCTAGCAGATCGCGGAGAGATCGAGGCAAATGTATACCCCCATCGCTTTCGTCATACCTACGCTTGCCAACTCCTAGATAACGGAGCCCCGTTAGATTTTATTCAAGGTATGCTAGGACATGAAAAAGCATCCACCACACAGATATATGCTCAACTGCGTGGTGAACGCAGGAGAGAACTTTATCGTCGGTTCTTTTAGCGTCATTTTATTTTGGAGTAGCGGTGAAAGTTCAATTATTAAAAAGGAGACAGAGAGCTTGGTGAGAAAATTGACGCCTAAACAACAAAAACGACAGCAAGAGAGTGAAATTATCGACGAGTATCACAAATTGATAACTGAAGAAGCACTGGAACCATTATACCAATCTTTTTTGGAATGGAAATCAGGGTCATTGCCGTATTTCGAACTAACTGAGTTAATCCATCAATTCCATAAGAAGAATCAGGAGATCTACAAAGATTTTTCATACACCGAGCACAAAGAACTCCTTCTGCTAGCTAAGATGAAGTTGGGCCGCTTAACGGAAGAAGATATTATCGATAACAAGTGGTTATTGAAACGTTGGGGGTATGAGGATAGAACATAAGCCACAGCATGACCTCCGTTGGCCATAAGCGCTAATACGTGAATAGATATCGGTGGTCTGCTTCCTTGGTTTCATTATGTCAAAGGGCAGTCATAGTTCAATGGTATGATTATACTCAGTTATCGTTGGAAAAAGGGGTTTGTTAATGATCAATTTTCTATATCATTATTTTGACCAATCGACTGGTCCATTCAGAAATTTATCTGATTTAGAACCAGAGGTAGCAGAGCATGTTCTTGACGAGATCCGAATTCAGAAGAAAGGATTTGCAAGTAGAAGATCCAAGGACTATCTTTCAATTCGACGAAGTCTTGAACTTAAGGCGAGAGAGTTATTTATATTAAAGGGAGGAAAGCCTATTCGAAGGTTTCCTCATTATATGACAGTTGGCGAATGTCCGTGGCTCTTAGACTGGTTCGAGAAAGGTGAGATGCTTCGTATCCCCACTACTGAATTCGATCCTCACACCATAAGTTTTACCTACGGAGACTTGTTTCCCACGATGAGATACCAGGACGGAAAGATATATCGGAATCAGGTATACACGTTAAATGAGATTTATCAAGTAATAAGAGAATTTGGATTACCACAGGAATGGAATTGCGAAGGAAAAAAAGGACCGGAGCGGTACATAGAAGTGCAGGTTTGGGATGATAAACCAATAACTGCATGGTTGTTGCATTAACGAAGAACTATTCGCTTAATCCAAATAGCAACAAACGGCTGCCGCATAAATAGGCCGCCGCGTTAAGCTAAAGGGCAGAATAGTTCAATAGAATGATAAAACTTATGAAAGAGTTAGACTCGGAATCTTCGGGCCTTTGTTGTTCCTGACTAGGCAACGAGAATGATGGCAAATTCTCATCGAAGTTATTGGGAAATGTACCGAAACATAAATAATGTCCTCAACCTATCCTACCAGTCTAACGACTTCCTAAGTGTTGACATAAAAACTCATCATATGTTAGCATTGTTTTAACTGATACGAACGGAGGGGTTACGTGTGTTAAACTAATTCTTCGTTATTCTTTGCACAATGAATAAAATAGTGGTTTAAGGCTATTTTGTGTGCATAGTAATCGAAGAATAGTTTGCCTTCACGGTAACCTACTTTAGTTATATGCGATTGGGGACAGGGTAACTCTATCCTGATGTCGCATAGACTGGATTTGAAGAAGAAGCTTTTTGTGAGCTTATTGCCTTCTTTCTCAAATTCTTCTCGATTACTGTATGCACAGGCCAATAGCCTGTGTTTTTTATTTTGAATACAAGCATTGGGGGAATTGAAATGAATGAACGATTAATAAAAGTAGATGGAATTGAAATATGTACCGACAGTTTCGGAGAACCAGTTAACCCAGCAATTTTGCTGATTATGGGTGCCCAATCCTCATTGATTTGGTGGGAAGAAGAATTTTGCCAGCGTATTGCAGATGCAGGGCGTTTTGTCATTCGCTATGATAACCGCGATGTGGGACGTTCAACAACTTACGAACCTGGTCAACCAGGTTATACTTTCGAGGATATGGCAGATGATGCCGTTCGAGTATTGGATGCTTATAAGATTGAGCAAGCGCATATCGTAGGCATGTCCATGGGTGGTATGTTGACTCAAATGATAGCTCTGCGGCATCCGGAGAGAGTTCTAACCATTACCCTCCTATCAACGTCCAATTTTGCTCCGCATCTTCCACCGATGGAGGAAAAGATTATGGATTTTTTCTCGAACATGGGGGTTATAGATTGGAATAACGAACAATCGGTAGTCGATTTTGCTATTGATAGATCAAGAATCCTAGTAGGATCAAAGCATCTTTTTAATGAGAAAAAAGTTGGTATTTTGGCTAAAAAAGAATTTGCAAGAAGTACCAATATGGCCAGTATGAGTAATCACGTCTTGGTGACAGGTGGTGAGTCCTATCTGTCTGAGACGGCTAAAATCAAGGTGCCTGCGCTAATTATACACGGAACTGAAGATCCCATTATCCCGCATGAACATGGGAAAAATCTGGCTAACGAAATCCCAAATGCGGTTTTACTGTCATTAGAAGGTACTGGGCATGAGCTTCATTATGACGACTGGGATTTGATAATCGATTTTATTTCAAAGCACACTGCAATACCAAATTAGTTCAGCTAACGGGAGACGATAGCGTTATAACCAGGGAGCAGTTTGCCGCGGCAGCTGTATTGCTACTTATTGGTTGCAATTCTTTTGGTGCCAAATGCTCGTGTGGCGAACCAGTTGAACTGAAACAGGAAAGCTCCAAGGACTCAAAGAATGTACAATAAAATGGATAAACCTAATGAGTACGATAGCGCGGCGATAGAACCGATCCACCACTAATTTGTGATTGCAAATTGCCGCTCAACGGGCAGGATTGCTGCATAGAATTTACTACAACGATATGGAAGAAGTCGGGGAGAAGGGTGGATAATGAATTCGACTCCGTTGAATTTGTCACTAAAGGCCATGTCTAAGATAAATCTCGGACATGGCCTTCTTGTCACTTTAATTGTGCATCCAAGAACTCCAGCCGGTTAATTATCCAAGGAAACGAATAGATTCTTTTGTTTTCCTGGCAAATTCGATTGGGTTCATGATCGCTTCCCAGTGGATGTACATAATCCGCGGGCTTTCATTCAGCCAGTGATTGTGAAGAGCGGTTACCTTAATGCCACGCCGCTGCAGATTGCGGATTAACCGGTTGGCCTGATTCTGAAGAGCGGCTGTTTCCCCTAAGCAAAGTGCACGTCCCGACCGGTCCAGGGATTCAAAAGAAAACAGCTGATGCCGCACCAGAGGCGATGTTGTACGTCTGCCCAAAATGGTTGCTCTTAGCCTTGTTCCTCGATTAACAAAACAAACGCGTCCAGGTTCAATTTCGTGGGTACCACCTAAGATTCTGGCAAACTGGTTACACATTCTTTGAAACTCTGTGCTTACTTTTACCGGCATGGAAAAGCCTCCTTTTGGTTTTGTTTCCAGTGTATTCCAAACCAAATGAGGCTGATTGGACTATGCCCTAAGAATGTACCCATACTTAAACGGAGCAATCTTAAATAAAGAAACCTCTTCTTAGCCGTTGAAGAGGCTTCTTTACACATCGTTGTATCTGTAAACTCCATTACACGTTAACGGGAAACGTTAGTTCAGAGCCACCAGGAGTAGTTTGCCGCCGCGGCAGCTGCTCCTTTGCTTGTTGAAGTAACGGGAGGATAGTTGGGACAGCTTAGCTTGGAGCAGAGATGTGGAACATCTTCTCCAATTAATCGAGAGTTACTGCCGACCTATCTTCCCCATAATGTTCACTCATATGCTTGACATGGGCCCTTCCCCAGGTACTGATAGGTTTCGCGGGGGATAAAGGTAAGCCTCCAGAATAGCGAGTAATCCAATGTAACAAAAAAAACAGACCCGTCCGCCACATGGAACGATCTGTTTTTTGTTGCCGTCTTAATTCTTGCGAAGAAACCCCGCACTTACTTAACATTCGCAATCATTTTGCGGTTAGGAGAAAGTGGCGGTTGCTCTAGCCACTTATTTTTTGTCATTAAATCGAACCAATCTTTTGTGACCGCTAAGTTTTTTAATATGATTCTTTCATACTGCGCCGCAAGATCTATTCGCATGGCGGATGCAAGGCCTACTCCATGATAAGCTTGTGATGCTTGCATCAAAAATCCAACATGGTACAGCATTAACTTATCCGAAAAAGGAGAATCGTTCGAAATTGTCACTTCTGTCTCCCAAGACGTTGGGACAGGCAGATTATCTTCCCTTAGAATGTTACCCAATGCTTGAATTTGGTCATCCGTGGTATCTTGTGTTGATGTAAGGAATTTTCTAACTTCTTCATCTTGTGTAATTTGGCTAAAGGCGATAGTAATTGTCTTTTCCAGTATTTTCTTCTTTAGGTTCAAAGAAAGACTGAGAATCTCCGTAGCGGCTAAAGATCGGTTATTACCAAAAAGGCCACCTAAAAAATTTTTTCCCGTTACATATTCAGGACTTTCTTCAGGATAAAAGTAAGGGTCTCTTTGGAATAGCCCCTTTTCTAATAATAATTCGATGGTTTTATCGTACATCTCCTTCCCAGCATTATCACAATCACCATAAAAACGGCGCAGATCCTTTCTCACTGAACCAGAAAGTGATGTGATATGCCCCAATAGACCATGAAGCGTCATTACATGTAAATAATGTAAGCAGAAGGTATCTGAAAACAGTCTTTTAGCACCTTGATGGAGGTCCGATTCGGCGGTGAATCCAATCGGGACGTGAAAACCTTCGTTTTCAAAGAACTTTGTTATTTGCTGTTTTTGGTTTTCGAAGGTCTTTATTGCATCTTCAAAAAGGGTTTTTATTTTTTCATCTTCCACAATGCTTACCATGTACTGATTTATAACATGAACCGCCGTTCCGTTTACATACTCTCCCCACAATGTCCCAATTTCGGAAGAAGCCAGTTTAAAATTATCCATTGTAACTCCCCTTAAAATGATTTAATTTAATATTATTATTTGGAAAATCAAGCCGTTTTATCCTCCTGAGTGGATGTTTTCAATTATCATGAGGCCGCCGCGGGATCGATGCGGCCTATTAAGCTAAAGGGCAGATTACGATAAGAATCACTGCAAACTATATGGTAATATTGAGGGTGTTGCAAAATGAATATCGGTTCGAAGGGACAGAAAAATGTTGAATTATCTTATTAATGGACTGGAATTAAATCTTCCTACAAATATGGAGCTAGTAATTACAAACGGAGAACAAGTTTAACGCTAAATTTCCGAGTGATTACAAGGATTTTATTGTTCAATATAATGGCGCGGTAGGGACTGTAGGAAACGCGTATCTACATCTATGGCCAATAGATGAGTTAGTGGAATTAAACGAAGACTATGCCGTTAAGGAGTTTGCTGATTGGTTAGTTATTTTCGGTTCCGATGGTGGAGGTACAGCATATGCGTTTGATACGAGGTATAAGTAAACAACAATTGTTGAAGTCCCATTTATAGGTATGGACTTAGATGAAATAACAAAGTGCTCTGAGACATTTAATGGTTTTCTAAAATACTTGGCTTCCTTATCCGATTCAACTAACGGCGAACGATAGTTGAACCGAACAAAAGAGCGGATTGTGGAGCAACTGCCCCTTTTTTTGATGCAATAAAGAAGCAACCAGACAATGTTTAAATCTGGTATAGTCATAGGGCTCGCGCTATTTGGTAGTAGTGCTGCACAAGGGTAATATACGGGCTTCGCAAGATCATAAAACAACTTTTAAGATAGCTTGTGTTTATAATTTTTTAAATGGAGGGATGGAGTCAATGACACAGCTTTACCTAATAAGACATGGCGAGTCTTGTATTGTAAATGATGGAATCGTTAACGATTATGGATTAACAGAGACGGGAGTGGCTCAGGCTATAAAGCTGAGGGATCGGTTAGTTAGATCAGGGGAAATCCAAGCTGATATTTGGATAGCTAGCTCATTTCTTCGAGCGAAGCAGACAGCAGAGATACTAGCCGAGGGATTAGATGTCACTATTGTTCCGGATGATGAATTTCAAGAGATGCGGCCTGGTCAAGCACTCGGCATGACTAAGGAGAGTCTGGATGAACTACTGACCTTACATAACCCTAAGCGAAACCCGTTTGCTTTGATAGCCCCCGGAGCTGAGAATTGGCCACAATTTGTTTTGCGGGTAGGTACAGCCCTTAACCGGATATGTCTTCAATACGAGGGAAAGACCATTGCGATCGTCTGTCACGGGGGAGTGATCGATTGCTCGTTCCAGTATTTTTTCGGATTAAACACCTTTGAGATGCCGAAGGTGGGATTTCAAACAAACCATACGTCCATTACGCACTGGTCGCAACACGAAGACAAAACTTGGTCACTTATAAAGTATAATGATGCCCGGCACTTGGAAGCGTATTGAATGGCAAATTAACTAAATCCAATTCAAACGATGGTCTAAACGTGGCACTGGAGATTGTAATCTTACAATGAGCTGGATTGAGATTTAATTAATCGTTGAGCTCCCTCGATACGATTTGATTTTCTCACGTAAGCTCGTCTATTCGCAGGATTTCATCCCCTCTAAGCGTCGATTGGAGGAAGCAGAGAGTAGGGATTGCTAAAGATCGGGATTTGTAGGCGTGCGGGAACAGAGGTGGAGGCATCCTCACCCAATTCATTCCATATGCTGCACGCATATCTCCACGGTGCCCTTAGAGATTTTCGCTCCCATATCTCAACGGGTCGTAGCCCTTTCATTCCTTCGTCACATCTATCCAAGGGGTGGAGGTCGGTCTTTCTAACGGAACGGGTCATAGCCCTTTTGCGTAACGTATCCCGATACTCCGTGCTTTCTTTGAATCCTGCGAATACACCAAATTACGTAAATAATTGTTTTAGGCAGCCAAAGCAAAGATTTCGTTTGGATTGTAAGCTTGCTCACTACGTGCCAAACCGACTAAAAGTCGAGCGAGCTTTCCGCATAACTTCATGATGGACTTCATCTTTTTAAGCTTTTTGACTTGAACGTTATGATGGTGTAGAGCCCTGAATTCTTTGTTGGTCATAACCAAACAACTCGTCATTAGATAGATAAAATGTCGGAGACGTGGCCGACCTCGTTTACTCAATGTCATTTGGCCTTTCCATTTTCCTGAGCTGGCTTCAGTCAGATTAAGGCCTGCATGCCGAAGTAACTCGTTTCCGTGCGTGTAACCGCTTAGATCACCTGATTCCCCCAGGATACCGGCTAGAGCAGTAGCGCTAATGCCTGTAATGGCGAGGAGTTTACCTGCGTAAGGGATACGCGCCAGAGCGCCTTTGACCTCATCTTCGATTCTCTGAAGCTGGGTAGTAGCTAAGTCATACTCCTGAAGCAGATGCTCAAGGTGAAGTTTATAAGCATGTGTCGCCTGAGTAGAGCCTACAGTTCGCTTAGCAAGTTCAATAAGCAGCTTAGCTCTGCGAACACCAGAGTGTCGTTTCATCGAGGATTTCCATGCCGCAATTACGTCAGCGGGTTCTAACTTGCATAGGTCTGAGGGAAGTGGAAACAATCTCAGAGTTAATATTGCCCCTTTGCAAGTTAAAACTTTAAAGACTTGTCGCAACTCTGGGAACACAATAAAGCGGGATGGATGTAAACCTCCATTTTTCATCTCGTCATTACGCTATCGGCGAACGATAGTTTAATCATTACACATCAAGAAGCTGCCGCGCGAATGAACGGCAGCTTTATTGCGTTAACCGGTAGGTTGCTGGGTATTATTTGCTGAAATTAAAAATAATGAAATATATTCTGCGGGGGTGCGTGAATTGAGTGAAAATGAGCATTGGCATCGACATTTAGGTGCATATGGGATTTGTTTGAATGATGAAAAACTATTAGTTATTCAAAAGGGAAGTGGCCCATACTTCGGTCGATATGACCTACCTGGAGGAACGGTTGAAGCAAATGAATTTTTAGCAGTGGCTGTGCAAAGGGAATTCCTTGAGGAAACTGGAATAACCGTAAAAGTTAAAGAAAATGTTGGCGTTTGTGATTATTTGATTCCTTATGAACTACCCAAAAGGGGCACTTCTCATATTCATCATATTGCCATGTTTTATTTGGTTCAAATAATCGGTGGTACTCCTACACAGACGCCTAAAAAGTTTGAACGGCAGGATTCACTTGGTGCATTATGGCTACCGATAAAAGAAATAACTGCTGACAATTCTTCTCCACTCGTTCTTCAGGCGATTCAATGGCTGCAAACGAAAAAACTATCCTTAGAATTCCAGCGATTGGATACTTGGGTGGTGTTAAAGTAGAAGCCATTACGACTGGGAACGTTGGTGGAATAACCAGGGAGCAGACCGCCGCGGCAGCTGCTTGGTGGCAGGATAATTGAATTCCTTTGAGGAATACATATTGGGTAAATTGGGTCTACACGAGGATTGAATAATAATCAGCGGGGAAGAGTCTATCTAATGAAATTTTTTAAGAAAAGCACTAATAGTTTTATCTGTTCTTGCTGTGGGAAGAAGCATGATGGACTTCCAATGAGCTATGGGTTCAATGCTCCATATTATTGGAATCAAACAATGCCAGAAGAAAGAGAAGCAAGGTTTAAGTTTAGACATGATTCTGAGTTATGTGTTATGGACGATGAGTATTTCTATATACGTGGTAATATTGAAATACCTGTAATTGATAATAAAAGGAATTTCATCTGGGATGTCTGGGTTTCTCTGAGTAAAGAAAACTTTGAAAGAACAGTGTCGTACTGGAATATATGGGGAAGACAAAAGAAGTTAGAACCAATGTTTGGTTGGTTATCAACTTCAATCACATCTTACTCAGAAGAAACGTTGAATTTAAAAACGATGATACATACTCGCAAACTAGGGATTAGACCATTAATTGAATTAGAACCAACGTCACATCCACTAGCAATTGAACAAAAAGACGGCATTACAATGCGAAGGGTTCAAGAAATAGCCGAAGGTATTCTTCATATGAATGATTAGGTGATTGAGTTAACGGCGAACGTTGGTTCAACTACCGGATGCTGGATCCAGAAATCAATGGAATAGAAAACAAGAGCATATCAAAGAAACAATAAGCTCGTCCTGCCTGGATTTCGAGCTTATTTTTTCAGTGTTTCACGGAAGGCCAATCAGCCGCTATGAGTAAATTTGAACAGATCCGTGGCTTGCGCTTTTCGCTATAAGAGCTTGTGCGGCTGCTTTTAGACGATATGTAAACTGGTACGATTATTAGCAGGTTACGGAACACTGTATACTGGTAAAAAAATAGCATCTAGTGGATTGAAAATAGAAAACACCCCGTAATCAAGGGCGTTTCTAATGTCCTTATTGCTTCCTCTTGTTTAGTGTCTGGTTAACAACTATTACTGAAACGGAAATCAAAACGGTCAAAAATAGGTTATTTACTGAGTATTGATGATAAATAATTACCTGAAGTGACGAAATAGCCAACGCTATTACCGCCACTAATAACAATATCCTCATATACACTGTAGGTTTGTTCTTAAACACAATTTTTAAACCAATAACAAGAGATAGTGTAGGTATAAGTATGAATAGTAAAATAATTATCAGCGACTGTGGCGTAATAACCACATCCTCATGTTTTAGATTTTAGTAATTAGGAGTTACCTCATAATAAACGAAAGGAAGCCAGTGTAAATTTAAAGTTACCCCGTTACCTTGGTTATGATAAGACATGGAATTTGCAATCATTAAAGCCCCTGCTGCTTCGATTGCAGCAACAATTGCCCCTACTTGTGCAGCGGGTACAAATGCTGCAATAGATGCTATCAATGCTCCTACAGCTGCAGTTTGTAGTAATGCATAAATCATTTGTTTAGTCTCAGCATCACTATACGTGATAGCAACCCCCCACCAGTACGAATTACTATATGAATTAGTACTGACTTCTGGTTGTTGTGTTTTTGAATCAATACGTGACTGATTGATTTTCTCTACACCTAATTCAAAATGCGCATAAATGTCTTTATCAACTATTTCCTTTGCCTTAGGATCAATCTGATATGTATTGTCAGGTCCTACAGTTATATACGGAGCCATACTCTCGACAGAGGATAAGACTCGTTTGGAAAATTCATCGTTTCCAATAATAATTGTATGCCCTGTTGAATCAATATCAGTATTTAGTGATTTTGCAGATACAGATGATGAGTAAGCTGAAAACAACAGAACACAACAAAGCATAAAAGATAGTAACTTTCTAAAAATGATAACCGCTCTCTCGAAATATATAATTTGCTAAACATGGGAAATAATACCGTTTAATATTTCTGCTGTCTATAATTATAAATATATATTAATATACTGAAAAAATAGATTTGTTCCACAGATGTAATTTTGAGTCCGACTTCGTAGGATATGTAAACAATCCTATGATTTGTAATCAAACTGCAAACTGTTTTTCATCTGGCATTAATGAACTGGGCCTATAATAATAGTGACCCCCTTTTTGATATATAAAATTAAGACCCACAGCCCGTTGCTGTGGGTCTCTTTTTTGGGTTATGCATGTGCAGGGGGAGGCTTTGCACCGGTACCGGCTGTGCCGTCCTTCTTATGCAGCGTGAACAACTTGCGCAGCATCGGCAACAGGTAGTAGTCAAGTCCGTAGCGTCCGGCGTTGGCTCCAGCCGCAATCACGATGAAGCCGATCAGTACTAACCAAAACCGACGGAGTCGGTGAGGCACCGCAAACGCCAGCCAAGCTATGGGAGCAGAGCCATGCAAACAGAGACGTTAAGCGACTTGAAGCACGTGCGGGCAATTTGCCATCATTCGTCAGCGGGAATCCTTAAAGGACGAAGACAGTAACACGGACGGGTATACCTCGGTGACTATTCCCGCGCACACGTGGGTAATCTTCCCGTCGGAGCCACATCCGTGGGAGCAGTTCGGTAAGACGATAGAAACGCTTTACTAACGCTTTTATACCGAATGGCTCCCGACGGCTGGGTATGAGCAGGTGGATGGGATAGAGTTTGAAATGTACGGCACTAAGGATGGACTCAACTACATCGAATTCTGGTTCGCGGTTCGTAAAGTGTAGTTGGTGTATAGTTAAATGAAAAACATAAGGCTGCCCTGCGAAAATATCAGATGCGGCAGCCTTCGCACAACTATCTGGGAACGTTAATTCAAAGCCTTCCAGGAGCAGATTGCCATAAGCTGCTCCTTTGCTCATTGAAGTAGCGGGCGTAATATTCTGCTAATGCTGGTCCTCTCAGTTAACTATGGAGTGCTACTATAATTATGCAGTCGAAAAACACCCTCGTATGAAATAAAATGAAGATGACGAGGGGACGAGAGACAATGAAACGGTACGACAAAGTATTCAAAGATGAAGCAGTAAGATTGAGCGACGAGATTGGACCAAAGAAAGCTGCTGAGCAGTTAGGCGTAGCCTACCACACCTTGCAGGATTGGAGAAAGCGAAGAACTCTGCACGGCGACGGAGCGCATGTCGGAAGCGGACGTGCTTACCCATCTACCGAGAAGACTGCCCGTGAAATCGAATTGGAAAGAGAAATAGGCGAGTTGCGCCGCGCAAATGACATTCTCAAGGACGCACTCGGTTTTTTCGCATTAGACCGGAAGCGGTAAAGGCGTGCCAGCTCTATGCTTACATCCGTGAACGACGTGGCCGTTGGACCGTCAAGGAGATGTGCGAAGTACTGGCTGTCAGCGAATCGGGCTATTATCGTAGCTTGAAGCCAAGACCCAAACAGGAGCGGCAAGAACGCCTTCTGGTCAACATTAAAGAAATCATCGGGGAACATGAAGACAACAATAATTACGGTGTCCAGCGTATTTTGCTGGCGCTGTCACAAATAGATATTAAGACCAGCTACAGTACCGTCCGTCGGATTATGAAGATGCACGGCCTGCTGAAGAAAGTGAAGCGTCATCCAAATGGCATTACACGCGAGGATGCTGCAGCTCAAAAGAGCGAGAACCTGATCAAGAGAGATTTCGGTGCCTCAGCCCCCAACCAAAAGTGGCTATCAGATATCACGGAGATTCCTTGTTCAGACGGCAAGTTGTATCTATCCGCCGTACTGGATTGTTTCAACGGAGAGATTGTAGGCATCGCCATGGACGACAACATGCGTAAGGAATTATGTATCCAAGCTTTCGAGAACGCCTGCAGGGCAAGAAGTGCTCGCGGAATGATTTATCATAGCGATCGCGGTAGTCAATTCACAAGCCGCGCTTTCCGAGAGAGCCTGGCTAAACGTGACGCCGTGCAAAGTATGAGCGGCACGGGGCGTTGTTATGATAACGCACGAATGGAAAGCTTCTTTGCTACGCTCAAGAAAGAAAAGCTGTACAAGATCAAGACCGAGTACTATCCGATGGCCTACATTAAATCGATCATCTTCAGATACATCATGGTCTACTACAATAGACGGCGGATCTACACCTCTAATCCGGGGGGCTGGCCGCCATCCATTTATCGCGAAAGAATGCTGTCGCAAGCAGCCTAGTAATGGGATGCCTGTATGAGTGTGTTTTCAAACTGCACTTTTATTGACAACTCCACTATCACTATTTGTTATTGTCCCTAATACCAAATTTATGAAATAATTTATGTATAATTGATGAAAAAGAGGCGATTTTATGGGCTCACGGTTGATGCATTTAATAATTGGTGAGATGGTTGCTTCCAGCCTTAAAAATATCATAAAAGACAAGAGAGATTTTTTAAAAGGTTCAATAGCACCTGATGCCGCTTTCTCGTTTGAAAGGAAAGTCATTACTCATTATTTCGAAGGAGATGTAGACAAGAGAACCAGGCAGGTAAACTATCAAAGATACATTGATACATATTTATCAGATATAAAAGATGACTACTCATAAGGATATTTAACTCATTTAATTTCTGATAACATGTGGATGGAGTATATCTACTATCCATATGAATTAAGGCAGCAACAAGATTTAGACCCAAACTTTATAAAAAGATGGTATTCAGATTTTAGAAAAATGAATACACAGCTGCTTTGTCAATATAATATGGGATATCTAAAAAACTGGTTGGAAATCGGTCCTCTCCCGAGAGAAATAGATGGTGTAACTCAAGACGACATGCAAAAATTTATTGATGAGATGTATGGAGATTTTGAAATTATAGAAGAAAATAAGGATTGTGAACTTGAAGTATACAAAATTGATGACATTATCGAGTACATAAACTTATCGAAAAATAAGTCTATTGCTGTCATTGAAGAAATAACATCTGAATTAATGGGAGAATGTTGAATGGAAAATCCCAAACACATCGTTTCAGTTTCTGCTTTAGTAATGAACGAGAAAAATGAGGTTTTATTACTTAGGACTCACTGGCGTTCGGATACGTGGGAAATGCCAGGGGGGAATGTTGAGGTAGGGGAACCATTGGACGAGGCAATCTGTCGGGAGTTTCTGGAAGATACTAGAATTGTAATTCGTCCTATTGGCATAACAGGCGTGTATTATAATGCAACGAAGCATGTATTAGCGGTTGTTTTTAAAGCAGATTACGTTAGTGGAGATATAAAAATTCAACCAGAAGAAATTAAAGAAGCTAGGTATATTGAATTGAATGAATCAAATATAGACAAATACATAACTCGCCCGCAGCAAAAATCTCGTACACTCGATGCAATGAAAGCAAAGTGTTTTGTTCCGTATGAAACGTGGGAAGTAAATCCAGCATATAACTTATTGTCAAGATTATACAACGAATAATAAGCTTGGTTTTGTTAAGCTATAGGGGAACGTTAGCGGAATAACCAGGGAACAGACCGCTGCGGCAGCTGCTCCCTGGTGTCGTTGAAGCAACGGGCAGTTTAACGCAACAAGTCAATGTGTAAAGTCGTCAGTAAAAGTAAATGGCTAATCAAAGGTAGGTAAGGAGGAATCACCATTAATACTAGATTACGCTCCACACTCATAGGTCTAATTTACGGGGCAGTGACTACGTTCTTTTTGAGTTTTATCATTGCGTTGCTAGCAAATTTCGGAGCTGGTGGGATCTCTTTTGGTGGATCGATGTGGTTCTTTTTGATATCAATTATCCCTGTCGCAATTATTTCTGCTATTTCAGGTTATTTTGAAGCTTTTAGAAGCGTTCGTTTATCGGTATATTGGCTTTTATGTGCCTTTTTAGGATTCATAATTGTATTATACGCGGGGTCTATTGGTACAACGACGATGCTTATCTCGAAATACGGCTTTGATTACGTAATGAACAGCTCGAATCCCGCAAATAGTATCATGCATGATTATTTCGGACTTGCACCTCAATATGCCTTAATTTTGCTGCCGGTTTCTACCCCTTTTCTGGCACTTTGGTTCAAAATAATGAACGCATTCTTGCTGTATGCTGAAAAAAGTCGGGGAGCTCTAAAACCTTAAGCTAAGGAAGATGAACCTTACCGGTGAACTAACGGGATACGTTAGTGGAATAACCAGGGAGCAGAACCGGCGCGGCAGCTGCTCCTTAATTCATTAAAGTAACTGGCAGTAGAGTAAATTTAATGAAACAATGCCTGGAGGTAAGACTCATGGCAATGCCAACTCATATTGTTGCAGTAAGCGGTATTGTGGAAAGCGAACAAGGACAAGTCCTTCTGGTTAAGACTAAGCATGGCGGATGGGTATGTCCAGGGGGACAAGTAGAAGCAGGTGAAAACCTGATGGATGCTTTAATTAGAGAGATAAAAGAGGAAAGCGGAATAGACGTGATGGTCTCTCATTTATTTGGGGTTTTTTCTAATACAGGAACACATAAGTGGCATGACGGTGTAACTGATGTTCCAACGAAAGTAATGTTAGACTTTGTCTGTAAGCCCCTCGGTGGAGAATTGTGCACTTCTGAAGAGACTTCTGATTGCCGTTGGATTGAAAAGGATAAAGTCCTGGATATGGTTACAGCTCCAGCCGTTCGTGCAAGGTATCAAGCATACTTAGATTTCAATGGAAGAACATCGTACATGGAATACGTTACCAAACCCAATTTCGAAGTGAAACTGAAGCGAACTATATAGTCATTAAACTATCGAGGAACGATAGCGCAATAGCGAGGGAACGGATCGCCGCGCGGCAGCTGCCATGAACTGCAAAATCTATTTAATAGGAATTAACAGGATGGTACTGTTCTATTCGATTATGAAACTGTGATATATTGGGGAGAAGCATAGATCAAGTTCGATTATAGAGAAGCATTGCGCTAACGGAGAATGTTAGCTTCATAAGCAGCACAAGGCGAGGTTGCCAGAAGGATCGGCAACCTCGTTAAGCAACTACTTGGTGCGAGGTGTGATATGCAATATTTCATTGGTATTGTTCCTTCCGACGGATATAAACAACAAATCGAGACATTTCGTAATCGTTGGATTAGTAACCGTTTAAAAGATGTTGTGGAGCCCCACATTACTGTAAAGGCGCAGGGCGGCCTTACGGAAGATATGCGTTGGCTGAATAATGTTAGGGAAACTTGCCAAACATTCAAAAGCTTTAACTTATCAATTTCAGGGCCTGCAGCGTTTGGTAATGCCGTAGTATTCCTTGGTGTTGAATCTGAAAAAATATACAATCTGCATAAGCGATTAGTGGATGCCGTTTCTCCATCACCAGAACTGATTAATCGTTACTTTGAATTGGATCGCTTTCATCCACATTTGACCTTGGGGCAAACCTATTGGGGTATGAGCGAAACTGAAGTTGAAGATATGAAGCTCTCAGCGATTAACGACTTAGCTCCCTTTCCGTCTTTTCACGTCAATTACGTACGGGTATATAAAGAAATTGAACCAAACAAGTACATACCATTTGAAGATATCCAATTGGGTAGCTAACATTTTTAAGTGATTCAGCTAATGATGAACGATGGTTTAATCCTACACATTAGGAGGCTGCCGCCAGAATGACTGGCAGCTTTAACACGGAATCGAGTTCGGAAGGTCCATTACGTTTGAGAATAATCGGGAAGGCTTTAAATCGTTTGTGAGTTGATCCAAAAGATTTCGACGGAGCAAGGGTTCAAGGAAGCCATAGTTGGCATGGAACCTACCGGCCATTACTGGCTGAACCTGGCGTATTACTCGGGAGAACAACAAGTTTTATG
Organism: Paenibacillus sp. GD4; assembly: GCF_030846225.1. NCBI lineage: Bacteria > Bacillati > Bacillota > Bacilli > Caryophanales > Paenibacillaceae > Paenibacillus > Paenibacillus sp. GD4. Next base: position 4,122,316 of record NZ_JAVCYK010000001.1, read on the forward strand.
CGGCGTAGTTAATCCACTGCATGTGAAGAAAAGCAAAGAATTAGACGACAATTCGCCGACCAAGAGTTCCTCATGGTATTTATGGATTGGGAATGCAAGTCTATGGTGCTACAAGATGTTGACAAAGAGCTTGTCATAATCCATTAGCTGTATGGTTTGTTGATCTACACCGGCTTGCCACAAAAGAAGGAGCTAAGCGTGTACAGCTCGCATAGCTCCTTCGGGACAGCCTGTTCTGTTTGCGTTAGTTTTTCTTAGACTCCTCAATACGTTTATTGATTTCCTCATCCGCTTCCCGCAGCGCAGTATTGATATCCTTTCCGTCTATAACGATGTCAAGAAATTTGTTATTCACAACAGTATCGCCATCTCCAATCAGGCTGGATATTTTGGCATTGCCGCTCAAAGCGGGCGGGGGGGCCGACGGATAGTAATAGTAAGCGCCTACATTTTTGCCTTTCAAAAGGGGAGAATCGGAGCCGAAAGCTTTCTTGATTTGCTCGTTAGTCGTCGGTGTGCGCACGCCCCGTTTGGATTCCATCATGAAAAATTCATCCGATACCAAGTAGGACAGCACCTCAAAGGCCGCATCCTTGTGTTTGCTAGTGGACATAATGCTGTACATCCAAGGGGAGGGCTGATCGGCGATTTTCGGCTTATCCGCAAAGGTCGGCATCGAAACGACATCCCAATTCATGCCTTCCGGGATCAGCTTCACATGATTTAAGTCATTATTCATGACCGCCATGGCTATATTTTGGTCCTTAGCGAATGCCTGCAGCTCGATGTTCGTCGCTCTCGTTTTCGTATCCCGGTTGTTCCCGGGGATTTGATAGATGCGCACGAGGTTCTGAAAGAGCTTCTTCCACTCCTCTGTATTGACGCTTGCCTTTTCCTTGCTTGGGTCTATGGGCTTAAGTCCGTATGGATTTTCCCTTAGCAGATAGCCGTGGAAGGTGGCAAGTCCCCTGTAATTGACCCCATCGGCACTTCTTGTAAGCTGCCGGGCCAGGTTGTACACCTCGTCCCAGGTCATCCCGTTCGTAGGGTAGCTGACGCCGAATTTATCAAAGATGTCTTTGTTATAGTACATCACCGAGGTGCTTGCTACAAAAGGAAAGCCATAAACACCTTTGCCACCTGTATATTGGTCGAGCGATTGAAGCGAAGCTTGGTCAAGCCGCTTCATGTCGAAGTTATATTTTTTAATCAAGTCCGACATATCATATTCCAGACCTAAGCTTTGTATTTTGTTCGGAAACCGGTTGTAAACGTACCAATAAATATCGGGCGTCGTCCCAGCCGTAACAAGATCGGCAATATCGTTGCCTTTGCCCCGCTCGATATATTTCAGAGTAAGCCAAGGGAATTTTTTTCTAAGCGGTTCTGCGATTTCTTTCTCGAAATCCTCAGGTGTTTTGCCAAGCTCAGAAGCGAACACCAATTCTGTGGGCTCACGCTGAGCACTTTCTTGCAATGGCTTTACGGTCTCCTCATTACCGCCGCCGGAGCATGCCGTCGATAGCATGGCCAATAGCAGAATAGGAGCAATCGTTCTCATTGATTTCACGGTAACCCTCCTCGTTATGACAATATATGCGTCCCGCGATCTTAGCTGCAACCGGTTACATCGCGTTCCACTTATCAGCATAGGGGGTAACAGCAGGATATCAAATGTAAAAATTTATGATGCTAGTGGATAAAATTACAATAGAGCCCAATAGAGACGTGACGGCAAGAAATAATATTTTACGACAAAATCATTCGTTGAAGTAATATTTCACCGCGATTATAATAGATATTATATTGCAAACGTTTACAAAATTAGCGATCGAAGAGGGAGGCTGGCCGGCATGAATTTCGTTCGTAAACCAAGCTCCTTCCGTAGGGCCCTCTTTTGGCGGTTCTTCACTACGTATTTCGTTGTAATCCTCATTCCGGTGATCGCTGCAAGCCTACTTGCTCATGTTCTGGTGGTGCGTACGATCGAGAAGGATGCGGAGAAGCTGAACGACGTTATATTGACTCATTTTTCCAAGCAGACGGACACCGCGTTCACCTCCCTGAAGACGAATATGATTAACATGCTCAGTACCTCGAATCTGCGAAGCTTACTGCTCGTCGCCGATGATTCGCCTGAGAATACGCAGCGGGCCGAGCTGATCTTCTCCATTCGGGAGCAGCTGCTTAAGCTCAGCTCCGATCCGTTGGTATCGAACGCTTTTTTATATTTCGCCAATCACAATTTGATCATTGACTCGGAGACGTATACGGATAAAAGCTATTATTTTGACTTTCGTTATCCTTTGAGCGGAGGGGAAAAGACGGCTTTTCTGACCCATTTGACGAATAAAAAAATGATGGACTTTACCGATCCGGATGCGGAACGCATTTCCGCTCTTATGAGCTATCCGTTTAATTCGGATAGACCGGAGGTCTATTTGGTCGTGAATTTTCGCCAGGATCAGCTGATGGAGCACATTCGGATCCCCGAGCAGTGGGTGACAGGAACGGCCATAGTAGCCGCGGAAGGCAGGGTTGTAAGCCGCATCGGCCTCACGGATGAGGATATGAAAGCAGTAGCGGAACAGGTCCGTGTAAGTTCGAAGGGCACGCAATTTCTCATTGCTGACGACCAAGCGATATCGTTGCTTCAATCCTCGTTCGATGATTCTTGGGTTTATGCTACGATCGCCGATGTAGGGACGTTGATGAAGCCGGCCCATATGGTCAGAGCTGCGAGCTGGGCTTTTCTTTGCTTCTTTCTGGTGGTTGGCAGTATTGCCTCTTACTATTTAAGCCGGCGGCAATACCGGCCGATCAGGGAGATCAAGGAGCGTCTTGAAGCGCATCGTGTGTCAAATGAACCGCTTCGGAGCGAAGGCAACGAATTTGATGTCATCAAGCGGTTCTCTCAGGTCATTATCACGGAGAATCAAGAGCTCTCCCAGCAGGTGAACGGCATGTATCCGGTCGTGCAGGAGCATTTCATCACCAAAATATTGCTCGGCGAGTACAGGGATTCGCTGTCGATCGAATATTACGCTAAGGAAATCGATTTTGCTTATGACAAGAACACAGCACGTACGGTGCTCTGCATCGCGTTTCATTATGACATCAAGGAGTATGACCGCTTATCCGAAACAAGCAAGTCGTTCATGATGATCGAGCTGAGAGAACGCATCCTCAAATCGGTTCCATCGCCGGTCTGGCTCTGTCAGACGAAGCCGGGCATCTTGGCCTGTGTACTGCAGCAAGGAACTCCGCACGAGCTAGAGCCGGAGCCGGCTGCCGAACGAATCAAGGGTCTGCTTGAGCAGTACAGCCAATATTATAAAGCGACGATTGGCGTCGGGTCGACGGTGCATGCCGTTCATGAGCTGCACGTATCCTACGAGCAGGCCATGACCTCCCTTCAATATCGCGGCTTGGATGCCGATGTGGAAATTTGCAAAAGCACAGGGCCGGGACTGCGCGGCCGTCCTGTAGGGGACAGCTTCTTGTCCGTGCAAGAGGTCACTCGGATCATGAATCAGTATAAGACGAAAGAATATGAGAAGCTGCTGCAGGCCGTGCTCGAAATGCTTGACGAGGGCCGGCGGCGGAACGCTGCGGCCATTCAGGTGAAGGCGCAGTGCGCCGATGTGCTCAATACCTGGATTCGGGCGGTAGAATCGGAGCAAAGCGAGGTGAACATCCCGTTTTATTCCGGATTGTTCGAGCAGTTGAATCGCTGCATGACCTGGGAGGAGCTCAGAAGCTGCTTCACGGAGATTCATGGCCGGCTGTTTCGCTTCGAGGAGACCGGACGGAGGACGAAACAGCTTGCAGACATTCTGGCTTATATTCACGAGCATTATCATGAGGAGCTGTCCATCGAGCATTTTGCCGGGCTGATGAACATGTCGAGCGGGCACTTCAGCCGTACCTTCAAGGAGGAGGTGGGGGAGAAGTACGTGGAATATATCGCGAAGTACCGGCTTATGAAGGCGAAGCAGTATTTGCTCGAAACCGATCTGAAAATCGATGACATCGCCGAGAAGGTGGGTTATTGGGGACGCAATTCGTTTATCCGTACGTTTCGCAAATATGAAGGCATAACCCCTGCCAAATATCGGGCCATCCACCAGCCGTAAGATGGAGACTTCTTTTTTTCGGAAGTCTCCATTTTTTCATCCGAACTCGTACATCGAAAAAGGAGACCGCAGCAAATTTGCGTGCTTTACGCTTGCCGCGTCCGGTCTGTATAGTAAAGCCATCCACCGCCCCGGATTGACCAAAGGAGGGAGACCATGCGGCAGCGATATCCTCTGTGGTACATGGTAAAAAAGCATAAAGCCCTGTATCTTTTAATGCTTCCCGGTATTTTATACTACCTGATCTTTAAGTACATGCCGATGTACGGCGTCATTATCGCGTTTCAGGACTACTCCATCGGCAGAGGCATCATGGACAGTAAGTTTGTCGGGCTGAAGCACTTTATCGAATTTTTTTACGTAACCCCAGACGCCTGGAAGCTAATCCGAAATACCGTCATGCTTAACGTGTATGATTTGCTGTTTCACTTTCCGGCACCGATTGTGCTGGCCATCCTGTTTCACGAGATCAAGAATAAGGCGTTTCAGCGATTCGCGCAAAGCATCAGTTACATGCCGCACTTCCTATCCACGGTCGTCATTGCGGGAATCATGGTTACGTTCCTTTCCCCGCAAACCGGAATCATCAACCACTTTCTGGTGAAGCTGTTCGGCATCGAGCCGATCCTGTTCCTTGGCATGCCGGAGTGGTTCAGGACGATCTATGTCGGCTCCGAAATATGGCAAAAGCTCGGCTGGGGGACCATTCTATACCTTGCGGCCATTGCAGGCATCGACCCGACGCTGTATGAAGCGGCTAAAATGGACGGCGCCAACCGGTTCCAGCAAATCAGGCACATTACCTTTGTGGGTATGGTTCCCGTCATGATCATATTGTTCGTGCTGACGCTCGGCAATTTCATGGAGACCGGCTTTCAAAAAATATTGCTGCTGTACAATTCGATGAATTATGAAACTTCCGATGTCATTAATACCTTCGTCTACCGGCGGGGCATTCTGGATGCGGACTTCAGCTTCGCGACCGCTGTGGGCCTGTTCCAATCGGCTATCGGGTTCATCCTTGTCGTTGCCGCGAACCGGATCGTCAAAAAATACTCGGAAACGAGTTTATGGTAAGGAGGGCGGTTGTCATGAAAATCAGGGTAAGCCTCGCATCCAGGATATTCGACAGCTTGAACTATGCTTTGATGCTGCTCCTTATCGTCATTATGGTCTATCCTATGATCTATGTCTTCTCGGCTTCGATCAGTGACAATGCCATGGTGGCCAGCGGAGAAGTACTGCTCCTGCCCAAGGCGATCACATGGATAGCCTATGAACAGCTCATCTACAACCCGGATCTGTGGCAGAGCTACTGGAATACGATTCGCTACACCTTCGTACACGTTGCGCTGACGCTGATTGCAACCTCCGCTATGGCGTATCCGCTTGCTAAAAAGTGGCTGCCCGGCCGCAGGCTGATTCTGATGATGGCCGCCTTCACGCTGCTGTTTAACGGAGGAATGATTCCGACGTTTATTGTCGTCCAGCAGCTGGGATTGCTGAACTCGATTTGGGCGATTGTTCTGCCTACGCTCATTAGCACTTGGTATCTGTTCATTATGCGGACCTTCTTCGAAGCGCTGCCGGAGGAATTGGAGGATGCCGCTACCATCGACGGGTGCGGGTCGATTCAGGTGCTCGTACGGATTGTGCTGCCCCTATCCATGCCGGTCATGGCGACGATCGGGCTATTTACGGCGGTAAACCAATGGAACGCGTTCTTCGATGCACTGATTTATTTGAACGACCGAAGCATGTATCCTCTGCAAATCATGCTTCGCAACATTCTTATTACAGGCAGCCAAGTGCAAGGAGAGGGGGATCTCTCGCACCTTGGCACCATGAAGTATGCCATGATCATCATCGCAACGCTTCCGATTCTGTGTGTGTATCCGTTTATCCAGAAATATTTTGTGCAGGGTACCATGATCGGCGGTATCAAAGGATAGCGGTAGTGATATAGATTCCAGCTCTTACGTAGGAGTCTATCTCTATAAATGATAATCCGTAAATACCCAGGGAGGTATGAGTCAATGAGAAAAAGCTATGCAGCAACGGCACTCACCACGATCATGCTAGGGGGCTTGGTCGCAGCAGGCTGTTCAAGCGACACGGGCCCTGCGCCTTCGGCCGGAGAGGGGAAAGGGACAGACAAGGCGCCGAAGCCGATTACCTTCTCCTGGCTGGTGTATGACCGGCCGGAGGGAAAGGTACGGACGGACTGGGAGATTTTCAAGGAGATAGAAGCCAAGACGGGAGTCAAGGTCGAATTTCAGGTTGTCAGCCAAGAGGGACTGAAGGAAAAGAAGCAAATCATGATTGCGACCAATACCGTCACGGACTTCATTCAAGTAGATACGCTTGAAGGGAGGGAGCATGGTCCGAACAAGGTGTTCCTGAATTTAAAGGATTACCTGGATAAGGCTCCGAACCTGAAAGCCTTCTATGAGAAATACCCGGAGGCTAAAGCGGTTGCAACGGGTGCTGACGGCGGGATCTATACCGTACCGGTTATCGAAGGCGATGCCGCGGGGAAGGGCTTTAACTTTATCTGGTATGCCCGTAAGGATCTGATGGACCAGTACGGTCTCAAGGCTCCGACAACGTTGGAAGAATTTTATCAGTTCCTGAAGACCTTGAAGGAAAAGCAGCCTGACACGTATCCGCTTATCTCCAACGCCATTGTAGGCGATACGGGACTGTACACGACCTTCGGCAGAGCATTTACAGGCATTCACGGCTTCTATAATATCGATCCGATGACGGATAAGTACGCTTTTGCGCCTTATCATAAGGGCTATAAGGACGCGCTTCTTTTCCTGAATAAGCTGTATACGGAAAAGCTTCTCGACCCGGAATATTCGCTGCTCACGCAGGCGCAATGGGAAGAGCGTATACTGAAAGGGAAATCACTCGTCACCTATTTCTGGAAGGCGGATCTCGAGACGCTGGTCGATAAGGCACGCAAAGCAGGCACGCCGAATTACGAGCTTGACGCCATTCCGCAATTTGCCGCGAACGGCATCAAAAATTACCAATTCTCGCGTTCTGTGGTTGGGGCGGCAGGACGTGCCATTTCCGCCAAGGTGAAGGATAAGGACCGGGCCGTACAGTTCCTCGATTACTTGGTGAGCGAAGAAGGCTCCAATTATTTATCTCTGGGCATCGAGGGAAAAACGTATACGATGGAGAACGGCAAGCCGGTTTACATGAAGTCTTTCGGAGCTTCTCCTTTCGTTCCGCTGCGCAAGGATTGGGGTGTATGGTATGACATGATCGGACTCGATAACGCCAAAGCCCGGGAAGTATGGGAGCGGGGCTTAAGCGAGAAGAGCAAGGATATCAATGCCCGGTACGCATCGTTTATCGTTCCCGCGCCTAAGCAAATCGTGAAGAGCCAAGAGGAGCTCGAGCTCGAGAAGTCGAAGCTCAGCAACCTGAATAAGTATCTCGAACAGAAGCTGACGGAATTCGTAACGGGCAAAACGCCGATCAACGACACGACCTACCAGCAATTTATCGATCAAGCGAAGAAGCTCGGCTCCGACGAGCTGCTGAACATGTACAATTCGGCTTACACGCGCACCTATGGCAAAAAGTGATCGTGCCGCGGATAAGCGGAGGCTTAGGCAAGGAAGCCGGTTAGACTTCGCAACAAATGTCAGGAGGGACCGTCCATGGCTCTGAAGGAAAGCTTCAAAATCATCGATGCCGATGTTCACAATGAACAAAGCGACGCCGCGCTGGTGCCGTACTTGCCTGAACCGTGGCGCTCCCGCGTAGCCAGCACAGGCATCGGCTATGCCGGCTCCGGTTATTATTCGCCGGTTGGCGTCATGAAGAAGGATGCCATTCCGCCGAGCGGCGCGAAGGCGGGCTCGGAGCCCGATCTGCTGATTCAGCAGCTCGTGGAGGGCTACGATCTCGAATACGCCATCCTGACAGGGGTAGTGTATAACATCTCATCGACCCATGATCCGGATTACGCGGCTGCAATTTGCTCGGCGTACAACGACTTTCTGATTGCCGAATGGCTTGGCAAGCACCGGGCGTTTAAAGGCGCGATGGCCGTAGCAACGCAGGATCCGCTCCTGGCGGCCAAGGAAATCGACCGCGTCGGTGGTCATCCGGATATTGTGGAGGTCATTATCGCGGGAGCGGCCAGAGGGCCGCTCGGAGGCCGCTTCTACCATCCAATTTACGAAGCGGCGGAGCGAAACGGACTGCCGCTGGCGATTCATCCGGGTGCGGAAGGCGGGGGAAGCTCCAACGTCCCCACGGCCGCAGGGTACCCCACAAGGTATATCGAGTGGCATACGTGCCTTTCGCAAACCTTCATGGCGCACCTGGTCAGTATGGTGTGTGAGGGAGTGTTTGAGAAATTCCCGAACCTGAAGGTCGTGTTCGTGGAAGGCGGCATTGCCTGGCTGCCGCACTTGATGTGGCGGCTGGATAAGAACTACAAGGCACTCCGTTCCACCGTGCCTTGGCTGAAGAAGCTGCCGAGCCAGTATATCAGGGAGCACTGCTATTTGACGACGCAGCCGATCGAGGAGCCGGACAATCCGCAGCATTTGATCGATTTGTTCAATATGATCGATGCGGAGAACATGATTCTGTATTCAAGCGATTACCCGCACTGGGATTTCGATGCGCCGAACATGATACTGCGCCGGCTGAATCCGGAGGCGAAGCGGAAAATATTTTATGAAAACGCGAAGCAGCTGTATAAGCTGTAATACTCAGTGACCGGAGGTGCTTCTATGGCGGTACACTATGTGGTGGATGCGGCCGATGTTCCGGAGGGCGGGCATGCCGAGGTGAAGGTCGGAGGACGGAGCATCGGCATCTATCGAATCGGCGGACAGTTTTATGCGCTGAACAATTACTGCCCCCACCAAGGCGCACCCATGTGCGCTGGGCTTGTGTCCGGTACGACGCTGCCGTCAGAGGTGTATCAATACGAGTACGGCAGGGTTGGGGAAATCATCCGCTGCCCTTGGCATGGCTGGGAGTTTGATATTAAGACGGGCAAATCGCTATTCAGCGAGAAAATATGGGTGAAAACGTATGCAGTGGAAGTGAGCGGCGGCAAAGTGGGCATCGTTATGGAGGGATAAGGAGGTTGCATATGCTTCGTTGCAGGGGGAGCGAAAGGGCGGATGACGCCTTTTCGCTTTTTTTTATTACAAGATAACCTGCCTCTGAATCGCGGCCGCTACCTACACCTCCCGCAGGCGGTAACGTGCCAGCAAGGGATGCAAAGCTGCTAATAGGTTTTTCGTGCCAGCGAACCGCTATTGAAGGCTCAAAAAACGGGCGTTTGTCGATCGCGAACTATGTTACCTAACGTACAACGTGTCTACATATGCGCTGAATCATTTGAACATGAACTCCGTTTGACCAAAAAAGCCGCGTAACTTTTTTGAAAATGTACACCTCGAAATAGGTTACCTGCGGCACATAGATCGCGTTACAGGGCGTCTGGCGCTTATGACGGCCCGGTAATGTTCCTTGTAACGTTATGAAATCACTTTACTGTACCAAATTATATGTCCATCTGCCAATGTAAGATGAAAAAATCGCGTTACAGGGTGTCTGGCGCTTACAACAGCCCGGTTACGCTCCTTGTAACGTTATAAATTCACCTTACTATAGCAAATATGTACTCATCTGCGACTGTAAGATGAAAAAATCGCGTTACAGGGCGTCTGGCGCTTATCACAAACCGGTACCGCTCCCTTTATACCTTAAATTGCAGAAATCCTAGGTCCCAAGCGTAGCTCCGAAAGAGATTTGTGAGAATATACATATTTCGGAGCGTACAATGGCTGAAAATGGGGCAAATGGTCTCGAAATGTTGTATATACGCAGAAATCATCCCGCTATTAATAGAAATGATGGGATAAAGTTGCACTTTTTCATAAATATTACTTTCGAAGATTTATAGCCCCGGCCGATCATTGGGGGCCTTCCTAGTAACAGATAAGAGAAGCGTCATATATAGGACGCCCCTGGTGACTTTCCGACTTGTCGAATAATCGCGTGGATCTAGGTATTTTGTCATTTCCCGGGGAATAAACGGTAAGCTATTCATAGGTCACCGACGGGCTGCTATTGGCTTTATCGAAAGGGGCATGCTCCAGAGATGACAAATTGTGCTGCTCTATTAGCTCGATAAAAGTACATGCACAAGTTGTCAGCGGGACGTTGCGCATGGTCAAGATCCCCACATGGGAGGGTGGCAGCTTCACATCCAATTCGATTTCGAAGAGAGATCCTTCCTCTAGCTCCTTAGAAACAAACTCTCGGGTCACATAAGAGATGCCGAGTCCATTACGGGCGAATTCGATGAGCAGATCTACGCTGCCTACCTCGATCTCAGGCTTGATGGTAAAGCCGTAGCTTTGGAATAGTTCGGTGATGCCCATTCGGGCCCGGCTGTTTCGAGAAAATAATATAATAGGGTGTTGAAGCAGCTGATCCAGCGACAAAATTTGTCCTTGCAGCTCGGCATAACGGATTCCGGCGACAAAACACTCCTGCAGCTGGATATTCTCCCTCACTTCCAGCTGAGAATCTACGATAGGCGTACGAACGACGCCCATATCAATCGCGCCTTCCTTTAAGAAGGAGATGATTTCCGGTGTCGTACCATGCTTCAAGTGAAGCTTGATGCCGGGATGAATCTGATGAAACTCCTTCAGGTACGGCAGCAGGTAATGCTTGAACAGCGAATCGCTTCCGCCGATGCGCAGCTCGCCGCTGTCCAAATTTTTGAGAGCGAGCATTTTCTGTTCAGCCAGCGTGAGCAGCATTTGCGACTGTTCAATGTAGGAGAATAAGACGGCGCCTTCCGGCGTTAAGGTAACGCCCTTGGAATTCCGGTGGAACAAGGTGAGGCCGAACCGGTCCTCCAGCTGTTTAATGGAATGGCTGACGCTGGGCTGCGTGAGGAATAAAATTTTGGCCGCCTGCGTGAGGCTGTTTGTTTTTGCTGCCCAATAGAACACTTTGTAGAGCTCGTAGTTAATGGTCATAGATCAGATTTATGGCTCCTATGGAATATATTCATTACACGTATGGTCTCTATCCGTATTATATTGTAATCAGAAGTTAGAAACTAGAGTTTGGGGGAAAGAAAACAATGCCGATTACCAAAACGATAGAGCAGCTGGCTATCGATACGATCCGTACCCTTTCGATTGATGCGATTAACAGCGCCAATTCGGGTCATCCGGGACTGCCGATGGGAGCTGCGCCGATGGCCTATGCTCTGTGGGCCAAGGAATTAAAGCACAATCCCGGACATTCCAAGTGGTTCAACCGTGACCGCTTCGTGCTGTCTGCCGGACACGGCTCTGCCTTGCTGTACAGCCTTCTTCATTTGTTCGGCTACCAGCTGACGCTCGATGATGTCAAACAATTTCGCAAATTAAACAGCAAAACGCCCGGACATCCCGAGTTCGGACACACGGACGGCGTAGATGCCACGACAGGACCGCTCGGTCAAGGTATCGCTATGGCTGTCGGCATGGCGATGGCGGAAGCGCACCTGGCATCGAGATTTAATCAGGACGGCTACCCGGTTATCGATCATTACACGTATTCGCTGGTTGGAGACGGCTGTCTCATGGAGGGAATTTCCTACGAGGCGATGTCGATGGCAGGGCACATGAAGCTGGGCAAGCTGATTGTGTTATATGATTCCAACGATATATCGTTGGACGGAGATCTTCATCTCTCGTTCGGCGAGCATATGCAGAAGCGGGTGGAATCGGCGAACTGGCAATATTTGCGGGTCGAGGACGGCAACGATCTCTCGAAGATCAGTGAAGCGATTGCGGCAGCCAAGCTAAATACGTCCCAGCCGACGCTCATCGAAATTCGTACGATCATCGGCTACGGAAGCAAGGCGGCGGGAACGAACAAGGTTCACGGCAATCCGCTGGGAAAAGAAGAAGCGAAAGCAACCAAAGAAGTATACGGTTGGTCCTACGAGGAAGAGTTCACCGTTCCGGATGAAGTGAAGGCTCACTTTGAACAGCTCAAGCAGAAGGGGCAAACTCAAGAGGATGAGTGGAACCGGCTTCTGAAGTCGTACCAAGCTAAGCATCCCGAGCTGGGCAGAGAGCTGGAGCAGGTGATTGACGGAACGGTTACTATTGACGCGGGCGATATTCTGACGTTCGATTCTGCCAAGTCGATGTCGACTCGGGTCGCGAGCGGCGAAGCCATCAATCATTATGTGAAGACCGTTCCTTCCATTTTTGGCGGCAGTGCGGATTTATCTCATTCAACCATGACGGATATCCGCGGAGAGCAGAAGTTTGCCGTGGAGTCCTATTCAGGCCGGAACGTTTATTTCGGCGTACGCGAGCATGCGATGGGGGCAGCCGGCAACGGCATGGCACTGCACGGCGGCGTGAAGCCTTTCGTGAGCACGTTCTTCGTGTTCAGCGATTACTTGCGCCCGTCCATTCGTTTGGCCGCTCTGCAGAAGCTGCCTGTGACCTATGTGTTCACCCACGATTCAATCGCCGTTGGAGAAGATGGTCCTACGCATGAGCCGGTGGAGCATCTGGCTGCACTTCGCACCATCCCGGGGCTTACGGTCATCAGGCCGTCCGATGCCAACGAAACGGCAAGTGCATGGGCTTATGCGCTGCAGCAAAATGAGGGTCCGGTAGCTCTCATCCTAAGCAGACAAAACCTTCCTATCTTTGAAGAAACGAAAGCGAATGTGGATGGGGTTGCCAGAGGCGCTTATATCTTGTACGATACGAACAAGCAGCCGGATTTGATCCTTATCGCCACCGGCTCGGAGGTTTCTCTGGCCATGAACACGAAAACGGAGCTGGAGAAAGAGAATATCTCCGTTCGTGTGGTCGCTATGCCGAGCAGAGAGTTGTTCGACCGGCAGCCGGAAGACTACAAGCAGCAAATCCTCCCCGACTCCGTGACGAAACGACTGGCGATAGAAGCGGGGATATCCCTGGGCTGGGATCGCTTCGTCGGGAAGGACGGCAAGGTGCTGTCGATCGACACCTTCGGCGCGTCGGGATCAGGGCCGGCGGTCTTGGAATACTTCGGCTTCTCAGTAGCGAATACCGTACGACTGGCAAAGGAAATACTAAATTAATTGATTTCAATGGAGGGAATTATCAATGAAACTGTTTATCGACACAGCCAATCTGGAAGACATTAAGAAGGCCTACAAAGTCGGCGTCCTGTCCGGCGTGACCACGAACCCGTCTTTGGTCGCCAAAGAAGGCGTGAAATTTGAAGACCGCATTGCCGAGATTTTGCGCGAGGTGCCTGAGGTGGAATCCGTTTCCGCCGAGGTAACGCCGGATGCGTTGACAGCAGAGGAAATGATTGCCCAAGCCGATGAGCTGATCAAAATCAACAACTACGATAAGAACATCACCATCAAGCTTCCGATGACGCTGGCAGGCTTGGAGGCTTGCCGCTACCTGACCAAGAAGGGTGTAAAAACGAACGTCACGTTGATTTTTACCGTAAATCAAGCGTTGCTGGCGGCTCGTGCAGGCGCAACCTATGTTTCCCCGTTCCTCGGTCGTTTGGATGATATCTCCGAGGATGGCGTTCAGCTCGTTACCAAGGTAGCTGAACTGTTCCGCATCCATAACCTGGATTCGCAAATTATCGCTGCGTCAGTCCGTCATCCGGACCACGTCACCCGCGTCGCAATGGCAGGAGCGCATATTGCAACGGTTCCTTTTGCCGTGATCGAACAAATCTCCAAGCATCCTCTGACCGACCAAGGAATGGATAAATTCGCGGCGGATTGGAAGAAGGCTCAGCAGTAATCGGTAAGCCATAGCGTTTCTTTAAGAGGCGATCAAGAGAGCGAAGCTCATCTTGGTCGCCTTTTTGTCCTGCCGGAGCGGGCGTGGGGGGCAAAAAGTTATCTGCTGCATATTGCATGAAACCCGTTAGACGTAGGATGATACTAGTAGCTGGATTTATGAAATTTCAGCTTTGAACAAAAATATTGAAGAAATGGGGATTCCAAGCAACAATATATAAATAACTGCAAGCATACATGCTATATAATCATAGATAAAGGTTGTCTCATGCATATTCGGCCACCCGAAGTGCAGCATGCAGGAGGGAATTACATTGAGCAGGTATATGTTACGTTTGCTGTCGTACAGCCTTATATTAGGAATTCTTCCTGCCGTCTTGATCGGCTTTGTTTCCTATTCGATTGCCTCGGGAGATATAGAGAATAAGGTAAAAGAGGCGAATATGCAATGGTTAGCCCAAACCCAGATGCGGGTCGAGCAAATGCTGAAGTCGATTGAGAAGTCGGCGACCCAATTCGCCAATTCCTCTCTTGTGAAAGCATCGATGAATATCTCATTAACCTCATCCGATTTTGAATCCGTCCGGGAGCTTTCGAAGGAATTGTACAATCTGCAATCCAGCGACGCGATCATAACCCAGGCGTACCTCGTGAACCTGGAACGGAGCTGGGCGTTAAACCTCAATGTCATGAAGCCGCTGGAGCAGTTCGCGAACCGGCAGGAATTTATAGATTATGCCAAGGAGCCGAGAAGCATTCTCTGGTATACCGGGTTGTCTCCCTCCAGCGGGGATGATTTCTCGGAGCCGGTTGACAGCGTCACATTGGTCCATAAGATCCCCATTCTGCCTCAGACCGATAAGCCGCAGGGATTGCTTGTCATCCGAATTGTCGCATCGGAAATTGCCGGGGCGCTCAGTTCTCCTGCAAGCTCCAATCACAGCTACATCTTCGACCGGTCCGGAGAGGATATTCTGGGGAAGGATTCGAGCAAGGAGTCCGAAACGGAAACGAATGAGGAGATCACACGTGCTGTTACCGATCGGTTAAATGCCTATCCGGAGCAGCGGCAGGGGCTGATCCATATGAAGCTGAAGGGTGAAGAGGTAGCGGTGTTATACCGTTCCTCAAATTACAATAGCTGGACCTACGTATCTGTTGTTTCCATAGGGGAGCTGAAGAAGGAGACGCGGAAAATCGCCGAGGTCACTGTGCTCGTCTGTGCTACCATCCTTCTGTTGGTGCTTGCTGGTGTCTTATACGGCAGTCGCCGAATGTACCGTCCTATCGGAAATCTGCTTGAGGTAGCTAGAGGACTTGGTTCTTCCGGGACGGAAGCATCCGCTGCTCCGAAGAAGGATGAACTCGAATTCATTAAAATCAGCATGCAATCCTTAGCGTCATCCAAGGACCGTGTCGAGCAGCAAATGCTGGGCCAAGCGACCCATTTGAAGGAATTTTTCGTATTAAAGCTGTTCACGGGACAGCTGACGGAAAGCGATTACTTGTACAGATCCGTGACCTACGGATTCCCTACGGGCTGGAAGAGATTGGGTGTCCTCGCACTTCAGATCGATAACTTGCAGGAAACGCGTTACGGTGAGGAGGATCGGGAACTGCTGCTGTATGCGATCAGCAATATCACGCAAGAGGTGCTGCCGGCTTCGACCCGGTTCACCCCGATTACGATCAACAAATCCCAGGTGACCCTGATAGCCACAGAACAAGAGGATCCGGACCAGGTCAGACGCATTCTGTATGAGGCTGCGGAGTGTATTAAGAGGAATGCCGAGCAGGTGCTTCAATTGAAGGTGAGCATCGGAATCAGTAACCCGTTCGACCATCTGATGGGTACGGTCAAAGCTTACGGGGAGAGTCTCTCCGCCTTAAAAGCTAGAATCAGCCTCGGTCCGGAGATCATCGTCCATTACAGGGACATTGAGAATCATCTAAGCGCGGAGCATTATGAATATTCCCACCTGAAGGTGCTGGAAGAGAGACTGGTGTATGCCCTTCGGGAAATGCAGCCGAACAGCGCCTCCGAGATATTCCAGCAGTATTTCGATGCGCTGCTTTACAAGGACGGCTATCTATATGAGCATCAAACGCTTCTGCTGCAGCTAGTATCCCGAATACTCCAAATCGTACAGGATCAAGGCATTTCGCTGAAAAAAGTACTTGAGGATGAAGGAACGGTGGAAGGACTGCTTCAGCTCCAAACACGCGAGGAGATCATTCACTGGTTTGAATCCAAACTGTTTACTCCGTTGATTCAGGTGCTGTCCGAAAAGTCCGAAACCCAATACATTAAAATTGCCGATAAATTGGTAAAAATGATTCAGGAGCACTACGATCAGGAGATTACCTTGGAATACTGCTCCCAGCTATTAAACTACCATCCGGTTTATTTAAGCCGTATCTTCAAGAGAGAGATCGGGATTCCCTTCAGCGACTACTTATCGGACTACCGGATGAAGATGGCCAAGGTCATGCTGGAGACAACCGACCTGAAAATTTCTGAAATCGGCGAAAAGCTGCAGTACAAAAATATCAGCTCCTTTATTCGAAGCTATAAGAAGATGTATCAGATCACCCCTGGGCAGCACCGGGAAAAGATCATGAAGGGGAGTACAGAATGAAGACGTATTCCGCTATTTTGTTAACCGGCCTGCTTGTGTCCGGCACCCTTACGGCATGCGGCGGAGTCGGGGGTGAGGAAGCGACGCCGCTTGCCAATGAGCCGTTTTATTTGTCCATTGGGGCGAGCTTGGCCGGTGAGCTTCCTCCCAAGAATAATGCGGTGGAGCAGGTTATTGAAGCCTATACGAATACAAGCCTTCAAATCCAATGGATTCCTCTATCCGCCTATGACGAAAAGGTAAAATTGATGATAGCTTCCGGTGAGCTTCCGAAGCTGATCAAGCTGGCGTATTCCCCAACCTACATCGCCACCTTGAAGGCTGGGCAGTTTTGGGAGCTTGGGCCTTTCCTGAAGGACTATCCCCATCTGTCGGCAGTGGACAAGAGATATTATGAGAACATTTCCGTCGGGGGCAAGATTTACGGGATTCCCGTCTTCCGGAACCTCGGACGTGCCGTCATCCAATACCGGAAGGATTGGCTCGAACGTTTGGGTTTGAAGGTGCCGGTTACGCTGGACGACTGGTATGGTGTCGTTCGTGCCTTGACTCTGGAGGATCCTGATGGAAATGGGAAGAACGATACGTACGGAATGGTTCTGGAGAAGCGTTACAACCAGGATGTCAGCTCTATTCTGACCCGGATTTCCGTTTCCCAGGGCGGCCCGAACAAGTGGAAGGCGGAGAACGGGCGGTTCACACCCGAGTTTATGACGGAGCCTTTCCTTGAAACCATGAAAATGTTCCGGCGGCTTTATCAAGAGAACCTTATCAATTCGGATTTTGCGGTAGTGGATACGATCGAAACGAGCAGAATCTATGATTCGGGCCGAGCCGGTATTCAAATTTCCGGAGGGAATGTGCAGACATGGCAGGACAAGCTGGTCAAGATCGTTCCGAACGCTACAGTTGATGTTGCCCCGCTGGCCGGTCCGAATGGAATCCGGCTTCCCGGTGAACCGGGTAATGCGGGATTTCTGGCTATCCCTAAGGACACGGTAAAGACGGAGGCCGAGGTGAGAAAAATTTTGCATTTTCTCGATAAGCTCATGGAGCCGTCCATGCAAACCGTTATTCTCAAAGGAGTGGAGAACCGGCATTGGACCGATAAGGGGGAGTACACGGAAGTTTTGGATCGTACCTTGGATCTCAGGGAGGTGAAGCCTTACCGGGATATGCTGCCTTCTCTTGGGGAAGAGGAAGCAGCAATCAAACCGAGCGTACAGCCGGAGCTGTTCCGCAAAAATCAGCGAATCGGGAAAGAGTACACCTCTTATATTGTTCCGAACCCGGCACTCATTTTGGATTCGGAAACATTCACCGAGCGGGGAAAGGAACTTGATATCCTCATTACGGATGCGGAGACCAAGTTTATTATGGGCAAAATCGACGAGGCCGGCTGGAGAGCCGAGCTGGAGAAGTGGAAGCAGGCCGGCGGCGAACGGATGATACGGGAATACGAGGAAGCGTATCAAAAACAGTGGAAGTAACGTCGCGGCGGTGACGGAAGATCGGGCCGGATGCATAACGAAAGCGGAGAGCAAGGATCACTTGCTGCTCCGCTTTTTTTCTGTTTGGAATCACCTGTGAGAAGGCCTTCGTGCGTCCGACAAGAGATGCAAAGCTGCTAAAGTGCAGAAATCAACGGTTCCTTGTAGGGGTCAGACGGAGATTTATGAGAATCGGCATCTTTAAGAGAGGTCACCGGCGGAAAACGAGGCCTATGGCCTTGAAATGTTGTACTTAAGCAGAAATCCCTTCGAACCTTGTAGAAAATTATGGAAAAAGTTGCTCTTTTGCAGAAATGTGCTGCAGACACGAGGAGGATGGGTTAGAGCTCATACCCTTCATATAGTAGGAATTAGACACACAAATTGTTCTATCAAGCATATCCCTTGGTTGCCCCGGGGTTACACAGCGGTACTTCAAGCCGCAAAGCGCACTTGGTTATATGAGCGGTATAGCCGGACATCGAAGAATGACCTGATAATGAGAGGCAGAATCCATAGAGAACTTAATGTAGGAGGAACACGGAGATGAAGCAAGATCTGTATGCCCCGGCAGGAAAGCCCGCCTCACTTGCAAAGCAAGGCAGGTTCGGGATCCTGCTGAGGGATCTCATCCGGGACAAGTGGCTGTACTTAATGCTGCTGCCGGGAGTACTTTATTTTATTATTTTCAAATATGTGCCTATGTACGGGGTGTCTATGGCATTCCAGGATTATAGGCCGCATCTCGGATTTTTGGAAAGCCCGTGGGTAGGCTTCAAGCATTTTGAACGATTTTTCTCGGAGCCTCAGTTTGGCATGCTGTTCCGCAATACGATCATTTTGGCGGTGTACAACTTACTTTTTTTCTTCCCGCTGCCTATTATCCTGTCACTCATGCTGAATGAAGTAAGGCAAGCCAAATTCAAAAGCTTCGTACAGACCTTGGTTTACATCCCTCACTTTGTATCGTGGGTTGTTGTCGTGGGGATCTTCTACATCCTCTTTACGACGGAGAACGGGATCCTCAACGAGCTGCTGTATCAGCTGACAGGCAAGAAAATCGCTTTCCTGCTGGAGGCGGAATGGTTCCGGACCATGATCATCACCCAATCCATCTGGAAAGAGGTAGGCTGGGGAACGGTCATCTTCCTGGCTGCACTAGCGGGAGTGGACTTACAGCAATACGAAGCGGCCCGGATCGACGGTGCCGGACGTTGGCGCCAGCTGTGGCACATCACGCTTCCTGCGATTCGCAGCACGATCATTATCTTGTTCATACTGCGTTTGGGGAACTTCTTGGATTCCGGCTTCGAGCACATCTTCCTGATGCTGACTCCGACCAACCGGGAAGTAGGGGAAGTGTTCGATACCTATGTTTACACCAAGGGCTTGACCCAGGCCCAGTACAGCTACAGTGCTGCGGTCGGTCTCTTCAAATCGGTGATTGGTCTTATTCTGGTGCTGGGTTCGAACTGGCTGGCAAAAAAGTTTGGGGAAGAGGGCATTTATTAATGCCTATATCGTTCTAAGGATGGAGGCTCCGAGATGATTCAAGATAAAACAATAGGCAATCGTATTTTCGACATCATGAATTATACTTTGCTGCTGCTTACTGCGCTCATTTGCGTGTTACCCTTCGTGTACGTGTTGGCCGTATCCTTCACAAGTCCCGCCGAGGTAGCCAGAGGCGGCTTGATCCTGTGGCCGAAGGAATGGTCTCTTGCGTCTTATAAGTACATTTTTTCTACGGATACGCTGTTCCGAAGTATGATGGTTTCCATTTATATCACGGTGCTCGGAACGCTCATTAACTTGCTCTTCACCTCGCTAATGGCCTACCCGCTGGCGAAGTCTCACCTGAGAGGACGCCAGACGATTCTCCTTGGCGTATTGTTTACGATGCTGTTCGGCGGCGGGCTGATTCCGACTTATTTTGTTGTTAAGGCGCTTCATCTGACGAATACGCTCTGGTCTCTTATGATTCCAAGTGCGATCAGCGCCTTCAACCTGATTGTTCTGAAAAATTTCTTCCAGCAAATTCCGGACGGTCTCGAGGATTCGGCCCGGATCGACGGTTGTAACGATGTGGGTGTACTGTTCCGGATCGTGCTCCCGTTATCGCTGCCGGCCATGGCGACCTTCGGGCTGTTCTATGCCGTGGGCCACTGGAATCAGTTTTTCAACGCTATTCTTTATATTAGCGACAACACCAAATGGCCGATTCAAGTGCTGCTCAGAGAAATTGTCATCCTGGCCTCAAGCAGCATTGGGGACAACACGATCGACAGCGCGGATATTCAGCCGCTCACCATCCGGATGGCGGTCATCGTATTCGCAACCGTCCCGATCCTGCTCGTTTACCCGTTTCTTCAGAAGCACTTTGCCAAGGGAGTCATGCTGGGGTCCGTGAAAGGGTAAGCGGTTGCTTGCAGCCTTTGCCGTAAGGCTATGAACCTCCCGCATGATCAGATGCTTGAACAGGCTCTTGCTCGTGTGGAGATCACATAGAAACTTTAACATTCCTGGAGGGGTACAAAAAATGAAGAAAAAAGCAGCAGTAATCATGGGTGGCGTCCTGCTGGCAACGACCGTGCTGTCCGCCTGCAGCTCCGGCGGCGACAAGGCAGGCAGCGGAAGCACTCCGTCGCCGGTTGAGGATACGAAGCCGCTTGATCTGTCGATCGTCGTCAATCAGGTAGGGGAAATCCCGCCTAAAGGCAACCCAATGGAACAGGGCATCGCCAAATACACGAACACCAATCTGGAATACCAATGGATTCCGACCTCTGCCTATGACGAGAAGATTAACATCATGATGGCTTCCGGCGAGCTTCCGAAGCTCATGAAGGTTAACTATGTTCCTACTATCATCAATGCAATGAAATCAGACCAGTTCTGGGAAATCGGCTCTCATCTCAAAAATTATAAAAACCTGGCCGCTCAGCCCCAAACGTTCTATGACAACATTCTGGTGGAAGGCAAGCTGTACGGCGTTCCGATCTACCGCGACTTGGGCCGTGCAGTAGTCCATTATCGCAAGGATTGGCTGGATGCGGCGGGTCTGAAAGTGCCGAAAACGCTTGACGATTGGTACAATGTTATGAAGTATGTAGCGGAGAGCGATCCGGATAAGAACGGCAAGAATGACACGTACGGCTACCTGCTGGACAAGAACTATAACCAGGGTACGGCCTCAACCTTGACTCGACTCAGTGTTGCTCAGGGCGGTCCGAATAAATGGAAGGTCGATGCCCAGGGCAATTTCACCCCCGAATTCATGACCGATGAGTTCTTCAGCACCTTGAAGCTGTTCAAGCGGCTTTATGATGAGAAGCTGATCAATCAGGATTTTGCCGTTGTGGATGCTACGACGAATGATAAAGCGTATGAATCCGGCCGCGTGGCCCTGCGTATCTCGGGCGGTAACGCTCAGAGCATGCTGACCAACCTGGTGAAGGTGGTGCCTACCGCCCAGATGGACGTAGCTCCACTGGAAGGGAAAGCAGGCATTCGCGTACCGGCTGAGAGCGGTAATGCAGGAATCCTGGCTATTCCGAAATCGACGGTAAAGACCGAAGCGGAAATGAAGAAGATCCTGACGTTCCTTGATAAGCTGCTGGATAAAGAGATGGTCTACCTTCTTAACAAGGGTATCGAAGGCAAGCATTACAAGGTGGAAGGCGAATTCACCCTTCCGCTCGATAAGGACGCGGACGCCAAGGAAGTGAAGCCTTACCGCGATACCATGCTTCAACGCGGCGACAACTATAATATGGATAAGCCGATGAAAGAAACCGAGCTGTTCCAGAAGAACAAAAAGACGGTCAGCGATAATGATAAGTATGTAGTAAGCAATCCGGCTCTCACCTTAGATTCGGCCATGTTTACAGAACGCGGCAAAGAGCTGGAGCAAATGATCACGGATGCGGAAACGAAGTTCATCATGGGCAAATTGGATGAAGCCGGCTGGAAAGCGGAAATCGACAAATGGAAAAAAGCCGGTGGAGACAAAATGATGGAGGAATACAAAGCGGCTTATTTAAAAGCGAAGAAATAACAGCGTTAGGAACAAGAGAACCGTCTTAGCAAGCAATGGCTAGGTAAGACGGTTTTCTTCTATATGTCATGTCATATGCCTGAGGGAAACAAGCGATATGCGGCAGGAAACTTTTTTAAGCGGTTACATTTCAACAGCGGTTTTAACGTAACAGGTTATCTGCGACGTATAGATTGCAATAGTTTTCGGCGCCATAATGAAAACGGAACGGCAGGCGAATACGCTGCAGTCGAGGAAAGGGGGTGGAACGAAAGCTTCGATCTGGCAGTTTGCAGTTACAGCAATCGGAAAGAGGTACTTGTGTTTCACCAAATGATTATAGGAGAGAATCGAATGTACAATCGATACCAACGCAACATAAGCAGACTCCTTGTGCTTATCATGCTGATGACAACGCTTTTTGGCACGGGCAGCGTCCATGTACTGGCCGGCAGCACGACCAATACCAGAGGCTTCGACGTGTGGGATTTCGGCGGAGTGCCGGAAGCGGGGGAAGCCTACGTAAATCACATTACAGTCAGCTTGCTGAATGGTTTTACCGACTATGTTTCAGCGGGCGGGTCGCCTGCGAAAGGAGTGTTTAAAGCCAACGCTCCTTTCGGCGAATTAACCCTGTTCACATCGGGAACTCATAACAGACTTTACTATTATGACGGAAATGCGAACGGTGCGTTATCCTACGGCAACCCCACTAGCAAAACCTTTAGTGACGGATATGTTTCGAAAGGCTCCATCTACTCCGGCGGTAACGGGGACGATACAGCCAAGTATATGAGGATTGACAATGTGGTTGCCGGGGACACCATTACTCTTTATGGATTCGTCACGAATGGTACCGGCACCACCAAAGTAAATTTTGATTTGACCAACGCGGCAAACGTAACTACTAGAAAAAATACGGATACAGTGGATCAGGACGGAAAAAAGGTTACGTATTTGGCTCAAGAGTCCGGGACCTTAAAAATCTATTTTACAGAGTCTACAGGAAGTGTTAAACCGAATGTCGCTAGAATTACCAGAACGCCCGGCGTGAAAGTAAGCGGTAATTTGAATATGAACGGGTATGCGCTTTCAGGCCATTCGCTTGTATTTCAGAACAATTCAACCGGAGATGTCCTCAAGGCAACGCTAAACCCGGACGGTACTTATGATGCAATTCTTCATGCGGGTTATTCCTACACTGCCGTTCTGCAAGGCGTCAGCTCCGAATACTCGATTTCCGACACTTCGAAGACATTGACCGCCTCGGCGTCGGATATTGCGAATGGAATCGGAAATAAAACCTTGGATGTTGCTCAAACCGCTATGGCCAATGTAAGCGGAAACATGATCGGGTTCGATAGCGGGTACAGCTTGAATAACTTCAAACTCACGTTAAACCCGCCGGAAGGAAGCCTTGCTCCGGTCGTTGAGGCTGCAGTCAATAAAACCGATATGACGTATACCGCGGATGTCCGGGCAGGGGTAGCATACTCCGTAACGCTTTCCGGTGTCAACGATTATGAACTCATAAGCGGAGGCAGCGTCAATACAACTGTGAACATAACACAAAATATCACAGTAGCCAAAAAGGCGGTCTATACGGCATCGGGGACGTTTGTAGGGCTGCCGTCAACCGTAACCGTTTCCAGCATCAAATTTACAAATGTGAGTGACGGCTATGGCTATACCGGTATCGTTACCGGCTCTGGGAACGGGGTGGATGGGGGATACACGGTCACTCTCAGAGACGGTGCCTACGCCATCACGGCGGTTTCCTCAGACCCTACCTATTCAACGATCGGGCATGTTGTGGTGAATGGAAGCAGCGTAACGAAGGATGTCAAATTCTCGACGACCACACCTCCTACCGCACTTCCAAGAGTTTCCGATTTGTATGTAGGAGACAGCTCCAAGGCGAATAACTTTGCGACAGTAAAGGAAGCGCTCGCAGCTGCAGCCCGGATGAACCCGACCAGTGAAGCGCAAAGAATTACGATCCATATTGCCCCGGGTATTTATCGGGAACAACTGATCGTGAAAACTCCCTATATCAGCTTTGTCAACACAGATCCGAACCAGGAGGTAAAAATCACGTGGTACTACGGCGTCGGATATGATTACTACAGTGCCGGGCCCGACGGTACCTACAACGAGGATCGAGCTTTTGACAAATATGCCAAAGGTTTTCCCGGAAATTTCAAGTGGGGAGCTACCGTTTTTCTGGCGAAAGAAGCGAAAGGGTTTCGCGCGGAAAGCATTACCTTTGAAAATTCGTTTAATAAGTACGTGACCCAGGAAGAGCTCGATGACGGAGTCGAGGTTACCAAAATCAGCACACCGACCAATCTTACCGTAAGAAAGATGGGCCTTGACGTGACTTCGAGGGCAGCTACCGAAAGAGCTGCGGCGATCGGAATCGAGGCCGATAATGTTGAATTTTACAAAAGCAAATTTCTTTCCAATCAGGATACGCTGTATACCGGAAACTCGGCAACCAATCAATACTTTAAGGATTGCTTTATCGAAGGAAATACGGATTATATTTTCGGCGATGGGAATGTCGTATTCGATAATTGCATCTTGAATTTCGCAGGGTACAGCGATCAAGCCTCGGGGGGTTACATTACCGCTGCCAAGCCTTCTGCGGGAACCGCCTTCGGATATTTGTTCCGAGATTCCATCATAACGGCGACGAGCAGCAAAATGCAGACCTCCGGCCATTTCGGAAGACCTTGGGGACAAGAGGCAAAGGTGAAATTTTTGGACTCGAAGCTTCAGGACAGCTCTCTTATTACACCTGAAGGGTGGGCGTCCATGAGCAGCTCTACCCCTGAAAATGCCGGCTTTTACGAATATAACACCACCTATAACGGGGTTCCGGCGGACACCTCGGCAAGAAGGGGAAAGGTGCTCACAGGCGAGGCCGCTGTTACGGATGTCACTTATTATTTGGGCAGTGACTGGACGCCGAAGTATTTCACACCTGGAAGCGTGACGGCACCTAATGTGCAAGCTGACTCAAAATCCTCAACCCAGATCGACCTTAGCTGGCAGCCTTCCGCCAGTACGCTTGGCTCAGTGATTTATGCCGTCCATCAGAATGGTCAGAAGATCGCCACTACAACGGAAACGAAATACGCAGTTGGGGGACTTGCTCCGTCTACGGCTTACAGCTTTCATGTAACGGCTACGAGCACAGCGGGCAATACGGCGGCGAGTGCGGTGGTTCAAGCGACCACAACGGCTGTTTCTGCAGGTGTCCCTGCGGCACCGACGATCGCGGCAACCGCCGGTAACGGCACAGCTAACATTACGTGGAGCACCGTAACGGGCGCAACATACTTCACGGTAAAGGGCAAGCCGACGGGAAGTACAGTGTACAGCATGGTATATACGTTGAACAGTCCGACGGTAACTTCTTACACTTACTCAGGCTTGATCAATGGAACGGCATATGATTTTGTTGTAACCGCGTCCAATAGCTACGGTGAAAGCGCCAATTCGAACATGGTCAGCGTTACGCCGGGAGCAACACCGGGCTCCAATGGGAAAATCAAGCCGGAGGACTTCATTGGCGCCGATATCGGTAGTCCGACCCTAGCCGGTTCATCAAGCTTTGATGATGATACAAATGTATTCACTCTAACAGGGTCAGGAAAAGGGATTGATAAAAACGCAACCGGATTGGACCAGTTCTACTTGAAGGCTGTTAAGCTCAAGGGGGATTATTCCATCAGTGCAAAAGCTAATTTGGTAGGCTCCGGATCTGCGTCTTACGGCAATTTGGGGTTAACCGTAAGGGAGAGCTTGGATGCCAACAGCTACCACTATTCGCTCTTCGGGCAATTCAATAGTACATCGAACGCAAGAAAAATGTATAGATACAGCGGACAATCAAACGGCTCCAATGAAACCATTATTCTTCAAGGTACAGCCTATTTGAAGCTAACCAAGGTTGGGGATAAGATCACAGCGATTGTTAGTTCTGCACCCATTCCTGAGAATCCGGTAGCATCCGATACGTTGAAAATCATCAGTGCTACTGCCACAAGATTAGGTCTGGATGCCAGCGGAAATCCAAAAGAGCTTTACGTAGGTTTGATGGCGACCTCAGCGAATACAACCAGGTCCGTTACGGGGACTTTTGAAGATGTAACCATTGTCATGGCTGACGGCACAGTCGCTTTTGATTCGAATGAGGGGAAGCCGATCGCACCCAAAAGCGTTGCAGTAAAGCCATATGATAAGAGTGCGCTCGTTACTTGGAACCCTCTTGCTACAGCGACGTCCTATACGGTAAAACAGAGCACAAGTGCGCAAGGTCCATTTACGGAGGTACAAACGGTTACCGGTTCTGTATATCAGGCCCAGATCAGCGGTCTGGAAAATGAAAAGACGTACTATTTTGTCGTAACTGCAAGCAATGCAAGCGGGGAAAGTATTCCGTCCCAAGTGGTAAGCACTGTTCCTACCGCCTCCGCATTAGTGCCGCCGGTCATCACCATGACCTCCGCTGAGCCGGCAGGTCAGGTATTCA
The DNA here is from genome assembly GCF_030846225.1 of Paenibacillus sp. GD4. NCBI lineage: Bacteria > Bacillati > Bacillota > Bacilli > Caryophanales > Paenibacillaceae > Paenibacillus > Paenibacillus sp. GD4. Next base: position 4,148,992 of record NZ_JAVCYK010000001.1, read on the forward strand.
GCGCTGTGCTGCCTCTTAGCGGAGCCGTAGACAAACAAAGCGTCTTAACCATCAGTAATAACGGCGTCCCTGTAAAACTCGATGGAGAGAAAACAAGCTTATCCCTTAGCAAGAACGGAGCCTTCAACGTCACTTTGATTCTGGTGCCGGGTGTGAATGACATCGAAATCAAAGCGGTGGATACTTACGGGAATGAAACCACGAAGAAGTATCATGTAACTTATACCTATAAAGCGGCAAACCTTGCCTTCTATGATGCGAACGGTCAAGCAGTTACCGAATTGGCGGCAGGCAAGGACATTGTTGTCAAGGCTCAGGTTGAAAATTACATTGCTTCTACGAAGGATGCTGTCATGGTTCTTGGCCTATACGACGAGCATAACAACCTGATGAAATTTGTGTATGCGGCCAAGACTTTATCGAACGGGGAAACAGAACAGTTCGCTGCACGGATAAAGCTGCCGGATGATGTGAGCGGCTACACAGTAAAAGCTTTCATATGGGACAGCTTCATGGATATGAATCCTGTATCTGATGTGACCGTGTTGAAGTAGGACCAAACTAGGAGGATAGCTTACCATGAGAAAGAAATTTGTATTTGCCGTGATGTGCGCTCTAGTGGGCTTTTCATCACTGGCTCCTGATGTAACGGTCAAAGCCGAGAGTGCAGGAGCCCCTTCTACCATCCCGGCATTTCCCGGTGCCGAAGGCGGAGGCATGTATGCCAGCGGCGGCCGCGGCTATGATGTATATGAAGTTACCAATTTGAATGACTCCGGTCCGGGGTCGTTAAGAGATGCCATAAGCAGCGATAACCGAATGGTTGTGTTTCGTGTTTCGGGAACCGTTCACTTATCAAGCTCATTAAGCTTTTCGGGCAGAAAAAATATTACCGTCGCGGGGCAAACCGCCCCGGGGGACGGGATCGCAGTGGCCGGATACAACACGGATGTAAGCAATGCGAATAACATCATCATTCGCTACCTGCGTTTTAGACCCGGCTCGGCGAATATTCATAGTGAACCGGATTCCCTTGGCGGCAGAGGCTCCAATTACTTGATGATTGACCACGTATCAGCAAGCTGGTCTACGGACGAAACACTATCCTTCTACGAGAACAACAATATGACGGTTCAGTGGAGCTTGATCAGCGAGAGCCTGACGGTATCCGGTCACATTAAGGGAAAACATGGATACGGCGGTATCTGGGGAGGAAATGCGACAAGCTTCCATCACAATATGTTTGTTAACCATACGAGCCGGATGCCAAGGCTCGGAAACGGTACGACCCCAGGCACTGTAACCATGGCTAATAATGTGATCTATAACTGGGGCTTTAATAACACGTATGGAGGAACGATCGGGCTTAAATCCAATGTAGTCAATAACTACTACAAACCGGGTCCTTCCACCGATAGTTCCGTAAAAGGGAGAATCATAAACCCTGGCGACGGGGAATTTTATATCAACGGTAATTTCATGTTTGGCAATCCCGAGGCAAGTGCTGACAATCGAAAGGGGATTCAAGACCAAAGTGCATCCACAGTGATTTCCAATACTCCCTTTCAAGACAATGGGTACAATTTGTTGAATGTGGAGGATCCTCAGGCAGCCTATAACCATGTGATACGTCAAGTAGGCGCGGTCCTGCCCAAGCGGGATGCGGCCGATGCCCGAATCATTCAGGATGTGATCGATGGAACAGGAAGAATCATCAATCGGGAATATGAGGTCGGCGGTTACCCCGAATTGGGAACAGGAGCCATTCCAGATGATACGGATCATGACGGAATGCCCGATGCATGGGAGGAGTCGCATGGCTTGAACAAGAACGATGCTTCTGACGGCAAAGCCATCACGGCCAGCGGCTACAGCAATTTGGAAATTTATTTGAACAGCTTGGTGGATTGGTCTTATGCACCGGAGAATCCGGTCGTGAAGGTGACAACCCCAACCTATAACGCTTTATATGGTGCAGGCGGCCCCATACAAGTGGATGTAGATGCCTCCGATGCCGATGGAATTGCAAAGGTAGAATTTTATAAGAATGACGCTAAGCTCGGTGAAGACTTGGAAGCTCCGTATAGCTATATTTTGGAGCAAGCTGAAGAAGGTACCTATTATATCTCAGCAAGAGCTTACGATAACAAAGGAAATGCGACGCAGAGCACCTCTATGCCAATCCATGTGAATGGTCCTGAGGTTACGGCTCCCTGGAATTCAGCGGACATTGGGAACACTCCCGTACAAGGAAGCGGAAGCTTGGATGCCTCCGGTGTTTTGACCGTTAAGGGATCCGGGAAGATTACAGGAACAAAGGACAGCTTCCACTTCGTCTATCAGCCTATCAGCGGCAATGCAGCATTAACGGCCCGACTTGATTCGATCGCACTCTTGGATAACAATGCGATTTCCGGTCTCATGATCCGGGAAAGTCTGGAGCCCGATGCGGCCGAGGCATTCATCAGTTCCTCCATCGTCAAGGCGGACAGGGATGAGAATATGAACGGCGACAAAGACGATACCTACTATGCGACTTATTTTTCAACGAGAATGAATAAGGGTGAAGCGGTAAAAACATTGGATGGTGCCGCCTATCCTCAGGACTATCTGCCGGCTTTAACGGATCACAACTTACCTATCTGGCTGAAAATCGAGCGGGTCGACAACACGGTAATTGCGTACACCTCCACGGACGGGTTTGCCTGGAAGGAGCTTGCGAGGAAGGCCTTTGCCATGGGGAAGGAAGCCTATATCGGTTTTGCGGTCGATGCGACGCAGCCGTCCATTGCCAATGTGTATTACAATACGGCGAAGTTCTCAGCTATTCGGCTTACGAATTCCTTTACTGTAAGCGATGTAAAGATCACCGATATTTGGGGCAAACCTGTCGTCGGTCTTACGCCTGGATTGAATGCGGTAGCCGCAGTTACGGTAAATAAAAATTCCAGCGCGAATCAAACTGCTGTCATTGCCATTCAGCTTTGTGACGCGAACGATAACGTACTGGGTACTTCCTATGTAGAATCGCCGTTTAGCGCGGGACAAACCAAAACGGTGAAAGCGGGCTTCAGCACTCCGATGCATTTGGAGGGACTCAAGATCAAAGCTTTCGTGATCAACAAAATGACAGATGGAATGAAAATTTCAAATGAAATTACGGTTCATTAGTCGGACTGGGGTAACTAGGAGACCGGTGCGGAATCTAAGTTAGGGGCGAGCATATGAGTAAGATGAATTTAAAGTATTTTCGAGCTTTCATAGCGGTGCTGCTATTTTCGGCAATGATGGTCAATGCAAGCACTATAAAAGGATTCGCCGCTTCAGCTCTAACCGTTCAGCAAACGATTGAAAATAATAGAGCCGAATTTAAAGTAACGGATACGGCGGCATCCAATGATCCGGTAACCATAGTCATCCTGCAAAAGCAGACGAACTCGCTTGTATTTGCGGATCAAGCGAGCCTTGCGGGCGGAGCGGCTACGTTTATTACCTTATTGCCCAAAGGGGATTATACCGGATTTGTTGGTTCCGCAAGCAGCAATAAGGTCAATCTTCAGGACTTCAGTATCGTGAAAGAAGAGAGCATCGTCGGATTCCGACCGCTGAAGGCCATTGCTGTTGCAAAGGGCGCATCGGTAGTATTGCCAAGCTCCGTCATTGCCATTTTTGATGACGGAGCCAATAGAGAGGTCGGCGTACAGTGGACACATGTTCCATCAACGGACGTATCCGGTCAGTTTACCGCTATCGGTAAAGTGAACGGCAGCAGCGAAACGGTGAGATTGAGCTTGCAGGTCGGTGAAAGCAACACTGGCGGCGGCGACAACGGCGGCGGCGACAACGGCGGCGGTAACAACGGCGGCGGTAACAACGGCGGCGGTAACAACGGCGGCGGGAACAACGGCGGCGGCGACAACGGCGGCGGGAACAACGGCGGCGGCGACAACGGCGGCGGCGACAACGGCGGCGGTAACAACGGCGGCGGGAACAACGGCGGCGGGGACAACGGCGGCGGTAACAACGGTGGCGGTAACAACGGCGGCGGCGACAACGGTGGCGGCGACAACGGCGGCGGCGCCAGCGGCGGCGGCAGCAACGGAGGTGCTAACCAAGCATCGATTACCGTGACACCTAAGCTCGATCGTTCCACAACTACAGCGAAAGCGGAAATCGCGGCAGCGGTAATCGATTCCGCCTTTGCCAATGCAGCGACTGACATTAAGGGTATCAGAACAGTCACAATCAACCTGGACAAAGTAGACGGTGCCAAAGCGTACGAGCCGACTTTGCCGGCAAGCGTGCTGGTACAGGGAGACAAAAAGCAGATTATCAAAGTAAATACCCCTATAGGAAGCGTGGAATTACCCGGCAACATGGTCAAAGCTTCTTCGGCTGCAGCCGGTACGATCATTTCCGTTCCGATTGAAGCGGTTGATAAATCCTTTATAGCAGACCCGAAATTGAGAGATGCGATAGGTGACAGGCCGATAATAGAATTGAATCTGAAAGTGGACGGTAAGCTCATAAGCTGGGCAAATAAGGATGCAGCCGTTAAGGTGTCTGTCAAGTACACACCCAAACCCGAGGAAATAAAGAATAACGAGCATATTGTGATTTGGTATATCGATGGCGCCGGGAAAGCCGTCAAGGTTCCGAATGCCAAATACAATGCCGCAGCGGGAACGGTAACCTTTACTACGACCCATTTCAGTCAATATGCTATTTCCTATGACTTTAAGACCTTCGACGATGCGGGTATATATCCATGGGCACAAGTTCCGATTGAAGTGCTGGCTTCTAAAGGAATCATCAACGGGGTTTCTGCAACTGCGTTCAATCCCGCGGAGAAGATAACAAGGGCGGACTTCCTGCTGCTCCTGGTGAAGACATTGGGAATATCAGCGGACTTCAGTGACAACTTCAGTGATGTCAGCCCATCCGATTACTACTATGAGGCGTTGGGCATTGCCAAACAACTCGGGATCGCAAATGGAACCGGCGCGAATGTCTTCCATCCCATGGAATATATCTCTCGTCAGGATTTGATGGTTCTCAGCGCAAGAGCGTTAAAAATTGCCGGGATGAGTACAAATCAGGGCAGCGCTGAAGTGATTCAGAAGTTCAGTGATCAATCGAGTGTTGCTTCCTATGCGGTTGAAGACATCCGCACTATGGTGAAGGAAGGCATCGTGACCGGAGATGGGAACCTTCTCCACCCGCAAGACAATGCCACCAGAGCTGAAACGGCTGCCATCCTGTACAGAATCTTTAAAAAGCAATAAAAAGTACAGCTAAAAAGACTCCGGAGCCGGTTGAAACGGATCCGGAGTTTTTTCTTCGAAATCGCCCGATACTCTCTATCTAATGATAATTAGTCCTAGGCTGCAACGTGCCCAACAAAAGGATGCAAGGCCGCTAAAAAAGTCAATTTCATAATTAGAAAGCCCTTGTTGAATAAGGGTATTCGGCATACAAAAGCAGGAGTACCTCCCCACATTCTCGATGTTAAGGTTACCCAATGGCATGGGCAACACGAAGGCGCAAAAAACGGGCTTTTGTCGATCTCGAACTCAATGTACAACTCGAAATCGGTTACCTGTGGCAGATAGATGGCGTTACAGGGCGTCTGGCGCGTAACACGGCCCGGTAATGCTCCCTGTAACGTTATGAAATCACCTTACTGTACCAAAAATGTGTTCATCTTCCACTGTAAGATGAAAAAATCGCCTTACAATGCGTCTGGTGCTTAACACGGGCCGGTAACGCTCCCTGTAACGTTATGAAATCACCATACTGTACCAAAAATGTGTTCATCTGCCACCGTAAGATGAACACATCGCGTTACAGGCGTCTGGCGCTATATCGGGCCGGTAATGCTCCTTGTAACGTTATGGAAAATCATCTTAATGGGTAAATTTCGCAAGCAGATTTGCGCTGCCAAAGCTCAATTTGTGCGATTGAAGTCAATATTATTATGAAATTGACTTAAAGTACAGAAATCGACGAACCCAATCGACGTTCAGAACGTGATTTGTGAGAATATACAACTTGCAGTTTGGCAGAAATGTCCTTTCGAAGCTGAATTGGCCTATATAGCAAAGGATTCGCAGAGAACTTTCCGGATTCAAATATACAATGACAAAAATATTTAAGTTTTAAGAAAAAGGGTCAAAAATTATCCCATTCAATTAGCAGATTCTTGCTCTATAATGATGGTGAGAAAAAGAATCCGACGGATGAGAAGGGAATGCCATACCATGAAATCGCAGAAATCAAGAACGGAACGACAGTGGACCATGCCGGAGGTGCTGCTTCCGGAAATACCGGACCGTTCCGTAAGATTAACGGACTTCGGTGCCGTTGGGGACGGCCGAACGGACAATACAGGAGCCTTCCGCCAAGCCATCGAAGCGTGTGCCCAAGCCGGAGGAGGCAGGGTCGTGATCCCTCCCGGGTTGTGGCTGACCGGACCTCTGAAGCTGACGAGCCGGCTGGAGCTTCACACGGAGGCGGGTGCAACGGTGCTGTTCAGCAAACGGTTTGCGGATTATCCGCTTATTCGATCGACATTTGAAGGGAAGCCGTCGATCCGCTGCCAGTCTCCGCTGGATGCCGAAGGCGAGGAGCATATCGCCATAACGGGCAAAGGCGTGTTCGACGCCGGTGGAGATGCTTGGCGGCCGGTGAAGCGCTGGAAGATGACGGATAAGCAGTGGGCCCGTCTCGTTCGCTCCGGCGGCGTTGTTGATGAAGCGCAAGAAATGTGGTGGCCGACTGATGCAGCGCTGAAGGGAGCATCCCGCGTGGAACAGCTGCTTCGGGAAGAGAAGTCGGATACGGCGGATTTTCTGCCCTACCGCGACTACTTGAGGCCGAATCTGTTAAGCTTTCGGAGATGCAAGCATATTTTGCTGGACGGACCGACCTTTCAGAATTCAGCGGCTTGGAATCTGCATCCATGGGCATCGGAGCATGTGACGATCCGGAATGTAACCGTGCGTAATCCGTGGTATGCGCAAAACGGCGACGGGCTAGATCTCGATTCCTGCCGTTATGCTCATGTGGAAGCATGCTCATTCGACGTGGGCGACGATGCGATCTGCATGAAGTCGGGCAAGGACGAGGCCGGCCGTGCGCTGGGCATTCCGAGTGAATACATTACGATCAAGGATTGCACCGTATACCATGGGCACGGAGGCTTCGTCATCGGCAGCGAGATGTCTGGGGGAGTGCGCCGCGTACACATCAGCGATTGCACGTTCATGGGGACGGATATCGGACTTCGCTTCAAGAGTGCCAGAGGACGCGGGGGTGTCGTTGAGGAGATCTTCATCGAGCGGATCCGTATGACGGATATTGTCGGCGAAGCGATCTCCTTCCACCTTTTTTACGAAGGAGTGGAAGGATCGGGAACAGCCAGGGAAGAGAGCTTTCCGGTTACGGTCGAGACCCCGGTTTTCCGTAACATTCACATCCAGGATGTGGACTGCACCGGGGCGGAGAAGGCGTTCCTCGTGAACGGACTTGCGGAAATGCCTCTGGAAGGGGTAACGCTGCAGAACTACACCGCTACGGCAAAGGAAGGCATCGTGTGCCACAACGTTACGAAGCTGGCGCTGGAGGACGTGAGCCTCTTCACGACGGAAGGCCCTTTGGTGAAGCTGCACCAAAGCCGTGAGGTCGAGATCGTCCGCTTAAGGGGAGCGGGAGGAGCCGCGGACAATCGGATGCTTGCGGTATCCGGCAGCAGCTCTACCCAAATCGAATGCCGCGATCCGCAGACTCTGCCTACACACAGGGCTGTTTCTACAGCTCCCGAGGTGGATGGCAAAGTAATTCGCTTGAGCTAATAACGATGATCTTGTCTGTAGTGGAGGGGAGAAACCCCAGTCACCTTCTTGAACGTTTTGTTGAAATGAGAAATATGCTCGAAGCCGACCTGCTCGGCAACGGCGTGCACCTTCTGACGGGTCGTCCTAAGCAGCTTCTGCGCTTCGCGGATCCGGACCACCCGAATATACTCGCTGATATGGAAGCCGGTCAGCTTAAGGAAGATGCGGCTTAAATAGGCCGGGCTGATGAAGAATTGCTTCGCCAGTTGCTCCAGCGTGAGTGCCTCACGGTAGTTGGTTTGGATATACGCCGTAATTTCGGACACCTTCTGGTGCATCGGATGACTCGGGGCCGGCGATACAGGAATGTCCGCGTTGATCCGGTGCAGCCGGATCAGAAGCTCCAGAAGCAGATGGCGCACATAGGCATCGTGCAGGGGCTGCTCTTCCTTGCATTCCCCGACCATTTGCAGCAGGAGACGCTCAAGCTCCGGCTGCTCCTTGGGGGGAATCCGCAGCAGCGTGGATTCCAAGAAGGGATTCATTCGCAGGATGTCACCGTCCGCTTCATGAAGAAATTCCGGCGTGAAATGGATCAACACCCGTTCGAACTGCTCCACCTGCGAGCTGGCGGTGGAATGGAGGTCGTGGGGGACGACGATGACGATGTCGCCTTTTTGTGCGGTATGCACCTTGCCGTTCATAAAGTAAACCCGTTCCCCTTCGAGCAAGCAGTACAGCTCATAGAACGAATGCGAATGAGGGCGCTGCATGGCGGAGAAGCCGTAGCGGCGCATCCGCTGTATGGCAAACGAACCGTCGCCAATCATATATTTTTTTTCGATAAGGTCATTCATCTGCTAAGTCCCCCTGAATCTTAGAGCAACAATGAACAATAAAATTGAAAAAGTTCTTTAATCACAATGCTTATTTTAGCATATTTTTGTGATTATTCGAACTTCCCCGACGGAAAAAAGAACATCGGCAGGTAACATGATTGAATAATGGAGGCAGGAAAAGCATGGGAACAGATCAGCTCAACAGCCCGCTGCATTGGGCCGAACAATTCATGCACCGCTATCGGCAAGCGGACGGCATCGGAAATTTGACGAAGCGCTGGCATTACGAAAACGGTTGTTTCTTGAAGGCGCTCGAGGAGTGTTATAAGAGAACCGGTAACGAAGCCTATTTCGACTACATTCGCGAGATCATGGATCTGTATGTTCAGGAGGACGGAGGCATCAGGACCTATGCGCTTGAGGATTACAATTTGGATCAGATCAATCAGGGCAAGTTGCTGTTTCTCCTATGGGAAAAAACAGGAGAAGCCAAGTATCGGAAGGCGATTGAGCTGCTCATCACTCAGCTGAAGGGGCATCCCCGTACGGAGGAAGGCGGCTTCTGGCATAAGAAAGGGTATCCTTTCCAAATGTGGCTGGACGGCTTGTATATGGCTTCTCCGGTCATGGCGTTATACGGGAGGTTGACAGGGGAAGGCGTCTGGTTCAACACGGCGGCGGAACAGCTTATCCTGGTAGAGAAGAAAACCCGCAATCCGGAGAGCGGCCTGCTGCATCACGGCTGGGATGCCTCCTCGGAACAGCGCTGGGCCGACAGCCTTACAGGACGGTCCCCTCATGTGTGGAGCCGGGCAATGGGCTGGTACGCTATGGCTGTGGTCGATTCGCTGGAGCATTTTCCGGCGGATCATCCGAAGCGGGGGCTGTTGATCGGCCTGCTGCTTCGGATGGCCGATGCGCTTGTCCGCGTACAGGACGTCGAGACCGGGATATGGCCCCAAGTGCTCGATCAGCCCGGCCGGGAAGGCAATTATTTGGAATCGTCGGGTACCGCGATGTTCGCCTACGCCTTGGCCAAGGGCAGGCGGCTCGGTTACTTGACGGGCGGAGCAGGCGACGCCGCACGCAGAGGGTATGAAGGCCTGCTTCGACAAATGGTGAAAGCGGATGAACAAGGCCAAGTGCATCTCATACAATGCAACAGCGTGGCCGGCCTCGGGGGTTCGCCTTATCGAGACGGCTCCTTCGCCTATTACATCGGGGAGCCTATTGTAGAGGATGACCCTAAAGCAATCTCACCGTTTATCCTGGCGGGACTTGAGCTTGGCTATAAATAGAAATTTAAAAGTAGGGCGTGGCTTTGGTGCCACGCCTTTTTGACGTCCAAGGAAGAAAAAGGAATACATTTTTTGGTTTTGGAAATAGTAATCGAGAATATTTGTCAGGAAGGACACTTGCCGGATGCTGCAACAGATATCAAGTTCGATCCTCAACTTACAATTATGGGTTGGCGCCATCCTGGCTTTTATCGTCCCGTTCGGGCTTTCCTATGTATTTTATTGGCTGAAGAATCAAAGGAAGAGGCGGCGGAAAGGTAGAGATAAGCGTGTTGACGGTGGGACGAAGGGCAAATCTATCATCGATCAACCGGTCCGCCCGTCGCTGGAAGACAACCTGCTTGTCTTAAAAGAAGTCATAGGTCACAGCTCGGACGTGAGGTTCCGAAGCTTGTCTGTTGACGAAGGCCGAAGGAATATCGCAGTCGTTTATATAGAGGGATTGGTCAACCAATCCGCACTTCAGGACCATATTATCAGGCCGATTATGGAGGTCGGTAGAATAAGGGGGGCTCAGGATGAAACAGAGGCTTCTGCGGAACAAACCAAACAATATTTATTGCAGCATGTGATCCAAGCTGCACATATCAACGTTGTTACGAATATAGAGCAATGCGTTCGTGAAATCGTAACCGGGAATACCGTGCTGCTCATCAATGGTACCAACCGGGCCGTGGTTCTGTCGACACCGAAAGAAAAGGGACGATCCATTGATGAGCCGGTGACGGAGGCGGTTATCCGGGGAGCGCATGAGGGCTTTGTTGAAATCCTAAGCCTGAATATCGGATTGCTCCGGAAGCGAATCAAAGATCACCAATTGTCCGTCATCCCCTATACCATCGGGAGGCGATCACTGACAGCGGTATCGCTTGTATTTATGAATGATCTATGCGACGAAGCAATACTCAACGAAGTGAAACGGCGATTGAATTCAATAGAAATCGATAACGTGTTGGAATCGGGCTACATTGAGCAGATAATGGAAGATAATTACTTATCCTTTTTTCCTCAAGTGCAGACCACGGAGCGTCCCGATCGTGTAGTAGGCGCTCTTATGGAAGGACGTATCGCCATATTAACCGACGGCACACCCATGGCGCTCATCGTACCGGTAACCATTCCCACGTTTATGTCTGCACCGGATGATTACTATGAACGCTGGCTGCCTGGCACATTCGTACGATTATTGCGTTATTTGGCCGCAGGCATCGCCTTGTTCCTTCCTTCTATTTACATAGCGATGATTTCCTATAATCACGGACTCCTTCCGACGAAGCTGGCGATATCCATTGCTTCCGGCCGGGAAGGGGTTCCTTTTCCATCCCTGTTTGAAGCGCTCATGATGGAAATCACCATTGAAATTCTTCGCGAAGCCGGACTCCGATTACCTAAACCGATCGGCCAGGCCGTCGGCATTGTCGGAGGCTTAGTAATCGGTCAAGCTGCCGTTCAAGCCGGAATCGTCAGTCCGGTTATGGTGATCATTGTTGCACTGACCGCGATGTCCTCCTTCGCCATCGCCCAATATGAGATGGGAATCAGTATTCGGCTGCTCCGATTTTTCTCTATGATTTCCGCTGGCATCTTCGGCATCTACGGGATCGTTCTGTTTGGTATCTTTATTACCGCTCATCTTGTCAAATTAAAGAGCTTCGGTGTACCTTACACCCTGCCCTTCGGTCCGATGAAGCCGGTGGAGTGGAAGGATTCCTTGATACGTATGCCGATCCCATTTTTGAATATCGGGACGCCCTTCAATAAAAAAAAGCATAAATAAACGTCTACCGAAAGGAGTCCGCAGATGAGCGAGCCGGCGAAAAGAACCGTTACTTCCATCCAAGCGATGATGATTGTTGTGAATACGATTATATTCTTGGAAAGCCTGCCGGGACCCTTCTCGCCCTTTTGCTAAGCGTGTATTTCCTGATGATCTCTGCTTGGCAAATTCGGGCGATGGGGGAATTGATTCGCTTTTATTTACTTAACAATACGCCGATCGAAATGATCATGCTTATATTTTTATGGATCGGCATTTACTTGGTCGGCGGGGGAATAGAACCGATTGCGCGATTTTGTGAAATCGTATTTATCGTCATTCTGCTTTCCTTGATCTCTGTCCTCCTTCTCTCGATGCAGGACTTCAAGCTGGATTACCTCCGTCCCGTTCTGGGAGAGGGCATTGCTCCCGTCATCTCGGGGGTAAAGAGCACTTCGCTTTCCTTTACCGGCTTCGAGGTGATGTTGATTATCCCCGCTTTTATGGCAGAGCCCAAAAAGGCGGTCAAAGCGGCAGCCTTGGGGATTAGCATGGTTGTTGTCCTGTACGCGCTTATTGTTTTTGTCTCTTACGGGGTATTATCGTTCGATGAGGTAAGAAGCTTGACCTGGCCCTTGATGTCTCTGGCCAAATCCATCGATATTCCCGGTGCTTTTTTCAACCGGTTCGAAATATTAATCTCTGTGATGTGGGTCATCGCAAACTATACCTCGTTTGTCCCCAATTTCTATCTTGGATGCTTGGGGATGAGTTCGCTCTCCAATCTGGATTACCGTCTGTTTATGTTCGCTATGCTTCCGTTCATATACATAGTAGCGGCAGCTTCGGAACATATGAATGCCGTATTCAAGCTCGGATCCTCCGTTGCGTACTTTGACCTCATAATCGGAGGAGCCATCCCTGTCCTTTGCTTGATCATAGCCATGGTAAGGAGGATCGGCATTGCGCATCCTTAAAGCGGGCATTTCTTGTTTACTAATGATGATGCTGCTAGGCTGCTGGGACCGTAAGGAAATCGATGAATTGGGGATTGTCCTGGGTGTAGCCTTCGACAAACAAAGCAATCAAATTTCCACACTGCATACCTTTGCCTTGCCGAAAACCTCCAGTGAGAAAAGTGATGTAAAATCGGAGAAGTGGGTGAATCTTGAAAACACAGGAGACCTGGTAAGCGAAAATGTTCGAGGGCTGGTCAAAAGCAGCATACGTTTCCCGACATATGAGCATTTGAAGGTCATTGTGATTAGCGAGGAGCTGGGGCGATCGGTTCCGTTGAAGCAAATGACGGATTACTTGCTCCGTAACCCCGAATCCAGAAGATCCGTGAAGCTGGTGGTATCCAAGGGGAAAGCCGGCGAAATGCTGAAGGTAACCAGTCCTCTCGATATGAATCCCGCGTATAAGCTGTCCGAAATAGCGGATCGATCCGAACAGCTCTTAGAGCTTCCGCCTAAAACCACCCTTGGTGAGGTTTCCTCCAAACTAACGTCCAAGACAAGCTTTTACGTGCAGAGAAGCGAGTTGAACGCCAATCGTGAAGCCGTATTATCCGGGGCTGTCGCAGTCAAAGGGACCACCGGGAAAGTGATCGGGTCCTTAACCGAGGAGGAGACGAGAGGACTGAACTTCATTCTGCCGAACAACAACAAAAAATCCGCGATTGTAAAGGTCTTCGATCCGGAAAGTGAACAACAGTTCATCTATGAACTTCGCAAAATCCGAGCCAACCTGATCCCGGTGGTCCAAGGAAAGCAGATCTCTTTTGTTGTTTCGGTACAAACGGAAGGCAGAATGCGCGAGGATTGGCGGTTACAAGGCAATGCCTTCGACAGCCGGTTCATTAAGCAATCGGAGAAGGCCGCTGCAGACACCATTCAACAAGCCGTCAAGGCACTGCTGAATAAGACGCAAAAAGAATTGGGGGCGGATATTGCGGGGTTCGGCAAGCAGCTTAGCATCCACTACCCTCGTACATGGAAGGAGGTAGCGGATTATCCGTCGACATTTCCGTACAAGTCCATATTCGGGAATTCGGGAACCGCGGCATGGTGCAGCCTGATCCTTCGGTGTCGTGATAATCGATTGCAGAAGAACACTTGTTTATAATGAAACTTTCCCTTTCTCCCACCTGAGGGGGGGCTATACAATGGAGATAATTGAGTGTGCGACGAATGATGAACGGAGTGATTAGGATAATGGAGCTTTCTTGCTAATCGATTAAAACAAAAAAGCGATTTTTCGCCCATTGTTTTATTTGTGCTGCGCAAGAAAGTTACTGTATCCTTTCACTCAAACGATATATCCTCATCCTCCCTTTGTTTCAGGTTGGATTTGCTGTATTTCTTTGAGCTGCGAGAAGTAACTTTCTTGCGGCTCTTATTTTTTTGAATACAGGAGGCTGGAATTATGTCATTAATTAAGGTTACGAACCTGACGTTCGCCTATGAAGGCAGCTATGATAATATATTCGAAAAGGTCAGCTTTCACATCGATACCGATTGGAAGCTGGGGTTCACGGGAAGGAACGGCAGGGGCAAAACGACGTTTCTGAACCTGCTGCTGGGTAAGTATGAGTACAGCGGCACCATATCGGCCGGCGTCGGGTTCGAGTATTTTCCTTTTCCTGTCCCGAACAAGGAACAGCATACGCTGGATGTAGTGGGCGACATGCTTACGGACTACCAACACTGGGAGCTGCTGCGGGAGCTTTCCCTGCTGCAGGTAGCCGAGGACGTTCTGTACCGGCCTTTTGCATCGTTGTCCAACGGGGAGCAAACGAAGGTCATGCTTGCCGCCTTGTTTCTTAAGGAAAATCGGTTTCTGTTAATCGATGAGCCGACCAACCATCTCGATATGGACGGCAGAAGGCTGGTAAGTGATTATTTGAAGACCAAACGCGGCTTTATTCTCGTTTCCCACGACAGGGCCTTTCTGGACAACTGTGTAGATCATATCCTGTCCATCAACAGGACCCATATTGATATTCAAAAGGGAAATTTCTCCGATTGGTGGGAAAATAAACAGCGTCAGGATCACTTCGAGCTGGGGGAGAACGAGAAACTTCGCAAAGATATCAGACGGTTGTCGGAAGCGGCGAAACGAACGAGCAGCTGGTCGCACGAGGTGGAGAAAACGAAAAACGGCACAACCAATTCCGGCTCCAAGGTAGACAAAGGCTATATCGGCCACAAGGCTGCGAAAATGATGAAGCGCTCGAAGTCGATTGAGCAGCGGCAGCAATCCGCTCTGGAGGAAAAGTCGAAGCTATTGAAAAATATAGAAGCCTCGGAAAGCTTAAAGCTCACCCAGCTTCCGTATCATAAGCATCAGCTTGTCGAGCTGGAGCGGGTTTCGATGTATTACGGAGAGAAAAAGGTTTGCTCCGATGTAAGCTTTACGATCGAGCAAGGGGAGCGAATTGCGCTTTCCGGGAAAAACGGCTCGGGCAAATCGAGCATTCTGAAGCTCATCTGCGGTGAGGAGATGAGCTATACCGGCACCTTTCGGAAAGGAAGTCAGCTGAAGCTGAGCTATGTATCGCAGGATACCTCGCATCTGCAGGGCAGCTTGACCGACTATGCAAGAAGCCACGGGATCGAGGAGAGTCTGTTTAAATCCATTTTGCGAAAGCTGGATTTTTCCAGAATTCAATTTGAAAAGGATATGTCCGCCTTCAGCGGCGGCCAGAAGAAGAAGGTGCTGATTGCCCGAAGTCTTTGCGAGAAGGCTCATTTGCTGGTGTGGGATGAACCGCTGAACTTTATCGATATCATTTCCAGGATGCAGATTGAAGAGCTTCTTCTCGAGTATGCCCCTACGATTCTCTTTGTGGAGCACGACAGGGAATTTTGCACAAATATCGCTACCAAAGTGGTTCAGCTGTAATTATCCCCATTGTGACGGGTGGAAATAACCCTTTAGCAGCCTAATAGGACCCCCAATGTAACCCACCGCCTGGTTCCTCACTAGGGTGGGTTAATTTTGTCCTGCATTGTTCCCGAATAAAATTCGCACATAAATAATGTACATTGTGAAATCGCTTCCTTCCTGATACCGTAGGGATGCATAGAGAGCAAGGGAAGCAGGTGCATTCCGTAAAGAAAGGATGGGGCAATCCATGGTCAAAGCAATGGCTACGGCTCACGGTGTCGGGGGTACACGGACGGGTACGGGATGGATAGCGACGGTCAGAAAAGATTTCGTCAAAAACAAATATCTTTATCTTTTGGCGCTCGCGGGGATTGCGTATTACATTATTTTTAAGTATGTCCCCATGTACGGAGCGATCATTGCTTTCAAAAATTATTTGCCGTCAAAAGGGATATGGGGAAGCCCTTGGGTAGGGTTTAAGCATTTCGAGGACTTTTTCGGCAGCCATTATTTCTGGAGGATTTTGCGAAACACGCTGCTGATCAATGTGTATGAATTGCTCTTCGCCTTCCCGGCACCGATCGTACTGGCGCTAATGTTGAACGAAGTACGGAGAACTGTCTTTAAGCGATTAGTGCAAACGGTTACATACCTACCTCACTTTGTATCGATGGTTGTGATTTGCGGGATGCTGGTTGACTTTTCGCAAAAAGCCGGCCTGCTGACGACCATTCTGACCTGGTTTGGAATGGAACGCCAAAATCTTCTGCTGAACCCTGAATTTTTCCGTACGATCTTTATCGGCTCAGGCATTTGGCAGGGAATCGGCTGGGGCTCGATCATTTATTTGGCTGCGCTGACCTCCATCGACACACAGCTATACGATGCCGCTACGGTGGACGGCGCCGGACGCTGGAAGCAAATGCTCCACGTGACCATACCGGGCATTATGCCGACCATTGTCATTTTGCTTATCCTGCAAATCGGCGGCATGATGAATGTAGGCTTTGAGAAAATCATTCTGCTCTACAATTCGCAAACCTACGAAACGGCGGATGTAATTTCGAGCTTCGTGTATCGCAGAGGCATATTGGAGGCGAATTACAGCTACAGTACCGCTGTAGGGCTGTTCAATTCCGCAGTGAACTTCCTGCTGCTGATCATTGCCAACCGGATTAGCCGGAAAGTGAATGAAACCAGTCTCTGGTAAGGAATCGAGACGGATCAAATTAAGTAAAGGTGGTATCCATGGAGAACAAAATTTGGTTTAAAGAGCCTGCCGCAGATTGGAATGAAGCGCTCCCCTTGGGTAACGGCAGACTGGGAGCCATGGTGTTCGGCCAGCTAAGCAAGGAAAGAATTCAATTGAACGAAGACAGTGTTTGGTACGGAGGACCCCAGAACAGGGACAATCCGGATGCCCTGGCGAATCTTCCGGCGATCCGCGAGCTGCTCTTTGAAGGCCGGCTTCGGGAGGCGCACAGGCTGGCGGAGACCGCGTTCTCGGGAACTCCCTGCAGCCAGCGCCATTATATGACGGCCGGGGATCTGCTCCTGTTCATCGACGGGCACGAGGGAGAGGTGCAGCAGTATCGCCGGGAGCTGGATTTGGACCGTGCCGTTGCCGTAACGTCTTACGAGCTTAATGGGCATAAGTACCGGAGGGAGGCCTTTATCAGTAACCCGGACGGGATTCTAAGCTTCCGTTTGGAAACCGACTCTCCCGATGGCATCTCTCTCTATGCAAGGCTTGACCGCAAGAAGGGCAAGTACGTAGACAAGGTAGACAAAAGAGGAACCGATACGATCGTGATGCTGAACAGCTGCTATGGAACGGACGGAACGGACTATGCACTTATGGTCAAGGCTTCGTCGGATACGGGGAAGGTCGAAACGATCGGTGAGCACATCGTGGTGTCCGGTGCAAGGGATATTACCTTCCGCTTAGCCGCGGCAACGACGTTCCGAGCTGAAGATCCGGAAAAAGCCTGCAGAGCAGCATTAGAGGCCGCGTCCGCCTTCCCGTACCCGGAGCTGCTGCAAAGACACGTGGATGATCATCAGGCTTTATTCCGACGGGTCTCCCTTGATTTGTCAGGGCCGACGGCTTCTGCTGAAGCAGGTAACGAGCTGCCGACACCCGAGCGGATCGAGCGAATGAAGCTCGGAGAAGAGGACCATGAGCTGCTGGCGCTATATTATCAATTCGGAAGGTATCTGCTCATTGCCAGCAGCCGTCCGGGCTCGCTTCCAGCCAATCTGCAAGGCATATGGAATGACGAAATGAAGCCGCCTTGGGACAGTAAATATACAATCAATATCAATTCGCAGATGAATTATTGGTTGGCCGAGAGCTGCCATTTGTCGGAGTGCCACGAGCCGTTGTTCGAGTTAATCGAACGCATGCGGGAGCGGGGGCGCCGTACGGCATCGGTGATGTACGGCTGCCGCGGCTTCGTCGCCCATCATAATACGGACATTTGGGCGGATACGTCACCACAGGATATTTATCCGCCGGCAACGTACTGGACAATGGGGGCCGCCTGGCTGTGCCTGCATCTGTGGGAGCATTATATGTTCACACAGGATCGCAGCTTCTTAGCCTCCGCTTATGAAGCTATGAAGGAAGCGGCGCTGTTCTTCGTCGATTTCCTAACGGAAGCGCCTGATGGGCACCTTGTGACGGCACCCTCTGTTTCTCCGGAGAATCGGTATCGGCTGCCTAACGGTGAGTCGGGCACCTTGTGTTACGGTCCGGCCATGGACAGCCAGATCATTACGGAGCTGTTTCTTGGCTGCATCGAGGCGTCCAAGCTGCTGGGGAAGGATGAGACGCTTCGCGCCGAGCTTGAGAGCATTCTGCTCAGGCTGCCGGCCGCGAAGATCGGGAAGCACGGGCAAATCCAGGAGTGGCTTGAGGATTACGAGGAGGCCGATCCGGGACACCGCCATATCTCTCACTTGTTTGCTCTGCACCCCGGAACGCAGATCAACCGACATGAAACGCCGGAGCTGGCTGAGGCAGCAGAGACGACGCTTCGGCGCAGGCTGGCTAACGGGGGAGGTCATACCGGGTGGAGCCGGGCTTGGATCATTAACTTTTGGGCCCGGCTTGAGAACGGGAACGAAGCTTACGACCACTTGTGTAAGCTGCTAACCAAATCGACGCTCCCCAACTTGTTCGACAACCATCCTCCGTTCCAAATCGACGGTAATTTCGGAGGAAGCGCAGCTATCGCAGAGATGCTGCTGCAAAGTCATAGAGCAGAGCTGCATCTGCTTCCTGCGCTGCCGGATCGCTGGACGGAGGGCAGCATTCGCGGAATCAAGGCTCGAGGCGGTTACACGGTCGATATCCATTGGAGCGGCGGGAAGCTGAAGGAAGCTGTGATCAGGGCCGCATATGATGGAGAATGCGTCGTCAGAACACAGGAGCCGGTGACGGTACAAGGCCAAGATCAGAAGGCTTATCCATACCGCAAAAACGGGAATTCCAGCATTACCCTGCACCTAGTGGCCGGTCAATCGATTCGAGTGTTGCGGCATGTGCAGTAAACAACCTTGGGTGGGGCGGCATGCCGCTCTCACCCAAACCCTACCTTGATAAATTCGGCATATAAATATTGTGCATTGTGCCGCTCTGTTCAGGCTGGTACGGTTAGGGTGATGGTGCGAGCGGGAATGTCGTGCTTTTAACAAATGTGTGCAAACGGTTACAAATATATTCGGAGCGCTTCCGGGTATCCGCAAATTTGGCCAATCAAGGGGATTGCAACCATGATAAAAAGAAGCTTGGGTGATAAAATCTTTGATGCTTGCAATTATGTGATTCTCAGTTTCCTCATGCTTGTGACCTTGTATCCTTTCCTCTTTGTGCTGTTTGCTTCCTTAAGCACGCCGTCAGAGCTTGTTAAGCAAACGGGGATCTTATGGAAGCCGATGGGCTTTTTTCTGGAAGGCTATAAGCTGGTTTTGAAAAATCCTATGATCGGCATCGGATATAAAAATACGTTGATTTATGTTACCATCGGAACGGTACTGAACGTATTTTTCACCGCACTCTTTGCCTTTGTGCTTTCCCGTAAGGATCTGTACTGGAAAAAATACATGATGATGATGATCGTATTTACGATGTTCTTCAGCGGAGGGCTCATTCCCGAATACATGCTGGTAAAAAATTTGGGGATGCTCGACACCAGGTGGTCCCTCATCATTCCCGGTTTGATTGCAACCTGGAACCTGATTATCATGCGCACCTCGTTCCAATCCATCCCATATGAATTGGAGGAAGCGGCCAAGATGGACGGCGCTTCCGACTGGACGGTGTTCTGGAAGGTCATCATGCCGCTATCGGTTCCGCTTCTGGCCGTTATGGTCTTGTTCTACGGAGTGGCCCATTGGAATGCGTGGGCGAATGCCTTGATCTACCTGAGGGATCGGGAGCTGTTCCCTCTACAGCTGGTGCTGCGCGAGATATTGATTCAGAACAGCACCACGGAGACAACCAATTTATCGACGGCAAGCGATCCGTTCCTGGGGGAGGTCGTGAAGTATGCCACCATCATTGTCGCAACGCTTCCGATTTTGGTTGTGTACCCGATCATCCAGAAGCATTTTACCAAAGGAGTTATGATTGGCGCTTTGAAAGGATAACGCTCGATCTGGTTGGTTTCCCCATTCCATTTATACGGTGATAGAGAGGAAGGTTCCCTATGAACAAAAAACAAGCAACGGGTCTTTTGGTAACGCTCACTCTTGGCATCGGGGCGATTGCAGGGTGCTCCGGCGGTGCGGACGGTACGAACACACAGACGGGTAATGGCACCGGAACGAACGCAGGGCCGGCGGAGCTGACCTTTTTCATGAATACGAACCTGACGGCCAAGGCGGTGAAGGGTTTTGAGGACATCGAGGCCTTCAAAGAAATCCAAAAGCGGACGAATACGAAGATTAAATTCCAGCAGCCCGGCGACGGTTCGCAATTCAACATTATGCTGGCTTCGGGTACGTATCCCGACATTGTGTACGCCCCAAACAATTACCCGGGGGGCATTGCCAAGCTGGTGCAGGATGGCGTTGCCATTAAGCTCAACGATCTGATTGACAAACACGCTCCAAATTATAAAAAATTATTAAACGATCATCCTGAAATCCGCAAGCAGGTCGTTCTGGATGACGGGACGATCGCCAAATTCCCGCAAATCGATATCGATCTTCACCGAGTCTCCTATTCCGGACACATGGTCAGAGAGGATTGGCTGAAAAAAGTCGGGCTGAAGGCGCCGACGACCATCGATGAATGGTATACTGTTCTTAAAGCCTTCAAAGAGAAGGACCCGAACGGGAACGGGATGAATGACGAGATTCCTCTGGGCGACCGCGGTGACGGTCTGGGCAGTATTAGCTCCTTTGCAACGAGCTGGGGGATCCTAGCCGATCGGTTTCACCTCCATGCCAAAACGGGCAAGGTAACCTTCGGACCGATCGAGCCGGAGTTCAAAAGCTATGTTTCCACCTTAAACAAATGGTTTAAAGAAGGGCTGATTGATTCCGAATTTGCTGCGACGGACCGGAAAGCGTTCGAGGCCAAATTTGCCAAGAATACGATTGGTGCCTACGGTGGAGTGATAAGTGGAATTAACACCTTCAAGGATCAGATGAAAGGAAACCTGCCTGACTTCAAGCTGATCGGGGTGGCTCCGCCTATCGGGCCAGCCGGTAAATCCTACAGCAATCACTCGCAAATGGTTCAGAATGTTCCGCTGGACGGGGCGTTCATCAGCTCCCAAGCGAAGGACCCGGTAGCGGCGATCAAGCTGCTGGATTTCATGATCGGACCGGAGGGCAGCGATCTTCAGAACTGGGGTATCGAGGGGAAAAGCTATAAAGTGGAGAACGGGAAGAAGATCTTCACGGACGAGGTGTTCAAAAATCCGGACGGCTTCGAACCGACGGAAGCGGTCAAGAAATACGCATTGCCGACCTCCGGGATGGTCAAGGTGATGGATTATAATGCCTGGGCAGCCTTCGAATTACGGTATCCCGAAGCGGTTGAGGCTAATGATACCTGGTTCAAGGCCGATCGATCCCTCTTGATTCCTCCGTTATCTCTTAACGGCGAGGAAAGCCAGCGGCTCGGCAGCATCATGAGCGAGGTGAATACCTATGTGAAGGAAATGTGGATCAAATTCATTATGGGTACGGAGCCGATTGAGAACTACGATAAATTTGTCGCTACCTTAAAAAAGATGGGTATTGAGGAGGCTGTAAAAATTCAACAGGCAGCCTACGACCGATACCAAAACCGAAAATAATGACAGCATGGGCTGGATACAACCTGGGTATCCAGCCCTGCATTCCGTTCGTACCCTGTCCGTGAGAGGAGGAGCCCTGTGGGGAAGGCGAGAGCTTACCGGGTTTTTGTCAGCTATCTGCTTACTTATTTGCTGATTCTGCTCGTACCGATTACTGTGATGACCTTCCTGGTCTACAATGTGTTCGTTAACAAGCTGCAGAACGAAGCCATCCTAGGCAACCTGAACACGCTTGATAAAGTCAGGTATGCTATGGATGAGCAGCTGAAGCGAGTGGAGGATACCACCTATCAATTGATGATCGAAGATAATCGCCTTTCCCAATATAGGGTTTCCGAGGAACACGGGTATAAGGCTTGGGGGATTGTTAGAGAAATAAAGAAATATCAAAAAATCAATCCGTTTGTCCATGAAATATGGTTGTATTATCACGGAGAAGCCTCGGTTTATTCCAATAGCAGCGTGTATTCGCTTTCGCTGCTCGCCGGGGATATATATCAGTTTGCTGATTGGCCTAAGGATCAGCTGGTCAAGGATCTCAGCACCTTATCCAAGCAGCTGGTTAAGCCCCCCGCCCAGGACCTGCGCGGACAGGACCGTTATCTGCGAATTGTGGTTCCTGTGCTTCCTTACGAGAATAAGCCTTATGCGACCGTTGTTTACTTAATTAAAGAGAAATCCGTCGAACAGCTGCTCGAGAGCTACAGCTCCACCGGGGGATCCACCTGGGTTCTTGACCAGGATAACCGGGTCATCGCCGGGGTAGGAAGTACAGCTGAGCTTACTCCGGACAGCATCAGTGCTCTATCCCTCGCGCATTCAGGGCAATCCTCCCAAAGGATTACACTGGGTAAGGAAGAGCAGTATCTTTTTATTATGCAATCGAAGCAAACCGGCTGGAAATACGTTACCCTGCTGCCTGTTACGAATGTGCTCGGCAAGGTGGAGCAGGCCCAAACGATCTTTATTTATGGGGTTGCCGCCGTCTTATTCATTGGCTGTGTCATTGTATTCTTAGGCATGCGCTGGAATTACTGGCCGATTCGCCTGCTGAAAAGGGAAACGGAGCAAATGCTTTCGGCTGTTGAGCCGATGAACGAGCTGGAAACCGTGCGATATGCCATCAGCTCTCTGTCCCTTCAGAACCGGAAGCTGGGCGAGCAGGTAAGAAGTCGTGACGCTGCGGCGCGAAAGCAGCTGGTCCTCTCCTTGATTAAGGGGGACTTCACTTCCTCGGAGGAGCTGCGGCTTTATGGCGAAGAGATGGGGCTGCCGATTCACGGAACGCGTTTCCGGGTGGTCATCGTTCAGCTTGCTTCGAGGATTCAGGAACGGGATTCGGATTTGACGTTTCACAGAATTGAGGATTTATTGCCGAAGCAGTGGCAAGGGCTGGGTACCGAGCATGTAGAGCAAAATAAATATATATTTCTTATGGCAACGGACGAAATGGAGGACCACGTATTTACTGCCATAGTCCGCGAATTTAGGGAGTCTCTGCGTGCCGTCTCCCAAGACGCCGTCACGCTGGGGGCAGGGAACGAGAGCACTTTGCCGGAAATTCCCCGGTCGTACCTGGAAGCCAATACAGCCATCGGCTACCGCTTCCTGCAAGGGGTCGACCGGGTCATAGAGTATAAAGACATTCCGTCCAACCGCCATTTGGAAGAGTATCCGCTTGATGACATGGAGAGCTTGGCACAGTCCATTCGAACGGGGAACGGAGCCAAGGTGGAAGCCTGTCTATCTGCGATGCTGCAATTTATAAGGGAGAAGCAGCCGCCGCTTATTGTCGCTCGGAGTCTCTGTTTAGACATCATCCGAACCGTCAACAGGTCCTGGAATGAGCTGGAGCTGCAGGACCAAGGCTCAAGCGGGTACCCCGACGTTTTTTCTCTGGAGCAGCTGGATACGATTGATGATTTTGAGCAGCTGATCAAATCTATGTGCTTCGACCTGTGCGCCGCCTTTAGGAGCGTACAAGAGGAAGGTTCGGGATCGGTTCAGCGTTCGGTGGAGCAGATGAAGGATTACATTCGGGATCATTACCGGGAGTGCGAGTTTACCTTTCAGAGCATGGCTTTGCATTTCCAAATGGCGCTCCCGAATTTAAGCCAATATTTTAAGGACCACACCGGGGAGACGTTATTGGATTATACGACCGGCTTAAGAATGGAAGCTGCGAAGCAGCTGCTTATCGAGCAGGATTGGCCGCTGAAGACCATCGCGGAGCAGGTCGGCTACTATAACGTATCCAGCTTTATCCGGCGTTTTAAGCAATTGGTGGGTATGACCCCAGGTGAATATCGTGCGGGAGCGGGAAGGGACTAGTTCTTCGGGACTGGTCCTTTTTCTTTGATTAGGCGTGATCGGTGGGGGCTTTTTCCAGCTCCGGGGACCCTATAGTGGCAAATGTGCGATTGTTGATGTCCCGAAAGCCGGAATAAGCCTCTGCAGTGGCAGAAATGCGATTAGGGAAGCCTGCGGGCCGCCATTCTTAATAAAAACGGCATATAAATAGTGGGCATTGAGGCATGGGGAGGTTGCTGGTACAGTGATGGGGCAAGACGAACAAGACGACTATGACATAACCAGGAGGTCAAAGCATGAGAAACAATTTCAGTAAAACCGTCCTCGCTCCCGTACTGGTACTATCCTTGGCAGCGGGCTGCGCGCAAGCTCCGGGAAAAACCAACGGAAGCGATAACACAGCCGGAAACGACGCGGGCACCGGAAGCATCAGCATCATGATCAATCTTCACAACCCGGAGGTGCCGTCCGACAAAATTGAAAAATTACTGGAGGAAAAAACGAACACGCAGCTGGACATCCAATGGGTACCCGACGGTACTTATAACGATAAACTCTATGCAGCGTTTGCTACCGGCTCCTTGCCGCAGGTGGTATACACGCAAATCAGCAACTTCCGCGAAGCCATTATTGACGGTCAGTTCTGGGAAGTGGGCCCTTTGCTTAAGGATTATCCGAACCTGAACCGGTTTCAACCGGAGGTGCTGAAGAATACGGCGGTGAACGGGAAAATTTACTCCATGTACCAGGAATCGCCTATCTCGCGCCAGGGAGTCATTTACCGGAAGGATTGGGCCGATCAATTGGGAATTAAAGCTCCGGAGACGCTGGAAGAGCTCTACAGCATGATGAAGCAGTTTAAGGAAAACGATCCGGATAAGAATGGGAAAAACGACACCATCGGTTTAACGGACCGCAATGACTTCGTGTACGGTGCGTTCAAGACGCTCGCTTCCTACCATGGAACGCCTAACAATTGGGGAGTGCAGGATGGCAAGCTGCAGCCTGACTTCATGTTCCCTGCTTACATCGAGACAATGAAGTACATCCAGAAGCTTCACAAAGAAGGCATCATCAATCAGGATTTCCCTGTAACCAGCAAGACGGATCAACAAAACCTGTTTATCTCGGGTAAAGCCGGCGTTTATATCGGATCCATGCAGGATGTTGTCAGCCTTCAGGATAAGATTGCCGGAGTGAATCCAAAGGCTCAGCTTGACGTACTGAACCGCATCAAAGGGCCGAAAGGCGAAGGCATCTGGGCGCTTCCGGGCTATGGAGCGGTGGTCTTATTCCCGAAATCATCTGTGAAGACTGAGAAGGAGCTAAAGGACATACTGGCGTTCTATGATAAATTAATGAGCCCGGAGCTTGCAAACCTGCTCGTTTACGGAGTAGAGAATACCCACTATAAGCTGGTGGAAGGGTCCAAAGTGTCCAGGGTTGAGGATAATAAGCTTATCGATAAGGAAGTGAAGCCTTACAATTCGCTTCGCATCGGAGGTCCGAGCACCATTAAGCTTCTGGAGCAATTCTATAGCAATCCGATCCAGAAAAAAGCAGAGGGGCTAGTAAAGGACAATGAGAAATTTTTAATTCATGATCCTACCGCTCCACTGTTTTCCGCGACCTACACGGAGCGGGCGGCTAAGCTTCAAGAGATCATAAAGGACGCGACTTACCGGTTTATGCTTGGCAGTCTGGACGAGCAGGGGTTCAAGAAAGAGGTGGAGAGATGGCGTAAGGAAGGCGGAGACAAAATTACGGAAGAATACAACGCCGCTTACACATCGAGTCAGAACGCGAAATAACCCATTATCGCATATAGCTTTGCTAAAGAGGCTGTCCCAAAAGTAGCGTAAAATCTACTCGAGGGGACCGCCTCTTATTTTACAACTTCGTATATCGCAATAAAAATGGCCGGGCAGGGTTTATTCTTGCCCGGCTATTTGTCTTTTTTGCTCCGTGGTCACCACCTTAAGCAAATTGTGGGCAAGCGAAAGCCACCCGACCTCCAAGCTTACTTTTGGTAAGCCGCGAAGCAGGAACCTCCGGAATCCCCGGTTATTTTTCATTTGCCCAAACACACTTTCCACTTCGATCATTCGCTGAACCGAGAGCTTGCGTCCATCTTCGCTTCTTAATTTTTCTCTAGCCACTTTTTTGTAGCGAAGATACTCCATGCTGACCCTTATTTCACGGCTGCGTTCAGACTTGGTGCATTTCTCTTTGAACGGACACCCCTCACAGTTCTCATTTCGGTAGATCCGCAATTTGACCCCGTACCCACTATCAGTCTTGTTCTTGCTTTCCTTAATAAAATGTAGTGTTCTTCCGTTTGGGCATACCCAGATGTCTTTGTCCTCGTTGTACGTCCAGTTTTCTAAGCGGGATACGTCGTTTCGCCATGCCCTTGATACTTCCTTATGAAAGGAATTGTACTTCACGAGCGCTTCCACGTTTTCTTTCTCTAGGTACGCATAATTTTCCTCACCACCGTAACCGGCATCGGCGATGACGGTTTTAGGAAGACGACCAAGCGTCTCTTTTACCTTGTTAAGGTGCGGAATAAGGCAACGCGTATCTGTCGGACGCTGGTGGAGGGAGTAACCTACGATAAATTGGTTCTCTGTGCCGACTTGTACGTTGTAGCCAGGCTTGAGTTGACCGTTACCCATGTGGTCTTCCTTCATTCGCATAAACGTCGCATCTGGATCCGTTTTGCTGAAACTGTTTCGTTCGCCAAGGATCTGAAGCTGAGTTTCGTACTTCCGCTGGCGGGGAACAAAATCCTTACGCAGCTGCCGTACCGCTTTCTTAACCGTTTTGTTCTTTGGTTCACTTTTCAACTTGGCTTCCAGCTTCGTTAAGGCCGCCTCCATGCCCTCGCTTGTTAGATCGACATCTCCGCCCAGCTCGAGCAGGTCCTTACCGTTGTGCTCTTTGTCTTCCTGAATCTCCTGCTGGTCAATCTCAATAAAGAGCTGCTTCACTTTCTCTTCCAGTCTGGCTTTCTGTTTCTTGACAGCTTTTCCCCAGACAAACGTATACCGGTTCGCATTCGCTTCGATTTTGGTGCCGTCAACGAAGTAGTTCTCCAGCTTGATGTACCCCTCGGCCGTTAGTAGTTCCAGCATTCCTGCAAAAATCTTCTCGAGCTGCTCCTTCATCCGCTCGGAGCGAAACCGATTGATGGTCCGGAAGTCCGGCTGTTGGCGACCTGCCAGCCACATGAAAGGGATATTCTCACGCACGGCCTTGGCAATCTGTCTAGAGGAGTAGATACGTTGAGAATAAGCATACACAATGATTTTAGTAAGCATTTTAGGGTGATAGCTATCCCGACCGCCTCCGGGATACGCAGCTGTAAACAAGCTGTCGTCCAAACGATTGATGAAGCTATTAATAACTCGCGCTACGTGACGTGGTGGGATGTCCATTTCCAAATCCATTGGCAGACATAGCTGATCCATGGTATATTGAATAAACAAAGAAACCTCTCCTTTCAATGGTTGCTCGACACTTCCATTTTACCAAGGATTGGTTTCTTTTTGTTTTACAAAATTGAGAAAAAGGGGCAGTCCCTCAGTCATCTATGACTTTTGGGACAGCCCCTTCTTCGTTTTGGGAACTGAAAAATCAATATGCGTTGACGGGAATATTCCTAGAATGTTATATTCAATTATGATCGATAAATAGCATGAGGAGGAGAATCATGACAATCAATCAGACGACGCAAGAGAACGGGCAACTGGTCATCACCCGCGAAATCCAAGCGCCTCGTGAATTGGTGTTTAAGGTTTGGACGGAAGCCGAGCATTTGAAGCATTGGTGGGGTCCTAGAGGCTTTGAGCTTACCGTAGCTCATTTGGAAGTAAAGCCGGGGGGACATTTTCACTACAAGATGAGCTCCGCCGAAGGACAGGTGATGTGGGGACGCTTCGAATACCGTGAGGTGAAAGCTCCTGAGAGGATTGTCTTCATCAATGCTTTCTCTAACGAAGCGGGGGACGTCGTACGTTCGCCCTTCAGTGAGATTTACCCGCTCGAAATTCTTAATACGTTGACGCTTACAGAGATGGAAGGTCGTACGCTGTTAACGCTGCGGGGAGGTCCTCTCCAGGCGACCGAAGAAGAACGTGCATTCTACGAAGGCATGTTCGAGTCCATGAAGATGGGCTTCGGCGGCACGTTCGATCAGCTGGAGCGGTATTTGAAGGAAGCGCTTGTGTAAAATTTCAGATCGGAGCAGGAAAATAAGGAAAACCATTATTCTCCAAACGAGGTGAAGCAATGATACGTGATCAGGATAGGGAGTTTGAAAGGGTCATCAGGAATTGCTTTCCGGAGGTAGAGATTCATACGATGGAATGGCTGGGCGAAGGCATGCGGAGCACTGCTCTGCTTATCAATGATGAGTGGGTTTTCCGATTTCCGAAGAGCCTGCAGGCAGCAGATGAGCTAGGGAAGGAGATTCAGCTGTTGCCGCGATTAATCCCCCATGTAAAGGCAGCCATTCCGGAATTCGTGCATGTCGGAAAGCAAGACAATGGAATGCCCTTCGTGGGTTATCGTAAGCTGCCCGGACAGCTGCTTGGAGAGGATGAGCTTCCGTCCCTTTCCGATGAAGCGCAGAACAGATTGGCCGCTCAAATTGCCGTGTTCATGGAGGAGGTAAGCTCTTTTCCGGTGGGGTGGGCAAGGGAGGCAGGCGTTCCTGAACGCTGTATGAAGACGGATTGTATTAACTTATGGACCGATGTGCAGGAACAGGTATTCCCGAGGCTCGACGAAGCCTTGCAGCGGTACATTGCAAGCCGCTTTGAATCGTATTTGGGTAACCCGGACTACTTCCGTTATGTTCCCGCGCTAATTCATGGCGACCTGTCTCCGGATCATTTTCTCATCGATCCGAATACCGGCGACCTGACAGGAATTATCGATTTTGGCGATGCTGTCGTGTGCGATAGGGATTATGACTATGTGTACCTGCTGGAGGATGGCGGGGAGACGTTTGCACGCCAAGTGATGA
Organism: Paenibacillus sp. GD4; assembly: GCF_030846225.1. Taxonomy (NCBI): domain Bacteria; kingdom Bacillati; phylum Bacillota; class Bacilli; order Caryophanales; family Paenibacillaceae; genus Paenibacillus; species Paenibacillus sp. GD4. The sequence goes on from NZ_JAVCYK010000001.1 coordinate 4,178,267, forward strand.
TTTATAGAGGTGTAGCCGATCCGGATGCCTGTATCAGGAAGGTTTCGCTATGGGTTACCTTTGATCAGCTCCGTTATGTGCTGGAGGGAAATCAAACGGGAAACCAGGATTGGGTTGAAGAGGGGATCGATTTGCTAAGGCAGGAGATGGAAGAACAGTGTTGAAATAGCCGCTAAAATAATGCCGGACTGCTGTCCATAAGAGCAGGAGCCGCTTCCCCGGGAAGTGGCTTTTTTGGCGTTCCGACAACGAAAAAGCAACCAGTGACAACGAGTGCAACTAATGACAATCGCAGGCTCATCGAGGCAAAAGCGGCAGGAGGCCAGCGATCTGAACAAGCAGGGACTATCGACGGCAATCGATGACCCCCGGTATGATGGAGCTACAGTTTCACAAGCCTCTAGCAGATAAGCAGAATGGATTTATGGTGAAATGAAAGGAAGGAAGCAGCATGCAAACAAGTATGAAAGCGCGGGCCGTTAGGTCATCGAATGTCAGGACGTCGACAATGATGGGCAGGCTGGCGCGGAACCGTTGGCTTTATTTCATGGTCCTCCCCGGCCTCCTGTACTTTCTCATTTTCAAGTACTGGCCGATGTACGGAATCTTCATCGCATTTAAAGACTACCAGCCGTTTCTGGGCTTCTGGGACAGTCCGTTTGTAGGACTTAAGCACTTCGAGCGTCTTTTCGGCGATTCGAACTTTATCGTTCTGTTTCGGAATACGTTGATTTTAGCCACCTATAATATTTTGTTTTTTTTCCCGCTGCCGATCGTGATCGCGCTGATGCTCAACGAGCTGAGGCAGGAGTTCATGAAGCGCATGGTTCAAACGCTGGTTTATATTCCTCACTTCATGTCATGGGTCGTCGTCGTCGGGATAGCTTATATCTTCTTAACGACGGAAGGCGGCATCGTGAATGAACTGCTTGTCCGTTTCGGCGGGGAAAAAATCAATTTCCTTGTCAGCAACGAATGGTTCCGGACGATCATTACCGCTGAAGTGATATGGAAGGAAACCGGCTGGGGCACGATCATCTTCCTGGCGGCGCTGGCTGGCGTTGACCCGCAGCTGTATGAAGCGGCACGAATGGATGGGGCGAACCGCCTTCGCCAGCTGTGGCATATTACACTGCCGGCCATTCGCAGCACGATTATCATCTTGTTGATCCTTAGGCTGGGGCATTTTCTAGATACGGGCTTCGAGCAAATCTTCCTGATGCTGAACGCGATGAACCGCGAGGTAGGAGAAGTATTCGATACGTATGTCTACTCGGTCGGGATCAGCCAAGGACAATACAGCTTCAGTACGGCGGTCGGATTGTTTAAATCGGTAATCGGGCTGATCCTAGTCGTTGTTTCCAATTATTTAGCCAAGAAATTCGGAGAAGAAGGTATTTACTAGAAAAGGAGCGTTGAAAGGCCATGCCGCTCAAGCCAAGCTGGGGTAGCCGAATATTCGATAGCTTGAACATGCTGCTGTTGATTGTGTTCGCTTTGCTTACCGTCATCCCCTTTATTTATGTCATCGCCGGCTCGTTCGCTACACAGAAGGAATTGCTGCTGCGGGGATTCATCTTATTCCCGACGGAGTTCACGCTGGATGCGTACAAGTATATTTTCTCTACGCAAACCCTTGTCAGAAGCTTGCTGGTTACCGTTTACATAACGGTTGCAGGAACGCTGATCAATATCTTCTTTACGTGTCTGATGGCGTATCCGCTGGCCCGAAAGGATATGGATTTCCGCAAGCCGATCCTGATGCTGGTCGTGTTCACGATGCTGTTCGGCGGCGGAATGATCCCGACGTTTCTGGTCGTTAAGCAGCTGGGAATGATCAACACCTATTGGTCCCTGTTGATTCCAGGCGCTATCAGCGCCTTCAACCTGATCATTATGCGGAATTTCTTCCAGCAGCTGCCGGACGGCCTTGAGGAATCGGCCAAAATTGACGGCTGCAACGACTTGGGCATCTTTTTCCGCATCGTGCTGCCTCTGTCTATGCCCGCCATTGCGACCTTCTCGTTATTTTACGCGGTAGGTCACTGGAATACGTTCTTCAACGCGGTGCTGTATATCAACGATAATACGAAGTGGCCGATTCAAGTGCTCCTACGACAGATCGTGATTCTGGCTTCCGGCGGTATAGGCGATTCCGCCGCCATGGAAGCGGATTATGTCCCTCCGCCGGAGCAGTCGGTGAAGATGGCGGTCATTGTGGTATCGACGCTGCCGATCCTGCTGGTATACCCGTTTTTGCAGAAGCATTTTGCCAAAGGGGTACTGCTGGGCTCGGTTAAAGGTTGAAGATATAATAGTCTTATGAGAAAAGGGAGGATTTACAGATGAACAGAAGACATCGGAAGACATGGGCCAAAGCCGGAGCGTTGCTTGCCGCATCCGCCTTGGTCATTACCGCCTGCGGAGGGAAGGAGCCGTCCGCTTCTCAAGGGAGCGGCAAAGCCGGAGCAGATCAAGGACCGCTTCAGCTGACAATGATGCTGCCGACCTATAATCCCGAGCAAATGCCCGCAGACAGCCAGGTGCTAAAGCAGCTCGAGGAAAAAACCAATACGAAGCTGACGGTATCGTGGGTGCCTTCCTCGTCCTACACGGACAAATTAAGCGCTACCGTTGCATCCGGAGAGCTCCCGAAAACGTTCGTTGCGCTGGAGCCGAAGGCCTCCTTCATTGTGAATGCCGCCCGAACCGGCATGTTCTGGGAGGTCGGACCGTATCTGAAAAGCTATCCGAACCTGAGCAAGATGTCGGATATCGTCCTGAAGAACGTATCGATCGACGGCAAAATTTACGGCGTGTACCGTGAGCGCGATCTCGCCCGCTTCGGATTGATGATCCGTCAGGATTGGTTGACGAACCTGGGCTTACAGGCGCCGAAGAACGTAGATGAGCTGTACACGGTTCTGAAGGCTTTCGCAACGGGCGACCCGGATAAGAACGGCAAACAGGACACGATCGGGCTTGCTGTGGGGATGCAGGGGAATGTCATCGCCGGGTTTAAAGATATGCTTGTGTATATGGGTGGTCCAAATGAGTGGGAGCTGAAGGACGGCAAGCTGGTTCCGGCTCATATGACGGCTGCCTACCTGGATACATTGAAGTTCTACAAGAAGCTGTACGACGAGAAAATCATCAATCAGGACTTCGCGCTCGTCAAAGACGGCCGGGCCGTTATGAATAAAGGGCAAGCGGGGCTTTGGATCGATAATATGCTGGACGGCAAAGGAATCGAGGACAACCTTAAGAAGGTGGATCCGAACGCGAAGATTAACCTGCTCAACCGCATTTCCGGTCCGAAGGGCGAAAGAACCCGCGCCGGCGCAGGCTATCTGGGCATGTACATGATCCCGAAAACGAGCGTGAAGACGGAAGCGGAGCTCAAGCAAATTCTTGCTTACTTCGATAAAGTATCCGAGAAGGACATTCAGAATTTGATGAAGTACGGTATCGAAGGGAAGCAGTATACGGTCGAGAACGGCAGCTATAAGCCAAATCAGGATCCGAAGATCAAGGCGGAAATTACGGACGGCAACCAGTTTATGATTTTGCAAAATGAAGTGGTCAACTACGGCACGGAGCTCGAAAAGCTGAGTACGAAGCTGTTCCAGGACAACGTTACCATCGCACTGGCTAACCCTGCAGCGCCGTTTATCTCCAATACGGAGATTGAGAAGGGCAAGGAGCTTGCCAAGATTATCGAGGATGCTGCCGTGAAGTTCATCATGGGTTCGATCGATGAGGCCGGCTGGAAGCAAGCAGTGGAGAAATGGCAGCAAGGCGGCGGAAGCAAGGTCATTGAGGAATTCAACGCGGAATACGCCAAAGCGGCGAAGTAATGAGGCTTGTTGTTGTGAGGAAAGGGACATAAGGCCCTTTCCTCTTTTCCGTAAGGAGTGTATGGCAAAATGGAGTGATTTTATGTAAACTTGAAGTACACTCAGGGAACCATGACTTGGAGGCATTATGAGATTTCGATCCCCGTCTTATTTATTGAAGCTGATGTTGTTTTCCATCCTGATCGGCACCATTCCGGTCATTGTGCTGGGTGCCTTTGCCTACTATAATTCCACGCGGACCGTGCAGGAGAAAGTAAACGAGGGCAATAAGCAGCTTTTGCAGCAAACACAGATGCGTGTCGAGCAAACGCTCAGAACGATTGACACCTCGGCAACCCAGCTGCTGCAGTCTCCCGTCGTTACCGGCGCCTTCGATAAAGACATAACGAACCACGATTATGAGATGGTGCATGAGCTGTATAAAGGAATATCCCAAATTCAAACCTATGAGCTGGGCATCAAGGATATTTTTCTGTTCAGCTTAAGCAAACATTGGATAGTAACGAGTAATGGAGTGAATGAATACAGCTCCCCGGACTTCAGGCCGCAGCTGGAGACATTCTCGCGAATGGGGGGTGGCTCCTTCTGGACCAGCGGACCGGACGACCCGACGAATTCCTTTCAGTCCATCTATTTTGTGAAAAAGTATCCCTTTAACGCCGTCAATCCGAAAGGGATCATCTGCGTTATGCTTTCTTCCGATGTGATGAAGGATTTGATCACATTCCAGAACGGCAAGGTCGGCAGCGCCTTCATAATGGATCCGAGCTTCCATGTGATCGGTCATCACGACCGTAATCAACTGGGGACGAGCCTGTCGGGGCAATCCTACTTAAAGCCCCTCATCGAGTCGAAGGAGGCCTTCGGCCAATATGCCGCCGAATTGGATGGCGAGACCGTGACCGTCACCTACCGGAAGTCTTCCTACAACGGCTGGAGCTACGTCTCCGTCGCCTCTAACGAGGAAGTGAACGGGCAGAACCAAATCATCGGCTGGATGACGCTTCTCGTATGTGTGGTGATTTTGCTGGTCACGCTGATTCTCGCTTGGTTCGGGTCGAAGAAGATGTACAGTCCCATTCAATCGATCTATACCGCGCTCACCAGCATTCCTTCCTCCCAGGATGAAGAGAAGCCGAAGAGCGAGGAAGAGCTGCAGGTGATCGGGGAACGCGTCGACTATTTGATCAGGAATCAATCGCTGATTATGAATGAGCTCAAGGGGCAGCAGGTGCAGCTTAAGGAATTTTTTATGCAAAAATTGTTTAGCGGCGCCATCCATCCGTCGGATTTCGAAGAAAAATTGAGCTTATACGGCTTGGAGAAGCCTTGGCCTTCCATGTGCGTGTTAGCCGTTCAAATCGATACATTGAAGGAAACCCGCTATGCGGAGACGGACCGCGATTTGCTTATGTTCGCCATCAGTAACATCGTCGGTGAGCTTGTACTGACGGAGCAGCGGCTGGTCCCGGTTGTCAAATCGGATTGCCAGGTCACCCTGATCGGATCATCGGAAGAAGGGGCGGAGTTTAAAGAGCAGATTTTCACCTTGTCCGATGAGATTCAAAAGGCGATTTATCAATACTTAAATATGAAAGTCAGCATCGGCATCAGCCGTCCCTTCAGCTCGTTCGCAGACGCCCGGCAGGCTTTGCATGAAGCGATGACATCGTTAAAATACAGAGTAGGGCTCGGGCAGGAATCGATCTTGTTTATCGAGGATGTGCAGCCGCAGAAGAGCAATCTGTATATGTATCCGCAAGAGGGGGAGCAGGCGCTCCTCGATGCAATCCGGGCAGGAGACCCGGAGCAGTCGGAGCAAGCCTTGAAGCAATTGATCGGAGAGCTGTTCCAGCCTCGTGCGCAGCATCAGGATTATCAGCTGTCACTGCTGCGGCTGCTGGTTGACCTCCTCAAATTCGGCCAGGAATTGTCCATCCCGATGGACCGGATCGCCGAGGATGAAGCCTCCTTGATTCAGTCTCTGTTCAAGCTGCGGAACGTAGAAGAGATAGAGCACTGGTTCCTTTCGATGTTCGTACTGCCCTACATACAGGAGCTGGGCAATCGACGGGATTCCCAATTCAAGCATATTTCGGAAGCGGTTATCGATATGATTCATCGCGAGTTCGATTCGGAGCTTACACTGGAGTTGTGCTCTTCCCGCATCAATTATCACCCTCACTACGTGAGTCGCGTATTCCGCCAAGAGACCGGCATTAATTTCGGCGAGTATTTAACGCAGTATCGGATCGATATGGCCAAGAAATGGCTGAAGGAGTCCGATCTGAAGATTGTCGAAATCGCCGAGCGATTGCAGTACAACAACTCCGCCAACTTTATTCGATCCTTCCGCAAAACGGTAGGCATGACGCCGGGGCAATACCGCGAGGAAGGGTAAGTGTACCGCCGTTCGTCCTTCATGAATATATCCAAACATAACCCGTTATCGGGCCTGCCTTCAGGGGCAGGCTTTTTGTCGTGCCCGTAAACGCCGCCAGTATTCAAAAATCGCCGATATACAATTTCAGCAAAAGCGTGCCGTAACCGGATTATCGTATACCGGCATGAAACTTGTGTATGGATTTCAGCCTCGGCATGCGTTTGAATGAGAGGTGTACCACGACAGCATACTGCATGGAATCCTACACGGATAAGGAGAAGAGTACATGAGGAATCACAATGTTCAATTGGCGGCTGCAGGTCACACGGCCAAAGCACTTCAACGGAGGCGGCGCTTCAAAATGAATGTCCCGCTTATTATGATGTTTGCTCCGATCCTGGTGTATTTTATTACGTTCAAATATATACCGATGGGGGGACTGATCATCGCCTTCAAAAACTATAATATGGCGGACGGCATCCTTAACAGCCCTTGGGCAGGGCTGGATAACTTCCGGCTATTGTTCAACAGCCCCATGATGCTGGATATTATCAAAAACACGTTTTTTATCAGCCTGCTGTCCATTCTCGTTTCGTTCCCGTTTCCGATCCTTCTGGCCATCCTGTTAAACGAAATTCGCGGGATGCTCTATAAACGGACGATTCAGACGCTCGTCTATTTGCCGCATTTTTTAAACTGGGTCATCATCGGATCGTTTGTCGTGCTGATCTTTGCCCAGGAGCAGGGAATCGTCAACAAAATCATTACGGCCTTCGGCGGAGAAAAGATTGCGTTCCTGTATGACAAATCGACGTGGCTGGGCGTCTTTCTCGGCTCAGGCATCTGGAAGGAAGCAGGCTTCGGCGCCATCATTTATTTGGCGGCACTCGGCAATATCGATCCGAGCTTGTACGAATCCTCGAGCCTGGACGGAGCGAACAAATTCAGGCAAATGTGGCATATTACGCTTCCCGGCATTCGACCGGTTATTATCCTGATGCTGATTCTTTCCTTGGAGCATGTCATGGACGTCGGCTTTGACCAAATCTTTGTGCTAAAAAATCCGATGGTAGGGGATATTGCGAACGTCATTAGTGTCTGGAGCTATGAGGTGGGGCTGGGACGCGGTCAATTCAGCATTACTACCGCTCTGGGATTTTTCCAATCGCTGGTCGGACTGGTGCTGGTGCTGCTTGCAAACAAAATCGCTCGAAAATTCGGCGAAGGCCTGTGGTAAAGGAGAAGAGATCATGAGACCGTCATTCGGTGAAAAGCTTTTTTACGGCTTCAATTATGTGCTGCTCGGTCTGTTCGGCATCAGCTGCATCCTGCCTATTTTGCATATCGCATCGCTTTCCTTAAGCTCCGAGCACGCCGTCCTGTCGGGCTTTGTGGGTCTTTGGCCGGTCGGCTTTACGCTGGATTCCTACAAGCTGCTGGTGGAAGGAACCCAGATTGTGAAAGCCTTTCAGAACAGCGTGGTGATTACGGTGGTGGGTACCGTCCTGAACCTATTGTTTACGATCCTCGCCGCGTACCCGTTATCGCGCACTTATTTTTACTGGAGAAAGCCGTTTACCCTGCTGATCGTCTTTACGATGCTGTTTACGGCCGGATTGATTCCAAGCTATTTACTGATCAAGAGCTTGGGGCTGGTCAATACTTATGGAGCGCTTTGGCTCCCCGCCTTGGTCAGTGTATACAACCTGCTGGTGCTCAAAACCTTCTTCGAGAATATCCCGGGAGAGCTCGAGGACGCCGCCCGCATAGACGGCTGCAGCGAAACCCGCCTGATCATGCAAATTATGCTGCCCTTGTCCATGCCGGTGATTGCTACCCTGATCTTGTTCTACGCGGTCGGGCATTGGAATTCGTTCTTCAACGTCATGATTTATATCAACTCGTCGGAAAAGCATAATCTTACCGTTCTTGTCCAACAGATGATTATGAACAGCCAGCTGTCGCAGCAGGTTACGGAAGGAAGGCTCAGCGAGGATATGACCCAGTCGGTTACTCCACAGTCGATTCAATCGGCCGGCGTTATCGCCATGCTGCTTCCTATGCTTCTGGTGTATCCTTTCCTGCAGAAGTATTTCGTGAAGGGCGTCATGATCGGTTCCATCAAGGGCTAGATGTTTGGTCGAGGTTTGATTATAGTTGGAGGTGATGAAAAAAAGAGGATACGGTTAGCGTTAAGATAGATAGCTTTTCGTTCGTCACTACAAAAGGGAGGAATCGGTATGCAACAAAAAAAGAAAACGATCGCGTTAGCACTTACTTCCGTACTGGCTGCGGGGGCCGTTCTAGCAGGCTGCAGTCAGGAAGCGGGCAAAGGGCAAACGGCGGGAAGCTCAGGCGATTCGCCGGGCACGAAAAAAGGGAAAATTTCCGTCATGGTCTACGATAGGGGCCGCGTTCCTGCGGAAGAGGGCAATTATGAGAAGAACCGCTGGACCGAATGGATTAACAAAAATGCGCCGGCAGAGGTTACCTTTGTGCCGATACCGCGCAACAAGCCGGAGGATAAGCTGAATGTCCTTCTCGCCTCGGGCTCTGCGCCGGATTTCATCCAGGACTACAATCCGCTGAATAAAAATGCCTGGTACGCATCCAAGCAGCTTATGCCGTTGGACGATTTGATCGAGAAGCACAGCGTGGAATATAAGGCGCTGCTGAGCAAATATCCGATCCTGCGCAAGCTGGGGACACAGGATGACGGTAAGCTCTACGAGGTCGGCGCGTTTACCCAGACGGATATCAACTGGGTATTCCTGGTGAGGGCGGACTGGCTCAAGAAGCTGAATCTGGAAGCTCCGAAAACGACCGAGGAATTGTTTGCCGTCGCTAAAGCGTTTACCGAGAACGATCCGGACGGTAACGGGAAGAAGGATACGTTCGGGATGTCGCTTGGCGGCGGGTTTAACCAAAATATTTTCAACTGGATCTTCGGACTGCCGGGTGCCGGCCACGCGCTGGAGGACGGAAAGATGGTCTATCCGTGGAAGCAGCTGGAGGCAATTACCGATTTTAAGAAACGATTGTATCAGGACGGCCTGATCGATAAAGATTTTGCAGCCGATGCGAACGGGGAGAAGGCCAAACGCGATTTTGTCAACGGAAAGATTGGCTTCTACACGATGCAGTGGGCTGACGTGAAATCAACCTTTGAGGCCTTGAAGAAAAACGTGCCTGAAGCGCAGGTTATCCCGATTGTGCTTCCCAAGAGCTCCTTCGGCCAGTTTGCTCCGGCGATTTCCGCGCCAGCCCAAACGCCGGGTGTTGTCAACGCTGCGGCGAAGGATCCCGTATCCGTCATCAAGTATATTGACTTCCTGAACAAAGAGGACACGGTGAAGAAGCTCAAATGGGGAGTCGAGGGCGAGCACTATAAACTGGACGCGAGCGGCTGTCCGGCACCGATAGACATGGAAAAAAATAAAAAGGAAAGAGATTGGAACGTTGACTACTCGATGATCAGCAGCTCGACCGATGCTACCCGCAAATGCGATCCTCGTTTAATGGAGATTGACACAGCTACAACGGTCGGTAAAGAATACAAAGAGATTCTGGAGACGGCCCGTAAAATTTACTTGAATCCGGCCACCCCTATGCCCGGCTTTTTCCTGAATGCCCCTGCCATGCCGAACGACTTGAATCTAATTGTACAAAGCGTTTCCAAGCTGGGGGATGAGTATACGAAGGCGATCGTCACCAAGGATTACACCGCCGAGAAAGCAACCCAAACGGCGAAGGACATGTGGACCAAGGCCGGCGGCGGGAAGATCGACGAATGGTACAACACGTACTATAACAAGAACAAAGATAAGATCGTGAATGTCATGGATATTTACGAGAAAAAGTAACCCGGTATACGAGACGGCGCCCTCTGAGGAGGGTGCCGTTTCTGCATGAAGGCGCAGTCAAATAGCTTCTGATACCCGTCCGATCTATAATAAAGTATATTGACGGAAAGGTGTATATTGATCATAATGAACACTTCAGTAAAGAATTGGTTATAACGCAGTTATTGGGGGATATTGAATGCCGGGTAAGTGGTTTAAACGGCTGTTGTTTTCTTATTTGCCGATTTTTCTCCTTGTCATATTCAGCTTGTCGATCGTATTTTTTATCATCGTCAACAATGTATCGCGCGAGCAGGCCCAGCGGGCGAACGAGGTGTTCATGGAGCAAGTGCTCGTTCAGCTGGACCGGACGCTCGAGCTCATCAACCAGCAGATCATGAAGGAATCGAATTTCAACGAAGGCGTGAGGGATTATTACTTTAAGCCGCCTGCGGATACGTTCGGCAGCCTTGTTGTCCCTTCGGAGAAGCTCCGAGAGATCGTGGGAGCCCTGCCTCTCATCGATTCGATGTACTTATATCGGATGGCCGACGGCATGGTGCTCAGCACCAACTCCCTTATGCCGCTAAGTCAATTCGGGGATCAGGAGTTTGCCCAAACGATCCTGCAGAAAGGGGCGCCGACCAAGTGGCTTCCCGTCCGCTCTTATAGAGAGTTCGCCGATCAGGCGCCGAGGCGCGTCGTCACGCTCGTTCGCAATGTGCCTTTGCTGAGCGGGGAAAAGGGGTTCGTCGTGGTTAACGTGGGAGCGGATATGATCTCCAAGTACGTAATGGAGATGTACAGCTCCAAATTCAGTTACATTCGACTGGAGGACCAGAACGGCAATGACATCCTGAACGCGAATGCTCCGCGGGTGGGATCCGAGATCAACTCTGCGGTTTCCGGCTATACCGGCTGGATCATTCACAGCGGCTTACGCGATGGCGGCTTGTTCTACGTGTTTTCCCATATCCACTGGATCTGGCTCGGCATTACCGCGGTGACATTACTTATTGGCGCGATTGGACTCATCATTGTAACAAGGCGTAATTACCGGCCGGTGGAGATGATCGTGGAACAAATACGGCAGTTCGCTGTACAGCGCAGCCAAACGCTCACGGCCTCCAGCGGGAATGATGAATTTGTTTTTATAGAGACGGCCTTGAACCGGTTAATTGAGCAGTCCAATAAATACGATCAGCAGTTTCAGGAGGATTTGCTATATCGGCGCCAGTACTTTTTCCAGGAGGTGATGACCGGCAGCAGGGCGATTTCTGCTGACGATTGGAGCGGGGAGCTGAACGGATTGTCCTTCGGGGGAGAGAAGCCCCTTTTCATTGCAGCGGTGGTGGAGATCGATAAACATCAGGACTTTGTCAATATTTATAATCAACGGGACCAGAGCCTGCTGAAATTTGTTGTGAAGAGCGTGGTCAATGAAATCGGCGGGAAGCATGACATCGCGGTGTGGACGGAATGGATCGCGAATGATCGTTTAGGCGTTCTGTTCGGAATGACCGGCGATGAAGAAGAGAGCTTGCAAGCTTTGAAAGCCGTCGGGAAAGAGCTAAATGCTTGGGTGACGAGCAATCTTCATTTCTCCGTCACCGCCGGCTTCGGTTCAGGGGTAGAGGAGGTCAATGAAATTCCTCTTTCCTACGAGGACGCGATGAATGCATTGAAATACAAGACGGTGCTTGGGGGCTCGGGGACCTTTCTCTATTCCGAGATGAAAGCGAAGTCCGAAAGTACGATTTACGACAATCTAGATGTGATCCGTAAGCTGACTTCCTGCTTCAGGCAAAATAATGAAGAGTGGGAGACGGTGTTCAGGGAAGTGTTCGCGAATTTGCGCCTCAACCTGAGCTCAAAGGAAGAAATCGTCATTGCGGCCAACTATTTAAGCTATGATCTCAACCAGTCCCTCAAGGAGATGGCCCAAGACTACCGGGGGCTGTGGGAGCAGGAAATTCATCCCCGGCTCACGGCGGCGGTGGAAACCTTCGAAACGCTGGACGAGGTGGAGTCCCAATTCTACGAGCTGCTGCGCAAGGCGTTCGAGCATCTGAATCATATGCGGGAGAAACGCAGCGGCCATACCTTGATCCTGGAAATCAAGGCGTATATCGAAGAGCGCTATGCGGATCCTAATTTATCCCTGCAAATGATCAGCGATCACTTTCAGCTGAACACGAAGTATGTCAGTCAGCTGTTTAAGGATGAGATGGGCGAGAAGTTCATCGATTACTTGGCTCTTCTGCGAATAAGGCATGCGAAGGAGCTGCTGGAGGAAACGAAGGCTCCCATTCAGGACATTGCGATGAAGGTAGGCTATACGCATTCTTTGTCGTTCATCCGGATGTTTAAGAAGGTCATGAAGGTAACTCCTGGAGATTATCGGAAGAACAGCGCTTTGCAGCTGAAGGGACGGGAGTTGTAGAGTAGCCATAGGAGCGGGAGTGGAGTGGGGCGGGATCCGATGAGCATGCCACTTTACGCGCCGATAGTATGAGTTTAGCACGCCCGGCCGCTGGCCGGGTTTTTCTTATCTATAGGGAATAAAGAGGTGCGCGCTCTATGCCCCGGGTAATCGCAAATGTGCCATTACAGGTGCCCGGAGGGCCGAGATAGGCATGTGTAGTGGCAAATGTGCGATTAGTCAGGAGGTATGGCCGGATTTCGCGCTCTATGGCACGGTTATTGCAAATGTGCCATTACAGGTGCCCGGAGGGCCGAGATAGGCATGTGTAGTGGCAAATGTGCGATTAGGAGGCACCTAGGGCTATCTTTTGTTCAGCCGGAGCCGGCCATCAACACTTTTCCACCATATACAGTTTCGACCAATCGGGATTATTGCTTATCGAACGATTCTTGTCTATGGATACGTCCTCCGATTTGGCGTTAACTAAAGAGGTTAGCGCACGATTCCCAACATAGCGAGGAGGAAATGTAGCATGAAAGGGTTACGAAGCTGGCGAAGGTTGACTCACAGCAGGATCTTGGCGGCGATGCTTACAGCCGCTCTCTTGTGTACAGCCGCAGCATATGAATGCTCACTGGTTTTCGCCGCGGAGGCAGGCACGTTGTCCCCGACGGATGACACCTACGTCAATGCCGGAAGCAAATCCGAGCAAAATTTTGGAGCATCCGCGGACCTCTTGGTCAAGTACCAGGCAGCGGATCCCAATGTGACGCGTCAAGCCTTCCTGCGGTTTGATTTGAAACCGTATTCATTGGAAACCATTGGCTCTGCCAAGCTTAGAATTTATGGCAGTGTCACGGAGCCGGGGGTTACGTCGGTCGGCATTTCCGTGCTTGGCGGGGAGCAGGACGGCTGGTCCGAATCAACGATGAATTGGGGCAGCAAGCCGGAGGCCGAATATTGGCTCGGCCAATTCGCAGTCACCCCTACAGCACGTTGGCATGAAGTGGACGTAACTTCGTTCATCCGCAAGCAGGCTCAGGGCGATGGGAGCGCCACCCTGATTCTAACTCAGGAAACATCACCGGGATATGTAACGACCTTCAAAAGCAAGGAAAGCTCTGCGTACCAGCCTCAACTGGTCATATCAGGGGCTCCCGCAATGCCCGAAATGCCGACATGGCCATCAGGCAGCAGCTTAACCGGGGGTGGCGCGGCCGGGAGCAATCTTGCCCTGCAGTGGACACCAGCTGATCATCAGACTCAGGTAATGGGTTACCGGGTTTACCGGAACGGCACGCTTCTTCAGACGCTGCCGGGGACTTCACGAGAATTTATGGTGACGGGCTTACAAAGCGGCAAGCCGTATACGTTCCAGATTCAGGCCGGAGATGCGGACGGACATTGGACGACTGACGGGCCTCTCTACAGCACGACACAGACCAAAGTGCCGACGGATGATGCCTACGGCAACGCGGGATCCGCCGGGGACCGGAATTTCGGCCAAACGGTTGATTTGCTTGTGAAAAACAACGTGCCGGATCTGACACGGCGATCCTATCTTCGTTTTGACTTAAACGGCGTACGGACGGAGGATATCGGCTCCGCCAAGCTGATGATCTACGGTGCGATTACGGAGCCCGGACCGACTTCACTAAGCACCTCGGTTGCGGGAGGGGAGCGGCACGATTGGACCGAGCAGGCTCTAACCTGGAACAATAAACCGGAGACGGAGCATTTCCTGGGAAGGTTTGACATGAACCGGACCATGAGGTGGAACCAAATCGACGTTACGTCTTATATCCGCAAGCAGGCTTCCGAGGGCGGGTACGCTACGCTCTCCTTATTCCAGGACATCAATCCGGGCTATGCCACTGTGTTCAAAAGCAAAGAGGATATCCATAAGCCGTATTTGCTTATCTCGGCACTCCCTTCGGATCTACAGGCCCCTCATTGGCCTCAAGGCAGTAAGCTGGAACCCCAGAACGTTCAGGAGACGTCGCTTGCCCTTACCTGGACGAAGCCGCAAACAACCGGCGGGGCGGACGTTTCGGCGTACAGGGTGTATAAGGACGGCGAGCTACTGCAGGAGCTGCCTGCAGCGGCTTCCCCGTCGATAGCTGTAAGCGATTTGAAAAGCAACCAAAGCTACACCTTCCAGGTGCAGGCAGGGGACAGCGCCGGTCGCTGGAGTACGGACGGACCGTTCGTTACGGTACGGACGTCGGGGAATGAGCTGCTGCAAGTGAGGCTAGGTAATGTATTCGTGCAGCCCGATCCGGTGCAATTCCGAATTCGTACCGGAAGAAGTACGGTGAACTGGCTTGTGGAGGACGCTTGGGGACGCGAGGTGACCCGGGGGGCTTCGCCGGTAAGCGGCGGGGAGCTAGAGCTCTCCATCCCATTAGAGCAAAAGGGTTATTTTACTATGAAGGTAAGTTTGGAGGCACCCGGCTTGCAGCCTGTCGTGCTGAGTACTCCTTTTGCCGTGCTGTCGTCTTTTGATTTAAATCAGGTGCAGGACTCCCCCTTCGGCTTCGCAACACACTTGCATAGAACGGGATTTGGATGGGGCGCGGACTTGATTGATCTCATTAAATACTCCGGAGCGAAAAATGTGAGGGATGGAATCGAGTGGAACGGGATTGAAAAGCAGAAGGGCGTATATACCTTCTCGCCGGTTCCGGACAATTACATGACAAAGCTGAAGGAGCAGCAGGAAAATATGCTGTTTGTTGCCGGCTACAACAATCCACTGTATGACAACAACAGCACTCCGTATACGGATGAAGGCCGGGAAGGCTTCGCCCGTTACGCCAAATCGTATTTCGATCATTACGGCAGTCAGCTGAAATGGCTGGAGGTATACAACGAGTTTAACATCGGCTTCGGCGATCGCGGCAACGGTCCTGCCGATTCAAGACCGGATTATTACTATCCTCTGCTGAAAAAGACCTTCGAAACGGTTAAAGCGGAGCGGCCCGACGTGACCATAGTCGGTATGGCGACGGCCGGCGTACCGCTGACCTGGATGGAGGACGTATTTAAGCTTGGCGGACTCCAATATATGGATGCAATCTCCATACATCCGTATCAATATCCGGCCGCACCGGAAGGGTTAACGGAACAGCTGGAGAACGTAAAGCAGCTGATTCGTAAATACAATAACGGACAGCTGAAGCCGGTCTGGATTACCGAGTTCGGATGGCCTACGCATCTCGGAGGCAGGGGGACGGAAGAGCTGCCGCAAGCCGACTATTTGGTACGCGGCCACGTATTGGCACTTGCTTCGGGAATCGAGAAAATTTTCTGGTACGACTTTATGAATGACGGCACGAAAATAGATTATAACGAAGACAACTTCGGAGTCATCCGCAACGCTTCTGATGCGCAGGGCAAGCATACGCCTAAACCGGCTTATGCAGCCTATGCAGCGATGACCCGGCAGCTGACCGGGGCGGAGTACGTAGCCAAGGATACGACGCAAGAGGGTGTCTATAGTTACTCATTCCGAAAGGATAACTCGGATATACGCGTTGCGTGGTCGATCAGCCCCCAAGCCATGGCCATTGCTACGACCCAGCCGCTGGAAATTACAGACATCATGGGCAACACGAAGGTGTATGAGCCGCTTCATGGCAAAGTGTACGTGACATTGAACGGCGAACCGGTGTACATCAAAGGAACGATCCAGGGCATGGTACCGGATGATACGTTTATCGTTACGTCAAGCGATCAGGCCGTACTCACGGAGCCGGTGCAGCTCGGCGTACGTCTGACGAATCCGTTAGGTGAGCCGCTGACGGTTACTTTATCTTCCGAAAACCAGACGATGGAATTAACGGCTGGGCCGAATGCTACCGTCAACCGGACGATGCAGCTCGGGGCGATGGATCGGCTGGGGGTCAAGCGCATCCAGGGCGATTTGCACTCGGGGGGCAAAAGAATCGGCTATGTTCTCAGGCAGGTTCGCATCGGTGAGCCTTATGCTGTTCGTGTACGGCCGGTGATTGAAGACGAGGCTTCTCGTTCCGGCAGCCTGAGGGTGGACATTACCAATCATTTTAGCGCCAAGCCGCTGAAGGTAGTCAAAGTTGATTGGGAGATGGGCAGCCGAACCGGAACGACGAATGTAGCTAAAGTGATCGCGCCGGCAACGAAAGAAACGTTCTCATGGGAAGCCGCAACAGTTGAATATGGGAAAAGCTACACATTTAAGGCAACGGTATGGCTGGAAGGCTTCGGACCTATCCCCGTATCCGGTACCCTTGAATTTAACCCGGTAGCTCACCGGACCATTCAAGTGGACGGAACGATTGATGAAGCCTTAGATGAGGCCCTCATCGATCTGTCCAAGGCAAATAACAAAATATCCGGCTACTCCGGTCCGGCCGATGCCAGTGGACTCGTATGGGTGCATTGGGACCGGGAGCATTTTTATATGACCGCTAAGATTACCGACAATGTCTGGGCATACCCGGCCGGAGGCGGCGACCAGTGGCAGAACGACGGCATCCAGTTTGCCCTGGCACCGGGCATACCGGGCGAGAGCAAGCAATGGTATGAATACGGGGTTGCTCAGACTCCTGCCGGGCCGCAAATCTATCGTTTTCTTTCACCGTCGGGTTACTCAACGGGACTGGTCGACAAGGGAAACCTGAGGATTAGCCGGGATGAGGCCCAGCAAACCACTCTATATGAGCTCGCGCTTCCTTGGTCTGAGCTGGCCCCGATCCGGTCGGAAGCGAACGAAGCGGTCAGCTTCTCGCTTCTGCTGAACGACAACGACGGTGTGCAGCGCAAAGGATATATTGAATGGGGATCGGGCATCGGCGGTACGAAGGAGCCGAAGCTGTTCCGCACCCTGGAGTGGATGAAGCAAGGAACGCAGCTTGTCCTGGAGCAGGCCGAAGGAACGTATAGCGATTCCGTAGAGCTGAAGGCAAGCTTGACGGATGCGAACGGCAAGCCGATCGCCGGCGAGACGGTTGAATTCCAAGTCGAGCAGGAGCGGATTGGCTCTGCCGTTACGGATCATGCAGGAGTTGCCACGATGAGATATACCATTCAACAAGCTGCGGATAGTACGGCTGATGCCGGAGAATGGCCGATCCGGGCGGAATACCAAGGAAGCACGTCCGAATCCAAGCTGATCGTCCGTAAAGAACAGGCTTTCCTCCGGGCGACAGATCCACAGGTTTTCGCCGCAGGAGGTCTGCAAACGATAGAGGTTACCTTACAGCAAGACGATGCGGAGCTTGGCCGCAGGGAGGGAATCCCGGTGACTGCCCTTGTTACTCGCATTCATCCGGACGGCTCCCGCATTGCCGTATCCGTGACCGAAGCCGTGTATGCGACCGACGAGGCAGGAATTGCACACATTCCCGCACAGCTTCCGGCAGGATTATATGAAATTCGGTTCGACATCCAGCCGAATGCGTACTATCAAACAACATCGGCAGTAGTAACCGCCGCCGTATACGATAGAACGCAAAGAGGCTTGGACATGAACGGGTTCATCCCGCTTGATGAGGCGGGAAGCCTCTTCGGCCCGAAAGCCAAGAAGCTGCATGTCAATATCCATTGGGAACAGCAGGCCGGCGGCAGCCTCACCGGTCAACTGCGGCTCCATGCCGAACCGCTTGGACTGGAGCTTCGAGGGGAAACGGTAGAGTGGCTTGTTATTGAAGGAGATCAAACGTATTGGCAGACGACCGCTACTGATCCGCAAGGTAATCGCTATAGGGTACGTATGATGGCGGTTAGCGAAGGAAAGAACGGGAAAGAGGCAGCCTTGCTGAGTTTACAGCTTTGGGGCCTCAACGGCAGCGGTCAGGAGCCGCTCTATAGTACTTTCGTCAAATCGTTTCAAGGAACCTTTCAGCGGTAACACAAAATTACGCGCGTGAGAACGGCAGTCCTGGACCTAATCATTGTCCGGGGCTGCCGATTTATTTGCAATAAAGTGAAAATAGTCGCTTGAAAAGTGTATATATCTCCCGTAATACCAGGCTTTATAATAAACCCAAGCAAGCGATTTGATTACAAATCTATGCTGCTAGGGGAGAGTGAAGCCATGGAAGCGACGGATCAGCTGCAACAGCAACAGCAAGGAAGCAAGGAGCGCAAGACGAAACGTTCCATTATCGACTGCGATATTCATGCAGGCTCATTCAGCGATGAGGTGATGGACTATTTGCCCCGGGTGTACCGGGAGCAGATCAAGACCTTCGGCTGGCGTTTGCCCAGTCAGAATGCGATGTATTTGAACGGCACGGGCAAAGGAGTCAAGCAGGACGAAAGCTTTCCCAAGGAAGGCGGCTCGGCAAGCTATCTGAAATATTTTCAAACAAATTTTCTCGAGAAATACAATATCGAATACGGCATTTTGACTGGAACCGGAAGCTATTCTATTCAAACCAGCCCCGATGCCGATTATGCGGCGGCGGTGTGCTCGGCCTACAACAATTACGGAATCGATAAACTGCTGTCACAGGATGAGCGGATTAAAGGCTCGATCCTCATACCGAAGCAGGATCCGATCCTGTCGGCCCAAGAAATCGATCGAGTCGGCTCGAATCCGGACATGGTGCAGGTGATTGTTGCTAATGGAGCGGAGAAGCCTTACGGGAACCGGTTCTATCATCCGATCTACGAAGCGTGCGTTCGTAACGAATTGCCGTTCGCCATTCATGTCAGCATGGAAGGCATCGGCATCAATCCCGCGCCTACAGGTGCAGGGCAAGTAAGTCATTACATCGAATACCGGGCAGCCCGGGCGCAGATTATGGCGACGCACCTGGCAAGCTTTATTTTTGAAGGCGTGTTTGAGAAATTCCCTACGCTGAAGGTGGTCATGATTGAGGCGGGGACGCTCTGGATCGCACCGCTGCTGTGGAGGCTCGACCAGGATTGGAAGGCGCTGCGCAGCCAGACCCCATGGGTAAAGGAGCCGCCTAGCGAATATTACCGCAAGCATTTCCGCGTCACCTCCCAGCCGATTGAGCTGCCGCCGAAGCCGTCGATGTTTCTGCCGATGCTGGAAGCGATCAACGCAGATACGAACTTAATGTTCGCGACGGACTTTCCGCATTGGGACTTCGATTCCCCTACCTTAGCGTTCCCCAAGCTCGATGAGCAGCTGTGGGAGCGGATTTTCTACCAGAATGCGGCGGAGCTGTACGGATTGCCGCAGCGGCGCAGCGAATCGGGGGCCGGGCGATGACTACGAAATACTATGTAGGAAACGTGAGTGAATTCACCCCGGGCTCCAAGAAGATCATCGAAGCAGGCGGAAAAAGCATCGGAGTGTATCAAGTGGACGGTCAGTATTATGCGATTAGGAATTTATGTCCGCATCAGGGCGCACCGCTCTGCGCGGGAATGACCTCATCCTACGTTACCTCTAACGGACCGGGCCATTTCGAATTCGAGAAGGAAGGCGAAATTGTCCGTTGTCCGTGGCATCAATGGGAGTTTCATTTGAAAACCGGCTGTATGATTGTCGATCTCAAGATGAGGACGATGACGTACGACGTTACCGTAGAAAAGTATGATATTACCGTCGATGAAGATCAAATCTATGTTCATATGTAACAAAAACTACCGCCCTTCAGCGTTTAAGCTAAGGGCGGTTTGCTGCTGACTCTTACGGTACCGCGCCATTCGCCAATCGGCAAGGTGACTGTGGCCGAGACAGCCCGAGCAGTACGAATTGAGAATCTGAAGCGACTTCACCCGTCCCTTCGAAATCGATTTGTGGATCGATGTTGCAAAATTTCGCGAATTAGATAGGGCGGGGCGCTTAGGTATCCTCCGCGATTTCGCCTGAATAAGTCCTTTTCTCAAAATCAATATCCCCCCAAATATCCACCTTTAAGGAAAGCCCTAAGGCGTTATATCCTGTACTTCTGTCGGAAGAGCGAAGGATTAAGCCCTGTCTTCGCGGTAAAAATCCGGCACAAATAGGAACCGCTTTCATACCCGCATTGGAAAGCGATCGCTTCCAGGGTATCCTCCGTTTCCAGCAGCAGCCGCTTCGCTTCCTCCAGACGGAGGGTGGTTACATAGGCGGCGGGTCCCACACCGTAGGCCGACTGGAAACGGCGGGTCAGCTGCGAGGGACTCATGCCAAGGTCTGCAGCCAGCTGCTTCATACTGAACGGGCGGCAAGCATGGGTCTGTAGATAACGGAATGCCTGCTGCATCAGCAGATCGTTCGTTTTGTGCCGCCTCTTATGCTGGAGCAGCTCGAGCTCCGTAAGCAGAAGCAGGTCAGGAACGACGTACTGCCGCATCAGACGAAAGCGGATGTCAGGGTTATTCGTCAGGTGCGCAAGATGGCGTAGGTAATGATAGGTCGAGGAAAGCCGGATTACATCCTGGATCATTATTTTGCCAAGAGGAAACGGACAACCGGCCAGGTCCCGCTTTATCTCTTCAAAGTGGATATGATGAAACGTAATGCTGCTTAAGGCTCTACGCTTAAAGCTGACACCGGCAGGACAAAACACGAGATCCCCAAGGGCGGCCTGCCCGGCGGTCTGTCCCATTTCAAACTCGAATTCGCCTGCTTCAATCGCAATCAAGGTAGGATGGTCCAGCGTTTGTTCCGTATGTCGAAACGCCGCCTGAGGTCCGGCATATACGTATCCGGTTAACTGATAATGTTCGGCGAGCATCCGCGTCACTCCCCCCGCTGTATCGATTCCAACCATAGAATATCCCTCTATGACAGCTATTGTCAATCCATTACAGAGCCATCCAGGATGCTGCAATAAAGTGAAAATTTCTCGTAACAATCGTCCATACAAGCAGAATAATTATGCATTTACTCTGGCGTACCCCGTTATTATAATCAAGGAACAATAGCTAGTAGAGTTAAAATATGGATGAAATCGGAGGGTGTCCTTATGATCAAAAAAGTATCAACCGGTATGGCGGCCTTAACGGCCTTCGCCTTGCTTCTTACGGCCTGCACCGGAGAGAAACAAACGGAAACGAAGCCGGAAGAACCGTCTGCCGTGGTTAGCAATGAGCCTGCAGAGGTCAGTATCTATTTATGGACGATGCCGCAAGCGGAATTCGATTTCATTGCGGAACAGGCCAAGACGAAATTTCCGCACATCACTTTGAAAGCGATTCCGAACACAAACGCCGGTGGACCGAGTCTCGACACTATGGTGACGGCGGGTGCGCTTCCCGACTTGTTCGCGGCACGCGGCGTGGCTACCCAAGAGCTGGTGAAGCGTGGACTGCTGTATGATGTAAGCGATTTAATGAAAAAGCATAAATTTGACAGCTCCCGTCTGGATCCATTGGCCCTTGAGCAGATGAAGAATGAAACGGGAGGAATCATCGCGGGCGTTCCTCTTAGCGGCACGACAGGAGGAATTTTGCATTACAACAAGGATTTGTTTGATCGTTTTGGTGTCCCTTATCCCAAGGATGGGATGACATGGGACGAAATTTATGAGATCTCCAAGCTGATGACACGCAACGAAGACGGAGTACAGTATCGGGGGTTGGCCGAGCGATGGATGGATACGTTTTTTGCGATGAATCCTTATGGGGAGTCGTACTTGAGCTTGACGGAGGATAAGGCCAACGTGAATACGGAGGGCTGGAAACGGATTGCCGAGAATTTCGCTCGCTTCTATACCATCCCGGGATTGAAATTTGATGCGAAAACGATAAACAAAGAGCAGGATTGGAAGGTGTTTATCGAAGGAAGAGCTGCTATGTCCGTATTCTCCTCCCGCAATTTTATGAACTGGAACTTCCGTTGGGATATTGTCAGTCTTCCTACCTACAAGGATAAGCCCGGCATCGGAAGACCTGCTGATTTCCGCAATCTGTATGTGATGAGCAGCAGCAAGAGTAAAGACGCAGCCTTCCAGATCGCCTCTTGGCTGACCTCGGACGACATGCAGTCCAAGCTGGCGGCGGATTTCGGAGTATTCCCCGTCGTAACAAGCGATGCTGTCCGGAAGAACTTCCAGAAAAACGACCCGCTCTATAAAGATAAAAACATCGCAGCTCATTTCGTGAATAAAGTAGGACCCGGAGCTCCCGGACGTAAGGCCGGCTTGGTAAACGTTGACGCTCAGACGCCGCTCATGAAGGAGCTGGAGAAGGTCATTGTGGAAGGCAAGGACTTGAACAGTGCGTTGAGAGCTGCGGAGGAAGCGATCAACCGGGCCATTACAACGGAAAAGTCCAAGTAACACGCCGTCAAGCTTCCCAGGGAAGGGGGTGATCCTTTTAAAAAAACCGTCGCGTTTGAGAGCAGATCTATTTCATGGGAGGTATGGGGATGTTCAGCAGGAGCAGAAAGCTTAGTCTTCACGCAAGTCTGGCTATGGTAGTTGCCGCCTCTACGGTAGGAATATCGTTGACGGAGGGAGTGAATGTCGTGAACGCTTCAAGCGGAATCACCTATTATGTCTCAACAACGGGCAGCGATGACACCGGAACGGGAACGCTGGAGGCGCCGTTCCGAACGCCTCACAAGGCAAGAGATGTGGTGAGGCAGCAGATCGCCGGAGGCATGAACGAGGATATTACGGTGATGCTGCGGGGAGGTACCTACCATTTGGAGAGCACCTTAGCGTTCAATGAGCTGGATTCCGGCCGGGACGGACATCGCATTACCTATCGGAGCTACCCGGGAGAGAGTGCGGTGCTGGATGCCAGCAAGCCGATTACAGGCTGGCAGCTTTATAACGGAAACATCTATAAGGCCAATGTCGGTACATCTTGGAGCTTTGACGTCCTGTTCGAAAATCAGGTGCAGGCGATGAAGGCCCGATATCCGAATATTCAGGGAGATACGAATGTATACCACCGGGTGGAGGCGATTGTAGCCGGGGATGACCGGAAAAGCTTTGTCTTCGCTCAAAGCGATATTCCGTCGGTGACGAATCCGACTACTCTGGAGACGTATATTTGGCCCGGAGGCGCGCAAGGATATCAATACTGGTATTCCTACACCGTCGGTGTAAGCGCTATCAACTATGCGAATCGAACGGTTACCTTAACCAAGCCTGTAGGATATGTCATCGGTCCGGGGTCACGTTATTTCATGCAGGGAGCGCTGGAGCTGCTCGATCAGCCGGGTGAATTTTTCCTGGATCGGAGCACCGGCACGGTTTATTATTATCCTCATGATACCGCTCAGCTGATTGGAGGCATATCGGCCCCGTTCGCGGGAGAGGCCGTCAGGCTTACCGGCAGCTCGACTTCCGCTCCGGTTACGGATATCACGCTGGAGGGATTGACCATCCGCAACACCAATGTCGGTAAGGATGGCATCCACGGGGAGAACCTCGAGCGCGTCCATGTTCTGAACAGCCGCATCTACAACACGGGGGAACACGGCATTCAGCTGCTGGGCTGGGCGAAGTCAAACCGGATTGAGGGCAACGAAATACAAAATATCGGCTACAACGGAGTCAGCATCGAAGGCTTGGCCAAGACAGCCCAGCATGTCAGCTCCGGGAATATCGTAACCAATAATCATGTGCATCACGTAGGTAAATTTTACGGTAACAGCGGAGGGGTACGCATCTATGACAGCGGGGAAAATATTGTTTCCCATAACCGGATTCATCACTCTCCGCGTTATGCCATTCACATCAAAGCACAGCGCAAGGGCTATCTGGTCGGAACGACCATAGAGAATGTGCTCGTAACGGAAAACAACTATCGCGATTACCAGCATGCCCGCAACAATCTTGTGGAGTACAACGATGTTTCCAATGCCACGACGGATTCACAGGATGCGGGGATTATCGCAGGCTGGGGCACGGGTACCGGCAACATCGTCCGTTACAATCTGGTTCATGACAGCGACCTGCAGCTGCTCACGGAGGTTCCAAGCCGTTCCTTCGGGTATGGACTCTATTTCGACGACAACTCCGATGATGTGCTGCTTCAAGGGAATATCGTTCACAGCCTGCAGCAGACGGGGGGCGGTTACCTAAACAGCTCCGTGATGCTGAAGGGCATCGGCATTCGGCTCGACAATAACATTATTGCCGGTAACCGAGAGCAGAACGGGACGATCGGCTCCACGCAAACCGGGGGGGAAATCTCTTCCGAGCTGGAGATTACCCGTAATATTTTGTACCAGAACGATGCCAAGCTGTACTCCATCAATTATTGGGATGAAAACAAGTTTACTCACGCGGATCATAACGTGTACTATACAACAAAAGGGACTTATGAATTCGGCGGTTCCATTCCTGCCCCCCATTATGATCGCTGGCTCGAGCTGCAGCTTGGGAAATTCGATCAGCATTCCATCGTGGCGGAGGATCCCCGTTTCATGAACGCTGCGGAGCACGACTACCGGCTGAGGTACGATTCGCCAGCCTACAAGCTGGGAATGATAGACCTTGATCGTCAGAGCATGGGGCTAAAGGGCGACTACCCGTACGCCGATCCGAACGACCCGCTTGCAGTCCTGTTCGTTAAAAAAGCAGGGGAATCGACGAACAAGGCATGGACCGTGCTGGAACCGAGTCAGAGCGCTAAGCTGAAAGTATCCGGGCGAACTGCGCAAGGGTACTTCATCAAACCCGCACACTCATCGATCAGCTTTGCTTCCAGTCATCCAAGCGTGGCCACCGTGAGCTCGTCCGGCGTTGTTCAAGCGATCGGTTCCGGAGCCGCGACGATTACGATTTCCGCAACACACAACGGGGTAACGAAGACGACGAGCTTCGATGTATTGGTTAATGATAGCTTGGCTTCGGTAGGGATCCATTTTCCGGACAGCATGCAGGTCGGGGCCTCTGTCCATGCGGATGTATACGGCGTCTCCGCCTTGGGGAGATACGTCGATGTAACCGGTGCATCGGTTCAATATGCAAGCAGCTCGCCGACGGTGGCTGCGGTTGATTCGAATGGTCAGGTCACGGGAACCGGCACAGGCACAGCGGTATTGTCCGCCCAGGTCACCGTGGCAGGAAACGTCTATACGGTCAGCAAGCCGATAGAAGTGTATGTGACCTCCACGGAGCTGGAAACGTATGATTTCGAAGGGTCCGGCATCGGGGGCTGGGTATCGCTTTCGGGAACCTGGCAGATCGCCGAGGATGGCGATAATCATGCTTATCAGAATACGAATACAGCGAACACGGCCCGAAGCTATCTGGGGCACATCATTCGCTCCGACTATTCGCTTAAGGCGCGAATGAAGGCAGACGCATGGGGGACAGGAAATCCGGTGCGGCTCGGCTTGATCGGAAGATACGTAAATAGCACGAACTTCTATTATGCGGCATACGAGCAAACCACACAGAGATTCAAGCTGTTTAAAATCGTCAATGGAACGGTTAGCACCATCGCTTCCTCTGCGGTTATGCCGACCGACTTTACCGCCGGTTATCGGGAGATGAAGCTGGATCTTGTGGGTACCTCGCTAAGACTGTATTTAGACGGCAACGAGGTGCTGTCGGCTCAGGATTTCTCCTTCTCGGAAGGTTATCCCGGCTTGTACGCTTACAACCAGAAAACGTACTTCGACGATATTGTGGTAGAGGACATTTCCGGCAGCTGAGAAGCCAAGCATGCATGACTTGTAGAACCAACCCGCCTTTTCTTAGTAGAGAGAAGGCGGGTTGGTTTCTGTAAACAATTGTCCATACTGTGGAAATGATCGTGTATTTACTCTAGAGAGCACGGTCTATATAATAAGGTACAAACAATGTTGCGCAGCTTTTACGCGGCAAAATGTAAGCGCATACTGTAGAGAGAGGCACAGAAGAGGGGGGTTCCGTTATGAAGTTTTTTCCGGGTAACCGTTCCGCGGACTGGCGGAGGCTGATCCTGTCCTACTTAGCCCTGACGATTGTTATTATTTTAGCCATCGGCGGCTATCTTACGAAGCAGGCACAGGAGCTTTATACCCGCGAGCTCGCTCAGGAGAATCTCCATCAGCTGCAGCGCGTCCAAAATTTCGTGGAAGAAAATTACTTGAATCGGTACGAGATGTCCGTTCTCAATAAGGCTATGACCACCATACGTTCGTCCAGTACGGAGGAGATCAACTTCTTCCTGGAGAACGGGATGGAAGGAAATTACTATAAAATCGTAAGGCTTACCAATGACCTTCGAACGCTGATTATGGCTTCTCCCGGCTTGGATAACATCTCGATCTATTATAAGCATTCGAACATGGTGGTAGATCAGGACTATTATTACGAGTCCCCGGCAAGCTCTCCGAATCATGAGCTGCTCAAGGATATCGACAAAGCCGAGCCGCACAGATGGTTCGCCCGAACGGTCAGAGACAACGATGGGGCGGAAAAGCGGCTGCTGAGCTACATTTATACGCTGCCCTACCGGTCCAAGGGAACGCAGGTAAAAGGTTATATGATCATCGATCTGAATGTGATGGATGTGGTCGGCAAGCTGCAGGCACTGATTCAGAATGCCGATGACAGGTACTATATTTATACCGAGAAGGGGGCCCTTGCGGTTTCCAACACGATGCTGACTCGGGGACCTCTGCCGGAGCCGCCCGTAGTAGAACTGGAGAGTAAGCTTGGGGAACAGGAGTACAAGACACTTAGGTTGACGAAAGAAGGAAGGGAGATCAGCCTGTCGGCCTACGAATCGGAAAGCGGGTGGAAGTATGTCAGCCTTCGGCCTATCGATTCCACCATGCTGCTTGCGAATCGGCTGCAGAGCAAGGTGTGGGTCATCAGCCTTGTCGTGCTGCTGCTCGGCGTGATTCTATCTTATGTCATGTCGATCGGCTTTCATAAACGGATGCAGGGGCTGATGCTGCGTCTTCAGCAGATGCTTGAGGTGCAGCACAACAAGCATCTGCAGGATTTGCTTGTCGGCAAGCTGCCTGCGGAAGGGGAGCAGCTGCCCATACAGCCCCACGGCAGCTTTGTTGTGTCTCTCCTGCAGGCGGAATCGGGTCATTCCTCGGCGGTATTGCAGCAGCAATTCGAGATGAAGAATCACGCCATACCGAGCTATGCCATCCAGGTGAACGGTTATCAGACCGCGGTGATTTATTGTGTCGATCATCTCCATGCATGGGATGCCGTCCGGCACGTGCGTCATGATCTGGAGCATTGGAGAGTCAAACTGAACGGCGACATTCGCTTTGCCGCGGCGGTAGGCAGTGTCGTTCAAGGGCTGGAGCAGATTCAGGTCTCCTATATGGAGGCGCAGGAGGCCATGGCCTACGTATTCGTCGAGGGGATGGCACTTCTCATAGCTTATGAGGAGCTGGAAGAGAAGCAGCCGATATCGATTGAGCTGCTGGAGAGCCAAGCTCTGGAGAACAAGCTTCGGTCAGGAGACGAGGCTCTGGTGCGGGAGCATTATCGGGAATGCTCGAAGTACCTGCTCGAAGCGAACCTCACTCTGGAGTCTTATGAAATGCTGCTGCATCACTTGGCGCTGACGCTGGCGAAGGTGGTGATGGATACTGGGAAAGGCAGCTTCAGGCTGACGTCTTCGGATATCATTGCCGGCTATCGCAGAGGCTCGCTGAAAGAAACCGTAGCCTATTTAGAGGAAACCAGCATCGAGTTTATGTCGTGCCAGAAGGAAATGGGAGACACTCAGTACGAACGCGTCGCCCAGCAGTTGAAGGAATATATCGATCTGCAGCTGGAACGCGATTTGTCCCTGGATGATTTGGCGGACTATGCGGGATACTCCAAGCAGTTTATCGGCAGAGTGTTCAAGGAGCAGTATCACTGCACGCTTGCTGAATATATGAGCAGGCAGCGGCTGGAGCTGGCACGGAAGCTGTTGTCCGAAAAAACGCATTCGATTGCAGAGGTCGCCAGAATGAGCGGGTTCCGTAGCGTTCCGTATTTCACTACAAAATTTAAGCAATGCTGGGGAGTAACCCCTGCCCAATATCGAAATCAATAAGCCGTAGCCCCCGCCTGAACCTGAGGCAGGGGCTGTTTTTTTCGTACCTCGCCGGCGCTAATTCATATCCTGTAAGCTCAATTCAGATATTGAAATTGAAAACAGTGCGATTCCGCATATAAGATCAGCTTAAGAAACAGCTACAGGAAAGGGGACAAACATCTTGAGAGCGATAACAGCATGGTTTAACGCGGATGTGAGAAAGGAATACCGCAAGTGCAAGTATTTATTTTTGATGCTGGCACCGGTCCTGCTCTACTACATCATCTTCGAGTACGGCCCGTTGTACGGCGTACAGATTGCATTCAAGGATTACCGCATCAGGGAAGGGATCCTAGGGAGCCCATGGGTTGGCTTCAAGCACTTTATTTATTTGTTTACCGCGTCGCCGGATTTTTTGCGCATTATGAAGAACACCCTGCTGCTCAGCTTTTACCACATTGTGTTCGGGTTTCCGGCGCCTATTGTGCTGGCGCTTTTATTTAATGAAATTCGTATCGAGATGTTCAAGCGGATTACGCAAACCATCAGCTATTTGCCTCACTTTTTGTCGTGGGTCGTACTGAGCGGGCTTTTGATCACGATTCTTTCCCCGACGACGGGCACGGTCAATCTGCTCTTGTCGATGGTCGGGATGGAGCCGATTTATTTCCTGGGAGATCCTCAGTATTTCCGTTTCACCTTAGTCGTTTCTTCCATATGGAAGGAAGTGGGCTGGGGGACGATCATTTATTTGGCAGCGCTTGCAGGTGTCGATCCCGCGCTGTATGAAGCGGCGGTAATGGATGGAGCCAACCGCTGGAAGCAAACGTGGCACATCACTCTGCCGGGCATTATTCCGGTCATCACGATCATGTTTATTTTCCGGATCGGCGCGGTACTGAATGCCGGCTTTGACCAAGTGCTGAATTTGTATAGTCCGAATACGTACAGTGTGGGAGATATTCTGGATACGTATGTATATCGCGCCGGTCTTACCCAGCTGCAATACAGCTTGACCGCAGCCGTCGGGCTGTTTAAGAATGTGGTGGCGTTCACCCTGGTGCTCCTGACGAATTACATGGTCAAGAAGCTTGGACAGGAGGGGATTCTCTAATGCCGGCCACACGACTCAGCAAACCGGAGCGCGTTTTTCAATATGTGAATCTGGCGGTCATTACTTTCTTTTGTATCACCGTGCTCTATCCTTTCTTACATGTGCTGTCGGTTTCCTTAAGCACACCGTCCGAAGCGATCCGGCCCGGTATTCATCTCTATCCCAAGGAGTTCACCTTCGCCGCTTACGAGCAGGCGCTGCAGACGAAGGGCATCTGGATGGGCTACTACAATACGATCTTTCGTACGGTTGTCGGCACGCTTCTCTCTTTGATTGTCATGACCATGGGGGCTTACGCGCTGTCGAAAAAATATTTGCCGCACCGGGGATTTTATACCATGTTCATCGTGATCACCATGTTCTTTAGCGGCGGGTTGATTCCAACGTTTCTGCTGATAAGGGGCTTAGGCTTATACGACTCGCTCTGGGCGCTAATCATTCCCGGATTGATTAACACCTTCTATATGCTGATCATGCGCAATTTCTTTCTAGGGCTGCCCCAGGAGCTGGAGGATTCCGCCAAGATGGACGGAGCGCACGATTTTCAAATTCTGTTTCGGATCGTCCTGCCGATCTCCAAGCCCATCCTGGCAACGATAAGCTTATGGCTTGCCGTCCATCATTGGAATGAGTGGTTTCAAGGGCTGATTTATATCCAGGATCAATCCAAGCTGGTGCTTCAAATTTATCTTCGCCGGCTAATTGTGGAGAGCAGCGACCTCGAGACAAAGCAGCTGATGGATCAAGCGTCGGAGCAGGAGGTAGTGGCCGAGAGCGTCAAGGCAGCCGTGCTGATGATTGCTACGCTGCCGATTCTTGTGGTGTATCCGTTTATTCAAAAATATTTCGTCAAAGGCGCGCTGATCGGGTCTGTGAAAGGGTAATGCGAAGGCTGCCTGAAAGGGGGGATGTCCTTAGCAGAGAAACGGGTGATCGAACGGTTCTTTATCCCGGTTGTACAAGTACATGGTATGATGAAAATGAAGCTTAGGGAGGTCTTTATATGAAACGTTTATCCAAGTCCACGGCTGCCATCGCCTTGTCCTTATCGATATTGGCGGCGGGCTGCAGCAAGGCTCCGGCTCCTTCGGCCGATAACGGCAAGAGCTCAGCCGAGAAACCTATAGAAATCAGCTGGCTTAGCTTTGATTTTCCGGAGGAAGACGGCTCATACGTTCAGCAATGGATGGAGAAAAAGTTCAATGTCAAAATCAAAAATATACGGATCGACCGTACGAACTGGAAGGATCAGCTGAATGTGCGTCTTGCTACCAACGAGCTGCCGGACGTATGGCTGCTCTGGGGCTTGGCGGATGTCCGCGCCTATTCGCAGCAGGGATTGCTCGCCGAGCTGCCTATTGATGAAATCAAGAAGAATATGCCGACCTTGGCCGAGTTCGTTGACAAAAATCAGCCGGAGGCATGGAATGACGGGGTCATTAACGGAAAAAGCTATGGAATTCCCATTACCAACCTAGAGGGTGTCATTCCGCTGAACCCTTTCTACAATCAGGACTGGCTTAAGGCTGTCGGATACAATGAGCCGCCGAAGACACTGAAGGAATTCGAGGATGTCATCTATAAATTCAGGAATAACGATCCGGACGGGAACGGCAAGAAGGATACTTACGGACTTACGGCACTAGGCAAAACGAATATCGCGGAATCGCTGCAGTATGTGTTCGGTGCGTACCAAACAAACCCGAGCTATTGGGTGAAGGACAAAGAGGGCAAGCTTGTGTACGGGATGGTGACCGAGCAATCCCGAGAGGCGTTCCGATCTCTGAACAAATGGTTTAAGGATGGGGTGCTGGATCCGGAATTCCTCACTAGCGACGGGAAGCGGGGAGAGTTCGTTAACAAACGCGTCGGCGTAGACACACATAACTGGTCTAACTTCCGTCCGAACGGCGTGATCGGCTTGGCTGCCGCCAAGAACGGCGTCAAGATTGCGGCGGGGAAAGCACTCGACGGTCCTTACGGCACAGGCAAGCTGTCGGCTTGGGGGCTGACCGGCAATTACTTGGGCATGAGCGTGGATGCGGGCAAGGATCCGAAGAAAAAAGCGAAAATTTACGAAATCCTGAATTCCATGTATTCGGATAAAGAGAGCTTTATGGCGACTCAATACGGGGAGGAGGGCGTACATTACACAATGCAAAACGGTATGCCTGTGCCCAAAGAGGAGTACGTCGATACGAAGAAGAAAATTTCCGCAGGCCTCGGAAGCTACTATGGGCTGCTCTCGAAGAAGGCCAAAGCGTTCGAGACGTACTCCTTCCCGGCAAGCGACCTTGCTCTTCGGGAACAGGTTACGCAAGGGGTTGAAATGCTGTTCAACATCAAGTTCAATATCAACGCAGTGCAGAAGTACCCGGATCTGCCGAATTTGGAGAAGGAGCATTTCATCAAATTTATTACCGGTGAAATCGATCTGGATAAGGGCTTCGATAAATTCGTGGAGTCCTGGAAGAGAGCGGGCGGAGAAGAAATTACGAATGAGGTCAATGCGACCTACAAGGCACAACAATCCGGCAAAAAGTAAGAGGAAGATGTTATAAATGACAATGACTCGCATCAGGTTGCTATTGTTAAGGACCCACTGCGGGTCATTGTTATCGTTTGGGAAGTCAAGCCGCTGGACGGGGAGGATTCATACATTGGGGTATGAATTTTTGTACCATTTTTATCCTAAGGTCATTAGTGTTCATATAAGAGATAACCAATTCTGGGAGGATCAGCACTACGTTGTGCACCAGAATCATACCCAGTTTTGCAACTTCGGCTATGCCTTTGCCGGCAGGGGGAGGCTGGTCGTCAACGGGCAAGAGCACGAGGTTCGCGCGAACCGGCTGTTTCACTTTGCCAATCATCAGCAGATCCATTTCACGGTGCCACAGGAGGATCCCCTTCAATATATTACGATCCATTATACATATAAGCTTCTGTCTTGGGCCGGCTCGGACTTGCGCATGATCGAAGGTCCGGAGGAGGGTCTGCCGTTCAACCGGATTGAATCCGCCGATGAATATCAAGTGAAGGACCGAATGGAGGAGCTGCATCGTTTGTGGACCTCCAAAGGAGCGGACTATGAAGCTCATACGAGTCACGTGTTTCAGAAAATGATCTACGAGCTCTTGGTTACGCTTCAGGAGCGAAGAACGAGTGAGGATCCCAATGCCAAGCTGATTCATGCGGCCATGAACTATATCAAGCATCACTATCGCGAACCGCTCCAGCGCGACGAGCTGGCCAGAGCGGCTGCCGTGTCGCCGAGCTATTTTTCCATTCTGTTTAAAAAATACTCGGGCTTTACGCTAACGCAATATATTCATAAGCTGCGCATGGATAAGGCCAAGCTGCTTCTTCGCAGCACGAGGGAGCCGATCGCTCTGATTGCCAAGGAGGTCGGCTTTGATGACGCCCTCTATTTTGCACGCATTTTTTCCCGGGAGACAGGACGTTCTCCCAGTGAGTACAGGAAGGGCTAGAAAACCGTTACAATTGTCTATATATCCAGATTAATCGTCCATTTACCTCCATAATATCAGCCTATATGATGAGTATAGCGCAGTAACAATCGAGCATATAGTTGGAGGAGATAACGTGGTTGACCCTATGCAGTTAAGGCTGAATGAGAGAAGAGCCCCCCGGATTTTGCTTCGTTCCTCTTGGCAGGTCGTCAACATTGGAGACATCGCTCATACCCCGGGGGTGCTTGCCCTGCTGGAGCAGCAAATCCCCGAGGCGGAAATCATCCTGTGGGCGTCCGACGACATTACGGAGGAGGTCATGGCCATGGAGCATAAACGCTTCCCGAATTTACGTATTGTCAAGGGACGCTTCGATGCTACCGGCAGGGCCACGAACAAGGAGCTGGCCGATGCGGTAGCCTGGTGCGATTTTCTGCTGCACGGCTCCGGTCCTTATCTGGTAGCGACCGAAGATGTAAGGGCTTTCGTAGCGGCCACGGGGAAGCCGTTCGGCGTTTTCGGCATCACCTATTCCGGCAACCTCATCGAGAAGGACATGTTGAATCAGGCGGATTTTATCTATTTCCGAGACTCGGTCTCCTTGGCTAAGGCGAAGGAAATGGGCGTTGCTTGTCCGTTCATGGAGTTCGGTCCGGACGGAGCCTTCTCCGTTGATCTGCGTGACGAGGAGAGGGCGGAGCAATTTTTGCAGGCAAACGGGCTGGAGGAAGGAGCCTTCCTGTGCTGTATTCCGAAGCTGCGGTATACCCCCTATTGGAAAATAAGGAACAGTGCCTTCCTCGAAGACAGACATCAGCGGAATGAGCAGATGAAGGAGCACGACCATGTGCTGCTCCGTGAGGCCATTATCGCCATCGTCCGTGAGACCGGCAAGAAAATCCTGCTCTGTCCGGAGGATAGCACCCAGATGGAGGTCGGCCGGGAGATGATCCTGGAGAAGCTTCCTGAGGATGTACGCCGTCATGTCGTTTGGAAGGAAAGCTTCTGGTTAACGGACGAGGCCCTGAGCGTCTATGTTCGCTCTGCGGGATTGTTCGGCAATGAGATGCATTCTCCGATCATGTGCATCGGCAACGGCATCCCCGCCATTGTCTGCCGGTGGGAGGAGCAGACCAGCAAGGGCTATATGTGGCGTGACATCGGACTTGGGGAATGGTTGTTCGATATGGATTCGGAAGCAGACCGGAGCCGGTTGGTTGCAGCGGCGCTGGAGCTCGCGAAGCAGCCCGAGGAGGCTAAGCGCAAAGCACTCGCTGCGCGGGATTACGTTATTCAATGCCAGCTGCGGATGGTGGAGACCCTCAAAGGGGCACTGCGCCGATTCGCGGAACGAACGGCAGGCTAGAAGGGAGCGTATCGGAATGCTGTGGAATAATATGGAGCTGCACAACGTGGCGGAGGTGGAGGCAAACGAGCTCACTCCGGGCTTGACCCTGCAGCGATACCCCCGTCACGTTAGGGAAGCCTTGAGCGAACGAGGCAGGTTTATCGCGCAGCAGGCAAGCGGCTGCGAAATCCGCTTCGTGACGGAGGCCGCTAACCTGAGAGTCGGGTTGACGGCGGTCGAGGGAGACGGAGACGTAATGGTGTTTCAGGGGGACTTCTTTCACTCCCATCATAGACTCCAAGCCGGTGTACTGCATACGCTTCATCTGGAGCGAAAGCTTGATCTGAGCAAGGTAGAGCCTAAGGTGCTGGAGGGACAGCGGTTTTCTCCTAAGGTCTGGCGCTTGTTTCTATGCCGGTACACAGCACGGTTTCACGGGCTCGAAGCCTTCGGCCATGAGGTTCGTCCGCCTGCCACGGAGGAGCTTCCGGCTCGCCGCTGGATTGCCTACGGCTCCTCGATCACGCATGGGGGGATCGCGCTGAACAATTATCACTCCTATATTCAGCTGGCTGCCCGCAGGCTCGGTGTGGATGTGCTCAATCTGGGGTTAAGCGGGGCATGCTTATGCGAGCCGGCCGTTTCGGACTACTTGAGCTCACGGGTCGATTGGGACTTCGCTACTCTCGAGCTCGGGGTGAACATGCGCGGCTCCTTCACGCCGGAGCAGTTCCGGGAACGGGCGGAGTATCTTATCGAGTCGATCTGCTCGAAGCACCCGAAAAAGCCTGTAGCCGTCATTACCGTATACCCGAACGGAGCCACTTACGAAACCACCCCGAGCATAGCAGGGCAAAATCAGGCGGCTTACAGCGACATCCTTCGCGAGCTGGTGCAGAGCAGCAAGCATCAACGGCTTTATCTTCTGGAAGGATCGGATATTCTTCCGGGCTTCTCGGGGCTGGCTTGGGATTTGCTTCATCCCTCGGACTACGGCCATATGCTGATGGGAGAACATATAAGCCGCCACCTTCGAGCGATCATCGGATCGTAATCATCCACGAACCCAAGTGCCTAATATGGTGCTTGGGTTTTTTCATGAGGGGATGGTCTGTGATTCCCTTATTCCTTAAGTGGTAATCGCTGCAACAGATGTGATAACATAATTTTACTGACGGTGGACGCGCACCATTTGATCCCTGATGAATCTAAAGAAAGCGGGACTAAACGATTGAAGATGGAAGGCAAACAAACCTATCGATTCAGCGAAGCACCCATCTGGGAGCTGCAGCTAGCATATTACGAGCAACAAGGAACAAGGGCTTGGAGCCAGGTTCCGCAGTATATAACGAACAACCCCAAGATGGCCACAGCCTACGCAGAGATGATCTTCGGGTTTCTTCAAGACTTGGCGGCAAAAGGGGAAGTTTCGGAGCCGGTTACCCTGCTTGAGCTTGGAGCAGGCTCTGGGCGCCTGGCGTATCATATCTTGAAGTGCTTATGCGAGCTAAAGGAAGAAGCGGGATTGGAGCTGCCCCCTTTTCGCTACGTACTCACGGATTTCTCTTGGAATCATATCAAGGATTGGCAAAGCCATCCTTCCCTGCAAGCATGGGTCCAGGAGGGACTGCTGGATTTCGCAAGGTTCGATGCCGTGAAGGACACGGAGCTGCATTTGGTCGTATCGGAAACGACCATCCGGCCTGGGGACTTGAAGCAGCCCCTCTTGGTGATCGCGAATTACTTTTTCGACGGGATCCCGCAAGAGCTCATTTATGTAGGAGACGGCAGCATTTACGAATGCGATGTCGTGCTGGAGTTTCCTGAGCATTACGGTGAGCTGCCGCCGTCGGAAGCATTGCAAAGCATTACGATGACCTATGAGTATCGGCATGAGCCCCTCTATGAAGCGGAGGATTACCCATATCAAGAGCTGATTTCCCTTTATCGGCAGGAGCTGGAGGATTCGCATATCCTGCTTCCGGTTGCCGGTTTACGCTGTATGGAGCGGCTAGGCCGATTGTCCGTGTCGGGCTTCCTCCTCATCACCTCGGACAAAGGCGATCATCGGCTGGATAACTGGAGATTCGCGGAGCCGCCCCAATTGATTCATCACGGCAGCTTTTCGTTAACGGCCAACTACCATGCGCTTTGGTATGAGTTTGAGCAGAGAGGAGCCTTCTCTCTGTTCCCCGCCCAGCATTATAGAAATATTAATGTAGGCTGCATCTTCATGCTGGAGAACGCGAAGAGCTATGCCCAGACCCGGCTTGCGTACCGGCGGTTTATCGAGCGATTCGGACCGGACGAGTTCTTTAGCCTGAAGGAATGGGTAGACCGGAATACGGAAACGATGGAATTGCAGCAGTTGATAGCTTTCTGGCGATTGGGCGGGTACGATGCGGAGTTTTTCATCCAAAACGCGAAGCGTATCACCGGCTTGCTCCCGGAAGCAAGCGACGAGGATTTGCTCGATATTCAAGCCGGAATCCGTATCATGTGGTCTTCGTACTTTGAGCTGAAGCTAGGATATGACTTGGCGCTGGACGCCGGCTTGGTGCTGTTCGAGATGAATTTGTACGAGGATGCGAAGTATTTTCTGGATATCTCCGTTGAGGCGGATGAAGAGGGCACGGTACCCACAGTGTTCCAGTGCCTCGCGATCTGCAGCTATGAGCTTGGGATGGAAGAGGCTGCAGTGGAATATCTGCAGAAGGCGTTGGCATTGGAGCCGGAGCATGAAGAGGCGCTGGCTCTCATGGCCTGCTTGAAGGAAGCTTTACAGGACTGACGGAGAGGATCCAATGAAAACATATTATTATAATCCGGAAAATCCGTATCGACAGGACCCGGATGTTCACCTGCTGTACTGGGGCAGGGAGGACTGCGCTCCCGGGCATGCCGTCGGGCCGATGGTCCGCGATATGTACAAAATCCATTTCATTCATAGCGGAACGGGGATCGTACAAGTCGGGGACCATACGTACTCCCTTGGTCCGGGTCAGGCGTTCCTTATCTATCCGGATGTCTTAACTTATTATGAAGCGGACCGGCAGACGCCTTGGGTGTATTCCTGGCTGGCCTTCCGAGGGGAGCAGGTCGAATCGATCCTGGCACGTACCCGGCTGAGTCCGGAGCAGCCGGTCTTCCCCATGGACGTCAAGGTCATGCCGACGATGTTCGAGCAGCTGACGCTCGCTTCCACGCAAGGGCCGGGAACCGATTTGCAAATCAAAGCGTTAATGTACCACTTTTTTGCCGTTCTTACGGAGGTCTACCTGCATACAGTCCCGGCGGACTTGAGCTGGAGAAAGCAGGATGCGTATATTATGCAGTGCATCGAATATTTGCATGCCCATTATAGTGAACCGATTTCGATTCACCAGCTCGCCGCGTACCTTAAGCTGGACCGCAAGTATTTATCCGCATTATTTAAACAATCCGTTGGGATGCCGCCACAGCAATATTTGCTTCATTACCGGATGGACAAGGCTTGCGAGCTGTTAGGGAAAGGGAACTATTCCATCGGGGAAGTGGCTCGTTCCGTCGGTTATCCGGATTCGCTGTTGTTTTCCCGAATGTTCAAGAAGATCAAAGGTGTTGCTCCAAAGCATTACCGTGCATAGCTTCGAATCTGACATAAGTCCATAAAGTTCTTCCTTGTTGACATAGCCTCAGACGAGCCGTTCCGCTACAATGAGGGTAATTCATTTAGGAGGGTTGACTGGATGGTATATCAAGCAAGCGACACTCGATATGACACCATGCTATATCGCCGCTGCGGAAGAAGCGGGCTAAGGCTGCCGGCGATTTCACTTGGACTATGGCACAATTTCGGAGGCATCGATTCTTACGAGAACGGAAGAAATCTCGTTAGGAAGGCGTTTGATTCCGGCATTACCCATTTTGATTTGGCGAATAATTACGGTCCGCCGCCCGGGTCAGCCGAAGAGACGTTCGGCAGGATGCTGCAAGCGGACCTGGCCCCTTACCGCGATGAGATTATCGTCTCCACCAAAGCGGGGTATTACATGTGGCCCGGTCCTTACGGAGAATGGGGCTCCAAAAAAAATCTCATTGCAAGCCTCAATCAAAGCTTGAAACGAATGAAGCTGGAGTATGTCGATATTTTCTACCATCATCGCCCGGATCCGAACACGCCCCTGGAGGAAACCATGGGAGCGCTCGACCAGATCGTCCGTCAGGGCAAAGCGCTTTATGTCGGGATCTCGAACTACAATCCCGAGATGACCCGGGAGGCTTCACGCATCTTGAAGGAGCTGGGGACGCCTTGCCTGATCCATCAGCCAAGATATTCCATGTTTACACGGCATATCGAAGCCGGACTGCAGGATGTCCTGGAGGAGGAGGGCATCGGCTCGATCGTCTACTCTCCGCTGGAGCACGGAATCTTGACCGATCGCTATGTAAACGGTATTTCACCGGATTCGCGAGCTGCGGGACCGAGCCCGTTCTTACGGCCGGAGCATATCAGTGAAGAGCGAATGGACAAGGTGAAGCGATTGACGGAGCTTGCGGCCCAGCGCGGTCAGAAGCTTTCGCAGATGGCCTTGGCTTGGGTACTGCGGGGAGGAAGAGTGACCTCCGCGTTGATCGGCGCCAGCAAGGTCGGCCATATTGAGGATGCCATAGGGGCGCTTCAGTCCCTGGATTTCACCGAGGAGGAATTGGCGGCTATCGACGCCATATTGGCGTGAGCACACCATGAATACAGCTTCACCTTTAAACAAAGCAGGCTAACGGGTTCAGCCCCGTTAGCCTGCTTTGTTTATTGAAAGAAAGTCAAAATATGCAGTGAAAAAATCAAGATAACGTTATGCTCGGGCTGCGGCAACAACCTATAATGAATGCATACAAACCTATTATATGAATGAAAGGTGAGTCGCACAGTGAATACTACCACCACATCTGTCTCACTATCCGACCGAAAAAAGGCCAGCCTGAAGCGCAATGCCTTGCGTCGCAAAGAAAGCATTGCAGGCTTTTTATTCGTAAGTCCAATGTTAATCGGGGTCACTCTACTGACCTTGCTGCCGATCCTGGCTACATTTGTGCTCAGCTTTGCAGATTGGAACTTCGTTGCCGGTATGAAGGGAATCAAATGGACCGGCTTTGACAATTTCACCAAGCTGTTCTCGGAGGAAAGCTTCCTCATCTCCTTAAAGAACAATTTCATCTTTATTTTTACAGTACCGATCTATATGCTCGTCTCGCTGCTGCTGGCGATACTCATTAACAAGCATGTCTATATGAAGAGCTTTTTCAAGGTCGCGTACTTCATGCCTTATATCTCCAGCGTGGTTGCGGTAGCGATTGTATGGCAGGTCTTGTTCCATCCGTCGGCCGGACCGGTAAATCAATTTTTGATGTCGCTCGGATTCGATAACCCGCCGAAATGGATTGCTGACCCGGCATTTGCCTTACCCTCCGTCATGATGATCTCCGTGTGGATCTCGATCGGTTATAATATGATCGTTTATATGGCGGCTCTGCAATCGATTCCTAAGGATCTTTACGAGGCTGCCGATATCGACGGTGCGAACGGCTGGGTGCAATTTACGAAAATCACGGTTCCGATGTTGTCACCGACGTCTTTCTTCCTGCTCGTAACGGGGATCATTTCGACATTCAAGGTATTTGACCTGATTATGGTTCTGACCAAAGGCGGACCGATGCAGTCCACTAGTATGCTTGTCTACTACTTGTACGATCAAGCGTTCGTCAGTCTCCGTGTAGGCTATGCATCTTCGGTTGCGGTTGTCCTGTTCCTCTGCGTATTGCTGATTACGGTATTGCAGTGGTTCGGTCAAAAGAAATGGGTTAATTACTAGGAGGGACTTCCCGTGAAACAATCTATCAATGTATCGAAGCTGGTGACGACGATCATCATGCTGGGTGTGAGCATTTTGTTTCTCATGCCGTTCATCTGGATGCTCTCCGCTTCCTTCAAAATAGAGGCGGATGTCTTCAAATATCCAATTCAGTGGATTCCGGAACGCTGGAATTTGGTGGAGAATTATAAAGAAATTTGGGCCGGGCAATATGCCTTCTATGTATATTATTGGAATTCCATTAAGGTTTCCGTCTTAACCACCTTGATCTCTTGCGCGGTGTCCGCGCTGGCGGCGTACGGCTTCTCTAAGGTAGATTTTCCTGCCGGCAAATGGTTATTTCTGATCGTGCTTGCTACCTATATGGTTCCATCCCAGGCGATTTTGATTCCGCAATTTATTTTGTACCGCAATATCGGACTGTTCGACAGTCATTTGGGCCTGATCCTGCTAGGAAGCTTCAGTGTGCTGGGGACGTTCATGCTTCGCCAGTTTTTTATGGGACTGCACAACGACTTTATTGAATCGGCCAAAATCGACGGTGCGGGCCACTGGCGCATCTTCTGGCAAATTGCTTTCCCGCTCGTTCGTCCGGCCATCGCAACCTATGCGATCCTTCGTTTCATCTGGACCTGGAACGATTATCAGAACCCGCTCATCTTTATTCGTACGGACAAACTGTATACCATTCCGCTTGCGGTGGATAAGTTCGCATCGATGAACGGCGAGTTCTATTCTCTCATCATGGCGGCGGCGGTTTCTGCGATTCTGCCATTGCTGATCGTATTCATTATAGGTCAGAAAAGCGTTATCGAAGGCATTGCCGTAGGCGGCGTGAAGGGATAGTATTCTCGGAGGAAGTAAAAATAACGTTGATAGTGGTAAATATCGCGTCATACGACAGCTTCCTCCAGTAGCTATAATGAGCATGTAGACAACTAATATAAAAATCATAGTCAATACCATGATGGAGGGGCTAAAATGAAAAGAAAAGTATGGACCAGCATGATTTCGGGTTTGGCTGCCGTGAGCTTGCTTGCAGGCTGCGGAGCTGAGAAGGAGGCGCCGTCCGCAGGAGCGGCTAACGGCGGTGCGGCAGCAGGGCCGGTTACGATCAAGTTTCATGCCTTCGGCAGCGAAGCTCAGCAGGCTTGGACGAAGGTTATCAGCTCTTTCGAAGCTAAATATCCGAACATCAAGGTGGAGCTTGTTAACCTGAGCGAGAAGGGCGACACACAGGAATACGCGAAGAAGCTCGACCTGGCTGCGGCATCCGGCGAAGCAATGGATGTTATGATGTTCAGTGAAGCAGGGATGTACGCACAGCGTGTAGCGCTTGGCATGGTAGCGCCTATTGACGAGTTTATCCAAAAGGAAGGCTACAAGGTAAACGAGGAGTATAAGGTAGATACGGCGCTGAACGGCAAATATTATGCGCTCCCAGGGAAGTTCAACCCTTGGTATGTGCTCCTGAATAAGGATCATTTGAAAGAAGCGGGTCTTGAGGTACCGAAGGACTGGACTTGGGATCAATTCGCCGACTATGCGAAGAAGCTGACGAAGGGCGAAGGCGCCAGCAAGCGTTACGGCACCTATTTCCACGGTCCTCAGGGCGGCGGCTGGCTCGAGTATACAAGACTGGCATTGGCCAATCAGCCGGATAATTCCGATTACTTGAAAGCAGACGGCACTTCCAACCTAACGAATCCTTTGTTCAAGAAGTCGATTGAGCTTCGTTACCAAATGGAGAAGGTTGACAAGTCCTCCGTTCCTTATGCGGATATGATTTCGCAGAAGCTGCACTACCGTCCGCAGTTCTTTAACCAATCCGCAAGTATGGTCGTAATCGGCAGCTGGATGAACTCGGAAATCGGCGGTACGGATCAGTTCCCGCTGAACTTTAATGTAGCGGTAGCTCCGTTCCCGAAAAATAACGCTTCCGATCCAAGCGGCTATTCCATGGTGACAACCGACTTTATGGCGGTTGCAGCAAACTCCAAGCATAAGCAAGAAGCGTATCAGTTTATTCGCTACTTCACAACCGAAGGCACCATCGCTCAAGGCAAATACGTTCCGTCCTGGAACAAGGTGAAGAATGAAGATATGAGCAAGATCATCGATACGATCCTGGCCGGCACGAAATCTCCGGATAAAGTCGATAAAGAGTCGCTGAAGTCGGTTCTGGCGAACTCCCGTGCATCCAAACTGGTTCCTCCGACATCGTTCCAAGCGGATGTGTATAAAGTGATCAACGAAGAATATGAGAAGCTGATTCTCGATAAGCAAAACCTCGATGCCATGCTGAAAAATTCGCAGGATCGTACTCAGAAATTGATCGATTCCAATAAGAAGTAAGACTTTAAAGAGGCTGTCGCTGAAAGTAGATTGATCTGCTTTCGGTGGCGGCTTTTTTTTTATGTCAATGGACAGCTTTTTCTTGAAATGCCCCAAGTAAGGGATACAATTCTGCTATAGTGCAGAAATTTACGATCCCAAACGAAGGTTTGAACGAGATTTGTGAGAATAGACACCTTTGAGAGGGCACAATGTCCGAAACCGAGGCAAATGGCCCAGGAATGTTGTATATACGAAGAAATCTACTTTCTTTCTGATTGAAACCATGGGAAAAAGCTGCCTATTTGCAGAATTGTGCTAGTTCAAAGAGAAAAAAACCGCCTCGATCCGGACCCGACCGGAATGTCTTTTGATCCAATCAACGGTAGGGATAGGAACGGATCATGCGATGGAAATCGGTTATTTCGCATACATTTTCAAAAGGAAGTAAAGATAGTAGAATAGGATGTCAATATAACGTTATGCTAGGGTGAGACGAAGTTTTATAATGATGGAGAGGGGAGGGAAAGGAATGATCCGGCGTTGGCTGCACCTGTTATCAATAAAGTCCTTCCGCACGAAGCTGACCCTGGTATCCGTCCTGTGCGTTATGCTTCCGGCCCTGGTCACGATGAGCGTATACAATTACTTGACACGCGACGCCGTAAAGAATCAGGCGGTATCCAATGCAAGACAAACACTGAAGCTGGTGGACGGGAATGTGTCCAATACGCTGGAGTACATGCTGTATTTGATCAACTACATTCAGCTGGATCCCGGCACACAGATGCTCCTAAAGCAGCTGAACGAAACCCAATATGATAAGTACAGCTCTCTTACCACAGAGCAATACGTCGCGGGAAATGAAATTTTGAATATGATCGAGGGCTTGACCGCCGCGGGCGAGAAGAGCTACCTTACCGTGGTTCTGAAGAACGGTTTGTACTATACCAACTATCAGAGCTACGAATTCGAGCCGGACAAGCTGCTGAAAGAACCGTGGCTTGAGGAAGCAAACAAGGTATATGGCTTCAATTCCTATTGGCTTGGGACTACTCCTACCGTATTTAAAAGCGATCAGAAGACGAATCCGTACCAGCTGACCGTTGCGCGGCCGCTGCGGCATGGGGATCTGACGATTTACGGGTACGTGGTGGTCTCGATATTGGAAAGTCAACTCCACCAGTATTTTCAAAATCTCGAGGCAGGCCAAGAAGTCATGCTGCTGGATCAAGAGGACCGCATCCTGTCCCATTCCAATCAGGACAAGGTAGGACAAGTGTTCACTTACCTTGAGCAATCCAAGAAAAATGCAGATCCCGACATTGTCCATATCGACGATGTCGATTATTTAATATCAAGCTATAACATTGTGTTTAACGGCTGGAAGCTCGTAGCACTGTCACCTTACCGAACGGCGGTTTCACCCATCAACGCCATTTTCGAGAACGTATTTTTGTTCCAGGTCGTTTCATTTGTTTTGTTCCTGATCCTGCTGATGCTTGCTTTACGGGCATTTACCAAGCCGCTCCTGAAGCTGGACAAGGTGGCTTCGTCCGTTCAGAAGGGCGAGCTGCATCTGCGCTCCCACATCCGGGGACAGGATGAGATCGGCCGGCTTGGCAAATCGTTCGATCAGATGCTCGACCGAATCTCGCAGATGATCGTTGAAATAACCGATACCCAGGCCCGCAAGCGAAAGGCCGAGCTGAACATGCTGCAGGCGCAGATCAATCCGCACTTTCTGTTTAACGTCCTGAATTCGATCCGGATGAAGGTGCTGGGCCGCGGGGACCGGGAAAGCGCCGATATGATCAGCTCCTTATCCAAGCTGCTGCGCATGACGATCCAGGATCAGGGGAATATTCCGCTTCACGATGAGGTGGAGATGGTCATTGACTATATGAAGCTGATGAACATGCGGCAGAAGCAAAAGGTGGAGCTGGACATTGACATCGCCGCGGATGCGTTCCGCGAAGAGGTTCCGCGCTTCTTTCTTCAGCCGATCA
Source organism: Paenibacillus sp. GD4 (assembly GCF_030846225.1). NCBI lineage: Bacteria > Bacillati > Bacillota > Bacilli > Caryophanales > Paenibacillaceae > Paenibacillus > Paenibacillus sp. GD4. The sequence continues at coordinate 4,222,795 of NZ_JAVCYK010000001.1, forward strand.
TTGAGAATGCGCTGATTCACGGTCTGAGTCAGAAGGCGGGGACGATTCGCATACAAGCAACCGCTCAGGACGAATATGTGTGCATTCGAGTGGAGGATAACGGCCAAGGCATGAACGAGGAGGCGCTTACGTCACTGCGGAACCGCTTGATCAAACGGGAGGCCGTCACGGCGGAAACGGATAAAAAAGGCTTCTCCAGCTTAGGCTTGGCGAACGTCTATGAACGAATGCGGATGACGTTCGGGGAAGCGTTCCGCATGGAGATCAACAGCGAGCCGGGGGCCGGGACAAGCGTGATTATGACCATCCCTATGCAAAAGGAGGAGACAGCCCATGTATAAAGTCATGCTGGTGGATGATGATTACCCGGTACTGGAGCTGCTGTCGGAGGTTATCCCTTGGGAGCAGCTCGGCTTAGAGCTCGTAGGTCAATATGAGAACGGAGCCGTCGCCCTGGAAGCGGCGCAAACGCAATTGCCGGATATTATTGTTACCGATATCGGCATGCCGAGGATGAACGGCATTGAGCTGATCCGCGCGATCAAGGAGCTGCAGCCGACGACGCATGTGGTGATTTTAACCTGCCACAGTGAATTCCATTATGCGCAGCAGGCAATGAAGCTCAATGTCCAGGATTACCTGCTGAAGGACACGCTCGATCCCGAGGATTTACGCCGGCTGCTGGAGCAGCACAAGCGCAAGCTGGATGAAGAGCACAACAGTATGGAAAATCAGCAGAAGCTGCGAAATATGGTGAATCGCAACAAGGAGCGGCATAAGGAAAGCTTCATACGGGCGACCATTCACGAGCCCATCCTGACGGAGCAGCTCTGGTTCGAGGATGCGGCCGCCTGCGGCCTGGAGCTGAAGGACCGCGTGTGCCTGCCGATTGCGTGTTATATCGACGGTCAGCGGCTTGCCAGGCAGCGGTTTGTTACGGACGATGTGCTCCGGTTTGCCGTGAATAATATATTGGAGGAGATCTTGGCCTCGGAAGGGAAGGATACGGTTCATTTCACGTATGACGTATTAAGGTCCTTTCTGCTGATTCCCTCCGGCGGAGGGATTAAGAGCAATCCTTACGACGAGGCCGTGCTGCTGCTCAAGCGGATCCAAACGATGGTACAGGCTACCTTGAAGATCCAGCTATCCTTTATTATCGGGCAAACCTGCATCCGTCCGATCGAGCTAAAGCATGAGCTGATGGAGCTGCTGGGCTCGGCGGGCCAACGCTTCTATATGAGCAGCCAGTCGATTCAGAAGAAGACGCCGGTTGCTTTTACCGAGGAATCCGTCCTTTATTCCTCCTACGATGATGCGGTCAACGGCTTCCGGGAGATGCTGATCGAAGGCAACGGCGCGGCAGCCCGTCCGGTGGTAACGGAGTGGATCGATTTTATAAAATCCCACCACTTCCGTCCGGAAACGGTGAAGGACTGGCTGCTGAAGCTGGTGCTCGATCTGAAGCTTAAGCTTCAAGCGATGCAGCTGTTCCGCAATCATTTTTCCGTGGAGATATTGCACCGTGAACTGCTGGAGATGGACACGCTGGAGGAAATCAAGCAATGGATGATTCATTTTTTTGAATCCTCGCTGGTGATCGTCGAAGGGGTGAAGGTGCTGAGCAAGCGCACCGAGGTGCTGGATGCATGCCAGTACGTTTCCCTTCATCTGAACAAAAAGATCAGCCTGGATGAGGTGGCGGAGCATCTGTATATGAATCCGAGTTATTTCAGCCGACTGTTCAAGAAGGAAACGGGCGAGACGTTCATCGAGTACGTGAACCGGATGAAGGTGGCCCGGGCCAAAGAGCTGCTGGATCAAACGAATTTATCCGTTGCCAAGATCGGTGAAACGCTCGGCTACGAGAATCACAGCTATTTCATCAAGATGTTTAAATCCGTTGCCGGGATGACACCGAATGAATACCGCGGCGAGGGATAACGTTGAAACGCAGGAGAGCTGCGGCATGAAAAAACGATAAAGCGGGGGAATCAAACATGAAAATGGCGGAACATTGGGCTCAGGAAGCTTGGACCCGGACGGTAAAGAAGGTAGCATGGACGAGCAAGCGGATCGGAGACGGGTTCCCGCATGCGAGCAAGAACGGGAAATATGTCCTGGAGGCGCCCTCCTGGTGGACGGCCGGCTTCTGGCCCGGCTTGCTGTGGCTGCTGTACCGGGACACGAAGGACGAGACGCTCAAACAGCTGGCGGAGTCCTGTGAGCGGCAGCTGGATCAGGTGATCAGCGATTATTATAAGCTGGATCATGACATCGGCTTCATGTGGACGCTGACCAGTGTTGCCAGATATAAGCTGCTCGGCGAGGAAGACTCCAAGCGCCGCGGCTTGCTGGCTGCGAATCTGTTGGCTGCGCGCTTTAACGTGCAGGGCAGCTATATTCGGGCGTGGAATCCGTGGAGAGAAGGGGATCACAATGAGGGCTGGGCGATCATCGATTGCATGATGAATCTGCCGCTGCTCCATTGGGCCGCGGAAGTGACGGGGGACCCGCGATATAAACATATTGCGGTCCGTCATGCGGATACCGTGCTTGCTCATTTTATCCGCCCGGACGGTTCTGTCAACCATATCGTCATCTTCGATCCGGAAACCGGCGAGAAGCTTAGCGTGAACGGCGGACAAGGCTATGCGCCGGACTCGGCCTGGTCTCGGGGAACCGCCTGGGCCTTATACGGCATGAGCCTCAGCTACCGCTATACGGGGGATGAGCGTTACCTGAACGCGGCGAAGCGGGTGGCGCACTTCTTTATGGCCAACCTGCCTGAGGATCATGTGCCGCACTGGGATTTCCGGCTGCCGGAAGGAGTGCCGGACTATCGCGATTCCTCGGCGGGAGCCTGCGCGGCCTGCGGCCTGCTGCTGCTTGCAGACCAGGTGTCCGGGCAAGAGCGGAGCCTGTACCGGAAAGCGGGAGAACAAATTCTGTACTCCCTCTATGCCCATTACGGATCTTGGGAGACGGACGAAGAAGAAGGACTCATCCTGCATGGAACGAGTCATTACCCCGAACGGAAAAATATGGACGTACCGCTGATTTACGGAGACTATTATTTCGTCGAAGGCCTCTCAAGGCTGCTTGGTCACGGAGAGCTCTTCTGGTAAAGTAGAAAGAAGAGATAGGCTGCACAAATCAACGGCTAACTAGAAGAGCTCAGGGCGAAGGATCGCCTTTCGGGCTCTTCTTTTTTCGGAAAGGAGCAGATATGAAAGAAAATTTCTTTTACTCCGGCTTCTTCACCTCGTTTCATATTTGGAATGTGCTTTACAAAATAGCGGAGAAAGGCTCATCGTATCCTACGCACAAGCATCCGTTGTTTGAAATTTTATATTGCGAAACCGGACGCATGAGCGAATGGGTGAACGGAGTGGAATATCCGCTCGAATCGGGGGATTTCATCCTGATTAACTCGAATGACCTTCATTATTTGGAAACGCACGAGGAAAGCCGATTTTTCAATTTCCATTTTGATGTCGAGCCGAGAGAGGTTCATTCCTTATTCCATGCCCTGCGGAAGCCCATTGCCAGCGTACAGCAGTCCCCGGACATTAGGAGAGAAATCCACGGCTGGATGCAGAGGCTGATCTCGCTTTTTCGTTCCGAGGAGGAGCTTGCCTTTACCCAGAAAATGATCCTCCAGTCCAATATGATGCAGTTTCTTGCTTTCATTCTGGAGAAGATCGTGATTCCGGATACCGCGATGAATGCGCCGACCTCCTTATCGAGGTATCAAATTGCCACTGAGGTCGCTTATGTGCTGGAAACCTCCGGCGGGACGGAGCAGGTGCTTTTGTCGGAATTGTCGGCGCGTCTGCACGTGCATCGGAATTACATGACCAAGTGCTTCAAGCAGGTGTACGGTGTTTCTCCCAAGCATTATTTGATGAAGGTGAAAGTGGAAAAAGCAAAAAAACTGCTGCAGGAAACCACGCTTTCGATTGAGGCGATTGCCGAAGCCTTGGCGTTTTCCTCCCCCGCATACTTCTCTACGTTTTTCCGTTCGCATGTTGGGGTCACCCCCTTTAGGTATCGCTCCGGCGAAGCGAGTGCAAAATTGTAATTTTTGTGTTCGTCCTTTAATTGTTGCTCCTCAGGGACAGTGATAAGATGGCTTCATGAAGCGCTTTCATAAGTGATACTATTTTTATTCGAGGGGGCATATCATGAAATTTCGATATCATGCGGCATTGATAGCAACGGCCGTCCTGAGCTTCGGATGGATGGCGGGATGTACGAACGGCGGCGGGGCACCTTCTGACGTGCCGTCCGAGCAAAGTCCTGCAAATCCGCAGCAGAAGCAGGAGGAGCCGGTCAAGCTCTTGATGGCGCAGAAGTGGTCGGAGATTACGGAGGCAGACTTTCAATCGCTGATCGTGGAACCGCTTAAGAAGAAGTATCCTCATATCGAAATCGAAATGCTCAAGGGAGAGAACATCAAGGAAATGATCGCTGCGGGCACCGTTCCCGATTTGGTGGCTACCTGGGTGAATCTGATTCCGGATTATCAGGATTTGGATCTGGTGGAGGACCAAACGCCGCTCATGAAAAAACACAACCTGGATGCAAACCGATTTGACAGCGTTTACTTGGATACAATTCGGGGATACAATCCAAGCGGACTCGTAGCTTTGCCCTACGATGCCAATTTTAACGTGCTTTATTATAACAAGGACATTTTCGATAAATTCGGCGTAGAGTACCCCAAGGACGGCATGACCTGGGAGGAGACGATTGCCCTTGCCAAACGGGTTAGCCGGGAAGACCAAGGCGTCCGTTACCGGGGATTGGATACGGACGGACACGGCAAGCTGGCGCTGCAGATCGCTTTGCCTGCGGTGAAAGACGGGAATTCGAATGTCAATAACGAGCAGTGGAAACGAATTCTCGAGCTCCAATACAAAATCAATACGATTCCCTTCAATGAAGGAGTGCCTAATGTCCATCAGCGGAATCAGTTTATCAAAGACAGGACGTTGGCCATGTTCGCCACGGGGAATAACCTGAATCTGCTGCAATCCGATGCGGCTAAGGGCTTGAATTGGGATATGGCGCAGTACCCCGTTCACCCGGATCAGCCGGAAGTAGCCGGAATGGTCGACCAGCATGTCATGTTTGTCACGAAGCAAAGCAAGCATAAGGATGCGGCCTTCAAGGTCATCGAGACGATTACCTCGGACGAAATCCAGAAGAAGCTGACCCGGGCGTCGGGCAAAATGTCGGTGCTGAAGGAGCAGAGCATCCGAAAGGAGCTTGGAGCGGATATGCCGGTACTGCAAGGAAAGCATACGGAAGCGATTTTTAAAGGCCGGTACATTCCCGCCTATACGGCAACCAACAAATACCCGGATGCCGGGAAGTTTCTGAACGAAGCGGCGGCGAAGTACTTCCAGGGGGAACAGGATGTCAACACAGCCCTGCGCACGGCGGACGAAGCCATACAAAACCATATCCGGCAGGTGGATGCCGCGACAGGGAAAAAGTAAAGCTTGCGCTGTTACTAAGGCTATACATCCTGCCGAAGAGGTGAAGAGTATGAGGTTATCGAACGGGTGCTTATGGACAGACACATCCGGAAATCCGATTCATGCGCACGGGGGCGGCATGCTTCGCATGGGCGAATATGTGTATTGGTTCGGCGAGAACCGGCAGGGCAGAAACCGTGTAGCCTGCTACCGGTCCAAGAATATGACGGAATGGGAATTTCGCGGCAACGTGCTGACGGTCGATTCCGTGTTCCGGCCCATCGAAACCAGAACGTCTCCTGAGCTTGTTACCGATAGAGATAAGGGAACCGGCTGCAATATGGAAAGACCGAAGGTCGTGTACAACGAGGCAACGGGCAAGTTTGTCATGTGGATGCACTGGGAGAACGGGAAGGATTACGGTGCGGCGCGCTGCGCCGTTGCCACCTGCGATACGGTGGACGGAGATTACGTGTACCACGGCAGCTTCAACCCGATCGGACATATGTCGAGAGACTGTACGCTGTTCGTGGATGACGACGGTACCGCTTACTTCATCTCCGCTTCTCGCGAGAATGCGGATCTGCATATGTATCGCTTGAGCGACGATTATTTGTCCGTTGACGAGCACGTGAGAACACTTTGGCCCGGACAATACCGCGAGGCCCCGGCCGTCTTGAAACGGGATGGCGTGTACTTCATGATTACGTCGGGCTGCACGGGCTGGGAGCCGAATCAAGCCAAGTATGCCTTCGCCGACAGCCTGACCGGACGATGGTCGAAGCTGTATGATATCGGCGGACCGACCGCATGGGATACCCAGCCATCCTATATTTTACCGGTCCAAGGCACGGAATCCGAGACCTATCTATACCTTGGGGACCGCTGGGATCCTAGCGATTACCATGCGTCCTCCTATGTGCTGCTGCCGCTTCACTTTCCAACGCCTACAACGATGGAGCTTCACTGGGCTGACACGCTAAAGGTCGAGTTAAGTACAGGAACGGCGGAAACGAGCCGGACACCCAGCGGCATGTTTCGGATTCGCTCCCGTTCCCTGCGTTACGCCGCTCCTGCCGATGAAGATTCCCGGATCGTCCTGCAGAAGCTTTCCTACCGTGACGAATCTCAATTGTGGATACGGGAGGAGGCTGACAGCGGATACGTTCGAATCCGGCATCGGGCCACCGGCAAGTATCTGGGAACGCTGTCACAAGATGAGGAGTCTGTGGTGCTCCTAACGGACCGGCCGGAGGAAGGCGGACAGCATTGGAGAATCGTGCCGGAGCCTTCCGGCGGCGCTTGCAGGCTGCAGCACCGGGAAACCGGAAAGTGGTTGACCTGGAGCCGGGCTTCGGAGAGGAATGGTTATGTTGCGGATGTCCTGCCGGGAGAGGAAGGTACGGCTGCCCAGACGTTTTTGCTCGCAGAGCAGTATGGCGCACGGATAGACAAAGAAGTATAGACGAAAGCGGAGCTGCGCATAAATGCGGGCTCCGCTTTCTGTATTTATTGCTCCTTCGTCGCTGCAGCCGTCTGACGTGTACGATTGATCAGAATGATGCCCGTGCTGACCAGCCCCAGCGAGAGGATAACCGTATAGCTGAGTTTTTCGTCCAGCAGCAGCATGGACCAAAGCACCCCGAACACCGGAATGAAAAACAGAAACATCGAGATGCTTCCGACGGAATTGTATTTCAGCACCAAATTCCACAAGACGAAGCCGGCCGCCGATACGAAGGCCAGGTAGACCAGAATGGCGATTCCGGCCGCACTCAGCTCGAACGGCATCCAGTGCCCGTTGAATAGTCCGACGACAGTGAGGCCAATCCCTCCGAGCAGCATTTGATATCCGTTCATGTAGAAAACGCTCAAGCGCTGCGAGCCGAGCTTCGACAGGATATTGCCGCAAGCCGCACAGAAGGCCGCAATCAGCAGCAGCAGCTCCCCTGCGCCGAAATGCAGCAGCGCTCCCCCGCCTTTCATAGACAGCAGCACCAGCCCGAGAAAGCCGAGAAGCATACCGGTCAGCTTACGTGCATTCAGCCGGTCGCCCTTTAACAAAAAATGCGCCAGCAAGAGCTGAAAGAAAGAGATCGCGCCGGCCGCTATCGAGCCGAAGGTGCCTGTGCTCGAGCTTAACCCGATGTAAAATACGACGTATTGCATAAACGTCTGCACTCCGCCGATCGCGCAGACCATCCCGATAGATTTGGGGACGATAGCCAAGGATTGGCCGAGCAGGACCATAAGAAAAAGGATCATCAGTCCGCCCAGCGTAAATCGGTAGCCTGCGAACAGCACCTGCTTGAGCATGTCTCCCGGAGCGATGTCCATCAAGGCATAGCCAACCTTGATCATCGGGATTGCGCTTCCCCACAACAAGGTCGAGCCGATGGCCGCAGCGGCGATCCCCGCAGGATGCTTAAAAAATAGTTCCGCCTTCATTCGTTGCTTCCCTGCTTCCTTCATACATAAGATAAAGTGAATAAAATCGATCCCTCTATCCTACCACGGAGCGGACAGCCCTGTCATCGGCTAGATGCTTCCTCATTTTCCGCACGGCAAAAAAGTAGCTTTCTCCCCTTCGTTTAGTCGGATTCTCCATAACGATCCGCTCGCGATTCCGTTTATGATAAACACACACAACATGCAGACAGGGGGAGAAGAAGTGCAAACAGCAAAGCGGCAGCTGAATGCCTGGATTTTTATTTTGCCGAGCTTGGCTTTAACCTTAATCTTCGGAGTATATCCCATCACGTGGGCATTGAAATACATGTTCTACGATTATCAGGGGTATGGCCAGCCGGTGTTTATAGGACTTGAAAATTTTGAGCGGCTGATGCGGGATGCCGAGTTTTGGTCATCGGTTAGCAACACGTTTATTTATGCGGCAGGAAAGCTTGTTGTCACCCTACCGCTTTCTTTAATCCTTGCGGTCATTTTGAATAAGGCGATCAAGGGGAGACAGTTTCTAAGAGCCGTTTATTTCATGCCTACGATTATTAGCGCATCGGTGATGTCGATCGTTTTTTACGTCATTTTTAATTCGTATAACGGTACGGTGAATCAGCTTCTGGTGAAATACGGCCTGGCTTCCGCTTCCATTGATTGGCTCGGTCCGGATTATGCCATGCTGACCTCGATCATGATCGCCATTTGGGGGGCCGTCGGAAACTACATGCTGCTGTTCATCGCAGGGCTTCAAAGCATACCTGACGATCTGTACGAAGCTGCTTCGCTGGACGGCGCCAACGCAGCCCAGAAGCTCTGGCATGTGACGATCCCGATGCTGGGTCCGGTCATGCAGATGATCATCATGCTCGCCATTACCGTTTCGCTGAAGGGCTATGAGAGCATCATGGTGCTGACGGAAGGGGGACCCTACGGCAAGACGGAGGTTATGTATCTATACCTGTACAAGCTGTTCTTCCCGGTATCCGCAGGCAGTCTCACTACGACCCAGCAGTTCGGCTACGGTAGTGCCGTAGGCTTCGCAACAGCGCTGATTGTCGGCCTGATCACCCTGGTGTACTTCTATCTGTCAAGAAAGCTGAACAAAATGTACTGATCCGAGCGAAAGGAGATCAACAATGAATGCGATCGCGCAAGCTAGCAAAGAAAAAGCATACAAGCGGACACTTCGTCCTGCCCGACTGCTGTCTACGATAGTGCTTTGGCTGTTTCTCTTAACGGTATTGGCCTTCACCGTCTTTCCGATATTGATGGCCATCCTGGGCTCGCTGAAGACGAATCTGGATTTGACGACAGGGGCTACCTTCTGGCCGAAGGAATGGCGCTTCGACAACTATGTAAAGGCATGGAAATCGGCCAATTTTGCAAAATTTACATGGAATAGTTTTTTTGTGGGAACACTGACGACAGTAGGTACCATTGCGGTTGCCTCCATGGCCGCCTATGCGGTGGATCGTGTGCCCTTCCGCGGCAAACGCTTCTATGTCGTGCTTCAATCGTGCACGTTGTTCGTATCGATCGGTGCGGTCGTTTTGCGTCCTCAGTTCGATCTGATGATCAGCCTGAATCTCCAGAAATCGCTGCTCGGCGTCGTGATTTTGCTTGTAAGCGCCCATGCTACGGCCTTCTTCATGCTGATCGGCTTCTTTAAGGCGATTCCTAAGGAATTGGATGAAGCCGCCTTGATTGACGGATGCAACTTTTATACCGTATACTTGCGTATTATCCTGCCTCTATTGACACCGGCCATTGGCGTCACGGCGCTGTTCACGTTCCGTAATGCCTGGAATGAGTATATTTTGCCGCTGGTGTTCACGATGACGCAGCCGGACCTGCAGACGCTGACGGTTGGTCTTGCAAGCCTGCGGTACGGAATGGGGGAGGCCTCCGAGCAGCAGCTGATGCTGGCGGGTGCATGTATTTCCTTGCTCCCGATCCTGCTTGTGTATGTTTTCGCCAACAAGTCGTTCATGCAGGTGACGGCCGGCTCCGTTAAAGGATAATTGGGTGGGAAAGAAAGATTGATAGACTCTAGCGGCTGCTAGAGTTTTATTCTTTTTGTGGGGGATAGCAGGATGAAGCAGTGGATGTACCGCAGCACGTTAAACCGTAGAATATGGGTTTCTTTTACCCTTCTCATTGTCTTCTGCATTGCCGTCACGGGGTTACTGTCTAATTATTACGCCTCCCGTGCCATGGAACAGCGTGCGCTCGGTCTGAGCCAAGACCTGCTGGATAAGTCCGTTCGGGTTCTGGATGAGCGCTTGAAGCAAATCATTGTAGCGTCCTCGACGCTCATGCTGAGCGAGGCCTACAAGCAAACGATGCGGGATGTGCAGACGAGAAGCCGTGACCGGTATTTTACGAATCTTTCCTTAATGCAGGGGCCGTTCGAGCAGGTACAAATCACGGAGCAGTCGATTGACTCTATCCTTTTGTCCACCCCGATCGGAGATTTTTATCCGACCACCAAAATCCGCAAGTACCAGGTTCCATTCCAGCAAACCTTGCTGTACCGCGAGCTTAAAGAGGATCCCAGGCCGCAATGGATAACGGGACACCAAGACCCTTTGTTCATGGATGGAAGCCGGGTGATCAGCCTGATTATGCGTCCGCTAAGCGACTATTATATGTCCGATGTTTATGTCATAACGAATGTAAAAGAAGATCGCATTCAACAGCTGCTGCATCAGGATTCCTCCAACGAATCGATGAGCTTTATGCTGCTGACGAAGTCGGGGGAGAGCGTCCTTTCGTCGGCTTCTCAGCCGAGGTGGTTTCAAGAGCCGAAGCTTCAGCAAAGATTCTCCGAGCAAGCCACGGGTCATTTTGAAATCGATACCTCGGAAGGCCCTATGCTGATCAATTACGCGCAGTCCAATTTTGCCGAGGATTGGGTGCTGGTGGGCTATCAGTCCAAGCAAGAGCTGCTGAAGCCGATGAAACGAATTCAATGGTTTATTTGGTTCAGCATGGCGGCTTGTATTGTGATCGCTTTATTTCTCGCCAGGTATCTCTCTTATATGCTCTTGAAGCCCTTGCGTACGCTGCAGCACGTCATGAAGCGGGTGGAGCAGAACGATTTGAGCGCCCGGTTCGATAGTCCGTTTATGGATGAGATCGGCGAAGCGGGCAATCAGTTTAACCGCATGCTGGGAACGATCGGCGGGCTGATTACCGAGGTTCGCGAGCAGGAGAAGGAGAAGCGGCTGGCGGAGGTCAAAGCGCTCCAAGCCCAAATCGATCCGCATTTTTTATACAATACGCTCAATACCGTCTTTTGGAAATGCGAGATGGAGGAGTATGACGATGTGAAGGAAATGGTGGTTTCGCTATCGTTATTGTTCCGTCTGGGACTGAACAGCGGCCAGGAAATCACGACGCTCGGCAAGGAGATAGAGCACGTAAGCCAGTATTTAACGCTTCAGCAAAAGTGCTATGAGGATTTATTCGTTTACACCATCGAATGTGATCCCGAATTACACGATACGCCCATATTGAAAATATTGCTGCAGCCGCTGGTTGAAAATTCGATTTTGCACGGATTGAAGGAAGTCCGGCATCAGGGCCTGATTCGGATTGTCATAAGCAAGGAGAAGGACTCGCTGATCATCCGGGTCCTGGATAATGGAAGCGGCATGGATGCAGACTGGGTGAACCGCCTGACCATGGACCCGGCGTCCCGTCAAGGGTATGCGCTGTCCAACGTGCGTACGCGCCTGATGTTATATTACGGAGCCCGGGCTGGACTCGCCATACGAAGCGAGCCGAATGTGGAGACGGAAATCATGCTGACGATTCCGCTGTTTATGAAGGAGGAGGAGCGATGAGCAATCAAGCGCTGCCGATCAAGCTTTGTGTGATAGACGATATTCCGACGGTGGTCCGCGGCCTAACGACGAAGATGGATTGGGAGGCGCACGGGATTACGGTTGCGGCTACGGCACTTGATGGGGAAGAGGGCTTGCGGCTGATCCGCGAGGTGCGCCCCGATATTATCGTAACGGACATCCGCATGCCGTATTTGGACGGTATCGAGATGATGAAAAGGATCCAAGAGGAATTCCCCTGGATGAAGCTGATCTATATGAGCGGTTATACGGATTTCTCCTATGCCCAGGAGGCGGTTAGGCTTGGGGCCTTCGACTATATTGTTAAGCCGTTTACGAAGCAGGAGGTTCTGGATGCCGTTCTCGCAGCCAAGGAAGAGATCCTTCGGGAAAGAGAAATGTCCTCCAAGATGGCGGACATGGAGCTGAAGCTGAGAGAAAGCCTGCCTTTCCTTAGACAGGAGTACATGAAGCTGCTGGTGCGCTACGGAAGCACACAGACGAGACTCCGTCAGCAGTGGGAGTTCCTGAATATCGATATGAAAGAGAACGAGGTCGTCGCTATGGTGGCCGAGATCGATCAATTCGCCGAGCGCACGAAGGAGCTTCCCGTCAATGAAGTGGAGCTGATCCGCTTTGCGGTCCAGAACATATTGGAGGAGACCGTATCTACGCATACGAAAGGGATTGTGTTCCGGGAGAGCATCGACCAGTTCGTCATGGTAGTGAATCCGCCAGGGGGAATGGACTGCGAGGCGCTTGCCGAGCTGTGCCGTGAGAATATATCGCGGTATACGCATCACACCATCTCGATCGGGCTCGGCACCTTGGTAAACGAGGCCTGGAGAGTGAGCGTTTCGTATGAACGGGCGTTAGCCGCACTGACGAACAGCTTTTATGCCGGCGGGGACAGTGTATACCGCTATACGACAGACCACGCTTCCGCGCTGCCTTATTTGTCGCCGGAGAAGGAAAAAGCTTTATTTTACTGCCTTCGCTCAGGCAACGGGGCAAAGTCGGTGGAGCAGCTGCAGGACATCTGGGAGGACTGGAGCCATAACCCGCCCGAGCCGGAAATGATGCGGGCCTTGTGCAGCGAGCTCTCCCACGCCATGCTGCGCATCTTTGTCGAGAAGGCGACCGAGCAGGACAAGCTGCTGCTTGAGGCCAGGCTGGCGGACATCATCAAATCGAAGCCTGCCTCCTTCACCGACATGCAGCGCCGGATTGAGGATTTTTGCGGCCTCGGCTGCTCCATCATGACGAAGCGGCAGCACAGTGACGCCAGACATTTGATCGGCCAAGCTGTGGAATATATCGAATTGAATCTGCACCGCAACCTCACGGCGCAGGAATGCGCCCAGTCCGTCCATTTGAGCCCAAGCTATTTTTCCAGCCTGTTCAAGAAAGAGATGGGCCAAACGCTTGCCCAATATATCATCGGGAAGCGTATGGACAGAGCGAAGGAGATGGTGCTCGAGGGAAAGCAGGTGCAGGACATCGCTCTGGCGCTCGGCTACGAGGACCGGCCTTACTTCAGCGAGCTGTTCAAGCGGCATACCGGCATGACGCCAACCGAGTTCCGGACCCATTACTCTACTTGAGGTTATCGGGGTCCGTGATCATGCGGAGTCAGGAAAGTCGTTTCTCCTACCCTTGAAAGTTATTTTGTCCTTCCTGTCCGGAGGACGGAGTTGTTTATAATGAAAGCGTGCATTGAATTCATCAGGGAAAAGGGAGAGCATGGAATGAAACAATCATGGGTAAAAGCAGGAATCAGCGTCCTTCTGGCCGGCGCGCTTGCTGCTTGCGCTTCTTCACCGGAGCCGAGCAAGGGCGGAACCAACGCCGCGGACAGCGGTAAAAAGACAAAGCTGACCTATTGGACGAACGATCGTCATGATGTCGACTATTTGAAAGAGGTATTTGCTAAGTTCGAGCAAAAGTATCCGGACACGGAAGTGGAGCTCAAGGTCATGGCGGATAACTATGTCCAATCCGTCGATATCTCCTTTGCGAGCAAGCAGTCGCCCGATATTTTCCGCGTCGACTCGGCGAATCTGGCAACTTGGGTAAAGAAAAGCTATATGGAGCCGTTCGATGGGTATATGAGCGAGGACATGAAGAAGAAGTTCGCCAACCTGTTGATCGACGAGAAAAATACGTACGAGGGCAAGATTTATACGCTTCCGAATATCGGACAGTTCTGGAGACTCATCTATAACATCGATCTGTTCGAAAAGGCAGGCATTAAGGAGCCGCCGAAAACGCTCGAGGAAATGGTCGCGGCCGCAAAGAAAATCACGGAGGCCGGGAAGGACATCGGGGCTTACGGCTTTGCAGGTAACTTTAAAAGTCCGACAGGCTTCGAGCGCGTGGCGTACACCATTGCCAGCTTGAGCAAGCCGGACGGCAATGAAGGCTACAATTTCAAGACCGGCAAATTCGATTTCGGCATGTACAAAGAGGTGGCGCAAGCGCTGCGTCAGATGAAGGTGGACGGCAGCATGCTGCCGGGCTCGGAATCGCTCGATATCGACCCGCTTCGCGCACAGTTTGCTCAGGGAAAAATCGGAATGTACTTCAACCATTCCGGTGAGCCGGGCGTTTACAAGTATCAGTTCCCGACGAACATCCGCTGGGCAGGAGCGATGCCTCCTACCATTGACGGCAAGCAAAACGGCGCAGTACAAGTTATTGCCGGAAGTTATTTGGCGATCAGCAAGGATTCACCTAACAAAGAGAAGGCGTGGAAGCTGATCGAGATGATCTACAGCGATGAGGTGCAAACGCCTTATCATGAGAAGGGCTTCGGTATCTCGGTTATCCCTTCGGTCAATGCACAGGCGAAGGTGCCTGACGTGCCGAGCATTCAAGGCTTCCTGCCTACGAAGCTCGACGGGATTTACCCGGCAGCACCGATCATTATTTCCGAAGGACGGCTCGAAGGTCCTAAGAAGTCGGACGTATTTATGAAATATATCATCACCGGCGGTGATATCGACCAAATCACCCAGGATCTCAGCAACCGTTATAATGCTGCGCTGGAGAAGGCGAAGGCGGCAGGAGATACGAAAGCGGCCCCGATTCCTGATTTTGACGCAGGCAAGCTGCAGGGAACGCTGGCGAAGTAACCAATAACATACATTCCCGATGAAAATGACAGTTCTCGGTACCGATGCACGGGTGCTGAGGACTGTCGTTTGCACATCTTGGGGATCGGAAGGAAGGGAAATGTCGAATGCGTTGGACCAAAGAAAAGCTAGCCGCGCGAATCAGGGAGCTGGAAGCCTTTCGTTACCGGGAGGAGCGGGAGATTCAGTCCATGCGCAAGCAATGGGATCCGGCCGGCGCCAATGGGGTGTACCCGCCGGAGGACGGCGAATGGTCGGAAGCGAGAATCGGCGATCGCTGGAGCGGCCGCGACTTGTATATGTGGCTTGCCTTCGATTGTGAAATCCCTGCCGATTGGATGGGAAAAAAGGTGCTTGGACGGTTTGATTTCGGTCAGACCGGGTCGGGGAATAACAGCGGCTTCGAATCGCTGCTCTTCTTGAACGGCGAGCCTTATCAAGGAGTGGACAGCAATCATGAGGAGGTTTTTCTTCCGGCGTCCTCTCCCGGACAAACGCTCCAGTTCCGGTTTCGGCTGTGGTCCGGTCTGAACGGGTATGGGAAGGCTGCTCCTATCGAGAGTCAAATCAAGCGTGCCGTGATCGGATGGCTTGACGAGGAAACGGATGATTTATACTATACGGGCCGGGCTGTGCTGGAAACGGTGGAGCTGCTGGATGATAACCATGCGGATCGGCACTCGTTATTGTCGGCGCTCGACCGGGCGTTCCTCCTGCTCGATTGGTCTTCTCCCGGCTCCGAGGAATTTTATCGCTCCGTGAAGGAAGCCGCCGCATTGCTTCGGACACAGCTGCAGGAGATGCCGAAGCATCACCCGGTAACCGTGCGCTGCATCGGGCACACGCACATTGACGTCGCATGGCTGTGGCGTTTGCGCCATACGCGGGAGAAAGCGGCTCGTTCCTTCTCTACGGTGCTTCGCCTTATGGAGCAGTACCCGGATTATATTTTTTTACAAACGCAGCCTCAGCTTTACGCGTATCTGAAGGAGGACTATCCGGAGCTGTTTGAACGGATCCGCGAGAGAGTAGCCGAAGGACGCTGGGAAGCTGGAGGAGCCATGTGGCTGGAGGCCGATTGCAATCTCGCGTCCGGCGAATCGCTGGTTCGGCAGCTGCTGTATGGAACCCGCTTCTTCCGTGAGCAATTCGGCGTTGAATGCAATTATTTGTGGCTGCCCGACGTGTTCGGCTACAGCTGGGCATTGCCGCAAATCCTGCGCAAATCCGGTATCGACATGTTCATGACGACCAAGATCAGCTGGAATCAGTACAACCGGATGCCGCACGATACCTTCCAGTGGCGGGGGATTGACGGAAGCGAGGTGCTGACTCACTTCATCACGACTCCGGATCCCGGCGGCAGCGAGGGGGCGTTCTATTATACGTATAACGGCAGCGTCACTCCGCAATCCGTTCAGGGCATTTGGGAGGGCTACCGGGACAAGGATATCAACCGGAATCTTCTGTTGGCCTATGGCTACGGCGACGGCGGAGGCGGGGTCAACCGCGAGATGCTGGAGCTGCGCCGGCGCTTGGAGCATATGCCGGGCATACCTAGCGTCATCACGGGACGCGCCGACGAATACTTCGAGCAGCTGAAGGGAGCGATCGCCGAAACCGATCAATATGTCCATACTTGGGACGGCGAGCTTTATCTGGAGCTGCACAGGGGAACCTATACCAGCCAAGCGTATAACAAGCGGGCCAACCGCAAGCTGGAGCTGCTTTATCGCGAGGCCGAATGGATGAGTGTGCTGAGCAGCCTGCTGGAGACTTCCGAGGCCGGCCGGTGGGAGGCTTATCCGAAGAGCTCCTTGGACAAGGGCTGGCAAATCATTCTGCGCAACCAGTTTCACGATATTATTCCGGGATCATCCATCGGGGAGGTATATGAGGATTCGCGCGCGGAATACTCCGAGGCGTTCGAGCTCGGGAGGTCGGTCTGCCTTGATGCGACAGCCCGCCTAACGGACGGCTCCGGTTCCGGGGATATCTGCGGATTGCAGGAGCAGCTGTGGCTCGGTTCGACGGAAGCTGAGGTGAATTCGGCAGCTGCCAAAGAAGTGCCGGTAAACGGGGAGCAGCGGTTCACGGTGCTGAACAGCGCTTCCTGGAACCGCTCGGGCGTGGTTCGTATTCCGATCGGTGTTCACGGGACATGGGTGGATGCAGACCAACGCTGCCTTACGGCGCAAGTCAAGGATGGGAACTCCTATCTTCATTTGTCCGAGGTTCCATCCATGGGCTATACTACTCTGACGTTTGTACCAGGCGAGACAAAGCGCGACGAGGCTGAGCTTCCGTTTCGTCAGATGGAGAACGGGCTCATCACGCCGTATTACGAGCTGTCGTGGAACGACAAAGGCCAGCTGGTACGGCTGTATGATAAGAAATCCCGGCGTGACGTGCTGGCGGAAGGCCAGGCAGGCAACGTATTTCAAGTGTTTGAGGACAAGCCGAAGAGCCGCCATGAAGCATGGGATATCGATATTTTCTATCAGGAGAAAATGTCGCCGGTCGAGCGGCTGAACCGACTGACGATCGAGGAGATAGGCCCGGTTCGTACGGTCATTGCTTTGGAATGGACCTACCGGCAATCAGTTATCCGACAAAACATGATTTTCTACGCGAAAGACCGGAGAATCGACTTCGAAACGAAGGTGGACTGGCACGAGCAGCGTCAGCTGCTGAAGGTAGCCTTCCCGGTTGCCATTCATGCTCCGGAAGCCACCTACGACATTCAATTCGGCAATGTCAAACGGCCGACACACTGGAATACGAGCTGGGATTACGCCCGGTTTGAATCGGTCGCTCATCAGTGGGCGGATTTGTCGGAGCGGAACTACGGGGTGAGCCTGCTTAACGATTGCAAGTACGGCTATGATATCAAAGGAAATGTCATGCGCCTGACGCTGATTAAATCGGCTATGGTACCGGATCCGAACGCGGATCAGGGCAATCACCTCTTCACATATTCCCTGCTGCCGCATGAAGGGGATTGGTATCAAGGAGGCACAGTGCAGTCCGCTTGGGATTTGAACCAGCCGCTGCAGGTTGCTTGCGGCGCGCCCGGAAGACGAAGCCGATTCTCTTTCTTGTCTCTGAGCGGGGACGGCAAGGCTTTCATCGATGTGATTAAGAAGGCGGAGGACGAGGAAGGTGTTATCGTTCGACTGCATGAATATGCCGGTGTTCGAGGAGAGGTCCGGCTTGCGTGTGAGCTGCCGCTCGCAAGCTGGCAGGAGCTTGATCTGATGGAGCGCCCGTTAGGGCCCAAAAACGAAGAGACTGAGCTGAGCTTCTACTTGAAGCCTTACGAAATTCGAACGTTTCTGCTTACGTTTAACTAGACTGACGGCAGGTGCAAAACCCCTTAGCCATCCATTTCAGGATGAATAAGGGGTTTTTCCGCTGTCTGTTATTTCACGCCCATGATGTTATAGTGCCGGCCATCGTAGCTTCCGGTACGCTGCGTGTGTACGGTGCCATCGGCATCTACGCGGAGGCGAACCCAATTGTATTGTCCTTCCCGATATGCGTAGGAACAGCCGTCGTCCTCATACAGGACGCATTCCTGTACGCCTTGCCCGTAGCTGTGCAGCGTAACGTCGAAGACAGCGCCATCAGCTACATAAGGCAGAGGCTCGGCGAGAGGAAGCAGCGTGCCGTCCTTCACGAATACCGGAATCCGTTCGAGTCCGGGAGCGAAGGTGTAGGATTGTCCGCCTTCATAAGCGGCGTTTGTCCAGAAGCAGCGCCAGCCGCCCTTCGGCAGGTACACCGTGCGCTCGGTCGTGCCTGTCACAATAGGAGCGACGAGCATCGATTCGCCCATCATATAGGCATCATCGATCCCGAACGTATTCGGATCGTCCGGGTAATCCATAACGAGCGCGCGGAACGGCGGCCTTCCTTCCAGATTGTATTTGGCATAGGCCGTGTACAGATAAGGAATGAGAGCCATACGAGTTTCAAACAGCGCGCGGCAAATATCGCGAATATGCTCGTAATTGCTCAGAAATTCGCCGCGTACATTTTTTTCCCGGTTTACCTGCATCCACGGCGGATTCGGGATTCTCCAGCAGTTCAGCAGCGCCATTGGGGAGAAAACGGCCGTCTGAATTCTTCGGATCAAATCCTCGGGCGATTCGGCCTGACGCACCTCCGGCGACCACAGCAAACCCGAGAAGCCGCAGTTAACGACCCCGCGGATGAATACCTTATGGTTGTACAAATCGCTGTATAGGACGAACGGATATGGTGAAGCAAGAGCGCCGGAGGACCGGACCTGGGATAACGTTCTTCTGCCCGCTTGCTCGAAGGGAGCCAGAATGGCGGCCTGGTACAGCGTGCCGAGCTGATTGTGCATCTGCTCTCCGTCCATGCCGGAAGGAAACTCCGTTACATCCGGGAACGACCAGTTGGAATGGACGAAGTCCGAGCTGTCGCATTCATCGAGCTTGAAGCCGGCGATCCCTTTGTCGACGAACTCCTTGCGGTGATGCTCCGCAAACCTTGCTTTGGCTTCCGGAATCGACAGATCCGGCACGAGTCCCTCCCACACCTCATAATCGCCGGAATGCGGCTTTAACTCCTGATACAGCGGCGAGATGGGATGGACGAAGAGGTGCTCCCACAGATTGACCCGGTATTTCATGCCGTAGAGCTCGTTCAGCATCGCTTCGTGGTCGGGGAAGCGGCCTTCATCCCAAACGAAGGAGCAGGAATAAGCCTTCGTCTGCCAGCCCGGCTCGAAGCCGAATACATCCACCGGCATCCGATCCTCCCGGAATGTGGCGGCCAGACGCATGACATCCTCCTTCTTGGCCGCGCTGTAGGCGCGATACCACATGCCGAGGCCCCAAGCGGGCGGCAGACAGCCTCCGCCGGAGAACAGATTGTACCTCTGTACTGCAGTCGCCATGTCGGGCCCTTCGAACAAATATACATCGATGCCTTGGGCTGAAGGGATATCGACCACGACGGAACGGTTTCCTTCCGATACCTGATAGCCGTATAATTCGATCTCGGAGGTGCCGATTGCTTTCTGCTCTTGCTTCTTGTGCTCGGAGGCTCCTTTGCGCAGGTTTGTCCCGCAATAAAAGGCGGCATAACGGGAAGTGTCTACATACACGCCGTAGCCGGCCGTAGAGACATAGAACGGTACAGGGGCATGCGTATCCCCGGTATCGGCAACCGGATCGCTGTTGACGCGCAGCACCTTTTTTCGTCCCGTGTGATCGACCCGGTGCAGCTGCAGTCCGAAGCCGTAAATATGCTCCTCCGCCGACAGCGGGAGCTCGATATGAATGCCCCGTTTGCTCAGCCTGATGCCGATCTCATGCTCGGTGAAGGGTGGAGCTCCCACGCTGCCAAGCCGGTCCAGCGCTTCCGTTTGCATGACAGTCTCACGTAGCTGCATCGGAGTGTGTTTTTCCGGTTCGCCGAAGCGAACCCGCCATATGCCATTTGCGATCGATTTCATAGGTCTTCCCCTTTTCAGTGATATTATCTACGATTATATCCGTACTTTTCCGTGAAAAGTTATGATAAACTATGAGAAAATGTTTGAATCTTATCCAAATGTGGTGGAAGCATGAATCGGCTGTTCGAACCTGTTGCGCTGGCTCCGTCCAGCATATTCTGGGACTACGATATTCGTACGGAGCACAATTTTCGAGGATATTATCATTTTCATCAATGCTGCGAGTTCGTACTGGTCCATGAGGGAAAAGGGACGGTCGTCGTCAATCAGCACACGTTTGACATTAAGCGGGGCCGGTTTTTTCTTTTCTCTCCGTACCAGCTTCATCAGATTTATGCGGAGGTATCCCCGGAGCGGCCTTATGTGCGGTCCATCTTCTACGCGGATCCGCTGCTGGCGGAAAAGCTGCTATGCTCCTTCCCAAGCCGGCTCGCCCGCTTCGAAGCGTTATGGCAAAGCTCGAACAGAGCCCACGTGTTTGATTTGAACCACCGGACCGGGATGATGGAAAGCCTCTTTGAACAATACGATGAGGCCAAGCGGAGAGGAAAAGGAGATGATCTGGAGGAGCTTACCATGCTGCTGCTTCAGATCATCCATACGCTTCCCGAATCGGTGCCGACGGCGGGGGAGAAGCCCGGGCTGCAGCCGCAGGACCGGCGGACCCTTCGTTATTCGGAGACGCTGATGCGGTGGATCGAGGAGCATTATCATGAAGAGATCAATCTCGAGCGGCTGGCGGAGGAGACGCACTTGTCACCGAACTACGTTTCCCGGATTTTTCGTCAGGAAACAGGCAGCAGTATTACGGATTATTTGACCGCACGCCGTATGAAGCAAGCGTGCCGGCTGCTGGAGACGACTACGCTCTCCGTGGAGCAGATCGCAAGAAATATCGGGGTGGCTAACAGCTCCTATTTTATCCAATTGTTTAAACGGGTGGTCGGTACGACCCCATTAAAGTATCGGAGCAGCAAAATCCGCAAATTCGGAAACGATTGACCCGCGTCGGAAGTCCGTCTTGCGTCTTCGATAATGGGAATCCCGCCCAATGGGCATACTAGGCAATATACAGGGAATTCCCGCCAAGACCGCTGCTATTTACAAGGAGTTATCGATGTCGAACCGGAACTGGAATATCGTCGTTATTACATTAAGTATTCTCTTCACCACGGGTTTGGTCATGTTTCTGCTCTCTACCCTGAGAATTCATCAATGGGTCGGATCCTTGACACAGGAACAGCCTGCGGGCGACCGGCCGAAGCGGATCATGTTGATCTCCCAGGAGCTGGACAACCCCTTCTGGCGTACGGTCGAGCAGGGAGCCAGAGAGGCTTCCGCAGCCCACGCCTATGAGCTGGACTATGCTGGACCGTTCCGAATCAACCCGTTGGAGCAGCGGAAGCTGCTTGAGAAAGCAATCGCGGCGAAGGTGGATGCTTTGCTGGTTCAGGGCCTGGGAGACCCGGCCTACCGTGAGCTTATTGATCAAGCCGTCGCGCAGGGTATCCCTGTCATTACCGTGGATACGGACGAACAGGACAGCAAACGTCTGGCTTATGTAGGTTCGAATCATACGGAAGCCGGTGAGCGTATGGGGCGTCTTGTCGTGGAAGCCTCCGGCGGGCGGGGACAGATCGGCGTACTCGTCGGGGAGCTTCAGGCCAGCAATCAGAGGGAACGGCTGGACGGATTTCGTTCGGTCATCGGCCGTTATCCCGAGCTGTCGATTGTTGAGGTTCGGTCATCCCACATATCCCGCCTTCAGGCGTCGCGGCAAGCGGAAGAACTGCTGCTGAAGCATCCAGGGGTGGGTTATATGATCGGTTTCAGCACGCTGGACGCCGTGGGCATTCTCGATGCGGTCAAGCGTGTTCAAGCGAACGGCATGACGATCTTCGGCTTTGACGATCTTCGCGAGACCATGGAGGGGATCCAAGCCTGCACCATTTCGGCAACGCTTGTCCAGCAGCCCCGGGAGATGGGACAAACGGCGGTTTCGCTGCTGCATGACTACTTCGCAGGCCGTGCCCCTGGCCCTATGCACTACACGGACATCACGGTAGCCGGAGGGATCTGCCGATGAGCATCCGGACGAAGCTGCTGCTGTTTCTTCCTTTATTGGTTCTGCTGGTGAATCTTGTTACATTTCTTCTGTTTGCCAGCGGCACTCTCGTACAGCGAAGCTACGGCCTGATGATGGACCGAATCCTTCTTTATAGCGAAACCGCTCATACGGCAGAGGACAGCCTTCGCCGTCTGTACAGCTTGCTGACCGGTCCGGAAGAAAGGTTACCGACGGATATTGCGCAGCTCCATGGCCGACTCCACGAGCTGCGCGAGACGTTAGTAACTCAGACAAATACTTCTTTACCTTCCGCTGCACGAATGAACTATACTCATATGCTGGACACCCTGATGGAACAGGAACAAAAGGCGCTGGAGGCGGCGGCTAACCGATCGGCATTGGCGGCTGTCTCCCATTACGAGGAAGCGGAGAAAACAACGGGCTTCATTCGGGAGGAGGGTCAGAGTCTTATTGAGCTGGAGCTGACTGCTTTTGAGCCGATCTACAGGCAAATTAGCAGCGAAAATGCCCGCATGACCCGGTTGGCTATGGCTGTGCTCGTCATCAACACCTTGATGAGTATCGCTCTGGCCTTGTGGATTTCCCGAAGCATTACCGTCCCGGTCTCCCGGCTGGTTCAGCGGGTCCGCTCGATGTCCAAGGGCAACCTGGAAGACGGGTCTCGCGAGTCGGATACGCCGTCCCGGGATGAGCTTGGTCTGCTGTCAGCCGCCTTCGGTCAAATGTCAAGCGAGCTGAAGCTTTTGATCGAGAAGGACAAGCAAAGCCTGGAGAAGGATAAGCTGGTGAAGGAGCTGGAGCTGCAGGCACTGCAAAGCCAGATCAATCCCCATTTTCTGTTCAATACGCTGAACGTCCTGTCCAAGCTGGCACTGATTGAAGGCGCCGAGCGGACGAGCGATCTGATTGTGTCGATGTCGAATTTGCTGAGGTACAATCTTCGGACGCTGGATCAGCCTGTACGGCTTCAGGATGAGCTTGAGCATATCCGGGAATACTTCACGATTCAGCAAGCGCGCTTTCGCGATCGGATCCGGTTTGAGCTATCCTATGACGAAGCCGTATTATCGGTACAGGTACCGGCGCTTACACTGCAGCCGCTTGTCGAGAACGCGTTCGTTCACGGCTTGGAAGGGATGGAGAATGGAGCCTTGCTTCGGCTGGATATCCGCCGGGTTCCCGAAGGAGTGCAAATTGCCATTCAGGATAACGGGCGGGGGATGACGGAGGAGATGCGGCAAGCTCTGCTGCGGCTGGAAGGGGAATCCGACAAGAAGCAATCGACGGGGCTCGGCACAAGAAACGTGTTTAAACGGCTGCAGCTGTTCTACGGCCGCCATGACCTGGTGAGTATCGTCAGCACGCCGGGAGAGGGTACGACCGTTACTTTGCTGCTGCCTCAGGGAGAGGAGGGGAAAATGTCATGAGCTATCGACTGTTGATCGCGGATGATGAAGCTCTCGAGAGGGAAGGCTTAGAATGGATCGTCAGGAATCAAATGCCCGGCAGGTTCCAAGTCATTCATGCCGAGAACGGAAGAACCGCCATCGAGCGCGCGGAAGAGCATCGGCCGCATATCGTCATGATGGATGTGAACATGCCCGGTATTCAAGGGCTTGCGGCCATACGGGAGATCAAGCAGCGGCTGCCGGAAACCAAGTTCGTGCTTGTTACGGCTTACGATTATTTTGCTTATGCCAAGGAAGCGCTGACCCTGGGAGTGAGCAGCTACATCGTGAAGCCGGCTAAACGTGACGAGCTTGTCGGCACGCTTGAGCAGCTCGTTCAGGAGCTGGAGGAAGAAAAGCGGAAACGGATGGACGAGCTTAAGCTTCGGGATAAAATGTTTCAGCTGGAGCCGCTGATGGAGAACGAGCTCTCTCTGATGTTCATGGTCGATCAAATTGTAGAGGCCGATGCCCGGCTGCTGTCGGAATGGCTTGATTTTCCGTTGGAGGAAGGCTGTGCTCTCGTGGTTGCTTTTCCTCCCGACATTCGTTCTTTGGATCAACGAAAAATTTACGACAGCCTTCGAAGCTTCGTCAAAACGAACGGTCTGCCCTGCATTGTCAGCTCACTCATCGACCTTCATATGACGGTGTTCCTCCATAAACGTTCGGAGCTTTCCGGAACGGCTTGGCTCGAGCATGTGAAGAAATACGGCGAGCAGCTGTGCAGCTTTGCGAACCGTCAGCTCGGCATAGACATCTTCGTTGGCATCGGCTCGGAGGGAAAGGAGGCTGCGGGCTTTCGCAAATCCTACTTCGAAGCGGTCATTGCTTCCACCTGCAGCGAGAACGGCGGCACGGTATGCCACTTTGACGAGCTGAAGCAAGGGAAAGAGATGAGCGCCCGGGAAGCCTCGAAGTCGTCTGCGGATTCGGACGGCCTGCATCGTTCCTATGTTACCGCAGCGCTTCAGCGCATTCGGGAGGAGCGGGAGCTGCAGACCTTAACGGTGCTGGACCGGGCGAAAAAGTATATTACGGAGAGGTATACGGAAGAGGTATCGCTCGAGGAGGTGGCCGATTATGTGCATCTCAATCCCCATTATTTCAGCAAAATCTTTAAGCAGCAATTCGGCGATACGTTTATCGATTTTGTCACAGGGCTGCGTATCGACAAAGCCAAAACGTTAATCGCGGAAGCCCGGCTCAGTCTGAAAGAAGTGTGTTATGAGGTGGGGTATAAGGATCCGAATTATTTCAGCAGGGTTTTTAAGAAGGTAACCGGCCTTACGCCTACGGAATATCGTACTCAAATTCAATAGCTTCCATACAAAGTCCAAGTCTTCGAGACAAGGACTTTTTTGTGCTTCTGCGGTAAAAAAATGCTAGCCTTCCCGCGCAAATCATATTTTTTCGCTTGATGACTTTTTAATGCGGGTACAACACACAATAATGAAGGGAATCGCTCGCCTGTCCGCGAATCGACCGTGTTATAATGAGCTCGCTTAGCTCTATGTAAGCTCAAGGCATCCTGCTTAGAGATATAACATACATCAAGATTCGGATCCGTATGACGGCGAAGGGGGAGACATAAGTGGAACTTACGATGAACGGTCGCCAAGAGCAAGACGGGCAGCTTGCCGGCAATCAAACTCAGGTTAGTCTGATCTTTGTTACGTTAGTGTCTATTGTTGCCGCACTAGGCGGCTTATTATTCGGATTTGATACGGCTGTCGTATCGGGCGCAGTCGGTTTTATGGAGCAGCGGTTCGCTTTAACGCAGGTGGAGGTAGGCTGGGCTGTTTCCAGTCTCATCATAGGTTGTATCGTCGGGGCGGCGATGTCCGGTATGGTCAGTGACAGATTCGGGCGCAAAAAGGTTTTGATCGGCGCAGCCGCGCTGTTCATTATCGGTTCGATAGGCTCCGCGTTACCGGCTACGTTTACCGCATACATTATTGCCCGTATGATCGGCGGTATCGGTATCGGGATTACCTCAACCGTCTGCCCGCTGTATAACGCGGAGATCGCTCCGGCCAAATATCGCGGACGGTTAGTGGCTTTGAACCAGCTTGCCATTGTTACGGGTATTTTTCTTACGTATTTCATCAATCTTTGGATAGCCGGAGCAGGAGACGAGGCATGGGCAGTCAGCACGGCTTGGCGCTGGATGTTCGGTGTCGGTGCGGTACCCGGCCTGCTGTTTCTCGTTCTCCTCTTCTTCGTGCCGGAAAGCCCAAGATGGCTGATCAAACAGGGGCGTGCGGCAGAGGCCTTGCCGATCCTGCTGAAGATTCACGGCGAAGAGCCTGCAAGGCAGGAGGTGCTGGACATCAAGGAATCGTTCCGGCAGGAAGCCGGAACGCTGCGACAGCTGATGAGCCCCGGGCTGCGACTTGCGCTGATTGCCGGGGTAGGTCTGGCGATCCTTCAGCAGATCACAGGGATTAATGCGGTCATGTATTATGCGCCGGAAATCTTTAAGCAGACGGGAGCCGGCACCAACGCCTCCCTGATTCAAACCATTATGGTCGGATTTATCAATTTCCTATTTACCATACTGGCTTTATGGCTTATCGATAAGGTCGGGCGCAAGGCGCTGCTGCTCATCGGCTCCGCTTCCATGACCGTCTGCTTGATCGTCATCGGGACGGCCTTTCAATCGGGCCACACGTCGGGACCCTGGGTACTGGTTTTCATTTTGCTCTATGTTGCATCGTTTGCCATCTCGCTCGGACCGGTGGTATGGGTTATCATCTCGGAGATCTTCCCGAACCGCATTCGCGGGATTGCAACGGCTGTAGCGGCCATGGCGCTATGGGCGGCGGACTATATCGTGTCCCAATCGTTCCCGCCGCTGTTGAATACGGCAGGACCGGCAATAACCTTTTGGATTTTCGGGGCCATGTCCTTGTTTACTTTCTTCTTCACCGTGCGCCTGGTACCCGAGACGAAGGGCAAATCGCTTGAAGAAATCGAAAGCTTGTGGGCTAAATAAAGCTAAAGAGGGGGTGCTGCCGCGGCAGCACCCCTTTGCTTTTATTTTTGATATGTTAGTTTCGCCTGTGAGTAGGCCGTCGCGCCAGCCAGCAAGGGATGCAAAGCTGCTTAAGAAGGTGTTTTCATAACGTTATAAGGAGCGTTACCGGGCTGGAGTTGTCAATAAAAGTGCAGTTTGAAAACACACTCATACAGGCATCCCGTTACTAGGCTGCTTGCGACAGCATTCTTTCGCGATAAATGGATGGCGGCCAGCCCCCCGGATTAGAGGTGTAGATCCGCCGTCTATTGTAGTAGACCATGATGTATCTGAAGATGATCGATTTAATGTAGGCCATCGGATAGTACTCGGTCTTGATCTTGTACAGCTTTTCTTTCTTGAGCGTAGCAAAGAAGCTTTCCATTCGTGCGTTATCATAACAACGCCCCGTGCCGCTCATACTTTGAACGGCGTCACGTTTAGCCAGGCTCTCTCGGAAAGCGCGGCTTGTGAATTGACTGCCGCGATCGCTATGATAAATCATTCCGCGAGCACTTCTTGCCCTGCAGGCGTTCTCGAAAGCTTGGATACATAATTCCTTACGCATGTTGTCGTCCATGGCGATGCCTACAATCTCTCCGTTGAAACAATCCAGTACGGCGGATAGATACAACTTGCCGTCTGAACAAGGAACCTCCGTGATATCTGATAGCCACTTTTGGTTGGGGGCTGAGGCACTGAAATCTCTCTTGATCAGGTTCTCGCTCTTTTGAGCTGCAGCATCCTCGCGTGTAATGCCATTTGGATGACGCTTCACTTTCTTCAGCAGGCCGTGCATCTTCATAATCCGACGGACGGTACTGTAGCTGGTCTTAATATCTATTTGTGACAGCGCCAGCAAAATACGCTGGACACCGTAATTATTGTTGTCTTCATGTTCCCCGATGATTTCTTTAATGTTGACCAGAAGGCGTTCTTGCCGCTCCTGTTTGGGTCTTGGCTTCAAGCTACGATAATAGCCCGATTCGCTGACAGCCAGTACTTCGCACATCTCCTTGACGGTCCAACGGCCACGTCGTTCACGGATGTAAGCATAGAGCTGGCACGCCTTTACCGCTTCCGGTCTAATGCGAAAAAACCGAGTGCGTCCTTGAGAATGTCATTTGCGCGGCGCAACTCGCCTATTTCTCTTTCCAATTCGATTTCACGGGCAGTCTTCTCGGTAGATGGGTAAGCACGTCCGCTTCCGACATGCGCTCCGTCGCCGTGCAGAGTTCTTCGCTTTCTCCAATCCTGCAAGGTGTGGTAGGCTACGCCTAACTGCTCAGCAGCTTTCTTTGGTCCAATCTCGTCGCTCAATCTTACTGCTTCATCTTTGAATACTTTGTCGTACCGTTTCATTGTCTCTCGTCCCCTCGTCATCTTCATTTTATTTCATACGAGGGTGTTTTTCGACTGCATAATTATAGTAGCACTCCAGGCTGTGATAAGCGCCAGACACCCTGTAACGCGATTTTTTCATCTTACGGTCGCAGATGAACACATATTTGGTACAGTAAGATGAATTTATAACGTTACAAGGAGCGTTACCGGGCCGTGATAAGCACCAGACGCATTGTAACGCGATTTTTTCATCTTACAGTGGCAGATGAACATATATTTGGTACAGTAAAGTGATTTCTGGACCTCTGTCAAGAAAGTAGACACTCCGTTAAGTGAACGCTTAAGCAGGCTTCTTAAAACGCGCAGCAAATTTAACCGGCGATACATAGCCGATTGCACTGTGGATTCGCTTACGGTTGTAGAAGAACTCAATATATTGAAAAATGGCTTCATAAGCCTGCTGCTTCGTTTTAAACTTGGTGCGGTAAATAAGCTCCTTCTTTAATATGCTGTGAAATGACTCGATACAAGCGTTGTCATAGCAGTTCCCTTTTCGGCTCATACTGGCTTTCATTGAGTAAGCCTTCAATTTCTTACGGTATTCATCTTAGGCATACTGTGAGCCGCGGTCTGAATGATGGATGAGCCCTTTCTGAGGTTTCTTGGCCTCATAGGCGGCTTGTAACGTGTCTACAACTAAGTCTGTGGTCATTCGATCGTAGAGGCGCCAGCCGACGATCTCACGCGTGCATAAGTCTAAGATGCTGGCAAGGTACAATCGGCCCTCTCGGCAAGGGATGTAGGTAATGTCTGCTACCCAGACCTTCTCTGGCTTTTTCACATCAAATTCCTGATTCAGGATGTTTGGAGCAATAGGCAGATCATGGTTAGAGTCGGTTGTCTGTACCTTAAATTTACGAGAAACGCACGAACGCAGCCCTAGCTCCTTCATGTAGAGACTGACTGT
The DNA here is from genome assembly GCF_030846225.1 of Paenibacillus sp. GD4. Lineage (NCBI taxonomy): Bacteria > Bacillati > Bacillota > Bacilli > Caryophanales > Paenibacillaceae > Paenibacillus > Paenibacillus sp. GD4. The sequence goes on from NZ_JAVCYK010000001.1 coordinate 4,252,075, forward strand.
GCGCTCTGAAATCTTAAACTGTTCAGCCCATAGTAAACGGGTGATCTTGGGACTGCCATATCTTCCATAAGAGTCGTGAAAATGGTAGGAAATCCGCTCCATCACCATCGTCTTCCGTTTCTCTCGCTCACTTGCTGTAGCCGTTTGCCACTTGTAAAACCCGCTCCTGGATACCTGCAGCACTTTGCACATCTTCTCCATTCGAAATTCGGAGCGGTGATCTTCAATGAACTGGAACCTTAGTTCTTTTCTTTGCTGAAGATGTGCAGAGCCTTTTTTAAAATGGCCAGCTCCTCTTGGAGATCGGCTATCTCCTGATCTTTTTTCTTGGCTTCGCGTTCTTTTGCTGCCAATTCTTCTTTCATTTGACGAAGCTTTTCCGGGTTGGCTAGCGGCTCATTTTCAAATGAACGGTACTGAGACATCCAGTTGTGGATTGTTCCTGCCGGAATGTTCAGCTCCGCCGCGATTTCCGGCACCGTCTTGGTCTGTTCTTGTACGTATTTGACTGTCTGCTTTTTAAATTCTTCATTGTAACGCTGCCGTTGATTTCCCATGGTGGACACCTCATTGTTCTTTGCTAAGTTAATTATCTAACTTCACTTAACGATGTGTCCACTTTTTATTCTAGCTGCATTCATAACGTTACAAGGAGCATTACCTGGCCGTGATAAGCGCCAGACGCTATATGCCGCAGGCACGTTAGGTAACATAGTTCGCGGTCGGCAAACGCCCATTTTTTGAGCCTCCGTGCAGTGCTCATGCCAAAGTATAATTTCTGAGAAGCAAAGACACGTTCAATAGCCGTTCGCTGCTTAAACAATTAGGCAAACTTAATGTGGGGAGGTTCTCCTTTTTTGTTTGCCGAAAAACCGTATTCCACATGGGCTTTCTAAATTATGAAATTGACTTAAAGTGCAGAAATCCACGCTGCCAGGATAAGGTCAGAACGGGATTTGTGAGAATAGGCAGCTTTAAGAGAGCGCAATGGCTGCAGATGAGCCAAATGGTCTTGGATTGTTGTATTTACGCAGAAATCCTTTTGAGTTTGAATGCAAAGACATGAAGTAATTTGTATTTTTTAGAAATGATCTGTTTCGATCGTTCCGTTGCTTCCAGCTACCCCAGCACGTACACGGTTACGCCTCGTTGAACACCGAATTGACGTGCAACGTCCACGTTTTCAACGAACAGATCCAATCGGCTGCCGAGAATGGCCGAGCCCGTATCCTCGGCGGTCCGGTAACCGATGCCTTCAATATACACCTTCGAACCGAACGGAATGACTGACGGGTCTACCGCGACGGTACGTCCTTCTTCGACGTAGGTGCCGCTTTTCGTTACCCGATAGGCCGGATCTCCAGGCACCTTACCTGTTGATTCGTACCCCGCGGTATAGGCGGTCAAGGTGGAGGTAATAACATGGCTGACGGTGATCTCGCCTTCCCCTTCGGGTAAACGAAAGCCGGGAATGTACAGCCGCTGACCGATGTTGATTTGTCCCGCATCGGCAAGATGATTCGCTTCCGTCAGCTCCTGTACTCCAATTCCAAATAGCCGGGAAATCTTAAAGAGGGTGTCCCCTTTCTTGATCACATAATATACGCGCTGTTCGGCAGCGGGATTCTCATTAGCCTTCTGCGACTGAGGCTGTGGCTCCGGCGCAGGATTAGTGGTCACTCCGTTCGACACGATGTCAGCCTTCAAACCGCCGGTGTCAGCAGGGGATGACGGCGCAGCTTGATCGGGCGCACGCTTAGGCTGATTGCAGTAAGTCTTTACCTCCGGTGTTCCGGAGGATGAAGAGTCTCTCACCGCCAGCCGGGTAAGTGCAGGCTCGGCCGGCCGGCACGCTTGCCGCACCTTCGAGCGCCTAAGCACCTCAAGTGCTTCCGCTCGGGTAATCGGCTCCCCTCCGCGGAAGCTCTCTACTGTGAAGGAGTCATCCTTCCCCTCCGCCAGCTCATTCGCCATCACGAAGATGACGGCAGCTTCGCCTTGATAAGAATAGCCATAGACCCCCGCCATGAGCTCGGCTACACGGAGCCGCGTCAACTGTAGGGCGCGTTTCTCAAGGCTGTTCGTGCCCATGACCGGATAATTCAGCTTATCTGCCTGCGTATACAGGGCATCCGCCCAATGGGCCGAGCTGCCCTTGGACACGGCCTCCGCTGTTACCGGCGGGTTGGCAGCGTACACTGCCTCTGTAACGGGGGTGGACCGAAACAGCATGGCCAGAAATTCCGCCTCCGTCACCGGCTTGTCCGGCTGGAAGGTACGATTTGGATACCCCTCCGTTATGTGGTTCTTGATGGCCCACTCGATAGCTTCAGCCGCCCAATGACCTTCTGTATCTATAAAGCTTGCCGATGCGCGGACTTCTGCAGCCGGGCCGCACATTGCGCTGATCAGTAAAAGCCCTGCAAGCGCGTGGGCGGTAATGCTGTTTGACCCCATATCGTCCTCCCGATGATTCGCTATTGACTTCGTCGAACATTGTACTGGAAGGTTCTGGATTCGTCAATCGGGAGGGGATCATATTTATTCAACCGGGGGACAACCTACCTCTTTTAACAAAGAATTGGTGCTTTCCTTCAGCTTCTGTAAATGCTGCTGAAACCCGCTCGGGTCCCTGTTAGCGCCGCCGGCATTATAGGTATTCACTTCACGTTGATTCTGTATTACATAGGAAGCCATAATTTCATTACAAGCTGCTTGCGCCTTGTTCGGAGAAGAGGGAGCTGTGGCCGCCGGCTCCGGCCGCAGGTTTAGTGAAGAAACGTCTGTCATAGAGGTGACTGTGATTGATTTCCACTTTTTGATAAACTCATGCTCCGGAAGCTTCTTATTCAGAAATAGCTCCGCATCCGAACGCTGTACGGAAGTGACATTCATAACCTGGTTATTATGGATGGTGTATACGACTAGCATATCCAGATTGACATCTCTCAAAAATCCCGTTAAGGCTATGATCCTGTCATTGTTCCTGTTCGAGTCGCCTGCCATCTGCAAATCGATTTGCAGGTAGGGGCCTTGCTCATCAAAGACGATTCTCGCGTTTCTTGCGTCATAATCTTTCAATTTCGCATTTATCGTTTGCAGAATGCTTGTGAAATTTCGGCTGGGATCCGGAAAGGATAGTTGAACCTGGTAATTGCTTTGATCCCACTGGACGGAAACGCCGGCTTGCTTCAACAGATAGAGTGGAACTACGGTCCGCCCGTCATGGATTACGGCAGGTACATCCTCTGCCTGAAGCTCCTTGCCCTCCGTTAAAACTCGAACGATGGGATCCCCTTTGTAATCCCCATTGATGCCGGAAGCTTGCACGGCACCGGCACATCCCATAAGCAGGCAGAGTAAAGCAGTCATTTTTTTTGCCGACATTTGTTTATCCCCTTTGTTTAGGACTAAATCTATTTCATTTGTTTATTCATTCCACATCGCCGCTAATGAATCCTGCCGATGGCGGCCTTGCCGCCATACGGACTTACGGCAAGGATGGTCTAGGCTTAGCGCTTGGCGCTTCTGAAGCGTTCCCGGCAGCGGGCCTTGCTACAGGTTTGCCTTCATCGGGCTTCTCGGGGTCCATGCTCCTCGGAACCGGCTTCTCTTCAAGATCCGTATGAATCAGGACATACTTATCCTGTTCCCGGCGGTACAGAGCTCGAAGCACGCTGCTGCCTTTCTTCGGTCCCTCGATAGCGGGTCGTATCGCTTCGATCTCGCCGTTCTTATGTAAAGTGAAGCCGTCCGCTTCCAGATCGAGCAAGGGCTCCAAGCCGGAGGCTTTGACCTGCATAAGCAAAAACCTTGCCTTCCGCTGGGCGGAAGCTCCCTCAGCCAGCAGCAGCTGCAGTCCGTTCGGGTCCGATCCTTCTATAGAGCGAAGGGAGGCTGTTCGAAGCGCGGGCTCGATGGTCATGTTCATGAGCAGCGGGGCCGTGCCTTCATCACTCGGCAGCTCCGCCAGAAACAGCCGGGTGCCGGCTTCGTTTAATGCGACGGCTTGAACGGAGCCGTTACGCCCTGTCAGCCGTGCCGCTGAGACGAGCTTGCTTTTGGCGCCGGCACCAGCCAAGAGCTTCAACGGATCGGCGGCAAGCATTCGCCGCTCCGCCGAGGCGATGGCTTGGGACGTATCCGTCAGGGCGCCCAGCGTACGATAGAGTGCGATGGCCTCCTCGTATTTTCCCGACTTCTCCAGCGAAGCGGCTGAAGCCGTGCGCTGCTGAAGCACGGACTGGATGTAAGAGTCCGCTTTCCCGCCGGATGGCACCCATGCTTCATATTTCCTAAGCTCGCGGGAAGCATCCAGAAACTTGCTCAAGTCCTGCTTCTCGAGGATCGTGAGGGTGCCGATGGCGAGCCTTTCCAGCTTGGGAGCAACCCATGGGGCTTCCCAGCCTTGCTGGACATAGAACTGCCGCAGCTCTTCACCAAGAGCCCACACCTCGAGATAAGGCTTCGAACGGGCGAGCGCGTCGAGCCTCGCAATATCACGCGCCTGTAGGAGGGTGTCGACGGCCTTCCGCTTCGCTGCATCCCCGCCGTAATACACGGAGGGGATGCGGATCAGCTCGGCAGCCGCAGCACCGGCGTCTTCGGCCGGCTTCATGCTTCGAAGCCGCTGCTCCGCGGCGGCCCGCGCCGCCGAGAAAGCATCCGCCAGCTGAGCTTCCAGCTTTGCCTCCTCTACAGCACCAACAAACCGTTCTCCGGCAGCGGTCCCGGCAGCTTGATACTTCTTCTTCGCCACCTGATACTCATTGTATCCCTTCACGAGTCCGCCGACATCCTTGGCAGCCGCAGCTGCCGTTATAGACCTCGATAGCGAGTCCACCGACTCGAGCACCTGCACAACCGGTGTCAGCTCCTCCAAGGCGGCGCGGATGACCTCTTTCCGGTAATCAAAGCCCCAGGCGGCTTCCGCTTGCCGATACAGCCTTTCGGCCTCCACCAGCCGTCCGGCTGCATGGTACGTCTCCGCTTGTTCATATTGCCGAACGGTTTGCACCGCACCATAAGTTTTCAAGCCGGATAAGGCGAGCATGACGCCGAGGCTTATCGCAGCAGTCCACTGCAGCCGGTTCGCGCGCTGATATAGATTTCCCATGGTCATTCTCCCGCTCTCTTCGTCTGTTCATAGGTGGTGTCTAGCACTTCAGCTTGAGCGGCCGGGGGGAGGGGACCATAGCGCAGGTTCCATATTTGCTCAACTTGACTGAACAGCTCGCGATCGAGCGCCGCCCGTTCCGAGGCAAGCAGGTGCAAGCGATGCAGGCGGTCCTCGGGAAGCCGTTCGGCGTAATCAAGGACGAGCCCCCGGAAGAGCGGCAAGTGTGCTCTGACACGCAAGGCCGCACCGGCGGCAGCGATAAGAATCTCTTCTCCGTAAGGGAGCCGCTCGAATTCCTGCCGGTATTTTACCGTGTATTCGATGGAGGCACGGCCGATCAGACCCGGCTTAACCCGGCAAATGTCCAGTAAGTAAGCGGCGAACTCCCCGTCAAATCGCTCGGGAATCAGCGAATCGAGCTCGAGGTCCATGTCGCTTCTCAGAATAAACCGATTGAGGCAGGCCAGCTGCAGGATGCGGATCGGATTATCCTTCAGGAAGAAGCCGATCTCGCGAAATTTTTCATACGCCGCAGGATAGTTGTCTTGAGCGAGGTCGGATTCTGCTTGTTCGATATCGTTCAACAGGCCTTGTCGAATTTTTTCGTGATTTTGCAGGAGTGAGCGTCGAATCGTTCGTCTAAGTAGATAAGGGGCATAATGACGGCGAATCAAGGCATGCACAACGAGCAGCACGACGCCGACGAGCAAGGCGGCCGCCATCTCCTTAAAGCTTCGGGAGGCAATGTAGGCGGCGGTGACGATGGTGCCAAGGATCAGCAATTCCGTTTGTGCATGCTTGCGCTCTATCGCCTTGGCGATTTCGGCTACCGGCTGCCACGTCTCTCCGCCGCAAACGGGACAAGCCGGAGGATTTAAGCTGCTGTAGGCGCCGCACCGATGGCATTGCCGCAGCCGGTGAAACAAATAGGCGGTTCGTATGAGCTTAGGGAGTCGTACGGGTATCTTGGGACTCATGGGATCCCTCCTGGAAACGCCCTGCCAATTCTTGATCGATTTGCTCGAGCGTCATGTCGTGTTTTTTATAATAGACGAAGGTGAGCCACCGGACCCCTGCAAAGCATACGGCAGCAATTAGAACGATCAGGGTAAGCATAACATCCTCCTTGGGTCGTTGTGAGCATCTTAAGAAAAACGTAAGATTTGAGAAAGTTTTTCTTAATTAGTACCAGGTAATATAAACAAATACAAGCGATATTGAAACCATTTTACATCCAGATTCGTCAAAATACTACAGATGCGCCACAAAATGGTGAAACGGCGCTTGTTTGGAGGAAAAGGCCTATGCACGTAATCAATAAATCGATGGTGATCCTATTATCACTTCTTCTCGCCTTGCTGTTATTCGCTGCTGCCGGAGTCAGAGCGTCGGGCCCGAACGGCAATGTACGCATGGATGCCGTGCTTTCCGTTGATGTGAGCACCTCTATGAACGAGAGCGACGGCAATAAGGTTAGCTACGAGGCGGTGAAGCTGTTCGTCGATATGGCGTCGGTGGAAGGAGACAAAATCGGCATTGTAGCCTATACAGACCGAATCATGCGCGAGAAGGCGCTGCTTCAAATGAAGGGTCCGTCCGAGAAGACGAGCTTGAAAGCTTTTATGGACCAATTGGATAGAGGACCCTACACCGACCTTGCCGTCGGCGTCGATGAAGCCTTGAAGGTATTGGAGAATGGAGCCGATCCGTCCCATACTCCAGTAGTCGTACTCCTGACGGACGGCAACAACTCGCTGCCGCCGGGCAGATCGCAGAGCGACTCGGATCGGCTGCTTGCAGAGGCGGTCGACCGGGCGAAGAGCAAGGGGATTCCGATCTATACGATCGGACTGAATGCCGACGGCCAGCTGAATCAGGCGGTGCTGGAGCGGATTTCGACCGAAACCGGGGCGAAGACGTTCGTGACCAGCTCGGCAAGCGAGCTTCCGGGCATTCTGAGCGAAATTTACGCGCGTCACTTGAAGCTGAAGGTGGTGCCTCTTCAAGAGCTGGTCGGCAGCGGAGGGTATCAGGAGGTGCCCATTGAGATTCCGAATGCAAGCGTGAAGGAGGCGAATGTCTCGATCATGTCCGGCACGCCGGTAGAGGTCAAGCTCCTGGACCCGAAGGGTCAAGCTGTCGCCATTCCCTCAGATCGTGTGGTGCACTCGGTGTCCAAGGCTTATTCGATGGTCAAGCTGGTACAGCCGGAGCAGGGGATGTGGCGTCTGCAGGTCAAAGGCGTACCCAAGGACCAAATTAAGATATCGCTCGTCTATAACTACGATTTGAAGCTGACGATGGAGCCTTTGCCAAGCAAAGCCTGGCGCAGCGGAGATGAGGTCCCGGTTACGGCTTACCTGGAATCGGGCGGACAAAAGGCGAACGATCCGGAGCTGTACAAGCGTTTAAAGGCCGCACTTATCGTAACGGACCTGCAGACCGGACAGTCTGAGGAGCTTCCTTTAACCCCCGGCTCTCAGGAGCTGAAGGGCAGCTACAAGCTGCCGCAGGCCCATGAATACGAAATAAAAGTCAGGGCCGAAGATGCGGGGTATACAAGGGAATCGGCACCCGTCAAGCTTACGGCGTCAGGCGGCTCCCAGGCATCCCCTGTTCCCTCCGGCGAGGAGACGGCGAATGGAGCCCGCTGGATATGGATCGCTGTAGGTATCGTTCTGCTGGCCGCAGCCGGCTTGTACGTTATGGCTCTATGGCGCAAGGCAAACAAAGGGTTCGTGGGCCAAGTCGTAATTGAAGTGAAGGACGAGGATACGGGGGAAAGAACCACGCCGCAATACCGGAAGCTGAATGCCTTCAAGGGCAAGGTTACGCTGCATCAGCTGCTGCAGCTCGCTCCGGAATTGGCGGAGACGAAGGATATTATCCTGCGCCCGGGACCGGGAGATTGTTTGCTTCTTCGCAATATGACAGCCTGTGTGATTGAGAAGGGCGGCAGGGTGCTGGATGCGGCGTCAGGCAAGGAGCTTCGTGCCGGAGACCGGGTTCGCATCGCATTAAGCGGGGTCCACCGTTCCGTTGTCCTCGAATACATGAAATAAAGCGACACATTGTAAAACACTTATGCAGCCCACGGGAGGTTACTATATGAAAGCAGTCGTAAGAGAACATATTCAACAGCTGGACGTATCGCTTGGCGGTGGCATTGTCAGTGAAAAAATCCGCGTAGATACGATCGACAATCCGATGCTCGTGATCGGACTGGGAGGCACCGGCATCGATGCGCTGCTGAGGTTGAAATATCAGGTGAATCGCAGATTTAAGCTGCCGGAGGATCCTTATACGAAGAAGAAGCGGGAGAAGCCTGCCAACATCGAATTTCTGGCTTTTGAGACGAACGAGCATGACCGGGGCAAGCGTTACAAAGGGATCGGTCTCGATCCGATGACGGAATTCGTTCTGCTGGCCAATGCCGAAATCGGGAGCGTGCTGCAGAACCGCAGTCTGATTGAGCCTTATATCAAGGAATGGCTCTCCCCGGAGCTGACGATTACGGACGGCATCAATGGGGCCTCCGGTGTTCGTCAGGCGGGCCGCCTGCTGCTTTTTACGAAAATTGTACAGGTCGTGCAGACGATCGAACGAAAAATCAAGTCCTTAATGGTCGGTACCAATAAGAAGCTGATGGTTTTCCTACTTACCGGTTTGTCCGGCGGTACGGGCAGCGGCTGCTTCCTCGATATCTCCTATATCGTCCGGGGCATTCTGGAGCGGGACTACGGCTCGGCCGGAGTCGATAAGGTGAACATTCTCGGCTATCTGTTCACACCCGACGTGAATTTGGCGAACAAGAGCCTGACGGAGCATTCCCGGGAATACATCAAGAAGAACGGGTATGCGGCGCTGAAGGAGCTCGACTATTGGATGAACGTGGATGAACGCGGAGAGCGGTTCAAGCAGCAGTACGGCAGCATACTGAACGTGCAGTCCCCGATGCCGCCGTTTAATTTGGCTCATTTGATTTCGGCAACGAACCTGGAGGGGAAGCTGCTGGAAAACGCCTACGATTACTGCATGAACGTGACGGCCGAGAATATTACGAATTTCATGGCCAGCGAGCAAAAGCAGTCCGGCGAGGAGTTTGCCATTCACGACTATATCAGCAACATTCGCACCAACATCAACCAAATGCCGAAGGCCTATGCGGCGAATTATCAATACAACATTCTGGGCGCTTCCTCGGCGGTGCTGCCGATTGAGGAAATGACCACCTACCTTGCCTATAAGGTGTTTCAGCGCATGGAGACGATGTTCCAGGCCGGACCGAAGCAGGAGGACGTCGAGAAGCTGGCTCATAAGCTGGCGATCGATCCCGATTCGCTGCATCGCGAATTTGACAAGCGTGTCCCCGAACCGCTGCCAGGCTACAAGAACAGCGAGCGGCTCAGCTACACGAACGTGGTGAAGCAGCAGGTGGTCGATCTGGATACGGAGCTGGAGCAAAGCTATTTATCGAAAGCGCGCGAGGAGTACATCAAGTGCCGCAAGCAGCTGCCCGGAGAGATCAAAGAGCGCTTTACCGAGCAGATCACACGGGTGTTCCTGCATCCGGAGCAGGGGCCGTTCTATGCCTCCAGGATGATTTTGCAGGACAAGGGCTTCTGTCTGCTGAAGCTGATCTCTTCATATATCGAAGCGCTGAAGGAGAATTTGCTGCGGATCCCCCGCGATCTTCATGCGGCGCAGGAAAGCGCACTGGATAAGCTGAGCGAGGCGAAGAGCGCGTTTATTTCCAAGGATCGCAAGAAGGATGCTTATATCGAGGCGAAAATACAAGAATATTTGCTTCACAGCGACCGGGAGCGCATGGAGCAGATGATCGAATTCTATGAGGATCTGTATACCTTGATCAACCAGGACAACACGAGAATCTACCAAGTATTCACGGAGCTGCTGAACGAGCTGAACCGGATCTTCGAGAAGAACGGGCAGATTCTGATGAACGGCGAAGAGCAGATCGACCATAAGGGGAACAAGACGTATTACTGGAATGTCGTCGGCGTACCGGACATGGCTTCGATGATCGGACGAATGACGGAGGACCGCAATGCGCAGGAGCTGATTCGGGAATTCACCAGGGCGCTTCTGGAGAAGGCGAACCATTGGGTGAAGGAGCAGGAGGTCGACGTCGTCGGTTCCATCTCGGAATTTTTGACGGAGCATTTCGGTGAACTGATCACCAAGTCGATGGAGGAATATTTGGTGATCCAATACGGTCACGAGGATTCGCTGGAGAAGCTTGTCGAGCAGAAAATTGCGGGCAGGCTGTATGAAGAAGCCAAGCCGGTGTTTCATTTGACCAATTCCTCGGGGCATTTTAACTTTCCGTCTTGGGGCTTCGTATCGGTGCCGGTAAAGGCGCCGAATATATTTAAGGGCATTCGCAACTTCCAGGACAATGCGATTGCCAACTCCCGTTTTACCATTAAGGAAAGCGAGGTTCGCAACCGTATTTTCTGGCTCAACACGCAGAACGGCGTACCGTTGTTCTTGTACACACCTCTGAAGGTGTATGAAGAAAGCTACGAGCGCTCGATCCTTGAGCCGGAGGGCATCGGACGGCATCTGGTGCAGACGGAGAAGGTCAATTGGACGTATCTGCCTTCTCCGATCCCGGAGCGGTCCTGGGGAGACACCTACGTGAACGGCAGAATCCGCAGCTATAATGCGGAGGTTCGCGCTGTATTCGATAAGGCTCTTGAGCAAGGAATCATTCGGGAAAAATCGGCCGACAGCGGAACGATCCACCGCTACGAGTGCGTCCTGACGGGACCGCTTGATCTGGAGCGGAAACTGTCGGCTTACGCGATGCAGCTGCACGAGGCTCGCCCAAACCTAAGCGAGGTCAAGCGTTGTGCAGGTGAACTGCGCGGGCTGCTGGAGCAGGGCCTTCCTTCGGAGAAGGTAAGGGATATTTTCGGCAGCGTAAATGAAGAGATGGCCAAGGAAAACTTGATTCGATCGCCCGAGCTTCTTCAGCTTGTACGCGAGGAACTGGAGAAATACGGGCTGCTGCGCCGGCAGGTCGAACGGCTCGATCAGGTGCTGGGAGCGCATTTGGACGAAGAGCGGCTCATGAAGCAATATATCGAGGCTCTTTATACCGGAACCATCGTCCGCAGAGGTGCGCTTTATGTATACGATCACTCGCCGGAGGAGGATCCTTGGGAGCCTCTTGCCAACGTGATGCAGGCCGGCAGGTTCTTGGATTTTCAGCTGTACGGCAAGCTGCGCGGGCTCGACCCGAAGCAGAAGGCCCAGCTGCAGCGCAAAAGCTTGGAGCGAAGCCGCAGCTTGACGGCGTCTGAGGATATCGCCGGCCTGGTACAGAAGCTGCAGGAAATGTCCGAGGTGTACAGCGAAGCCAAGGCGGTATTGGACTATGATCGCGGCGATTATGCGGACGGCGAGGAGATGTACCGCTTTTACAAGGAAATGGCCGGCAAAGTAAGCGAGATGGTACGAAGCTTGAAATAAATCGAGACCGGGCCTGCGTGTCCGGGAGGGAGGAGGAATAACGGTCATGGAAGATCGCCTTGCTGCCTGGGCAGCGGAGGATAAGGAGCTGTGGAAGCAAAGGGAATCGGGAGATAGCGGGAGGCGCATGCTTCAAAAGCCTCTTGTCCTCCTGGTTCTCGGGGATCGATCCCGATCGGCGCTTGAGCACCTGTACGAGCACCAACGGACACAATGGACGCATCCCGAAGGGGTAAGCTATTTATTTGTAAGTACCGCTGAGCTGGAAGCCGGAGGCAAACCGGCCGAGCATGTACTGCATTGGCAGTATCCGCTGCCGCAATCGGGCGAGGATAAGCGCAGCACCCGTGCCGAGCTGCCAAGGACGCTATATGAGCAGGAGACGAGGCTCCGGCAGCTGAATGTCGTTCTACGTCAGCTTACGGGAGCCATTGGGGATAAGGGCAGGCTGTACGGCTCCCTGCAGCAGGTGCATCTGGCCGTGGTGGTAAGCGCCGATGATCCGTATAGCAGTTTGCTGCCCGAGATCACCGTATTGGCCCGAACCGTTCTTGCGGGAAGCTTCCGGTCCGTGTCCGCCGACTTGTTCGTACTGATGCGGGAGAAGCAGACTCGGGAAGATTATGCTTACGATGCGGCTTTGACCGTCAGCTTTCTGAAGGAGCTTGAGCTCATGCAGAGCCGCACCTTCCGCTTCGAGGCGCCGCTTCTGGTTACGGCCGACGGCATCAAGCTTCGGGCGGAGCATGCGGCGTCACCTCTCTTTGAGACCGTCTATCTTCTAGGTGACAAGGATGAACGCGGACTGTTCGCTCGGGACAATGCGGCTGTCTGCAGTGAGATCATCAGCCGGTTAAGCTTCCTTCGCTGCCGGCAGCCGGAGGAGGCTCAGCCGGCTTATAGCCAGTATAATCATCAGCTATTACTCCGGAATCTGATGTCGCCCGGTGCCTCTCAGCCGCAGCTGGCCACAGCGGGGCTCGCGAAGGTGGCCCGGCCGGACCAATCCATCGTCTCCGCTGTACTGCTGAAGCTGCACCGCAGACTCGTGCAGGTGTTGAGGGAACATGAGCCCGCAGGGCAGCGTGATGCCTTGGCGGCGGCGGGGCTGGAGGCCGATCATGCCCGGGAATCTGTAGATGCGCTGCTGCAGCGGTTCCCCGATCCGGTGGAGGAGATGCGGGGGCTGCTGTATGAGCCGCTTTCGGAACAAGGACTGGGTCGAACCACGCTGAGGCAGGCCGAAACGGCGTGGTTCGGCACACATGCCCGCGATTTCTTCGAACGGTTCGCCGAGCGGCTTCGCGAGGAGCTGGAGGCGGAGAGCTTCTCAGAACGCCTGAGGCGGCGAATAGAAGAGAATGTGGTCGCCAATCGGCGCTTCGGACTGTGGGCAGCCTTTCGCTGGACCTCTGAGGAGGATCGGCAGGGGATCGCTTATGCTGTAAGAGAATGGCGGAAGGAGCTCGAGCATCGACTGGCTTCCGGCCGGGCCGAGCTGGAAGCGGCCTATGAGGAGAGCCTGACGGAGCTGGCACCTTATCGCAAGGGGGTGCTTCGCTGGTTTGGGGGCAGGGCGTCCTTGAAGGCTTTGGTCGATGCGCTGCTGCAGCGGGTGTACCGCCTTAGGCTTGAGCTGCTGAAGCTTAAGCTGAAGCGGGAGCTTCTGGTACGATGCGAGCGGATGCTGGAGGAGCAGCATCGGCTGCTCGGGAGATATGTGGAGCAGCTCGGGAATATAGAGCTCCAGCTGGAGGAGGCATGTCGTTTGCATGCTTCGCAGGCCGGAGACGGTATCGGCAGGAATGTACAGGAATATTACGGCCAGGCCGTAGAGCTCATCGGCTCTGAGCTGGAGACGCGATGGGGGAAGCGGTTTGAGCTGGACGAACGGCGGATGGGTCATGTTACTGCGTATCTCGATGCCGGTAATGATGCCTACCTTAAGAGGCTGATGTTGATGGCTGAGCAGGATTGGTTTGCCCATTCCTTGTTTTGCCAGCCGTTCGAGCGAGAGCTGCTGGAGCGGGCCAACGTCAATATCAGATATGAAAATCGGCAGGTGCTTACCAAGGAAGAGCTGTATGAGGATTTGTGCAGCCATCTGGAGCAAGAAGCAGCTGTTCGTGCCGACGTATACCGTTTTACCCAAAAGCACCGTTATGAGGAAAGCTACTTGTTCGGCGATGCCGACAGCGAATTGATCCGCTACGCGCTTTCTTCGGCGGAACGGACGCAGGGTAAGCTCGGCTGCATCCATGACGGGCAAAGGCCGGGAGTGGAGAAGCTGAAAATTATGGGAGGCTTCCGCACCGAGGATCTGATGGTATACCGCAGCGGAGAGCCGCTGTACGAGCAGTATGTAAAGAACGGCTACAAGCTGCACAGATTTGATTGGGAGACAATGCTTGGACTTGGGCTGAATGTTCAGACGGAGGGTGGAGAAAAGGACGGATGATGCGGCGTAAAATCAATGAACTGTTTATCATCCTTAGCGGAGCAGGCGCTTTAGCCGGCTGGGCTGCAGGAGAATGGATGCTTATGCAGCTATCGGGCACACTCGGGGATGCACTGCTCATGGGCTTTTACTTTGGCACCCTTGCTTTCTTTATTGTTTTGGGCGGCCTGCTGGCCGAAACGATAGCCCCCCGGCTGAACGGGGCGAACTGGCGATTGCGGTATGCGGGGGACGGATGGAAATGGCTGGTGCCCGCCTCCTTCGCCCTGCTGCTGGCAACCGGGACGCTTATGCAGTGGGCTTACGGCTTTGATCTGCGACGAAGCGCCGAACCGCAGGATTACGTGGTGCTGCTCGATATGTCGGAAAGTATGAAGGAAACCGACCCACAAATGGAAAGCCGGAAGGCGGCAGCGTCGCTAGTGGAGAGTATAGCGGCCGATAAACGAATCGCCATAGCGCTGTTTAACGAGAAGGTGTCGTGGCTGCAGCCGCTCGCTGCTGTAAAGGACCCTTCCGTGAGACGGGATATAGTCACCCGCCTGAAGCAGGCGGCGGCTCCCGCTGGACAGACGGATATTGCGGGCGCGCTGCAGCAGGCGGCTCAGCATATGATCGAGAGCGGTACGGCGAAGAGACGCGGAGCCGTCATTCTTCTTTCGGACGGGTACAGTCCGACCGATGCTCCGGCCGTAACGGCCCCTTACACGACCGCAGGCCTGACCATTCATACCGTCGGTCTGGCCGCTGCCGGCAATGAGGAAGGAAAGGGACTGCTGCGGCAGCTGGCGGAAGCGACCGGCGGGACATTTCGCCATGCGGATCAAGCGGCACTTGTACCGGAGGCGTTCGGAAGCATCTATTCCTCAGAGCAGCAATGGCATCTTATGGAAGCGAGAGGAGGTGGCGAGGCGGACAGCTTGTACCGGGCCGCAGCCCGCGTGGTCGGTCTGCTCCTGCTGGGAGGACTCATGGGACTATCGCTCGGCATCGTATTCGATCATCGCCATCTCGCTCGAAGCTTCCTGATCGGCGGAGCCGTCGCCGGCCTGCTGGCCGGCCTTCTGCTGGAGCTTTCGCTTCCGGACAGCAGTCCCGTTCTAGTACGTGCCGGCGCGGATCTGCTGCTGGCCGCAGGACTATCCGCCTCCACCTACCTTTACGGAGTGAAGGAGAACGAAGGGGGCGCAGGGATGCGACCGTTTAAGCGCAGCGGCCACCCGCCTGCCCTTTCGAAAAGCGCGAATACGTCCATAGACCGTGCCGGCAGTCGGTTCCGTTAATGGACTGGGGAGGGAAAGCTATGCAGGGGGATTCACCCGGAGACGGCCAGCGGATTACGAAGGCTGCTTGCCGTCTGTCGGAAGGAGAGTGCGTTTTGACTTGGCACTGGCCCTCCGACATCCAGTATGTCAAAATATGCAGCTTCGCCGCCGGAGACGAGCTGGCCTCAGAGCAGGAGAACGAAAGCAGGTGGAAGGTGTACACCCGGGAGGAATACAAGGCTCGAGGAGGGTACCGGGTGCCTGCCGATTTTCTTGGCGTTCGCGTATTCAGAATATATCCGTGCGTGATGAAGGAGGGGCAGCTGACGGCGCTTCGGCAGTCGGACAGCGAGCATGTAGCCCGTTTCAACGGAGGGCGGGCGAAGCTTCGCTGCTCGATCCGCTACGGCTGGGGATGGTTCGGTAAGCATCGTTCGGCGAAGCTGCGCTTAACCTGCGAAATACCCGTGCCGAAGGAAGCCTTATGTTATGTCAAAAAATCAGGCGGGGTTCCGCTGCATCCCGGGGACGGGACGCGGTATCCTCTCCACCGGGATTTATCGGCGGGGGTCACGGAGCTGCCTGAGATTCAGATCGGTCGGGAGGACCGGATCCGGATCTTTTTGACCGATGGCAGGCTGTATGGGGATCTTTACGAAATCGTACCGGAGTAATCAGGAGGAGGGAAGCAGCCATGCTGGGCTTTTTGAAACAGTTCTTCGACAAACAACCGCAGGCAAAGGAAAGGCCTCCGTTCTATAGCATTGTATGTCCGTATTGCTTCGCCAAATACGAGCCGTCTGCGGTCGTATTCCGGGCAGCTCACGTGAAGGAGCACGATGATGAATTCGCCCTGCAGGAGGATATGAGGTTGAATGAATGGCGCCGGAAATTCCGGCTCGCTCAGCCCGATATGGAAGCCGTTATCGATCCTGAGCTGATTCCGGAGGAGCATCGGATGTATTCCGGCGAGGTGCTGGTGGGCGTCACGGACCGCTATGGCGTCACAACACGGAAGCGGTTATGCCCTAAGTGTCACAATGAGCTGCCGATTACGGCGGGGCAGGTGCCGAGCAATATCATCTCGATTGTCGGAGCCTCCCAGGTCGGCAAATCCGTCTACATGACGTCGCTCATTCATATGCTTCAGACCGAGACGGCGGCCCATTTCGATGCAGCCTGCATGCCGCTCAGCGCGGACATCTCCCGGAAGTTTCGCCAGCAGTATCATGAACCGATCTTCGAGCGCGGAAGCATGCTGCAATCGACGAACCCGAACGAGCAGCAGGAGCCTTTTATTTTTCAATTCGTGTTCAAGGACGAGACTAAGGCTCCGCTGCTGCTTGTATTCTTCGATGTAGCAGGCGAGGGGATGGTAGAGCGAGATTATTTGGACATTTATGCCGCCCACATTCAAAACTCGTCAGGCATCTTGTTCCTGGTGGACCCGCTGCAGGTTCGCACCATTCGCGATAAGATTCGCCTGAACCTCGGTGAGGAAGGAGAGTTTGCCGCCCGCTATGACGAACCTAGGGAGGTAGTCATTTCTCTATACGAAAATTTCATTTCGCATCAGCGAAGCGGCAAGACCGACATCCCGACGGCGATTGTGCTGACCAAAAGCGATATGCTGCTTCATCTGCAGGAGGAAGACGGCGATTATATTCAGCCTAACAGCAATGTATTCCGTGATGTAAGACACCGCGGGGCCTTAGACCGTACGGAGTTTGAAAATATTAACGGGGAAATCGGCAGGTTCATCGAAAAGGTGGACCGGCCGTTCAAAGATGCGGTCGATGTGTATTTCCGCAATACGGCCTATTTTGCCGTGTCAGCCTTAGGCTCCAATCCCGTGAACCGGCAGGTTCAGGGTGTTATCAGCCCGATCCGAGTGGATGAGCCCTTCCTATGGCTGCTTCACCAGCTCGAATATATCGACAGGGGAGATCGCCGGTGATGGCACAAGCATTGCGAATTCAGCAGCATTACTATACCCGTTGCCGCGAAGGGGTGTTCCGCAGCAACGAGGGCTTCGATACGGTTGCGGTATCGCCGGGCTTGGACAGCGCCTTTATTAAATCCGTCCTGCATCCTTATTGTTACTACAAGGCTCCGCGAACGACGCCTGCACCGGTTTCTTCACTGGCTAATGATGCGGAGCAAACGTACTACCCGCCGTCGCTGGTTGTGTATCCGTCGGAGCATGGGGATTTGGTGATAGGGCAGACGGTCTTTGTAGAAGCGGATTTCACGGGACAGCGCAGCGCGTTCTTTACTCAACAATATGTCGTCCCTTCCGCGCTGCGGGAGGAATGGCTTCGAAGCAGCGATAGAATCTTTCGGCTGAAGAGCTTCTCTGAGAGCTATGATGACTCGCAAGGCAAGAGCCTGCCGGAGCTAGAGAATGACGATAAGAGGCTGCTGGCCGCCGAATCCCGGCCGGAAAACGAGCCGGATCGGCTGCTGGCGCGGTTAGGCTTGGACCGACAGCTGTTCGGGCAGCTGCTTTTGTCCGTTATGGCATCCGTCACGAACCGCCGCAAAGTATATATTGTTCTGAGTGAGGCAGCCGTTCAGGCTGAGCGGGACGCGCGCGAGCTTATGAAGCTGGTGTACGACTGCTTGCCTTATGCCTACCGACGGAAGCTCGGCGTAGTCACCTTCTCCGGGGAAGCGGAGGCCAAGCAGCATATTCACGTGACCTTCTTGGATAAGGAAGCCCTTCGACAGGCAGGCAGTCAGCTGGAACGGGACGTGCTGTTCGACTTATCCGCAGCCCGGGGCAGTCAAGTTAAAGGCGCAGATTCGAAGACGGCGGCACCCGGGCTCCTGGAGGCGATATGGCATCGGCGCCATTCGCAAGAACATCTGCGCGAGCTGTTCGATTATTGTGAGCAGGCACTGGAGGGTTTGGAGGAAAGCTTGCCGTATTCCGTATCGGCCTATGAAGAGTTATGCCGTCTATTTGAAATCGGACAAGGGGAAGCGAGTTTGTATGATGCGGATCGGACCGGAGTGTGGAAGGCTCTTAAGAAGTACTTGCAGCAAGGAAGGGAAGCAGGGGGCAAAGAGAAGCTGCATGAGCTTCTTGTTCAGCTCCTTCGTATTGAAACGGGACATGTAGGGCGGACGGCTGACTCCGCTCTCGCCGACGCCATGCTAGCCTGCGAAGCGGATGCCGTTCCTGGAGAGCAGGTGCTGCTGCGGCGTGCTCTTTCCCTCTTCGTTATGCGTGCCTTGACGGCAGGCGGTACAAATGCCGGCCACGAGCTGCTGGATAGCTTGCGGCGGCATCCGCTCTCCTTCCGCGCCTTCTTCCAAGAGCTCTATTCCCAGTCGGCGGCAGCGGCCGAGGGCTGTGTTTCGGTAGCCCTGCAGAATGCGGAGGGCAGCCGGGGGCTTATGACCGAGCTCTCATTCTGGGCCTCTCATGCGGATGTGCTTCCGGTATCCTTCTTCGCCGGGCAGACCCAAGCGGCGCTGCGGCGGCTTGTAACGAAAGATTCGGGGAAACGGGCGATAGAGACGGCTTCCGGCTTATTTTCTTTTTTCGAAAAGCTGCCTGCCGTGGAGGGACTGCAGCGTTATGAAGAGTACAGTGAGCTGATGCAGCTTGAGCTGCAGCTTCAACTGCTTGAAGGCTTATCCTTAGGGGAGCTTGAGGCTGAGGACCTGCTTCGTATGGGCTTTATGCTGAATCGCCCGGACCCGAGGCTTCTGTCGTATATGCCAAAGGGGCAGCGGTTAACCTTTGATTTATGGGCTTCGATCTATTACATCCTTACCTTGAAAAGGGGAGAAGAGGAGCAGGCGGAGGAGCTCTTGCTTCAGCTCGGGCCGCTGGAGCTTGAGCGTGCCCAAGAGTTTTTACGTCGGGCGTGGACGGGCAAAATTCCCGTCGAGGCCTTCCGAGCTGTCACCTTCGCTTTTTATGCCGGCCAGGAGAGAGGGCGGACAGGCCTAGGGAAATATGACTTCGATCGATTTCTTGCGTATATGGCGGCACAAGGCGGCAAAGATTCCGTTTATGATTTCATTGAATGGAGTATTACCGATCCAAGGTTCACAGGTGCAGGCGAAGAGATAGAGCCGCATTATCGTGCGGCGCTGCACCGGTATTTTGATCGTTACGATCATCGGGGACTACGCCAGAAGGAGGTTTCCCGGCGGTTCTTGGCCGTGTCTCATTCGGCCTACAGGGCGTTGTTCCAAGAGATCAAACGGCGCCAAGCGCCGAAATGGCAGCAGCTTGTTATGGCGCGAAGAAAACCGCTGGCCATCCTGCTGGGTTTGATTCTCTTGATTGCCGGACTGGCAGGCTGGAAGCCGGCGGCTGCGTTATTGATAAGCCCGGTGCCTCAGCTGCAGGTGACCGGCGTGCCGGACCGGACGTATGCCGAATCGGTAACGCTCCAAATTCAAGCGACCGATGCGCTGGACCGAAAGCCCAGCATTTATTTCGAAGGGGAATTGATCGGGCAAGGGCAGGTCAGCCGCGAGGTGAGGCTCCGTGAGGGGGAGAATGTGTTCAGCCTCAAGGCGCAAAACAAGTATGGCGGTGTCAGCGAAACGATTCGGAAGACAGTTGTGCTTGAACCCCTTATAGGACCGCCGCTTCCGGAGACTAAACCGCAGTCAGCCAGTAAGAGCACGGGCGGATCGCCCGCCGGTAAGACTACAGGGACGCGATCAAATAGCGGAAGTCGATGACCATACAAAGCTTATCTCCGCAGCATAAGGCTGCCGCCGATAATTAATCGGCAGCCTTACGCTGCTTATTTCAATTCTGCCAAACGTTGAAACGGTTACCGTCCGGATCTCTAAAGCGGAATTGCAGTCCGCACGAGCCGTTGTCCGTGATCGGTTCGACCTCTGCGCCATGCTCTTCAAGCGACTGATGGAGCGCAACGATATTGTCGGTCTCGAACGTAAGGGAAAACATTTCAAAGTCTTTCCCTTCCCAGCTGTCAGTCGTAAAGTTGGCATTGGGTCTGTCCTTGGATTCGATGAGGAAAATCCATTGACCGCTGCCCATGATCAGGATGCTGTCATTCCGATCAAAGGCCTTCAAGCCAAGCACCTGCATATACCACGCTCTGGACCGGGCAAGGCTCGCTACCGGCAAGTAACTGCACAACACCCCCTTAACAAGCGGCGTCTTTGTAGCATGAGTCGTTTGTTCAACATCCGTGAATGGTTGCTGCATTTCCATAACCTCCTCGATTGGTTTCAGTATATAGACGATTCCATCCGCAAAAAACCGTCACGCTATTCAAAAAAAATTAGAACGCCGTAAAAGCGCCGTAACGATTACCGTCCGGATCAAAGAAAAAGACGCGCATTTGCCCTATTCCCGGGGCCTCCTCCCGCACCGTTCGAACTCCCTGCTCCTCCAATGTCCGGCAAAATTGATCTTCGTTCTCAATCAGGAAAACTACGGCCGGCCGCCTTGACGAAGCGTGCTCCCGAAGCACATCCACGCGCACTTCGATCAAAAACAAGCAATGACCCGACGGCAGCAGGATGTGTCCGTTGTGGTCGAGTGAGAGGCCCAGGACACGGACGAACCATTCGGTCGATTGGCCTCTATCCGACACGGGGATATAAAATTGGCCGGCTTGTTTGACAATCCGTTCCATGACGGGGACCACCAGCTTGTCGGAAGCTTCGCGTTTTCGGAAATGCCCGGCCCAAGCGGACAGGTGCTGCTCCTTCAGCAGCTTGCGGCTTCGCCTCATTCGGCTTTCTACGGCTGTGACCGACATGTTTAGCATGCGGGCGATTTCGGGCATCGTCATTTCGCTGACATAAAAGGACAGCAGGATAGTACGATTCGTTTCATCAAGCTGCTGGAGCGCTTGCTTGACATCAAGACGCATTTCCTGCCGGATGATCATATCTTCCGCTTGCCGTTCGTTTTCCCTGAGCGCAAGTTGCCCGAGCTCCTTATGCAGATGGGATTTGCGGGTCTGTGACCGCTTATAATCGATGGATAGATGAAGAGCGATGGCATACAGCCAGCTTCCGAATCGTTCAGGCTGCCGGAGGCTGTGCATTGAACGGAACGCTTTCACGAAGCATTCCTGCGCGATATCTTGGGCATGAAAGTAGTCCCGCAGGATGTCAAAAGCAATGGCGCATACGGCATTCGTATACATTCGTACTAACTCGGCGAAAGCCTCGACATCTCCGCCGGCAGCCGCGATGACAAGGTCCGTTTCTAACGTACCGGAATGCTTGTGCTGATCGAACTTCCTCATCTCCCACGTCTCCTCTACTATCTTTTGGCCCAATTTTATCCAATTATATCACAAGATCGGGCGGTGCTTGAAAGAGGCCGGCAACATCGTGCAACATTGTGCAAACCAGATAAAAATGTACAAGCCCGCGAGCGAACGGCAGCAAGATCTTATTATGGCGGGAAAGATCAGGTACGAGTAAGGTGGGAGTGATTACATCAAACAAAGGTCAGGTGAATGGCAGCATGAATCGTTTCGGCAAGGGAAGCGTATGGCCGGCAGAGTGGAAAATGACAAAGGACCTCATCACAGGCATACCTATGCGTCAATTGACGGATGTGTTGTCGCATAGCTTTCATCTGTATTTCACGAATGACGGCTGGTATGAAGGCGGCAGGAAGCTGTTGTTTGGCTCGGACAGAGAGAATGCTGCGAACTTGTACAGCATGGATCTTACCACCGGTGAAATTACCCAGCTGACAGCGTATAAGGATGCGCGAGCAGCAATTCAAGGGACATATGTAAATCCTAAGAGAAAAGCAGCCTACTTCGGACGGGACGATCTTATCATCGCTCTGAATCTTGAGACGCTGGAGGAACAAGTCATTTACGAGACACCGGCTCGTTATAGCCTGGGAAATATCAGCTGCACCGCCGATGGGAAGTGGCTCTGCGCCGGTATCAAGGAGGATCTGTCCGATCGGATACAGGCGTCGCTCGGAGCCGGTTATATCGGCTTCGAGGAAACGGCCAGGGCCAAGCCGCATTGCCAGATTTTGCTTATTCCCGCAGAGGGCGGAGAGGCAAAGGTGCTCCACGAGGATAACGTCTGGATCGGACATGTGAATGCCTCGCCGACGCAGCCGCATATAATTAGCTTTTGTCATGAAGGACCGTGGGACTTGGTGGATCATCGGATCTGGTGCCTGAATATCGAAACCGGAGACCGCTGGAAGATCCGAGCGTCGGCGGATCATGTGTTTGTCGGCCATGAATATTGGCATGCGGATGGCATAAGAATCGGCTATCATGGCTATACGGAATCGCTGTCGAACAAAGACGGCAAATTTATCGGCTCCGTCCTATACGATAATGCGGAGGGAGAGGAGTTTGCTTTTCCGTTCCAGAACATGCATGTCCATTCGAATGATTCCAGCCTGATTGCAGGTGACGGGCAGCAGACCAGCGCCTACCATGGCGAGCAGCTTCAGGACACAATCTGTTTATGGAAAAAGACGGGTGACCGTTTGGAAGGCCCCAGGATTTTGTGCAGGCACAGGGGAAGCTTTCAGTCGCAAAAGATTCACGTGCACCCGCGGTTCAGCCCGGACGGGAAGCAGCTGCTCTTTACCAGCGATATGTCCGGCTATGGCAATTTGTACTTGGTCGATGTTCCTGAATTTGAAACGCTGCCTAAGCAGTCTTTATAATAGCTCCAAGAAAGAATTAGAAATGCATTCAATGAAAGGGTTGGTTGTGCTATGAAATGGAGCGCCCAATTTGCATTTGCTCCCGAAGAGGCCGGAGCCGGCGTGATCCGAATCGAGTCCCAGGATGCTTATGACATGGAGCGGGGATACGGCTATGCCCAATCTCCCGAGCCTTCGCGAAATGAGGACATGCGGGATTCCTGGCCGGGAGAATATTTTATACCGCATGTTCCCACTTTTCTGGTCGATGTGCCCTACGGCAACTACAAGGTGACCGTAACGGTCGGCAGGCCGGAGGCCCCGTCTGCTACAACGATTAAGGCAGGTCAGGGACATCTAGTGCTGGATACGCTTGAAACCGCCCTGGGTGAGACGATTCGCGAGACGTTCGCGGTACATGTGGAAGACGGGCAGCTGAAGCTTGCCTTTGCCGGTGCCGCCCCGGGAGTTCGGAAGATCGAGATCGAACGTTCGCCCGATGTGCCCACGCTGTTTCTTGCGGGAGATTCCACGGTGACGGATCAAGCTTCCGGCCAGTACCCTTACACGGGCTGGGGGCAAATGATCGGCAAATGTTTTACAGCAGGGCTGGCGGTTTGCAACCATGCCCGTTCGGGCAGAAGCTCGAAGAGCTTTATCGATGAAAGCAGACTGACCAAGCTGTGGAGAAGGGTACGCCCGGCCGACTATATCCTGGTTCAGTTTGCCCATAACGATGAGAAGGACAATGACGGGGGCACGCTGCCTTACACTACGTATCAGCAGTACCTGAAACGTTACATCGACGGTGCTCGGGAACGCGGAGCGCATCCGGTGCTGGTTGCTCCGATGCATAGAAGATTTTTTGACGAGCAGGGTCAAATCAAGAATACCCACGGCGAATATATCGAAGCGATGCGCCAGCTGGCAGACAGAGAGCAGGTTCCTTTTTTGGATCTGGCCTCCAAGAGTAAGGAGCTGTTCGAGAAGCTAGGCGCAGACGAGACGAAAAGGATCTTTATGTGGGCGGAGCCGGGCCGGTATGCCAGTATGCCGGAGGGGGCGCAGGACAATACCCACTTCTCCGAGGAGGGCGGAATTGCCATTGCCCGTCTGGTGGCGGAATGCATCCGGGAAGCCGGCGTAGAGCCGCTTGCGTCTTATCTGAGGTAGCTGAAACGACTTGATTGTACTCGTCGCCTGCGCGGCCAATGATCCTTTCCTTGAACCCGGCCTAAGGCCGGGTTTTTCAGCATGCGAAGGGGAAGCTGTGTAAGATATCTTTCCTTTGTTTTGTTTTGATTATTTTTGAATTTGTTGTATTCAGAACAAAACAAATGTGTTAAGATGAAAACAAAATCAAATAAACATTCATTCGGAGGTATTATCAACATGGTACAAAGTTTGTGGGATTCTTCTAAAGCAGCAGAGCTGACAACAGGACTCGATCAATTGGTCTACCGTTCGAATCTGATCGGAACCGATCGCCGTGTATGTAACTATGGCGGCGGCAATACCTCCAGCAAAACCATCGTGAAGGATTTCCGCGGCCGCGATATCGAAGTGATGTATGTGAAGGGCAGCGGCTCCGACCTGGCAACGATGAAAGCGTCTAACTTTACAGGTTTGCGCATGGAAGACATTCGTCCTTTGTTCGAGAAGGAAGATATGTCCGACGAGGACATGGTGGCTTATCTGGCTAACTGTATGATCGACGCCAAGCATCCGCGGGCATCGATTGAAACGCTGCTTCACGCCTTTCTTCCGTTCAAGCATGTAGATCACACCCATCCTGACGCCATCATCAGCCTTTGCTGCGCGGACAACGGTCAGGCGGTAGCAAGAGAGATTTTCGGCGACCGGTTCGTTTGGGTTCCTTATATTCGTCCCGGCTTCAAGCTGTCCAAAATGATCGCGGAAGGCGTATTGAGCAATCCTAAGGCTGAGCTGGTGCTCATGGAGAAGCACGGTCTCGTTACTTGGGGAGAAACCTCCGAGGAGGCGTACGCGCAAACGATCAAGATCATTAGCGAAGCGGAAGCTTATATTGAAGCGCGCGTGCAAGAAGAGAAGGTATTCGGCGGCGTGAAGCATGCAGCTCTGCCGGCTGATGTTCGCAGAAGCATTGCAGCGCAAGTGATGCCGACGATCCGCGGCGCAGTCAGCGACGTGAAGAAGATGATTCTTTCCTTCGACGATGCGGATGACGTGTTGCAATTCGTAGGAGGGCAAAATTCCGCTACCCTGTCCCAGGTCGGCGCGGCTTGTCCGGATCATCTGGTACACACCAAAGTCGTTCCGCTGTTCATCGACTGGACGCCGAATGTGGATGACGTGGAAGGCCTGAAGGCGAAGCTGAAGGAAGGCATTGCCGCTTACAAGGAAAGCTATCAGGCTTACTTCGAGCGCAACAAGAACGAGGGCGACGTCATGTTCGAAGCAGCTCCGCGCGTAATTCTGATCCCTGGCGTAGGAATGGTCAATACAGGTAAAAGCTGGTTCATGTCGCAAGTCAGCGGAGCTCTGTACCACCGCGCGATCGCCGTTATGAGAGGTGCAACGGCGCTTGGCGAGTTCGTATCCCTGAGCGAGAACGAGTCCTACAACGTAGAGTACTGGCCGCTGGAGCTGTACAAATTGTCTTTGGCTCCTGCTGAAGCGGAATTCTCCCGCAAGGTAGCCTTTATTACAGGCGGGGCCGGCGGAATCGGCAGCGAAACGGCACGCCGCTTGGTTTCGGAAGGCGCCCACGTGGTGCTGGCCGACCTGAACCTCGAAGGCGCAGAGAAGGTGGCTGCGGAAATCAACGCGAAGTACGGAGAGAACCGTGCTGTTGCAGTAAAGGTTGACGTAACAAGCGAAGAGATGATTAAAGCGGCTTATGCCGAAGCGGCGATCGCTTACGGCGGTGTAGACATTATCGTCAACAATGCGGGTCTCGCTACCTCCAGTCCGTTCGACCAAACGTCGCTGAAGGAATGGAACCTGAACATGAACGTGCTGGGTACCGGCTACTTCCTGGTTGCCCGCGAGGCATTCATCCTGATGAAGGAGCAGGCCATCGGCGGCAACATGGTGTTCATCGGCTCCAAGAACTCCGTATACGCCGGTAAAAATGCGACGGCTTACAGCGCGGCGAAGGCACTGGAAGCGCATCTGGCCCGTTGTATCGCAGCGGAAGGCGGCGAGTTCGGTATTCGCGTGAATACGATTCTCCCGGATGCCATTCTGCAGGGCTCTGCGATCTGGAACGGAAGCTGGCGCAATGAGCGTGCCGCGGCTTACGGCATCGAACCGGATCAGCTGGAGGAATACTACCGTAAGCGCACCACGCTGCTCGTGAACATCTATCCGCGGGATATCGCCGAAGGGGTTGCCTTCTTCGCTTCTTCCAAGTCGGATAAGACGACAGGCTGCATGCTGACGATCGACGGCGGCGTACCGGCTGCCTTTACCCGCTAATAGCATGATCACTCTTGAGGAGGAATTTCCTATGCCAACAGCTACAGGCGAGAAGGTATGGATCATTCCTGACGGTTACATTCCGGAGCAAAGCTCCGGAACGTTAACCAGTCACGAGTCCATTTGCGTATTGAATACCGCGGCGGAAGCGGCGAACCTTGAACTGACGATCTTCTTCGAGGATCGCGAGCCGATTGAAGAAATCCTAGAGATTGTGCCGGGGCGTCGTACGAGACATATCCGCACGAGCTCCTTAGCCAATCAGGCAGGCAACAAGATTCCGCTTGGAGTTCCTTATGCCATTGAAGTGAGAAGCGACATTCCCGTTGTCGTACAATACAGCCGTCTGGATTCGACCCAGGCCGAGAACGCCCTAATGTCCGTCATGGCTTTCCCGATTAAATAATCCCAGAATGAGGTGCGGATCCAATGGATAAGACCATCCAAGCCAATTATGAATTGGCAAAGCAACTGTATGCAGCCCATGGCATCGATGTCGATCAAGTGCTCGAGCAGCTGGAAAAAATCAAAATTTCCATGCACTGCTGGCAGGGCGATGATGTAAGGGGATTCTTGAACCGCGGGCAGGATTTGACCGGCGGCATTTCCGTAACGGGCAACTACCCGGGCGCGGCACAAACACCGGCCGAGCTGCGTGCGGATTTGGAGAAAGCGTTCTCCTTGATTCCCGGCAAGCATAAGGTGAACCTTCACGCGATTTATGCGGATACGGAAGAGAAGGTCGAGCTCGACCAGCTGGAGCCCAAGCATTATCAAGGCTGGGTCGAATGGGCGAAAGAGCAGGGCTTAGGCCTAGATTTCAATCCGACCTGCTTCTCTCATGAGAAGTCAAAGGACGGGTTTACCCTTAGCCATCCGGACCCCTCCATTCGCCAATTTTGGATCGATCACTGCAAGGCGTCCAGAAAAATCGGCGCTTACTTCGGCGAGCAGCTTGGCCAAACGTGCGTCACCAACGTATGGATACCGGATGGCTTCAAGGATGCGCCGGCAGACCGGTTGGCGCCAAGACAGCGCCTGAAGGCGGCATTGGACGAAGTGTTCGCCGAAGAGCTGAACCCGGCACACAACCTGGATGCGGTCGAGAGCAAGCTGTTCGGTCTCGGATCTGAGGCGTACGTCGTAGGCTCCCACGAGTTCTATATGGGATACGGTATTCAAAACAACAAATTGATCTGTCTGGATGCGGGTCATTTCCATCCGACAGAAATGATTTCCAATAAGCTGTCCTCCTTATCGCTGTTTACGGATGGCATTCTGCTCCACGTAAGCCGTCCTATGAGATGGGACAGCGACCACGTCGTGACACTGGACGATGAGCTGATTGATATTTCCCGGGAATTAGTGCGCGGCAACCTGCTGGACAAAACGCACATCGGTCTCGACTTCTTCGACGCGAGCATCAACCGCGTTGCTGCTTGGGTCATCGGTACCCGCAACACCATCAAAGCGCTGCTTCGCGCGTTGCTCGATCCGGTTGAAGCGTTGAAGAAGGCGGAGCTTGAAGGCGATTACACAACACGTCTTGCTCTGACGGAAGAATTCAAATCGTATCCTTTCGGCGCCGTGTGGGATTACTATTGCGCATCCAAAGGGGTTCCGGTTCGCGAGGAATGGCTTGCTGAAGTAAAAGCCTACGAGCAGGAAGTACTGCTTAAGCGCGGAAACTAATTAACGGATAAGGGTGATATCCTTTGGGAAGCATTGTCGCTTTTGATTTGGGCGCGAGCAGCGGCCGAGCGATGCTCGGGCGTTTGACTGACGGCAAGATCGAGATCACGGAGCTTCATCGGTTTACCAATGATCCGGTGCAGGTGGGAGACCGCTTGCACTGGGACATTTTACGGCTGTATCACGAAATCAAGCAAGCCCTTATACTTGCCAAAAATAAAGGCATCGAAATCGACAGCATCGGAATCGATTCTTGGGCGGTCGATTTCGGATTTATCGGTCCGAACGGCGAGCTTGTGGGCAATCCTTATCATTACCGCGACCGCCATACGGAAGGGATGATGGAGAAGCTGTTCGCCCGCATCCCGGCATCGGAGATTTTCGCCAGAACGGGCATTCAGTTCCTTCAATTTAATACGATCTTCCAGCTGTTTGCCCTGAAGGAAGCGGGCTCCCCTTGGCTGCAGAAGGAAAACCGGCTGCTGATGATTCCCGATTTGCTGAGATATTTCCTGACCGGTGAAATGCATAACGAGTTCTCGAATGCAACGACCACCCAGCTGTTTAATCCGGCAACGGGAAGCTGGGACCGGGAGCTGCTGAAGCAGCTTGACCTCCCGGAATCCTGGTTCGGCGAGGTGCTGCAGCCGGGCAGCAAAGCGGGCATGCTTCAGGCATCCGTATGCGAGGAGCTGGGTGTTCCCTCCATCCCTGTCTTTGCGGTAGCCGAGCACGATACAGGCTCCGCGGTAGCGGCTGTTCCGGCAACGGATCGGTCCTTCGCGTACCTCAGCTGCGGTACATGGTCCTTGATGGGCACCGAGGTACAGGAGCCGGTTATTAACGAGCTGGCACAGGAGCTGAACTTTACGAACGAGGGCGGGGCTTACGGAACGTACCGTCTGCTTAAGAACATCATGGGGCTGTGGATCCTGAACGAAAGCCGCCGCGAGTGGGAGAAGACCGGTAAGTCGTACTCTTTCCCTGAGCTGGTGAAGCTGGCTGGAGAGGCGAAGCCGTTCCAATCGTTCATCGACCCGGACGACTCCTTGTTCCTTGCGCCGGGCGACATGCCGTCCCGGATTGAGCAATACTGCCGCCAAACCGGTCAGCAAGCTCCCGAAACCGCCGGCGAATTCGTGCGCTGCATTTTGGAGAGCCTGGCACTAAAGTACCGGTATGTGCTGGAGATGACCGAGCGGCTCTCGGGTCAAAGCTTTAACGGCTTGCATATGGTCGGCGGCGGCATTCAGAATACGCTGCTGTGCCAGTGGTCGGCGAATGCGATCGGCAAGCCGGTGTGGGCCGGACCTTCCGAAGGCAGCGCCCTCGGGAACCTTGCCGTGCAGTGGATTGCGCAGGGCGTTTTCAAGGATATTTGGGAAGCGCGGCAGGCTATTCGGGATTCCTTCCCTGTAACGGAATACATGCCGGAGGCTCAAGCTGAGTGGGGCGCTGCATATGGACGCTTCTGCAAGCTGACGGGAATCGCAGAATAAGTAAAGAGCGGGAAAAGAGGTAAGCCATGCTAGTTGCGGAGCGTTATGAGAAAATAGTAGGCTTGGTTAACCAAAGAGGCTCCATCCGAGTTTCCGAGCTTAGCGACATTTTTCAGGTTACGGAAGAAACGATCCGCCGCGATCTCGACCGCTTGGAGCAAGCGGGACGTCTTCGCCGCTCGCATGGCGGTGCGGTAAGCGTGAAGGACGGGCAACAGCCGGAGATTCCCTTCTTTGAGAGGGAGATCACCTATGCGGAGGAGAAGAAGCGGATTGCGCAGGCGGCGATCAAACGGATCGATCCGAACGACCGCATTCTGCTTGATGCGAGCTCTACCGCTTGGTACATGGCTTCGGAGGTGCCGGACGTTCCGCTTACCGTTCTAACCAATTCCATCAAGGTCGCAACCGAGCTCAGCGGCAAAGAGAAGATCGAAGTGATCTCAACAGGGGGCATTCTGGCGCAGCGCTCGCTGTCGTTTGTCGGGCCTCTGGCTGAACGCTCGCTGGACGGCTACTATGTGGATAAGCTCTTTCTCTCCTGCAAGGGGGTTCATCTGGAGCGCGGCATCAGCGAATCCAATGAACTGCAAGCACGGATGAAGGAGCGGATGATCGGCATGGCGAGCGAGGTCATTTTGCTCGTCGATTCCAGCAAGTTCGGCCAACAATCGTTTACGCATGTGAGTGATTTGTCCGAAATCGATGTCATCATTACGGATCGCCGCATTGCTCCGGAAACGCTAGAGCAGCTGCAGGATCGCGGAATTACAGTGATAACGGTATAGTAGTGGAGGATAATAACCGTTTTGGGACAGCAGGTCGCGAGGGACTGTCTCAGGACGGTTGTTTTGCTTTTCGCGAGATTGGGGGACTTGATAAGATGGGGAA
Organism: Paenibacillus sp. GD4; assembly: GCF_030846225.1. Lineage (NCBI taxonomy): Bacteria > Bacillati > Bacillota > Bacilli > Caryophanales > Paenibacillaceae > Paenibacillus > Paenibacillus sp. GD4. The sequence continues at coordinate 4,282,607 of NZ_JAVCYK010000001.1, forward strand.
TGGCTGGTAAAATGTATGTGATTGATTAATCACTAATCGTAATTGGAGGTGCTTCTTTGGTTAAGAAAACCGCAAAAGCTTCGGATAGTTCGTCCGGTAACCGGAGGGAGGAGATCCTTGAGGCTGCCGTGCAGGTATTTTCCGAGAGCGGGTACTACAAAACGACCACCGCACATATTGCAGAGCTTGCGGGGATTTCACAGCCTTACATTTTTAAGTTTTTTAAAAATAAGGAGGAGCTTTTCATCGCGGCGCTGGATCGCGCATTTGATCGGATCCTGCGCTCCTTTGCCCTGGCCGAGGCTCCTCCGGAACGTTTGATTCCCAGGCTTATCGAGGTATACGAAGGCTTAATGGATTCCCATCGCAATGAGATCATTATGCAGATGCAGGCGATGGTGATCTCCGAGGAGGCGATCCGTCAGCTTGTGCGGGAGAAGCTGTGGGCCATCCGTACGGCGGTGTATGAACGGGTGGTGGCTGCGAAGCTCTCCGATCCTGACCAGGTGGTTAGCGTCTTTATGTCCAACGGGATGCTCTGTAACGTAGCCGCCGTACTCCAGATGCCCGAATTAAAGCCGGCTTTTACGCTGAAGGGCACGAAGTAGCCGCTGTTCAAGGGGGATGTCTTGTATCTCCATACGTAAATCTGCGAAAGAGCACAAATCTACGTTCCAAACTTGGGTACAAAACGAGATTTGTGCTAAGACGCATCTTTCAGAGCTCTTTATGGCTGAAATCGGGCGATGTGAGCTCGGATTGCTGCCTATTTGCAGAAATCTCATCATTATCGATAAGAGTAACTTGCGAAAGTTGCACTTTTGCAGAAATGCTTAGTCGCTGAGCGATACGCTCTTATGTACCCGCCTCGTCAAGGATCGTTAGATATTATTGATTAATCAATAATAATCCAAATAATTATGAAGGGATTGTTATACGTGAAGCCATCACAAGAACAAGATTCATCAGCGTTAATCAATTTGACACGCTCCTTATTGCTGGGCTTGCCCCTGGCAGGAGCCTTGTTAGGCTATGTGGCTATGAAAGCAAGGGACGGCCGCATGCCGGTCACCGATTGGATGGACCCGATGCTGGCAGGTCTTACCTTATTCAGCATGCTCATGGTCGAGCTGGTTGTAATCGTCTTATGGCAGCGGTTAGGAGAAGGCTTAGGGAAGCGATGGATCGCAAAAGGATTGATCATCAGCCAATGGGCTTATACGTTAGGGGAAATTGTATCCAATACCATTACGATCGGGGAGCCTCCCGAGGATATCGGATCACTTTTTGAAATCGCCGCGGGCTCCCTGTTTGTCTTCCTTGTCATCGGTCTTGTTGTTATACTATACCGTCAAACTCACATGAAGCTGGCAAGAGGGGGGTTCCGCCTCCTCGTTCTGGCGGCCATTGCCTTCGTAGGGATGGGCTGGTGGTTCGCACACCCTATCGACCAAAGCAAACCGGGAGCGCCGGATTATATCGAGGGTAACGGCGTGTATAATTGGTTTCATCGTTACCTAAAATAACCATGACAGGAACCCGCCGGAAGCCGACGAAAATCACATCGTTAGATCGCAGCAGCCGGCTACAGCTCTACCGGCAGATGATATCGATACATCTCTATGCAATCCGTATTCGTCCGAAGAGCTTGCATGGTTTTGGCGTTGGGCTTGCTATAGATCGTAGGATAATCCACCTCGTTATATTGGGTGCGGACCGGAAAAGCCAATTGTTCGGCATGAATCGAAAATTGCGAGTTGATCCCTTCCTTGTTGCCGCGGGCGTCCAGCCGAATCCAGCGGTTCTCCGAAGCTAAATAAACGGCGTTCAATGCATGAATGCAATAACCGGTATCCGGCGTATCTCCGATCGTTAGCTTTTGATAGCAAAAGCCGGCCGGAATGCCCTGAAGCCGGAGCAGGGCGGCCAGCAGATTTGATTTGGCATAGCATATCCCCTCGCGGTGCTGCAGCACTTCGGACGCTTTTCGGGTAATGCGTCTGCTTTGTATATCCCAAGAATGGTTAACTTCGTCCCTTACGAACTCGAATATGCTTTGGATAATATCGAGCTCATCTGTTCGATCCTGAACCAGCTGGGGCAGCAGTCTCTTGATGTCCGCATGCTGCCAATCAAGCTCTTCCGTTTCGGCTAGATAGTCCTGTACGTCGTCCGATTCGCAAATCAGCTTCATGGGTGTGCACCTCACTTGTGTTTAGTTTATGTAATATAATATAACATCTATCGCAAAAAGTATTGATAATTCCAAATTCTTATGTTATATTAAATCACGTATTAATAACGTAATTGAATCATTCGGGTTTGTCAACGGTGACATGACTCGAGTCGGCAATGGGGCCGCCTTCTTATCGCATAAGAGGGTGGTCATTTTTTTTATAACATCAGAATCTATAAGTTTTGAGCGGAGCTCAATGATTCTGATGTTTCAAGAAAAGCTGCCTTTATGACACGAATGCACTACTTTGAAAGGGCTTCGATAGAAGCTTTTCTTTTTTTCAACCAAATTGCGAAGGAGCTGTTGTTCATGTACCGTCCGTTATTCGAAAAGGGCAAGCCTGGCTTTGCCGGGATCCGCACCTTTATGCATCTGCCGCATGTTCAAGAACTGGACCAGGTTGATTATGCCGTTATCGGCAATCCGTTCGATACGGGAGCGAGCTATGCGGTAGGGACGCGGTTCGGTCCTTCCGCGATTCGCGAAATGTCTCAGCGTATCCGCCCGACCAACCCGGCCCAAGGAATTGATACCAGTGAATATTTATCAGGTATTGACTACGGCGATTTGACGGTGTTTCCCGGGTATATCGAACAAACTTACGAGATTATTCAAGAACAGTTAAAGCCGATTTATGATAAGGGGATTGTGCCGATCATTCTAGGGGGAGATCATTCCATCTCTTACCCTCATGTGAAGGCGGCGGCGGAAAAGTACGGCCCCATCAGTCTCGTCCATTTTGATTCCCATTCGGATGCATGGAAGCATATCGACGAGAAAAGGAAATTCGGTCACGGCAGCATGTTCTGGCACGGAGCTATGGAAGGCTGGATCGATACCGGCAGCTCAATTCAGATGGGGATGAGAGGCACCTCCAGCTTGACCCATTATGATGAGACTAGGGAGCTCGGGTTTGAGCTTCTGACAACGGATGACGTGAAAAAGCTGAGCGCTGTTGAGCTGTGCAGCCGAATCAAGGAAAGGGTAGCCGATAGGCCGGTTTTTCTGACATTTGACATTGACTTTCTTGATCCTGTGTTCGCTCCCGGAACCGGGACCCCGGAGGTAGGCGGCTTCACCACCTATGAAGCGCTTCAGATGATCCGGGGTCTTGCCGGGATTCGTCTGGTAGGCTGTGATCTTGTCGAGGTTTTGCCTGACCGAGATCCGACGAGGGTGACTGCGCTGAATGCCGCTTATATCGCTTTTGAATTCATCACACTGCTCGCACTGCATCGCCGAAGTGCACTGGACGCCGCAGGTATAAAACAATCAGCCGCCGTCCAAGAATAAATCGCAGCAAGGAGAAGCACCCGCTTTCCGGTATTACGGAAGGCGGGTGCTTATTTATAACATTAGAATTATAAGTTTTGAGCGGAGCTCAAGGATTCTAATGTTTCAAGAAAAGCTTCCTCTTGCTCACGAATGTACATCCCCGAGAGGGCTTCGATAGAAGCTTTTCTTATAGCTTATATTTTTCTTCGCCTAGCATCGTGCCCGGGTTTCATATTTAATCGGCTGGTTGTGATCACGGCTTCGGCAATGTCAATGAGTTTTCTTCTTTCGCTCATGGCTTGTGTGCGCATCATCTCGTAAGCCTTAGCTTCGCTAATGTTATTGGAGTTGCTGATGATGGCTTTTGCTTGATCTATGCGCTTGCGCTCCTCGAATTTGCTGGAAAGGAAGGTGTACTCCCGCTCAAGGTAAATGCGATGCTCATAATTTTTGAGGCCTACGAGAAGCGACCACTGCAACTCGATTGGATTCATTCCGCAGAACAGCATTCCGTCAATCTTCTGGTACGGCGCCGTGGTGACAGGCTTTTGCTCCTCACACCACCAAAAGACGGGAAGCGCGAAATGCTGGTTCGCCTCCTGCAGCCACTTCTTGAGCCGGCAGGCGGGAACATCGAGGACGATCAGCTCGAATCGGACGGGGCCGAGGGTACTCAGCAATTCAGCTGGAATGGATTTGACCCTGTGACCCAATTCCTTTAATTGTTGCCCCACGTTGCACTTGGTTGTCGGGATATCATGAATATGCAGGATCTTCATAATCATCATCACCTCAAGGATGGAATGTAGAACGGGGATTATATGTTAGATAATATAACACAGACTACGGATAATTCAATATTATGTTAGGTAAATGTCAACTAAAATTCAAAATCACTTAATTTTCAGAAAATTAGTGTAATATATATTGACATAAACATTGGAGTACACTAAACCACGCTGAATGCGATGACTTGTATAGGCAATGGGGCCGATTCTGAAAATCAGAACGGCCCCTGTTTGTTTTCTAGAGACAAAAAAATGGGATGGAGTGTGAGTGGTTATGTATCGTCCGCAAATTGAAATGGGTAAGCCGCTGTTTTCCGGAATTCATACGTTTATGCATCTTCCTCATGTGCAAGCTGTAGAGAATGTGGATTTTGCCGTCATCGGCGTTCCCTTCGATACGGGAGTCAGCTATGCCGTAGGCGCAAGGTTCGGTCCGTCTGCCATACGCACCATGTCCCAGAGAATTCGCCCGATTTCGCCGGTTCACAATATCGACATCTCTGAATATTTATCCGGAATCGATTATGGAGATCTTCGGGTGTACCCGGGATATATCGAGCAATCTTATGAAGTCATTGAAGAGCAGCTAACGCCGGTCTTTGAAGCCGGTATCGTACCGATCCTGCTGGGAGGGGACCATTCGATTTCTCTGCCGCATCTGAGAGCTGCCGCGAAGAAGCATGGACCGGTTTGCCTGGTGCACTTTGATTCCCACTCCGATACAGGCCGATCGAAATTCCCGGAACGTATGTGGTCGCACGGTGCCGTTTTCAGCTATGCGGTGGATGAAGGGTTAATCGATGCCGAGCATTCCATCCAAATGGGGATGAGAGGCAGCTCCTTCAAAGCGAACCATCTGGAGGATGCCAGAGCGATGGGCTTTGAGGTCCTGACTACGGATGACGTTAGGGAACTGGCGATACCGGAGCTGTGCGACAAGGTGAAGCAGAAGGTCGGCGACCGCCCTGTATTCCTGACCTTCGATATTGATTTTCTTGATCCGGTTTTTGCACCGGGGACAGGGACTCCGGAGGTCGGCGGCTTCAACACCTACGAGGCTCAAAAAATGCTCCGCGGCTTGGCCGGCTTGAATTTTATTGGCTTCGACCTGGTCGAGGTGCTTCCTGATCGCGATACAAATCAGATTACTGCCCTGAATGCTGCGAACATCGCCTTCGAATTCGTATGCCTGCTGGCTGTGAGACGACGTCTTGAGCAAGCGGCGGCAGAAGACGCTGCATCCGTTATGCCGGCTCTATAAATCCAAAAAGGGGGAAACGTACTATGAAATCACTTTATCGAAGCTTGGCGGTCAGCTCCATCGTATGTGCGCTCCTGGTGGCAGGGTGCAGCGCTTCTAAGAAATCGACAGAAGAGAACCAGACCCAAGGCCAAGGCGCTGCCGGCCCTGCTCAGCTCGCCATCGGGATTACCAATCCCCCGCTCATGTTCAATCCGATCGATTCCGACGGCAGCGGCTCCAGCGGAGCGGTGTTCACCTACCGATACTTTTTCGATTCGCTCGTGAAAACGGTAGGTCCGCTCGACTTTCAAATGATGCTAGCGGAATCGTTTACCACCAAGGATAACCAAACCTTCAGCATCGCGATCCATCCGGAGGCGAAATGGACGGACGGTAAGCCGGTAACGGCGCACGATGTTGAATTTACCCTGAATCTGATCGCGAACCCGAAGACGATCACGACCCTTCGCAGCTCGATCTTCGCTCTGGATGGCTTGAATGAGAAAGGCATGCTGGCCGAGGGAGAAGCCAAGATCAGCTCGGTTAAGGTGATCGACGACAAGCACCTGGAGATCAAAACGAAGAAGCCGGTGGACCCTAATCTCATTTATGAACGATTCTCCGACATTCTTATTGTTCCCAAACACATGCTGGAGAACGTGGCACCCGCCCAGCTGAATCAGAATCCGTTCTGGAGAAATCCGAACGTTACTTCCGGCGCTTATAAGTTTGTCAAGTACGAGAACAAAGCTTACGTCGAGCTCGAAGCGAACAAGGACTATTACCGAGGAGCCCCGAAGATCGAGAAGGTGTTTATCAAAATCATGCCGGCCGCCAATATTGTTGCACAGCTTCAGTCCGGCGAGCTCGACATGAATGCTGCCCAAGGCGTGGGCAATATCCCCGCAGCAGAGTGGAAGACCGTGAAGGCGATCCCGAACCTTACTACCAAGGAGGAGCCGACAAGGCGTTATAACTCCATCGAGATCAACACCGAGCGCTTCAAGGATAAAAAGGTGCGGCAAGCGCTGGCCTACGCCATTGATCGTCCGACGATCGTAAAGCAGCTGATGCCGGATGCCGGGGAGCTGCAGAACGGCCCGTATTCGAACTCGCATCCTTACCATGACAAGAACGTCAAAGCGTATGAGTATGACCCGGAGAAGGCGAAGCAGTTGTTGAAGGAAGCGGGCTTCGACATGAACAAGCCGATCGAATTGATCGTGCCGACGGGCGATCGGACCCGAGAGATGACCGGCAACATCATTCAGCAAAATTTCCAGGCCATCGGACTTCAGGTGAAGCAGGTCAATTTCGACTTTCCGACGACGGTATCCAGGCTGGTGAAGGGGGATTTCGATCTTGCGCTCAGCAGCTTCGGGAGCATTATGGATCCGGACGGTCCCGCGAACGTGTACCGCTCTACGGCTGCATTGAACGATATGCGGTTCAAGAACGCCCGTGTAGATGAGCTGTTTAACATGGGGATGAGTGAAACCGACAAGGATAAACGCTTCGCCGTTTATTCGGAGCTGCAGAACCTGATTCAGGAGGAAGTGCCGCTCATTACGGTATATTCGGAATTCAATCTCATTGCCTTAAACAAGAACGTCAGCGGCAAAGGCGGCGTGACGGACGGCATGCATTACGATGTCAACACTTGGACGCGTAAGTAACCATCATTAGGGGGTGAGCCGATGAACGAGCTATTGGAGGTCCGCGGATTGCAAACATCGTTTCGAACAGAGGACGGAGAAGTAACGTCGGTGGATGATGTCAGCTTTTCCTTGAAGCAAGGGGAGACGCTCGGTATTGTAGGCGAATCCGGCTGCGGCAAAAGCGTCACCTCCCTGTCCATCCTGCGCCTGCTTGGCCGTAACGGCTACATCAAGAGCGGCGCCATCGTTTTTCAAGGTAAGGATCTGGCGGCCATGTCGGAGAAGGAGCTGATCAAGCTGCGGGGCAAGGATATCGCCATGATTTTTCAGGATCCGATGTCCTCCTTGAATCCCGTGTATACGATCGGCAACCAGCTCACGGAAACGATCCGTCTCCACCTTCGCATGAGTGCCAAAGAAGCGTTCAACCATGCCGTCGGCTTGCTGAAGGAGGTCGGCTTCCCTAGGGCGGAGGAGCTCATGAAGCAGTACCCGCATACGCTGTCCGGCGGGATGAAGCAGCGTGTCATGATCGCAATGGCCTTGGCCTGCAATCCGAAGCTGCTCATTGCCGACGAACCGACAACGGCGCTGGATGTAACGATTCAAGCACAAATTCTGGAGCTGATGAAGAAAATCAGAGGCACCCATCAGACGTCCATTATGCTGATCACGCATGACCTTGGCGTCGTGGCGGAAATGGCGGACCGGATCATCGTCATGTATGCCGGTCAGGTGGTTGAAGAAGCTGAGGTGCACGAGCTGTTTGACCGCCCGATGCACCCGTATACAGTAGGCTTGATGGGTTCCATCCCGCATGTGGAGCTGGAAGAGGAGGAGCTTCGGTCGATTCCGGGCTCCGTACCCTCCTTGCGCAGCATGCCGGCCGGGTGCCGGTATCAGACGAGATGCACCTTCGCGTCGGAGCGGTGTAAGGAGCCCCCGCCGCTTAGAGAGCATACCCAAGGGCATAAGGTTCGCTGTTGGTTTCCGGTAGTGGGGTAAGGGAAGAACAAGGAAAGGGGGAATTGCCATGTTAGAGCCTCTCTTGAAGCTGGAAGGGGTAAAGAAGCATTATCCGATTAAAAAAGGGGTATTCTCCCGGACCGTCGGCAGCATTAAAGCCGTAGACGGAATCGACTTAAGCATTTATCCTGGGGAAACCATGGGGCTTGTCGGAGAGTCCGGCTGTGGGAAATCCACGCTAGGGCGAAGCATTATTCGCCTGGAGGATGTGTCGGAAGGAAGCATTTGGTTTCAGGACAACGATGTGGCTCGAATGAACCTTAAGGAAATGCGGAAGCTTCGAACCGATCTGCAGATGATTTTCCAGGACCCGTATTCGTCGCTGAATCCTCGCAAGCGCATCGCGGATCTAATGACGGAGCCGATGCAGGTTCTGCTGGGGGTTAGCGAGGCGGAGGCGATTCGGATTGCTTCAGAGTTAATGGAGGTCGTCGGCTTGCCGGCTCAGAGCTTGGGCAAATACCCGCACGAATTCTCCGGCGGTCAGCGCCAACGCATCGGCATAGCTCGAGCGGTAGCCCTACGGCCGAAGATGATCGTCTGCGATGAGCCGGTATCGGCGCTCGATGTATCAATTCAGGCGCAAATTTTGAATCTGCTGAAGCAGCTTCAGAAGCAGTACCGGCTTACGTACTTGTTCATCGGTCACGGGCTTGGAGCTGTGAAGTATATGAGCGATCGTATCGCCGTCATGTACTTGGGTAAGATCGTCGAAATTGCGCCGACCAAGCAAATTTTCTCGGCGCCGAAGCATCCGTACACCAAGGCATTGCTGGATGCGTATCCCGTTCCCAACCCCCATATGCGCAAAAAGAAAAGGATCGTGCTGGAAGGCGACGTTCCGAATCCGGCGAATCCTCCGGCGGGCTGCCGCTTTCATACTCGATGTCCGGTGGCCCAAAGCGCCTGCAGGCAAATCGAGCCTGTCTTAAGCGGTGAGGGGGGCCACCTCGCCGCCTGCCATTTTCCGATGAACGATACGGCCTTGTCTGAGACTGGAGGGGCTGCCTATGCTTAACTATATGATTCGAAGATTGCTTATTGCCATTCCTGTGCTGCTGGGCGTCACGTTTTTGAATTTCATTATAATCAATTTGGCGCCCGGGGATCCCGTGGATATGTATGTGAATCCCGACGTCTCGGAGGCGGATAAGCAAATCCGCAGAGAGGCGCTGGGATTGAACGATCCCTTTATGCTCCGCTATGTTAAGTGGCTGCTGAACCTGGCCCATGGGGACCTAGGACATTCGTTCAGCTCGTTCCAGCCGGTCGCCGATTTGATCAGTGAGCGCGTAGGACCGACCCTGCTGCTCATGGGCACCTCCATTGTCATCGGCTATGTCATCGCCATTCCAATCGGTATTTATTGCGCAGTGAAGGTGAATTCCAAGTTTGACTATCTGATGTCCGCCGGATCTTTCCTCGGTGTCTCCACACCCAGCTTTTTTCTCGGGCTAGGCTTGATCTATGTGTTCGGTGTTCTGCTGGGTATATTGCCGACCGGCGGCATGCACACGATGGGGAAGGACGGAGGCTTTTGGGATACGGTGTCGCATCTCGCGCTGCCGGCCATCACGCTAGGCACGTCCATTGCGGGGGGCATGGTTCGTTACGTCCGATCCAGTGTGCTTGAGGTGCTCGGCCTGGATTATTTGCGGACCGCGCGCGCCAAGGGCTTGGGAGAATTTCTGGTCGTCAATAAGCATGCGCTGAAGAATGCTCTCATTCCCGTCATTACCATTGCCGGACTTGATATTCCGATACTGATCGGCGGTGCCGTCATCACGGAAAGCATTTTCCAGTGGAACGGCATGGGTCAGCTGACGATCCAGGCGATACTTTCCCGGGATTTTCCGTTATTGATGGGAGTGAATATGCTGGCTGCTCTCACCGTTCTGACGGCGAACCTATGGTCGGATATTATGTATGCCGTTGTAGACCCGCGTATTAAGTATAGTTAATGAAACGGAAGGAGGAGAAGCGCGATGTCTTCCATTGATGTGCAAAATGAACTGCATGCCTCAAATACCGTCTCCTTGCTCAGGGAGAAATCCGAGGTGTTCGTTTCCGACAGCTACACGAAAATCATCATGAGGAGGTTTGCCAAACACCGAATGGCCGTGGCCGGCCTCATCGCTCTGACGCTGCTGATCCTTGTAGGGATCTTCGCTCCGTGGCTGGCTCCCTATGATCCGAACGCCATCGGTAATGCCTTCACCGCCGCTCCTTCGATGGAGCACTGGCTTGGCACGGATCAGGTCGGGCGGGACGTATTAAGCCGACTAATATACGCAACGCGTGTGTCTTTGACGGTAGGTATCGTGACAGTGGCGCTTTATGTGGTGATCGGAGCTGCGATCGGGGCCGTCGCCGGCTATTTAGGGGGCTGGTTTGATATGGCGGTCAACCGGGTGATGGACGTTTTTATGTCGTTCCCGCAGCTCATGGTAATATTGGTGCTGGTGACTGTACTTGGAACAGGCTTATCGAATATAATCATCGTATTGGCATTGCTGGGATGGCCAGCGGTGGCTAGGCTGGTGCGGGGTAGTGTGCTGTCTCTTCGCCAAACGGAGTTTGTCAAAGCCGGTATTGCACTTGGACTTAGTACTCCCAGATTGGTCTTCGGGCATATTCTTCCGAACGCGATGGGACCGCTCCTTGTCAATGCGACGTTCGGCGCGGCTGCCGCCATTTTATCTGAATCGTCCCTTAGCTTTCTCGGTATGGGCGTACAGCCCCCCACAGCCAGCTGGGGAAATATGCTCAATGCCGCCCAATCGATTACAGCTTTGACCAGCCAGCCTTGGCTTTGGATTCCTCCGGGTCTCATCATCATTATTTCCGTACTGTCCATTAACTTTATCGGCGACGGCATCCGCGATGCCATGGATCCTAAGAAAATCAATGCTTAACGGCATAGAGAGGAACCCCCTCTCCATTCTACATTAAAGCGGTGGATACTCATGAGATATAATAACCGTTTGGCGCTTGCAGCTACGCGTATATTCGGCGGTTTTCCCCGAGATGCGCTATTTTTTTTGCTGGCGAGCTTCGTTAACTCCACTGGAAAAGCGGTCATGTGGCCTTTAACGACGTTATATGTGCACAATGTGATGGGCAAATCGTACGGGGAAGCGGGACTTATCATATTGTATCAGGCATTGTTCAGTGTCATCGGGGAGTTCGTCGGCGGTAACCTGTATTACCGGGTCGGACCCAAGAAGATGATCTCCGGCTCCTTCCTCGTTTCGGCAATCTGTCTATACGCCATTGCGATGACTAGCAGCTGGCCCTTGTACATTGCGCTTGTATGTATGGTCGGCTTCGTGAACGGTATTGCGATGCCATCCATTTCGGCTTATATCGGCTTCCGCTGGAAAGAGCACCGGCGCAGGCTTTATAACGTCATGTATGTATGCAATAACTTTGGGCTCTCGATCGGCGCTATGGTAGGCGGGCTGGTCGCTTCCGTGTCCTTTTCCTTGACCTACGTGCTGACGGCAACAACGACTCTATCGTTTGCCTGTTTCCTTTTCTTCTTTATGAAGGAGGTTACCACATCGGCAGACGGTGCCGAGGAGGACAGTTCGGGGAAGGGAAGTCAGACAGGGCCGGTACGGCTCAATCGCATGGAGCTGCTCGGCAATGTAAGGCTGTACTTGTTCGTCTCCATCGGCTCCATGTTTTTCTGGCTGTCCTTCACCCAGTGGGCGAACGGCGTGGCTCCCTACATCGAGGAAAAAGGCCTCGACCTGAAGTTTTACAGCCTGCTCTGGACGGTAAACGGACTGGTCATTCTTCTGGCTCAGCCGTTTACTAGCTGGATTAAACGCAGATTCGCCCAGGACATCGTTCATCAAATGCTGGTGAGCGCGATATTCACCGTCACGGCCTTCGCCTTCATCCTTTTCTTCCACGATGAATATGTTTATCTGGTGATCGGCATGATTTTGGCTACGCTGGGTGAGATGATGCTGCTGCCGACGATACCGACCTTTTTGTCCGAGAAAACGGGCCGGAACGCCCCGTTCTACATGGGACTGGCAGGCGGCTTCGCCAATGTAGGACGAATGATCGGACCTTTGCTGTTCGGCTACTCTTATGATCTATGGGGGATTGACTCCGTCTTTTTCCTTGGAACCTTGGCATCCATAGCGGCGCTCCTGATGTTCTACATTCATTCCAATTTAAATAAGGAGAAGGAACCACTTCAGAAGGCTGAGCTTCCTTCGCTTCAGCAATAGGGATGAGCCTGCCGGAATGGCAGGCTTGTTTCCTTGTGGGGTCAGTGAACGCCGGAATCGAATACAATCCCCCCATAAAGAAGCAGGAATCGCCCCATAGGGATCGGGGGCCGGACTGCTATAATGTGAAGTAATCGCCAGAAGGTTAGCTTGTTATGTGCCGGCGTTACTTCACGAGGGGGAGTCTCGATGCGTAAGAGAAAGGTTTGGTTTGTTTCAACGTTATTGACAGCGCTTGCAATTTCAGGGTGTGCCGCTGGAGGAACTGATGGAGGTGGCGTGAGCTCAGAGCCTCAGTCCAAGGCTCCGTCCGCTGCGGCTTCGAGCCAGCCCGTAGAGCTTACGGTTTATTCGGCTGGTGGAACGGGGCGCGAGGAATTCGAGAGAAACTTTGCCAGCTACATTACCAAGAAGTTTCCTCATATCACGATCAAATACATTAATCCGAGAGACGGGGACGGGAGCAAGTTTGAGAATTTGATCGTGGCGGGGACCAATATCGATCTTTATTATGAGTCGATCGGCACCTTCTTCTCCACCCTGCCGAGAAACAACGCTGCGTTCGATTTGAGCGATCTGATCAAGAGCCACAATGTGGATCTTTCCGCATTCGAGCCTACGCTCATCGATGCGCTGAAGGAGAACGGGAAGGGCCAAATTTGGGGGCTGCCCGTAACAACAAACGGGATGTCGCTCTATTACAACAAAGATATTTTTGATAAATTCAATGTTCCCTATTTGAAGGACGGGATGACCTGGGAAGAGCTCTATGATACGGCCGGCAAGCTGAATCGCTCCGACGGAGGCAAGCAATATGTCGGCCTATCGATCTCGCCAAGCCATAGCATGAGAATGAATCCGTTCTCGGTGCCCTTCGTGGATCCGAAAACCTTGAAATCCACCTTCGACAATGAACAGTGGAGAGAAATATTGAGTCCGATATTGACCCCGGCGGCGGATTCAAGCTATCAGGCGAAGATTAGCGAGCTGAAGGGCAAGTTACCTTATTCCGGCGAATGGCTGAAATCGCAGGAGGTGGCGATCTTCGGGGTGTTCTCCGACTGGCAGGTGGTTGGCGCCGATCCCGTACCTTTCAATTGGGACCTGGCTGCATATCCGACCTACAAGGAGCGACCGGGCGTAGGAAGCCAGCAGTATCCGGTGTACTGGGCGATTCCTTCGTTCTCCCAGCACAAGGAGCAAGCGTTCGAGGTACTGAAGTATTTGGTGTCCGAGGAGTATCAGATGGAGCTTTCGAAGCGCGGGGGAATGACGGTGCTGAAGAATCCGGAGATCCAGAAGGCCTTTGGGCAAAACAGCCGCTACAAGGACAAAAATTTGGCCTCCGCCTACTATAACAAATTTGCTCCGATTTCGCCGAAGACGGAGTTTGAGAAAAACGCAGAAAATGCGATAACAGCAAAGCTGCTTGATTTGGCGATGGGCAAAGTCGATTTGAATACCGCACTTCGAGCGGCCAAGGAAGAGGCGGACAAATCGATTGAATCCGCGAAGAGGTAACGGCTGAACTGAACAGATCCCGCGACGGTATCGTCGTCGGGATTTTTTTTGGTTGTTGGGGGAGCGTCGCAGGCTGGAAGTGTTGCGAGCACCGTCTGCAATAGCAGAAATGCGATTAATCGCGCCGGAGTGGAGCTAGACTAGAAAGTAGACACACTCTATCAGCGACCTGGTACAATAAAATAAACTAAAAGGTCGAGGTGTGTCATGGGAGATATTCGTCAGCATTTTGATGAAGAGTTCAAGCGTCAAACCGTAAAACATATGCAAGAGAGTGGGAAAACCCCAGCCGAAGTGTCCAAAGAATTGGATATCCCTGTAAGCAGCATTCGAGCGTGGAGAAAGCAGTTTACCAACACGGGTGAAAAGTCGCAACTGTTTGTCGATTACGAACGACTCAAAAAGCTCGAAGAGATGAATCGAGAACTTCAAGAGGAGAACGAGATTCTAAAAAAGGCGATGCACTTCTTCACGAAAAACCGAGACTGATTTACGCGTTTATCCGTAAATTCCGCTTCCAGTTTCGTGTTGAGAAGATGTGCTCTGTGATGGGCGTTTCCCGAAGCGGTTACTACAAGTGGCTGAACCGAAAGCCAAGCGAACAGGAAAAGCTTCGCAAGAAACGGATGAAGCGAATCCAGCATCATTTCTATGCCTACAAGCGTCGTTACGGCAGTGATAAGATTGCAGCCAAATTGCGTGAAGAAGGCGATACCATCTCGACGAAAACAGTGGCTCGCCTGATGAAAGAGATGGGGCTGCGCTCTTGCACAGTGAAGAAATACAAAGCAACCACCAACTCGAAACATAATCAACCGGTGTATGACAATGTGTTAAACCGCGGCTTTAACGTACTTGCACCGAACAAGGTATGGGTAACAGATATTACGTACATTGGGACATCTAAGGGCTGGGTTTACCTAGCGAGCGTGATGGACCTGTACTCTCGCAAAATCGTCGGTTGGGCGCTTGGGGAGCGAATGACCAAAGAACTAGTGTTGGAAGCGTTTGACCAGGCTTGTGAACGGCAAAAGCCTCCTCCAGGTCTAATTCACCATTCTGATCGAGGCTCACAGTATGCCTCAAACGAATACCGCGAGCGGCTGACGAAGCATGAGATGATTGGCAGCATGAGTCGTAAGGGCAACTGCTACGACAATGCATGTATCGAGTCCTTCCACAGCGTAATGAAGAAAGAGCTCGTGTACCAAACAAAGTTTCACACCCGAAAACAGGCGTATGATGCAATTTACCGGTACATTGAGTTCGACTACAACCGGATCCGCATCCACTCGACGATTGGTTATCTCACCCCGCATCAGTGCGAGAAGAGGTACTATGAACAACACCAGGTTTCATAGTTTCTGTGTCTACTTTCTTGACAGAGGTCCAGAGAGGGCGTGGGAGGCACGTGGAAGTGCAAGTAATCGCAGATGTGCAACTGCGCGGGCTGGTAGTGCTGCGAATAACGTCTGCAATAGCAGAAATGCGATTATCCGCGTCGGCGAGGGCGTGGGAGGCACGTGAAAGCGCAAGTAATCGCAGATGTGCAACTGCGCGCGCTAAAAGTGTTGCGGGCACCGTCTGCAATAGCAGAAATGCGATTATCGCGTCGGAGAGGGCGTGGGAGGCACGTGAGAGCGCAAGTAATCGCAAAAGTGCAACTGCGCGCGCTGGTAGTGCTGCGAATAACGTCTGCAATAGCAGAAATGCGACTATCTGCGTCAGTGAGTGCTCGGGAGGCACGTGAGGGCACAAGTAATCGCAGATGTGCAACTGCGCGCGCTAAAAGTGTTGCGGGCACCGTCTGCAATAGCAGAAATGCGATTGCCCGCGTAATGTGGATCGGCAGAGATACTTGCCGGCGGATCAAAGGACAAGCACCATAATTAAAGACAACATAAAGACTTGTCTTTTAATATAGACGCTGATTATGATGGAGGTAAGGCAAGGATCAACTACATGGCAAAGGTGGATGAACAATGAGAACCGTTCAAGAACTGGAAAAGCAAATGGCAACGCCGTCACCCGAATTAATCAAGGATATCGCTTCGCTGGAAGGAGACATTTTGCTGCTCGGAGTAGGCGGCAAGATGGGACCTACTCTCGCCCAATTGGCGGTCAATGCGATTCGCGAAGCGGGTGTGAACAAACGCGTCATCGGTGCTTCCCGTTTCTCCAACGGCACGCTCAAGCAAGAGCTGGAAAGCGCCGGAGTGGAAACGATCGCGGTGGACCTGCTGGACGATCGCCAGCTCCAGGCGCTGCCGGAAGTCGCCAATGTTCTTTACATGGCGGGGAACAAGTTCGGCACCAAGGGCAATGAGCATTTCACTTGGGCGATGAATTCTTATTTGCCGGGCCGTGTGGCGGAGAAGTACCGCAACTCCAGGATCGTTGCATTTTCGACCGGTAATGTGTATCCCTTAACCCCGGTATTCTCCGGAGGAGCATCGGAGGACAACGCAACGGGCCCAATCGGCGAGTATGGGCAATCGTGCCTCGGTCGGGAACGGGTTTTCGAGCATTTTTCCAGAAAGTACGATATTCCGATGACCATTTACCGTCTGAACTACGCGGTGGATTTACGCTATGGGGTTCTGCTTGAAATCGCCAACTCCGTCTCGTCAGGTAAGCCGATTGATGTAACCATGGGTCATATGAACTGTATTTGGCAGGGGGATGCGAATGAAATCGCCATTCGTTCGTTAACCTTATGCAATACGCCTCCAACCCTTCTCAATGTAACCGGTCCGGAGACGGTACCTCTTCGCTTCGTAGCGAACGAGTTCGGCAAGCGGATGGGGAAGGAGCCGGTGTTTACAGGTACGGAGGCGGATACGGCGCTGCTTAGCAATGCAGGCAAATGCCATAAGCTGTTCGGGTATCCGAAGATCAGCCTGCAGCAAATGATCGATTGGGTTGCGGAATGGGTGATGAACGAGGGCGAAACGTGGAATAAGCCTACTCATTTCCAAGAAAGAAAGGGGAACTACTAACATGGACGTCCAAAAGCGTTTAAGTGAGCAAAAGCTTACGGCACTTCATGAAGGTTTAGCGATCCCTGCACATCCGCTTGCACTGACCCAGGATCGAAAGCTCGACGAGAAAAGGCAGCGGGCGTTAACGAGATATTACATCGACAGCGGAGCAGGCGGTATTGCCATTGGGGTGCACTCGACCCAGTTCGAAATCCGCAAGCCGGAAATCAACTTATTCGGCAAAGTGCTTGAGCTCGCGGCGGAGGAAATCAACCGTGCGGAGCAGCAGGGCATGAACCGTCCCTTTATTCGGGTCGCCGGCATTTGCGGTCCGTTGGAACAGGCGCGGGAGGAAGCCAAGCTGGCGGTAAAGCTGGGCTATGATTGCGGACTCCTCAGTATGGGAGGTCTCACCGGATTAACCGAGGAGGAACACCTTGATCGTGTGCGGCGGATCGCCGAGATCATGCCGGTCTTCGGATTTTATCTTCAGCCTTCGGTGGGCGGGCGTACTTTCAGCTACTCGTTCTGGAGAGCCTTCGCTGACATCCCTAATGTGGTAGCGATCAAAATGGCGCCCTTCAACAGATATCAGACGCTTGACGTTGTGCGGGCGGTCATGGAATCGAGCCGCAGAGACGAGATCGCTCTTTATACGGGCAATGACGACAACATTATCGGTGATCTGCTGACGACCTACCGCTTCCCAATTCACGGCGAGCTCGTGGAGAAAAGGATCGTCGGAGGATTGCTCGGTCACTGGGCCGTGTGGACCCATCGCGCTGTGCAATTACTAGAAGAAATCAAGGCGGAGAGAGAACGCGGAAGCATTTCGTCCGAGTGGCTCACGCGCAATGTGGAGGTAACGGATTGCAATGCGGCCTTCTTCGATCCGTCCCACGCCTTCCACGGCTGTATTCCTGGGATCCATGAGGTGCTTCGCCGGCAGGGACTGCTGGCGGGACGCTGGTGCCTCAACCCGGCGGAGGAGCTCTCCGAAGGGCAGGCAGAGGAAATTACCCGGGTATACGAAGCGTACCCGCATTTACATGACGATGCCTTTGTCGCTGCGAACCTCGAACGCTGGCTCAAGGATTGATGCTTCATGAGGTTCCGTGATGTATTCTCCATCATTGGTCCGGCCATGATCGGTCCGTCCAGCTCGCATACGGCCGGTGCTCTGCGCATCGGCCGGGTGGGCTATCAATTACTTGGAGGCCGTCCGGAGCGGGCTAGGATCACACTGTACGGTTCCTTTGCGGAAACCTACGCAGGACATGGTACGGATTTGGCGCTTATGGGCGGCCTGCTGGGCAGAAGCGAAAATGACCCGGGAATTCCACGCGCGAAGCAGCTTGCTGAATCCGAAGGAATGGACACGGAATTTATCAAAGCCAAGGCGGCGGCCGAGCATCCGAATACCGTCTCATTACAGCTTCAGCGGCTGGGAGAAAGCTTGGTATTGACGGGGGCATCCATCGGCGGAGGCAATATCGTGATACGGGAAGTAGACGGGTTTCGCTGCTCGTTCACGGCGGATACGCCTACGCTGCTCATTTATCATTCCGACCGCCCTGGAGTGATAGCCGAGGTGACCCGGCTCTTAAGCTGCGCCTCGGTCAATATTGCCCGAATGAGCCTGGATCGGCAAGGACGTGAAGCGGGGGCGCTGGCCATCCTGGAAACGGATCAAAGGCTTGCTCCAAGCCTGCTCGGCGCAATTTCCGGTGTGGCTCATGTGTCGAAGGTGCGGGAAGTGGACATGAATCGTTAGGGGGCTGCCTGTCATGATGTCTCGCTCTTTATTGGAATGGGTCCGCAGATGTGAGGAGGAAGGGAAG
This sequence comes from Paenibacillus sp. GD4, assembly GCF_030846225.1. Lineage (NCBI taxonomy): Bacteria > Bacillati > Bacillota > Bacilli > Caryophanales > Paenibacillaceae > Paenibacillus > Paenibacillus sp. GD4. The sequence goes on from NZ_JAVCYK010000001.1 coordinate 4,301,423, forward strand.
AGCATATCCGAGCTTATGCTGTCGGACCAATGCAAGGAATCCGGCACCACTGCCGATGAAGTAATTGGCCGAATGTCGGAGCTGTATCGGGTAATGAAGGATGCCGTTCATCGCGGTCTGACGGAAAACACGGTTTCCCGGAGCGGTCTGACCGGACTGGATGCGAAGCGGGTAGCTTCCTATATGCAGCAAAACGGCGAGCCGAACGCCGGAACGGATGCCTGCCGCGCCATGACCTATGCGTTTTCCGTATCGGAGGTCAACGCTTCCATGGGCTTGATTGTAGCAACGCCTACGGCGGGCTCCTGCGGGATTATTCCCGGGGTGTTCGTCAGCGCTCAGGAACGTTTCGGCTGGACGGACGAGCAAATGACGATGGGGCTGTTCTGCGCCGGAGGAATCGGTCATGTCATCGCCAATAACTCCTTCATCTCGGGTGCGGAAGGAGGCTGCCAAGCGGAGGTCGGCTCGGCCATCGCCATGGCGGCGGGCGCACTGGTAGAGCTTAGGGGAGGGACACCGGAGCAGTCGGTCCATGCCGTCGGGCTGGCTTTAAAAAATTCGCTGGGGCTCATCTGCGACCCGGTCGCAGGACTGGTGGAGATTCCATGTATCGTTCGTAACGGCTTCGGCGCCGTGACGGCTCTGGCGGCTGCAGATATGGCACTAGCGGGGGTGCGAAGCGTCATCCCGGCCGATGAGGTTGTTCAGGTGATGTATGAGGTAGGCAGCGGAATGCCGGAGCAATTCCGGGAAACCGCGAAGGGCGGATTGGCTCAATCCGCTACGGGCAAGGCCATTGCGAAGCAGTTATTTTCACAGGAATTCACAGGCGAAGAGGGGGGAGAGCAGCATGAGCACGAATCAGGTGAAGCCTGAGCTCGCTTTTCAGTCCGTGTGGGCTGCAGCAAAGGAACTGGAGAGGGAAATGACGCAGATTCAGCAGGCGCTCCATCAATGGCCTGAGCTTGGGTTTCAGGAGGAGAAGACGGCTGCGCTTGTCGCGACGATTCTGAGCGAAGCAGGCTTGGAGGTCAAGCAGGGCATCGGCGGAACCGGGGTTGTCGCCGAATGCCGCGGCAAGCATCCGGGACCGGTGATCGCGCTGAGAGCGGATATGGATGCGCTGCCGATTCAGGAGGAGACCGGCCTGTCCTACCGCTCCCATCGGGAGGGACATATGCATGCCTGCGGGCATGACATTCACACGTCCATTCTCATAGGAGCGGCCAAAATCGTTCAACGTCATGCCGATCGGCTCGCAGGCACTGTCCGCTTCTTATTCCAGCCGGCTGAGGAACTGAATGCGGGAGCCGCAGCGATGATGGAGGAAGGCGTTCTGGAGGGAGTAAGCGAAATTTATGCCCTTCATAACCTGCCCGGACTGTCAGCGGGGCATGTTGCGGTTCGCCAAGGCTCCATGATGGCGTCCGTCGACCGGATCGAAATCACCATAACGGGTCGCGGGGGACATGGCGCTATTCCGGATCAATGCATCGATCCTATCGTAGCCGCTTCCGGTATTGTCAGCGGACTGCAGACCGCCGTGAGCAGGGAAATCTCTCCCTTTGAGTCCGCCGTTGTGACGATCGGAAGCTTTCACGCCGGGGATGCCAACAATGTGATTCCGAGTACCGCCGAGCTTACGGGAACGGTGAGAACCTTCTCGAGCGGGCTGCAAAAGCAAATGCCGGGCAAGCTGGAGCGCATCATTACGCATATCGCCTCAGCTCATGGCTGCCAGGCGGCGCTTCGTTATATCCCGCAAACCCCGGTACTTGCCGGCTCTGAGGAGTGTGTGGATAAAGTGAAGCAAACGGCGGCGGCTCTGCTTGGAAGCGATAAGCTTCATGAAGCGGCACCGACGATGGCCGGCGAGGATTTTGCCAAATACCTTCAGGAGGTACCCGGTTGTTTATTCTGGCTGGGGTCAGGTACAATAGGGGATACGAATGAAGTGTTTGGGCTGCATCATCCGAAATACACAGCGGATCAAGCTTGCCTCGTTCCGGGTGCGGCCATGCTGGCATCCTTGGTGCTGCCCAAGACATAACGTTGTAGCTCAGGGGGTACATGCAACACATGACGGAATCTGATCAGGCTTCCATGACTAAAGGAATTCGAATCGGCTTTATCGGACCTGCTCCTATGATGGCTTTGCTTCGCAAAGCCGCAAGGGGCTTTCCTTCCTTCGAGCCGATTTGCCGAATTTATGAGAACGTAAATGAAGCCGTCCAGCTGACCGACGCGCTTGCCGAGGAGGTGGAGGTCATCCTCTACTCCGGGCCGATTGCGTACCAGCTTTGCATCGAACAATGTCATTTGACGATTCCAGTCCATTATATCCCGCTCACAGGGTCCGGTTTGTACCGTTCCTTATTTCGGATGAACCGGCTCTGGGGGCTTGGTCCCATGTCGGTCGATACCCTGCCGCTGCAGCCGTTCCGCCATGCCTTTCAAGAGCTGGGCGAACAACTGCCGGAGCTGATCTTCTGCCCCGCGCAAGAGCGGATCGATGTAGAGGAAATCAAGAAATTTCATCTCGAGCAGTTTCGCTCGGGACGCTCCCAGGGGGCGCTGACGGCTCTTCGGTCGGTCTATGAGGCGTTAGCGGCTGAGGGCGTTCCCTGCGACTGGGTGCTGCCCACGGAGCAGGATGCGGTCGTATCGCTGGAGAGGGCGCTGCTGTCGACGCAAACCCGACGCAGCAAGGAGTCCCAAATCGTGTTCGGGCTCGTCCAAGTGGACGATTTCCGCAAGGTAGCGGAGAATACAAGGTCCGAGCATGAGTTTCAGCGGGTCAAGCTGGATATTCAAAGGCTGATGCTGGAGTATGTGGAAACCTTGGAGGGCCATATGACGATGGTAGGCGGTGATGAATATTTGTTTGTGACGACACGCGGCACCTTCGAGCGCTTGACGGGAGGGTATAAATACATTCCGCTCGCGCCCAAGAAGAGGATTGGCCATAGCTTGAGCTTTAGCATAGGGATCGGCTTCGGCCGCACGGCGAATGAGGCGGGAACACACGCCAGAACGGCGTTAATCCGGGCGCAGGAAGCGGGGGGCGCCACCTGCTTTATTGTCCGGGAGGACGAGAGCTTGCTGGGGCCGATTGAGTTGGGCGAGCCTGCCTCCGGCACGATTACGCTGCTGGACGCCGATTTGGTGAAGCGCGCCAAGGAGGCGGGCTTGACGGAAGCCTACTTGAGCAGGCTGGTAAGCTCCGCTTCGCGGGCAGGTAAGAGCGAATATGATGTGCATGAGCTGTCATCCGCGCTCGGCATTACCGTTCGGAGCACCCACCGGCTGATACTGCAATGGGTGGACGCCGATCTGGCGGAGGTTGTTCGCGAAGAGCGCCGCAGCGCCAAAGGAAGGCCTAAGCAGATTATACGGTTTCCATTTTTGACGAATGTGTAAAAAGAGAAAATGCAGCAACCAACCAACATGTCGGAGGTCCGGCATGTTTTTTTGCTTTTACCACCTAAAAATATTACAAAAAGTTCTAAAAACGCCTCCCTTATCTGAGCGGTCCCCAGCCTATACAATACCTATATGTAAGCACTTACAAGATGAAAGGGAGGAAACAGATGAAGAAACGGATGCAGAAGCTTGCCTTATCGCTGGATTCATTCTTTGAGGGCATTTCGCTTGCGGCGCTATGCGGCATGACGCTGATCGTGATCCTGCAGGTGGTGACGCGCAAGCTGTTCAATTTCGTATTTTTCTGGTCGGAGGAGGTCACGCTTCTGCTGATGGTGTGGTTTTCCTTCATGGGCATATCGATCGGCTTTCGCGAGAAGCTTCATATCGCCATGGATTCGTTCACGAATTTGTTCGGAGCAAGGTTTAACCGGGTGTGGGACAAAGTCATCCAGCTGTGCATCTTCGGCTTCGGATTGTTTCTGCTCAGCACCGGCTGGCAATTTACCGTAGATCAATATGCGAATACATTGCCGGCGACCGGCTGGACGAACAGTCTCTACTATGTCGTGATGCCGATTACGGGCTTGATGATTTGCATTTACAGTGCGCTTGCCCTGTTCGGCGTAGATACGAGACGACATCACGGCTTGGAAGAGGAGGTGCCTAGCTAATGGATCCGACGATAGCAACGATCATTCTCGCCGTAAGCTTTGTACTTATGCTGCTTCTTAGGTTTCCGATCGCGCTGACGATCGCCGGCTCAACGCTGCTGACGGTCATGTACCTGGACATTCCCTGGATTGTCGTAGGCCAGCGCATGGTTCAGGGGATGAATTCTTACTCGCTGCTCGCGATTCCCTTTTTCATTCTCGCAGGTACGATTATGGGAGAAGGGGGCCTGGCCACCCGGCTGATTCAATTCGCCCAGCTCTTCGTCGGTGCCGTACGCGGCGGACTCGCTATGGTAAACTGCATCGCGTGCCTCTTCTTCGGCAACATCTCCGGGTCGGCCGCAGCGGACGTATCCTCCATCGGCTCCGTCCTCATTCCGGCCATGAAGAAGAAAGGCTATGACGCCGACTACACGGTTGCGGTCACCACCTCCGCGGCAATTCAAGGCGTGGTCGTCCCGCCGAGCCATAACATGCTGATCTATTCGCTGGCAGCGGGAGGCGTTTCCGTTTCCGCCCTGTTCCTGGCCGGGATCGTTCCCGGGCTGCTGCTGCTGGCCACACTGATGACCGTTTCCTACATTATTGCCGTGAAGCGCGGCTATTCGAAGGGCGAGCCGATTCCGCTCAAAGAGGTGCCTCGAATCGTCAAGGAAGGCTTTTTGTCACTAATGACGGGAGTGATTATTCTAGGGGGCATTTTCAGCGGCTGGTTTACCGCAACGGAAGCCGGAGCCATCGCCTGCGTGTACGCGTACATTCTGACGTTTTTTGTTTACAAGGACCTCCCGATGTCGCATACTTGGGTCATCTTCAAGAAGACGTTCCGTACGGTCGCTATGGTGCTCTTCCTTATTTCGGCCTCCGATGCGCTCGGGTGGGTGCTGGCTTACCTGAAAATTCCGGCGATGGTCACCGATTTGTTCTTGAGCGTAACGGACAACCCGCTGCTCATTCTGCTCATGATCAACATTCTCCTGTTGCTGCTCGGTGCACCGATGGACATGGCTCCGATGCTGCTTATCATGACGCCGATTTTGCTGCCGGTCGTGACCCAGCTGGGGATGGATCCGGTGCACTTCGGAATCATCATGGTGCTGAACTGCGGGATCGGGCTGATTACGCCTCCCGTCGGGACGGTGCTGTTCATCGGCTGTGCGATAGGTAAGGTGACAGTAGAGCAGGCGACGAAAGCCTCCTGGCCGTTCTTCCTGGCGATGGTGGGGGTACTGTTTCTCATCACCTACGTGCCGGGGCTGGTCATGTGGCTGCCTGATCTCATTTTGAATAAATAGGATGAGCAACAAGGATATGGAATCCTAAAAAAGTTACAAAAAAATATAAAATGACTCCTGTTCCGGGGTAAAGCGCTTTCATTTATACTAATAACAGTTCAACAGATACCACTAAGAATAAAGGGGAGAATGTCGATGAAAAGAACACCCGTAAAACTGATGACGACGATGGCTACGATACTTCTAACCGGAAGCCTGCTGGCCGCCTGCGGAGGGACGGAGAAGCCGCAAGGGAATCCCGCAGCCGGAGGAGCCGCAGAGGTGAAGAAGCCAAGCTATACGTTCCGCCTCGCGGAGACACATCCTCCGGATTACCCTACGACGCTGGGCGATAAGAAGTTCGCCGATCTTGTCAAGGAGCGTTCGGGCGGACGCATCAAAATCGATGTGTTCCCGTCGGCCCAGCTCGGCGAGGAGAAGGCGGTCGTTGAACAGGTGCAGCTGGGAGCCATCGAATTTACTAGGGTCAGCACAGGCATTCTCTCCAGCTTCAATAAGGATTACGGTGTGTTCAGTCTGCCTTATATCTTCGACTCGGAAGCGCATATGTGGAAGTTCCTCCAGGGGGAATCCGGTGAGAAGCTGCTCGACAGCCTGCAGGCATCCAAAATGAAAGGGCTTACGTATTACGAGCCGGGCTCCAGAAACTTCTATACGAAGAAGCCGGTAACGAAGCTGGAGGACTTGAAAGGGCTGAAGATTCGGGTCATTCAAAACCAAGTCAATATCGATATTATGAAAGCGCTCGGGGCCAGCGCCACTCCTATGGCCTACGGCGAAGTATTCAGCGCGATTCAGACTGGCGTCATCGACGGAGCGGAGAACAATTATCCGAGCTACTATTCCTCCAAGCATTATGAGGTGGCAAAAAATTTCCTGGTTGACGAGCACCAGCGTGTGCCGGAAGTGCTGCTCATCAGCAAGACGGTATGGGATAAGCTGTCGGATGAGGATAAGAAGCTGATTAAGCAGGCGGCATTGGACTCCGTGCAGTATCAAAGAGACGAGTGGAAGAAGTATGAGAAGGAGTCCGAGGACAAGGTGAAGGCGGCGGGTGCGGTCATCACGAAGGTGCAGGACCTGAAGCCTTGGCAGGAGGCGGTAAAGCCTGTCATCGATAAATACCGGCCGGAGTATAAAGAAGTGCTTGACGCGATTGACAAAAGCAAGAAATAGTTAGGACCCAAGGAGAGGCTCTGCCAGACGGAGTCTCTTCTTTCATCCTGCCGCACGCTGTGCGAGAGGTTTTCCGCGGCCCGTTGTCGAATGTGAAGGGTGAGAAGAACGTTAATGGGCAGGTGCTTCCGATGGACCGCATAGTGCAGATAGTCAAACGATGTGCGCACCACATTTTACTAAGAGATCATCCTCTCGTGGTTAAGCTGCTGATCTATTCCGGCTTGCTGGTGATGATTCCCATGCTCGTGGTCGGCTTAATCTCATATACGCGCTCCTCCGAGGTACTGGAAAGAGAAGCGCAGCAATCCAGCTGGCAGATCATTGAGCAGGTGAAGATGCATGTCGAGCATTATGTGAGGGATTTTGAAATTACGACGCTAAAAATGATCAACCACCCGGATATGCGCGAGTTTCTCTCGATGCAAACGCAGGAGGAAATTGAGCAAAGCGGCATCCGCGGCTCGGTTCAGGAAATCCTTATGAATGCAGCCTATTCGAGAGGGGATATTTCCGGGATCACCCTGCTGATCGACAATCTGCGGATTATCGATACTTCTTCCTTGCAGAACGCGGTGCCGGCGGAGGAGATGAGGAAGGAATACTGGTATGAGGCGGTGCCGCTTACAGGGGAGCCGATGCTCGTCAGCCGCTTCATCAGGCAGCAGGACCGGCAGGAGCCGGTGATTACCATCGCCAAGCGCATTTTCAGCTCGACGACGTTAAAGCCTATCGGAATGATCGTCATCGATGTTAATTTTAAGCGGATACAAGAAATTGCCCAGGTCGTGACGATCGGCCGGACCGGCTTTATGAGCATCCTGGATTCCAAGGGGCATTATGTATTCCATCCGGATGTGCAGCAGCTCGGACAGAAGTCGAATTACAGCGAGTGGCTTACCGCAGACAGCGGCTCGCTCGCTATGGGGCAGGATCGCCGGGAGCTGCTGACCTACAGCCGCTCCAGTGAGCTTGGCTGGACTTTGCTTACGGTGGTGCCCTACAAGGAGCTGACGCAGGGCGTTAACCATATCGGCCAAACCATATTATGGACTACGATCCTTACTTTGCTTGCCGCTTACCTGATCGGAGCCGCCTTCACCGCCAGCATCATTCGTCCGATCCGCGATCTGCATAGAAGCATGCGCAAGATCGAAATGGGTGATTTTGATACCAAGACGGTGATAGAAAGCAACGATGAGCTCGGCATGCTGGCGAAGGGCTTCAATAAAATGGTGGAGCGGCTGAAGGAGCTGCTTGATGAGATTTACTTCACCCGGCTGAAGGAGACGGAGATGAGTTTGCGGCAAAAGGATACCGAGCTTCGGGTGCTGCAGGCGCAAATTAACCCGCATTTTCTCTATAATGCGCTCGAAACGATCCGGGGCATGGCGCTGGATAAGGATGCGGACGACATTGCGCTGATGAGCTCGGCGCTTTCCAAGCTGTTTCGCTACAATTTGAAGGAAGCCTCGCAGACGACCGATCTCCGTCAGGAGCTTGAAGTGAGCCAGCTGTACCTGCGAATTCAAAAATTTCGCTTCGAATCCCGGCTCGAGTACGGCTTCCGCTTGCCGGAATGGGCCGAGCGGCAGTCGATTGTCCGGTTCTCGCTGCAGCCGATTTTGGAGAATTGCATGAATTATGCGATGGATCCTTCGACAGGGATGACCCGCATTACGATTACGGCTGAAAAAGAGGGAGAGGAGACCTTCCTCCTTCACGTTCGAGACGAGGGGCCCGGGATTGCGGAGGATCGTCTGGAAACGATACGTTTTGATTTGGACCATCGGGATCTGATGCTGGACTGTTCGCACATCGGCTTAGTGAACGTTCACAGACGTACCAAATATTTGTTCGGTGAAGGCTGTGGAATCATGCTGGACAGCAAGGAAGGTCAAGGCACTTGCGTCACCATACGATTGCCGTTCCGGAACGGAACGGAGTAGGAGGGCTTTATGTATAAGGTGCTGCTGGTTGACGACGAGCGTTGGGTACGTACCTCGCTTCGCAAGACAATGGAGCGGATGGAGCTGCCGTTTGAGGTGGTACAGGAATCGGCCAATGGCTTGGAGGCGAGAGATTGGCTTGAACGCAACGAGGTGGATTTGGTCATGACCGATATCCGGATGCCGGTCATGGACGGTCTCCAGCTGGTTCGCTTCGTCCATGAGCTGGAACGGCCTCCCGAGGTGGTCATTGTGAGCGGGCATGATGAATTCAGCTATGCCCAGCAAGCGATGAAGTACGGAGTCAGCGAGTACATGCTGAAGCCGGTCACGGAGGAGGACCTGGAAACTTGCCTGACAGGGCTTCGGAAGAAGCTGTTGAAAAAGCAGGCTGCGCTGGAAAGCCAGGGGGACGGCGATGCCGTCGATACGAGAGAGATGTCGACGATTGAGCAAGTGATTCACTTTGTCAAATCAAGGCTGCCCGGCGAGGTCAGTCTGCAGGAGGCCGCGGGGGCGGTATTCTTAAACCCGAGCTATTTAAGCCAGCTGTTCAAGCAGGAGATGAAGGTCAATTTCGTCGATTATGTGCTGACACTGCGTATGGAGGAAGCGAGGCGCCTGCTGAGAACGACCTCCCTGCGTATTTCGGATATTGCGGAGCGGGTAGGGTATGCCGACATTTCTTATTTCAGCAACACGTTTAAACGGCTGCTCGGGGAAACCCCCTCCGAATTCCGTAAAGGGGAGAAGAAGCTGAACTGAACAACAATTGACCTACCCCGCGCAGTGCTGTTGAAAATCGATCCAAGGGGAAATGACACAAGAATATTCAAGTATTTGCGATTATGTCATGAATATAGCAAGAATTTGATATCCGCCATGTACTATAATAGACTTATACATGGCTATCTAAACTTGCTGTATACGGTATTGCAGCGGCGGACAGCCGCTTATTTTTTTATAACATCAGAATTTATAAGTTTTGAGCGGAGCTCAATGATTCTGATGTTTCAAGAAAAGCTACCTTTTTGACACGAATGCACTACTTTGAAAGGGCTTCGATAGAAGCTTTTCTTATCGGTTCTTTTACCATGGGAGGGGACAAGAGGATGGCAGCTAATCTAGAAAACAAGGTGTGGGTAGCAGATCTCGGAAACGGACAATTCCGTAATCCGATCTTGTACGCCGATTATTCGGACCCGGATGTGGTCCGTGTCGGCGACGATTTTTACATGACGGCTTCCAGCTTCAATAGCTCTCCGGGGCTTCCGATTCTTCATTCCAAGGATTTGGTCAATTGGAAGCTGATCTCTTATGCGATTGACCGTCTGCCGGGCGGTTATGACGATGTCGTACGGCATGGCGACGGTGTTTGGGCTCCCAGCATCCGATACCACGACGGAAAGTTCTGGATTTTCTTCAGTGCGCCGGATGAGGGAATTTATATGACTACGGCGGAAGCCGCGGAGGGGCCTTGGTCTCCTCTTCATCTCGTGAAGGAGGTAAAGGGCTGGATCGATCCTTGCCCGTTCTGGGATGAGGATGGACAGGCTTACCTGGTTCACGCGTTTGCCAAGAGCCGGACGGGCATCAAGCACAAGCTGAAGCTGTGCCGGATGAGTCCCGACGGCAAAGCGCTGCTCGATGACGGCCATATTATCTTCGACGGGGAAGAGAACCATCCGACGATGGAAGGCCCCAAGATGTATAAGCGTAACGGCTACTACTATATTTTTGCTCCGGCCGGAGGCGTTCCGACCGGATGGCAGACGATCTTGCGTTCCAAGAGCGTTGACGGTCCGTATGAGGATAAAATTGTGCTCCATCAAGGGGACACGGAGATCAACGGGCCGCATCAAGGCGGGTATGTCGAGCTGGAATCGGGGGAATCGTGGTTCGTGCACTTCCAGGACCGCGAGGCTTACGGACGCATCGTTCACCTGCAGCCGATGCGCTGGGAGAACGATTGGCCGGAAATGGGCGTCGATTCCAACGGCGACGGCATCGGCGAGCCGGTGGTGGTGTACAAGAAACCGAATGTCGGACGGGAATGGCCGATTGAAGTACCGGACACGAGCGACGAATTCGAGAGACCGGAGCTTGGTCTGCAGTGGCAGTGGCAGTCGAATTGGAAGTCCTCCTGGTATTCTCTGCAAGCGAACCCCGGGCAGCTTCGACTGTATGCCGAGCCGCTGCCTGCCGGCGTAACGACGCTGCATCAAACGCCGAATGTGCTGTGCCAGAAGCTTCCGGCTCCGAATCTTACGGCGACTGTGAAGGTGAGCCTAAAGCCGGCGACCGCTTCGGATCGCGTTGGCTTTACGGTCTTCGGCTACGACTACCGCTATCTTGCCTTAAGCAAGTCGGGAGAGAGCTGGAAGCTCGCTTATGTTGCGGGAAGCGGAAACAAGGAGGGCGCCACGGAGGAAACGATGGAGGTGGTCGACCTGCCGTCCGTAGAAACGATCTACTTCCAAACCACTGTGGTTCTGGAGGCGGAATGTACTTTCGCGTATAGCTTGAACGGCGTGGACTTCCACCCGATCGGCGACAAGCTGACCGCCGTACCGGGCGGCTGGGTCGGTGCGAAGCTAGGCTTGTTCTGCACGCAAGAATCCGGCGCGCCGGCAGGCGGTTATGCGGACGTAGACTGGTTCCGGATCGTAGAGCTGTAGATCTCTTACTAACAAAAACGGGTATATCAGAGGGGCTGATCCCAGAGAGCAGAAATTTTGCTTTTTGGGGATCAGCCCCTTTTCACATGCAGAAATATAGGCCTTCATGTGTCGGGTAAAGGGGAGAAAGCTGCTAATGAAGTCAATTCATAATAATATTGACTTCAATCGCACTAATTGAGCTTTGGCAGCGCAAATCTGCTTGCGATTTCCGATATAGCGCCAGACGCCTGTAACGCGATTTTTTCATCTTACGGTGGCAGATGAACACATTTTTGGTACGGTAAGTTAAAATGAACGAAACCGACTACCATTTTGCATTACGTAGGGTGAATTTGGAAATCAATTGATTGAGCAATCAAATCAATATTCCAAAACAGAGCTACAAACAAAAGGAGGTCGGTTTAGTAATGAGTATAACCATAAAATATGTTGGTCTAGACGTATCCAAAGAAAAAATAGCTGTAGCCATCGCCCCCGAAAATAGAAATGAACCCGTCAGGTTCCATGGTGTCATCTCGCATACGAAGGAGGCTGTTCGTAAACTAGTTAATCAGTTAATGAAAGATGATGACGTAAAGTTAAGTATATGCTATGAGGCTGGCCCTACGGGGTTCGTCTTGTATCGATGGCTTTTGGAGATGTATGTGGAATGCAGCGTCATCGCACCAACAGACTTAGAGGGGAATACTCGAATAAAAACAGATAAGAGAGATGCTGTACGTCTAGCGCAGCTCTGGAGAGCAAATGAATTGACAGAGATCTATGTACCACGTCCCGAGGATGAAGCCTTGCGAGATTTGGTTCGGGCCAGGGAAGATGCCGTACAAGACAGGAATCGGCATAAACAGCGTTTAACCAAGTTTCTGCTTCGCCATCAGATCCACCCGCCCAAGGGCGTTCGAGTGTGGACTCAGCCATATGAAAATTGGTTAGATACTTTACGGTTTTCTCGGTGTTGTGAGGATATGGTATTCCAAGAATACCGAAACAGCATCCAAGAAGCTACGAACCGGATCCGAAGATATGAAGCGGAGATGGAGAAGCAAACGAGTGAAGGATGCCAAGCGACCATGATCCAAGCATTGCAGGGGCTCCATGGCGTTGCCCTAATTACAGCCGTTACTGTAGCTTCGGAACTTGGCCACATTGCAGGAAGATTCGCATCCCCTCAGCAGCTCATGAGTTATGTGGGGCTGGTGCCATCAGAACGTTCTAGCGGGGGGAGTCGTTGGCAAGGTGGGATAACGAAAGCTGGAAATGCCCATATACGTAGGGTATTGGTTGAAGCCGCCTGGAGCTATCGGAGCTCACCTGCCATACGGAAAACGCTGCGAGATAGGCAAAAAGGACTGAGTTCGGAAATTGTCAATATCTCCTGGAAAGCACAAAAGCGATTACACCACAAATACAAGAAGCTCCTTTTCAAAGGAAAGCACAAAGGAACCATCATCGCCGCAGTAGCCCGAGAGCTTATAGGTTTCATATGGGCCATAGCCAAGGAAGTAGATAAGCAAAAAAACAGCATCACAGCATAAAAAATAAGGGTATGATTGAATGAAAAAGGAAGTGATTCCGGCTTAGTGAGTTAGGCAATGCGTTACGTTACATTCTTTGGCTCGAGGGCAAAGTACTAAAGCAAGGCAGAGAGTAATAATCCGCGGAAATCACCTGCGCAAAGTCAATCTTTCAGGTAGTGCGGCTTCATGCGCGTCGTAAGTTTAGCAGGTAAGCTCTCTGGTCGTATACAATTCACTTGTGATAACCCACGAATATCAGGTTGCCAACCGGCGCAAAGAACCATTTTGCCCTCGTGCCAAGGAATGAAACTCATTCGAACCACAAGCTCAAATTAAAGAAAGACAGCAGGGAGCACGCCCCCTGCACCCCGTTACTCGCCGTAGGGCAGGGTCTGGCTTGATCAGCCAGACCGAAGTAAAAAAGTATGGGCAGAGTGAACCGCCTGTCAAAAAAGGCATTTGACAGGCTTACTTTAGAGCACTCCAAATCAAGGGTACGTGCTGAGCACTTGACGGTTTCGTTCATATCAGGTGATTTCATAACGTTACAAGGAGCGTTACCGGGCCGTGATAAGCATCAGACGCATTGTAACGCGATTTTTTCATCTTACAGTGGTATAAGAACGCATGTTTGGTTCAGTAAGGTGATTTCATAACTTTACAGGGAGCATTACCGGGCCGTGGTCTGCCGCAGGGATCGACAAAAGCTCGTTTTGAAATTGACTTCATGTGCAGAAATTTGCGTCTTAAACAAGTTTAAAACGGGATTTGTGAGAATAGGCATCTTTAAGAGGGTGCCATGGCGATATACGAGACACTTGCTCTTGGAATGTTCTATGTAAGCACAAATCACCAAAATTGCCATGGAAATTATGGGTACATGCTGCCTATTAGCAGAAATGTTGAGCCAGCTAAGAAATGAACAAACCCCGAACCACTGACCTTTCTGGAGGAGAAATTATTTCCAAAATTAAGAATCCGTTTCCCATTGTAATAAGACTTCCCCAGGCAAACGGCCTACAATAGGGAGGAAGAGAAAAAATGAACTATTGGAGGCAGAGAACATGGCAGAGATTCAGCTAGGTATCATTATGAATGGCGTTACAGGACGGATGGGCACGAACCAGCATTTGATTCGCTCCATTGTTGCGATCCGCAAGCAAGGAGGCGTTGCCCTGCCGAACGGCGATGTCATTATGCCGGATCCGATCCTGGTGGGCCGCTCGGAGAGCAAGCTGCGCGCATTGGCGGAGGCCCATGGTCTCAGTCGCGTAAGCACGGACCTGGACGAGTGCCTGGCGGATCCTTACAATGTCATCTATTTCGACTCCCAAACGACCGTGCTCCGTGCTGCGGCCTTGAAGAAGGCGATCCAAGCGGGCAAGCACATTTATACGGAGAAGCCGATTGCCGAAACACTGGAGGAAGCCACCCAGCTGGCACGCCTGGGGCGGGAAGCGGGTATTAAGAACGGGGTCGTTCAAGACAAGCTTTTCCTCCCGGGCCTGATCAAGCTGAAGCGTCTAATCGATTCCGGATTTTTTGGCAAAATATTGTCCGTCCGACTGGAATTCGGCTACTGGGTGTTCGAGGGCGATTGGCAACCGGGGCAGCGTCCTTCCTGGAATTACCGCAAGGAAGACGGTGGCGGCATCATTGTCGATATGTTCGCTCACTGGCGGTACGTACTTGACAATTTGTTCGGTGAAGTGAAGTCGGTGTCCTGTCTGGGTGTGACTCATATCGACGAACGGATTGATGAAAACGGCCGCAAATACGCTTGTACAGCGGATGATGCGGCGTATGCCACGTTCGAAATCGAAGGCGGCATTGTCGCTCAGGTCAATTCCTCTTGGGCCGTTCGCGTGGATCGCGACGAGCTTGTTAACATCCAGGTTGACGGTACGCATGGAAGTGCTGTCGCAGGGCTTCGTTCCTGTAAAACTCAGCATCGGGTAAATACCCCTAAGCCCGTATGGAACCCGGATATCCCGAATCCGCTGCAATTCCGCGAGCAATGGGAGGAAGTGCCGGACAATCAAGTGTTCGACAACGGCTTCAAGATTCAATGGGAAATGTTCTTAAAGCACGTCGTAGCCGATGCGCCTTTCCCTTGGGATCTCCTCGAGGGGGCTAAAGGTACCCAACTGGCAGAGCTCGCGATTCAATCCTGGCAGGAACGCCGCTGGATTGATATCCCTGAGCTGTCCCTATAGGAAAAGGAGGGGAAGCATATGCACATCAAGCTGCCGCGGCAGGACGGCTCGACCTATTTGTATGAAGTTGGCCGATATGAGCCTATCAGGGTCGCCAAGGGATCCTTTGAGAAGCGGACGGCTTTCTCGGCTGCGCATGTCGTCGTCGATCCCTTCGCCACCACGGACCCTATCTTGAATCCGAAGCTGGATATCGAAGCCAGCATGGCGTACCGCCATCGTCTGTGGTCGCTCGGCTTCGGCGTTGCCGAGGCGATGGATACGGCCCAGCGAGGCATGGGCCTTCAATGGGAAGCGGCCAAGACGCTTATCGCTCATTCCGTCAAGGAAGCCAAGTCCGTGGGGGGACTTGTGGCGAGTGGAGCCGGCACCGATCATCTCCCGGCTGCCCCCGGCCTTAGCCTGGAGCAGGTGGAGGCTGCCTACGAGGAGCAGTGCTCCTACATCGAAGGGCTGGGAGGCCGCATCATTCTTATGGCAAGCCGGGCCTTAGCTGCGGTTGCACAAGGACCGGACGACTACCGCCGGGTGTACGGTCGCATTCTCAGTCAAGTGAAAGAACCGGTCATTCTGCATTGGCTTGGCGATATGTTCGATCCGGCGCTGGCCGGGTATTGGGGCCATAAGGACGATTACGCCGCCATGGAGGTTTGCCTCGATATTATCCGAAGCCATGCTGACAAGGTGGACGGCATCAAAATTTCGCTGCTTGACGCAGGGAAGGAAATCGAAATGCGGCGCAAGCTGCCGCAAGGGGTTCGGATGTATACCGGCGACGATTTCAATTACCCGGAGCTCATAAGCGGAGACGAGCAGGGGTACAGCCATGCGCTGCTCGGTATTTTCGATGCGATCGCACCGGTAGCTTCCAGTGCTTTGCAGGCGCTCGATCAAGGGCGTATGGATGCCTATTACGAGCTGATGAATCCGACGCTGCCTCTGTCGAGACATATTTTCCAAAAGCCTACGTATGCCTACAAGACCGGAGTCGTGTTTTTGGCTTATTTGAACGGCTTCCAATCCCATTTCCGTATGGTGGGCGGAGCCGAGGGGCAGCGGAGTGCAACCCATCTTGCCGAGCTGTTCGTGCTTGCCGATGAAGCGAGACTGCTCGCGGATCCGGAGCTGGCGGCCAAGCGGATGCAGCGGATGCTGCTGCTGGCGGGAGTGGAATAACAAAAGTACTGCGGAGAGGGGCGCTTGCGAATGGCGGACAAGGAATTGATGCAAAGGTTAAGTCTGAATCAAATTACGACGGAGCGCTGGACCTTAGAGCAGGCGGTGGCCGGATGCGTCCGGGCCGAGATCGGATGGATCGCGCCTTGGCGTCATAAGGTGCAGGAGGCGGGGCTGACGGAGGCACGCCGCATGATCCGGGATGCCGGACTTCGTGTATCGAGCTTATGCCGCGGCGGCATGTTTCCGGCGGAGACGGCTGCGGAGCGGGAGACGAAGCTGGAGGATAACCGCCGAGCGGTCGAGGAAGCGGCGGAGCTTGGCACGGATGTGCTGGTGCTGGTATGCGGTCCCGCATCAGGCAAGGACATCGGACTCGCCAGGCAGTGGGTGCAGGAAGGCATCGAGAAGCTGGTGCCCTTCGCCAAGGACCATGGAGTGAAGCTGGCCATTGAGCCGCTCCATCCTATGTACGCAGCTGAACGCTCTGTCATCAACACCTTAGGTCAAGCGAACACATTAGCCGAGAAGTTCGCGCCGGAGGAGGTCGGGGTGGTTGTCGATGTATTCCATGTCTGGTGGGATCCCGAGCTGTACGAGGAGATCGCTCGTGCCGGGACGCGTATTCTAGGGTACCACGTGTCGGATTGGCTTGTGCCGACGCCGGATATGCTGCTTGGCCGCGGTATGATGGGAGACGGCGTCATCGAGCTCAAGAAGATTCGCTCGGCCGTAGAAGCGGCAGGCTATCAAGGACCGATCGAGGTTGAAATCTTTAATCAGGCCATTTGGGATATGCCGGGAGACGATGCGCTGACTTTAACGAAAGCAAGATTCCGGGAGCACGTGTAACGCTTGGATCGAAACAACCCTTTGCGAATAAGCCCCTGCGGAGTACAATGGAAATAACTTGATTCTACGGGGGCGTTCGTTGCATGGAGATAACGAGGATCGATTTGCCGGAGAATGGCATCCTTCTCTACGAGAGCAAGCATGGAGACGGGCACGAGGTCGCTGAGCATCGGCATGCGATTCACCAAATTCTCTACGTCTTGGATGGGAACGGTTACATTACGATGGAGGGCAAACGGTCCGAGCTGACGCCGGATAATTTCGTGCTGATCGTGCCCCGCTCGGATCATTCCATCGTGTCCGTCCGCAGACTGACCCTGCTTGTACTGGCCTTCGAAGAGGCTGCGCTTGGGGAAGAAGTGCAGAGAGGGCTGTTGATGAAGCAGCTGAGGCAATCAATGGTGCTTTATATTAATCCGATGATGGCTACGGATATTCGGCAGCTGCTACGCAAGATGATGTTCGAGCAGGGCAATCATGACGCTCTGTGCAGCTGGGCACTGCGGGTTTATTTGCAGGAGGTGTTATTGCTCCTCTCCAGATCCCAACAGCAAGGCGCCAAGGCGGATTCGAACCATTATCGGGCGGAACGGATACGTAAATATATTGATGACAACTACTTCAAGCCAATCACGAACGGCGATCTGTCCAGCAAAATGAACATGAGTGCAAGGCATGTGAACGGCATTTTCAAGGAGTGCTACGGGATCACGCCGTTTCAGTATATGACCGAGGTGCGGATCCGAGCGGCTCAGAAGCTGCTGTCCGAGACCGATAAGGATATCGTTACGATCTGCTTTGAGGTGGGCTACGAGAACGTGCCTACCTTTTACAGATCGTTTCGCAATGTTGTCAAGCTGCCGCCGAATAAATTTCGGCAGCAGCATAAAGAATAGAGTGCGAACCGGGAGAGTGAGCTCGAATGGGGACGAAGATCGCCTTAATAGGCATTGGCGGCTGGGGAAAATTCCATGTCAATCAGATCAGCAGCTTGGTGCAGGATGGCTTGCTGGATTGTATCGCTTTCGCCGAAATCCGGCCGGAGCTGCATAAGGACTCGTATGATCAGCTGACCGCTATGGGAGCGCGGCATTATTCAGACTATAAGGAGCTGCTGCAGGCGCATGGCGAGCTTGATTTTGTCGTGATCACGGCGCCGATTCACCTTCACCAGCCGATGGCGCTTTATGCCATCGAACGGGGCATTCACGTGATGATGGAGAAGCCCCCGACGGCGACCGTACAGGATCTCGATACCCTGCTGGAAGCAAAGCGCGCTAACGGAACGGTCTGTACCGTCCATTTCCAGCACACCTCGGGCCGGGCGTTTCGTCATATGCTCAAGCTGATTCAGGAGGGCGCGATCGGGGAGCTCGTGTCGGTAACCGGCATCGGGACATGGAAACGCACGAATACATATTACGAAAGAACTCCTTGGGCGGGTAAAATCATGCATAACGGCGCCTACGTGATGGATGGCAGCATTCATAATCCGTTAGCTCATCTGTTTCAAAATTGCTTGGTAGCCGCCGGCAAGGGCGACCCGGAGGCGGCATGCCCGGAGTGGGTAACGGCCGAGCTGTATAAGGGACATGAGATTGAAACGGAAGACACCTCCTGCGTACGCATAAGCACGAGAAACGGTGTCGCGATCCACTACTATTCCACCCTGTGCCACGATGCCAATCTGCCGCCCCATATCCGAGTGAAGGGAACAAAGGGAGAGCTGGTGTGGAATTACAATAATGAGCTGACCTGGACGGATGAGAATAAGGTAGAGCACCCGTTCCGTCATGGATCCGAGAATCTAAGCCGAAATATGTATCTCAACATGATCGATGCGGTGAAAGGGGAAACCCAAGAGCTGTACTGCTCGCTGGAGGCGTGCCGAAGCTTTATGGTGGCCGCTAACGGCGCCTTTGCCTCCTCCGGCCGGATTCATCCCGTTCCCTCGGAGCATGTTGACGTGAAGGAAGAGAAGGGAGAGGTTGTGACAACGATTCGTGACGTGGTCTCCACCATCCATTCCGCAGCGGAGAAGGGATTACTGTATTCGGAGCTGGGCATAGCTTGGGGGGCTTCGGGACACAAGCTGGACACAAGGGATTTTCGCAGGTTCGGCCTAGACCTGATGCAGTGACAACAAGGGCGGAGGACCTCCGCCCCGTTTACTCTCCGAAGAGCTGATCCCGGTACAGCTTGACCTGCTCCAGCATATGACCGATATTCCCTTCGCCGGCGAATAGGGACATATCAAAGAAATCCCGGTTCAGATCCGACCAATAGAGCTCGTTCTCCTCTCCCGATACCGAGACGTCATGCTTTAGCCTCCCGGCGTACACCTCGACATAACAAGACTGGTAATAATATGTAAAATCCATTACATGACGCAGCTCGATGTCATTTCTCGTAATCCCGGTTTCCTCTTCCAGCTCTCTATAAGCCGCTTCGAGACCGGCTTCTCCGGCTTCGATTTTCCCCCCTACGAGGTTGCTGAGTCCTTTATACGGATCCTTCCGCCTTTTGCAAAGCAATAGTTGATCCTCATCCCGGTTGTATACCATGATGACATTGTAGCCTTGCATTCTTGAAGACCTCCTTTCCAAGTTTGATTCCATCTTAGCATATTTGTCCGTGAAAAAAAGCGGTACCGGAGTGCAGCGCATTCTCCGGTATCGCTTTTTTTGCTCAAGGCGAACGTTACAGCTTCACCCATGCCACCAGGCCGTCGGGCTGATCGGGATCGATGCCCTGACGTTCGGCGCTTGTCAGTGCTGCAATTTGGGGCAGGAAAATAAACGGAATTCCTTGGGCCGCCACATCCAGCTCGTGGTCCGAAATAACGGCCAGATCGACGTGCTCATCCGGGATCGCCTCGGCCCGATCGGCGAAGGCTATGACCGTAGCGCCCCTCCCCTTAATGTCACGAAGCAGGTTTTGCTGATGGACAGTGCCTTCGCCGGAAATTGCTGCGATGACCAAAGTATCCGGTCCTACCGTAACCATAGGGCCGTGGCGCACATCCAGCAGATGGTAAGCATGCGCCTGAACCTTGGCAATCTCGGTTAATGCAATTGCGCCTTCGGCAGCGAGCCCTTGAAGCTCCCCGTCTGCCAGTACGACCGCATTCGTCCAGGCCGCGCGCGCCGTTTCCCGTAAACCGGCTTCCACACGTGCCATATAAGCCTCACCTTGATCGATGGCCTTCTTCACGTCGGCAATCAACTCTTCATCGTCTCCGAGGAAGGCGGCGAGCAGTAAATTAACGGTATACAGGTTCGTTACCGTTCTTGTTTGACAGACGCTGTGGTCGAAGGCCCAAGGGAGCTCCAAAGAGAAATCAGCCTGCTTGGATAGCGGGGAATCGGCAACGCAGGAAATCGCCAGGATCGGTACATGCTGATCCGCCTGAATCAATCGGACCGCTTCTACCACCTCGCTTGTACTTCCGGAGCGGGAGGGAGCCACCAGCAGGGTATCGGCGAGCAGAGGGCGGTAACGCTTCGGATTCAGCATAAGGTCGCCTCCGGCCAGTGCAGTGGAGGGGATCCCCGCCCGTAAACGGACAGAGCTTGCGGCCGACTCGCTTAAGCAATAGCTTGAGCCGCAGCCGACGAAGGTGATGGATCGAATCGAATGAGAGCGGACGAAGGAGACGATTTCCTCCCGTTTGGAAAGCAGATAGTCGTAGGTTTGCTGTAAAGCTTCGTATTGCTGTTTCGTTTCACGATAAGTCAGGCTCACGATGAATGACCTCCTTAATGAAATGTGCTGCTATAACGACAGTGTAAAACATGAAACTGAAAATATCAATCACAAAATGTTAAACCCAATCAAAAATAGACAGCATCACATGTTTAAATTTATTTTGTTAAAATGAAAAAAAGATTGATTGATGTGAGTAAATTGTTTATCATGATCATAAAAATGTTATTATCAATCAATTTGTAACCGAGTTAATTCAAACTTTTTTATTTATATTTGGGGAGGAACTCATCATGCCATTAATTTCATCAACAGCTATGCTTCAAGCGGCCCGAAGGAACCGATACGCTGTGGCGGCATTCAACGTTCACACGCTGGAGATGCTTCAAGCGGTAGTGGAGGCGGCAGCCGAGACACAATCGCCGCTTATCATTCAATCCACCGTGGGTACGGTCAAACATCTGGGGCCCGATTATATCGCTGCGGCTGCGACGGTTGCGGCGAACCGCACCGGATTGCCTATCGCGCTTCACCTGGATCACTGCACGGATTTTTCGCTGATTGTCCAGTGTATACGCGCCGGATATACCTCCGTCATGATCGATGCCTCCATGCATCCCTTTGAAGTGAATGTGGAGCAGACACGCCGGGTAATGGAGGTGGCCGCTGCCGCCGGAGTCAATGTGGAAGCCGAGCTCGGCAAGGTGGGCGGCGTCGAAGACGATATTGTTGTGGATGAGCGCGACGCTTTGTTGGCCGATCCGGAGGAATGCAGCCTCTTTATCGAACGCACAGGTGTTCCAACTCTAGCTCCGGCTATTGGAACGGCTCATGGCATTTATGTAGGGGAGCCGAATATCGATTTTGCCAGAATCGCTCAAATCGCCGAACGAATCGAGGTGCCGCTCGTACTGCACGGGGGCTCGGGGATTCCTGCCGAACAAGTGAAGAAGGCCGTTTCCTTGGGAATGGCGAAGATGAATATCGCGACGGAGCTGCGCATCGCCTTCTCGGACGCGATCAAGCAGGTGTTTGCCGAGCATCCGAAGGAGAATGATCCCCGTAAATATATGGTCCCGGCAAAAGAGGCGGTCAAGCGGCTGGCGATTGAGAAAATGCAGCTGTGCGGATGTATCGGTAAAGCCGGAGAGATCCGATGATTACAACGGTTACACTGAACGCGGCCATCGACAAAACCTACTATGTAAAAGGACATCAGCTCGGCTGGGTTCACCGCGTTGCTTCACAACTTGACGAGCCCGGGGGTAAAGGGAACAATGTGGCCAAAATTGTTCATTTGCTCGGAGGGGAAGTGACCGCAACCGGCTTTATCGGCGGCAGCAGCGGCGCCTTCATTGAGGAACGGCTGGCCGAACGCGGCATTCATACCGCTTTCGTCAAGGTTCCGGGTCAGTCTCGCATTTGTCTCAACATCATTGATGAGGACAGCGGCCAATCTACAGAACTGCTGGAGCAGGGTCCGACGATTCAGGACGATCATATCCAGGCTCTCAAAGCGACGCTCCGGCGGTTATCCGAGCGCTCCGCCGTTGTGGTTCTTGCCGGAAGCCTTCCCCAAGGAGCACCCGCCGAGCTCTATGCCGAGCTTATCGGCATCATTCATACCTCCGGTTCCCGCGCCTTCCTGGATACTAGCGGAGCCGCCTTGAGCTTCGGACTGCAGGCGCGGCCGCATTTTGCAAAGCCGAACGAGCAGGAGTTGGCTGATTGGCTCGGGCGGGGACAGTTGGAGGAAAGCGACTGGGCGGCAGCGGCGGCGCAATTGGCGGCAGCTGGCATCGCGCAGGCCTGCGTTACGCTGGGCGGCAGCGGCTCGGTATCCTTCATCTACGGTGCCCTCTATCGCGCCATCCCTCCCGAGATTCAAGCAGTGAATACGGTGGGCTGCGGGGACGCTTTTGTTGCGGGCATGGCGTACGGGGAAGAGCTCGGCGTTTCGGCTCCCGAGAAGCTGGCCATGGCTACGGCCGCAGCAGCGGCGAATGCCATGTCGCATCAAGCAGGTCATCTAATCTACGATCAATATTTGCGATGTTTGGAGCAAGTGCAGATCATTCGCCTCTAATCTGTTTTTGCCCGTCCGGTCTTGCTTTCTCCGCCCTCATCCTTCAAAATGAGTAATACATTGCAACCCGGACACGGATCGTCAAAGGAGAAATGTATGCAATATTCGAAGAGTGCAGAGCGCAGAGCACAGGCGCTGGAATTAATTAAAAAGCTCGGTAAAATTTCCATTCATCAGCTAAGCGAAGCCATCGGCTGCTCGGAGGCCACGGCCCGGCGCGACTTGGATCATCTGGAGAAATCGGGACAAATCATTCGAACGATAGGCGGAGCGATCTATGAGGAATCGCTCGTCCAGACGACCTCGGAAATCCCGTTCGCCGATAAGCGTTATTACCGTCAAGAGGAGAAGGAGCATATCGCCGAAGAGGCTGCAGCCCTTGTGAAGGAAGGAGATGTCGTATGCCTGACAGGCGGATCGACGACCTTCCTCATCGCCAAAGCGCTGAAGAACCGCAGTAACATTACGATTGTTACGAACGCTGTGAACATCGCCTACGAGCTGGCGGAGGCGGAGGGGGTTCAGGTGGTTGTGATCGGCGGGGTGATGCGTGCGAATAGCTACGAGCTGATCGGGCCGCTTGCGGAGAACGTGATCGAGAAGATCAATATCAGCAAAATGTTCCTTGGCGTGGACGGCGTCTCGCTGGAGCGCGGCTTCACGACGCATTCGGAGTATGAGGCAAGAATTGCCCAGCTGCTGATCGAACGCTCGAATCAGGTTTATGCCGTATTCGATCATACGAAGCTGAAGAAGGTCGCGCTGTTTACTATCATTCCGCTAGAGCGGGCTACAGGAGTAATCATGAACCCATCGCCCGAGACCTGGTTTGAGGAGGCCTGCAGGGCTGAGCAGCTTGAGGTTTATATTGCACCATAGAAGCATAAGCAAAAGTAAGCTGTCTGCCCCGGTCATTGACCGGGGATCAAGGCAGCTTTTTTGTTTAACGTGAACTACAATCTTGATAACGGTTGCACGGGTATGAGACAATGACCAAGGACATTGATGGGAACAAATTAGGGGAGGATGAACGAACATGAGAACGATCCGGCTTGGAACCAGTACGCTCGAAGTTCCTGTTATTGCCGTCGGCTGTATGCGGATGAAATCACTCGAGAAGAAGGAGGCCGAGCGTTTTATTCGGACGGCGCTTGAGGAAGGTGCCAATTTCTTCGATCATGCGGATATTTATGGCGGAGGCCAATGCGAGGAAATCTTCGCGGATGCTATAGGCATGAACGACAGTGTCCGGGAGAAGCTCATTTTGCAATCCAAGTGCGGCATTCGTAAGGAGCAGGGCTCGTTTGATTTCTCCAAGGAATATATTTTGGACTCGGTGGACGGAATCCTGAAGCGGCTCCAAACGGACTACCTCGACGTCCTGGTGCTGCACCGGCCGGACACGCTGGTGGAGCCGGAGGAGGTTGCCGAGGCGTTTGAGCTTCTGGAGAGCTCGGGCAAGGTGAGACACTTCGGCGTTTCAAACCAGAATCCGATGCAGATTCAGCTGCTCAAGAAGTCGGTGAAGCAGCCGATTGTCGTCAATCAGCTGCAGCTTAGCATCACGAACTCCACCATGATCTCCAGCGGTATTAACGTCAACATGGAGAACGACGCTGCAGTGAACCGGGACGGATATGTGCTGGATTTCTGCAGGCTGCATGATATCACCATCCAGCCATGGTCTCCATTTCAGTACGGATGGTTCCAAGGAACGTTCCTTGGCAATGAGAAGTTCCCGGAGCTGAACCAAAAGATCGACGAGATTGCCGCGAAGTATGGCGTATCCAATACTACAATCGCGATCGCTTGGCTGCTCCGTCATCCTGCCCGCATGCAGCCTGTAACGGGAACCATGAGCGTGGAACGGCTGAGAGATTGCTGTAAAGCGGCTGATGTACATCTAACCCGCCAGGAATGGTATGCGATTTATCGCGCTGCAGGCAATGTTTTGCCGTAACATCGCCCCCGAAGAAACCAGCCTTCATCCCTGATAAAGCAAGGATGAAGGCTGGTTTCTTTTTTTTCGGCAATTGGATGTTAAAAAAGCGCAAGGTTACTTTAAAAAAACCATATCGGCCTATTCCGTTTCAAGGTATGATCATGGTAGCAGGGTCATATAACCGGTGAGGAGTGAAAGGATGATTTACAAAGGAATCAAGCTTCACAATGTAGCCGAATTAGAGCAGCGAGAACATCTAAACGGGGTGATCCTTCATCGCTTCCCTGCGGAAGTCCGTCACTCTCTGAGCGACAAGGGGCGTACGAAGGCAGTGCAATCGAACAGCTGCGAGCTTCGGTTCGTTACGGAATCCGCCAGCATCCGAGTTACCGTATCGGCATACGGCTCCAGCGGCAAGGTGCTCGTGTTCTGCGGCGATTTTTTCCATTCGTCGCATTCGCTTCAAGCCGGTGCGATCACGACACTGAATCTGGAGGTCCCCGACAGGTTCGTTCAAGTCCACGAGGAGGTGCTGCGGAATCAGGCCTTCTCTCCTCGCGTCTGGCGAATTTTCTTTGACCGGTTTACCGCCGTGTTTCATGACATCGATGCTTACGGCCACGAAATTCGCGAACCGCATCGCGATGAAGTGCCTAAGCTTGCCTTTGTAGCTTATGGATCCTCGATTACTCATGGAGCGGGAGCGCTCAGCCACTATAACGGATACACCCAGCAGGCCGCCAGACGTATGGAAACCGACGTACTGAACCTGGGGCTCAGCGGGTCGTGCTTATGCGAGCCCGAGGTAGCGGACTTTATTGCCGGCCGCAGCGATTGGGATTTTGCCTTTTTCGAGCTCGGTGTAAATATGAGATCCGTTCTCACTGTCAATGAGTTCGAGCATAGAATCAAATACCTGCTCGATCGGGTTATTAGCCGGCATCCGGACAAGCCGGTCTTTATTACGACAATCTACCCGAACCGGGCGACGTATTTCAAAGCCGAGGACGATCGGATGGCGGTGAATGAGCATCAATTCAATGAAGTGCTTCGGCAATACGCTGCGCAAAAAAGGCATGGAAAGCTTCACCTCTTTGAAGGCAGCGAGATCATGACGGATTTCACCTCTCTGACATCGGATCTCATCCATCCTTCGGATTACGGACATATCTTAATGGGGGAGAAGCTGGCCGCCTTGATTCGTCCTATCCTTCAGCGTACGGGTATGGAGCAGCAGACGTTCGCTAAAATGGATGATTCACTAAGAGGAGGAGAGAGTCATAAACGTTCGTAATAAAATCGTGTTGATCGGCGACAATACGGATGCGCCTTGGCACCCGCTGGAGCCGGTAAGACAGGAGCTGGAAGCCATACTCGGGGGAGATTTCGAGCTGGAATGCACCGAGGATTACGATCGGTTCCATTCTCTGAATCATCGAGAGACACCGCTATGCATATCCTACACGGATTGCTGGAAAAAAACGCTCACACCGGAACAGTCCGAGGGGGTCATTCGATTTGTGGAGGACGGGGGCGGCCTGCTTGCGATTCACAACGGCATTTCGGTTGCAGGCCTCCCTGAGCTGAAGGAGCTGGTCGGCGGCAGGTTCATCACGCATCCGCCGTATCAGACGCTTCAGTACTACGGTACGGCATCAGACCATCCGCTGCTGGATGGTGTTGGGGATTTTACGCTGGAGGAAGAGCCGTACTTCTTCGAATTGGAACATTCGGCAGCCTGCCAAGTGATTATGGAGTATGCGTTTGAGGGAAGCCGCTACCCGGCGGCTTGGGCGTATGAGCGCGGGCAAGGGCGTGTTGTGTATCTGCAGCCCGGCCATCATGCGCCTTCCTTCCGCCCCACCTCTTATCGTCGGTTGATATTGAACAGCGCCAGGTGGGCGATTCAAAGATAAGCTTGTCTCTCAACTGCCTTTTCCCGGGATTGTAAGGGGGAAAGGCAGTTTTTTTCGCTATTAAATAAATCTTACCCGCCGACCGATTAGGGAAATAGTGGGTAGACAGTTAGTACATTCCATGCAAAAATGAATATAGAAAATCTGATTCATGAAATGCCTGTAATGGAGTGTGAAGGGGAATGGGTCACGATAGACGTGTGCCTTCGAAACAGGGCGGGACGGTGTCGAGTTCCAGGAAGACTATGGAGGGGACCGGCGGCGCAGTCCGGCCGTCTTCTATGAGTTCGGGACACGCGGCCCAGCTTCAGAGTGCGTTAGGCAATCGGGCTGTCATCCAGATGCTGCGCGGCCGGGCCGGCGGAAGGAATCCGGCTTCAGGAGTCATTCAGCGTTCTTCCTATAAGCTGCCGAACGAAGACAATACCGGCTATGATACTTATGATAAAGAGTCTTATTCCAGCGAGGAGCTTAAAGACTTAAAAGGCTCCGACGGCAAATTTACATCCGTGCAGGCGGACAGGGGCTTGCCGACCTTCTATGGAGCGCTGAAACGGATTTTTGGCGAAGAGAATGTGGCGGAGGCCCAATTTAAAGGGACCCAGCATCTTGGAGAGAGCTGCGACCGTCCGCACACCGTGACAGCGAATATTAATATGAAAACGATCAATAAAAAGGGACGCGAGAATGGTCCTTTGGCTACCGCGATAGGTCACTTCGGATATGAGGAGCTGGGCATTCGTGAAGGCGCTGATGAGGCGCGTGCCATGGACTACAACGGAGGCCACCTGGTCGGCTACCAGGTGCTCGGAGGCATCCAAGCGGACCAGGAATGGAACATTGCGCCTCAGGACGGGGATAACAACAAATTCGCATACAATAACACGATAGAAGAAATGGCCCGGAAGGCAACGAAGGGTGCCAATTTTGATTATACGGTGGAGATCAGCTACAAGAGCCTCAACTTCGCTGTCGATCAGCAGCAATTAATCGACCACGGTTATTTGAAGCAGCTGGATGAAGACAAGCCATGGACGATCCAGCTCCCTACCCGTATCCCGCAGCATTGGTCGGCCAAAGCGGTAATGAACGGCAGCGGAGGCAGGTTCGGCAAGCCTACGTTGAATAATAACGGCGGCGGCAAGAAGACCTACGATCAATATTCGCAGGAGCTTGATTCCGATCTGTCCCATACGGATAAAACCCATACGGCAAGATATAAGCTGGAATATGGGGATAAGAATAATGCGGAAATTGAAGGCAAGGATGTGAACAAAAAGCTGGCTGAAGTGCGTTCCGTCCATTTTCGGATGCATCAGGAGCAGCCCTATGACCTGGACCGGGGGATCACACCTAACGAGTGGAAAGGCGGGGACGCTGCCGATTACGGCTCAGTGAAGGAGGAGACGGTTACAGCCGAGCTTGTGGCCAAGCTTCGCGAGGATATCCTGAAGGACATCCAGGAGCTGGAGGCTACACCGGAGGAGCAGCTGGTGCCATTTGATTTTAATCAACTATTTACTGATGCCCTCAAGCCTCTTGCGAGTTCAAAAAATAAGGAGCAGCTGATTTTATTCGCCGTGGAAATGCAGGATCGGGAAGAAGAGGTGGGTTTGCTTGCCGAATATGAGGAAGAATACCAAAGACAAAAAGGGTATTGTACGGAGCAAAAGGAAAAGCTGGAGAAAACAAAGGCCCTATGGCAGTTTATGGACCAAAGAAAGACGGATGCCGAACCTACGGAGGACGGCCTGAAGCAGGAATTTTATGAATATCGTCAGAACGGTACGGGCATCAAGAGGACGAAGTTCGTATTGGATAGCTACAATGAAACCGTGAAAAAAATTAGACTGCAAACAGAGGTTGTCAAGAACGAAGTGCAGGCTGCCTTGAGGGAAGCGACCGGCAAGGACTATAAAAAGAAATTGAAAAGCCGTTCGCGAGTTGTTCCCGGCATCTTCTCGCAAAGATTGAGCAATCTGGAACAGCAGCCGTTCGAATTTTATTTTTCCACTGTTACCAGCATGTTTTCCAGCGTCCCGGTGTTCACGCCTGACGGCGGAACAGGTATTAGAGATTTATTTGTTTTCGGAAGCGGTAACGATCAGCAGGAAGCCGATAACAAAACGGAGGATCCGTCGATGAGTCTGGAATGAGGCTTGCCGGGTATGGTATATTCTATACATTAGAGCTAGATTAAGAGAGGATGTATGGAATGCAATTTCGACCTTGTATCGACCTGCATGACGGCAAAGTCAAACAGATTGTCGGTTCAACGCTTCTCGAGGGGCAAAAGGAAGATTTGGTTACCAATTTCGAGTCGGATAAGTCCGCTGCGGATTATGCGCGCATGTATGCCCGGGACGGACTTCGCGGCGGGCATGTGATCATGCTTGGCAAAGGCAATGAGGAGGCTGCGCTGTCCGCTCTGAAGGCTTATCCGGGAGGGCTGCAAATCGGCGGAGGCATCAACGATACGAACGCAGAGAAATACCTGAATGCAGGAGCCAGCCATGTCATTGTGACGTCCTACGTTTTTCAGAACGGACAAATTGACTTCGACCGGTTGAAGGGCTTGGTCCAAATTGTAGGGAAAGAAAGGCTTGTGCTGGATTTAAGCTGCCGTAAACGGGATCATTCGTATTATGTTATGACAGACCGCTGGCAAAAGTATACCTCCTATGAGGTTACGAAACAAAATTTGGACGAGCTTTCCCAGTACTGCGATGAATTTCTTATCCATGCCGTCGATGTGGAAGGCATGTGCAGAGGGATTGAGAAGGAGCTTGTCGAGTCACTCGGCGCGTGGGTTACTATTCCAACAACCTATGCGGGAGGCGTTTCTCAGCTTTCCGATATGGATCTCGTAAACCGTTTGGGCGGAGGCAAAATCGACTTAACGATCGGCAGCGCCCTGGACATATTCGGAGGCTCGATTCCGTATGAGCAAGTGGTTTCATGGAAGTCTTCCAATTAAATACATGAAGAATAACAAAAGCGGGTCGGGTGACCCGCTTTTTGTTATTGTCTTTGGCTTATCGGAAGTTACCCTGGCTTTGGAAGCTTCCGAAGCTGCTCATCGGCGCTGCGGTATAGCCGAATTGGGAAGCCACGTTGTTCGCTTGGTTATAGGACTGCTCGTTTCCTCTGACACCGTAGCTGAAGCTGCCGAAGTTGGATTCATAACCGCGGCCGCCTTGCTGCTGAGCCGGATAGAAGGAATCACCCCGCAGGCCTTGGTCATGACCTTGCTCGTTGCCGCGGTAGTGGGCCAAGTGATAAGATTCCGGAGATGCCGCTTGTCCGTACATGCTTTGGGCTTGTAATTGACCTGCTTGACCGTAGCCGGTCGGGAAGCTGCGGTTCATGTTCATATTCATCGTGCTCATGCCGGTCATCGGACGGTTCATTCCGAATTGGGAGGACACACTGTTTACATTATTATAAGCTTGCTCATTCCCGCGTACGCCGTAACGGAACGTGTTGTAGTTCGTTTCGTAGCCGCGGCCTTGCTGCTGCTGAGCCGGAGTGAAGGCATCCCCGCGGAGCCCTTGGTCATGCCCCATTTGGTTCCCGCGATAGTTCGCTGTATGGTAGGCTTCCGGGGAAGGGTTCATACCGAATGCCTGTTGTCCTTGACCATAGAACGACTGCATGCTTCCCATGGATTGGTACGGATTTCCTTGATATGCACCGAAGGTATTGTTGGAGAAATTTTGATTATACATGAGCATACACTCCTTTATGATAAGGGATTAGTCCTCTAGAGAGGGGGCCTCTCCGAAGCCTTGCTTATCATTCGCCACCCCTGTTTTTTTCATACCATCGGATTTATGATAATTTTAGCTGATATCGTAAGATTTTCAGTCATAAAACTAGCAAAACTGAAGTAAATTATAGAAAGATTACCAGTATTGTTGTATAATGAATTTGTGAAAAAACTATGAAGAAAGCAGGGGAATCGTCGATTCCTGTCGAATGTATAATTGAGATTCCCAATCTGCGATAACTTTCCTTTGGAGCTGTGTGTGAAATGAACCGATGGCTGCACATTTTTCATAAATACAAAGATAAAGAGTTCATTTACATCATTCCCATTGTCCTTATGTCTATCAAGGTAAGGCTTGATTATGTCCTATATCGGTTTCACTCCGGCAAGGGGATCCCCTACTCGGACGACAGCCAATGGTACTTAAATTATGCAAGCGCTTTAATGAACAATTGGAAGATCGGCTTGCACATGAACGATATCTTATATTTAGGATATAATCTATTACTTACACTATTAATGGCTTTGTTTAAGGATCCGAAGGTTGTTGTCATCATTCAAGCGGTTACGGCCGGTCTCAGTGTAATACTTGTTTACCAAATCGCACGCATTCTTTTTAACCGGCTGACGGCGATTATCGCTTCCTTATTTTTTTATGATATATGGGGCATTACGATGTGGGCGTCGTATATTTTAACGGACAGCTTCTTTATTAGCTTGCTATTGCTATGTATTTATTTGCTCTTGATGGCATTTGAAACGAAAAAAAAGGCATACTTCGTTTTATTCATCGTATTTTCCATATACATGCTTGTATTTAGACCAACAGGCGTAGTATCGCTGGCGTTTATCCTCTTCTATATTATATACCGTAAGCGGCTTAATGTTGCAGTGATAGCCTCTTTTATCAAGAAACACAAGTATATCGTAGGAAGTGCAGCTGCTCTGCTCGCCGCGGTAAGCATTTATTTGGTAGCCGGTCATAAGCTCACTCCGCTGATCACTTCGATTCAGTTTAATGCCAAGATGGTTTTATACAATATTTATGCCAAGGGCTGGATATACGATAGGGCGTCCTCTTACGATTATGCGTATCGGCCTGATTACCGGATCGATATTATGAATAGTCTGGTGCTCAGCTATATGATTCATAACTGGGATCATATTATGGTGCTGTATGGAAGAAGAGTTATTGCTTTTCTAGGCATGTGGGTATGGAAAACGGATGTCACTCATGTGAGGGGAATAGTAAAGCTGATCTATAACCTGCTGCCGACCTTCTTATTTATCTTCGGGACGATAGCAGCGATTGTCAACGGCATTTTCCGCCGGACATCGATCATTTGGTTTACTTTTTTCGCAGTCTTTGCGTTTTGTATCGTCTTGTTTATCGACGGGATGTATCGCTATAAGGCTCCGGCACTTCCATTCATCGCTATCGCGGCGGGATATGGCGCGGAACGGCTGCTTTATTTGGCTTACCTGCTTGCTAAGCAGTTCAGCAGGAAGCCTGTGGGGAAGCTGGTACAGCTGTGGGATAAGAAGACCAATTGCGATTGGTTAGCGTAAATCAAAAAATATAAAATAGCCGCTGCATCCCGAACGTTGACCGTTTGGGCGCAGCGGCGTGTGCTTCACTGCCGATTTCGTATCCTTAATTTGTGCATGGCATTTCCGCTATTGAGCAGCTTACCTGCTTCCGGCGTCCGACTCCCACGCAGAGATTTGCTCCTCCAGCATTTCGCGGCGCACGGAGGTGATCATCGAAGGCTCGTAGGCAAGCCCTTGCCGCATCACCTCAAGCGAACGCTCCGCATCCCCAAGCTGCCGAAGCGTAAGGCCGAAGTAGTAATAAGCTTCGGCAAATGTCGGCTTCAAAGCCATGAGCTTCTCATAAATCTCTTTCGCTTCTTCATACCGGCCGAGCATAAAGTAGGTAAGGCCGAGATTATCGAGAATGGTTTTATCCGCATCGTTGTATTCATAAGCCTCACGATTGAATTCCAGCGCCCGCGTCAATTCGCCGCGCATCACATAAAACAAACCGAGGTTGCCGTAAACAATGGAGGTTTTGTAGGACGGATAGATGTCCTCCATCATCCGAACGGCCTCCTCCTGGCGTCCAAGCATCCAAGAGGCTAATGCGTAATTGACCTTAGCGTTCATGTCTTCGCCCCGGTTCAGCGGCTTCGACATCACTTGCTCCAGAAGCCTGGCCGCTTCAGCGGGCTCACCCGCCTTCAACAGCACGAAAGCCTGCGAGATTAAAAAGCCCGGACGCTTCCCGAGCTGGTACGCCTTCCCGAAGTGCTCAGCCGCTCCCTTCCAATCCTGTTTGGCGTACAACCCGTTCGCCTGAACGGAGTAGTATACCGCGCGGAGCTGATAAACGATGATGAAGAGCAGCACGGCTAGACCTGCCAAGCCGACCCACAAATTCCAGCGAAATAACAGGATGAGTACGATCACGGGAACCGCAATCGTGATTAGTATTTTCAGCCACGGCTTCATTCCCTGCGTCCTCCTATGACAGCCTTAGCAAGGCTGGATCGATATGCGGTACCAAGCCTTCATCGGCAGCTCTCGTTAACAGGGAGGCAACCGCTGCATAACCGTCTTCCCCGAGGTCGGCGGTAAATTTGTTCACGTACAAATCAATATGGGCTTTGGCCACGTCCGGTGACATTTCTTGAGCATGCTGCATCACATAGTCGCGCGAAGCCTCGGGGTTGGCCCATGCATATTCAACCGAAGCGCGCGCCCATCCTGCAATGGACTTCAAATCAAGCGAGCGTCTCGCGATAATGGCCCCCAGCGGGATCGGAAGCCCTGTATCCTGCTCCCACCATTCACCCATATCGGCCAGCATCGTTAGTCCGTAGGAGCCATAGGTGAATCTGGCCTCATGAATCACTAGTCCGGCATCCACCTTCCCATCGCGGACAGCCGGCATAATTTCGTGGAACGGCATGACGATCACTTCGCCCACGCCGCCCGGTACCTGTTGCGCAGCCCATAACCGGAACAGCAGATATGCGGTCGATTTCTCGCTGGGTACCGCTACCGTGCGTCCGCTTAGTACGGCGCCGCCCTTCACTGACGCCTCCGGGTCCTTCGTAAGCACCAACGGACCGCAGCCCCGTCCTAATGCTCCGCCGCAGGGCAGCAGGGCATACTCGGACAGCACCCACGGCAAAGCGGCGTACGATATTTTCATTACATCCAAGCCGCCGCCGTCTCCCGCCGCCAGCTTGTTCGTAATATCGATATCCGCGTACATCACCTCCAGCTTGGGGGCGCCAGGGATCAGACCGTGGACCCATGCATGAAACACAAACGTATCATTCGGGCAAGGGGAAAAAGCGATGTTCATTTCCATACCTCCTGTAGTGCTTTACTTGCTGATTCCAGTGCCGCCAGCGCATCGCCGATGCGCCACGCAGCGCGGTCTCGTGGACCTACCGGGTTCGAAATCGTTCGAAGCTCCAGTGCCGGGATGCCGAAGGCTTTGGCCGCGGAAGCCACACCGAAGCCCTCCATGCCTTCGGCACAGGCGCCTGTAATACGCTGCTGCAGCTCTTCAGCGGTTTTAGCCGTACCAGTTACCGTAGACAGTGTAAGCACCGGCCCCACAATGACCTCCAGCCCCGCCGCGTTCAGCGCTTCTACCGTTCGGGAGAGCCAATCTGCATCCGCCTCCACACGGGAGGAGCCGAAGCCAAGCTTGTCCAGACTTTGAAAGCCCTCCCCGCTCTCCGCTCCCAGATCAGCGGCAACCATCTCGCTCGCTACGACAATGGAGCCGATCGAGGCTCTTCCAGCATAGCCTCCGGCAATGCCGGCGCTGACCACAAGCTCATACTTGCCGGCAGCAAGCAGCTTGGTAGTATGGATGGCGGCATCTACAGGGCCTACACCGCCGATAGCCACTTCCACAGACGGAAGTGAACCGAGACCGCGCAGTACGGCATCGCGCTCTCCCTCCACAGCCGTCATAATCAGTACCTTTTTCTTAGGAATCATAGAAAGTCTCCTTAGGCTTACGATAAGTTCATACCTTCTATTATATCATCTTGTGGGAAGCCATCCAAAACGGAGCATAAGAATAGAAATTCATTGAAATTTAATTACTAGGATGTAAGCGAATTCATATATAATAAAGTTACATGCTGACAAATGTGAGGGGCGCGGTTCATCATGACATGGTCGGATCTGGAGATTACGCATTTATTCATGCGGGCATCGTTCGGAATTAGCAAGGAAGAGGCTGAGCTGGCGCTGCAGCTGGGGAAGGAAGAGACGGTGCGGCGCTTGGTGAGCGGGGAATCGCTGGACGGCGGCTCCGATTACCTGCCTTCGGCCGGTGAAGTGATCGAGAGGGTCAATGAACAAAAAGGGAAGCTGGGCGCACAGATGCAGTTGGCGCAAAACCAGTGGATTTACCGGCTTATACATACACGAACCCCTTTTATCGAAAAAATGACGCTGTTCTGGCATGATCATTTCGCCACCAACGCGAAGAAGATTGATAACGGCGAGCTCATGGTGACCCAGAATGAGCTGTTTCGGACCTTGGCTGCAGGCGACTTCAAGGAACTCATCCGAAAAATCAGCCGCGACCCTGCTATGCTGATCTGGCTCGATGCCAATCAGAATCAGAAGGGAAAGCCGAATGAGAATTATGCCCGCGAGCTAATGGAGCTGTTCACCCTGGGTATCGGACATTACACGGAGAAGGATGTTAAGGAAACCGCCAGAGCCTTCACCGGCTGGAGAGCGGACAAGAAAACCGGAGAGGTGCAATTTAGGGAAAAGCTGCATGACAGCGGGGAGAAGCTGATACTAGGAGAAACCGGCAAATGGAACGATATGGATGTAATCGAGATCCTTTTCCGTCAGCAAGCGCTGAGCCGGTTTATTGTAAAAAAGCTTCTGACTGCTTACGCAGCACAAAGTCCTTCGCAAGAATGGATTGAACGTCTTGCCGAACGTTTCCGAGAGCGATATGTTATCGGTGATGTGCTTACGGCCTTATTCTTATCCCCCGAATTTTGGGAGCCGGAGCAGCGTCAAGGCTTGGTGAAAGCGCCTGTGGACTATGTGATTTGGATTGTGAGAGCCTTCGGTCTTCAGATGGAGAACAGCAAAATCAACAGCGCTTTAAAACAAATGGGGCAGGAATTATACTACCCGCCTGATGTCAATGGATGGCCTTCCGGAGAAGAGTGGCTTGGCTCGAACAGTCTTCTGGCCAGATACCGTTTCGCGGAAACGGCTGCGGGCCTTGCGGTGAAGGAACGGAGGTACCCGGAACATCTGGAAACCCCATCCAAGTCGGGGGACGCCGGAGCGGAGGCATGGGTCGATGCCTGGATTGCTCATTTACGGCTGACTCCGATATCGGCAACGACAAAGGAAGCGCTGATCCGGTATTTGACCGATTCGGGTAAGGTAACGGCAGGCAAGAAGAATGCCACGATGCTCAAAGGCTTGATCCATCTGATACTTATAAGTCCGGAAGCTCAGATGAAATAGGGGGAGTAGAATATGAATCGAAGGCAATTTCTCATCCGCAGCTCGTCCTTCATTGCAGCTTTAACTGCTGGGGCTTGGGCAACCCAGCTTCCCTTAAAGGCAGAAATTATGGAGGGTATGACGACTTCGTCTGCAGCTACCGCAGGCAGGAGAGCTCCCGTCCTGGTCGTTGTCCAATTGGCCGGTGGTAACGATGGCATCAATACGCTGATCCCTTACGGACAGGGAGCTTATTACGATGCAAGGCCGACGCTCGCCTATAGGGAAAAGGAGATCCTTGACCTGAACGGCCAAGTAGGCTTGCATCCAAGCCTGCGAGGGCTTAAAAAGCTGTGGGATGAAGGGAAGCTGGGCATTGTGCAGGGAGTGGGGTATCCGGAACCGAACCGTTCCCATTTCCGGTCTAAGGATATATGGCAAACGGGGGTTCCCGAGCGGATCGAGACGAGCGGGTGGATCGGACGTTACCTGGAATCGGCATTATCGAAGGATCCGAATCCTCTTAAAACCATTGAAATCGGCAAATATTCCTCCAAGGCGCTTCAGACGGGCAATGTCAGCGCTCCGCTGCTGAAGTCGATTGAATCGTACCAATGGCTGAATCCGAACACGCCGAATGATCAAAAGAACAGGCTGGCAAGGGCGTTTCAGTCCATGTACGGATTGCAGCTGAACAATACGAAAATTCAGGTGACCGCGAGTCGAGGCACGGATGCCTATTCCAGTGTCAGCGCCATCCAATCTTTGGTATCGCAATATGACAATCGTACGGAATACCCGGCCGGTGCCTTCGCAGAGGATTTACGGCTTGTTGTCAAGCTTCTTTCCTCAGGCTCGGGAACCCGGGTATTCTGGACCGAGCTGGACGGCTTCGACGATCATGCCGACGAACGGGGCCAGCATGCGGAATTGCTAGCTGTGTATGACAATGCGATCAGTGCTTTTTATCAGGATCTGGAGCTGCACGGGCTGGCGGAGGATGTGGTTGTCCTGACCTTCTCCGAGTTCGGCAGAAGGGTGAAGGAGAACGGGACAGGGGGGACGGACCACGGTGCGGCAGCCCCTGTGTTTCTGCTCGGGGGACGCGTAAGCGGAGGCATGTACGGGGAATATCCGAGCTTGACCAAGCTGGATAACAACGGCGATTTGAAGTACAACGTAGATTTCAGGTCCATCTACGCCTCCCTGCTGGACGGCTGGCTTGGCGGTGACGTGAAGGAAGTTTTGGGAAAGAGCTACGAGACGTTTCCATGGTTCCGTTCGTAAAAATAGGCAGACGGCACTTTGCACGGTGCGGTCTGCTTTTCATTTTTTGAGGACTTGTTGAAAAGGATTGTGGTATACTTTGGTAGTTGGTTTTATGCCAAAAAGATCGAAATGTAAACGGAGGAGAAGCTATGATTTTCGGTGCGAATGAGAAGTTGGTTATGATCGGAGATTCCATTACGGACACGGATCGCAAGAGGCCGCACGGCGAGGGGAGGAACGATTCGATCGGCAAAGGCTACGTGTCCGTGGTCAACTCCTTGATTCAGACGGTATATCCGGAGCTGGCGCTCCGTATTATCAATATGGGCATTAGCGGAAACACGGTGCGTAATTTGAAGGAAAGATGGCAAACGGACGTGCTGGAGCTGAAGCCGGATTGGGTTTCTGTCATGATCGGGATCAATGACGTTTGGCGTCAATACGATCAGCCCCTGATCACGGAATCACATGTGTATATTGAAGAGTATAGGAACACACTGGAGGAGCTCATCGTTACGACGCTTCCGAACGTCAAAGGCGTGATTCTTATGACGCCGTTCTATATCGAACCGAATCGCTCGGATGCGATGCGCCGCTCGATGGATCAATATGGAGAGGTAGTCAAAGAGCTTGCAGCCAAGCATGATACCAAGTTTGTCGACACACAAGCTGCGATGGATGCGATCCTTGGCCATATTTATCCGGCGGCACTGGCTTGGGACCGGGTTCATCCGAGCTTAATCGGACATACGGTATTGGCTAGAGCGTTCCTCCGTGCTGTAGGTTTTGACTGGAATAAAGAATAGGGGTATGGACACAATGAAAGTTTATATTGCCGGAGATTCAACGGCGGCCACTTACCCGGCGGATAAGTCTCCCATGGCGGGATGGGGACAGATGCTGTCTCTCTTTTTAGATGATTCCGTTCAAGTTCAGAATGAAGCGATGTGCGGCAGGAGCTCCAAGAGCTTCCTCGAGGAAGGGCGATTGAAGCCTATTACCGATACGATCGGTAAAGGGGATTACCTGTTTATCCAATTCGGGCATAACGACCAGAAGACCAATGAACGATACACGGATCCGGCGTCGACCTATCCGGAGCATCTTACCAAATACATAGACGCGGCACGGCAGGCGGGGGCGAATCCTGTCTTACTCACTTCGGTCGAAAGAAGACATTTTGACGAGCGGGGAGAGCTGAAGGACACGCATGGAGCATATCCCGAAGCGATGCGCAAGCTGGCCGCGCAGTTTGAGGTTCCGCTGATAGACGCTCAGCTCCTGACGCGACGCTTGTATCAGTCCTTAGGACCCGAAAAGTCCAAGCAGCTCTTTACATGGCTTCAGCCGGGAGAGCATCCGAACTACCCGGACGGGGTAGAGGACAATACGCATTTCAATGAGACGGGGGCAAAAGAAGTGGCTGCCCTCATTGCCAAAGAGGTTGCAGAACTAGGATGGCCTCTCTCCAGCCATGTCAAGCTATAGGGAGGTGAAAGACCGTATGCAGAGCGCTGTCCGCACACAGGAAAAAACCGCCGGGGCGAAGGCAAGCTTGGTTCAAGCCTTATGCTTCGTATTATTTTTCTCCGTTATGAATGCTACCATGTTCAATGTGGCGTTGCCGGATATCGCCTCCTCCTTCCGACTTAGTCCATCCTCGGTCAGTTGGATCGTTACGGGATATTCCATCATCTACGCATTGGGCTCGCTCATGTATGGCAAGCTGGCGGACAAATATCCGTTGAAACGGCTGATCACGATTGGCCTGCTTATGTTCGCGGCCGGTTCGGCGCTGGGTTTTTTCGCGCATACATACCCTTTGGTGCTGGCAGCAAGATTCATTCAAGCCGCAGGGGCCTCCTGTGTGCCGGCCCTCGTGATGCTCATTCCGGTAAGATTCTTTCCGCCGGAACAGAGGGGGCGGGTGATGGGGGTCATCGCCTCTACCATCGCGTTCTCCTCAGGGGTCGGACCGATTGTCGGAGGATTTATCGCCGGTCATTTTTCGTGGAATTCGTTATTCTTGATCTCGCTTGCCGCTCCCGTCGTGCTGCCTTTTATTCGAACATCTTTGCCGGATGAGGATGTGCGTGCGGGTGAGAAGATCGACCTGATCGGAGCAGGGTCGCTTGGCGCCGCCGTTTCTACGTTCATGCTGTCGG
The DNA here is from genome assembly GCF_030846225.1 of Paenibacillus sp. GD4. Lineage (NCBI taxonomy): Bacteria > Bacillati > Bacillota > Bacilli > Caryophanales > Paenibacillaceae > Paenibacillus > Paenibacillus sp. GD4. Next base: position 4,340,751 of record NZ_JAVCYK010000001.1, read on the forward strand.
TCACGCAATTCAATTTCTGGTGGCTGCTTGCGAGTGCGGCATTGTTTTCCTTTTTCTTTCTCCGAACCCAGAAAGTATCCAATCCGTTTATTCGGCTTTCCTTGTTCCGTCTGCAGGGGTTTCGCTCCGGATTGATTATCGGATTTCTGGCGATGTTTACGGTGTTCGGCATTTTCTTGACCACTCCGATCATGCTTCACCACTTGCATCAGCTTTCGGCGCAAGACATAGGGCTCACTCTATTCCCTGCCGCGATGGCGGCCGCTCTGATGGGGCGTGTAGGGGGCAAGCTGGTCGACCGGCGCGGCAGCAAGTATACATTATATGTTGCCTTCAGCTTGCTTTCCATCGGTCTGCTGGCATTATCCGTTGTAACGGGCCTGTCGGTTGTCGCGGTGGCATGCGCGCTGCTGTTCGTCAACAGCTCCTTTACCTTCGTTCAATCGGCGCTGGCTAAGGTTGTATCCTCTGCGCTTCCCAAGGAACAAACAGGAATCGGCATGGGCATCTACAACCTGACGAACTTTCTGGCGGGTGCGATCAGCGGAGCTGTGATGAGTAAGACCGTCGAGTTCGAATGGAGCGGGTGGAATGTGTTAGCAATACAGCATCCGTCGACCTACGGAACCATTTACTTTCTGCTGGCGGCGCTCGCCGGGCTCAATATTTGGCTAATTCACCGCAAGCTGGAAAGAAACGGCAGCTAGACTGCCGAAAACGTTCAAGCCCTGGCCTCCTGCCGGGGCTTTTTTCTGTTCCGCCCGAGGAATTTTATGCGGTTTTTATATAGGGTTTCGACAAGGTTCCTTCCGAGGTTTCGAGCAATTTTTCGGACAATATCCGTTATACTATGAATATAAGGTTTTCATATAGAAATGGTAGGGAGATGCGAATGTCATATGTAGAGCATATTAATCTAGCGAACGATCATGGTCATGTGTATTGCTGCTTAAGGAACAAAATCGTCACGTTAAGCGATGAGCAGATCGACCGCTTTTGTTCCGGCTGCATGATGAATCGCGGCTTTACGCCGGGCTTCAGCGTACATTGCTATTGGAAGGATGCCAGAGTGCTCGAAAGTCCGCATATCGTGCAGGACCCCGGATCGGAATATGCCGGGATGCAGCGCCGCAAAACCAATGCCCCGAGGAGGTAAACGCAGTTGATCAGCGAGAAATTCAAGCCGAGAGTATTGTGGTTTATTAATGAAGAGATCGAATCGACCTTACGCCATCTCGAAGGCGGTTTAATCAGCAAGGATCAAGCGATTGGAAGCTTGAATACGATTTACCGGATCGCCTCCAGCATCGAATCGACCGAGCATATGCGAAGCATTTGCCAAATTACCTCCTATATTCGGAGCTCACAGCATTATTTCCGGCTGTTGACATATTATCGGCGTTCCTATTATGGTGAAGTCAGTGGAGCACAGGCATAAGGCTGCCTGTGTTTTTTTGTATGCGGGAAACTTTTTCTGAGGATTTTCCATCTCTTCACTGTCGATTTGTGCTATAATTTATCAAAGTTAACCAACCATAGATATAATTGGGGTGAGATAGGTGCCCGCCACGAAAAAGGGGAAGTTCATCACCGTCTTTGTTATCATCTTCTTTTCTACCATTCTCCTAAACAATATATTGTATTTTCTCACGACGACAGAGATGCTGGAGCGCAGCTCACAGAAGGAATCGGAGATGATTGCCGGAGATTTACGCAGTGCGATCAATCGTTATCATACCTCGGCAAGATTCGTTGAGGATCTGGTCGGTCAAGAGCTGAGGGCGGCGGCCGTAGCGGCGAAGCTCGCCTTGCCTCCGCAAGCGAAAGACGTCACCAACGAGCAGCTGGCCGAGCTAAGCGAGGCATTGGGCATATCACATATCACTCTATTTCAACGAGTGAACGGTGATATCGTCGGAGTGAAGTCATCCGACCCTAAGGAGATCGGTCTGAGCACCAAAGGCTGGACATTTTGGTTTACGGCATTTCAGCAGCTCCTTGATCATAAGGAGGTTACGATCCCGGAAGGCCAGAAGCTGAAATATTACTGGTCCGGGCCGATTGAGCATGCAGCAACGGATCCGACGTATATTGATAAGTGGGGCTATTATTATGACGGAACCACGGATTACATTATCAACCCATTTGTCCACGAAACGCAGATTAAAGAATTCGAGAAGCTCGTAGGGCACGATCAGATTGTCAAGGAGGTTCTGGCTGACAATAAATTTATTTTGGAAGTAACGGGCTTTAACCCCAAGTTCTTTGGCAAAAGCATACCGCAATACGAAGGGCAGAACGGGGCGAAGTTTACTTCCTTATATGAGAAGGACATTTATTTCGGCAGCTATGAATATAAGGATCCGGCGGATGTGGAAACGGTCCAGACGGCGATCAGCTCCAAGGAGGTTGTGACCTTCTCGTCAACGGTGGATGGCAAGCGTTTGATTAAAAGCTTCATTCCTGTAACGGCGGATACGGATATCGTCGGGAAGGAGTTTCCGTATGTGATCAGCATCGTAATGGATTACGCCGAGATTCGCAAGCAGCTGGAGGCGCAAATTATGAACGCCTTCTACATCATAGTGCTGGCTACAATTCTCAGCATCATTTTTGCAAGCATCTACACTAGAATTATTCGCCGAACCAAGGAGGATGCGGTCCAGCTGACACAGGACCAATTCATCGTCGATATGAACAAAATGTTCACGACCATTCGCGGGCAGCGTCACGATTTCATCAACCATGTACAAACCATCTATTCGTTAATCTCTTTAAACAAATTTGCGGAAGCGAAGTCGTATACGAAGGAATTCGTCGATGAGATTCTGGAAGTGAATGATATCATCCACATTCACCATCCTGTAATTGCGTCTCAGGTGCAGGCGAAGGTAGCGATGTCGATTACGAGGAAAATCCGCTTCAGTCACGAGTTTCACAGCCTGAATCAAGTGTCCTTGAACGCGCTTAAGTCCGTCGATATTGTCAAAATTATCGGCAACCTCGTGGACAACGCTTTCGATGAGGTCGTTAAGCTGCCTGCCGATTCCCGTTGGGTGGAGCTGAAGGGCTGGGTAGAGAAGGATGTGCTGTGCCTCAGTGTCTCCAATCCCTGCTTGACCGTGCCGGATGAAGCCTCATTAAAGCAAATGTTTCAGCCGGGCTTCTCAACCAAAAGGAAGGGCGAGCATTCCGGCCTCGGCCTATCGATTGTTAACGACCTCCTGCATCAGTATCGCGGAGGCATCCGGGTCACTACAAGCGCTGATACGATCACCTTCCACGTACGGTTGCCTCTCGGATAATAATAAAATGAAGGCTGCACACCTAAGTGGGGGAGTATTCCGCTAAGGCTGCAGCCTCATTTTTATTCCAAGGGATAGCTCTAGACACCTCTTGGCGAATATGCTAAAGTCAAGGCAAACGGGTAGATGCACAAATTTCGAATCGGTACAAGGAACGGGAGGGGCTGTATGCTGAATAAATGGCGAATCGACCGTCGCAGCGTTCTTATGACCTGGCTTTTGTCCTACATGGCTGTACTGCTGCTGCCCGTCTCGATGAGCGTCATTGTTTATTGGCAATCGAGCAACACCCTCGGGCAGGAGATTCATCAAGCGAACGATTCCCTTCTGCTTCAAGTCCGTGAAATGATGGATAATCAATTTGAATCGATGGAGCGGCTGAACCTCGAGCTGACGACGAACGTTAAGGTCCGCGAGCTGCTGCATTCCAATAAATATGAGAGATACCCCGCTGAGTATATGTACGACCTGTATCAGGTAACGAAGGATTTTTTGAATTACCAGGCCTCCTACTCCTTAATTGACCTCTTTTATATTTATATCCCGGGCAAAGATACGTTGCTGCTGCCAGGGGTTTATCGACAATCCGAATTTGCCTATAAGCTTATTCATGAAAGCGCTGCCTTTCCTTATGCCAAATGGAAGGACATTGTTACGAGCAAAAATTTCAGGGGTTTTATTACCATGACTCGAGTGAGGGAGGACGGAAGCCGTAATAAATCGCTGGCGTTCGTAAGCACCCTTCCTCCGGAGAATAACGCTCCTGTAGGGACTAATGTCATAATGGTTGACCAATCGCGCATTCTTCGCTCGCTTCAGAACATGGAGCTCTTTAATAAGGGACATGTTCTGATATTAAATGAAATGAATCAAACGCTGGTATCTACCTCTGAGGAAGCTATTACGCTTGATACTGCATTCGAGCAGGCGATGCTGGAGAACAACAGCTTTCTATGGAAGAAAGGCAATCAGCAATATGAGGTATCCTTTATCGAGTCTTCCAAGTCTAAGCTGAAATACGTTTCGCTGATTCCAAGCGATCTCTTCTGGGAAAAAGCTGAGCGGGTCCGCAGCCTGACGTATATGAGCATTGCGATCAGCTTGCTTGGCGGAATGCTGCTCACCTCCTTTTTTGTAATGAAAAATTATCATCCCGTCCGCAGACTTGTTCACGCCTTGACAGGGCGAATGGAGATGCCGCGGCAGAGGAGCTTTAACGAATTCTCCTTCATACAGGAAGCGGTGGATCACACGCTTGTTGAGATGAACAGGATTATGCTGGAGCGGAAGCGGCAGCACCCGATATTGCGGAATAACTTTCTCCAGCGCTTGCTTAAGGGGAAGCTGGATGGTCAAATTCCGGTCGATGAGTCGCTGGCGGCATTCGATATTCGCCTGCGCTCCGACGATTTTGCCGTGATGATGATTTATACGTCCGATAGCGAACGTTTTCTGGAACGTGTCCCGGGCATGGCGGAGCCGGAAGGCACCAAGCTGATGCATTTTATTATGAAAAATGTTCTGGAAGAGCTGGTCAATGAACGGCATCTCGGTTACGTAGTGGAAATGGAAGAGATGCAGGCGTGCTTGATTAATCTCTCCGGCGAGCAGCAGGGGCAGGAACGGTTATCCGAGCTCCTGGGCATTTGCAAAGCAGCACAGGCATTTCTGAGCAGCAAATACCACATTGGGGTTACCTTATCCGTAAGCCGTATTCACAAGGGGATTCATGAAATCGTGAATGCTTACCAAGAGGCGCTGGACGCCATGGAATACAAGCTGGTGATGGGAAGCGAAGAGATTTTATCCTACGAAGAGATTCACAAGATTACCTCTTCGGAAGATCCGGATGTAGTGTATTATTATCCGCTGCAGCTGGAGCAGCAGCTCATCAACTTCGTGAAGCTGGGCGATTTCCCAATGGCGCGTCAGACGTTGGAGGAAGTCATCCAGCGGAACCTGAGCGGTACGGTTCTTTCAGTTACTATGGCTCGATGCCTTATTCTCAATCTGGCCAGCACGCTGATCAAAACGTTAAGTGAAATCGGCGACTCGCAGGATGCGCTGCTTCTCCAGAAGCTACACCACGTAGAGAAGCGTATCGAACGGCTGACCTCTTGCGAAACGATGCAGGAGATGAAGGATCAATTGATAGCTTTTGTTGAGAAGGTGTGTGAATATACGCTGGCACGCCGCCAGCAGCATCTTCAACAATCGAAGCAGCGGGTCATGGAGGAGCGGATTTCGCAGATTCATGCATTTATTGAGGAGCATTACAAGGATCCGAACTTGAACATCTCGATGATCGGCGATCATTTTGAAATGAAGGCTGCCTATTTATCAAAGCTTTTCAAAGACCATACCGGAGAAGGCCTGCTCGAAACGATAAACCGGACGCGGATCGCTAAAGCCAAGAGGCTGATCACGGATCGGAATAAAAATGTCAGCGATGTTGCCGGTTGTGTGGGCTTTAACGATGTGAATGCTTTCATCCGGACGTTCAAGAAGTACGAAAGCATCACCCCGGGCAAATATAAGGAGCTTATGGAGAAAAAAGCCGCAGAATAGCGGTTTTTTTCGTCTAGGGTGATCCTGAAAATATGCAAGATTGTCATTTTTAACGATGTGATTGTCACTTTTCAAGATCGGGGAAATCGATTTTGAAGATCGATTTGGATGAATTTACGATATTCAAAATGAAAGCGATATCATACACTTGGGGTACGAGAGATTCAGCTTCTCGGGCTTAGATAACCGGTATATCCGGATATAAAAGAGGAGGTCTTCCAATGAAGAAACCGAAGAAAATCGTTTCCGCACTAGTGGTAACAACGATGATGGGGACGGCAGTCATGGCTTGCTCCAGCCCAGCCCCACAGTCTTCCTCCGACAACAAGAATACACCGGCCCCGCAGGGGGGACCCACTACTTACCCCATTAAGACAGACAAAACATTAACGTATTGGATGGAGCTTCCGACGAACCTGACGGGTGTGAAGTCAACTCATGCGGATACGCCGTTCTTCCAAGAATGGCAGAAGAAAACGGGAGTACCGCTGAAATTTACTGCCCCGCCTGCCAATCAGGCTAAGGAAGCCTTGAACGTCATGCTGGCTTCGGGCGAGCTTCCGGATATGATCGAGTTCAACTTCCTCGATTTCCCGGGCGGGCCGGAGAAGGCGATAAAGGACGGTTACATTCTGAAGCTGAACGACCTCATCGATAAGCATGCGCCGAACCTGAAGAAGTACTTAAAGGAGCATCCGGAGATCGATAAAATGATCAAAACGGACAACGGCAGCTACTATGCCTTCCCGTTCCTGCGGGGGGATGAGTCATTGATGGTGTACCAGGGACCGATCGTCCGGAAGGATTGGCTGGATGAGCTCGGTATCCCGATGCCGCAGACCATCGATGAGTGGACAGCCATGCTCAAGGCGTTTAAGGAAAAGAAAGGGGCTGCGGCGCCGTTTACGGTAAACAGCAAGCCGCGCGTGTTTAACGATTTCAATAACGGGCCTTTCATGGGGGCCTACGGCGTTACCCGAGGCTTCTATTTGGAGAACGGACAAATTAAATTCGGACCTCAAGAGAAGGGGTACAAGGAGTTCCTAGGGTTATTCCGCAGCTGGTATGCCGATGGGCTCCTCGATAAAAATATCGCCACCGTCGATATCAAGGCGTGGGATGCGAACATCGCATCCGGTGCAACCGGAGCAACGGTGGGCAATGCCGGCGGCGGGATCGGCAAATGGCAGCCGCTTGTAGAAGCGAAGGATCCGAAGGGTCTGCTTGCTGCCGCTCCTTACCCGGTGCTGAAGAAGGGGGATACGCCGAAGTTCGGACAAAGAGACCAGCCGTTCTCCCCTGGCGGTATGGTGGCTGTGACGGCTACCTCCAAGAACGCCGAGCTGGCGGTAAAGCTGCTTGATTACGGCTATAGCCCGGAAGGTCATATGTTCTTTAACTTCGGTACCGAAGGAGTAAGCTACAAGCTGGAGAACGGCGAGCCGAAATATACCGATCTTCTGCTGAAAAATCCGGATAAGCTGGCTCCTGCACAAGCAATGTCCATGCATATCCGCGCGAACTACAACGGGCCTTTCGTTCAAGATAAGCGTTACATTATGCAGTATCTCGCTTTGCCGAATCAGCGTGAAGCCATCGGGGTTTGGAAAACGGACGTAGCGAAGCACCAGATGCCGCCGGTAACGCCAACTCCGGAGGAAAGCTCCGAGTATGCGAAAATCATGACCGATGTCAACACCCTGGTCGACGAAATGACGCTGAAGATCATTCTCGGCACAGAGCCGCTGGATCAGTTTGAAAAGTATGTAGAGAAGCTTAAGTCTCTGAAGATTGACCGTGCCATTGAAATTCAGAAGGCCGCATTGGAGCGTTATAATAAACGCTAATGCCAATGCATGACGGAGGAGGGCGCAAGCCCTCCCAGTCAGTCAGGAGGAAGGAGGAGATGAGTGGAATGGCCAAATCCGCACAATTGGAAATGACCCGGGAGCTGACCGGATCCAAGCCGACCTTTGTCAGGCGATTGACGCGTGACTTTTTGCTGAATAAATACTTGTATCTCATGATGGTGCCGGTGCTCCTCTACTATGCTGTATTCCACTACGCTCCCATGTACGGCGCCGTCATTGCCTTTAAGGATTATACGCCGATGAAGGGGATTCTCGGCAGCGACTGGGTAGGACTTATGCATTTTAAGGACTTCTTCAACAGCTATTATTTCTGGCGCATTTTGAAGAATACCGTAGTCATCAGCGTGTATTCCTTGTTGTTTGAATTTCCTGCCCCGATCATACTTGCTATGCTTATTAACGAGGTTCGCCACCAGCTCTTTAAACGTGTGGTTCAAACGATTACGTATATGCCGTACTTCATCTCGCTGGTAGTCATTTGCGGGATGATTAAGGACTTTACGAACAGCGAAGGAATTATCAACACGTTCTTAACCTATCTGGGCTATGACGGGAAAGCGATGCTGCAGAAGCCGGAGCTGTTCCGTTCGATTTACATCATATCTGAAATTTGGCAAAAAATCGGCTGGGAGTCGATCATTTATATTGCCGCGCTCATGGGTATCGATCAGGAGCAATACGAAGCGGCCCGTATGGACGGCGCAAGCAGATGGAAGCAAATGCTGCATATCACGCTGCCGGGCATTATGCCGACCATCGTCATCATGTTTATTTTGCGCATGGGCAACCTGCTGAATGTCGGATTTGAGAAAATCATCCTGCTCTATAACCCGGTAACTTACGATACGGCCGATGTGATATCTTCCTTCGTTTACCGTAAGGGTCTTCTGGAGTTCGGATGGAGCTACAGCTCGGCGGTAGGTTTGTTCAATTCCGTCATCAATCTCATTTTGCTCATCTCTGCGAACTATATCAGCCGCAAGGTGAACGAAAGCAGCTTATGGTGAGGAGGAGGAGGGGCTTATGACAACGGATAAGGGTCTGTTTGATCGTATATTTGATGTGGTTATCTATAGTGTGCTGGGCCTGCTGGTGCTGGTGACTCTCTATCCTCTGCTGTATGTTGCCCTGGCGTCGATCAGTGACGCCACCCAGCTCGTAACTCACCGGGGCTTGCTATTGAAGCCGCTTGGCTTTAGCCTGGAAGCTTATGTGAGCGTGTTCAAGAATCCGGGTATTCTCATCGGCTACAGAAACACGTTGTTCATCCTCGTGGCGGGGGTAACGATCAACCTGCTGATGACGGCGTTAGGAGCATACGTGTTATCCAGAAAAAACGTCATGTGGAACAAAGCCTTTATATTCATTATCGTCTTCACGATGTTCTTTAATGGGGGCTTAATCCCGATCTATCTTATCGTCAAGAATGTAGGGCTGCTCGACACCCTGTGGTCGACAATCATTCCTTTTGCCATCAGCACCTTTAACCTGATTATTATGCGTACGGCCTTTATGGCTGTTCCCGAGAGCTTGGAGGAATCCGCCAAGATCGACGGGGCGAATCATTTTACGATCCTCTTCAAGATCATCATCCCGTTGTCCATGCCGGTGATTGCCGTGATGATCCTTTATTACGCAGTGGAAAAATGGAACGGCTGGTTCTACGCCTCGATCTTCATCAAGGATCGGGAATTATTCCCTCTCCAGCTGACGCTGCGTGAAATTTTGATCGCCAACTCTACGGACAATATGACGCAGGGGGCGGATGCGGGCGACCGCTTCCAGATCGGGGAAACCATCAAATACGCTACCATTATGGTAGCCACGGTACCGATTCTGTGTGTATATCCGTTTGTGCAAAAATATTTTGTGAAAGGTGTTATGGTAGGGGCATTAAAGGGGTAAGTAAAAAGAGAAGAGGCTGTCCCGTGGATGATGAGGGTCACTTCATCATCCCGGGTACAGCCTTTTTTTATTATTGTATCGGTAAACGGATACGGACCGTCGTGCCTTGACCCAGCTCACTGCTGATATCGATGTGTCCATGATGCGCCTCGATGATTTGATAGCACACCATGAGCCCGAGACCGGTGCCTGACTCCTTCGTGGTGAAGAACGGGTCCCCCAGCTTCGCCAAGAAGGACTCCGGAATGCCGCCGCCCTGGTCGGTGATCTGAATATCAATTTCGCCTTCCGAAATAGGACGAATGAACACCGTGATAGTTCCCCCGCGGGGCATGGCTTCAATGGCATTTTTCAAAATATTAATAAAGACCTGCTTCAACTGGTTCTCATCACAGTAAATGAGAGGGACCGTACCCTCCGAGTACATGATGATTTCGGTATTATGTAAAATAGCCTGTGAATTCATAAGGGCAACGATATGCTCCAAGGTTTCCACAAGGTTTTTCTTTTCAAAATGTGCCGTTTGCGGCTTGGCGATTTTCATAAACTCGGTCACAATTTCATTGATCCGGTCCAGCTCGGAGAGCATGATCTCGTAATATTCCGGATGCCCCGAGGACTGGGAACGAAGCAGCTGGACGAAACCCTTCAGAGAAGTGAGCGGATTGCGAATTTCGTGCGCAATGCCCGCGGCCATTTGTCCGAGTGCCGACAGCTTATCTGAACGGCGAATAAGCTCTTCTGTTTTTTTACGCTCGGTAATATCCCTAAGCACGGTCTGAATGACCGGAATGCCAAGCACCACATCGATCATCGTACTTGAAGATTCGACTTCTCTTTCTTGACCGTCGAGCGAGACAAGCCGATATTCCATGTAACCCGGAGTGCTTTTTAGGCTTAAGGCGGTTTCGAGCCGTTGCATGGCCTTGTGCGTATCCTCATCTTGCAAAAATTGAAATAAATGCGTACCGATCAAATCGGAGCGCTGATTGGCTTGGAGCAGCCGGAGGCACGCTTCGTTCACATAAACGATGATGCCGCCGCTGTGCACGAGAATCGGTTCGGGAGACAGATCGAGAAGCTTCCGGTATCTTCGATCGCTTTCCCGTATGGCATTCTCGGCCCGCCTTCTCTCTGATATATCCAGCACGGTACCTATGGCCGCAGGTTTGCCGTTATATAAAGTTCCTTTCCCGCTCATTTCGAAGAAGATGGCGGAGCCGTCCCTTTTGACGCCTTCCGCTTGCAGATTCAGGTCCTTGGTGCGCTTGGCGCTTATATTATTCAATTGCTCTCTAAGAAGCGGCCGGTACTTTTCTGCAAATAAGCTCAAGGGATGGATTCGGTTCATTTCGGCTACCGAATAACCGAACATCTCGGCCAGTCGGGGATTGATGTAAACGAAGCGCTCATCCTGATACATATAAACGCCTACCAATGCCTCCTCCACAAGGCTGCGATATTTTTCCTCCGCTTCCTGCAAAGCCAGCTCGGCTTTCTTGCGATCCGTTATATCCCGGCATATGAAAATAACGGACTTGATTTCTCCCGTTGCTTCCAGAATAGGCGAGCCCTTCGCATCATAAACAAGCCAATCTTCGCCATGCTTCATGCGAATTTCGGTGGAATGCGGCTTATTGTCGCGGAGGATGTTTTCATAGCATTCCATCACTTGCCCATATTCATCGGGATCAACGATTTCTTTTACATGAATCGACTGGTCGGAAGAAACCCCCATGGCTCGGCTTAAGGCTGGGGAGATGTACGTGAAATTGCCTCGCAAATCGAGCACCAGTATGCTATCCGTCATATGCTCCGTCATGAGACAAAGGTCATCCCTTGTTAATTCGAGATCTCGGGGTATGCGGGCTCTCTCGCTTAAGTCTTTGGTAATACAGATGAAGCCTGAGATTTTTCCTTGCGGGTCTCGCAGCACGGATAAATTGACCGAGACGGGAAAAAGGGTTCCTCGCTTGTCCTGCATCACCGTTTCGTACTCGTTGAACTGTCCGTTGGTTAATAGGGATTGATGAACAAGCTCCGTATCGGCCCAATGCCGCTCGGGCACCATGGGCATTCTTCGCCCAATGATCTCATGCTCCTCCCAGCCGTAGAGTCGGGTAAATGCAGGGTTCACCTTAATGACAACGGCATGGACGTCGGTGATCATGGTAGCGTCTCCAAGTTGATTCAAGAAATCATAAATTTTGTGTATGAGACCGTTCATGTTATTAGGATCACCTCAGCTGGTAAGCAAAGCCTGGAAACGCCAAAAAGCTTGCCTGGGCATGAAAAGGCAAGCATATTCACGAAAGGAATATGATTACTTTGGCAACCCAACCGCCGTAGAGGTCGCTCTTTAGGCTTGAGGCTTTGCGTCCTTACCTTTCGATAAGTTTGCCTTTTTCCTGTAGTAATGATTTCACAACTAATTATAGCAATATGTTGTAATATTGCAATCATTTGTTTCTTGGTTTTGTGTCATTTATGGAATAATATGGATTTCCTTTGCTATGGTCTCATATTTTTAAAAAGATGAACATGATTTGAACAAAATTCGGTCATATGAATCGCTTACAATGGAAAGGAAAACATGATCCAATGGGAGGGACCGGGACTTTGAATTCGATCGCGCATTCCGGCGGAACACGCCAATTTTCTGTTTCCGAAATTATGCAGGTACCGGGCTTGGACATTTACGAGCAAATGGTTTGTATCGTACTAAGCACCTTTATACAGGAAGCCACCGCTTCCATACCCGATATGAAAGAAATTGCGAGCCTTGGCAGGATGAGCTCGAGGGAGACGACGCAGGCACTCCAAAATCTTGTAGAACGGGGGATTTTGCCGCATAAGGTATTCCGTGAAATTGTCGGCGATTTTCGTGATAGTCGGCTTAGCTGGGCAGCGAAAGGCTTGCTTGTCTTTATGGAGAAGCATCCCAAGATTGATTTGGACGAGCTGCTGGAGCTATCGGGCGATGATAAGATGACTATCCTTCAAGGCTTACGGGATTTGAAGGATTTCGGATATTTGGAGGAGGAGTGCAAGCGGCTACTGGCGAGCGCAAGTTGATTATTTAGGTTGTTTCGTAGGATTCAGTTGGTTTCTTGCCGGTAGTGCAGGGAGCTGCTGAATCCTTTTTTTGTTCCAAGACCCTGTTGACTTCCTCTTCATTTAGAGTTAAATTTAAACTAAGTATAAATAAATGAAAGGGGAGTCCGTATGACGCGCAAAGGTCTTCTTACTACACAGCGTAAAATGATTCTGGACATCATTTCAGATTCCCACGACCATCCGACCGCCGCCGATATCATTGAGCGCTTAAAAACCCGCGGTTTCCAAGTTGCCTACGCGACTGTATATAATTCCTTACGGTTCCTCACGGAAGAAGGATATGTTCGTGAGCTGAAGCTGGACGGCGATGCCAGCAGGTATGATGCCAGAATGGAGGATCATCAGCATATTCAGTGCACCTCCTGCGGAAGAGTGGATGAGGTGCTGACGGAGGCGCCGCGGGAATGGCTTGCCGCCATCGCTGCGGAGACCGGATATAGGATGACGGGAGAGCACTTTTTATTCAAGGGGGTGTGTGCAGCATGCAGCCATACGAAGAACTAGAAGAGCAGCTCCCCGTTGAGGGTGCGTTTTGCGATACTACCAAGCGTATTGTGATCATCAGTCCGTATCCTGCCACTCTCCGCTCCTTGGTCCTGGCACTCACGGTACGCTGCTATGACGTGCTTCTGTTTCACAGTGAGCATGATCCGGTCCTATCCAAGCTGCAGGGAGATTTGCTGATCGTGGATCGAACGAAAGGGAGCGTAGAGATTAGCCCGGCTCTGGCAGGGAATAGTCAAGCACAGCTTATCCTTGTTGACGGTGCGGGAGGAAAAGAGCTCAAGGGAGATGCCTTGCCTTGGCCATGTCCGGTAGATGTAGCGCTGGCGAAGATCGAAGAGCTTTCGACACAAAGTGAAAGCTTCCGGTTCTCCAAAGACACGGAGGAGCTGCGTTTCAAAGATATTGCCGTTGACCTGAAACGGATGATTGTGACCCGCGGCAGCGAACGGGTGGAGCTGACAAAAACGGAGTTTGATCTGCTGAAAGTGCTTTTGCAGGCTTCCGGCGGCGTTCTTTCCCGGCAAGAGCTGCTGGAACGCGTATGGGGAGAAGGTTATTTCGGGGGAAGCAATTCCGTCGACGTGCATATTAAGAGCTTGCGGCAGAAGCTGGCGGATGATCCTAGATCGCCGAAATATATCGTAACGGTTCGCGGCGTAGGATATCGAATTACAGATGAATCTTCATGAAACCTTCATACGCTCTTCATCATACCTTCATGCAGAAACTTGGCATGGATGGTATGATTTTTTTATATAGAGATGTGGCTTAAAGGAGGAATTCATATGTTGAAAACAGTCATTATCGGAACCGGCCCCGGTGGATTGACAGCGGCGATTTACTTGGCGAGAGCGGGATTAAGCCCGCTTGTAATTGAAGGACCTGAGCCAGGGGGACAATTAACGACGACAACAGAGGTAGAAAATTTCCCGGGCTTCCCTGACGGCATTATGGGGCCGGAGCTGATGGCGAATATGCGCAAACAGGCGGAGCGTTTCGGAGCGGAATTCCGCACGGGTTGGGTCAACTCCGTCGACTTGTCCCAAAGGCCGTTCAAGCTGCAGGTGGAGGGGCAAGGCGAGATCGTAGCGGAATCGGTGATCGTTTCGACGGGCGCATCCGCCAAATACCTCGGCATTCCGGGAGAAAAGGAAAACGTCGGCCGTGGGGTAAGCACCTGCGCGACATGCGACGGCTTCTTCTTCCGTAACAAGAGAATCATCGTCGTTGGGGGCGGAGACTCCGCGATGGAGGAAGCGAATTTCTTAAGCCGCTTCGGATCCGAGGTAGTCATCGTGAACCGCCGGAACGAGCTGCGGGCGTCGAAAATTATGCAGGAGCGCGCTCGTGAAAATACAAAGATCAAATGGAGCTTGAACCGCACTCCGCTTGAAGTGGTAGCCGGGGAGCGCGGCGTGACCGCCTTGAAGGTACGAAATAATGAAACCGGCCAAGAGGAGCTTCTGGAAACGGACGGCATCTTCGTCGCTATCGGTCATACACCGAATACCAAGTTTCTTGGCGGACAGCTGGAGACCGATGAGCTTGGTTATCTCATCGTGAAGCCGGGAAGCACGGAAACGAATATTCCGGGAGTCTTCGCCTGCGGCGACGTACAGGATCATAAGTACAGACAGGCGATTACGGCAGCGGGAACCGGCTGTATGGCTGCTCTTGAATGCGAGCGGTTCTTGGAGGAATCCCATGCAGCTGATCGGCAAGCCGTACAAGCGTAACGGCTGAAATAATCAAGAAACGCTCCATCCGCGACCTATAGGATGGAGCGTTTCTCTATTAATGGAGCGTTACTTCCTTGCCTTGCTTAGCGGATTCATAGATGGCGTCCAATATTTTGATCATATCGACACCCTGATCCGGGGTAAAGATCGGCTCTGCCTTACCTAATACGACATCGACAAAATGGTGAATATTGACCGTATGCCCGTTCGGATCCTTTGCAGGGAATACCGGCTCAACATTGCAGAGCACCCCTTCAATCTCGGTATATAGTTTCACTTGATCGTCGATTAATGAGAATCCGGACTTGGTTCCCCTAAGCTCCACAAACCGCTGATCCTCCCCGATATTGGATGCCCAGCTGAACTCGATCTGCAGGGTAGCGCCGTTATCGAAACGAATGAAGCCGGAGGCCAGATCCTCCACATCGAAGGTTCCTTCTTCGGACTCCCCTGCGAATTTGTTATAAGCAGCGCCGCTGACGGCTATCGGTTTAGGATTGCCCATGATCCAGATCGCCAGATCGATCATATGGACTCCAAGATCAATCAGCGGACCGCCGCCGGATAATGCTTTGGTCGTAAACCATCCCCCGCGGCCGGGAATGCCCCGTCTGCGGATCCAGCCGCAGCGCCCGGTATATATTTCGCCCATATGGCCCTTATCGGCGTACGTTTTGAGGAACCGGGAAACGGCGCGGAACCGGTTGTTGCGCATAACCATGAGCACCTTGCCGCTTTGCTTCGCAGCGGCCGCCATTTTCTCAGCTTCCTCCGGATTGATCGCGTCAGGCTTCTCGCAGAACACATGCTTGCCTGCTTGAAGTGCGGCTATCGCTACCTCGGAGTGGAACAAGTTGGGTGTTCCGATGCCGATGACATCGATATCGTCGCGCTTTAACAGATCCCGATAGTCCGAATATACAGCCATGATCCCGAATTCGGTAGCAAACGCTTCGGCAAGCTGCTTGTTGGTATCGCATACTGCAGCGATTTCGATTTCCGGGTGGGAGGACCATCCCGGCATGTGCGCATTTTTGACGATATTGCCTGTACCTACTAATCCCAGCTTAAGCTTGTTCATCTATTCATCCTATCCTCTCTATATGTAAACACTTGCTGTTATTAATCCAGCATAATTTCAAGATCGGGGTTTCGCCCATATTCAAACATGCGTTTTACTTGAGCCAAAGTATTGCGTTCCAATGACAGCTCAGGAAGCTCGTCTTCGGCGAAGAACCCGACCTGAAGTGTCTCCATCCCTTCTTTGGCTTCACCGCCGACAATTTGACACGAAATAAACATTTTGTATACATGGGAAGGCGCGGGCGGATGGTCGTGAAACTTTTTATCAAGCACAGCCAGCAGCCTTGTGGCCGCTACTTCCAGCCCGGCTTCCTCCCGAACCTCCTTGACCGCGACCTCCTTGGGGGAAAGTCCGATGTCCGCCCAGCCCCCGGGCAGTGCCCAAGCTCCGTCCAGCTTCTCACGGACGAGAAGCAGCTTCCCTTCCTGAAAAACAACGGCGCGGATATCCACCTTTGGGGTAGCATAGCCTTCCTCGAACGCGAAGAGGTTCCGGATCTTCTCCGTCTCCACTTCCGTATATTCGTGAAGGATTTCGGCACTCAAATCCCGGAGCATTTGGAATCGCTCCAAATCATACATATCCTTGGAGTAGGCAAGACCCGTTTGACTGATCGCTTGAATTTGCTTTGCCCATTCGAGCCATTTAAGCTGCATCCTCATCCCTCTCTCCTCATCTTAATCAAATTATACGAAACTTAAGCGTGCATTCCAAATGGAGCGGTTGAACTGAATTTTTCCTAAGATAATGGTGACATTTTGAAAGGATAGGAGTATGGTTAAGGAATAAGAAGGAAACCTGTCAGCATGGGAGGAGTGGCTTTTGCGATTTTTATTGAAGTATATGAAAAAGCATTGGAAGATGTTTTGCTTCGCCTTGTTGTTCCTTAGTATGGAAGCGGCAGCGGACTTGCTGATGCCTGCAATGATGGCCAAAATCATCGATGTGGGGGTAGCTGAGGGGCGAATGGACTATGTGCTGCGGACAGGCGGGTTTATGTTCCTGATAACAGCGGTTGGCGCCGTGGCGGCGTCGATGCGCAACATTTTTGCCAGCCGGGTGTCGCAGAGCTTCGGTATGGAGCTGAGAAGTGATTTGTTCAAAAAAATACAAACGCTTTCATTTCGGAACATAGACCATTTCGAACGGGCCTCGCTCATTACCAGGCTAACGAATGACGTATCGCAGGTGCAAAACTTTTTTAACGGCCTGATGCGAATTTTCGTCAAGGCGCCTTTGCTGTGCATCGGCAGCTTGATTATGGCAGTAAGACTTGATCCTCAGCTTTCGATTATACTGCTTGTGGTTGTCCCTGTAGTAGGCTTGCTGATTGCTCTGAATATGAAGGTGGGATATCCCCGCTTCGTCAGGGTGCAGCAGGCGCTGGACCGCGTGAATGGAGTGATGCGGGAATACTTGTCGGGCGTACGTGTAGTGAAGGCATTCAATCGGTTCGATCATGAGGTCGATCGGTTCCAAGAGGTGAACAACGAATACCAGGGACGGTCGATTCAAGTGATGCGGGCCATGGCTATTTTCAATCCTGCAATCATGCTGTCCGTCAACTTCGGAATTATCGCCGTACTATGGTTAGGCAGCTTGTATGTCGACCGCGAGCAGCTTCAGGTTGGAACGATCATTGCGTTCGTCAACTACATGACGCAGATTTTGTTTGCCCTCATGGTGATCTCCATGGTATTCAATATGTTCGTTCGCGCCAGAGCGTCCGCAGAACGAATCGGCGAGGTGTTCATGCACGATAATACTATGACATGGAACGAGCATGCCCAATTGGCGAAAGAGGGCAGCCGGCGGGGCACCATTGAATTCGACCGCGTGACCTTCTCCTACGAGGGTGTTTCGGGCGAGCCTGTGCTGAGAAATATCAGCTTTCAATGCCTTAAGGGCGAAACGGTCGGTATTATCGGCTCTACAGGCTCCGGTAAAAGCACGCTCGTCAGCTTGATTCCAAGGTTTTACGACACATTATCGGGAAAGGTCAAGGTCGGCGGGGTGGATGTGAAGGAGCTGGATCCGAAAAAGCTTCGAGAGACCATTGCCATCGTCCCGCAAAAATCGGTGCTCTTCACGGGAACGGTCGCCGAGAATATACGCTGGGGCAAGGAGGATGCAACCATGGAGGAGATCGAGCAGGCGTCCCGAATGGCCGAGGCTCATTCCTTTGTCACCTCGTTCCCGGAAGGCTATGAGACGGTTCTGGGCCAGCGGGGGGTTAATTTCTCCGGCGGACAGAAGCAGCGTCTTTCCATCGCACGCGCTTTGGTACGTAAGCCGGATATCCTGATCCTGGATGATTGCACCAGCGCCGTCGACGTGGCGACCGAAGCGAAGATCAAGGAAGCGCTGCGCAGATACGCCCGGGATGTAACCTGCTTGCTCATTGCCCAGCGGATTACTTCCGTTATGGATGCCGACAAAATCATCGTACTGGATGAAGGCTCGATCGTTGGTGTCGGCAAGCATCGGGAGTTAATGCAAAGCTGCAAGGTGTATCAGGAAATCTTCCAATCCCAAATCGGAAAAGAGGTGACCTCCGATGTCTAAACCTGGTGATTCCGCCAAAGACCAGTCGCCTCCGCCGGACGTACCCTTCGCCCAGCGGCCGGGCATGCCGGGAGGCGGCTTCGGCGGTCCGCGCGCCCGCGGTCCCGTTGCGAAGCCCAAGCAGTTTACCGCTACGCTAAAGAGGCTCTGGTCCTACCTAGGACAGGAGCGCAAGCGGCTGTCGATCATATTCATGTTTATCGCCGCGAGCGCCTGCCTAACGCTGCTGGGTCCCTATCTCATCGGGGTATCGATCGATGCCATGACAGCGGCGGATGGCAGGGTTGATTTCGGGCTGCTGGAAACGATGATTCTTATTCTCACGGTAGCCTATGTCTCCGATGCGTTGCTCTCGTTTCTTCAAGGCTGGTTTATGGCCGGAGTGTCGCAGCGTGTAGTCAAAAGCTTGCGCCAGAGCTTGTTTGCCAAGCTGCAGAAGCTGCCTTTGGCCTTTTTCGATAGCCGTAAGCATGGGGAGCTCATGAGCCGCCTGTCGAACGACATTGATAATGTAAGCAATACGATATCCCAAACCACGGTTCAGCTGATGTCAGGCTCCATTGCTATCACAGGATCGCTTATCATGATGCTGGTCTTAAGTCCGATATTGACACTCGCTACACTGATCACGGTACCGCTGGTTTATTTACTGGCACGTACCATTACGCGGAAAACTGGCGTCATGTTCAAGGAGCAATCGGCGCAGCTCGGACGACTGAACGGGCATATCGAAGAGACGATCTCCGGGATTGAGGTGGTCAAGGCGTTTAATCAAGAGGAGAAGGCCATTGGGGAGTTCGATGACGTTAACAAACGGCTTTATGAGGTCGGCTTAAAAGCACAGATTTGGTCCGGGTTTTTGATGCCGCTCTTAAGTGTAATTAATAACATCGGGTTCGCAGCGGTAGCCATCGTCGGGGCCGTGCTCGCCTTGAAGGGACATATTACGGTAGGCGTCATCGCAAGCTTTCTAAGCTATTCCCGGCAGTTCGTCAGGCCGCTTAACGAATTGGCGAACACCTTTAATATTCTTCAATCAGGCGTAGCCGGTGCGGAACGCGTGTTCGAGGTGCTCGATGAGAAAGAGGAGCCTGCGGATCCGCCGGGTGCCGTAGAGCTCCGCGATGTGAAAGGCCGGGTCACCTTCGAGGACGTCAGCTTCGGCTACCGCGCGGATGTGCCGATTCTGAAGGAGGTCAGCTTTATTTCCGAGGAAGGCAGCAGCACCGCATTGGTTGGCCCGACGGGCGCGGGGAAAACGACTATAGTGAATCTGTTGACCCGTTTCTACGATGTTACGGGAGGACGCATTCTCATAGACGGCAGGGATATTAAAGAATACACACGTGACAGCTTACGCCGATGCTTCGGTATTGTGCTGCAGGACACCTATCTCTTCTCCGGGACGATCCGGGATAACATCAAGTACGGCAAGCCGGATGCTACGGATGAGGAGATGCTGGAGGCGGCAGCGGCGGCGAATGCCGATGCTTTCATCCGGCGGCTGCCTAATCAATACGACACCCTGTTGTCTGAGAACGGCGGCAATCTAAGTCAGGGGCAGCGGCAGCTGCTTGCAATCGCAAGGGTGATTCTGGCGAAGCCGTCGATATTGATTCTGGATGAAGCGACGAGCAGCATCGATACGCGAACCGAGCTCCACATTCAGGATGCCCTGCTGAACATCATGCAGGGTCGAACCAGCTTCATCATAGCGCATCGCCTCAACACGATACGGGACGCGGACACGATCATGGTCATCGACCGCGGAAATATCGTCGAAAGAGGCAGTCACGAGGCGCTGATGAAGGAAGAGGGCACTTATCACCGGATGTTCACAGGACAATTTAAGAATCTGCAAGAGGTTATGGAATAGGAATGGGAAAGGACCGCTGCGGCGGTCTTTTTCTTTCTGCATCGGCAGACGCAGTTTTCCCTCCCGATGAAAGGAGCTTGTGGTCGTAAAGAGCGATGAGGAGGGTGTCCCGGATCATATGAATATTGTCATATCAAGCATAATATTATTTGATATCCTTTGAAAACAAGAGAAGCTATAATCAAAATATACTCATACCAATCCATACTCGGGAGCTGATCATAGCTATGATTTCTGTAACGAAGCATTGGGAGGATCCAAGTGTCCTTCAGGTCCATCGGGAACAGCCGAGGGCACATTATATTCCCTATGGCGATGCCGTTCATGCGAATGCCAGGAAGCGCGGAAGATCGCCCTTTTACCGAACGTTGAACGGCAGCTGGAAATTTCAGTACCATTCCAGCGTGAAGCAAGTAGAGGATGGCTTTTTCGAGGAGCATGCCGATGTGAGTGAATGGGATGATCTCATCGTTCCTTCCTGTTGGCAAACGAACGGGTATGACCAGCTGCATTATACAAATGTCAACTATCCGATTCCGTGCGACCCTCCTTTCGTTCCCGATGCCAATCCGGCCGGGCTGTATGTAAGAGATTTTCACGTGTCCAGCCGCTGGGATCACAAGGACAAGTACATCGTGTTCGAAGGAGTAAACTCCTGCTTTTACCTTTGGGTGAACGGAGCCTATGTAGGCTATAGTCAGGGCAGCCGCGTGCCTGCAGAGTTCCAGCTGACCCCCTATCTTCGCAGCGGCCGCAACCGTATTGCCGTGATGGTGCTGAAGTGGTGCGACGGGACTTACATGGAGGATCAGGATTTGTGGAGGTTCTCGGGGATTTTTCGGGATGTCTATCTCCTCGCGCGGGATACCGTGCACATCAGGGACACCTTCAACAAAGTGGAGCTCTCCGATGATTTTCTTGAGGCAACTTTGACCGCTGAAATGGAGACGACGGGGCTTACGGAGGTCCGAGCTGAGCTAAGGGATGCTGAGGGGCGGCTCGTCGGCGAAAGCGTTGCTTCGATTCACGGAAGCGGAGCCCTCCGCTTCAAGCTTGCGAACCCGGTGCTCTGGAATGCGGAGCGGCCCTACTTGTATCAATTGTACCTCTATAGCGGGGAAGAAGTGCTCGCTTTCCCGGTAGGCATTCGAAAGGTCGATATCAAAGACGGTGTGTTCCGGATCAATGGACAGCCGATTAAACTGAAGGGCGTCAATCGCCACGATTCCCATCCGGAGCTTGGGCAAACGATCCCGGTCAATCACATGCTGAAGGATTTACACCTAATGAAGCAGCACAATGTGAACACGATTCGGACCTCGCACTACCCGAATGATCCGCGCTTTCTGGAGCTTTGTAATGAGATCGGCTTCTATGTGATTGACGAGGCGGATCTGGAGGCTCATGGCATGGGGAGTGCCGAGCACTGGGCGGAAGGCGCCTTCCATAAGCTCTCCGCCAACACGGCTTGGGAAGCGGCGTTCGTGGAACGTGCCGAACGCATGGTGGAGCGTGACAAGAATCATCCATGCGTGATCATCTGGTCCATGGGTAATGAATCGGGCTACGACGTGAATCATATTGCGATGGCCGAGTGGACGCGGCGCAGAGATCCGTCCCGACCGGTCCATTATGAAGGAGCGGCCCCGCACTATAAAGGAAATACGAATCTGGAAAGTCTCGACATGGAAAGCCGGATGTATTCATCCGTCCAATACATTGAAGAGTACGCTAAGAACGATGCCAATACAAAACCGCTCTTCCTCTGCGAATACAGCCATGCCATGGGCAACGGCCCCGGAGATTTGAAGGATTATTGGGATGTGATCTACCAATATCCGAAGCTGATGGGCGGCTGCGTCTGGGAGTGGATTGATCACGGAATCAACACCGAAACGGCTGACGGAACGCCGTTCTTCGCCTACGGCGGTGATTTCGGCGATAAACCGAATGACGGCAATTTCTGTATCGACGGGCTGGTCACTCCGGACCGGAAGCCGCATGTCGGACTTCTGGAGCTCAAAAAGGTCATTGCCCCGGTACGCGTGGAAGCCGTGGATCTACTAACCGGCAAATTCGTAGTGACGAATCTGTACGATTTCATCGATCTGTCGCACCTTACAGGAAGCTGGAAGCTGGAAAAAGACGGTGAGGTAGTGCAGCAGGGACAGCTGAAGCCGCTGACTACTGCGCCTCAGCAAAAGGAGAGCATTGTAATTCCATATACGACATTAGAGGAAAAGGGACGGTACTTCGTAACGATTACATTCCGTACGCTGGAGGAAACCGCTTGGGCAGGCGTCGGACATGAGGTTACCTTTGAGCAGTTTGAGCTGCCTTTCGCAGGTGCAGTCCAACCTCAAGAAGTCGTCACGGAAGGAGAATCACCGATCAGCACGTCGCAGCATGGACATGTGCTTCGAGTGGAGGGCTTTGATTTCCGTCATGCATTTGATCTGTACGACGGCACCTTCATCAGCATTTCTAAGCATGACGTCGAAATGCTGCAGGCTCCCGCGAAGTTTGCGATTTGGCGGGCTCCGACGGATAACGACCGCAACGTCAAAAATCAGTGGGTAAAGGAAGGCTACGACCGGGCTGAAATGAAAGTATACAGCTGCAGCTGGACTCAAACGTCCGACAGCTTGGTAGAAATTACGGTAAGCTTCTCGCTCGGCGGATATATTCGATATCCTTTGATGCATGGTGAAGCCAAGTGGAGTATTGACGGGACGGGGCGCATTGCGCTGGAAGCTCGTATGAAGATAAGAGAAGGGCTGGTGCATCTTCCCCGCTTTGGTCTGCAGCTGATCATGCCTAAGGGAGCGGAGGAGGTTGAATATTTCGGCTACGGTCCGCACGAGAGCTATATCGATAAGCGTCAGAGCTCACGCAAGGGCAAATACTTGCTTTCGGTCGATGAGATGTTCGAGAATTACATTATGCCGCAGGAGAACGGCTCTCGTTACGGCACCGAATGGGCTATCGTTTCAAATGAGCTCGGAATGGGTCTTCGGTTCTCCGTGCCGGCAGGCGGCGAGTTTTCATTTAACGCGGCACATTATACCCCTGAGGATTTAACAGCAGCTTCGCATGATTACAAGCTGCGCAAACGCAAAGAGACCGTCGTTCATCTCGATTACAAGATGGGCGGAGTCGGCTCGAATTCCTGCGGACCGGAGCTGCTGCCGCAGTACCGTTTGGACGAGAAGGAATTTACTTTTGCCCTTATCGTGGACCCTATATTTAAAGAAGACGAATAAAGCCGCTGCAAACAAGCCGCCTCGGAACACACCGGGACGGCTTGTTTTATGACTCGCTTTGCTTGTGAATCAATAGATCGCGAACTCGGGTAAACTCTTCCTCAGTAACCTTAATGCCCATGTGCTCGTTCATCGCTTTTGCCATTTTCAAGATGGCGTCAGGCTGCCGGGAGTAGACCTTCGTGTCTGCACCTTTTCCTTCGATGATGATTCTCTCCGGATCCTCCAGCCTCTCTTGAATCGACTGAAGCCAATGGTCGGACTGCCGGGCTTGCTCGCAATGAATCGTATAATAATCGGCATTATAAAGCCGTTCGTCCTGAACATCAATCGTGATGCTGCCTAGGGTGATGCTACTCATGCATGCACGCTCCTTCCGCAGATATTCGTTCACTCTAGCTTGACCGCCTAAAACCCCAAATATGTAGACCTGCCAGGCCATGTTATGCTGCGAGCAGCAAAATAATGGATAGTATCACCACGAGTGGTAACTATAAAAGAAAAGTATAGGCCATGGAGGGAGTTTTATGGCACAAACGGAGCATAACATTCGCTTGACTTCATCGGAAATCGCACAGCTGTGGAGCGGATATATGGGGGACAGCATGTCTCGGTGCGTTCTCAGCTATTTCATGAAGCTAGTGGAGGACGAGGAGATTCGGCAGGCGGTTCAATACGCGTTGCACTTGTCGGAGCAGCATTTGCAGACGATTACAACGATATTTGAAAATGAGCGGTTTCCTATACCTCATGGTTTCACGGACAAGGACGTTAATGTAGGAGCACGTCGACTCTTTTCCGATACCTTTATGCTGGTGTACCTTCGAAACGTGGCCAAGCAAGGACTTTCCCTGTATGGAATGGCTTTGGCCGTTTCGGCCCGGACCGATGTCAGGGCGTATTTCTCCGAATGCTTAGCCTCCGTCACGGAGCTATATAATAAGGCAGCCGGTATTCTGCTTTCCAAGGGATTGTATATTCGCTCCCCCTACCTCCCGACGCCGGAAAGTGCGGAATATGTACAGAAGGAAAGCTTCTTGAACGGATTTTTCGGTGACAAGCGACCGCTCAATGCATTGGAAATCAGCCATTTCTATTCAGATATTCAGACCAACGCTCTAGGCAAGGCACTCATAACCGGCTTTGCCCAAACGGCGCAATCCGCTGAGGTAAAGCATTATTTCCTACGAGGAAAGGATTTGGCTCAAAAGCAGTTGGAGGTCTTTTCATCCTACTTGAAGGACGACGATCTTCCGGCCCCTATGACCTGGGATTCCGATGTGCTGGATTCCACGGAGCCTCCGTTCTCCGAAAAATTGATGCTTTTTCATATCACCGGTCTGAATGCGGCGGGAGTGCTGAATTATGGAACGGCCATTTCAGTGGCCATGCGAAGAGATGTAGTTGCGGCTTACACACGTCTGATGACCGAAATCTTAACGTATGCGGAGGATGGGGCGAAGCTGCTGATCGATAACGGTTGGATGGAAAAAACGCCGGGTACGGTGGATCGTGACGCTTTGGCGGCGAAGGGCTAACAATAAAGGCAGGCATAGACGCGGGATTTCACGTCATTGCCTGCCTTTATTGTTATACCAGCGCTTCTTTGACTTCAACGGTCCAGCCGAACGGATCCGGCGTGGAGCCTTTCTGAATGCCTGTCAGTGTGTCGTACAGCTTGCCGGACAGCTCGCCGGTCTGCCCGTCGCGGATCGTCAGCTTGTCGTCGCGCCAGTTCAGCTCGCCGATCGGAGAGATAACGGCCGCGGTACCCGTACCGAAGGCTTCCTCAAGGCTGCCGTTCCGGCCTGCTTCATAGATTTCCTCAATGGAGATGGTACGCTCCTCCACCGGGATGTTCCAATGCTTCAGCAGCTGAATGATGGATTTGCGGGTGATTCCGTTAAGAATACTGCCGTTCAAGGCAGGAGTATGCACAACACCGTTGATTTTGAAGAACACGTTCATACTGCCGACTTCCTCAATATACTTGCGATGGACTCCGTCGAGCCAGAGCACCTGAGAGTAGCCCTTCTCCGTAGCGCCTTCTTGTGCTTTCAGGCCTGCCGCATAGTTGCCGGCCGTTTTGGCTTCTCCGACACCGCCCTTCACGGCGCGGACATAGTCGGATTCCACATAGATTTTGACCGGGTTGAGGCCTTCTGCGTAATAAGCTCCTACAGGCGACATGATGATCATGAATTTGTAGTGAGTGGATGGAGCGACGCCGAGCGCAGGTTGGGTTGCGATAATGTAAGGCCGAATATAAAGCGATGTTCCGGGTGCGGAGGGAACCCAGTCCTGATCGACAAGCACCAGCTGTTTCAGGGCTTCAAGAGCCAGGCTTTCATCCAGGTGAGGAATGCTCAAACGCTCATTCGAACGGTTCAAGCGCTGAAAGTTCTGCTCCGGACGGAACAGCAGGATGCGGCCGTCTTCCGTTCTATAAGCTTTCAATCCTTCAAAAATCGTTTGTCCGTAGTGGAATACCTTCGCGGCGGGATCCAGCGTAATCGGCTGGTAAGGAACGATGCGGGCATCGTGCCAGCCGCGTTCCGTAGAGTAATCAAGGATGAACATGTGATCCGTGTAATAAATACCGAAGCCCAGCTGATTCTCGTTAGGCTTCTCTTTCTTGTGAAGCGTGCGCTGAATTTGGATAGGTGCAGCTTGTGCCATAGGGACCGTCTCTCCTTATAGTAAAATAGTCTATGAATTGAATGCTATCACTTCTTGGGGTATATTAAAAATATCTATTTGATGTGTTGATCATACCTTTTAGGTATGGAAGGGAATGGGGGCAAGCCGGATGGATTTTCGCCAGTTAAAATATTTTTTGACCATCGCCCAGGAGGGGCAAATTACCCGCGCCGCGAAGCTGTTGAATATGGAGCAGCCTCCCCTTAGCAGGCAGCTGAAGCTCATGGAGGAGGAGCTTGGCGTTCGCTTGTTCGACCGCGACGGCAAGCGTCTGAAGCTGACCGATGCGGGCGAGCTTCTGCGTGTCAAGGCTGAAACGCTGCTGCTGCAATTCGACGAGACGATTCGCGAGGTGAAGGAGCGGGAGGAGAGCGTACAGGGGATGCTGTCCATCGGCTCGGTCGTATCCTGCATTTCCTTACTGCCGGAGCGCATTCAACGGTTCAGGGAGCGGTATCCGCAGGTACGGTACAAAATCGTGGAGGGCGATCACTTCTTTCTCGGCGAGCTCTTGGACAAGCGCAGCATCGAGCTGGTGGTGGCCAGGCTGCCTTTCGAGGCGCTGTCGGCCTCAAGTCAATACGGCGTCCTGCCGCTGCCCTCGGATCCGCTAGTGGTAGTTATCCCCAGCGGGTGGAAGGAATATGCCGAAGTGTCTGCAATTCCGATGAAGGAAATTGCCCGGTTCCCCTTTCTCACATTAAAGACCGACAAAACGACGCGAATGCATGAGCAGGTGGTCAACGAGTGCCGGCGTCATGGCTTTGAGCCGACGATCGTCTGCGAATGCTCAAGCGTAGCTATCATTATTTCCCTTATAGCCGGCGGAATTGGCGCAACCGTTTTTCCAAAGTCGGTCATGTCCTCGTTTCCTATGGACGTCGTGCGCATTCTGGAGATTGAGGATGTCGAAATGAAGTCCGAGGTAGGTATTTTATGGCTCAAGGATCGGTATTTGTCGAGAAGCGCGCAGCAATTTATCGATAGCTTTCGCGAATCTTCTCCCGAAAAACCGGACGAGCCCTTCGACCGCGGACAGCGGTAATAACAGCCATTTCTTACCTTCTCCCCTTAAAACCGGGGTATCGACAGAATAGTATAGGATACCCAGTACCGCTTTAGGCAGTAGGAAAAAGGGAGCAAGGGAGGAATCCGAAGCGTGTTGAAGCGTTGGGAAACGATTTATGGAATTGATTTGGGTACCTGTAACACCGTTATTTATGAGAGGGACAAAGGCATCGTGCTGCACGAGCCGTCCGTTGTCGCCTATCGTCAGGACACTCAGGAAATATTGGCCGTAGGCGCGTCTGCGCAAGCGATGATCGGACGAGCTCCGAACCATGTGGAAATCGCTTACCCTTTGATGAATGGGGTGATCGCCAATTTTGATTTGGCGAGCAGCATGCTGAAGCACTTTGTGCAAAAGCTTCAGGGGCGAGGCCTGTTTCGGCGCAGCTCCAAAGTTTATATATCGGTGCCCTGCGGCATCACGAATGTGCAGCGTAGAGCCGTAGAGGAGACTCTGATGCAAAAGGGAATGCACAAGCCGGTTGCCGTAGAGGAGCCGCTGGCCGCAGCACTTGGAGCGCAGCTGCCGATCGACGAGCCGGTCGGACATTTGGTTGTCGATATCGGCGGCGGAACAAGCCAGGTGGCCATTATCTCGCTAGGAGGCATTGTCGCCAGCCACACCATTCCGCGGGCAGGCATGTCCATTGACAGAGACATTATGGATTACGTGAAACGAAAGTATAATATGCAGATCGGAGAACGGACGGCGGAGACGATTAAAATGCAGGTCGGTTCGGCTACGCTCTCCTCTGAGGAGCGCTCCATTGAGATCCGGGGCCGCGATCTGGTGGCCGGGCTGCCTCGATCGCTGCGTATCAGCTCGAAAGAAATCTTCTCTGTAATCGACGATTATCTAGCCTCTCTCGTTGAGGCTATTCGCGCCACGCTTGATCAGTGCCCTCCGGAGCTGGCCGGCGATATGGTGGAGCAGGGCATTTTGCTATGCGGGGGAGGCGCCCTGCTGGAGGGAATTGACGAGCGCATTCGCAAGGAGACCGGCGTGCCGGTCATGATCGCGGAGAAGCCGCTCGAGTGTACGGCGCTCGGGACCGGTGTTCTGCTCGAAGCGGCTTTGGGGATGCGCCGAAGCGCGAAAGCTGCCGTGAAGCAGCCGGTTCAAGCGGCGGAATAGTTGGGAGGAGAGCCGCCTGCTGCTATAAGAGTCCTGTGGAACATGTGCGAGTGCGGATACATCTTTTGCCCTCCGGTTGTGGTAAAATAAGTTTAAACCTATACGTATTGGAGTGGTGAGAAAGATGACGGTCGGCTCGGAGAGAGATATTGAAGCCTTGAAGGAAATCGGCAGAATCGTTGCTCTGGCAGTGAAGGAAATGAAGCGCAGCGCCAGGGTGGGCATGACCACGAAGGAGCTCGACGAGATCGGCGGGCGCGTTCTTCAAAGCCATGGGGCAGTGTCCGCGCCGAAGAAAATATATGATTTTCCCGGTCACACTTGTATCAGCATTAATGAAGAGGTTGCTCACGGGATTCCGGGCAGCCGGATCATTCAACCGGGAGATCTGGTGAATATCGACGTATGTGCCGAAAAGGACGGTTATGTGGCCGATACCGGACACTCGTTCCAGATGCCACCGTTCACACCGGAGCTGGTTCGGCTTTGTGATTATACCCATGAGACGATGATGAAGGTTATCTCTTCCCTGAAGCATGGCGTTCGCTTGAACGAGGTGGGACGCATCATTGAGACGGAGGCGGCTAAAGGCGGCTTCAAGGTCATTCGCAATCTATGCAGCCATGGCGTCGGAAAAGCGATTCACGAGGCGCCCTCCGAGATTTGGCCAGTGTATAACAAGCATGACAAGCGGATGCTGAAGGAGGGCCAGGTCATTACGATCGAGCCGTTCCTGTCCACGGGTGCCGAATTCGTTGTGGAGCAGCCGGACGGCTGGACGCTAAGCGTAACGGACCGCAGCTTTACGGCGCAGCATGAGCATACGATCATCATTACGAAGCAAGAGCCGATCATCGTAACGGTAGCTTAGCGTAAGGGAGCGACGTGTCCATGCAGAAGGTGTTTATGACCTCGGACCATCATTTCGGCCATGCGCATATCATCGATTTCGAGGATCGTCCGTTTCAGAATGCGGAAGAGATGACGGAGGCGATGATCGCGAAGTGGAACGCAGCGGTAGGCAAGCAGGATAAAGTGTATCACCTGGGGGACTTTTCGTTCTTGAACAAGGAGAAAACCGCCGATATCCTCAGCAGACTCCATGGATATAAGGTGCTCGTCATGGGCAATCATGACCGGGGAAGAAGCCGTAACTGGTGGCTCGAGGCAGGTTTTCAAGAGGTGCATGAGCATCCGATTGTCTATGGCGGGTTTTTCTTCTTATCGCATGAGCCGATGTATATGAACAAACATATGCCCTATGTGAATCTTCACGGGCACATTCACGGGCAGAAGTATGAAGGCAATCAGTATATCAACCTGTGCGTCGAGCATTGGGATTATACGCCCGTATCCTTCGAAGCGTTGAAGGCGATGGTTACGCCAAGTGAGGAGCAGTAATCGGGGCGCCGGCGGCGCTGAGTTACAGCTTAAATCTGCGGATATGCTCCGATAAGCCTTCCTTGAGTAAAATTTCCTTTTGCCTCGGACCGAGCAGGTCAAAATGAGGGTATGGCGGACGATGATGAATATGGCGGGGAGGCAGTCCGTTAGCGCGGCACCAGTCGGCTAATCGTTCGACATCGGAGCAGCCGACCTTGGTGACCGACGTTACGCCGGGAAACCGCTCGTCAATCCAGTAATGGGTGAGGAAGGCGAGCTCCCCGCGAGCCACGGCTGCCTTCCATGCGGCCAGTTCTTCTCTCTTAATGCCGAATGCCATAAGGGTATGCAATCCCTTCTATAATAGAGTACAAACAGAGCCGACGGCTTACGCTGAAGGCTCTGTTTGGCATGCTGCCGTCTAATGCACGAAGCGCCCTTCGCTCGGAATGGCCAGCTCATCGAAGCGCTCGGCCAGCTCTCCGAGCGCCCTGTTCAGCTCCTCGCCGCGAATCGGACGGCCATGGCCGGTAACCGCAACGGCGGGTTGGAGGGAGGCCAGCTTCTTCACCGATTCCCAGGCTGCGGACCAGTCGGTCGTAAAATATTTGGGCGGGCCGTTCAGCTCCAGCTCCTGGAGCACAACCTGATACAGCGACTCCTGCTTCACCGTCACGAAGGCGTCTCCTGCAACCAGGCAGCGGTCCGTTTCACGGAAGA
Organism: Paenibacillus sp. GD4; assembly: GCF_030846225.1. Taxonomy (NCBI): domain Bacteria; kingdom Bacillati; phylum Bacillota; class Bacilli; order Caryophanales; family Paenibacillaceae; genus Paenibacillus; species Paenibacillus sp. GD4. The sequence continues at coordinate 4,371,557 of NZ_JAVCYK010000001.1, forward strand.
GGGAGACATGGCCCGGTGTGTGCCCCGGTGTGTGAATCCAGCGCCAGCCCTTCAGTCCGGGTACGGTGCCGTCAGCAGGCAAGGGCCGGACATGGGGCTTCAGGTCAATGCCCGCATTCGGAAACAGCGGCGAGAGCTTTGCAATCCAGCCTTCATCAACGGCAGGATCGGCCGGCGGATAATCCCGTTCACCTGTCAAATAGAGGAGCTCCAGCTCATGTGCGTACACCGGCACCTGCCAGTGCTCTACCAGATCGACGACGGCGCCGACATGGTCGAAATGACCGTGTGTCAGCACAATCGCTTCCGGCTTCATCGAACCGTAGCGATCCTCCGCTTCTCGGAGGATCGCCTCCGCAGAGCGGGGCATGCCGGCATCGATGAGCACCCAGCCCTCCGAGCCATTGTCGGCGAAGACGACATTGACGATCTGAACGGGCAGGCAGTGAATGCCCTGCGCCGCCTCCTGAATCTCACCGCTAGTCACACTGGTGACCGGCAGCACAACATCCTCAAATGAATTTTCCATAGCGTGTAGTACCTCCTGTGGTTTGCACACCTATGGTTTCCAAAGAAAGGCAGGCCTATGTACCATCCGGTTCTCCGGTCTCCCCGGCCGCTTCCTCTTTCATCTCCCGCCCCACCAGCTTATCCAGACGCCCGACATGGTAGCCGTAGTCATACACGGCCGCCGCTACGATAGCCAGCCGTACCTTGCCTTCGGGATTCGCGGTATACCGCTCGATCATCGTATCGATAAACCGGTCGTTTTCTTTCCCGCCCGAAGGGGCAAGACGAATGTCCGGCTTCAGCTTCTCTTCGAATTTGAGCAGCACCTGCTCATGATATTTCAGCAGCTTCTCCAGGTGTTCATCGTACAGGGTGTCGGTTTCCGGCGAGCGAACGGCCTGGAAGTAATGCTGCTGGACGGCATCCAGCACGGCTGCGCCCTTCTGCAGGGCAAGGAGCATCTGCTTATATACGATCAGCTGCCGAATGTGGCTGACCTTGCCTCGCTTAAGCTTTTTCGTCTCTTCCTCGAACAGCCGGTACTTGTCGGCAATCGACTGGATGCTTCGCTCAAGCTCCTCCTTCTCCTCACGGAAAACGACCTCTTTCACCTCGTTAGAGATGACCGTTCGCAGCAGCAGCGACATTTTGGCAAAAACGGAATGAATCTGTGCGATGAACTGCTTCCTCGGATTCGGCGGGAAGAACAAGATATTGATAAGAAAGGCCGATCCAAGCCCCAGCATGATCAGAACAAAGCGGTTGAGCGCGAAATGCCAATCCCCGGCGGCATCCATGACAGCCACGACGGTAACCAGGGTGAGCCCGACGGTTTCCTCCATTTTCAGCTTCAGACAAATCGCAATGATCAGTACACAGACCAAGCCGATGGCGACCGGATCCTTCGAGAACAGCAAGCCCGCCGTCATGGCGAGCACTGCACCCAGCACATTCGTCTGCACCTGTTCCCACATGTACCTCCAGGAGCGGTAGATGGACGGCTGAACGGCAAAAATGGCGGCCACCGCGGCGATGACCGGAGGCGTCATATGCAGAAGCCCGGCTAAAAAAAGGGCTAAGGTAATGGCTATGCCTGTTTTTAAAACTCTGGCGCCGAAGGCCATGCTGTGTCACTCCTCTCCACTTCTATCTTACCGGATTGTAAGGGGTTTGACAAAATTACGCATATAGTTCCTAAGAATCACCTGACTGGTAAAACGGAACTATCTTCCGCACTTTGTGGTGAACCATACAGTAAACGCTCCGGACGTTCTGCTATGATGTGTCAGGACAGAGACGAGAACCCAATAACTGACCGATAACAAACTTTCATAACTACGATTTACCGTCTCAACAAAGGAAAGGAGTCTCACAAAATGGAATCATCTGTAAAAATGGGAAAGAAAGTCGCTGCATGTCTGCTGGCATTCCCGCTTATGCTGGGGAGCATCAGCCCCCATTCGATAGGAGGGTCTGCCGTCGCGGTTGCCGCTGCCGCAGTCGACACCGCAGTAGCAGTGCAGCCGGGCAGCGCCCCTGCGGGCTCTGCCGTGAAGCTGGATGCGAAGGTGACGGTACCCGAAACGGCGGCGCTGCTGGTAGACGTCGAGATATTCGACGCTTCGCTGAAGAAGGTTCACCAAATGTTCAAGGACAATATCAGCGTCAAAGCCGGCGTTCCGGCGACCGTTCCGTTTGAATGGACCCTCCCCGCAGGCTTGCCGGAGGGCAAATACATTGTCAGCATGGGGGTGTTCGGAACCGGCTGGAGCAGCATGTACAAATGGCATGCCGGAGCGGCAGAGCTGACGGTCACGAAGGGAGTTCCGACGCTCACCTTCACCAGCAATGCCGGTGTGACGCCGGCACAGGCGCAGCCCGGGACCTCAGTGCAGGTAGACGCCTCGGTTGTAGCGAGCGTGTATTCGCAAGCGCTGGTCGAGCTGAGCCTGGTTGATCCAAGCGGAGCCAAAGCGATGTCGCAGACCTTCCTGGAGACGTTCGAGGCTTCGCAGGTGAAGCGGCTGGCGGCGAACTGGAATGTTCCGGCAAACGCACCGGAAGGCGTGTACCAAGTGGCGGTCGACGTTCAAAAGCCGGACCGCACGGCAGTCTATCACCACAATGCGCAGGCGGGGCAATTTACCGTGGGCTCGGTACAGCAGCCATCGCTGCCTGCTCCTGCGAACCTGAAGGCCGTTCCCGGAGAAACACAGGTGGCCTTAACCTGGGACGCCATTACAGACAGTAATGTGATGTATGAGGTGGAAGCGGACGGAACCATCGTAGACATTATCACGGGTACAAGCTATACCCATAGCGGGCTGCAGCCGGATACGGCTCATTCCTATCGGGTGCGCGCCAAGAGCAGCCATGCTGTCGGGCTATGGAGCAGCGAAGTAAAGGCGAAAACAGCGCCTGCCGTAAGCAAGGGTTCATTGCAAGTCAACATCAAAACGGGAACGAACGCTTCCACTCAACAGCCGAGCCCGGGGATTGAAATTTACAACATCAGCAAGAACGCAATAGAGCTGAAGGATGTGAAGGCCCGTTATTATTTTACCATCGATGGGGAGAAGCCGTTGTCGCTCGGCTTCTGGACGACAGCTGTTAAGGATCAAGTCACGACCGCCTTCGTAAAAATGCCCATTCCTTCGGCAAACGCGGACCATTACTTGGAGATTGGCTTCAAGGAAAACGCAGGGACGCTTCAGCCTGGAAGCAAGGTGGGCGTATACACTTGGCTTAACAAAAGCGACTGGTCGAGCTTTAAGCAAACCGACGATTACTCCTTCAACGGCTCTAGTGAGTCGGTAGCCAATGAGAAAGCAACAGGCTACCGCTTGGGGCAGCTGGATTGGGGAAAAGAGCCGACGCTGCTCGATATGCCGGCGTTCCCGTCGAATATCAAGGCGGTGCCCGACGAAACATCGATCCTATGGACCTGGGATGCGGTGGAGGGGGCAACCGGCTATGATGTGGATGCGGACGGTTCCATCACCGAAAACGTGCAGGGAAACGAGTTCCTGAGTCAGTGGCTGCGTCCCGGCACGCGGCATAACTTCAAGGTCAGAGCGAGAAAGGGCGACAAGCTGAGTTTGTGGAGCTCGGCACTGACCGTTAAAACTACGGGCGAGCAAATCCTGCCTGCACCGGAGAACGTAAGGGCGAAAGCTTCGCAGGACGCCATCACCGTAACCTGGAATCAGCTTCAGGAAGAGATTACAGGCTACGACATCGAAGTCGACGGCTCCGTGATGAATGCAGGCACGGCAACAACCTACAACCATACCGGCCTTGCCCAGGGAACGTCTCATACGTATCGGGTGAGAGCGATGGACGGCACAACGACAGGTGCATGGAGCTCGCCGCTCAAGCTGAACACGCTCTATGTGCCTACAGGCAAGTTCACCGTTAACTTCACGGTAGATACGGAGGCCCAGCGCGCACCGATCAGCCCGTATATTTATGGAACGAATGATGACCTGACCGGTACGGAGAACTGGGGCTCAAGACGTCAGGGCGGCAACCGGATGTCTACTTACAATTGGGAAAATAATGCTTCCAATGCCGGCGACGATTATTTCCATCGAAGCGATAACTACGTGCCGTGGTATTACGGCGGCATCCCGTGGGGCGGTAATATGGACGATCCCGGCATCGGCGTCTCCGGCTTTCATCAGAAATCTCAAGCTATGGGCGCTTACACCTTAACCACGCTGCAGACCGCAGGCTATGTGGCGGCGGACAAGAATGGGGAGGTAAGCTCGGCGGAGACGGCTCCGTCTTCCCGCTGGAAGCAGGTGCAGGCGGCCAAAGGGGCGCCGTTCAGCCTGACGCCGGATCTAACCGACGACAAGGTGTACATGGATGAATTCGTCAACCTGCTCGTGAACAAGCACGGTAATGCCTCGACGCCTACGGGCATCAAGGGGTATGCGATCGATAACGAGCCGAGTCTGTGGAAGAGCACGCATCCTCACATGCATCCGGCCAAGCCGGGAAGTGCGGAGGTATTGAATAAGGGAATCGAGCTGGCCAAGGCCGTGAAGCACGTCGATCCTTATGCCGAAATGTTCGGCCCGGTTGCCTACAGCTTTGATGAAATGTACAGCATGCACGCAGCGGATGATTGGGAGTCCGTGAAAGGAAATTATCGCTGGTATGCCGATTATTACCTCGATAAGTTCCGGATCGCCTCCGAGCAGGAAAACAAACGGCTGCTGGATGTGTTCGATTTCCATTGGTATCCGGAAATTTCCGCCGGCGGCTACCGGATCACGGACAGCGGCTCCAATGATAAGCTCGAAGCGAACCTGGCTCGTATGCAGGCACCGCGGTCGCTGTGGGATCCCAGCTATACGGAAGACAGCTGGATCGGGCAGTGGTACAGCTCCTTCCTGCCGGTCATCCCGAGATTGCAGCAGTCGATCGATGAATACAACCCGGGAACGAAGATTGCGATTACAGAGTACAATTACGGTGGAGAGAACAACGTCTACGGCGGAATCGCCCATGCGGATGTGCTCGGGATTTTCGGGAAATACGGAGTGTATTTGGCGAATTTCTGGAAAATGGTGAACAACTTAGAGGATGCGCCTTATGTAACGGCAGCCTTCAAGATCTTCAACAACTACGACGGCGGCGGCGCGAGGTTCGGCGACACGAAGGTGAAGGCCGAAACCTCCAACATCGAGAACAGCTCCATCTACGGCTCCGTCTTTAAGGACAGCGATAACAAGCTTCATCTAATTGTAATGAACAAAAACAATGACCATGCGATGAATGCCGTTTTGAACATCGCCGGAAGCACACAGTATAAATCGGCGCGCGTATGGGCGTTCGACGGCACCAGCCCGCAGATTACCGAGCGGGAAGGGATCAGCCGGATTACGGGCAACAGCTTCACCTACGAAGTTCCTAAGCTTACGGTAGCACATATCGTGCTGTCCGCCGAGTAACAGAAAGAGGGGATCCGGCATCTGCCGGGTACCCTCTTTCTTTGTAACGGCTGTCTACTGCGGGGAGGGCGTGTCCAAACCTGCGGTACCCGGCTCGGTCCGCTCGATTTTTACTTTTGTCAAACATGACGGAAGATGACATATTTGCCTTTTATCATGGGGATCATTCCTAAGGAAAGGTGACGATGACTGATGCAAGAAACGACATTGGCAGGAAAGGTTGCTCTGGTGGCAGGCGGAAGCAGGGGGGCAGGCCGCGGCATCGCGATAGAACTCGGGAAGGCAGGGGCAATCGTTTATGTGTCCGGAAGAAGCGTGCGCGGCGAGACGACGAACGGTTTTCCGGGGAGCGTGGACGAGACGGTCGACCAAATCCGGGAAGCCGGAGGGACGGCGTATGCCTGCCGATGTGACCACAGACAGGACGAGCAGACGGAGGCGCTGGTGGAGCGAATACGGAAGGAACAGGGCAGGCTGGATGTTCTGGTCAACAACGCCTGGGGAGGGCATGACCTCGAATGGAGCCTTAAGCCGATCCCCTTCTGGGAATATCCGTTGGAGCTGTGGGATGCGATGTTTCAAGGCGGTGTGCGGGCGCAGCTCGGCATGAATCGTTATGCCGTTCCGCTGCTCCTGAAAACAGGAGGAGGGCTTATCGTACATCCGACCTTCTGGGACGACGGCAAGTATTTATCCGCGTTCTATTACGATCTGGCCAAAAGCACCATCAATCGTATGGCCTTCGGATTAGCTCAGGAGCTGAAGGACAAGGGCGTGGCGGTCGTTGCCCTTTCCCCGGGATGGATGAGGACCGAGCTTGTCCTTGCGGGCCATGATACGGATGAAGCGAATTGGCAGAAGGTGGATGCCTTGCAGCGGACGGAATCGACTCATTATATCGGGAGGGCCGTATGTGCGTTAGCCGCAGACCGCGATGTGATGAAAAAAAGCGGCAGTGTGCTTCAGGTGGGCCGGCTGGCCGAGGAATACGGTTTTACTGATGTGGACGGCCGGTGGATTCCCCCGTTTCAGATTTAATCGTACGAACTATCGAAAAAGAATAGTTCTTGACATATTTGGTCATTCCACTATAATACCTACTATATTAGTAGGTATTTTCACATTTAGGGAGGCTCACATCTTGATTAGTCTACAGAGAAGAAACAAAGCCCTGCTAAGCTTCTTGGTCATCATGACCCTGCTGGTGCTTTCGGCCTGCGGTACGAATGCGAAGCAAGAGGCGGCTCCATCCGCAGGAGGAACCGGAGGCGCTGCAACGGCGGCGAAGAAGGATTTCGTGATCGGTTATTTGAACGTTATGGACGATGCTCAGGCGATGCTTGCTTATGAAGCGAAGCTTTACGATAAGCACGGTTTGAACGCGAAGCTGCAGAAGTTTAACAGCGGTACGGACCTGATCAAAGCGATGGTCGGCGGTCAGGTGGACGCGGGCGTGCTCGGCTTTACCAACGCCGTGTCTTGGGCTTCCAAGGGTGCCGGACTGAAGGTTGTCGGCGGCGCGCAGATGGGCTTCCACAGCATTCTGGTGAAGGAAGGCAGCGGCATCACGAAGGTGGAGGATTTGAAAGGGAAGAAGCTTGCATCCCAAGGTCAAGGGAGCACGGCGGATATCGTTCTTACCGGCGTTACATTGAAGAATGCGAATCTGACGAAGCAGGATCTTCAAATGGTGTATGTCGAGCCGGCGCAAGCGATTCAATCGTTAGCCTCCGGTGCGGTGGATGCGGCATTCGTATTCGAGCCGTATGACAGCATTGCGACGAAAACGATGGGCATGAAGCAAATCTACGAGATCGGCAAGGTTTGGCCGTTCCCTTGTATGGTGGTTATCACAACCGATAAGCACTTGAAGGAAAACCGCGATGCGGTGAACATGGTTCTTGATGCGCAGAAGGAAGCTATCGAAATGCTGCAGAAGGATCCTTCCAAATCCGCCGAGCTGCTCGTGAGCAAATTCGTGGATAAGGACACCATGACCTCCCATCATGGCGGCGAAATGAAATCGGTTGAAGTGATTAAACAAGCCATTGAAACACAAATTTTCAACTGGGAGATCACCCCTGACCAAATCACTCGTATGCAGGAAATCTCCGATATCATGAGCAGCCAAGGGATTTTGGAAAAGACCGTGAATGTGAAGGACATTCTTGACCTTACTTGGCAGCAGCAACAGAAGAAATAGAGAACGCGCTTTAGGTGAATGATAAAAATCAATATGTAAGGAGAATTCTCGGTGGGCTCATCATCCTCAGCGACGGCACAAGCGAAACCGAAGTCAAGCTCCTCCTGGAAGAAGGTGCTCCCCTATCTGTATGCGGTAGGGAGCCTTCTTCTTATTTGGCAGATAGCTGCATTGTTCCTGCCGGCCTATCTGCTGCCGGATGTGCCTGATGTGTTCAAACGCTTGCTCGCCAGTACGAACAAACCTGAATTTACCGACGGGATCAAAAGCAGTCTGTACCGTCTAGCCTTAGGATACCCGTTGGCTTGCCTTTTTGGGGCTACGCTCGGCTTGATCGCAGGCGTCTCTCAAGGCTTTGCGGTGTACCTCCGCAGCTTAATTTCGATCCTGCAGTCGATACCTCCGATCACATGGGTGCCTTTCTTTGTTATCCTGCTTGGGTTCGGCGATGCTACGATCATTACCGTTATTATTATTGCAAGCTTCTTCCCAATGGCGCTTTCGGTTCTTAACTCCACGGAAGGCGTGAACCGTACGCATCTGGAGCTGGCGCGGGTGCTTGGAGCCTCCAAGCGGCAATTGATTCTCAAGGTGTTTGGTCCGGAATCGCTGCCGGCGTTTATTACCGGGGCTCAGGTAGCCTTCGGTAACGCATGGCGCTCCCTGATCGCAGCCGAAATGGTAGGCGGCGCCTCCATCGGTCTCGGCTACTATTCCCGCTGGCGCGGGGAGGTTGCCGATATGGAGGGCGTTCTCATGAGTATTCTCGTGATCGGCACCATCGCGGCGCTGCTCGATCTGGTGCTGCTGGAATGGCTGAAGCGCAGGCTGCTCCGTTACCGCTATGTGAAGACGGGAGGAGCTGAATAACGTGCAAACCATCCATGTAGACAACGTCTCCAAAGCATTCGGAACTTTAGAGGTGTTAAAGCAGGTCAATATTCGATTGGAGCAGGGAGAATTCGCTGCGATTGTCGGTCCCTCCGGGTGCGGTAAAAGTACGGTGCTTCGGATGATTGCCGGTTTGGAAACGGCGACAACGGGAGTCGTGACCGCAAATGCGAAGCCGATTCAAGCACCGGATCCCAGCCGAGTGCTGATTTTCCAAGAGCATGCCTTGTATCCGTGGAGAACGGTGGAGCAGAACGTAGGCTTCGGGCTTGAGCTTGCCGGAATGTCCAAAACCGAGCGTAAACAAAAGTCCGATGCCATGCTCGAGAAGGTGGGGCTGGCAGGCTTCCAGAAGTATTACCCGCATCAGCTGTCCGGAGGCATGAGACAGCGGGCATCCATCGCCAGAGCCTTGGTGATGGATCCTGAAGTGCTTCTCCTGGATGAGCCTTTCGGAGCTTTGGACGCAATTACGAAAATTACGATGCAAAACGAGCTGATCCGCTTATGGGAAGGCACGGGAAAAACCGTTCTGCTGATCACTCATGATATTGATGAAGCCATTTATCTGGCGGATACGATCTATGTAATGAGCCCCCGCCCGGGCCGCATCGTAGAGACCATCCGGTCGACGATGCCGCGGCCGCGCAACCGCAACGGGGCGGATTTTGTACAGCTGCGCGAACAGATCATGAAGCACTTGGATTTGGCTAAGTAAAGGCAGGTGGACCTATCATCATGGGAATGTATAACAATATTACCGAGCTGATCGGCCAAACGCCGGTCGTCCGGCTGCAGCGGATCGTTCCGGCCGACTCGGCGGAAGTGTATGTGAAGCTGGAGAAATGCAACCCGTCGGGCAGTGTGAAGGACCGCGCCGCATACGGACTCATCACGGCAGCGGAGCGTCAGGGGCTGCTGAAGCCGGGTGCGACCATTATTGAACCGACCAGCGGCAACACCGGCATCGGCTTGGCGATGATCGCGGCGGCGAGAGGGTATAAGGCCATCCTCATTATGCCCGACAATATGTCGAAGGAACGGATCAATATACTGAAGGCATACGGAGCACAAGTCGTCTTAACGCCCAGCGAACAAAGGATGCCGGGCGCTATCGCCAAGGCGTTGGAGCTGAGGGAGCAAATTCCGGGCAGCTTCATTCCCCAGCAGTTCGAGAACCCGGCCAATCCCGACATTCACCGTGTGACCACAGCGCTGGAAATATTGGAGCAAATGGACGGCAAGCTGGATGGCTTCGTAGCGACGGCAGGCACGGGAGGCACCATCACCGGTACGGGGGAAACGCTTCGCGAGCACCTGCCGAACCTGCACATTGCGGTTGTGGAGCCTCAAGGCTCCCCGGTATTATCCGGAGGGAAGCCGGGTCCTCATAAGCTGGTAGGGACGAGTCCCGGCTTCATTCCGGCGATCCTCAACACCAAGGTATACGATGAAATCATTCAAATCCGGGATGAGGAGGCGGTTCAGACAACGCTGAATCTGGCGCGTCAAGAGGGCATGCTGGTAGGTCCTTCTTCCGGCGCGTCCGTCTTTGCAGCTCTTCAGGTGGCCCGTAAGCTGGGAGCGGGGAAGCGCGTGGTTTGCATCGCCCCGGACACAGGCGAGCGTTATCTGAGCATGGGGATCTTCTCTTCGCCGGAAGACGGCGAGTAATCAGCAGTGAAAACGGTATGTTCTTTCCGGCGGTCGAGCCGGGGAGCATACCGTTTTTTTCGTATACCGGTGTTATTGCCACTGGACGAACTCATGAGGCTGTGAGCGAATATAAGTGGCGATGAGCTTGTGACTGTGCTCCGCGGCCTCAAGGAAGTGCAAGTACGACTCGTTCATCGCAGCCTGAAGCTGAGCGTCCTTAGATACATCCTGAACGGTTACATCGTTCCAAGTGAGTCCGAGCAGGCGGTTACGCTCCTCTATGAAGGAGGTCGCTTCTTCGACGATTCGGAGCATTCGGGTGTCTCCAAAAAATTGTAGACCCGCCGTTACCCCGTCTCCATACGCCTTGACCTCCCTCAGATAAGCCAGCCAGGCATAGAACTCTTCGGGCGAGTGCCTGGCATGGTCATAGAGCACACGAAACATGCAGAGTGCCCGCTGCCCTTTCGTAAGAGCGCCAATCGCCTCGGCTTTAACGGAAAGCGACTTCCCCCTCATTTGAACAAAGGTTGGCTCCATACAGCTCCATCCAAGCTGCTCATCAGTCAAGCTGTCAAACCTGCTTTTCTTCATCGTAACTAATGTCAATAACAACACTCCTTTCCTAAGGTTGTAGAGGAATATGAAGAAATTGTCAATCCCCGACCTCTGAACGCGTTATTGATGAACGAAACGCTTTGGGTAGTCTGCCTGTCCGTCTTATTGTACAATAGAGAGCAGGGAAGGATAGGTACGGAAAATCAAGGGAGCGGATGAAAGCGATGCTGGTGGCAGAGAGATGGCAGAAAATCGTACAGCTGGTGAATGAACGAGGGAGTATTCGGGTGACCGAGCTGAGTGAGCTTTGTCAGGTGACGGAGGAAACGATCCGGCGTGACCTGGACCGGCTGGAGGGTGAAGGGAAGCTCCGCAGGAGCCATGGCGGGGCGGTAAGCGTTCAATCCGAGGGCACCTCGGAAATTCCCTATTTGGTCAGGGAAACGACGAATGCCGAGCAAAAGCGGGACATTGCCGCTTCGGCTATCAGCCTGATCCAACCGAACGACCGGATTATTCTCGATGCGAGCTCTACCGCCTGGTATATGGCCCAAATTCTGCCGGACGTTCCGTTAACGGTTGTGACCAATTCGATCAGGGTGACGATGGAGCTGAGCACGAAGGAGAAAATTCAGGTGATCAGCACCGGGGGGCGGCTCACTTCGCGTTCACTTTCGTACGTAGGCCCTCTTGCGGAGCGTTCGCTTCGCACGTATCACGTGGATAAAGCGTTTCTCTCCTGCAAGGGTGTTCATCCGGAGCGGGGGGTCAGCGAATCGAATGAGCTACAGGCGCTGATCAAGCAAAAAATGATCGAAATCGCCGATCAGGTGGTTTTGATGGCAGACTACAGCAAATTCGGACAGCAGTCGTTCGCCCATGTCGCCGATTGGGAACAGATCGATACGGTGATCACGGACCGGCAGACGGATCCGGCATATATACAGCAGCTGCAGGAGCAATCGGTACGTCTGATTCAAACAGGAGGCTAAAGCCAAAAGCCTGTCGGCAGGAGAGGTGCTCCGGTGCTGACAGGCTTTTTTTAGGTATGTTTCGCGCGGATCCGGCATATGCTTTGTCTATCATTGTCTTAATGACGGAAAAGAGGTCGGATTCCATGTATTATTGTCTGATTTGCCAAAAGCTCCATGTCGTGACGAAGCAGCCCGAGGAGAGCGTGTTTCTCACCGGCTTTGTGTTTGTGGACAACACCAAGTATCAGGCGGGGCTGTGCCTGGCCTCGGACGCTGAGCAAGAGGAAGGGGAGGAGAGGGCTAACGCTTCTTAACTCCCGGAGCTTGCGGGCAGGTGCACTTTCTTTTGAATCCGCACCAGACGTATGAAAAGTCCGATGGCGCCCAAGGTAAGGCCGGTGCTTAATCCGATCCAGTAGCCGAACGGTCCCATTTCTGTATAATGAGCCAGAATATAGCCGAACGGAAGTCCTACGACCCAATAAGATATCAGCGCTACCATGAAGGTAACGTTCACGTCCTTATAGCCTCTAAGCGCTCCTTGAATGGGAGCGGCCACGGCATCGGAGAGCTGAAAGAAGATGGCATATAGTAAAAAATGTCCTGTCAGCTCAAGAAGCTCCGGATCGCCGGTGTAGATGCCTGCAATCGGCTTGGTAAAGAGCAGGAGAATCACTGTACAAATTCCAGCCATGCCTAAGGCGAAGCCGATGCCGAGCCGGCCGTAGATGCGGGCGTCACGGTAACGGCGCGCTCCGACCTCGAACCCGATCAGGATCGTCAGCGCCATGGAGATGCTAAGCGGGATCATGTACAGGAAGGAAGCGAAGTTGATGGCCGCCTGATGCGCCGCAATGGTCATTGTGCTGTATTCACTCATGAGCATGGTTACGGCGGCAAAGATGCTTACCTCGAAAAAAATGGACAGACCGATCGGCAGTCCGATCGTCAGGAGCTCCTTCCAATCGGCTAGGGAAATTCGATAAAACCGGTTGACGACAGCATATTCCGTAAACGGCTTGATCCGAGCGACAACCTGCCACGCAATCAGGAAGATAACCCAGTAGGTAATGGCGGAAGCGACGCCCGCTCCTGCTCCTCCGAGCTCGGGGAGCCCCATTTTTCCGTAAATGAACAAGTAGTTCAGCAGTCCGTTGACAGGCAGCGAAACGAAACTGATATACATGGAGGTGCGGGTGTGTCCCAGTGCGTCGATGAAGCAGCGGAGCACAGTATAGAGGAACAGTCCCGGAATTCCCATGGCAATGGCGGTCAAAAACTCCCTGGCCACGCTCTCCACCTCCGCCTCCAGCCGCATAAGGCTAAGGATCGGATTAACAGTGAAGATGCCGATGACAATTACGGCTATAGAAAGCAGGATCGATACGTATAAGGCCTGTACGACTTTAAAAGGGACGGAGTCTTTGCGGTTTGCGCCCGCAAGCTGCGCCACGATCGGAGTGACGGCAAGCAGGATGCCGCTGAGTCCGGTTTGCACGGGCACCCAAAGGCTCGTTCCGATCGCAACGCCGGCCAGGTCGACAGCGCTGTAATGACCGGTCATGAACACATCGAAGAAGCTCATGGCAAACATGGCCACCTGAGTTCCCAGGATCGGCAATAATACAAAGAGAAGCTGTTTGATTTTTTGACGCAGGGTGTAGGTCTGGTTCATGCTTATGATCGTTCCTTTACGTTAGCTTTGCTGGAAAGAAATGAAGAGTTCCTAATGCATTTAGACATCATACCAGAAAGCGGAGCATAAACCAAAGTAGACGTGCTTAACGTAAAAAACCTGTGTCCGTATGCTGACAGCGGACACAGGCTTAAGGCATCGCCCTCCGATTATTCGGAAGCGCTGCCGTTGATAGCAGCTTGGTCCTCCGCTAATTGATTCACGGACGAGGTCACTGCCGATTCGTTGCTGCTGCTTTCCAACGCTTGATCAACGGCAGCTTGCGCATGGCGAAGGGAACGCTGGGCCTGAGCGACTTGACGGTCAGTAGGGTTCGCTTCGGCGGATTGTACGGCGTTATGGGCCGTTTCCACGGAATTTTGCGCTTGGGTTGCTTTGTCAGCCATGGGTTGTCCCTCCTTTCTTTTGGGAATCCCTTTTACTATGATAATAATAAGGATGGATTATGCAGGAAGACGGGGGAGAGATGGGTATGTTTGATCCGACGATTTATGACAATTTGAAGGTAGTTTTCGAAGGAGAGGCCTATGATCTTGATGCGCAAGGGGAATTTCTGATTACGATGCGCGAGGATTTGGTGAACCTGGCGGATATGAGCCGAAGCTTTAGCATCACGTTCCGTCATACGGGAGGAGCATGCAGTGCCGGTTTCACCTTAACGAGCGAGCTGCTGGATTTTGCAGGGGAGCTGCGGGGGCTGCGTCTTGCGGAGGAGGAGCCCGGGGTGTCGCTGCAGCTATGGATCGATATGCCGGCGGCTTACGAGTCGTATGTGCAGTCGCAGTCGGACAAGCTGTGGGCCGATTGGGCCGATTCCACGGTGCTGGAGCTGGAGCGGCGAACCGCATACAGCTGGGAGCAGCGCTTGCTGCAGCCGGAGCAAGATATTCTGAGGGTCACGATGCAGTACAAAAACAAAATCAATGAGTCCCATGTCGACCAAGTGGGTGCCGTGCTGGCCCATTTCTTATCGACGGTGGCGGCAATAGCTGCGAAGTAGCCGAGAAGGCTTGCGGTAAACACAATAAGGCGGAGGAAGCTTACATAAGCTTTCAACCGCCTTATTATGCTTCCATGGCAAACGTGCGCAGGGGCGCTTTTATAGCAGTTAAGGCTTCCCTTTGCTGATCCAGAAGGTAACGCGGGTCCCCTTATCCACCGTTTCGCCGGGCTGGGGCTCCTGCTTGAACACTTTACCGGCCGGCTGCTCGTTGACTTCGAGGAAATAAGCGTATTTCAACCCGGAGGAAAGCGCCAGCTTCTCCGCCTCTTCCTTGCTAAGCCCCTTAAGGGCGGGCACCTGAACCGGTCCGTCTCCGGCCGGAGGGGCAGGCTTCGGCTCGGGAGCGGGCTTCGGCTGTTCTTGCACCGGGTTCTCCTGAACCGGTGGCGTAGCTTGCGTGACGGCGGGCTTTCTCTCGTCTGAAGCAAGCATTTTCCCTACGGTCTCGAACAGTAAAGCAAATACGCCGATAAAAACGACAAGTCCGATCACGCCGGCCGTAAGGCCGATCCACATTTTTTTACCGAAAAAGGAGCTCCAGCCCCTCTTCCTGACGGGTTCCTCTTCTTCGTATTCTTCCGTTTCTTCTACTGACGCGACCTCCGGGTCACCTGTGCCGGACAAGGCGTCCTGGAGACTGCGTATCCAGGCGGCCAGCGAGGTTTGCTCCTGCATGGTGCGCTGGGCCGCCTGGACCAGAATGCTCCGGGCCGATTCCTGTACTCCGAGCTCCGCCAATGCCGCGGCAAGGCGAACCCGGAAAGGTTCGGGGTTCTCCGGGACATGGGAGGATCTGGTAACCAGCTGGAAAAACAATCGGCAAAGCTCCTTCGCGGGGCGCTCCTTTGCCGTTCCCTTATCCCATGAGTGAATGATGTTCAATTTGCCGTCATGCCGGAGCCATAAATTTTCCGCCCGTAAGGAAAAATCCAACGGGCGCCGCTCCAGCACGTCCTGAAGGTCGTGTCCCAGCTCGACCAGCAGCTTGACGATCTGCTCGAAGGAAAGTGTATGATGCTCGATCAACCGGATCAGCGGTTCTCCCTTCTCGTAGGGCAGAATGATGGATACCTGCTCAGCGGTAACCTCCGCATCCAGAACATGCAGCAGGGAAGGCCAGGCCGTATGCCCGCCTTTGCCCAATTCCTCTATATACTCCTGTGCCGGGTAGCTGCCGCTAAGCTTGACGATGAACACGAGAACCTGGCGGCTCAGCGCGAGGTCCCGTCCCTTGTACAGATGCCCGTTATGCAGCGCAATCAAGGGCTCCTGCAGCTCGTAACGAGTCCATCGTTTCTCCATAGTGTAGACCTCCCGTGGATAGTTTCTTTTCATACTATTCGAAGCAACGGGCGATTTTTACGGAATCTTTGTGAAACAATTTTAAACATTTTGCAATTATCGGGTGAGGCTGTGAGCGTTGAACCGCTCTAAGCTGTGAACTATATTATATTTCCATTATATTACAAGGGGTCAATAGGGCTTCAAGCCTTGTTTTCCCATGGGAAATGATGCATCGTTTCGACTATTTTCGATCGGTACCCACTCAAACTATAATAGAGTCACGAAATGATTTAAGTTAACCTCTCACGATAATGGCAAAGCCGGCGAAAGCCGGTGACGCAAAGCTACAGGGGCTTCGGTTGATCGTTCAACCATGCTCGCCAGCTGCCGAAGGATCTAGGGAACCCGGGATAACCCTCTTTCTTCAACGGCTGGTAAGGAGAGGGTTCTTTTCTTTTCCATTCCAAACCCAAAGACACGGAGGTTATCACAGCATGAAGAAGCAGCTTGCATCCTTATTGGTCTTACTCTTTATTGTACTTTCCTTAGGTTCCGCTGTACAAGCGGAGGAAACGGTTCCCACTAAGGCACAAGCCGTAGCCGGCGTAAGCTTCCGGGACCAGCCGAGCACCTCAAGCCAGGTCATGCGTTATTTGAAGACAGGAGAGGTCGTTACCGTTCTTGATGTGGTAAATCCCTATTGGTACCGGATTCAGGATCAGCAGGGGACTATGGGCTATGTCAGCTCCAGCTCGAAGTACATAACGTTGATCAGCAATGCAAAAATTATTTATGGGGTCAATTTCCGGACCGGTCCTTCCACCGAAGCGTCCAAAATCCGGATGCTGTCTACAGGCGAGGAGGTTCTCGTTCTGGAGAAAATCAATGACAGCTGGTATAAGGCAAAGGATAAAAACGGCGTGGTCGGCTACCTCAGCAGCAGCAGCAAGTATATTACAGCAAATTTCTCGGTAACGGCCGTTGTGCTGCCTCTTCAGGAGCGAATTGAAAGTATCATACAAGCGGCTTCCGCTTACACCGGGACACCCTATGAGTTCGGTTCGGAGCGGTTCGATACGGCGACGTTCGATTGCTCCGATTTGGTGCAGCAAGCCTTTTGGGATGCTACCCGGACGGTTGTGCCGGGAGATTCCCGGGCCCAGGGCGATTACGTAAAGCAGGGCGCCGTTACTTCCGATTGGCGGCAGCTGAAGCGTGGTGATCTGATGTTCTTCATGTCCTATAACGGCTCAAGCGCATCCGATTACAGCGGCATTGACAAAACTGCCGAGACGATTACTCACGTAGCGATCTACTTGGGCGACGGAATGATGCTTCATACCTACTCACCTGAATCCGGCGGGGTTCGGACCGATTCGATCGCTGGACGTCACTGGGAATATCGGTTCCTATTCGGCGGGAGTGCAACCAACTAATGGATATCGTTTAGCGGGGTCCTTCGGGATCTCGCTATTTCCTTTTTATGCGAAGTTAGAAAAAAGATATTGACACTGCATGGGATACTGAACTATACTGAGCACAATAAAACACAGTAAACACATTGGAATTATAGTTAATATGTGTCTACCGGTTCACCGGAGGCTTCGCTTATCTTGCATCCTATTGAAGGAGCAGGTAAGAGGAGTCTCCTTTTTTTATCCCTTCTGAGTTGATCGTTGGGAATCCGTTCAAACATGTAAAGGAGAGTGAAATGTTATGACAAACAAGTCTCAGCAAGTGGAGTTCGGCTGGTTCATACCGACGACAGGCGACGGCAAATATATCGGGGTGAAGCCGGAAAGGGAATCTACCGCAGAGTACATGATTCAAGTAGCGAAGACGGCGGAGGAAGCAGGCTTTACTTTCGCACTCATCCCCACCGGGGGCTCTTGCATCGATTCTTGGGTAGTCGGCTCCGCCATCGCTGCCCATACCCGGAAGCTTAAGCCGCTTGTCGCATTCCGTCCGGGACTCATCGCGCCCGTCCTGGCGGCTCGCATGGCTGCTTCACTCGATTATATATCGGGAGGCCGGGCATTGGTGAATGTGGTGACGGGCGGCTCGCCGCAGGATCTTATCGCTACCGGAGATCCTCTGGCCCACGATCATGATGCCCGCTACGAACGAACAAGGGAATTTCTTCACATTGTGAAGGAGGTTTGGACGCAATCGAAGAAAAGCTCGGATAGCTTCCTAGCGTCGAATTCTACCTATGGAGGAGCGGAACGCGTACAGTTCCAAGGGAAGTACTTTCAGCTCGAGGACGGGGCGAGCTTGCCCGCACCGATCCAGAATCCGCACCCTCCCTTATATTTTGGGGGCAGCTCGGCTGCCGGGAAGCGAACTGCGGTGGAAACGGCCGACGTCTTTCTTATGTGGGCGGAGCCGATCGATTGGATACGCGAGCAGATTGCGGAGCTGGAGCAGCTTCGTGCGGAGCTGAAGCGGGAGAAGGGAATCGACAGAACGCTTCGTTACGGCTTAAGGGCACAGGTGCTTGTTCGGGAAACAGAGGAAGAGGCATGGCGTGAAGCGTGGGACATCATCAGTAAAGTGGAACGGAAGGCAATCGACAATTCCAATCAACGCTTTGCCACTACCGATGCGACCAACCAGAAGCGCCAAAACGAGCTGCGTGAGCTGTCGCGGGACCATGACTTTCTGCTCGCCCCGAACCTATGGGCAGGACTTTCTACAGTGAGGGGCGGCGGCTCGATGCTGCTCGTAGGCACACCGGAGCAGGTGTCCGATCGAATCCTGGAATACGTGGATTTGGGCATTTCCTCTTTTATTTTATCCGGCTACCCGAACCTGGAAGAAGCGCAAACGACAGGAGAGCTGCTGCTGCCGCTTGTCAAGCAGAAGCTGGCAGAGCGAGCGCAAGAGAATACGGAGCTGACTATCGAGAGTGCATAAGGAGCTGAAGCCATGAGCGTACTATTGGATATCACTCGGCTATTCAAGGTGTTTCCCACCCCTCAAGGGTCGGTACAAGCGCTTCAGGATATTTCGCTTCAAGTAAAGCGCGGAGAATTCATCACGGTGATCGGACCGAGCGGCTGCGGAAAGAGCACGTTGCTCAAAATCGTCGCCGGCTTGGACACCGACTACCGTGGGCAAGTGCTGCTGGAGAAGGAGAAGGTGGAGCGACCGAGCATCGATAAAGGGTTTATTTTTCAGGAGCATCGATTGTTCCCCTGGCTAACGGTAGAGAAAAATATTGCGGCCGATTTGCCGTTAACGAATCCGGAGGTGCGCCGCAAGGTCGATGAACTGATCGCTCTGGTTCGGCTGAACGGCTTCGAGAAGGCATATCCTCGCGAGCTCTCCGGCGGGATGTCGCAGCGGGTTGCGATTGCACGCGCGTTGCTCCGGAATCCCAAGGTGCTTTTGCTGGATGAGCCGTTCGGCGCTCTGGACGCTTTTACGCGGGGACACCTGCAGGAGGTGCTGCTGGACATATGGCAGAAAAATCAGACGACCATGATTCTTGTGACCCATGATATTGACGAAGCGGTGTTTCTGGCGAACCGGGTCGTGATTATGAATGCGAGGCCGGGCACGATACGCCATGTGATTCCCGTGGATTTGCCCTATCCGCGCAAGAAATCGACCGTTTCGTTCCAGCAGCTGCGCCATAAGGTGCTAAGCGAATTCGAGCGTGTCGAAGAGCTGGAGCTGATCGACAGCTCAGGGATTTAATGAGGGGAAAGGTGAGATGATGCATGAGCTTAACCGCCAAAACCATACCCGCAAGCGCCGGCAGCCGGACTCAAGCGGGGAATACACTACAACCTTCGGAGGAAGCTCTGCTTCCTTCTTCCGCGGGGCTGAAGGAGAGCACTTGGATACGGGCCGCGCGTGGCAGCGCATTGCCGGCTCTCATCCTGATCCTGTGGCAGCTGGCGGGGTCCCTGGGCTTCGTTTCCGGCAATATTTTGCCGACTCCTGCGACCATTGCCGTTACCTTCTATGAGCTGACGGCCTCGGGAGAAATCCTCAAGCACCTGCAGATCAGCATCTATCGTGCGGCGCTTGGCTTTCTGTTGGGAGGGGGACTTGGACTTGTGCTGGGGCTGGCTACAGGGCTGTTCAAGAAATTTGAACAATCGCTTGACCCTACCGTGCAAATGATCCGTACCATACCGCATCTTGCGGTAACGCCGCTGTTTATCCTTTGGTTTGGCTTCGGGGAATTTTCCAAGGTGCTGCTTATTGCGAAGGGAGCTTTCTTCCCGCTGTACGTTAATACGTTTCTTGGCATACGCAATGTCGATTCGAAGCTGTTCGATGTGGCGCGGATCCTGGAGTTTAGCCGCTGGCAGCAAATTACAAAGCTTGTGCTGCCTGCGGCGCTGCCGAACATTCTGCTCGGCCTGCGATTGTCCATCGGTGTTGCCTGGCTGGGCTTGGTCGTCGCGGAGCTGATGGGCTCAAGCGAGGGTGTCGGCTACCTGATTCTTGACGCAAGACAGTTTTCACAGACGGCTGTCGTGTTTGTCGGGATCATCATTTTCGCTGTCGTCGGCAAAGGCTCGGATTCATTCGTTCGTTACTTGGAAAAAAGATGGCTGAAATGGCGGGACAGCTTTACGGGATAGCTTACACTTGGGAGATGTGCATAGCGGGTGCACTTCTCCCTTTGTTTTGTGGGCATGCAGCTTATCCCGCTAATTTGATGATGACTCATTCGACAAAATTCGATATAATGGAGGGAGGAGGGGACTACCATGACAATACATAACGATAAGCCCGATCACCCTAATGCCGAAAAGGTTTCGTTCCTCTTGACGGAGCTTGAATCATGGCTCGGCGAAACCGCCGCCAAGGAGATTTCTGAAAGGATGTTGTCTATGGAGGTGCAGCATTTGATCGCATGCAGGGATGCGTTGCAATGCATTCACGGGCATATGCTGCAAGCTGTAGAGGCCTCGGATTACACTGAAGGCGAGGGTTCCCCGATCCATTCGGCCTCTCAGGAAAGGAATTATGTGCAGTCGGCCGTACAAGGATTGTAGTATACGACACAGAATCCTACAGCGAATTCCGGTATACTAGGCTTAGAACTTAGATACCGAGGTGTAATTATGGAAACGAATCAAACGGCTTTAGGCTCCTACGATGCAGCAGACGTACAAAACAATAAATGGATGGCGGTTATCGGATACATTTTGTTCTTCGTTCCGCTTCTGGTCGCCAAAGATTCCCGCTTCGCAAGATATCATGCCAATCAGGGGCTGCTGTTGCTGCTTCTGAGCATTGCGGTGAATATCGTGCTGGGCATCATTCCGCTGATTGGCTGGCTGCTGCTGCCAATCGCGAACCTGCTCGTTCTGATCTTTGCGATTCTTGGGATTGTGAACGCGGCGCAGGGTCAAGCGAAGCCCCTTCCTTTGATCGGATCGGTCACCATTATTAAATAATAACAAAAAAGACGCGCGCACGGCTTAATCAACCGGGCTGACGCGTCTTTTTTAACGCTGCTGAATGCAGAGGTTTTCTTTATTTTTTTAAGGCTTGCTCTACGAACGTATTGTCAATAACCTGGGTGGTGTCCAGCTTCTTATTGATCGCCCCAACGGAGTAAAGGAAATCCGCCTGCTCCTGATGCGCCTTGGCGTATTCCGGGATAGCCGGCGACAGGATCGGCTCCGCATTTTTCAACACTTCTGCCGTGATGGCCTTATCCAGCTTCTGTGCTTTGGAAATATCCTCTACCACTTCATCCAGATGGGAAACAAAATAGGTACGGGCTTCCTCGTAGGTTTTGAGAAATAACACTGTCAGCTCCGGATGCTCCTTCGTAAACTTTGTACGTGCGATCAGGAAGCTGGGTGCATTGATGTTCAGATCCTGACCGGTAGCGAGGAATTTGGCCCCGGTTTGATGAACGGCCGTCGTAGCATACGGATCCCACACCGCCCAAGCATCAATGGCTCCGCTGTCCAGCGCAGGTCTTGCTTCATCCGGCTGCAGCTGAATGACCTTCACGTCATCCCCTTTCAGACCGGCTCGATCGATAGCCATATAGAGGAAATTATAGGCACTGCTCCCTTTGGCCACCCCGACCTTTCTCCCTTTTAAATCCTTCAGCTCTTTGATCGGACTGTTTTTGGGGATGACAATCATGTTCCCTTTCTTCCCGTCGGAGGTGACGGCTATTGCCTTAAAGTCGACGCCTCCCGTTTGCCCGGACACGACAGGAGTTCCTCCCACAGCTCCGAAGTCAATACGTCCGGCTGTGAGCGCCTCGAAGTGCGGCGGACCGCTGGCAAATTCCGACCATTTCACCTCTGCTCCTACTGAAGCAAAGGCCTTTTCGAAATAGCCCTTTTCCCTGGCATAGGGCAGAATCCCTGTCTTTCCTTGCACCCCGATGTTGACTACGATCTTTTCTTTGGGCTTTTCGCCGCCTCCTGCGCCTTGAGTAGCTGTAGATTGCACGGTTCCGCAGGCGGCCAGCATCGAAAGGGTGAGGGCTCCCACCAGTGCCATGATCCCTAGTTTTTTTCGAATGTGCATAAATGAATCCTCCTGTTCTATTATGGGCGTATTTCAACCGCTAAGCTTTATAGGTACCGGGCGAAATAAAAAAACGGAGCCCAATACCTGTCGGGCAGGTATTCGTCTCCGCTGTGTACGGTGGATGTTTATAAATAATAATTCCCATTGGAATAGTATGGAATAAATATTATCAGGATTTTGGGCTGCTGTCAATGCTTTTTACGAGTAGTTACCTCGACGTAAGTAGCTGAACATTTTTTCAGATATTTCTTAATGGGATTTGGTGGCCTATACTAGGTAGAGTGTAAGGTACCAATGACAATGTAATGCCGGAGGGAGATTGGACATGTCGAGGAAAATACCTTTGCAACAACGCGGCTTTGCCGTAAGCCGATTGGTGCTGGGCTGTATGGGGCTAGGCGGAGGCTGGAAGCGGGATCCGTTAACTGCGGAGGACCTGCGTGCCGCTCATGAGGCTGTAGATGCTGCCCTCAACGCGGGAATTACTATGTTTGATCATGCGGATATCTACGCTTATGGTAAAGCGGAGCAAGTATTTGGACAAGTACTGGCCGAACGCCCAGAGCTGAAGGAGAAAATGGTGCTCCAGTCCAAATGCGGCATACGGTTCGAGGACGGACCGGGTGGGCCGGGCCGGTATGATTTTTCCAAGGAGCATATCGTACAAAGCGTTGACGGCATCCTGGGCCGCCTTAAGGTTGATGCCATCGATATTTTGCTGCTGCATCCGCCGGATCCGTTGATGGAGCCGGAGGAAGTGGCGGAGGCGTTTGACCAGCTGCTGCGGGCAGGGAAAGTAAAAACCTTCGGCGTTTCCAATATGAACTCCGCTCAGATGAGAATGCTGCAATCCAGCTTGGACGTGCCGCTCATCGTTAACCAACTGGAGCTCAGCCTGTCCAAGCTGGATTGGATCGATGCAGGGGTACTCGTGAACCAGAAGCCGGGGGCGGAGGTGAATTTCGCCCAGGGTACGCTGGAGCATTGCCGGCTTGAGAATATTCAGGTGCAATCCTGGGGTCCGTTGTCCAAAGGCCTGTTCACCGGACGTGATTTGACCGGGCAGCCGGACCACGTGAAGCAAACCGCCGCATTGGTCCAGAAGCTTGCCGAGCAAAAGGAAACGACGCCGGAAGCGGTAGTGCTCGCCTGGCTGATGCGCCATCCGGCCGGAATTCAACCGGTCATCGGCACAACGAGCCCTGAGCGTATTCGTGCCTGTGCAGCGGCAATGGACATTACGCTGACGCGTGAAGAGTGGTACTCGCTTTACGTTACCTCGCGAGGAAAAAAGATGCCATAAGCAGTGAGGATCTCCCATGCCGATAGTCGCGGGAGATCCTTTTTTACTGTAAGGCATGTCGAGGTCCGTGACGCCGCGCGATCAGCGCTACCGTGAGGTTAACGTCCCAGCATGCCGGCGGCATCGCGTGCCGTAACTGCCCCTTCGCGTTTGCGGCCAACGTTGTTCGCCAGGTAATAACGTCCCAGCATGCCGCTAACATGGGGGAGAGGTAGGGAGATCCAGCGGAATAGCGGCATCGCGTGCCGTAACTGCCCCTTTCCCGTTGCGGCCAACGCTGTTCAGCAGGCAATAACGTCCCAGCATGCCGCAAACATGGGGGAGAGGGGGGAGATTCAGCGGAATAGCGGCATCGCGTGCCGTAATTATCCGCCGTCACCACGATCATCCCCTTCGCGCATCCCTCTTCCCATTAACATCAACTACAATACTAGGCTTGGCTTCCGGTTTCAATCCATAGGAGCGTACGCGTAGTTGGCCGGAGACAGGCGAAAGCAGGCCTGCTTGCACTAATCGCCGGAGCAGATCTCTCGCGTGCCTGTTGCCAATACCGAGCCGTTCGCACACTGCAGCCGGTGTAACCGGGCCGCGGGAATGAATGACCAGCCGCATGATTTCACGCTCCTTCAAAGTGAGCTGTTGTGGTTCCACATCGACACCAAACCAACGGCCGAGCATTTGCTGAATCATTTGCTGGCAACGACGCGGTTTTTCGTTTATATCATCATAGGAAAAGCGCAGAACCTTCCACTGGTCCAGAACCAAGTGATTTTGCCGAGTCAGCTGATCGGAAAATTGCCAACGTTTCAGATCGCGGCCATGCGGGCCGAATCCGTCGATTTCAATACAAACACGGTGGGTCCCGCGAAGGTACGCAAAGTCCAAGAACCTTACGCCGTCCTTGAAATCCCACACCTCATATTCCGGATGCAGGTCGTCCAAATGACCGACCGCGGGCCACCACACCTGCTCCAGAAACAACCGTTCTGCGTGACCGTGTCCTTCCCGCAGTCTCCGCAGCCGTTCCTTGGAGCAGCCTCGCTCATGACGAAGCATAAAATCCTTATACAAAGCTTCGAATACCAATA
Organism: Paenibacillus sp. GD4; assembly: GCF_030846225.1. Lineage (NCBI taxonomy): Bacteria > Bacillati > Bacillota > Bacilli > Caryophanales > Paenibacillaceae > Paenibacillus > Paenibacillus sp. GD4. Next base: position 4,396,209 of record NZ_JAVCYK010000001.1, read on the forward strand.
GCCTTCACTCCTCTGCCGGATATAAGCACAAAAAAACACCGTCCATCCCTAACTTGAGCGCAGGGAGGAACGGTGTATGCTTTACAACCGAAAAGTTATTTTACTTTTATAATACCGCATCGACGCTTCTTCATCAAACGGGACCTACCTTACCGCCTAAAGAATTCCATTGCCACAACCCGGCATTTTCTAGTAAACTAGTGGATGTTTTTTGGATTGATTCGTCCATAGGGAAGAAGGGGTAGTACAAGTGAGCAATAAACAAAATAAACAGCTTCAGCGCGGGCTGAAGGCAAGGCATCTGATGATGATCTCGATCGGGGGCTCCATCGGGACCGGCTTGTTCCTGGCCAGCGGCGGGGCCATTTCCACGGCAGGACCGGGCGGAGCGCTGCTGGCGTATGCGGCGATCGGCATCATGGTGTACTTCCTGATGACCAGCCTGGGAGAGATGGCCGCCTACATGCCGGTGTCCGGCTCTTTCAGTACTTATGCGGGACGTTTCGTCGACCCTGCGCTTGGCTATGCACTAGGCTGGAACTATTGGTTCAACTGGGCCGTAACGATCGCCGCCGAGCTTTCGGCTGCGGGACTCATCATGAAGTTCTGGTTTCCCGACACGCCGTCCTTGCCTTGGAGTGTGCTGTTCCTTGCTATCATGCTGCTGTTTAATTATTTATCGGTCAAAGGCTTCGGGGAAGCCGAATATTGGTTTGCCTTGATTAAAGTTGTTACCGTCGTTCTGTTTATCGGAGTCGGCTTGCTCATGATCTTCGGGATTCTGGGCGGACAACCGGTCGGTTTCACTCACTTTACAGAGGGCGACGCCCCGTTCCATGGAGGGTTTATGGCTATGCTGGGCGTGTTCATGGCGGCGGGCTTCTCGTTCCAAGGAACGGAGCTGCTGGGGGTTGCAGCAGGGGAGAGCGAGAACCCGAGGGTGAATATCCCGAAAGCAATCCGGCAAGTATTTTGGCGCATCCTCTTATTTTATATTTTGGCCATTTTCGTTATCGGGATGCTGATCTCCTATACGAATCCGGTGCTGATCAACGGAGACGTCGACAATATTGCGGTAAGCCCCTTCACCATCGTATTCGAAAATGCCGGCTTGGCCTTTGCCGCTTCCGTCATGAACGCGATCATTCTGACCTCGGTGCTATCCGCCGGAAACTCCGGAATGTATGCCTCGACCCGGATGCTTTGGGTCCTTGCTAAAGAGGGGAAGGCGCCGCAGTGGCTTGGTGCGCTGAATCGCCGCGGGGTTCCGGTAACCTCGCTGCTAGCCACAGCGGCCGTAGGGATGCTGGCATTTTTCACCTCCCTGTTCGGCGACGGGGTCGTCTACATCTGGCTGCTGAATTTGTCCGGCATGTGCGGATTTCTGGCGTGGCTCGGGATCGCGGTCAGTCATTATCGCTTTCGCAAAGCGTATCGGCTGCAAGGCTTTCGTATTAACGATCTGCCCTTCAAAGCGCGGTGGTATCCGTTTGGACCGATCTTTGCATTCGCGCTCTGCCTGTTTGTTATGATCGGGCAAGGCTACTCGGCCGTCACCGGCGATGCAATCGATTGGAAGGCGCTGCTCTCGTCCTACATCGGCTTGCCATTGTTTGCGGCATTCTACTTTGGCTACAAGCTCAAGCACAAGACGCGTCTGATCCCGCTCAAGGATTGTCAGCTGGTCGATCCTGAGAACAAATAGTGGTTGACAGTATCGCCAAATCGTAATAAACTTACTACTTGTTAATGACCTAAGGTAAAATAATAGCAAACTTCTTATCAAGAGAGGCGGAGGGAAAAGGCCCGATGAAGCCCGGCAACCGTTCCATGCGTAACTGCAGGGAAGTATGGTGCCAATTCCTCCAGAATCGGCGCGATTCTGGAAGATGAGAGGGACAAGAGCGATAAAGTCAGCCTCTGTACCTCTGTGTGCAGGGGCTTTTTTCATGCCTAACCAAGGGGGTGGATGAATTGATACAGCTTCATGAAGTTACCAAGGAGTATCTAGTAAAAGACAGAAAAATTACAGCCTTATCCCATATAAGCCTTACCATCAGCAAAGGCGAAATCTTCGGTGTCATTGGCCATTCCGGCGCTGGAAAAAGCACGCTGATCCGGACCATCAACCTGCTGGAACGGCCCAGCTCAGGGCAGGTCATCGTCGACGGCATCGACATTACGTCACTGAATGACCGCAAGCTTCAGGTAGAACGGCGTTCGATCGGCATGATCTTCCAGCACTTTAATTTGCTGTCCTCTGCTACCGTCGCGGATAATATCGCTTTTCCGCTTAAGCTGGCCAAGGCGGACAAGCCGTCGGTAGAGCGTCGGGTTCAAGAGCTGATCCGGCTCGTCGGCCTAAGCGGCCACGAGCACAAATATCCCGCCCAGCTGTCCGGAGGCCAGAAGCAGCGGGTCGGCATCGCCAGAGCGCTGGCGACGAATCCGAAGGTGCTGCTGTGCGACGAAGCGACGTCGGCGCTTGATCCGCAAACGACACAGTCGATTTTGACCCTGCTTATGGACATTAACCGGGAGCTGGGCATCACGATCGTCCTGATTACCCACGAAATGCAGGTCATCCGCTCGATCTGCGACCGGGTCGCTGTACTCGACGGAGGCAGGATTGTGGAGCTTGGCCCGGTTACGGATGTATTTCTGAAGCCGCAGCACCCCACTACGAAGCAGTTTGTAGCCGAGGCCTCCGAACCGCTTTCTGCAGAATGGCCGGGGCGCGCGTCGGGGAACACAACCCGCATCCTCATCACCTTCCTCGGTGAGATGACGTATGAGCCGGTGTTGTACGAAACGATGCGCGATACGAAGGTGCCCTTCGTCATTTTGCAAGGAACGGTATCGCGATTGAAGGATACGCCCTATGGCCAGCTGCTGCTGGAGCTTAGAGAGACCGGAGCCGAGGCGCAGCGAGCCATCGACCTGCTTCGTGAGCGCGGCCTGGATGTGGAGGTGTTGACGCATGGATAAGCTTATGGAGCTGGACTGGGCCGAGATCGGCTCGAATACGCTGGATACACTCTCCATGCTGGGGGCTTCCACCTTATTCACCGTACTCATCGGCTTGCCTCTCGGCATCGTGCTCTATCTGACGGGAAGAGGACAATTGCTGGAGCAGCCGCTGATCTACGCGGTCCTATCCTTTGTAGTGAACGTGCTCCGCTCTGTTCCGTTCATCATTCTGATGATACTGGTCATTCCGCTTACGCGGTTGATTGTCGGCACCTCGTTAGGGGTTCCCGGCTCCATCCCGCCGCTTGTCATCGCGGCAGCGCCCTTCTTCGCACGGCTTGTCGAGACAGCGCTGCGCGAGGTCGATCGCGGTGTTATCGAGGCGGCCCAAGCGATGGGAGCGACCCGCATGCAGCTGATCACGAAGGTGCTGCTGCCGGAATCCCGGCCGGGACTTATAGCGGCCATCACCATTACAGCCGTCACTTTGGTATCGTACACGGCGATGTCCGGAGTTATCGGCGGCGGCGGTCTGGGCGATTTGGCCATTCGCTACGGCTATCAGCGCTTCCAGACCACTGTGATGATTGTGACCGTGCTCATTTTGCTTGCGCTTGTTCAAGTCCTGCAAACGCTCGGCGACCGGCTCGTCCGGAAGTATCAGCGCAAGTAAGGCTTCATATAAATATTCACTGCATTTTTACTACAGGAGGAACCATTCACATGAAAAAAGTAGTCACAACAGCTTTATCCATCGTACTTGCCCTCTCTTTGTCCGCATGCGGAACCAAGCAGGAGGCTTCCTCCGGAAGCTCCAATGCAGCGGCTCCGGCTCCCGCAGCGAAAGAGGTTACCTTGAAGGTAGGCGCTACAGCCGTACCCCATGCGGAAATTTTGAAATTCGTGCAGCCTAAGCTGAAGGAGCAGGGCGTAAATCTGGAGATCAAGGAATTTACCGATTATGTCCAGCCGAACGTTCAAGTATTTGAGAAGCAGCTGGATGCTAACTTCTTCCAGCACATTCCGTACATGGAGCAGTTCAATCAAGACAAGAACATGAACCTTGTGAAGGCGGCAGGTGTCCACATCGAGCCGTTCGGAGCCTATTCCCAGAAAATCAAGAAGGTGGATGAGCTGAAGGAAGGCGCAACCGTCGCAATTCCGAGCGACCCTTCCAACGGCGGCCGGGCACTGGCGCTGCTGGAAAAGAACAGCCTCATTAAGCTGAAGGAAGGCGTAGGCGTAAAGGGGACAGTGAAGGACATTGTCGACAACCCTAAGAAGCTGAAGATCAAGGAGCTGGAAGCAGCCATGCTGCCGCGCGCTCTGGGCGAAGTAGACCTTGCGCTGATCAATACCAACTATGCGCTGGAAGCGAAGCTGTCTCCTACGAAGGATGCGCTGTTTATCGAAGACAAGAATTCCCCGTATGTCAACATCTTGACGGCGCGTCCGGACAATAAAGACTCCGAAGCAATGCAGAAGCTGGTTAAGGCGCTGAACTCGGATGATGTGAAAAACTTTATAAAGGAAAAATACAAGGACGCGGTTATTGCCGCATTCTAGAGCAAACAAGCAAAAAAAGCACAAGGTCTGTTCCCGGGAACGGACCTTGTGCTTTTTCCTTTTTATATTATGCTTCCATGATCTGAAGCAGATTCATACCCTTGTGAATGGGAGGCGCGGTCTCTTCCTTCGTCTTCGTTTCCACCTCCACAAGCTCTAAGCCTATAAAGCAAGTGCTGAGCTTCTGCAGCTTGGCTTCCGCCTGTTCCCGATCCATTGCCTGACTGAGCAGCTTACCCTTATAACAAATGGCGTAACTCATTGTGGTTATCCCTCTCTTTCATAATAGAGCCGTTATTATATGGTTCGAACGAACCACTTCTTTTCTAGGTGTAATAGGGAAAATAATTTTCTCTACTCATTTATACCCATGATTGAATCTGTTGAAACAGCAAATCATGATTTTTTATATGATAATACGACAAAGAAGTCGAAAAAGTTTCAATTCATGTAATCGTTCTCAGGTTTGAAAAATCAATTCGCCGTTCTATCGCATTTTTTGGAGCGGCGGAGTGCTTGCTTCTTCACCAAATGAGCTCATCAATCATTCCTTCCCGTTCAAGGTAAGGCACTTGTCGAATCGTGATCGCCATGGTGTAGTTCCAAGTAACCAAAAATATTATATAACATTTTTTTACAGGCTACAATGCGTATCCGGGCTGAGAGGTAAATATCGAACCATTGATAGCTGTGTCGAATGAGGGAGCCGCGATAGGACCCGTGTGCATAAAAAAAGAACGGCTAAAGCAGGATAAGGTATTGAAACCATACCTTAGGCGTCGGAGGGATTCGCACTATGGAGAAAACCAATGGAAGTGCCAAGGAACAAAAAATGAAATGGTGGCAGCTTTCGCTGCTGGGAGTAGCCTGTACCATCGGAACGGGGTACTTTCTCGGTTCCGGCATTGCCATTGAAACCGGGGGGCCGGCAGTTCTAGCCGCCTTCATTCTTGCTGCCTTCGGAACTTATATGGTATTTGATGTGCTTGCACGCATGACGGCGGAGGAGCCTCTGAAGGGATCCTTCCGTTCTTACGCGAAGAAGGCCTACGGGCGGTGGGCGGGCTTTAGCAGCGGCTGGGTGTACTGGTCCTCGGAGCTGCTGATTATGGGCAGCCAGATGACGGCGCTTTCCCTGTTCTCCCGATTCTGGTTCCCGAATGTGCCGATGTGGCTGCTCGCTTCCGTTTATGCGGTGCTTGGTTTGATCGTGATTTTAACGGGGCATAAAGGGTTTGAGAGGACGGAGCATGTATTTGCCGTGATGAAGATAGCCGCGATCCTCATCTTTATCTTGATCGCTGCAATCGGACTTTTGGGCTGGCTTCCGGGCGGTTCGCGCGCCCCATCGGTCCCGGTAACAAGAGAGCAGCTGCTCCCGAACGGGGCGATCGGCCTGTGGTCAGCTTTCTTGTTTGCGTTCTATGCGTTCGGGGGAATCGAAATAATGGGGCTGATGGCCACCCGTCTCAAGGAACCGAAGGAAGCGCCGAAAGCAGGGAAAATTATGATTCTTCTGCTGACCGTCGTGTATCTTATTTCCTTGTCCTTGGCGATCGTTTTGGTAACCATGGATCAATTTAATGATAAGGAGAGTCCGTTTTTGCTGGCGTTGAACAACTGGAATTTACCTTTCGTTCCGCATTTGTTCAACGGGGTTTTCATCATTGCCGGATTTTCTACAATGGTGGCTTCTTTATTCGCGGTCACCACCATTCTCGTCACACTGGCAGGGGACGGGGACGCTCCGCCTGTGTTCGCCAAGGAGTATAAGCGTAAGCTGCCATTGCCTGCGATCGGGCTGACAACGGTAGGTTTAATGGTTTCCATCTTGATGGCCTTGCTGCTCCCGGATCGGTTATACCATTATGTCACTACGGCGGCGGGTTTAATGCTGCTGTATAATTGGCTGTTTATCCTAGTAACCTCCGGTAAGCTTCTTACTTTGACAGGCTGGGGGCAGACGAAACGTTTTGCCGGGATGGCTCTTATTCTTGGCGCTGTCAGCGGCAGCTTGTTTCATGACGATACCCGCCCCGGCTTCATGATCAGTCTTGGATTTATCATCGTCATTGGCGTATTGACCTTGGTCATGCGGTATGTATGGAAAAAAAAGAAGAAGGCCGGAGCCTCCTCACCGGAAAAGGAGCATTTTACACGCTTCGAGCCCAAAGTACAAGCCGAAGCCGATGAGCGACAAGCCGGAAAGTATGGAAATCAGGGTAAGGAGCCTAGCCGTTAAATATTTGCGGAAGGTGCTGGCCATGGAAGCCATCGTGATATCCCAAAGCACCACTCCCAGCATGATGGCGCAGCTATAAAGAACCAGCTCCTCAGGGCCGGCGGTTTTGGCCGTCTTGGCCAGCACGGAGCCGTAAATTCCGAGCCAGAACAAGATGGTAAGCGGATTGGAGAGCGACATCAGAAAGCCGGAAAAGAACGACTTTACCAGGGATTCGTCGTCATCGCGGGCGTTCGTTATTTTACCGGCCCCCATAAGGCTCTCTATACCCGTATAACAAAGCACGAAGCAGCCGAACAGCCATAGGAAGGTTTGCATGAACGGCGTGCTCAGAAAGTGGACGACGCCGAAATAAACGAGGAGCATGTACACCATATCGGCGATCATGGCGCCGAGTCCGACAAGCCACGAATGCCAAAAGCCGCTGCGGAGCCCCTTGTTCAACTGTGCCGCATTGATCGGACCGATCGGAGCGGCGAGCGATAACCCTAAAAAGATGTAGCTAAAAAAAATACTCATTCCTCGATCCCCCTCAGAGTTTTGCGAAGCAAAACTTGCCTCGTAAGCGATGCTGAGTTCTGCGAAGCAAAGCGATGCTTGTACAGTGTATTCACTCAGGTTGGCTCGTACCACTCATTCCGCTCTGAAGGGGATGAGTTTTTTCGCGCTGCTTGGAAAAGACCGGCAGGAATGCTTGATCGAATCGAGAATAGGTAAGTTGCTACACATTGATATTTTAGGGAGGATCACATGTCGAACCAAAGCTTCTGGGGAGAATTTCATGGAGAGAAGGCGGTATGGCTGCGCGCAGGCCAATATGAAGCCGCCGTTTTGCCGGAAATCGGCGCTAATTTAATCGCGTTTCGGGATACGGAGAACGGATACAGGTTCTTACGGGAGCCGGCGGAGGAGGAGATGACTTCCTTCAAGGAGTTTCCCATCGTTCACGGCATTCCCGTTCTCTTCCCGCCGAACCGTTACGAGGATGGGAAGTTTCCTTGGCAGGGAGCGGTATATCAATTCCCCGTCAATGAGGAGAAAACGAATAACCACCTTCACGGCTTTGTGCATAATATTCCATGGGAGGTGCTGGGCTTCTCATCGAACGACCACGAGAGCAAGGTGACGCTTGCTTTGAAGGTAAGACCCGGGCATTCCGTATATGCTTATTTGCCTCATTCCTTCACAATCAAGCTCAGCTATACGCTAAACGAGGACGGACTGCTGCAGCATGTGCTTGTCAATAACGACGGTGACACGCCGCTGCCATGCCTGCTAGCCTTCCATACGACGCTGAACGCTCCGTTTATCCCGGGAAGCACGCCGGATGACTGCCGGTTCATGATGACGACAGGCCGGCGCTACGAGCTGAACGAGCGCATGCTGCCGACCGGCAGATTCCAGCCGTTAACCGCGGAGGAGGAGCTGATGAAAACAACCGGCTTGTCCCCGTTCTTCGAGCCGATGGACAATCACTACACGACCGATCCGCAGAATGGGCGAAACCGGATGGAGCTTACCGATGTGCGCAGGAAGGTCACGCTTGTTTATGATGCGGGAACAGCCTATAAGCATTGGATGATCTGGAATAACAATGCTACCCCGGGCTTCTTCTGCCCTGAGCCGCAGATGAATTTAGTGAACGCGCCTATGGTGGATCTGCCTGCGGAGCAGATCGGTTTGTTGTCACTGGCTCCGGGAGAGAAATGGGAAGAGACAAGCCGTCTGTATGTTAAGTAAGCACTCTTCTCAGAGCTGCTAATATTTAGTAAAATAGTAGAGATTCAAATGATAGTGAGAGTTTTACCATGCTATTATCTAGTTGAATAATGGAGGCTGGGAAAATGTCAGAGGAAAGACAGTTTTTACCGGAAACGTTAGCCGTACATGGCGGTCAGGAAATCGACCCGACAACGAATTCCCGGGCGGTTCCGATTTATCAAACGACTTCGTATGGCTTCCGGGACTCGGATCATGCGGCCAACCTGTTTGCGCTGAAAGAGTTCGGCAACATCTATACCCGCATCATGAATCCGACCACGGATGTATTCGAGAAGCGAATCGCTTTACTGGAGAACGGTGCTGCGGCGCTGGCCGTTTCCTCGGGGCAATCGGCCATTACCTTTGCTCTTCTGAACATTGCCGAGGCAGGGGACGAGATTGTATCCGCTTCCAGCTTGTACGGGGGTACATACAACCTGTTTGCACATACCTTGCCTAAAATGGGTGTGAAGGTGCGATTCGTAGATCCTAGCAATCCGGAGAACTTCCGCGCCGCTATCAACGAGAAAACGAAAGCGCTGTACGCCGAGACGATCGGCAATCCGAAGGGCGACGTGCTTGATATTGAAGCCGTAGCACAAATCGCGCATGAGAACGGGATTCCGCTCATTGTGGACAATACGTTCCCAAGCCCGTACTTGCTTCGTCCGATCGATTTCGGGGCGGACATTGTCGTGCATTCGGCTACTAAATTTATCGGCGGCCATGGCACTTCTATCGGCGGCGTCATCGTGGATAGCGGGAAATTTGACTGGGCTGCCAGCGGCAAATTCCCTGGTCTGACCACTCCGGACCCTAGCTATCATGGCGTTGTATATACCGATGCGGTTGGCCCGGTTGCTTATATCATCAAAGCGCGCGTTCAGCTGCTTCGCGATCTGGGAGCCGCCATCTCGCCGTTTAACTCCTTCCAGCTGCTGCAGGGTTTGGAAACGCTGCATCTGCGCATGGAGCGTCACAGCTCCAATGCTCAGAAGGTTGCCGAGTTCCTGGAGAAGCACGAATCCGTGGAATGGGTAAGCTATCCGGGGCTGGAGAGCCATCCTTCCTATAAGCTTGCTCAAAAATACTTGCCGAAAGGTCAAGGTGCGATTATCAGCTTCGAGATCAAAGGCGGAGTAGAGGCAGGCAAGAAAGTAATCAACAATGTAAAGCTCTTCTCCCATCTGGCGAACGTCGGGGATTCAAAGTCGCTGATCATTCATCCGGCCAGCACAACGCATCAACAGCTGAAGCCGGAGGATCAAGTGAAGAGCGGCGTAACGCCGGGTCTGATCCGTTTGTCCATCGGAACGGAAGCTATTGATGACATTCTGTTCGATTTATCTAAGGCGATTGAAGCAAGTCAAGCTTAATAGCAAATGAAAAGCGGCTGTGTCGGAAGTAATAGTTACTTCGATGCAGCCTTTTTTTGCGTTCCAACCCGCTGAGTCCTTAGTTTTATCCTTGTCAATTTGTTAGGTTTCCGGTATGCTAAACTTTCATGAAACGCATCTGGGAGGTACCGGCAATGCAGGATTACGGCATGGAATACGCCGAGCTGTTATTTTATAGTCCTACGGAACAAGAACGATTGCACGGATTGTGGCCGCTTCGCGCAGGCAGAAACCTGGCGAAGCCGACGTACCGCGTAGGCCCGAGGATCATGGAAACATTTAGTTTGCATTTTGTTATGGATGGCGCCGTGCGTCTTCTATATGAGGAACAGCAGATCGAGCTGGAGGAAGGGGACTTCTTTTGTGTGTTCCCGGGAATCAAGTACGAATATATGCAGCCGTCTGACAGCAGGCAGCCTCTCAAAATGTGCTGGCTCACGGTAGACGGTGAGCTGGTGCCCGAGCTTTTGCAAGAAGCGGGGCTATCCGAGGAAAAGCCATATGCCAGACGTATGATGACGCGGGAGCTGGAAAGGGAGCTTGTGGGAGCACTTGCCGCCTTCACGCAGGCGAATGAGCCTGGGGGCTATGCCCGATTAATGAGTGCGCTGTATGGGGTCTTTAGTGCGCTTCAGGCGGGTAAAGGCAGGGAGGCGGCAGGGAGAAAGGACGATTGGCTGGAGCGAAGCATCCGATTTATGGAAGCTCATTTCTGTGAACGAATTACGGTAGAGGATGCTGCGAGAGAAGCGGGCATACACAGGTCGTACTATTCAACCAAATTCACCGAGAAGCTGGGCGTCGCTCCGGCCAAATATTTGCAGAAGCTTCGTATGGAAAAGGCGGCAAGTCTGCTGCTCCATTCGGAATGGCCGGTTACCGAGATAGCACAGGCTGTAGGCTACCCCGAAATTTATTCGTTTACCCGGTTTTTCACCCATTATTACGGGCTTCCGCCCAGCCGTTATAGAAAAGAAGGAGGGAACGCTCCCTGAAGAGCATTCCCTCTTTTCTTATGTAATGTTATAGACGTACCGGCATGCCGGTTTCCGCAGAGCGAACAGCAGCCATGGATACCAGATGGGTTTGGTGCGCATCCTCATAGGTTGAGCGTATCCTGCTTGTATCGCCTGTTCGAACGGCATGAAGGAAAGCTTCATTTTCTTTGACATATGGATCGGTTTGATTAAGAAATTCGGTGATTTGACCTTTGCGTATATCGCGGACCCCATGAGCCCGAAACTCCACAACACCCAAGTCCGTCACCAGATCAAGCCCGCTTGTATGGTTGATCGGAAGCATGCACGTATTCGTCAGGCTAACAACCGCTCCGCTGCGGAGCTTCAGGGTGACGACGCCATTATCGGGAACTTCCGTCCCCGGCACCCGTTCATGCATGACGACCCTGTTGAATTGTGCGTATACCTCGCTGACCTCCCCGCAAAGATATCGGACAAGATCGGTAATGTGTGTTGTTTGCTCGACGAACTGTCCGCCCGAGCCCTGAAGCGTCCGCCACCAGGACACCCCCGGCATGCTTCCGAGCCAATAACCGTTAGCCAATCCGACATAACGACCCTCAAGCAGCTCTTTCGTTTTTTGCGCCCCATCCGTATACCGCAGGTGATAGCCGACGGAAGTAATCAGCCGCTTCTCGGTAATTTGCTTCGCCAGCTCTCCGGGGATGGAGCCTTCCGCGCCCAAGGGCTTCTCTACAAGGAAAGGGATCCCCCGCTCAATTAAGCTGCGCTCAATGGGTCCGTGAGCCATAGGGGGGACACAAATATAAACGGCATCGGGTTTTCCATTATCCAGCATTGCCTCTACCTGCTCATAGCCCGCCGCCGCGGCAAATCCTGAGGCCGCCTTCTCCGCCTTCTCCAAGCTTGTTCCTGCAAAGCCGACTACCTCACAACCGTCCATTCTTGATACAATCCCGGCGTGTTTCTTGGCGAAGCCGCCCGTTCCTACGATGCCGATACGCATGTTCATCACCTTTCCTCCTTTTGTCGCATGTAGTTCCATCATAAGCGCAACAACGCCCGGAGACAATCCCTGGAAATCGGAAAAAACGTCGGGTAAGAAGAAGATTTTCTTATTGCATAGGCATGCCGAAGGAAACAAACAATATAGGAAGCTATTGTAAAATGCTTGCAAAATAAGGAATGGAGTCTTGTATGGTATGAAACTAAGAAGTATTCATGGTATGCTGCTTGTCCTCCTTCTTGTCGGCTCTTATTTGGTGCCCTTCACTGCGAGCGCAGCGGAAGCAGCAGCCGCTCTTCCTAATGACAGGCAGAAGCAGCTGGAGCAGGAGCGGCTTGCCGGACTGAAAGAGGAAGGAATGTATCTTGTCATTGACAAGAGGTGGAATCGGCTGACGGTTTATATGAACGGCCATGCAACTCATTCCTTTCCCGTAGCTACAGGAAGAAGCGAGTCCCTGACGCCCGTAGGTCAATTTCGAATTACGACCAAAATCAAAAAGCCGTGGTATGTGCGCAAGCAAATCCCCGGAGGACATAAGGATAATCCGCTGGGGACCCGGTGGCTGGGTCTGAATGTTCCTGGGACCGGAGGTTATACTTATGGCATTCACGGTACGAATCGGCCTTGGTCCATCGGATCCAGAGCTTCATCCGGCTGCATCCGCATGCACAATAAAGATGTGGAATGGTTGTTTCGCCACGTAACATTAGGAACGGTAGTTGTCATTATCGAATAGCTTTCTTTTGAAAAGCGGCGTATAAAGACACCTCATACCGGCCATATTATTATCGACGGTGAACAAGAGAGGTGTGGTTCCGTTGAGTGATTCAACGAATAATACCGTGGAAGCAGGTTTTGAATCGATATAGAAGCGGAGGGATGTGCCAAAGACTCGTTACTGTAGTACCCGTACTGCATTGTGAGTGGAGGTCAGTCATCCGGCTTTCGTGAGATTCAGGTACCAAAATCCAAAATCACCGTCAAAGGGACTCCTTAGGGAGTCCTTTTCTTTTTTATACTTCCCTTCGACATTCTTCGCATTATGCCTTTACATTTGTTTCTTCACACATTTTTCACAATTCCATCACAGTTTGATCATGAATTTGAGCTATTTTGAAACAAGATGTATTGTCTTAATTATCAGATAATGAAAGCGATTTCTTCCTTGATGTGGTGCGGATAGGAATGAACGATTCAGGAGGGTATGGACATGTTTAGCTGGATCCAGAATGTTTCAAAAAAATGGATCGTAACGACCGTAGCAGTCATCGCCGTCATTGCTGTTGTCGGTGTTTCCTTGTTGAATGGAGGGGGACCAAATACCCAGGGCGCTGCTCCTGCCGGTACGGTAGCACCCGGACAGCCAGGCGCTTCCCCGGCGCAGCGCGGCGGACCTCGCTCGTTTCCTGTAGAGACGCAGGTCGTTAAGTTGTCCGATATGGGCGGCGGACAGGTGTTTACAGGATCAATCACTCCGCAATATACTACTAACGTCTCCTCCCGTGTCAGCGGCCGGGTAACGGAGGTTATGGTGAAGGTCGGAGACCGGGTTAAGGCAGGCGATCCGCTGGCAAAGCTGGATACCTCCACGCTGCAGCAGCAAATATCCCAGCAGGAGAACGCTCTTGCCGTGAGCTCGGCGCAGCTGCAAAAGGCAATTAAGGATCAGGCGAATGCCGAAGCAACGGCGGAGAAACGAATCGCTTCTCAGCGTGCAACCAATGAGAAAAGTATTTTGGATCTGCAGAATCAGATCGCAACACTCAAGCAGCAGGTTGCCATCTCGCAAGCGAACTTCAACAAGGCGATCAGCGATCAGCAGAACACGATTGCGGCAGCGAAGCAAGCGGTCGCGATTTCCCAGCAAAGCCTGAACAGCGCGATCGTTACTTATAACACGAACCTGGAGAACGCGAAGAACGCCCTCACCGCGCAGCAGGACAGCTATTTAACCTCCCAAGCGAATGCGATTAACAACCTGCAGTCGCTGCAGCTCGATGTGCAGGCTGCACAGAACGCTTATATCGCTGCCGTGACCAGCAGAAACGGGATTGACGCAGCGCTGGTCAAGCTTCAGCAGGCACAACTGAAGCTGGAGCAGGCGCAGAATCCGTCGAGCGTGTCACAGACCGCGCTGATTAACGCGCAGAACGCGGTGGAGACGGCGGAAGCCTCGCAAGCGGTACAGCTTGCGCAAGAGCAGCTAAACCGGGATTTGATCACGCTGACCAATGCGCAAACTAACCTTTCGATGATTATGGAAACCAACTCGCAAACGGTGCAGAAGGATCAGCTTGCCTTGGCGAACGCGGAAGCCACGCTGCAGCTGAGCTTAAGCTCCTTGAACGCTTCGCTTGCGCAAAACGAGCAGGATTACATAAACTCACAATCCAAGGAAGGGCTCGCGGTCAACCAGGCTCAATACCAGCAGGCCCAAACGAACCTGCGCAACCTGCAGGAGCAGCTCCAGGACGGCGTGCTGCTGTCCCCGGTTGACGGGGTCGTTACAGCAATTAATACGCCGGTCGGCCAGAACGCCGGCACACAGGCGAATATCGTATCGATCGCCGCGGTTGACCCTGTTCAGGCTACAGTAAGCATCTCTGAGGCCACGATCGGTAAAATCAAGGTTGGCATGGAAATGAAGGTGAATGTACCGACCCTAAACAAAACCTTCGATGGCATCGTGTCGGCGGTTCGGCCTACACTTGATGCGGTGACGAAGTCGTACGGCGTTGACATCCAGGTGAATGACCCGAAGCATGAGCTGCTGCCGGGCATGTTTGCGACGTCAAGCCTCAAATCGGAGGGCCGCAAAGCGATTATGGTGCCGGCCGATGCGGTGCTCAGCCAGCCGAGCGGCAACGCGGTTTTCATCGTGCAGGAGGGACGTGCCCGCAAGGTGTCCGTGAAGGTCGGAACGCTTACCAGCGCGCTGTTTGAAATTACAAGCGGGCTGAAGGAAGGCGACGAGATCGTTGTTAAGGGACAGGAGCTGCTGTCCGATCGGGCTGCAGTCCAAGTGGTGCAGCCGGGCCAGGAGGGCGCGGCCCAGCCAAGCGGCGGGCAGCGTCAGCAGGGGGCCCCGAACGGGCAGCCGGGTGCGGCAACGGACCAGCAAGGAAATCAGCAGGGCAACCAGCGCACGCAACGCCAGCAGGGTAACCAGGGCGGACAGAACGGACAAAGCGGACAGAATGCGCCAAGCGGTCAAGGCGGTCAAGGCAATCAGCGGCAGCCGCAGACCAATCAGCAAGGGAGTCCGCAGGGTGGCCAAGGGCAAACCGAGAGAGCGGGTGGAAGTCAGTGAAATTAGCGAATTTCTCGGTGAACCGTCCGGTTACCATTATGATGCTGATGATCGCCATCACGATTTTGGGCTCGATCGCAGCACCCTTGCTTCCGGTGGATCTATACCCGAACATGGAAATTCCGACGGCTTCCGTATCCGTCAACTGGGCAGGCGCTTCTCCAGCACAGGTAGAGGCGCAAGTGACCAGCCGGATTGAGGCTTCGATGGCAACGATCGCCAATGTATCCTCCGTGTCCTCGAACTCAAGGACAGGAGGAAGCACCGTCACGGTGCAGTTCAATTACGGCACCGACATTATGGAGGCTACCCAGACGATGCGGGAACGGCTCGACCGGGTGCGAAGGCAGCTTCCATCGGACGCCGACGCGCCGGTCGTCAACCGGGCGGACCCGAACAGCCAGGCGATTATGAACCTATCGCTTTACGGGAAGGATGCCGATCTGCTGACCCTGCGCGATCTTGCCGACAACGTCGTCAGCCCCGCCGTGCAGCGGGTAGACGGTGTGGCATCGGTTAGCGTAACGGGTGGACGTACTAGGCAAATTCAAGTGCTGCTTGATCAGAATAAGCTGCTGCAGTACGGACTCACCCTCAATTCGGTGACCCAGGCGCTAGGAAACGATAACCAGACGCAGGATGCCGGCTTGGTGTATAAAGGTCAGCAGCTGGTACCGCTTCGCATCAACGGCGAATTTAAATCCACCGGGGAGATTGAAAAAGTCCGGGTGCCGCTGTCACGCGGCCAATCCGTACCGCTCAGCGAGCTTGCCAAAATTGTCGATACGTATCAGGAGGTTACCTTCGACGCGAGACGCAACGGGGAGCAAAGCGTAGGCTTATCCATACAGAAGCAATCGGACGGGAACACCGTATCCGTCGCCGATAACATTCGCAAGACGATGAAGGAAATTGAGAGCCAGCTGCCGGAGGGCGTCAAGCTGGCCGTGCTGAACGATTCGTCGAAATTCATTAAAAGCTCGATCAATACGGTAATAGAGCACACGTTGTTCGGGGCTATTTTTTCCATCATTGTTCTTATGCTGTTCTTAAATAGTATTCGGGCAACGCTGATTATCGGTGTCGTAATTCCGATCTCGGTTATCAGCACCTTCAGTATGATGTACTTCGGCAACCAGACGATCAATACGATCACGCTGGGCGGCTTGGCGCTCGGTCTCGGCTCGCTTGTCGACTTTGCCGTGGTAGTGCTGGAGAGCATTTTCCGCAAAAGGGATGAGGGCTTATCTCCGATAGAAGCAGCCAAGAAGGGTACCGCTGAGGTCGGTACGGCGGTGCTTGCATCCGCCCTGGCACAGATTGCCGTTTTTGCGCCGACGGTGTTCATTAACGGCATCATCAAAAACTTCTTTGCGCCGATGGCGCTTACGGTAAGCTTCTCCCATATCGCCGCCTTGTTCGCGGCCATCACACTCGTTCCGATGCTTGCGGCGAAGCTGCTGAAGAAGCATCATGAGGAGACGCTGCCTGAAGGCCGCTCCTACAACCCTGCCGTGTGGTTCGGCAGAGGAATGAACCGGTTCACCTCCGGCTATGCCTTGATTCTCCGCTGGTCGCTCGGCCATCGCTGGGTGATCGTTGTGGCAACGGTTGCCATGCTGGGAGGAAGCGTCTTTCTTGTCAAATTCGTCGGCAATGAGCTGATGCCCTCTACCGATGAAGGGCAGTTCAATGTCAACATCAGCATGCCGCAAGGCACGAAATTCGAGATTACTAACGATATCGCCACGAAGGTAGAGAACAAAATCAAGGATCTGCCCGATGTCGATACCATCTTCACTACCGTGGGCAGCGCGGGGGGAGGAGCCTTTCAAAGCGCCTCCACGAACAACGCCAGCATTGCGGTAACGCTCAAGCCGCTGGGAGAACGCACGCTGAAGACCCAACAGGTAGTCGATCAGGTGCGTACGCTGACGCAGGGATACCCTGGTGCGCAGATCAACGTTAACGCCCGCTCCTCCGTTCGGCTTCCGGGTCTTGGAGGCGGCGGGGGGGGAGCCGATTCGGTTGTAGTCAATCTGAACGGGCCCGATATGGCTGTGCTCAGCAAGCTGGGTGACATGGTTGCGGAAGAGATGCGGACACTGCCGACCCTGCGAAGCGTCCAGAATACGCTGGAGCGAAGTATTCCCGCCTATGATCTCAAGATCGACCGGGACGCGGCTTCGTACTATGGAGTAACCGCGAGAGAGGTCATGACCGCCCTCCGGACGGCCTACCAGGGCTCGGTGGCGACCCAGTTTAAAGCGGGGGACACGCAAATTTCCGTTCTGGTGAAATTCCCGTCGGAATTCACCAACAACCTCGAGAATTTGAATCAAATCGTCATTAATGCGCAAGGGGGAGCTCAAGTTCCGCTCAGCGCCATTGCAAAGGTTGAGCCGGGCTCAAGCCCGGTTCAGATCCGGCATATTAACGGCGAACGTCTGACGACCGTGCAAGGGGCCGTATCGGGTGCGCCGCTTGGCGACGTCATGAAGCAGGTGGAGGAGATTTTGAAGAACATCCCCGCGCCGGACGGTTACTCCATTACTTTGGCTTCCAGACAAGATACGAACAGTGCCTTCAGCAGCCTTTATCTGATGCTGATTCTGTCTGTCGTGCTGGTCTACATGGTGATGGCAAGCCAATTCGAGTCGCTGTACGGACCGTTTATCATCATGTTCTCACTGCCGCCGACCTTTATCGGCGCCATTGTAGGACTGTATCTGACGAACCGGACGATCAACATGAACTCCATTATGGGGATGATTATGCTGGTCGGGATCGTCGTGAATAACGCGATCGTATTGGTCGATTATACCAACCAGCTTCGCAAACGGGGGTATACGCTGTACGATGCGTTAATCGAAGCAGGCAAGGTGCGCTTGCGGCCGATTATGATGACTACCGCAGTGACGGTACTGGCAATGCTGCCTCTTGTCATCGGCTTCGGAGAGGGGGCGGAGGCGCAAGCGTCGATGGCTACGGTAGTGGCCTTCGGCTTGACCTTCTCCACGATCATTACCCTGGTGCTGATTCCGGTGGTGTATACGTTAATGGACGGCATGACGGATGCGATGAAGCGCCGCTTCCGGCGCGGTAAGCCTGCCGAGCTGACGAGCGATTCGGCTGCCGGCGTATAGCAGGAAATGAACTATGGTTATTACAGTAAGGAGACAACACAATGAAGCCATTTAGGAATGATTTCGCACGGCGCAGCTGGTCTTGGGCGATGCTGCTGCTTCTTATATGGTCGTCCTTTGCGGGAGGGGGGGCTGCGTTAGCCGCTGACGCTCCCTCGCAGGCAAACGAGCCGATGGTGCAGGTGACGGGCGGCCAGGGCTTTTCCGTGGCGCTGAAAGCGGACGGAACCGTATGGGCATGGGGGGATAATCTGCGGGGGAAGCTCGGAACAGCGGGAGGAAACCGTTTTGTTCCAAGCCGGGTTGAGGGTCTGACGGGCATTACAGCTCTCGCCGCAGGTTTGAACCATACCCTTGCCTTGAAAAAAGACGGAACCGTGTGGGCTTGGGGCCAGAACGATAGCGGACAGCTTGGCGACGGCACGCAAACGGACCGGATGACGCCGATTCAAATCAAGGGACTGGAAAATATCGTATCTATCGCTGCGGGGAATTCGCATTCGGTTGCTTTGAAAAAGGACGGGACCGTCTGGACCTGGGGAGCGAACGACAGGGGCCAGCTGGGCGATGGCACGACGACCGGGAGAAATGTTCCGGCGATGATTCCTAATCTGCAATATATTAAAGCGATCGCATCCGGAGCAAACCACGTGCTCGCGATATGGAACAGTCCGTACGACGGCTATAAGAATCAGGTTTGCGTATGGGGCGCCGCCAGCTATGGAACCCAGATGAATCAGTATTCCACGGGGTATCTCACCGTGCCTTACTTCATTCCGTATTTTACGGATGCTGTGGAGATTGCAGCGGGCAACGGGTTTTCCCTAGCACTGAACGATATGGGCTATTTGTACGCATGGGGCACCAACTTTGCCGGGCAGCTGGGGGACGGCAGCTACAATGATAAATCGACACTGAGCAATAGCATAAGTTTGCCGAAAGTGAAGAAGATCGCTGCAGGAAATTCCCATGCCATGGCATTGACCCGCGATAATGAACTTTATGTGTGGGGCTCCAACGGCTTGGGGCAGCTGGGAACGAAGGAAGTGGCGCAATATAGTGTTCCCATGGAGATGGAATCGTTAGGCAAGGTAGAAGCCTTCGGGACCGGAAGGTTTCATTCCTTCTCAGTGAAGGAAGACGGTTCGCTCTGGACCTGGGGAAACAATACGCTCGGCCAGCTGGGAGACGGAACGACAACAGACCGGTATAAGCCACAGCAGGTGGGGGATTTTAACGTAAAAGCTGCAGCGGCCCCGCCAAGTAAGGAGGATGGAGGACCTAAGACGGACAGCTATCCGATGGCGGATGTCGCTCTTTCAGCAGGGGACAGCTTTACGATGGTTCGTAACAATGGACAGCTCTGGGCCTTCGGGGAGAACACCTTCGGGCAGCTTGGCCTGGACAAAGGAAATTACAGAAATAAACCTTCTGCACTCAGCTCCCTGAAGGGAGTGAAGCAGGTCGCTGCAGGCTACGGGCATACAGCCGTTCTGAAGTCCGACGGAACTGTCTGGACATGGGGCAACAACATTTACGGCCAGCTCGGGGACGGGACGACGGACGGCAGGAGGGAGCCGGCGCCTATTCCCGGACTGTCCGGAGCGGCTGCCGTAGCTGTGGGCAACAGCTTTACGATCGTTCTGAAGGCGGACGGCACCGTCTGGGGGGCAGGAGACAACAGCTTCGGTCAGCTTGCGAACGGTCAAATCATGGGAGAGAAAAGCTTGATTCGGATACCCGGGTTAAGCAATATACAAGCGATTGCTGCCGGCTATAACCACGCGCTTGCCTTGAGCTCGGACGGCAAAGTATGGGCATGGGGAGACAATACGGGCGGGCAGCTCGGCAACGGCAAGGGGGACGCGGTGCGCTACGCCGTGCCTGTGAATCGCCTGTCGGACGTTAAGGCCATCTCAGCAGGGCGGACGCACTCTCTGGCCCTAAAGAAGGACGGCACCGTTTGGGCATGGGGCTACAATACTTACGGCCAGCTCGGGGACGGTACCTCTACGCTCCGCAAGGAGCCGGTCATCCTGGAAATCAATCATGTAGCGGCTATTGCAGCCGGAGGTTATCACTCCATGGCATTGAGGCAGGACGGCAGCTTATGGTCTTGGGGTTCGAACACTCAGGGACAGCTGGGGGATGGGTCGAACACAAGCAGTTTAAAGCAGGTGAAGGTAGCGGTACCCGGAGCAGTAGCTTCAATCGCTGCGGGGGGGTCGCACTCGGCGGCCATGCTGCAGGATGGGTCCGTCTGGACCTGGGGCTCGAATATCAATGGTCAGCTGGGAGACGGCTCGTTTAAGAACGGTACTACTCCGACGGCAGTGGGAGGGTTCTCGCCTCTATTTGGTGATTTGTCCGGACATTGGGCGGAGAAGGCTATTGCCGCCGCAGCCGGCAAGGGCTATGTCGACGGTTATGAGGATGGAAGCTTTCGGCCTGAGCTGCCCGTCACGCGAGCGGAGTTTGCGAAGATGACGGCGGTGGCGTTGAAGCTGCCGACGTCGGCACCTTCCGCCGGGCAAGCGTGGAGCATACCGTACATCGATGCCTTGCTTGCAGCGGGAGTGTATGGACAAGAGGATGTCCAGGCTGCATGGGATGAGCCGATGACTCGTGCGGAGATGGCCAGAGTTGCCGTGCGGGTATCAATCAAGGAGCTTCAGTCGCCGCAGGCTGTAGTGCAACCTACGTGGGCTCTGCAGAATGCCGTAAAGCTAGGCTTACTGCAGGGGCTGTCCGGCGGCCGGTTGGCTCCGGAGGAACGGACAACGAGAGCGCAGTCGATTGTCATTATTGAGCGGATGCTTACGGTTGCAGCAGGAGGCACGCTCGAACCGGATGCAGAGGCTGTGAAGCAGGCAGAAGCATTATAACTATGGGAAAGACCGCCCGGCACTTGCGCCGCGGCGGTCTATTTTTCGTAAGCTTATGCAGCAGGATCCGGCTTTCCGAGGAACTTCCAAAAGGTGCCGCCCAGCAGATCTTCTACATCCCGCTTGATCTCGTCCTCCTCAAGACGCCAGCCGGCGTCGAACAGATCGGCATATTTGTCGTACAACACCTTGGCAATGATGCCGCGCGAGTGGTCCCACTTGTATAACAGCTGGTCCAGGATCCGGCAATCCGAATGCTGCGGAATGATACTGCCGCCAAGCAGCTCGAAGCGCATGCGGGTAATTTCCTCGATCAAGCTCGGATTGTTCAAGAACCACCAGCAGCCGAAGATCAGCAGATTGCGGTTTTTTCTCGCCGTGACGGCAAGCTCGTGCTGATTCTCGCGGGAGAGCATGGTGACGAGAAACTTCACATCCTGATATTTGCTGACGATGCGCTCTACCGTTCCGATATCGCTTTTGCCAAGGCTGTCTCCAGCATCCTTAAGCGACGGATTGACCTTGCGCTTCACGCCGATCATCATCGCGAACGGGATGGCCGCCTCGCGGGCTACAGGAATAATACACTCGTCAATAATGCGCGCGCGAACCGAATCCTCCGGATAAGCAAAGTCATTCGGCAGCGATACGGCCATGTAGAGCGGATTCATCCGGGCGATCCAGTCCTTCAGGAAACGGCGTATTTCGGCAAGCGTGGATCCGGACAGATCCTCCTTCACATCATAGCCCTGCTCGGCCAGCTTCGGCCAAGTGCCGTCCCATAAATTAAGCAGCGGATCAATCCGCAGTGCCGCCAAGAAACGGGGATCAACGGATCCCCCTTCAGCCCAGCGCTCTCGCTCGTACGCGTCGAACGGATCGTTCGTCATGACGACGGTTTTTACCTTAGCAAGCTCCAGAATTCTGTCGATATACTCACTTGCACTCACATGGGCATAATAAGAGCGATACTTCTCCAAATCCCGCTTGCCGACATCGAACCCAAGCCGGTTCAATACCGTAACGACCCCGCGGCACGCTTCGCTGTAAGGGGTGTGCTCGATAAACAGCGTCTGCCAGATCAGATCCGCCTGTTCCCGCTTGGTCATTTGCCAGAAGTCTTCATAGGATAAATCCTGTCTGTAGCGGAACGTCTCCGCAATTAAGTAATGGTAGGTGAGCAGCTCATCCACCCCCCATAGCAGCAGTTCCCCGAACGACTCGGCGAATAAGTGAGTGTGAATGTCGGTAACCGGGGTATTCCGAACGGCTTCATGAACAAACTCAAGCAGCTGATCCTTCGACTGAATACTCATAAATGATGACGCCTCCTGCAAAATAAGATTATGTTAACGTGAACAATGACGTTATTATAACACGATTGCCAATCCATGGTATAGAGATAGGCAGGTGCACAGCCCTTTTTTTTCGAAGCTGCATACGCTGTGATTAGTTGAACATTTAAATCGCCTGATGGGAGCGGTTCGTATGCATGCTCAAAGCTATGCAGTGATGGCCTTAGTGCTTTTCATCCTGCTCGTGATTTTATTGCTGATTGCCTTGTAATTGCCCGGGAAACTGAATCGGCCCTTGCGGAATTGTCTCCGAAGGGCTCTTTTTCATTGCTCCGACGGGTTTCCAAGTAAAGTAAAACCTATCCACTAAATAACCAAGACGCTTTTAGCAAATAATTATTGTTGTTGCATTGATTACTGAGTCTGTAAAGGAGCTCTAGCCGTGGAGGGTACGTTAAATATAGTCATCCGTTCCTTAGGAGCCTTGGTCATCTTGTTTGTGCTGGCGCGCGTTCGCGGGAAAAAGCAGATTTCCCAGCTTAGCTTTTTTGAATATGTCACCGGGATCACTTTGGGCGAGCTGGCCGGGTTTATGTCAACGGAGCTTGAAGCGCACTATTTTCACGGCCTCGCGGCAATTCTGATTTGGACGCTTATCCCCCTATGGATAGAGAAGCTCACTCTTCACAGCAAGTGGCTTCGATGGCTTTTTGAAGGGAAAGAGACAGTCCTTATTGATAAAGGTAAAATTATTGACAAAAATCTGCTGAAAGAACATTTGACCATCGACGAGCTGCTTGAGGAATTGCGCAAAAAAAATACGTTTCGGGTGGCCGATGTGGAATTTGCAACGCTGGAGCCAAGCGGTGAAGTGAGTGTCATGCTGAAGAAAGGAAACCAGCCCCTTACTCCAAATGATATTAAGCTTCCGGTTAAGGCAGTGCATTCACCGCATACCTTAATTCAAGACGGAGAATTGATGGACGACACTTTAGCTAAAATTGGCGTGACACGGGAATGGGTCCTAAAGGAGCTGGACAAGCTAAACCTTACGTTAGATCAGGTTTTCTTCGGTCAGTTGGATACGGATGGAGGGCTTTACATTGACTTGTACAATGACGAGGCGGATTCAGTCCAGACGGCAACTAAGGATACGCTCCTGGAAGCAATGCAGGCATGTGAAGCGGAGCTGCTGAAATATCGCGATGCCTCCGCACCTCCAAAAGATGATATGAAGAAGTATGCTAGGCAAGCGGAACGACTCAAACAGCTTATTGCAGGCATGACACCTGACGAATCCCGTTAAACCAAGAACGAGAGAAGGAGTAGGATCGGTATGGCGACGAAAACAAAATCGAAAGGTTCATTGAATTGGTCGCATAAGGAATATCAGGCGTTTGCGAAGAAGAAGGAGCCGGCAAGGCCTGTTTTCATGAACTGCGTTCGGGCTTTTTTGGTTGGAGGCTTTATTTGCTTTCTTGGTCAGTGCATCACGCAGATGTATATTTCATGGTTCGGTTTCTCGGAGAAAACGGCAAATAATCCGACGGTGGCCACGTTGATTTTCATTTCGGTTTTACTAACGGGGTTCGGTGTATATGACAAAATCGCCCAATGGGCAGGCGCAGGTACTGCCGTACCGGTTACAGGCTTTGCCAATTCCATGTCCTCCGCAGCCATAGAGCATCGCAGCGAGGGGCTGGTTCTCGGCGTCGGGGGGAACATGTTTAAGCTGGCAGGGTCCGTCATTGTCTATGGTACGGTCGCGGCGTTTTTCATTGCTCTTGTACATCTTGCACTGGGGATGGGGTGGAAGTAAATGCATAAGGGTCAGCAAAGCTGGGAGTTTCGGAATAAGCCGGTCATCTTTAGTGCGGCAACGGTGGTCGGCCCGGAGGAAGGCCGGGGTCCGCTTGGCGATCAGTTCGATGTGGTGCACGAGGACAATATCATCGGCCAGGCGAGCTGGGAAAAGGCTGAGAAGGTCATGCTGGAGGAGGCGGCCAAGCTCGCTGTCGAACACTCGGGGTTATCCAATGATCAGATACAGTTTTATGTGGGCGGGGATTTACTGAATCAGATCATCAGCAACAGCTTCGCCGTCCGTTCGATGAAAATTCCTTACCTTGGGATCTTCGGCGCTTGCTCCACATCCATGGAGGGCTTGGCGATTGCTTCGATGATTGTGGACGGAGGCTACGGTACCCATGTGATGGCGGCAACGTGCAGCCATAACAGCACGGCGGAGAAGCAATTCCGTTATCCGACCGAATACGGCTCTCAGAAGCCGCCGACTGCGCAGTATACGGTCACAGGAGCTGGCGCGGCGATTATTGCCAAGGAGGGCCGGGGGCCTGTGGTGACCGGCGCTACGATCGGCCGCATCGTTGACTTAGGCATCAAGGATCCCTTCAACATGGGAGGCGCGATGGCACCGGCGGCGGTGGATACAATTACGGCTCACTTCCGCGATTTTGAGCGTGAGCCGGGCTATTATGATCTTATTGTGACGGGTGATTTAGCCAAGGTCGGATTTGATATCGCCAGCGATCTCTTGAAGGAGCAAGGGGTGGCCATGGATCAAACGAGATTTCGCGATTGCGGCCTGATGATTTTTGACGTTGAGAATCAGCCGGTGCAAGCCGGAGGAAGCGGCTGCGCCTGCTCGGCAACAGTAACGTACGGTCATATTCTGAAAAAGCTAAAGCGCGGCGAGCTGCATCGGGTACTGGTCGTTGCTACGGGTGCACTGCTTTCTCCGCTGTCCTTCCAGCAAGGGGAGAGCATCCCTTGTATCGCACATGCAGTAGCTATAGAAAGCGGGGGGCATTACGAATGACATTTCTATGGGCTTTTATATGTGGAGGAGCCATTTGCGTTCTTGGGCAGCTGATGATGGACGTCGGGCGGCTGACTCCGGCGCACACGATGAGTACGCTCGTAGTGCTGGGTGCGATTGTCGACGGCATTTGGGTCGGCGACGTCAGCTTGTACGACCGTTTCATCGCTTTTGCCGGTGCGGGAGCGTCAGTGCCGATAACAAGCTTTGGCAATGCTTTGGTGCACGGGGCCATGTCCGAGCTGGAGCGCAGCGGTCCGATCGGTATTATCACGGGTATCTTTCAGGTGACCAGCGGAGGTATTTCGGCAGCGATCATTTTCTCCTTTCTTGCAGCGCTGGTCTTCAAGCCACAAGGATAACGACAAAACCATTACGAGAGCCTCAAAGGAACCGCCTAAGCTAAGCGGTGCTTTGGGGCTCTTTTCCGTAGGAATCACAGAAAGCCGCGGGAAATATGGCATAAATGTGTAATTATACAAACAATTTCAGTATTTTTACACGTATACGGCGTTTTTTCGTTGCTGTAAAATGGAGAGTAAGCTTCTAGGAGTCTGCCCGCAGCTGGAATGGAAAACCTTTTGGACGGTTATTACGTAGTAGATGTTATGGACATGATGTGCATGATCTTACGGGGAGGCTGGAGACGATGGAAACCATGTTGAAAGAAGATGTGCAAGCGCTGCGGCGCATTCAAACGAATTTGGAATCATGCATCCTCGGGAAAACCGACGAAATTAAGTTATTGCTGACGGCGATGATCGGCGGCGGTCATGTATTGCTGGAAGATGTGCCCGGAACCGGCAAAACGGTACTGATCAAGGCTTTGGCCAAATCGATCAGCGGCCAGTTCCGTAGAATACAATGCAATCCCGATTTGCTGCCTACCGATATTACCGGAGTTTCGATCTACCATCCGAAGGATGAGGTGTTTATGTTCCGTCCGGGACCGATTATGACAAACATCCTGCTTGCCGATGAGATCAACCGGGCGACTACCAAGACTCAATCCGCTTTGCTGGAAGCGATGGAGGAGCGCCATATCTCAGTAGACGGAGAAACGCACGAGCTGCCGAAGCCCTTCCTGATGCTGGCGACCCAGAACCCTATCGACTTCGAAGGCACCTATATGCTGCCGGAGGCGCAGCTGGACCGGTTCATGATGAAGTTCAGCCTAGGCTATCCCGATGAAGCGACGGAAACCCGGATGATCGTATCCCAGAGCATTGTGCACCCGCTCGACGAACTGGAAGCGGTTGCGGAGGTGGATCAGATTTTGGCGCTGCAAAAGCAAGTTAAGCAGGTGCATTTGGAGGAAGCCGTGGCCGGTTACTTGGTCAGTATCGTTCGAGCTACGCGCGAGCATCCTTCGATCTACCTCGGCGCCAGTCCCCGCGCGACCATGGCGCTCGTTCAAGCTTCCAAGGCGTATGCGCTGCTGCAGGAACGCGATTATGTCATTCCTGACGATATTAAGTTCCTTGCTCCCTATGTCCTCGGGCACCGAATCATATTGCAGGCGGAAGCTCGAATGGAAGGGGCGACGGTAGGCACGGTGCTGCAGTCCGTCTTTCAGCAGGTCCGAGTGCCTGTCCGGTGGGAGAAATAATCATGATGAAATCCATCTTCGCTCATGGCCAAGCGGAACGTCCGCGGCTCAGCGCGAAATTCTGGAGCGTGCTCGCGGCCTTCGCGGGCAGCTTGGGATTCCTGCTGTTTCAGGGCGGGAAGCTGGCGTTCATGCTGTTTGTCATCATTACTCTTCTTAGTATTTATTTATTGCTCGGACAGTGGAGCGGGATTAAGCGGACTCAGGGTCACCGCACCTTAAGCAGCAGTGAGTACGGCACGACCATTGAGGCCGGAAGCTCAGTCGGAGTTGCAATAGATTTGCAAATCCCCGGCTTTTGGCCGATGCCTTATATTTTTGTGAAGGATCGGCTCGTGCATAAGAATGGCATTGAGCTTGTCTTTGAAACGACGATCGTCCCGGATTGGCGGCGCCGGGGACAGTGGGAGTACAAAACGCCCGCGCTGCGCCGCGGCATGTATTCCTTCGGCCGGACCGAGTGCGTGACGGAGGATATATTCGGGCTTTTCGAGCATAGCGGAGCTCTTGATTTGCCGCAGACGATCGCCGTGCTGCCGCAAACCGTACCGATTCGCGAGTGGCAGCAGTTCCACCAGATGATGAAGGGAACGAACCATCACTCGACGACCACCCGGGCGGTTCGTGAAACAACCCAAATCAACGGCGTACGTGAAT
Source organism: Paenibacillus sp. GD4 (assembly GCF_030846225.1). Lineage (NCBI taxonomy): Bacteria > Bacillati > Bacillota > Bacilli > Caryophanales > Paenibacillaceae > Paenibacillus > Paenibacillus sp. GD4. The sequence goes on from NZ_JAVCYK010000001.1 coordinate 4,423,875, forward strand.
ATATTTACGGGGACCGTTTGTCCCGGATCCACTGGAATGCAACGGCGAAGACGGGCACGTGGAAGTCGAAGGAATTTGAGCGGGAATCGCTGCCTAAGACGTATTTGGTTCTTGATCGCCAGCAGCGGGCGTACGAAGCCGAAGAGCTATTCGAGCTATCCGTCTCCGTGGCAGCTTCGTTGTTCCAATACGGGGCGCACCGCGGTCTGTCGCTCGGCCTCGTCTCGCACGGGTCGGACGACGTTTATTTCGAGCCCAAGCTCGGGCAAAATCAGCTGAAGGCCGTTATGCAGCACTGTGTGGAGGTGGAGTCCGACGGAGCTTATACGATGCGCCAGGTGCTGAAGGAGAAGGTGCAGGACATGGCGCCAGGGAGCTTCGTTGCTCTCATTACGCCGGTATCCGGGGAGCCGATGCTTCAGATTATGGGGTGGTTGAAGCAGATGCAGCTGAATCCCTGTCATTTTTGGATCGGACCGGAGCTCAAAGGGAAAGAAGCTTGGCTCAAGCAGCTTCAAAGCAGAGGCATGGCGGGCTATGCCATCTCCTCGCTGGCTGAATTGCCGGTGGCGTTAGGAGGTCGGAGTGCCGTATGACGGAGTCGAAAAGCATACTGCGCAAGCTGTTTTTTACCGATTGGACACATCGCTTGACCGTTTTGCTAAGCGGGGTGTTTCTGCTCCAGTTTGTTTCGTGGATTTCCAAAGAGGACGGCGTCTGGCTGCCCGAAACGGTGTTGATTGTTCAGCTTGTTCTGCTCGCTACCTTTGTATGGGAGCATGTGCCGAAGCTGCACTGGCTTCTGAGAGGAGGGCTGCAGCTCATCTCCGTGATCTGGATTAACGTGGCTGTGCTGGAGAGGTTTAAGGTCGTCGAGCCGATGACGCTCGGCAGCTTCTTTTCCTCCAAGCTCTTCTTGAACCTTTACGAGCTGACGCCTTATTTATGGTTCGGCCTAGGCACATGGGTGGTTTATCTCACAGTCATCTGGTGGGTCGAAGTCAAGTGGCGGGTTTACGCATTAATGCTGATTAGTGTTATGGCGCTCTGTATCCGCGATTCCTTTTCCATGATTTATTTGTGGACCGAGGTTGCGTTTGTCGTAGGCTCTGGGCTGTTTTTGCTGATCCTATGTCATTTCTCGCAGCTTCGCCGGAAGGACCCGTCTGCATGGGGCTACCTGGCCGAATATCCGTCCTCCATCGCGATTCCGGTTATAGGGCTGATTCTCACTGTAACGGCTGGAGCGCTTATGCCGGAGGTAGGGCCGCTCATGACCGATCCGTACACGGCGTGGAGACAGCTGCGAGGCGAGCCGATGAACTTCACCACGGGCAAAGGCGTGCTCGTTGCTCCGGGCCTCGCAGGGGATTCCTCCTCCGGCTACAGCAGGAACGACTCTTCGCTTGGCGGAGGCTTCCAGTTCGATTATTCGCCCGTTATGACGGTTGATACGACTCATCGGAGCTATTGGCGCGGGGAGGTTCGATCTCTTTATTCCGGCCGTGGCTGGGAAGAGAGCGATTCGGAGCGGCGGGCGGCATCCGTTGCCGTCAGGGCCGATAGTGTGCTGCCGGCGGACAGCAGGCAGCCTGCAGGGAAGCTTCAGACGGTAGAGGTCACCCAGACCGTTACCATGATGAACGAGGAGAAATATCCGGTGTTATTCGGAGCTTTCTCCATTCAGAAGGTGACGGACATCAATGGAGCCAAGACCGGCTTTGAAGCGATGCAGTGGACGGCCCAGCAAGCGGAGCTGCAATACAACGAACGGCAGCCGTTTCCCAAAACGTATCAGGTCGTATCCCAAATGCCTGTCATCGATGAGGAGCTGCTGCGCAAAGCGCCTGACGTACCGAACAAAACGGACTTTGCCGACTATCTGCAGCTGCCGGAAGGCTTGCCGGCACGAGTGCGCCAGCTGGCGGCGGATGTTACGAAAAGCGGAGCGACGCCTTACGATAAGGCGAAGCTCCTTGAGCAATATTTGCAATCCTCGTTTCCTTACAACAATCAGCCGGACCTTTCCAAAGGACGCAGCCGTGACTTCGTCGATCGGTTCCTGTTCGAAATTAAGGAAGGCTATTGCGACTACTTCTCGTCGGCCATGGCTGTCATGGCTCGGTCCGTAGGCTTGCCGACCCGCTGGGTCAAGGGCTATGCTTCCGGCACCACGCTCATTGACGAGGAGCTGCTAGGCTTTTTGCCGGAGGAGGCGCTCGATCCGGATGCCGGCGGCGTCTATACCGTGCGCAATTCCGATGCGCATTCCTGGGTTGAGGTGTACTTCAGCGGTTACGGCTGGGTGCCGTTCGAGCCGACGGCCGGATTCGTGCTGCCACGGGCTACGCTTGCGCCTGAGCTGCAGCCGGATCTGGCGGTAGAAGCCGCAACAACGCCGGAGGACACTGCGCCTGAGGCTTCTGTCGTGGAGCCGCATCATGTGGCTTACGGCGGGATGGTTGCCGCAGCTGCAGCTGTTGCAGCATTCCTCGCTTGGAGATTCCAAGTGCCGGAGCTGCTTCGGGAGCGTGCTAGGAGACGCCGGGCCTCTCTGCTGAAGCAAAAAATCATCGTCGAGTGCGAGCGGATGCTGCGTATCCTGAGGCGTAACGGCTATGTGCGCGAGGATTACGAAACGCTGCGGGAAGCGGTTCGCCGCTGGACGAAGCAGAGCAAATGGATGTCGGCGGATCTCGAGAGCGTGCTGAATACGTTCGAGAAGGCCAAGTACAGTAAAGCGGAAGTGACGGAAGAGGATTACAGGGTGACCGCCTCGATAGTGGAGAAGCTGCGGTCGCAGATGTAGAAGCAGGAGGCGGCTCCATAAGATAACCGCTTATGGGGCCGGCCTCTTTTTTTGCAACAAAAAGGACAATTATGGTATAGTTTGACGTAGAAAGCCAATATCCTGAGGTGAACGTTATTGCTCAAGAAGCTGAAGCCAGATGAGCAGGTCAAAACGATATTCGATATAGATCTGCATACATTGTTTAAGCAGGGATTTCGCGGTATTATTACGGATTTGGACAATACGCTGGTCGGGGCGAAGGCGCCGCTGGCAACACCCGAGCTGATCGATTGGCTGAAGGTTGTCAGTCAAATCGGCTTCCAGGTAGTGATCGTCTCGAACAATCACCGGGTACGCGTGTCCGCATTCGCAGAGCCGCTGTCCCTGCCTTTTATTTACCGGGCGAAGAAGCCGATCGGCGCATCGTTTCGCAGAGCTCTGCACATGATGAACCTGAAGCCGGAGCAGACGATTATGATCGGGGATCAGCTGCTGACCGATGTGTTAGGCGGCAACCGGCTCGGACTGCATACGATCCTGGTCAGTCCCATCGAGCTGAAGGACGAAGGCCTGTTCACCAAGATCGTGAACCGCAATATCGAGAAAGCCATCACGCTTATGAAGAGGTAGGATGCAAGATGACGGAAATGCTTACGGATAAAAAAAACTGCGCAGGCTGCGGGGTCTCCATACAGACCGAGCATGCGGACCGCATCGGCTATGTGCCGGAGAAGGCCCTGGAAAGGGACCCGATCATATGTCAGCGATGCTTTCGCATCAAGAACTATAACGAGGCTTCCAGCGCAACCTTGAACCAGGACGATTTTCTTCGGCTCTTGAGCCATGTCGGATCGACGGAATCGCTCGTGGTCAATATCGTCGATATTTTCGACTTTGAAGGCAGCATGATCAGCGGACTTTCCCGTTTTGTCGGGAACAATCCGATTGTGCTTGTGGTGAATAAGATCGACCTGCTGCCGAAGGTGACGAATATGAACCGTCTTGTCAACTGGGTTCGTCGCCAAGCGAAGGAAGCGGGCTTGAAGGTTGTTGAGGTCGTGCTTTGCTCGGCCAAGAAGAATATGGGCTTCGAGCGGGTGCTGGAAGCGTTGGACGAATACCGGGACGGCAAAAATATTTATGTCGTCGGTGCCACCAATGTCGGCAAGTCCACGCTCATCAACCGTCTTATCCGGGATTACAGCGATCTGGAGGCCGAGCTGACCGTATCGCAATACCCGGGCACGACGCTGGATCTCGTCCGCATCCCGCTCGATGACGGAACGGAAATCATCGATACGCCGGGCATTGTCTACAAGCACCGTTTAACGGAGCTTGTCGATAAGAAGGATTTGCAAAAGCTGATGCCGGACAAGCCGGTTAAACCGCTCGTATATCAGTTGAACGCAAAACAGACGGTCTTCTTCGGAAGCTTGGTCCGTTTCGATTTTGTACAAGGAGAGCGTCAGTCGTTTACCTTCTACCTCTCGAACGCCATCGGAGCCCACCGGACGAAGCTGGAGCGGGCTGATGAGCTGTATGCGGAGCATAAGGGAACCCTCCTAACGCCGCCGAATGCCGCGGATCTCGAGGAGCTTCCGCCGCTGACCAAACATGCCATTCGCATTCCGAAGGGAACGCAGCAGGATATTTCGATTTCCGGCTTAGGCTGGGTGAAGGTTAACGGGGAGGCCGGAGCGGATCTTGTGATCCATGCACCTAAGGGAGTAAAGGTAGCGGTTAGAGAATCGCTGATTTAGCTTCAGGCTGTAACGGGGAGGATAAGCAATGAACCAGGGGAAAATCAACAGCTATACGACCATGTACGGTGTATTCGGCGATCCGATTCGGCACTCCAAGTCGCCCATCATGCTGAATCGTGCATTCGAGGCAGCGGGGCTCAATGCGGCATATGCTGCGTTTCATATATTGCCCGGGACGCTCAAGGATGCCGTAGCGGGCATTCGCGCTCTTCAGTTCCGCGGCGTCAACGTGACCATCCCGCACAAGGTGGAGGTCATGTCCTACTTGGATGAGATTGACGAAGGCGCAAGGATCATCGGAGCGGTGAACACGATTGTGAACGAGGGCGGGAAGCTGATCGGTTATAATACCGACGGGATCGGCTACGTCCGTTCGCTGAAGGAAGAGACAGGCATCGATTTGCAAGGCCGAACGGTGCTGATGCTCGGAGCGGGTGGCGCGGCAAGAGGTGTCGGCTATGCGCTCGCGAAGGAAGGCGTTTCGAAGCTGTATATTGCCAATCGGACGAAAGAAAAGGCGGTGGAGCTGGCTGCTTCGATGAGCTCCTTCTGCCAGACGATCGGTCTCGGCCTGAACGAAGTGGCCGGTGCCGCCGGAGAGGCTGCCTTGATTGTGAACAATACTTCTCTGGGCATGCATCCGAACGTCGATGAGGTTCCTATGGATACCTCGCTGATCAGTTCGGGTACGGTCGTAAGCGACCTCGTGTACAATCCGCTGACTACGCGCTTCCTTCGTGAAGCCGAGCGGCAGGGGGCGACCATACATAGCGGCTTGGGCATGTTTATATATCAGGGCGCCTATGCGTTCGAGTATTGGACGGGGCAGCCGGCTCCGATTGCGGCGATGAGGGAAGTCGTTGTACAATCGTTCACCGATTAAAAGGACAAATTACGAGAGAATAGAGGCAGGACAACATGTTAACAGGCAAGCAAAAGCGTTATCTTCGTTCGCAGGCGCATCATCTGAACCCGATTTTTCAGGTAGGCAAGGGCGGTGTGAACGATCATCTGATCCGTCATATCAACGAGGCTCTGGAGGTACGTGAGCTCATTAAAGTGACGATTCTGAACAATGTTATGGAGGACCGGGCTGAGGTAGCTCAGCAGCTAGCTGAAGGCGCCGAAGCGGAGCTCGTACAGCTGATCGGTAAAATTGTCGTGCTGTACAAAGAATCGAAGGAGCATAAGACAATCGAGCTTCCGGAGTAGTTCCGGATCGTACGGGAGCGGGGGAGAAGGATGAAGGTCGGCCTAATGGGAGGAACGTTTGACCCGATTCATAACGGTCATCTGATGGCGGCCCAAAGCGCGTTGGAGTCGGAAGGACTTCAGGAGGTATGGTTCATGCCCACGAATGTTCCTCCGCATAAACCCAGGACGCAGGGAGCTTCGGCCGAGCAGCGCTGGGAGATGGTCTGTCTCGCAGTCGAAGGCCAGCCGGGGTTCAAGCCGGTGGATGTTGAGCTTCGCAAGGGCGGCGTTTCCTACAGCATTGACACCGTAACCCAGCTTCGGTCGGAGTATCCCGAGCATCATTTTTATTACATCATCGGGGCGGACATGGTCGGTTATTTGCCGAAATGGTACAAGATCGAGGAGCTCGCCCGGCTCGTTACCTTCATTGGGCTGGAGCGCCCGGGCTACCGGGTGAATCCGTCTGAGCTGCCGGATGCCATTCGGAACGCTGTCGTTGCCGCAGTCATGCCGCAGATGGACATCTCCTCAACGGAGATTCGGAATCGCAGGCAGCAGGGCAAATCCATTCGTTACTGGGTGCCGGATCGGGTACAACAATATATCGAGGTGAACCGGTTGTATGAAGCGTGAGGAGCTTATCGAATCCGTCCGTTTCCAGATGCCGGCTAAGCGCTGGGAGCATACGCTCGGAGTGATGCAGACGGCCGTGAAGCTGGCCGGGCAGTATGGCGCAGACCCGGAGAAAGCGGAGCTTGCCTCCATTTTGCATGACGTATGTAAGTACTGGCCGGTGGAGGAGCAAGCGAAGACGCTTCGGGACGTCAGTGACCCCGGGGATTGGCTGGACTACGATAAAGAGCTTTGGCATGCGCCGGCAGGAGCCATCGTAGCCAAGGAGCGATATGGCGTCACGGATGAGGATGTGTTACATGCCATCCGATATCATACCTCCGGACGAATCGGCATGTCCCTGCTGGAGAAAATTGTGTGCCTTGCTGACTATATCGAGCCGGGCCGAGACTTTCCGGGTGTGAATAATATTCGTGAAATCGCCGAACATAGTGTAGAGAAGGCACTGGTTGCCGGCTTTGACGGCACCATCTCATTTTTGCTGGAAAAAGGAAAACGGATTTACCCGCTGACGGTGCTTGCACGTAACGGTTTGATTGAGGAGATCCAAGAAGCGGAGAAGCTATAGGACTCATAGGTGTGACATTTACATATTCATTTTTCTAGGAGGAAGCTTAATGACCATAACGCCAGAACAGTTGATGACACTCGCGGTCGACGCGGCGGAAGACAAGAAAGCGATGAATCTGGTAACCTTGAATTTGCGGGGTATCTCGCTCATTGCCGACTACTTCGTGATTTGTCACGGGAACTCGGAAACTCAGGTACAAGCGATCGCTACGGAAATCCGCAAAAAAGCCGAGGAGCAGGGGGTAAGAATCCGCGGCATGGAAGGGATGGATACGGCGCGCTGGGTGCTGCTCGATATGGGCGATGTCGTCGTTCATGTATTCCATAGGGACGATCGGGAGTATTACAACATCGAAAGGCTATGGTCCGACGCGAAAGTGGTAGAGCGGGTATGAGACTGGAGGCAGGTACCTTTGTCAAGCTGGAAATAGCCCGAGAGGTGTCACCCCACGGTTATTTCCTGTCGACGGGAGATCATGACGTGCTTCTGCATTATAGCGAGACGGTGGGAGAGGTACAGGTCGGCGATCAGGTTGAAGTGTTCCTGTTCTACGATACGGAGGATCGGCTTGCCGCCACGATGAAAAAGCCTCTCGTCACCCTGGGTGAAGTAGCGCTGCTTGAAGTCGTCGATCTGCATCCGCGCTTCGGCTGTTTCCTGGAAATGGGGCTTGGCCGCAACCTGCTGCTTCCGTTCAAGGAGCTCCCTGAGCTTCATGAGCTGAGACCTCAGGTCGGCGACAAGGTGTTTATCAAGCTGGCACATGACCGGCAAGGCCGGCTCGTCGCCAAGGTGGCCGGGGAAGAGGAGCTTCGTCCGCTTTGCTTTCCGGCTCCGGCGAGCTGGCGAAACAAGTGGGTCGATGCCCGTGTTTATAAGCCATTGCAGATGGGCACCTTCGTGGTATGCGACGGAGGCGTTGTTGGCTTCGGCGTCATCGGCATGATTCATGCTTCGGAGCGCACACAGCTGCTAAGGCTGGGCGAAGCCGTGAAGGTACGGGTTTCCTTCGTGCGGGAGGACGGCAACGTGAATTTGACGATGCGTCAAGCGAAGGAGCATGGCAGAGGGGACGATGCCGACAAGCTTCTGGCCTTTCTGCGGGAGCGTCCGAACGGAGCGATGCCGTACTCGGACGAAACGCCCGCGGATTTGATCAGCCAGCGCTTCGGCATCAGCAAATCCGCCTTCAAACGGGCCATGGGTAAGCTGATTAAGGAAGGTCTGGTGTATCAGGAAGGCAGCTGGACTTATTTGAAGCAGGACAAGGAACAACCGGTTTCCGAGTAGCACGGGAGCCGGTTGCTTTTTGTATCAAAGGAGGAACGGATGCTCATGGCTTATGAACAATTTGCTCACATATACGATCGTTTAATGGAGGATATGCCCTACGAGGAATGGCTGGCCTTTGCTAGGCAGTGCTGGCAGAAGCATGGGATGCCTCGGACGGTAGCGGATTTGGGCTGCGGCACGGGGACGATTTCCATTCCGCTCGCGGAGCAGGGCTTAGAAGTGTTCGGCATTGACCTGTCGGAGGACATGCTGTCGATTGCGCAGCAGAAGGCGGAGGATGGGAAGCGGAAGTTTCCTGCGGGCGGTTCGGTTACCTGGCTGCAGCAGGACCTAAGGGATTGGGAGCTGGGAAGACCGGTCGACGCTGTGATTTCGTTCTGTGACTGTCTGAACTATGTGACGGAAGAAGAGGAGCTGGTAAAGTCCTTTAAGCAAGCTTATGCAGGTTTGCGCGATGGCGGAGTATTCTGCTTCGACATGCATACCCGGCACCAGCTGCAATCTTATGCGGAAGGCCAGCCCTACTTCCTGAACGACGATGATGTGGCTTACATTTGGACATGCGATTTCGATCCTGGTAAATGTGAGATCGAGCATGAGCTGACGATCTTTGTCCGGGAAGAGAGCTCTCTCGAATACGGCTCGGACGATGCGGTCACACCAAGGTTTCATCGGGTGGAGGAGCTTCATGTGCAGCGGGCGTACGATCTCGGATGGGTGAAAGAGCGGCTGCGCGAGGCCGGCTTCCGCGAGGTGGAATGTTACGGAGACTTTACGTGGTCTAAAGCGACGGAGCATACGCAGCGGGCGTTTTTTGTTGCGGTAAAATAAAGCGAATGACGGCCAGGACGGCATGGCTCCGTCTTATCCGCCTAAAGTATCCTTTACGAGGAAAGCCGTATCAGCAAATGGACGATGCAGAGGATGATGCCCCATAGAGGAAGCGATAAGGCGATTCCGTTGATGATCCCGTTCATTCGGTCTGGCTCCTTGTGTGAAAGTATTATGCTAGCAGTATGACCAAACAAGGGCATGGCTAAACTAGGAAAACAAGTACGGCTCTCTGCAGGATACACTTGACACTGCGGGAGGATTTTACATATAATCTAATAAAGTTACACATGATGAAGCTGTGATAAGAAATAGTAGCGCTGTCCGCTATGCTTCAGAGAGCCGGTGCAAGGGTGCAAGCCGGTCATAGCGAGGTGTGAACTCATCTTGGAGCCAGAAGGTGAAGCTGCTGGATGTCAGCTAGCCCGATCGTAAGCCCTGCGTTAAGGGGTCAGAGTGAGCAGTGGCAAAGCATGCCCGCTGCTAACTAGGGTGGTACCACGGGAGATCCAGTCTCTCGTCCCTAGCGGTGAGCTAGAGGATGAGGGGCTTTTTTTGTTGAGCAGATAGAGGAGGATGAAACGTATGACACAAGAAACGAAGGAACAGCAAGGGTATAACCCCTTGGTTATTGAACCGAAATGGCAGCAATACTGGGATGCGAACAAAACCTTCAAGGTGCTGGACGACGACTCCAAGCCGAAATTTTATGCGCTGGATATGTTCCCCTATCCATCCGGAGCGGGGCTGCACGTCGGGCACCCGGAGGGCTATACGGCAACGGACATCGTATCCCGCTACAAGCGTATGCGCGGCTACAACGTATTGCATCCGATGGGCTGGGATGCGTTCGGTCTTCCGGCAGAGCAGCACGCATTGGATACGGGTCAGCATCCGCGGGATATTACCTTCAAGAACATTGATAACTTCCGCCGCCAGATCAAATCGCTGGGCTTCTCTTATGATTGGGACCGCGAGTTCAGTACGACCGATCCGGATTATTATAAGTGGACGCAGTGGATTTTCATCCAACTGTACAAGAAGGGCCTTGCTTATGTAGACGAGGTGCCGGTAAACTGGTGTCCTGCGCTCGGAACGGTGCTGGCCAACGAAGAAGTCATTGACGGCTTAAGCGAACGCGGCAACCATCCGGTCATTCGCAAGCCGATGCGTCAATGGGTGCTCAAGATTACTGAGTATGCCGAGCGCCTGCTTGAGGATCTCGAGGAGCTGGATTGGTCCGAGAGCATTAAGGATATGCAGCGCAACTGGATCGGGAAATCGAAGGGCGCCGAGGTGGTGTTTGCTATTGAAGGCTTTGAGTCAGACAGCCTCAAGGTATTTACTACCCGTCCGGACACGCTGTTCGGTGCGACCTATTGCGTACTTGCTCCGGAGCACGAATTGGTGGAGCGCATCACGTCTGCCGGGCAGTCGGCTGCCGTGAAGGAATATCAGGAGCGCGCGGCGCGCAAGAGCGACTTGGAGCGGACGGATCTGGCCAAGGAAAAAACGGGAGTATTCACCGGCGCTTATGCCATCAACCCGGTGAGCGGTGCCAAGGTACCGATCTGGATTGCCGATTATGTGCTGGCAGGATACGGCACCGGAGCCATTATGGCCGTACCGGGACATGACCAGCGCGACTGGGAGTTTGCGAAGCAGTATGATTTGCCGATCGTAGAGGTTGTGAAGGGCGGAGATGTGAGCAAGGAAGCCTATGCAGGCGACGGCGAGCATGTGAACTCCGACTTCCTGAACGGACTGACCAATGAACAGGCGATCAGCCGGATGATCGAGTGGCTGGAAGCGAACGGCAAAGGCCAAGGCAAGGTCACCTACCGTCTGCGTGATTGGCTGTTCAGCCGTCAGCGCTACTGGGGCGAGCCGATTCCAATCCTTCACCTGGAGGACGGAACGATGAAGACGGTGCCGGAGGATCAGCTTCCGCTGCTGCTGCCGGATGTGGATGAAATCAAGCCGTCCGGTACGGGAGAATCGCCGCTGGCGAATGTGACGGATTGGGTGAACACCGTTGACCCGGAAACCGGCATGAAGGCGCGCCGTGAGACGAACACGATGCCGCAATGGGCAGGCAGCTGCTGGTATTACTTGCGCTTCATCGACCCGAAGAACGACAAGGAGATCTGCTCTCCGGAGCTTCAGAAGAAATGGCTGCCGGTTGACCTGTACATCGGCGGAGCCGAGCACGCGGTGCTTCACTTGCTGTATGCGCGCTTCTGGCATAAGGTGCTTTACGACCTCGGCGTCGTTGCTACGAAGGAGCCTTTCTATAAGCTCGTGAATCAAGGGATGATTCTGGGCGAGAACATGGAGAAGATGAGTAAGTCCCGCGGCAACGTCATCAATCCGGATGAGATTGTGAACAGCTACGGTGCCGACACGCTTCGTCTGTACGAAATGTTCATGGGACCTCTGGAGGCGACTAAGCCTTGGAATACGAACGGCGTGGACGGCGCGCACCGCTTCTTAAGCCGGATCTGGCGCTTGTTTGTGAGCGAGGACGGCAGCTTGAACTCCCGAATTAGCAGCGAGGAGGAGCTTGGCAGCGAGGCGTTTAAGCGCGTGTGGCACCGTACGATCAAGAAGGTGACGGAGGATTACGATGCACTGCGCTTCAACACGGCGATCAGCCAGTTGATGATTTTCGTTAACGAAGCGTACAAGACGGATCGCCTGCCGAAGGCGGCAATGGAGCAGTTCGCTCAAATGCTGTCCCCGATTGCGCCGCATTTGGCGGAAGAGCTGTGGAGCAGATTGGGACATCAGGGCACGATCACCTATGCGGCATGGCCGGCATATGATGAGGCTTGGACGGTAGACAACGAGGTAGAGATTGTCGTTCAAGTGAACGGGAAAATTGTAGAACGTCTGACGATTGCCGCAGATGCGAATGAGGCAGCTATGCAGGAGCTGGCGATGGGGCTGGATAAGGTGAAGGAAGCGATGTCCGGCAAAGCCGTTCGCAAAGTGATCGCAGTCAAAGGCAAGCTGGTTAACATTGTTGTCGGATAAATAAAAATATCGCGGGCTTGTCCGAAATTTTCTTAAGTGTTGTCCATCTGCGTATCAGTGGGAGATGTCTTCAGCAATTTTGCTTACCGTCAAACCATGGAATGGATTTCAATGACGGCAAACAAGATGCACGAGGTTAGCTGAAGATATTCACCCACGGAGATACTAAGATGGTCATCCACTTTCAGAGAATTTGAGGAGCAACCACGCGATCATACAGGAAAAGCGTGAAAGCATCACGCCATTAATCGACTTTGGTGCCGAATAGCTTGGCTTCCACCTTTTCCACATCTTCATCATACTTAGCATGAGTTGTGCGGATTAAGTCGTAAAAGACGCCGCCCAGCTCTTTTTCCATTATACGGAGTCCTTCGGCGGTAATACCTCCGGGAACGGTGACGCGCTGCTTCAGCGAGGCTGGGGTGAAGCCGCCCGTCGTCAGAAGCTTGCCGGTGCCGAGTGTCATCTCGCTGGCCAGCATGGTGGCCTCCTCCTGAGAAATTCCGGTAAAACTGACGGCCGCTTCAATGTACTTTTCCACAAAGTAAGCCAGGAAGGCCGGACCGCAGCTGGACAAATCCGAGGAAATGCGAGTGTACTTTTCCGATACGCGGATAGGTGCGCTAATGTGGGACAGCAAATTTTCGAGCAGCAGCTGATCCTCCGGCTCGATACGGTCTCCATAAATGCAAAGCGTCGCTCCGCTAAGAACATAGTTGGTGATGCTGGGAATGACCTTGGCGATTTTGGCCGGCAGAAGCTCTTCCAAATGTCGAATGAGGACAGGGCTCGTGATGGACACGAACAGCTGATTCGGTTCCGTGATACCGGCGATATCGTCAATGACCGACTTGAACTCGCCCGGCTTCACACATAAGAACACTACGCTGCAGGCTTGAACCAGTTCCTTATTGGATCGGGCTACGCTAAGGCCCGGATACATTTCCGCCAATCGCTCGACCTTGCTCATGGTGCGGTTGGTGGCCACCATGTTCTCCGGGCTTAAGGCTCCGGATTGAATGAACGCCTCGATAAGAATACTGCCCATGCTGCCTGTTCCAATGAATCCTACTCTCATGACCATCCCTCCAGAATAGAATGCAGCCTCTCTCATGTATATGTGGATAAGTAAAGCGTTATAACCAGCTGTCAATTTTTTGTCTGTCTTTTTGAAGGAGGAATCGAGAATTGCGTTATACCGGACTGATCCTGACCGGCACATTGCTGCTGGGGGGCGGCGCTTTATTTTACACAACGATGTCGGCACAACAGCAGGCCATAAACGGCTGGAAGCCGGTGAATGAAGAGATGCGGATGCTTCTGAATCGGGAGGAAAGCCGTCGAGAGCCGACAAAGGAGAATTCGGCACCTAAACCGGCCTCGCCTCCAACCGAAGCTAAGCCGCCCGCTAAGGGTGCGGAACCGCAGAAAGTCAACCTGAACACGGCAACGGCGGAGCAGTTGGAGGCGCTGCCCGGTATCGGAGCCAGCAGGGCTCGTGCGATTCTAGAGCTGAGGACAAGCCTCGGAGGGAAGTTTACTTCCGTCGAGCAGCTCCTGGACGTCAAGGGGATCGGAGAGAAGATGCTGGACAAAATGAGGCCGCAGCTTGTACTTGAATAAGAGGGTCTTTGCCAGTGATGAAAAAAATGGCTTCCGTTTCTTGACATCATGTGAGAAAATACGAGTAATTACTACAAAAGACGCAAAGCAGGAGGTCAGCATGGCAGAGCAGCAGGAGAAGTCGACGACGCCCCGCAAGGATTGGGACACTTATTTTATGGACATGGCTTACATGGCCTCTACGCGTTCCCAATGCAGTCGACGTCATGTAGGCGCCGTTCTTGTGCAAGGCAAAAAGCTGCTGGGCGCAGCCTACAACGGCGCTCCGATGGGAGTTCAGGATTGCTCGGAGGCCGGCTGTATGCTGGTGGAGGAGTATGAGCTCGTAAAGGAAGAGGGACAGGAGCAGGTCATCAAGAAGCAGCGCTGTATTCGCACAATCCATGCGGAGCAAAATTTGCTTCTGTTTACGGATCGGAAGGACAGGGAGGGATCGGTCGTGTATGTTACGGACCAGCCCTGCTGGACATGTGCCAATATGCTGGCGAACAGCGGAATCATTGAAATCGTATTTCACAGGCCTTACCCAAAAGACAGCGACAAGGTAAGGCTGCTCATGGAGCAAAAAGGCGTGCGATTCCGCGCGTTGGAAGAATATGAGCCTCCCGCAGGAGCTATGTCGGAAGTTCAACATTAATAGGCTGGCAAGAGGAAGAACCTCTGCATAACGGTGTAAGCAGCCGTGTGCAGAGGTTCTTTGCATTGCGGCGGAAAGGGGGATGCAATGAAGCAGCGGCCGCTAGTATGGTATGCCTTATGCTGGATTGCCGGCTATGCGCTGGGTTACGTATTTCAGCCGGCATGGCTCGGATGGGAGGTGTCATTGACCGGAGCGGCGCTAATCTGCGGCCTGGCGGTATGGAATCCGCCCTTCGGCGGATGGCTGCTGCGGGGCACGCTTGTCGCAGCTGTTGCTGCGGGAGTATATGCTGCCTACGACCGCAGCAATCAATCGGTGATACCCGAGGCATGGGAAGAGTCGGAGCGGCAATTTAAGGTGCGCATTGTGTCGCCGGTACAGGTAGACGGGGATCGCGCGAGCTTTCAAGCAAAGCTGCTGGACAAAGAGGGTGAGTCGCTCCAGGTTAACATCCGGCTGCTGAAGCTGGAGGAGAAGGAGATCGCCCTTGGCTGGAAGCGCGGCGATGTGGCCGAGCTGGCCGGAACGCTTCGCAAGCCGGGGGAGGCAAGAAATTTCGGAGGCTTCGATTATCGGCGGTATTTGCGTTTACAGAAGGTGCATTGGCAGCTTACGGTCAAGGGGCTGGCCGCTCAACAGGTGTTACCTCCGGCTGCAGATGACTGGGGCTGGTGGCTCCCCCTTCGCTGGAATGATGCGGTCAGAAGCAAGCTGGCCGATAAGGTGGACCAGCTGTTCCCTGAGGAGCAGGCCGGGTTTATGAAGGGCATGCTGGTCGGTCTTACCGACGATCTGGATCCGCAGCAATTCGAACGCTTCTCCAAGCTTGGGCTCACACACATTATTGCGATTTCCGGCTTGAATGTAGCGATCTTCCTGGCTTGCCTGCTTTGGATCATGCGCCGTTTCGGGATGACTAAGGAGACGTATTTACTCACCTCCATAGCGCTTATGCCATTCTACGTCCTTATTACGGGAGCCTCTCCCTCGATCGTCCGTGCGGGGCTGATGGCGATGGTCGCTTTATACGCCGCGTACCGAAACCGGTTGAAGGACGGCCTCCACATTACGCTGCTGGCTGCGGTGGCCATGCTTCTATGGGAGCCTTACTATCTCATGGATGTCAGCTTTCAGCTATCCTTTCTCGTGACGATCGGCTTAATCCTGGGAGTGCCATATATGAATCGGCTGCTGCCCATCCAGAAGTCTTCCTTAAAAGATGCGGTTTCGATAACCGTGACGGCTCAGCTGATCTCTTTTCCCATCTCGATTTATTATTTCAGCCAATTTTCACTGCTGTCGCTGGCGGCCAATCTTGTTCTTGTCCCGGTATTCAGCATGCTGATTATGCCGGGGGGAACGGCAGCGCTGCTGCTCGGACTTGTTTGGCCCGCAGCGGGAAAGCTTTTAGCCTGGCTAATTATTCAAGTCAATCATTATTTGTTCGTTGCCATCGAGTGGCTGGCCGGCTGGGATCTATTCCAGACCATTTGGCCGAAGCCTTCCCCTCTATGGATTGTGCTGTACTATTTGCTCCTGACGCTCAGTGCTATCGGCGCCGTAGAGTGGCTGGAGCAAACCCGTGAGGGTGAAACGCCGCAGCCTAAGCTGCAAACGGCCAAGGAGATGCCTGCATTTTTCAATTGGAGGCCCGTGCACTTATGTATGATCTCCTTTCTTTGCTTTTCATCGCTGCTCTTTTACGGATACGGCTACCCTCGTTGGACGGGTTCAGGTCTGGTGCAATTTCTGGATGTAGGGCAAGGAGACAGCATTATGATTCAAACTCCGGTGAGCCGGATGACCCTGCTTGTTGATGGAGGAGGAACCTTGAGCTTCCGCAAAGCCGGAGAGGAGTGGAAGGAAAGGAAGGATCCGTACGAGGTCGGCCGCAAGCTGCTCGTCCCGCTGCTGAAGCAGCGCGGCGTGCAGCGAATCGATTACTTGATCATGACTCATCAGGATATGGATCACGTCGGAGGACTGCAGGCGGTTCTAGAGCATATTCCGGTCAGCCGCCTAGTATTTAACGGAACCTTAAAACCGACGGATGCGGTGGAAAAGCTGTTCGAAACGGCGCTGGCTAAAGGAACGCAGCTGATCTCGGCGCAAGCCGGGGACCGATTGGAGGCGGATGAGCTGACGAAGCTGATGTTCCTTCATCCCTTTGGGACGGAGGCGGGCGAATCGGAAGCCATACGTATCGAAAAGGAACAAAATGAAAGCTCCTTGGTGTTTCTAATGGAAATGGGCCGAACGCGATGGCTGTTTACAGGCGATATGGATGCTGCTGCGGAGAAACAGGTCCTTGAGCGCTGGTCCGGGATCAGCAGCATCTTGACGGAAAATTTGGATGTACTGAAGGTAGCTCATCACGGGAGCAAAAGCTCTACTTCGGACGAGTGGCTGAAGATGTTACAGCCGCGTAACGCTGTGATTTCCGCAGGCGTTAATAACCTCTACGGACATCCTAATCCTCTTGTCGTGGAGAGGCTGGCGACCTCCGGGGCAAGTCTCTTCCGTACGGATCAGCAGGGGGAAATTCAGATGAGAGTCAGCGAAGGCAAAATCGAAGTCCGTACGAAGCTGGCGGGTGCTCCTTAACGTGAATTTCGTTTATAATGGTAGGTAATCACATTATGATATGCCGGAAGGAACGTGTACGATATGTCTTCAAAAACGAATGCCTGCCGCATGCTGGACGCAGCGGGAATTCATTATACGCTACATGAGTATGAATGGGATGAGGAGCAGCTGGATGCATTATCTGTTGCAAGCAAGGTAGGCATTAATAGCAGCCAAATTTTCAAGACATTGGTTTTACGAGGGGATAAAACTGGCATCCTGGTAGCCTGTCTTCCGGGAGACCGGGAGCTGAATGCGAGAAGATTGGCCTCTTTGTCGGGGAATAAGAAAGTGGAGATGGTTCAGGTGAAGGAGCTGCAGCAGCTTACCGGATATATTCGCGGGGGCGTATCGCCCTTGGGAATGAAGAAAAAGTATCCGTTGTATCTTGATGACACGGCGATTTCCTTGAATCCGGTTAGCATTAGCGCAGGACGCCGAGGACTGCAAATTTTTATGTCCGGTGCGGATTTGGCCAAGGCGGCGGAAGCTCATGTAGCTGAGCTTTCGTAATTCGCAATACAATAAATGTTCGCTTTTTCGCGAATATTCACTTAGTGCGAGTAGGATAGATAAATAATCATCCCCAAAATCCGAATAATATAAGCTATACACATTGACATCGAACCGAAATCCGTCTATTATACGAAAGGGGAAAACATGATAATCCAAATTCAAACTTTCGTATAACCTTACAATCGGGTAAGGGTATCTACAAGGAACCGTAATTCCTGGCTACGAAAGCGGCACCTCGTGTCCGCTGGAGCCGGGATTTTTTGTTTTTCACCTAAGAATATTGCGGAGGCGGAATATGGAACGATTTTTCAAGCTGCAGCAGCACGGAACTACGGTAAAAACGGAGCTTATCGCAGGCATCACCACTTTCTTAACCATGGTTTATATCATTATCGTAAATCCGGCCATTCTCTCCTCAGCCGGCGTTCCTTTCGAGCAGGTTTTCATGGCTACGATCATTTCGGCTGTCATAGGCACCCTGATCATGGGTCTGCTGGCCAAATACCCGATTGCCATTGCGCCAGGGATGGGGATGAACGCTTATTTTGCCAGTGTGGTGGGCTCGCAGGGGCTCAGCTATCAAGTTGTTTTCGGCACGGTATTCCTTGCCGGTATTATATTTGTACTCTTAAGTCTGAGCTCCTTCCGGGCCGCACTTCTGAGAGCCATCCCCAATTCGCTGAAGTACGGGATTACTTCCGGGATCGGATTGTTCATTGCCTTTATCGGGCTGAAAATGTCCGGCATCGTCGTTCCCAGCGAAGCGACGATGGTCGCATTCGGAGATCTGCATAAGCCTGCCACGGTGCTCACCTTAATCGGCTTGTTTCTAACCTTAGTGCTGATGGCCAAGCGAGTTAGCGGAGCACTCTTTATTGGGATGGTCGTCACCGCCATCGTCGGATATTTCATGAATCTGCTGAATTTCGAAGGCGTCGTTTCCATGCCGCCGGCTCCGGTGCTGTTCGATATGGACCTTGGCGGTGTGTTCAGCCATAGTCTGTACACGGTTGTTTTTGCCTTTTTGCTGGTGACGATATTCGATACGACGGGAACGATGATCGGCGTTGCAGAGCAGGCCGGATTAGCCAAGAACGGAGATTTCCCGCGAGTCCGCTCCGCATTGATGGCGGATGCAGCCGCAACGACGGTAGGGGCTGCGTTCGGGACAAGCCCATCCAGCGCTTACATCGAGTCGTCTGCCGGCGTAGCCGCAGGGGGAAGAACCGGCTTGACCGCTGTGGTGGTGGCGATGCTGTTTGCAATCTCTATGTTTTTCTCGCCGGCCATCTCCGCGATCTCCTCTCTTGCGGCCATCACGGCACCTACCTTGATCATTGTCGGTTGCTTCATGATGGAGGGGCTGGCACGCATTCAATGGAAGGAGTTTGACGAGGCGTTTCCCGCCTTCGCCATTCTGCTGACGATGCCGCTCACTTCCAGCATCGCTACAGGGATCGCCATCGGTTTTATTACCTATCCGCTGATGAAGCTCGTTAGCGGCAAAGGCAAAGAGGTTCATCCGATGCTTTATGCGTTCGGCATGATCTTTATTTTGCAAATGGCCTTTTTCCCGGCTCACTAAGGTGTCATCCCAATAACCATAGTCCCTGTCCGTCAAGAGGCGGATCGGGGCTTTTTTGGTGATGAGGAAGTTTTTCCCAATAATGGGTCCGTTTCCTCTTGTCTCTTATAGCCATCTCTGTTAAATTTATAAGTTGCGGGCTTCCGAGGATTGGGGGCCAGGCGGGTGGGCGAGGGTAACTTTTGAAAGAAAGGTGCACATGATGAGCACCAAATGGAAAGCTAGTATTTATGTGCTTTTAGGCGCTGCTTCGTATGGAATTTTATCCAGCATCGTGAAGCTGGGATATGCTGCCGGATTCTCCGCGTCGGAGGTTACGGGCAGTCAAGTAATGTTCGGGGCCGCGATGCTTTGGATCCTTTGCTATACAACGGGATCTTTTCGCAAGGTAACCAAGAGCTCGATTCTGAAGCTGCTGGCTGGGGGCTCCTTCACCGGAATGACCGGTGTGTTCTATTATTATTCCTTGCAAATGCTGGATGCATCGATCGCCGTTCTATTGCTGTTTCAATTTACATGGATGGGCCTGCTGCTGGACTGGCTGCTTCAAGGCAAAAGGCCGGGCCGGAATCAAGGCTGGGCCGTGCTGCTGATCTTAGGCGGAACGCTGCTTGCAACCGGATTTTCGTATGAAAGCCTGGCTCAGCTTGATACCCTCGGGTTGATACTCGGCTTGCTGTCCGCGGCGAGCTATACGTTCTTTATTTATTTCAGCGGACGGCTGGAAACGGGGCTTCCCGCGCTGCAGCGAAGTGCCTGGATGATTACGGGTGCGTCTATTTTCGTTGCGGTCATCTATCCGCCTCAGTTTCTATGGAACGGTGCGCTTCAGGAAGGGCTGTGGTTATGGGGATTGCTGCTCAGCGTGTTCGGCATGGTGCTTCCTACTTTTCTGTATGCCAAAGGAGCGCCGAAGCTGGATACGGGACTATCCTCCGTACTCGGGGCGATTGAGCTTCCCGTCGTCATTCTGTGTTCCGCGCTTTTATTGGGAGAGTCGTCGGGGCTGCTGCAATGGATCGGTATTGCAACCATTTTGCTAGGTATTGCCGTATCGGAAATGAAGCCGTCTGAAAGCAGGCAGAGCCGTAAAAATCGTTAATTGTTGGCATTTCTATGAATAAATGCTATGTATGTACCTTGAGTACATATTTTGATATGCTAAAAAGAGCCTATGTCACTGCAACCTTTGTTCAGGACACTTCGTCTGTAAGGTTGCAAGAGAGGGGGATCCCAGTGGTAGCGCCAGAACTCATCAAGGCTGCCCAATCGGGCGATCGCGACGCTCTAATAACCCTACTGCGCGAAATCGAGACTCACGTTTATCGAACCGCTTATTACATTCTGGGCAATGAGCAGGATGCGATGGACGCCGCACAGGAAGCGTTAATCCGGATATATACGAAAATTAATTCCTATGAGGAAAAGGCTCAATTCAAAACGTGGGTGCAGCGGATCGTAACGAATTTGTGTATCGACAAGTTCCGGCGTTCCAAGCCCACGGTTTCGATCGATGAGCACGATATGAGCTTTACCGCGCACAAAACCGTTGAAGATGAAGTTATGTCCGCTTATATTGCCAAAGATATTCGAGAGGCGATAGACCAGCTTCCGGCGCATCACCGCTCGGTCGTCGTTCTTAGATATTTACAGGACTTCTCGTATAACGAGATCGCCGAATCGCTGGACTTGCCGATCAATACGGTCAAATCGTATTTATTCCGGGCCAGGCAGCAGCTGCAAACGATTCTGCGGGATTACAAAAAGACCGGTACGGACGTGTTTCAAGGATGACCGGATGCAGAGTGGATATGAGAATCGTTCAGAAAGGTAGTGTACGGGGATGATGTGTCAAGAGGTGATCGAACTCATGCAGAGATACCTCGATCAGGATCTCGATGAAACCGAATATCGCCGAATGCTCCTGCACGTTCAGGGGTGCGCGGCTTGTTCCGAGCTGTTTGAACGTTTAGTCAACCTTTCGCAGGAATTGGAAAGCTTGCCGAAGGTGACGCCGCCCGTCAGTCTTGTTGATTCGATCATGCCAAGACTTCAGCTGATTGATGCCGGTGAGGCGTCCGGAGCGGTCGAAGCCGCTGAACCTGCGAAGCGCCGGCACATACCGGCTTGGCGCCAGCGGATGCGCGAGTGGGTCTCGCTTCCCGTTGCCGGCGGCGTTGTCGCTGCAGGATTAGTGCTTGGATTTTTCGTATTCAGTCAGCAGCAATTGTCTTCTAACGATCAGAAGGCGGAAGTGCTGCTTTCCATCAGCGCCGGAAGTGCGGATAAAGCGGCATCTACGTCCAGTTCGGCCAAGCCGGAGGTTAACGGGGCTGCACCGCAAGCGTCGACGGTGGCCCCGATGGCTCAAGGGGCTGCCCCCGCAGCTGCGAACGATGTGAAGTCCGATGCTCCGCAATCCAAGCAGGTGCCGACGATGCAGGACGAAGCCCCGAAAGATAAGGCTCCGGCCGCACCGCCGCAGTCGGAGAAGATCAACCCTTCAAACGCTGCGCCCGCACCGACTCCTTCCCCGAAGCAGGAAGAACCTGAAGCCGCTGCGGACGCAAAAGCGACGGAAACGGCTCCTGGTGATTCGATGGCATTGAAGAAGCAAGTCGTTCCGCCTGACGGCAGTCAAGAGCCTGTTCAATCGCCGGCAGCAACAGCCGCTCCGGAGCCGGAGCGCACATTGATGGGCAAGATGGGATCTCCCGGTACGGAATCAGCCCCGGAAGGCAGTATGGGCAACTTCCGGCAAACTCCGGGTGAGCAGTATGGCATTGCGGCATTACCGCCGATGGCTTCCTTCGCACCTCCTTCCGTTCAGGATCAGAGCGGTATGAAGGAAAGTACGTCCGCCGGGAATGAATATACGGCTTCCCTCAATGCGGAGGGGCATGTCGTCATCCGTGACAATGCGCAGCAGAAGGCGGTCTTCACCTCCAGCTACCAGTGGAAGCCGGAGCAGGTCACCCTCATCGGATGGTCTCCCGAGCTTGTGTTTACTTATGAAGTAAAGGTGTCCGAGCAAACGAAGGAAACGTATGCCATTCGGGTAAAGGAGCTTAAGGAAGAGAAGCTGAAAGACCCCATAAAATGATGGAAGAAGCAGCACACATTGCTCTGCGGCTGCGTATAGTATACTAAGTTCATCGCACTCGATTCACGTCTTGTATGACCACTGGAACGGGAAGGTTTCTAGAGCCTGCCCTCCGGTGTTTATATAGATGGGGTTCGGGCAAAGGGATTACGCTCAAAGCCGCAGGGCTTTGACGTAATCCCTTTGTTGTTGGTATGATGGGGAATAGCGTAAATAAGGGTGGATGAGGCTATGGATTACAAGACCGCGATAAGGCACATTCAGAAGGGGAGCTTTGCTCCGGTATATGTTTGCTACGGCAACGAATTCTACTTGATACAAGAGCTGATAGATAAGCTGGTAGAGAAGCTGATCGATCCGGATCAGAGGACATTCGCCGTATCGAAGTACGATCTTTCGGAGACACCCGTGGAGGTCGTGATCGAGGAGGCGGAGACACTGCCGTTTATGGTAGAGCGCAAGGTGGTCATTGCCTCGAATGCCTTCTTCCTCACCGGTGCTAAGGAAGGCGGGAAGGTAGAGCATAAGCTGGACAAGCTTACCGCCTATCTCAGCTCCCCCGCGGATTTTTCCGTTCTCGTCTTTACGGTTCCTGCCGATAAGCTGGACGAGCGGAAGAAAATCGTGAAATCGTTAAAGGAAGCGGATGCGCTGGTTCCTTGCTCGGTGTTATCCTCCGATGAGCTGACTCAATGGGTTCAGGCGGAAGCGGAGAAGGCGGGTTTTCGAATGGCACCGGGGGTCAGCGAACAGTTGATTTCTTATTCGGGAACAGGGCTTCAAACGCTGCAGAAGGAAATTGAGAAGTGTGCACTCTATGTAGGACAAGGGGGGACGCTAACGTCTGCCGACCTGGAGCAGCTCGTGACCCGTACCACCGAACAAAATATTTTCCTGCTGATCGAGCACATCGTTCAATTGAAGCTGGATCAAGCGTTTACGATGCTGAATGAGCTGCTTCGCCGCAAGGAAGAGCCGATCAAGATCGTAGCGCTCATCGCGAGGCAGTTTCGCATCATGTTTCAAGTGAAGGATTTATCGCAGCAGGGTTACTCTCAGCAGCAAATGGCTGCTCAGCTCGGGCTGCATCCCTATGCAGTAAAGATAGCCGCGGGACAAGCGAACCGGTTCGAGATGAAAAGGTTGGCCGGTATTCTTAGGCAGCTGGGGGAGCTGGACTACCAGATGAAAAGCGGCAAAATCGATAAGGTGCTTGGACTCGAAATGTTCCTGCTTAAGCTGATCGCCTAAATAGCCAAATAAAAAGACCATGCATCCGGGTGTGCCGGAAACATGGTCTTTTATCTGCTTCATTGTCTTACGCTTGTGCGGAGATCGCGTTGAGTCTCTTCGCTAAACGGGACTTTTTGCGAGCAGCTGCATTTTTATGGATCAAACCTTTGGTCACTGCTTTGTCCAGCTTGCGGCTGGCAGCGATCAAAGCTTCCTTAGCAGTAGCTACGTTCTCACCTGCAGCAGCTGTTTCGAAGTTCTTAACAGCCGTACGGAGAGCGGATTTGTGAGATGCATTGCGCAGACGGCGCTTTTCACTCACTTTCACACGCTTAATTGCGGATTTGATGTTTGGCATGACGTTCACCTCCTACTACAACTTGCAGGAAAACCCTACGGTTCATTCTGACAACTCTAGATATTCTACCATGGCATAATCCAAATTGCAATAGAGCCATCAAGGCTTGTCTGCCAAAACTTTGTATAAGCACTTCTGCTTTGTCACACAATATAGGCGCAGAACGAATCGGAAAGGGGTCTATTCTTCATGAGCATGGATTTAAGCCGTTATTCGGCCTATACCGATCTTGCACTCGAAGCGCGCGATCTAGCCTCGGCTGCTTCCGGACCTGAAATACCGGGTGTCAATACAAGCCATTTTGAAGATGAGGGCATTAAGGTCAGCGTCATTGATATTCATTCCCAAGAGGGTTCTCGGGCACTCGGCAAGCTCCCCGGACACTACATTACGCTTGAAGTACCGGCGCTTCGCCGTAAGGACACGGCCTTGCAGGACCGGGTGGCTACCGTATTCGCCCAGCAGTTCGAGCAATTCCTGCAGAAGCTGAATATCGGCCCGAACGCCAAGGTGCTGATCATCGGTCTCGGTAATTGGAACGTGACGCCGGATGCGCTGGGGCCAATGGTGGTGGAGAACGTGATGGTGACCCGTCATTTCTTCGAGCTGATGCCGGGTCAGGTTAGTCCCGGCTATCGTCCGGTGAGCGCGGTTGCCCCCGGAGTGCTTGGCACGACAGGGATTGAGACAAGTGAAATTGTGCAGGGGATCGTGGATAAGTCCCAGCCGGATTTGGTCATAGCCATCGACGCTTTGGCCTCCCGTTCGCTAGAAAGAGTGAATACGACGATCCAAATTGCCGATACGGGAATTCATCCGGGCTCCGGCATCGGGAATAAACGCAAGGGGTTGACATTGGAAACGCTGGGCGTTCCTTGCATCGCAATCGGCGTTCCGACGGTCGTTTATGCTTCAACGATAGTGAACACGGCGTTTGACCTGATGCACCGCCATTTCAGTCAGCAGACGGCAAATACGGGTCAGATCCTCGGATTGCTCGATTCCATGCAGGAGAACGAGCGTTTGCAGCTGGTGAAGGAGGTTCTCGATCCACTGGGGCATGATCTGCTGGTGACGCCAAAGGAAATCGACCAATTTATCGAAGATATCGCGAACATTATTGCCAGCGGTTTGAACGCTGCGCTGCATCAAGCCGTGGATGTAAACAACGTAGCGGCCTATACTCATTAAGCTCGGAAAGCGTGCATACCCCGGTGTGCACGCTTATTTGCGAGACGGCAAGGCGCCGCCGAATGTTCTTAAGTTTACTAGATCGTAGAGAAATTTATGAGATTCCCGGTTCTATCTCCTATTAGCCGCTCATAGAGTTGTTAGTAGATACGCTTTAAGGAGGTAGTTCCTACATGAAATGGCCAGCGGTAACGGTTAATCTAAGCAAATATCGCAAAATCGGACAAGAAGCCGGTGTTTACACTCGTGCCGTTATGTTGCTTATGACAGGATGCTTGCTGTTTTTCATAGCGTTAGGCTTGCTAGGATATGTGCAGTCCCGCATGACGGACACGACGCCATCCGCATCGATGAAGGGGCTGGCGGCCTCGGTATCAAGCCGCTTCTTCATGGATATGATGGGGATGGAGATGCCGCACCTGCAAGCCGACCGGAAAAGCTTCACTTTCTCACAGTCAAACGTTTCTAGCTTTCTCTTTGCGATGATGACGGATATTAACCCGAACGATCCGAAGACGCTGATCTCAAGAGAGATGCCCGTCTTATCACAGGATCGCTCGGTTCCTCTCAAATCGAATCCAAACTATGATTCTCCCGCGGATTATGATCCGAAGCAGCAGCTGGACACGACCGGCAAGCCGGGCGATATTACCGAACTGAGCCAGCAGCCTGCCCCTTCGGACCCGCAGCCGGACCCGCAGGCCCAGCCGCAGCCGCAGCCGTCAGCCCAGCCGCCCAAGACGGCCGGTAAGAATGTAGCCTTTATCTATCAATCTCACAATCAAGAATCTTATTTGCCGGAGCTGCCGGGAGTGAAGGATCCGGATCTGGCATACGACGCCAAAACCAACATTACGAATGTCGGACTCCGACTAGCCATGATGCTGGAGAAGGAAGGAATAGGGGCGGTTCACTCCAACAAAAATTATCCCGCGAGCGAGAAGGATTTCAAATACCACTTGTCCTACAAATATTCTTTAAAAACTCTTCAGGAAGCATCGGCAGGGCATCCTGATCTGAAATACTACTTCGATATTCATAGAGATTCGCAGCGGCGCGACCGGACCACGGTTAAGATTAACGGGCAGGACTATGCGCAGGTGTTCTTCATTATCGGAGGGAAAAATCCGAACTGGAAGCAAAACTACGAGCTGGCGGAGCAGGTCCATCATGCTCTTGAGCAGAAATTCCCCGGCATATCCAAGGGGATTCATGCGAAATCCGTGGACGGGAACGGTGTGTATAATCAAAACTTTTCGCCGAACAGCCTGCTGATTGAAGTCGGCGGCGTCGACAACAGCTTCGAGGAATGCTACCGGACGGCGGATGCGCTGGCAGTGGCCATCGCGGAAGTGATCAACAATGTAGAGAAAGTAAACGCGCCGGCGGACAATAAAGAAACCAAAACACAAAGCTGAGGAAAGGGAGATAAGCGTTATGGGGAAGGGAAGCTGGATGAAAATGCTTTTGCTCGCGATCGGTCTTGCCTTCTGCGTCTTCTTCGGCGTGGATATGGCGACCAAAGGGACCGAGCGGATTCAAGGGTCTACTGTGAGCGCCGCATCCGGCAGCGGGGGCAAGTCCCCTGCTGCTGCAGAAGCGAAAGCGTACAGCGCCGCACCTGCCGCAGGGGTCAAAGCAGCGGTGCCTGCGAAGACGGCCGGCAGTCCGCCCGCGGCTGCGTCCAAGCCTCAAGAGCGTACGGAGCTCGAGGTTGACACGGGAGTCAACCGGATCGGCAATAAGACGGGAGATTTACTGCAAATAATGGCCTATAACGGTATTCGTGCCTTTATCAAGCTGTTCGAGGCGGTGCTTAGTTAATATGTGGGTCGGGTATCCATTGATGAGGAACCTCACAACTGCTATAATGAAAAGTATTGACAATTTGCAGGTTAGTGAGGTTTGCCGACATGGATATCCAAGCAAGACAGAAGAAGATCAGAAATTTTTGTATTATTGCTCATATTGACCACGGGAAATCAACGCTGGCGGACCGCATTCTTGAGTATACCGGGGCATTGACCTCACGGGAGATGCAGGAACAGGTGCTCGACCAGATGGACCTAGAGCGGGAACGCGGCATCACAATTAAGCTGCAGGCTGTACGTTTGAACTATAAAGCTGATGACGGCGAAGAATATATTTTGAATCTGATCGATACCCCGGGACACGTCGACTTCACTTACGAGGTATCCCGAAGCCTGGCCGCTTGTGAAGGCGCTTTGCTGGTTGTTGATGCGGCGCAGGGGATTGAGGCGCAGACGCTTGCAAACGTGTACTTGGCGCTCGATAACAACCTCGAAATTTTGCCCGTCATTAACAAGATCGATCTTCCCAGCGCAGACCCGGAACGGGTGAAGCAGGAGGTCGAGGATGTGATCGGACTGGACGCCAGCGACGCCGTGCTTGCTTCCGCGAAGGCGGGCATCGGAATTAAAGAGATTCTGGAGCAGGTCGTCCAGAAGGTTCCGGCTCCGACCGGAGCTCCGGACAAGCCGCTGAAGGCGCTTATTTTCGACTCGCATTACGATCCCTATAAAGGGGTTATCGTATATGTGCGGGTTGTGGACGGATCGATCAAGGCTGGCTCCAAAATCAAGTTCATGGCGACGGACAAAGACTTTGAGGTTATCGAGGTCGGTGCTTTCAAGCCGCGCATGAGCATCGTGGATTCCTTGGAAATCGGCGACGTTGGTTTCATCGTGGCAGGGATTAAGAACGTCGGAGACACACGTGTCGGGGATACGGTTACCGATGCGAAGAATCCTACGCCGGAGCCGCTGCCGGGCTACCGGAAGATCAATCCGATGGTATTCTGCGGACTGTATCCGATCGAAACCAGCGATTATAACGATCTGCGGGAAGCCCTGGAAAAACTGCAGCTGAACGACGCCTCGCTCTCCTTCGAGCCGGAAACGTCGACAGCGCTAGGCTTTGGCTTCCGATGCGGCTTCCTCGGTCTCCTGCACATGGACGTCATCCAGGAGCGTATCGAGCGTGAATTCAATATTCCGCTGATTACGACGGCACCGAGCGTGGTGTTCCGTGTGACCCAGACGAACGGCACGGTGCTCAGCATTGAGAATCCGTCCTTGTTCCCGGAGCCGGGCAAGATCGAGTTCGTAGAGGAGCCTTATGTGAAGGCCTCCATAATCGTTCCGAACGATTACGTAGGTACCATCATGGAGCTGTGCCAAAGCAAACGCGGCGAGTATGTGAACATGGAGTACCTGGACACGACACGTGTTACGCTCACCTACGAAATCCCGCTGTCTGAAATCGTGTATGATTTCTTCGACCAGTTGAAGTCGGGTACGAAGGGCTATGCTTCCTTTGACTACGAGCTGACGGGTTACAAGCAGTCCAATCTTGTCAAAATGGACATTCTGCTGAACAACGAGCAGGTTGATGCCCTATCGTTCATTGTGCACCGGGATCGTGCCTACAATCGCGGACGCATTATTTGCGAGAAGCTCCGCGAGCTGATTCCCCGCCAAATGTTCGAGGTGCCGATCCAAGCGGCGATCGGGCAGAAGGTTATTGCGCGCGAAACCGTCAAGGCTATGCGCAAGAACGTACTTGCCAAATGTTACGGCGGCGATATTTCCCGGAAACGGAAGCTTCTTGAGAAGCAGAAGGAAGGGAAGAAGCGCATGAAGCAGGTCGGCAGCGTGGAGGTTCCGCAGGAAGCGTTCATGGCCGTTCTGAAAATCGACGAATAGAACATGTAAATAGAGAAGCAGGTGCTGCCGGAATCCTTTTGCACGCGAAGTCTTGCGGAAGGGGAGCACCTGCTTTTTCCACTTCCATGCGGGATTCGGGATGCCGATATAAAGAGAAAACAAGTGCCGCTGTAAGCGGGACGTTCATCTTGGATTGGCACCAATCGGGTTTCTTGTGATTATAGTAAAGGATGTGTGTAAGTCATGATGCAGCGTCATCAAACACCGAAAGCGGTTTATGTGCATATTCCGTTTTGCACAAATAAATGCCACTATTGCGACTTCAATTCCTATGTGCTGAAGGGGCAGCCGGTTATGGATTACCTCGATGCGCTGGAGCGGGAAATGGAGCGTACCGTTCGGGCGGTGCCGCCAGGGGAGATCGAAACGATCTTTGTCGGCGGGGGAACCCCGACGGTATTGCTGCCGGATCAGATGGAGAGCTTCCTGCGCCGGGTGAAATGCTATTTTCCGCAGTGGTCAGGCGACCTGGAGTTCAGCATGGAGGCGAATCCGGGGACAACGGATCTGGAAAAGCTTCAGGCGATGAAGGAAGGCGGTGTAAACCGCATCAGCTTTGGGGTGCAATCCTTCGATAACAAGCTATTGGAAGAGATCGGACGGATTCATAATACCGACGATGTGTATCGGAGTCTGGAAAACGCGGCGAAGATCGGCTTTACGAACATGTCGATCGACTTGATGTTCGGCCTGCCGAAGCAGACGGCGGAGGTCATGCGCTCCACGCTGAAGGAAGCGCTGGCGTTCGATTTGAAGCACTACTCGATTTACAGCCTGAAGGTAGAGGAAAATACGCTGTTCCACGCGTTATACGAACGGGGCCAGCTGCCGCTTCCGGAGGAGGAAGAGGAGCAAAAGATGTTCCAGCTCATTATGGAAACGCTGCGGGAGGCGGGCTACGAGCAATATGAAATCAGCAATTTTGCAAAGCCCGGCTATGAGAGCCGACACAACAGCATGTACTGGCGCAACCAGAGCTACTATGGCATTGGTGCCGGAGCGCATGGCTACACGTATGGAAGACGCCATGTCAACATTAAGGGTGTACAGCCGTACATCGACGCAACGAAGGAACGTTTGCCTCAGCTCGAGTGCATTGAAGTGTCCGAGGAAGAAGCGATGGAGGACTTTATGATGGTCGGCCTCCGGCTGCTTCGTGGCGTGAAGAGCTCGGATTTTGCCGCTCAATTCGGGCGCCTGCCGGAGGTAGTGTTCGGGTCGGTATTGGACCGATTACAGGAAAAACGACTTCTGGAAGCGACTGAAAACGGGTATCGATTGAGTGAGCAGGGAATCTGGCTTGGAAACGAAGTGTTCGGCGAATTTTTAGGTGCTGTCGAGCAAAAATAATGATTGAATTTTTTATGCGTAATGTTGTATATTTATTCATATGTTATTGTATTATACTTGATGGGTGGGATCCGCTATGCAAGCGACGGTCACCTGCAGAAGAGCAAATCAGCAGGATGTGGATACTTTATACAATATTATTCAGGGCTATGCCGAGCAGGGCATTATGCTGCCGCGGTCGCGGGAAACGCTGCTTGAGCAGATCGAGACCTTTGTGGTAGCTGAAATAGAGCAGGAGCTGGTCGGCTGCGGCGCCTTGACCAGGCTCGGACAGGATCTGGTCGAGATTCGATCGCTTGGCGTAACGGAAGGACACAAGGGTCAGGGCATCGGCAAAGCGCTGGTCAACTTCCTCGTGGAGGAAGCGCGGGAGCAGCAAATTCCGAAGGTCATGGCGCTTACATATGAAGTGGCTTTCTTCGAACGGAACGGCTTCACCGTCGTGCAGAAGGAGATCTTCCCGGAGAAGGTTTGGCGCGATTGCATCCACTGTAAAAAGCAGCATTGCTGCGACGAAATCGCCGTTCTGAAACGGCTCGATTGACTTGACACAGACCTTCGGGTCTGTTATTTTTATTTTAGGTTAGCACTCATCTAAGTGGAGTGCTAACGATGCGGGCCAGAGGCCCGGGCAGTGACGTTTACTGAAGTGAATAGTGAATAAGAGCTTTTTAAGGTCTTATTCCTTGCTTATTTTGTGTTATATAGTAAATAAGAGATTTTAAAGTCCTTATTTTGGCTATACAAGTGCATATGGGTGATTTTTGAGGAGTTTTACCAGAATAACACCCTAACCAAACTGTTATTCCGTTCGTCATGGTATATTTGAGCATAATAAGGGCTCGTAAGTCCGTTATTTCCTTCTGCCGGCTTGTTGCCGCAGGCAATCGAGCATGCCTTGTCTTTTTTGGAGGTGGAATCCTCCTTTTCTTGGTTCGTGTATTTGGCGCAGGTCAGTGTAGTTGT
The DNA here is from genome assembly GCF_030846225.1 of Paenibacillus sp. GD4. Lineage (NCBI taxonomy): Bacteria > Bacillati > Bacillota > Bacilli > Caryophanales > Paenibacillaceae > Paenibacillus > Paenibacillus sp. GD4. The sequence goes on from NZ_JAVCYK010000001.1 coordinate 4,454,926, forward strand.
CGGAGAGTTTACGTGCCGCCTTTGAGATTAGGTTCTTACCGACAGGTAAGTTCATGGAACCTAATCTCAAGAGCGGCCGGAGGCAACTAGCACTGAACCGGAGCCAACCGACGCAACCAATAAAACTCACGGAGGTGGAACTGCATTGTTAACCGATCGTCAGCGCCAGATTCTCAGTGCCATCGTAGATGATTATATCCGTTCAGCAGAGCCTGTCGGCTCGCGCAGCATTTCGAAGCGCGGCAATGTTGGGTTTAGTCCCGCCACAATCCGTAACGAGATGTCCGATCTGGAGGAGATGGGCTACCTCGAGCAGCCGCATACGTCGGCAGGCCGAATCCCATCCCATAAAGGATACCGTTATTATGTCGATCATCTCTTGACCTACGGCCATCTGCCGAACCATGAGGTGGATCTGCTCAAGCAATTTTTTGCAGAGAAAATGCAGGAGATGGAGCGTGTCGTGCAGCAAACCGCGATGATGCTCTCCAGCCTGACCAACTATACATCGATCGTTCTCGGACCCGAGGTGTTCGGAACGACACTCAAGCATCTGCAGATCGTGCCGCTCACGGACCGTACGGCCGTTGCCATTATTGTAACCAATACCGGGCAAGTGGAGAACAAGACGGTGACGATACCGGAAGGCATTCAGATGTCCGAGATCGAGAAATTCGTCAACATTCTCAATGCCCGAATGAAGAATGTGCCGCTGCTTCATTTTAAATCGAGCCTGTACACGGAAATTGCCGAAGAAATGCGAAGCTACGTCTCCGGCTATGAAGAATTGCTCATGATGCTGAATGGTGTGATGGATCGCGGAGAAGAGGAACGCATTTACTTGGGCGGCACCACGAACATGCTGACGCAGCCGGAGTTCAAGGACGTGGATAAGGTGAAGACCATCCTCGATCTGCTCTCCGAAACGCCGAAGATCGTAAGGCTGTTCTCCGGCGTCAACGAAACCGGCTCGGGTATCCAGGTTCGCATCGGCAGCGAGAACGAGCTTGAAGCCATTAACGATTGCAGCTTGATTACCGCTTCGTATTCGGTTGACGGTCAGCCGCTGGGGACGATAGGGATTCTGGGGCCGACACGGATGGATTATGCTAAGGTCATTAAGCTGCTGGAGCACTTTACGAAGGATTTGACCGTGGCGATGGAGCGATGGTACAAATGAGTCAATTGAAATCGAACGGTCCGGAGGCGGAGGACGCTTACGGCACACTGCGCAATAACGCAACGGCGATTCGTGCGATTTGCTCTGCCGTTGAGGGGACGCTCGGGCCCAAGGGCCTCGACACCATGCTCGTAGGCGCGCTCGGCGAAGTCATTATCACCAACGACGGCGTGACCATTTTGGACAAAATGGAGGTCAGCCATCCGGCCGCCCGCCTTCTCATCCAGGTGGCGAGATCGCAGCAGGAGCAAGTGGGTGACGGTACCACTACGGCAACGGTATTGGCCGGAGCCTTGGTCGCGGAAGGCGTCGCTCAGGTGACTCGAGGCGTCCCCGTCGCCAAAGTGGTGAGAGGGGTGCAGGAGGGCATCGATACGGCGCTGCAGAGCTTGCAGAAGCGCAGCAGACCGATTGAAGGTCTGGAGGATCCGCTGCTGTACCGAATCGCCTATATTGCCGGGAGAGAGCACGCCGATCTGGCCGGTCTCGTCCTGGAAGGAGCCAAGCGGCTAGGAACGGCAAGGCTGCTGGAGGAGCATTTCCGCTTCGCGGAGGTCGTTATGTCCAGCGGTAAAGGTCGGAGCGAGGTATGGCCTGGCTTGCTCCTTCAGAAGAAGCCGGTCAACGCCCAGCTTGACTTTCCGCCGGCCGCGGCGCAGGTGCTGCTGCTTCAGGATGCGTTCGAGCCGGAATCGGTCGATGAGGAAGCGCTCATGACCGAAGCGGGCTTCCGCCGGCAGACGCAGCTGCGCGAGCAGTTCCGGGCCACGCTGGAGAAGCTCCTTGAGCTTCGCGTGGGCTTTATCGCGGCAGAACGCGGCGTCGACCCCGAGGCGGAGCAGTTCTGCACCGACCATGGCATCATGGTCGTGCAGCGGCTGCCTCGGGCGGAGCTCCGGCGCTTAGCCGAATACACGGGCGCGCGGCCGATCCGCCGCAGCGGGCTGCTGAAGCCTGCGGCGGAGCTCGCAGGCTCGATTGGCACCGCCGGGCACGTCGGCTACGACGAGCGGCTCGAATGCGTCCGCCTGGCCGAAGGCAAGGGCCGGGCGCAGGTGACGATCGTCGTGGGCGCCAGCACGAGCGAGATTGTCGGCGAGCGCCTGCGCATCGCGCGCGACGCGGCTTCGAGCGTGCAGGCTGCGCTGCGCGGCGGGGTGCTGCCCGGCGGCGGGGCCGCCGAAATGGCCGCTGCGCACGAGGTCGAGCGCCGGCGCGAGACGGTGCAGGGCATGGAGGGCTTCGGCTTCGCCGCGGTCGCGGGGGCGCTGCGGAAGCCGCTCGCGCAGATCGTCGTCAATGCGGGCTACAACCCGCTGGAGAAGGTCGAGGAGGTCAAAGCGGCGCAAATCAGCTCCGGACGGGACAGCTTGGCTGTCGATTGCGATACAGGGGCAATTATTGATATGATGGAGCATGGTGTGGTCGATCCTGCTTTGGTGAAGCTTCATGCACTGCAAGCGGCAGGAGAGGTAGCGTCCGCCGTGCTGCGGATTCATACGGTTATCAAAATGCGCGGCCCGCGTTCAGAGGAATAGGCAGTATAACCATGCACTAATAGATGAGTAACCGGATTAGGATAAGGAGGTGACACACAATTGAATACGGAACAAAAGAATCAAGAACAAGAGCAAAACAAGAGTCACCAGGCTGAGGAGAACCAAGCTGCTGAAGCTACATACGCTGCGGAAGAAACTGATGCTGAACAGACACAAGCAGCGGATGCAGCCGGGTCCGAAGGCCATCCTGAGCTGGAGCAGGCTAAGAAAGCGGCAGAGGAGAACTACCAGCGCTTCCTTCGTACGCAAGCGGATTTTGATAACTTCAGAAGACGCACGCAGAAGGAAAAGGAGGAATTTGCGAAGTACGCTTCCCTGAAGCTGATCGAGCAGCTGCTTCCTGTGGTAGACAATTTTGAGCGTGCGCTCGCAGCCAGCAAGGATAACAATGACTTTGAATCGCTCGCCAAGGGCGTTAATATGATTTTCCGTCAACTGGAACAAGTGCTCACAAGCGAGGGCTTGCAGGCGATGGAGACCGTTGGGACTCCTTTCAATCCGGAGTATCACCAAGCGATCATGCAGGTGGAATCCGAGGAGCATGAGGAGGGCATCGTGGTGGAAGAGGTCCAGAAGGGTTACATGCTCAAGGACAAGGTTCTTCGCCCGGCCATGGTTAAGGTTAGCTCTTAATGCACTAAATCTGCAGTATATGATCCCAAGCAAGATTAAACGATCCATTTAAAGGAGGCTACCATAGCATGAGTAAAGTAATCGGTATTGACTTAGGTACAACGAACTCTTGCGTTGCCGTAATGGAAGGCGGCGAGGCTGTAGTTATTCCTAACGCGGAAGGAAACCGCACCACTCCATCCGTAGTAGGCTTTAAGAAGGACGGCGAGCGGATCGTCGGTGAAACGGCGAAGCGTCAAGCGATCACCAACCCGGACCGCACGATCATTTCGATCAAGCGCCACATGGGCACGAACCACAAGGAAAACATCGACGGCAAAGAGTATTCGCCGCAGGAAATTTCCGCAATGATCCTGCAGAAGCTGAAGGCTGACGCCGAAGCATACCTTGGCACTACAGTAACCCAAGCCGTTATTACGGTCCCGGCTTATTTTAACGACAGCCAGCGTCAAGCAACTAAGGATGCAGGTAAAATTGCCGGTCTGGAAGTATTGCGTATCGTAAACGAGCCGACGGCTGCAGCGCTTGCTTATGGTCTGGAGAAAACCGAAGATCAAACGATTCTTGTGTACGACCTCGGGGGCGGTACGTTCGACGTTTCGATCCTGGAGCTCGGCGACGGCTTCTTTGAAGTAAAAGCAACCAGCGGTGACAACAAGCTTGGCGGCGATGACTTCGACCAAGTGATCATCGACTTCCTGGCTGCGGAATTCAAGAAGGAGCACGGCGTTGACCTTTCTAAAGACAAAGCGGCGGTTCAACGTCTGAAGGATGCGGCGGAGAAGGCGAAGAAAGAATTGTCCGGCGTTCTGACGACAACGATCTCCCTGCCGTTCATTACCGTTGTAGACGGCGTACCGCAGCACTTGGAAGTCAACCTGACTCGTGCGAAATTCGAAGAGCTGTCTGCGGGCCTAGTTGAGCGCACCATGGGACCTACTCGCCAAGCTTTGAGCGATGCAGGTCTGTCGGCCAACCAAATCGACAAAGTTGTGCTTGTCGGCGGTTCCACACGGATTCCTGCCGTACAAGAAGCCGTTAAGAAGCTGATCGGCAAAGAGCCTCACAAGGGCGTAAACCCTGACGAAGTTGTTGCTCTCGGTGCTGCGGTTCAAGCCGGGGTGCTTACCGGTGACGTGAAAGACGTAGTATTGCTCGACGTAACTCCGCTGTCCCTCGGTATCGAAACCGCTGGCGGCGTGTTCACGAAAATGATCGAGCGCAATACGACAATCCCTACAACCAAGTCGCAAGTGTTCACTACGTATGCGGATAACCAGCCAAGCGTAGAAATTCACGTGCTTCAAGGCGAACGCGCCATGGCAAACGGCAACAAAACGCTGGGACGTTTCATTCTGGGCGATATCCCACCGGCGCCTCGCGGCATTCCGCAAATCGAGGTTACCTTCGATATCGATGCCAACGGTATCGTGAATGTATCCGCTCTGGATAAGGGTACCGGCAAGAGCCAGAAGATCACGATTACTTCTTCAAGCGGCTTGAGCGATGCCGAAATCGATCAAATGATGAAGGACGCTGAAGCTCACGCAGAAGAAGACCGCAAGCGTAAAGAGCTGGTAGAAGCTCGCAACCAGGCGGATCAGCTTGTGTACTCCGTTGACAAGACAATCAAGGATCTTGGCGATAAGGCGGATGCCGGCGAAGTGGCCAAAGCCGAAGAAGCGAAGGAAAAAGTAAAGAAAGCTCTCGAAGGCGACAGCCTCGAGGAAATCCAAAAGGCTACCGAAGAGCTGACGCAAGTGGTGCAGGCTCTCTCCGTGAAGCTGTATGAGCAAGCGCAGCAAGCTCAGGGCGGCGCTGATGCCGGCGGTCCGGAAGGTCAGGCTAAAGGAAAAGACAACGTAGTGGATGCGGACTACGAGGTCGTTGACGATAAGAAGTAAAGCAGCGAGTGAAGTCAAAGCCGGACTTGTCCGTGCTTTGACTTTCCGTTTGTCGGTTTATAATCAGAGCTGTGGGGATGTTTTTCAGGCGGGGAGTGAGAAGGAAAAACCATGAGTAAACGCGATTATTACGAGGTGCTTGGACTGGATAAGGACGCCTCGCAGGAGGATATCAAGAAGGCCTATCGGAAGATGGCCCGCCAGTACCACCCGGATGTCAATAAAGCGGCGGATGCCGAAGCAAAGTTCAAGGAAGCGAAGGAAGCTTACGATGTCCTGAGCGACGACCAGAAGAAGGCAACCTATGACAGATACGGGCACGTAGACCCGAATCAGGGCATGGGCGGCGGGGGCTTTGGCGGCGCCGACTTCGGCGGCGGCTTCGGGGATCTGTTCGACATGTTCTTCGGCGGCCAGGGCGGAGGCAGACGAAATCCGAATGCTCCGCAGCGCGGCAGCGACCTGCAATACACGCTCCAGATCGAGTTCAAGGAAGCGGTCTTCGGCAAGAAGATGGAAATTACCATTCCTCGTACGGAAACGTGCGAGACTTGTCACGGCAACGGCGCAAAGCCGGGGACGAAGCCGGAGACGTGCGGCGTTTGTCACGGGTCCGGCCAGCAAGAGGTCGTTCAGAACACCGCTTTCGGCCGCATTGTGAACCGCCGCGTTTGTTCCGCTTGTAACGGACAAGGCCAAATCATTAAAGATAAGTGTAATACGTGCCACGGAACGGGCAAAGTAAAGAAGCAGCGCACCATCAGCCTGAACATTCCGGCAGGCGTGGATGACGGAGCTCAGCTCCGAGTGTCCGGTGAAGGGGAAGCAGGAACACGCGGGGGTCCTCCAGGGGATCTGTATGTCGTGATTCGCGTGAAGGCACACGAATTTTTCGAGCGGGAAGGCGATGACATCTATTGCGAGGTTCCGTTGACCTTCGCACAGGCTGCGCTTGGAGACGAGATCGAGATTCCTACCTTAACGGAAAAAGTGAAGCTGAAGATCCCTGCCGGAACACAGACGGATACGTATTTCCGTTTGAAGGGCAAGGGAGTTCCAAGACTCCGCGGCTACGGACAAGGAGATCAGCATGTCAAGGTGGTTGTCGTCACGCCGACCAATCTGAACGACGAGCAAAAGGAGCTGCTCCGCGAATTCTCCAAGCTGAACGGAGAGCACACACACGAGCAAAACCAATCGATTTTCGAACGAATGAAAAAAGCGTTTTTGGGCGACTAAGCTCATTCGAAGACACTCATGCATCCCGGGAGGGAGCTGGGTGTCTTTTTTGCATTGCATATTCAAGCAGGTTTTGCGGACAATAGAAGCAGTATAGGCCGAATTCATTTGAATGGGAGGAGGATGAACCATGGCGAACAAGAAGCAGCAGAACGAAAGAAGCCGTCAATTGCCTATCGCAAAGAACGAAGACGTGGAATTTTCCGCTGAGCTCGCGGATGCCGACGATATGGAGGCGGCTGAACGCGGCGATCAGGCGGATGCCAGACAGCAGCAGTAAATCAGCAGGGAGGCTAGAGCAATGGCAGAACGCAGTATTATGGCATATTTTCATTCCAGCTCGGAGGCGGATCGCGCCGTAAGGAAGCTGGAGGCGCTGCGCGCCACCGGCGTATCCGTGAGCAAATTCGGCGTTGTTCCCGGGAATGGCGTCGGCGAGACGATCAATCCATTGACGAGCGATTTTCCGGGACTTCCTTACTTGACCTTAGGCTCCGAATCGACGAATCAGGATGCACGCGTCCTAATGGCCGCATCTCCGGAAGCGAGCGGACTTGCAGCGGGCGGCGACTATAACTTTTACCGTACGGATCCGTCAGATAATTCGCTTAAGGACACGCTTCTCACGGCGTCTGTCGATGAATCCGTGTATGAGCAAGCAGTTCGTGTAATTCAGGACGCAGGCGGCAGCCTGTAAGCTGCAATGCCCCCTTCCCGGTCGAAGGGGGTTCTTTCGTTGTATCTGGTATGCCTTTATTGTATACTGGGAATTATGTGCTTTAAGAAGCATGACTGAAGGATTAGGAGGGCATACCCATTGCGCTGGCATGAAATTACCGTACATACGACAGAAGAAGCGATCGAAATGATCTCGAACTTTATACACGAGCTTGGGGCCGGAGGCGTGTCGATAGAGGAATCCGGGACACTCAATAAGAAGAGGGACACATCCTTAGGCCAATGGTACGAAACGCCGCTGAACGATATTCCGGAAGGGCGTGCGGTCATTAAAGGATATTTCTCCGAGGGAACGGAGATGGAGTCCATCCTCTCGGAGCTGAAGGTCAGAGTTGATGAGCTTTCCGAGTATGATATTGATACCGGCAATCCTGCCTATGAGCTTCAAGAGGTTGACGACGAGGATTGGGCGAATGCCTGGAAGCAATATTTTAAACCGATCCGTATTACCGAACGCCTGACCATTAAGCCGACCTGGGAAGAGTATACACCGTCCCCTGAGGAGCTTATTCTTGAGCTTGACCCCGGCATGGCTTTCGGAACCGGTACGCATGCCACCACGTCGCTATGCTTGAAAACACTGGAACAGGAGCTTCAGGGCGGAGAGGATGTCATCGATGTGGGGACAGGCTCCGGCATTTTGGCCATTGCCGCCGCGAAGCTGGGCGCCAGACACGTGCTTGCCGTGGATCTCGATCCGGTGGCTGTTTCCAGTGCGACCGAGAATATCCGTTTGAACGGCATGTCGGACCGTATTACGGTAAGACTGAGCGACCTGCTGCAAGTATTCCGCGACAGCGAAAGCGGCGGAGAGCAGGCCGGAGCGCTTGGCGTGAAGCTTCCGGTGAAGGTCGTCGTGGCGAATATTCTTGCTGAGATTATCCTTCTGTTTATTAAGGATGTATATGACGTGCTTGAGTCGGGCGGCCGCTACATTGTTTCCGGTGTCATCCAGAGCAAGCAGCAGCTCGTTCAGGATGCGCTCGTCGCAGCTGGCTTCAAGATTTCGCACCATAATGAGGACCAGGATTGGGTCGTCATCGTGGCTGTCAAGCCATAGGACGGTGAAGCTATGGATTGGAACTCGTTCTTAGCTTATCCGCTCGAGCATTTGCCGTTCGTGTTTCTGGTGCTGATGCTGAGCTTCTCCGTACATGAATTTGCCCATGCCTATTTGGCCGACCGGTTTGGTGACCCTACACCTCGTTCCATGGGGCGGGTCACTTTAAACCCGAGGGTCCATTTAGATGTACTGGGAATGATTTTTTTCCTGCTGGTCGGCATCGGTTGGGCGAAGCCTGTGCTCGTCAACCGCTCCCGCTTTAAAAATCCGAGAGGGATGGGGATTGCCGTTTCCTTCGCGGGGCCGTTCAGTAATCTCGTATTGGCCTTTATCAGCTTATTGATTTATGCAATGATCTTCGAGTTCCATTGGATCGACCAGTCGAGCAAGGGCGTCGTGGATGCGGTGAAATTATTTTTTGAATATTTGATTCGATTGAATATTTTCTTGTTTATCCTGAACTTGCTGCCGTTCCCCCCGCTTGACGGCTATCGGATTTTGGAGGACGTTCTCCCAAGGTCGCTGGCCCTGCGAATGAAGCAGTACGAGCAATGGTTTTTCTATATCATTTTGCTGTTGTTTTTCATACCGCCGCTTCGCGCGGTAACGCTAGGTCCGATATTCGGCCTGGAAAGCGATATTTTACGCGCCTTTTCCACGGTGCTGAGTTTGATATTTTAGCCGATGAGCTTGCACCTATGAAATGCTGGAAATACTGGTTTTTTGAACGAAATCGGTGTATGATGTAGGTTGGTTATTTGCAGGAGGAATCCCATGCAGCGTTATTTTATTAATCCGCAGCAGTTTGGCGAGCGGGAAGTGACGATTACCGGCGACGACGCTCATCACGTGGTCCGCGTATTGCGCTCGGAGCCAGGTGACGAATGTATTGTCAGCGACGGGATCAGCCGCGAAGCTTTGGTCCGCTTCACCTTGCTGGAGAAGGACCGCGTTACCGCAGACATCGTGGAGCACCGTCCGATGACCGGGGAGCCGGCGGTCGAAGTATGGATCGCGCAGAGCTTGCCGAAGGGAGACAAGATGGAGCTTGTCATCCAGAAAGGAACGGAGATCGGTGCGAGCCGGTTCCTGCCATTTGTCTCGGAGCGGACGATTGTTCAGCTTGAGGCGAAGAAGGAAGCGAAGCGTGTGGAGCGGTGGCAAAAGATCGCCAAGGAGGCGGCGGAGCAGGCGCACCGCAGTCGGGTGCCGATAGTGGAATCGCCTCTATCCTGGAAGGAGCTGCTAAAGCGGTCCGAGCAAGCGGACGCCTCCTGGATTTGCTATGAGAAGGAAAGCGGGATGGAGCTGAAAGCCGCCATTAAAAAGGCTTTAAGCGACGCTGCCAAAAAAGAAGGAAAACCGACCCTTCTTCTGATCGTAGGGCCTGAAGGCGGGTTTACGGAGCAGGAAGTAGCTGCAGCGGAAGCCGCAGGTAGCCGTTCGATCAGCCTCGGACGAAGAATTCTACGTACGGAAACAGCCGCAATGGTAGGGCTGACGTGCATTTTATATGAAGCTGGAGAGATGGGAGGAGAAGCATAATGCCAAGTATCGCATTTCATACTTTGGGATGCAAAGTGAACTTCTACGACACGGAAGCGATCTGGCAGCTGTTCAAGCAAGAGGGCTATGAGCAGGTGGATTTTGAATCGACTGCCGATGTGTATGTGATCAATACTTGTACCGTAACCAACACGGGAGATAAAAAAAGTCGACAGATGATCCGCCGGGCCGTACGCCGCAACCCGGAAGCGATCGTGGCCGTCACCGGCTGTTACGCGCAGACCTCCCCTGCGGAAATCCTTGAGATTCCCGGGGTCGATCTGGTCATCGGTACGCAGGATCGGGATAAAATCTTGACCTATGTGCAGCAGCTCCAGAACGAGCGTCAACCGATTAATGCGGTGCGCAACATCATGAAAACAAGGCAATTCGAGGAACTGGATGTGCCCGATTTTGCCGACCGCACTCGCGCGTTTCTTAAGATTCAAGAGGGCTGCAACAACTTTTGCACGTTCTGTATCATTCCTTGGTCCCGCGGTTTGATGCGCAGCAGAGAGCCTCAAAGCGTGCTCCAACAGGCCAGAATGCTGGTGGATGCCGGGTATAAGGAAATCGTTCTGACGGGCATTCATACGGGCGGCTACGGCGAGGATATAGAGGATTACAGCCTGGCCAGGCTGCTGTGGGATCTCGATAAGGTGGACGGGCTGAAACGGATTCGGATTTCCTCGATTGAAGCGAGCCAGATTACCGACGAAGTGCTTGAGGTGCTGAACGGTTCTGATAAAATGTGCCGTCACCTGCACATTCCGCTCCAAGCCGGAGATGACGACGTACTCAAGCGGATGCGACGCAAATACACGACGGCCGAATTCGGAAACAAGATCGAGCGAATTCACCGCATCATGCCGGGTGCTGCGATTACTACGGATGTCATCGTGGGCTTCCCCGGTGAAACCGAGGAAATGTTCCGAAACGGTTATCGCTTCATGGAGCAGATGCAATTCTCGGAAATGCATGTCTTCCCTTATTCGAAGCGAACCGGTACGCCTGCAGCACGGATGGAGGATCAGATCGACGAGGAGCTGAAAAATGCCCGCGTTCATGAGCTGATCGATTTGTCCGAACGGATGCAGCTTGCTTACGCCAAGAAATTCGTCGGGCAGGTGCTGGAGATTATTCCGGAGCGGGAATACAAGGGTCAGCCGAACAGCGGCTTGATCATGGGGTATTCCGATAACTACCTCCAAACGGTTTTCCAAGGCAGTGAAGATTGGGTTGGACAAGTATGCCGGGTGAAAATCCTGGAGGCGGGTGTCAACGAAGTGCGGGGAGAGCTTGTAGAAGCCCCGCTGTCAGCCTCCGTACAAAAGAAAGCGATCGTATAAACGAAAGGAGAGGAGGATTTCATGCTGAAGCACACGCCGAAGCTGGAGTCCTTCTCTCTTGTTAGGCTCTGAAAATACTTGGGAAGGATGGAGACCGATGAGGGAAATCTCCGCGGGAGGCGTGGTGTACAGGCGATTCGAGGGACAGCTGCAAATCCAGATGATCCAGGACCGCTATGGGAAAATTACACTGCCGAAAGGCAAAATGGAAACCGGCGAGACGATTGAACAGACAGCGCTTAGGGAAATCCTAGAAGAGACGGGAATCACCGGTTCCATCGTACAGCCGCTGGAGACGATTACTTATCAATTTACTCTTTCCGGGGTAGGATTGATTGATAAAGAGGTTCATTACTTCCTGGTCGAAGCTACCGGGGGGAAGCTGCAGGCACAGGTGGAGGAGATTCGCGGAGTGGAATGGCTTACGCCGCGGGATGCCTGGCAGCAGCAAATGAACGCAGGCTACGGCAACAACGATTCGGTACTTATGAAGGCGCTGCAAGCGCTAGGCTATGAGGTGAAGGGATAATGAGTACGTTTAACATGAGCCAGCTTCCTTCTTACATTGATCACACGCTGCTTAAGGCGGATGCGAACGCACAGGGTGTGAGGAAGCTTTGTGAGGAAGCGATGCAGTATGGGTTTTACAGTGTGTGTGTAAACGGGACCTGGGTACCTTACTGTCAGGATGTCCTGAAAGGCTCGCAGGTGAAAATCAGCGTAGTGTGCGGCTTCCCGCTTGGGGCGAATGACAGCGGTGTAAAGGCTTATGAGGCGGCGAAGGCTGCCGAGCAGGGCGCTTCGGAAATCGACATGGTCCTGCAAGTAGGACGGCTGATGGCCGGGGAGCATAATGCCGTTCGGGAGGATATCCGCGCTGTGGTGGAAGCTGTGAAGGGACAAGCCATTGTTAAGGTCATTTTCGAGACAGGGCAGCTGAACGACGAGCAAAAGATTGCCGCTTGCCGCCTGTCTGAAGAAGCGGGAGCGCATTATGTCAAAACGTCTACAGGCTTCGGGCCCGGCGGTGCAACGGTAGAGGATATTCGTCTTATGCGTGCGAATGTGGCTGCAGCGACAGGCGTGAAGGCCTCCGGCGGCATCCGCGATCTCGAGACCGCTTTGCGCATGATCGAAGCAGGGGCAACGAGACTCGGCACCAGCTCCGGCGTAGCTTTGGTCAGCGGAACGACAGGAACATCATCCTATTGAGTAGAGGCAGGAGGCTGTGAGCAGCCATGGCAGTTGTTATTTTACAAAAAAATCGCAAGAAGCGGCTGGAAGCGGGACACCCTTGGATTTTCCAATCCGAAATCGACCGGACGGAAGGGGAGCCTGCTCCCGGCGCACTTGTCGCAGTACATACGCATGCCGGCCAATATATGGCCACAGGTTATTATAATCCGGCGTCTCAGATGGCGGTTCGGATCGTATCGAACGAGCCTCTTGAAGCGATGTCCCACGACTTTTTCGTGGAGCGCATTCGAGCTTGCAGGGAGCATCGCGAACGCTTCTTAGGCGAGAATCTCTCGTATCGTCTGGTTTACGGTGAAGCGGATTTTTTACCCGGCTTGACGGTAGATAAATTTGAGGATGTGCTGGTCGTTCAGATTCTCACCCTGGGCATGGAGCAGGCAAGGGATGCTATCATTTCCGCATTAATCGAAGTCATGCAGCCTAAGGGCATTTATGAGCGCAGCGATGTAGCTGTACGTGAGCTGGAAGGCCTGGAGCAGCGGACGGGAGTATTGTACGGCGACTGTCCTCGTCATGTGACCATTCGTGAAAACGGTTTGTTGTTAGAGGTGGACATTGTAGAGGGGCAGAAGACGGGTTACTTCTTCGATCAGCGGGAAAACCGGGCGGCACTAGAGCCGCTCATGAAAGGCTGGGGCCGGCGCAGCGGGATCGAATTGAAGGAGCAGGCGGATGAGAACGGGACCCTTCGCAGGATGCCTGTGAATGCCAAAGGCAAGGAGGTCACCTTCCCTTACTGGGATGGGGCTACTGTGCTCGAGTGCTTCTCCCATACCGGCAGCTTCACCCTTCATGCGTGCAAGTTCGGGGCAAAGAAGGTCACCTGTCTCGACATTTCCGAGCATGCGGTGGAGACGGCGAAGCGCAATGTGGAGCTGAACGGCTTCGAGGATCGGGTGGAATTTATCGTAGCGGATGCGTTCGATTATTTGCGCCAGCAGGTGCATGGAATCGAACAGAGGCAGGAGCGGGGGCAAGCCGCCTCGAAAAAGGTGGATACCTCGAAGCCTCTCGAGGGAAAAGGACGCACGTGGGACGTGGTCATTCTCGATCCTCCTGCCTTCGCCAAATCGCGAGGAGCGGTAGAGGGAGCTTGCCGCGGATATAAGGACATAAACCTACACGGGATGAAGCTGGTGAATGAGGGCGGATATCTTGTGACGGCAAGCTGCTCGTACCATATGAAGCCGGAGCTGTTCCTGGAAACAATTCATGCGGCAGCGGTCGACGCGGGGAAGGTTCTGCGTTTGCTGGAGTACCGGGCTGCAGGCAAAGATCATCCTCGTATACTTGGAGTGGACGAGGGGAACTACTTAAAGTTCGCCATCTTCGAGGTGCGGAGCCGGAAGAGGGTCTAGCTTGAGTAGAACGTCAGGCAGCCGCCGCGGCGCGCAGGAGTAATAGGGATCTTAACGAAAACCACCGATGGACTTTTATCGGTGGTTTTTTCTTTGGGAGTATCGACGTTCTCTTACCTATGAATATAAGCTTGGTTCAAGGAATATAAAAAAAGTGAGTGACGAGAGAGGGAGGCAGGGTGCTCGCCGTGTCTATGAGAAAACCTTAAGGATATCTTAGGGGAAATTTGGTAAGGATGGATAACCATAAGTAGGAAATCGAGCATTCATTGTCGAAACAGTAATTAACCATACAAAAAGAGGTGGATATCCATTGAATTATGGCAGGAGCGGAAATCCGGCGTTAAACGAGGATACGTTCGAAAGACAAAGGGGCTCGTCTATCGGAAGCACGATGACCATCGATGGTACAGTCAACAAAGCGTTTATTTCGCTGGCGATTTTGCTGGGGGCAGCCTTTTATACCTGGAACATGTACTTCAACGGTCACAATGTTGCTCCTTACTTGGCTGCAGGAGTTATCGGGGGATTTATTCTCAGCTTGGTGATTATTTTCAAGCCGACGACGTCACCGTATCTTGTGCCGGTCTATGCCGCGCTCGAGGGTTTGTTCATCGGCGGCTTATCGGCAAGATATGAAGCTGCGTTCTCCGGCATTACGGTACAGGCGGTGCTGCTGACCTTCGGCGTGTTTATTGCCTTGCTGCTTGCTTACAAGACCAGGCTGATTAAAGCTACGGAAAACTTCAAGCTGGGTGTCGTAGCAGCGACGGGCGGCATTGCTTTGGTGTACTTGATCAACATCGTACTCAGCTTCTTCGGCATGCAGGTGCCCTATTTGCACGATACGGGGGCGATTGGCATCGGGATCTCCTTAGTCATTGTTGTCATTGCTGCGCTGAACCTCGTTTTGGATTTCGATTTTATCGAAAATGGCGCCAAAAGGAATGCACCGAAGTATATGGAATGGTACGGCGCCTTCGGCTTGCTGGTTACTCTCGTGTGGCTCTATATTGAAATTCTTCGTCTGCTGTCCAAGCTGCGGAGCCGCGACTAAGCCGGGGGGAGGAAATAATCGATGTTCGAACACTTGGTTTCATTTAAATTTAACGGCAGCTATACGCCGGAGCTTGCGGCAAGGCTGATTGATAAGCTGCATACCTTCAAGGGGAGCATCCCAGGGATAGTGGAGCTTACGGCAGGAGTGAACGTGACGGAAGAAACGGAAAATAGGCATGGCTATAGTCTCGGCTTGCGGGTGACCTTCGAGGACCGGGAAGCGCTCCGGCAATACGGTCCGCACCCGGTTCATCAAGAATTCGTGCGGATGCTCGACGGCTACCTCGATAGCGTGGTTGTAGTGGATTATCCGATTCACCGGTAGTAGTAAAGCTTAGTCCGATTCCAAAGCATCGGATTAGGCTTTTTCTTTTGTTCAAGTGAGAGATTTCCAGTCGGTCATCGTCTATATTTACAGAATAGGTGGTGGCACAGGGATGAGGGACGAGAGGGAGCAGGACAGCGAGCTGACCCGCCGCGTACTTGCGGGTGACAAGCAAGCATATGCCTTCCTGGTAAATAAGTACAAGAACAAGATCTATAACGTGATCCGGGGAATGGGAGTAAGCTTGCAGGATGCGCAGGATCTGACGCAAGAAACCTTCCTAAGGGCTTACCGTAAATTGGCCGCCCGGCAGGAGGAACGGAGCTTTGCAGCCTGGATTTATTCCATAGCGACTAACCTGGTGAAGGATGAGTGGAAAAAACGAAGAATGGAGCTTACCGAGCTGGACTCGCAGCTGCCTTCAGGTGAAAAAGGTCCGGAGGAAGCGCTTCTTCTGGAAGAGAGAAAGAGGGAGCTTCTAGTGTATTTGGAGCAATTGCCCCGGGGCTACCGGGAGGCTCTGCTGCTTAGATATACCGGCGATTTAAGCTACGAGGAAATAGGGGAATTGCTGGGCATTCCAACCAGCAAGGTACAAAATGATCTGTATCGTGCAAAGCAAAGGCTTAAGCAGGTAATGACGGAGAAGGAGGTAGCGGTAAATGAATTGTTGGACACGAGATGAAATGGATCGCTGCCTTGCCTCAAGCACTTCCGTAGAGACAAAAGAACTGGAGCTGCATAGAGCCGTGTGTGCCTGCTGCCAAAAGCTGTTTGAGGACGTTTTGCAGGAGCAGATGTTTTATTCCGAGTCATTGTTTCGCGAAGAGCTTCCGGAGGATTTTACGGAGCGGGTAATGGCATCCTTGAAGGATGTGGAAATCGAACCGGTGAAGGCGGAACCGGCTGCCGTCCCAACTTCCGGAGTCCGTTATTCGCGAATTGCCGCCGGGGTGCTGGTTCTCACGATTATTGCTGCGCTGGCTTTGAATGGGCCCACCGTAGCTGAGATGGTCCGCTCGTTATTTAGCCGCGATAACGTTGATATCGGGCTTTTACGGGCACAGGAGCTGGGGATCGTGCACAACCCGGGGATTAAGGTGAAGGATCAAGGGTACACGCTCAAAATTGAGGAGACTGTGGCGGACCCGACTAGGGTGGTAATGGCGCTGCAGCTGTTCGGACCGGACGGCCGCCATGATGACGACCGACTGACGATGGCTCCGGGAAATCAGATTCAAATTAAAGATGAACAGGGACGTTTGCTGGGGCAAATGTATGACATGGGGCTAACAGGCGATTTTTACTATATGGTCGCATTTTTTCCGGAGCCGATTCAAGCGGACAAAATCTATGTGGAAGGCACGATCCGCCGGCTTGGCAACGAGATACAGAGGCTGCCTTTCGTGGAGGGGCAGTGGAATTTCAGCTTCGCTATGGATTTACGCGAGGCCAAGGCCCAAACGGTGGTTATTCCGTTGCAGGGTGAGCTCACGGCAAAAGAAGGTATGACTGTCCGGCTGAAGCAGCTGACCCGCATGGTGCAGGGTGTGCGGCTCGAGCTGGAAACGGAGCTTAGCAGCGAAGCAATCGTTCGCTCGCCGGGAGACCTGTGGAAGGAGCAGGAGCTGAGCTTTCATTTCGAAGATGAATCGGGGGAAGAAATCCATAGCGTGAACAGCAGAATGATGCCCCATAGAGACAGCCTGATGAGCTATCAAAAGCTGCCGGGAGAGAAGCCAGGCATCATGCGTCACAGCTATACCTTCAAGTACTTGCCGGAGGATAGTTCCTACCGTTTTGTGTGGGACGGGTTTACCGTTGCCCAGACCGACGGTACAGCGGTGGAGCTGGTCACGAATCAGCTGGCACAGGAGCCTGTGACGTTCCGGGCGGAAGGGGATGTGCTGATCATCAGGAGATTCACCTTGGAGCCGAGTCCAGATCCCAAGAGCGATAAGGTAGAAGCGGCACTGCATGTGGAAGGAACGTTTATGAACGAGCGTCTTACGGAGGGCTGGAGCCTAAAAACGGCAGATGGACGGGAGTTCAGGGTGGACGGCAGAGGGGCAATCAGCGGAGAGAATGGGCTATTTGTGCTAAGCGGCGCAAGTGCGGATCCTTCCGTCTTATTCCAATTTCGAATGCAGGAGTTGACCTCGCTCCCCGAGCGGGTGACGCTAGTGCGGAAGGTAGTTAATAAATTTTATCCAATCATCGAAAGGTCTGTCGAGGTGAGAGAGAAGCGGTAAAGCTATATGCGGCGGTAATTGACAGTTTTTGATTTGTTAAATTCCAGTTACATTGATGGTATAATTCTAACAAAATGTATATTACATTTATTTCATACATTACTATAGTTGAATGAGAAGTGAATGACAGCATGAATACCAACATGAATGAATCGCAGAAAGTAATAGATCAGCTTACCAGGGAATTAGAGCAAACCAAGCGGCGTTTCTCCGACCTATTCGACAATATGGGCGGAGCCCTTTGGTCATATGAAATAGCAACGGATCGGTTCGATCTATCGTCGGGTTATGAGCAGGTGTACGGATATACCCGTGAAGCGTTTGAGCGAGATGCAAAGCTTTGGAGGGAAGTAATTCATCCCGACGATAGGTCCCAATGGTACGAACAAATGAACAGTGCTGCTTCCGGGATTCCCGGCGAATTCGAGCATAGGATCATTACTCCGGATGGCAAAATCCGATGGGTTCATTGCACATGCAACCCTGTAATGGATAAATTAAACCAGGTAGTGAAGGTCAATGGGCTTGCCATCAACATTACAGAAAAGAAGGCAGCTCAGCAGCAAGCTGAACAAAACCTCGAGATGCTTCAGAATATATTGGATACGGTTGATTTAGGCATCTGGTCGTACGATTATACGGCAGGTGCAATGTTATTCGTTTCATTAGGATTAACCAAGATTACAGGGTATCCGAGGGAAGTGTTCATCAACCGCGACTCATGGGTAGGCATCATCCACCCGGATGATTTGGAAATTTTCGAGCAATTATCCTTGAATCTTCGCCTTGGACTTTCAGATACGAGTGAATATCGAATCATTGATGCCGATGGACAGATTCGTTGGGTTCAAAATCGAATCATTACGAAGCTGGAAGGAGGGGCAATGATTCGCCTTCATGGAGTGGTGCTGGATATTTCCTCGCGTAAGCAGCTGGAGCAGGAGCTGACCCAAAGTGAAGCGAAGTACCGGCTCATTGCGGAAAACATGACGGATCTCCTGGGAAGCGTTGACCGTAATGGGGTCATGCGCTATGCTTCCCCGAGCTTTGGCAAAATATTGGGCTACAATAGCGAAAGCATGACAGGCACAAACGGATTCGACTACATTCATCCTGAGGATTTGGCCCCCATTGCTAAACTATTCGAACAAACGGTGCTGACAGGGGAAGTGGCCCCGGTTCGGTTTCGTTTAGTTCATAATGAGGGAGGATCGGTTCATTTCGATTCCTTAATCACTCCGGTTAAGGATGTGCAGGGGGAAGTAGACAGCGTTATTTTCGTTTCAAGAGATATTACAGAGAATATTCGATCGGAAAAGGAGCTTGTGGAAAGCGAGAAACGATATCGCTTGCTGTTGGACCATTCGATGCAGCCGATGGCAACGCACAGCAACGGCAAATTCATCCATGTGAATGCTGCCGCGATGAAGCTGCTGGGCGCCGATAGCGATGACGAGATCATAGGGAAATCTGTTTATGAGATTGTTCACCCGGATTGTATGGATCTAGCACGGGAAAGAGTGCGGAAGGTGCTGGAACATAAATACGCCGGGCCTGTAGAGTATACCTTACTCCGTCAGGACCGGGAAGAGGTCGAAGTGGAAATTATCAGTTTACATGATGAAAGAACAAAGTCCACTTTGGCGCTGTTTAACGATATTACGAATCGGAAAAGGATGGAAAGGGCTCTTCAGGAAAGCGAAGAACATTATCGCAGGCTGGTAGAGCTTTCCCCGATGGCCATTGCGGTTTGCACTCAAGAAACGGTGAAGTATATGAATCTCTCCGCTTTGAAGCTTATGGGTGTGGAGCGTCCGGAGGATATCATAGGCACGAAGGTAACGCAGTGGATCCATCCCGATGATTTGGCACTAGTGAAGGATCGGGCGCAGATGATGTTTCATATGGGCTGCTCCACTCCCGGCGAATACCGTCTCGTGCGTTTGGACGGACGAACGATTGATATTAAGATATCATCCATATTCGACAGCAAATCCGCTACTGTAGAGATCGTCTTTGAAGATATCACCGATCGAAAACAAGCGGAACGAGCGCTGCAGCAAAGCGAGGAACTAAACCGCCGGCTGATCGAATTATCACCGGAGGCGCTCGTGGTGCACAGCGAATACACGTTCGAATATGTCAATCCGGCAGGCGTTTCCTTATTCGGAGCGTCAAGCATGGATGAGATCCTCGGACGTTCCTTGCTTGATAACATCCATCCTGATTTTCGCGAAGCAGCAAGGCAGCGTCTGGCCGCCGTGTATGAACGAGCCTTAGGTGCCTTGCCAATGGAACAGAAATTTGTCCGGCTGGACGGAGCCGTCATTGACGTGGAAACCGTTACGGTTCCGCTTCCCAATATGGGCAAGCATGCAGGGCTGTCCTTAATCCGCGATATCACGGATCGAAAGCAGGCGGAAGCGGACAGAAAGGCCATGGAACAGCTTATTCGAGAAAGTGAAGAGCGATATTACCGGTTACAGACCAGCTTAGACCGATTCTCGCTGGATCTTTTTGGCGTGATGAGAGTAACGGAGATGGAAAAGCGTTTAATCAAAGAAATTGAGGATACGATGAAGGTAGATAAGGTTTATCTTTTTGAGGTGGACAAAGGTAACCAAGTCAGCCTAAAGCACAGCCAGCTTTCGGTAGATAATTCGTTTATTAAAGAGATTGTTAATGTACATCTGCGAACCCTTCCGCTATGCGAATTATTTGAAGTGACGGACGGTTACTTTTTGAAAATCGCCGACACTAGCGGATCGATGCTGGTCGTTGGCATCGCTCCAAAACCGCAAGCTCTGGAAATCAATTCAAAAAGAGTATGGCTTAAAACCATTACCCGTTACGTCAGCGTTCTATATGATAACTTTCGGATGATAGAGGATTTGACAAAGGAGCTTGAAGAATTGGCAGCCAATCAGGCTACGCCTTCATGGCTTTTGCGGCTCTTGTTCAATCTGGCCGAAAATGAAAGAAAACGGTTGTCTCAGGATTTGCACGATTCGGCGCTGCAAGAACAGATCATCTGGTACCGAAAGCTGGATCAGCTGTCGACCAATCCGTCGTTCTCACCGGCACTTAGGGAGCAGCTGCAGCAAATTACGCAAGGCTTGCTCGACGTCATTTATCAAATACGGCTTACGTGTAATGAATTGCGGCCGCCGATGCTGAAAGAAGAGGGCATTGTCTCCTCCTTGGAGGCTTTATTCGAAATCACGCAATTACGCGCTGATTTCTCCGTAGCATTCGACGCATCGGCTTTTTCCCAAGCCTTGACGGACGATC
The DNA here is from genome assembly GCF_030846225.1 of Paenibacillus sp. GD4. NCBI lineage: Bacteria > Bacillati > Bacillota > Bacilli > Caryophanales > Paenibacillaceae > Paenibacillus > Paenibacillus sp. GD4. The sequence goes on from NZ_JAVCYK010000001.1 coordinate 4,475,678, forward strand.
AGCTGTTAGGCTTATACCGTATCGTGCAGGAGCTTTTGGCAAATGCGGCCAAGCATTCCAACGCTACCGAGGTGATACTCACTTTAGCAAGCGATGCAGAACAAATTCATCTTCTTTACGAGGATAACGGTATAGGCATGGAGGTAAGTGCGCTGGGGGATTCCTTTGCAAGCATGGGTGTGTACGGTATGGAGCAAAGGGTCCGCAGTATGGATGGTGGCATCTCGTTTCATTCCTCGCTGAATAATGGACTTTCTATCCGTATCTCTATACCTGTTTCGGGGAGAGTCTTATAGGTAAATAAGAGGGGGGAAGAAGAGAATGATTGAAATCTTACTTGTTGATGACCACCCGGCAGTCATGGAGGGCACGAGGATGTTGCTGGAGCAAGAAGGAGATATTAGGGTCACTTTGGCAGGGGGCGGTCCGGAAGCGATCGAGATGGCGGCTAAACGACGTTTTGATCTGATCCTTGTCGATATGCAAATGCCGGATATTAACGGAATTGATCTGGCAAAGCAAATCATAAGCCGGGATACGGAGGCCGTCATTCTGATTTACACCGGCTTCGATTGCAAAAATCATTTTAATTTGATGATGGAAGCAGGGATCCACGGATTCGTGTCAAAAACCGCGAATAAGGAGCAGCTGGTTACTGCGGTTCGTTGTGCGTTGCGAGGGGAAACGGTGCTGCCGACTTCACTGGTAAAACAGCTAAGAAAAGTCGCCGCTCATCCGGAGGAAGCAAAGGAAACCGATAACCTGCCGATAAGTACTCAGGAATATAAAATTTTGAAGGGAATCGCCAACGGGTACAGTAACAGGAAAATTTCCGAGAATTTGCATATGAGCCAACGATCATTAGAGTATAGCTTGACTGCGTTGTTTCAAAAATTCAACGTGAAATCCAGAATTCAAGTTGTCATGAAAGCCAAAGAAATGGGATTGCTGTCGGAATCCGATTTCGTACAATGAAACGGATTGCGCGGCCGCGCAGGAAAGCCCGGCTACGGGAACTAGTTTCTTTTTGCCGCACCGTCTCGTTAACATGTAGTATCAAAGCCGCCTGGATAGGCGGTTTTTTTTGCGTACAAACAGCATTCTATCCCGTGTGCATAAACATGAATTCTATGACATGTGTCACAGTTCGACAAATAATTGCGTTATTCTACATATTTTTTGCGTGGTCACGAAAGGGTTTTTCGGTTACAGGGGGGATATACGCCTATATAATCAGAGTGAGATGAATATTACATAGTCCAAAATACCTAATACTAGGAGGGGTATAGATGTGTGCAGCGGATCAATATATCGTTGTAGAAATGGGTGACGAAAAATACGCGCTTAATATTTCTGATATCCATGAGATTATAAAGATGCAGAAAATTACCGAAGTACCGAACAGCAAGCATTACTTGGAGGGAGTTACAAATTTGCGCGGAAAGATTGTTCCTATCATTAGTCTGCGCAAAAGATTTGGTTTTCCTGAAGTAAAGGTTACCAAATCCACCCGGATCGTTGTAGTGAATTGTCGGGAAGACATTGTCGGGATCATTGTCGATGCGGTCAGAGAGGTAACCCGATTTTCGGAGATTCAGAGTGCGAACGATATTGTTTCGGGCCTGGAAGAAAGCTATTTCGACGGCGTCGGTTATTCCGGGAATGAGCTTGTCAGTATATTACATATTCATCGTGTATTGAATGATTAGGAGGCGAAGAGATGAGCTTCGATCGTTCAGAGCTTATTGCAGTGTTTCTCGCTGAGGTTAACGAGCAGCTGCAGCTGTTAGAGCAAGATATTTTGAAGCTGGAGCGCGAGGGGGAATCTCCGCAAACCATACAAAGCATATTTCGGGTAGCCCATACCTTGAAAGGGTCATCGGCGGCAATGGGGTATATCGAAATGAAGCAGTTGACGCATGAGATGGAGAACATCTTGGATAAAATCCGCAACCATGCATTGGCGATTAACGGGCAAGTCGTCGATGTATTATTTACTTGCTTGGACCGGTTAAGTGAGTTGAAGGGTGAAATCGAAAGCGGCAGAGGGCGAAATACGAGGATCGATGATGTCGTCGCTCAATTGCGGCTGCTGGAAAAGGATCGGCCGCAAGCTGCCGACGTACCGAAGCCTGCGCGAAACGACCATGCTGGTTGGACGATCGAACAGGCATCGAAGCTAATGCCGGGTCAGCGGTGCTGGGTTTGTACAGTTACCTTCTACGAGCAATGTGAAATGAAGCTCGCGAGGGCATACATTGCATTCAACCAGCTAAAAGAAGTAGGCGACGTACTAGCTTCAAACCCGGACTTGGAGGATGGAGCTTGCAGCACGGATTTCGCTCCCGATGTCGTCTCCTATATCGTTGTGAGCGAACTTACTCCCGAGCAGATTAAGGATAAGATCAATCACCTGCTGGATATGAAGCAGATTGATGTGGTTCCTCTGGAACAGGGAGAACCCCCTTCTCCCCAATCCAATGCAAACAGTGAAACGGACAAAAAGAGCTTTGAAGCCTCCAATACAGCTCCGATGCCGAAAGAAAAAGCGGAGGATGAAATAAAAAAGGTAGGGCAAACCATTCGGGTGGATGTAGAACGTCTGGAGAGCCTCATGAATCTCGTAGGTGAATTGGTTATCGATCAGACCCGAATCGCACAAGCCGGCCATGTGCTGCGTGAGCTTATCGCGAACGACGAAGCTCTGGATGATCTGGATCAAATCTCCAATCACATATCCAGAGTCATCGGAGAATTGCAGGAATCGGTGATGAAGACGCGAATGCTACCGATCGATCAATTGTTTAGCCGATTCCCCCGCATGGTGCGGGACCTGTCCAAGTCATTAGACAAAAATATTAATCTAGTGATCGAGGGGAGGGAAACCGAGCTGGACCGTACTGTCATCGAAGAAATTAGCGATCCGTTACTACATCTCATACGCAATTCGATCGATCACGGCATTGAGGAAGCGGGCGAACGTCGAAGTCTCGGTAAACCCGCCCAGGGTACAGTTCGAATATCAGCCCATCATCAGGAAAACCAAGTGGTCTTGACCATTGAGGACGACGGTGCAGGGATTCATGCAGACAAAGTCAAACAATCGGCCATGCGTAAAGGGCTTATCACTGCCCAGCAGGCTGAAGCTTTAACCGAGCAGGAAATAAAAAAGCTGATTTTCATGCCTGGTTTTTCCACGGCTTCAACGGTTAGCGATATTTCCGGCCGGGGCGTCGGCATGGATATCGTTCGGAGCCATATAGAGAAGCTGAACGGCATCATCGATTTGGAAAGCGTGCAGGGTAAAGGCACGAAATTCACGATCAAGCTGCCTTTGACATTGGCCATCCTCCGAGGATTGCTGATAAAGCTTAGGGAAACGACCTATGCGCTGCCGATGAGCAGCGTCATTGAAATTGTAAGACTGCCGAAAAAAGAAATACAATCCATTAAAGGTCAAACGGTAGTGAAAATAAGAGACCAGGTGCATCCGTTAATTTGGCTGCATGATCATTTTAAGCTGCAGCGAAGTAAACGAAGGACGCATAATGTGTTCGTCGTCATCATCGGGATCGCGGAAAAACGGGTAGGCCTCGTGGTCGATGAATTAATAGGCAATCAGGAGATTGTGGTCAAGTCCATCGGTTCTTACGTCGGAAAAATCGAAGGGGTGTCCGGTGCGACGATACTTGGCGATGGCAGCGTGGCATTGATTCTGGATATCACCGGCATCGGCAAGCTCGTCCACAAGGAGAGATCCTATGTGCAAGAAGAAACGGAAGAGGTAGTATAAACCACCGAGTTCAAATGCGTCGGGCCCCAGATAGGGAGCTTCAGCCTTCGCGGCAAAATCATATTGAAAAATACCATTTACCTAACTATTGGAGGGTTCCCTATGAGCTTTAGCGAAAAATTGGCACGCAAATTTATGAATGACACAGGCATTACTCATGCGATTAAACAATCTGTTTCGGATTCACAGCGTCTGGAACAAAAGCTGAAAGATTTGTCAGGAGTAACCAGGCAAATTTCGGAAGGAACCAACGAACAAACAGCTGCGGTCGAGTCAAGCTCCCGGATTATTAAAGAGCTGGGCGGTTCCATTACAAGTGTAAGCAGTAATGCCGAGAACCTGACTTCTTCCGCTAAAGATACATCGGAAGCGATTCAGGAAATGGTAGCGTCAGTCCAGCAGGTGGCAGGTAACGGCGAAAGCACAACCCGTTCCGTCGAGCAAATATCGGCGTCCATTGAAGAAATGAGCAGGTCGATCAAGGGCGTAGCAAGCAACGCGGAAAGCTTGACGGCTTCAGCGGAGGAAACGGCCGCGGCTATTCAAGAGACGGTTGCGTCCATCCAGCAGGTAGCGGGAAATGCGGAAAGCACGGCCAGCTCTGTGGAGCAAATATCGGCTTCTATTGAGGAAATGGGCAAATCTATCAAGGGCGTAGCCGGCAACGCGGAGAGCTTAACGGCTTCGGCGGAAGAAACGGCCGCAGCCGTCCAAGAAATGGTAGCCTCCATCCAGCAGGTAGCCGGCAATGCTGAGAGTACAGCAGGCTCAGTGGAGCAAATATCCGTATCGATTGAACTGATGGGCACATCCATTAAGGGGGTTGCCGGCAACGCCGAGACTCTTACCGCCTCTGCGCAGGAAACCGCTGCAGCGATTCAAGAGATGGTTGTTTCCATTCAGCAGGTGGCGGGGAACAGCTTGAGCACGGCAAGCTCCGTGGAAGAAATATCCGCTTCCATTGAAGAGATGGGTCAATCGATCAAGGGGGTCGCAGTCAATGCCGAGAGCCTAACCGCTTCTGCCGAAGAGACGGCGGCGGCGATTCAGGAGATGGTAGCGTCCATCCAGCAGGTTGCGGGGAACAGTGGGAGCACGGCAGGCTCGGTGGAGCAAATATCGGCTTCGATTGAACAAATGGGCAATTCGATTAAGGGAGTTGCGAACAATGCGGAGAGTCTTACCGCCTCGGCCCAGGAGTCGACCTCGGCGATTCAAGAGCTGGTCGTGTCGATTCAGCAGGTAGCGGGGAATGCGGAAAGTACCGCAAGCTCTGTGGAGCAAATCTCGGCTTCCATCGAGCAGATGGGCAAATCCGTTAGAGGAGTGGCGGTCAATGCCGATCAATTGCAGAGGTCTGCGAACGAGACGTCTGCTTCCATTCAGCAAATGGCGGCTTCCATTGAACAAGTGGCGGGGAATGCGCAAAATGTCAATGCGCTGACGGAAAAGGTACAAGCGGACGCCAGGAGCGGGAAGAATGCAGTTGCCCAATCTCTTACAGGAATGAAAGAAATTGCGGAAGTGGTGCATCGTGCCTCCGGGGTGATGACTAGTCTAGGAAAGAGCTCCGAAGAAATCGGAAGCATCATTGAAGTCATTGACGATATTGCCGAGCAGACCAATTTGCTTGCTCTAAATGCCGCCATCGAAGCCGCTAGAGCCGGTGAGCATGGTAAAGGATTCGCTGTTGTAGCGGACGAGGTCAGGAAGCTCGCTGAGCGAAGCGCAAAGGCAACGAAGGAAATTGCCCAACTGATCAAAGGTATTCAAGGAGAGACTGCGGATGCAATCAGGGCAATCCAGATCGGTACGGAAAAGGTAGAGCAAGGCAATCGTCTGGCAGATGAAGCTGGAAATTCCATTGAACAGATCGTTGCCGGAATCGAAAGCATTACAAAGGAAATCAGACAAATTACGACAGCCACCATCGAGCAATCCAAAGGCAGCGAGGAAATCGTTAAGGCGGTAGCCGTGGTGACGAGCCAGGCGGAAATGGTGACTCAAGCAACGAAAGAGCAGGCGTTAGGCATCGATGAAATCGTTAAAGGGGTCGGTAATGCGCGCGAACAGGTGCGCCAGGTCAGTTCCGCCACCGTCGAGCAGGCAAGACAAGGTAAGGATATCGTCCGTTCCGTTGAGAATGTTACGAAGCAAGCCGAGCTTGTGACTTATGCGACGAGAGAACAGGCTATCGGGGTGGAGGAGATCATTCAAGGAATTGGAAACGCCCGCGAGCAGGTTCGTCAAATTACTGTCGCTACAGGTGAACAGGCGAACCAAGGAAAACAAATCGTAAATGCCGTGGAGAACGTAACCCGGCAAGCGGCCTTAGTCACTCAGGCAACAAAAGAGCAAGCCATTGGAACCGAGGAAATCATCAAGGGAATCATTAATGCGCGTGAGCAAGTGCGCCAGATTACCGCTGCTACCGGAGAACAGGCAAAGCAAGGACAAGATATGATCCGTGCGGTAGAGAATGTATCCGAGCAAGCGGCGTTGGTTACACAAGCTGTAAAGGAACAAGCTGGAAACGCAGAGGAAGTCATTGCAGGGATCGGGAACGCGCGTGAGCAAGTTCGCCAGGTGACCGTTGCTACCGGGGAGCAAGCCAAACAAGGGAAGGAAATTGTTAGAGCCGTTGAGAATGTTACGAAGCAAGCGGCACTTGTCACTCAAGCAGCGAAGGAACAGGCTGTAGGTGCAGAGGAAATCATACAGGGAATCGGGAACGCCCGCGAGCAGGTGCGCCAGATTACGGTCGCTATGGCGGAACAAGCTAAGCAAGGCAAGCTAATCGTAAGCGCGGTTGAGAATGTTACGAAGCAAGCGGCACTCGTCACTCAAGCAAGCAAGGAGCAGGCTGTCGGAGCGGAAGAAGTGGTACAGGGCGTCGTTCAAGCCCGTGAGCAGGTGCGTCAAATAACAGCAGCTACCGTTGAGCAAGCAAAGCACGGTAAAGAAATCGTTCGCGCGGTGGAGAGCATTGCTGGCCAAGCTCTGGAAATTACCGAGTATACGAAAACCCAAGTCGTGGAGATGGCGAAGCTGGAAAAAACGATTTCGTCAACGGAGCGCATCGTTCTGCAAAACATTAACGACGTGCAGCGTACGGTATCGGTAACCGCCGAGCTGGCCGATCAGTCCGCTAAGATTTATAATACGCTGTCCGTACTGAAATCCTCTTAAGCATATGGGGGGATACGATGCATAGCATGAGCTTAAGAATACTGTCGGAATGGATTCATGCCCATTGCGGAATCAATTATATGGATAACCTGTTGCTTCTGGAATCCAAAGTAGCCAGAAGGCTCTGTGAGCTCGGCATCACTTTGCCGGAATACATGGAATACATTAACCGTCATAAAGAGGAATGGGTTCCTCTGGTAGAGTGTATCACGATTAACGAGACCTACTTTTTTCGCGAGGAGGCTCAGCTGAACGAGCTTTGTAACGTGATTTTACCGGAATGGAAGCAAAGGCCGCGTATTCGCATTTGGAGTGCAGCTTGCTCGACGGGCGAAGAGCCTTATTCGATCGCCATGATGATAGCTGAGCAAGGACATATTCCGCTCGAACGGGTATCCATTACGGGGACGGATATCAACCGTAAGGTGCTGCAGTTCGCGCGGCAAGGCTGTTATCCGAAGCAATCCTTATGCTTTCGAAGAACCTCTTCCGAAATGTTGAATTCATACTTTCATTTGGAAGGTGACAAGTATCAAGTAAATGAGCGGATTCGCAATCAGGTGGAATTTCGCCCTTTAAATTTGGTGCAGGATATAGGAAAGATGGAACGTGTGGATATCATCTTTTGCCGCAACGTCTTGATTTATTTTGATGAAGAAACGACCAGACGCATCATCGGCCATTTTTACGACCGTTTAAACCCCGGAGGCTACTTGTTTCTAGGACATGCCGAGACGATTCTGGGAATCAATACCGATTTTGAAACCGTGAATGCTCCGAATACCTATTATTATCGCAAAAAAGAAGGTTCAACCCGCCGCATTATTTAACTAAAACCTGTTTGTAGGGAGAGGGGGGAGAGATCGTGAAGCAATACGGCGTTTTAATTGTGGACGATTCCGCCTTTATGAGAAGAGCGATCAGTCTTATTTTCGATAAGGATCCTGATTTTTTTATCGTAGGAATCGCACGCAACGGGATAGAAGCGTTGGAGAAGATCCACAGGTTTCGGCCCGACGTGGTGACCATGGATATCGAGATGCCTGAAATGGACGGACTTTCGGCTTTGCATGAAATCATGAAATCCGATCCTGTTCCCGTCGTTATGCTCAGTACACATACCAGTGAAGGAACGGAAGCTTCTTTGCGCGCTTTGGAGCTGGGGGCCGTCGACTTTTTCCTTAAGTCCGACTTGATGAAGGATCCGATGGACCAGCCCGTTCTAACGGACTTTTTGGCGCGAGTGAAAGCGGCAGCCAATGCGAAGAACATTCATGCGGCGGGGAGCGGCATTGCCAAAGAGGAGCCATTTCCGGTTCCCTATCATGATTCCGGTTCGAAGACGGATTTGCTTGTAATCGGCTGCTCGACCGGAGGCCCGTCGGCTCTTCAGTCCATCCTTCCGCGATTCTCAAGTGATTTTCCAGCGGGAATCGTGGTCGTTCAGCATATGCCTCCGGGTTTCACCAAACCTTTGGCAGATCGTTTCGACACGATCTGCAGCTTGCAGGTGAAGGAAGCGGAGGATGGGGATATGATTACACCCGGCGTCATCCATATTTGTCCCGCTGGGTATCACACGATATTCCAAAAAGCAGGGGGGCGGGTTATCCTCCGCGTGTTAAGCAGCGAATCTTATAACGCTTTGTATAAACCTTCGGTTGATGTAACCCTGCAATCGGCTGCCGTCATTTATGGTAATCGTTTATTGGCTGTCGTTCTTACGGGAATGGGGGTCGACGGTCTGATCGGGTGCAAGGAAGTGAAGCTTAACGGAGGCCGGGTTCTTGTGGAAGCGGAACAATCCTGCATCGTATACGGGATGCCTAAGGCTGTCTATGAAGCCGGCCTGGCCGATCGCCAGGCATTGCTTGGGCATATGTACCAGCAAATCATTTCATTTGTGTAACATGGCAGGGTACAACTAAGAAAAGCAGTGAGGGGCGGGGGCAACGATGTCAAGAATTTTAGTTGTGGACGATGCGGCCTTTATGAGGAAGATGCTGTGGCAAATTCTTGTGAATGGCGGGCATGACGTCGTAGGGGAAGCGGTGAATGGGAAGGACGCAATTGAGAAATATATCTCGTTAAAGCCAGATGTCGTTACAATGGATATTACGATGCCTGAAATGGAAGGCATTGAAGCACTGAAAAGTATTCGCCACCATGACCCCGAAGCGAAAGTGGTTATGTGTTCGGCCATGGGGCAGCAAGCGATGGTTGTTCAAGCAATTCAGGCAGGTGCTAAAGATTTCATAGTGAAGCCCTTTCAGCAGGATCGGGTGCTTGCTGCAGTAGCGGCAGTCTCCAGCTGAAAAGGTTCCGACACGGGAGGAAATGCCCCGTGTCGTTTTTTTTGCAATCAGCCTACTCCTAAGCTCGCTTTGCCCTGCGAATGCCGGTATAACTGCTCATAGTACCCTTGTTTATCGAGAAGCTGCCGATGCGTTCCCTCTTCTACAATACGGCCCTGACGCATTACGATAATTCGATCCGCTTGCATAATGGTGGAAAGACGATGGGCGATGACCATCGTGGTTCGTCCTTGGGATACCACCTGAAGCGCCGATTGTACCAGCTGCTCCGTATGTGAATCCAGATTGGCGGTAGCTTCGTCGAGGATCAGGATTTTGGGCTCGAACACGACGATTCTGGCAAAGGAGATCATCTGCCTTTCTCCGGCGGATAATCCGCTGCCGCGCTCCGATAGGCGCGTATCATAGCCATCCTTCAGCCTTTCGATCAATACGTCTGCTCCGACGAAGCGGCATGCCTCGATAACCTTTTCCCTTGAAATGCTTTCGTCAAAGAGTCTCACATTATCGATGATCGATCCCGAGAATAAGTAAGGCTCTTGCTGCACGAGACCGATCATGCGGTGCAGAACAGCCTGCGGGATGTCTCGAATATCCGTTCCGTCCACAAGGATGCTGCCTTCCCGAACATCATAGAAGCGGCATAGCAGGCTCATCAATGAGCTCTTGCCCGCACCGGTTGTACCGACAATGCCAACCATTTCCCCAGGGCGTATGTGCAGGTCCAAATCTTCGATCACCGTGCTGTCCTCCGAATACCCGAACTGGATATGGTTGTAATCGATACGCCCCTTCACGGCGGACAAATCGATCGGGACAGGCTTCTCTGTATCCGTAATCTCAGGCTTGAGAGAAAAAATTCTCCAGAGCCGGTCCATAGAAACAATCGTGGATTGCAGGGTGTTCCACTGCTGGGTAATATTGTTGATCGGCTGGAAAAACTGGCGTATATAAGTGATAAAGGCATAAAGAACGCCAAACTCGATGCTTTTGTTAAATACCGCCAGGCCTCCAACATACACCAGGAACGCTACAGCCATATTGCCGAGCAAGTCAAAGGAGCGGTTAAACAGGACATTCGTACGGACCTCGCGAAGGTTCGCGCGGAAATACGTTTCGTTGCGCCCGGTGAATCGCTGGTTCTGTTCTTTTTCCTGGTGAAACGCTTGAATCAGATTCATCCCGGCCAAATTCTCCGCTACGAACGCGATCAGTCTGGATAAATGGGTTCGTGCAAGCTGATAGGTTTTACGAATGTAGCTGCGGAAACCGATCGCGATCCCTGCAATAATCGGAAGAATGATCATGCTGTAAGCAGCCAGCGTAGGATCAAGATGAAACATTAATGCGATGATAAAGATCAGCGTCAGACCGTCACGAATCATGCTGAGGAACACTTGGGTAAAAAATTGGTTTAACGTCTCGGTATCGCTGGAGACGTGAGTGACAAGACTGCCGCTTTGAAAACGGTCGAAAAACGACATTTGCAGCTTGGTGATATGCTCGAACAGCTCTTTGCGAATTCGGGCGACGATGCTCTGCCCCGTAAATTGAAGCAAATTGTTTTGCAAATAAGTAAAAGTGAGACCCAGCAAGGAAAGTGCAAGGTATATGCCGCAGATCACCAGCAGCATCCCCATATCGTTCTTGCCTATGGCCAAATTGTCGTCGATGGCAATCTTCACGAGATAGGGCTGAAGCAGATCCGCCGCGATGGCCAGAAAGGTAAAGCAAAACACGGTTACAAATTTGCTTCGGTGCGGTACGATGTAGGATAGCATAGCTCGAAAGGCCTGGCGGCGCTGCTCAGGGCTGACGTGATAGGACGCGTTGATTTCTTCCTCCTGCTTACCGCCGTTAGCTTCCTTCGGCATACCGTGTCCCCTCCTCCTGAATGGAATAAAGAGAGGCATACAGACCATCCTCAGCGAGCAGCTGTTGATGGGTTCCCCGCTGAACGATGCGTCCCTCATCCAATACGATAATTTCATCGGCGTGCTTCAATGCGCTGATCCGATGAGCGATAATAATCGTTGTCTTTCCTTTTCGTCCAAGACGAATATTATCAATGATTTTTGTTTCCGTTACGGCATCAACGGCACTGACGCTATCGTCCAATATTAGCACGGGCGCGTCCTTAATAAAGCCGCGGGCAAGGGACGTTCTCTGTCTTTGTCCGCCAGACAGCGTAATCCCTCTTTCGCCGAGCTTCGTCTCGAAAGCCTCGGGAAAATCAACGATGTTGTCATAAATTTGCGCGCGCCTTGCGGCTTGCTCCACATGTTCAAAAGCCGTGTCTCTGTTATGAAAGGCAATATTGTCACGGATGGTGGTGCTAAACAGAAAGCCGTCCTGAGGCACGTAAGCAATATTGCACCGCAAGCTTTCCAGTGTCACGTCATGGATGTCTTCGTTACCCAGCCATATGGTGCCCTTGGGCGGATTATAGATCCGAAGCAGCAGCTTGACGAGCGTCGTTTTGCCGCTTCCCGTTTTGCCGATGATGCCTAAGGTTTTCCCTGCGGGAAGGGTGAGACTGATGTCCCGAAGCGAAGGCTTGCTTGATTCCGGGTATGCAAACGTTAAACCTTTCACGCGGATAGAAACAGCGTCAGAATCCATCGGCAAAGCATGGGCTGCTTCCGCAACCTCGGGCTTCAGAGAAAGAAGAGCATTGAGTCGCTCCAGAGAGGCGCGAGAGCGCTGCATCGTATTGATGACGTTTCCAATTTGCTGCAGCGGGTTGACGATCATCCGCATGTATAACGTTAAAGATACGAAGTTGCCTAGAGTAATATGCTTGTGTGCGGTTAAGTATCCGCCTACGGCGAGGGAGAGAATCAGAGACAGCGCTCCCAAAAACGGCAGCAGCGCCTGAAACAGGGAGGAGATTCTCACCAGTCTAACCTGATTGTCAAGGATGCGGTCGACCGTTTGGCCGAATTTGGCTCGCATGACGGATTCTACAGCGAACTTCTTGGTTACGCGGATGCCTCCGAATTGCTCTTCTGCCGATTCAGTCATACCGGCGAGCGCCTCCTGCACCTTTTTGGAACGGTCGCGTATTCTCGGGCCGAAGTAAACCACCGCCCAAGGAATGGCTAGCATCGGCAATATACAAATCATGATTAAATAAAGCGGAATTGAGCTTAAGATCATCATGACAATTACGGATAAAATAATAATGACTGCATTGGTCGTGTGGTTGATTCCTTGCGAAATCGATTCTCTGACCGACGTCACATCGTTCATCACATAGCTGAGCAGCTTGCCGACACCATTTTTGGAATAATAGCTTTCACTTAGCGTTGTGAAGTGGGCAAACAATTTTTTTCGGGTAACAAATTCAAACAATCTGCCCATTCTCATTACAACGTACTGCCCGATTCCGCCCAAGATTCCATAGGTCAGACCGATGGCAAGCAGCAGCAGACTGTAATTGCGAATGGATGATGCGGTAATCCCGCTCTGCTGCAAATCATCCGTGAAATTTCCGAGCACCTTCGGGTAATAAGCTTGCGTAATGTTGGCCGCCGAAATACAAAGCACGGCGAACAAGTAAACATACCAGTGGGCCTTTAGATAATCCTTAAGTAAACGTATGTCCTTCAATGGCATCCACATCCTGTTTTTAGTTGTAATATCCAAATCGCCGTCTCAACCACATATTATACTTCGACCTGCTTATCATATCATCCGGGCTCACCCACCAATACACGGATATTTCCCCTCATTTCCCTTCAAAACGCGTGTACGTCAGATTAACCTTACGAATGCTTCCGATCCCTTCGGATTCCTGTGGTTTATAGACGGAAACAAAATTAGACCAGTCAAGCGCAAAATAATCATTCTTTTTGTGCAAAATCCAAAAAAGATATTTGCGGAAACAAAAACCAGCCGCTCCAACCAGAACATACCTTCGCTTTCCTTATGGAAATTTGATAGAATAATAGAATGATAGAATGGACGATGGAGGGGACAAACGGTGGCGTTTCGATTCGTGCTCGGAAGGGCAGGCAGCGGGAAGACGACATGGTGCCTGCAGGAAATTAAACGGAGGCTGGCGGAGCGGCCGGACGGGCGTCCGCTGATCTGGCTTGTGCCGGAGCAGGCCACGTCGCAAGCGGAGTATGCTTTGATCCAATCTCCGGAGCTTGGCGGCACGCTAAGGGCACAGGTGCTCAGCTTCCGCAGGCTTGCCTGGCGGGTCATGCAGGAGGTCGGGGGCACCGCAAGACTGCCTATCGATGAAACCGGCAAAAAGCTGCTGCTTCACAGCATTTTACATAAACAGAAGGACCGTTTACGATTATTCGACGCTTCAGCCGACCAGATGGGCTTTCTGGATAACCTGAATCAGCTGTTGACGGAATTCAAGAGGTATTGTGTCACGTCAGACGGGTTGAAGCAGTACATAGAGCAGCAGGAGACAAGGGAGGGCCTCGGCGGCAGGCATTTGAGAGACAAGCTGCACGATCTCCAATTGGTATACGGTGAATTCGAGCGGCAGCTGTCAAGGCAATATCTCGATGGAGAGGATTACCTGGCGCTGCTGGCCAGGCAGCTGAAGGATTCATCATACGTACTTGGTGCGGAGTGCTGGATCGACGGCTTCCACGGCTTTACGCCCCAGGAGATGACGGTGGTGGAGCAGCTGGCGGTCCATTGCGAGAATGTATCGCTGACGCTGTGCTTAAACCGAGAGTACCGGGACGGAGAGGAACCCCATGAGCTCGATCTGTTCCATCCGACGGCACGCACCATGATGAACCTGCATGCGAGATTGCAGGAGCTGGGAACTCGAATGGAATCTTCCGTTCTTCTCGACTCTGAGCCCCCTGCGAGGTTCGCCGACAGTCCTGCGCTGGCGTATTTGGAGACGGCGTGGGAGCAGCGAGTGAAACGGCCCTACTCAGCCTCTTTCGAGGAGCGTAGCAAGCCTTTCCCTGTTCGATTGTCTGCAGCGGTAAGCCGCCGGGCTGAGGCGGAAAGTGTAGCGAGGGATATCGTCCGGCTGGTGAGGGAGGACGGGCTGCGTTATCGCGATATTGCGGTCTCGGTTAGAAATATTGAAGCTTATGGGGATCTCCTGGCCGGCACGTTTCAGGATTATGGAATTCCTCATTTTTTCGATCAGAAGCGCACCGTAATGCATCATCCGGTCGTTGAGCTGATCCGTTCCTCTCTGGAGGTCATTCAGCTGTACTGGAAGTATGATGCTGTATTTCGATGTGTCAAAACGGATTTCTTCCTGCCTCTCGGCAAGGATACTTCGGAGGAGGTCATTATCGACCGTCATGCGATGGATCAGCTGGAGAACTATGTGCTGGCCTTCGGGATTCAGGGCTCCAAATGGCTGTCCCCGGACGATTGGACGTATTCCTTGCGAGCTGACCTGGATTCTGACGGTACGAAAGGAAGCGCGGGAGAGGAAGCCTTTTTACGCAAAATCAATGCCTGCCGGAGGCGGGTGACGGGACCGCTGCTGCGAATGCAGGAGAAGATGAAGACGAGCAAGCGCGTAAGGGACCGCGTAGAGGCGCTTTACGAGCTTTTGGTGACGCTTCAGGTACCGGAAAGACTGGAGGCCTGGAGCCAGGAGGCGCTTCGCCAAGGAAAGCCCGAGAAGGCGAGAGAGCACGCTCAAGTGTGGGATCGTGTAATGGACATGCTGGATCAGCTGGTCGAGCTGATGGGGGAGGAATCGTTGTCCACAGAGGTGTTCGCCCGGCTGGTGGAAACCGGCATGGAGAGCATGAAGCTGGGGCTCGTTCCGCCGACCCTGGATCAAGTACTGGTCGGCAGCATGGATCGTACCCGGTCGGGGCAAGTCAAGATCATGTTTGTGCTGGGAGTAAATGAAGGCGTGATGCCGGCCAAAATTACGGAGAACGGGGTCGTCTCCGAGCAGGAGCGGGAGCTGCTGGCAGCCTCAGGGCTGATGCTGGCCGAAAGCAGCCGGCGCCGTTTGCTCGATGAGCCGTTCTTAATGTATTGCGCCTTCTGCACGCCCTCCCACGGGCTTTGGCTTAGCTACCCGCTGGCGGACGAGGAAGGGAAGACCCTCCTTCCGTCGGATGTGATCCGGCAGATCAAGCGAATGTTTCCTGCGGTAAAGGAAAGGCTGCTGGTCATCGAGCCGGGTGAAGAAGACAGCCTTACGGAGCACTTAAGCTATGTCGCCCATCCGGACAAAGCGCTTAGCCTATTAATTATGCAGCTGAAGCGTTGGATGTATGGAGAGCAAGTGAACGAGGTATGGTGGTCGGTTTACAATTGGTTTGCCCGTCAGCCGGAATATAGCGGAAGATTATCCCGGCTGTTACAGTCGCTGCTATATACGAACGAAGAGGCGCCTCTTCGCGAGGAAACAAGCCGGGAGCTGTATGGGGAAACCATCGAGACGAGCGTTTCCCGTATGGAACGGTTCGTGCAGTGTCCGTTCTCCCAATTTGTTTCTCACGGCTTGCGCCTTAAGGAGAGGCAGCTGTTCCGGCTGGAGGCTCCGGATATCGGGCAGCTGTTCCATTCTGCGCTGAGCGGCTTCGCAGAGCAGGTGCTGCAGGAAGGGGTCGATTGGGGCGGATTGTCTGCACGCGAGTGCGAGGAGCGGGCAGCCTTAGTCATCGACATGCTCGCACCGAGGCTTCAGGGTGAAATTCTGCTGAGCTCGAAGAGGTACCATTATATCGCTCGAAAGCTGAAGCAGGTCATCGGCAAAGCCGCAGCCATCCTCGGAGAGCATGAGCGGCGCGGACAATTCCGCCCGATTGGGCTTGAGGTCGGCTTCGGCAAGGGGCAGCCGATTCCGCCATTGGAATACGAGCTTCCCGGCGGAGTCAAGATGGAGCTCCGCGGCCGGATCGACCGCATTGACCGCGCGGATACGGAACGGGGCACGCTGCTGAGGGTGATCGATTACAAGTCGAGCTCTAAGGCTCTGAATCTTGCTGAGGTTTATCACGGCTTATCTCTGCAGATGCTGGCTTACCTGGACGTTGTTCTGACTCATGCGCCGATCTGGCTTGGCAAGGAAGCGGAGCCTGCCGGCGTCTTGTACTTCCATGTACATAATCCCGTGCTGAATCAGAAGAACCGGCTGGAGGCCGAGGCGGTGGAGAAGGAGGTCAAGAAGCGCTTCAAAATGAAGGGCTTGCTTCGGGCCGATGCCGAGATCGTCAAGCTCATGGATAACGGGCTGGCAAGCTCCAGCGGCTATTCGGAAATTTTGCCAGCGGCGCTCAAGACGGACGGAACCTTTTACAAGACCTCCTCGGTGGCAACGGAGGCGCAGTGGAATACGGTTCGAAGCTATGTGAAAAAAACCATTCAAAGCATCGGGACCTCCATAACGGAAGGCCGAATCGATATCGCCCCTTACCGCATGGGGCCATCGGCAGCCTGCAACGGCTGCTCCTATCGCCCGGTGTGCCAGTTTGACACACAGTTCGAAGGCAATGCTCATCGTCAGCTGCCGATGCTTGGAAAGGACCGGGTATGGGAGCTGATGGAATCCCCTGCCGCCGGTCAGGTGAAGCCGATCCCATCGTCACCTCGATTCCGGCCGGCGGGAAGAGCGGAGGACAAGCTTGCCGCGCTTCAAGTGACAATAGAAGATGAGGACCGAGCGAAGGAAGGAGGAGATGCACCGTGATCGATAGAATACCGAAGCCGGAGGGAAGCTCCTGGACGGACGACCAGTGGGACGCGATTACCCTCGGCGGGCATTCCATGCTGGTGGCCGCAGCAGCCGGTTCAGGCAAAACGGCGGTACTCGTAGAGCGGATTATCCGACGCATATCGGATGAGCGAAATCCGATCGATGTAGACCGGCTGCTTGTTGCTACCTTCACGAAGGCGGCTGCCGCAGAAATGCGGCACCGGATTAGCGAAGCGCTCGAGAAAGCGCTGGCGGCGAATCAGGGCTCCGATCATTTGCGGCGGCAGCTTGCTCTGATCCATAGAGCCTCCATTACCACGCTGCACTCCTTTTGCCTTGAGGTGATCGGCCGGTACTACCAGCTTATTGGACTGGACCCCGGCTTCCGCATAGCGAACGAGACCGAGAGTGCACTGATGCGTCAGGATTTGCTGGAAGAGCTGCTGGAGGAGCAGTACGGAGAGTCTGCCGAGGGGGATGCCTTCTGGCGGCTTGCCGATTGGTTTAACGGAGACAAGAGCGACGAAGCGCTGTTTCAGCTCATTCAAAGGCTTTACGATTATTCGCGAAGTCATCCGTTCCCGGATGAATGGCTTCGGGATATGGCAGGGCAATTCACGCAAGGCTGGAATGAAGAGGAAAGTCCGTGGCTTCCGAGCCTCCGGGCATCCGTCAAGCTGGAGCTGGAGGGCATGCTTGCCGTTCTTCAGGAAGCGGTTCGCGTGACGAAGCAGCCTGGCGGACCGGAGCCATATTCGGGTAACCTCGAGGATGACACGGCTGTTATCGAATATTTGCTGGAGATGGTTTCCGGAGAGCATCGATGGGAGCTGCTCTATAACGCCTTCCAGGGAGCGGGCTTCGGAAAGCTGAAGCCGTGCAAGGGCGATTATGATAAAGAGCTTCAGGAGCAGGTTAAGGATCTTCGCAATGAAGTGAAGGAACGGCTCGGCGCCATCAAGGAGGAGCTGTTCGGCAGAACGCCTCGGGAGCACGGAGAAGAGCTTCTCGCAATGGCTCCATTGATGAATAAGCTGGTCGAGCTGGTCATTGAATTCGGGGAGAGATACCGGAAGGCGAAATCGGCGAAGGGTTTGGTGGACTTTGCCGATTTGGAGCATTACTGCCTTCAAATACTTCGTTCAGCGGAGGCTTCTCCCGGGGAGCTGCTTCCTTCCCAAGCGGCGCAAGACTACAGGGAACAGTTTGTGGAGGTTTTGCTGGACGAATATCAGGATACAAATCGGGTGCAAGAGGCTATTGTAGAGCTGATTTCCCGCGCGGCTCCCGGGAACCGTTTCATGGTCGGCGATGTGAAGCAGAGCATTTACCGGTTCCGGCTAGCCGAGCCGGGATTATTTCAGGAGAAGTATAAAAGCTATGTTCCGGGCGGAACGGAACCGGGCCAGAGAATCGATTTGGCGCGTAACTTTCGCAGCCGCAGGCAGGTTGTTGACGGAACGAACTATATATTCCGTCAGGTGATGAATGAAACCGTCGGTGAGATTGCCTATGACCGGGCGGCGGAGCTGGTATGCGGAGCAAGCTATCCGGAAGAGAGCGGATCGGACAATAAGCTGGCCGTTGAGCTCCTGCTGATTGACCGTTCGAATGCTACAAACGTTCAAGAGGAGTCTGCGGTTTGGTCTGAGGAGGCGGAGGATTCGCCTGCGGATGAAGGACCGAGTCTCGAGGAAGAAGCGAAGGAGCTGGCGGTCGTACAGCTCGAAGCGCGTACGATTGCGCTGAACATTCGCCGGCTTCTGGGGATGGACGGGGACCGGCCGTTTCAGGTATTTGATAAGTCCGTCAAGGGAATGCGCGATATCACATACCGGGATATGGTCATTCTTCTTCGGGCGACGCAAGCATGGGCTCCCGTGCTGATTGAGGAGCTGGCAGCCCAGGGAATTCCTGCGTATGCCGAGCTGAGTACCGGGTATTTTACCGCAATTGAAGTGCAGGTGCTGATGTCCTTGCTCAAAATTGTGGATAACCCTTATCAGGATATCCCGCTTGCCGGGGTGCTGCGCTCTCCCATCGTCGGTTTGAGCGCCGAGCAGCTGGCCAAGGTAAGGATTCGAAGCAGGCAAGGCGCCTTCTACGATGCGGTGCGTGCTTATGCCGGGAGCGCTGAGGACGACGGACCGGTGGATTCGGAGCTGCGGGAGAAGCTTGCCGCTTTCCTCGTTCAGCTGGCGGAGTGGCGAAGAGAGGCACAGCAAGGTCCGCTCGCCGATTTAATATGGGGCATTTACCGCTCTACCGGGTATTTCGACTTTGTCGGGGGACTTCCGGGAGGGCAGCAGCGGCAAGCCAACTTGCGGGCGTTTTATGACCGGGCGCGGCAGTATGAGGCAACCTCGTTCCGGGGTTTGTTCCGCTTTCTTCGCTTCGTGGAACGGATGCAGGCGGGAGGGAGCGATTTGGGGACGGCTCGGGCGCTTGGTGAGCAGGAGGATGTCGTAAGGATCATGACGATCCATAAGAGCAAAGGGTTGGAATTTCCGGTCGTTTTCGTGGCCGGACTGGCCAAGCAGTTCAACAGCCGCGACTTGACGGACGCCTTCCTGCTGCACAAGGAGCTCGGCTTCGGGCCGAAATATATGGATTTGGATACCCGGGTCAGCTATCCGTCGCTACCGTGGCTTGCCATCCAGCGCAAGATGAAGCTGGAGCTGCTTGCAGAGGAGATGCGCGTGCTGTATGTGGCATTGACCCGTGCGAGAGAGAAGCTTTACTTGATCGGCTCGGTAAAGGGGCTGGACAAAACGCTCCGGTCCTGGCTGCGCTTCGTTGATCATGACCGGCAGGAGCTGCCCGATGATGCGCTCGCATCCGCACGCTGTTACTTGGACTGGATCGGCCCGGCCGTCTTCCGTCATCCCGATGGGAAGCCGCTGCGCGATGCGGCGGGCTGCGGTTACCGGGCTCAAGCGTTCCTGATGAATGAACCCTCCCGCTGGCGCGTCGAGATTATCGGGACGGAAGTATTCGCAGGTATGGCGGAAGCCGCCGGAACGATCGAGCGGAGCAACGAGCGGCTGCAAACCATCCTCCGTCTGGAACCGGTAGGCGAGACGGAGCGCTGGGAGCATGAGGTATGGCGCAGGCTGTCTTGGCAGTACCGGGAGGAGCAGGCGACCAAGGTGCTCGCCAAGACATCGGTCACGGAGCTGAAGCGGCTGTCTGAGCATCATAAACTCATGGAGCTGTTATCGGAGTCCGAGGGAACGGCGGAGGCCGTCTTCACGGAGGAGGGGCTGGCACTGCCCGGATCCGGGCTCATCGATGCTGCAAGGTCGGGAGGTCCCGGCTATCGGCCGGCGATTGTTCGCAGACCTCGTTTTCTGGAGCAAACGAAGCTGAATGCGGCGGAGCGCGGAACGGTGTTTCATGCCGTCATGCAGCAGATGCCTCTGACCAAGACGCCGACGGAGGCCGATGTACGCGAAGTGCTCGCGGGAATGGTGACCCGCGAGCTGCTGACGGAGGATCAAGCCGGCGTGGTGGAGCCGGCAGTCATCGTTTCCTTCTTCGAGAGCGAGCTCGGCAGACGCCTCCTTGCCTCATCGAAGGTGCATCGCGAGGTTCCTTTCAGCTATGGTCTGCCTGCCAAGGATGTTTACGGCGCGGAAAGCTTGAAGAACTCGGAGCGGCTCGGCGATGAGATCATTATGCTTCAAGGGGTGATAGACTGCCTGTTTGAAGAGGATGCCGGGCTTGTTTTGCTTGATTTTAAGACGGATCATCTCAAAGGAAGCTCTCCCGCCGCAGTCGGCGAGAAATACCGGCTGCAGCTTGAGCTGTATGCGAGAGCGGTGGAAACGATCTGGAAGCGGTCGGTTGCGGCGAAATATATCTTTTTATTCGATGGGGCGCATGTGGTTCCATTGTAAATGCGGTGGAAGGAAAGGAAGAGGTGCATGCGAATACTGCATACGGCGGATTGGCATTTGGGCCGGACGCTGGAGGGAAGAAGCCGGCTGCCGGAGCAGGAGGCATTCGTGGATGAGCTGGCGGCGATCGTACGGGATCAGCAGATCGATTTGGTTTTACTGGCTGGCGACGTGTACGATACGGTCAATCCTCCAGCCGCGGCGGAGCAATTATTTTATGACGCTTTGGCCAGGCTGGCGGATCAGGGAAGACGTCCCGTCTATGTGATTGCCGGCAATCATGACCATCCCGACCGGCTGGCGGCGGCGGCTCCGCTGGCACACAAGCTGGGCGTGACCCTGGTCGGGCTGCCGGAGGCCCGCGTACACGAAACGGCGGTGTCTCGTACGGGAGAGAAGGCGGTGCTGTTTGCGCTGCCTTATCCGTCGGAGTCCCGGCTGAAAGAGCTGCTGACGGATTCGGCGGAGGAAGAGGTGCTGCGGGCGGCCTATTCGGAGCGGGTACGCCATATTTCGCTTGCGCAATCTGGGCATTTCCGAGCCGATACGGTCAATCTGCTGATGAGTCACTTGTACGTTCTTGGCGGCAAGGAGGAGGAATCCGAGCGGCCGATTCAGGTCGGCGGCGCTTATACCGTACATACGTCCGCCTTATGTACAGGCGCACAATATGTGGCACTGGGTCATTTGCACAGACCGCAGTATATGAAGGCGGATACGATGATTCGCTACAGCGGGTCGCCGCTTGCCTACAGCTTCTCGGAAGCGGGACAGGCCAAGTCGGTTTCGGTGGTGGAGCTGGCGCCGGGAGGCATGCCGCAGGTGGAGGAGATTTATTTGAACAGCGGACGGCCGCTCGTTCGCTGGACGGCCAAGGGAGGTCTTGCCGAGGTGCATCGCTGGCTGGAGGAAGGGCGCGATGCGAGGGCTTGGATTGATTTGGAGCTGCACCTGCAGGAAACGATGTCCATGGAGCAGATCCATCAGCTGCGAGGGGCGCGGGAAGGGCTGGTGAACATCCGCCCGGTGTATCCCGAGATGAAGTCGGAGCTGGCGGAGGCCGGCTCGACTGCTAAGCTGCCGATGGATGAGCTGTTTCGCCGGTTTTATGTCAGACAGACCGGGGGCGCGGAGCCCGAGGCCGAGCTGGTGAGGCTGTTCCTGGAGCTTCTGGAGGGAACGGAGGAAGAGGCGGTTTAAGCGCCCCGTTCTGAAGGAAGGAGCAGCACAGGCTGATGAGCCGCAGTGGTCATCTCTTGACGCTATAAGAAGCAGGGCAGGAAAAGCATGTTACAGATGGAAGGGAGAGTGACTGGGCGATGAGGCCTATTCATTTGTCCATAGCAGGTTTGCAGAGCTATCGTGAGGTACAGGAGATCGATTTTACGACGGTGACGGGAGCCGGCGTGTTCGGTATTTTCGGGCCGACCGGCAGCGGGAAGTCGTCGATCCTGGATGCCATGACGCTGGCGCTGTTCGGCAAGGTCGAACGGGCGCCCGGCGGTACGCAAGCGATTATGAACCATGCGGAGACGACGCTTTCCGTCTCGTTCACCTTCGAGCTGGGTCAGCCGGGGGGACGCAAGCGATATCGCGTAGATCGTCAGTTCAAGCGGGGCGGGGACGTGTCCGTCAACGGCACGGTGTCCCGTTTAATCGCCTATGAAGAGAACGGCACCGTCGTGCTTGCGGACAAAGCCGGTGAGGTGAACCAGCAGGTAGCCGATATTTTGGGTTTGTCCATGCAGGACTTTACCCGGGCGGTTGTTCTTCCTCAGGGCAAGTTCGCCGAGTTCCTCGGGCTGAAGGGCAGCGAGCGACGGGCTATGCTGCAGCGGCTGTTCCACCTCGAGCCTTACGGGGATCGGCTTAGTGCCAAAACGGCCGGTCGGTTCAAGGAAACCGACATTGCCGTGAAGGAGCCGCAGGCGGAGCGAAGAGGGCCTCGGCGACGCCTCCGCGGAGGCGCTCGCCGCCGCGCAGGAGCGGCGCGCCACGCGCAGGCCGCCGCCGCCGCCGCCCGCGCGCAGTTCGCCGCCTGCGAGCGCCGCGCCGCCGAGCCGCGCGCCGTGCGCGAGCGCGGCGAGCTCGCGGCGCTCGGCACGCGCCAGGCCGCGCTCGCGGCCCGCGCGCCCGCGGCGGCGGCGCTCGCGGCGCGGCTCGCCCGCGCGGCGCAGGCCGAGCGGTCGCGCCCGCTCGTGCGCCGGCGCGAGGCCGCGTCCGCGCCGCTCGCGCAGGAGCGCGCCGCCGCCGCGGCCCGTGCCGCCGCGCTGGCGGCCGCCGCCGAAGCGCTCGGCGCGGCGCAGGCCGCGCACGGCGTCGCCGCGGGCGCGCTCGCCGCGCAGGAGGCGCCGCTGGCCGCGCGGCTCGAGCAACCGCGCCAGGCGGCGGCGCTCGCGCCGAGCTCGCCGGCGAGCGCACGCGGCTGGCCGCGCTGGCGGCCGCGGCGCGCTCGAGGCGCGCCTGGCGCAGGCCGGCGCCGAGCTGGCGCGCGAGCGCGAGTCGCGCGAGAAGGCGCGCTGCGGCGGCAGGCGCAACCGCAGGCGGAGCTGAAGCGCGCCGAGGTCGGCAGCGCCGAGCGGCAGCGGCTGGCCGCCGCGCTGCAGCAGAAGCGCGAGCAGGACCGGCTGCGCCAGGAGGCGGAAGCGCAAAGCGCGGAGCTCGCGAAGCAGCGGCAGGAGCTGGCGCGCCTTGACGGCGAGCGGCAAGCATTGGCGCAGCAGCAGAGCGGTGCGGAGGCGAGGCTGGCGGTCTGGGTGGAGCAGCTCCTGGGGCTGCAGGCGCAGGCTCGTCAGGCGGAGGCGTGGATTGAGGAGCGGCTCGCCGCGCTGCCGGACGAGATCAAAAAACAGCGCGAAGCGATGAAACAGGCGGAGCTGAGCTCCCTAGCCTCGGTGCTGGCAGCTCATTTGCATGAAGGAGAGGCTTGTCCGGTATGCGGCTCGCTGGAGCACCCTCAGCCGGCGGGTTCGCCAGCCGACGCAGAGAGCGGCAGCATAGAGAAGCTGGAAAGGCTTCTGGCGGAAGCAAGAGAGCAGCAGTTGACCTGCAAGCAGCAGCTGCACAGCCTTACGGCCATGGGGGAGCAGGTACGGGAGGCGCTGCAAAGCGAAGCCTCGGGTGCCCCTGGCTTGCCAGGCTTGGCGGAAGCCGCGGCAGCGGCAGCTCCCCCCGCGGCGGCGTTCTCAGGTAGTCTGCAGCCCGGCAGCGTGCTGCCGCAGCTCGCAGGAGCAGTCAAGCAGCTGCAAGCGGGACTATCACAGCTGCTTCAGGAACGTAGGCAGCACGAGAGGCAGTCGCAAGAGCTGGCAGCGCGACGGCAGTCTGCCGTGCAGTGGCTGGAGCAGCAAGAGCGGAGGACGCAGGAGCTTCAGTCGCAGCTCGGTCAGCTGGAGTCGCAATGGGCTGTGCACTTCCCCGAGCTGTCACCGGACAGCACGGAGCAGGCGGCTGCGGAGCTGCAGGCGAAGGACGAGCTGGCGGAGCAGCTGCGCGAGAAGCTTGCCGTGGCGGCGGACTTCCTGACGCAAAAGCAAAGCAATATGGAAACGCTGCAGCAGCGTTTGAACGAGTACGAGAAACAGCATGTCCAAACGATCGCGGAGCGTGACACCCTGCAGCAGCAGGTGAAGCAAAAGGAGGACAAGCTGGCGCTTTGGGTGGCCTCGGATACGGAAATCGGGAAGCTTACCCGTTCCGCGGAGCAGCAGCTGCAGCAGCTGCAATCGGAAGCAAAGCGCAGCGCGGAAGTATTGGACGCGGCTGGGCAGGAGCAGCAGCGGCAGGCGCAGGCCGATGCGGCGGCGCGGCAGGCCGTCGATTCCGCTGCTCAGGCTTACGCGGAAGCGGAGCGCGAATGGGCGGCTGAATCGGTGAAGGAAGGCTTCGCTACTCCGGAGGAAGTGACGGATGCGCTTCTTACCCCGCAGCAGCTGGAGGAATACACCCGCGAAGTGGAGGAGCAGCGCAAGCAGGAGCATCAGGTAGCCGCAAGGCTCCAGGAGCTGCAGGCGGAGCTGGCCGGGCGCGAGGTGTCCGACGAAGCATGGGGGCAGCTGGAGCAGGAGCTGGCCGGATGCAAGGAGCGCGACGAGGCCGCGCTGGAGGCTAAGGCGAAAACGGAACGGGACGCCGAGGAGCTTCAAGCGAAGCATGAGCGGTGGAGCGGGCTGGAAGCGGTGAGGCAGGAGAAGCAAGCGGAGCTTCAGCTGCTGGGGAAGCTGCAAAGCGTACTGCGAGGCAATGCCTTCGTAGAATACCTGGCCGAGGAGCAGCTGATGCAGGTCAGCCGGGCCGCTTCCGAGCGGCTGGGACAACTGACAAGGCAGAAATATGCGATCGAGGTGGATTCGGGAGGCGGCTTTGTCATCCGGGATGACGCCAACGGCGGGGTTCGAAGGCCGGTATCCACGCTCTCCGGAGGAGAGACCTTCCTTACCTCGTTATCCTTGGCGCTCGCCCTGTCGGCCCAAATTCAGCTGAAGGGCCAGTACCCGCTGGAGTTCTTCTTCCTGGACGAAGGCTTCGGAACACTCGACCAAGAGCTGCTGGAGACGGTCATCGGTGCCCTGGAGAAGCTGCATATGGACAAGCTGACCGTCGGCGTTATCAGCCATGTGCCGGAGCTTAGAGCGAGACTGGCACGGCGTTTGGTCGTACATCCCGCGGAGCCGGGGGGCAAAGGCAGCCGAATCACACTGGAGACAATGTAGATTATCGGTCACGAAATGCATACCCCGCCATACATGAATACTTGTACCTCGTCCCACATACGTAATGTTATAATGAGGTCAGTGCCTACATACAAGGGGGATTCAGCAATCATGAAGCAAAAGGGACGATTCACCCGCAAGCTATACGCAGCTGCGATATGCTGCAGTTTGCTGCTGACTGCGGCTTCACCGGCCCCGGCCCGCGCCGATGCGATCTGGGACCGCTGGGTAGCGGCCGAAGCAGCTGTAAAACAGGGCAATCCTGCTGCCGCCGTACCGCACTGGGAGTTTCTTGTAAAGCATTATGAACAGCTGGGAGATTATCAGGGAGCAGCCTTGTTCAGCGGGAGCTTGAACGAGTATTACGACAGCATCAAGGAGTATGACAAAGCCATCGAATATTACGAGCTGGAAAATAAATTTTGGCTCCTTCACGGCAAGGATTGGGGAGCGGTGGATCTCATTCGTGCGGAGCAAATCCGTACGACGATCGATCTATATATGTCGACGGATGAGGAGGAGGAGCTGAAACGCCAGGCCGCACCGAAGAACGGCAAGCTGGCGAAGTTCGAGCCGGAATACGGTACGTATATCGGCTTATATTCGGAGCAGGATCCGAAAATGCTGAACTTTTTTACCCGGTCGGAGCAATTTTACGATAAAAAGCATGCGCTCTACCTAACCTACGGTCCGGTAAGCAAAGACTTTCCGACCCAATTCGCTAATCGGGCGAAGGAAGCCGGTGCGGCTATTCAGATCGCATGGGAGCCGTCGCAGGGCTTGGATGCGGTGACGGAGGACATAGTTCGCTCCTTCGCCAAGGGAGCCAAGGCCTCCGGCATCCCGATCTTCCTGCGTTATGCCAGCGAAATGAACGGCAACTGGGTTCCATGGCATGGCGATCCGCAAAAATATATCGAGAAATTCAGGATGGTTCACCGAATTATGGCGGAGGAAGCGCCGAATGTTGCTATGGTATGGAGTCCGGGCGACGTTCCGATGTATTCAATGGACGCCTATTATCCGGGAGATGACGTCGTAGATTGGGTCGGGGTAAGCTTGTACTCTGAGCCGTATGAGAACGGCGATCCTGCTCAGGGTAACATGCAGGCAACTTCGCCGGTCGAGCGTTTGGATTATTTGTACAAAACGTATGCGGACCGCAAGCCGCTGATGATTAGCGAAACGGCCGTTTCCCATTACGCGCATATCCCGCAGGAATCGTTCACGGAATATGGGACACTGAATCTGCAGCGTTTATATGATATCATGCCGAAGAAATACCCGCGTTTGAAGTCCATTACCTATTTCAACGTAAATTTGGCGGACCGAGAATCGAGAAACAATTATCTGCTTCGCGATAACGAACGGATGTACGAGCTTTACCGCAAGCTGATAGCCAGCCCTTATTACCTTACGAAGGTGGAGAATAACGCCAAGCCCGCGGATCACATCGGACATGTCAAGGTAACGGACGGCTTGGCGTTCGCGAAGCAGACTAAGCTTACGCCTTTTGTGAAGATTCCCGATATTTATATCGGCAAGCTAGAGTATTACTTAAACGGAGAGCTTTTGGAAACACAAACCAAGCCGCCATATGGCATCGACCTGAAGGCGGGCTCCGTGCCTGAAAACTCCCAAATTGAACTGGCAGTCTATAACCATGACGGTAGGAAGGTAGGCTCCAAGTCGTTTACGCTCTCGTCCGAGGTATCCGTTGCGATCGATAACAAGCTGCAGAGCTATGAGCAGCCGCCTGTCATTCGCGAGGGCAGCACGCTGGCTCCGCTTCGCGCCATTTTCGAGGCTATGGGCGCCGTCGTCGAGTGGGACCCTACATCGAAGACAGCCACGGCCAAGAAGGGAGATATTACGGTTACGATCCAAATCGGTAACCCTATTGCCGAGAAGAACGGACAGAAGGTAACACTGGATATGGCCGCTCAGCTGGTGAACGGCTATACGATGGCCCCGGCCCGATTCGTCGCAGAGGCGTTCGGCGGCAAAGTGGGCTGGGACGCAACCACCCGAACGGTTCAAATTACGACGAACGGCAACACCGCAGCACTCCCGCACTCCTCTACGCAGCAAACAACCGCGCAGCCTTCCGAACCTGCAGATGAGCAAAAACCCGATTCCACACAGGAATCGGGTTGGCGTTCTAAGCTTCAGACGATCGCCTCAGCCGCTTCAGGACTGTTCCATCGCGTCAAAACATGGCTTACAGCCAAGCTGTAAGTCCATACCGAACGGTATTATGCCTTTACGAGCTCCTTAGCTTCTTCGAGAATCGCCTTCGCAACGTGACGAGCGGTGGAAAATGCCCGTTCTGCGAGCTCGCCCTTGCCCTGGCAGCCGTCTCCGCAAAAGTAGAACGGCACATTCTCCAGCCGCGTCGGAAGCAGCTGGTTGCTGCTGATATTTTTAACACTGGCGACCATGGCCTTCTTTGACACTCGTTTCACTTCAATCGCCTCGCGCCAGCCCGGATAATATTGATCGAACAGAGCTTCCATCTGAGCTGTCTTGGCTTCAAGGTAAGCTTTGCGCTCCGCCTCATCGGCAAAGTTATCGCTTAAATAAGCGATGCCCTGCAGCAGCTGGCCGCCGGCCGGCACAAGAGTATGATCCGTAGCCGATACGTCGCTTATAAAGAGCTTGTTGTTCATATCGCTGATATAGCTGAACGGACGGGCAACGACGGTTCGCAGACCGATATCGTACACCATCACCTCGGTAGCCGTGTTATCCTCGTACGGAGCAAGGAACGGCTCCCACGGAGTGCTCTTGGTCAGCTTGCACACCTGCTGCACCGGCATGGCAAAGATCACCTTATCAAAAGCGGCTTCCCCGTTCTTCGTCTGCAGCACGAATTTGCGGTCGGCGTAACGTATGCTTTCAACGCCTTGCTGCAAGGCAATATCCCATCGACCGGACATGTCGATCTTCTGCTTCAGCTGGTTCGTAATGACGGCCCAGCTGCCGAGCACGTAATTGACGGGGCGGCTGGACAGGAACAGGTTATGATAGTACTCGCTGATGACGGAACCGGGAACCTTGCGGGCTTCCTCCGGCGTAATGAAAAAATTGGAGCAGACCAGATGCTCCCACAGCTCCTTTACGTCCTCGCCGGCATCCGAGTCGGCTAAGTAATCGCCTAGCGTATTGAAGTTTTTGAGAGTATGGATATTCGCCATAATGGCGGTAATTTCACCGACAAAACGCATCTTCTGCATCGGGCTGAGCAGCTCGGTCCGCATCAGATTGACAAAATCAAGCGGCGCCGGCGTCAGCTCATCGTTTTTGGCATACATAACCTTTCGCTTATCTACCTGCTTGGAGCTGAAGGAAAGACCCAGCTCGCGCTCCATAGCGGAGATTTCATGGCGATCAATTCCGTATATCGCATGGGCACCATAGTTCAGTGTGAATCCGGCTTTCTCGTACGTAAAAGCGCGGCCGCCGAGCTGCGGGCTTCTTTCGAACAGAACGCCTTCTACTCCCGGGTGTTCCGATAAATAGGCTGCAGCCGTCAGGCCGGCTAAGCCTCCTCCAATAATCGCAATTTTCATGCTTCTTGCTCCTTTCATTTCCGGCTCCGGCAGCACAGGCTCCTCAACATGGCTTGTGCGAAGGCCCGACCAAGCCCAAGCGAGCTGCTTGCGCAGTATTTCATTTAGATCCTCGCCTTCACGCGAACACCAGATCATGATGGTACCCAAATACGCCGTGACCAGCACCCGTGCCTTTCCCGGCTCCGGCAGCCAGCGCAATAAGCTTTCATATAGATACCGATTCTGCTCATCCACCGCAGCGCGCAGACCTTCGTTCTGCATGGACAATGCAATTAAGCTCCGCATAAGCTTGGGTGAAGCGCCGATGGGCGCAACAAGCTCCAGCATAAGGCGGTTGACGTGAGCCTCCAGCGACGGTACTTGGGATGGCGTTCGGCTTGACCAGGCTTCGATGATTGCGATTTGCCGCCGCGGAATTTCCCTCAGTATTTCATCCTTGCCCTGAAAATAGTGATAAAACGTACCTTTGGACGTATTCGTTGCCGCAATGATGTCGTCTACGGAAACATGTTCATACCCACGCTCCACGAACAGGCGAAGCGCAACCTCCATCATGAATTCGCGCTTCTTCTGGGTGGACTCCCGCATATAACGGTTCATTTCGATCAAGCCCCCTGATCCAAACCGAATGATCTGTTCCAATACAAGCTTTCATAAGTAAAACTTTGATTTATCATTATTATAACTGATATTAGACTCGCGGTCTATAAATTCCGCGGACTCTTTGTTTAGGCGCTAGTCCATTTTTAAAAGAGGCGAATGTTTCATAGAAAAACAAGGGATTTTGTTCGGTAATTCCGATGGAAAATAACTTCATGTAAGGAAATCTGCCCAATCATACTGAAAAGAGGTGAAAAATAGTCCGAAAATCGTTGATTAATGTCAGTTTTTGATTTATATTTGGGTTATAAGCCTCATTAGTGTAAGGTAATATTACATAGGTTTTTGGGCAAGGGGGCCTTTGGTCATGATACGTTTGTTTTCTTCAAAATCAGCCGTACGCTTAGAGGAGACCCTTACACTGATGGCGGAGGGGGATTTCACCAAGGAGCAGACGGTTCACGGAAGCGGCCGGAATCGAATGTCCCGGGCACTGGTCAGGAGCTTTCGTAGCTTAAGAGGTATGCTGAGGATCGTTGATGGAAGCTCGCGCAAGCTTCATCGCCGGATGGAGGAGATGAAGGCGAGTTCTCTGCAGATTCAGGAGCAGGTCGGAAGCGTGACGGACATTATCCGTGATATGAGTGAAGGGCTGCAGGAGGCGGCTGTTCACGTGCAGGAAACCGCTGAGGAGCTTTCTCGTATTTCACGGCATTTGGAAGAGCTTCGCGGGACAAGCCATGCTGTCGCTGATTCCGCCGGCAAGCTGACTGAGGATGTAGCTTCGGGTAAGCAGGAAATGATAGGAGCGCTGGAGCGGATGCTTCGCATTTCCTCGGATACGGAGGAAGTAGCCCAAAGAATGAGCAGCCTGGATCAAACCTTGATCCTGATATCGGAGATGACAAAGCTCATAGCCGATATTGCCGACCAAACCAAGCTGCTGGCACTCAATGCCAACATCGAGGCAGCAAGAGCGGGAGAACAGGGGAAAGGCTTTGCCGTAGTGGCTGGCGAAATCTCCAAGCTTGCGGTACGGACTAATGAGGTTACTCTTCACATTGAGGAGCAGCTGGAGCAGGTAAGTACACAAGGCTGGCATTTGAACGGGAGCATAGCTCACATGAAAGTTTCTGCACAGTCGGGCAGGAGCTCCATGGAAACGGCTTTGGTGAGGTACGAGGCGATGGACGCGTTCTTGCGCGGCATCGCCCGGGATATGAACCAAATGAATGAACGGGTCGCTGACATCGCCGGCAGCTCTTTGGCGATCACGTCGAGCGTCAATGAAACATCCGCCATGATTCAGCAGGCATCGGCGGGAAGCCAGGAGGTGCTTGCCTCTGCGGAACTGCAGCTGAATAATCTCGGACAGATGAATCTATCGATTCAGGAGGCCACGCATAACAGCTTGACCCTGCGTTCTGTCGTATCGCAGTTCCGTTTGCCCTCCCGGGAGGAGCTGCATCCGCTTCAAAAGGAGCTGGATCGCTGGCTGGATTGCGCGCTGGGCATCCGGGCCGTCATGGTGTCTATGATTTACTCGACCGATCCGTCGCTCATTGGGGCTTGGCATGAACGCAAGCTGATCGAGGAAAAGAAGCTTCAGGAGCGCTTCATCGAATTGGAGCAATCGCTCCAGACGTCCCGGGACCGCAGGTATTACATGGAGCTGCAGACGGCATGGCTTCATTTCGGCTTGATTAAGGATCAAAATGCCAAATGGATGCTGGCGGGAGAATATGAGCGTGCAAAAGAAGCGTTAGTGATGCAGGGCCGCGAAAGATTCAAACGGGTGGTAGAGCTGGTAAACGATTGGATGGAGTGAGGTCAGTGAGGAGGAACGCCTGCCGCCTGCCGCGGGGAAGTAAATTTATTTCCGTTTCGCCCCGATTTTGATTCGCTTTTTGATTCAATTTTCGGTATGATAATAGAAGTTTCATTGCGGGAAGGGGGGACAAGCATGGATTGCATTTTTTGCAAGATCGTCGAAGGCTCGATCCCTTCCAAAAAGGTGTTCGAAAACGAGCATGTCATAGCGTTTCACGACATTCAACCCGCAGCGCCGCTGCATTTGCTCATCATCCCCAAGAAGCACATTGCATCGATGAATGACGTTGAGCCGGAGGATTGGCCGCTGATAGGCGAGATTCACCGGGCTGCCCAGCAAATCGCACGGGAGCAAGGGATCGCCGAAACCGGCTATCGGCTCGTGAACAACTGCGGTCCGGACAGCGGGCAGATCGTGTTCCACATTCACTATCACCTTCTTGCCGGTGAGAAGCTGGGTGGGTTGAACGTTCGAAGCGCTTGATTTGCAAGCATTTTGCAAATGCTTTGCAGTTTAGGTTGACACTATGTTTCTGTTTAACCTATAATGAAGTTTGATGAATGTCTTTTTCGTCTTGGACGGTCTGTTCGGAGGGAGGGAAAACTGGTGTCAGAAACTCGAGTTCGCAAGAACGAAACTATAGATGCTGCACTTCGTCGCTTTAAGCGCTCCATCGCGAAAGATGGCGTTTTAGCAGAGGTGAAGAAACGCAAGCATTATGAGAAGCCTAGCGTGAAGAAGAAGAAGAAGTCAGAGGCTGCTCGTAAGAGAAAGTTCTAGGAGGTCTTTAATCGATGAGCTTAAGCGATAGATTAAATGAAGACATGAAGCTCGCGATGAAAAGTCAGGACAAGTTTAAGCTCTCCGTTATCCGTATGGTGCGTGCTGCGATAAAGAATGTGGAAATCGATCAGCGTAGAACCTTAGATGAAGAAGAAGTGCTTGATATTCTGAATCGCGAGATCAAACAGCGCAGAGACTCCCTCCAAGAATTTGAAAAAGCCGGTCGAGATGATTTGGCTCATGATCTGAAAGCGGAGATCGCCGTTTTGATGGATTACATGCCGCAGCAATTAACGGAAGAAGAAGTTAAAGCCATTGTACAGCAGACCATCCAAGAAGTGGGAGCTTCTTCGAAAGCGGATATGGGTAAAGTCATGGGCGCATTAATGCCAAAGGTAAAGGGCCGTGCAGACGGGAAGCTCGTGAACGGGTTCGTCTCGCAATTTTTGTCGTAGACCATAAGAAACACTCCATGTTGTGGGGTGTTTCTTTTTTTTGCCTTTGTGAGCTTATTCTGAATCAAAAAAGGAAAACATGCGTATAACCTGATGTAAGCAAAGTTACTTTTCTTGGAGGTATGCCATGCCGATACATGCAGGCGTTAACACGGGGTGGTTTCGATGGTTCGTCCTTTGGACGGTCATGCTGGCTCATCTGCTGGGGCTAAGCACTTCGGCGGCGGCCTCGCCCAAGACCCTCCCCTCAGAACCTCCGCAGTCCGCACCGGTGGTTATTATTCCAGTACATCAAACGGTTGAGACGGGATTGCAGAAGTTTATCGAGCGTTCACTCCGGGAGGCGGAGGAGCGGCGGGCGGTGCACATCATCCTGGACATTGACACGTTAGGAGGCCGAGTGGACTCAGCGGAAGAGATCGGAGAGATGATCCGGGGAAGCCAAATTCCTACTACGGCATTTGTTCATGGGAAAGCGGTTTCGGCAGGGAGCTATATTGCTCTGAATGCAACGAAAATCGCCATGGAGCCAGGCAGCTCTATCGGAGCGGCAGCTGTGGTGGATGTCACGGGCAATGCCATTGATGACGCCAAGGTGGTTGCGCACTGGGCAAGCGAGATGAGAGCCGCCGCAGAAATGCGGGGACGTAACCCTAAAATCGCAGAAGCGATGGTAGATAAGAACGTGGGGGTGACGATGCCGGAGATCGGTCGTACGGTGGAGAAGGGACAGTTAGTGTCTCTTAGCGCAGAAGAAGCCTTGAAGGTGGGATATTCCGAGAAGCTGGCCGCCAATCAGGAAGAGGTGATCCGCTTTTTGGGCTTAGAGAACCATCCAGTGGTAAACATCGAGCCGTCTCTCGCAGAGAAAATCGCCCGTTTTCTCACACTCCCCTGGGTGTCTATGATTCTGCTTTTTATTGGCATCGCGGGAATTGCGATTGAGCTATTCTTGCCGGGCTTCGGCGTGCCGGGAATTGTAGGGCTGCTAGGCTTCACGCTCTATTTCTTCGGCCACTACATCGTGGGGTTTGCTGAGGTGGAGCATATCGTCTTCTTCGTCTTAGGTGTACTGCTGCTCATTATTGAGATTTTCGTCTCCAGCTTTGGCATTTTAGGCATCCTAGGTGCCCTTTCCT
This sequence comes from Paenibacillus sp. GD4, assembly GCF_030846225.1. Taxonomy (NCBI): domain Bacteria; kingdom Bacillati; phylum Bacillota; class Bacilli; order Caryophanales; family Paenibacillaceae; genus Paenibacillus; species Paenibacillus sp. GD4. The sequence continues at coordinate 4,509,629 of NZ_JAVCYK010000001.1, forward strand.
TGTTCGGCAGCGTCATTACGGCAGCTTATAATACGGAGCAGGCTGCTTGGAATCTGGCAATCGCTTTTGTTTTTGCCGCTGTGGTAGTCGGGGTAACAATGAAATATTTCCAGCATCGCGGTGTCTGGAACCGATTCATTCTGCGCGACAAGCTCACTACGGAGCAGGGCTATACTTCCACCGTAAGCCGGACGGATTTATTGGGGATTACGGGTGTTGCCTTGACGCCGCTTCGCCCCTCCGGCTCCGCTCGAATAGGGGAGGAGAAAGTGGACGTCGTCACCGAAGGAGAGTTTATCGCCTCCGGTCGGAGGATAACGGTCGTCCATGTGGAGGGTATGCGAGTCGTTGTGAAGGAACAGGTGGACTAAATTTTAGGAGGTAGATGCGTTTATGGATCCGATGATTTATTTCTTTTTGCTTGCTGCTGTTGTGATTATTGCCTTGTCCGTTTTTCTTAGCTTTGTCCCGGTGATGCTGTGGATCTCGGCAATTGCGTCCGGAGTTCGGATCAGTATTATCACTCTTGTTGCCATGAGGCTGCGCCGCGTCATACCAAGCCGCATTGTCAATCCGTTGATTAAAGCGACAAAGGCCGGTTTGGGATTGTCCATCAACCAGCTGGAAAGTCACTTTCTTGCAGGCGGTAACGTAGACCGTGTTGTTAACGCATTGATCGCGGCTCACCGTGCGAACATCCATTTGGAATTTGAACGTGCCGCGGCCATTGATCTCGCGGGGCGTGACGTGCTCCAGGCCGTACAAATGAGTGTAAACCCGCGTGTCATTGAAACACCAACCGTTTCCGCCGTAGCGAAGGACGGGATTGAAGTAAAGGTTATCGCTCGGGTAACCGTACGGGCGAATATTGATCGTCTGGTCGGTGGTGCGGGGGAAGAAACCATTATTGCTCGCGTAGGCGAAGGCATTGTAACGACTGTCGGCTCGAGCAACTCGCATAAGGACGTGCTGGAAAACCCGGATCTGATTTCCCGTACCGTACTCGGTAAGGGCTTGGATGCCGGTACAGCCTTCGAGATCTTATCTATCGATATCGCCGATGTGGACGTAGGGAAGAACATCGGCGCGATTCTCCAAACGGAGCAAGCGGAGGCCGATAAACGCATCGCTCAGGCGAAGGCGGAGGAGCGTCGTGCGATGGCGGTTGCACTGGAGCAGGAAATGAAGGCCCGTGTCGTGGAAATGAAGGCCAAGGTAGTGGAATCGGAGTCTGAGGTGCCGCTGGCTATGTCCGAGGCACTTCGAGACGGCAAGCTCGGCGTTATGGATTACATGAATCTGAAAAATTTGGATGCCGACACGCAAATGAGAAGCTCCTTAGGCCGTATGAATCAGCCCGATAGGGATCGTGAAGATTCATAATTACTACATGTCTCCCGAAAGAGAGTGATTTTGCGTCATGACCTTTGCAAAAATCATTAATTTTCTGATGAGCAATTGGTTTCTCCTTGTGATTGCCTATATTGTGATTAACGGTTTGCTCGGACGCTGGAGGAGCTCCCGGGGAGGGAGCGGCGGACAGGGACCTGCTCCTTCGATGCCGCCCTTTGGAGGAGACGGCTCGGGATGGCCTAAGCAGAAGACTTCCCGTCCCTCTCAGGGACAGTCTGCAGCCCCTGTGCCCGGAGCGGAGCGTCAGTCTCCTGTACCTACGGTAGAGCGTACGGAACGTATGGAGCTCGCGAGAACGGTTGTAACGCCTGAGAAGACATTACAGGAGCCCTTGGAAGCGCCGACGGGTAAGGAGCTTGCCAGAGGCGTTCTGTGGGCCGAGATCCTGGGTCCTCCCCGTTCGCGCAGACCGTACCGCCGGTAGTGTGATCCTTACCTCCCAAAGCACGGTTATCAAGCCTTAGCGCTTGGTAACCGTGCTTTTTTTTGTCTTGACATCATCTTTTGCCCCGTCTGCGCATATGGTGTAAATAGTCTAACTGCATCATCCACGCATACAAAAAACTGTCTAGCTACAGAAAACGCTGAGGAGGTTACTGCATGCGCAGCCTGACTCGAAAAATTAACCAATTCGCAGCCAAACTGCTTGACCTGCCTCAAGATGTGGTGATGGATTTTCCCCGCATAACGATGATTGGAAACATGCAGCTGTACGTAGAAAATCATCGCGGTGTGCTCCATTTTTCGAGTGATGTGCTTAAGCTTTCGCTTAGTAAAGGGCGGCTCGAGGTATACGGTAAAGAACTGACGATTCGCGCGATCTTGTCGGAGGAAGTGTTCATCGAAGGCATCATCCACGATATCCAATATATCCCATAGAACGGAAAGGGGAAACGGAAGTGAAGCAGAACTATATTCATCTGTGGCGCGGATTTGTGAAGTTGGAGGTGACGGGCAGCCGTTTGGAACGGCTCATCAATCGGATTATCGAGAAAAGAATGTCCATTTGGGACATTCGTTATTTGGACAACCATCGGGCGGAGATGTGCATCTCGATCGGTGACTTTTTTCGGCTTCGTCCGCTCTTGAAGGAGACAGGCTCCCGCATTCGAATCAAAGAACGGCTTGGCTTTCCTTTTTTCTTGGACAAACTTTGGCGGCGTAAATTTTTTGCCGTAGGCGTTATCTGCTTTCTCGTAGGGATCTACCTGCTGTCCTCTCTTGTTTGGCAAGTGAGGGTGGAGGGTAATCAAACGATATCCACCGATCAAATTTTGCAGGCAGCCAGGCAGGAAGGCATTTATAAATATCAATGGAAGCGAAGACTGCCGGAACCGGAGCAGCTCTCTCGCCAGCTGCAAAGCCAGCTGCCCTCGGCCGCTTGGGTAGGGGTTGAGCTGCAGGGAACGCATGTAGTGATTAAAGTGGTGGAAGCAACGATACCGGAAAAGCCTCCGCTCATGAATCCGCAGCATCTGGTAGCAGCGAAAAACGCCATGGTGACCGATTTGTTCGCAGAAAAGGGCCGACCTTTAGTGAAGCCGAATATGTATGTGCGCAAGGGAGACATTCTGATCTCGGGCATTCTGGGGGACGAAATGAATCAGCAAACCGTTGTGGCTGCCGGGTACGTGAAGGGGCTTGTCTGGTATACCCCCAAAATCGAGGTCCCGCTGACGCAAAAGTATAAAGTCTACACCGGCGAGTCGAAAAAACGATTCTACCTCGTCTTCGGAAACCGGGCACTGCAAATCACGGGCTATGGACAGCTTGGCTTTGAGCAGTTCGAAAGCTTGACCGACCGGAAGACTCTGGGCTGGCGCAGCTTTGCCCTACCGGTCGGATGGATGCACGAGAAGGTCATGGAGGTACAATATGTAGAGCAGCCGATTGATCCGAAGGAGGCTAGGGCGATCGGTTTGGAGCAGGTACGCTCCGAGCTTTTGGCTGATGCAGGGAAGGATGCGCGCGTCGTAAGTGAAAAAATTTTGCATGAAAAGACGGAGAATGGTAAAGTTTATATGGAAGTACATTTAGAAATCGAAGAGCATATTGCAACCGAGCAGCCGATCGTCCCGTAGTGCATGTTGTAAAGGCTTGACGCGATATGCGGAAATTCCACCTTACAGCACCACATCGGCGCGAGTTTTGGCTTCATCAGGCAATAGGCGTAAATGCTCCCTCATAGCACGCTGTAGAGAGCCGTCTTTTCTAGTTTTTTAAATCTTTTGAATGGATTCTCTTTACCATAAGGCGAAAGAGCAAGCAGTACTTCTATCGTAGAGTTTACGTGCGCCTCTGGCTGAAGAAAATCAATTCAAAACTCATCGCGGAGGGATTCCCTGTTGATCGATCAATTGACAACCGTGAAAGTTGCACTAAAGAATACAGCAGAAGGGCTGGCGCTATTCGGGCCGCAGGATAAGTTCCTGCATCTGATTGAAGCGCAGACTCAGGCCAAGATTTATTCCCGCGAGGAAGAAATTGTCATCCAAGCGAGCACAGCTGAGGCCGAGCAGCTGCAACAGCTGTTCACTGTCCTGCTTGAGCTGATCCGCAACAACTACAGCCTGACCGAAAGGGATGTAGCTTACGCACTGGAGCTCGCGAAGCAAATGAAAGCAGATCAGCTGCTGGATCTGTTTAAGGGCGATATCGCCGTGACCTACAAAGGGAAGCCGATACGCGTCAAGACGATCGGGCAGAAGCAATATGTCAATACCATCAAGAAGAAAGACATCGTATTCGGCATCGGTCCTGCGGGTACAGGGAAGACGTACATCGCGGTCGTTCTCGCTGTAACCGCGCTTAAGGAAGGCAAGGTGAAGCGAATCGTGCTTACCCGACCGGCGGTAGAGGCTGGAGAAAGCCTCGGCTTCCTGCCGGGCGACCTTCAGGAAAAGGTTGACCCTTACCTAAGGCCGTTGTATGATGCTCTTAACGATGTGCTGGGGCCGGAGCAGGTACTGAAGTCCTTGGAGAGAGGACTCATTGAGATCGCGCCTCTCGCCTATATGAGGGGACGTACGCTGGATGATTCGTTTATTATTTTGGACGAAGCGCAGAATACGACGCCGGAGCAAATGAAAATGTTTCTCACGCGCCTTGGTTTCGGGTCCAAAATGGTCATCACGGGCGACGTAACCCAAATTGACCTTCCACGAGGAAAATCTTCCGGCCTTATGGAAGCGCAGCGCATTCTGAAGCATGTGGAGGAAATCGGATTTATCACATTTGCCGAGCAGGACGTAGTCAGACACTCTTTGGTACAGAAAATCATCATAGCCTACAATGAGGACAAAGAAGGATGAGAAAGGGATGACCTTTCGTCATGACCAATCGCGTTTCGATACAAGGCAAATTTCAATCCCAGCTCATCGGTTGGAGATACAGCGCCATAGTGCGCTTTCTTCTGTTTTTGATGCTGGGGATCGTTATTTACATGACCTTGCTGCCCCGCATGGTGCCGCAAACGTATGATATTCAGCTGGGATCGATCGCGGAGAAGGATATTATCGCGCCTCGACCGGTGGAGAACGCCTTAGCCACTCAGAAGGCTAAGGAGGTCGCTGCCGGTCAGGTGCAGCCGGTCTACCAGATCATTTCGCTGAAAAATGAATTGGCGCTGGAAGCCATCTATGAAAAGCTGCGCCAAATTAATAACGATGCGGACGTATCACAGGCCGATAAGGTTAATATTTACCGTACAGTGCTTCCGACATTGCTGCAGGACCATCTGGATCGGCAGCTGAAAATATTTGAGAACAGCGGACAGTACAACGATGCGCTGCTCCAAGAAATGCGCAATCGGCTTAAGGAGCAGCAGTATCGTATTCCTGAGGAATCCTTTTACAAGATGCCGCGTTTATCACAAGATGATTTGATTGCCATGGAGAAGGTGTCCAAGGACATCGTCATTCGGCTGATGAACGACCAGCTGCTCGACGCGCAAACCGCTAGAGCCAAGGTGGCGGAGCTGGTGAACGCTTCGACCCTAGAGAAAAGCGTATCCCGCGAGCTCGTTCAGGAGCTTGTTCGCGCAGCCGTATCCCCCAACAAGTTCTATGATCAGAAGGGGACCGAAGAGGCTAGAGGGAAGGCGCGCGACAGCGTGAAACCGGTTTACATCGATAAAGGCGATGTGCTTGTCGCCAAGGGAGAACGCATTACCGAAGAGGTATACGGGCGCTTGAAGACGCAGGATCTGCTGAAGGATGAAAAAACGTACTGGCCTCATATCGGACTGCTATTATTCATTATTCTTATTGGCCTGGTGCTGTTCATGTTCGTTCGTCAAAGCCGCCTGCCGGTCAGCTACAATAACGCTCAGCTATTGATGCTCATTCTGATTCTGATCATCACGATTGCAGGAATGAAGCTGTTCTCGATGGTGCAGAATCTCGATTATCCCTTCATCGGATACTTGGCGCCTACGGCCATGGGAGCTATGCTGATCACTATTCTGCTGGATGCGCAGATGGCCTTTATCGCCACGGTGCTGTTCAGCGTCACGGCCAGCGTCATCTTTAATGTAGAGCAGGCGGAGCCGTTTGACTTTACTTACGGACTGCTAACCATGACCAATTCCTTTGCGGCCATCTTCTCTATTCAGAGAGCAAGTCAGCGTTCCTCGATTTTGAAGGCAGGGGTTATGGTATCCTTGTTTGCTTTGGTGCTTGTTACGGCACTGCTCATTCTCGAGGATCATGCGACACGCAGAGATATGTTGTTTGCCGGCTCGTTCGCCGTGGGCGGCGGTCTGCTTACCGCCGTGTTCGTCATCGGCTTGCTGCCGTTCTTTGAAGTGGCCTTCGGCATCCTGTCACCCCTGAAGCTGGTGGAGCTCGCGAATCCGAACCACCCGCTGCTGCGTAAGCTGCTTACGGAAACGCCCGGTACCTATCATCACAGCGTGATGGTCGGGAATTTGTCCGAAGCGGCGGCAGAGTCGATCGGAGCGGACGGTTTGCTTTGCCGGGTGGGAGCCTACTATCACGACATTGGGAAAACGAAGCGTCCGGGCTATTTTATCGAGAATCAGAACAACATGGAGAACCCGCACGATAAAATCGATCCGGCCTTAAGCAAATCGATCATCGTGGCCCATGCTCGTGACGGCGTAGAAATGCTGAAGGAATACAACATGCCGAAGCCGCTTAGGGATATTGCGGAGCAGCATCACGGAACGACACTGCTGGCGTTCTTCTTCCATAAGGCCCTCAAGCAGGCTGAGGAACGCGGCGAGGAGCCGCCGGAGGAAGCCGAGTATCGCTATCCGGGACCTAAGGCGCAGACGAAGGAAGCGGCCATCGTGGGCATAGCGGATTGCGTGGAGGCGGCGGTTCGTTCGCTTCGCAATCCTACGGTGGAGCAGATCGATTCCATGGTCCGCAAAATCATCAAGAGCCGTCTCGATGACGGGCAGTTCAACGAATGCGATCTGACGCTCAGGGAGCTGGACCAGATCGCAAAGACCTTAAATGAAACGCTGCTGGGAATTTTCCATTCCCGGATCGAATACCCGACGGACATCGCCGGGCAGAAGCCCGATGCGAAGAAGGCTAACGCCTAAAAGGAGGCCGACATGGCTCTGGAATTAGCATGGAACAATGAGTACGAAGCATTTGAAATCACTCCCGATCTTGTGGAGAAGCTCGAGGAGCTGCTTCGTCTGGCAGGGGAATCGGAGCAAATTACCGAAGGCGAGGTGGCGCTTACCTTCGTTTCCAATGAAACGATTCAGGAGCTGAACAAGCATTATCGCGGTCTCGACAAGCCAACCGACGTTCTCTCCTTCGCCATGCAGGAAATGGGTGAGGATGAAATGGAGATCATCTATGATGAGGATGGCGTAGTCGACGCGGAAGAGCTGGAAGAGGGAAGCCGCCTGGACGGGGAAGCAGGGGAGATTCGCCAAGCCTTGGCCGAAGAGGGTGTACCTGCAGAGGGAGCCGATTTCGAGGAACCGCTCGGCGATATTATCATCTCGATCCCGCGCGCTATCGAGCAAGCCGAAGAATACGGGCATTCGGTAGAACGGGAGCTTGGCTTTTTATTCGTGCACGGCTTTCTGCACCTGATCGGCTATGATCACCAGGATGCAGAGGCGGAGAAGGAAATGTTCGGCAAGCAGGAGGCCATCCTGCTGAAAGCGGGGCTAACCCGTTGAGACAGCCGGATCGATGGCAGCGCAGCTTCCGTTACGCTTATGAAGGGATCAAATACGCTCTGGCAACCCAGCGGAATATGAAGTTTCATTTTTTCGCCGCCGTCGTTGTGCTGGTGCTGGCTTTGTTTTTTCGTTTGCCCAAGGTAGATGTGTTATTTCTGCTGTTGTCCGTCACGCTGATGATTGTCACGGAGCTCATCAATACAGCAATAGAAAAATCGGTCGACCTGGCCATGCCGGACATTCATCCGTTGGCCAAGATCGCCAAAGACACAGCTGCAGCCTCCGTTTTGGTGTCTGCAGCTTTTGCCGCTATCACCGGGATGATTGTTTTCTTCGAGCCGATGGAGCAGCTGCTGTTGGAATGGCGAATCGCCGAGAATACTCCTTTTTCGGCAGGTATGGTGTGGATCCTGCTTTGCCTGATTTTGCTGCTAGTTATCATCGTGGAAACGAGGTTCGGACAGAAAGGCGGAGGCTTTAGGCCAAGCATCCTAACAGCGCTTTCGTTTGCCGTAGCAACGCTGATCACCTGCACCTCTCCGGTGACCTTGGTCGGTTTGCTGGCGTATCTTCTAGCGGCTTTGATCATGGCCGTGCTTTATGATAAGCGTACGCGTTCGCTGGCTTCCTTACTCGTCGGAGCGTTGATGGGAAGCTTTGTTTCCTTTTTGGCATACTATTTGTATCATATGTGAAGGGTGTTATGGCAAAGATGGGAGAGGAGCGTGAAGGCAAATGGAGCAGCGTGAATTAATCGCTTTGGCAAGAAAAGTAATGGACCGGGCTTATGTGCCTTATTCCCGGTTTAAGGTAGGAGCCGCGCTGCTGGATGCGGAGGGGAATGTGCATCTTGGCTGCAATGTGGAAAATGCGGCATACGGTCCCACGAATTGTGCGGAGCGTACCGCGCTTCATCGGGCGATTGCCGACGGCGTGAAGGCGGGTGCCTTCCGGGCGATTGCCGTAATCGGCGACACGGAAGGACCGATTTCGCCTTGCGGCGTGTGCCGTCAAGTGTTAGTGGAGCTTTGCCCGCCGGATATGCCGGTTTATATGAGCAATTTGCGGGGAGACGTCAGGGAAATGACGGTGTCTGAGCTGCTCCCCGGTGCATTTACATCTGCGCAATTGGAAGACGGAGGAACGATAGCATAATGGCAGCAACCCAAACGAAGGATACGCAAAAGCAAAAATTCAAATCCGGCTTTGTCGCTATCATCGGCAGGCCCAATGTAGGCAAATCGACGTTGATGAATCAAGTGATCGGACAAAAAATCGCGATCATGTCCGATAAGCCTCAGACCACCCGAAATAAAATTCATGGCGTGTATACTACAGATGAAGCCCAAATTGTTTTTTTGGACACTCCCGGGATTCACAAGCCTTCCTCCAAGCTGGGGGATTACATGAAGCACGCGGCGGAAAGCACGCTTGGCGAAGTGGATGCCATCCTGTTTCTGATTGATGTCGTGGAGGGCTTCGGCGGCGGAGACCGCTACATTATCGAGACCTTGAAAAAAGTCAACACGCCTGTGTTCCTAGTGATGAATAAAATCGACCAAATTCATCCGGAGGCGCTGCTGCCGATCATCGTGCAGTATAAGGACATGTATCCGTTCGCAGAAATTGTCCCGATTTCCGCCATTCACGGCAATAATGTGAATACACTGCTGGAGCAAGTCGTAAAGTATTTGCCTGAGGGACCGCAGTATTACCCGGCTGATCAAGTGACCGACCACCCGGAGCAGTTTGTCTGTGCAGAGCTGATTCGCGAGAAAATTTTGCATTTAACCCGTGAAGAGGTACCTCATTCCATCGCCGTTGCGATCGAGGATATGAAGGTGCAGGAGAACGGTGTCGTCAATATCCAAGCGGTTATCTACGTTGAGCGGGATTCCCAGAAGGGAATTATTATCGGCAAAAAAGGCGCGCTGTTGAAGGAAGTCGGGCAGAAGGCGCGGGCTGATATTGAAGCGCTGCTCGGCTCCAAAACGTTTCTTGAGCTATGGGTCAAGGTAAAGAAGGATTGGCGCAATCAGGAACGCGTTCTGCGGGATCTCGGATTCCGTAACGAATAGGCGGCGGCCTTGTTTCAACTGTGGTTTCCGCGGGTTAAAAATGCATACATGGCAGTTTTTGTTTAGCATACTTCGACCTGAATCGTACCATCCTAATCCTAGTAACAGGTACCGTCATGTCCTAAGGAGAGGATGATACACATGAGAGATTTTTCGTGGAAGTATTTTTCAATGACTGGAGATGTCGATGCATACCTGCTTTATAAACAGATCACAGATCAAGATGACGAGGAGCCTGAATCGGAAGAGCCTCAAGCGCAAGCCTTTGATCTGCTGAATTAATACGCAGTTTGTTTGGGATTAGGAATCGAAGCAACGGGGAGAGTTACGGTCGATGCAGTACCGTGTGCAGGGCATTGTCATCCGCAGCATGGATTATGGGGAAGGCAACAAGATTTTGACCCTTTTCACTCGTGAAATAGGGAAAGTAAGCGTTGTGGCCCGCGGAGCCAAGAAGGTCAAAAGCCGTTTCGGCTCCGCAGCACAGCTGTTTACTTATGGGGATTATTTGTTTTTCAAATCCGGTCAGCTGGGTACGCTGAATCACGCGGAGATTATCGAGGGCTTTCACCCTTTGCGCGAGGATTTGGATCAGGCGGCGCACGCTTCCTACCTAGCCGAGCTGACGGACCGGATGCTGGGGGACCAGGAAGGGCAGCCGTTTCTCTTCGAGCAGCTTCGTGCAAGCTATGCGGGGATGCAGGAGAAGAAGGACATGCAAATTATCACTCACTTGTATGAGATGAAAATTTTGATGTTCGCCGGGTATACGCCGGAGCTGGAGCAATGCGTCGTTTGCCGCGAGGCCACCGAACCGTTCGCTTTCAGTATTACGATGGGCGGCATTCTTTGCGAACGCTGCCATTTGCGTGACCCGCAGGCTGTTCGCTTGGCCCCCGGAGTATATAAGCTGCTTAAGCTTTTCACGCAGCTGGATGTCAGACGATTAGGTCAAATTGATGTAAAGCCGGAAACAAAAACTGCCTTAAAGCGTATCATGCGGGCTTATTTCGATACGCATGTCGGCCTGCAGTTGAAATCGCGCTCGTTTTTGGATCAGATGGACAAGTACGGCATTTAATATTTGACGAATTGACATGAAATTTACCATTTGCTACTATAATTTGATATGCCGTTGGAAATACTTCTCGTTACTGGGTCTTGTACATAGACTTAAGGGGCGGGATTTTTTTGTAGCCGCGAAAAGTCAGGGAATGGTTGAGAATAAACACCATCCGTGCACCGCTCCAAGCAGAGAACCGCCTGCGGCCGCTCTTGAAATCGGATGAAGCCATTGAGAATAGTAGAGGTTTTCATCCGATTTCAAAGGCGGCACCTAGACTCTCCGGCAGTTTCTCTGCTTTCCGCAAAACGGAAACTTTTTATTCGAAACATATTCCCTTACTTTTTCGTAGTAGTAGTTAGAAGAAAGGCGGCGGTTAAGCATGGAAGCCTTGATTAAACCGGTGATTTTTATTGTTTCCGATTCGGCTGGAGATACGGGCGAGGCCGTCGTGAGGGCGGCGGAAGCGCAATTTTATCCGCAGCAGGTGGAGACAATTCGTATCCCCTTCCTTCAGGATCAAGAGGGGATTGACCGAATGATCCAGCAGGTGAAGGAGCGCAGCGGCATTGTTGTATTTACGCTTGTTATTCCGGAGCTTCGGGATTACCTGGTCAAGCGGGCTAAGCAGAGCCGAATTCCTTATATCGACCTATTGGGACCTGTCGTACAGACGCTGGAAAAAGTGCTGCAGCAGGAAGCGCGCCACGAACCCGGGAAAATACATAAGCTGGATGAAGATTATTTCAAAAAGGTAGAGGCCGTTGAGTTTGCCGTAAAGTATGACGACGGACGGGATTTTAACGGTATTCTTACGGCGGATATCGTATTGGTGGGGGTATCCAGAACTTCCAAAACGCCGCTGTCCATGTACTTGGCGCACAAGAAATTCAAGGTCGCGAACGTTCCGCTCGTTCCCGAAATCTCGCCTCCGGAGCAACTGTTTACCGTGTCCAATAAAAAAATCGTGGGTCTGCGAATCGATCCGATGAAGCTCAATATGATTCGAGCGGAGCGGCTGAAGGCGCTTGGCTTGCCGAGCACGGCCATGTACGCCGATGTCAAGCGCATCCAGGAGGAGCTGGTATTTGCGGATGCGATCATGAAAAGGATCGGCTGCCTTGTTATCGACGTTTCGAACAAAGCGGTGGAGGAGACGGCGAATACGATTATCGACTGGTACCGTACTCGTTGAAGCGACAGGGAGTAGCAGGATTTTTTAAATATTCATCGTATATAATATAGGGTAACGGCTAGTACTTCAGCCTTAGAAACGGTGTGAATCCATGTCCTTTCAAATTATCGTTGATGCCGACGCTTGTCCGGTCAAATCGGAAATTATTCAGGCGGCTCGCGAATATCAAGTCCCCATCACCATGGTAGCTTCATATGATCATCGTCTGCAGCCGGCGGAGGGAGTTCAAGTGGTCCAAGTGGATCGGTCGGATCAATCCGTCGATTTATATATTGCCAATCGAATCAAGCCCGGTGATATTTTAATAACGCAGGACTTTGGCTTAGCGGCACTGGCTTTGGGGAAGCGCGCATTGGTATTGTCGAACCGCGGGCAGCGGCTCCATGACGGTACGATCGATTTTTTGCTGGAGCGGCGTAATGAACAGGCCAGACTTCGGCGCGGCGGCAAGCATTCCAAGGGACCTAAACCGCTTACGGAAGAGGATCGGCGCTTTTTTCTACAATCTTTGACAAAAGTTTTGTCCGGCTTGCAGGAGAATCGAACAAAATAGCGAATTATATTACGGTGTTAATTTGAATGTAGGTGGATAGGATGAGTAACGGACGCATTCCGGAAGAGGTAATCGAGGCAGTCCTGCGAGCTCATGACATCGTAGAAGTGGTTGGCAGATATGTTCACTTAACGAAGCAGGGACATTATCTCAAAGGACTATGTCCTTTTCATTCGGAGAAATCTCCTTCCTTTACCGTAACCCCGGAGAAGCAAATTTATTACTGCTTCGGATGCGGAGCGGGCGGCAATGCCGTTCGGTTCATTTCGGAGGTAGAGGGGGTATCCTTCGGTCAGGCGGTGCGCAAGCTTGCCGACGATGCGAATTTGAGCCTGGGGCTCGAGGATCGCCCTGGCGACCGCCAGGCGAAGGAAAATCCGGAACGGGTGAAGCTTCTGGAGGCCTATGAACGGGCAGGCAAGCTGTATCATTACATCCTCTTGAATACGGAGCAAGGAAAACCGGCACTGGAATATCTCAGAGGACGAGGCATGAACGATAAGATGATCTCCTTGTTCGGTATCGGCTACGCTCCTGCAAGATGGGATACGCTCGTCAGCGTTCTGGAGAAGAATGAATTCCCTCTTTCGCTGATGGAGAAGGGTGGACTTATCACGGCCAAACAAGATGGAACGGGGTATGTTGACAAGTTTCGCGACCGTGTTATGTTCCCGATCCATGATTGGAAAGGGCAGCTGATTGCCTTTGCCGGCAGAGCTATGGGAGATGTACAGCCGAAGTATATGAACAGTCCGGAATCCATGCTTTTCCATAAGAGCCGAACTTTGTACAATATCCATCATGCCCGCCCGCAAATACGCAAAGCGCAGGAGCTGGTGTTGTTCGAGGGCTATATGGACGTGATCAAAGCCTGGGAGGCCGGGGTAACGAACGGAGTAGCTACCATGGGAACCGCCTTGACGCCGGAGCATGCGGAGGTCATTCGGAAAAATGCCGAACGCGTCATCGTAGCCTATGACGGTGACAATGCGGGACAATCGGCAGCCTATAAGAGCATTCCGATTCTGGAGAATGCGGGATGCCAGGTGCGAGTGGCACTGCTGCCCGACCGGCTCGATCCTGATGAATACATCGCAGCCCATGGTTCTGAACGATTCGTACGCGAGGTTGTCGAGGCCGCCGTACCGTCGATCAAATATAAGCTTATTTATTTCCGCAAAAATTATAGGCTGCAAGAGGATGGCGAGAAGCTTCGCTACATTCAGCAAGCGCTGAAAATCATAGCAGGCCTGTCCTCGCCGATCGAGCGCGAGCACTACGTACGTGAGCTTTCCGGGGAATTTCAATATTCCTATGATTCCGCTATGCAAACCCTGAACGAGATCCGTCTCCAATCGGAAAAATATAACAATGCAGGGGATAATAAGGATCAGCCGTGGAATAATGTTATGAATGACCGGAGGCCCCGGGAGCGGGCTCCATCGCTATATCCTGCTTATCATAATGCAGAACGTCAGCTCTTAGCCGTCATGATGGCGGACAAGGACGTGACGGAATATGTACAAAAGCATTTGGGAGACGGCTTTAACGTAGATGCTCATGCGGCTTTGGCCGCCTACTTGTACGCTTATTACGCACAGGGGTATGAACCGAATGCGAGCACGTTTATCGGCACACTGCAGGAGGAGGAGCTCGAAGGCTTGGCCAGCTCGCTCATCATGATGGGTAACCGGCATGGATTGAATGAGCAGGTCATAGACGATTACATTCGAGAGATAAAGAAATATCCTCAGCAGCAGGCGATAGAGCGCAAGAGGGAAGAAATGATTCGTGCAGAGCGTTCCGGCGATATATTGCTGGCTGCACAAATTGGCAGTGAGATTATTTCCTTGGAAAAGCAGTTGAAGTCATCTTAGCCGGCCCTTCCGGCAGCGGATGCATTCCAGGGAGGAGGGAGCTTACGATTATGGCGAACGATCAACGGACGGAAATAGAGACAGAACTGACGTTGGAGCAGGTGAAGGAGCAGCTGCTTGAACAGGGCAAGAAGCGTTCCTCATTAACTTACAAGGAAATCATGGAGAAGCTCGCACCCTTTGACCAGGACCCCGAGCAGATTGATGAGTTTTTCGAAACCCTTCAAGAAAACGGGATTGATGTAGGCAACGAATCGGATGAAGATCGGGAAATGGGACAGCATGACCCGGAGCATGATGATTTTCATTTTGATGACGACTTGTCGCTTCCTCCGGGGATTAAGATCAATGACCCCGTAAGAATGTATCTGAAGGAAATCGGCCGGGTACCTCTGCTGTCGGCTGAGGATGAGGTGGAGCTTGCTAAGCGGATCGGCCTTGGAGACGAAGAAGCGAAACGCCGGCTGGCGGAAGCGAACCTGCGGCTTGTCGTGAGCATTGCCAAGCGTTACGTGGGTCGAGGCATGTTGTTCCTTGACTTGATCCAGGAAGGCAATATGGGTCTGATTAAGGCTGTAGAGAAGTTCGATTATAACAAAGGCTTTAAGTTCAGTACGTATGCTACCTGGTGGATTCGTCAAGCAATTACCCGGGCTATTGCGGATCAGGCGAGAACGATCCGGATCCCTGTGCATATGGTAGAAACGATCAATAAATTGATACGGGTATCCAGACAGCTGCTTCAGGAGCTGGGGCGCGAACCTACTCCCGAAGAAATTGCGAAGGAAATGGATCTTAGCACCGATAAGGTTCGAGAAATTATGAAGATTGCTCAAGAGCCGGTTTCACTCGAAACGCCGATTGGGGAAGAGGACGATTCTCACTTGGGGGATTTCATCGAGGATCAGGAGGCGCTTGCACCTGCAGATGCTGCAGCCTATGAGCTGCTCAAAGAGCAACTGGAGGATGTACTCGATACGCTGACGGAACGTGAGGAGAATGTGCTTCGGCTGCGCTTTGGCCTTGATGACGGCCGTACCCGCACGCTTGAAGAAGTCGGTAAGGTGTTCGGCGTCACGCGGGAGCGGATTCGCCAGATAGAAGCCAAGGCACTGCGCAAGCTGCGCCATCCGAGCCGGAGCAAACGGCTGAAGGATTTCTTAGAGTAATGATGATCATAGACCTTACTGCAGGAATCTGCGGCAAGGTCTAATTTTTTGAGCCGCACACGCCGATAAATATGGAAGAAGGCTGGTAAATCCTATTCGCTTTGGTAAGGTGGCGTTCCGATGGATAAACAAGATGAGAAACGAAAGATCATGATCCGGGAAATTGAGCATTGGCGCAAAAGCCGGCTGCTGCCCGAGCAGTATTGTGATTTTCTAATGAATTTATATGTTGATAACGACGAAAAGCCATCTTCCGCATTATTCGGCATGAGCCCTTCCGCTATACGTAACAGTAATTGGAAAAACTGGGCGTTGTTCTTCTTCGTGATGGGTGTTATTTCCTTTACTGCTCTTAATTTTAGCGCTTTTGATTTACCAATGCAAATTGGCGTTTCTTTTCTTTTTTTAGCGGTATGTTATTTGATGGGCGGCTGGAAGCGTTATAAAGAACCGATGGCTTCGCAAATCTACTTGGGGACGGCATCGCTGTACGTGCTCTTTATCGGCGTCTACATTCTCCGAATCCAGGGGATCGATGCTCCTGTCCCTATTGTTGCTTATGTGGTGTTATGCAGCTTAATCTGGATCTTAACCGGTCTGTTAGCAAGGCTCGTGCTCTTTCAGCTGTGCGGGTGGGTCAGCCTTGTTTTTTGTTACGGCTGGCTGCTTCATCATCAGCTTGATTCGATTAATTGGGTCACGCTGGAGCTTAGCTGGGTCCCGTTGAGTCTGCTGTTTTGCTGGATGGCTTGGGTGATTCATGAGAAGAGCAAACAGATCGGTCTGGTGTTCTTCTTGCTAAGCTTGATCGTTTGGTATATGCCTGAGTTGTATGGTATGCTTTATGCCGAGAAGTATGGGGAAGCGACAGTGCAAACGGTGCTTTTTGTCAAGATGGCGGTAGAGGGCATCCTGCTCTATACTTTACGAAAAAAATGGACGGAATGGGTTGCATAGCATGCTGCGATTATCAAAACGTTTGGAATGTATTGCCCGGCAGGTGCCTGATGGAAGCCGTATGGCGGACATCGGCTCGGATCATGCCCTGCTTCCCAGCTGGCTTGCCGAGCGGGGAAGCATTACCTTTGCGGTGGCAGGAGAAGTGAATGAAGGCCCGAGAGACGCGGCTCTAAGACAAGTGAAGACGGCGGGGCTGCAAAAGCTTATCGATGTGCGGCTTGGAGATGGCTTGGAAGTCATTGAACCGGGCGAGGTAGATGTGATTACGATAGCAGGGATGGGCGGGACGCTGATCGCTTCCATTCTGGAGGCCGGTGCCGCCAAGCTTGAAGGGGTACGGCGGCTAGTGCTGCAGCCCAATGTCGGAGAAGATAATGTGCGCCGCTGGCTGGTACAGCATGGCTGGGTGCTGATACAAGAACAAATATTGGAGGAAGACGGGAAAATTTACGAAATTTTAACGGCGGTCCCGGAAAGCGCGACGGACATAACTAACCTAAAGCTCTATGAACCGTTCCAACTTGGGGAGAACGTAAAACTATCGGAGAACCGATTGCTGCTAATGGGGCCTTATCTGGTCCGTGAAGGTTCTCCTGTGCTGGTCAAGAAGTGGGAAGCGGAAATCAAAAAGCTTCAGATGATCGAGCGTCAACTGGGACAATCCGATAACCCGGCTTCCAGGAAGAAGGAGCGGGAGCTCCAAGAAGAAATGCATGCGATTAGGGAGGTGCTGGCATGCTTGCCAAAGGTCAAGCCGTCATTCAGCTGATGGAGGAGCTGGCTCCTAAGGTTTATGCCGTTCCGGAGGACAAAATCGGTCTTCAGCTCGGTACCTTGCAGAAGGAGATTCGCAAGGTGCTTGTCGCCCTGGATGTAACGGACGAGGTTGTGGAGGAAGCCATACGGCACCAAGCGGATTTAATTATTGCTCATCATGCGATTATTTATCGGCCGCTTCCGTATATTCAGACCGATACGCCTGCGGGCCGGTTGTACGAGAAGCTGATTAAGCACGATATTGCCGTATACATATCACATACGAATCTGGATGTAGCTAAGGGCGGAGTGAACGATTTGTTAGCAGAGGCTCTCGGTCTGACAAATACGGCACCGCTTGAGGAGATTTACTCCGAAAAGCTGAAAAAGCTGGTCGTATTCGTCCCGGCAACACATGCGGAGGCCGTTCGAAACGCCATGTTTCAAGCGGGAGGGGGCTGGATTGGTCAATACAGCCACTGCAGCTTTAACAGCGAAGGGACCGGCACTTTCATGCCGCGGGAAGGAACGGATCCCTTTATCGGCTCCCAGGGTAAGCTTGAGCAAGTGGCCGAAATTCGAATTGAGACCGTCGTTACCCCTTCCGTGGAACGCAAAGTGATACAAGCGATGATTAAGGCTCACCCATACGAGGAAGTAGCGTATGACATCTATCCTCTTGATATTATCGGCCCGTCCTTAGGGCTTGGCCGAATCGGAAGGCTTCCGGAAGCCGTGACACTCCGCGAATTGTGTGAGCAGGTCAAGCGAGCCTACGATGTCCCTATGCTGCGTCTGGTCGGAGATCCGGATCGTACGGTGAGGAAGATCGCCATTCTTGGCGGGTCGGGTGCGCGATACATGAGGCATGCGTTATTTGCCGGTGCTGACGTGCTAATCACAGGAGATATAGACTATCATACGGCTCATGATGCGTTGGCAGCAGGCCTTGCTATCATTGATCCGGGTCATAATATCGAAAAAATCATGAAGCAGGGCGTTGCCGACTATTTGCAGAAGCAGATGAACAGCCGGAAGTGGCAGACGGAAGTGATCGCTTCACAGATCGATACCGAAGCGTTCCGTTTTCTCTAGGATCTGACAGTTGTGTTTTGTCCGTTAACCCTGTATACTACGTTATGCACCTATTGCAGAAGAAAGTTTGACAGACAATCGCTGGTGACCTACGGGTCACGAGAGGAAAGTCCGGGCTCCACAGGGCAGGATGCTGGATAACGTCCAGTCAGCGCGAGCTGAAGGCTAGTGCCACAGAAATGGACCGCCGATGATCGCTGCCGCTTAAGTCGCAGCGAAACAGGTAAGGGTGGAACCGTGGTGTAAGAGACCACGAGGAGCGATGGTGACATCGTTCCTGGTAAACCCCATCTGGAGCAAGACCTAGAGGAACGCAGTCCCTTGAGGACAGCCTTAGCCCGAGGCGCGTTCGGGTTGGTCGCTTGAGCCGTACAGCAATGTGCGGCCTAGATAGATGATTGTCGCTTCAACGGTGGGAGGGTGGCCCCCGATACGACCACTGGAAGCACAGAACCCGGCTTACGGCAAGCTTTCTTATCGCCATGAACTGCAATAGCTGCCAATCTTTATTATGGAAAAGAACCGCCACAGAGGCGGTTCTTTTTCGCGTTATTTGCCAAAAAATTTGCTGATAATTCGTTCCAGCTGACTTTGCGTGGTTTGAGGGAAATTCGTAAGAGAATTTTTGCCTTGCTCGGCAGCTTTCACCGCAGCCACTACATCGATCATACCATGACCGAAATAGGGGTCGTGACCCTGCGGGCCTAAATCCATAGCCGTATCCCGCATGATTTGCATAACCTCCGTGTTTTTCAACATGGGGTTGACAGAGCGAATCAATGCGGCAAGAGCGGCGGCATGCGGGCTTGCCATCGACGTCCCCGAGAGAGCGGCGTACTGCCCGTTCGGATACGTGCTGGCAATGCTGACTCCGGGCGCCGTTACATCGACATAGTCACCGTAGTTGGAGAAGGAAGCCTTCGATTTTCGGGAATCGGCTGCGGCAACAGCGAGAACCTCAGGATATGCCGCAGGAAACCCGGGGCGTTCCGTATTGTCATTTCCGCTTGCGGCTACTAATACTACGTCGTGATCATAGGCGTATTTCACCGCATCATGGAGAAATTGAGCATCAGCGTAGTTGCCCAAGCTCATATTGATTACCTGAGCTCCGTGATCAGTCGCCCAAATGATCCCCTGTGCCACGGCATAAGTACTGCCTGCTCCCGTCTGGTCAAGCACCTTGACCGGCATAATGCGGTTATACCAGCTCATTCCCGCCACGCCCAAATTATTGTTCACAAGAGCTCCAATGACCCCGGACACATGAGTCCCGTGGCCAACGTCATCCTGCGGCGGTGCGCTCGGGTTTACGACATTGAGTCCGCTGACCAGCTGATCCTTTAAATCTGGATGGCTTAAGTCCACTCCGGTATCGATTACGGCGACGGTTACCTGCTCCGAGCCTTTGGTAACATTCCAACCGGCCTCCGTCTCAATAAGCGGCAGGTTATATTGATAACGGCCATATAAGGAATCGTTAGGCTTAAACACACCGGCGCTCGGTGCACTTGGTGCAGCCACATCATTCGTTAAATAAAGAAAATGCGGCTCGGCATACTCCACATTCCATTTTGAGAAGTAAGCCATCAACTGCTTAGCCTCCATCGAAGAGGACTCAAACACATAAGTATACCCCAGCTTCTGGGAATGGGTCGCTCCGATCTCCGAGCGAATTTTGGCCAGATCCGCTTGGCTAGGCTCTGTGCGGAAACGAACGACCACTTGATTCATATGATAGTGGCTCGTCCCTTCATTCTCTTCAGGATGGTCGACGTGCACATCGCGCAGCGTCCCGGACTCTACCGACTCGATTTTATAGCGGCCTTCGCTAGGATAAGTGACCAGGCGCAAATTTTTCTTCTGATGCTCCTCCACTTCCTGCAAAATGTGCTGACGGACTACTCCTAGAATCCCGGAGGAGCCTTGGGTTCCAGGCACTCCCAATACGAAATAAGTGCCGCCGTCCGCTTGGAACGGCTCCGATTGATAGGAGCGACCGCTGTCCACATGATGTTTAGCCTTTTCCAGGCGATCCTTGGCGGCTTGCTCTACTTCTGCCTTGAGCGTGCCGTAAGGCATGGCTTGAGCTAACGTTTTGCCTTGCTCGGTCCAGGCAAGCCATTCCATGTGGGGGTGTCCGGACTGCAGCGCCGCTAACCCCTTTTGTTTATCCTCTGCCGACAGGGACTGCACTTCTTTTGCAATCCGTCCGAGCTCATAGCTGCATTGGCTGCGGCACAGCTCATCGGTAATCGCCACATCCTGATTTAATGTCTGCTGCTTCATTTGAAGCTCAGCGGCGGGAGTGACGGATTCCGGCCTGGGAGTTTCAGCCCCGCGAGGGAACAGCAGACCTACCCCAGCAATTACAAACAAAAACGACAGAATATATCTCCACATACTGCCGCCTCCTTACCATCATGATTTTACTTGTAGCGTCCCCTAGGAAGAAAAGGGTTATGTCTTCCTTGATTTAGCAGGATCACGGACCCGATAAAAAGAAACGCATTTTCGAAGACATTAGATATACCCTTTGTGAGGTTTTTATGGTACCATGAAGGGAGGGAAGTATGCTTCATCATCATCGTCGGTTTAGTTGAGGAGGTCTTGCCTTATGGCAGTATTTAACGTAAAAAATCTTTGTGATTCAACAAGAACGAAATTAAGCGAGGCCATCGGCAAAATGGAAGCGTTTCTGAATAACCAATCCTTACAGCAGCTGAATGCGGAGAATGATTCAGCGATGGACGAGTTCTATAAAGGATATTTGTCGGATACCAGACACCTGCTTGTCTTTAGCGAAGTTTCGTATGAGAAGCTGGGTGTAGCTTTGCGACGCCCGAATTTCAACAATGATTACGCGGAAAAAGCATTATACGAAGTGTATCACAGCTGTGTTAACAACTTCTTTTATCCGAAGAACGAATGTTATTCGGAAGACGGTCGTTATGCGTATACCGGGCAAGATGCCATTCGCTTCCGTAAGAAGCCATCCCGTCCAGTCCGCGATTTGACGATTGAGCTATCAAAAATATTCGAAACGCTTCGTGAGGATTTGTCTTATTACGAAACGGATTACATTACCCAGAAGCGCATGCAAGGGGAAAAAGTATAATTTTCCTTGGATCGAATACACTGGTGAAGAGGTGCTTAACCAAGCATCTCTTTTTTGCATTTGCAAAAGCGGTTGTTGTTGTACTGGCGACGAAAGGAGGCTGCGGGAAAGTGTTTACTAAAGGATCCTTGGAAGATCTGGCTCAGGTCAGCCGGCAGTTGATTTCGTGGAATCAGCACCCTAGCGGGGGCTATGTGGCAAGTCCTTTGTTCCATCATTATGGATTTAGCTGGCTGCGTGACGGAACCTTTATTGCCTATGCTATGGATACAACGGGAGAGCATGAATCCGCACGAAGGTTCTACGACTGGATAAACCGCATCATTGCGCGGAAAACGAATCAAATAGATGATCTCATTGCAAAACATCAAAGGGGGGAGAACATACCTCAGGACGAATTCCTGCACACACGGTACCACTTGGATGGGAGTGATGATACCGATTCGGAGTGGGGGCATTTTCAGCTTGACGGGTACGGCGCTTGGCTTTGGGGTGTAACAGAGCATTGGCGAAGGAACGGCGTGACTGAAATTCCGGAATCGTTTCGAGTCAGCATCGATTCGACGATACAATACTTATCCGCATTTTGGAATTATCCCAATTTCGATTGCTGGGAAGAGTTCAGCGACAAGCTGCACCCGGCGACCCTTGCGTGTATTTTCGGCGGCTTGCGCAGCATTGCTTCGTTTGCTGGGCGGTCAGAGCTTTTTGGCATATGTGATAAAATACAAGATTTCATCCTGAAGCACGCGATGCATCCGGACGGGTATATTGTGAAGTACATTACGCCTGTTTATGAAATATCGGAAGCGGTCCGATATGAGCTTGGTACAGCGGAGGTGGATGCCAGCTTGATGTGGCTTTGCGAGCCCTTTGAGGTACTTCCGATCGATCACCCGGCTATGCGCAAGACGTTTGCTAAGCTTACTGCCGATTTGCGTACAATTCGCGGAGGAATTCGAAGGTACGTTACGGACACCTACTATGGCGGCGGAGAATGGCTCCTCCTTACCGCTTGGTACGGCCTGCTTCAGCTGCGCAGCGGAAATACCGAAGAAGCCAGGGAGTCTCTGGCGTGGATTGGAGAGCAAGCGGATTCGCTCGGAAGACTCCCGGAACAGGTACCTGACGCCTTGCAGGATTTTCAAGGGTATGAGGAATGGGTACGGCGCTGGGGAACCCCGGCCCTGCCGCTGCTTTGGTCTCACGCTATGTATTTGGTGTTATATAACAAGCTCCGGGAAGTCGAAATATCGAATAGCCCTTTTTAACGCCGGGCACCCTGTAGATGGGGTGATGATGATGGATAAACCATTGGTAAAGTGCAGTGTTGCCAACTGTGAATACTGGGCACAGGGTAACAACTGCAGCGCTGACAAGATTATGATCGAGATCGATTCTCATGCGAGCATGGCTTATGATACTGAATTCGGTGCGGAATTTACCGATCATCAGGATAAAGCCGCTTCGTCCTCCAAAACCTGCTGCCATACCTTCGAGCCTAGAAAATCGAAATCGTAATTCGTTCCTCTGGAACGAAATGCGAAAAGGGAGGACTTCGGGGATGGAGCATGAACGAGAAGAAGGCTTAAGAGAGTCGGAAGCAACCAGTCGTAAGGTCATTCGCTTTCAGCAGCATCAAATTTCCAAAGAAACCGGCTCTGACGATATTATGGAGGAATATGCCAATGAACTGGCTATTCCATACACCGGTCCGACTGTCCACGATGCTACACGCAAAGTAAGGGGTGCAGAAGCACAGGAGCTGGAAAGCAAGGAAACGCCGAAAGAAAAGACGTATCCCTGGCTGGGAGCAGCTTCTCTTACGCTGGCGATTTTAGCGATGTTTGTGTATCCTACATTATTTGGCGCCGGGGCGACCTTGCTTGGATTTTTGGCTTATATGGCCGGGAATCGGGCTCTGGGCGTATGGTCGATCGTGCTGGGTTTGATTGCTTTAGCAGGTTACTTCCTTTTAGTCCCCTTATATGCATAGTTTTCGGCAAAGCGGATCCTCCGGGATTCGCTTTTTCCTGTTATTCTCTTTGAATTTTTTCTGGCTGAATGAAGAAGAAGCGTGTACAATAAAAGAATAGGAAATGGATAACGAAGGAGCCTAGCTTCGAGATGAGTATTGATCCGAGAACAATCAAAGAGCTGCTGCAGCTGCAAATTTTGAACAAATTGAATCTCATGTCCTCCGGTACTCCTCAGACGGGAACGGACGATTCGGAGTTTGCCGAGCTGCTGAATACACTGCTTGCGGAGTCGCAGACGGCATCAACGACGACGGAAGCCTCTGTTGATAAAGCGCCGCTCAAGGCAGCCGCTATTAGCCCGATTTTCTCTGCGGCCGCTCCGTACACCGGAATGAACCAAGCATCAAAGACAAGCAAGCCAACCCAATATGATGTCATGATTCAAACCGCAAGCCGCCGCTTCGGTGTGGACTCAAGTCTCGTGAAGGCGGTCATTGATGCCGAATCCTCCTTTAACCCGCAAGCCGTATCGCGTGCAGGAGCTAAGGGATTGATGCAGCTTATGGACTCGACGGGACAAGGTCTTGGAGTCACGAATCCGTTTGACCCTTCTCAGAATATTGAAGGGGGAACCCGATATCTCTCTAATCTCCTTATGAAATATAAAGGCAATCAGGGAATGGCTCTAGCGGCTTACAATGCCGGCTCGGGCCGGGTGGACAAGCTTCAGGCGGCGAACGATCAGGAGCTTATGGCGAAGCTGCATCTGCTTCCGGAAGAGACCCAGAATTACGTTCGCAAGGTGCTGAAGCTAAAGCAGGAGTATCATGCTTGACGCAAACGGAAAACCAATGGTAAGCTTCTTCCGAAGCTGGACCGTTGGTTTCTTTTGTATATTCATTCAATCATTAGAGTAGGAGAACTATACTCATGCTATATTGGGATAACGCGGCGACTACGCCGATGTATGAAGAAGTCATCGACTCGATGACAGAAGTGATGAGAACATATTACGGCAATCCGTCATCCCTGCACCGCTTGGGAGTGGAAGCGGAGCGGCTGGTAAACCGGGCGCGGGAAACGATAGCGGCTGCCTTGGCTTGCAGCCCGGAAGAGCTTCGTTTCACGGCCGGGGGCTCGGAGAGCAATAATCTGGCGATATTCGGTGTTGCAAGACAGTACCGGTCACGGGGCAACCACCTGATTACTACACAAATTGAGCACGCGTCGGTATATGATTCCTTTCGGCAATTGGAGCTGGAAGGCTTTCGTGTCACTTATTTGCCGGTAGATGCAAACGGAATAGTGGATATAAATGAGCTGGAGGCGGCGTTGACGGAGGAAACGATTCTGGTCAGCGTGATGTATGTGAACAACGAGGTTGGAAGCATTCAGCCGATCGCCGAAATCGGCAAGCTGTTGGAGGGCCGGCCGAAGACATTGTTTCACGTTGATGCAGTCCAAGCTGTCGGGAAGCTGCCGGTTCAGCCTAAGGAGCTGAATGCGGATCTGCTGAGCTGCTCCGCGCATAAGCTTCGGGGGCCGAAGGGAACTGGCTTCCTGTACGTACGCCGCGGCGTCGAGCTGGCAACGTTGATCTACGGGGGAGGGCAAGAACAGGGAGTTCGTTCCGGAACAGAGAATGTGCCGAGCATCGTCGGGATGGCAAAGGCGGTAAGGATGGCCGTTCAAGAGCAGCCGTCATTTGCGGAAAGGACGGCGGCGATTCGTCAAGCTTTGGTGCAGTGCATCGAACAAACCCCGGGCTTGTATCTCAGCGGATCGGCCGATGGAACGAACATGGCTTCGTGGATCGTTCATTTCACCTTCCCGGGTATGAAATCCGAGGTTGTCGTTCATGCTTTAGAACAACACGATATTTATGTCTCCACTAGATCGGCCTGCTCCTCAGGCGCAAGCAAGCCCAGCCGAGTGCTGTCTGCTATGGGCTATGAGCCGGACCGTGCAGTGGGCGGCATCCGGCTCAGCTTTAACTTGCAGCATACGATGGCGGATGCGAAACGGTTTTGCCTTGTGCTTCAGCAGGTAGTAGAGGAGCTGTCCCATACTGTGCAGACGGAAGGTCGGAGGTCATGAGCATGAAGCCGGAATGGGTGCTTCTAAAATATGGAGAACTTGTGCTGAAAGGGCGCAACCGGCACCGCTTCGAGCGCAAGGTGCTGCTGCAGGTCAAACGCGCTTTGGCCGGTTTTCCCAATATACGCTTTGCCCCGGAGTTCGGGCGGATTCTTCTCGCCTTGAAAGGGCATGCGTATGAGGCTGTGCTGCCACAGCTCCGCAGAGTATTTGGTATTGTCTCGATCAGCCCGGTATATACCGCACCGCTCAAGCTTGAGGAGATCGAGGCGGTTTCCCTGCAGGTCATGCAAGCCTTGCCGGCCTTGCCGGGAACGTTCAAGATGAACGTACGTCGAGTGAATAAAAGCTTCCCTCATGATTCGCAGGAAATGAATCGGCGGGTATCTGCGCATATTCTCCGGGCTTTGCCGCAATTGAAGGTAAACCTGCATCAGCCGGACATCGAGATGAGGATTGAGCTTCGCGAGGATCAGGCACTAATTTATTGCCGAATCGACGAAGCGGCCGGCGGTTTCCCTTTCGGATCGAACGGCAAAGCGATGCTGATGCTGTCCGGCGGCATCGACAGTCCCGTGGCGGGGTACCTTGCCATGCGTCAGGGGCTGAAGCTGGAGGCGGTGCATTTTCACAGCTTCCCTTATACCAGCGAACGGTCACAGCAGAAGGTGAAAGACCTTGTGAAAAAGCTGTCGGCCTACGCAGGTCCGGTACGCCTGCATATGGTTCCGTTGACGGAAATTCAGACGAAGATTCACCAGCATTACAAAGAAAATCTCTATATCACCCTCCTTCGCAGAGCTATGATGCGTATTGCGCAGGCATTGGCAGAGCAGCAGGGAGCCGGAGCTATCGTAACCGGAGAGAGCCTCGGGCAGGTAGCGAGTCAAACGCTGTCCAGTATGAATGCCATCAGCCGTGTAGTGGAGCTCCCGATCATCCGGCCGCTTGTCTGTATGGACAAGCAGTCCATTATCGACTTGGCGAAGCAGATCGATACGTATGATATTTCGATTCTTCCTTATGAGGACTGCTGCACGATCTTTCTGCCGCCGAGTCCGAGCACCAATCCGAATCTAAAGGTGCTCCTCGGCATCGAACGGAACATGCCTTGGCTGGATGAAGCGATAACGGACGCGGTGCAGCGCACGGAAACGATCCGTTTGGATGCTTCCGCCGCGGAGCGGGATGAGCTTTCATCATTTTTTTAAACGAGCGGCAAAAAAATAGACCTGTCCGGACAAGGACAAGAATACATTGAGTAGTAGGTGTCAGTATTCTTTCTCTACAGACGGACGGAGGTCTAGGCGATGGAGTGGTTTTTGCTCTTTTTGAAAATTATGATGATCAATATCGTGCTCAGCGGGGATAACGCCGTTGTCATTGCGCTGGCCAGCAAGAACCTGCCCTATCATCAACGAAAGCTGGCGGTCTGGTGGGGCGCCTTCGCGGCGGTCGGTCTTCGGGTGCTGCTGACCATCGGCGCCGTCTACGTATTGCAGGTTCCGTTCATTCAGTCGGCGGGCTCGCTGCTGCTGCTTTGGATTGCGATTAAGCTGCTCGGAGACGAGGAGGACCATACAAATATTAAGCAGGCATCCACGCTGGCGAGCGCCGTATGGACCATTATGGTGGCCGACTTTGTGATGAGCCTGGACAATGTGCTGGCGATCGCCGCTGCGGCGGAAGGGGATATCGCCGTGATTATCTTGGGGATTGCGCTCAGCATCCCGATTATTGTCTGGGGAAGCGCGCTTGTCATGAGGCTGCTGACCCAATATCCTGTGCTTGTGTATCTTGGCGCAGGCATCCTCGGCTATACGGCAGGCGAGATGTTCGTATCCGACAAGGCGGTCTACGGTTTTATCTTCGGAAGCACGCCAACCTGGATTATTCCGGCGGTAACCACTGCTTTGGTGATTGCGGCAGGTCAGTGGAAAAAATTGATGAACACGCCGAAATCGGCATAAATGTTAAGTTATTTTGTAAATGCGGTGTAAAAATTCCCGACCTGCCTTGCCTTTTGACGAAAATAGACGTATAATGTGAAAAGTATATCAAGCGTCGGCGCTTCCGTCCGACGCTTCTTTTGTGAATCGGGCGGCTATCCTATCTGATAGCGATTATCCCAAATTTAATGAGAGGGTTTTGTGAACTTATGCATTCAAGAGAGCACATTCGGAATATCGCAATCATTGCGCACGTCGACCACGGGAAGACAACGCTCGTAGACAAGCTGCTTCAGCAATCGGGAACATACCGGGACAATGAAGCGGTACAGGAGCGGGCGATGGACTCCAACGATCTGGAGCGCGAACGCGGTATTACGATTTTGGCGAAAAATACAGCGGTTCGTTATAAGGATTATTTGATTAACATTGTTGATACCCCGGGCCACGCCGACTTCGGCGGCGAAGTGGAGCGGATCATGAAGATGGTAGACGGCGTACTCCTCGTTGTCGACGCGTTCGAAGGCACGATGCCTCAGACCAAGTTCGTGCTTCGCAAGGCGTTGGAGCAGAACCTGACGCCTATCGTCGTAGTGAACAAGATTGACCGTCCGAACGCTCGTCCGGCCGAGGTGGTTGACGAGGTGCTGGACCTGTTTATCGAGCTCGGCGCCAACGACGACCAGCTGGATTTCCCTGTAGTATACGCATCGGCCTTGATGGGTACCTCCAGTATGGATCCTGAGAAGCAGGACGAGAACATGCAGTCGCTCTATGAGACGATTGTTTCGCATATCCCGAACCCGACTGAGAACGTAGAGCAGCCTTTGCAGTTCCTCGTAACTCTGATGGATTACAACGAATACCTGGGACGAATTGCGATCGGCCGTGTGAACCGCGGCAAGGTTCGCCAGGGTCAGCCCGTTGCCGTTATTAACCGTGAAGGCCAAACGAAGCAGGCGCGCATCGAGAAGCTGTTCGGCTTCCAGGGGCTGAAGCGTCTGGAGATCGAAGAGGCAGGCGCGGGCGACATCGTAGCGATTGCCGGTATTAAGGATATCAACATCGGAGAAACCATCGCAGACCTGAACAACCCGGAGGCATTGCCGGTTCTGAAAATCGATGAGCCGACACTGCAGATGACGTTCCTTGTCAATAACAGTCCTTTTGCAGGCCGTGAAGGCAAATGGGTAACTTCCCGCAAAATCCGCGAGCGCTTGTTCAAGGAGCTGGAAACGGACGTATCCCTGCGTGTGGATGAGACGGACAGCCCGGATGCCTTCATCGTATCCGGACGCGGTGAGCTTCACCTCGGGATTTTGATCGAGAACATGCGCCGTGAGGGCTTTGAGCTGCAAGTTTCCAAGCCGGAGGTTATCATTAAAAATATCGACGGCCAGAAGATGGAGCCGATCGAACGGCTCATTATCGACATTCCGGAGGATAGCATGGGCTCCGTCATGGAGAGCCTCGGAACGCGTAAAGCCGAAATGGTCAACATGATCAACAACGGCACTGGCAATGTCCGCTTGGAATTCCTGATTCCTGCCCGCGGATTGATCGGTTACCGTACGTACTTCCTCACACTGACTCGCGGCTACGGCGTCATGAACCATGCCTTCGACAGCTACGGTCCTTATGCGGGCAGCGGTGTAGGCGGACGCCACGAAGGCGTGCTGGTATCGAGCGAAACGGGAACCTCTACGCTCTATGGTATTCTCTCTGTAGAGGATCGCGGGATTCTGTTCGTGGAACCGGCAACGGAAGTGTATGAGGGTATGATCGTCGGCGAGCATACTCGCGACAACGACATCATCGTTAACATTTGTAAAGAAAAGCAGCTGACCAACATTCGTTCCGCAGGGAAGGATGATACCGTCAAGATGAAAACGCCGCGTCTCTATTCATTGGAGCAGGCGCTTGAATACTTGAACGATGACGAGTACTGCGAAATTACGCCGAAGTCGATTCGTTTGCGTAAGAAGATTTTGAATAAGAGCGAGCGCGAGCGTGCGGAGAAGCACCGTAAGATGGCTGAAGCGAACGCTTAATACGTGAATGAACAAGAAAGCTTCGGAGAGTCGGGTCTCCGGGGCTTTCTTTCCATGTACATATCTACAAGCTCTATAAAAGGAGGTTCCATTTATGACGGATTGGCTGCGAGCACATCCTTTTCTAACCTTTGTCTTTATTTTCGTGCTTATGACCTACGTATATAACAAAGTATTTCGTATGCGGAAGCTGCCGATTTTAAAGGAATTGGTCATTTATTTGCTTTTGGCCGTCGGTGCAGGTATGCTCATGCTTTTTCAAATGGCCGGCTTGCCGATTGTCGCAAGCTTGACTGTCGCCGTTTCTCTCATGCTGATTGTACGCATTCGTTACTTTATCCAGGATCGCGGTAACCGAAAGCAAAATTAGCAAATCCTTACCGGAGGTGATTCGGGAATGGCTACCTACTGGCTGACCCCCGTGCTTTGGAATGGCGAAAGAGCAATACTGAAGAAGGAACGCTTCCGATTAGCTCCTGATACCAAGCGCGAACGCTTCGTGGGTGCGCTGCAGCAGCTCCATCCCCGGCTTCCCCTGCTGTTTAAGGCGAGCCTGCTGCCCGCGGATGAAGCTTACGAGGCGTGCGGTGTGGATGAGCTCCCGTTCGAGCTGGACAACGGGGAAGATATTATTCTGGTTACGGAGCAAAGTTCGCAATTTGAGGAGAAAGCGCTCCCCCTTTCACACTGCGGGGAAAGCGGGTTGCATAGGATGGTCGGTCTGATGGAGCTGAAGGCAGGACTGCCGGGGGCCGTTATTCATCCGGAGGATGCGGAATGGTTCGATAGGCTGAACGGGTGGCTGGAGGAAGGCTTCCAAGTGCTGCTGTTGCGAGAGGAGGGGTAGGACAATGAATCTGCAAGACGCCTTGTTTAATTGGCTGCAAATTAAAATTGTGGCTGAAGCGCGTCCCGAAGATCTCGCTGCGAAGGAAACACAGGACTTCTTTGAGGTCATACTAAAAGAAGATCATCAGTTAAAGCAATTTGCAGCGGAAGCGGACGAGACGATGTATCACATCCGCTATGAAACGGAGAGCGGTGCCAAACGGCTCATGTTCGACCGGGAAACGGCCGAGCAGCTCCTGACGGACATAAATTCAAACCCAAAGTATAATGAATGACATATATGTCCGAATAAACAGATAATATAAATTATCACCGATTGAAGGGAGTGTCTGGTTAACTGTTGGTAGCCGTAATAGGGTCCGTGTGATATAATGTGCATAACATCTTAAGTTATCACATAATTCAGACAATTTCGTATAATGCAGCTTTTGTAGGAGGGAATTACGATGGCAGAAACACTCACAGCCTTGCCGGAGCAACTATTCGCGGTACTTCAGAAGGAATCGTTCGCGCTTCTGAGCACGATCGATCATGAATCAGGCGCACCGACAATGAACGCGATTTCCTGGCTTTATGCGAAGGATGATACGACGATCCGCTTCGCTGTCGATCAGCGGTCCCGCATCGTAACGAATGTGAGCAAGAACCCGCTTGTCAATTTGACCTTTATCGGTGCCGGATCCGTGCATGCGATTTATGGTTCTGCTCGCCAAGTGACCGACGCTTTGCCAGAGGTGCCCTTTAAACTGGCTTGTTATGACATTGACATCTCCACCGTTCGGGATGCGATGTTTTATGGGGCGAAAATTTCCGTTGCTCCTGAATATGAAAAAACCTATGATCAGCGCGCGGCTGAAAAGCTGGACAACCAAGTTTTCGACGCAATGCACAAAGCCTAGAACATGTATTAATGTCCTAGGCTTTTCTTTCCCTCGGATCGACTTAATCGGACGGTCGGGTATTATGCTGCTGAACGGCTTGGTCCGGAGACTGATCCACATCGCGCGGCAGCTGAGGAACGATACGGCCGATAATGGCTGCCATCTCCTCGGCAAGCCCGTTCAAGGGGCGACCGTTCTGCATCTGGCTCCGGACCCGCTGCAGCCGTCCGGCCAAATCCATATCTGCCGTGACGAAAGCATCGACACCATAAGGATCCTTTTTTAGCGCCTCCGCTACAGACAGCTTGATCGTACCGACTTTGGCGCGGTCCATATTCGGAGGCACATTAATGCCTACGACGGCAGTATTGCCGAAGATCACACAATTCGCGCTCTCCACATTGGGAATGCTTGTAGCGATTTGCTCCAAGCGGGCAGATACGGCTGCCGGATCTGTGATTTCCTTCTTCTGAGGCGCTGTTTGCTGGACCTGTACTTTCCCTGTTTGATCACCTGTCTGAGAGGGGGAGGCTCCGTTCCTTGGTGACTGGTTACAACCTGACAATACGGTTAACAACAAGATTGCCGCGACAAACATTCTCATGAGCTATCGTTCCTTTCTATACAGTAATCGCTTTGGTTAGTTTGTCCTAACGAACTGGTTCTATGTATTACGCCAGAAGCCAAACACCAAACCTGGGAGGGACTCACCATGAAAAAGATCTATGTGCTGGATACCAACGTATTGTTGCAGGATCCGAATGCCATATATGCTTTTGAGGATAATGACGTGATCATTCCTGCGATTGTGCTGGAGGAAATTGACTCCAAGAAGCGCAATGCGGATGAACTCGGGCGCAATGCCCGTCATATCTCCCGGATGTTGGACGGTCTGCGTAATGAAGGCCGATTGTATGAGGGAATTCCGCTGCCAAGCGGAGGAAGCCTGAAAGTAGAGCTGAACCATAAGAGCTTTGCGAAGCTGCAGGATGTTTTTGCGGAGGCGACGAATGACAATCGGATTCTCGCGGTAGCGCTGAACTATCATTTAGAGGAAAAGGAAAAACCGGAGTCCAAGCCCGTTGTGCTTGTCAGTAAGGACGTGCTCGTCCGCATTAAGGCGGATGTGCTTGGTCTTGCGGCGCAGGATTACTTGACCGACCGGGTTGTCAATACACCGGATATGTATATGGGTAACCTGACGATTCGGGTGCACCCGGCCATAATTGATGAATTTTATACGTATCGCTTTCTCAGTGTGAATTCGCTTCAGCTGGCGTATCCGCTGCATCCTCACGAATTCGTCATCCTGAAGGATGAGCTTGGCACATCGAAGTCCGCTCTGCTTAAGGTCAATGCCGACGGGAAAAAGCTGGAGCCGCTTTACATGAGCAATGACCCGATCTGGGGTATCGCCGCCCGGAATGCGCAGCAGCGTATGGCCCTTGAGCTTCTGCTCAATGACGATATCCCGCTGGTGACGCTAACGGGCAAGGCCGGCACGGGAAAAACACTTTTGACGCTGGCGGCGGGTCTTATGAAGGTAGAGGATGAACGCAAGTACAAGAAGCTGCTGATTGCCCGTCCGGTTGTTCCGATGGGTAAAGATATCGGATACTTGCCTGGAGAGAAGGACGAGAAGCTTCGGCCATGGATGCAGCCGGTTTATGATAATTTGGAGTACTTATTCGATACGAAGAAGCCCGGGGATATCGATAAAATTCTTGCGGGCCTTGGAAGCATTCAGGTGGAGGCGCTCACGTATATTCGGGGCCGTTCGATACCGGGACAGTTCATTATTATCGACGAAGCCCAGAACCTGTCTAAGCATGAGGTGAAAACGATCGTCTCCCGTGTAGGCGAAGGCTCCAAAATTGTTCTGCTGGGCGATCCGGAGCAGATCGATCATCCGTACCTGGACGCCTCCAGCAACGGTTTAACCTACGTCGTGGAGCGCTTCAAGGAGCAAAATATCAGCGGACACGTCACGTTGGAGCGCGGCGAGCGCTCGAACCTGGCTCAGCTGGCAGCGGACTTGTTGTAACCTAGAAAAGGCTGTACTCCCGTTCGTCCGGATGGACGCGGGAGTACAGCCTTTCTCTGTTAGCTGAGCGGTCTTATGAAGCTTCCAGCCAGTTCACTCGGCAGCCGTAAGCGGCCGCTATGCGCTCTGCCAGCTCTCGATGCTGCTCTTCAATGACAAAGTAGGACGCCCCGTCCTCCAGGCTTCCAAAGGCCAGCAGATGCTCTCTTAGCTGCTCCATGGCTAGGAGAGGCTCGGAAGAACGTCCGCTCTCCATCGAAGCCAATTGACCGGCTAAGGCCAGATGGGCATAAACGTATACATTTTCCATTCGGCTTGTGAATCCGAAGTCGTCCAGAGTAGGGGCCGCTTGAACAGGGGCAGGGAGCAGAAGCAGCTCCATTTCCTCGAAAGGTACCGAATATTGTTGCATGATGCCGTGTGCCGCTTCCCGTTCGGCAGCGCTTGAGAAAATCAGCATTTCCTTATCGCGGTCGAATACAGGCGCCCGGTCCGCCAACGCCTTAATGATTTGAGCATAATAACCGGCCCGTTTTCCTTCCGGGATATCCATCAACAGGGCGTATTTTAACTTCATCCGCAAACCTCCTCCAGCTCCGTCGTCTGCTCTTATTATTATGGAAAAAGCCGGCGGCTGCAACTACAGCGCCAGCTTTAGATGTAAGCTCAGCTTTCCTTCCTCAATGCGAACTTGCGTTACCTGAAGAAATCGCGCTACGTTCTGGGGATATATCCCCAGGTCGAATTCTTTCTCCAGGTCGGCGGCCGTCGTATCAGGGAGCGGATACCCGTTGAAATGCAGCTCGTTAATGCGGAAGCGGACATACTTGACGCCGGAGTTTTTCTCGGCCAGCTGATAGCTGCCTTTAATAAGGACATCGATATTGTCCTGCTTTCCTGATGCGATCACATAATCCGTTGTGAAGCGGAACGTCATGTTATGAAACAGCTCATTTTTTTTCCGGAGAAAATCGTTGAGCTCTTGCTCTGTAATTTGAAACGTATAGTTGAAGCCGTTCATGATCAAGTTGCTGCCGCTTCCGCCCGCCAGCTCGGGAATATCCTTCGAGGCCTCAGCCAGCGCTTTAAAGTAAGTCCGGAACAGAGGGATGCCCTTCTCTTGCCAGGTTTGGTTTAACGTCAGCATCTCTTTGAGGATGCGTTCGGCTTCCTTGTTTTGCGAGAGTTCTTCGTTCAGTTCCTTCTGAAGCATAGTTTGCCGCGCTCGTTCTTTCATATATTTGTCCTTTGTAAGCTGGAGCTCCGCTTGTGACGCCGCTAATGATGCGCGCAGCCTCTTCAAGGCTTCGTTGTTTTGGGTATGCTTATGTAATGCTTCTTTATCGCTGGCGAGGATCATCTGCAAGTATTCCATGGTCGTCAGGGCGTCGCTCAGGGAGCGGATAGAGAACATCAGGAACCAGAGTGCGTCCCGGTCTCCCATATAATAGGCGCGAATAACCTTGGCGGCATGCTGCTTTGCTTCTAAGGATGCCTTTTCCGCGTCTTGTATCTGGGACTCGGTTTCGGCCAGCCGCTTCGCTAGGGCGGCATCCTCTAAAGCGATTCTAGCCAGCTCTTGCTCGATTTCGAACAGTGTCAGTCCTTTTTGCAGCAGATTCCTGCTTGCGGAGACGCTGCTGTCCGTTACGGCGACGGCGTCCTGTCCTAAGGTAAGCATGTACACAGAGAAGAGGAGCAGCCCTACGGTAAGTTGTCTCAGCCACTTTATGCTCACTTGTAACCTCCTGCCTCTCAAACACGAACCAACCGCTTCACATAGAAGCTGAAGAATTGTCTCAACTAAAGATTATCGTTGGAATTAGAAAAACATGACAATAAAATTGCGTCCTTCCTTGTCTCTTATTATACTGGGGTAGTAGCTTCGTTGTCTTCACGGAATGCAGCGGTGATTGAAAAAATAAGGACGGATGACAGAATGCAGCAGGATCGGCAGCAACAGTTCGTTGGCTTCCAAGAGTGGATTCGCGGCGAGCTGGCTTCATACCCGGGCGGTAAAGCGCCCTTTCACGATTATATGGCATGGTGCTTATATCACCCCGAATTCGGCTATTATATGAATGATCGTGTGAAAATCGGAAAAGAAGGAGATTTCTATACCAGCTCCAATTTGGGCGGATTCATGGGAGAATGCTTAGCTTCGTATGTGCGCCAATCATTCGCAAATGAAGAAGGTGAGGTGTATTTAGTGGAATGGGGAGGGGGAACCGGCTCGCTGGCCCTCTCCTTGCTGGATTCCATCTGCGCAGAGGACCCGGAGTTATACAGCAGGCTGAAGTATATCAGCGTGGAAGCCAGCCCGCAGCATCGCAAGCTTCAGCGGCAGCATCTGGAATCGCACCAGGATCGCATTCTATGGTTGGAGGAGGCGGAGTTCTATGCAAGCGCGCCTTGGCGGAAGACGCTCTTATTCTCCAATGAGCTGCCGGATGCGTTTCCTGTTCACAGGATCATGGTTCGCGGCGGGGTCTGGCACGAATGCTTCGTTAGCTGGGATGCCGCGAACAGGGAGATCAAAGAATCCTACGTTCCTCTTGGGGACGGTGAAGTTGCTGACTACCTTATCCGGGAAGGGGCACCCTTGCGGGAAGGCCAAATCTTTGAAGTGAATCTGCAAGCCCAGCATTGGCTTCGCAGCATTCTGGGAGCTCTAGAGCAGGGCGAAGTGATGACGATCGATTACGGCGATGTGTCCGAGGAACTGTATGCCGCCCATCGGATGAACGGGACCTTGATGTGTTATTATCGCCATTTGGCCTCCGATACGCCGTTCCAGCGTCCCGGGGAGCAGGATATGACGTCTCATGTTAATTATAGCGCACTGATCCGGACGGGACAGGAGGCAGGCGTTTCATCTTGGCGCTTCCTGACCCAGAAGCAGTTTCTGGTAGAGAACGGCCTGCTGGACAAGCTCCGGGAGCACAGCGGCCGCGATCCCTTTAGCGAGGAAGCGAGGCGTAACCGCATGATTCGGCAGCTGCTGCTGAGCGACTCCATGAGCGAGCTGTTTAAGGTGCTGATTCAGACGAAGCCGTGAGCCGTTATCGTGATGAAACAAAAAAAAGAGGCGGGTCGTTATGACCCTGCCTCTTTTTTTGTTCGTTACACCGACATTTTGAAGAAAGACCAATAAGTGAAGCCTGTGAACGAAATCAGCATATACCCCCAGAAGAGCAATATGTAGGTGCGTTCGGATAACTTCATGTATCCAAGGAGCACGAAAACCGCCGTTTGGGCGAAAAAGATCAGGGCCATCGGAATCAAATCTCCGGCCAGTCCCATCAATCCGATTACAAGGGTCCAGAAGCCGAGTACTCGAAACATGCGATCCATCCTGTATCCCCCCTCATCTATCGTTAACTAAACAACTCCAAGTTTTCTATCCAACATTATACCTCGCGTGCCGGATGATGTAAACGTCCAATCCGTGACGAAATTTCGTCATTTTTCGGGTAGTGCAGGTTTTCCTTAAAGTAAGGTTCCCGATTCCAACGAACTTCATGTATGACTAACTTCAAAAATGGCAATACAAAATACTAGAAAAGTATTCTATGAACTCTACCATGGGCATAGAGATTAAATAACGCAGCTTGATTAAGTACCACGATCATAGATGTGGTTGATTACATGAGGGGCAGGAGGACGGCTTTGATGACGGCAATTAGACAAGATGCTTGGAGCGAAGAGGATGATTTGATATTGGCAGAGGTCACCCTCCGACATATCCGCGAGGGCAGCACACAGCTTTCCGCATTCGAGGAAGTGGGCGAGAAAATAGGCAGAACGGCCGCAGCATGCGGATTCCGTTGGAATAGTTTCGTGAGGAAAAAATACGAGGCCGCGATCCAAATCGCGAAGGCGCAGCGGCAGAAACGCAATCAGCAGCGTAAGCATGCGGCTGCCTTCACAGCGGTTTCGCATGGGGGAACGGCTGTGATGGACGGGGACGGGGCATCCCGCGCGAACGTGATGATAGAAGAGATGTCCATGGACGCGGTTATCCGCTTTCTGCGTCAGTGGAAGGGAAGCTATCAAGAGATGAGCCGTCATATACGTCAGCTGGAGAAGGAATTGAACGATAAACAAGATGAGCTCGAGCGGCTGCGTTCGGAGAACGAAGAGCTGAGCCGCCAAGTCAACGATGTCTCTACCGATTATCGAGTCGTCAACGACGATTACAAGGCGCTGATTCAGATTATGGATCGGGCCAGGAAGCTGGCGTTTCTCGTTGAAGAGGAAGAGGAGAACAAGCCTCGCTTCAAAATGGATGAGAACGGCAATCTCGAACGAATTGAATAGACTGCAAGACTCGCAATCTATACAGCTGCCTTGCAGTTGCCGAGGAAGGCCCTCTGCGCTTAAGTTCAATACGCGTACGGGGCTTTTTTCCGTATGGCAGGTTTGCTATGATTGGGTGAAAGGGAAGATGAGGAGATTCAAATGGTGCGAGTGACAGTGATTGGGGCCGGAGCAATCGGCATGCTTCTGACATACAGGCTGTTGGAGGCGGGCTATCAGGTAGAGCTGATAACGAAGCGGGAGGAGCAAGCAAAACGTATAAGCCTTGAGGGAGTTACCCTGACCGGAGGGGGCACGGTCTATCCTAATACGTGTTCGATGGAGGCCTACTCCGCTTCACCGTTTCCGAAGAAGGAGGGGAACTACCTTCTGCTTACTGTGAAACAAACGGCGATGACGGATGCGTTTGCGGCCCGGATCAAGGAAATGATGGGCGAAGGGAGCCGGGTGATCTGCTGGCAGAACGGTCTGGGACATGAAAAGGTTCTGGCCCGGCACATCGATGCGAACCGGATATGGCTTACGGTAACGACGGAAGGGGCTCTCAAGGTAACCGACACGGAGGTAACTCATACGGGGCATGGGGTTACGTGGCTGGGTCCTATGCTATATGGCGGGTCCGAAGGGGAGCCTGAACAAAAAGTTATACGAGATATGCTAACGGATGCAGGATTTCAGCTGTTTTTGTCGAATGAAATCATCAATCGTGTTTGGCAAAAGCTGATCATCAATGCGGTCATCAATCCGCTGACGGCTCTGCTGCAAGTGAACAACGGCGCTCTTCCTTTTCTTCCGGAGGCGCAGCCCCTCATGAGAGCGCTCTATGAAGAAGCGCGGGGGCTGGCGGACCGGGCAGGAATCCATCTTGATCCCAATCTGTGGGAGACCGTGCTCGAGGTTTGCCGGCAGACACAAGACAACCGATCGTCCATGCTCCAGGATGTGCTGGCGGGACGGCAGACTGAGATTGAAGCGATCAATGGGGCTCTTCTGGACATGGCAAGGGAAGAGGGCGTACGCATACCTACCCATGAAACGATCTTTCGTTTGGTGAAAGCGCTGGAGGGAGCATCGCCGGCACGAGGCTAACCATTATGATGACGAAGCGGGTGATAGGCCGTGAACGCACTATGGGATTGGCTGCATCAAGTATATACGATGCTGGCGATGGTACCTTTTGTTGCTTTTCTGGTGACGTGGTTTATAGTATATTGGGTCTGTAAGGATAAGAAGACGGCTACACATCTTAGCATGGATGTGACTACGCTGTTCCTCATTGGCTCTGTGGCGGTCATGAGCAACCGGCTGTTTCAGTCGGGAATGCTGTTCTGGACCGTAGTATTGCTTTTCCTGGTGCTCGCGGGGCTGCTGGGCAATTTGCAAACACGTATCCGAGGCCGGGTCGATATGGGCAAAATCGCCAAAACTCTCAGTCGTTTAGGTTTTGTTGTGTTAAGCGCATGTTATGTGGTGCTGCTCATCATCGGAATCGGAAAATACATGCTCGCATAGAGGAGGGTCCGCATGCAACTACATAATTTAATGGAAGATATCGTGAAGAGCTGTCTCAAGGAATTGATGCAGCATAAGGAAGAGCTCAGCGGTTTGGATGACAAAGCGCAGGCCGACATTTCGGCGATTACGTTGAATCATTTGCCCGCGAAGTACGTAGTCACGGCGCCGGGAGAAGTATTCGCTAAAACGCAGCTGCGCAATCAAGTCGAGACGGATGTGTATCGGGAGCTGGCGGTAGCGATTGATAAGGTGCTGAACAGCCAACGGAAATCCGATTTTTAGGCAAAAAGATGAATAAATGAATGAAAATAATGGGAAGCTATGAGAACAGCTTCTCTTTTTTTTGTCGAAAAAATGTAATAGTTAGAGAAAAATATGTAAGAAAATACAAGTAGATTTAATTGACCATTGGTTGTATAATCTATATTTGGTAGCGGTCTCAGTGATTTTTGTCACTGTTATACGCGGATGTTTATGAGATTATATGAAGAATCCTCGGAAGTCAATATTTAACCTGGGGTGGAAAATCATATAATTACATAATGAAAAAAGGGAGGACATGTACATGAAGTTTAACAAGCTTCTTGTCCTGACGAC
The DNA here is from genome assembly GCF_030846225.1 of Paenibacillus sp. GD4. NCBI lineage: Bacteria > Bacillati > Bacillota > Bacilli > Caryophanales > Paenibacillaceae > Paenibacillus > Paenibacillus sp. GD4. The sequence continues at coordinate 4,549,360 of NZ_JAVCYK010000001.1, forward strand.
AGTAGCAGCGATGCTTGGCACGACTGCTTGCTCCACGGACAGCGGAAACAAAAATCAATCTGCAGGCACAGATGCCGCAAAGGCGCCTGCCCAGGAGCTTAGAATTAACCTGTCGGCGGAACCGCCGGCGCTTGACAGCTCGATCGCGACAACAAACCCGACTTTCACTATTTTGAATGCAATCAATGAGGGCTTGTATCGTCTGGATGCGGAAGGGAAAGCACAGCCTGCTCTTGCGAAGGAGCTCCCGAAGATTTCCGCGGATGGTCTTGTATACACGATCACTCTGCGTGACGGTCTGACATGGGCTGACGGCACACCGCTGAAAGCAAGCGATTTCGAATGGGCCTATAAGCGTACTCTGGATCCGGCTACAAAGGCGAAATACGCAACGATGCTGGCTTGGATCAAAGGCGGCGCTGACTTGAATAAAGCGAAGCCGGAAGAGCTTGAAGCAAAGAAAGCTGCTCTTGGCGTAAAAGCAAAGGATGACAAGACGCTTGAAATTACGCTGGAGCGTCCGGTTGCCTTCTTTACCGATCAGCTGTCCATGCCGATCTTCTTCCCGCAGAAGCCTGATTTTGTCAAAACGCAAGGTGACAAATACGGCGCGGATGCCGATAAGGTTATCGGTGCAGGTCCGTTCAAGCTGGAAAAGTGGGATCATGAGCAGCAGCTCGTCATGGTGAAAAACGATAAGTATTGGGATGCCGCTAACGTGAAGCTGAACAAGGTTACCGTAAACGTGGTGAAGGATCCTAACACTTCCTTAAATATGTTCGAAACGAATCAAGTGGATCTGACGGAGCTGAAGGGCGAGCAGCCGAAAATGTATGAAGGCAAGCCTGAGCTTGTATTCAAGAAGGAATTCGTGACAGCTTACCTGATGTTCCATAATACGAAGAACCCTGCTTTCGGCAATGCTAAGATCCGTCAAGCGCTTGGTATGGCTGTTGACCGTAAAGCATTCACCGAGACCGTTCTCGGCGGTACTTCCGTACCATCCACAGGTCTGGTGCCAGGAACCATGCTGGACGGCAACAAGCAGGAATTCCGTAAAACAGCCGGTGAGGCTCAGCCTAAATTCGATCCTGCCAAGGCGAAGCAGCTTCTTGCCGAGGGTCTGAAGGAAATGAATATGACTTCTCTGCCGAAGTTCAAGCTGACTTCCGATGACACGGAAACTTCCAAGAAGTCCATCGAATTCATTCAAGCACAGTGGAAGCAAAACCTGGGTGTGGATGTGGACGGCGAACCGTTGCCTTTCGCATTGCGCGTAAAGAACATGCAGGAAAATAACTTCGACGCATTGATCGCTCTGTGGGGCGCTGATTATAACGACCCTATGACGTTCCTTGACATGTGGTTGTCTGATAACAAATCGTTTAACTATGTTGCTTATAACAGCAAAGCTTATGACGATCTTGTTAAAGCGGCGGACAAAGAAGTTGACGTTGCCAAGCGTGCCAAAATGCTTGTTGATGCCGAGAAGATTCTTATGAACGACGGTGCGATTTCTCCTCTGTACTTCCGTACGCGTCCGTACGCGAAGAGGGCAAACGTAGAGGGTCTGATCCTCCCTTCGATGTCTAAAGAGTGGGAACTCAAATGGACTTACCTGAAGTAATATTGTAGGCTGTGCGGGGCCGTTCTTGAATGATGAGGAACGGCTCCGTTTTAATTCTTAGCATGTATTTGCGAGTGAACGGGATGTCCCGTAGCAGCGATGCGGAACCGCTTCGCAAACATGGCCTATCGCTAAAGTCTTGCCAGTCTATGCTTGCGAAGCGGTTTTGCCTCTCGTCCAAGACGATTAGGTGTGGGCTGCTTTGCGTTGTTGTCTTCATTCACAGATTTTTTCCTTATCAAGTACAGGAGGTGTGCCATGCTGCGCTATGTGCTGCGACGATTTATTTATATGATCATCACCCTGTGGCTGATCGTGACGTTCACATTCGTGCTCATGAAAAATTTGCCGGGTGATCCGTTCGGTGAGGATTCCCAGAAGCTGACGGTAGAGCAAAGAACGCTGCTCTATGCCCAATATGGCTTAGATAAACCGATTGGTGAGCAATACCTTCAATATATGGGGAAAGTGATGCAGGGTGACCTTGGGGTATCCTTTGCATTCCCGACCCGTAAAGTAACGGATATTATTAAGCAAGGCTTTCCGGCTTCGCTGGAGCTCGGGCTTTGGGCATTGGGCATTTCCGTAGCGATCGGACTTATACTCGGTATTATAGCTGCGCTCAATCATAACAAAGGGGCGGACATCGCAGCGATGTTCACGGCGGTGATCGGGGTTTCAATTCCTTCCTTCGTGCTGGGGCCGCTGCTCTCTTATTTTGTCGGCGTGAAGCTCGGCTGGCTGCCTCCGGGAATGTGGACGGGACCGGAGCACCGGATCTTGCCTGCGATTGCGTTGTCCTTCGGTACGATTGCCATATTGGCAAGGCTTATGAGAACCTCCATGCTGGACGTGCTGAATCATGATTACATCAAAACGGCGAAGGCCAAAGGCTTGTCGCAGCGGGCTACCGTCGTAAGACATACGCTTCGAAATGCCATTTTGCCTGTCGTTACCGTACTGGGTCCGATCTTCGTTAACCTGATCACCGGCACCCTCATCGTGGAGCAAATTTTCGTAGTTCCGGGTCTCGGAAAGCATTTTGTGACATCGATCTACTCGAATGACTACACGATGATCACAGGACTCACGATATTCTACTCGTTCTTGCTTGTAACTGTCTTGTTCCTTACGGATATCATTTACGGCTTGGTGGATCCGCGAATTCGATTGGCGAAGGGAGGCAGCAAATAATGGAGATGTCTAACGAAATGTTTCAACCGGCGGCCAAGGAAGCTGCTTCTCGGGAATCCATTGTCCGTCCTTCGTTAACGTATTGGCAGGACGCCTGGAGAAGGCTTAAGAAAAATAAGCTCGCCATGTTCGGCTTGATTACGCTTATCACGCTGACGTTGCTAGCGATTCTCGGGCCGTTGCTGTCCTCGTTTGACTATGCAACGCAAAACTACGATATCAAAAATCAGAAGCCTTCCCTCGCGCACTGGTTCGGTACGGACGACTTTGGCCGTGATCTTTGGGTCCGCGTATGGTGGGGCACAAGAATTTCGCTCTTTATCGGTATTGTGGCGGCATTGCTGGATTTGGTGTTCGGCGTCATTTATGGCGGCGTATCCGCTTATTATGGCGGTCGCATCGACGATGTTATGCAGCGGATCATCGAAATTATTTATTCGATTCCGTTTTTGCTCATTTCCATTTTGCTGATTGTCGTCATAGGCCCGGGGGTTAAGACCATTATCTTCGCTTATGCGATCACAGGCTGGGTTCCGATGGCGCGGCTCGTGCGGGGTCAAATTCTTACCTTGAAGGAACAGGAATATGTTCTAGCTGCACGTACGCTTGGCGCGGGCGCGCCCCGTATTATTTTGAAGCATTTGGTGCCAAACGCGCTTGGCCTGATTATCGTACAAATTACTTTTATCGTTCCTTCTGCGATTTTCGTAGAGTCGTTCTTGAGCTTTATCGGGCTGGGGATTCGCGTGCCGCTGGCATCACTCGGCTCACTTCTGTCCGACGGGGCGAATTCGATTCGCTTGTACCCGCACCGGGTGCTGTTTCCAACGGTTATTTTCAGCTTGATTCTCATGAGCTTTAACCTTCTTGGCGATGGGCTGCGCGATGCCCTGGATCCGAAGATGCGTAAGTAAAAGGGGGGTGTCCTTTGTGAGTAAACCCATATTGAACGTACAAGATTTGAAGGTGTCCTTCCGGACGTATGCCGGTGAAGTACAAGCGGTACGCGGCGTATCGTTCCAACTCAATAAGGGAGAGGTGCTTGCTATCGTCGGCGAGTCCGGCTGCGGAAAGTCGGTTACGGCACAGACGATCATGCGTCTCATTCCTTCTCCTCCGAGCGTCATCAAGGGAGGCACCATTCAATTTGACAATAAAGAGATTACCAAGCTGTCCGATCGGGAAATGGAGAAGGTGCGCGGCTCGGAAATGGGGATGATCTTCCAAGACCCGATGACCTCGCTCAATCCGACCATGACCATCGGCAAGCAGATTGCCGAAGGACTTGTCAAGCATCAGGGGATGAACAACGCCGATGCCCGCAAGCGGGCCGTCGACATGCTGAAGCTTGTCGGGATGTCCAATCCGGAGGGGCGGATTCACCAGTATCCTCATGAATTGTCCGGCGGTATGCGCCAGCGTGTCATGATCGCGATTGCTTTGGCCTGCAGTCCGAAGCTGCTGATCGCCGATGAACCGACAACGGCTCTTGACGTTACGATTCAGGCGCAAATTATCGATTTGATGAAGAAGCTTTCCGAGCAGACGGAAGCTTCCATTATTGTCATTACGCATGACCTGGGTGTTGTAGCCGAGATGGCGCAGCGCGTCGTGGTAATGTATGCAGGGAAGGTCGTTGAACAAGGTACGGTCGACGAGCTGTTCTATGATCCGAAGCATCCGTATACTTGGGGCTTGCTGCGGTCGGTTCCGCGGTTGGATCATGATAGCGACAGCGAGCTCGTGCCGATTCCGGGTACGCCTCCGGATTTGTTCGCGCCGCCTCAGGGCTGCGCCTTCGCAGCGCGTTGTCCCTATGCGATGAAGGCCTGCCTGGAGAAGGATCCGGAGCACACGAAGCTGACAGAGACGCATTCGGCGGCCTGCTGGCTGATGCACCCGGACGCTCCGAAGGTAGAGCGACCTGTCCAAGTAGGAGGTGCCGCACGATGAGTAAACAGCCGATTTTGGAAGTACGCAATTTGCAAAAGCATTTTCACCTCGGCGGCGGTAAAACGCTGAAAGCCGTGGACGGCTTGAGCTTTGCCATTCATAAGGGGGAAACCTTCGGTTTGGTGGGCGAGTCCGGCTGCGGGAAATCGACGGCGGGCCGGACCATCATTCGTTTGTATGAGGCGACGGGCGGAGAGGTTTTGTTTAACGGCGAGAATGTGCATAAGCTGGGAGGCAAGAAGCTTCATCATTTCCGCCGCGACATGCAGATGGTGTTCCAGGATCCGTACGCTTCGTTGAATCCGCGGATGACGGTCGGCAATATCATTGCCGAGGGAATCGACATCCATGGCTTGCATAAAGGAAGTAAGCGTAAGGAGCGCGTCAGCGAGCTGCTTCGCGCCGTAGGTCTTAATGAAGAGCATGCCGGGCGATTCCCGCATGAATTCTCCGGCGGTCAGCGCCAGCGGATCGGGATTGCCCGGGCCTTGGCGATCGAGCCGCAATTCATCATTGCGGACGAACCGATTTCCGCTCTGGACGTATCCGTGCAGGCACAGGTGGTGAACCTCTTCAAGAAGCTCCAGAAGGAGCATGGCTTGACCTACTTGTTCATCGCGCATGATCTTGCCATGGTGAAGCATATCTCGGATCGTATCGGCGTGATGTATCTTGGCAAGCTCGTTGAGGTGACCACCTCCGACGCCTTGTATGCGAAGCCGATGCATCCGTATACACAATCGCTGTTATCGGCCATTCCGATTCCGGATCCGGAGGTGGAGCGTACACGCGAGCGGATTATCCTCGAGGGGGAAATTCCAAGCCCGCTGAATCCGCCTAGCGGCTGCCCGTTCCGTACCCGCTGTCCGAAGGCAATGCCGGAATGCGCAGCAGCAATGCCGCAGTTCAAGGAAGTGGAGCAGGGCCACTTTGTGGCTTGTCACTTGTATTAATACAGAAGGGGAGACCGAGATACCATCGGTCTTCCCTTTTTCTGCGAAAAAGTGCTGTAATTTTTTGACGATCCCTCGTTAGAGGTGTAAAATGGTAGGGGTGGATTTTGCAAATGAAAGGCGGCGGTACCATGCGTTTGGAGCAAGTGGACTTTCCTTCCGGCCAGCCTTTGACCGAAGCGTATATACATCAGTTTGCCGAAGTAAGCGGTTTGTATGATTACAACCCTTGGGATGAGGCGGATTGGAAGGCCAGAGCGGCATGGCTGGATCGGGAGCGGCCTGCGGGAGCGGATCGCGAACAGCTGGCTGATGCGCTCCGTAGGTTTAATGAGAAGGCGGGAAACTCGGCTGCGGCGCTTGCATTGATCGAGCGGCTGCGTGATCCGGGTGCCCTTTGTATCGTCGGCGGACAACAAGCCGGTTTGCTGACAGGACCGTTGCTCGTGATACATAAAGCAATAACCATTATTCAAGCGGCAAGAACGGCGTCGAAGCGGCTTGATCGCACGGTTTTGCCGGTATTCTGGATTGCCGGCGAGGATCATGATTTCGATGAAGTGAATCATGCTTACGTGCTGTCGCCGGAACAGCAGGTGGAGAAGCTTGCTGTCGAGCACCCGGGGGATGCTCGCACCTCGGTCAGCCGGCTGCGCTTCCGTCCTGAGCAATGGGCGAGCGCGCTGGAGCAGCTGGACAAGGCGCTTTTGCCGACAGAATATAAGCCGGCCCTCCTGGAGAAGCTCCAAGCCTATACATTGGAAGCATCTACGCTTACCGACTTATTCGCCCGTATTCTTGCGGAGCTCTTTGGGGAATATGGCTTAATTCTCGTCGATTCCGACGATCCGGCCATTCGCGCGCTGGAACGGCCGATGTTTCAGCAGCTGATCGAGAAGCGCGCCGGTATCAATGAGGCGCTTCATGAGGCAAGGTCTCAGATCGAGGGCTTAGGCTACCGGCCTGCCGCCGAGCTAAATGAGCAAGCGACGAATCTCTTCGTGTTCGATGATAACGGCGAGCGCCTTTTGCTTTATAGAACGGCAGAAGAAGGCGTTTGGTCCGACCGGCGGGGCAGCCGCAGCTTCACGGTGAATCAGCTGTTGGAATGGGCGGATGCGGCTCCTGAGCGACTTAGCAATAATGTGATGACGCGTCCGCTGATGCAGGATTTCTTGTTCCCCGTGCTGGGAGCCGTTCTTGGGGGTTCGGAGATTGCCTACTGGGGATTGACCCGGAAGGCGTTTCATGCTCTCGGCATGCGCATGCCTCTGCTGCTTCCGCGTATCAGCTTTACGCTTGTCGAAGGCACCGTTCAGAAGAATATGCAGAAGTACGGACTGACGCTGGAGGATGTGCTGTACCGCCTGCAGGAGAAGCAAGAGGCGTGGCTGAAGGAGCAGGATCGTCTGCAGCTGGAGGACCGCTTTGCCGAGCTTAAGCAGCGGTTCCGTTTGGATTATGAGCCGCTCATCGAGACGATTTCCGGGATCAACCCGGGACTCAAGAAGCTGGGCGAAACGAATTTGGCAAAGATTCTCGAGCAGATTGAGTTTCTGGAGAACAAGTCCGCGGACGCAGTTCGTTCGCAATATGAGTCCGGCTTAAGGCAATTCCAGCGGGTCGGCTTATCCGCTATGCCCGGTGGCAAGCTGCAGGAGCGCGTGTACAACGTGTACGGCTACTTGAACAAGTACGGAGACAATTGGTTGAAAGAGCTGCTGTCCATGGAGCTTTCCATTGACGGCAAGCATTATGCTTGTTATATGTAATGATAATGCTGATACATACCTAAGGAGGAACCGAAGAACATGCCAAGCACGATCAATAAAAGCATCATCCGCGATATTAACCTCGCACCCGAAGGACATTTGAAAATCGATTGGGTGAATGCCCACATGCCGGTGCTGAACAGCATCCGCAAGCAGTTTGAGAAGGAGCTCCCGTTCAAAGGCTTGAAGGTTGCCATCTCGCTGCATCTGGAAGCGAAAACGGCTTATCTTGCCAAGGTTGTTCAAGCCGGCGGCGCGGAAGTGACGATTTGCGGCAGCAACCCGTTATCTACACAGGACGACGTCTGCGCTGCATTGGTGGAGGACGGCATCACGGTATTCGCAAAGTACAACCCGGAGCCTAAAGAATACAAAGAGCTTCTGATCAAAACACTCGAAACCGAGCCGGACCTGATTATCGACGACGGCGGCGACCTGGTTACGATTTTGCACTCTGAGCGTAAGGATCTGCTGAAGAACGTACGCGGCGGCGCGGAAGAGACGACAACAGGCATTCTGCGCTTGAAGTCGCTTGAGAAGGAAGGCCAGCTTCAGTTCCCGATGGTTGCTGTAAACGATGCTTTCTGCAAATACTTGTTCGACAACCGCTACGGCACCGGCCAATCGGTATGGGATGGCATTAACCGTACGACAAACCTTGTTGTAGCGGGCAAAACGGTTGTCGTTGTAGGCTACGGCTGGTGCGGTAAGGGCGTTGCGATGCGGGCTAAGGGTCTTGGCGCTAACGTTATCGTCACGGAGATCGATGCGATCAAGGCAGTTGAGGCGTACATGGACGGCTTCGCGGTAATGTCGATGGAGGATGCGGCGAAGGTAGGCGATTTCTTCGTCACTGTCACCGGAAACCGCGATGTTATCCGCGGAGAGCATTATAAAGTAATGAAGGATGGCGCAATCCTGTCCAATGCCGGTCATTTCGATGTGGAAGTGAATAAGCCGGATCTCGACGCCATCTCCGTATCGAAGCGTACGGTCCGCCGTAATATCGAAGAGTACACGCTGCAGGACGGCCGCAAGTTCTACCTGCTGGCGGAAGGACGTCTTGTCAACCTGGCTGCCGGTGACGGCCATCCGGCTGAAATCATGGATATGACCTTCGCGCTCCAAGCGATGTCCTTGAAATACGTGAATGACAACTATAAGGAAATCGGCAAGAAGGTTGTCAACGTTCCTTATGAGCTGGATGAGCAAGTAGCACGCGTCAAGCTGGAATCGATGGGCATTAAGATCGACGCTTTGACAGCTCAGCAGAAGGCATATCTGGATAACTGGGCTGAAGATCATTTCTAGAAGATAAGTAACCATTGCATTTTGAGGCCGTCCCCTAAGTAATTTTACTTGGCGGGACGGCTTTATTTTTTCCATGCTTGTCCATTCCTGCAACTTCGTTCCTTCCCTCCACGTCTAGTAGATGAGCTTGTTGGGGGATCAACAAGTTAATCTTATGGGAAAGACGAGGGGGTCGGAACATGACACTACAGAAAGAGCTGTTCCGGAGGGCGGCGCGCTTGGCGGCGGCGGCCGCAATGCTTAGCTGGTTGATCAGCGGCTGCAGCGCCAGTAGTGATAAGGCAAGCAGTGAACAGCTTGCCGTGGCGGAAGCGAAGCCGAGCAGCGCGGCGAATGCGGGCGCGGCGGCGGATGGGAATGCGAAGGCAGTGAATACATCGCAGCCTGCCGATCTGCAGCGGACAGGTAGCGGCTTCACCGGTCTAGCGGCCGAAGGGTCCGATGCACTCACCCGCAAGATCATGTACAAAGCCCAATTGACCATGCAGGTCGAGGTGTATGCGGAATCTCAGCGGGCCATACAGGAGGTTGTGCAGCGCTCGGGCGGTTATGTGCTTCAGTTCAATGAAAGTGAAACCGCCACCGAGAAAAACGGGATGTTCGTCATCAAGGTTCCGGCGAATGGGTTTCAGTCCTTGCTCACAGAACTGGAAAAGCTTCATCCATTGAAGCAGAAGAACATCCAAGGTCAGGATGTGACGGAGGAATTCGTTGACCTTACAGCGCGACTCAAGGCAAGACAGGCGGTAGAAAGCCGGCTCTTGGACTTTATGAAGGAAGCTAAGAAAACGGATGAGCTGATTCAGTATTCCAATGAGCTGGGAAAGGTACAGGAGGAAATCGAGCGCATTAAGGGACGCATGCGGTATCTGGAGCAAAATGTCGATTACTCGACGATAGAGCTGAGGGTATACCAGCGAATCGGCTCCACGGAGCTCATTCAGGCTAAGGACCGGGGTCCGCTCTTCCAGCGAGCCGCCGCTGCGCTGAACGGGACTACCGCCGTGCTCTCCGTCATCGCGCAATGGGTGGTAGTCATTGTGGCTGGAGCACTGCCGGTTCTCATGATCGCCGTCATCCTGGGCGGTCTGTTCTGGCTGGTTCGCGTACGCCGCAGTCGCAAGCTTGCGGAGATCCGCAAGCAGCTGACCGAAGACACGCCGCCGCCGCCCTCATCGGGAGATCATTAATAGGATTAAAAAATCCTGCGAAGTCATTGACTTTAGCAGGATTTTTCGTTTTTATGGAGAAAACATACTATACAAGTGGTGGAAAGTGGGGTAAAGTGGTGGGAAAGGGGTGACAAGTGGGATGTTCATGGGGGAATTTCAGCACACCATAGATGAGAAGGGCCGGATGATCGTGCCGGCGAAATTCCGTGAATCCCTTGGAACATCATTCATTGTCACGCGCGGCTTGGATCAATGCTTGTTCGTTTACCCGATGTCCGAATGGGCTGTCCTCGAACAGAAGCTGAAGGCGCTGCCTTTAATGAAATCCGATGCCCGGGCCTTCACCCGGTTTTTCTTCTCCGGCGCCACAGAATGCGAATTGGATAAGCAGGGGCGCGTAAACCTGCCTAATAATCTTGTGGAGCATGCGAAACTGGAGAAGGATTGCGTCGTTATCGGCGTTTCCAACCGGGTTGAGATTTGGAGCAAGTCAATCTGGGAAAACTATTTCCAGCAATCGGAGGAAAGCTTCAGTGAAATCGCAGAGAAGCTGGTCGATTTCAATTTCGATCTCTAATGCACCCACAATACGACATCTTGGAGGACAAGCTCATGTTTCATCATATAACGGTATTGAAAGAAGAAGCGGTAGACGGTTTACATATACGACCGGACGGAATTTACGTCGATTGTACGCTGGGCGGAGCAGGACACAGCTTGGTTATCGCTGAGCAGCTGACGGAAGGCGGGCTGTTGATCGCTTTCGATCAGGACGATACCGCGCTCGAGAACGCCAAGTTGAAGCTTGCTCCTGTCATCGATCGTGTGCGGCTTGTTCGCAGCAACTTCCGCAACCTGGAGTTTGAGCTTAGCCGCATCCCGGAAGCGATAAAGGACGGTAAGCCTCAGGTCGACGGCATTCTCTTTGATTTGGGAGTGTCCTCTCCGCAGCTGGATGAAGCGGACCGCGGGTTCAGCTATCATCAGGATGCTGAGCTGGATATGCGAATGGATATGACCGCAGGTCTCACAGCCAAGGAGATTGTCAACGAATGGTCCGAGCAGGAGATTGCGAAGATCTTATTCGAATACGGGGAAGAAAAGTTCGCCCGGCGCATTGCAGGCAAGATTGTCGCTGCCAGATCGATTAAGCCCATTGAAACGACGGGAGAACTGGTGGAGCTCGTTAAGGAAGGGATTCCCGCCGCGGCCAGACGGACCGGTGGACATCCTGCGAAGAGAAGCTTTCAAGCGCTGCGCATTGCCGTCAATGACGAGCTGGGAGCCTTTGAGGAAGCGATTGAGCAGTCGATACGCTGCTTAGCTCCCGGAGGAAGAGTAGCGGTCATTACCTTCCACTCTCTGGAGGATCGCATTTGCAAGACGACGTTTGCCAAGTACGTAGCGAAATGCACGTGTCCACCGGATTTTCCGATGTGCGTATGCAATAATCAAGGAGTCGTCAAGCTGATCAATCGGAAGCCGATCGAAGCAGGGGAGGAAGAGCTCGCGGTCAACCCGAGGGCGCGCTCCGCGAAGCTTCGCGTCGCCGAGAAGCTATAGAGAGAACAAAACTACGGACATATGCCAATGAATATTTAAGGGATAAAGGAGGAACATCCGGTGCCAGCCTACATTCATGGAAGCTTAGCAACACAGCCGCGAGAACAAGAGCCGAAGGTCAAAATTAAGGAAACAAAGAAGCTTGTAACCCGAAAGAAAACATTGCCTATTCAGGAAAAGCTGCTTTATTTATTCACAGTGGTTATTTGTGCGGTAGTTGCGGGTGTGATCATCTGGCGATATGCGCAGATTTATGAAATGAATATGCGCATTCAACAGGTGGAAAAGCAGATTCAGCTGCTGGAGGCGGAAAATACCGTATTGAAGTATAAGGTCAGCGAGCTATCCAAGCCGGAGCGCCTGAATGAGCTGGCGAAGCAGTGGAGCTACGGTCCGCCGGAGGTGCCGCAAATCAAGACGGTGACCCCGCCGAAAAATTCCACCGCCGCGAAGTCGACTCCGAGCAAATCCGCCGCGGATAGCGCCAAGAAGCCCGGCACATCGAAGCAAACCCCATAATTACATATAGAGAACCTACTACATCATTCTTTTCTGAAGAAAGTTCCTGGAGGGAAAGAGTTCATGACGAAGAAAGTAAAGATGCGTTCGCTGCTCATTGGAGGGGTATTCACCCTCTTTTTTATTGCCTTGGTTTCCAGACTCTATTGGGTTCAGGTAGTTCAGGGCGCCGATCTTTTGTCACAGGCCCAAGCTCGCTGGGAAACCGATAAAGTGCTTCACCCTGTCCGCGGAACGATCGTGGACCGCAATGATAAAATTCTCGCGGAGGATGCGCCCGCCTTTACGGTAGCTTTAAACCCGCAAATCATTCATGACAAAAAGATCGTCGAAGAGGTAGTCAAAGGCTTGGCTGGGATCCTGAACACCTCCAATGATCCCGGTGCACTCTCCGCCTTAGAGGAAAAGATTCGTACGCGATTAAATAAGAAGCGTGACGACGGCTCCTATTATCCGCAGGTTGAGATTCGCAACGAGGGTTGGAAGATCGACGTGGCCATGGCCGATCAGATCAAGAAGATGATCGTCGAGCTGCAAAACACCTTGGAGACGAAGAAAAGCCTCGGGATTTACCTTCTGGAAGAGCGCAAGCGCTTCTATCCGGGAGGACAGCTGCTTGCACAGGTGCTCGGGTATACTGATAAAGAAGGAAAGCCCATTATGGGACTTGAGAAGACGCTGGATAATCAGCTCAAAGGCGTCGACGGCTGGCTTAGTTATGAGAAGGATCGGTATGGAGTCGAGCTGCCGGATGCAAAGGTAACCTTCCAGCCCCCATCCAATGGCAACAATATCCGTTTGACCATTGATAAAAATATTCAATTTTATATGGAAAATGCACTGGAAAAGGTGTACAAAAAGTACAATCCCAAAAGCTTGATGGCCGTCGCGGTGGATCCGAGTACGATGGAAGTGCTGGGCATGGTGAACATGCCGAATTTCAATCCGAACCGGTATTGGGAAACAAGGGAATCCAGTGACGTGAATCACGTGGTTGCCTCGCAGTATGAGCCGGGCTCTACCTTTAAGCTGGTTACGCTGGCCGGCGCAGTGGAGGAAGGGCTGTTTAATCCTGAAGAAAAGTATCAATCCGGTTCAATCGTAGTGACGGACCGCAGGCTTCATGACCATAATATTACCGGCTGGGGCAAAATTTCGTATTTGGAAGGATTGAAGCGTTCCAGTAACGTTGCCTTTGTCAAGCTGGGGATGGAGAAGCTGGGGCAGGATCGACTTCGCCAATACATCGACAAATTCGGCTTCGGTGTCAAGACGGGGATCGACCTTCCCGGCGAGGTAGCGGGAATTATTAATATGAAGCGTCCTTCCGAATTCGCCACCTCGACTTACGGGCAGGGGATGACCGCGACGGCGATTCAGCAAACGGCCGCCTATGCGGCAATTGCCAATGGAGGCAAGCTGATGCAGCCGTACCTTATTAAGGAGATTTACAATCCGTCTACAGGTGAAGTGATAGAGAAAAAGGAACCGAAGGTGATTCGTCAAGTGGTGTCCGAGAGTACGGCGACGCAAGTGAGCACGTACCTGGAGCAGGTCGTTTCGGACCAGGCCATGGGGACGGGACGGAAGGCTTATATCGAGGGCTACCGTGTAGCGGGGAAGACCGGTACGGCAAACAAGGTAGTGGCGGGAGAAAAAGGATACGCGGAAGGGAAATGGGTTATTTCCTTTATTGGCTATGCGCCGGTGGAAAATCCGAAAATTTTGGTAACCATCATCGCGGACGAGCCGGATTTGAAGGGTGACTACCATTTGGGTGGTGATGTAGCCGCACCGGCTTTTAAAGAAATCGTCTCTCAGTCTCTCCGGTATATGGGTGTGCCGTCGACGGTTCAACAGCCTCAACAGGTACAGGTAACGGAGCAAACGTCTCACGCCAACGCACCGGACCTGACCGGGCAAACGGTAGAAGAGGCAAGAGCTACGATGAACAAGTACGGCGTGGTTGTCGACAGCATCGGCAAGGGCAGCAAGGTAATCGCCCAATCTCCGCCGAAAGGAACTCAAATTGCCCAAGGGCAGCGAATGTATGTAGTACTGCAGGAAGAAGGAGAGCTTCCTGTTCCTGATATGACGGGCAAGTCTCTTCGGGATGCGCTTGAGGTATGTGCTATCGTAAAGGTGCGCTGCCAGTCTACAGGCGAAGGGTATGTAGCTTCGCAGACAACAAGTGTCGAAGGGGAGGAACGTGTCGTTACTCTCCAACTGAAGCCTTACAACGAGCTGCTCCAAGCTCCGGTTCAGGAGAAGGACGGGAAAACGGAAACAACCGCCAAGCCGGATTCGAAGAAAACGACGCAGCCTGCATCCAAAACGCCGGCGACCAAACCGACGCAGCCGGCGGCAACGGGAAATTCACCGGCTAAAGTTGCGGCAAACACCCCATAGCTTGTTCTAACCCCTGGTTGTCCTGAATAGGCATGATATGAAGCGATTGCTATTCAGGAGGGGAGGAAGCGAGTGTGAGACCATCGAACGTCACCGTTCGTCGTCGTCTATATGCCGCCTTGATCGTCGGAACTTTTCTGTTCTTGCTGCTTTCCGTGCGGCTCGCCTATGTACAGATCTGGATGGGACCTAAGCTGTCGGCGGAGGCCGAAGATTCCTGGAGGCGCGAAATACCGTTCAGTGCCAAGCGGGGAGAAATCCTGGACCGCAACGGTGTGCAAGTCGTTACGAATATGAGCACGCCGACGGTTTGGGCCATTCCCGCACAAATTAAAGATCCGCAAGCTACGGCAGCAGCGCTTGCCGCCCAGCTGCAGATGGATCCGGCCAAGGTGGAATCCTTGATTACCAAGAGGGCGCTCAATGTGCGTATTCAGCCGGGCGGCTGGAAAATCTCGCAGGAAAAAGCAAATGAAATTCGCAACCTTCATCTGCCGGGAATTATTGTGGCGGAGGATAACAAGCGCCATTATCCCTTCGGAGGCTTGGCCGCTCATATTCTCGGCTTTGCCGGCATTGACAATAACGGACTTACCGGGGTTGAAGCAAAATATAACAAGGGCCTGAGCGGCGTGAACGGCAATGTGTCTTATCTTGCCGATGCGGCAGGACGCAATATTCCCGGCTCTTCGCTTCAATATGTGGAGCCGAAGAGCGGCTTGAATCTGCAATTGACGATTGATAGTCACTTGCAATCGATCCTCGAGCGAGAGCTGGATCAAACGATGACCAAGTACCAGGCTAAGAGTGTTATCGCCATTATGATGGATCCGAACAATGGGGAAATTCTGGCAATGGGGTCAAGGCCCGGCTACGAGCCAGGAAGATTCCGCGAGTATCCGAAGGAGAGCTACGACCGGAACCTTCCGATCTGGATGACCTATGAGCCGGGCTCGACGTTCAAGATCATCACGCTGGCTGCTGCCTTGGAGGAGAAAAAGGTCAATTTGCAGGATCCTTTCCACGATCCGGGCGCCATTGAAGTGGCTGGAGCAAGGCTGCGCTGCTGGAAGCGGGGCGGGCATGGTAGCGAAACCTTCCTGCAGGTGGTGGAGAACTCCTGTAACCCGGGCTTCGTTGTCATGGGCCAACGTCTTGGCAAAGATAAGCTTTTCGAGTATATTAATAACTTCGGGTTCGGTAAAAAAACCGGCATAGATCTCGGCGGCGAGGAGAACGGTATTTTGTTCAAGCCGTCGCGCGTTGGCCCAGTAGAGCTGGCGACGACCTCCTTCGGGCAAGGGGTATCCGTCACGCCGATTCAGCAAATTACAGCGGTTTCGGCAGCGATTAACGGAGGAAAGCTGTATAAGCCGCACGTAGCCAGGGCTTGGTATCATCCGGATACCGGACAGATGGTGGATAAGTTTGAGCCTGAGCAGGTAAGGCAGGTGATCTCACCGGAAACCTCCAAGCAGGTGAGAGAGACGCTGGAGAGCGTCGTGGCCAACGGAACCGGGCGCAATGCCTTCATCGACGGCTATCGGGTGGGCGGCAAGACAGGTACGGCGCAGAAAGTCATCAACGGACGCTACTCGGCGGATGAGCATATCGTTTCATTTATCGGCTTCGCCCCTGCAGACGATCCCAAAGTGGTGATTTACGCAGCGGTGGATGATCCGCAAGGGCTGCAGTTCGGTGGTTTGATCGCAGCGCCTTTGGTTAAGAACATCATGGCGGATACGCTTCGCTATATGAAGGTACCCCAGCGCAAGGAGCAATTGGACCGCAAGTATGTCTACGGCGATACGCCGATCGTTGAGGTGCCGAACCTGGTAGGGCGTACGGTGACGGAGATTTATGAGGATTTGAATATGAATTTCAATCTCGCCAAATCCGGACTCGGCAAATATGTGGTGAATCAGGTACCCAAACCGGGGGCAAGGGTCGATCAGGGCTCGACGATTCGCGTGTACTTGTCGGATCAAGATCCAGGTATGCCGGAGCAGGGTGCGCCGAAACCGACAACTCCATGATAAGTAGGTTATTTTTCTCAAAATAGGCTTTTCATTGCTCATATTTTTGTCCATAATAGATACCATGTGTTTACAATGGGAGGGGTCTCGCGTGCAGCTGAAGGAACTGGCTTCTCTTCTGACGGTAAGGCGTGTCGTCGGAGACGAGAGCATTGAGCTTACCGGTATTCAAACGGATTCCCGCAAGGTAGCCCCAGGGGACTTGTTCATATGTATCACCGGGCTTTCCGTCGACGGACACAAGTTTGCGGAAGCCGCAATCGGTCTTGGGGCGGCCGCGTTGATCGTGGAGCGGGAGTTGGATGTGCCGGTTCCGCAGCTGATCGTGAAGGATTCGCGTTATGCGATGGCCGTTGTGGCAAGCCATTTCTACGGATACCCGAGCCGGGAGCTGAAGGTGATCGGCGTTACGGGAACGAACGGGAAAACGACGACAAGCTACCTGCTTGAAAAAATATTACGCGATCAAGGTCATACAACCGGGCTGATGGGGAATATCCATATCAAGGTTGGCGATGAATTTCTGGTGAATCACAGCACCAATACGCAAGAAGCCTTGGAGCTGCAGAGAATACTTCGTCGAATGCGGGACGTGGGAACGGAATACTGTATTATGGAGGTTTCTTCTCACGGTCTTGCGCTAGGACGAGTGAAAGGCACACAATTCCGTACGGGGATTTTCACGAACTTAACCCAGGACCATCTGGATTATCACGGGACGATGGAAAAGTATCAAGCGGCGAAAGCGCTGCTGTTCTCCCGTATGGGCAACGGCTTCAGTGCGAAGCCGGAAGAGCGGGCCTTTGCCGTCCTGAATGCGGACGATGCGGCCTCGGCCGATTTCGCCGAGCAAACGGCTGCCCAAGTGATTACCTATGGTATAGAGCGGCAGGCCGACGTTCGGGCAGAGAATATTCGGGTCACGGCCAAGGGGACGGAATTCCGCTGCGTTACCTTCGCGGGGACGACGGATTTTGCCATGAAGCTGGTCGGTGAATTCAATGTGTATAATTCGCTCGGAGCGATTGCCGCAGCGCTCGCGGAGGGAATTGAGCTGGAGCGCATTAAGGAAAGCCTGGAGGGCGTAGCTTCCGTGGAAGGACGAATGGAGATCGTCGACGAAGGGCAGCCGTTTCTGGTGCTGGTTGACTATGCCCATACGCCGGACGGCCTGGAGAACGCACTTACGACAATCCGTCAGTTTGCCGAAGGCCGCGTGATCAGCGTGTTCGGCTGCGGCGGGGACCGGGACCGGAGGAAGCGTCCGCTTATGGGGCAGGTAACGGCAAAGTACAGCGATTATTTGCTTGTGACGTCGGATAACCCGCGCACCGAGGATCCGCAGCAAATCCTGGAGGACATTGTACCGGGCATCCGGGAAGCGGGGTTCGATGAGGACAGCTATGAGCTGGTCGTCGACCGGCGGGAAGCGATTCATAAAGCGATCCGGCTTGCGGGTCCGAAGGACATCGTGCTGATTGCCGGCAAAGGCCATGAAACATATCAGGAGATCATGGGGCGCAAGATCGATTTCGACGATCGGCTTGTCGCCAAGGATGCCATAAGGGGTCGATCAATTTGATAAAGCGTACGTTAGCCGATGTCGCTGCGATGTCGGGCGGCACCCTCTCCGGCGACGCGGACGGGGGGCAGCTCATTCAAGGCGTATCGAAAGATACGAGAACGATAGAACAAGGAAATTTATACGTACCGTTGATCGGGGAAGCCTTCGACGGGCATGCGTTCGTGCAAAGCGCGTTCGAGAAGGGAGCTGCCGCTTCCTTCTGGCAGAAGGATCATGAGCAACCTCCTACAGGAGTGCCGTTAATCATTGTAGAGGATACGCTTGCCGCTCTTCAGCAGCTGGCGAAGGCTTACCGTCATCAGCTCGATGTAAGGGTAGTCGGCATTACGGGCAGCAACGGCAAGACGACTACCAAGGATATGACGGCGGCCGTGTTATCCACCCGGTTTCAGGTGCGCAAAACGTTGGGTAATTATAATAACCACATCGGGTTGCCGCTCACTATGCTCCAGCTGTCGGAGGAGACGCAAATCGCCGTTCTTGAGATGGGCATGAGCGGTCGATGGGAGATCGATTTTCTTTCCCGTCTCGCAGAGCCCGAGATTGTGGTCATTACGAATATCGGGGAGAGCCATCTTCTTCAGCTCGGCTCGCGAACCGAGATTGCCCGGGCGAAAACGGAAATTTTGGCTGGACTTCAAGAGGACGGAGTGCTTGTATATAATGGGGACGAACCGCTGATTGAAGAGGTGCTGCCGGAGCTTGACGAACCGGGCCGCAGGAAAGGCAAGAGCTTCCGGCGCGTAAGATTCGGTGCCGGAACGGACAATGATTTGTATCCTTTGGAGATTCGTATGGAAGGCAAAGGTACGTATTTTACAGTGAATACCGATAAGGATACAACGGTCTATATACCGCTGCTCGGCAGTCACAACGTAGTCAATGCACTGGCGGCGCTTGCCGTCGGGAAGCATTTCGGTCTGCGGAACGACACCATGGCGGAAGGGCTGAGAAGCCTCGTCATGACCGGCATGCGGATTGAAGTGTCGGAAACGCCGTCAGGGGTAACGATTCTGAATGACGCTTACAACGCGAGTCCTACGTCCATGAGAGCGGCCATCGACCTGCTACAGGAGCTGCACGCAAAAGGACGTAAATTCGCGGTGCTGGCCGACATGCTGGAGCTGGGTGAACAGGAGGCGGATTTTCATAGGGAAATCGGCCGGCATTTGAACCCTGCCCATGTGCATACAGTTTACACGTACGGGCCTTTGGGGGCTTATATTGCGGAAGGCGCAAGGGAGAAATTCCCGCAGGATCGGGTTCGTTATTTTGAAGAGAAAGAACAGCTTGCACATACGCTGTCCGCTGCAACCGCCGATGGAGATGTCGTTCTGATCAAGGGATCGCGCGGCATGAAAATGGAACAGGTGGCGGCACGGTTGATGCAGGTGGGGGGAGTTTAACGGTGGATTTCAAAATTGTCATGATTACCTTGGGAGTGGCCTTTTTATTAGCTGTCATTATGGGCCCGCTGTTTATCCCGCTTTTGCGGAGATTAAAGTTCGGACAGCAGATTCGAACCGACGGTCCGCAGGGACATCTGAAAAAGGCGGGAACGCCGACCATGGGCGGTATTATTATTATGCTGGCCTTGGCCGTAGCGGTCCTTCGCTTCGGGGAGAAAAATCTGGAAACGGTGATTCTGCTTGTTGCTTCTCTCGGGTACGGCTTTATCGGCTTTCTGGACGATTATATCAAAATCCTGTTCAAGCGCTCGCTCGGCTTAACCGCCAAGCAAAAGCTGCTCGGGCAGCTGATCGTCTCCATTATCGTTTGCGTCATGCTGTCGATGGTGGGACATAGCACGGACATCCGTATTCCGTATCTGGATTTCACGTTTGATCTTAGCTGGCTTTATTTCCCGTTCGTTATCTTTCTGATGCTCGGAACATCCAATGCCGTTAACTTTACCGATGGACTTGACGGCTTGCTGGCAGGCACGAGCGCCATTGCCTTTGGAGCGTATTCGATTATCGCTTTAAGCAACAGCCAGCCGAATGTGGCCATTTTTTCCGCAGCTATGGTCGGTGCCGTGTTAGGATTTCTTGTTTTCAACGCCCATCCGGCTAAGGTGTTCATGGGCGATACAGGGTCGCTCGGGATCGGCGGAGGACTTGCTGCCGTGGCGATTTTGACCAAAGCGGAAATATTGCTTGCCATGATCGGCGGAGTATTCGTTGTCGAGGTTTTATCCGTGATTATTCAGGTCGTATCGTTTAAGACACGAGGCAAACGGGTATTCAAAATGAGTCCGATCCATCATCATTTCGAACTGGTCGGGTGGTCGGAATGGCGTGTCGTCATTTCCTTCTGGACAGCTGGACTCATCCTGGCGGGCATTGGACTTTACATTAATGAGGTGTTATAAGGATGGAGCATCCGAAAAACTACAGCGGCCGGCAGGTCGTCATCTTGGGTCTTGCACGCAGCGGTGTCGCTGTAGCTAAGCTATTCTACGAGATGGGCGCCGCCGTGACCGTGAACGACAAAAAAGAGCGTCACTTGTGCCCTGAGGCCGATGAATTGACGGCCCTGGGTATTTCTGTTATTTGCGGAGAGCATCCGGAAGGGCTCGTCCATGAGGGGATTGCCTTGGTTGTCAAAAACCCGGGGATCCCTTATTCCATAGAGCCCGTTAAGCGCGCTCTGGAACTCGGCATTGAAGTAGTCACCGAGGTTGAGGTGGCCTTTCATATTTGCAAGGCGCCGGTTGTGGGGATCACCGGGTCGAACGGCAAGACGACGACCACTACCTTGACTGGACTGATGCTGGAAGCCGGGGGCAAGAAGCCGATTGTGGCGGGCAATATTGGTAGAGCACTGACGGAGGCTGCTCTCGAGGCGGAACCGGACAACATCATGGTGGTGGAGCTGAGCAGCTTTCAGCTGAAGGGAACACGCGATTTCGCTCCGCGGATCGGGTGTCTTTTGAACATTTATGAGACGCATCTGGATTATCACGGCACTATGGACGATTACATCGCTTCCAAAGCCAAGCTGTTTGCGAATCAAGCGGATACGGATACCGCCGTGCTGAACTGGGACGATTCGGTATGCCGCCAAGTCGCTGAGCAGGTGCAATCGTCCGTACTGCCGTTTTCCCTGAAGCATCAGCTGGACTATGGAGTATTTGTTCACAACGGCAATATCGTATATAAAAACAGGCAGGGGGATAGCATCCATATCCTTGCTGTAGAGGAGATGGGGATCCCAGGCAGCTTTAACGTGGAGAACGCGATGGCTGCCTCCGCGATGGCTCTAAGCCTAGGGGTTGCCCCGGAAGCGATTGCCGGCGTTCTTCGGGACTTCCGAGGAGTGGAGCACCGCTTGGAATGTGTGGCGGTGAAGAATGGGGTCGCGTTTTATAACAATTCCAAGGCGACAAATCCGGTGGCTACGATCAAAACCATTGAAGCCTTAAAGCAGGACATTATTCTGATTGCCGGGGGACTGGACCGCGGTTCGGATTATATGGAGCTTCTCCCGGCGTTTCAAGGGCAGGTCAAGGGCCTAGTAGCGCTGGGCGAGACGAAGGAAAAGCTGCGCCGTGTAGCGGAGCTCGCAGGATTACAGTTCGTCAAAACCGTCGATACTGGAGAGCATGTACAGGATACCGTGCTGGAAGCGGTCCGATCGGCTTATGCGATGGCGAAGCCTGGAGATATCGTGCTGCTCTCGCCTGCGTGCGCCAGCTGGGACATGTTTTCATCCTATGAGGTGAGGGGAAGCATGTTTAAAGAGTCCGTGCATAACCTTTAAAGAGGGGGGAACCAAGCCTCCCGATAATCAAAGGTTAGAGGTGTAGGCGCAATGGTCAAAGCACGTTCGGCTCCAGACTTTCTAATGCTCGGCTCCACCCTGCTGCTGCTTGCGATCGGTGTTGTCATGGTATACAGCGCAAGTGCGGTCATGGCGCTCCGAGAGCACGGTGATGCGTTTTTCTATTTGAAACGGCAAGGGTTGTTCGCTGCTCTCGGTGTCGTCGCTATGTTCTTCACGATGAACACGGACTATGTCGTTTGGAAAAAGTATTCCAAGCTGCTGCTGCTCATCTGTTTTGTTTTTCTTGTTGCCGTGCTGATCCCCGGCATCGGAGTCGTGCGCGGAGGGGCGCGAAGCTGGCTTGGGATCGGCTCCTTCGGCATTCAGCCTTCCGAGTTCATGAAGATGGGCATGATCATGTTTCTGTCCAAATGGCTCTCGGAGGATCAGGGGAAGATTACCCATTTCACCAAAGGCTTGCTGCCGCCGCTCGGATTGGTAGGACTAGCCTTCGGGCTCATCATGCTGCAGCCGGACCTGGGGACCGGTGCGGTGCTTGTCGGCGCTTCGCTGCTTATCATTTATACTGCAGGGGCTCGTTTGGTGCACCTGTCGTACTTTGGCCTGGTCGGCTTGATCGGCTTTGTCGGGTTGATTATTGCGGCGCCGTACCGCTTGAAACGAATTACCGCCTTCCTGGACCCTTGGGAGGATCCGCTCGGAGCAGGCTACCAGGCCATTCAGTCGCTCTATGCGATCGGCCCCGGGGGCCTGGTCGGACTCGGTCTAGGGATGAGCCGCCAGAAGTACAGCTATTTGCCGGAGCCTCAAACGGACTTTATTTTTTCCATTATTGCGGAAGAGCTTGGGTTTATCGGCGGTTCTCTGGTGCTGGTGCTCTTTACTTTGCTTGTATGGCGCGGAATGAGGACAGCCATCACAGCGCCGGATACGTTCGGCAGTCTCCTGGCAGCAGGTATTGTCGGCATGATTGCCGTACAAGTCATCATCAATATCGGTGTCGTTATCGGGATGTTCCCGGTTACCGGCATTACGCTGCCGCTGATCAGCGCAGGCGGCTCCTCGCTCACCCTGATGCTGACGGCCATCGGCATCCTTCTTAACATTTCCCGGTACTCGAGGTGAATTATGCATACAAAGAAAATCATTTTTACCGGCGGCGGCTCTGCAGGCCATGTTACGCCAAACCTGGCGATCATGGCCAAGCTGAGGCCGCGGGGCTGGGACATGGAATACATCGGCTCACGTGACGGGATTGAGAAAGAAATTATCGATCAGGAGGGCATTCCGTTCCATCATATCTCCTCCGGAAAGCTGCGGCGTTATTTTGACGTTAAAAATTTCAAGGACCCCATCAACGTGGTTAAAGGGGTGGCGGAGGCTTATCGCTTGCTTCGCCGCCTAAAGCCGGATCTTGTTTTCTCTAAGGGCGGCTTCGTTTCCGTTCCTGTCATTTTGGCGAGCTGGCTGAACCGGATTCCGGTCATTGCCCATGAGTCCGACTTCACGCCGGGACTTGCCAACAAAATCTCCACGCCCTTCGCCTCTCGCGTTTGCGTCACCTTTCCTGAAACGCTGCGCTATCTCAAAAGCTCCAAAGGGGAGTGCACGGGCTTACCTATCCGCGACCGGATTCTTGAAGGAAAACCGCTAAAGGGACTTACCCTTTGTGATTTTCATTCTCAGAAGCCGGTGTTGCTCGTTATGGGCGGTAGCTTGGGGGCACAGGCGATTAACCGGATCATTAGGGAAGAATTGAATGCGCTGCTGGAGCGGTATCAGATCATTCACATCTGCGGGAAGGGCCACGTGGACGCCGCATTTGAAGGCCGCAGGGGATATAAGCAGTTCGAATATGTAAGCCAAGAGCTTCCCGATCTGCTTGCCTGCGCGGATGTAGTCGTCTCCCGAGCGGGTTCTACCTCAATTTTTGAATTTTTGGCACTGCAGAAGCCTATGCTGCTCATTCCGTTGTCGCTCCAAGCCAGCAGGGGGGATCAGATCCTTAATGCCAACTCCTTCCAACAACAGGGCTACTGCCGTGTCGTTCAGGAGGAGGACCTGAACGCTGCTGCGCTGCTGGAAGGCCTAGAGGCGCTTTATGACGGCCGGGACAGCTATCGACGACAAATGGCGGCCAGCCCTTACTTAAACGGCACGGACCGCATTGTAGAGCTGATAGAGGACCTTGCTTCAAGCTCCCGTAAGTGAAAAATGCTATAGGCGATTGTCACACTATCTTCCGATTTCACATAAACTACACTATAACCGTGACAGACCACCCGGCAGAGAGACGGAAAGCATCGAAAAGCCAAATAAAGAAAAAGCAAAGATGCTGACGGATCTTCGCGGTTTTCGGAAATATAATCCGCAAATCGGCCGCTTGGAGCGTTCTGTGAAGGAGGTTTTCCCATTGCAACAGGTCATTTCTGAATTGCTCACCGGATCCTATGGCGAAGTCCGGCTGAATGAACCGCTCGCCCCTTATACCACTTGGAAAATCGGCGGACCTGCCGATGTGCTGCTGACTCCGCACGATAAGGTTCAGCTGTTGGAAGCGGTAAAGCTGCTGCATCGTCATCAAATCGGCTGGACGGTGCTGGGCAGAGGCTCCAACATGCTGATTACCGACAAAGGGATTCGGGGCATTGTGCTGAAGCTGGGCGATGCGCTCGATACGATCCGATTCGAGGGGGACACGGTTTATGCCGGTGGCGCTTATTCTTTTATTAAGCTATCCGTCATGGCCGGCAAGGAAGGACTGACCGGATTGGAGTTCGCGGGAGGCATCCCGGGAACGGTGGGAGGCGCCGTCTACATGAACGCCGGAGCGCACGGGTCGGATGTGTCGCGCATCTTACTGCAAGCTGAAGTGCTGCTCCCTGACGGGGAGTTGGTCATTATGAAGCAGGCGGACCTTGCTTACGCTTATCGTCATTCGCTGCTGCAATCGCAGCCTGGGATCGTAACGGAGGCCGTATTCCAGCTGGCCCAGGGAGATCGCAAGGAGATTGCTGCGGCTCTGGCAGCCAACAAGGATCGCCGGCTTCGCACCCAGCCGCTGCAAATGGCTTGCGCCGGAAGCGTCTTTCGCAATCCGGAAGGGCACTTCGCCGCCAAGCTGATTGAAGCAGCAGGCCTCAAGGGTCTTCGTGTCGGAGGCGCCGAGGTATCGCCGCTGCATGCCAACTTCATCGTTAACACCGGGCAAGCGTCAGCTCACGACGTGCTCAGCCTCATCGAACAAGTGAAATCCATCGTGAAGCAAACGTATGGCGTGGAGCTTGTACCAGAAGTTTTGGTGGTGGGAGAGCGCTAAATCGGAGGTGGGATTTTGGAAAAGTTGGTTATCGAAGGCGGGAAACCTCTATCGGGAGCCATCAAAATTCACGGAGCGAAGAACGCTGCACTACCTATCCTGGCTGCCGCCATCATGGCGGAGGGCACAGTTACTTTAACCAATGTACCGGAATTGTCCGACATTGGAGTCATGCTCGGCATTCTGCGAAGCTTAGGGTGCGAGGCAGAACAGCAGGGGGATACGGTAACCCTTAACACCATGGGCATTCATCAGACCCATATTCCGGAGCATTTGATGAGCCAGATGCGGTCCTCGATCTTCCTTATGGGACCGCTGCTAGCGAGGCTGGGCCGCGTAGAGCTGTATCAGCCCGGCGGCTGTGCCATCGGCGAAAGAAAAATCGATCTGCACTTGAAGGGACTTAGCGCCCTTGGAGCGAAGATTGAAGAGACCGGCAGCAAAATCGTCTGTACGGCCGAGCAATTGCTCGGAGCGGAAATCGCGCTAGATTTTCCGAGTGTAGGCGCCACGGAAAATATCATGATGGCGGCCGTGATGGCCAAAGGCATGACTACGATCATAGGCGCAGCAAGAGAGCCGGAGATTCAGGATTTGCAGAACTTCCTGAACTCCATGGGTGCCAATATTATTGGAGCCGGAACGGACACGATTACGATCGAAGGCGTAAAGGAATTGGCCCCTTGTACTTATCGCATTATTCCTGACCGGATTGTGGCGGGAACCGTCATGATTGCCGCTGCGGTTACCAAAGGCAATGTCACGCTGGAGCGGGTGAATCCGGCCCATTTGACCTCGGCGATTCATGTTCTGAAGCGTACGGGTGTTCAAATTGCGATTGACGGTGATATAATGAATGTGAGCTGCTTGACCCGCCCCAAGGCGGTGGAGCGGATCATCACTTCGCCTCACCCGGCTTTTCCTACGGATTTGCAGTCGCAGATCATGGTTTTGCTCAGCTTGGCGGATGGCCTTAGCATCGTGAAGGAGACAGTGTTTGAAGGTCGCTTTAAACACGTTGATGAGCTTTCCCGTATGGGAGCGGATATTCGAGTGGATTTGAACTCTGCCTTTATTCGCGGGGTGCCTAGATTGTACGGCGCTTCCGTAGAGGCTACCGACCTCCGTGCCGGAGCCGCGCTGGTCATTGCGGGACTGGCGGCCCAAGGCACGACGATCATCGATCAGATACATCACATCGACCGGGGCTACGACCGGATTGAGCTGATGCTTACCCAGTTGGGCGCGAAGATTCAACGCACCACGCCGGTGCAAACCGAGAAGCACTAATATTCCTACTTTATCCATATGAACATCACCGCTGAAATATCCCTTTCCGTAACCGGAGGGGTATCAGCGGTTTACATATTTTTTCCTCCAGGAGGATCCAGCATGCAAGCCGAACGATTACCTGTTATGAAAGAGCCGAAGAAGCGGAACCGAAGCAGCCCGAAGCTGCTTGTTTTTCTGTTTGTCTTCTTTATCACGCTGCTGCTGGTGCTATTCTTTCAATCTACCTTAAGCAAGATTACTGAGGTGGAAATTAGCGGGCAGGAGCATGTTTCCGTCGGCGAAATCGGACAAGCAGCCGCCGTACAGCCGGGAGATCATTTTTTTTCCGTATCCTCCAATGAAATCGAGAGTCGTATTAAGAGCTTGAGAATGATCGAGACGGTGACGGTTTCGAAGCATTTTCCAGGCAAAATTCAAATTGAGGTAAAGGAGTACCCGAAGGTCGCTTATCAGTTCAATGAGTCCGGCCAAGTGGAAGCGCTGCTCGCCGATGCCAGCGTTGTAAAGGTAACCGCGCTCGGAGCTGTCCTTGACATGCCGATCCTCTCCGGCTGGCCTAAGGAGGACGCCTCCGGGATGAAGGAGATGCTCTGCCGCGTAATGGGGCAGCTCCCTTCCGTGCTGTTCGCCGACGTTTCCGAGATCAAGCCGGACCCTACGGCTTCGTATCCGGACAAAATTAAGATGTATACTCGCTCCCAATATGAGGTACAAACGACCATCGGATATTTACCTGAGAAAATGAAATATATGGAAAGCTATATTGCGAATCTTCGCGAGAACAAGGTGAAGGGCGGGATCCTCAGACTGCTGGAAACCGATTCCCACACCCCGTTTGAGGCGGAGCCGTCCAAAACGGATAACAAAGCCGCCGCTCCTTCGGGAAATGCAGGCTCAAGCAAGGAAACGAATCCGAATCAGACCTCGAATACTCCTGGCAATGGAACACAGAGAAATTAAGGATTTACCACTACTCAATACTAGAAAATAATGATAGAATTGGAGCTATTGGTATATTTCCATGCACGAGTGAAAAAAATTGCAAAAAAAAGAGGGAAATGAAGAGCCGTGTTGAATAAGTACAGGAGGTTTTTACACCGAGGCTCATATCGAATAAAGGTCATAGGAGGTGCCACGGGTTGAGCAGCAATGACATCATTGTTAGTTTGGACATCGGTACATCCAAGGTTCGTGCTATTATTGGAGAAGTCGTTAACGGCGCCATTAATATAATTGGAGTAGGATCTGCCGACTCACAAGGAATACGCAAGGGAGCTATCGTCGATATCGATCAGACGGTGCAATCCATTCGAAGTGCAATCGATCACGCGGAACGTATGGTAGGCATTCAGATTTCCGAGGTATATGTCGGGATATCGGGTAATCATATCGCTCTTCAGTCCAGTCATGGGGTAGTCGCAGTTGCCAACGAGGATCGCGAGATCGGAGATGACGATATCGAGCGCGTTATCCAAGCCGCCAGAGTCATTCCATTAGCACCGGAACGTGAAATCATAGGCGTAGTACCGAATCAGTATGTAGTGGATGGAACGGATCAAATTCAAGACCCCCGCAGTATGATTGGCGTACGGCTCGAAGTTGAGGCTACGATTGTAACCGGGACCAAGACGGCCATACATAATTTGCTGAGGGTAGTTGAAAAATCGGGCTTAAAGGTCGCCGGACTCATACTCATGTCGCTTGCGGCAGGACATATAGCC
The DNA here is from genome assembly GCF_030846225.1 of Paenibacillus sp. GD4. Taxonomy (NCBI): domain Bacteria; kingdom Bacillati; phylum Bacillota; class Bacilli; order Caryophanales; family Paenibacillaceae; genus Paenibacillus; species Paenibacillus sp. GD4. The sequence goes on from NZ_JAVCYK010000001.1 coordinate 4,577,573, forward strand.
CTTTCCAAGGATGAGAAGGCGATCGGGACGGTGCTGGTCGATATCGGCGCCGGGGCAACGACGATTGCCGTTTTTAACGAGAATAATATGGTTGCTACGACGACGCTGCCGATCGGCGGAGAGTTTATCTCTAATGACATCGCTTATGGCTTGCGGACTCAGGCGGACATCGCCGAGAAAATCAAGCTGAAGTTCGGCTGCGCGGTAGTTGATCATGCGGCTGGCGATCAGGTATTTAAAGTCAATCGAATCGGAAGCAATGTGGACAAGGAGTTCTCGCAGGTTGATTTGGCTAACATCATCGAACCGCGGGTTCAAGAAATATTTCATCTGATTCGGCAAGAGGTTGCCAGAATGGGATACGGCGATTTGCCCGGAGGTTATGTTCTGACGGGCGGTACGGTATCCATGCCGGGCATGCTTGCCATCGCTCAAGAGGAACTGGCTACTTCGGTGCGCATCGCCGTTCCGGATTATATCGGTGTTCGTGATCCGTCCTTTACTAGTGGCGTAGGCATTATTCAATATGCTACAAAATACTTGAGACACTCGAAGCAAAGCGGCAACACGAGAAGATCCGTTGCCAAGAAACCGTCGGGTTCCGATAACGATCAGCCGAAACAAACCATGATGGAGCGCTTCAAAAATTGGATCAGTGAATTCATCTAAACACTTTGGTTATTGGACCGGGCAAGCTTGAAGCTAATTGAGGGGGAAGACTCTTAAATGTTTGAATTTGATATGGACATGGACCTAATGGCCAAGATTAAGGTCATTGGCTGCGGCGGCGGCGGCAGCAACGCGGTGAACCGAATGATCGAAACCGGCGTGAAGGGCGTAGAATTCATTACGGTGAACACGGATGCACAAGCGCTTCATTCCGCCAAGGCCGAGCAACGACTGCAGATTGGCGACAAGCTGACACGGGGACTTGGCGCAGGAGCGAATCCTGAAGTGGGTAAGAAGGCGGCGGAAGAGTCAAGAGAATTGATCTATAACGCACTGAAAGGTGCGGACATGGTCTTCGTAACAGCCGGTATGGGCGGAGGTACGGGGACGGGTGCTGCGCCGGTTATTGCAGAAATTGCCAAAGAATGCGGAGCTTTGACGGTTGGTGTCGTAACGCGGCCGTTCACCTTCGAAGGCCGCAAGCGTTCCCTGCAGGCGGATCAGGGGATTGCGGCTCTCAAAGAGAAGGTTGATACGCTGATCGTGATTCCTAACGATCGCTTGCTCGAGATCGTCGATAAGAAGACTCCGATGCTTGAAGCTTTCCGCGAAGCGGACAACGTACTTCGCCAAGGGGTACAAGGTATCTCCGACCTGATCGCCGTACCGGGTCTGATTAACCTTGACTTCGCGGACGTGAAGACGATCATGACGGAGCGAGGCTCCGCGCTGATGGGAATCGGTATTGCCAACGGCGAGAACCGTGCGGCGGAAGCAGCGAAGAAAGCCATCATGTCGCCGTTGCTCGAGACGTCCATTGACGGCGCTCGCGGTGTATTGCTGAACATTACGGGCGGCGCTAACTTGTCCCTGTATGAGGTGAACGAGGCTGCTGACATCGTTGCCTCCGCAGCCGATTCCGAAGTCAACATGATCTTCGGTGCGGTCATTGACGAGACGCTTAAGGATGACATCAAGGTAACGGTTATCGCGACCGGCTTTGAACATAAGAACCTCACGGCGCCGATGCGTAAACCTACAGGCACAGGCGCTACAACTGGAAACGCGCAGCAGGAAAGCTCGGATTCCCGTCTGAACAATCTCCGTCCGTTCGGAGGCAACAACAACGGGCAGGGAGATCAGTTGGATATCCCGACGTTCCTTCGTAACCGCAATCGCAACAACTTCGATAAGTAATCATTTTAAGCCTTCCGCTCTACTTCGGTAGATCGAGGGCTTTTCTTTTGTTAGGGCAGAGAAATAACGAGATAAAATCACCTTACAGGTGCATTTTCGACCGGGAAATGGTCTGAAACGATATATTTTCACTTTAACAGATGTTATTTCCTGTCTGATGAGCTTAAGAACAATGCTGTTACGATATAAAATCATCTTACACAAAATAATAGGCGCGGCTTCAGATCTGTAAGATGAAAATATCACTTTAGATCGAGATTTCTGAGTCTCCCATCGGTAGCATAACCCGCTGTCAACAAAAAACCTCATCTCCCAATTACAGACGCTCAAACAAAGTAACCTCTTCGCGTGATCGAGTTATCATCGAGTTAGTCCTTCTATCAATGCCGAGGGATATATATCCCCATTCTCTCACCAGTCAACTCTTCCCCACCGCAACACTCGACAAAAGAAGACGCTCACCACCACCACGTTTCAACAGACTTTGATGATAGATTGCTATATACTTGTCTCATTCGTGACGAATGGGATTCAAGCTGGGAGGTATAGGAGAATGATTGTGTACATCGATATCATTTTCCTGGTGAATCTCATCATCGATGGACTGCTGCTTTGGACTACCGCCTGGTCGAGGAAGCTGAGCTTTCGTTGGTGGAGGCTGCTGTTATCCGCCGGCATAGGAGCAGGCTATGTCGTGTTTCTATTTTTCCCGCCTCTTGATGTATTGTTCACGTTCGGCGTTAAGTTTCTCTTGTCCCTACTCATGCTGCTAACGGCATTCGGCTATGGCGGGCTTCAGCATTTTCTGAGAAATTTGGGCTCTTTCTACCTTATTAATTTCGCTGCAGCCGGTACGATTCTTGGTGTGCACTATTTCCTGCAATCCTCAAGCGAAGTGGTTAGCGGTATCGTGTATGGTCATCAGCTTAATGTAGCGGTGACGCTGGCCGTGGTCTCGCTGCCCTTTGGGTTCTGGTTATTCCGGCAAGTCTCCTCCTTCGCCAAGCGGAAGGAACAGCTTTCGACCTTTATAGCCAAAGTGGACGTACATATCGATGGTTTTTTCTCCAGCTGCACAGGGCTCATTGATACAGGCAATCAGCTGTATGATCCTCTGACCAAAACGCCGGTCATGGTCATGGAGGCCGCCCAATGGAGCGAGCAAATTCCAGAAGCCTGGATGCAAAAAATCCGACAGGCCGAGGTGGATCAAATCGTGACCGCGATCGGGACCGAGCCCTTCGTCTGGCAGGACCGGCTGCGATTAGTGCCTTATCGGGGGGTGAACCGCAACACGCAATTTATGCTGGCGATCAAACCAGATCGGGTCGTCATCACCACGGGCGAGACGCAAATCGAAGCGATGAAGGTGCTCATAGGCCTTGACGGAGGCAGGCTTAGCTCCGACAATGCGTACCAAGCGATCATTCATCCTTCGCTGCTGCAATCGTAAACAAAAATCAGGATCCCATGATACATGCTGTCCAGCATAGATCAACTTATAGGAGGAAGCGAATGATGTTAGTCAAATGGAAGCTGAAACTGCAAATTATCTATTTCCGTCTTTTGCTGCTGCTCGGGCTCAAGGGCGAAGAAATTTATTACATCGGTGGAAGTGAAGCGCTGCCGCCTCCGCTCACCCGCGAAGAGGAAGAATATTTGCTGGAAAAGCTTCCATCAGGCGACGCCGCCATACGGGGAATGCTTATTGAACGCAATCTGCGTTTGGTCGTATACATTGCTCGCAAATTTGAGAATACCGGCATCAACATTGAAGATTTGGTGTCGATCGGAGCCATCGGGCTGATCAAGGCGGTCAATACATTTGATCCGGAGAAAAAGATCAAGCTGGCCACTTATGCCTCCCGATGCATAGAGAATGAAATTCTGATGTACCTTCGCCGCAACAGCAAAATTCGTACGGAGGTATCGTTCGACGAACCGCTCAATATCGATTGGGACGGCAACGAGCTGCTGCTCTCCGATGTGCTCGGAACGGAGAACGACACCATCTACCGCAACATCGAGGAGCAGGTTGATCGCAAGCTGCTGCATAAAGCGCTGGATAAGCTCTCGGAGCGGGAGCGGATCATCATGGAGCTCCGCTTCGGGTTGACGGACGGAGAAGAGAAGACGCAGAAGGATGTCGCCGATATGCTGGGCATTTCGCAATCGTATATCTCCCGTCTGGAAAAGCGCATTATTAAGCGTCTTCGCAAGGAATTCAATAAAATGGTGTAATCTGGAAACCAATAATTTTTAAGAAAATGTAAGCGAAAACGTCCTTGATTTATCTGGGTTTTGTCCAATTTTGGCGGATGAGGGCACTTGTAGGACAAGTTCTGCAGCGCATAAAAAAACCTTCCAAGGTTATAATTAACAGTAATGTTTCTCCTTGGGAGGTTATCACGGTGACCCGAAATAAAGTCGAAATTTGCGGTGTAGACACTGCAAAGCTACCTGTTTTGACCAACGCGGAAATGCGTGAGTTATTCGTTCAGCTTCAAGAGAAGAATGAGCGGACTGCAAGAGAGAAATTGGTGAATGGCAACCTCCGGTTGGTGCTCAGCGTCATTCAGCGCTTCAATAACCGCGGCGAGTTTGTCGATGATTTATTTCAGGTTGGCTGCATCGGACTGATGAAGGCTATTGATAATTTTGATTTAAGTCAAAATGTGAAGTTTTCCACCTATGCCGTACCGATGATAATTGGGGAAATCCGGCGCTATCTGCGGGATAACAATCCGATTCGGGTGTCCCGCTCGCTCCGCGACATCGCCTATAAGGCGCTGCAGGTTCGCGATGCATTAACGAATCAGAACTCGCGCGAGCCTACGATTTACGAAATTTCCGAAGCGCTCAATGTGCCGAAGGAAGATGTGGTTTTCGCCTTAGACGCCATCCAGGACCCGGTTTCGCTCTTCGAGCCAATCTACCATGACGGCGGGGATCCGATCTATGTCATGGATCAAATCAGCGACGATCGCAACAAGGATGTCTCCTGGATCGAGGGAATTGCCCTCCGGGAGGCGATGCGCAAGCTGAACGACCGCGAGAAAATGATTCTCTCCATGCGTTTCTTTGATGGGAAAACGCAAATGGAGGTTGCCGATGAGATCGGTATTTCTCAAGCACAAGTATCCCGCTTGGAAAAATCAGCGATTTCGCAAATGCAAAAGCACGTTAAAAACTAAGCTCCCGCAAAGGGATAAGGTACAGAGTCCGTTTCAGGCTTCTGTGCCTTTTTTTCATCAGGGCAGGACATTTTCCCTTTCACTTACATACATATAGTTATATACCCAGTTCCTTAGATGCACGATCACAGGAGCTGCTTTCGGTGGTGATGGGCAGCATGAAAATATCCGATTTCCAAACGAAGGATGTCATCAATATTGTAGACGGCAAGAAGCTCGGCCAGGTGAGTGACTTAGAGCTGGATTTGCGGCATGGACGCATTGAGGCTATCATTGTGCCGAATTCGGCGCGATTTTTCGGTCTGTTCGGCGGTGCCACGGAGGTTGTTATTCCTTGGAGGAATATCGTCAAGATCGGCATGGACGTCGTTCTGGTGAAGCTGGATGACCTTCGAACGTATCGTCAGCAGGACGAAGGAGAAGTGACCTACGAATACAACCGCCAATATCGGGAGTAGTAGAAAGTGCCGAAGAAGAGCATACGGGCGTGTGCTCTTTTTTTTCGGGTGAAGGATCGGTATACTGGTGAAAACAGGTGCAAGGAGGAGGAGGACTGGATGGAGCCTTTTGTTAGGACAATCGCGGAGAACGGCTGTGAGACCTGGAGACTGGCAAATTGGGAGGAAAAGTATCCCCAGCTTACGGCAGGCTTTACCTCACGAAAGGGCGGCGTCAGCCGGGATTCGTTCGACAGCTTGAACTGTGGACTACATGTGAACGATAATCCCGCGGATGTGGTCGCCAACCGTCAGCTGCTTGCGAGGGCGATCGGCGCGTCATTTGATGCCTGCACTTATGCCGAACAGGTTCACGGCAAGGAAATTCAAGTGGTCGCGAAGGCTCAGGCAGGAGCGGGGAACTCCTCTAGAGAAAAAGCGCTGCAGGCCAAGGACGGGTTTGTCACGAACGTACCCGGCATTTATCTTCATGCGCTGTTTGCCGATTGCGTACCGTTATATTTCTACGATCCGGTACACAAGGCAGTCGGGCTGGCTCATGCGGGCTGGAAGGGAACGGTGCTGCAAATCGCCAAGGCTACGCTGGAGACGATGAGCGCGGCGTATGGAACGAAGCCGAGGGACGTTTATGCCGCCATAGGGCCTTCCATTCAGGCTTGCTGCTATGAGGTGGACGAGAATGTCATCACCAGGGTGGATAAGACGCTGCGCGAGCTGGGGCTTAGCAACCAGCTGGCGGCTCAGGAATCTGTCTATCATCCGGTCTCCGAAGGAAAATGGATGTTAAGCTTGCAACAATTGAACCGACAAATTATGATAAAAGCAGGAATTATGCCAGTTCATATCGAAATAAGTACGTTATGCACAAGCTGTCAAGTGGAAGACTTCTTTTCCCATCGGAAGGAAGGCGGCAAAACAGGACGGATGGCGGCTTGGATCGGCATACGGGAGTAGCGCAGGTATATCCTCATCGGTTGCCTGCCGTTAGAACGGGCGGACAGCGAGGTGAAAGGGCCTTTGTTACAGGAATTACAGCAGAGAATATCGGACGTGGAACATAAAGTTCAGGCCGCTTGCGATCGAGCCGGGAGGGCTCGAGACGACGTACAGGTAATTGCCGTCACGAAATACGTGTCCTTGGCAACGACTGGCGCGGCATTGGAGGCAGGACTGAACCATATCGGAGAGAACCGTTGGCAGGATGTACAGCCGAAGTGGGAAGCGTATCACGACAAAGCGACATGGCATTTTATCGGCCATCTTCAGACGAATAAAGTGAAGGATGTCGTGGGTAAATTCGCGTACATCCACTCTCTTGACCGGCTTTCATTGGCGAAGGAGCTGGAGAAGAAGGCGGCAGCTATGGGCATCGTCGTACAGGTCTTTCTTCAGCTGAATATTTCCGGGGAAGAGACGAAGCACGGTTTGGAGCCGGACAAGCTGTTTGATTTGGTACGTGAGATAAAATCATTCGAGCATCTCCGGATTGTAGGGCTGATGACGATAGCTCCTTATGAAGCGGAGCCGGAATCGACCCGGCCGGTATTCCGCGGGCTTCGCGAATGGCGGGATCGATTGAATGCCGAGGGAATTCTGGATTACGAGGTGCCGCATTTATCCATGGGGATGTCAAACGACTTCGAGGTGGCTATAGAGGAAGGGGCAACCTGGGTCCGGCTCGGATCCATTTTGGTCGGCAAGGAATAACCGTGATCCGGTGTTCAGTACTATAAATAAGGAGGAGTTGAAAATGAGCGTTATGAATAAGTTCATGAACTTTCTCGGTCTTCAGGAAGAAGAAGAAGTCATTGAGCGTGAACGGGTAGTCGAGCCGCAGCAGGAGGAAAACGAAACCCCTGTGCAGGATACACGTAGGAATAAGGGAAACATCGTCAGCATTCATTCGCAGAAAAGCGTCCGCGTTGTGTTGAACGAGCCCCGTTCTTATGAAGAAACGTGGGAGATTGCCGATCACCTGCGGTCCCGCCGGCCGGTTGTCGTCAATCTTCATCGGGCCCGGCCGGATCACACGACGCGCATCTTTGATTTTCTGAGCGGAACGGTGTATGCTCTGAATGGCTCGATATCCAAGCTAGGGCCGAATATTTTCCTGTGCACGCCGGAAGGTGTGGAGATTCACGGCTCCATTACGGAGAATCTCCATCGGGAAGAACAGTAACGTAACGAAGAAGTCCTATTACAGTTAACGAGGTGATCAGCTTGTACGTCATTGAAAGTTATATTCATACATTGATTTTGATCTACCGCTACGTGCTCATCGCCTATGTATTGCTGTCCTGGCTGCCTAATGCAAGAGAAAGCTTTATCGGTGAGATTTTGGCGAAGCTGTGCGAGCCGTATTTATCGATTTTTCGTCGTTTTATTCCGCCGATCGGCGGTATGATTGACATCTCTCCAATCGTAGCGCTGCTGGCACTGTTCTTTATCGAGCTGGGGCTTTCAGCTGTCATCGGTTTCTTTGTGTAGCAGGTGAAGGAAATTGAACAACGAGAACATTTACTCACATTTTCATCCGGATGAACATCGATTCGTCGATAAGGCCGCCGAATGGGTGGAGAGAGCGGAGCAGCATGCGCTGAAGCTGACGGACTTTCTTGATCCGCGGCAAGCGTTTATCGTCACCACTTTGGTGAACCGATCCGGTGACGTTCAGGTTCGCTTTGACGGTGGGCACGAGAATGCGGAGCGCAAGCGGGCGATCATAGCACCTGACTATCGGGATCTGGCTTCCGAGGATATCGGAATCCGCTTGATCTCGGTCGAGTCGCCGGACGAGAAGCTTAAGGATCTGGATCACGGGGATTACATGGGAGCCATCCTAGGTCTCGGTCTGAAGCGGGACAAGATCGGCGACATTTATGTCCGGGAGAACGGTTGTCACTTTCTGGTTGCAGCCGAAGTGGCCGACTACATGCGATTGAACCTGACTCAGGTGCACCGTGCCCATGTCATGACGGAGGAGCTGCCGCTGGACCGGCTTATCGCTACGGATGTGTCGCTGGAAGAATTGAGCCTTTCCGTCGCTTCGATGCGACTCGACGGAATCGTCAGCGATGTATATCGTCTAAGCCGCGCGAAAGTGCTGCTGCCGATTAAGGCAGGCCGCTGTAAAGTGAACTGGAAGCAGGAGGAGGATCCCAGCAAGCCGCTTCAAGCGGGGGATGTGGTCTCGCTGCAGGGCTTCGGCCGGTTCAAGGTGCTTGAGGTCGAGGGAGTATCCAAAAAAGGAAGACAGCGCGTAAGAATCGGCAAATATGCATAGTTTGCCGATTTTTTTTGTTACGGATTGCAGGAAAATGTGGGCTCCTGTCGAATATAGCAATACCATACAGTCGGATAAAACTTTGGAGGTGCAGCAATGGCTTTAACCCCGCTCGATATACATAATAAAGAATTCAGCCGTTCGTTCCGAGGCTATGACGAAGACCAGGTGAACGAGTTCCTCGACCAAGTGATCAAGGATTACGAGGCATTGATCCGTGAAAATAAAGATTTGCAGAATCAGCTCGCAACGATTCAAGAGCGTCTTGACCATTTTTCTAATATTGAGGAAACCCTCAGCAAAACGATCATTGTGGCGCAGGAAGCTGCGGACGAAGTGAAAACGAACGCCAAGAAGGAAGCGCAATTGATCCTGAAGGAAGCGGAGAAGAACGCGGACCGGATCATCAACGAATCGCTCGTTAAATCCCGTAAGATCGCCCTTGAGATCGAAGAGTTGAAGAAGCAGGCCTCCATCTACCGCACGCGCTTCCGCACGCTGATTGAAGCTCAGCTCGAGCTGCTCAGCACGGAGGATTGGAGCACTTTGGAGAAAATTGAGATCGAATCCAACTGAGAAAGTTGACGTTGGACACGATTTTCGCTATACTCCTCTATATTACCTGAGTTAACATAAACCAAAGCGATGACTGGGACAAGTACGCTGCCAAGCGGATGCCAGCGAGCCGGGAATTTGGTGCAAGCCCGGACTTCCTGCAGCAGTGGAATATCACCCAGGAGCGTCTCTTGAACCTCGTTGCAGCGATCCGGCATGCATGCCGCTAACCGCTGTCAACTGATGATCCGATGTAGAGAGTATCGGCTGATCCCGTTATCGATCGTTTGAGTGAAGGCTGCTTGCAGTCTTAATCAGGGTGGTACCGCGAGACTTCTCGTCCCTAGTCAGGGATGCGAGGTCTTTTTTTGATTGTTACGAAGAAGCTGTAGCATTAGTTATTATGGAAGAGATCAGGAGTGGTAGCAGTATGGACTATGGCAAAACACTAAATTTACTTCAAACGGATTTCCCTATGCGCGGCAATTTGCCGCAGGCCGAGCCGAAAATGCAGCAGCATTGGGAGGACATCAACATCTATGCGAAGGTGCAGGAGAGCCGGAAGGGCAAACCGAAATTCATCCTGCACGACGGACCTCCTTATGCGAACGGCGATATCCATATCGGGCATGCGCTGAACAAAATTTTGAAGGACATTATCGTACGCTTCAAAACGATGCAGGGCTTCGACGCTCCTTATGTGCCAGGCTGGGATACGCACGGTTTGCCGATTGAACAAGCGATCGCCAACGGCGGAAAAGTGGATCGCAAGAAAATGAGCGTCAACGAATTCCGCGATTATTGCAAGGAGTATGCGTTACAGTGGGTGGAAAAGCAGAAGGGCCAGTTTAAGCGGCTGAGCATCCGCGGCGACTGGGATAACCCGTATATTACGCTCCAGCCGAAATACGAAGCGCAGCAAATCCGCGTCTTCGGGGGTATGGTGAATAAAGGCTATATTTATAAAGGGCTGAAGCCGGTCTATTGGTCTCCGTCCTCTGAAAGTGCGCTGGCGGAAGCGGAGATCGAATATAAGGACAAAACGTCCGCATCCATCTATGTTGCATTTCAGGTAAAAGACGGCAAGGGTAAGCTTCCGGAGGATGCAGCCATTGTGATCTGGACGACAACACCTTGGACGCTGCCGGCCAACCTCGGGATCAGTCTTCATCCGGATTTTGACTATGCCGTAGTCGAGACGAGCGGCAAGAAGTATGTGCTTGCTCAGGGCTTGCTGGAAGCAGCATCGAAGGAAATCGGCTGGACCGATGTGAAGGTGCTCTCTACGTTCAAGGGCAGCGAACTGGATGGCGTGCTTTGTCAGCATCCGTTCTATGACCGGACCTCACTTGTCATGGTAGGCGAGCATGTCACGCTGGAAGCAGGTACCGGCTGTGTCCACACGGCTCCAGGACATGGGGAAGACGACTTTGTGATCGGTCAGCGCTACAATCTGGGCGTGCTTTGTCCGGTGGATGACCAGGGCAAATTTACGGCGGAGGCGCCGGGCTTTGAAGGGATTTTCTACGACAAAGCGAACAAAATGATTACCGAAAAGCTGGAGGAAACAGGTCACCTTCTTAAGCTCAGCTTTATTAATCACCAATATCCGCACGACTGGCGGACGAAGAAGCCGGTCATTTTCCGGGCAACGGAGCAATGGTTCGCTTCAGTGGATAAGTTCCGTCAGGCGATGCTCGATGAAATCAAGCGCATCAACTGGACGCCGGAGTGGGGCGAGGTTCGTCTTCATAACATGATCGCCGATCGCGGAGACTGGTGTATTTCCCGTCAACGGGCGTGGGGGGTACCGATCCCGATCTTCTATTGCCGCAGCTGTAACGAGCCGCTTGTCAACAATGAGACCATTGAGCATGTGGCCAACATTTTCGAGGAAGAGGGCTCTAACGCCTGGTTCCAAAGAGAGGAAAAGGACCTGCTGCCGGCAGGCACGGTATGTTCGAAATGCGGACATGATCATTTCCGTAAGGAAACGGACATCATGGACGTATGGTTCGACTCCGGCTCCAGCCATGTGGCGGTGCTTGAGACCCGTGAAGAGCTGCAGTGGCCTGCGGATCTATACCTCGAGGGCTCCGACCAGTACCGCGGCTGGTACAATTCGTCGCTCATCACCGGTGTAGCGGTCAAAGGACAGTCGCCTTACAAAGGGATCCTCAGCCACGGCTTTACACTGGACGGAGAAGGCCGGAAAATGTCCAAGTCGCTTGGGAATACGGTCGATCCGAAGCAGGTATGCGATAAGCTGGGAGCGGATATTCTCCGTCTATGGGTTTCCTCCGTGGACTATCAGTCGGATGTGCGGATTTCGGATAACATCCTGACCCAGATTACCGAGGTATACCGGAAAATCCGCAATACACTTCGCTTCCTTCTCGGAAATCTGTATGATTTCAACCCGGCAGCCGATCGCGTAGCCGTCTCTGAGATGAACGAGCTGGACCGCTTCGCTATGATTCGCCTGCAGCGCATGACGGATCGCGTTGTAAGGGCGTATGACAAATATGAATTCCATGTGGTCTACCAAGCGGTGCATCACTTCTGCGCAGTGGAAATGAGCGCGTTCTATCTGGACATTATCAAGGACCGGCTCTATGCTAATGCACCGGGGGATGCCTCCCGCCGCGCGGCGCAAACCGTATTATATGATGCGCTCACGGCAATAACTAAATTGATTGCTCCGATCCTGCCGCATACCGCGGACGAGGTGTGGCAATTCATCGCAGGTAAACAATATGAAACAGTACAGATGGCAGAGCTTCCAGCAGTAGACGAGAGCCTGTTCAATGAAGCGCTTGAAAGCAAGTGGGAGAAGTTTACGGAGCTTCGCGACGGGGTTCTTAAGGCACTGGAGGAAGCCCGCAAGGAGAAGCTGATCGGAAACTCGCTAAGTGCCGAGGTACAGCTTTATCCTGACCAAGAAACGTTCGACTTCCTTCAGGGCTTTGAGCAGCTGGATCAGCTGTTTATCGTTTCGGCCGTAGCGCTGCATCAGCCGGGTGCGGCTGTACCGGAAGGAGCCCTTACCTTCCAAGGCTTGTCCGTGAAGGTTGCGGTAGCCGAAGGCGAGAAGTGCGAGCGCTGCTGGATCGTTACTCCTGAGGTAGGTCATGATGCAGAGCATCCGACTCTTTGCAAACGCTGCTCGAGTGTGATTAAAAACAGCTAAGAAAAACGAGCTGATCCGCCCAAGGAGGCGGATGAGCTCGTATTCTTTCCATTTATTCGAATCGGTCTTCAGCGGTCATGTCGGGCTCCAGCAAGCCCCAGCCTTCACCGCTCTGCATGTAATCCTGATAGGTCCGGTTGCGGACGACAGTAACGTGCTGACCGTACATATCGGTGGCAAGGAAGCTTTCGAAGGCTTCGACGTAACCGAGGTTTTCGTCAGCCTCGATCTCCATGTCATTGTAATTATCCGAAACATTCGGGTTTTCCGCCATGGCCGGAGTATTCGAGGTGCCGTAGTTCTCAACGATTTGCCATGCGTCCTCACCGTCGAATTGGTTCTGCTCATCAAGCTCATCCAAGCTGGTTCGTCCGAAAGGCGGTTGAAGAATTTCTTCTTCTACAGGGCGACGTTCGGACATATGCGGGTCGGGAACATGCTCGACACAGTAGGAAGCCGTTGGTAGCGCCTGGAGACGGTCGAAGGAGATCGGAGCGCCGCACGTGCGGCATACTCCATACTGCCCGTTTTCCATACGGGTCAAAGCTTCATTTACATCGGTGAGATGGCGTTCGGCATTTTCATTCAAGGCAATATCCTTTTCCCGCTCGAACATTTCAGAGCCGAGATCGGCGGGATGGTTATCAACAGCAGACAGCTCTCCTGTCTGTACCCTTTGTGAGTCGCCGAGTCCATAATTTTCGTTTTGTTCAAAATGGCCGTCCAGCCACCTTTTCTCCTCAAGCAGCTTGGACTGTAATTGTTGAAGCTGATCGGCAGTTAAATGAGATGCTGCGGATTCCGGACGCTTCTTCAAGATCAGACGCCTCCTTTGCTAATGTAGCTATGGTGTTATTTTTGGCGAAGAAACGATTTTTTAGCTAGGTAAATCCTTGTATCAAGGAGATGAGATGTTGAGATATTACATTTATGCTTTGATTGTGCTTGTTATCGACCAGATCACCAAGTGGATGATCGTGAAAAATATGGCCTATGGCGAATCCATTTCCGTTATCGGCGACTTTTTTATGATCACCTCTCACCGGAACCGGGGAGCGGCCTTTGGCATTTTGCAAAATCAGCGCTGGTTTTTTATTGTCATTACCATTGTTGTAGTGATCGGAATTGTGTGGTATCTGCGTAAAGCGGTTAGAGAAGGTCAAAGGCTGCTTCCGCTCGCGCTGTCGCTTATTCTGGGTGGAGCCGTGGGCAATTTTGTTGACAGGGCCTTGTTCGGTGAAGTCGTAGACTTTCTGGATTTCCGCTTTACGATTCCTTGGCCGGGAGAGCCGTTCCTTTACAATTACCCGATATTTAATGTAGCCGATTCGGGAATTGTTGTCGGGGTAGCGCTGATTTTCCTTGATTCTTTCTTGGGATGGCGAAACGAGAGCAAGCAGAAAGGCTCCAACCTCAATGAAAGCAAGCAAGAAAGCGGGGAAGCCTAAAATGGATATCATGCAGGAAACGGATTCCGCGGAAGCCCGTTATGAATGGGTAACCGAAGCGGAAGATGCAGGAGAACGAATCGATAAATACGTTACAGAATCGTTGGAGGAGGATGTGTCCCGTTCGCAGGTCCAGCAGTGGATTAAGGACGGGCATATCACGGTGGATGGGGCTGCGGTGAAGCCGAACCGCAAGCTTGCGGCAGGAGAAACCGTGGTTCTTCATATGCCGGAAGCCCAAGAGCTGGACTTAGAGCCGGAAAACATTCCTCTAGACGTGGTGTACGAGGATAAAGATGTCATTGTTGTTAACAAGCCCCGGGGGCTCGTGGTTCACCCGGCGCCGGGACATTCCAGCGGCACGTTAGTGAATGCGCTGCTGTATCATTGCAAGGACCTTTCGGGGATTAACGGCGTCATGCGTCCGGGTATCGTTCATCGTATCGATAAGGATACTTCGGGGCTGCTGATGGCGGCTAAAAATGACCTGGCTCATGCCGGCTTGGCCGAGCAGCTTAAGGAGCATTCGGTCAACCGCCAATATATTGCATTGGTCCATGGGAATGTTCCCCATGAGCATGGAACCATTGACGCTCCTATCGGCAGAGATCCAAAGGATCGCAAGCTGTATACGGTAACTGAGCGCAATAGCAAGCACGCCGTTACTCATTTTTTGGTCCTGGAGCGATTTGGGGACTATACGCTGGTGGAATTGAAGCTGGAAACGGGAAGGACGCATCAGATCCGTGTGCATATGAAGTTTATCGGACATCCGCTCGTAGGAGATCCTGCCTACGGTCCTACCAAAGCGAAGGGTGTCATGATGGAAGGACAGGCGCTTCATGCGGCCGTTCTTGGCTTCATTCATCCTCGGACCAAGGAAACGCTGCAATTCGAAGCGGAGCTTCCGGAGGATATGCAGAGAGTACTGTCCATTCTTAGAACACGGTAAAGGGAAGAGAAGCCTATGGAGTCGATGGAGAGGTTAATCAATCCGCGGTTGAAGGAAATTCAAATCTCGGGGATTCGAAAAATAGCTAACAAGGTGGCCGCGTATCCGGACGCAATCTCGCTCACTATCGGTCAACCCGACTTTCCGACGCCGGAGCATATTATGCGCGCCGCGGAAAAGGCCATTGCCGAGCAGAAGACAACCTATACAGCCAATGCAGGGCTTTTGGAGCTTCGTCAGGCAATAAGCGCCTTTGTTGCGGGGAAATACGGACAGCAGTATTCCGCGGCGGAGGAAATCATTGTTACCGCTGGTGCAAGTCAGGCACTTGATATTACGCTGCGCACCATCCTTCAGGAAGGCTGCGAGGTCATTCTGCCCGGACCGATCTACCCGGGATATGAGCCGCTCGTACGCCTTTGCGGCGGGACCCCGGTATACGTCGATACCACCGGGAATGGGTTTAAGCTTACGGCTTCTCTGCTGGAGCCTCATTTAACCGAACGGACACGAGCAGTTGTGCTATGTTATCCGTCCAACCCGACGGGTCGGGTCATGAGTCCCGATGAGCTGCAGGAAATGGCTGAGCTGCTCTCAGACAAAAATATATTCGTGATCTCCGATGAAATTTATAGTGAATTGATCTATGACGCGCCACACCGGTCCATTGCGACATATCCGGGGATGAGAGATAAGACAATTGTCATCAACGGCTTGTCCAAATCACATTCCATGACAGGCTGGCGGATCGGCTATACACTTGCTCCTGCCTATGTGAGCCAGCATATGATCAAGGCACATCAATACAATGTGACCTGTGCGAGCTCCATCAGTCAGTATGCGGCATTGGAAGCCATGACTCACGGTGTGGATGACGCTGCCGCAATGAAGGCAGAATATGTGAAGCGACGCGATTACGTCTATGATCGCTTGGTTGGGATGGGCTTTGAGCTGACCAAGCCGGAAGGGGCGTTCTATTTATTCCCTTCTATTAAGCGGTTCGGAATCCCGTCCATGGAATTTGCCACACGTCTGCTGGAGGAGCATCGGGTGGCAGTCGTTCCCGGGGATGCGTTCTCGGTTTACGGGGAAGGCTATATTCGCATCTCCTACGCGTATGCGATGGATGTGCTGGAGCGGGGACTGGATCGATTGGAAGCTTTCGTGAAAGTCTTAACGTAATGCAAAAGCGCCTACTTCTCGAGAGAGAGGCAGGCGCTTTTTGCGTAAGGGCGCTTACTGTGAGCTTTTCCAAGTGAAATATTCGGTCACGACACGAATGGCAATGTCCATCGCTTGTTCATCCGGTTCGATCTTGGCATGATGCAATCCATACGGAGTATTGACGCCCAGCCAGAACATGAAGCCGGGTATCCTCTCCAGGAAGTATCCGAAATCCTCGCCGGTCATTGCTTCTGTGCATTCAAACAGCCGAACATCGTCGCCGCGCCGGTCGAGCCAATGCATGAATTCCTTCGTGACTTCTTCGTTGTTATACACCTGACGATAATTAGCGCCGTAATCAATCTGCGCTTTGCAGTCAAAGGACGCCTCAATTCCTCCGACAACCGCTTCAATCCGCTTCTTGACCAGTTCCATATTGTCCTTGGACAGCGTTCGAATGGTTCCTTCCAGCCGTGCCGTCTCCGCTATAATGTTCTGCTTCGTTCCACCCTCCATCTTGCCTATCGTAATGACAGCGGAGTCCAAAGGGTTAACATTCCTCGAAACGATCGTCTGCAGCTGTCCCACCAGCTGGCATGCGGCGATGATCATATCATTGGCCTTATGAGGGAAGGCGGCATGGCCTCCAGTGCCCTTCAGATCGATAAAAAGCTCCGAGGTGTTGGCAAATAGTATTCCAGGCTTGGTGGCGATCGTGCCAACAGGATACTCCGGCGCAATATGCAGCGCGACGATTTGATCGGGCATCCAATCGCTCAGCTGCTCACTGGACAGCATAGGCTCGGCGCCGCCCGGTCCTTCTTCCGCGGGCTGGAACAGGAAGGTGATGTCATCGCGAATCGGATTTTGAACAAAATGGGTCAAAATGCCGAGGCCGATAGCCATATGCATATCATGGCCGCAAGCATGCATGTACCCGGGATGGGAGGAGCGGAAATCATAGCCTGTATCCTCGTTGATCGGGAGACCGTCCATGTCCGCCCTATAGCCGAAACACCGCTGCGGGTTCGTTCCTTTCACCTTCACCAGAATGCCGGTGCGCCATGTTCGGAGTTCCAGCCTATCTTTAGGTAACGTGTTGATATAATCCAGTAAATAACGCTGCGTTTTGAATTCCAGAAAGCCGGGCTCCGGAATTCGATGCAGATCCCTGCGAATGCGCACGAATGCGGATATGTCAGCCGAAGTCATTCCATGGTCCTCCTTGCGGTATGCGTCTTTGTGCAAAAAAGCCCGGCGTACGGCGCCGAGCCTTCAGGCTTTTGCTTTATTTTATTACAGAGTGCGAAGCTCTTTCAAGATTTCGGTTTTGGACTTGGTCTTGTCGTCAACCTTCTTGATCACGCGAGCAGGCGTACCTGCAACGACCGTGTACTCAGGAACGTCTTCTACGACTACGGCACCTGCCGCTACAACGGAGCCTTTGCCTACGCGAACGCCTTCCAGCACTACCGCATTCGCACCGATCATCACGTCATCCTCGATCACAACAGGCTGAGCGGATGGCGGTTCGATCACGCCGGCAAGAACGGAGCCTGCACCGATGTGACACATGTTGCCGACCTTTACCCGTCCGCCGATGACTACGCCCATATCAATCATCGTACCGGAGCCGATGGATGCACCGATGTTGATGACGGCGCCCATCATGATGATGGCGTTGTCGCCGATGCCTACCATCTCGCGGATCACCGCGCCCGGCTCGATGCGTGCGTTGATGTTTTTCAGATCAAGCAAAGGAATAGCGGAATTGCGGCGGTCATTTTCCACTACATAGTCTTCGATCTTTGCGCTGTTCGCATCGAGAACGGCCTTCACTTCGGTCCATTCGCCGAACACAACGCCGCTGTTGCCGGTGATGAAGGTTTGGATGCCGGCACCGAAATCAACGGATGCGAGATCGCCTTTCACATATACTTTCACTGGAGTTTTCTTTTTGCTGGTTTTAATGAGATTAATGACTTCTTCTGTATTCATTTCGATGGACATGATTCGAATCCAGCTCCTTATGTACATAATGCCGTGGTAAGCACGAACTACATCTTTTATAGCATAAATGAGCGGGACTGGCAATGCTTGGAGCATGGGCTTCCGACAGGGGGCGACAAATCCTATTGACAAGCGTTGTCGAACGTGGGATAATGCTGGTAACCGAATAGCACCTTTAAATACAGTCCCGTGAGGCTGGCAAGGTGAACGATCCGAGGACGTTTCTTAATGTACAAGAAGCAGGTGCATCCTGTTCTTATGTATGTACAAGAGACGGTTCTACTCTGGTGTACTCTAACCTTGCTGAATAAACGGCAAGGTTTTTTTGTGTAATAGTCTGGAATTCGCACGGATCCTGCAGGCGAGGAGGAACGGAACCTATGCAAGAAGCGCACGTATTGATGGACGAAACCGCCATAAGACGGGCATTAACGAGGATTGCACATGAGATCATCGAAAAAAATAAAGGCTTCGAGAACTGCATGCTGATCGGCATTCGTACGAGAGGCATTTATCTGGCTCAGCGAGTGGCTGACCGGATCCGGGAGATTGAAGGGGTTCCCGCGCAGGTCGGTGAAATTGATGTAACGAGGTACCGGGACGACCGAGTGGCGGCATCTGCCTTGGTCGGTAACGGTGAAGAAGCGGCCGGCAGCGAGCAGCTCGACGCCTTGGAAGTGCATAACAAGAAGCTGATCCTGTTCGACGATGTACTCTATACAGGGCGCACGGTAAGAGCAGCGATGGACGCACTGATGGATCTCGGCAGGCCCCAAATGATTCAGCTGGCGGTCCTGGTTGACAGAGGACACCGGGAGCTGCCGATTCGTCCCGATTATATAGGTAAGAACATTCCGACCTCGAGGATGGAAAGCATTGAGGTACAGGTACAGGAGCTTGACGGCATCGATCAGGTTGTAATTACCGGACAGAGGAGGCCAAACGAATGACATCGCTGCAAACGCTAGAAGGGAAGCATCTTCTTGGCACAAGAGGCATGAGTGCAAACGAGCTTTACTCCATTCTGGACCGCGCCGCCTATTGGGAGAATCATCCCGTGAAAGTGACGAATCAGCTGCAAGGACGATTTGTGGCCAACATGTTTTTTGAGAACAGTACAAGAACCAGGTTTTCCTTCGAGGTCGCCGAGAAGCGGCTGGGCGCGGAGGTGCTGAACTTCGCGGCAGCGGTGTCCAGTGTGCAAAAAGGCGAATCGATCTACGATACCGTCAGAACGCTCGAATCGATGGGCATTGACGCCGGCGTGATCCGGATGAAGCCAAACGGCTTGCTCGCCGAGCTGGCCGAGAAGATCAAGGTGCCTCTGATCAATGCAGGGGACGGCAACAACGAGCATCCGACACAAGCGCTGCTTGATCTGTACACGATGCGCAAGCAGTTCGGGGAACTCCGCGGACTTCATGTGGCCATCATCGGCGACATTCAGCACAGTAGGGTAGCTCGTTCGAACCTGTGGGCCCTGCAGACGCTCGGGGCGAAAGTGAGCTTCTGCGCGCCGCCGACCATGCAGGCTGCCGAGCTAAGCGAGCACGCGCCGTATGTGTCGATCGAAGAGGCCTTGAAGGCCGACGTCGTCATGATGCTGCGGGTGCAGCTGGAGCGCCACGAGGGCTCAATCTTCGGAGCGCCGGAGGAGTATCGGGCGGCTTACGGCCTGACGGCAGAGCGGGCTTCCCGGATGGCGCCTCATGCGATCATCATGCACCCGGCTCCGTTTAACCGCAATGTGGAAATCGATGACGAGCTGGTGGAATGTCCGAAATCCAAAATTTTTGCGCAGATGGGTCATGGGGTTCCCATTCGCATGGCGGTTATCGAAAGAGCCTTAAGCTAACGCAAGCGGAGAGCAAAATCAACAGGATAGATGCAGGACAAAAAGTGGAAGCATACGTTATAGGAGGTTCTCATGGGCGTTTGGATTATCAATGCAAAAACAGTGGCAGCAGGGAATGAGCTCGCAAGCAAGCATATATTCATGGAAGACGGCATCGTCAAGCAAATCGTAGAGGCGGGCGCAAGCCTGCCGGATACGACAGGACACGAAATCATTGACGCAGCAGGCAAGCTGGTAACGGCCGGGCTGATCGATATGCACGTGCATTTGCGCGAGCCGGGCTTTGAACATAAGGAGACGATCGCAACGGGAACCCGCTCTGCGGCGCGCGGCGGCTTTACGACGATTGCGTGCATGCCGAATACGCGTCCGGTGATCGATACTGTGGACACGGTGCAGCTGGTGCTGGATAAAGCCCGCACCGAGGGCATCGTTCGCGTGCTACCGTACGGCTGCATTACGAAGAACGAGCTCGGCCGCGAGCTGACGGACTTCGACGCGCTGAAGGAAGCCGGGGTCATCGGCTATACCGATGACGGCGTCGGCGTGCAAAGCGCGCAGATGATGAAGGATGCGATGGCCAAGGCGGCATCGATCGGCATGCCGATCATCGCTCACTGCGAGGACAACACGCTGGTGGAAGGAGCGGCCGTTTCCGAGGGCGCCTTCGCCCGGAAGCACGGGTTGAAGGGGATCCCGAACGAATCTGAAGCGATCCATGTCGGACGGGATATTTTGCTCGCAGAGGCCACGGGGGTTCACTACCATGTGTGCCACGTCAGTACGGAGCAGTCGGTACGGCTCATTCGCCAAGCGAAGCAGATCGGCATCAAGGTGACGGCTGAGGTTTGTCCTCACCATCTGCTGCTTTCGGACGAGGACATTCCCGACAGCATGGATGCCAATTGGAAAATGAACCCGCCGCTGCGTACACCGCGTGATGTGCAGGCTTGCATCGAGGGCTTGGAGGACGGAACGCTCGATATCGTCGTAACCGACCATGCTCCTCACAGCGAGGAAGAGAAGGCAAAAGGGATGCAGCTCGCGCCCTTCGGCATCGTAGGTTTTGAGACGGCCTTCCCGCTGCTCTACACAAAATTCGTGGCCACCGGCAAGTGGACGCTGCAGTTCCTTGTCGACAAAATGACGAAGCTCCCGGCGGACGTGTTCGGACTGCCGTGGGGTACGCTGGAGCCGGGCAAAACGGCGGACATCACGATCATTGATCTCGAAACCGAGAAAGAAGTGAACCCTGCGGAGTTCGCCTCCAAGGGACGGAACACGCCGTTTACCGGCTGGAAGCTGAAAGGCTGGCCGACCGCAACGATCGTGGAAGGAAAGGTCGTCTGGTCGGAATAATTTTGCGATGGCGAAGCAATCAAGGATAGACTAACAACTTTGGGGAGTTGATAAGGAATGCAGGCAAGATTGATTTTGGAAGACGGAACCGTATTTACCGGAAAAGCATTCGGCAGCGAAGGCGAGTCGATCGGTGAGGTTGTTTTCAATACAGGAATTACAGGCTATCAAGAGGTGCTTTCCGATCCGTCCTATTGCGGCCAGATCGTAACGATGACCTATCCGCTTATCGGAAACTACGGCATTGCCCGTGACGACTTCGAGTCGATCCGTCCTTATATTCACGGGTTCGTTGTTCGCGAGCACGAAATGGTGCCCAGCAACTGGAGAGCGGAGTATTCGCTCGACAGCCTGTTGAAGGAATACGGTATCGTAGGGATCAGCGGCATTGATACCCGGATGCTGACAAGAAGGATCCGCCACCACGGCGTAATGAAGGGGATCCTGACGACCTCCACGAAGCGTGTGGAAGAGCTGCTGGAGCAAATGAAGGGCGCTACTTTGATGACGGATCAAGTGCCTCGCGTTTCTACTAAAAGCGTCTACAGCTCTCCGGGAACGAAGGAACGGGTCGTGCTGGTTGACTTCGGCTCCAAGAGCGGCATCATGCGTGACTTGAGCAAGCGCGGCTGCGACATTGTGGTTGTTCCTCATGACACGACGGCGGAGCAAATCCGCAGACTCGCACCGGACGGCATTCTGTTGTCCAACGGTCCTGGGGATCCGAAGGATGTAGCTCATGCTTCGAAGATGATCGCAGAGCTGCTCGGTGAGTTCCCGATCTTCGGTATCTGCCTCGGACATCAGCTGTTCGCTCTCGCCAGCGGCGCCGATACCGAGAAGCTGAAATTCGGTCACCGCGGCGGCAACCATCCGGTGAAGGATCTGCAAACCGGCCGCTGCTACATCACTTCCCAAAACCATGGCTATACAGTGAAGGAAGACTCCATAGCGGGAACGGATTTGGAAGTAACGCATATCAACAACAACGACCGGACGATCGAAGGTCTGCGTCATAAGAAATATCCCGCGTTCTCCGTGCAATACCATCCGGAGGCGGCCCCTGGACCGTTCGATTCCAGCTATCTGTTCGACGACTTTATCCAAATGATCCGCGATCACAAAGAAAACAACCCGCAGGAATCCAGACAAGCCCGTATCGCGGCGGCTTATCAAGCGCAAAAAGCGGCAACTGCAGCATCGAAAGGAGAATTCTCGTATGCCCAAAAATAAAGAACTCAAAAAAATTCTCGTTATCGGCTCCGGTCCGATCGTTATCGGCCAGGCGGCTGAGTTCGACTATGCAGGTACGCAGGCGTGCCAAGCGCTGAAGGAAGAAGGCATGGAGGTTGTCCTGATCAACAGCAACCCGGCAACCATCATGACCGATACGAATATGGCCGATAAGGTGTACATCGAGCCGATTACACTGGACTTCGTTACCCAAATTATCCGTCAAGAGCGTCCGGACGGCCTGCTGCCTACCCTCGGCGGTCAAACGGGCTTGAACATGGCTGTGGAATTGGCCCGCGCAGGCGTCCTCGAGCGCGAGAACGTGAAGCTGCTCGGTACACAGCTTACCGCCATTGAGAAGGCGGAGGACCGCGACCTGTTCCGCGACCTGATGCGCGAGCTGGAGCAGCCGGTTCCGGAAAGCACGATCGTTACAACCGTGCAGGAGGCGCTCGATTTCGCCAATGAAATCGGGTATCCAATCATCGTACGTCCTGCCTACACTCTTGGCGGTACAGGCGGCGGAATTTGCGCTACGGAAGAGGAGCTGCTTGAAACGGTTGCTTCCGGGATCCGCTACAGCCCGATCAACCAGTGCTTGATCGAGAAGAGCATCGCCGGCATGAAGGAAGTCGAATACGAGGTTATGCGTGATGCGAACGACAACTGTATCGTCGTCTGTAACATGGAAAACTTCGACCCGGTAGGCGTACATACGGGAGACAGTATCGTAGTTGCGCCAAGCCAAACGCTGTCCGATCGCGAGTATCAAATGCTTCGCTCGGCATCGCTCAAAATCATTCGCGCCCTGAACATCGAGGGCGGCTGTAACGTACAGTTCGCCTTGGATCCGCTCAGCTATCAATATTATGTTATCGAAGTAAATCCGCGCGTAAGCCGCTCCTCTGCTCTTGCTTCCAAGGCGACAGGCTATCCGATCGCCAAGATGGCGGCCAAAATCGCAATCGGCTACACGCTGGATGAAATCGTCAACCCGGTAACGGGTCAAACCTACGCATGCTTTGAGCCTACGCTGGATTATATCGTTTCCAAAATCCCGCGCTGGCCATTCGATAAATTTACGGCAGCCAACCGCAAGCTCGGAACGCAGATGAAAGCGACAGGCGAGGTAATGGCGATCGGACGCACCTTCGAGGAATCGATTCACAAAGCGGTTCGTTCCCTGGAGATCGGTGTACACCGACTCTACCTGAAGGATGCCGAAGGCCTTGATCAAGCAACGCTGGAAGCGCGCCTGATCAAGCCGGACGATGAGCGCATCTTCCTGATCGCTGAAGCGCTTCGCCGCGGTTATACCGTACAGCAGCTGCAAGATTTGACACATGTGGACTGGTGGTTCCTGCACAAGCTGGAAGGTCTCATCAAGTTTGAAGAGGAGCTTCAGCAGGCTGAGCTTACCGAAGAGCTCGTGTATCAAGCGAAGCGCAAAGGCTTCACGGACCGCGCTATCGCAGAGCTTCGCATGAAGGCGGGCCTAAGCACCTACACGAACGAGCTGGATATCCGTGCGTACCGCAAGAGCCTGAATATCAAGCCGGTTTATAAAATGGTAGATACGTGCGCCGCCGAGTTTGAAGCTACGACACCTTACTACTATTCGACCTACGAGACGGAGGATGAAGTGACCGAAACAACGAAGCAGAAGGTCGTTGTCCTAGGCTCCGGTCCGATTCGTATCGGTCAAGGGATCGAGTTCGACTACTCCACGGTGCATGCCGTATGGGCGATCCAAAAGGCGGGCTACGAGGCGGTTATCATCAACAACAACCCTGAAACTGTATCGACGGATTTCAGCACCTCGGACCGTCTGTACTTTGAGCCGCTGTTCTTCGAGGATGTCATGAACGTGATCGAGCGCGAGCAGCCGCTGGGAGTTATCGTCCAATTCGGCGGGCAAACGGCGATCAACCTGGCCGCTCCGCTGTCCAAAGCCGGTGTGCGGATCCTGGGTACGGAGCTGGAAAACATCGATGCGGCGGAAGACCGCAAGAAGTTCGAAGCGCTGCTCCGCGAGCTTGAGATTGCTCAGCCGCCGGGCGGAACGGTAACCTCGGTCGACCAGGCGGTAGGCATGGCGTCCAACTTCGGTTATCCGGTGCTGGTGCGTCCTTCCTACGTCTTGGGCGGTCGTGCGATGGAGATCGTCTACTCCGACGAAGAGCTGCTCAGCTACATGGAATATGCGGTGAAAATCAATCCGGAGCATCCGGTTCTGATCGACCGTTACATGCTGGGTAAGGAAGTCGAGGTTGACGCGATCTGCGATAAGGAAACCGTTCTGATTCCAGGCATCATGGAGCATATCGAGCGCGCCGGGGTTCACTCCGGAGACTCAATCGCGGTATATCCTCCGCAAACCATTTCGGATAACATTAAACAGCAAATCATTGAAATTACTACGAAGATTGCCCGCGGCCTTCAGGTTGTCGGCTTGGTCAACATCCAATTCGTTATCTATAAAGAGCAAGTGTATGTGATCGAGGTAAATCCGCGCTCCTCGCGTACGGTGCCGTTCCTCAGCAAGGTTACGAAAATTCCGATGGCCAACGTAGCTACCCGCGTGATCATGGGCGAGAAGCTCGCTGATATGGGCTATCAAACGGGCTTGTGGCCTGAGGATGATTTCGTCTCCGTGAAGGTGCCGGTCTTCTCCTTCGCGAAGCTGCGCCGTGTAGATACGACCCTCGGACCTGAGATGAAATCGACCGGTGAAGTCATGGGCCGCGATAAGAACTTCAGCAAGGCGCTCTATAAGGGCCTCATCGGCTCCGGGATGAAAATCCCGCCAACCGGCGCGATCATCGCTACGGTAGCGGATAAGGACAAGGAAGAGGCTACGGAAATTCTTCGCGGCTTCTACAACCTGGGCTACAAAATTGTGGCAACAGGCGGTACGGCCGATGCGCTGGAGCAAGCCGGATTGCGCGTAACCCGTGTGAACAAGCTGAGCGAAGGCACGCCGAACATTCTTGACCTCATTCGCAACGGAGAAGCTCACTTTGTCGTCAATACGCTGACCAAAGGCAAAACGCCGGAGCGTGACGGCTTCCGGATTCGCCGTGAAGCGGTTGAGAACGGCGTGGTTTGCATGACGTCGCTGGATACGGTCAATGCGCTTCTGCATATGCTTGAGGCGATTAACTTCCAATCGACGGCTATGCCGGCACACGTATAAGCTGTAACAAGGCTCGATTAGCACAGCGCCTGGGGATTCTTCTCAGGAGGCTGTGCTAATCCCATGCTTAGGCGGTCTTCGGACTGCCTTCACCATATGGAAGGGGAGAAGCACGTTGTCCAGTCAGCCGAATGCAGCATCAAAAATTATGGTGGCGCTAGATTATCCGACAGCCGATCAAGCGGAGGCGCTCGTACAAAGCCTTCAAGGCATTTCTTGCTGGATGAAGGTAGGAATGCAGCTGTTTTACAGTGCCGGTCCCGGATTTGTGGCAAGCCTGAAGGAACGCGGATATCATGTATTCCTGGATCTGAAGATGCACGATATCCCGAATACCGTGAAAGGCGGCTCTGAAAGTGTAACGCGTCTTGGCGTCGATATGTTTAACGTGCATGCCGCGGGCGGAAAGCAGATGATGGAGGCTGCGCTGGAAGGAGTGGACAAAGGGATGGCTGCCGGTTCCGTGAAGCCGGTGGTTATTGGGGTTACCCAGCTCACCAGCACAAGTCAAGAGGTCCTGAACGGCGAAATCGGAATTCAAGGCTCGGTGGAGAATGCCGTGATTCGTTATGCGGAGCTGGCTAGGTCCGCCGGCTTGCATGGTGTTGTAGCTTCGCCGCTTGAGGTGATACGGATTAAAGAAGCCTGCGGGACTAGCTTTGTGACGGTGACCCCCGGGATTCGGCCGGCCGGCGCGGAGATCGGCGACCAGTCCCGAGTGATGACGCCGGAGGAAGCATTCCGCCAAGGAACCGACTATGTGGTCATCGGCAGGCCGATCACGGCTGCTGCGAGCCCTAGAGCGGCCTTAGAATCGATAATCGAAGCGATCGCTGTTTCTCAATAATATATCCGAGGAGTTGTACAAACGCATGAGCGCTAATTCCATTCGTACGAACCCGAAGCTGGCGGAAAATATTGCTGCGGCTTTGCTTAAGATCGGGGCGGTAGCCCTTCGTCCGAACCAGCCGTTTACTTGGACTTCGGGATTAAAATCCCCGATTTACTGTGATAACCGGCTGACCATTTCCTATCCTGAAGTACGTGAGATGATCGCGGACGGCTTTGTCCAGCTAATCAAAGAGAACTATCCTGATGTGGAAATGATCGCCGGAGCGGCTACGGGCGGCATCCCTCACGCGGCTTGGGTTGCGCAGAAGCTGAATCTGCCGATGGTTTACGTGCGGGATAAAGCGAAAGGCCACGGGAAGGAAAACCTGATTGAAGGGGCCATTCAGCCGGGGCAAAAGACTGTAGTAATCGAGGACCTGATCTCCACAGGGGGAAGCTCTCTGAAGGTTGCTCTTGCCGTCAATGAAGCGGGGGCACAATCGCTTGGGGTGCTCGGCATTTTCTCCTATCAGTTTGATAAAGCGAAAGAAGCGTTCGATGGGGCGGGAGTGCCCTTCGAGACATTGACCAACTACACAACGCTGGTGGATGTTGCCTTAAAGCAGGGAAGCATTGAGGAGCAGGATCTGGAAGCGCTGCGGGCGTGGCGCGCGAATCCAAGCGAATACGGGAAGTAAGTAAAGAAAAAGCCTTAATCGAATTGCTGAACTGTAACCCTGTTTGTGGACATTGAAATAAACACCTAGCATAACTATGCTGCTACTAGATGGCTCCTGTACTCGTCAGGGGTCATCTTTTTTAATTCCCATTGAAAACGTTCCGAATTGTAAAAGTGGATGTATTCCTCTATTCGGGCTTGTAGTTCTTCAAAAGTTAAAGAGGTGGTGTCATCCAGATCATCCTTCATATGCCCGAAAAAAGACTCCATAGGGGCATTGTCCCAACAATTTCCCTTACGGGACATGGACTGCTTAAGGCCTGCTCGTTGTATACGCTTTTGAAAGCTAGGATGTGTGTAGTGCATCCCTTGGTCCGAATGTATCATTGCCTCCGGGTGGATGGTGCCGTGCAAACGTTCAAAAAGCTTGTCCAGGGTTCGATCTACTATAGACATTTCTAACGATTTCGAAAGGTGATGAGCCAAGATTTGTTTGGTTGCTCCGTCCTTTACACATGAAAAATAAGCCATGAGGCCCTTTTCGTAAGGGATGTAAGTAATGTCCGTCAGCAACACCTTTTCGGGTTCGCCTTGATCAAACTGACGATTAAGTAGGTTCGGGCAAGTCTTATGCTCTTGAGTTGCCTTAGCCATCTTTCGGTAGGGGTTTGGTCTGCGAATCTTTGCCACAAGACCATACTTACGCATAATCCTCCGGATCTTCTTATGATTCATTGTCACATGATCATGTTGCTCTAGATGCATTTTAATCACTAGAGCCCCGGCTTTGCCCTTTAACTTGTTGAACTGGCGTTTAATGATCTCTAAATCCTTCTCGTCAGCAAGTTCCTTAGCCTGACGTTTCTCTTCACCTTGTAACCAGCGATAATATCCACTTCTACTCACTCCAGCAAGCTCACAAAGGAAACGTATCGTGCCCTCAAGCGAGTACAGTCGAATGGTTTGGTTAATGAGTTCAAAGTACTCGGAGGCGGTTAGGGATTCTTGCGCTTCACCTTCCCCTCTAGTACCTCGAGCTTTTTTAGGAAGTCATTCTCCGCTTCAAGTAATTTGATCCTCGCTTCAGCACGTTTTAATTGTTCTTCCACAGACAAACCTTCAACTGGCTTTCGGCCTGTAGCACCTTTACCGCGGCGTTCTTCTAGAAGTCCGTCCTCTCCACATGCTGAGTGAGCTGCTCTCCAACGTTTCAAGCACTCATTGGGCTTACGATTACCTATGATCGATAACTGAAATCCGGCTTCTATAAATATTTGCTGTGGCGGTTTGCCTTGTTGGTATGCCTTGAGAGCATTTATTTTAAACTCTGGTGAATACGTGATCGCCTTTTCTGATACGTGTAGTACATTAGGATTCTGTTCTAACTGTCTGATTTCAAGCGCCGTAAAGCGACGTCTGTTTACTGGGGACTTATTGCTATCTGTCATTTTAGACTTCGCTCCTCTCTGATAACATCCATTATAAACGTAAATAACCCGGAAGGTGGGCACTTTTTTCAAAGTGTCCACCTTCCGGGTCACAGTTCATGCGATCGATTAAGGCTTTTTTTATAACATTAGAATTTATAAGTTTTGAGCGGAGCTCAAGGATTCTAATGTTTCAAGAAAAGCTTCCTCTTGCTCACGAATGTACATCCCCGAGAGGGCTTCGATAGAAGCTTTTCTTACTTTTTCAGCAGCTCCCAGCGGTATACATACTCGAACAGGAACTCGAACGCCTCCAGATGGCGTTTGGCCTCGAAGGCATTGGCCCCCCAGGCGTAAATACCGTGCTTACGAAGCATAATCCCTGGAATGCGGGGTTTCATCGCACCTTCAATCAGAGGAGCTATACGAGGGACGTCCGCGTAATTCGGCACAATCGGAATCTCGATATGCGCTTCCTCATCCCAAATGTTAAACGCCTTAATCAGCTCGACGCCATCCACCGGTATCGAGCCGCGCTCCCAGAACAGCTCCGAAACGAGGTTATTAAATACCGTATGTACGTGAAAAATGGCGCCGCAGCCCGTGAGGCGATAAATTTCGCAGTGGATCGACGTTTCGGCGGATGGCTTCAATGAGGTCGGCTCGATCGGCTTTCCTTGCTGATCGACGAGCAAATAGTCCGACGGAGTATTAACCGATTTATCTTTGCCGCTGGCCGTGATGGCGAAAGCAAATTGCTCCGGCGTGAAATCGCCGACGCGAATGGATAAATTGCCGCTTGTTCCTTGAAACCAGCCTCTGGCGGCTAAATTCGTCTTGATCTCCGTCAGCTCGGCGAAAGCCTGCTGTTTGTCCTCCAAACGAATGCTGCTGTAGCTCACTTCACTTTCATCTCCTCTAAGCGGTTTATTACGTCGTAAAAGTCCTCATATTTGTCATAAGGGAGCCCGAGCTCCTCGCACATTTGAACCAAATGAGAGCGGGCAAATACCGTATCGACCAGCTTGGCGCCTTCAAAATCCGTCACGCTGTCACCGATCAGAATGCGATGATATTCCTCTGCGGGATAGGAGCGGATAATCGTCGTCTTGCACATACCGCAGTCATTACTGCAATGCGAGTCGCATGCGTGCGGCCACGTAATGCGGATGCGGTCTCCTCCAAAGTCGCTGCCGTTGCAATAGATGTTTTCTTTAGGGATGGCAAACTCGGATAATACCGGGTACACGAAAAAGTCAATGCCGCCGCTCGTAACCAAGAAGGTGATCGCTTCCTTCCTGCAATAGTCGAGCAGCTCCTGAAAGCCCGCCCGGATCGTTACGTTGCCGATTGCATAATCGATGACTTCCTGCTTCATCGAGGTCGGCAGCAGAGCGAACATGCGGCCGACCCCCTCGCGGATGGAGATTTGCTTGGAGATGACCTGATCCACCAGGGTATCCCAGCCCTCCGGTTTGAAATGCTTCATGATTGCGACGATGTTGTCGTTAACTGTGATGGTACCGTCAAAATCGCAGAAAATGATGCGCTTCTTCGTCATTCCTTGATCCCCCAGGTATCGATGGCTGTTTGAAGCTCAGGATGCTGCGCTGCATAGTCACGCAAGGATTGGCCGCTCAGCACGCCGTCGATGGCTTGACGGAACGCTTTGCCCCCGGCGATGGCGCCCAGCGGATGGCCGTGGACGCCGCCGCCGGCGTTCACTATCACTTCACTGCCGAAGTCCTTGAGGATCAGCGGCACAAGTCCCGGATGAATCCCGGCGGACGGAACAGGGAAGCTTTGCTTGAGCGGCGAGCCTTGGGTATCCAGCAGCACTTCCTTGATGGCCATGTTCTCTTCCCGCGGCATGACGACAGAGCCGTAAGGGGAGGGGAACAGCACCAAATCGGCCCCGGCCAGACGCATGAGCTTGCCGAGCAGTACGTTAGCGGCAATACCATGATGAGGCGACGGATAGAAGGCACCCGCAAGCGCAGGATGAGCCATGATCGGTACGCGAATGTCCGGGTTGCGGCTCAGCTCGTGGAGCGCATCATAGCCGTAAGCCAGCACGTTAAAGAGTAGGGCGTTGGCTCCGGCTTCAATCGCTTTCTTGGCTTGATTTAAAAGCGAGAAGGTGGGTCCGGTCAGGTTTACAGCGTATAGCAGCTTCTGCCCGGTTTCCCGTTCAGCCTGTGCAGCAGCCTGCATGCAAGCCTCTACACGCTTCTCGATCGGGGTCAGCGGGTTCTCAAATAAGATTTCGTCATCCTTAATCAAATCTACGCCACCGGCCGCCTGAAGGTAGAACTGCTCCTTTAAGGCAGGCAAATCATGTCCGATGACGGATTTGAAAATGCTCATCAATAACGGGCGGTCATGAACGCCGAGTAAATCGCGTACCCCTTGGATGCCGAATTTCGGGCCGGGGAAAGCGCTCAGGAAGCCTTCCGAAAATTCCAAATCAATCAGCTTGATCCGGCCGTCCATGGACAGCTTGCCGAACACGGTCACGAGCAGTGCGGGGATGTCCCGGCTGAAGTTGACGTCAGGGTAGGCGATCTGAATATCGGCATAACGGTTCGAAGCTGGCTCTCCTGCAGAAGGCTCATGGACTTCTACCTTGACGACACGTCCGAGATGTTTCTCCATTTCGGCTTTTTTTGCCTCAGGAAGCTCAGTCCAGCTGCCGACCGTTAGGCCGACGGCGATGCCGAGCGCTTTTTTATCAAAGTCGGCTTTCTCATCGTACAGACGATAAGTAGCCAGGCAGTAATTCGAGTAGGATGTGCTCATCTTTCGTGTTCACCTGCTTTACTTGGATTTAGAGATGACAGAGTCGCTTAAGGCGGCGCCGATCTCCGATGCGCGTTCCGCTGCCCGAAGAACCGCTTGGGACACGGCGGTCTCGAATTCGTAGGAGGCAAGCTTTTCCAGTGCCGCTTGCGTCGTACCGTTCGGGGAGGTCACCTTACGGCGAAGATCGGCCGGATCCTCGCCGGTCGTCTCTACCATCTGGGCTGCTCCGAGCACCGTCTGTACGGTTAAGCGCCGGGCTTCCTCCGGCGATAAACCTCCTTGGACTCCCCCGGAAATCATAGCCTCCATCATGTAGTAAATGTAAGCCGGACCGCTGCCGGAGACGCCGGTGACGATGTCCAGGAGCGATTCCTTGACAACGGAAACGATGCCCGTGGTTTCGAACATTTCCAGTGCAAGTTGACGCTGCTCCTCCGTCACGGCCGTGGAGAAGCTAAGGCCTGTAGCCCCGAGGCCGATCGTACTGGAGGTGTTCGGCATCGTCCGGACTATTGGCTGCCCCGATACGCCTAGAATCGCTTCGATGGTAGCCATGGAGAGGCCGGCAATGACCGATACGATCAGCTGCTCCTTGCGCAGACAGCTCTTGAGCCCGATCAGGCCTTCCACCGCATCCTTCGGTTTGAAGGCGAGGATAACGATGTCGGCATCCTGCACGACCTTGATTTTGTCAGCCGGGTCGGTGACATATTGTACACCGTAAAGCTCATGAAGCTTTTCCAGCTGCGCGGTATTCGATCGATTCGTCACATATACGTTCGCAGCGGAGTCAGGCTGGACGGAGACGAGTCCGCGTACGATGGCCTCCGCCATACTGCCTGCACCGACGAAAGTTATTTTCGAATCGGATAATGTATGAGACATAGAGCATTACTCCCTTTGTCAGGGTTAGCCGCGCACTTGGCCGCTGCCGCTGACGATATATTTGGTGGATGTTAGCGCCGGCAAGCCCATAGGACCGCGGGCATGAAGCTTCTGTGTGCTGATGCCGATCTCCGCACCAAAGCCGAACTCAAAGCCGTCGGTAAAGCGGGTGGAGGCATTGTGATACACAGCTGCCGCATCCACTTCGTGCAGGAAGCGAGCCGCATTCTCTGCGTTCTCCGTAACGATGCACTCGGAATGCATCGTTCCATGCAGGCGAATATGCTCCAGCGCTTCCTCCAGACTATCCACGACGCGAATATTCAGGATGTAATCGTTATATTCCGTGTCCCAATCCTGGGGAGAAGCCGATTTGATGCCAGGAATGGCGCTCACAGCCTGCTCGTCACCGCGAAGCTCCACATTTAAATCCGTGAAGCGGCTCGCAACGGTTGGCAAATGACGGGCTGCGAAGCCCTTATGAAGCAGCAGCGTCTCCATTGAATTGCAAACCGATGGGCGCTGAACCTTGGCATTCACGGCGATTTGCAAAGCCATATCGGGATTCGCGCTCTCATCCACAAAGGTATGGCAGATGCCGGCGCCGGTTTCTATGACGGGAACGGTGGCGTTCTTGACCACGGTCTGGATTAAGGAAGCGCCGCCCCGTGGAATAACTACGTCCAGCAGGCCGTTCAGCTTCAGCATTTCGTCGACAGAGCCGCGATCCGGGTCAAGAATAAGCTGCAAGCCGTCAGCAGGCATGGCCGTTTGTGCAAGAGCGGCATGCAGCACCTCGACAATGCGGCGGTTCGATTCTAGTGCCGAGGACCCGCCGCGCAGGACAACGGCGTTGCCCGTTTTGAGGCACAGGCCTGCGGCATCCACCGTAACGTTCGGGCGCGCCTCGTAGATCATGCCGATGACTCCGAGAGGCACGCGTACTTTGCGCACCTGAAGACCGTTCGGACGGGCGAATTCCTCCAAGGTATCTCCAACGGGATCAGGAAGCTCCACCACCTGTCGGAGACCTTCCGCCATAGCTGCAATGCGCTGTTCATTCAATGCCAAGCGATCGAGAAGGGAAGTGCTTGTGCCGTTCTCGCGGCCGCGTTGGAGATCGAGGGCATTGGCTTCGATGATGGAAGCCTGCTCGGTTACAAGGGCGTCGGCCATAGCGAGCAAAGCTTCATTCTTCTGTTCCGTTGTCAGACGCGCCAGCTTAGGTGCCGCTTGCTTCGCCAATCGCGCTTTTTGCACGACTTCACTTACTTGTTTGGTTTGTTCGAGTTGAGACATATTCATTCCCCGCTTTCTTATAAGATTATTTTAGCGAGCCGCGCTGCTTCATGGAGATAGCCAAGGTGACCCACTCATCCCGGTGAATCACTTCCATGCGATTGACATCAATACGCTTCTGTACTTCTTCGGTGCTTAAGCCGGCAACGGCTTGGAGCTGCCAGGAAGCGTAATTGACGACACCGCGGCCAATCGTCTGTTGGCTCTGATTGACGACCTCAACGACGTCGCCCGGATGAAATTCTCCTTGCACCTCCCGCACACCGGCGGGGAGGAGGCTGCGGCCGCCGGAAACCATGGCGAGCTCCGCCCCGTCATCGACAACCACCCGGCCTTGAGGCTGGGAATGAAAGCCCAGCCATTGCTTTTTGACGGGGAGGTTGTGTTCGCTGGTGACAAAGTACGTCCCTTTGCCTCGATCCTCTGCAGCAAGCAGCAGGTCTCCAGGCTCGTTTACACGTCCGACGAAGACGGGGACGCCGCCGCGCATGGCGATTCGCGCCGCCTCCACCTTCGAGCGCATACCGCCGGTGCCGACCGAGGAGCCGGAGCCCCCGGCCATCCGGTACAGCTCCTCGCTGATCTCCTCGATCCGGTCAATGCGCTGCGCATCCGGATTTTTCCGGGGATCCTCGGTGTAAAGGCCGTCCGTATCCGTAATAATGAGCAGCTTGCGGGCCCGAAGCAGATTCGCTACCAGCGCAGAGAGCGTATCGTTATCACCGAATTTCAGCTCGTCAACGGATACTGTATCGTTCTCGTTAATGATAGGGATGATGCTGTGCCGCAGCAGCTCTTCAATCGTCATTTGCGCATTGTGAATTCGTTTCCGGTTGGAAAAATCGGAGCGGGTCAGCAAAATCTGCCCGACCCCTATGCCGTGACGTGCGAACGCCGCCTGATAGGCCTGCATCAGAAGCGCCTGACCTACGGAAGCGGAAGCCTGCTTCTCATGGACCAGCTTGGGGCGGCTTGCGTAGCCGATCTCACGAAAGCCGGCCGCTACCGCTCCCGACGTGACGAGCAGAACCGATTCGCCTTGCCGGTGGAGCGAGGCAAGCTCCTGAGCGAAAAATTCAATTTTGTCCCGGTTCAAGCCGCCCTCATCCGAGGTAAGAGAGCTGCTTCCGATTTTGACAACGATCGTATGCATCGCATAAGTCCCTTCTTTCGACTGATTGCTTATGTAAAAAAAATCAAAAAAGGCCTCCGTCCATGAAGGACGAAAGCCTGTAGCTTCCGCGGTACCACCTTGCTTGATGAAAAAGTTCATCCTACTCACACCCTAATAACAGCAGGGCAACCGTCCAACTCGTCGTTGGCCGTTCAGGGGCGGGTTCGGGAAGCGGTCACGGTAAATTCTTGCAGCCAATGGAATTTACTCTCTGCGCGTGCGTGGACTTTCCTACTATTCCCTTCATAACGTTTGTTTTTCTATATAGGATAGCATGCAACCCTTTGTTTGTAAAGGCGATCTTAGCCGAACAGCTGCAGCTTAGCTACGCGATCGACTGCCTCTTGCAGGCGCTCTTCCGAGCTAAGGAGACCTAATCGGACATAGCCTTCGCCGTGGTCTCCGAAGCCGATGCCGGGAGCGACGACGATCTTCGCTTCCTCCAGCAGCAGATCTGCGAGCGAGGAAGAGGTATGGCCTTTAGGCACCGGCAGCCAAGTGAAGAACGAGCCATGGGAGCGGCTCGCCTGCCAGCCGATGCGATCTAGAGCACCGAACAATGCGTCCCGTCGGCTTTGATAAACGGAAACGAGCTGATCCACACAGTCCTGAGGACCGGTCAGCGCGGCAGCTGCAGCTACCTGAATGCCGCCGAACAGGCTGCAGTAGTAATGATCCTGAATGAGGTTGATCAGACGAACGACCTCGCGGTTGCCAAGGGCGAAGCCGACGCGCCAGCCGGCCATGTTGTAGGTTTTGGACAAGGTGTAGAACTCAACGCCGACTTCTTTGGCTCCCGGCAGCTGAAGGAAGCTGACCGGCTTCTGGCCGTCGAAGCCGATAGCTCCGTAGGCGAAGTCGCTCGCGACGACGATGCCGTGCTGTGCCGCGAAGCGAATCGTCTCCTCATAGAACGATGCCGGTGCGGACACCGCTGTAGGATTGTTCGGGTAGTTGATAAACATCAGCTTGGCTTTGTTCACGTCGTCCGCAGATATGGCCGAGTAGTCCGGCAAGAAGGCATTGGACTCTCTCAGCGGCATGAAGGCCATCCGGGCACCCGAGAGGGCGACGCCCGACCAGTAATCGGGGTACCCCGGGTCAGGCACCAGGCATACGTCCCCGGGGTTCAGCAGGCACTGGGCAATCTCCACGAGGCCGGTTTTGCCTCCGAAAAGAATAGCTACTTCTGTCTCCGGGTCGAGCTCTACACCATAATCCTCCCGGTAGCGCTGGGCGACGGCTTGCTTCAGGAACAGAAAGCCATTGAAGGGAGGATACTTATGATATAACGGATTTTCCGCCGCCTCCTGCAAAGCTTTGACAATATGAGGGGGCGTAGGCCGGTCCGGGTTGCCTTGCCCCAGGTTGATCACATCATGGCCGGCTGCAATTTGCTCGTTCGCCTTGCGTACCAGCTTGGCGAAAAATTGCGTCGGCAGGTGCTGCATGCGCTCTGCCGGAGTAACGGGAAAAGCCGAAACGTACGGATTGTTCATATTCATCTATAATTCACTCCATCAATGTAGGTATAGTCGGCTAAGCATACAGCTATTAATTTACCACGAAACGGCAGGGGTGTATATGCTTTTCCTAGGATGAGCCGTTGATCTTCCCGTATGCATAGACTATCATAGAAACTAATGATTCGAGGGGAGCGCTGTTGAGATGAGTATGCGATGGAATATTGCGCTTCTGCAGATGGACATTGCCATCGGGGAGCCGGACCGGAATTTTGCGAAGCTGGAGGAGCTGCTGGAGCAAGCTGTGCAGCATGAGGAAAAGCCGGATGTCATAGTTTTTCCGGAAATGTGGAATACAGGCTATGCGCTGGAGAGAATCGATGAGCTCGCGGATCCGATGGGAGAAAGAACCACCGAGCTGTTATCCTCGTTCAGCCGTAAGTACGGGGTGAATCTCGTAGGAGGCTCGATCGCGGAGAAGCGGAGCGACGGCGTCTACAATACGATCTATGCCTATAACCGTGAAGGGGAGCGGGTGGCGGACTACTCCAAAATTCATCTGTTCCGTCTGATGGATGAGGAGAAGTTTCTCCAAAGCGGGGATCGCGTAGGGGCCTTGCAGCTGGACGGTGTGCAGGCGGGCATGATGATCTGCTACGACATCCGCTTTCCGGAGCTTGCGCGCAAGCTGGCGCTGGGAGGAGCGCAAATCCTGTTCGTGCCGGCCGAATGGCCGAATCCGCGCTTACATCACTGGCGGACATTGCTTCAGGCGCGCGCTATCGAGAATCAAATGTTCGTCGTATCGTGCAACCGGGTAGGCGTTAGCGGCACCACCGAATTTTTCGGTCATTCCAT
This sequence comes from Paenibacillus sp. GD4, assembly GCF_030846225.1. Lineage (NCBI taxonomy): Bacteria > Bacillati > Bacillota > Bacilli > Caryophanales > Paenibacillaceae > Paenibacillus > Paenibacillus sp. GD4. The sequence continues at coordinate 4,614,754 of NZ_JAVCYK010000001.1, forward strand.
GGTTATCGATCCGTGGGGAGAGGTGCTCGCAGAGGGCGATGGGACGGAGCAGGTCATCCGGGCTGCCATTGACCTTTCGACTGTGCCGGAGGTGCGAAGCCGGATCCCGATCTTCGAGGATCGCAGGCCTGCATTATACTAATAAAAGTAAGAAGCCTTGGGCATCCGGTTCGGACAGCTCAAGGCTTCTTTGGTAATTCGGGACGTGCTTGAGCTTACTCCTGCCGCTCCATTACTTCACGGAACGTATGCATGAACGCCTCTACGGCCTTGGACAAATAACGTCCCTTCCGGTATGCGATCACCAGCGTTCTTGTCGGATGGGTTGCCAGCGGACGGTAAGCGGGAGTCAGCTCGCTCCAGCCGCCGCGGGACACCATGTTTGGCACGAACGCAATACCCATACCGGCGGCCACCAGTGATTGCACTGTCTCGATATTGCTGCTCTCGAAGACGATGTTCGGGGTGAAACCGCCGGCCGTCTGGCAAAGCTCCAGCGTAATCTGGCGGAAGCCCTGCCCTTTTTTCAAGGCGATGAAGGGCTCGCTCCGCAGCGCGGAGATGTCGATCGGCTGCCCCGACCCGGAACGGGTGAGCGGATGCTGCGGCGGCAGCGCCAGGACGATTTGCTCCTCGATCACCGTTTCATAGGTAAGGGAATCATCGGCAAGCGGCAGGGAGAGCAGGCTGATATCCACCTGGCCAATGCCTGTCAAATGCTCCAGATTGGCGGAGGTTTCCTCCATAAGCACGATCTCGATCTCCGGGTAACGGGATTGGAATACCGGTAGAACGAGCGGAAGCACATGTGCTCCGGTAATCGGCAGACTGCCTACTACGAGCTTTCCTTTGCGCATTTGGGAGATGTCCTCCATCTCGCGCTTCAGCTGCTCGACCATATCGAGAATCGATTGGGCTTTCTCTACGAATAAGGAGCCGGCATGGGTCACTTCGACGGAGTTCGTCGTCCGCTGGAACAGCAGAACGCCGAGCTCCTTCTCCAGCTTGGACAGCTGCTGGCTGAGCGAGGGCTGAGCAATATGAAGCTTCTCCGCCGCACGGGAGAAGTTTTTGTCTATAGCAATTTGAAGCGCATATTGCAGCTGTCGCAGCTCCACCGGCTACACCTCCTTGCCGTTATTCTGAACATGAATCCACAGCTGCTTATTGCGGTACTCCTCTTCGCTGCCGACCTCAGGGCCGAACCAGGACGGGGGCTGGAAGCCGTTCGCCTCTTCCTCGGACCGGAATTCCACCTCAACGACTCGAAGGTCAAATTGTTCATATTCGTCGATGTCGAAGTGCAGACCGTCTGCTTCCAAGGAAGTCCGCGTCTTGCGCAGCGGTTTTTTCCCGGAATGGCCCAGCAGCTGCTCATAAATATCGGAGGAAATGGAATACTCGATCTCCTCCCGGGACATGCCGTGCCCTCTTTTGAACGTGTGGGTAAAGGTTTCCCCTGCTTCGGAAGAGAGGCGTCGGATGCGGATCTCTTCTTGCTTGGAGAAAGCAAGGTAGGTTTGGTCAATCTCCTGACGGGTTAGCAGCCGCAGGGAGCCGTTCTCGATTTCCTCCTGAGGAAAGCGTCCAAGCTTGTACTTGCGTTCGATTTCCATATTCATTCGTTATCAGCACATCCTCATTGTTTATTACTAAAAACTATCAAGCTTATAGATATTATATCTTGGAACAATCAAGAAAGAAATGATAGTATGATAGCAATAAAGCACTTTTGATGCATACTTAACTTTTTAAGAGGTGGAACCGATGGCAAAAACAATGTTCGAGAAGATTTGGGACAACCATGTCATTCAATCTGAAGCCGGCAAGCCGAGCGTCATTTATATCGACCTGCACCTGGTTCATGAGGTGACTTCCCCGCAAGCGTTCGAAGGACTTCGCCTGAGCGGCCGCAAGGTTCGCCGTCCGGACCTGACTTACGCAACGATGGATCACAACGTGCCGACGAAGGATCGCTTCAACATCACGGACCCGATCTCCAAGCAGCAAATCGACACCTTGTCGAAGAACTGTGCCGACTTCGGCGTAACGCTGTTCGACCTGAACAGCATCGATCAAGGCGTTGTTCACGTTATGGGACCTGAGCTTGGTTTGACTCACCCGGGTAAGACGATCGTGTGCGGCGACAGCCACACATCGACTCACGGCGCATTCGGCGCACTCGCTTTCGGAATCGGTACGAGCGAAGTAGAGCACGTTCTGGCTACTCAGTGCCTGCAGCAATCGAAGCCGAAGACACTGGAAGTACGCATTAACGGCAGCCTGAAGCCGGGCGTTACGGCGAAGGACTTGATCCTCGGCGTCATTGCGAAATACGGTACGGACTTTGCTACAGGATACGTTATCGAGTACACCGGTGAAGCCATCCGCAACCTGTCCATGGAAGAGCGTATGACCGTTTGTAACATGTCCATCGAAGCAGGCGCACGCGCCGGCTTGATCGCTCCGGACGAAACGACGTTCGAATACCTGCGCGGCCGTCAATATGTACCGCAAGGCGAAGCATTTGACGCAGCTGTAGCTGAATGGAAGAAGCTGACTACCGATGCAGGCGCTGTCTATGACCGCGTAGAAGAATTCGATGCCGACAGCCTGATCCCGCAAGTAACCTGGGGCACAAGCCCGGGCATGGGTACAGACGTTACAGCGAATGTACCGAACCCTGCGGATTTCGCGACAGAGAACGAGCGTAAGGCAGCAGAGAAGGCTATCGAGTACATGGGTCTGACACCAGGTACGCCAATGACGGCGCTGAAGGTAGACTATGTATTTATCGGCTCCTGTACGAACGGCCGGATCGAAGACCTTCGCGCAGCAGCAGCAGTTGCACAAGGCTATCAAGTAGATCCTAGCGTAACGGCTATCGTTGTTCCAGGCTCCGGCCGCGTGAAGCTGCAGGCGGAGAAGGAAGGGCTTGACAAGATCTTCACGGAAGCAGGCTTCGAATGGCGCGATGCGGGCTGCTCGATGTGTTTGGCGATGAACCCTGACGTGCTCAAACCAGGTCAGCGCTGTGCATCCACTTCCAACCGGAACTTCGAAGGCCGTCAAGGCCGCGACGGACGTACGCATCTCGTATCCCCGGCCATGGCGGCTGCGGCTGCAATCGAAGGGCATTTCGTTGATGTGCGCGACTGGAAGTTCAAAGTGAAGCAAGAAGCTTAATTTTAGCGATGTGAGGAGATAGACGACATGGAAGCTTTTACTAAGCATACCGGATTAGTCGGTCCTGTGGACCGTGTGAATGTAGATACAGATGCCATCATCCCTAAGCAATTTCTGAAGCGTATCGAGCGCTCCGGCTTCGGCCAGTTCCTGTTCTACGAATGGCGCTTCGACCTGAACGGCAAAGAAATCGCCGAGTTTTCCCTGAACCAGCCGCGCTACCAAGGCGCATCCGTGCTGATCTCCCGTGCGAACTTCGGCTGCGGCTCCTCCCGCGAGCACGCTCCTTGGGCGATTCAGGACTACGGCTTCAAGGTGGTTATCGCCCCTTCGTTCGCCGACATTTTCTACAACAACTGCTTCAAGAACGGCATTCTGCCGATCAAGCTGAGCGAAGAGCAAGTGGAAGAGCTGTTCCAGCGCACAGCGAAGAGCGAAGGCTACCAGCTGACAGTGGACCTGGAGAACAAGAAGATCACGGACGCTCAAGGCCTTGAGATCTCCTTCGATCTGGATGAGCACCGCCGCCAGTTCCTGCTGCAGGGTCTTGACGATATCGGCTTGACGCTGAAGCATGAAGACAAAATCGCCGCGTATGAAGCCGCGCATAAGGATCGCCTGGCTTACAACGTGAACTAACAAAAGAAGGGGCTGTCCCAAAAGTAGCGAAAAATCTACTTAAAGGGACAGCCCCTTATATACAACCCCGAATTTCGTGAAAAAATGGCCGGACAGGGTTCATTCTTGCCCGGCTATATGTCTTTTTTGCTCCGTGGTTACCACCTTAAGCAAATTGTGGGCAAGTGAAAGCCACCCGACCTCCAGGCTTACTTTTGGTAAGCCGCGAAGCAGGAACCTCCGGAATCCCCGGTTATTTTTCATTTGCCCAAACACACTTTCCACTTCGATCATTCGTTGAACCGAGAGCTTGCGTCCATCTTCGCTTCTTAATTTTTCTCTAGCCACTTTTTTGTAGCGAAGATACTCCATGCTGACCCTTATTTCGCGGCTGCGTTCAGACTTGGTGCATTTCTCTTTGAACGGACACCCCTCACAGTTTTCACTTCGGTAGATCCGCAATTTGACCCCGTACCCACTATCAGTCTTGTTCTTGCTCTCCTTAATAAAATGTAGTGTTCTTCCGTTTGGGCATACCCAGATGTCTTTGTCCTCGTTGTACGTCCAGTTTTCTAAGCGGGATACGTCGTTTCGCCATGCCCTTGATACTTCCTTATGAAAGGAATTGTATTTCACAAGCGCTTCCATGTTTTCTTTCTCTAGATACGCATAGTTTTCCTCACCACCGTAACCGGCATCGGCGATGACGGTTTTAGGAAGACGACCAAGCGTCTCTTTTACCTTGTTAAGATGCGGGATAAGGCAACGCGTATCTGTCGGGCGCTGGTGGAGGGAGTAACCTACGATGAATTGGTTCTCTGTGCCGACTTGTACGTTGTAGCCGGGCTTGAGTTGACCGTTGCCCATGTGGTCTTCCTTCATTCTCATAAACGTGGCATCTGGATCCGTTTTACTGAAACTGTTTCGTTCGCCAAGGATCTCAAGCTGAGTTTCGTACTTCTGCTGGCGGGGAACAAAATCCTTACGCAGTTGCCGTACCGCTTTCTTTACCGTTTTGTTCTTTGGTTCACTCTTCAGTTTGGCTTCTAGCTTCGTTAAAGCCGCCTCCATGCTCTCGCTTGTTAGGTCGGTGTCTCCGCCCAGCTCGAGCAGGTCCTTGCCGTTGTGCTCTTTATCTTCCTGAATCTCCTGCTGTTCAATCTCAATAAAAAGCTGCTTCACTTTCTCTTCCAGCCTGGCTTTCTGCTTCTTTACTGCCTTTCCCCAGACAAACGTATACCGGTTTGCATTTGCTTCGATCTTGGTACCGTCAACAAAGTAGTTCTCCAGCTTGATATATCCCTCGGCCATTAGCAGCTCCAGCATTCCTGCAAAAATCTTCTCGAGCTGCTCCTTCATCCGCTCGGAGCGAAACCGATTGATGGTCCGGAAGTCCGGCTGTTGGCGACCTGCCAGCCACATGAAAGGGATATTCTCACGCACGGCCTTGGCAATCTGTCTAGAGGAGTAGATACGTTGAGAATAAGCATACACAATGATTTTAGTAAGCATTTTAGGGTGATAGCTATCCCGACCGCCTCCGGGATACGCAGCTGTAAACAAGCTGTCGTCCAAACGATTGATGAAGCTATTAATAACTCGCGCTACGTGACGTGGTGGGATGTCCATTTCCAAATCCATTGGCAGACATAGCTGATCCATGGTATATTGAATAAACAAAGAAACCTCTCCTTTCAATGGTTGCTCGACACTTCCATTTTACCAAGGATTGGTTTCTTTTTGTTTTACAAAATTGAGAAAAAGGGGCAGTCCCTCAGTCACCTATGGTGACTTTTGGGACAGCCCCTTTTTTGTCATATACTGCTTTAAGAGAGCTGATATTTCTACGACATTACCCGGCTTGCTGAACAAGTAGCCTTGCATTTGTGTGCAGCCCATGCCAAGCAGCTTGTTTTTATCCTCAGCGCTCTCCACCCCTTCGGCTATCACGTTTAGCTGCAGACTTCCCGCCATGGCAATGACCGCTTTCATAATGGCATCCTTGCCATCCTTGATAAAGGAACGATCGATCTTGATGGTATGAATGGGAAATTTCTCAAGATAGCCTATGGATGAATAACCGGTTCCGAAATCATCGATGGAAATGGAAATGCCGAGGTCAGTCAGCTTCTGAAGAATGTGAACGGTATGGTGGACATTACTCATTGCCGCCGTCTCGGTAACCTCTAAATGAAGATGAGCCGGGTCGAGACCGCAGTGCTCCAACGCATCCATTACAACGGCGGTAAAGTGACCTTGCTCCAGCTGTTTCACCGACACATTCACGGAGATAAAAAAGTCGGAGAAGCCTAGATCGATCCATTCCCTGGTTTGCTTGCAGGCCTGCTGCAGGACCCATTGTCCGATGGCCTCAATCAAGCCGATTTCCTCCGCTATGGGAATAAACTCCATGGGAGGAACGAAGCTCCCGTTCGATTTCCAACGCAGGAGTGCCTCCATGCCTTTGATTCGGTTATTCTCCGCATCAACAATCGGCTGGTAATGGACTTCCAGCTCATCGTGTTCCAATGCCTTGCGAAGTCCCTGTTCAAGCAGTAAGCGTTCCTGATACTTATCAGTAAGGTCATCCGTAAACAGCTGATACGTGTTCTTTCCTTTTGCTTTAGATAAATACATAGCTTGATCCGCACGTCGAATCAGATCTTCATAGTGATGTCCATGGATCGGATAGCCGCTAATTCCGATGCTTGCGGTGATGATCAATTCATAACCGTCGAGCAGGAAAGGCTCGGACAATCGGAGAAGAATGCGCTTGGCTACTTCGCCGGCATCAGACAAATTCGAAATGTTCTCAACAATAATCGCAAATTCATCCCCGCCAAGCCTGGCCACTTTAGCGTTCTCGGGAACACTGCGGCTGATGCGGAGCGCGGCTGCGCATAACAGCTGATCTCCCAGCTCGTGACCGAGTGAATCGTTAATGACCTTGAAGCCGTCTAAATCGAGATACAGGACGGCGGCCATTTGTCCGCAGCGCTCGGCCCGTTCCATGGCGTCCGTGAGCTGAGTGCGGACACAGCGGCGGTTCGGCAGGCCGGTTAACGCATCACGATACGCCAGGTCATGCAGTCGAACCTCGGTTTGCTTGCGTTCGGTAATATCTGTAATCACCCCGTCGAGCCTCAGCAGCTCACCGTATTCGTCCATCACGGGAACCGTGTAATCATATACCCAGCGAAGGCTGCCATCCGCCCGAAAAATTCGATACTCATGCTTGATTTTCATGCCATCCCCCAGAGAAGCTTGCTTTTCTTCGACTCTCGGCAAATCCTCCGGGTGAATCAGCTGTCTCCATAGACCGGGATCATTGGCGAAATCCTCCTGCGAATACCCGTAAATCATTTGACAGGCTGGGGATATACTAAGCAGCTTACGGCTTCGGACGTCCATAGACCAGAGACAAACGTCGATGGATTCAAATATGTTTTGCAAATGCATTTGTGTGGTCAATAAAGCTTTTTCCAGCTGCTTCCGGTGGGTCATATCCTTTGCGATCCCAATAACGCCGGTAATTTGTCCGCGGGTCATTACCGGTACGGCAGTTATGGTGATATCCGCATGCTCACCGTTTTTTCGAACAATCCCAATGTCGAAATCGGCACGATGCCCGTGAAAAGCTACCTTCCGAAAAATCATTTGGGACATCGGAACATATGCGGACGCTATCAAAGGAAGAAAGGAGGCGCCGATCAGCTCCTTCGCCGCATAGCCAGTAACCTGAAAGAAGGCTTCGTTGCAGGCGGTGAACTTTCCCTTTAAGTCAACCACATAGCAGGGGTCCGGATTATCATCGAAAAGTGAAATCAAGGAGTTTTGCAAAATAACATCCATGTTGTACACCGCCCATATATTTCATCACTCTTCTAATTCGACAAAAAAAGACATTATCCTTCCCATAGGATAACGATCTTAGTTTCGCGGCGGTTTTTCCTTTTTGTCGAACGGTTGTGTATAATAACACTGAGCAGAAGTGGTTAGACGAGTGAAGGAGTGTATCGTGAACTATGTTGACATACAGCCGTATCGGTGTAGTGGGAGCAGGGACGATGGGTCAAGGCATTGCGCAGATGCTGGCGGCTCAAGGGCTGGAGGTGGTGCTCGTTGAACGCTCCCAGGAGAAGATCGATCAGGCCCTCAAGCAGATTGAGATGAGCCTGGATAAGCAGCTGGAGAAATGGGCCATCACCGCCGTCGAGAAGAAGTTGATTCTCGGAAGAATTCAATGCAGTCAGGAGCTGCAGCCGCTGGTTGATTGTCAGATGGTCATTGAATCCGTAAGCGAGGATGTGGACATCAAGAAGCAGCTGTTTCGCGAGCTGGATGCCGTTTGTCCGAAGCCTATCATCCTGGCCAGTAATACATCCACTCTCAGCCTGACGGAAATTGCGGCGGAAACCGGATGCCCCGAAAGGGTAATCGGTTTGCACTTTATATATCCTGTATCCAAAATCGATCTTGTGGAAATCATCCGGGGCTTGCGCACAAGCGAACAGACCTTCGCCGAAACGAAAAGGTTCGTTGAAAATACGATTCAGAAGCGGGGCATTCAGGTCTATGAATCGCCTGGCTTCGTAACGACCCGGCTGATCTGCACCCTGATCAACGAGGCGCTGCACGTGCTGTCGGAGGGGGTAGCCACAGCGGAGGATATCGATGCGGCAATGCGTATCGGGTATGACTTTCACTACGGACCGCTGGAGATGGCGGACCGGTTCGGGCTCGATTCCGTGCTGGCCGCGATGGAGCGGATGTTCCGGGAGTTCGGAGATCTGAAATATCGTCCGGCCGTCCGGCTGAAGCAAATGGTGAGGGCGGGACATTTGGGGACCAAAACGGGGCAAGGCTTTTTTCGATATGATGAGGACGGTGACCGGCTATGAACGTGCTTGTTATTAATGCGGGGAGCTCGTCGCTTAAATTTCAGCTTTACAATATGGAGGACGAATCGGTGCTGGCCAAGGGCCGAGTAGAGCGCATCGGCATGGAATCGGCGATTCTTACCTACGAACCGGGCGATAGGCCGGAGGTCCGGGAAGTCGAGGAGGTGCTCGAGCATACGACCGCCGTCCGCAAGGTGCTGGAGTTGCTGGTTCATCGCACGCACGGCGTGCTTAATTCCATTCAAGAGATTGATGCCGTCGGCCATCGGGTTGTGCACGGAGGAGAGACGTTCTCCAGCTCGGTGATCGTGGATGAGGAAGTGAAACGCGAAATCAAACGTTTGTTCGATCTGGCGCCCCTGCACAATCCTGCGGCCATGCTTGGCTTGAATGCGGTTGAGGCGAATATGCCGGACATCCCGCAAGCGCTTGTGTTTGATACTTCCTTCCACCAGTCCATGCCGCCGGTTTCTTATTTGTACCCGATCCCTATGGTGCTGTATAAGAAGCACAAGGTTCGGCGTTACGGCTTCCATGGCACCTCCCATGCTTATGTGAGCGAACGGGCAGCCGCATACCTTGGGCGCCCTCTGGAGGAACTGAAGCTGGTGACCTGCCACATCGGGAACGGGGCAAGCTGTGCAGCGATCCTGGAGGGCAAATCTGTCGATACCAGCATGGGAATGACCCCGCTTGAAGGCTTGATGATGGGAACGCGCAGCGGCGATATCGATCCGGCCATCGTGCCTTTCACGATGGGGAAGGAAGAGCTGACCTTGAATGAGGTAAGCTCCATGCTCAACAAACATAGCGGCTTAATGGCGATATCGGGCCTCGGCAGCGATATGCGTGAGGTTACGCAAGCGATGGAGGCGGGGGATCGCAACGCGAAACTTGCCTTCGATATGTATGAGTACCGTCTGCGTAAGTATATCGGTTCTTACGCGGCTGCGATGAACGGATTGGACGCGATCGTGTTTACGGCTGGAGTGGGGGAGAATTCTGCTGTGCTTCGGGCGGCGGTGTGCCGGAATCTCACTTACTTCGGAGTGGATCTCGATGAGGAGGCCAATGCCCGCCGGGAGCCGGGGGACAGGGAAATCACCAAGCCGGGATCGCGCGTTAGGGTGCTGATCATCCCTACGAATGAAGAGCTGGTCATTGCACGCGATACGCATCGATTGATTTTGGAACAAAACCGTGTAAAATAATACGTTGCAATGAATACATACTAACTAGGTACATTTGACAGGAGGTAGACCGGTATGGGCAGAAATTTAGTCATGATCCGCGATGTGGGTCAGCATATAAATGAAACGGTGACCATCGGATGCTGGCTGCACAATATTCGCTCCAGCGGCAAAATTCGCTTTCTTCAGCTGCGTGACGGCTCGGGCTTCATTCAAGGCGTTGTGGTGAAAAGCGAAGTGGCGGAGCAAATTTGGGAGAATACGGGGAAGCTTACGCAGGAGAGCTCCCTGTACGTAACGGGCGTTGTGCGTGAGGACACGCGGAGCAAAGGCGGGTTCGAACTGACGGTTACCGGCGTGGAGATCATTCAGATTGCGACGGATTATCCGATTACTCCCAAGGAGCATGGGGTGGATTTCTTGATGGACCACCGTCACCTGTGGATTCGTTCTCCGCGGCAGCGGGCGATTCTCGTGATCCGTGCCCAGATCATTCAAGCGGTTCAGGAGTTTTTCGATAAGCGGGGCTTCCATTTAGTTGATCCTCCCATCTTGACGCCTTCCTCTTGCGAGGGGACGACGAACCTGTTTCATACGAAGTATTTTGACGAGGATGCCTATTTGACCCAGAGCGGGCAGCTGTATATGGAAGCTGCAGCGATGGCGCTCGGCAAAGTGTATTCGTTCGGACCGACCTTCCGCGCGGAAAAATCGAAGACCCGCCGTCACTTGATCGAGTTCTGGATGATTGAGCCGGAGATGGCCTTCGTAACGCATGAGGAGAATTTGGAAGTGCAGGAGCAGTTCGTATCTTACGTGGTCCAGTCGGTTGTGGAGAAATGCCGCAAGGAGCTCGAGGTGCTGGAGCGGGATATTACCAAGCTCGAGCGGATTCAGGCCCCGTTCCCGCGTATTACTTATGATGAGGCAGTGAAATTCCTGCAAAATAACGGACATGAATTTACATGGGGCGAGGATTTTGGCGCGCCGCACGAAACAGCGATTGCCGAGGCATACGACAAGCCGGTCTTTATCACCCATTATCCGACCTCGATTAAGGCGTTCTACATGAAGCCGGACCCGAATCGTCCCGAGGTGGTGCTCTGCGCGGACATGATTGCACCGGAGGGCTACGGCGAAATCATCGGCGGAAGTCAGCGGATCGACGACCCGGAGCTGATGGAGCAGCGATTCCAGGAGCATGAGCTGTCAAAAGAGGCGTACCAGTGGTATCTGGATCTTCGCCGATACGGGTCGGTTCCGCACTCAGGCTTTGGTCTAGGTCTCGAGCGGACGGTCGCCTGGATCTGCGGGCTGGATCACGTGCGCGAAACGATTCCGTTCCCAAGGCTCCTGTACCGTCTTTACCCGTAAACAGAGCTTCATTGGCTGCAGGCATACGATTAGGGGAGAGAGGGATATGTCATGAAGCATAATGATTCGGATAGGCTGGAGCTGACTTCCCTTTTGCTGTCCGGCTGGAAGGAAGGGAGTGTCGATGTTCCCTACTGGCTGTTTCAATATTACACAAGGCTGGGCATCAATGAGCTGGACGTCATGCTGGTGCTGCATGTGATGGCTTTTAAGGCGAAGGAGGGCAAGGACTTTCCGACGCTTGAGGAGCTGCAGGACAGGATGTCCGTTTCCCCGGAGAAGGTCATCGCCACATTGCAGAAGCTCCTGAAGGAAGGGCTGCTCCAGATTGATCAAGAGGTGGATCCGGTCAGCGGGGTTCATTGTGAGAAGTATAACTGGAATCCGCTGATGCAGCGGCTTGCGGAGCATCGGGTCGATGAACTGATGGCGCAAAAGCTGGCGGCGCGGACGGCTCCGTCTTCGAAGGGAAACGATATTTATACGACCTTCGAAAAAGAGTTCGGTCGGCCGCTTACCCCGATGGAGCTGGAGTCGATTACGGGCTGGCTCGATAAGGACCGCTACCCGGAGGAGCTCATTCTGGCGGGGCTGAAGGAAGCGGTATTCGCCGGGAAGGTACACTTTCGGTATATCGACCGGATTCTTATTGAATGGCATCGCAACCGGGTGACGAGCGCCCAGCAAGCGAAGGAATATGCACAGAAATTCCGCTCCTCGCGGTAAAAATAAGAACGACCTGCATCTCCCTGTCGGGCGAAGCAGGTCGTTTTTTGTATTCATCGACGTTCTTCAGGTCTTTGCCCTATCGGCTCTCATGGAAAGGTTTTCCGACAAATTGTTTTCAAAGTGAAAAAAATTTTTAATATTTCGGTATAAATTTTGTAACATTTGGGCATAAGCCCACGTCTATAATTTGTAAAATCATCCAGAAGACAAGAAGAAAGAGAGAGAAAGCGGAGGGAAAAAGGAGGGGGACAATGCTTTCATGGCTGCGTAAATTACAGAAAAGCCCGGCCGGAGAAATCCCTGCGGAACAAACAGCCGATGGTTTGAACTTGGAGCCAACAGTAGAGCAGATGAATTTGGACTTAAATACACCGCTGCTCCGTGTAGCCGGAGTCGAACGCTCGTTTCAGGTCGGCGGGCAGCCCCTGCATGTACTGAAAGGGATCGATATGGTCCTCTATCCGAAGCAGCTTGTGATGCTGAAGGGCCGCTCCGGCTCCGGCAAGACGACGCTGCTCAATATGATTGGCGGACTTGATCAACCGAACCAGGGGGAGATCGTGTTCAGGGAGCATCCCTTCCACCGGCTGGGCGATGATGAAAGAACCTTGATCCGGAGGAAGGACATCGGTTTTATTTTCCAATCGTTCGCTCTGATGCCTTTATTATCTGCCTGGGAGAATGTAGAGCTGTCGCTTCGGATGTCCGGAGTACCCCGGTCCGAATGGAAAGGCCGGGTAGCTCACTGCCTGGAGCTGGTGGGTCTTACCAAGCGCATACACCACCGGCCCTTCGAGCTTTCCGGGGGAGAGCAGCAGCGGGTAGCGATCGCCAAAGCGATTGCGCACCGTCCCAGCCTGCTGCTCGCCGATGAGCCGACAGCGGAGTTAGACTCTCAGATGGGCGCGCAGGTCATGGCCGTGTTTCGCGAAATTATCCAAACAGAGCATGTGACCATATGCATGACAACACACGACCCGACGATAATGGAGGTTGCCGACCATGTATTCGAGATGGTGGATGGAAAATTCGTTTCGTAACGTCAAACGGCGGTCAAGCGGCAGGGCAAGAGTACTTATGCTCATGACCTTGGCGGCGGTGCTAGCCGTAACCGGCGGCTGCTCCGTGCTGCCTAAGGAAGAGGAGGAAGAGGTTCTACCCGCCGTCACCGCTCCGAAAATATCCAAGAAGCCGGAATATCCCGTCAAAACGGAAACGCTGGAGTCGAAGGTCCGAGGCTCGGGCCGATTGATGGCTACGGTGGAGGAGGATTTGTATTTTACGGACGAGACGAGCCGCCGGATTAAGAATCTTTACGTTAAAACAGGAGACCCGATAGAGAAGGGGCAGCTGATTGCAGAGCTTGACGTGACCGAGCTGGAAAGCCAGGTCAAGCAAAAGCGTCTGCAGACGCGCAAGGATGAGCTGCAGATGATCGAGACGCTGCGCAAGGCCGATGAGCTGAGCGCGGAGCAGCTGGAGCAGGCCAAGATTGACTTCGAGCTGAAGCGCGAGGAACTGGCCAAGCTGGAGAGGACGATTGCCGGTGCGAAGCTCACAGCCCCTTATTCGGGAACCATTGTCAATGTACATATGAAAAAAGGCGATTCCGCGAAGGCGTACGACGTCATCGCTACGATCGCCGATTTATCGCAGCTCACCGTTGCGGCGACGATCGGTAACGAGGATCTCAAGAAGATCTCGGTCGGTATGGAGGCGGTCGTTGATATTAACGGTGCCGGCCAGCATAAAGGCAAGGTGCTGACGTTACCCGTTCCTAAGTCGCAGGACGATCAGGGCGGCGGCTTTCCCGGCGGCTCCGGCGGGTCCAGACAACCGGATTCCATCGATAATTATTTGATCGTTCAGCTGGATCCGTTCCCGCAGGGCTTGAACCGCGGAACGCCGCTGAGCGTGAGCATCATTACCCAGCGTAAGGAAAATGCGGTTACCATTCCGCTTGCTGCGCTCAGGTCCTATGCAGGCCGCAACTACGTACAGGTAGTGGACGCCGAAGGCAATAAACGGGAAGTGGATGTGGAGCTCGGTCAGCAAACCTCCACGGATGTGGAGATCGTGAAGGGGCTTACCCCGGGACAGAAAGTAGTGGGTCGCTGATGTCCATGCCGATGCTTCGTTTTTTGATTCGTAAAATGTGGAACACACGCTGGTTGACCTTGAGCTCGCTGGTCGGCCTGATTATGGCGGTTGCCTTCACGACGAGCATTCCGATGTATGCGGACGGCTCGCTGAAGCGGGTGGTGGCTAAATCGCTCCAGGAGAAAACGGGAGGCTTGCCCCCCGGCTCCGTCCTGATCCGTTATCAGGCTTCGGGCAGTGAAAGAGCGGAGCTGGATTCGCTGCACGAAGCGGATCAATATATTACGGAAACGCTGCCGAGCGACATCGGTTTCCCTTACGAAGCTTATGTTCGGAGCTACTCTCTGCGGGCGGCTTCGCTGTCTCCCGATGATCCGTCGAAGGTGGATCCGAGCAAGCGGAGGCAGATGACGCTGGCCGCACAGAACGGTCTCCGAGAAAAGATCGATTTGACCCAGGGACAAATGCATTCGAATCAGGTGAATGGGGGCATACTCGAAGCCGTCATTCACGAAGAGGCAATGTTCCGCAACGATATTCATATCGGCGATGTCTTCAATTACCCGATATCCGGCGGACTTGGGATCGCCCCGCTTAAGGTGAAAATTACCGGGGCGTTCAAACCGAGGCTGGATGCGGATCCTTACTGGTTCCAGGGACTGGAGGGGCTCGCATCGCTTATGCTGGTCAGCGATCAGGCGTTTGAGGAGTATGTGCTCAAGCAGAAGAAGATCCCGCTGAACCTGGGCAACTGGTACTATGCCTTCGATCTTCGCGAGATTCAGACGAGTCAGCTCAGCTCCCTGGAGCGGAAGCTGGAACGGCTGGATATCATCTTGTTCCAGAAGCTGAAGAATACGCGGGTTGACATCTCGTTTATCCCGATCCTTCAGGAATTCAAGGTGCAGAGCCTGCAGCTGCAAATCCTGCTCTTTACGCTGGCTGCACCGATGATCGCGATGGTGTTCTATTACATTGTCATGAACGCAAGACAGTCTCTTGACCGGCAACGTACGTTGATAGCGGTCGTACGGAGCCGAGGAGGCAGCACCAACCAGATCATCTGGATTTACGTGCTTGAGGGTCTCCTGCTGGGAGGCGTCTCCTTGCTGCTCGGACCGCTGCTCGGCTGGTTCATGGCGAAGAGCATCGGCTCCTCCAGCGGCTTCCTTACCTTCGTGGACCGCAAATCAGTGCCGGTAGGCGTAAGCACAGAGGCACTGCTCTACGGAGGAGCGGCCGTGGCGATTGCCCTGTTGGCCAGCGTCATTCCGGCGGTCATTTATGCACGCGCCTCGATCGTCAGCCATAAGCAGCAGCTCGCCCGTTCGGACCGGAAGCCCTTCTGGCAAAAATGGTTCCTGGATGTGGGGCTGCTCGGCATTGTGGGCTACGGTTATTATTTGTTCGATCAGCGCCAGGTGCTTTCCCTTCAGACGGGCATGACCACCGATCAGCTGCAGGTGCATCCGCTGCTGTTCTTTATCCCGGCGTTATCGATCATTTCGCTGGGGCTGTTCTTTCTGCGAATTTTTCCATGGCTGCTGCGTTTAGGCAACTGGTTAGGGAAAAGACTGCTGCCCGTTCCCGTCTTCCTGACGCTTACCCAGCTGTCCCGCTCTTCGGCATCTTATTATCCGTTGATGCTGCTGCTGATCTTGACGCTGGGACTTGGCGTGTACAACGCCTCGGCTGCAAGAACGATCGATTTGAACTCTACGGACCGTACGTTGTATGCCTATGGCTCGGATGTCATAATGCAGGCCGTATGGGAAGGCGTTTCTGATGAAATGCCGGATCCGAATGCAGGGGGGCAAGGCGGTCAAGGGCAAGGAGGCCAAGGACAAGGTCAGGGCCAAGGTCAGGGCCAAGGTCAGGGCGGTCAAGGAGGCGGCTCGGGTCAAGGACCGGGCCAGGGGGCAGGTCAGCCCCCTGGTGCGGGGCAAGGTGAGGGGCCTCCTCCGAGGCTGCGTTATATCGAGCCGCCTTTTGCGGTTTTCCGCGAGCTGGAGGGAGTAGAGCAGGCTGCACGAGTACTGCAGACCAAAGGGAACGTGGTCGTTTCAGGCAAATCGCTCGGGCAGGGTATGCTGATGGGTATCGATAATGTGGATTTTGCCAAGGTGGGCTGGTTCCGCAAGGATTTGTTCGCAACGCATCCGAACCACTACTTAAACCTGCTGGGGCAGTATGAGCAGGCCGTTATCATCCCGACATCGTTCGCCCAAAAGCACCAGCTGAAGCCGGGAGATCTGCTCAGTATTACGGTCTCACAGCAGCCCGTTGAATTTGTAATCGTAGCTACCGTACCGTATTGGCCCAGCCAATATCCGGAGCAAACGCCGTTCTTCATCGCCAACTTGGAATATGTGTATGACCAGGCTCCGACCGTACCTTATGAGGTATGGCTCAAAATGAAGGAGGGCGCTAAGGTTGCGCCGCTGCTGGAGGCGCTGCAGGCGAAGAAGGTGGAGATCGCCAGCGTGAAGGACGTACGCAACGAGCTGATTACTCAGAAGCGTCATCCGGCTCGCGGTGGTGTGTTCGGCATCCTAAGCTTAGGGTTTCTGGTTTCCGTATTTATTTCTCTTATCGGCTATATTCTTTACTGGTTTTTCAACCTTTCCAGCCGTGTCGTGCAGTTCGGCGTGCTACGCGCCATGGGCCTTTCGCGCCGACAGCTGACGGGAATGCTGCTCCTGGAGCAGGGTTTTACGGCCGGCTTGTCGATCGTTCTGGGGGTTGCCATAGGGAAGCTGACAGGCTACTTATTCCTTCCGTTTCTGCAAACGGCGGACAATGTGAAGACACAGGTGCCTCCGTTCCGGGTCATCTTCGATGCGCGGGACACCGATCAGCTTTATGTTGTCGTAGGCGTTATGATGCTGACCGGCGCTACGCTCCTGATTCTGCATATCCGCAGGCTGCGCGTGCATCAAGCGGTGAAGCTGGGGGAGGAGAGATAAGCTGTGATTCATTGCGAAGGTCTCGTCAAAATTTATAAAACCGATGATATCGAGGTCGTGGCTCTTCAGGGCTTGAATATTTCCGTCGCGCAGGGCGAAATGATGGCGATCATCGGGAATAGCGGCAGCGGCAAATCGACGCTCCTGAACATCCTCGGCGGCTTGGATCGGCCCTCGGCCGGCCAAGTTACGGTCGGGGAATGGAATTTACTAAAGATTACGGATGATGAGCTGGTGAAATATAAGCGCAAGACGGTAGGCTTCATCTGGCAAAACAACGCGCGAAATTTGGTGCCGTATCTAACGGCGCTGGAGAATGTCGAGATGCCGATGATGCTGAGCGGCAAGCTGGACCGCGCTTACGCCAAGCAGCTGCTGGAATGGGTCGGGCTGAGCCATCGGCTGGACAACAAGCTGCAGCAGCTCTCCGGCGGGGAGCAGCAGCGGGTGGCAATTGCGATTTCCCTTGCGAACCGTCCTTCATTACTGCTGGCGGATGAGCCGACCGGCTCGGTTGACACCAAAACCTCGGATATGATTATGGACATTTTCCGTCGTTTGAACCGCGAGCTAGGGGTTACGATCGTCATTGTAACCCACGATATGGCGCTGGCCAGCAAAGTGGATCGCGTTGTAGCCATTCGCGACGGGATGACCAGCACTGAGTTTGTGAAGCGCAATCCAAGCTTGGAGAAAGCGGAGGGAGAAGCGGCCGCCGCTCAAGCAGACATCCAGGTGGGGCATGAGGAATACGTCGTGCTTGATAAGGCGGGAAGACTGCAAATTCCTAAAGCCTATCTTCAGGCACTGCAAATCGAAGGCAAGGCATCCATGGAATTCGACGGCGAGAAGATCATTATTCGAACGCCGAAGTCGCTTGGATAGCATACCATTTTTGGAGGGAAACCCTGTATGAAAATCATGAAAAAACCGGTCCTTATGACCGTTTGCGTGAGCATGATGATCCCCATGCTCGCCGCTTGTACCAAAGCGAACCAATCGGACGACAAGACGGAGCGGGTGCTTCGCATTGCTACAAGCATGGGCTATTCCGCGAATGACGAATGGTTCCGCCAGCGATTTACGGAGCTGTTCGAATTTGCAAATCCGAACATCAAGCTGGAGATCCTGACGACTCAGGACGAACGGTTCATGTACGGACGCCCGGATCCGAATACGAAGCCTGAGGACCCGATGGAGAAAATGAAGAAGCTGATGGAGGGCGATAACCCGCCAGATGTCGTCATGGTAGGGTATGAACAACTGCCGGAGCTCATCAGCAGCAATATGCTGACCCAGCTTGATCCTATGATTACGAAGGATAAATTCGATACGAGCGATATTGTTCCTGCCGTGCTGGAGGGGTTGAAAAAGGTCGGCGACGGCAAGCTGTACGCTTTAGCGCCTAACTTTGGATCCTCTGCATTGATTTACAACAAGAAGATGTTCGATGAAGCGGGAGTGCCCTACCCGAAAGACAAAATGACATGGGAAGAAACCATGGAGCTTGCACGTCGTCTTGTCAAAGGAGAAGGGGAGTCCCGCAAATACGGCTTTTCGTTCTCAACGCATAACATGGGCGAGAACATGTTCTACGCCGCTCAGATGATGAGCGCTCCGCTGGAGCTCCGCATGTACGACGAGAAAGGCGAGAAGATGACGGTTGACAACCCAAGCTGGGAGAAGGTATGGAACGCAGCTCTCCAATGGAAGAACGAGAAGCTGATTCCAGGGCCGATCGATTACAATGCCATGCGAAACCGTTCCATGGATCAGGAAAATTTCAATCCGTTCCAAGGGGACGATTTCCTGTCCGGACGGGTGGCGATGTCGATTATTCATTACGGTCAATTGGATCAAATCGTCAATGCGAACAAGAGTGCTCAGAACATCAAGGGCTTTACTCCGATTGATTGGGATGTTGTCACCGTACCGGTGCATCAGGAGGCGCCGGATGTCGGAGGTCAAATGTACATGGATGGAATCATGTCCATCAATGCGAAGGCGCAAAACGTCCAGGATGCATGGAAGTTTATTAAATTTATTAACGGCGAAGAGTATGCAAAGCTGAAGTCGAGCAGCTCGAACTATATTGTTTCCCGCAAGAAATACATCAAGCCTAAGAACGGCGTAGAGTTCAATATCGCAGCCTTCACGACGCTGACGCCTGTCATGAACCAGCAGTTTGACAACAAGCTGTACCGCGAAAAGCCGGGTATCGTTCAGGTGAACGAAATCGCCTACCGCACCTTTGAAGAGGTGTCCCAAGGGAAGATGTCCGTGAAGGACGGGTTGAAAAAGTGGCAGACGGAAGGGGATGCGCTGCTGCAATCGTTGAAGGATAACCCCAATGGCCCTGCACGCGACCAAGGGATGATGATGAGATAGCTTACAACAGGGAGGAGCAGCTTCAGATGAACACCAAACCCAAAAAATTTTACACGACGGGGGTGCTGCTGTTATCAGCGGCACTAACCTTCGGTTCGGTCGCTCCAGCCGCATGGGCGGCCGATGGGGGGACGACCTCAGGAGCGGCTGCCGCTATCTCGCTGGGCAGCGCTCCGGTCCTCGGATCGGTGCCCGTTGCCGGCAGCAGCAGCTTTGAACTGAAGGACGTTCTGATGCTTCAGGAGCAGAAGAATAAGACCGTGACGTTTACCGTCAGCATAAACAACGAAGGAAGCGGAGATTTGCTTTTTATCGATTATTGGGTGCGCATTAAGACCAAGTCCGGACAAACCATCTCCGTCCGTCAGATGCCCCAGGATAAGGACAAAAATAAGGTGTCGCCGGGCACGCGTATGGATATCGGCTTCTTCGCAAGTGTAAGCGATACGACTGAGCTCACGGATTTGACCTTTGAATTCATTAAGTGGGACTTCAGTCAGTCTGATTTCGAACGCAAAATCGGGGAAATCGCCGTGCCGGAGAGCTACAGTGTTCTGACGGAACCCGGAGCCTCCCGATCCATTCTGATGGAAGGCAATGCCGTGAACACAACCATTAAGAAGGTGCTGCTGACCAAGAATGAGAAAAACTACGCGCCTACACTGATTGTAAATCTTGAGAATGTCGGCAGCCGAAGCTCGGCCGTCCCGACCTATCAATATTTGCTTCGCACAAGCGAGGGATATATGTATCCGCTTGAGGCGAAGGGGGTTAAGGATGTATCGATCCATCCCCAAACGAACAAAGAAATCGAGCTGTCCGGCTCGGTTCCTGTTTCCGTTTCGACCGATGGGTGGCAGCTGGTTATCATGCAGCATGCATCGGATTTGAAGATCAATTTGCCCATTGCCTTCTTTGCGCTGCCCCCGGTGTCTCCAACAGATGACGTGGATACGGGCAAAGAATACAATTTTTCCAATAAAGAGGGAACGTATACGACTCAGCTGCAGAGCTTGACGCGCGTGCCATGGGAAGATCAGGACCTGCTTACGGCGAGCATGATCCTATCGAACAAGGGGGATAAATCGTTGCCGCTCCCCGAATTGGCGGGATACTTCATGCTGGATGACGCCGTTAAAGTAGAAGCGAAGCTGATCCGAACCGATAAGGTCATCGGCCTAGCTCCGAAGGCTGCTGCAACCTTTCAATTTGTCGGGAAAATGCCCTATACCTATGAATTCGGCAAAGCCAAGCTGGTGCTTTTAGAGAAGGAGGGCACCTCCGGCGGCAGCGCGGGAGGGGATTCCGGTACAGGAGGCAGCGTGACGGAGCTCCTTGAGTTTGTACACCGCTCGGAGCTTATGAATGTTCCCTACCTTAATGCTTTTGAAACTTACCAAGTGAAAAGCATCGGACGCAGTGCCAGCTATTCGGCGCGCAACACCCGCATATACGAGGGTGAAACGTCGGATCTTCTGACAATCCAGCTGGAAGCAAGCAATTTGGAGAAGCGTGCGATCGATGTAACGAAGCTTGTAGCTCACTTTAAAACCACAGACGGTACGGTACTCCCGGCGGCCGTCAGTGAAATCAAAACGAAGATTCGGCCGGACGGAAAAGCCGTGTTGCTCGTCTCTGCGAATGTGCCTAAGGACTTCCAGACAGCCGGCATGCAGCTCTTAATTGGAGAAGCCGTAACCGACAACAAGCTGACGGAAAAGGACGGCCAACCGGACGCCTATGTCAATGCAGCGGGCTTCTGGCTTCCTGAGCAGGACACGGCAGTGAAGGATGATCTTCTGGAGGTAGAGCTGGCGCCTTATAAATTCTCCATGAACCGTATCAAGACCGCATTGGGTCAAACCGGGGTAACGCTTGAGTTTGATTACAAGCTCTCCCGTGACATGATGGTAGAGATGAACAACGAAGGTCGCAAGCTTGTGATCGGCTTCGAAGATGAGAACGGAAAGCTCGAGTTTACGCAGGAGTTTGAGTTGAAGGATTTTGAAACGGCCTCGGCTGCCTCCGGAGCAGCATCGAAAGCGGACGATAAGCTTAGACTCGGCAGCTATAAGGAATTCCAAATCAAGGTTTCGGATTCCGACTTAATCTATCGATTGCAATTCCTTAAGACGTACCAGCTTAGTATCTATGATTCCTATCAAGGACATAAACGGCTGTTAGCGAAGAAGAAGGTAGACTGGTTCAGCATGACGGATTAATGTCACATTCTTTTAACTGAAACTTGATGAAACATAGCGTTTTCAAAGGAAACCGCCTCCGTGAGCCAGCGTATCATTTCATGGAGGCGGTTTTCGTTGTGAATCAGGTCACAAGAATGTGAAGTAATGGTTAAATCTTCATTGGTTCTATTGACAGTTTTTAGCTTTCGGTAGTATGTTATTGTCGTTAACAACCTTCTTAACGATAACAACATAATGCAATCAAGGAGATACAGTATTAATGGAACCTTCTCAGCATTCGTTTTCCGACTTGAAGTGCTCGATCAGCAATCATATGTCTTTGCTTTTTGAATCGGAGGGCTTCAGTCCGCTCGTCGGTAAAATTTTCGCCTTGCTTCTTTTTGCTCCGGAGCCCCTAAGTCTTCAAGAGATGGCAGACCGGCTCGGAGTAACGAAGGCCGCAGTCAGCGTGCAGGTTCGTGCTTTGGAAAAGCATGCGATGTGCCAGAGATTGGCCACGCGAAGCGACCGGAAGGATTACTATTACATAGCGGATGATTTTACGATGACTGTGGCCCGCAATACGATCCAGAAGATTCAAAGCGTGCAGGGCCAAATTCAATCGACGCTTAACGTTTTAGCCTTCATCCAGGATATCAAGACGGAGGAGGTAGCCTCCCATGATGCGTTCAAGCGCAGATTTATCGAGATGGATGCTTTGTATCAAGCCTATCTAACTCGTTTGGAGGGATTTGAAGAGGAGTGGAAGCAAAAGCGGGAGCAAATCATGCTGCAGTTTAAGAACGAAATGTGACGCTATGCACGCTGACGAAGTGACTTTTTTCACCTTACAGGACCGGAAAATCCCAGTATACTATTCAAGGGTCAATAAACTTTCAATATTTTTTGAAGGGGTATAAGTGGATCCGTCGTCTAAGATGTCGGCAGCCGTATAACGAGCAAGAAATTCTCGTCGTTGCATGGCTTCGATAGAGGTTTTCTTATGGAGGAGTAGAGAGATGAACAAATTAACCGAGTTTTCATTAAAAAACATCACGGCCGTTGTCATCATCGTGCTGTTGCTGTTTGGGGGAGGGTTGTACGCCACCACTACGTTAAAGGTCGAGAGCTTTCCCGACATTTCCTTCCCTGTCGTTGTCGTAAATACCCAGTACACCGCACCGCCTAAGGACGTGCTGGAGGATGTAACGAAGCCGCTTGAGAAATCCCTGACGGGACTGCCGGGGATGAAAAATTTAACATCTACCTCAAGCGATAACTTCTCATCCATAGTAATTGAGCTTGAGAACGGCGAGGACCCTGAGGATGTCAAGAAGGACGTTGAGAGTTTAATCACCAACGTCAAGCTTCCTCAAAGCTCGGAAAAACCAAAGGTGCAAACCATGGGCTTTGCGTCGGAGCCGGTGTACTATTTGTCCGTGTATGCCAACAACGGAATGACGCAGGAAGAGCTTGATAAGATTTACAAGGACGTCATTTTGCCGGGCTTCAACTCGATGAAGGGCATTGACCATGTTGACTCGATCGGGAACCAGGAAGCCGTGCTTACGCTGAAGCTGAATGCAAATGCCATCAACAACTACGGCATGACGCCAGCCGATGTATCGCAGCGAATCCAAGCTTCCCTTGCTCAAAGCCCCGTAGGGTCGGTCGATTTCAGCGGGAACAAGCAGATGGTTCGCGTGAAGGGCGATCTGAATACCGTGTATAACCTTGAGAATATGAAGATTACTACGAATACAGGGGACACGGTGCTTCTGAAGCAGCTGGCTAAGGTTGAAGCGATCAGGGAAGCGGAATTTTTCTCCCGCTTGAACGGAAAGCCTGCGATTGGCGTTCATTTGTTTAAGACGAAGAATGCCAATGCGGTAGAATTCGGTGCGGAAGCCGACCGGCTCATGGCTGAATGGAAGACTGCATACCCGAACATAACGTTCCATACGATTTATAATTCTGCCAAGGATATTCAGGAATCGATCAACGGGATGGTGAAGGAAGGCGTTCTCGGCGCCATACTTGCTTCCGTTATGATTTTGCTCTTTTTAAGAAATGTTCGTATGACCTTTATCGTTTTAGTCTCGATTCCATTGTCGATGCTCGTAACGCTGCTGATTATGGCACCGCTTGGCATCTCGCTAAACATCATGACCTTAGGTGGTATGGCGATCGCGGTCGGCCGGGTCGTGGATGACAGTATCGTTGTTATTGAGAACATTTATAGTCAGCTGCAAAAGGCGCAGGAGCGAGGAGAATCGGTCATTAAGCTGGCAACGGCGCAGGTGGCGTCCGCGATAACCTCCTCCACCATCACAACTGTAGGCGTGTTCGGTCCTATTGCATTTGTTAGCGGCGTGCTCGGCGAAATTTTCAGGCCTTTTGCGATTACGCTGGCTGTTGCATTGCTTTCTTCCCTGATCGTTGCCGTTACGGTCATTCCTATGCTTGCTAAAATTATGGTGCTTCGAAGCAAAAATCTCGGTACGCATGAGGAAGGTAAAGGCAAGCTATCGAACGGCTATAAGAAAATGCTTATTTGGTCTTTGAATAACCGCAAGAAAACGGCATTGGCCGCTTTGCTTCTGCTGGTCGTCTCGATTGGAGGCACGGTGCCGTTCTTGGCTACCTCCTTTATGCCGGAGAGCTCTTCGGATAAAATGATGCAGTTTACACTGAAGATGCCTCGAGAAACAACGATTGAAGCGATGAATGAGAAGGTAAAAGAAATTGAAGCGATGATGGCGGACGGCAAAGACGCGACAGGCGCTCCTGTATTCGACTATGTGGAATCGCTCATCGGCTATAACAATAGTACGGATCGCGTCGCTTACCGGACCATGTTCTTTGCTGCTGCTTCTCCGGCTTCAGATGCCAAGGCAGTATTTAAAGACTATAAGGATAAAATGGCTTATTTGCTGCCGAGCGGTTCGGAGGTTGATGGTGCTGTGCTTAGTGCAGGCGGTCCTCCAGGGGCGGGAGCCGACTTCTCCTACTATCTGAAGGGAGATGACTTGAACACACTGAAGCAGGGTGCCGAGCTGGTCAAAGCGAAGCTGAAGGAATTCCCTGAGCTTCAGGATATTAAGGATTCCCTGAGTGAATCCAAAACCGAGGTTGAGATCAGCGTCGATCAAAATAAGGCGCGGCTTTACGGTCTTTCTTCAGCCCAGGTCATGTCGGCGGTGAGTTCTTGGCTCGCGGAAGAAAAGCTGGGCGACCTGAAGTTTGATAATATTACATATGAAACCAAGGTTATGCTAGATTCAAGTTTTAAAGATTCCATTGATAAGGTAAGCCAATTCTATATCAAGACGCCTACGGGCCAAACGATCAAATTAAACGAAGTTGCTAAAGTAAATCAAATTGCCGCGCCCGTAGCGATTACCCGTGAGATGCAGGAACAGTATGTGCGCTTAACGGCGAAGATCGATAACATCGATAAGGGCGGGGTCAGCGTTAAAGTACAGGAAGCGCTCAAGACGCTTGAGCTTCCGTCGGGAGTTCGCACAGAGGTCAAAGGGGTTACGGACGACATCCAAAAGAGCTTTAACGAAATGTTTTTGGCCATGGGTGCTTCGATCTTCATCGTATACCTTGTCATGGTTCTCGCGTTCGGCAACGGCAGCGCGCCTTTCGCTATTCTGTTCTCGTTGCCGCTCGCAGCGATCGGCGGTTTATTCGGACTTTTGATCACTAACGAATCGGTTAACATTACTTCCTTGATCGGCTTCCTAATGCTCATAGGTATCGTAGTAACGAATGCCATCGTGCTTGTTGACCGAGTTCAGCAGCTTCGCGAAGAAGGACTTGAAGTGTTCGAAGCGTTAGTAGAGGCAGGGGTAACCCGTCTTCGTCCGATCATTATGACGGCGGGGGCGACGATCATTGCGTTGCTTCCTCTGGGGTTAGGGCTGTCTAAAGGGACGCTAATTTCCAAGGGTCTGGCAGTAGTTGTTATCGGCGGTTTGACGACTTCGACCCTGCTCACGCTTGTTATTGTGCCGGTAGCATATCTGATGATTACGAACTTTAATCAGCGGGTTGCCCGCATCTTTAAGGGGAAAGAGAAGATCGCTGTGGAAGCGAAAGTTGCCACCGTTTCGCAATAAGTAGATAGAGACACTGACTGTCAAGGGAAAAGGAGAATCGGCAAATGAATAATGCCATTGCAAAATCAATGAAACAAAGCAGTAAAGTGGTGGGGGCCGTCGTCATTGGCGCGGCTCTCATCACAGGCTGCTCCGCCAATCCGGCGCCGGAAGCCAAGCCTGCCAACGCGGCTGAGGTGACGCTGAAGCAAGTGAAGGTAGCAAAAATTGAGAAAAAACGAATCGGCGATCCGCTCGAGCAGGTGGCGGATGTCGTTTCGTCCATTCAACTGGATGTGCCTGCGAAGGTAGGCGGCGATGTTGTTGAAATCCTCAAGAAACGCGGGGATTCGGTCGAGAAGGGCGATGTGATTTTTCGATTAGATACAACAGATGTACTGATCAACAAGGAAAAAATCGAAATCGGGCTTCGTTCTGCGAATCAGCAAATGGCCAAAGCACGTGAGGATCTGGCCAATGGAAAGCAGGAATTAAGGAACGGTATTGCCAAGACGGAGCAGGCGCTGCGAGATGCCGAGAAGGACTATAACAAAGGGCGTAACGATTATGATCTTGGGTTGATTACTAAGTTTCAATTAGAGCAGCTGGAGACCCGGGTAACGAACCTAAAAATGGACCTTGAAAGCTCCAAGAGCAAGCTGGCTACCTTGGAAAAAACGAATTCTTTAGCCCAGATGGAGCAATCCGTAGAGTCGTCCAACGTATCCCTTCGTGAGCTGGAAAGAACCTTGGGCAACATGGAAGTGAAGGCGACGGTCAGCGGTGTCATTACCGAGCTGCCCATCGAAGTGGGAATGACCCTGCCTGCGGGCTATCGTGCAGGGCAGGTGCAGCAGCTAGACCCGATCAAGATCAAGGCTGAGCTGACCGAGGATTCGGCCAAGCTGGTCCGCGGCAAGGAAGAGCTGCTATTCTACGTTCCTGGAACTACCGAGAAGCTCAAAGGGAAGGTAAGCTATTTGGCCGATGTGATGAGCACCCAGACCAAATCGTATACTCTGGAGCTGGAAATTCCGAACGCGGACCGGAAGCTGAAGCCAGGCATGAAGGTTCAGGTGCTTTTGACAGAAGAGAATGATCAAAACGTTATTACCGTTCCTACACTTAGTGTTGTCCGTGAAGGAGGAGACACCTTTGTCTTCGTCCTAAACGGTGATGTAGCGGAAAAACGCAAGGTTGAGCTTGGCCGGTTGAACGAAACGATTCAGGAGGTGCTCTCCGGCGTGAAGGAAGGCGAGCAGCTGATTGTCTCCGGCCAACATCAAATTAAAGATAAAGAAAAAGTTCAGCTGGCTAAATAAAGAACTATCAGGAGGAGAAAGCTCGTGACAAAAAACTGGAAGAAGTCCTTTACATCTGTTGTGATTACAGCCGCGCTTATGACCACGGGGGCTTCCGCTTTGGCGGCGGACGCTCCGTCCGCCATCACTGCACCGTCAGCCGTTTCTTATAAACTCACGGATCTGCTGGATGTTGAAGTGAAGAGCGTGTTGAGTGAAAAGGTAGCCGATGGAAACCGTCTGGGCGTTGTCGTTCGAATGAAAAACAATAGCGCGAAAATTCATCGCGTTCCGGAGTATGAGCTCCGCGTTAAAACGAGCGACGGCGTTGAATACACGCTTCAATCCAGCGCAGCAAACGCCAAGTCCATTCAGCCAAAAGCAACTTCGGAGCTCAGCTACATGGCTGTGATCGACCGTACCGACGAAGTGACGCTCACGGAAGTGAACTGGACGGATGTCGATTACTATGTGTATCCTAAGGCGGAAACGGTGCTGCTTGCTGTGCCGGTAGAATCCAGGCCATGGTCGGGAAGCGATACGCCGATTACAGATCCTGCAGCGGTTAAGAAATGGTCCGATTCCTTTGCTATCCCGTCCGTAACGTCGCCGCTTACGTACAAGCCTATGAACATTAACAAGGAATCAACAGACAAAGGGACCGTTTATGTTGTGCAGCTGCTTGTCTCGAATGCAACGGACAAACGTGAAGCCATTCCTGCATTCCTGCTCGAGGGGAAAACGGAATCCAAGGTATTCTCCGGTAACCGAGTAGAACAAGGAGAATTGTATCTTGAGGCAGGGGAAGAGAAATACATTCATTATGCTATTCCTACCGATCTGGATACCATGCTTGCCAGCTTGAATTTGTTAACGCCGGAATCATTTGTACAGGTTGGTCCGGACGGCAAGCCAGCTCCGGTTAATTATACAGTGGGACGTCTCAATATTTTGCTTCCTACAGAGCAGGCAGGCGAGGCGTACACCGCATACGAACTCGGCAAGCCTATGAATTTCGATACGTTAAGCAAGCTGATTCATCCGGACTTAGCCGTTTCCGTAGTGGAGTTCCATATGAATGAGAATGATACGGACGGCTCCAAAGATGTAACGGCCAAGTTCATGCTTACAAACAAAAGCGATCGTCCTCTCAGCGTACCTGTCTTCCAAACGGAGCTGATCAGTGCTGACGGATACATCTACAGCGGTAACCGTCAAAGCATCACTACGCAGCGTGTACTGCCGAATTCTTCTTTAGTGTTGAACTATTCCTATGTTTTGCCTAATTCGGAAACAGGGGAAGGGTTGGCGCTGAAAGTCGTCGATACGATCTCGGCTGCACCTTACAAAACGCCGTTGGCGACTTACGGGATGACGCTTCAGCCTCAGGGCGAAGGCGAGACTTTCACCGTGTTTCCATTTGAAGCTAAAGTTAAATACTGGACGATCGCTGTTAACTGGGGCCAGGCAACGAATTATAAATTTACCTATAAAGCAAGGTTCGATTTGGAATTAAAACGCCAAGAAATGGTTCAACTTGATAACAGCTTCTCCAGGATTCAGTTAGATTTGTTGGCAGAAAACGATCGTTTGATCGGCTCTACTCAAGTTGGCTTGGTCGGACCGAATCATTTGGTTAGCGGTGAGAATAACATTCTCTTCTCATCGAGCTCCGAGCAGTTGGAGCGTCCGCTTACAATTAAAATGTACGAAGTATTCACCACACCTGCAGGTGAATCCAAACGCCTTATTGGTAGCTACAAGCAATAATTTCTCATATCTCATAAGCAATACAACAAGGGGCTGTCCCAAAAGTCACCATAGGTGACTGAGGGACTGCCCCTTTTTCTCAATTTTGTAAAACAAAAAGAAACCAATCCTTGGTAAAATGGAAGTGTCGAGCAACCATTGAAAGGAGAGGTTTCTTTGTTTATTCAATATACCATGGATCAACTGTGTCTGCCAATGGATTTGGAAATGGACATCCCACCACGTCACGTAGCGCGAGTTATTAATAGCTTCATCAATCGTTTGGACGACAGCTTGTTTACAGCTGCGTATCCCGGAGGCGGTCGGGATAGCTATCACCCTAAAATGCTTACTAAAATCATTGTGTATGCTTATTCTCAACGTATCTACTCCTCTAGACAGATTGCCAAGGCCGTGCGTGAGAATATCCCTTTCATGTGGCTGGCAGGTCGCCAACAGCCGGACTTCCGGACCATCAATCGGTTTCGCTCCGAGCGGATGAAGGAGCAGCTCGAGAAGATTTTTGCAGGAATGCTGGAGCTGCTAATGGCCGAGGGATATATCAAGCTGGAGAACTACTTTGTTGACGGT
The DNA here is from genome assembly GCF_030846225.1 of Paenibacillus sp. GD4. Taxonomy (NCBI): domain Bacteria; kingdom Bacillati; phylum Bacillota; class Bacilli; order Caryophanales; family Paenibacillaceae; genus Paenibacillus; species Paenibacillus sp. GD4. The sequence goes on from NZ_JAVCYK010000001.1 coordinate 4,644,136, forward strand.
ACCAAGATCGAAGCAAATGCAAACCGGTATACGTTTGTCTGGGGAAAGGCAGTAAAGAAGCAGAAAGCCAGGCTGGAAGAGAAAGTGAAGCAGCTTTTTATTGAGATTGAACAGCAGGAGATTCAGGAAGATAAAGAGCACAACGGCAAGGACCTGCTCGAGCTGGGCGGAGACACCGACCTAACAAGCGAGAGCATGGAGGCGGCTTTAACGAAGCTAGAAGCCAAACTGAAGAGTGAACCAAAGAACAAAACGGTAAAGAAAGCGGTACGGCAACTGCGTAAGGATTTTGTTCCCCGCCAGCAGAAGTACGAAACTCAGCTTGAGATCCTTGGCGAACGAAACAGTTTCAGTAAAACGGATCCAGATGCCACGTTTATGAGAATGAAGGAAGACCACATGGGCAACGGTCAACTCAAGCCCGGCTACAACGTACAAGTCGGCACAGAGAACCAATTCATCGTAGGTTACTCCCTCCACCAGCGCCCGACAGATACGCGTTGCCTTATCCCGCATCTTAACAAGGTAAAAGAGACGCTTGGTCGTCTTCCTAAAACCGTCATCGCCGATGCCGGTTACGGTGGTGAGGAAAACTATGCGTATCTAGAGAAAGAAAACATGGAAGCGCTTGTGAAATATAATTCCTTTCATAAGGAGGTATCAAGAGCTTGGCGAAACGACGTATCCCGCTTAGAAAACTGGACGTACAACGAGGACAAAGACAGCTGGGTATGCCCAAACGGACGAACACTACATTTTATTAAGGAGAGCAAGAACAAGACTGATAGTGGGTACGGGGTCAAATTGCGGATCTACCGAAGTGAAAACTGTGAGGGGTGTCCGTTCAAAGAGAAATGCACCAAGTCTGAACGCAGCCGCGAAATAAGGGTCAGCATGGAGTATCTTCGCTACAAAAAAGTGGCTAGAGAAAAATTAAGAAGCGAAGATGGACGCAAGCTCTCGGTTCAACGAATGATCGAAGTGGAAAGTGTGTTTGGGCAAATGAAAAATAACCGGGGATTCCGGAGGTTCCTGCTTCGCGGCTTACCAAAAGTAAGCCTGGAGGTCGGGTGGCTTTCACTTGCCCACAATTTGCTTAAGGTGGTAACCACGGAGCAAAAAAGACATATAGCCGGGCAAGAATGAACCCTGTCCGGCCATTTTTTCACGAAATTCGGGGTTGTATAAAAGGGGCTGTCCCTTTAAGTAGATTTTTCGCTACTTTTGGGACAGCCCCTTTGTCATAACAACTTATTCGCCGCTTCCCCCAAGGGGAAACTCTTGAACCGATTGCCAAATGCCGTTTTCTGTTTGCCTCAGCAGAACAACGTGGTTCACCGTGCAGCGGAAATCAACAGGTTGCTTTCGGACGCTGGATAGAACATCGTGCAGCTCATCGTCTCCCAGCTCTTGGGCTATCGTCAGATGAGGAGTAAAGGCATACGGTTTGGCCTGTTCTTGAAGCACACCGCTGCACAACACCTCATACGCTTTCTGCATCGGCTCGGGGTCCGCCAGCGCCATATAAATGACATTGTTAGCCGGATAAAAGGTAGAGAACCGATTAAAATGCAATATAAAGGGCTCCAGCTTCCTGGCCGCTTCCGTCAAATAGGAAATGCCTTTCTCCAGCTGCTCCTCGGAGATGAGTTCCTTTTCCCGGAGGGTCAAGTGAGGCTTAATGATGGAGTAATGGGTATCGTATCGCTTTCGGTAACGATCAGCGAATTCCTGGATTTCGGAAGATGGAAATACGGCAAGTCCGTACAACATACAATCCCTCCTTATCGACCTCATCAGGGCAATATTCGCCCATACTTCATTATAGCGTGTCGGGGCGAGTGTTGCTATGCTTCTAGAAAATATACACATGGCAAGTACTGACACCATACAATAAATGAAAGGGGATTTCTTTTACCTTCTATTAAGGGGCGGTGCTGATGAGAAGACAAGTGCACAGCGATGAGGTAAAGGAAGCTGCTCTACGGAAGCTCCAGGAACGCGGAGTGGCTCTGGAAGAAGTAGCTTGGATCGTTCGCGAAATGCAGCTACCTTATCATCCCACATTAACCATGGATGTATGTATCGATGCGGTTCATGCCGTATTGCAAAAGAGAGAGCTGCAGCATGCCATCTTGGTAGGCATCGAACTGGATGTTTTGGCGGAGAAGGGCATGCTGTCAGAGCCGATCCAATCGATCATCGAAACGGATGAAGGCTTGTTTGGCTGTGATGAGACTTTAGCGCTTGGTTCTGTGTTCAGCTATGGAAGCATTGGCGTGACCACCTTCGGACATCTGGATAAGCAGAAGATCGGAATGATAAAGAAGCTGGACACGAAGGCAGGCAATAGGGTACACACCTTTCTGGACGACCTGGTAGCCAGCATTGCGGCATCTGCTGCAAGCCGAATCGCACATCATCATAGGGATGAGTCGGAGCGAAGTTAAATACTGGAGAGAGCCTCTTAAAAATAAGGAGGCTCTTTTTGGGTTATGCTAAGTACCGACCTTAATCCCATTTCTGATACGGAGTGAAGAACAATGAGCTGGGTTTATTGGAGTAAGCTTTATGAAAGCAAATTTCAAGCCGGGTGCCTCGCGAAGCGCATGGAAGAAGACTGGTGGATATACGGCTATGAGTGCCCGGCTGAGGTTCAGGTATACAAATCCAAGAAAGGCCGATTCGGTGTAAGATATTTATTATAAAAAAACCTTGACTATCGACTCTACAATCGTGTATATTTAGTTTTGTCGCCATTTGCGAACGAAAGCTAACCAACGCGGGGTGGAGCAGCCCGGTAGCTCGTCGGGCTCATAACCCGAAGGCCGCAGGTTCAAATCCTGCCCCCGCAACCAAAGCATTAGGGCCCTTAGCTCAGTTGGTTAGAGCGGTCGGCTCATAACCGATTGGTCGGGGGTTCGAGTCCCTCAGGGCCCACCACACCAAAATGCCGGAGTGGCGGAATAGGCAGACGCACAGGACTTAAAATCCTGCGGTAGGTGACTACCGTACCGGTTCGACCCCGGTCTTCGGCATCAACACAGAGAATCCTGTGAAGCGCTCGCTTGAGCAGCGCTGAGCAGGATTTTTATTTTCTCAGGATTTTTACTTTCTATAGAAGTGATCAATTGGGCCGGTGCCTGCATATATATAATTCATTAGTGCAAGAGCAGGGAGGAGACGCCTATGCCGTCTATCATTTTGGCTCCGATCAAGTTTGTGGATGCTTCCGGTGAAGTGACGTTTGGGGATGTGCTGCAAATAACACCCAAAAGCACAGATAAGGGTTACTCAGGTGCCGGCGGGGGAAATACAGGTGATTTCATGACCATTCTATCGATATTCAGCATGACCAACACCTTTGATCCGGATGGAGTCGACTCGAACAATGCCGGCAATAATTAACGCACGTCTCCCACAAGGGAGCGTGCGTTTTTTCTTCTCAATAATACCTTACATCAATGTCACGAAAAGTATGATCCCCTAGATGCTTGCGCATATGCAATTGAATGATCCCGTCCCGATACACGGCTTTGCAGCTGTCAGGATAAATCAACCTGTGCAGCCGGATCGTTTGCTCCTTTTTATCCGGCAATCCGGTCAGTCGAACGGCATTCACGCTTAAGCCCACACGAATTTTGCGGGCCTGATCTCTGTCAGGAACGTGTATTTTAACAATCACGTTGTTGTGCGTCTCGAAGGTTTCCGTGTGCAGATGGTTTTTGACACGTTCCGCAGCATTGCTTACACTCGGCAAAGCCTGCTTCATCACATCTTGAACATATTCCTGTATCCAGGCAAGCCCCTCTCCCTTGCCGGACCCGCCGGGCGCGAAGGGGAGCTTTCCCCCGAAAAATTGTTCGAATTGCTTCCAATCAAAGGTTCCGTAAGGATTCCCGTTACTCTTGTTTCCGTCCGCCATATGCATCACTCCTCGGCATAAATATATGTAGTCTGAGAGAAAAGCATGAATGTCTCAGGCACAGTTTCAGGAAGAAGCACATACTCCTACCTCAACAAACATATACATAAAACAACATACACACGATGTCATAGAATGTAAGGGTGTTTGCTATGCCGGCTATCGTAGGAAGTATTAAGATTGTAAGTGTTGGTCCCAGTTCGATTGTTCAAATCGGCGATTCTCTTCAGCTTGCCCCGCAAAGCTCTGCCAAGACGTTCGCAGGAGCGGGTTCGTTCAATACGGGGGATTACTTGCGCGTCATGAACTGGTACAGCAATACGAATACGAATGACCGTGATATTTTTGATTCCAATCCCGTTTCTGTTAACAAGGTAGGTGGGATCTAGAACATGTCGATTGTGGTCCATCAGAGCATCTGTATACATCAGCTAAAGGTAGACGCACTTAACAATTCGTCCGTACTGCAAATCGGTACGACAGGGGCGATTCGAGCGCTATCCAATCTATATAATACAGGCGGTTTTACCGGCCCGGCTCCTGAAGCGGGGGTGCAGGAGTTTCCTTCACCGCTCGTTCCCCTGCCGTCGGTAACGCCGTAAGACGGAGGAAGAGCATGCAACCAGCCGATATCCACGCATATTTTCAACAGCTGCAGGCGTACTTGCAATGGCAAACCGAGCGGATTCGGGAACTGGAGCAAAAAGTGACCATGCTAGACAAGGAAGTGGAGGCTCTTCGAAAGCAGCGAGGGATTACAATTGAGAAAATCGAATACACGTTCGATCAACTGAAGGTAGATAAGCTGGAGGGCACTTTAAACGTAGGAATATCGCCTTCAGGGTTATCCGATAAGTCGCTTGACGATCTGACGGTGGGCGGGAAGGAAGTCGTGAATAATACGGCCATTTCCGAAGGATTTCAGAGGATTCATGGCGCAGTCCTATCGTATTTGGAGCGGGAGGGGCCAGGGGAGCTGCAGAGGAAGGCGGAGGAATACGACAGTCCTCTTGAGGAAGATATGCAGGATCAGATGCTGGCTGATTTGCGAGGTCAGATTGGGGAACGTATCGATGCTTATACCCAGCTGATGAAGGATAACAAAACGGGGATGCTTCCCCCTGACAAGGAACAGATGGTAACGGACAAGGTCGTCCATGATATTCGATTAGGTATTGAACAATATTTCCGAAACAAGGCTGGAAAGGGGAAGGACACGGATGATTCTGCAGGTAGAGAATAAGGAAATAAGTGTGGGTAATATTCAAGTAGTCGGCGTGGCCAGTTCCTCCTTATTGCTGATAGGGGATGCACAAAATATTACGCTGTCTTCCGTTTTTGATACTCCTCCGGAGTCACTAATCATCGGCCCCCTTGTTCCCCTTGCTCCCGAGACGGGGAAGCGATGACCTACCGAAAACCTAGGACCTCGGTAGTCAATGAAGTGAAAGTGATCGGCGTCGATTCCGCGGGAGTGCTGTTCGTCGGTGACATGAAGGCTTTCCTCCCGGTCAACAAAGCTTTAGCGGTTCAAAGGGAGCTGCCTACCTTTTTTGGAAAAGAGGGTGCGTTCAGCGATTATAGGACGTTCACTCGCCCGATTCCGCAGGTAGTACCGGAGGATGAGGTAACGATGGAAGTACGGGATACGAACCCTTTTATCAAAGTAAATCGGGTGAGGGTGTTCTCGGTTACGAACTCCTCGTTGCTTCAGATCGGATCGTTGGATATTGTTCGAGCCGAGGCGCGAGTCTTAAATATTCGCCAGCTTTTAAAGGGCAAACGCCCTATATAACTCCTTCCAGCTAACTGGAGGGATTTTTTTGCATGAAGGAGCCCCTAGGGCGGATAAAGTGCTCGTATCCACTCCAGGGGCAGATACCGTTAGGGCAGGTCAATCAGCATGAAGAAGGCGCCATCTGCAGAATGAAGAGTAAGCTCCGGGGTTTGGGTAATTCGGGCTGCGTCTCTTGTCTTTAAGCTCGTGGAATCGTTAAGCTGCAGATCTCCCTCCAGCACGTGAACATAAATACGTCTCCCTTCGGGCTGTGTGAAGGTCAGCGCTTTCCCCGCCTCCAGCTTGGACAAATAAAGTGTTAAATCCTGATGGATTGACGCGATTCCGTTTCCTCCCGATTTGGCTACGATAGGCAGAAGCCGGTTCGTCAGCTGATCAGGTTCATATTGTGTGGTCTCGTAAGAGGGCTCAAGTCCTCGTGTATCCGGGGTAAACCAAAGCTGAAGGAAAGCTACCTCGTCGTCTCCGGGATTAACCTCCGAATGGATAATTCCTGTGCCAGCCGTCATGCGTTGTACACCACCGAAGGTAGTGACGGCGGAATGTCCTGTGCTGTCCTCATGCTTCAGCTCTCCTCGAAGCACGATGGAAACGATCTCCATCTCGCGGTGAGGATGAGCTCCAAAGCCTCGTTGGGGTGCGACGATATCGTCGTTCAGTACGCGAAGTGGGCCGAATTCCGTATTATTCGGATCGTAGTAATCGGCGAAGGAGAAGCTGAAGTTACTTTTGAGCCAGCCGTGGTCGGCGCTGTAGCGTTGGTCTGCAGGGTGTACTTGAATCAAGATGGGTCCTCCTAACGGGATCGAATATTTGTAAGTCTGTTGCTGTTGAACAGCGTTGTCACCAGCCTCAAGAACTGATAAACTGATCTAGATTATTATACCAAATGTGCATGGATATAAGGAGGTTTCCCCATTGGCTCGCAAAAAAATCGAACACGTCGGTATTATGGTTAGCGATATGGACAAGTCAGTTGCATTTTACCGGGAGGTCGTGGGACTTGAGCTGAAAGGCATGCTGGACCATACGAACGGCGTCATTAAGCTTGCTTTCATGGGCTTTAACCAGACGAACGAGACGGAGCTGGAGTTAATATACGGCTACAACGAAGGGCTTCCGCAGGAGGGGAAAGTGCATCACATTGCCTTTACGGTGGACGATATCGAAGAGGAATGGAAACGAATTCAATCGCTTGCCGATATGAAGCTGATCGATTCGGAAATTACGACCCTTCCGAATGGCAGTCGATACTTTTTCTTTCATGGACCGGATGGCGAGTGGATCGAATTTTTCCAATCAACTCGGGCATGAACGTAAAGCCAAACGCCGCTAACGGCAAGAACGTAAGGATCAATTGTTTTCAATGCAAGAACTTCTATGTAACCTGGGACCCAAGCTTCCCAAGGGGATGCCGAAGCTACGGAATTAAAACTAGAGAGCTTCCCTCCGCGGTCGTTCTGCGAACAACGGGTCAGCCCTGCATTGGATTCGCCGACAAACACTAGACTGCTGCGTGCACATAAGTGCACTTCGGTGGTCTTCTTTTTTTGGGGGAAATGGGCATTGAGCCATGATATAATCAGAAAGTATAGCAAGAATAGAAAGCAGGTGTACTTACCATGGAGGAGCAGAATCGAGAACCGCTGCAACAAGCGCTCGATCGTGTTGCTAAGCTTGAGGCGGAGGTGGAACGATTGAAGGAAGAGAATGCAAGGCTGCGAGCCGCCTCTCTTCAACGTTCGAATCCTGTGATGTCAAGCAAGTTGAGAGAGGCGCTGCGAGAGTGAAACTCAATAAGAATTGTTATCTTCCGGGGGAAGAATCAAGTCGGTTAGCTGATGCTTGAGGGAATGGAAAACCGCCTTGTTTCTTCTTATCTGGTGCTGAGCCGATTCTAAACGTCTGCGGTTGCTGCGAACATAGTTTAGCAGCTTCTCATGCTGCTTTTTTAGCCGGTTGGTACGCGCCCGCAGTTCCTCTGAATCCGATAGCAAACGATTGTGGTTCAATACGACCTCTCTCCCGTTTTGAGATGATAATAAAAATTAAGCAGAATGATCTAAGACTAGGGAGGACAATCCTGCCACTTACTCTTTACCCACAAGTATTGAAAAAGAAGCATGAATATGTTGAGTGATACTCACTACAACAAGTATCCTTAAATCAGTTGCGATTTTCAAGTAGAACGTGATAAATAGTTTGAATTCGCTTTTGAAGGGAGATGACCGTATGGCTTGGCTAAAAATAAATTACTACTCGGAAGCACTGCGGTTGCCCGTAGCCATGGACGTCTTGCTTCCCGAGCAGGGAAGCGGTGCCTATGAGACATTGTATCTGCTGCATGATATGGGAGACGGACATAGCGCTTGGCTGAGACGTTCCGGGGTGGAAAGATATGCAGAGAGGCTTCCGCTTGCCGTAATAATGCCGGCCGGACATCTGGGCTGGTACACGAATATGGCTTTCGGGCGCGATTACTTCCACTTTATTACAGAGGAGCTGCCGGCGCTTTGTGAAAGGACCTTCCCGCTTGCGGCCCATCGAGATGGACGCTATATTGCCGGAGCCGGTGCAGGTGGCTATGGCGCGGTCAAGGCAGGCTTGCTTGCCTCAAGCACATTCGCAGCAGCGGGATCCTTCAGTGGCACGCTGGATGTACTTGCAGCATACGATTCCATGGAGCCAGGACATGCGAGGGATGTTTTCGGTGAAAGGGAGTTCGCAGCGGGCAGTACAAATGACCTGAACGCCGCCGTGAAACGGATTGCTGAGTCGGACAAGCCAAGAACCGAAATGTATGTAAGCTGCAGTACCGAAAGTCCGAATTACAATAACAATGAGAAGTTCTGTAAGCTGATGAAGGAGCTTGAACAGCCGTTCATTTTCCGGACGGATCACGGTAAAGGGAACTGGGCGGATTGGGACCGGGAACTGGAGCAATTTGTAACATGGCTATCCGAGCGGAAGCGGCGCAGTGAATAGGAGGAGATGGCATGGCACACATCCAAACCCAGCTGTACTCTGAGGTCTTAGGGACCGAGATGGACGTGAGCATCATTGTTCCTCAGGAGAAGCAGCCCTATGCGGGGGACGGAAGGCTGAAGGTACTTTGGCTGCTTCACGGCGGCTCCGGCGATCACACGGCTTGGCAGCGAATGAGCAGCATTGAACGAATTGCAATGGAGTATGGACTCGCTGTGATTATGCCCGGAGCATTTCAGTCTTGTTATACCGATATGGTGCATGGGGGACGTTATTTCACTTATCTGAGCGAGGAGCTGCCTCGAATTATTCGGCATATGCTGCCGCGGCTTTCGCCTGCGCGTGAGGATAATTATATTTCCGGCTATTCTAACGGGGGTTACGGCTGTCTAAGGGTAGGATTGGCTCGTCCCGACCTGTTTGGCGCCATTGGTGCATTTTCGGCGGGAGACAAGTCCGATATCGAATTCGTAAACGATGGCTCCCAGCGTGCCAAGGATCGGATCATGCTGTTTGGTGAAGGGAACTTTAAGGGAACGGAGAATGACTTGAAGCATCTGGGACGTGAGGGGCTGAAGATAGGCAAGTCCGTTGCCCGCATATATCATGGCTGCGGCAGCTTGGACCCTTGGCTTGATTTAAACCTGCTGTTGAGAGATTTTTTCCTTTCGCTGGAGGGAAATCCATACAAGTACCATTATCATGAAGCGGAAGGTCACGGCCATACCTGGCAATTCTGGGAACAGGAGCTTGTACGATTCCTGGAATATCTCGGTTTAGGTAAGACAGAAGGGCAGTATTTGATGGGAATGTAGAGCTTTGCGAATACGATTCAGGCGCCTTCCGTTAACCTCGGGGCGCCTTTTTTGGCAATGGCATTGGAGGAACGATAACTTGCAATCAGGTCCTTAATTTGTTAATATAGGAACAAATGTTCGTTATTGGGGTGATCTGTTTGGTGCCGGTTACAATACATGCAAGCTTACCTTCGCAAAGAACGAAACAGCTAAGAACGGAGGAGGCGAAAGAATCGCTGATTCGGAGTCTTGGTGTTGCTATGTTCACGGAGAGAGAGGCGATCATTTCCGTTAGGGGAGATTCACAGCTGCAGACGTTTCAAGGCAAGATTACGCAGCTTGATAAGCAGCTAAGAAACATCAGGGTAGAGAACAAGGATGAGTATACGTGGATTCCATTTGAAGATGTGATGAAGATCGAGATTATTATTGATGATCATATTGTAGGCATCTTCAAGTAGCTAGAGCGGCTTTCAAGCTCTATTCCTTTTTCTTGTGTTCATTGATATTTTTGGATCCCCTACTGACCAGCTCCTGTACAAGCGCCGCGAAGAAGGCTAGAGGCAATAAGTGAAGGGCAAGGCTGAAGATGTCCATAGAACATTAGCTCCTTTACATGATCTATATTCCATCATTCCCATATAATGGGCCGCTTACTCTATATAGTATCACAGATTTCTTGGGAATGCTCACACAAAGTGTAATCGATCTTCGTATGAGCGCGGAAATGATTACAGTATTTGTTTAATGAAAAAAGATGCATCCCAAGTGGCTTGCCTTGCACAGGGCCGAGGTATGCATCTCTTGATAACTTGTGTTGCGCTTATTTTTTCGTTACAGGAATCCAAATTTCACTTGTAAACGTAGGTGAAGTCGTGTCCTTGTCCTTATTCCACAAGATTTCCGGGCCTTCAGCTTGCTCATATATCGAGGATGGGAACCATTCCGAATAAATTCGTCCCCAAATGCTCTGCAGTGTGTCAGGAAAAGGGCCTACGGCATGGAACACGGCCCAGGTCAAGGCCGGTACTTCCAGCTGAGCGAGATCGCTTGGAGCCGGTTCACTCGTAGCCGCACCAATATAATGATCCAGTTCTCCGTTTTCTTCCATTCTTCCTTCGGAGAAATTGACGGAAGCGCTGATCAGTCCCGAGGGCTCGATATTTGAAAGTGATTTAAGTCTTTGAATCAATTCCAAGTCCAAGCTTTTCCACATAGCGGCGATTTCCGGGTTCACCCCGTGAAAAATGACCGGCACTCTTTTTTTCAATCCCACGATACGAAATGACTCTTTCTCTACAATGCGGTAGTTCATTTCCGTTCCTCCTTGAATCGTTAATTGAAGCGACATGCGGGGATACGCTTTTAAGGAATGGCCGGATTTACGCACCTCGGAAGGATTCATACCGTGCAGCTTATGAAAGGCCTTAGTGAACGAGTCGGGAGATTGATATCCGTATTTCAAAGCGATATCAATCACTTTGGCTTGATCGGTCAGCAGCTCGAAGCCCGCTAGTGTCAGCCGTCTCCTTCGTATATACTCCACCAAGGTTATACCGGCCAGGTAGTAAAACATCTTCCTGAAATGATGCTCGGAGCAATGCGCAAGGCGCGCTACTTGGGCAAAGTCCACCTCATCCTCAAGATTGTCCTCCACGTAGGCAATGGCATTATTCATAGCTCTCAGTAAATCCATGCGTCTCACCGTCCATAGGGTCATTGTAGCAGCAATACTTTCACTATACCCGACATTTTGTATGTAAAAAAGGTCGGATTTACATCCGACAGAGTTCGAAAGATACATGATGTTAAGCTCAAAAAGCAAAAAAGCCCTTGAAAATCAAGGACTTTTTCAGTATGACCTGTAGTGGGCTCGAACCACTGACCCCCACCCTGTCAAGATGGTGCTCTCCCAGCTGAGCTAACAGGTCTCGATATATTTTGTTTAGCGACAAGTGTTATATTACCAAGCCTGGACAACAAAGTCAACACTTTTTTTTGAAATTAAGGATCTTGAACTCCAACTGACTCTGTCGACACGAAAGCTGCACATTATGATATAATGTCACCAATAGAAAATCACTTGGAAAGAAGGGGACTTATGAAGGATTTTCCGGGGGTCAGTAGTGGCTTAACCGAGGTGAGTGAGGACAAGCTGGACTGGGGCGAGCAGGAGTGGGGCACACACCGGTATCATGTTCGCATGCTGCTGGAGGATACAACCGCTCAGCTTAGCTCTTTCGATAAAGCGGCGGTGCTCGGTGCAGGGAACCATGGAGATGTGGATCTGCCGGAGCTTGCTTCACGTTTCAGCCAGCTGACGGTGCTCGACACAGAAGCGAATGCGATTGAGGAGTTCATGGAAGCAACAGGCGGGTTCACCTCACCCAAGTTCAAATCGCTTGCTCACGTGGACTATACTTGCCTGGACCAGTTAGGCTTCTATCAAGACTATGAAGAGAAGCTGCAGGCAGGTATACCGGCGGGAGAGCTAGCCGGTTGGCTGCGCGATCAGGCGTTTTTGGTGAAACGGGAAGAAGCGCTGCCTCATATGAAGAAGTCCTTCAATCTTGTCGTTTCTTCCGGAGTGCATACGCAACTATTTTATTTACACGCGCTATCGCAATTGGCCGAGTACATGCATTTATATAATGAGGCGGATACAGCACAAATCGTCGAAGCTTTGGGCTTCTTAAGGAACAGCGTGGTGGCGGATTACAATACCCTGCTTACATCGCTCGTAAAGCCGGAGGGCCGCGTGGCAGCCTGGACGGATATTATTCTGCTGGACGAGTCGAAGAAGGATTTGCTGGACCAGCTTAATCAACTGAACAACGATAATGAACGGGTGAGGTTCCTCTTCCAGGCCTTCGGCAAGTATGGGATCGAATCGGCCGTAATAGGCCTCAAAGATCTGTTCGATAAGCTAAAGCCTGAACAGCAGCTATTCAAGAGCTGGGTATGGCACACAGAGTCAGGGAAGTCTTATCTCGTTGCAGGGCTGTCAGGACGAGTGAGAGCGTAGGGGCATGAAAGCTAGAAGCTCTTCTTCCGTAGCGAAGCTGCAATTGGAAAGCACGGGAGTCTTCCTAAGTTTGATGGACATTTGATTGACTATACTCGTTAATGCGGCCGTATCCGCTTCGTCGAGGGAAAACTGGACGCAATACTCATAATGTTCTTCCACGGGGCGGATCGTACGCACGACGAGACCGAGCAGCCGAAACTCCTTGCCAAGCGCCATGAACCTTAGTTCCACCAGTAGGTTGCCCTCATCCGGAAACGGAGCATCCGTATAGAAGCGTGCACCGCCTGCACTTAGATCCAAGAGGGCGGCTTTTACCATTTTGTAATCAAGCTCCAATCCATCAAACCCAATGAGCTTGGCGTCGGCTAGAAGCGGATGTGTAAATTGCAAACGATAAAAGCCTCGTTTGTTATCATTGGTCATAAATGACAAATCCTTTGCGATATGGTATTCATTCCTTTATGTGTCTCATAATAACCTTGAATCTTAGTCTGTGCAAGCATTTCGTGCTCATAAGAAAACCCTTTATTGGTGCCCTTCAAGGCTGATCGACTGCGATTTAGGAGGAGGGTTTCTTGGTAAGGAATGTCATAGTGTTCTAAGGCTTAAGGCAAACCTGCAACAGTCGTTAGCGTAAAAAAACCGCTCAATAGAGCGGGAGTTCGATGACTTTCTCGCTGTGATGGGAATGCAGCACGGCTTGATTGCCGATAATTTCAATCCGCTCGATGTCCAGTGTCGGGGAGGATGTCATATTCGTATCCTTCATTCGATTCTTATTGAGTAAATTCAGCAGCTGAGGAATTGCTTTCTGGTCACTGGAGATGAAGCTGACGGGAATTTTCCTATCGTTGATCGATAACTCCGTACGCATGGCTCATTGCCTCCTCATTGCATATTCTATTATTCATTATAGTGGAATCGCCTTGATTTAACTAGAAATAAATTCCATCAGAAGGTGACAAAAAGCGAGAAGAAGTGATTTTATCTATATGTGAAGATCGACAAAATTACACGGTTCGAAGGGGGAGACACGATGAAGAAGCTATACAGTCAAATGTCCAGAGAGGAGCTGGAAGCGGAGTTGAGAGAGCTCAGCGACGCTATGGAGAAAGCGGAGTTTCCAAGCCAGAAAAACGTGCTACAAAGTAAATATGTCACGGCGAAGGCCTACACTTTGGACCCCGCCGATTTTACGCCAGGAGTATACAAAGTGGATGGGGTGCAAACTCTGTTTGAACTCAAATATATTAACGGAATATATGCATGGGGCAGCATGGACAACGAGCCGGAAGCCAGCTTTCCGATCTCGATGCTGGTCCGGCTCTAAATGCGGCACATATCTTTGGGACAATTCTCACAATGGCAAATGTCCTGTAGATAATCTAGCTTTTTTACAATAATCTGATTGTTCTCAATTGAAATGATGTCCTGCTTGCGTAAATCGCTAAGCATCCGGTTGACGCTTTCGCGGGTTGCGCCGATCATGTCGGCCAACTCGCTATTGGTCAGCTTCTTGGTAATCACGATGCCTTCGGCCGTTGTTTCACCGTAAGAATTACAAAGACGGATGAGGGTCGAGCAGAGAGCACCGGGCTTACCGAACATCATAAGGTCCCGGAACTTGGTTTGCGTCAGGCGGTGCATTAATCCCATCCATTTCATAAACTCTACCGCCAACTCGCCATGCTGCCAGAGAAGGACCTCAAGGTCCTTTTGCTGGATCACTCCGATAATTGCTTCTTCCATCACCTCTGCATTGAAGCTGTGAACCGAATTATGAAAAGGGTCCACTTGTCCGAACAAATCTCCCGCGTTATGCAAGTAAAGGATAAAGCCTTTCCCTTCATCGTTGCTCTTCGTGATTTTCACTCGCCCTTGCTTCAAAAAATACAGCTTATCCGCAGCATCGCCTTCCCAAAATAAATAAGCCCCAGCCGCTACTTTCGTTTCGTACATGATGCCGGCAAGCTTCTCCAGGCTTCCCTCAGAGAAGCATTCTGTATTACTCACCTGAGTTGTTACCTCATGACTATATTGTTCATGCATTGTTGCGTACCCCCTTCGGGAATGGACTGATCGTGCGAAATCTAACTTATTGCTTCTACCTTACCGAATCCAAAGGCAGGAAGATGTGATATGAATCACATCAACAAGTGATTTGTTCGTCACAATCATGAACATTGGTTCGATGTCTAGGGTAGCCTTCTCTTGTGAGGGTATACTTGTGCTAAAGCTACAGGAATGAATCCCCAAGTATACAATGCCCTTCCCCATTTCATTCTATAGATGAGGTGATTAGGGATGAACCGAGCGTTATTGACGTCTCTGGCTAGTATTGGTATCGCCCAAGCGCTGAAAATACCTACTGCGCGCTATCGGAATGGGCGTTGGGATTGGAAGGAATTATGGACCACCGGAGGGATGCCCAGCTCACACTCCGCCGGGGTAGCTTCGCTTGCCACTTACATTGGCCTTAAGAAGGGGATAGCGTCCATACCCTTTGCTTTGTCAACGATGCTCGGTCTCATCGTCATGTATGACGCCATGGGTATACGTCGGCATGCCGGGCTTATCGCTATGCAGGTGAACGATCTGGAGGAAGAAGTGGGAGAGTTAAGCCGCCGGCACCCGTCAATGCTACATACGAAACGGGAGAGGGAGCTCGAAGAAAGGCTCGGGCATGTACCCGAGGAGGTGGCAGGAGGAGCCTTGCTGGGTATGCTTCTAGGTGCGATAAGCTATATTATCGAACCGAAAAGAAGTCGTTCAAGCAGGTCCTCTAAACTCCGATAGGTTCTTCGGCTGTTACGACGGGGACGGAAATGGTAAATTTGGTGCCCTCGCCTGCAATACTTTCCACCTCGATGGTACCCTCGTGATCCTGGATGATTTTATGGCAGATCGATAAGCCAAGTCCGGTTCCGCTGTCTTTTGTCGTATAAAACGGAAGAAAAATTTGATCAAGCTCCTCCTTGGGGATCCCTTTTCCCGTATCCGTTATTTCAAGAACGGCTTGGGCTCCGTTATGGGTCAACCGGATGTGTACGAGGCCTTGCTCCGGCATGGCCTCAAACGCATTTTTTACGAGATTGAGCAGCAACTGGAGTATTTTATCCTGATCCATCATCATAAGTACAGGCTCATTGGGGCGATCAAAGAGAATACGATGGCCAAGCCTTGCTGACTCGGAATCCAAGAGAGAGATCACCCGCTCAACGCATACCTGGATAGAAAGCGCTTTGTATTTACTGGTATGCGGCTTGGAAAATTGCAAAAACTCTCCAGTGAGCATGCTCATTCGATTAATTTCATCCATGATCAACTCGTACCATGGTTCAATATTGTACTGACTTGCCTTGGAAAGCTGCAAAAATCCCTTAATTGTAGTTAGGGGATTACGAATTTCATGAGCCATCCCGGAGGCCAGCTCCCCAACGACACGCAGCTTCTCGGAACGGAGCATGTGCTCCTCGCGTTTCAGCCAGCTCTCTCGTTTCATGGTATACAGCGATTTCTCAGCGACGAAGATCAAATCGTCCTTCGTATAGCCGTCAAACGGATAGAAAGCGATACCAAAATTAATCTCTATACCCGTCAGCTTCGGAAATTCGGAAGCAAGCAGCTGCGTGGTGGTATTCAGCGTATGCTGCATATCGCCCGATTCCAAAACAATGGCGAATTCGTCCCCGCCGTACCGCGCAACAAGGAGCGCTTCAGGAAACATAATCCGAAGGAGCTGACCTACCTGGCGAAGTATATTGTTTACCCCTTGAAAGCCGTTCGTCGTATTCAATGACTTCAAGTCCTTGCAGTCCAGGAGCGTAATGGCGATGGTCCGGTTCGCTTCCACCAGCTTCTCGACCTGACGATGAAACTCTTCATAATTGTAAAGGCCGGTCAAAGCATCATGTGTAGTGAGCCGCTGCTTCTCATCCGTCAGTACCTTAGCCTGTTTCTCCATATCCGCCAAGTAATTCCGAAATAATAAGGCCAACAGGAGGCAGCTGGCAACCATAAAAATGACATTGCTTAGCTCAGGTAGGTTCGCGGGACGATAACTAAAGGCTATGGCACTAAACAAGATCATCAAGAGAAAGCTGGTGGTAATAGCGGTTATCTTACGCTCTCTTCCGATGGATTGAGCCATATATACCAAATACAACGGCAAACACCAATCAGTTGCACTAATATAATGAAAGCCAATGAGCAAGCCGTACTGCATATATCGAAAAACGGGGGAGGCTTCATGCTTCGAGAAGTGACTTAATGCATAAATGAAGCTGAAGGCAATTAAATAGGGAGCTTGTGCGGAAGACGGATGAGAGATAAGGGAAAAGAAGCAAACGATTGCAATATACAAAAGGAAGATCCAGCGCAAGTTCATTCTTGGTCTTCACTCCTGACATGACGGTATTTTAATTATGGAATTCTGTGCCATGCCGTGAAAATCCTGCTTGTCCAATGAAAAAACTTGCATAGCGTATGCCGGCAAGGATAAAAGAAACGGACGATGCAAGAAGAATCGTCCGTTCGCCTTTTAAAATGTATAAAGCTTGAATTGCTCGATAAATGACATGTTACCCGTTCGGCCTTTATACTCAGGCATGTTGTCACTGTAATGCATCAGAAGCACCTTTCGTTGGATATGCTCCGGCAAGGTCAGCAGCTCGTCAAGCGTCGCATGCACAGCGCCCGAGCCACCAAGCACACAGTCATGCAGGATGTACCGGATTCCCCGTTGATCCGAAAGACGGACCAGAAGCTCATAGTCAAACTTCGCGTCTGCACTATAAAAGACCGAATCGTTGAAAATCAAGGAATAGCTTGCTTTCCGGGGAATATGCTCGGTCTGGAAAATTTCCATGACGAGTCCCGGGTGAAGCTCATGCTTTCCTTCATGAAGGGGAACAACGTCAAAGTAATCCTCAAGACACGAAATCCCTTCGGCCAGATTCTCCAAGCCTCCGCGCAGGGAATGCTCCCATAACGGAGCAAGCAACGCTTCCGGTACAAGGAGCTTCAATTTATGTTGATACCGATATTTTAACTGAAACGCCATCTCCTCCAGGCCGCCAATATGGTCTGCATGAATATGGCTGATGAAGACCGCATCGATCTGTGGGATTGGGATATTAAGCTCGAACAGGGCCCGGGGAGCAGTAAAGCCGCAGTCGATTAGCAGATTGTAGCCGTTGCTGCTTACCAATGCGTTGTTGTTGTAGTAGCTTTTGCTGAATGCACTTCCCGTTCCGATCATTTGAATTTGCAGGCTCACGACGGTCCTCCAATCGACAATAACATGACAGTTGCATCCATATTAATCTACCACGCCTCGCAGGATGGATTCAAGATAAATATGACACGTTTTGTCAAAAAAATGATAAATGGATCTTTAGGAAATGATTGTTAATTGTTCGGCAACAAGGCATTTCCCGCACTTCATTTCCCGGGGAAGCGCAAAAAACGGCAGCACTCGTCAGTAGAGGTCGGGATAATCGACATAACTTTTGTGTATCGCATATTTTGTGTCAAAATTCAGCGTTCTAACGGAAGGTTCACAAGATATAGTTATTTGCACGAAAAATATTTTCATTTTTATAGAAATGAGCGCAACTCTTGCCAACGGGGTGAGTATAAAATAGCAGATACAAAGTACGAAGACATGATGGAGGTAGCAGGAAATGAAAGTGCCACGGATCGTAACATTGGTGCTCTCTTTGTCGCTCATCGGGGCAGCTTCGGTTGCAGCAAGCTCGATGTGGGGCGAGTATGAAGGGTATTCGAAGACAAGGCTGTTAATTAACAATCAAGAAAAAACGTTTGACGGTGAAGAGGCCCCGGCTTTTCTAATGAAAGGAAGCGCGGTATTTCCGGTTCGCGTTTTGTCAGATTCTTTGCAGGCCTTGGTAAAATGGGATAGCTCTGCACAGACAGTTTCCGTTCATAAGCCCAATGTGCACATGTTTGTGGCCAAAAAAGTAGACGATGATTACTCCATTAAGCAGCCGTTTGGTGGAGTGAAGAAGGGAGACCGGCTTGATTTTGCCGTTTTCGCCCAAGTAGACAGCTTGACGACGCCTTTCCATTCGTTCAAGATTTCGATTGAGACACCATCCGGGGAGCTCGCGGCTCCGGCTCATGAGAAGGTAGTTGCAGGTCAGAAGGAAAATTTCTGGTACCCATGGCCGTTTACCGTCTCCTTTAACAAAGCGGGCAATTATACGGTGAAATTCTCCATTAAGCTGGAAGAGGGCGGGGACTACGTCGTGGTTTCCGAGAAAAAGATCTTATCCGAGTAATTTTCGGCTGTTGAGCAAGCCTTAGCGTCCGTCGATTGACTCGCCCGTTCGGAACGTGATACGATACGTAGGAATGACCATTACATAAGGAAATGAGGTTTTTCCATGAGCGATCACATTCATGATGCTTCCTGCGATCACGATCACGAAGACGATATTTTTATCGTTACCGATCAAGACGGCGTCGAGCATGAGATGGTGATGGTATATACTTTTGAAGCGAATGATCGTGCCTATGCAGTGCTGCTCGATCGCAATGATACCGAGGCGGATGGCGTTATTTTCCGTATCGAAGAGGAAGACGGAGAAGCCTTCCTGGCGAGCATCGAGGATGAAGAAGAGTGGGATCGCGTGGTTGCGATCTACAACGAAATCGTTGAAGAGCAAGAGCAATAAGATCGGAAGCCCTTCTGCCTGGCGGAGGGGCTTCTTTTTTAACGAAAAAAAGATCAGACGGCCTGCTTCCACAAGCAAGCTTCTGATCTTTATGAACATCGTTACCTATTTGCGAGGGTTATAATACATGACTCGACCGTTGAATAAGTGCAGCTCTGCCTTCCATAGCTTGGCCAAGTATTTGCAGAACTCGTTGCCCTTCGCTTTATCGCCGTGGGTCGCTTCGTCCGGAAGCACCATCTGTACAAAATGCTTCTCGGAATCACCAGCAGCTTCGGTGCCTACACCAAGGACGATATATTTATAGAGCGGGTTGGTTCCACGAAGATAAAACCATTTGCCTTCACCTTCTGGCTTGGATTCGATTGTATAAGGAAATCCGGCGTCATCATAATCCCATCCAAGCTGCTTGCCAGTTAATTTGAGCTGCTCTTGGTAATGAAGCAATTGGGCCTTGAGCTCTTCCAGCGTTAACGAAGGAACGGCGGAGCCTTCGACAAACTTAATGTATGCGCTTTGCGCCATGACTTTGCACCTGCCTACAAGGGATGGACTGGTATGTATAACCTATAATAGAACCTATAACATCATAGCATTATGAAAATGGAAATACAATACACAGATCCCGATCGAAGAGGAAGACTACAGGGGAGAGCGAGAAGATGAAATAGAGGGGAGGGTTAGAGCCGTTATGCCGGCTCTCTCCCCATTGCTTACGGGCGGGTTTCCGGCTGACGATTCTCTTCATATCCGCCATCCGGTATACGGTACGACTTGCCCTGCTCGAGCTCCACGATACCGCTGCTCAATCCCGCGGCATAAACGTCGCTGAACTGTTCATGGGTTTCGGCCAGCCCCTTGGAGAGCGGAGATTCATTCTGATAATCGCTTACCTCATATTTGTGCGAAGCGACGGCATCGGCATTCTGCTGCAGGCTCTCTGCAGCCGGGTCTTGTTTGTTCATCGATTCATTCCTCCTAGGTTTCGCCTACTCAGTAATGTTTCACAGCCCGAGGGGATTTATTCCCTTTTCACTATTCGTATACCGTGGAGCCGCGTCTTGGCACAATAATCGCAGGCGAATGGGGAGGTGAACAAAATGAGCAAACAACAGCGTCAGAACCAAGCCCCGCGGCAAAAGGTGAAGCTGGTCGCGGAAATGCCTGGTGATGCGGAGATGCGCAAAAATATGAGAGAGCAGCAGCAAAATGACGGCTACCCCGGCTCCTGCGGCTGCGATGCCTAACGAATTCCGCTGACGTTTATGCCGAAAGAACCTTGAAAGCAAGCCAGTGGCTTGCATTTCAAGGTTCTTTCGTTGACGTTAGAAAATTGCGGGTGTTTCTACGATGACCTTCACAAACTCGATACTGCGGTCCTCCGGTCCTTTGACAGGAAGGCCTACTTCGATATGCTCGGTAATATAGTCGATCAAATCTTGAGAGATGACCTCTCCAGGCAGAAGGATGGGAATTCCCGGAGGATACACATAGATGAATTCGGCGATAATCCGGTCGGCGGAGTCCTTGAACGGAATGAGCTCGGTATCCCCGTAGAAGGCATCGCGCGGCGACAAGGTAAGCTGCGGAATTTTCGGGATTTTGATCACCAGCTCGTTAGCCTGGCGAACATTGTAATTTTCCTCCGACAGCACGCGAAGCGCTGAAAGGAGGGTGTCAATGTTCTCTTTCGTATCGCCCGGTGTAACCAGACAAAGGATATTGTACATATCGCTTAGCTCAACCTCGATGTTGTACTTCTCCCGCAGCCAGTTCTCCGCATCATAACCGGTGATGCCGAGGTGGCGCACGTGAATGTTCACCTTCATCGGATCCAGGTCGTAAGTAGCCTCGCTGCCGAGGATCTCCCTGCCGAAGCAGGACAGGCCCGGAATTTGGTTGATTTCATGACGTGCGTATTCGGCAAGCTCTACCGATCGGGCAGCCATCTCCCGGCCATTGAGAGCCAAATGACGACGGGCAGTGTCCAGAGATGCCAGCAGAATATAGGAGGTCGACGTCGTTGTCAACATACTGATGATCGTTTTGGCTCTGCGATAGCTCACGAGATTGCCCTGAATATTCAGCACGGAGCTCTGCGTCATGGAGCCGCCGAGCTTATGCACGCTGGTTGCCGCCATATCCGCGCCGGCTTGCATGGCCGACATCGGGAGCTGATCGCTGAAATGGATTAAAACGCCGTGTGCTTCGTCGACAAGGACAGGGATGTTATAGCCGTGTACGATGTCGACAATTTCCTTCAGATTTGCACATACGCCGTAGTAAGTAGGGTTTATCACGAGCACGGCCTTGGCATCGGGATGACGCTCCAGCGCGCGTTTGACGGACCGGGTTGTCACACCGTGGTCGATACCCAAATTCTCATCGCGTACCGGTGACAGGAATACAGGCTTCGCTCCGGCGAAGATGATGGCGGCCATGACGGACTTATGCACATTGCGGGGAACAATGATTTTATCCCCCTCGGAGCACACAGTCAAAATCATCGTCATAATGGCGCCGCTTGTTCCTTGAACGGAAAAGAATGTATGATCCGCCCCGAAGGCATCCGCCGCGAGACGTTGAGCTTCCTCAATAACGCCGGTGGGCTGATGCAGGTCGTCCAGCGGCGCAATATTGATCAGGTCGATGGATAACGCATTATCTCCGATAAAAGCCCGGTATTCGGGATCCATACCGACGCCTTTCTTATGTCCTGGAATGTGAAATTGAACGGGATTGCGCTCGGCATGAGCCTTCAGCGCGG
The DNA here is from genome assembly GCF_030846225.1 of Paenibacillus sp. GD4. NCBI lineage: Bacteria > Bacillati > Bacillota > Bacilli > Caryophanales > Paenibacillaceae > Paenibacillus > Paenibacillus sp. GD4. The sequence continues at coordinate 4,666,134 of NZ_JAVCYK010000001.1, forward strand.
TAAACAGGGGAGTGCGGTTGTGATCCACCTATCATCCCTACCCTTCTATAGGAAATAGCTTGTTTTTTAAGCAAACAAAATGAGTATAGCAAAAACAGACACGGATGCAAGAGCTTTGACCAAATTAGTTTGTTAAGATTTGGCGCAAAATAACCGACAGGACGGTGTATGTCCATTTTGTTAAGGTTGCGGCCGCTCCATTTCCATCATGAAGCAAGATATGATACGATATGAGAGTCGTTTTGTGGCGACGGAACCATCTTTTTTTTGCCTGGGAGGCTTTGAATTTATATGAAAAAACAGCTGGCCATTATCTCAGTGCTGCTGATGACCATTTTCATTGGTTTCGGTATCATCATTCCGGTTCTGCCCGATGCCGTCACCGGATCCGGCGCGGAAAACGTTCATTTAGGTTTGCTGCTTTCGGTTTATTCGCTTGCTTCGTTTCTGATGTCACCGTTCTGGGGAGGCTTGTCCGATCGCATCGGCAGACGGCCGCTGATCATCATAGGGGCGCTTGGCTTTAGCGTCAGCTTCTTCCTGTTCGGCATTGCACAGGATAATTTAATTCTGATGTATGTGTCCCGTATTCTGGGAGGATTGTTCTCCGGCGCCGCAACGACCTGTGCGGTTGCTTATGTGGCGGATATCACGACGGAGGAAAACCGGACGAAGGGTATGGGGCTTGTCGGCATGTCGATCGGGCTCGGCTTTATCTTCGGCCCCGCAGTGGGAGGGCTCCTCAGCACGTGGGGTACGCAGATTCCGTTCTTCGCCGCCTCCATTATTGCTCTAGGGACGTTCCTGTTCGCACTGGTTATGCTCCCTGAGTCCCTAAGCGAGGAGAAGCGACGCAAGCCGCAGGAGGCTAAGGTGTCGCGCTGGTCGGGATTCGTTGGCTCGGTCAAATATTTGTACGTCCTGTCATTCTTCGTCACGTTCTCGCTGGCAGGACTGGAGGCGACCTTGCTCTTGTTTCAGAGGGATAAGATCGGAGCGGATGCGGCGCAGCTGGGCATTATGTTTGCCATCTGCGGGGTCGTAGGAGCCCTTGTACAAGGGGGCATCGTTCGGCGCTTCATTAAGAAGGGACGCGAGGAGCGGGTCATCGTAATCGGCCTGCTGCTTTCAGCCGTCGGGTTCGGGCTGATCCTGTTGTCCGACAGCTTGTTCACCGCGACGGTATATTTAAGCATCTTCGGTGCGGGGAATGCGTTGATCCGCCCGTGCGTAACGTCGCTAATTACACAGAAGACGACGGTAGGCCAAGGGACGGCTTCCGGTCTCAATTCGTCAATGGACAGCTTGGGTCGTATACTGGGACCGCTACTTGGAGCCGGTGTCTACGATTATAACAACAACCTGCCGTTCCTTACCGGCGCCGTGTTATCCGTTGCAGCGATTTACCTTCTTTATCGTTTTGTCGCGGCTGATCGTGTAAAGGCGCAAACGCTGGCTTAACATCGAAAGGGGCTGTCCCAAAAGTCACCATAGGTGACTGAGGGACTGCCCCTTTTTCTCAATTTTGTAAAACAAAAAGAAACCAATCCTTGGTAAAATGGAAGTGTCGAGCAACCATTGAAAGGAGAGGTTTCTTTGTTTATTCAATATACCATGGATCAACTGTGTCTGCCAATGGATTTGGAAATGGACATCCCACCACGTCACGTAGCGCGAGTTATTAATAGCTTCATCAATCGTTTGGACGACAGCTTGTTTACAGCTGCGTATCCCGGAGGCGGTCGGGATAGCTATCACCCTAAAATGCTTACTAAAATCATTGTGTATGCTTATTCTCAACGTATCTACTCCTCTAGACAGATTGCCAAGGCCGTGCGTGAGAATATCCCTTTCATGTGGCTGGCAGGTCGCCAACAGCCGGACTTCCGGACCATCAATCGGTTTCGCTCCGAGCGGATGAAGGAGCAGCTCGAGAAGATTTTTGCAGGAATGCTGGAGCTGCTAATGGCCGAGGGATATATCAAGCTGGAGAACTACTTTGTTGACGGTACCAAGATCGAAGCAAATGCAAACCGGTATACGTTTGTCTGGGGAAAGGCAGTAAAGAAGCAGAAAGCCAGGCTGGAAGAGAAAGTGAAGCAGCTTTTTATTGAGATTGAACAGCAGGAGATTCAGGAAGATAAAGAGCACAACGGCAAGGACCTGCTCGAGCTGGGCGGAGACACCGACCTAACAAGCGAGAGCATGGAGGCGGCTTTAACGAAGCTAGAAGCCAAACTGAAGAGTGAACCAAAGAACAAAACGGTAAAGAAAGCGGTACGGCAACTGCGTAAGGATTTTGTTCCCCGCCAGCAGAAGTACGAAACTCAGCTTGAGATCCTTGGCGAACGAAACAGTTTCAGTAAAACGGATCCAGATGCCACGTTTATGAGAATGAAGGAAGACCACATGGGCAACGGTCAACTCAAGCCCGGCTACAACGTACAAGTCGGCACAGAGAACCAATTCATCGTAGGTTACTCCCTCCACCAGCGCCCGACAGATACGCGTTGCCTTATCCCGCATCTTAACAAGGTAAAAGAGACGCTTGGTCGTCTTCCTAAAACCGTCATCGCCGATGCCGGTTACGGTGGTGAGGAAAACTATGCGTATCTAGAGAAAGAAAACATGGAAGCGCTTGTGAAATACAATTCCTTTCATAAGGAAGTATCAAGGGCATGGCGAAACGACGTATCCCGCTTAGAAAACTGGACGTACAACGAGGACAAAGACATCTGGGTATGCCCAAACGGAAGAACACTACATTTTATTAAGGAGAGCAAGAACAAGACTGATAGTGGGTACGGGGTCAAATTGCGGATCTACCGAAGTGAAAACTGTGAGGGGTGTCCGTTCAAAGAGAAATGCACCAAGTCTGAACGCAGCCGCGAAATAAGGGTCAGCATGGAGTATCTTCGCTACAAAAAAGTGGCTAGAGAAAAATTAAGAAGCGAAGATGGACGCAAGCTCTCGGTTCAACGAATGATCGAAGTGGAAAGTGTGTTTGGGCAAATGAAAAATAACCGGGGATTCCGGAGGTTCCTGCTTCGCGGCTTACCAAAAGTAAGCCTGGAGGTCGGGTGGCTTTCGCTTGCCCACAATTTGCTTAAGGTGGTAACCACGGAGCAAAAAAGACATATAGTCGGGCAAGAATGAACCCTGTCCGGCCATTTTTTTTACGAAATATGGGGTTGTATAAAAGGGGCTGTCCCTTTAAGTAGATTTTTCGCTACTTTTGGGACAGCCCCTTTTCTTTTTGCATTCGTAGTTACTTCTGCTTGCTCTCGTGCTTGCGGTCTACCGCTTTTTCAATCCAAGGGGTCAGCTCTTCCTTGATCTTGGCGACGAGCTGCTCCTTGCTCATGCCTTTGCTTGCTGCGATCTCGGTCATGGATTTCCCCGCCTTGAGCTCGGATTTCAGCTGCTCCTCGGTGATGCCGAGGATCGAAGCCAGCTTCTCCGGGGCAGGCAGTGCGTCGAATCGGCCTTTACCCGTCTTGCCGTGGTGTGCCTTGTCGCCGCGCACCGGGTGGTTGACCATAAATTTCAAATGCTTTTCCATGTGGGCCTTCAGCTTCTCCGCTTTCTCGGCCGTCAGCTTGCCTGAAGCAACCGCTTCCTCGATCTTCTTTGTGCGCTCAGCCTGCAGCTTGGCAATGAGGTCGGTCTCGCTGATGCCTTTGGCTGCCGCAATCTGCACCAGCGTTTCGCTTTTCAGCTGCTTCATCAGCGTTTCCTTGTCCATGCCGAGCAGTGCCGCCGCTTCCTCATAAATCGGGAGCTTCTCCTGACGTCCTTCTCGGTCCGGCTTCAGCTCTTTGTCCTTCACAGTGCCGCTGACGGCGGAAGGCGCTTCCGACGATTCGGCTCGTGCAATGTGCTTGGCACTGTAGAGTGTGCCTCCGCCTAGCAGCAGGGCCAAAGCAAGGCTGGAGACGAGGAACGTTTTGGTATAAGGTGGTCTCAAAGTAACTCACTTCCTTTCTGTGCGGAATAGTTAGATTTCTCCCACAATACCTAGCTTATCCAAATCGCCTTAAGGGGAGGTGAAGCTAAGCTTAAATCAACATGAAATTTGCATGGCTGCGTTCATTCCCTTCAAGCACAAATCTGTGGTATAAAAAGAAGGACAGCTTTTATGCCGATAAGGAGTTAGGGATGAATGAGTATGAAACCAGGTTTGTCGGACAACCCGGACGTTGTCTTTAATGAAATGATCCGCATCATCATTAAAGCGGAGGATTTCGACTTTTGGCTGCGCTTTTCTTCCGAGTGGGGCGGCGTTCTCTATGTATTTGACGAAAGAAATACGAAACAGCTCGAGGCCGGACATATCACGGAAGAGGCTCACGAGAATACCCGAAGATCGCTCCGGCTCGGTATGATCACGCTAAGCGGGCTCTATGATGCATTAAAGGCATGGTCCGATCAGCATCAGGAGGATTATATTTACTCGATGAATACGCTTGACTGCTTCTATATCCCGGTGTATTTGAACGACTTTGAGCAAATACGCAAATCGGATTCGGACAAATGCGGCATCTATACGCAGGTTATCCTGCATCAGCTGTCGAAGCAGGGAGAGCTGAAGGAGCGGCTGGCCTCGATTGAAGAGACGGTGAAAGAGTATACGGCCAACATTCATCTGTATTCCAGAAGATAAGGGAGAGGACTAACGATGTTTACTTACGAAATCGAAGAACAGGGCACAGGAGATACCCTGCTGCTTTATAACGAGAAAGAGTACTCGCAAATCCAATTCATCGGAATGATCAACGAATTTCTTGAAGGTGACGATGTGGAGGAAGAGGACCTGATCGAGTTTCTGATCAACAAATTCGGCTTCACCCGCACGAAGAATAGCTAATATTCAAAAAGCCTGCTTCCGCAGCGTTCTTCATGAGAATGCAGGGAAGCAGGCTTTTTCGTGTCAGAAGGAGAGACGGTACAAAGGCAGCACGGTTTCGAATGTACGTTCCACGACGTTAAGGAATTGTTTACCGTCGGTCAGCACGGGATCATGCCGATCAATCGTCAGACCGCACAGCGCTTCCGATTTTTTCACGTGTTTTAGCTTTCGTACCAGATCCGCGAAGCGTTCCTCTGTCATTTCTTCATGGCGAATCCCCTCTGGCTGCATATGATCCAAAGACCATACATAGTGTGCCGGAAGCTGTGTCCGAATCGTATCCCACTGCTGCTCCAGCTTCTCCGCGAAACTTGCTTTATTCGGGCTTTCATAAATCAGCGCAAACTGGATGAACACGTGGGTGGACCACATGCCTACTTGAAAATGGGGATGGGCCTTGTAGCCTTTCTTATTATGAGCCCACGCTACCCAAGTATCGTTAGGCGGATTGATGGTGCGCCTTGCATGCTTGGCGACGTGCGGGAACATTTCTTCACCGCACAGAGCGGTCAAATGGGGACCGACGAGCTCGCCCAGCTGATGAAGCTTGGGACGTACGTTCGCAATGAGGGACTCCATGCGCGGCTCCAGTCCCGGTATGGTAAACACATCGAAATCGTCTTGAGTAAAGCCTGGAAAAGTCATGATCGAAATAACGCCTCCTGTTTCAGACAAGCTGTATGCTTACCCACTATACCAAAACCTAAAAAAAACACAAGGGCAATGATAACGAGTCCATTGTCCGTTTCACGGCCAAAGTCTACTATAAAGATACGGTAAAACACTACTACAAACAACCATCAACTACGACAAGAGGAAAAGGGTGAGAGTTATGGCAGGAGCCAAAGTGAGCGCGGCTGACAAGGTAAGCATCCGAAGTCAGAATAGCAGCGTATTCAGATTCATGTGGAAGTATAAAGCGCTTTATTTCATCACATTGCCGGGGATTTTGTACTATTTGATTTTTAAGTACATTCCGCTGGCGGGGTCCTTCATTGCCTTCAAGGATTACAACATTTTTAAAGGGGTATGGGGCAGCCCGTGGGTAGGGTTTAAGCATTTTGAAAGAATGTTCCAGCATGCGGACTTCCTTCGGATTTTGAAAAATACGGTCATTCTCGGCGGGATGGAGCTGCTGTTTGCCTTTCCGGCACCGATTATCGTAGCGCTGCTGCTGAATGAGGTTCGCATCGCGGTATACAAAAAAATTGTACAAACCGTTATCTACATGCCGCACTTCTTGTCCTGGGTTATCATCAGCGGAATTGCCGTTGGTATTTTCTCTCCTTCGACGGGCGTCGTGAACCATGCGCTTGTATGGCTTGGATTTGAACCGATCTATTTCCTGGCGGAAAACTCCATGATTCGGACCATACTCGTCGGCTCCGGGATCTGGAAGGAAGTGGGCTGGGGCACGATCATCTATTTAGCCGCCTTGGCCGGTGTGAACCCTGATCTCTATGAGGCGGCGGAAATGGACGGAGCGAATCGTTGGCAGCAAACGCTTGCCATCACGATTCCTTCGATTATGCCGACCATTACGATCTTGTTCCTGCTCAAAATCGGCGATTTCTTGGATTACGGCTTTGAACGCGTTTGGGTATTCATTAACCCGCTCACTTACGAGAACGGTGAAATTTTGGACACGTACATTTTCCGGGTCGGTCTAATGCAGCAGGAGTACAGCTATTCGACGGCGGTAGGGCTGTTCAAATCGGTTGTCGGTCTCGTCATGCTGCTGGCAGCCAATAAGTTCAGTAAAAAAGCAACAGGAGAAAGCTTGTTCTAGGGGGTGCGTTATGGACTACAGAATTACTAAAGGCCAAAAAGTATTTAACGTATTTAACTTGACGTTCTTAGGCATCATGTCGCTGCTGATGTTCCTGCCGTTCCTTAACGTGCTGGCACAGTCGCTAAGCAGCTCGAAGGCGATCACCAACGGCTCTGTGGGACTTTTGCCGGTCGATTTTACATGGATCAACTATCAGTACGTATTTCAGGATATAACGATTCTGCGGGCCTTCGGCATCACCGTACTGATCACGGTTGTCGGTACGGCCATCAACCTGGTGATGACGTCGTCGCTTGCGTATCCGCTCTCGAGACAAGAGTATGTAGGACGTAAATATTTGCTCCTGATGATCTTGTTTACGATTATTTTCAGCGCGCCACTCATTCCGCAGTTTATCTTGATTAAAAATTTGGGCTTGATGAACTCTTTGTGGGCGGTCATGATTCCCAATGCCGTGAGTGCTTTTAACTTCTTTGTAATGAGATCGTTTTTCATGAACATCCCGAATGAGCTGATCGACTCGTCACGGATCGACGGCTGCTCGGAAGTCGGCATTATTTGGCGCATCATCCTTCCGCTGTCCAAGCCGGCAATGGCGACCATGGGGATCTATTATGCGGTGTATCACTGGAATTCGTACCAAAGCGCTATCTATTATTTGAATGATCGCAATTTGATGCCTCTTCAGGTCAGACTGCGCGCCATGATCGACACGGACTCCTTAAGTATGGACCCTAACGGCTCGCTTTACAGCGAAATGCTGAACATGTCGCCTGAAGGCGTCAAAATGGCAACCGTCTTTATCGCAACCGTACCGATCCTGCTGATTTATCCTTTCCTGCAGCGTCATTTCATTAAGGGAATGCTGATCGGCTCCGTCAAAAGCTAACCTGAGCCCGATCTAAAGAAAATACAAGCGCATACAAAATCACTCCATTGTTCGAAGTTTGTTCTGAAATGTAGAATGACAGTAGATGATGAAAGCGCTATTACAAATGGCTTTCTCTATATCAACCCATACTAACGAAAGAAAAGAGGGGTAGCATGAAAAAGAAGGTAGTCACGACATCCGTAGCTTTATCGCTTGTACTCGGTACCTTGGCAGGATGCGCCGGCAATACGGACGCTCCGAAGGATCAAAGTCAGGGAGGCGCTGCACCTGCAGGCCCGACGAAGTTTTCGATTTCCATGCGTACGCTGAACTTCGATTATGTGGAGAAGCATGCCAACATCAATGATGATAAGTGGGTCAAAGAGCTGGAGAAGAAAACGAATGTCGATTTGGACATCAAACTGATTCCGCATAAGGATTACGAGCAAAAGATGATTCAAATGTTCGCCATCAATGACATTCCCGATGTTGTTCAAGCAGGCGCAGGCACTAACGGCAAGGAGCTCGCAGGTTCTGTCCAGGCAGGAGTTTTCCTTCCTCTGGACGACCTGCTCAAGGAGCATGGCCAAAACCTGCTGAAGGTCATTCCGAAAGAGGCCTGGGAAGAGCTGAAATATGACGGCAAAATCTACGGAATTCCGGAGTTCTTGTCCAGCTCCTCCCGCCGTGCAACGTGGGTGCGCGCCGACCTTATGGAGAAGGCGGGCATTACGAAGGATCCGAAAACGGTAGAGGAATACTTGGATATGCTTCGCGCCTTCAAGAAGATCGGCGTAGAGCATCCGTTCATGGGCCGCGAGAAGTTCAAGTACGCGGATCTGTTCTTCGGAGCGTATGACGTCTACACGTACCAAAGCCAGTTCGAGGTTGTCGGAGGCAAGGTACAGCCGAAATTCTTCGATGTGGAGAACATGACCAAAGCGCTCAATACGTACAAAACGATGTTCGATGAAGGCTTGATCAGCAAGGAGTTTGCGACCATCAACCCGACGAACTTCAAGAACATTATTCTTTCCGGCAAAGCAGGCATGTGGGAAATGAATGCCCAAGAGCTGCTTCAGTGGGAGACTCAGCTTCAAGCGAATGTGCCTAACGCGAAGATCAAAATCATTCCTTCACCTGTCGGTACGGACGGGAAGGGAGGCGGCTACCTGTATTCCCCGGTTACAAGAAGCTACCTGATCAATGCCAAAGCGAAGGACAGAGCGGCTGCGATCATCAAGTTCTTCGATTGGCAGGTAACACAGGAAGCGGACAAGTGGTTCGATACGTCGCTGCCAGTTGAGCCTAAGACACCGGAGGAGGTTGCAGAACAGCGTTACCTGTCAGGTTTCCTGCATATGGTGAAGGATGATGCGTTCCGTAAGCCGATTCTCGAAGCGACACCGGCAGGCAAAGAGCTGTTGAAATCGTTCGAAACGATTCTGCCGAAGGAAGGCCGCGGCGGTATCGAGTTTGATCCTCGCTTGGAGGCAATGGGCAAAAACCCGGATGCCGCCTCCATCTCCGATGAGCCGGCACCTCTGCTGTTAGCTCACATGGTCAAAATGGTATACGGCAAGGAGCCGATCTCCGATTGGCCGAAGGTGATCGAGGAGTGGAAATCCAAGGGCGGTAACGAGATCCTCAAGGAAGCTCAAGCTCGTTACGATGCGAAAAAGGACTTTAAAATCCGCGGCGCCGAAGCTGACGCGATTCGTAAGTAACACAACACAGTCGTTCCCCTGCGCAAGTGGGGGGGCGGCTTTTTCTAATTTTTTGTGCATCTCGGCGGGAGTGTCATTCCTGCGATCCCTTCCTCTAACAATGTCGAAGGTTCCTCCATTAACCCTCCCGCACATAAACCTAAAAAAAACACAAACCGGTGAAAAGTCATTCTATAGTCCAGCATGTTTTTTCGGGGTATGATGGAGTTACCTTCAAGCATGTAATTCTGCCTTTTGATATGATAGGTTAAGAAGCGGCTTCAAAAGGAGAGTGCATCTATGTACAAAATCATGATCGTTGATGACGAGCCTATCATCCGCAGCGGCTTGCAGAAGCTGGTGGAGCAGTCGGGGATCCCGATCGCCGGCATTCGCACAGCTACGAACGGCGTACAAGCTTTGGAGCTCATCGCCGAAGAGGCGCCGGACTTCTTGTTCACGGACATTCGCATGCCCAAGATGGACGGATTGGAGCTATGCCGCAGTCTGTACGAAATGAATGCGGATATCCACATTGTCGTCATTTCCGGCTACAGCGATTTCACCTATGCGCAGAAATGCGTTTCCTTCGGGGTAAAGGAATATTTGCTGAAGCCGGTCAACAAAAAGAAAATTCAAGATGTTCTGGAAAAGCTGGTTCGTCTGAAGCAGAAGGCGGAATCCTTCGTCACCGTTACCCAGCTGGAAGCCTGGGTCGCAGAGCTGGAGGAAGCCGTATGGACTTTGAATGAGTTCCAGCTTACTAGTATTCTGGGAGGGATCCGCCAAGACCTCAAAGCCCTTGATCTGAAAATGAACCGCTACAGAGAGCTCCTTGAGGAAATGTATGCTCATCTCACAAAAACCTTTAATGCGAGAGATGTCTTTAATCTCAAAGCATCGCTGATGCTCAGCTCCTCCCCGGACGAAGAGGAGGTATGGCAGTCGTTTGCCCAAAGCATACACGGACGGCTGGAGGAGCTTCGGGTCAAGCGCCGAGGCAAAGCCAAGGATCCGGTGGAGGAGGCGAAGCGATACATTGACGAGCACCTTGCTGAAGAAGTATCGCTGGAGGAGGTGGCGGAGCGTATCGGGCTAAATGCCTCCTACTTTAGTCAGCTGTTCAAGCAATCCACCCAGGAGACTTTCGTTCAATACCGGACCCGGGCCAGGATGGAGAAAGCGAAAAAGCTGCTGCAGCAGCCGCAGTATCGGATTACCGATATTTCCGGAGAGGTCGGCTATGCGGACCATCCGCATTTTACAAAGACCTTTAAGAAGTATACCGGCTGTCTTCCCTCGGAATATCGCCAGAGGCTGGGGATCGAATAATGAAAAAGCGGACGCTTTCGGCACAGCTTTACCGATACTTTTTTATCGTGATCATTCTTTCACTAACGAGTGTCGGGGTAGCGAGCTATGTTCTATCCTCCCGGGCAATCGACGAGCAGGTGCAGCTCTACATGGAGCAAACGATCAACAGCACCTCCGCACAGACGGACATTTATTTGCAGACCTATGAATTGTTCAGCAACTCGTTCTCGTCGAATACCGATGTAAGGCAGTTTATGGAGATATCCCGCGATGATTCTTATGAGTACTATTACTACTCCGACGTCATCAAAAAGTTTGTGCAGAACTCGGTCAATTCGATCTATAACATCTATAAGCAGCTGAACATGGTGTATGTCGTAGGACAGCACGGCCGCTCGGTTATTTACGACAATCAGAACTTCTCGGCGGTTGATCCGGAGCTGGTTACGGAAAAATTCGACTACTTGATGCAGTCGACCCCGAACAACGGCAGGATTGTACTGCTTGACATGAGCATTCGTCCTGAGGATAAAGGCACCGTCGTCACGATGGCGCGAAAGGTAAGAGGAGCCTCCTACGGCGAATCCTTCCGCGGGGTTGTGGCGGTCGAATTCAAGCTGGATGAGCTGTACCGGGTATGGCAGCTGGTGAATCTGGGCAATAAAGGATATTTCTTCATTGTAGACGATGAGGGGAACTACATTTACCATCCCGATGTTCATATGAAGGATACCAAAATGGATCCGGAGCTGGCCAGCCGCATTCTTCGGACGGAAAACAAGACCGTGGTTGAATCCATCGGAGGAGAGAATCGATTGGTGCTGTCGCGAAAGTCGGATTATTCCAAATGGAATCTGGTGGTTGCGATGCCTGTCGATGAGATGCGCAAGCCGGTATCCTTCATCCGTACGACGACCTTGGCCGTAGGCTTGCTTACTTTGGTAGCGGCACTCTGGCTTGCCGCCAAATTCGGACGTTCCATCGTAGCGCCGATTATGGAGCTCAAGGACAGCATGCGCGAGACGGAGAAGGGAAACTGGCAGCATATCGATGAAATCGGCCGTACCGACGAGATCGGCGGACTCATCCACAGCTACAATCTGATGGTGACGCGCCTCTCGGACATGATCGAACGGGTGTATCAGGCGGAGCTGCAGCAGCAGAAGCACGACCTGGAGCTGCACCAGACGGAGCTGGAGCGGCAGCGTGCGGAGTACCAATCGCTCCAGCTGCAGATCAATCCGCATTTCCTATACAACACGCTGGAGACGATTAACTGCTACGCCATTGTTCAGGATTCCGATGAGATCACAGAGATGGTCGATGCCATGGCCTTCATGCTTCGTTATTCCATCCAGGCGAATCTGGAGGAAATTACGGTAGCGAACGAGCTCAATCATGTGCGTAATTTTATGATCATCCTGCAGCATCGTATCGACCGAGAATTTGAGATCGAGGTTGCCATTCCGCCGGCACTGCTGCTGGAGAAAATGGTCCGCCTTACACTGCAGCCGATCGTGGAAAATATTTTCCAGCATGCGTTTCCGGATGGCATTGAGCCGCATCATTATATTCGAATCGATGCGAAGAAGGAAAACGGTCTCTTTCAAGTGATCATCGAAGATAACGGCGCCGGGATTCGTCCTGAACGGCTGCAGGAGCTTCGAAGACGCCTGCAGCTGAACAAGCTGGCTGAAGATCACGGAGGAGGGCCGCGCCGGGGCGGCATCGGAATTATGAACGTTCACCGGCGCATTCAAATGGTTTTTGGAGAGCAATATGGTCTTCAAATAGATAGCGAGTGGGGACAGGGCAGTCGGATCACGATGGTCATGCCGGCCACTCCAACGCCTAAAATCAAGACAGGCCAAATTAAAACAGCGGAGGGTTCACTATGAAAATCGATTTGACTGGTAAAATTGCATTGGTAACAGGCTCGAATGCAGGGATTGGACGCGCGATAGCGATGGCTTTGGCTGCGAATGGAGCGAAAGTGGGTGTCAACTGCTTGCGCAATGTTCAGCAGGGGCAAGAAACGGTTGACGCCATCCGCGCGGCGGGTGGAGAAGCTGTACTCGTGCAAGCGGACGTGACGGATCTCGAACAGATCGATAAGCTTGTGAGCGAGGTGGAGAAGGCGTTTGGCGGTACGGTGGATATTCTCGTGAATAACGCCGGTCACCTGGTACAGCGGGTTCCGAACACGGAGATGACCGTTGACATGTACAATACGATCATGGATGTGAACATGAAGAGCACCGTATTTATGTGCAAAAGAGTATTGGGCGGCATGAAGGCGAAAGGCTACGGGCGTATTGTCAATATGTCATCTGTAGCGGCGCATAACGGCGGCGGTCCGGGCTCCAGCATTTATGCCGCCAGCAAAGCGGCGGTCATGGCTTACTCCAAGGGTCTGGCTAAGGAAGTCGCCGGAAACGGCATTACGGTAAACAATGTATCGCCGGGCTTTATCGGCAATACGATGTTCCACGCTACCTTCACCAGCGATGCGGCTCGTGAAGCCACGATCAACTCCATCCCGCTGAAGCGTGAAGGTACGCCGGAGGATGTAGCCGGAGCCGTTCTGTATCTGGCGTCCGATCTTGCCGCCTATTTGACCGGCGAAACGATTGAAATCAACGGCGGGATGTTCATGCGATGATGACGGCAGGATTCTTGGGAGAGAAGCTGGCGAAGACGACATGGGCCGATGACATTGTTAACGCGCTAAGACAGGAATTGTTATCGCTTCAAGCGGCGGGAAGTCTTGTGATTCCTGAGGAGCCAGGCGGCTGGTGGCACCAATATGTGTGTCCCGAGCATCACACGGAGCTGCTTTTTGACCCTCAAGAGAACGAACCCGAAGCCATCGCATGTCCTTACGGCTGCCGAATCCAAGGGGAAGTATACCGCGGGGCGTGGCTGGTGTTTAAGCACCAGTCCCTCGCCCGGTATTGCTTGCAGGCGGCAGCGGTGTATGCGGTTACACGGGAAGTGGAGCTTGCGGTGCTGTCCAAGCGGCTGCTGGTTGAGTATGCACAGCAGTTCCCTAAGTATCCGGTACACCCGGACGCTCAGCCTTGGATGCTGAAGGGGAGGGCGTTCCATCAGGCGCTGACGGAGGGAATCTGGTCGACAACACTGCTTAGGGCGTATCTTCTGCTGCTGGATGAGGGGGTCGAGTTTACTCCCGTGGAGCGCCAGGCGCTGGATACGTTCCTGACGATGCTGGAATCCAGCATGAAGGGGTATCGCCAAATTCTCATTCATGATCGCAACAATCCGGAGAACAATTACACCGCCTGGCTCAATGCATCCTTATCCTGTGTCTATGCGGTCCGGGGTCAGATCGAGGAGCTGAAGGAGCTGATCGAGGGAGTGGGCGGCTTTAAGCACCACCTGACGATCGGTGTTAAGCCGGATCAATTCGAGTTCGAAGGCTCTGTCTATTATCACATCTTTGTTTTGAGAGCTTATATGATTTCGGCGGAAATGGCTGAGCGCTTCGGCATTGACTTGTACTCCGTCCAAGGAGAATCGGGGCAATCGCTGAAGGGTATGTTTGAGCTGCTGATCACGCTTGCCAATGAGCAGGGGATGCTGCCAGCGTTGCATGACGGGCCGATGGCCCGTGTGCCGTACGCCCGTGAAATTGCGGAAACCTGCGAAGCCGGTCTGGCAAGGTACGGCTTGAGCGGACTCATCCCGATTCTAGCGGAAGCTTACAATCAGCTTGGCGGGAAACCGGTACGCAGCAGCCTGGAAGCACTGCTGTATGGAACGGGTGAGTGGCCGGTCGAGCCCTCGTTCGGTGACCGGGGCTCGCAGCTGCTGGCGGAGTCAGGCTTTGTGATAGGACGGCGATCGGATTCGAACCTTTCGTTCCTGGCCGACTTCGGACCGCATGGCGGTTCCCATGGTCATGACGACAAGCTTCACATCTCACTCGCTCATCGTTCCGGCGATGTAACGCCCGATATGGGCATGGTGCCTTACGGCTCGGAGCTGCGGAAGCAATGGTTTGCCAAGACGGCCAGCCATAATACCGTTTCCATCGGCGGTGCCACACAGGCGCATCATACCGGACGTTGTGTACGGTTTGAGAACGGTGCGGAGGCCACCATCGTTTGGCTCCAGTCAACAGACGCCTATTCCGGCTGTCAGCTGGATCGCCATTTGCTTCTCAAGGGCGATGTGCTGGTGGATTGGTATGAGGTGGAGCTGCAGGAAGCGGCCTCCATCGAATGGTGGATGCATCCGACTGCCGCAGTGCAAGGAGGCAAGCTGCAAGCGCTCACGGAAGAGGCTGCTGCTGCATTGCTTCAACCGATTGACGGAGGAGCCTTCATGCACGTGACGGGCCGTTATACGGATGATCGGGAGCTGTATTTGCGATATACGTTAGCCTCAGGCGCGGAAGTGTATCATACGGCGCTTGTTCAGGCGGAGGATGAACTGTACCAGATCGAAACGCCGGGCACCACGATCGATCCGAGCCAACGGGTTAAGGGGCTTTTGCACCGGCGTATGGGCCGTACCGCAAGCTTCATTCATGTGTATACCACAGGAGAGCAAGCTTTATTGAAGCTGCGTGACAGCGGGGAAATCACTGTAACCAGCGGTAATGAGCAATTCACGATAGCCTTAAGCAAGGATTCTGGCTTGACCATTACGGGGAGAGGATGAAGCTTCATGAGCAGCAAGGCACCCTTGTATCAGCCCCAAAGCGGGGTTCTGACCGTACAATACCAACCGGACGAGACGACGCAATTGATTGAGAATCCGCCGCGGTTTACCTGGATTCCGGCCCAGCTGGACCATGACCGATACGTCCTGCAAATTTCATCTGCGGAAAATTTTACAGCGGCGGATACTCAAACGATTCAGCCGATTCCATTGAACTTATATACGCCCGACGCACCTCTTGCTGCCGGAACCTATTACTGGCGGTATGCTTTACTGACAGAGGACGGCCAAACGGAATGGAGCGTAGTAAGGCGGTTCGAGGTGAAGGAGGGCTTGCCTGTTACAGCGCTTCCGTCGAGGTCTGATCGGTATGCCGGAGCACAGAAGGCCCATCCTCGATTATGGCTCCAAGCCCCGGAGCTGGCAGCCTTCCGCAAGAAGATCAAGGAGGATCCTTCCTTCTGCGGTTGGGATGTGTTCTTCGAACGGTCCGTTAAGCCCTGGATAAACAAAGAGCTGATTCAGGAGCCGCTGCCGTATCCGGAGAATAAACGGGTGGCAAAGCTTTGGCGGCAGATGTATATGGATTGCCAAGAAACGCTGTACGCGATACGCCATCTATCTATTGCCGGTGTCGTGCTCGAGGATGAAGAGCTCATTGCGAAAGCGAAAGCTTGGCTCCTGCATGTTTGTTCATGGAATGACGAAGGAACGACGTCGCGGGACTACAATGACGAAGCGGCCTTCCGAATCGCCGGCGCACTGGCATGGGGCTATGACTGGCTTCACGACTATCTGAGCGCCGAGGAGCGTGAAGAGGTAGGCAAGCATTTGCTGCGGCGTACGGAGCAGGTCGCTTTTCATGTGATAGAGCGCTCGAAAATCCATCATGTTCCATTTGACAGTCATGCGGTTCGTTCCCTTTCCAGCGTATTGGTCCCCTGCTGTATTGCCATGCTGGGGGAAAAAACCGAAGCTCAAGCGTGGCTCGATTACACATTGGAATATTACGCGGGACTGTACAGCCCTTGGGGCGGCGCGGACGGCGGATGGGCCGAAGGACCGATGTATTGGACAACGGGCATGGCCTTCGTTACAGAAGCGATGAACCTGCTGAAGAAATATACCGGCATTGATTTTTACAAGCGTCCGTTTTTTAGCAAAACCGGTGATTTCCCGCTGTACTGCTTCAGTCCGGATACGATACGTGCCAGCTTCGGAGACCAATCCACGCTGGGTGATCCGGTAAGCCTCAAGACGGGCTTTAACATTCGACAGTTCGCCGGAGTGACGGGCAACGGATTGTATCAGTGGTACTTCGAGAAGGTGAAGGCGACCGATACCGATTCGGAGCTGAAATTTTACAACTACGGCTGGTGGGACTTCCGCTTTGACGAAATGGTATACCGGCACGATTATCCGGAGGTTACGGCGGAGGAGCCGACGGCGGATTCGATTTCTTCGGTCAAATGGTTCCGGGATATCGACTGGGTCGCCTTCCATGCCAATATGCACGACCCGGACCGCCACGTCATGCTGCTGACCAAGAGCAGCAAGTACGGATCAATCAGCCACAGCCACGGCGATCAAAACGGCTTCCTCCTTCATGCCTACGGAGAACCGCTGGCTATTGAGAGCGGCTATTACGTGGCGTTCGGCAGCACGATGCATATGCAATGGCGGAAGCAGACACGTTCGACGAACAATATCCTGATCGACGGTCAAGGTCAGTATGCGGGGACGAACAAGGTGCTGAACATGGCGGCCTCCGGCTTCGTTGAGGAGGCCGAACAGCGAGACGGCTACGGCTATTCCCGCTGCAACGCAACGGCAGCTTATAAGGAGAATGTTCCTTACCTGGAGCGATATGTGCGTGAACTCTATTTCTTCGATGAGTCGTATGTAGTGGTGGTGGACCATATTGACTTGGCCCAGCCGGGCAGTGTCGATTGGCTTTTCCAGACCTTACACGGGATGAATCTGAACGGACAGACGTTCAAGCTGCAAGGGAACAAGGCGGACCTGGACGGCCGCTTCGTGTACTGCTCCTCCGGCGAGCTGGAGCTGTCGCAAACCGAGGGCTTCCCGGGAGTGGATTGTTCCGAAATCGAAGGTCTCCCGCTTCACTGGCATCTGAAGGCGGCAACCAAGCCTGCACGAAGCCACAGAATCGCAACACTGCTGGTACCGATTAAGAAGAACGAGCCGAAATACGTATCGTATTTTATGGATGATCAGGACCATGGCGTACACATTTACTTTACAGAGAACGGGGTAACCCGCAAAGTCGAGGTGCCTAAGGCTTACTAAGCCCGAATGCGTTTCAGAAACCGTTGTATTCCCGGGGGATCGGCCGATTGCCGCAAACCGACGGGGATATGACGGTTTTTTTGCGTGGAATGTAACTAAATGGCAGACCGCAGCGTCTACGTTGGTAAGAATGCCGATTCGTAGAGGAGGAAGTGCGATGATGAGAAAGGGACTCCAGCTGGTTATCGCAGCACTGCTGCTATTGAGCCTAATGTATGGTGCCGTTCCCGAACGCGTGTATGCTTGCTCTTGTGCTATGCCTCTGTCCGTAAAGGAATCCCTTGAGAGCTCGGATGCGGTATTTGTAGGGAAGGCGGTCAAAATCGCAGGTCCGGGCCAATGGTTTATTCGCTCGTCCGCGGATCCGGTTGCGGTAACGTTCGAGGTTTCGCAGGTATGGAAGGGGGAGCCCCAAGCCTCGCAGACGGTATATACGGCGACAAGCTCAGCCAGCTGCGGCTTCACCTTCTCGGAGAACACGGAGTATGTGGTGTATGCAAGGAAGGGAGAGGACGGACTGCAAACGACGATTTGCGATAGAACGAAGGCACTCATGGCCGCGGCAGAGGATACGGCGCAGCTCGGTGAAGGGAAGAAGCCGCTTCAACGAGCGGATGCCGGGGAGGATTTCATTACGGGAAACAGAACCGTTGTCGTCGGACTGCTGTTCGCTGCACTGCTCCTTTATATACTGCGCAAAACCAGGAAGGTCTAACGGCTGAAGCGGCCCCCGGAAGGGGGCTGCTTTTTTTCGTTTCGGGAATATCGCCGTGGCCGGGAACCAATCAGGCGGCCGCCCAATATAATGGTTAGCAAAGGTATAAGCTCTTGCCCATGCGTAAGGAGCAAGCTGGATTCGCTTGGGTGAAGCAAGGGAGGTGAAGCTGTGAGACATACCATAGCCGATCGGGTAGGCGGCTCCATAGCCGCGGTGCTGGGGCTGCTCTCGGTTGCGGAAGCGGTAAGGCTTTACCCTGACGGCCACCGCTGGTTCACGGGCGACCATACCTTTCCCGCCTTGCTTGGGATTGGGTTATTTGTTCTGGGCGTCATGATTGCTTCAGGGTTTCGGGCGGAGTCGTTTCCAGTGGCGTTTCCTGAAGGAAAGGTGCAGTTCAGGATGGGCATTTGTGTCGTCATTTTGCTCGGATACGCATTATTGATGCCTTTTCTTGGGTATTTACTCAGCACCTGGCTTACCGGTGTAGGGCTGTTTGTCCTGTTCGGATCGCGTTCGTCCTGGTGGTGGAAGCCTGTTCTTTATTCCAGCGTCATCACGGTGCTGCTGAATGTGTTGTTTATCGAGTGGCTTCACATGTCCTTTCCGCAAGGCATATTCGGCTGGTAAAGGCGAAGGGAGGAATCGGAAATGGACACCTTGTTCTTGCTGCTGAACGGCTTCGCTTCAGCCCTCACGCTGGAAAATTTGTTCATGGCGGCGATAGGAGCACTTGTCGGTACCTTCGTGGGAGTACTCCCCGGACTCGGACCGACATCGGCGATTGCCATTTTACTGCCGATTACGGCGATTCTGGAGCCGGCCCAAGGCATCATTATGCTCGCGGGCATATATTATGGGGCTATGTACGGAGGATCCACCACGGCGATCCTCATGAATATCCCGGGGGAGGTATCATCGGTCCCCACATGTCTTGACGGTTATCCGCTGGCGAAGCAGGGCCGCGGGGGGCCGGCGCTGGGTATTGCAGCGATTGCGTCATTTGTAGCTGGGGTACTCGGAGTCGTGGGTCTCGTCTTCTTCGCCCCGATGTTGGCGGATCAGGCACTGAGGTTCGGACCCCCGGAATATTTTGCCTTAATGCTGCTCGCGTTTACCGTCATTGTGAATTTGGCGGGGAATTCGCTTCTGAAGGCGCTGGCTATGACCGCCTTCGGGTGCTTGCTGGCTTCGGTTGGCATCGGCGGTTTCTCCGGGTTAACCCGGTTTACGTATGGCACTAATGAGCTGTCAGCAGGCTTCGAAATGATCAGTATCATCATTGGACTGTTTGCCATTGCCGAGGTGCTGAAGGGAATGGAGGAGAAACGCGCGCAGATCGCCGATGCCAAGCTGGGGAGTATTTACCCGAGCGTTAGGGATATAAGGCAATGTACGCCTGCTTTTCTCCGCGGAGGCATGCTGGGTTTCGTGCTTGGGCTGCTGCCGGGGTGCTCCGCCGCAATTTCTTCCTTCTTAGCCTATGATCTGGAGAAGCAGGTGTCCAAGAAGCCGGAGGAATTCGGAAAGGGACGGATGGAGGGGGTTGCCGGACCGGAAGCGGCGAACAATGCAACCAGCTCGGCCGGCTTTATCCCGCTGTTTGCCTTAGGGATTCCCTCTTCGCCGCCCCTGGCGATTCTGCTGGCGGGATTAATGATCTACGGGCTCACGCCCGGACCGGTATTGTTCGAGCAGAACGGGGCGTTCGTGTGGACCGTCATTGCAAGTATGTTTATTGGCAATGTCATGCTGCTGGTGCTGAACTTGCCTCTGGTCGGGATGTGGGCGAAGCTTACACGGATCCCCTTCAGCGTCATGGCGCCGGTTATATTGCTGCTAAGCTTTATTGGGGCTTATTCCGTCCGAAACAGCTTATTTGATGTTTTCGTAGCGATTGTTTTCGGAGTGGCGGGCTATTACTTCTCGAAATACCGGTGGCCGGTGCTTCCACTGCTGCTCGGCTTTATCTTGGGTCCCATTATGGAACGATCCTTTCTGCAATCGATGGCTTTATCGGGAGGAAGTCTCGGTATTTTTGTAGAAAGACCTATCACGCTTGGACTAATGGCAGCGGCAATCGTACTCGTTTTTATTTCGGTAAGGCTGAAACGAAGAACGGCTAAAAAAATGAAAGAACAAACGGGAGAAGAGCTGGAGATCTCTTGAGTCTACAGGAGAATGCAGGGAGAGGATGAAACGAATGCGGAAATGGCTAGTACTTTCGACGGTGGCCCTCTTGGCGCTGGGGGTCGTGCTGTCAGGCTGCGCTGCGCGCAGCGGCGGAACGGCGGCCTCGTACCCGGAGAAGCAAATCGAATACGTCGTACCGTTCGCCGCCGGCGGAGGCGTCGATCTGGTAGCTAGAGCGGTGGCGGATTATGTCAGCAAGGAGTGGAAGCAGCCGGTAGTTGTCGTGAATAAGCCCGGCGGCGGGGGGGCGATCGGGGCGCAGGCAGCCTTGAAGCAGTCGCCAAAGGACGGCTATACGGTGCTGGCGGACAATAATTCCAGCACGACGATGCTGACGGGCGGAACACCCAACCCTCCGGTGCAGATCGAGGATCACGTCTTTGTATCGAAAATTGTGGAGGATGCGGCTGCTTTTGCCGTAAGTGCCGATGCTCCGTGGAAGGATTTCAAGGAGTTCTCCGAGTGGGTTAAAAATAACCCCGAGAAGCTGACCTGGACCAGTGTAGGGCCTGCCGGCTTCTCCTCCTTTGCCGTAGCGGAATGGGCCGGCGCAATCGGTGCGGATTATGGCAAAACGCGTATGGTGGCAACCAAGGGAGCGGCGGATTCGGCCCCAATGATTGCCGGCGGGCATGCAGTCCTTGCCGTACACACCGTAGCGGAGCTTTACCCCTTAGCCAAGGCGGGCAAAATCAAGCTGCTGGCTGTCGTCTCAGACAAACGCAGCCCTTATTTTCCCGATGTGCCGACCGCGGCCGAGCAGGGAGTGAAAGGACTAACGGTCAAATGGTGGACCGGATTGTCCTTGCCGGTCGGTACGCCGGATGCCATCCGGGCGAAATGGGATGCCGCCATTGCGAAGATGGCAAAGGATCCCGGCTTCCAAGAGAAGCTGAAAAACATGCAGATGGAAGCCGCGTATTTGAACTCGACGGATTTTGCCGGGTTCATTAAGAAGGAAACCGACTATTTCACGGCGCTGGCGACGAAGTACGGAATGAGAAAGTAATGGTGTCACCTAAGCGCTAATTGCCCGAACTGTTAACCAATGGTTAGCAGTTTTTTTGTTTATCCTAGGACATACTAACCTGAGTTGCTGGAAGGGACGGAAGGAATTACCATCATCTTCAGTTTTTCTTAAGGTTTGATTCATTGTCATTTCATATTTGGGGAGTACACTGACAAAGCAAATATATATAGAGATAACCATACCATTATTCGGAAGGATCTGGAGGCAATGACGAAAAAACAAAAACAGAGAAACCGGCTTATCATCCAGAAGCCGTCGGACGAAACGTCACATTGGCCGACGAATGGATGGAGCAAGGCTGTTCCCGAATCGCAAGGAATCGATTCAAATGCCTTGGCAGATGTGGTTGCCGCATCGGAACAGCAAGAGCTTCACAGTCTGGTAGTCATTCGCAAGGGCAGTCTTGTTGCAGAAGCTTATCGAGAGCCGCTGCACCCCGACAGTCTGCAGGACATGAAATCCGTCACCAAGAGTATTACCTCGGCACTGGTCGGCATCGCTCTGTCCGAGAACAAGCTGCAAAGCTTGAATCAAACGCTGGCGTCCTTTTTACCGGAGCTCGCCGGGGATATGCTTAAATCAAAAATTACCGTCAAGCATCTCTTAACGATGACATCAGGAATCCATTGGGTGAACCATATGGATCAATCCTCCGTTGAAATGATGTTTTCACCGAACTGGGTGGAATATATCCTGAACCGGCCGATGGCGCATGACCCCGGAACCAAGTTTAATTACAGTAACGGAGATGCCCATTTGCTATCCGCTATATTGGAGCGGGCAACGGGACAAACCTTGGCTGAGTTTGCCAAGACCCGCTTATTCGAGCCGCTTGGCATTACGAACTTCACCTGGAACCAGGATCCCCAAGGTCATACCATCGGGGCTTGGGCGTTAACTTTGACGGCTCAAGACATGGCGAAGCTGGGGCTGCTTTATTTAAAGAAGGGGCAGTGGGGGAGCAAAGCGATCCTGCCGCGCCAATGGGTCAAAGAATCACTTACTACTAGAGTGAGACAAACGCTTGCCGACGGTTCGCAAGGAGGCTACGGGTTCTATTGGTATCTCAAGCAGATCGGGGTCGATAAGCAGAGAGTCTACGACGTGTTCTACGCTGCAGGCTCTGCGGGCAAACGTATCTTCGTCGTTCCGGCGCTGCAGCTGATTGCAGCTCTGACGGCCGATTCACAGGATGCACATATGCCGGAGCTTACGCTGCGCAGGATTCTTCAAGCGGTGAGAACGAACGGAAGTTTGCCGCGGAATCAGCAGGCAACCGATCGGCTTGAGGAAGCGATTCAATCGTTTGCAGGTATGCGCACGTTTGTCCGATAGCGCTATTTAGTTGCCGCTGCCTTCGTTCATTTTTCACCACTGCCTAATCAGAAGCAGGAAAATATCGGCTTTTGTCGAATAGATAAATATCCGATGTTTCAAATGTAACTTTCCGATGAGAAAGGTTTGTGATGAATGTGAACCGAAGGCACCGCGTCCTGCTGATGGGAGCCTTGCTGAGCGGCGCGTTTACTGCAGGGGCCTATGCCCAGGAAGTCCTGCAAAGCGTTCAGGCGTATCTTCGTCCTGATTTCAATGTCGTAATCAACGGGACACCCGTGAAGCTGGAAAGATCCACCTTAGTTTACGAGGATACCAGCTATCTCCCATTGAAGGAAATAAGCAAGCTGCTGGGTGCGAATGTAATCTGGCGCGGCGATACCAATACCATTTATATCAACAGTCTTCTTAATTCCGAACAGAAGCCGAATCCGAACGAGGAGATCTACGGGGAAATCAAGCTGTATAATCCGACCTCCGTCACGTATCGTTATTTGGGGGCGGAATATCCCGTTATGCTCACTAACGATGACCCGACCGGAGGCAATTATTCGTACGATCTGTATTATCGGTTATCCGATGTGCGAAGAATGGGCATTGATACCAGCGGGCTGAAAAAGGTGAGGGATCGGATCACTTATGAATTGTTCGTGAGTGAAAAGGAATTAGCTAAGGCGTGGAAGGAGCAGCCGACCCAGGTATACAGCTCGGAAGGGAACTATGTCATTTCCGGGGAAGTACACACGAAGAAGCTTGCCATGATAAGGGATCATCTGAAATCCGCTGCCAGCCTCAAGGTCAATAATGAATTGACACTGGTCCAGAAGCCGATTTATGTGGAGAAGCGCGACGATTCCAATGATGAGTTTGATTATTACAATTATTACTTCCAGGAAACGACCCAATACATCGGCAATAACAATTACTATACGGCTAATCGCTATTATCGGGGTATTCTGAAATTGGTAAAAGGCACGGTCGAAGGGCAATACTCCATCTTTTTGACAGATAAAACGGATCTCGAATCGGAAGCGAATAAGCGCGCCACGGGACAAAAGTAAGGCGCGCTTCGTCTTCCTTCAGGCATCCTGCTTTAAATAAAATATAGCAATCTGCGTCCGGTCTCGCAGAGCAAGCTTGCTTAATATCTCGGTGATGTAATTTTTCACTGTCCCCTCGCTCAGGAACAATTCCTGGGCGATTTCTTTGTTTGAGAGGCCTTGGGCGATATGCGCTACGACTGTTTTTTCTGTGGGGGTCAGTCCGTAGGAATCAAGTATAGAGGATCGGTCTCGGGTGACCGGAGCTGCGGACGGTTGGGGCTGAATCCAATCGGTCAGCTTTCTCGCGATATCCGGATGGATCAGCAAATTGCCGTGATGGACCGTCTTGATCCCCTGGACAATGCGATCCGGAGCAATATTTTTCAGCAAGTAGCCGCTGGCCCCATTCTTCAAGGCCTGCGCGATGTATTCGTCATCATCGAAAGTAGTCAAAATGAGAACATGCGTCGATGGAGAGAGCTGCTTTATTTTTTTGGTGCCCTCGACTCCGGAACAAACCGGCATACGGATATCCATGAGAACCACATCGGCCGTTCCTCCGGCTTCAAACCACCGGTACGCCTCCTCGCCGTCCCCGCAGGTGCCCTCGACGGATAAATCGGTGTCCAGCTGCAATATCATTTTCAGGCTTTCCCGAATGAACGGGTCATCGTCAACGATCAATAAACGGATCATATTTATCCAGCTCCTTTCTTTACTCAGCTGCGCAAAGGCAGCACTGTCGTTATTCCAAACCGGGAGCCGCAGTCCCAATGCAGCTCGCCGCCAAGCAGCTTGGCCCGCTCCTCCATCCCGCTTAGCCCCAAGCCCTTGTGAATGCGGACCGGGTCCGGAACGATGCCGTTGTTGGTCACGGTTAATCTTACCGCCGAGGGCTCGTAGCTAAGCTGAATATCCACAAGCGTTGCACGGCCGTGCCGCAGGGCGTTCGTAATCGCTTCCTGTGCGTTCCGGTATAGGACAATCTCCAGACTTGGGTACAGCTGCATCGGGTTGCCCTTTACTTCATAACGAACGGAAATTTGCGCCTCGGCCGCTAGCCCTTCAATCAGCTTGGATAACGAGTAGCTGTTGACTTCCCGTTCCTCCGGCTTCAGCTTGCGTACCGTAAATCGGAGCTTCTCCATCCCTTCGCTAAGCTGGGATAACACCTGATGCGTCAACTCCAGACCCTTGTCCGGATCGGTAGGCCCCACCTTTACCGCCGCCTCCAGCATCATCTTCAAGCGGATCAGCCGGTGTCCCAAATCGTCATGGATTTCCCGAGATATCCTGTTTCGTTCCTCCACCTGAGCAAGGTGCTCTACCTTACCGGCATACTCCAGCACTCGATTTTTGGCGGCATCCAGCTCATTCGCTTTTCTTCTAAGCTCATCATAGAGGACAGCCTGCTCCAGCTTGTGTTTCTCAGCGTTCGAAACGTTATGTAGTAGCGCAGCGGCCGACAGGAACAGCAGACTGCCGCCCCATTGCAGCTCCGGCAGCGGCCTAGGCCAGAACGAATATTGCAGCAGGACGAACTGCAGGGCCAGCAAAAACCAGCGAGGGGACCCTTCTGAATGACGCATATAAGTACTCAGCGTGGACAAATGGCACAAAAGCATCAAGCTGCCGTAGCTATAGGCAAGCCAGGTCACATACAACATCTCAAGCAGCGCAGCGAACAGCTGAAGGCCGCGAGGAACCCAAGCTCTGCGAAGCTCCGCCCATGCCAGCAATAGCAGTACATGAAAGGTCAGCAACCCGCCGATGGACAAAGGCAGAATATAGACAGCACCTATAGCAGGAAGCAAAATAAGCAAATAACGTATTAGTGCAATCAGCATGAATAACGCCTCCACCCGTGATTATAGCACACGAATGGGAATATGACTTTGGTCACTTCCGTTAGATGACGAAATCTACCTGTTCAAATGCACCGCTTACAGTAAAATGAAGCTATATAAAAGGAAGCAGGGAGCAGAGTGACATGAGCTTTGTTGAAATCAAAGACGTAACCAAACGGTACGGCAATCACCTATCCGTGGATCATTTGACCATGAGCGTCCGTGCGGGGGAAATCTTCGGATTGCTGGGACCGAACGGGGCGGGAAAAAGCACGACCATCAAGATGCTGAGCGGACTGCTTCGCATCGATCAAGGTGAAATTTTTCTGGGAGGCCTGTCCGTTTCGCGTCAGCCGCTCGAAGTGAAAAGGAAGATCGGCCTAGTGCCCCAGGAGCTGGCGATTTACGAGCACTTGACCGCCCGGGAAAACGTGCTGTTTTTCGGCAGGCTGTACGGACTTCGCGGCAAGCTGCTTCAAGATAGAGTGGAGGAGGCGCTGGAGTTCGTCGGCCTGCAAGACCGGCAGTCGGACCGCCCGGCTACCTTCTCCGGCGGGATGAAGCGCCGTCTCAATATTGCGTGTGCGATCATGCACCGGCCGGAGCTGATCATTATGGATGAGCCGACAGTAGGCATCGATCCGCAGTCCCGCAATCATATACTCGGCTCTGTGCGCAAGCTGAATCAAATGGGGTCTACGATCATCTATACAAGCCATTATATGGAGGAAGTATCGGCCATCAGCAGCAGGATTGGAATTATGGACCACGGCAGACTTATCGCTTACGGAACCCAGGAGGATCTGAAGGCGCACGTTGCCCAGGAGGAGAAGCTGTCCATTACCGTCGCTCAGGTGGTGGAGGCGGCGGTTGAAGAGATCCGTCAGCACCCGAGAATTCGGCAGGCGGTTATACAGGACCGGACGATTGAGGTGTATTTGCAGAATGCTTCATCGTACCTTCAGGACATTTTGTTTATTTTGCAAAAGCATCAGGTTATCATACAGTCGTTAACCCGTGTCGAGCCGGACTTGGAAACGTTATTCCTGTCCTTAACGGGCAGAACGCTTCGAGATTAGGGGAGGTGGGGTAATGGGGAATGCAGTTACCATCGCCATCTATGAGTTAAAGCGGCTTAGCCGGCTCAAATCGGTCATGTTCGTCTTATTTCTCATGCCGCTGCTGCTGATCTTTATTCTCGGCTCAGCTCTCTCAACCGTCTTTAAGGTGGAAGACCGAGTGATGAAGCCTGTGAAAATGGTCATCGTTCAGGAGACGCCGGGCAAGCCCGGAGACCCGCTATTTGCTTTTGGGAAGGACGCGGCTCTATTGACCTGGCTGGATCCGGTCGTTATGGACTCGCGGGAGGCGGCGGAGCGTGCGGTTCGAACGGGAGAGGCGGACTATGCCGTTGTGATCCCCGAAGGCTTCACCGAGGCGCTCATGCAGGGCAAACAGGCGGAGTGGGAGCTGATTCGCGGCAAGGATCACGGGCAGAACATCATTGCGGAATCGGTTGTAAACAGCTATGTAAATCGCATCAACAGCATCCAGGCTACGGTACTGTCACAGAAGCATCTTGGGGCGGAGCAGCTTCGCGAGCTTGTAAAGACGGCATCCGGACCCCTGGCGGAGGAAGCAAATGCATCTGTAGAAATCGATAAGTTAAGCAACGGCAGAACGCATACGGCCGGCCAATATTATGCCACAGCCATGATGATCATGTTCATGCTGTATTCGGGCATGACAGCTGCCATCAGCTTAGTCCAGGAGCGGGAGCAGCACACGCTGACAAGGCTAACCTCGATGCCGATTACCATGAACCAGGTCATCCTTGGGAAAATGGCCGGCAACGGCTTCCTTTCTCTGCTGCAGTGTCTGATGATCATCGTCTTGTCGTGGCTTCTATATGGCGTTTACTGGGGGAAACAGCCGCTCCTGCTGCTGTGTATATGCCTTTTGGTCATCGCTGCGTCGATGAGTCTTTCGACGATAGCGGCGATTGTAGGCAAAACGACCAAGGGGGTTACGACCATGTTTCAGTTTCTGATCATCGTCATGACCTTCCTTAGCGGCGGTTTCCTTCCCGATATGGGACAGCTGCTGAGAAGCTGGGGCAACTTCACGCTGAACCATTGGGCGATGCAGGGCATTTTGCGAATCATGCTGGATCAGGAAGCAGCTGAGGTGCTCCCGTATGTCTCCGTGCTGCTTGCCGTCAGCCTGGGACTCATGCTCCTTTCATTCATGATCTTCCGAAGGGCGGGTTACCATGAATAGCTTTATCATTGCGTGGAATGTAGTGAAACGAACGATGGGTCATCGCAAGGGAATCCTCCTTCACTTCGTAATTCCCGTCGCGGTAGTGTCGTTCCTGGTCGCCTTTTTCGGGCAGAGTCCGAATGGAATTACGGAGGTCGCTTACATGAACGCCGATCAGGGACATGTAGGAAGCCATTTGATCCGGGAGCTTCAAAGGAATTCGGGCTTTCGTTTCACCGAGGCGGGGAAGCCGGAGGATTTGAAAGAGGCGGTGACGTCCCGGAAGGTTCAGGCAGCCTTGCTCATACCGGAGGGATTCACCGAATCGCTGCGACGGGGAGAAAGGATGTCCGTGCAGCAATGGGAGCTGTCCGCCACCGAATCCACGTTGAGCTTGAGGCTCACCGTCGGTCAAATAATCGAACAGGTGAAAGTAGCAGAGCATATGCTAGCGGCAGCCGGGGCGTCGCCCGGGGAATTGGAAAACGCGCTTCTAGAAATGGAAAAGCATCGCGTGCAGTCGAAAATTACGGATTACCGGCTGTATGCCAACCCTGCGCTGCATTTGATCACCGGGTTTCTTATTTTATTTATGATGGGCCTCGTTCACACAGCTGTTGCCGGAATTTTGGAGGATCGAAAGGGAATGACAATGGCAAGAATGTACGCCGCACCCGTAAGGTCCTTCGAGATCGCCTTCGGAAATTTTTTGGGCAGCTTTTTGCTTGGAATCATTCAAGTGGTTGTGGTAGTTCTCGTTACCCGATACGTCGTTGGCTTCGATTATGGCGTCGGACTTCTGCCTCACCTGCTTGTGCTCGCCTGCTTCTTGCTGGCGGTGATGGGGCTGGCCAGCAGCGTAGCTGGAGCCATGCGCAATGTGGAGAATGTCAGCGCCCTCAACGCCATGGTGATAACCCCCACCTGTATGCTGGGAGGCTGCTTCTGGCCAATCGGCATTATGCCGGAGTTTCTGCAAAAGCTCGCCCATTTTGTGCCCCAAAGCTGGGCTATCGATGCGATGAACCGATTAGCGTCCGGCGGATCTATACCGGGAATCGCTCTTCATCTAGGTGTACTGCTGCTGTTCGCTGTAGTGCTGCTGGGGCTTGGATCCGTTATCCTTAAGCCGAACGAGACATAATGCGTTGAAACGCTTACACAATGTCAGGGCCGTCCCGAAGGGGGCGGTCCTATTCCTTTTACCGGGCAAAAAAATAGGTTCAAAATCAAGAAAAAAAGTCCATAATCCAAGTTGCTAAATCATATGATTCATAATAAGATAGAATTAAGTAACTGAATAGTCTGAAAATTCTATCAAAATAAAAATTACCGGAGCTGCAGTCGACGTGCGAGAGGTTAAGCTGGACGGAAACACTTTAAGGAGGGGATTGCCGTGAGTAAAAGTCATGAAGTTGAATATTGCAACCTGGAGTTACGATTTGATCGTCGGCTAATCCGGAACTTCATCAAAACGCTGATCCAGGAAGGGTACTCCTTGTACTGGAACGAAAGTGATCAGCAGTTCGTTGTTTCCATACGTACCGGGCGCAAGCTGGTGAAGCTCAAATTTCAGCGCATCGGTGAACGATATAAAATTGTAGGCAATTATTCCTTCAAGGATGAGAAGCTCGCCGAGCTGATGGAGAAAATGATCGGAGATACGCGCGGTCATGCGGTGGTAAAGCGCTTTAAGGACCGGCAAATTCTTATCGAGAACATTATGTTCGGAGAAATCATCCGTATGGTGGAAATTTCCGGTGTTGAGCATAAGGTGCTTTTTCAAAAGGAACCGGTGGTGACTGTGGAGGAAATGATGACGGCTTTCCGCTCCAAACGTCCTGATGAGAGAATTCCGGTGCTTCGTCTGGAGCTGGATTACGAGCTGGCCACGCTGCACGATGCGATTCAGGCAGGGGACAAAGAAGCAATCAAACTAAGTAAAGAAAGGCTGAAGGAACTGCGGCATGAAATGCTTCTACTCGAAATGTAATAGGGCGGAATGAATGACCTGTGCGGATGCATGGGTCATTTTTCGTCTGCAAGGGGAGCAAAATAGGAGAGGATCGGTAAGCAAAAGCGGCAAAAATGAGCGTTGTTAACGTGTGCAGGTATATGTTATGATGAGGCTTGAGGTGGTAGGATGAGTGTTACAATCAAGGATATTGCGAAGCTGGCCGGGGTTTCGCATACAACGGTCTCTCGCGCCTTAAACGACAGCCCGCTCATTAACCCGGAGACGAAGGAACGGATCAAGGCACTGGCTCATGAGCTGGATTATACGCCTAATTATAGTGCCAAGAGCTTGGTATTAGATCGATCATACAACCTTGGGCTCTTTTTTTCAACCTTGCACACCGGTACCTCCGCCGGATTCTTGTATGAATCCATTAAGGGCGTCAATGATGTGATTAAGGATCAGTACAACCTGATTGTTCGAGGAATCGACGATTATAGGAGTTATCATAAAATTAACCGGAAAAGCTATGACGGACTCATCGTGATGAGCCAAAGCGAAAGCGATCAGGCGTTCATTGAATACGTAACGCAGAAGGACATTCCGCTCGTCGTGCTGAACCGCCGTGTCGATAGCGTCGAGGTGATGAACCTCGTGCCGGACGATCAGAGCGGAGCTTATCAGGTTGTCGAGTACTTGCTCCGCATGGGACATCGGCGCATCGGGATCATCGAAGGGAAGACGGGCTTCCGCTCTACGCTGGAGCGCCGCGCCGGCTACGAGGAGGCCATGCGCATGTACGATGCGACTGTGCATCCCGAGCTTTGCATGCCCGGAAACTATGATGCGGAAAGCGGCTACGCTTCGATGCTGAGGATGCTGAAGCAGCCGCTGCGTCCGACCGCCGTTTTCTGCTTCAACGATGACATGGCGCTCGGGGCGGTTAAGGCGATTCAGGAGCAAGGCTTGACGGTGCCCGGAGATATTTCGGTCGTCGGCTTCGACAACCATTTGTTCTCCGCCTTCATGACGCCTTCCTTAACGACGGTTCGCCGGCCGATTGAAGCGATTGGCAGGGAAGGAGCAGCCAAGCTGCTTTCCTTTATTGAGAAGAAACAAGTGGAGCGATCCACGGAATTGTATCATACGGAGCTCGTCATTCGAGACTCCGTCAAATCCTTGGAAGGGGCGGGAGATCGCCAATGAGTATTTTAAGAACGGTATTAGAGGACATTCCGGTTCCGCAGGTAGTGCGGATCCGCCAAAAATTCGACGCCGCGAAGCTGGACCATCCGGCGGAGGTGCTGAAGCAGGAGCTGCAGAAGCCCGGCGCGATTGACCAAATCAAGCCGGGACAATCGGTGGCGGTAGCCGTCGGCAGCCGCGGGGTTGCGAATATCGCTTTGTTTACGAAAACGACGATCGATGCCATTAAGCAAGCCGGAGGGGAACCGTTCATCGTTCCTTGTATGGGCAGCCACGGCGGTGCGACGGCCGAAGGACAAAAGGAAGTGCTGCATCACCTGGGAGTTACCGAAGAAGCCATGGGTGCACCGATCCGCTCTTCAATGGAGGTTATCCAGCTTGACCAGCTGCCGAACGGCCTGCCGGTTTATGTGGACCGTATTGCTTCCGAGGCGGATGCCATTGTCGTCATTAACCGTGTGAAGCCGCATACTGCGTTCCGCGGCCGCATCGAGAGCGGCATCATGAAGATGATCGCGATCGGACTCGGTAAGCAGAAGGGCGCCGAGGCGTGCCATCAGCTCGGCTTCAAGTATATGGCCGAGAATGTGCCTGCAATGGCCAAAATCATGATCGACAAGCTGCCGATCCTGTTCGGCGTGGCGCTCGTTGAGAATGCTTACGATGAGACCTGTCTGGTTGAGGTGCTGCCTGCGGCACAGATTGAAGAGCGCGAGATGGAGCTGCTGGAGATGGCGAAGGCGCGTCTGCCGAAAATTTTGTTCGGTCAGATCGATGTTCTCGTTATCGACTATATCGGGAAAAACATCAGCGGCGACGGAATGGATCCGAACGTTACCGGACGTTATCCGACGCCATATGCACATGGCGGTCCGGATGTGTCCAAGATGGTCGTTCTCGACCTGACGCCGGAAACCAAAGGTAACGCCAATGGCGTAGGTACGGCGGATTTCACGACGCAGCGTCTTGTGGACAAGATGGATAAAGCGGCGACCTTCGTCAACGGCCTGACCTCGACGGTGTGTGCACCTACCAAGATTACAACTTACTTGGACAATGATTACTACGCCGTGAAGGCAGCTGTAAAAACGTGCAATATTCTCGATTACACCAAGTGCCGTTTGGTTCGAATTCAAGATACGCTCCATCTGGGAGAAATCGAAATCTCGGTGAACCTGCTGGAGGAAGCGCGTCAGCATCCGGACATCGAGGTTTTAACGGAGCCGTACGACCTGCCATTTGACAGTGAAGGGAATTTGGTATAAATGAGCGCATTGTCTGCAACAAAGCCTTTTATCATCGCAGCCGATATCGGCACGACCAGCACGAAAACCCTCGTCATTGACCGCGGCGGCAGAGTGCTGGCATCGCATTCAGTGGAGTATCCTTTGTATACTCCACGTCCGGATATGGCGGAACAGGATCCGGACGAAATTTATCGCGCCGTCCGCACCGGCATTCGTGCAGTGATCGATAAAGCCCACGTGCTGCCGGGCCAGGTTCTTTGCGTCTCCTTCAGCTCTGCGATGCATAGCTTGATTGCGGTCGACAAAGACCTGAAGCTGCTGACGCAATGCATTACTTGGGCGGATAACCGCAGCGCCGCTTACAGCAAGGAGCTTAAGGCCAACGGCTCGGGCCTCGACATCTATCGCCGGACGGGTACTCCGATTCATCCGATGTCGCCGCTGCTGAAGCTGATGTGGTTCCGTGATCATGAGCCGGAGCTGTTCGAGTCTGCCTACAAGTTTATCGGCATCAAGGAATACGTATTCGCCAAGCTGTTCGGCGGCGAGATCGTCGTTGACTATTCCATCGCCAGCGCCACGGGCTTGTTTAATCTTCAAGAGCTCGATTGGGATGCAGGTGCGCTAGCTGCATGCGGAGTGCGCCGCGAACAATTGGCTAAGCCGGTTTCTACCACGCATGTGGTGCAAGGGCTGAAGGCTGAGGATGCTTCCGAGCTCGGACTGGCCTTGGATACCCCGTTTGTGGTAGGGGCGTCGGACGGCGTTCTTGCCAATCTGGGCGTAGGCGCGTTCGAGGAAGGAATCTACGCCGTCACCATCGGTACAAGCGGCGCCGTACGGGGAGTTGTCCGCGAGCCGAAGACCGATCCGCAAGGCCGTTTGTTCTGCTACGCATTGAACGAGAACTTCTGGTGTGTCGGCGGGGCGATCAACAACGGTGGCATTATGTTCCGCTGGGTTCGCGACCAGCTCGCTACGGCCGAGGCTGAAGAGGGGCGCCGCCGCGGCATGGACCCGTACGACTACTTGACGCAGCTGGCAGCTGAGGTGGCCGCGGGCTCCGACGGTCTCATTTTCCTGCCGCTGCTTGCCGGGGAACGCGCGCCGTATTGGAACGCGAATGCGCGCGGTGTCTTCTTCGGGATGTCGCTCTACCACGAGAAGAAGCATATGATCCGTGCGGTGCTGGAAGGGGTCATGTACCGGATTCACTCGGTCGTTACCGCATTGGAGGAAATGAACGGCCCGACGAAGGAGATTCGCGCTTCCGGCGGCTTCGCTCGCTCTTCCTTCTGGCTGCAAATGCTGTCGGACGTTGTGGGCGTGCAGGTAGCGGTGCCGAATTCGATTGAAAGCTCCGGTCTCGGAGCTGCGCAGCTCGGTATGCTGGCAGTCGGCGAGATTAACGACTTCTCCAGCGTTCACGGCTGGATGCAGGTGCAGCATACGATGCAGGCGCAGGAAGAAGCGCATTCAAGATACGAGCAGTTGACAAAAATTTACCAACGTGTATACCATCAGTTGAAGGATGAGTTCGACGCGATTGCGGCCTATCAACAGAAATACACGAATTCATAGGAGGTCCCGAATCATGAATTTATTCGATCTTACTGGAAAAACAGCCGTTATCATCGGCGGTAACAGCACGCTTGGCGGTGCCATGGCGGTAGCTCTTGGAGGACACGGCGCTGATGTCGCGATCGTTGGACGCAACCAGGAGAAGTCCGAGGAGGTCGTGAAGCGCATTGAGGAGGCAGGCGGCAAAGCGAAGTCCTTCTCTGCGGACGCTACGAGCACGGACGATCTGAAGCGCGTATTGGACGAAGTGCTGGCATGGACAGGCCGCTGTGACGTTCTGATGAACTGCCCGGGCAAGAACAGCCCCACTCCGTTCTTCGAGCTGACGATGGAAGAGTGGGACTCCATCATGGAAGTGAATTTGAAGAGCGTTGTACTTGCTTGCCAAATCTTTGGGAAGCATATGGTGGACAAAGGCGAGGGCGGCAGCATCATCAATATTTCGTCGGTATCCTCCGAGCCTCCGTTGTCCCGCGTATTCACATACTCCGCATCCAAGGCGGCCGTGAATAACGTAACGAAATTCCTGGCTCGCGAATTTGCGCCGGCGCGCGTACGTGTCAATGCGATCATCCCTGGATTTTTCCCTGCAGAGCAAAACCGCAAAATTTTGTCTCCGGAACGTGTGGAATCCATTATGAAGCATACGCCGATGAACCGATTCGGCGAAGCTGAGGAGCTGCAAGGCGCAGCCGTATACCTCGCATCCGATAAGGCTTCCAGCTTCGTGACAGGATCCCTTCTCCGCGTTGACGGGGGCTTCGGATCGATGACGATCTAAACAAAAAACACTTCTAGCGTAGGCTTCCGCCGGCGGGATTGCAGTATTTTCCTAAGGCCGCTGTTGAAATCATGGTCCATTAATCTTATTATGAGGAGGGAACACGATTTCAAAGGCGGCTCCAGGTTTTCAACAGGAAAGCTGCTTCGGAAGCATTTACTTCGGCAGACACTCTGCCCTCCGGCAGAATTACGTTGTAAAGAGGGTTTCATTTGTTAAATCGTGGGTAAATACATTAGAGAGGGAGTAGAATCATTATGTCGAAACAACAAGTCGGTGTGATCGGTTTGGCAGTCATGGGGAAAAACCTGGCTCTCAACATTGAAAGCAGAGGTTTCACCGTTTCCGTGTACAACCGCTCGCGTGAAAAAACAGATGCTTTGGTAGCGGAAGCTCAAGGCAAAAATCTCGTGGGTACATACTCGATCGAAGAGTTTGTCGCTTCTTTGGAAACACCCCGCAAAGTGTTAATTATGGTACAGGCGGGTGCGCCTACGGACGATACCATTCAGCAGCTGATCCCTCACCTCGACAAGGGAGATATCATCATCGACGGCGGTAACGCGTTCTTCCCGGACACACAGCGTCGTAACGCGGAGCTGGAGCAGCACGGCCTGCGCTTCATCGGTACCGGCGTATCCGGCGGTGAAGAGGGTGCACTGAAGGGTCCGTCCATCATGCCAGGCGGACAAAAGGATGCATACGAGCTGGTGGCTCCGATTCTGACGGCGATTTCGGCCAAAGTGAACGGCGACCCTTGCTGCACATACATCGGACCAGGCGGCTCCGGCCACTATGTCAAAATGGTCCACAACGGTATTGAGTACGGCGATATGCAGCTGATCTGCGAAGCTTACCAGCTGCTGAAGGATGTGCTCGGCGTAAGCACGCAGGAGCTTCATGAAATTTTCTCCGAGTGGAACACAGGGGAGCTGGACAGCTACCTGATCGAGATCACCAGAGACATTTTCACCAAAACCGATCCGGATACAGGCAAGCCGATGGTGGACGTTATCCTTGACTCCGCGGGTCAAAAGGGTACAGGCAAATGGACCAGCCAAAGCGCACTGGATCTGGGCGTTCCGCTTTCCATCATTACGGAATCCGTATTCTCCCGCTTCCTGTCGGCACTGAAGGAAGAGCGTGTGGCAGCCAGCAAAATCCTGAGCGGGCCTAAGACTGCAGCGTTCGACGGCGATCGTGCTGCTTTTATTGAAGCGGTGCGTCAGGCGTTGTATGCAAGTAAAATTTGCTCCTACGCCCAAGGCTTCGCTCAAATGAGAGCGGCATCGGAGGAGTACAATTGGGGACTCGATTACGGCAGCATCGCCATGATCTTCCGCGGCGGCTGCATCATCCGTGCCCGTTTCCTGCAGAACATCAAGGATGCCTACGATCGTAATCCTGAGCTCAAGAACCTGCTGCTGGATGAGTATTTCAAAGGCGTGGTTGAGAATTATCAAGATGCATGGAGAACGGTTGTTTCTACGGCAGTGACTCGGGGAATTCCGGTTCCGGCGTTCGCTTCCGCACTGGCGTACTATGATAGCTACCGCACGGAGCGATTGCCGGCGAACCTGCTGCAGGCGCAGCGTGATTATTTCGGGGCCCACACCTTCAAGCGCGTGGATAAGGAAGGCACCTTCCATTTCAACTGGATGGATTAATCAAGCGGTTTACGCGGGCGGCTCGCTTTGGCCGGGTGCAAACCGAAGGAGGCTTCATAGACCCAGCTTTTCAAGCGGTCTGCCTCTTGGTCGAAGCCGTTGCGGCGTTGAATCAGCATGAGGGCAATTTCTGCGAAATAACGGAAGTTTTGCATTAAGCGTGGCTGGGAAAGATCCGTCATTTTCGGGTCTTCCTCAGTCACCTTTTTTTTGATATACTCCAGAACCCAGACGACGTCTTCTTTGCAAAGGGGGCGGTCAGGGTCGAGAATTTGTTGCAGCTTCAGCTCCGTCAAATTGGTTTGAGGCACACCTTGCTGGGAAAGGGCAGAATGCATAGGGCAAAACCTCCTTGGCAAATTTCGATAATACCATCATATCTGTTTACGCTGGAATTTATTCACAATCATCTTATGTTTTTGCAGTGATTTCTATTCACTAAGGCTGACCTATGATATGATAGGGGGAGCTTCTTATTGGGAATTACTGTGTCAATTGATAGCGAAATCGGGGGTGAATGGTGTCGTGAAGCATCGAAATATTATTCTTGTCGGACTGATGGGAACGGGAAAATCAACGGTAGGCAAGGCGCTGGCTGAGCGGCTGGGCTGGTCGTTTGTCGATTCGGACGAGCGAATTGAGCAGGTCGAGAAGAAGAAAATCAGCGATATTTTTGCGGAAAGCGGCGAGCCCGCATTTCGTAAAGTGGAAAGCAGAGTGATTGCAGAGCTCGCGAAAGGCAGCGAGCAAATCATCGCGACAGGCGGCGGGGCCGTCTTGGCGGAAGAGAACCGGATCGTAATGAAAGAGAACGGTCTTGTCGTAGCCCTTACGGCGACCGCGGACGAAATCATTGCGAGAGTCAGCGGAGATACGAGCCGCCCGTTGGTGCAGGGGAATGTAGCCGAGCGGGTGCAAGCCATTATGGAAAGCCGCAAGCACGCCTATGATTTTGCCGATGTACATATAGCTACAACGGGCGCAGCCGTAAGCGAAATTGTGGAGGCCATCGTACAGCACCGCTCGGACGTAAACGCGTAGCGTTATAGCTGGTCCCAGCTAAGCATACCGCCGGTCATATTTTTCAAATGCTTCAGCCCCTGCGCTTCCAAATATTCGTAAGCGCGCGAGCTGCGGCCGCCGCTGCGGCATACCAGGATGGTTTCGCCGTTCTGCGGAATTTCATTCAGTCGTTCCGGCAGCTGCATCAGAGGAATGTGGATGGCGCCCGGGATCATACCGAGGGCAACCTCTTCGTCCTCCCGAACATCTATGATATCGAGCTTCTCGCCTTGCTCGAGCCTTTGCTTGATTTCAGCGGGAGTTATCGTTTGCATGAGTCGATTCAAGCCTCCTTGTGTTATAGTGTCATAAGCCTTATTTCATCATAGAAAGAAACAGGATACGTGTCAAACGGAAAGAGGTGATTCGCATGACCGAACCAACCGGAGAGACGCAAGGGGAACGGTTGAAGGAGGTAGCGCTCGTTTTTCTGAAGCTGGGGACAACCGCTTTCGGAGGACCGCCGGCGCACATTGCCATGATGGACGAAGAGATTGTCAGGAGACGGAAGTGGGTTTCTCAGGAAACGTTCCTAGACCTCCTCGGGGCGAGCAATATCATACCCGGACCGAATTCGACGGAGCTGGCGATTCACCTCGGATATAAACGCGCAGGCTGGGCGGGACTGATCACGGCCGGGGCTTGTTTTATTGTGCCTGCCATGCTATTGGTCGGAATTTTCGCTTACCTGTATGCAACCTTCCAAACGATGCCTCAGCTGCAATCCGTCTTGTACGGCGTGAAGCCGGTCATTATCGCGGTTGTTGCGCAAGCGCTATGGGGGCTTCGCAAAACCGCAATGAAAACAAAGACAACACTCATAGTCGGACTTCTCGCCTTGGTTTTGGCAATCGCAGGGATGAACGAGCTTTTTTTGTTGCTTTTATGCGGTGCAGCGGTAATGATGATGGAGCGGTTAAAGGATAAGGGAGCTGCGGACCGCCGCAGGATGAACTCCTTTTTCCCTGGCGCGCTGCTGTTAGGCAGCTCTGCTGCTCCTGTGGCATTAGGAAGCATGAGCACTGCAGGCCTTTTCTGGTCCTTTTTGAAAATAGGCTCCGTACTCTATGGAAGCGGTTATGTGCTGCTGGCCTTTCTGCAATCGGAATTCGTTGACAGGTATCAAGTATTGACCGCACAGCAATTGATCGATGCGGTAGCGGTCGGGCAATTTACGCCGGGCCCGCTATTCACAACGGCAACCTTCGTCGGGTACTTAATCCATGGTGCACCGGGGGCCGTATGGGCGACGCTGGGCATCTTCCTGCCCGCCTTTGTGTTTGTCGCTCTGACGATGAAGTGGATCCCGAAGCTTCGCCAAAGCAAGCCGCTTAGCGCTTTTCTGGACGGCGTAAATGTCGCTTCGATCGCATTGATGGCGGCCGTCAGCTGGCAGCTCGGGTTAGCCTCCGTAACGGATCCGATTACGGCCGTGATCGCCGTCATTTCCTTATTGGTATTGCTGCGCTACCGGATTAATTCGGCCTGGCTCGTGCTCGCCGGCGGTCTCCTTGGATGGCTCCTTCAAATGGCAGGTTTGTCGCTATGATGATCGTTT
The DNA here is from genome assembly GCF_030846225.1 of Paenibacillus sp. GD4. NCBI lineage: Bacteria > Bacillati > Bacillota > Bacilli > Caryophanales > Paenibacillaceae > Paenibacillus > Paenibacillus sp. GD4. Next base: position 4,705,209 of record NZ_JAVCYK010000001.1, read on the forward strand.
ACATAGGAGTGGCCGGCGCTGCCGGGGCTATGACGCGATATGCCGTATCCTTGCTCATGAACCCGTCGAGTGTATTGACCTTACCGTGGGGAACGTTAACGGTGAATATGGCAGGCTGTTTTCTTATCAGCGCTCTGCTGTCGAGCAAACGGCTTGATGCTCGGCCTCGTCTGCGGACGGCTATGACGACAGGCTTTGTCGGTTCGTTTACAACGATGTCTACTCTGAGCGCGGAGCTGTTCGTGCTGCTCCAGCATCACCTATGGCTGACCGCAGGCTTATATGCAACCGCCAGCTGGTTCGGTGGTCTTTTCATGGTACATCTGGGCAAATCGATAAAATTGTTTTCGTAAAGAGGGGTTTCGGCGAATGCTGTCGAATATATGGTTATCCATGCTATTGGTCGGCTCCGGAGGCTTTACGGGGGCGATAGTCCGTTATTGGATGACGCGGGTTCTGAACCGAAATGCGCCGTGGGGGATTCCTCTTGGCACACTGCTTGTGAATGTCTCCGGCTCGTACCTGCTGGGCTGGCTGTGGGGACACGGGGTTTCGCAGGGCTGGCTGGCGCTTGCCGGCACAGGCTTTATGGGGGCCTATACGACCTTCTCCACCTTGAAGTGGGAGAGCAGTGCCTTGTATTCCAAGGGTGATCGGCTAGCCGCGACCGTCTATCTGAGCATGACCTACATCATCGGCGTTGCCAGCGCCATGCTGGGCTACTATAGTTAACTTATTTCTACATATAGAGGAGAGAATGTACCCTAATGAAAGCTATTGTCAAACCTACCTCGACCTTATCCGGAACCATCAACGCACTGTCCTCCAAAAATTACACGACAAGATATCTCCTGATCGGTGCGTTAGCCGACGGGACGAGCACGGTGTATTACCCGGCACACAGCGAGGACAGCGATGCGATGCGCCGCTGTATTCGCGATCTTGGTGCCTTGGTTGAAGAAGATGAAGAGAAAATGACCATTCAAGGCTTCGGCAGCCGTCCTAAGCATGTGAAAGAGCTGAACGTAGGCAATGCAGGAGCGGTGCTCCGCTTTCTGATGTCCGTGGCCGCCTTCTGTCCGGAAGTGACATTTATTAACGCTTATCCGAACTCTCTTGGCAAAAGGCCGCATGACGACCTCATCGACGCGCTTCATCAAATGAACGTGCAAGTAGAGCATAATCAAGGCAAGCTTCCGATTACCATTCGCGGCGGCCAGCCTCGCGGCGGGAAAATTACCGTCTCGGGCAATATCAGCTCGCAGTTCCTCAGCTCCCTGCTCTTCGTGACTCCTCTTCTGGAGGAAGACAGTGAAATCACGGTGCTGCATGATCTGAAATCAAAGATTATCGTCGGCCAAACCTTGGAGGTTATCGAGCAAGCCGGCGTGAAGATCGAGGCTTCCGAGGATCTGATGCATTACCGTATCCCTGGCGGTCAAAAATATACTCCGCAAAAATATGTTGTGCAAGGAGACTACCCGGGATCAGCGGCGATTCTTGCAGCGGCTGCGGTTACCCAATCCGATGTAAAGGTGCTCCGTTTGGCCGAGAACAGCCGCCAAGGCGAACGCGCCGTGGTGGACGTGTTAAAAGCGATGGGCGTAAACCTGACACACGAAAATGATATTGTACACGTTCAGGCGAACGGACAATTAAAAGCAGGCGAGTTCGACGGCGACCATTTTACGGACGGCGTCCTGGCCATGGTTGCAGCGGCGGTATTCGCTGAAGGCACTTCCCGTTTCTACAATGTAGAGAACCTTCGCTACAAGGAATGCGACCGCATCACCGACTATTTAAATGAGCTGCGTAAAGCCGGAGCCAACGTAGAGGAACGGCAAAGCGAGATTATCGTGCACGGTCGTCCGGAAGGCGTTGAAGGCGGCGTAGAAATCAACGCTCACTATGATCATCGCGTCATTATGGCATTGACCATAGTCGGACTGCGCTCGAAGCAAGGGCTCATCATTAACGATGCCCACCATGTAGCTAAGTCTTATCCGCAATATTTTGACCACTTGCTGTCGCTCGGTGCCCAAATCGAGCTTGTGAAGGAATAACAACCAGATTAGAACATGACCAGAGGTGAACGGGCGATGAAAATATTGTGGAAAGGAATGCAGGTAACATTCGGCATGTTTCTCATCGCAGGTCTCCTATTTGCCAGCAGTGTATTCGGGGTGCTTCTGTATGCGCGGATAACGGATCAGATCTGGTTTGAGCAGGCAACCGGCACGATAGCCCACGCCATGGAACAGACATCCGTTCCTGCAGCGCCTCCCCAAGCTCCCGAGCCCGTGGCTCCTGCACCAAGAGAAGCGCTGCTGGATGCTCCGATCGTAAGGCAGCTCCCGGAGCTGCCCTCCGGCTGCGAAATCACCAGCTTAACGATGCTGCTTCAATTTTATGGACTCGATGTCGGCAAGATGGAGCTTGTGAAGGACATGAAAAGGGATACCACACCGATCAAGTGGAACCGTGACGGTTCCATTGCCTATTGGGGTAATCCGAATACCGGTTTTGTCGGGGATGTGACAGGCAACCGCAAGGGCTTCGGCATTTATCATACCGCCTTATTCGAGACGCTTAAGATGCATGTGCCGACAGCGGTGGATCTGACGCGCAAGCCGTTCACCGAGCTGGAGAACCAGCTGTTGAAGGGGATACCGGTAGTAGCTTGGACCACAATCAATTATCAGGTGCCCGACAAATGGGTGACATGGGATACGCCGATCGGCCCGATTGAGACGACCTTTATGGAGCATGCGGTTTTGCTTGTCGGCTTCGATGACCAGTTTGTATATGTTAACGATCCGTTTTCAGGGAAAAGTAAACATAAGCTCGATAAGGCTCAATTTCTTTCGACTTGGGAAGCGATGGGACGCCAAGCGATCTCATACACTTCATCGTAACAGGATCATAAGGAGGAATGGTTATGGCTTTTGAGAACCCGTCTCGAGATCACATCAAGGTGCTTTTGCAAAATGCCGGAAATATTGCGGTCGTCGGTTTATCGGATAAAGAGGACCGCGTTTCCTATATGGTTGCCGCAGCCATGCAATCGAAGGGGTACCGAATTATTCCTGTGAACCCTATGGTGCAGGGGACTATTCTTGGCGAGGTTTGCTATGCATCCCTTAAGGATATCCCGGAGCCGGTGGATATCGTCAATGTATTTCGCCGCAGCGACCAGGTCGTACCGGTAGCCGAAGAAGCGGTAAAGATCGGAGCCAAGGTATTATGGCTGCAGCAGGGGATCGCGAATGAAGAAGCTGCTGAGATTGCCAAGGCCGGAGGGCTGGAGGTCATAATGGACCGCTGTATCAAGGTGGAAGATTCGATATTGCTGCCTGGAGGAAGATAAGTTGTACCGTGAACGGATTCGCGAATATTTACAGGTTTACTTGGTAATGGATGTTTCGCAAGGGGCGGCATCGGTCAAGCTGGCGGAGGATGCGATTGCCGGCGGCGTGACGATGATTCAGCTTCGCGAGAAAAAAGCGAAGATGAGCGAGGTGCTTGCCTGGGGTAAGGAGCTTCGCGAGCTTTGCCGTCGGGAGCAAATCCCATTTGTCGTAAATGATCGGATTGATCTTGCCTTGCTTTTGGATGCTGACGGCGTTCACGTTGGGCAAGACGATATCCCCGGCCTGGAAGCGAGAAAGCTGTTAGGACCCGATCGCATCGTCGGCATATCCGCCGGTACGATGGAGGAAGCGGAAATCGCGATGGCTCAGGGGGCCGATTATTTGGGTGTCGGAGCGATTTATTCGACGTTGACCAAGGGAGATGCAGGTCTTCCGATCGGCACGGATCTGATTACGCGCATACAGGAGCGCTGGTCTGATATTCCTCTGGTGGGTATTGGCGGAATTACTGCGGATAACGCGGTACCAGTCATTGCTGCCGGGGCGGATGGGGTCGCAGTAGTTTCGGCCATTACAAAAGCGGCTAGCCCGAAGCAGGCTGCCGAGCGGCTAAAGCTTACCGTGAATAAGGGAATTTTGGACAAAAAGTGATAGGTTTTAAAAATATGTAATAAAATGAATCCTCCCTGAAAACAATAAGAAAAGCTTCTGGATTGAAACGGATGCTAGAGACAGCACCCCGCCCCGGAAGACATCTTACACAATTCAAGGAGGATTTCGCATGTACAATCAAGGATTTCAACAAAACAGCTTCCAAAATCAATTTGGTACTGCCGGCTCTGTGACCTCCCAATACCGCGGGCTTCAAACGCAATACCAGCCGATCGGTTATGTGCAATCCCAGTACGGCCAATCCACGACTCCTTCCAGCTTCAGCAATCAATTCGCAGCTGGCGCACAGCAGTTCGGTATGGGCACTCAGCAATACCACACGGCGAACTACCGCGGTAACCAACAGGGTCACGACCAATACCTGAGAGCGGATGCAACTCAACCGTCCCAGGCGCAATTTGGCATGGGAGCGTCCAACTTCGGAACGCAAAACATCTCCGGCAGCTTCAGCTCCCAATTCCCTACAAGCATCAGCCAAAACCAGAACCAAAACCAAAACCAAGGCTTCTACCAACAAACAAGCCCGCAATCCTACCATACGGCTAACTACCGTGGTAACCAGCAAGGGCATGACCAATACCTGAGAGCAGACGCAACTCAACCGTCCCAGGCGCAATTCGGTATGGGTGCTTCCAGCTTCAATAACCAGTTCAGCTCCAGCATTCCAACGCAGCAGCAATTTGGCCAAAGCAGCTTCGGCCGCTTCTAATGGGATATGAGAAATGAACGGCGGGCCGCAGCGGCCCGCCGTTTTTTCTTTGACAAAAGGCGCGACAAGCTTTACCATCGACTATAGAAGGGAGGAGCGCCACATTTGAACTGGATGGGGAATTTACAGCAGCTGGGACGGTCGTTAATGCTGCCGACCATCACCCTGCCGGTGGCGGCCATTTTGCTGCGCCTTGGGAACCTGCCGTGGGCGGAGCTTGGCCTGTCGCAAGTCGGCGACATTTTTTTGTTTTCAGGTACGACGATATTTGCCTATCTGCCGTTGATTTTTGCCGTTGGCGTAGCCCTTGGCTTGACGGAGAGCGCCGGTATTGCAGGGATGTCCGCCCTGATCGGACATTTCATGTTCACTTATGTCCTTCAGCATTTTCTCGGCAATACCTTTGATTTAGGAGTACCGGGCGGTATCCTGATCGGATTGCTTGCGGCTATCGCCTATCATAAATGCAAGGATGTAAGTCTGCCGGAGTACATTCAGCTTTTTGGTGGACCCAGGCTTGTTCCAATCGTTATGGGGTTTGCCATATTTGTCTTAAGCCTGTTCATGATATATGTCGGGCCGCTGCTGGAGCTCGGAATGCAAGCGTTATCCAACGCCATCCTGGGACTTGGCGGCTTCGGTACGTTTTTATATGGGCTGATTCACAGACTCCTTGTGCCTTCCGGCTTGCATCATGTGTTTAATAACTTTTTTTGGTTTCAGCTGGGAGCCTATGATACCCAGGAGAATCCTGTTTACGGGGATCTTCCGCGTTACTTTGCCGGAGACCCTTCGGCAGGCATCTATATGGCCGGGTTGTATCCGATCATGATGTTCGCGCTGCCTGCGATTGCCCTGGCGATCATTCAGGAGGCCCGTGAGGACTTGAAACCCAAGATTAAGGCAACCTTCCTTACCGCGGCGATCAGCTGCTTCCTAACGGGGGTTACGGAGCCTATTGAATTTGCTTTTCTATTCGTGGCGCCGTATTTATTCATCGGGCATGCCGTCTTATCGGGTCTTGCCATGTGGCTCGCTTATGCGCTGGATATTCATCACGGGTTTTCCTATTCGGCGGGAGCCATCGACTTTATTATTAATTTTCATTTGTCGACGAACGGCTGGCTGTTGATCCCGATCGGTGCGGTATACGGTCTATGCTACTATTTCTTGTTCCGCTTTTCGATCCGGCGGTTTCAAATTCCGACCCCGGGCCGCGAGGAGGGCTCTCCCCTGGAGGAGTGGGCCGGTGATATTCCTTACCGTTCTCCACTGATCCTCGAGGCGCTTGGAGGCAAGGAAAACATCAAGCAGATGGAAGCCTGCATTACCCGGCTGCGGTTGACCTTGGTCAATGATAAGCAGCTCGACATTACGGCGCTGAAGCATCTTGGAGCCGCCGGAGTCATTCGTCTCGGCGGAGGGAACGTCCAGGTCGTCTTCGGCACGTATTCGGAGCTGATTCGCGAGGAAATTATGAAGCTGTTTCGGAAGGACATTCAGCAGGTGCTCTTCCACGCGCCGATGCAAGGCCGGATGATTCCTTTGGAGGAAGTGCCGGACAAAATCTTTGCAAGCAAGCTGGTCGGAAACGGTGTTGCCTTCATGCCCGAAAAGGGAGAGCTTGTCTCTCCGGTAGCAGGGAAGATCATTCATATCTATCCTACCTTGCATGCCATTGGCATCGAAACGGCGGAAGGGCTGCAGGTGCTGCTGCACATCGGCATCGACACCGCTCAGCTGCAAGGGAAATATTTTACCGCGCATGTAAAAGAAGGAGATCAGGTGGAGCCGGGCCAGCTGCTCGTCCAGTTTAATCTCCAAAAGGTTAAGAAAAATTGTACTTCACTCGCAACGCCCATGCTGATCACGAATGGGGATTTGGTCAAGTCCATGAGCTTTGCGCCGTATAAAGCAGTCAAGAAAGGGCAGGCATCGGTGATGTCGGTTGTCCTAAAGAGTGCCGTCACTGGGGGAGGGAAAGCTTTTGGTTGAGGGGATCGGAGCATCATCAGGAATTGCGATGGGAAGAGCTTTCGTTATTCCAACCTGGGAGTGGGATTTTCCCGAGAAATTGATTGACGTTGCAGACCTTGCCTTTGAATTCGAAAGGCTTTATGACGGAATCCGTCATTCCAAGGATGAGATCGAACAGATTAAGCAGGAATTTGTCGGGGTGCTGGGAGAAGAACAAACGCAAATTTTCGATGCGCATCTGGCGATTCTGGAGGATCCCGTCTTCATGAGCGAGGTTCAAGGGATTATGCAGCGGCAGTACAAGGCGGCGGAGGTTGCGGTAAAGGAAGCGATCGAGAAGTTCGTCGGCATGTTCGATCTGCTGGACGATCAGTACATGAAGGAGCGGGCGCTCGATATTAAGGATGTGGGCAACCGGCTGCTAAAGCACCTGCTGGGCGCCCTGGAAGAGACGCTGCCGCCGAAGGACCAGCCCTACATCCTTGTAGCAAAGGAGCTGCAGCCTTCTCAGATGGTCCATTTGGACACGCAGAACGCGCTCGGCATGGTCACCATGCTTGGAGGCAAAACGTCGCATGTGGCCATCATGGCACGCGCCATGGGGGTTCCCTACGTGCTTGGCCTCGAGGGCAAGCTGGAGGAGCAAATTCAATCGGGCGATTTTCTGATTATCGACGGAGACGAAGGCGTCGTTTACGTGAATCCGACGGAAGAGCTCATTGAGGAGTATAATAAACGCAAGGAAGAGTGGCTGGAGGTTCGGGCGCAGCTGCAGAAGCTGGTTTGTGTGCCGACACAAACCGAGGACGGCTTCTCCATGCAGCTGGCGGCGAATATCAGCTCCGTCAGAGAGGCGGAACGGGCCGTACAGAACGGCGCCTCCGGCGTAGGGCTGTTCCGTACGGAATTTCTGTATATGGACCGCCATACCTTCCCCGAGGAAGAGGAGCAGTTCAACGTATACCGAGAAGTGGCGGAGCGGCTGGCGGGCAGACGCATCGTGATCCGTACGCTGGATATCGGCGGAGATAAGAATCTCGATTACTTGTCGCTGCCGGAGGAGGAGAATCCTTCCCTAGGCTACCGGGCCATCCGGATTTCGCTTGACCGTACGGATCTGTTCAAAACGCAGCTGCGGGCCATTCTTAGGGCTAGCAGCTACGGAAACATCCATATTATGTACCCGATGATCTCCTCGCTGGATGAGCTGCGAAGAGCCAACGAAATTCTGGACGAGGTCAAGCGGGAGCTGGAAGCGTCTCAAATTCCTTATTGTCGGGACATTGAGGTGGGCATAATGATTGAATTGCCCGCTGCAGTTATGATCTCCGATCTGCTGGCCCGAGAGGTTGATTTCTTCAGTATCGGTACGAACGATCTGGTACAGTATATATTGGCGGTAGACCGGATGAATGAAACGGTAGCGCACCTGTACGATCCGTTCCATCCCGCCGTTTTGCGCATGCTGCAATTCACCTTGGAGAGTGCCAAGCGACATGGCATCCATGTGAGTGTTTGCGGGGAGCTGGCCGGGGATATTCGGGCACTCCCGATCTGGCTGGCGCTCGGGGTGACGGAGCTGAGCATGTCGGTGCAATCGATTCTTAAGGTTAAGAACAGTCTGATCCAGAGCCGAGGCAGCGACAGCGCCAAGATTTGGAGCGAGCTGGCGGTTTGTCCCACTAGCTCCGCGGTCATGGATGTGCTGAATAAGTACGTGCAGGCCGGGATGGTGGATGAAGTGAGCGGACCCCCTGCAGCGAGCGGATGCTGCTGAGCTGGTATTCTAAGCAGAAATCAGATCTGGTTTGATAGAATTTATGGGGAAAAGTTGATCTTTTGCAAAAATATGCAGCCGCTCAAAGTAACGAAAGAACCCGGCCTCTAGGCCGGGTTCTTCCTTATGGATATTTTATCAATGCACGTTTACTCACCGGCTAATGCGTCGCAGAACGCCTTGCCATACGGAGGCAGGTCCGGCGGACGGCGAGCGGAAATGAGGTTTCCGTCAACAACGACAGCCTCGTCCAACCACTCGGCTCCTGCATTCTCCATGTCGTCGCGAATGCCCGGTGTCGAGGTGACCTTGCGTCCTTGCAAAATTTTGGCCGAGATCAGCACCCAGCCGGCATGGCAGATTTGTCCGATCGGCTTGCCGGCGGCGTTCATTTCCTGGACTACCTGAATTACCTTGCCGTATCGGCGCAGCTTATCAGGGGCCCAGCCTCCAGGAACGAGCAATCCGTCATACTGCGAGCTGTCAATCTCATCGAAGGAATATTCCGCTTTGGCGGGTACGCCGTATTTGCCCGTGTAGGATTTGCCCTTCTCCGCACCGGCCATATGGACGACTGCACCCTCCTCCATGGCGCGGTAGACCGGATACCAAAGCTCCAGATCCTCGAATTCCTCATCGACGATGCAGAGCACCTTTTTTCCTTGAAGTCTCAAGTTCATAGCCTCCTCCATAGAGTTCGATTCGTTGTCCATTATACTACGGCAAACGTCTCCGATGCGAATCTGACGATTGCAACAAGGCCGCGTTCATGGGAATATAAGGAGGGGCATTCTAAAAATACGATTAGTAAGGAGCAAGAGCAATGCGAAAAGCATATCGCTGGCTTCCGGCCGTGATTTGGATGGCGGTTATCTATTATTTTTCCTCGAAAACAGGAAACGACTTAGGCGGATGGCTGGATGGCATACGAAAATGGCTGCCGTTTATGGAGGGTTTTGATTGGGGACATTTTGTATCCTACTTTATCTTATCGCTAACCTTCCTCTATGCATTGGAGTACAATCAACGTCCCTTTCTCAGCAAGGCGCTTGCCGTGCTGTTATGCTTCCTTTACGGCTTGACTGACGAATTTCATCAAAGCTTCGTCCCCGGAAGGACGCCGGATTGGATGGACATCCGCAATGATGTAATCGGGGCGGCGCTTGCGATGCTGTTTGTCTCCATTCCGCCGGTGACCCGCTTATTTCGAAGGCTGTAGCGGTGGCAAACATTGCTAGGCTCGGGGCAGCAGGAGAATGAAGCAAAAGATCGAATTTCTACACAGTCAAGGTTTTGTTTCCCGCCCAAAGGAGTGGTATTGTTGCAGAAGCAGTGCAGATGCGGCAGCGAGATGAGCATTCGCCTTCGAACTGTAATCTATCAAAACAAAGTAGAAATCGACAATGTCCCTGTGTTCTCTTGTGATTCGTGCAACCGGAGTGAGGTTTTTTCAGAGGTGAAGCCGGAGCTGACAGCGCTAATCGGAACACTTGGAAGTAAGCCGGAGAAGAAGCAGCTTCAATTTGGAGAGGTAAGCGAAATCGCTTTGTTAATGCTCAAGGTAACGGAGAAAAAGAGAGCGGCCGATCCAGTGGAGTCCATCATTCAAGAACGGATTAACGAGCTGTTGGATCTGCTCTTGCTTGCTCAATCGCTGAACGATGAACCATGGATGGAAGACATCCGCAAACGGCTGTCCCAAATTACCAAGCACTCGTTAACGATGCAGGATTTCTGAAAGCCGCTGCTTTGCAGTTGGCTTTTTTGCCATAATTTGATACTATAACTTATAATAAAGGCCATATTCATTGATTTAGCTGTTTTTTTGTCGTATGATAAGGCTAAATGACATGATCGCATTATATTTTTTTACATTGGAGAGAATGACCGTGACTGTAACCATTTATGATGTAGCCAGAGAAGCAGGCGTTTCCATGGCAACCGTATCACGCGTTGTCAATAACAATCCAAACGTGAAGCCGCAAACTCGAAAAAAGGTGTTTGAAGCGATTGAACGGCTTGGCTATCGTCCGAATGCGGTTGCTCGCGGGCTGGCAAGTAAGAAGACGACAACCGTAGGCGTTGTTATTCCGGATATTTCGAATTCGATTTTCTCCGAGGTCGCCCGCGGCATCGAAGACATTGCTAACATGTACCATTACAATATTATTTTGTGTAATGCGGATAAGAAGAAGGATAAGGAGATCCGCGTGATCAATACGCTTCTGGAGAAGCAGGTGGACGGTCTTCTCTTTATGGGCGGCGCGATTACGGACGAGCATCTTCAGGCGTTCAAAACCTCGTCGGTGCCGGTTGTTCTGTGTGCGACGGCGGACGAGAAGCGCTCCATTCCTTCGGTGGATATTGACCATGAGAAAGCGGCTTACGACGCGGTTTCCTTATTGATTCAGAACGGACACGAGAAGATTGCCATGATCTCGGGTACGCTGCAGGATCCGGCTAACGGCTATTCCCGCTATCAGGGCTACCGGAAAGCCATGGAGAATGCAGGGCTTGCTATCCGTGACGAATATATCCGGATCGGCAACTACCGCTACGAGTCCGGTATGGATGCAACCAAGTACTTCTTGGAGCTGAGTGACCGTCCTACGGCGATTTTCGCAGCCAACGACGAGATGGCGATTGGCGCGATTCATACGCTTCAGGACAACGGCGTAAACGTGCCTGGGGATATCTCCATTATCAGCGTAGATAACATCCGTATGGCGTCCATGGTACGTCCGCAGCTGACGACGGTAGCGCAGCCGATGTATGATATCGGCGCCGTAGCGATGCGTCTTCTTACGAAGCTCATGAACAAGGAGACGAAGGATGCTTCCGAACTAACGCAGGTAACGTTACCGCATGAGGTCATTCATAGAAACTCGGTGGCTCATCGTTGATATGAGCCACTTTCTTTTCATAGGGGACTACTGAGGAGGTGCCACGTTGGCTTTTCACAAAATTGGGGTTATCGGTGCAATGAAAGAGGAGATCGAGCTGTTTCATCAGCACATGCAAGATGTTAAGGAGACGACGAGAGCGAAGGTTACCTTCTTTGAAGGAACGTTTTTGGGTAAATCGATCGTGCTTTGTAAGTCTGGAGTCGGCAAAGTGAATGCTGCGGTGACTACGCAGGTTTTGGTCGATACCTTCGGTGTGGATGCCGTTGTGTTCACTGGTGTGGCCGGCGCAGTGGATCCCGGTCTTAACGTAGGAGATATTGTTGTATCCAACGAGTGCTTGCAGCATGATATGGACGTAACGGCGTTAGGCTTTCCTAGAGGGACGATCCCTTACGAGGAAACCTCGACCTTCGTAGCGGACGAGCAGCTGCGGAAGCTGGCATTACAGGTAAGCAAGGAGCTGTTCGGGGACCGGGTCAAGGAAGGCCGGGTGCTGTCCGGAGATCAATTTATTGCGAGCCGTGAGACGGTTGGCAAGCTGTATTCGGAGCTGCAAGGGACCTGCACGGAGATGGAGGGAGCGGCTGTTGCCCAGGTGTGCTCCATGAACGGGACCCCGTTCGTCATCATTCGTTCCATGTCCGACAAGGCGGATGGCTCGGCTCATGTTAATTTCGCGGAATTCACGGTGCAGGCATCGGAGAATTCCTACCGGATCGTAGAACAAATGCTGAAACAGCTGTAGTACATATCAGTTGAAGGAGAGAACAGACAAGATGACAGCAGTAACGATGGAACAGGTTGTGGCATTAGCGAAGCACCGGGGCTTTATTTTTCCGGGCTCCGAAATTTACGGCGGTTTAGCCAATACGTGGGATTACGGCCCTCTCGGTGTGGAATTAAAAAATAACATCAAGCGTGCCTGGTGGAAAAAATTTATTCAGCAATCTCCATACAATGTCGGGTTGGACGCAGCCATTCTTATGAATCCCCAAGCTTGGGTAGCATCAGGTCACGTTGGAAACTTCAACGATCCGATGATTGACTGCAAGCAATGTAAGTCGCGGCACCGTGCGGATAAGATCATTGAAAACGCGTTGTCGGACAAAGGCATCGAGATGGTCGTCGACGGCCTGAGCTTCGATCAGATGATGGATCTGATTCGTGAGCATCATATCGTTTGTCCAGATTGCGGAGCTTTCGATTACACGGAAATTCGCCAATTTAACTTGATGTTTAAGACGTTTCAGGGTGTGACTGAGTCGTCGGCGAATACGGTGTATTTGCGACCGGAAACGGCACAGGGAATCTTTGTAAACTTCAAGAACGTTCAACGGACTATGCGTAAGAAGCTTCCTTTCGGTATCGGCCAAATCGGTAAAAGCTTCCGTAACGAAATTACTCCGGGTAACTTTACGTTCCGTACGCGCGAATTCGAGCAGATGGAGCTTGAATTTTTCTGCAAGCCGGGAGAGGACCTGAAGTGGTTCGAGTTTTGGCGCGGATTCTGCCGCGACTGGCTGCTTTCGCTAAATATGAAGGAGGGCAGCATCCGTCTTCGCGATCACTCGGATGACGAGCTGTCTCATTACAGTAATGCAACGACGGATATCGAATATCGCTTCCCGTTCGGATGGGGCGAGCTGTGGGGCATTGCCGATCGTACGGATTATGACCTCAAGCAGCATATGGAGCATTCCGGAGAAGATTTTAACTATATCGACCAGGAAACAAATGAGCGATACATTCCTTACTGTATCGAGCCTTCCCTTGGTGCAGACCGCGTGACGTTGGCGTTCCTTATCGATGCCTATGAGGAGCAGCAGCTGGAAGGCGACGACAGCCGGACAGTCTTGCATTTGCACCCGGCACTGGCTCCTTATAAGGCAGCGATCTTCCCGCTGTCCAAGAAGCTCTCCGAGGGAGCACAGAAGGTATTCCAGGATTTGGCCCAAAACTTCCTTGTTGATTACGACGAATCCGGCTCTATCGGCAAACGTTACCGCCGTCATGATGAGATCGGTACTCCGTTCTGTATCACATATGATTTCGAATCCGAAACCGATGGCCAGGTCACGGTGCGCGATCGCGATACCATGGAGCAAACACGGATGCCGATCAGCGAATTGAAGGCATTTATTGAAGCCAAAACCCAATTTTAATAAGAAATGAAATGACCCGTGGATCCTTTATCCATGGGTCATTCTTTTTGTAAAATAACGTTAAGATAAGGAATATTTCTGTAAATTAACTGCATCCTAATAACATTGCAGTGATACAAAAAGACGCAAGCTCACTAATGAAATTACCACATTACCGGAACGCCCGAAATGCTTAGTCAACCAGAAATGATGTGAATCTATGTGAGCAAAACGATCTCAGACAAGGTGTTATGGAGTATCGCCCTCCCCGGTTTCGGACAGCTTCTGAACGGAAAGTATTTGAAAGGCTTGCTTTTCATTGCTTTGGAATTTCTTATTAATGTCTATTCGGGCTTGAACGAGGTGATTATGCTTAGCTTTCAGGGGCAGATCGCTGAGGCTGTGGACAGAACGAACTATGAGTGGTTAATGTTTTACCCTTGCGTTTATATGTTCGCGATCTGGGACGCTTATCGTGACGCAAAGGGGCAGCTGCCATCCACAGCTACGCTGCCGTTTGTACTGGGTGCTTATTTTGGTACAGTGGGGATCATTTACTCCAGCAGTTTCACGTTAGGCGGCAAATTGCTTGGACCGGTTTGGCTGGGGATGTTTGCCTACGGTGTCGGCGCTCTGTTAGGATACGTATTGTACCGAGCCCTGAGACAGAGGGGGACATGAAAATACCCGCTGGCACGAAGAGTGCGGCGGGTATTTTTCACGGTAAATATAGACAGGCAAGCTCTTTATTTTGACGATTTTTCATCGTGATCTCGGCACGACGAGGCATGGGCGCCCATTGATGTGTAGGATCAAGCCACGTTACGGGCAATTCCTCCTCACTTTGGGCTTGCCATGCATTGACCCATTCTTGGGGGAGGGGAAGCTCCGGATGTTGCTCCAGCTTCTGCAGGAGCGGATGATCGGTCATCTCCAGCCATAACAAGCTCCATGCCCGGGGAACGACTCGCCAAATGTCATAGCCGCCTCCGCCCAGCGCGACCCAACGACCGCCGCAAATCTCATGAGCGAGCCGATGAATGATTCGCGGCATTTCACGGTACACGGTCATGCTGCAATGGATATGAGCAAGCGGATCATACGCATGAGCATCGCACCCGTGCTGGGAAACGATCAGATCCGGCTGAAACTGCTTGGCCGCTCTTATCAGCACCTCTTCAAAGCATTCCAGCCACGATTCATCTTCTGTATACGGTTCCAAGGGAACATTAATAGAGGTGCCGAAGCCGCTGCCTTCACCGCGTTCATTCACAGCCCCCGTACCCGGAAATAAGTACTTGCCCGTTTCATGAATGGAGAAGGTACATACATCCGGATCGGTGTAAAAGCTCCATTGCACGCCGTCCCCGTGATGAACATCGGTATCGATATAAAGCACTCGGGCGCCGTAAGCTTGCTTCGCATGCTCTATAGCTACAGAGGCATCGTTATATACGCAAAATCCGGCTCCCTTGTTGGGAAGCGCATGGTGAAGGCCGCCCCCGAGATGCAGGGCATGCTGCGCCTTCCCTTGGACAACAGAATCCACTGCGACAATCGAGCCGCCTACGACCATGGATGTCACCTCATGCATGTGAGGGAAGAACGGTGTGTCTTCTGTATCCAACCCATACCGGCCGGCCATTGCTACCCATTGGGCATCCGGCGAAGGGTGGCTTAGGCTTTTGACTGCCTCGATATACTCGGGATTATGGATCAGCCGGAGCTGATCCTCGCTGGCTTTGATCGGCTCGAGGAGCTGGCCGGAATGCAGTGCTCCGGCGGTTCTTAGAAGATCAACCGTGAGCATTAGCCTTTTTTGATTAAACGGATGGTTATCGTTAAATCGGTACGCTGTTTCATTTTCATCGTATATAAAAAGTGCTTTCGGCATCATTGCTTTTTCGCCCCCATCAATACATGAAGCGCTGACGAAATCGTACACGATCGAACTTCTCGACAGAGGACAGCGGGACGTGCTTACCGATCCGCACCATAAGGCAATTGGCCGGATGCGAGCATATTTCCGGGTCATCGGTAGCGAACCAAACCATGTCTACACACTTCATCAGCTTTTCCATCATATCCCTGTATTGCCAGACGGATAATCCGCTTTTCTCCAAATCCCAATGCCAGTAGTACTCCGTCGTAAAAACGATCATATTTTCCAGCTGTTCTTTTTCAAATGCCAGACGTATCATCTTTTTCCCAAGACCCAAGCCCCGGTACGCATCAGCTACTTCAATGGCGCCGAGCTCAAGCAAATCCTCCATTTGTCCTTCCGACCAGCGCTCCAGCTCATCCGCATAATGGAAAGTGACATACCCGATAATCTCTCGCTCTTTACGCGCCAAAATAATGCGGCCTTCCGGAAGCTCCGCAATTTCAATCAAAGCCTCGAATTGCTCCCTTGGCCTTCGAAACGCATCAAGATCCGGATGCATTGCGTACGCTCGAAGCTGCTCAGGAGGCACCGGACCTTCCACGATGATATCGGATCCCTCGTGCGGAATAGAAAGGGAGTGGTACAGTTTCTTATGTTCCATGTATGGCATGAAGTCTCCCTATTGAAAAGTTAATATCATAACAATAACAAAAAAATAGTCGTAACGGAAGGGTTATGATATAATGATGAGGGTTTTCTATTTACCATTCATTGGACTGTACTTGTAAGCGTTTAAATTGTTAAATTTTTACGATTCGGAGGAGAACTAGGATGGATCACGCAAACGTAGAAAGTATTGCACCTGTTGCAGCCTCACCCAACATGAAAAATTATGAAGAAGAGCGTGCCCATTTCAGCTGGGAACAGATCGAAAAAACGTTCACCTGGTCTCAGACAGGGAATGTGAACATGGCCTATGAGGCTATAGATCGCCATGCCGAAGGGGCTTTGCGGGACAAGATCGCGCTCTATTATAGTGACGATCGCCGGGATGAGAAATATACATATGAGCAGATGAAGCGCAGCTCGAATCGTTTCGGGAACGTGCTTCGTAAGCTGGGCATCGAGAAAGGGGACCGGGTGTTCATCTTCATGCCGAGAACACCGGAGCTCTACTTCGCTCTGCTGGGAGCGATTAAGATCGGTGCGGTAGTCGGTCCTTTGTTTGAAGCTTTCATGGAAACGGCGGTGAAAGACCGTCTGGAGGACAGTGAAGCGGTAGCGATCGTAACGACACCTGCCTTATTGTCGCGCGTACCGGCAAGCGAGCTGCCGAATCTGAAGCACATCATTCTGGTAGGTCAGGATATCGAGCTGCAAGCCGGTCAGGTTGATTTCCATAAAGAGATGGCAGAGGCATCGGAAGAACTCGCTATCGAGTGGGTGGACCGCGAAGACGGGATGCTGATTCATTATACCTCGGGTTCGACAGGGAAGCCCAAAGGGGTTTTCCATGTTCATAACGCGATGCTGCAGCATTACTATACAGGGCGCGTCGTACTGGATTTGCAGGCTGACGATGTGTACTGGTGTACGGCCGACCCAGGCTGGGTAACGGGTACCTCCTACGGGATCTTCGCTCCTTGGCTGAACGGGGCTACGAATGTCATTCGCGGTGGCCGCTTCAGTCCTCAGGACTGGTACCGGACCATTGAGAAATATAGCATTACAGTGTGGTACAGCGCACCTACGGCATTCCGAATGCTGATGGGAGCAGGGGACGAGGCAGTCAAGCAATTTAATCTCTCCAGCCTGCGTCATGTGCTCAGCGTCGGAGAGCCTCTGAACCCTGAGGTTGTTCGCTGGGGACTTAAGGTGTATGGGCAGCGAATTCATGATACCTGGTGGATGACGGAGACCGGGGGTCAGCTGATCTGTAATTATCCTGCTATGGCGATTCGGCCTGGTTCGATGGGTAAACCGATCCCTGGGGTGGATGCAGCGATCATTGACGATGCCGGCAATGTGCTTCCTCCATATCGCATGGGCAACTTGGCCGTGAAAACACCTTGGCCTTCGATGATGCGCAAGATTTGGAAAAATCCTGCAAAGTACGAAGAATACTTCCGGATCCCGGGCTGGTACATCTCCGGTGATTCTGCGTATATGGACGCTGACGGATACTTCTGGTTCCAAGGCCGTATTGATGACGTCATCAATACAGCCGGAGAGAGGGTAGGTCCGTTCGAAGTAGAAAGCAAGCTGGTGGAGCATCCGGCTGTTGCTGAGGCAGGCGTTATCGGAAAGCCTGATCCTATGCGGGGCGAAATCATCAAGGCGTTTATCGCGCTGCGTGAAGGCTATGCGCCATCCGATGAGCTTAAAGCGGATATTGCGAAGTTCGTGAAGGAAGGACTATCGGCTCACGCGGCTCCGCGTGAAATTGAATTTAAGGATAAGCTGCCGAAGACACGAAGCGGGAAAATCATGCGCCGTGTACTTAAGGCTTGGGAGCTTAATCTGCCGACAGGCGATCTGTCAACCATAGAGGATTAATCGAAAAAGGCTGATTCGCTAAGTGATGTCACTTAGAACGAATCAGCCTTTTTACTCAATTTACTTATATCGAACCGGAGTGCTTGGTTTGGATTCACCAGCGCCATTCACGGCTGCGATCCGATAAAATCCTTCATACTCGGCGGCATAATACTTAAACTCCGCTGCATTATTTACGGTACCGATTTTGGTGTAGGGGCCATTCTCCTTCTGACTGAAATAAATGACGTACTGCTTTACTTGTTCTTTATCCGAAGCTTCTTTCCATTTGAGCTCAATGCCGGCGCCGCTAGACTTGATGGAAAGCCCGGATGGTGTGGAAGGGGCTTCTTTCGGCGCTGCCGCCGTTCCACCAGGAGTCGGCTTTCCTGGATCCGTGGCCGAACCGTTGTCAGGAAGCTTCATAGGATTCCCGTCTGCCTGGTTCATGAAGAACAGATCCACTGAGGTACCGTCGGTGAAAGCGACCTTGCTCGGTGCCGATTCTTTGCCGGCTACGTCTACTGCAGTTACATAATAGCCGTATATTTGCGTACCGGGCGCCCCCGAATCGGTAAACTTGGTTTCGTTACCTGCATGGATAACCTTGCCGGCCATCCGCTCAAAATTACCTTTGCCAACCGATCGATATAAACGGTAACCCACCGTATCCGGGCTATTGCTGGCTTGGAATGTAATGGTACTTGTGTTCTCAGCATGGGTTGCCACTACAGTCGTCGGAGCATTCGGCACCTTCCCGTCATCCGACCGCGGATCAACCTCAGAAGGGGCGTCATCGTCATAATCCGTCGGCTTATAAAAGTCGAGAGGTCGCTGCCGATCGGCCGGCAGCCTGTTGATGATTTGTGACAGCTCCTTCAACAGGGAGCTTACGGATTTCGGACGTTTGATTACCAGCTTTTCTTTAACGAAATCGGCCGGTGTGCCAGGCTGGGCGATATAATTGATTCCGTTAAACGGAATGATAGCCTGCTGGACCATCGCGTTGTCTTCTTCCGTAGGCAAATATTTTTTATTGAACAAATCCGTGGTCAGCTTATTGGACTTCGTAACTAATTCGCTTGGAAGCTTGCCGGATACGCTGGATACGGTAGCTTCCACTATCGCCTCCGGACGCTCGAACTTCTTCGTAGGAAACAGCTCGGGCTTCAGATCTATAGCATTATTCATTGCCATAGCCCAGATGTTCTTCGCCCGGTTCGTTCCATCCGTCCGCTTGCTCAGCTTATGGATGGGTAGGTCATACCCTGCCCATACGCCGAGTGTGATATCCGGCGTATATCCCATGAACCAAGCGTCTGCGTCATCCTGAGTAGAGCCCGTTTTTCCGACGATCGGCATCTTTCCATAGTACTTAAATTTCTTCATCAGGTCCGTCGCCGTTCCGGAGGTAACAACGGTGCGCATCATATCCGTGATTAAGTAGGCGGTTTCCTCCGAGAACGCCACGCTTGGCTTCAGATCGTGCTGGAAAATGACCTTGCCGTGCGAATCGGTGATCTTGCGGATCATAAAGGCTTCATTGTAAACGCCTTTGTTCCCCATCGTTGCATAGGCATTCGTCAACTCGCGAACGGACACGCCGTACTTCAAGCCGCCAATTACCCCCGTCTGTGCGACATAGTCGTCCTTCGTAATGGACTGGATGCCCATTTTTTTGGCGAATTCCCAAGCCTGCTGAATGCCCACGTCCTCCACAAACAGCTTGATGGCAGGAATATTATACGATTGATTTAATGCTCTCCTCGCCGTAATCAAGCCGTGATAGCCGTCATCCCAGTTCTCGGGAATATGGTAGCCGGCTTTTGTTCCGTCCTTCAAAATAAGCGGAACGTCATCGATGACGGATGCGGGCTGAATCAAGCCCTTTTCCATAGCAGGTATGTACGCGGCGACCGGCTTCATCGTAGACCCGGGCTGCCTGAATGCTTGAGTGGCATGGTTCAGCTGTCCTTTGGTAAAGTCGCGGCCCTCAATCATAGCCAGAATGGCGCCCGTCTTGCTTTCCATCATGACCGCTCCGATCTGCTCTATGCCTTTCGTCGGATCGTCCGGAGAAAAGTTTTTCGGCTCGTCGGCAATAGCGCGCAGCGCCTCGTAAATCTGCTTGTCAATCGTGGTATAAACATGGTAGCCGCCGCGGGACAGCTGGCTTTGCATATTTTTCAGCGCTTCATTATAGGCCTCGGGATTTTTCTGCGGATCCAGCTTCGGTTCCTGTACCTGCAGCAGAGCCTTGGCCGCTTCCTTCTCCACCTCGATCATGAGGTAAGGGTAGGTAGTGTAAGCCTTCTTCTGCGGCTCGGCAAGCGAGCTCTTCAGGTCGAAGGCGAGCGCCTCCTGATACTGCTGCTCCGTGATCTTGTTTTCCTCCAGCATCCGCTTTAGAACAAGCTGCTGGCGCTGTACGGCACGCTTGAAGGCAGCGCCGTCAAATTGCCCGCGGCTCGTGAACGTAGAGTAATTGCTTGGCTGCTGCGGAAGTCCGGCCAGATAAGCCGCCTGGGCCACATTGATTTCCTTCAGGTCCTCAATGTTAAAGACTCCCTTGGCTGCAGCTTTGATGCCATACAGCCCGTACCCGGCTGCACCGTTGCCGTAAGGAATTTTGTTCAAGTAGGCAAGCAGAATCTCCTCCTTGGACATAAGGCGCTCGAGCCGTAGGGACAGGAAGATTTCCTTGGCCTTCCGGCTGTCATCCCGGTCCAGCGTCAGGAAGACACGGCGTGCCAGCTGCTGTGTGATCGTACTTCCGCCGGTTTGCACATCCTGATTCAGCAGCTTCTGAACGACCGCCCGCGCCAGCCCCTTGAAATCGATGCCGATATGATTGTAGAACTCATTGTCTTCAATGGCGAATACCGCATCAAGCACCACCTGCGGAATATCATTGATTTCGGCGAGGCGGCGGTCCTCCTCCGAACGAAGCTGACCGACGACCTCATCGTCACGGAAATAAACGAAACCGGTCAGGGCGTTATCCTGCATCTGTTCCATCATCATTTCCTTGCTTCGAACAGGATCGTCTTTTACCAGCGCGGTGATATACCCAAAGCCTGCGCCGCCGGCGAGAAAGCCGCCAAGCAGACCGATGACGAACAGCACCTTGAAGGTGATCCAGCAGTATTTACCGATTCTCAGAAATATTTTTTTATAATCAGTTCGCTTCTTTTCTGTCTCCATAGAATACAAGTCCCTCCGATAAGTAAAAAAAGCATTCTTTCCCATTATACCACAGTGACGCATGGATGGACACAAACGTTCTTATGACCTGCCGGCCGATAACCGGATGATGAACTCTCGAGGCCGCTTATGCAATACACTATAGGAACTAGGAACTACGGGTTTGACAACCGTTTCGACGTTGTGGTATAAATAACGTTAACATATGGAATGCGTTGATGGACATGAGTAGGGTAAGGTGCAAGTCAAGCAGAGAGCCGGTGGCTGGTGTGAACCGGTGGCAGCCCTTATGCCGAATTACCGTCCGGAGCAGAAGAGGGGAACCACGCTAAGCGTGCAGTAGTCTCTATCGGGTTCACGGCCCTTATCCGTTCAAGTGAAAGTCCTTACGTTACACGCTTTGTGAACTGGACTTTAATTAGGGTGGTACCGCGAGTTCAAAGCCTTCTCGTCCCTTTGGGATAGAAGGCTTTTTTATTTTGTAAAGGAGAGAGAAGCCAATGAGTTTACTGCAGGATTTGGAGTTCCGTGGATTGATCCACCAAATGACCGACAGAGAAGGTCTGGAGAAAAAAATGAATGAAGGACCGATCGCGCTTTATGCGGGCTTCGACCCGACGGCGGACAGCCTGCACCTGGGGCATTTGCTGCCGATTCTGACGCTGCGCCGCTTTCAGCTGGCCGGACATATCCCGATTGCGCTTGTGGGCGGAGGCACCGGCTTGATCGGGGATCCGAGCGGACGGTCTACCGAAAGGTCGCTTAACTCTAGTGATATCGTAGCGGAATGGACGGAGAGACTGAGACAGCAGTTATCTCGTTTCTTGAGCTTTGAGGCGGAGGGCAATGCCGCTCAAATGGTCAATAACTTTGACTGGCTGGGCAATTTGAACGTAATCGGCTTTTTACGCGATATCGGTAAAAACTTCACTGTAAACTACATGCTGGCGAAGGATTCCGTTGATTCCCGTCTGGAGAAGGGGATTTCGTTCACCGAGTTCAGCTACATGATTTTGCAGGCTTATGACTTCTTTAAGCTGAATGAGGACAACAACTGCTCGTTGCAAATCGGCGGAAGCGACCAATGGGGGAATATCACCGCAGGTCTTGAGCTGATCGGGAAAACGACAAGCCGCCAAGCGTTCGGCATGACCATGCCGCTCATTACGAAGAGTGACGGCACGAAGTTCGGAAAGACGGCAGGTGGCGCCGTATGGCTCGATCCGGCGAAAACATCGCCGTACCAATTTTACCAGTTCTGGGTCAACACAGACGATAATGATGTCATTAAGTTTCTGAAATACTTTACGTTCCTCAGCCCTGGTGAGATAGAGCAGATGGAACTTCAGGTAAAGGAAAGCCCTGAGAAACGGGAGGCACAGCGCGTGCTGGCTAGCGAAATGACTGAGCTGGTACACGGCAAGGAAGCGGTACAAAGCGCGATCAAAATCTCCGAAGTGCTGTTTAGCGGCAATGTCGGTTCGCTGAATGCAAGTGAAATCGAGGAAGCGTTCAAGGACGTGCCGTCGACGGAGATTGCAGAAAACACCGAAATCGGACTCATTGATCTGCTGGTGGAGGTCAAGGCGGCTCCATCCAAGCGGCAGGCGCGCCAGGATATCGAGAGCGGAGCGATTTCCATCAACGGCAATAAGGTGACGGATTTGGAGAAGCGAATTGGTTCGGATGACCGGATCGAAGGGCGCTACCTGGTGCTCCGACGCGGGAAGCGTAACTACTACATGGTGAAGTTTATTTAAACAGCAAAGGGCTGTTCTCGGGCTTAATTGTCCCGGGAGCAGCCCTTCGTTATATCCTGAAGAAAAAAAGAGCCCTGCATCCACAGGATGCCAGGGCTCTCCATATTAACGGCTGTAGAACTCGACGATTTGCTTCTCGTCGATCTCTTGAGCAAGCTCGGAACGCTCAGGGAAGCGAACGAAACGGCCTTCCATTGCGCCTTCGTTGAACTCGAGGTAAGCAGGAAGGTAGTTGCGGTTAGCAAGAGCTTCCTTCACTACGGACAAGTTGCGGCTTCTTTCGCGAAGACCGATAACATCGCCGGTTTGAACCAGGTAAGAAGCGATGTCAACCTTCTTGCCGTTGACAGTTACGTGACCGTGAGCTACGAGCTGACGAGCACCTGCACGGGAGTTCGACAGACCCAGACGGTATACAAGGTTGTCCAGACGGCTTTCCAGCAGGAACATGAAGTTCTCACCGGCGATACCTTGCAGCTTAGTGGCTTTGTCAAACAGGTTGCGGAATTGCTTCTCGTTCAAACCGTACATGTGACGAAGCTTTTGCTTTTCTTGCAATTGAACGCCGTAGCCGGACAGCTTCTTACGTTGGCCGGGACCGTGTTGACCTGGAGGGAATGGACGCTTCAATTCTTTGCCGGTGCCGCTCAGGGAGATACCCAGACGACGGCTCAATTTAAACTTAGGACCAGTGTAGCGGGACATGTATTGTTGACTCCTTTGTCATGAAAATGATTTGTGTAATGCTATACGGGCGAAGATTGCGCCGATTTTATTTAAAGCTTGTCCCTAAGGCAAGCACCTGACAAGAAGAACCAGCCGCGGTCCTGTCAGTCATAAAACCGAATGAGGGTGACACAAGCTTCCGCCATAAACCGGCTCCAAATAAGCTCTGAAGACGTGTTTATCTCGACTTCTAATTTTATAAGATAGAGGAGATCTATGTCAAGTGCATAATCGACCGAAAGGGGGAAATGATAGAAAAAATGTCACAGGGAGGTTCCTATGTCGACAATCATTTGCAGGCTGAGGTTTTTTCCAGTGGGCATCGCCCTGCTACTGCTAAGTGCCTGCGGGTTGGAAAATGAACAAAGCGCCGCTGCCTATGGGCAGCTGCTGCAGCGCTCCATTCAGGCCTTGAACGAGAAGGACCAATTTGCGTTTCAGGGGATGACGCAGGTGGTGTCGCAAGGCGTCACGGTACAGGCAGGCAGGAGCTTTGAAGGCTATGTGGTCGGGAAGGACCGCCTTTATATAAGAGAAGGACTGAATGCCGGTAAGACCGCCCAATCGTCAGCGTTGAAGCAGCCGGTCCTGACCTTTCGGCGCATCAGTGACGAATGGGCCCCGGCAGGCGAACCAATGGGAGTCATTAGCGAAACGTACCGGCAGTGGAATCCGGTAACGAAGCTGGAGGAGCTGGCGAATCTTCAGAAAACGGTGAAGCTGGATCATGAGCAGCCAAAGCGGTCGAATGAGCAGGTGCTTCGCATCGAAATCTCCGAGAAGGACATGACAACCCTGGTTGCCTCCGGCCTTCAAGCACAATTTGCTCAGCTCAGCTTAGAACGGCAGCTGGAGCAGCTTCGTGGCAGGGGGGTGGCTCGAGCGGAGCTGGGTCAGGCCGAAGCGGAGCTAAGACAGGTGCTGAGCCGTTCGGAGGCAAGCTTGAAGGAAATGCTGGGCTCTCTCAAGGCGCAGGGGATCTACACGCTATGGGTCGACCGAACGACGAAGCTGCCGCGCCGGTTAACGACGGTGAGCGAGCTGTCCTACCTTCAGGATGGAAACCAGCGGACGGAAACGGCGAGAGCGGAATATGACTTTAAGGACTATGACAAAGAGCACATAAGCGGCACGATCGGAACGGCTCCCTGATGAAAACTTGTCACAATCGTCCCTCAGCTCTTGAGGGATTTTTTGTGGTACAATAGGTAGGATGCAGAAGGGAGGATTTGGCTCTTGGGACATTGGAATGCGGAGCACCTGACGGAAGGCATGCGCTCGCTCGGCTGGATCGGCTATGCGGTCGGTGCGCTCCTCGTGTTCGCGCAGACTTTGTTGCCGCTGATCCCGTTTATTGTTGTGGCGGGTGCGAACGTACTGCTGTTCGGTTTTTGGGGCGGCTTTCTGATCAACTATATCTTCTCATGTATTGGGGCCTTCACGGCCTTTCTCATTGTTCGGTATTTCGGCAGGGAATGGGTAGCGAGGAGGCTGCGGAAGTACGCCTTCATTCGCAGCTTTAATGAACGGCTTGCCCGAAATGGGCTTCTCTATATGACGCTAAGCCGTGTGATACCGGTAGTCCCCTCCTTCGTCATCAATATGGGCTCAGCCGTGATGAGGGTTCGAACTCGTCATTTTATGATCGGTACGCTGCTTGGCAAAGCGCCGATGATTTTACTGGAGTCCATGATCGGACATGATCTGCTGCATTTTCAGCACAACAAGGGGAGACTGGTCGTCCTATTGCTTGTGCTGGCTATTTTATTGCTGCTGGGGCACTACATCAAAAACAAATGGTTCCCCGGTCATGCAAACCATGTAACTATTGATTCTAAAGGAGATGGCAAGCCGCATGCGTGATCCTAGATTGCAACAGTTAGCCAAAGGGATTGTCAACTATTCCCTAAATGTTCAGCCTGGCGAGAAGGTACTTATCGAGATGATCGGGTCGGAACGGGAAATTGTCAAATGCTTAATAGAAGAGGTACATGCGAGAGGCGGCTTCCCCTATGTGGATTTACAGGATCGGGCCGTACTGAGCGCCTTGCTTCAATCCGCTACCGAAGAGCAGATCGAGCACTGGGCGGAGATGGATTTACAGCGAATGAAGGATATGGATTGTTATGTGGCTCTTCGGGCCGGCGAGAATGTGAACGAGCTCTCGGACGTTCCCGAAGATCGAATGAAGTTGTACGATCGGATTTATCGGAAAAGAGTTCATCTCGATCAGCGGGTGAAGCATACGAGATGGGTTGTGTTGCGATACCCGAACGCTTCCATGGCCCAGCTCGCCAGCATGAGTACGGATAAGTTTGAGAAATTTTATTTTGACGTTTGCAATCTCGATTATTCGAAAATGGCGGAGGCGATGGAGCCGCTGCACCAGCTGATGAACCGGACGGACCGGGTTCGCATTACCGGACCGGGGACAGACCTGACATTTTCTATCAAAGGCATCGGATCGGTCAAATGCTGCGGACGACGTAACATTCCGGACGGCGAAGTGTATTCGGCTCCGATTCGCGATTCCGTCAACGGAACGATTTCTTATAATACTCCTTCGGTCAATTCGGGCGTCACTTATGAAAATATTCGATTCCGTTTCGAGAACGGAAAAATTGTGGAGGCTACCGCCAACGACACGAAGCGTTTGAATGAGCTCCTCGACACGGACGAGGGAGCACGGTATATCGGTGAATTCAGCCTGGGCTTCAATCCGCACATTTTGTATCCGATGAAGGATACGCTGTTCGATGAAAAAATTGCCGGAAGCCTGCATTTTACCCCGGGGCAGGCGTATGAGGCGGCCGATAACGGAAATCGTTCCGCCGTTCACTGGGATTTGGTGCTGATCCAGCGTCCGGAATTCGGCGGCGGCGAGGTATGGTTCGATGATGTGCTGATCCGAAAGGACGGCCGATTCGTGATTGATGAGCTCTTGGGATTGAACCCGGAAAACTTGGTTTAACCGAGTGAAATAGTAGTTGCGTGTTATAGTTTTCCAATGTATCATGAAGAAAGAAAGCGATTTACATATTCTGATGTTCCGCATATGGCATGGAGGGATTCATATGGCAAACGCAAATAACGCCGCAATCGTAGAAATTTCTCAAACGGCAAATAAGTTCAGATCCTCGATCGTTCTGCAGTATGACAACAAGTACATCGACGTCAAAAGTATTCTCGGCTTGTTCACAACGCTGCTGACAACAAGCAAGTACGATCTTCACGTTCACGGTCCTGATTCGGAGGATGCGAAGAAGGCTATGGCGGAAGTTTTCGAGAAGCACGGCCTGCAAATCAACAGCATTCAAGACTAAGAGACAGTGCTTTCTAGAGGGCGCTTTCGGCATTCGCCGAAGGCGCCCTCTTTCCGATTGGAGGTTGTTTGCGAGAATCACTTGTGTATTGCGGGGTTTTGGTCTAATATTAGACTTAGTAGAGCGTGATGATACAGGGGGGACGCAGCAATGTCATCATCGGAAGTGTCGCTCAGCTTGTCGCAGAAGGCGCTGCAGCTGCTGCAAGAGGATGCCGATAAGATCGAGAAGCTGATTGAAGTGCAGATGGAGAATTTAACGACGAGACAATGTCCTCTTTATGAAGAGGTATTAGATACGCAGATGTATGGCTTGTCGCGCGAAATCGATTTTGCCATTCGGGCCGACCTGATTACGGAAGCTGCCGGGAAGCAAATTTTGATTAAGCTGGAGCGGAATTTGGCTCAGCTGTATGAAGCTTTAAACAACAATAAAGAGTAACCTATGCGATTTGCACAGGTTACTCTTTTTTTGTACGTTCTCATGGCGGTCTGGCTACACGAGGAAGAAGGCGATCCCTAGGATGAGATAAACGACGAGCAGCAGCACACCCTCGTACCAGTTCGTCGAGCCGTCGCCGGAAATGGACTTGGCGATGAAGGCGGCCACACCGATCGCAACCAGCTCGAAGGTGGTGAACACAAGGTTCATTGTGTTGCCGAACATCAAGGAAACCAGTACCAATACCGGAGCCACGAACAAGGCGATCTGCAGGCTGCTTCCGACGGCAATTTCAACGGCTGCGCCGATCTTGCCTTTCCGTGCCAGCATGATCGCGGCGCTGTGCTCAGCGGCATTCCCCACGATGGCGATCAGGAATGCGCCGACGAAAAGCTCCGAAAGCTCGAATTGATGGCTGAAGTCTTCAATCGTATGTACGAGCCATTCGCTCTCGACGGCGACCATGGCTGTGGCCAGCACAAGGAAGAAGATGGACAAGCCCTTCGACCAAGGGGCTTCGCCGTGCTCAACTGCTTCATCCGCGAGAAATTCTTTATGTGTAACCATGGAGAACAGCAGCCACAACAAGTAAGCTACGATCAGGATCACAGATACGATGATGCTCATGGTGGTCGTCTGCGCTCTGGTGAACGAGGTAGCGAACATCGCAGGAATGAACAAGGCAATGACGGAGAGCAGCATGAGGGACGAGTTATGGCTCGCCATCTTGATGTTAAACTTCTGTTCCTTGAATTTCAGTCCTCCGACGAGTACGCTCAGACCTAGCACCAGCAGCATATTTCCGATAATGGAGCCGGTGATGCTCGCCTTGACCATATCGAACAAGCCTTCCTTCACGAGGAAAATGGCGATGACAAGCTCAGCTGCATTGCCGAATGTGGCGTTCAGGAAGCCGCCAAGCCGTTCTCCCGCATAGTGGGCTACACTCTCCGTCGCCTTGCCTAAGAAGCCGGCTACAAAAATAATAGCAACTGCAGATATAAGAAATTGCAGAGTAGGATTGAACGCAGGCGCTCCTACATAGTGCGCTACCGCACTTAAAGCGAAGCTGGCAATGAGCCCAATCGTAAATCCGTGGCGTTTCAAATCGTTCACCTCTTATGGTAAAGTATACCTAAATGGAAAGACCATATACTAATATACCCAGTTTCTAGGATAATGTAAAACTTATTTTGAAGGAGAGAACAGGATGGATTTGCAGCTGAAAGGAAAGACTGCGGTAGTCACAGCCTCCAGTAAAGGGATCGGACGAGCCATCGCGGAGCAGCTTGCGGCGGAGGGGGCCAATCTGCTACTTTGCAGCCGTGATCAGCAGGCGGTCAGTGAAGCAGCGGCGCAGCTTTGCGAGAAATATGGCGTCCAAGCTTCGGGCATGGCCGTTGACTTGGCGAGCGCCGAGCAGATCGGCTGGCTGGTGCAGCAGGCGAAGGATCTCTTCGGGCAGGTGGATGCCCTCGTATGCAATGCGGGAGGACCGCCAAGCGGTTCCTTCCTATCGTTCGATGAAGAAACCTGGATGAAATCGATCGAGCTGAATCTGATGAGCGTCGTACGGCTGGCCAAGGGCTTCCACCCGCTAATGAAGCAGTACGGAGGCCGAGTAGTTACGGTAGCCTCTACTTCCGTTAAGGTTCCTATTCCGGGCTTGGTGCTGTCTAACACCCTTCGGACCGGGGTAGTGGGACTGATGAAGACATTGGCAACGGAATGGGCGGCGGATGGCATTTTGCTGAATACGGTTTGCCCCGGACGCATAAGCACCGATCGTTTGGAGGAGCTAGACGGGCTGCGTGCCATGCGGGAGAATCGTTCTATCGAGGAGATACGGCGGGAGAACATTAAGGATATCCCACTCGGACGTTACGGAGAGCCGCAGGAGCTGGCAGCCTTTGCCGCGTATTTGCTGTCGCCAAGGAACAGCTACATGACCGGCTCTGTGTTCTACGTGGATGGAGGAGCGGTCCGGGCGATGTAATTCATGTCAATTTATTGAAAATGTCAACAGCTGTCGAAGGATTGGCGGCCTAGAAGTTGCTTTCCGAATTGGAACTTATTACAATAGAGGTATACCCCTTGAAGGAGTGATCCTCATGAGCGAAGAGATTCAAACAGGTCTTATCCGCATTTCAGATGATGTCGTAGCAACGATCGCTGGATTGGCAGCACTCGAAACGCCGGGGATTGCAGCGATGTCCGGCGGCATCTCGGAAGGACTCGCGAAGCGCCTAAGCGGCAAGAACGTACAACGCGGCGTCTCCGTAGAGGTAGGGCAAGTGGAAGCGGCTATCGATCTTCGCGTCATTGTAAACTACGGATCCAAGATTCAAGAGGTTTGTCGGGATCTGCAGGAGAATGTTCGTGAAGCAGTGGAGAACATGACAGGACTGTCCGTAGTGGAAGTGAATGTGAAGGTGGAGGGCGTGGCCTTCCGTGAAGAAGAAGCAACCCAACAGACTATTGAAGAGCCGCATCGCGTGAAATAGTAAGCTATGAGAAGAAGGGGCTGTCCCAAAAGTCACCATAGGTGACTGAGGGACTGCCCCTTTTTCTCAATTTTGTAAAACAAAAAGAAACCAATCCTTGGTAAAATGGAAGTGTCGAGCAACCATTGAAAGGAGAGGTTTCTTTGTTTATTCAATATACCATGGATCAGCTATGTCTGCCAATGGATTTGGAAATGGACATCCCACCACGTCACGTAGCGCGAGTTATTAATAGCTTCATCAATCGTTTGGACGACAGCTTGTTTACAGCTGCGTATCCCGGAGGCGGTCGGGATAGCTATCACCCTAAAATGCTTACTAAAATCATTGTGTATGCTTATTCTCAACGTATCTACTCCTCTAGACAGATTGCCAAGGCCGTGCGTGAGAATATCCCTTTCATGTGGCTGGCAGGTCGCCAACAGCCGGACTTCCGGACCATCAATCGGTTTCGCTCCGAGCGGATGAAGGAGCAGCTCGAGAAGATTTTTGCAGGAATGCTGGAGCTGCTAATGGCCGAGGGATATATCAAGCTGGAGAACTACTTTGTTGACGGTACCAAGATCGAAGCAAATGCAAACCGGTATACGTTTGTCTGGGGAAAGGCAGTAAAGAAGCAGAAAGCCAGGCTGGAAGAGAAAGTGAAGCAGCTTTTTATTGAGATTGAACAGCAGGAGATTCAGGAAGATAAAGAGCACAACGGCAAGGACCTGCTCGAGCTGGGCGGAGACACCGACCTAACAAGCGAGAGCATGGAGGCGGCTTTAACGAAGCTAGAAGCCAAACTGAAGAGTGAACCAAAGAACAAAACGGTAAAGAAAGCGGTACGGCAACTGCGTAAGGATTTTGTTCCCCGCCAGCAGAAGTACGAAACTCAGCTTGAGATCCTTGGCGAACGAAACAGTTTCAGTAAAACGGATCCAGATGCCACGTTTATGAGAATGAAGGAAGACCACATGGGCAACGGTCAACTCAAGCCCGGCTACAACGTACAAGTCGGCACAGAGAACCAATTCATCGTAGGTTACTCCCTCCACCAGCGCCCGACAGATACGCGTTGCCTTATCCCGCATCTTAACAAGGTAAAAGAGACGCTTGGTCGTCTTCCTAAAACCGTCATCGCCGATGCCGGTTACGGTGGTGAGGAAAACTATGCGTATCTAGAGAAAGAAAACATGGAAGCGCTTGTGAAATACAATTCCTTTCATAAGGAAGTATCAAGGGCATGGCGAAACGACGTATCCCGCTTAGAAAACTGGACGTACAACGAGGACAAAGACATCTGGGTATGCCCAAACGGAAGAACACTACATTTTATTAAGGAGAGCAAGAACAAGACTGATAGTGGGTACGGGGTCAAATTGCGGATCTACCGAAGTGAAAACTGTGAGGGGTGTCCGTTCAAAGAGAAATGCACCAAGTCTGAACGCAGCCGCGAAATAAGGGTCAGCATGGAGTATCTTCGCTACAAAAAAGTGGCTAGAGAAAAATTAAGAAGCGAAGATGGACGCAAGCTCTCGGTTCAACGAATGATCGAAGTGGAAAGTGTGTTTGGGCAAATGAAAAATAACCGGGGATTCCGAAGGTTCCTGCTTCGCGGCTTACCAAAAGTAAGCCTGGAGGTCGGGTGGCTTTCACTTGCCCACAATTTGCTTAAGGTGGTAACCACGGAGCAAAAAAGACATATAGCCGGGCAAGAATGAACCCTGTCCGGCCATTTTTTCACGAAATTCGGGGTTGTATAAAAGGGGCTGTCCCTTTAAGTAGATTTTTCGCTACTTTTGGGACAGCCCCTTCTTCTTGTTGCTATGAGGCTACCGTTTGGGTTGTACGTCTACGACTCGTTTCTTTTTCCGGTTTGTTGTACTCCCTGGATATACTGAGCAGAATCCCAATGCTCATCAGAGTGACGATCATCGAGGTACCGCCATAACTGATTAGGGGAAGTGTAACGCCCGTAAGCGGAATACTGGCCGTGACCCCGCCGATATTAATGAGCGACTGAATGCCAATGACGCCGATAATGCCGACGCCGGTTAACGTGCCGAACGTCTCTTTACAGCGAAGGGCAACGATCAAGCCGCGCCACAGGAAGGCTAAGTAGACAAGGAGAAATAAGGTCGTACCGATGAAACCGAGTTCTTCGCCGATGATGGAGAAAATGAAGTCCGTGTGTGCCTCCGGCAAGTAATGGAGCTTCTGGATGCTCTGCCCGAAGCCTGCCCCCGTGAAGCCGCCGTGACCAAAGGCATACAGCGATTGCACCAGCTGATAACCTTTGTCTTGGGGGTCAACCCATGGATCCCAGAAAATCATCAGCCGGTCGATCCGATAGCTTTCGGCATTCGAGGTGGACAAATACAGGACGTAGGACAAAATCCCCACAAGAAGCACAGCTGCTCCGGATGCGCCCAGATAAAAAATGTGTTTCAAATTAGCTCCCCCGACAGCGATCATCACGAGAGAGCCTAATATCAGAATCATGGTAGACCCTAAATCCGGCTGCATCATAATAAAAGCGGAGATCACGGCAACAACAGCGAGCGGATGAACGATGCCCTTCTTGAAATCGTTCATCTTTTCGCCTTTCTTACTGATGATCGTAGCCAAATAGATGATGATTGCCAGCTTGGCTAGCTCTGTGGGTTGAAGGCTGAAGCCTCCGGGCAGAACAATCCAACTCGTTGCCCCGTTGTTTTCTTTCCCGATAATAGGTACAAGCAGCAGCAGGAAAACAACGACGCCTCCGAATGGAATGATCAGCTTCTTGAATACTTGGTAGTTCAGGTTCATGCAAAAAAACATGGCAATCGTGCCGATGGCAATGGCAATGGCCTGCCGAATGGCCATGTACCAAGGCTCGCTCGGATCAAAAGCCATACTTGCGCTGAAAACCATGGCAAGCCCGAAGCAAACCAAGGAAAACGTCAAGAACAGCAGAAGAAAGTCAGGCGTTCCTCGTCGCGGGGGAGTCATTGCCGGCCTCCGTTAGTGAGCCAGCTTAACTTTTAATTCAGCCAGCTTACCTTGAGCTGTTTTGAGAACGGCATCAGGAATAGGCGATTCATAGTCAAGTCCATGAGGGAATGTCGCTCTTCCGATATAGACTTCTTCGATGTAAAGGATCGCGTATGGCGATTCCAGCTTCCCGGATTCGGCACGTGTATTGATGCGAAGGAAATATTCCTCGCGCTTTGCTTTATCTTCGATTTTCAAATCATACGTTGCGCGGGTATATTCCCACTGCCAACGAACGAATCCAAGGCTCTCCATACTCTCGTCAAGATGAGCCAGATCGCTTTTCATACCTTTAACACCGCTGTTTTCAATAATCACTGCCAAGCCCTCCTAATATATGTACATCGTAGCTTACTTAATGTATTCATGATAGTATGTTTCCCTTAGTTGCGCAAGCCTATTGCAGGAGTATGCCCGCAGGTGCAGGGAAAGTTTGAAATTCCTGTGACCGTTCCCGGATGAAACGGCTTATCAAATTTGATATAATAATCAGAAGTCTAAGCTACGATCGCAGCACAATACGAACCGGGGGTTGGTACCATGAACATATTATGGGAAGCGGTGGACCGAATCTATCCTCAGATGGTGGAATGGCGGAGGCACCTGCACCGGCATCCGGAGCTGTCATATCAGGAATCGAATACAGCCGCATTCGTCGCGGAGAAGCTGGAATCCTGGGGCTTTGAGGTGGAACGCCAAGCCGGCGGACACGGAGTCATCGGCCGTCTGAAGCAATCGGAGGGGGCACCTACGGTTGCGCTGCGGGCCGATATGGACGCTTTGCCTATCCAGGATGAGAAGAGCTGTGATTATGCGTCCCAAGTACCGGGTGTCATGCATGCCTGCGGGCATGATGCTCATACCTCCACACTGCTGGGAGTTGCAAGGATTGCTTCCGAGCACCGGGAGCTGCTGCCCGGGAATCTCGTTCTTTTATTCCAACCGTCGGAGGAAACAAGCCCCGGGGGAGCACTTGGAATGATTGAGCACGGCGCGCTTGAAGGTGTGGACTCCGTTTACGGCATTCATCTGTGGACACCATTTGAGGTAGGGGCGGCTTATTGCAAGGAAGGCCCGATGATGGCTGCAGCGGATGAATTTGTACTTGAGATCCACGGTAAGGGCGGTCATGGAGGACTTCCGCATGAAACAGTGGACAGCGTCTATGTTGCGTCGCAGCTGGTAGTCAACCTGCAGTCCATCGTCAGCCGCTCTGCGGACCCGACGGAGCCTTGTGTGGTTTCGGTAGGCTCCTTTCATAGCGGCACCAGCTTCAATGTCATTGCGGAAACCGCCATACTGAAAGGAACGGTCCGCACCTTTCAGCCCGAGCTTCGGATGGAGATTAAAGAGCGGCTTGAGCATATTGTGAAGACGACTTGCCTGATGCATGGGGCGAATTACAAGCTCGATTACAAGATGGGATATCCGCCGGTAGTGAATCATGAGGGCGAGTCCCATCGTTTTGCCCGCGCGGCATCGGAAGCACTTGGTCCGGAAAACGCGCGTAAATCCCCGCTCATTATGGCGGGGGAAGATTTTGCTTATTATTTGGAACGGGTGCCGGGGTGCTTTATGTTTGTGGCGGCGGGAAATAAAAGCAAGGGAATCATCCATCCCCATCACCATCCCAGATTTGATATCGATGAGGAATCGATGCGTCACGCAGCGAAGCTGTTTCTTCAGATGACCTTGGATTACATGAACGAGAAAGCGGCGATTGTCTAAACGAATGGCGATATCTGTTAATGCCGCAGAAGCATGATCGCTTCCGGGAGAGGGGATTCTATGGTTGCAGCACCTGAAACCACTCTTCAGGAGGGATCTTATTATGAATACTAAAAAACTGCGCGACATTATGACAACGGATTGCTCTACCGTAACACTAAAGGACAATGTATATGAAGTTGCGGTAAAAATGAAAAAGGAAGATACAGGCTTTATTCCCGTAGTTGATGAGAACAAGAAGCTGATCGGCTGTATAACCGACCGTGACATTGTGCTTCGAGGCATCGCCGAGAAACGGGAAGGCTCCGCCAAGGTAGAGCAGGTGATGAGTGATAATCTGGTATGTGCTTCACCGGAGACGACAGTGGATGAGGCTGCAAAGCTGATGGCCCAGCATCAGATCCGCCGTCTGCCGATTACGGAAAACGAGAAGCTGGTAGGGATCGTCTCTATCGGTGACCTCGCCGTTCGTGATAAGTTCGAGGATGAAGCCGGACAGGCGCTGAGCAAAATTTCGGAGCAGGATCAGGTTACTGTACATTAATGGATGAAGTTCCCCCGGAAAGCATGGGGGAACTTTTTTATTTGAATTATATATTGTATTGTTCACGTGTGCATTGTATAATTGGATTGGAAAGTTCAGGACTGTTAAAACGCTTAAATCCTAGTTTGGAGAGGCAGGTTAGATCTATGGACAAAGTGCGTATTGGTATTGTCGGTATGGGGAACATGGGGAAAGGCCACACCCAATATTTAGTGAAAAATGAAGTGAAGGGCGGGCAGCTGACAGCGATCGTGGATACGGATCCGGCCCGATTGGACTGGGTTCGTGAAAACTATGGCGATCAGTTCCAGCTGTTCGACAATCTGGAAGCCTTCTTTGCTTCCAAGTCGTTTGATGCGGTGTTAATTTGTACGCCTCACTATGATCATCCGGCAGTTGCCATTCAAGCCTTCGAGCATGGTTATCATGTATTGGTGGAGAAGCCGGCCGGCGTTTACACGAAGCAGGTTCGACTCATGAACGAAGCCGCGGCGAAATCGGGCAAGGCCTTTGGCATCATGTACAACCAACGTACGAACCCGCTGTATCAAAAGCTCCGCGATCTCATTACTTCCGGAGAGCTTGGCGAAGTTCGCCGCACGATTTGGATCATTACGAATTGGTACCGCTCCCAAAGCTATTATGATTCCGGCGGCTGGCGCGCAACCTGGGCCGGAGAAGGCGGCGGGGTGCTGATTAATCAGGATCCTCACCAGCTGGACTTGTGGCAGTGGACGCTGGACATGATGCCGACGCGCGTGCGTGCATTCTGTCACTTCGGCAAATGGCGCAACATTGAGGTGGAGGACGACGTGACTGCTTACGTCGAGTACGCCAATGGCGCTACGGGTCTATTCGTCACGACTACGGGCGAAGCACCGGGAACCAACCGCTTCGAGGTGTCCGGCGACCGCGGCAAGATTGTCATCGAGGACGGCAAGCTGACTTTCTGGCGTCTGCGTACACCGGAATCGCAATTCAATGCGGAGTATAAGGGCGGCTTCGGCTCCCCGGAGAGCTGGAAGTGTGAAATTCCGGTCGGCTCCTCAGAGGGCTCGCAGCACAAGGGGATTACGCAAAACTTCGTGGATCATTTGCTGAAGGGAACACCGCTGCTGGCACCGGGAGAAGAGGGCATCAAGGGCTTGACACTGTCCAATGCGATGCATCTGTCCACATGGATCGATAACTGGGTTGACCTGCCGATCGATGAGAATCTGTATTACGAGAAGCTGCAGGAGAGAATCCAGAATTCGACCTACAAGAAGGAAACGAAAGAATTAAAAAACATGGATGTTCAGGGAACGCATTAATTCCTGCTGACGAAAACATCCCGTATCCGCTTTTCCTGCGGATACGGGATGTTTTATTTTTTTTCATCGGCCCATAAGCCGCGTTTTTGCTGCCTTGCTTCTCGTTCCAGCTTGACGAATTTATCCTGATACATGACATTGGGCGGAACGCTCATGACGTTGGCATAACCCTCGCGAACCAGCGTTTCGTTATACATCACCGGCTCGCCCTTTAGGAATACATAGCAGAGCAGGCGGCCATACTTATCCTTTTCGCCCGTATCCTTGTATAGATAGACCGTTTGTCCGGTTAACCGTTTTTTGGTATAGTCGCTGGCTTGCTTCCCGAATTTCTCCACAGGACTGCCGGGCTTCACGGTTTCGGGCGTATTCACACCAATGAGCCTCACCTTGTCCCCGTTCTTCGTTTCGAAGGTATCGCCGTCCACGACCCGCTTGACCTCCGTTATGGCAACCAGACGTTTCTTCAAGTCGGGATACGATTGATAAATCGACGCCTCAAACTCATCCTCTTTGCCTGTAGAAGCGCCTTTGGCTGCACAGGCAGATAACATAACCAATCCAATAATGACGAGCAGCATTCCCCACCGTATGACCGGTTTCCCCATTCCGTTCCTTCTCCTTCAGCATGTTATGACGACCCAATGGTATTCATTGTAGTGTGAGTCAGGCGTATTGTAAACGTTATGTTTATTTCATAGGCTTTCCCCTCATACTAGAAGTAATAGAAGGGCCAGGGAGGAAAGAGCGATGCAAATACATAAAGAACGGGCGCTGGTAGTGCAGAGTGATTTTACCGTCCTGCTGGAAACTAGGCATCCTGAGTTCGATTCCGTACGCAGCGGGCTGTCCCGTTTCTCGGATCTGATCAAGTCGCCGGAGCATATTCATACGTACCGAATGTCGTCGTTGTCGCTTTGGAATGCCGCGGCATCGGGTATGGATGCGGAGGAGATTACGGCATTTTTAGAGCGGCATGCGAAATTCGGCGTCCCTTTAACGGTTAAGCAGGATATCAAGCGCTTCGTCGACCGGTACGGCATGGTCCGCATGGAGCGGCTCGGTGACGATCTTCTGCTTATATCCGATAACCTGGATGCGATTAAAGAGATGTGCTCCTTTCGCTCCTTGCGGTCGTACGGCTTAGTCCAAATCGATCACCGCACGCTTCGGTTCTCCGCCCAATATCGCGGACTTCTGAAGCAGGAGCTCATTAAGCTTGGATACCCGGTGGAGGATGTGGCTGGATACAGCTCAGGGGAAGCGCTGCCCATACGGCTTAAGGAAACGACGGAGCAAGGCAAGGAATTCCGGCTGCGGGATTATCAGCGCTCTGCCGTGGATTCCTTCTATAAAGAGGGAAGCTTGCAAGGGGGGAGCGGCTTATTGGTACTGCCCTGCGGTGCCGGCAAAACGGTCATCGGGATCGCTGCCATGGGCAAGCTGAACTGCGCCACTTTGATTTTGACCAGCAACACGACTTCCGTTCGGCAGTGGAAGCGTGAAATTCTGGAAAAAACCGAGGTGCCGGAGGAGATGGTGGGGGAATATACCGGCGAGCAGAAGGATGTCCGGCCCATCACGATCGCTACCTACCAAATCTTAACCTACCGCAAGTCCAAGGACGAACCGTTCAAACATATGGATTTGTTTAATAAAAGAGATTGGGGCCTCATCGTTTATGATGAGGTGCATTTGCTGCCGGCTCCGGTCTTTCGGGTGACGGCCGATATTCAGGCAACCCGGAGACTTGGCTTGACGGCAACGTTGGTCCGGGAGGATGGGCGCGAAGAGGACGTGTTCTCGCTCGTAGGGCCCAAGCGGTACGAGATGCCATGGAAGCAGCTGGAGGGACAAGGCTGGATCGCCTCCGTCGAATGCATCGAGCTTCGGGTGCCGCTCGCGGAAGGAGAGCAGGAATCGTACCTGGAGGCCGGTGCAAGGCAGAAGATGCGCATAGCCAGCGAGAATCCCGCCAAAATCGGTGTAGTTGAGAAGCTGCTGGTCCAGCATCAAGGGGAGCAGACGCTGATCATCGGTCAATATCTGGAGCAGCTGCAAAGCATCTCGGAACGGACAGGACTTCCGATGATCAGCGGGGACATGCCGAACGACCGGAGGGAAATGCTGTATCAGCAATTTCGCAGCGGCGAGCTTCAGGCGCTGATTGTATCTAAAGTGGCCAATTTCGCAGTGGATCTGCCGGATGCCGCGGTTGCCATTCAGGTTTCGGGCAGCTATGGCTCAAGGCAGGAGGAAGCCCAGCGGCTTGGACGCATTCTGCGGCCGAAGAGTAAAAGAAACAAGGCATACTTCTATACCATTGTCACGGCCGATTCGAAGGAGCAGGATTTTGCCGTGAACCGGCAGCTATTTCTTATTGAGCAGGGGTATGCATACCGGATTGAAGAGGTCGAAGGAGGCACGTCCAAGGAGGTGGTATTGTCATGAATTACGCGTACTTATTGTCCAGACTTCCGGATGAAGTCCGCTGCCGTATGGAGCGCGAAACGATCTATGCCCCTTGGCTGCAGCGCGGCGGCGATTTGGAAACTCTACTGACCGATTCAGCTGTGATGGAAACGGTATGGAATCGATTGTTCCCAGCTGAGAAGGGAGTGCTGCAGCTGATCGTCAAGCATTTCGGCTGTGAGCCGTTCGACGCGATCGGTCTGGAACGGGCGGCGGCAGGTTTGCTCGCAGGGGCGGAAGCGAAGGCAGGTCTTACCAGCCTTTTGCAAAAGGGGATTGTTTTCGCCTTTCGCAAAAGCTGGGGCGAGCATGTGTATGTGATGCCGGACGACGGGCTGCGCCTTTGGCAGCAAATGCTGTTCCCGCCTCTGGAGGACCAGCCTACGGACGATCCCTGCATCCAAGTTACCCTTTCCGCAGGCACGAGCTTAGCGCAAGAGCTGTTCTATTTACTCGTACAGTCGGCGCAGCAAGGCCTTAGGCTGACCAAAGGCGGAACGCTGCACAAAAAGCAGCTTCAGAAGCTGGCGGACATGCTTCGCTTGCAAGAAGCGTGGTTATCCGGGGCTTCCTTGAAATATGCGTTCTCGGACATGTACCCGCTGCCGCTCGCCATCGGGCTGGATCTGCTCCTTCGACTTCAGCTGGCAGAGCAGAGACAGGACGAAATCGTGCTTGACGAGGCCGCGTGCAGCCGCTGGCTGCACTTATCGCCAGAGGAGCAGGACGCGATTCTTTATGCCTGCTGGAAGTCGCTGACCGGCCCGTCGGAGGCAGCGCTGCAGCATGGCGTCATCTTAATGGAGCGACAGCCGGCCCAAGCATGGATTTCCTGGAAATCCATGGAACATTGGCTTGCCCGCTGCGGTATTGCCCGTGAGCAGCTGCGGGAAACATGGGAGCGGTCCTGGGCGCTACCATTAATTGCTTTCGGCTGGCTGGAGCAAGGAGTGGACGCAGCGGGAGAATGCTATTACCGATGGCTTCGCAATCCTGCGGGGAAGAGCGATACACCCGCGGAGGAGGAAGGGCCGGCGCTGATCGTCCAGCCGGATTTTGACCTGCTTGTTCCCCCGGATGTGCCGCAATCCGTCGTATGGGAGCTGTGCAGCTTTGCCGACAGCGTTGTGCGTGATCAGCTTAGCGTATTTAAGCTGAGCAAGGAAAGCCTGCGCCGCGGTCTTGAATGCGGCAGAACGTGCGACGAAATGCTCGACTTCCTTGAGCGGAACGCCATGTACGGAGTGCCCGAGAATGTACGTCTGACGTTAATCCAATGGACGAAGCCCTATGGTAAGGTGCGCTACGAGCAGGTCATCCTGCTTCGCTGTGCCGATCCGGAGACAGCGGAATCGCTGCAGCGCTTAGCTTCGGTATCCGGCAAGCTGGAAGAGCGGATCGGGGAGAAGGATTTTCTCATTCGGCCGGAATCGGTTCGAGCTTTGACGGAGGCGCTGGAGAAGGCCGGATGGATGCCCGGCAAGGTATCGGGCTTGCCGGGGACCGAGCCTGAGGGACGGAATTATCCGCGGTTAGCGGCGGCAGACGACAAAGGGAAGCTGACTCTTCCATGGATTGCTGGGGACAAAGGCTTGATTTACTCTCGGCATTCCACCCAGTATTTCGAGATGGAGCGTCGCTTGCCCGAGCTGTACGAGCTGTATCCCGATTTGAACAGCATTCCTCCGATGTGGCTGAAGGATTACAGAAGCTATCACCCGTCAACACGGAAGGAAATGGTGGAAAAGGCCATCGAGTGGAAGACGATGCTTCAGCTGCGCAGGAATGGGACCGATTACCGGGTAGCGCCACGCAAGCTTCAGGAAACCAGAGGAACGTGGTGCATGACGGGGCGTGAACGCCCGGTCGGCCAACAGCAGGCTGAGGAGTTTCCCTTGGAGGAAGTACAGTGGCTTGCGGAGGATTGGCAGGAAATGAAGCTGATTTTACCCGGGATCAATGATAAATTTTGATCGAGCATGAGGTGGCCTATATGTGATATGATATACTTGTCTGACTAGATTGATAGAAGGCAGGTGCCGCATTTGGCCATGATGGAAGCAACTACGCAAACGCTGGATATGTCGACGATACTTTTGTCGGCCTACGAGCTTGCAGATATGATTAAATATTCCGCGGATACGTCGGATTACTTATATTGGAAGGAACGCAAGGAGAAGGATCCGGAGGTACAGCGGCTGACGATCGAGTTTAATAAGAAGCGCCAGCTGTTT
The DNA here is from genome assembly GCF_030846225.1 of Paenibacillus sp. GD4. Taxonomy (NCBI): domain Bacteria; kingdom Bacillati; phylum Bacillota; class Bacilli; order Caryophanales; family Paenibacillaceae; genus Paenibacillus; species Paenibacillus sp. GD4. The sequence goes on from NZ_JAVCYK010000001.1 coordinate 4,746,449, forward strand.
GAGGAATGCGAGCGCTTCGGACACTTTCACCCGAACTACCATGAGGCGTTGGATCAAGTGAGGTCCATTGAGGCACAGCTGGAACAGGTGGAGGCTTACCGTAATTTCAAAGCCGCGGAAGAGCGACTTGACAGTCTCCTGTACGAGGTATCGGAAACGATCGCCCGCTCCGTATCGGACACCATCAAGGTGCCAAGCAACGATCCGCTGCACGCATCCGGAGGAGGCTGCTCCACAGGCGGATCCTGCAGCGGAAAGTGCGGATAAGCTTTTACTCCTTGGGCGTATGGAGCCGGAAAACCGGTTCTATGCGCCCAACCTCTTCTCCCCGGTGGTTGCGCACGGCCGGACGATGGAATTCGGCCAGCTCCGAGAGCTCTTCGCCGGTAAGCAGGCCCAGCTGGGCAAGCGCCTCTGTAATGGCGGGATATAGTGCGCGAGGATGACCGTCCTCGATTTTTACGGCAATTCCCAAGCCGCGCTCAGGGACTGTGGCGGCGTAGACCGCCTCCGCCCCCATCTTTCCGATAATCCGCCCGTGAGTTGCCTTGGCCAGCAAGGTGTCGTACCGTTCGCTGCCTGCTACATAGAATGGCGCCGTCTGCATAGCGGTCAGAAGAGTCCGGCAAGCAGACGCACGTTCGGGCGAGAGATGCTGCGGGTCGCCGAGACGGGCATAGGCATAAGCCAATGCGGATAGGGGCATGGCAAATACGGGAACACCGCAGCCATCCGTCCCGATCTGAATGTCCTGCACAGCCATTCCGCTCATTTCGGATACGGTTTGCAGCATCTTTTGCTGGACAGGATGATCAAGTGATGTATACTGTTGTATAGAAGCGCCTATTGCCGTGGAAAGAGCGAGCATACCGGCGTGCTTGCCGGAGCAGTTATTGTGCAGCGGCGTCGGCTCACTGGCTTGCCTTTTCAATGCATCGGCAGCCGGCTTGTAGAAAGGCTCGTGGATGCCGCATTGTAGAGCGCTTACATCGAGAGAGAGCTGCTGAAGTATGGATAACGCCGCGGCGGTATGCTCATCTTCCCCGTTATGGGAAGCGCATAACAGCGCGGTTTGCTCTGCACTCAGTCCGAGCCGATGCCAAGCATCGGATTCAACCAAGGGAATGGCTTGCAGGGGCTTCGCCGTGGAGCGGATGAACCCGTAATAGTCAGGATTGCCTGTAAAGGCCTGAAGCTCCCCGTGGATATCGACAACGGCAATGTGACCTCTGTGCAGACTTTCCGTCAGCGGGCCCCGGGTGACGGTAACAACAATATCGGATTGCAGCTCTTGCATATAGAATCGATCCTCTCCTAGGGGGTTACGAAAGAAGGTGTCATGCTTTATGTTTACGGAACGAAGCGGGATTATCGTATGGGTTAGCGATGTGAAGGCCGCGGCCAAGCAGCTTGAAAAATACGGGAACGTGCACTTTATTTCCAAGCGAATGCAGTATGCAGCCATGTATGTCCACGCAAGCCGCCTGGAGGAGACCTTCAAGCAGCTGCAGAAGCTTCCTTTTGTGAAGAAGGTGGAGCGCTCCTACCGCAATGAAATCAAAACCGAGTATAACAGTAATATGCCAGATAAAACAAGATTCTACACATTGTGAATCTAGCATGAGCCGCAGAGGCTCAATAACTAGGTTATGCTTGATAAAAGGCTTCCGTTCGCGGAGGCTTTTTTTTGCTTTCTTCCCGGTTTTGCATTATAAAGTTTTTTTAAGTTGATTCTTCCTGCATAAGCAGTAAAATGAGAATGAAGATGTGGTTGTATATAGGCAACAAGAATCATTTTTCTGGTTATAAAGGGGTAATCACGGTGAACGATAAGGTGATCGGTTGCACGAATGACAGCGAATCGGAAGACCTGATTTTTGGCGGCAAGAAGATCATCGAATTAGTTATTACCCATCATGCCCGGATTCGCTGGTGCGACCGGATTGAGAAGAATGAGGCATCCCGGCCGGATATTGCAGGCTTTGTATGGGACAAGCTGAAATCGGGAGCCGTTCGTTCCTACTACCGTAATGAGGAGGACGTCTACCTGATCGATGAGGATTTGGTAATGGTGGCCGAGTTCACTGCGGTGGAAGGGGCAGCTGTACATAACGGGAAGCCTTCCTATCGGATGATCGTCGTGACGTTTCTTGGCCGCATGTCGGAGACGATGGAGCTTCGGGATTTGCGTTCTTATTATTCATGGCTTCGGCACTCCCGCCGCATGACCCTTCTGAAGAATGGACGCAAACGAAAATAAAAGGGGAAATACGTGCGAAAAAGCTTGCTGACCCCGGCAAGCTTTTCTTTTTTTTGATATACTTAGGAGTGACCCGCAAAAGTTAGACGGACGGAGGCCGCTTCATGGCGCTAAATTTTCATCAACTTCATATTTTTTATACGGTAGCGGAGAAAGGGAGCTTTTCTCATGCCGCACAGGCGCTCCATATGACCCAGCCTGCGGTTACGATGCAGGTGCAGTCGCTGGAGGAATATTTCGGGACGAAGCTGTTCCTGCGCTCGACGAAGAAGATCGAGCTTACGGAGGCCGGACGTACGCTGCTGCCTTTTGCCAAGCGCAGCATTGACCTGATGAAGGAAACGGACGTCAGCATGTCCAAGTTCACGCATATGCTGGAAGGACGACTTCATTTGGGCGCCAGCTTGACGGTAGGCGAATATATTTTACCCCGCTTGCTCGGGCCGTTTAGTCAGGAATATCCGAATATTTCAGTTAGCATGAAGGTCATCAATACGAAGCAGATTTTGGAGGAAATGCTGAATCATCAGCTCACCTTCGGACTGGTGGAGGCCGAAGTGCATCATCCCGATGTCCATACGGAAGCGCTGCTGAGCGATGAGCTGAAGCTGATCGTTCCGGCCGGGCACCCGCTGGCCGAGTGGGAGGAAGTGCCGGTTGAAGAAATGCTCAAATATCCATTCGTTCTGCGGGAGCAAGGCTCCGGCACGCGCCGGGTGATGGAGGAGGAGCTGTCTCGGGTCGGCTGCGACGCCGGGGCGTTGAAGATCGTGATGGAGCTGGGGAGCACAGGGGCTGTGAAGTCTGCGGTGGAAGCGGGACTTGGCATCTCGATCCTGTCCCAGTCTTCGGTGAAGCATGAATCGGCATTAGGGGTACTGCAGGTGAAGCAGCTGGAGCAGGTGCGTTTCAAAAGAAGCTTTCACGCCATCTATTTGAATTCGACGATATTGCCGATTTCCGCCGTAACCTTCATGACCTTTTTGAGGGAAAGGGATTTGAGTCAATGGCTGTAATTTTTACTTAATCTGCAGGAAGCGTTCATTCTGCGTTAATATAAGCCGTTTATATTTAAGGAAAGGTTGTGCTGAGGAAGTGTCGAGAGCAGACCTGCATACGCATACTACCGCATCAGACGGTACGGGGACACCCGAGGAGAATGTCAGATTAGCCGCCGAGGCCGGGCTGAAGGCTGTGGCCATCACGGATCACGATACCGTCGGCGGCATTGAGGAAGCGCTGGAGGCCGGTCAGCGGTATGGCGTCCAGGTGGTGCCTGGAGTGGAGATCAGCACGGTCCGTCATGGTAAGGACATTCACGTCCTTGGCTACTGGCTACGGCATCAGGACCCCCAGCTGCTTCAGCGGCTGGCTGAGCTGCGGGAAGTGCGGGACCGCCGCAATGACATGATCCTGCAAAGGCTGGCCGAGCTTGGAATTTCTGTTACGATGCAGGACGTGCTCGATTCGCTGAAGACCGTGAAAAAGCAGGATGAAACGATCGGGAGACCGCACATTGCGGAAGCTCTTGTCCGAAAAGGCTATGTCAGCTCCATGCAGGAAGCGTTTGACCGGTATTTGGCTAGCGGTGCGGCGGCTTATGTGAATCCGCCCCGGATCGATCCCGCTACGGGAATAGCTTGGATACTGGAGGCGGGAGGCGTGCCGGTACTTGCGCATCCGGGCTTGTACGGGCAGGATGAGCTGATCGGAGAGCTTGCGGCTGTTGGACTTGTCGGTGTGGAGGCTTTCCATTCCGATCATTCCCCGGAACAGGAGCGGCATTATGAGCAGCTTGCCGCCCGTCACGGCTTGCTCGTCACTGCGGGCTCGGACTATCACGGGAGCCGAAACGGCGTGGTTTTCCATGCTCCGATCGGGGCGAGAACGGTCGATGTACGGGTCGTGCAGCAATTATATGAGTGCAGGGGAGTACAGGAATGAGAATACGTAAGGCGATTATTCCGGCCGCAGGTCTCGGAACGCGTTTCCTGCCGGCGACCAAGGCGCAGCCCAAGGAAATGCTTCCGATCGTCGACAAACCGGCGATTCAGTACATCATAGAGGAGGCCATCGCCTCCGGCATCGAAGACATCATGATTGTCACCGGACGGAATAAGCGTGCTATCGAGGACCATTTTGACAAGTCGGTCGAGCTCGAGATGATGCTGGAGGAGAAGGGCCAAAAGGAGCTGCTGGACATCGTCCGCAGCGTCTCCAGTTTGGCTGACGTGCATTACATACGACAGAAGCAGCCGCTGGGTCTTGGACATGCGGTCCTGTGCGCACGGAAATTTATCGGGAATGAGCCGTTTGCCGTTCTGCTGGGGGACGATATTATTCAATCGGATCCGCCCTGCCTGCAGCAGATGATGGACCTCTACGACAAAACGCAAACCTCTGTCATTGCCGTACAGGAAATCGAGTGGGAAGACGTGGATAAATACGGGATCGTCTCTCCGTGCTTCCCGTCGGCCAACGGCTGCAGCTTCGTGGAGGATTTAGTAGAGAAGCCTGCGAGGGAAGAGGCTCCCTCAAACCTGGCGGTAATCGGAAGATACATCATTGAACCTGACATCTTCGGCATTTTGGAGAGCTGCACACCCGGCCGAGGCGGAGAAATTCAGTTAACCGACGCGCTGCGTATCCTTAACAGAGCCCGGAGAATGGCGATTTATTCGCTTCAGGGGAAACGTTACGACACAGGGGATAAGCTCGGTTACATGCAGGCAAGCATTGAATTCGCTTTACAGCGGCCCGGCCTTGGGGATGATCTCAAGAGTTATTTGCAGGAGCTTGTGGCAAGGATGGACTCATAAACATCAGTACGGTTGGAGGGGCCATGCGGGAGACATTGGCAGTGATCGGCACCGGTTATGTAGGTTTAGTATCCGGCACCTGTTTTGCTGAGGTTGGGAATCAGGTCACATGCGTCGATATCGATGAGTACAAAATTAAGCGATTACAGCAAGCGGAGATCCCGATTTACGAGCCTGGATTAGAGGAACTGGTCCGGCGCAATCTGGGCGAGGGACGCCTTCGGTTCACAACGGACCTTGAGGGGGCCGTAGAGCAGGCGGAGCTGGTCTTTATCGCGGTCGGCACGCCTTCCCTGCCTGACGGGGGTGTGGATATGGGGCAGGTGAAAGCAGCCGCCCTGCGCATCGCGCCGCTGCTCGGTCGAGATAAACTCATCGTCATCAAAAGCACGGTTCCGGTCGGCACGGCGCGCATGCTGGAGTCGCTTCTAAGGCAGCATGCTCCGCAGCATGCGAGCTTTGAGGTCGTATCGAATCCTGAATTTTTGCGGGAGGGCTCGGCCGTCAGGGATACGTTCCATATGGACCGAGTCGTGATAGGCTCGGCAAGGCAAAAGGCGGCGGACCGAATCGCCAAGCTTCACGAGCCATTTGCAGCGCCGGTGCTGATCACCGACAGGGAAAGTGCAGAGCTGATCAAATATGCATCGAATGCTTTCCTGGCAGCCAAGATCTCCTTTATCAACGAAATGGCGAATCTGTGTGACAAGGTCGGGGCCAATGTGGAATCCGTTGCGGAGGGGATGGGGATGGATCACCGGATCGGCCCGCATTTTCTCCAAGCAGGCATAGGCTACGGCGGTTCCTGCTTCCCGAAGGATACACAAGCCCAGCTTCGCATAGCTGAGAACGTCGATTACGATTTTAAAATATTGCGGTCGGTCATCGAGGTGAACCGACTGCAGAGAGAGCTTTTCGCCAAAAGAATCATCGAAGCTTTAGATACACCGAAAGGAAGCACCTTAGCGATACTCGGTTTGTCCTTCAAACCGAATACCGATGATGTGAGGGATGCACCGGCTTTGGACATTATACGGATTCTAGTAGAGCAGGGAGTCCATGTGCATGCCTACGATCCCGTTGCTTTGGTTCCGGCGGCCTCTCGGCTCGGTCATCAGGGCATAAGCTACTTTACAGACCCTTATGAGGCGGTGGCGGGAGCCGATGCGGCAGCCGTCATGACAGAATGGCAGCAAATAAAGCGGCTGGATCTCCAGCGGCTGCACATGCTCATGAATCGGCCTATCCTGCTGGACGGACGCAATTGCTTCTCTCCTGCAGCCATGGCGCAGCTCGGCTTCGAATACATCTCGATCGGCCGTCCCTCCATTTAGTAATAAAGCCCGGAAGAGCTTCCCCTTTCAGGAAGCCCGTTCGGGCTTTATTTCATTTCCTTAAGCTGTCGAAGCAGATCGCGCAGCTCATTGACCTTCTCGGTAATGATATCGGAGTAGGGGGTTCTGCCAAGCTCGATAAAATCCGCCCGAAGAATGATCATCAGATCATCGATCGTCTCCAGCGCACTGGCAGCATCGATATGAAGCTTGGCCTGTTTCCTGCCGGCTTCCGGAGAGAGCTGCGTTACTTTATTAGGGGAAGGAGCTTCCTTTTGAAGACCTTCACGCAGTTGCTCCATCGACTGCTGAAGAGCGTGAATTCGGCTTTGTTGCCGGATTGCCACCACGTGTCCGGTTTCCTTGTCTTCCCAACACTGATATAATTCATACAGAGCAGGGAGGTTGTCGGTAGATAGAAGATTGATTTCAACCCGCGTGTCCTGCAGCGGCTTGACGAGCTGCGTTAGCTTGGTAAGCGATTCTTCATCCACTATATCATGCAAGTACACGGCGGCGGGAAACTGGGAATCCGCTATCGCAGAACGGTTCAAAATTCGAAGGCTGCCGTCGATCTGAAAGTAAGGTACCGGTAAACAGGAAGCTGCTGCAATGGACATGGTATGAATCACCCCAGTGACTGCTTGGAATTGACGTGCAACTTGCCTTGCTGCTCTCGCATCCATTGCTGAAGCTCAAGCAGGTCCGTAATAAAGACGGTTCGCTTGGAGCCATGGGACGGCAAATCATATTTGCCGACAAGCCGTCCGCCTACTAGAACCGTGGGCTTATGATGAAGCTGCTCGAAGGCGCGAATGTAGTCCGCTAATTTGGGCAAAGGGTATACCATGCTTACGGATAAGCCAACGACATCGGGCTTCCAAGAGAGAGCGCTGATGAGCGCGTATTCCAGCGGCAGATTCGGGCCGTAGAAGCGGGTGCTCCAGCCGCACTCCTGAAAGAAGGACGATACCATCTTCAAGCCCAGATAATGCTGCTCCCCCTCCATGCAGAGAAACATCGCTTTCTTGCGCGAGGAAGTGTCTGCAGGCTGCAGCTCCGAATATTGGGTGATGAGCCGGTCGCAGACCGCCGAGGCCAAATGCTCGTCCGCCACGGAGATGGCGTTATGCTCCCATAGCTGACCGATATATCGCATGGCGTCAGTCAATAATTTGTCATATATATAGAGGCTGTTCCTTTTCGCCGTGAACTGCTTTTGTATGATTTCCCAGGATTTCGAATAATCACCTGAAAGCATCGTTTCTGCCAGTTGCTCCGTTTCAAAATTCATCTGTCTCCACCTTTCTGCTTTGGAACGGGTCAAGTCAGCTTTTCTCATTCTATAGCAAACGGCAACGGATTCATAGTGGCGACTAAGCAATACCATATCTTCCTGCATTCCTTTCTTTTGATATCGCTCTACTCTTTGCTATAATTAATAGAATTATCTACAATAGGGCGATATTGCCCCTAAAGTGAGGACAAACCTATGAACGAGCAAGTAAGCGCAATAGCGAGGCCGAAACTGCCTCATTCCGAAGGGTTTATCGTAGGGATTGGAGCATCGGCCGGCGGACTGGAAGCGCTGCAGCTCTTCTTTGATCATATGCCAGCGGACAGCGGCCTGTCTTTTGTCATCGTCCAGCATTTATCCCCTAATTATAAAAGCTTCATGGCCGAGCTTCTGGCCAAGCATACATCGATGGAAATTTTTGTAGCCGAGCACAATATGGAAGTCAAACCGAATTCGGTTTATTTGATTCCGCCGAAGAAAGACATGCGGATAAAAGACCGCGTGCTTCAGGTAACCGACCATATGCCTTCCACCGGCTTGAAGCTGCCGATTGATATGTTTCTGGCCTCGCTCGCCTCTGATGTCGGTAAATTGGCCGTCGGCGTCATTTTGTCCGGAACAGGCAGTGACGGCACCCGCGGTGTAGAAGCGATCAAGGGGCATAACGGTCTGGTCATAGTCCAAGATGAGATTTCGGCTAAGTTCGACGGGATGCCCAATAGCGCAAGACATACCGGCATTGTGGATCATGTCGCAGAGCCTTCCGAAATGGCCAAAATTTTGCTGGATTACATTGTCGAGTTTCATGAAATGCACGTTGAAGAGGATCCGGATAGCGGGACGCTGCTCAATGATAGCGATGAGGAAATCGTACAAAGCATTTTCGGTCTGCTGAGACAATCCAGCGGCATTGATTTTACCTATTATAAACAAAATAGCATCGTAAGAAGAATTGACCGCAGAATGGGTCTATTAAGTATTTCTTCCATTCAAGATTACTACCAATTGCTTTCGGGCGATCCGCAGGAGCTGTCCGCTCTGGGGAAAGACTTGCTGATCGGAGTAACGGAGTTTTTTCGCGATACTCAAGCGTTCGACATCGTTGCCAAGAGCGTGCTCCCTGTCATATTTGAAAGCAAGCGGCAGGAGAAGCAGATTCGTGTGTGGGTGGCGGGCTGTTCTACCGGCGAAGAAGCCTATTCCTTGGCTATCTTGTTTCAGCAGTACATGGAGAAGCTGGAAACTCCTTACCAGGTGAAAATATTTGCAACAGACCTGGACAAGGATTCGATCGATTTTGCCGGACAAGGAATATATCCGGAGCAAAGTGTAAGGACAATTTCGTCACGTCTTCTGAGGGATTATTTTGTGAAAAACGGCGACATGTACCAGGTGAGCAAGGAAATCCGCAAGATGGTTGTCTTCGCCCCCCATAACATTACGAAGGATCCTCCGTTCAGCAACCTGGACTTGATTACATGCCGAAACATGCTCATATATTTGCAGCCGGAGATGCAGCGCAAGGTGCTCTCGCTGTTCCATTTTGCACTTAACCCGAACGGCTTTATGTTCCTGGGGCCGAGTGAGACAATCGGGCGGCTTACGAATATGTTTGCGCCGTTTGACCGCAAATGGAACATTTTTCAACAGAAAAATTTTCAGATGAACATCGCCAGTGCGGACTTGGACATGAACGACAACTTGAACGTGACTCGTATGAACCATCTTGCCAGGAGAGGGTATTCTCAATTGAAAGAAACACAAAACCTCAAAAAATCGGATGATTTATATGCGGCCTTTGTAGACGAGCATATGCCGCCTTGCATGGTAATTGATGAAAATAATGATGTGATTCATTTAAGCGGCAACGTGAATCCTTATTTGGTGCTTGCGCGCGGCAAGCCGAGCTGGAACATTTATAAGATGGTGGAGGCCCACTTGGCGGTTGCTATCGTAACGGCGATCCAGCGGGTGCGCAAGGAAAAGAAGGTAATCCACTATAAGGACATCAAGGCTAATCAGGGGGAGCAATCATCGTATTTGAACCTGGTTGTCAAGCCGTTTACCTTGCGCAACAAAAAGTTCGACAAGCTCGTATTGGTGCAGTTTGAGGAGGCGGACAGGCCGATTTCAGAGCTGCCGGTGAAGATCGTCGATTCGTTCGATATCGAAAATAACGTAAATCAGCGTATTGTCGAGCTGGAGCAGGAGCTGCAAAGAGCGGAGGAATCCTTGCAAGCTACGATAGAGGAGCTGGAGACCTCGAATGAGGAGCTTCAAGCGACCAATGAAGAGCTTGTAGCGGCCAACGAGGAGCTTATGAGCACGAACGAGGAGCTGCAGTCCGTCAATGAAGAGCTCGTGACGGTGAACACCGAATACCAGTTCAAGATTCAAGAGCTGACGGACCTCAATAATGATATGGACAACTTTCTCGTCAGCACGAAAATCGGGACGATCTTCTTGGATAAGGACATGTGCATTCGCAGATTCACGCCCGCCATCACGAGGGAAATCAATCTTCTTGATGTGGACTATGGACGGCCGATCGCACATATCTCGCATAACTTTCATTACGACGGCATTGTTAATGACGCGAAGAAGGTGCTGAAGACACTGGTGCCGCTGGAGCGCGAAATCCAAAGCCACAGCGGAAATTGGTACAGTATGCGGGTGCTGCCCTACCGGACCAGCGATAATTTCATCAAGGGGATCGTCGTTACCTTTGTGGATATTACGGAGCTGAAGGGCGCGAATCAAGAGCTTCTGAAGCTGTCGTACGCCATCGAGCAAAGCCCGTCGATCATTGTGATCGCCGATGTGAACGGTAAGGTCGAATATGTCAACCCGATGTATTCGGAGATTACGGAGCTGTCCTCTACGGAGACCGTCGGCCGGCATGTGATGGAGCTGAATTACTGGGACAACTCATCAGTCAGGTTCCATGATATATGGGAAATCGTTACGTCAGGCCGAGAGTGGAAGGGTGAGCTTGAGAGCCGGCGAAAGAACGGGCAGCCTTATTGGGAGGCGGTAAAGCTGCTGCCGATCAAGGATAAGCACGGCCAGGTCATCCACTATCTGAAGATAGCGGAGGATATCACGGAACGGAAAACGACGGAGGAGCTGCTTCGCAAGTCGGAAATGCTCTCTGCGGTAGGGCAGCTTGCCGCGGGGATCGCCCACGAGATTCGCAATCCGCTGACGGCGCTGAAAGGCTTTACGAAGCTGCTGGGCTCCGGGGTTCATAACGAGAGCTATATTTCGATTATGTCCAGCGAGCTGGAGCGCATTGAGGAAATCGTCAGCGAGCTGCTTGTGCTGGCGAAGCCGCAAGCGGTCGATTATTTGCCGAAGGACATTTCCGGACTTTTGCATGACGTGGTCATGCTTCTGGAAACGCAAGCGATCATAAATAAAGTCGAGATTGTTACCGAGCTGGATGGAAAGCTTCCGCTGGTCAGCTGCGTGGAGAATCAGCTGAAGCAGGTATTTATTAATATTTTGAAAAATGCGGTCGAGTCCATGCCTAACGGAGGCAAGATCATCGTGAGGGCGAAGCGGACGGAGGACCGCCGCATTAAAGTCAGCGTGATTGATGAAGGCTGCGGCATACCGGAGCGAAAGATCGCCAAGCTTGGAGAACCGTTTTACACAACCAAGAATCGGGGGACGGGTCTCGGGCTGATGGTAAGCTATAAGATTATCGAAAATCACCAAGGGACGATCTATATTTCGAGCCAAGAGGGCGTCGGTACGAACGTGGATATTTTCCTGCCGGCGGTCATCTAATCGGCCCTCTTCTTGTATAAGGTTTGTAAATAGTTTATAATGAGGTCAGCTTGCCGTTTCGGGGGTACATCCGGATGACACAAAGACTATTTACAATTAAAGAGGCCGCTCTGCGCACGGGCCTGTCTACTCAGCTGATCCGTAAATGGGAGGAGCGTTACGATGCCGTAACGCCCTCCCGTTTTCCTAACGGCTATCGCGGGTATACGAAGCAGGATATGGAGACGCTGCTCTGGCTGAAGAGTAAGGTCGACGAGGGCGTGCCCATCGGTTTGGCTGTGCAGGAACGGAAGCAGCAGCTGGAGGAAGGGGAGCAAACAGGATCGACGACTCCTGAGGAGGAGGGTACCGCCTCCTTCCACGTAGAAGGATCGCCCGGTGAGGCGAAAGACTACCGGGAGAAGCTGATCTCGCTGTTTCTCCGGTTGGATCAGTCCGGCTCGCAGCGGTTCTTTGATCAGCTGCTGGCGCTTCACCATATGGACTTTGTGCTGCTGCAGGTGCTGGCTCCTGCGCTGGTCGAAATCGGGGAGCGATGGGAACGGGGGGAAATATCCGAATATCAGGAGCATTTCGGCAGTCATTTCGTAAGGGAGAGGCTGCTTGCCCTAAGGAACCTATACCATCGTGCAACGGATACGCCGCTCGTTGTGACCGCCTGCTCACCTAAGGAGCGCCATGAGCTGGGCGTTTTATTCTTCGGCTATTTTGCGCTTCAGCAGGGCTTTCAGATTGTGTATTTGGGGGCGGCTCCTTCGGAGAAGGGCATCTTCGATTGTTTGGAACAGCTCAAGCCGGCCGCCTTCGCCTTCGGCTCCTCCTCATCCGAGCTATTGAAGGAGGCCATCCCCTTTTACATGGAGCTTGACCGGCGCATACAACAGCTGGAGCTCGCTACGAAGGTATTCATCGGCGGCAGGGCGATCGATCGGGATGAACTGCTGACCGGTACCGAGGCTATTCATTTGGTAGCCGGGGATGCCCAAGAAACCGTACAGAAAATCAAGAAGCTGATTGTTTAGCATAAAAAAGATCGCTCCTCGCGGATCCGGGAAGATTTGCCTTCTCCGGCCACGGGGAGCGATCTTTTTTGTAACGGTCCGGCTCTTTATTTCACCGCGACCGGCAGCTGCTTGATTTGCTCGGCACTCGGGGTAATATAGAGTGTCTTCTGATGATCGTAGATGACAAAACCGGGCTTGGCTCCGCTCGGCTTGCGAACGTGCTTGATCAAGGTGAAGTCGACGGGAACCTGGCTCGATTCCTTGGCTTGGCTGTAGTAAGCGGCGAGCTGAGCGGCTTCGCTAAGGGTAGCTTCACCGTACTGAGCGCTTCGAATGACCACGTGGGAGCCCGGAATATCCTTTGTATGGAGCCACGTGTCCGACGGATGGGCGAGACGGTTCGTCAGATATTCGTTCTGTGTATTGTTTTTTCCTACATAGATCGGAATCCCCTCGCTGGAAGTGAAGCAGGACAGCTGGGGCTTCGCATTCGGCTTTTTCTTGCGGCCCTTCTTGTCCCTGTTTCTTAAGTAGCCCTGTTCGACCAGCTCCTCGCGGATTTCCTCTACGTCGCTCAGCGCGGCGCTGCTCAGCTGCTGCAGCACATTGTCCAGATAGCGTATTTCCTCATGGGCCTGCTCCATTTGCTCTTTTACGGCAATCAGGCTGTTCTTGCTCTTGGTATATTTCTTAAAATAACGCTGGGCATTTTCGGAGGGAGAGAGCAGAGGGTCCAGCTCGATCCGAATCGGGCGCTGCTCTTCATCATAATAATTGACGACCTCGATGTCCTTCATGCCTTTCCCGATCAAATGCATGGACGCCGTCAACAGCTCGCCGAGGACGCGGAACTTATCGGCATGCTTCGCTTCCTCCAGCGTTTCCTCCAGCTTTTCGAGTTTTTTTACATTTTTGCTCCGTTCGTTCGTAAGCAGCTTCAGCAGATCCGAGACCCGCTGCTTCACGGTATCCCGCTCCGCCTTGTCTCCGTAGTAGGCTTCGAGGCAGCGGCTCACCGAATCGAACGCGGCGACGGGCTCGCCCATATGCGTCAGCTCCACGACGGAGAATACCAGCTTGCCGCTTTTCGCTCCCTCGTAGATCGCAGGGATCGGTCCCTGACTCCGCAGTCGCTCCATCATTTCCGTAAAGGGCTTCCAGAGAAGCTCGAGCTCTCCTGTATGCTCTGTCATCCCAGCCCGATATACGATCTCCTTAGCGACCAAGGGACTGAGCCCGCTGAAGCGGCCGACCAGCCTCTGCTCCAGGCTAAGCGCCAAATCTTCGATATCGGAGGTCAACGCTTGGAGGAATTGCTCCTTCGTTACCTCGAAGGGATTTACTTTATGCTGCTCCGGCGGCGCTGTGTAGGTGCTTCCGGGCATAACGACCCGATAGCTGCTGATTGCCGGGGTTACATGGTGGATCCCGTCCAGGATCATCCCGGTGGCAGGGTCGAGCAGGATCAGATTGCTGTGCCTGCCCATAATCTCGATGACCAGCGTTTTGACGCTGACATCCCCCAGCTCATCGCGCTGACGCACCTGCATGTGGATCACCCGTTCCAAGCCCGGCTGGGTGATCGCTTCGATGATGCCGCCTTCACAGTGCTTTCTTAGCAGCATACAGAACATCGGCGCTTCCATCGGGTTCATATAGCTCATCTCCGTATAATGAACCCGCGGATACGTTGGATTGGCGGACAGCAGCAGCTTGACATTGCCCTGCTTTGCCCTTGTTTGCAATACGATATCATTGCCTGTAGGCATATGAATTTTATTGATTCTGCTGCCGACACAGCCTTGCAGCTCCTGCACCAGGCTGTGTACGACCAGACCGTCTAACGACATAACTGGACAACTCCGTTTCTATACAAAAAGACTTAAGTCGTGCTCTTCTTCTAATGATGCCATAGCTTAGCGGTTTACATCAATGACGATTCTCCCGGTGGTGCGCCCCTGAACGATGTCCTCGGCTGCTTGAGGCAGCTCGCGGAAAGGAAGAACCGTCATGAGGCTCTCCAGCCGCTCCTTCGGGAGCAGCTCGGCAAGGCGAGACCAGGCGGCCTCCCGAAGCTCAAGAGGTGCCATAACGGAGTCGATCCCCAGCAAGTTCACGCCCCGCAATATAAAAGGAAATACGGTTGTCTGCAGGGAGGAACCGCCCACCAACCCGCAGGCGGCAATGCTGCTGCCGTAAGCCATTCTGCTGAGAAGCGACGCTAGGGTGTCGCCGCCGACGGTGTCGACCGCCGCGCCCCAGCGCTCCGACTCCAGCGGCTTGCTAGGTCGAGCCAGCTCCTCGCGCGGTAGAAAGTGCCGGGCGCCCAGGCTGCGCAGGAAGTCGGCGGAAGCCTCGGGGCGCCCCGTTGAGGCTGTCACTTGGTGCCCGAGCAGGGAAAGCAGCAGCACCGCTACGCTGCCTACGCCGCCGCTGGCCCCCGTGACGATCACCTCGCGGCGGTCTGCGGCAAGCCCTTGCTTCTCCAGCGCCAGGACACACAGCATCGCCGTTAACCCGGCGGTACCGATGCCCATGGCTTGCAGCGCACTGAGTCCGCGGGGAAGGGGCAGAAGCCATTCGGCTTTCGTCCGGGCATATTGCGCGTACCCTCCCCAGAAGCGCTCTCCGGCGCCCCAGCCGGTCATGACGACCTCGTCCCCGGGCTGAAAGCGCGGGGAGCTTGAGCTCACCACCGTTCCGGCCCAATCGATCCCCGGTACCATCGGGTAGCTGCGGATGATTTTGCCTTGCCCCGTGACGGCAAGGCCATCCTTGTAATTCAAGCTGGAATATTGAATCTTCACCAGAATATCTCCCTCAGGCAGATCGGCGAGAGTAAGCTCGCGATACGCTGCCGACGGTCCCTCTGGGGTTGAGTCTACGACGAACGCTTGAAACGCCTCATGCTGCATACGGATCGTCTCCTTCCGTGTCCGGCTCATACGCCTTAGTTAACAAGCAAGTATAACGCAATGAGCGGCGTAAGTAAAATAGGCGGGTACCGGGCCCTTGTCTTTAGGACGTGGTGCTATTTTGCTGCTTGTCTGAATACATTTAGCCTAGACAACCTTTTGGGAGGGGAAGAAGCAAATGAGTCAGAAAAAGTGGTATCAATTGACGGGAGAGGAGACCCTGCAGCTGACGGGCACGGAGCCTGCCAAAGGGCTGACTTCAGAGCAAGCGGCGGATCGGCTGACGAAGCACGGACGCAACGAGCTGACGGACGGCCAGAGTGTCTCGCCGCTCACGTTATTTTTGAACCAATTCAAAGATTTCATGGTGCTGGTGCTGTTCGGTGCTACCTTGATTTCCGGACTTCTCGGCGAATACCTCGACGCGATTACGATCATCGCTATCATTATTATGAACGGAGTGCTCGGGTTCCTCCAGGAGTTTCGTGCGGAGAGGTCGCTGCGTGCCCTGAAGGAGCTCTCGGCCCCGAATGCGAAGGTGATCCGCGACGGAGCGCTGCTTCAGATTCCGGCGAGGGACCTGGTGCCCGGCGACGTCGTCCTGATCGAGAGCGGCGACCGGATCCCGGCGGATCTGCGTTTTGTCGAGACGCATGGCGTTTATGTCGAGGAATCGGCGTTAACAGGGGAGTCCGTGCCTGTTGCCAAGCATGTCGAAGCTCTTACGGAGGAAGAAATTCCTCTTGGCGACCAGCGGAATCTCGGCTTTATGGGAACGATGCTGACGCGCGGTACGGCGAAGGGAATCGTGATTCGGACCGGTATGGAAACCGAGATGGGCAAAATCGCGGATTTGATCCAAAATACCGACGCGATGGAAACGCCGCTGCAGCATCGTCTGGAGCAGCTCGGAAAAATACTCATTATCGTCGCGCTGGTGCTTACGGTGATGGTTGTCGTTGCGGGCATTCTGCACGGTCAGGAGCCCTACGGCATGTTCCTTGCCGGCGTCAGCCTGGCGGTAGCCGCGATCCCGGAAGGACTTCCGGCGATTGTGACGATTGCCTTGGCGCTTGGGGTACAGCGGATGATTCAGCGAAAAGCCATCGTGCGGAAGCTGCCTTCCGTTGAAACGCTGGGCTGCGCCTCGGTGATCTGCTCGGACAAAACAGGCACACTGACGCAAAACAAAATGACGGTAACGCATCTGTGGCTGGGTGGGCATGTGCTCGAGGTTTCCGGGGACGGCTATGATCCTCATGGGGCCATTACGAACCAAGGCGCTCCCGTCGATTTGCGCAATAATCAGATGCTTCGCCGGCTGCTGCAGGTATCGGTTCTTTGCAACAACGCAAGGCTTGTAGAGGAGCAGGTGGAAGGCAAGCGTAAGAAGAACGCAGAGCAGCCGGTCCGTATTTGGCAAATCAAGGGCGATCCGACGGAAGGCGCGCTTGTGGTGCTCGGAGCTAAGGCCGGTATGACTCATAGCTCTCTGGACGGGTTGTACCGCCGCGTGCTGGAGCTTCCTTTCGATTCCGAGCGGAAGCGGATGTCGGTAGTCGTGGAGCATCAGGGAGGACGCATGGTGTGCACCAAGGGGGCTCCGGATGTCCTGCTGGAGCAGTGCTCCTATGTGCTGTGGGATGAGAAAATCATTCCGTTCACGCCTACCTTAAAGCAGAAGGTGCTGGCCGCCAACGAAGGCATGGCGAAAAATGCGCTGCGCGTGCTCGGCCTCGCCTACCGCGAGCTGAAGCCGAACGACCGCTGCGAGGATGAAGGCGATGCGGAGCATCAGCTGATCTTTGTCGGGCTTACCGGCATGATCGACCCTCCACGGAAGGAAGTCCGCGATGCGATTGTCAAGTGTAAGCGCGCCGGCATCAAAACGGTAATGATTACCGGAGATCATCAGACTACGGCAGAGGCAATCGCCCGGCAGCTCGGGATTTTGCCGCAGGGCGGCTTGGCGCTGAACGGTCAGCAGCTGGCGGCGATGGACGACGATGCGCTGGATAAACGGGTTGACGATATTTACGTGTATGCCCGGGTTTCGCCGGAGCACAAGCTTCGTATCGTCAAGTCGCTGCAGCGCAAGGGCCATGTTGTCGCCATGACCGGCGATGGCGTTAACGATGCGCCGGCAATCAAGGCATCGGATATCGGAATCGCGATGGGCATCAGCGGTACCGACGTGTCCAAGGAAGCTTCCGCGCTTGTATTAAGCGACGACAATTTTGCGACGATCGTTGCAGCGATTGAAGAGGGCCGCGGGATTTACGAGAACATCCGCAAATTCATCCGGTACCTGCTTGCTTCGAACGTGGGCGAAATCATGACGATGTTCCTTGCGATGATGGCCGGACTGCCGCTGCCCCTCGTGCCGATACAGATTTTGTGGGTCAACCTCGTCACCGACGGTCTGCCTGCCATGGCACTCGGCGTAGACCAGGCGGAGAAGGATTTGATGCAGCAGAAGCCGCGCTCGGCTAAGGAGAACATCTTCGCCCGCCGCCTCGGCTGGAAGATCGTCAGCCGTGGGATTCTGATCGGCTTATGTACGCTCGCAGCCTTCTGGATCACACTGCAGCAGGGCGGCGACGAAGCGGGGACACTGGTCAAGGCGCAGACGGTTGCCTTCGTCACGCTCGTTATGGCACAGCTGATTCATGTCTTCGACTGCCGAAGCTCGCGTTCCATTTTTCACCGCAATCCGCTGCAGAACAAGTGGCTGGTATTTGCCGTCGTGTCGTCTCTGCTGCTGATGCTCCCCGTGCTGTATGTCGAGCAGCTGCAGCCGATCTTCAAGACGGTGCCGCTCGGTCTGCAGGACTGGATTCTGGTGCTCGGCTTTGCCGGGATCCCGACGTTCCTGATGGGCCTCGGCAGCCTGCTGAGCAAGCCCTCCAAGCGCCGTGTGCTGCCTCAGCGCGGGAACGGCTCCAAGCCGGTGAAAGCCGCATAGCTGTCAAACAACCGGTGTCCGCAGCTGCGGGCGCCGGTTATTGCTTTTTGCCTCCGTTTCGTGTAAAATTTTGCGGAAAAACTATGCATTCCTACCGTTTTACGATATGATTAGGGTCAAATGATAGATATGGGAGACAAGGCGATGAATTTCACGAAAATGCAAGGCTTAGGCAACGATTTTGTCGTCTTATCCGGTCATGAGGAGCTGCCGGCCGATGCGGCTGCGCTGGCTCGCAGGCTGTGTGACCGGCATTTTGGCATTGGCGCCGACGGGCTTGTCTTTATTTTGCCGTCTGCCCAGGGCGACTACATGATGCGGATTATCAATTCCGACGGCTCGGAGGCGGAACAGTGCGGCAACGCCATCCGCTGTGCCGCCAAATATATTTATGACAACGGCATGGTAGACCGTTCAAGAGAAACGCTGGTGATCGAGACGATCGGTGCAGGTCTGCAGCCGGTGGAGCTGACGATCGAGGACGGGGCGGTGACCGCCGTTCGCGTCGATATGGGGGAGCCGATCCTGAAAGGAACGAGCATTCCGACGACCATCGATCAAGAGAGAATCGTGGAGCATCCTGTCGTTGTCGACGGGAAGGAGTTCCGCTTTACCGCCGTATCCATGGGGAACCCGCACTGCGTTATTTTTGTCGAGGATGCCGTGGGGACGGATCTTCATCTGTGGGGGCCGAAGCTGGAGCATCATCCGTACTTCCCTAAGCGGACGAATGTAGAATTCGTTACGGTGAAATCCCGCAATTACGCGGATATGCGGGTGTGGGAGCGCGGGGCCGGATCTACGCTTGCTTGCGGTACGGGAGCTTGCGCCACTTTGGTGGCCGGTGTGCTGACCGGGCACTCGGACCGTATTTCCACCGTTTCGCTGAAGGGCGGAGAGCTTCTGATCGAATGGAACGAGGAAAATAATCGCGTTTATATGACGGGACCCGCTGAAACGGTGTTTAAAGGCACGCTTTAATGTTCATCATGGGAGGTAGGTGGCCGCTTTGGCGAAGCCAGACTTAAGAGAAGCGCTCCGCCGGCAGGTGCTGGTGGGAGACGGGGCAATGGGGACGTATTTATACCAGATGGGCTTTCCCGTCGGGATTTCATATGAAGAGCTCAATTTGCTGCAGCCGGAGAAGATCGCCGAGGTGCATCGCAGGTATTATGAAGCGGGAGCGCGGCTGATCGAGACGAATACCTTCTCTGCGAACCGGGAGAAGCTGTCGAAGTACGGACTCGAGAATGAGGTGGAGGCGATCAACCGCGCCGGCGTTGAGCTGGCCCGGAAGGCCGTCGGCAGCGACGCCTATGTGGTAGGCGCGATCGGCTCCATCCGCGCCGGCCGACGGAAAAATGTGCGGACCTCTAAGGTGAAGGAGGATTTGCGCCAGCAAATCGAGGTGCTGCTGGATACGCAGGTGGACGGGCTGCTGCTGGAATCGTTTTATGATTTGGAGGAGCTGCTGCTCGCGCTCAAGCTGATCCGCAAGGTGAGCTCGATCCCGGTCATCTGTCAGTTTGCAACCGAAGGCACGGGCATGACGCACGACGGCATTCCGCTCGACGAGGCGTTTGACAAGCTGAAGCAGCATGGTGCGGATGTCATCGGTTTTAACTGCCGCAGCGGTCCTAACGGCTTACTGCGTTCGCTGGAGAAGGTGGCGGATTTGGACGGCACGCTGCCGTTCTCGGTATTCCCTAATGCGGGGATCCCTGATTATGTGGATGGCCGGTACTCTTATGCCGCCACGCCGGAGTATTTTGCCGAAACGGCCTTGAAGTTCGCTCAGCTTGGCGCCCGCATCATCGGGGGCTGCTGCGGAACAACGCCCGAGCACATTGCGGCGATTTCAGGACAGCTGCAGAGCTACAACGTGCCGCTGGAGGACGTTAAGCGCCTTCGCCGGGAGCAAGCTCCCGTACCGGTCGTGAGTGAAGTGAAAGCTTCTGCGACGGCGATTCCTTCCACCGAGGAGGAGACTTTCGCGGAGGAGCCTAACCTTGTTGAGCTTGTGAAGCAGCGTCATACGGTGATCGTAGAGCTTGACCCTCCGACGGATCTGGATATCGGCAGATTCATGGAGGGAGCCAAAGCGCTGAAGGAAGCTCATGTCGATGCACTGACTATGGCCGATAATTCGCTGGCCGTAACCCGCATGAGCAATCTGGCGCTCGGCAGCCTGATCCGGGAACGGGTCGGCATTCGCCCGCTCATTCACATTGCCTGCCGGGACCGCAACATGATCGGTACGCAATCGCATATGATGGGGCTGCACGCCCTCGGTATCGACCATGTGCTTGCCGTTACCGGCGACCCGGCGAAATTCGGCGATTTGCCGGGCTCGAGCTCCGTATACGATCTGACCTCCTTCGAGATCATACGCATGATTAAGCAGTTGAATGAGGGCATCGCTTTCTCCGGCAAGCAGCTAAAGGAAAAAGCGAATTTCATCGTTGGCGCGGCCTTTAATCCTAACGTCAAATATTTGGACAAGGCGGTTCAGCGTCTGGAGCGCAAGGTGGAAGCAGGCGCCGATTACATCATGACCCAGCCGGTCTACGGACTGGAGCAGTTCGCCAAAATCCGCGAGGCCACGAAGCATCTGAGCATTCCGATCTTTATCGGCATCATGCCGCTTGCCAGCGGCAATAACGCCGAATATTTGCACAATGAGGTGCCGGGGATCCAGCTTTCGGATGAGGTGCGTCAGCGGATGAAGGGGCTCAGCGGCGCCGAAGGGCGCGCGATGGGGGTTCAAATCGCAAAGGAGCTGCTGGATGAGGCGATGAAGCACTTCAACGGCATCTATCTGATGACGCCTTTCTTATCTTACGGGATGACGGTGAAGCTGACCCAATATGTTTGGGAGAAGTCGAACCGCCGCGATTTACACTTGTCCCCTGTAGGAAAATGAATTAAAATAGGGTAATGGATGTGACTGCCAATGCTTCGCAGTATGACCGGCTTCGGTCAAGCCGCTCGAAGGGTGGCCGGCTATCAGGTGCAGATCGACCTGAAGTCGGTGAACCATCGCTATAGTGAAGTGATCGTTCGTATGCCCAGGGAGTGGGGGCGTTTCGAGGACGTATTGAAGAGGGCAGTACAGCAATACATTAAGCGTGGCCGTGTGGATGTGTTTGTTACGGTGGAGAGGGATCGGTCCGCGGTCCAATCCGTTCAGGTGGACTGGGTGATGGTGGAGGCTTACCGGCAGGCTGCCCTACAGCTGAAGGAACGTCTGTCGCTTACCGACGAACTCACTCTGCGTGATTTGCTTCGGATGCCAGAGCTGATCGTCATGCAGGACGATATCGACGTGGCGGACGAAGACATGGAGCGCGAGCTGCAGGCTTGCGCATCGGAAGCGGCCGAGCGGCTGACGGAGATGCGGGAGAGGGAAGGCACGCATCTGCAGAACGATCTGCAGCAGCGATTGGCTGCTTTGCGCGGTTATGCCGAGCAGGCTGCCGAACTGGCGCCAAAGGTTGTACAGGAGCATGCGGAGAAGCTGCGGGCAAGAATTCAGGAGCTCGTACAATCCCACATCGTCATTGATGAGACGAGATTGGCAACGGAAGTCGCCATCTTCGCCGACCGGGCGAATATCGACGAAGAGCTGACCAGGCTTCAGAGCCATTTCCAGCAATGCAGCGATATGCTTCGCTCCAGCGAAGCCGTGGGCCGTAAGCTCGATTTCCTGGTGCAGGAAATGAACCGCGAGGTCAATACGATCGGCTCGAAGGCCAACCATGCGACGTTAACCGCATTGGTCGTCGACATGAAGGCCGA
This sequence comes from Paenibacillus sp. GD4, assembly GCF_030846225.1. Taxonomy (NCBI): domain Bacteria; kingdom Bacillati; phylum Bacillota; class Bacilli; order Caryophanales; family Paenibacillaceae; genus Paenibacillus; species Paenibacillus sp. GD4. The sequence continues at coordinate 4,768,633 of NZ_JAVCYK010000001.1, forward strand.
GCTCGAGAAGATGCGCGAACAAATTCAAAACATAGAGTAACCGCAGAGCAACGTCGTGCCGCTACAGGCAAGGCACGACCAATCTCTTTCGTAATATCCATTTTTTTTGTTGGTTTGTTTTGGCCGATAAGCGAAGCGGAAAGGTAAGTGTTCACCGGAGAGTTTACGTGTCGCCTTTGAAATTGAATTCACTCCGCAGGAGTCTAATAAAAAGAATTCAATTTCAACAGCGACCGGAGGGGAATAGCTTACCTTGGAGCTGAGTCGTATCGACAATGTTATTACTAACAAAAAAAATTCCAGGGGGACCCAAATCAATGGCGATCAAACTTATTAATATCGGTTTTGGAAATATCGTATCCGCCAACCGGATCATTTCCATTGTCAGCCCGGAATCGGCGCCGATCAAACGGATCATTCAAGAAGCCCGCGACCGCCATATGCTGATTGATGCCACGTATGGCCGGCGTACCCGTGCCGTCATCATCACGGACAGCGACCATGTCATTTTGTCCGCGGTTCAGCCGGAGACGGTTGCGCATCGACTTTCCAATAAGGACGATGATCATGACGAATAATAGAAATGTTCCCCCGTCGGAGAGAGGGATTCTCATCGTTTTGTCCGGTCCGTCCGGAGTGGGGAAAGGAACCGTATGTAAAGCTTTGCGCGGCAAAGCGCCTGAGATTACGTATTCCGTATCGGCAACCACGCGAACACCGCGGGAAGGCGAGCTGGAGGGCGTGAATTATTTTTTCAAGTCCAGGGAAGAATTCCAGCAGCTTATCGATCAGGATCAAATGCTGGAGTGGGCCGAATATGTAGGCAATTTATACGGAACGCCGCGTAAATTTGTAGAGGATACCTTGAATTCCGGCAAGGATATCATTCTGGAGATCGAAGTCCAGGGAGCGCTTAAGGTAAAACAAAAGTTTCCGGAGGGCGTGTTTATTTTCCTGCTTCCACCCTCGCTTGTCGAGCTGGAGAGCCGCATCGTAGGCCGGGGAACGGAATCCGAGGATTCGATTCGCAGCCGGATGTCGGTGGCCGTAGAAGAAATCCGCTTAATGGAGCATTACGATTACGCGATTGTGAACGACCAGGTAGAGTCTGCCTGTGACCGTATTCAAGCGATTCTTACGGCAGAGCATTGCCGAAAGGACAGAATGCTGTCAAAAATCAAACATTGGATGGCAGAGGTGAGATAATTATGTTGTATCCTTCCATTGATAAGCTGCTCGGCAAGGTGGACAGCAAATACTCTTTGGTGGTGGCCGCTTCCAAGCGCGCCCGATTGCTGCGTGACGGTTCGAAAACAGAAGTACGCAATAAGAAATCGCATAAGTTCGTAGGACTCGCACTAGAGGAGATTTATGAAGATCACATTTCCTACGAGAAGCTGCAAGGCAAAGAAACACTGAAATAGATTCAAGAAAAAAACAACCCTCTGTGAGCGGTTGTTATTTTTTTCTTTGACGAGGTTAACGTGGGATACAAAGGATTTTTTGAGAAAGCAGTTCTATAGGGGGGAGATTCACTATGTTGAACGGCAAAACGATTGTACTGGGAGTCAGCGGGGGGATTGCCGTGTTCAAGGCGGCGGCGTTAACCAGCAAGCTGGCGCAGGCGGGAGCGAAGGTTCAAGTCATCCTGACGGAATCGGCATCCAAATTCGTCACGCCGTTAACGTTTCAGACATTATCGCGGCAGCCGGTGGCAATCGATACGTTCGATGAGAAGGATCCCTCGGTGGTTCAGCACATTGATCTGGCGGACCGCGCCGATCTCGTCGTCATCGCACCGGCAACGGCGAATATCATTGGCAAAATGGCGCATGGTTTGGCCGACGACATGCTCAGTACTACATTACTTGCGACAACGGCTCCGATTCTTGTAGCCCCCGCCATGAATGTTCATATGTACACCCATCCGGCGGTGCAGGAGAACCTGAAGACGCTGGCGGATCGCGGGGTTTATTTCGTAGAGCCGGGCACCGGCCAGCTGGCCTGCGGCTATGTAGGCAAAGGACGCTTAGCGGAGCCGGAGGAGATTCTCGCGGCCATTGTCGCGTTCTTTCAAGAAGATAAGCCCCTGCTGGGCACCAAGGTGCTGGTGACGGCAGGAGGCACTGTGGAAAGAATCGATCCGGTTCGCTATTTGACCAACGACTCGTCCGGTAAAATGGGCTACGCCATTGCCGAAGAAGCGCTTCGTATGGGAGCGGAAGTGACGCTGGTAACGGGGAAGGCGTCTGTTCCCGCGCCGTCCGGCGTTCATGTCGTGCCTGTGGAATCTGCGCTTCAGATGCTGGATGCAGTGCTGGAGCGGCTCTCTGAGCAGGATGTCGTCATTAAGGCGGCTGCGGTAGCCGATTACCGGCCTGCCGAGCAGGCGGAGCAGAAGATCAAGAAGAAGGAAGAGGAAATGTCGCTGAAGCTGGTCAAAAACCCGGATATCCTCCAGGCCCTCGGCGAGCGAAAAAAGCCGGGACAAATCATTGTCGGCTTTGCTGCGGAAACGAACAATGTTGAGGCGTACGCGATTGACAAGCTGAAGCGCAAGAAATCCGATCTGCTGGTGGCTAACGATGTGACTATGGCAGGAGCAGGCTTTGGAACGGATACGAACGTCGTTCGTATTTATGATGCAAACGGCTTGGTGGAGGCGCTGCCGCTTCTGTCCAAGCGTGAGGTGGGAAGAAGATTGCTGCTTCTCGTCAAGGAAAGGCTGAGAAAGGAAGAGTGAGCGGACGATTGTTTGCCAAGGTCATTGTAGATGTGCCGGCGCGTCAAACGAACCGGGCTTTTGACTATATCGTACCGGAAGGGATGCAAGGTCTCGTGGAGGTGGGAAGCCGCGTCGGAGTTCCCTTCGGGCCTAGAGTCGTACAAGGCTTCGTTACGGAGCTGCATCGCACGACGGAGCTGGATACGGCCAAGCTGAAGCCGATCTCACAGGTACTGGACGTGTCCCCGCCCTTAACGCCCGAGCTGGTCGAGCTGGGGCGATGGATCAGCCAAACCTACGTCTGTCATGAGGTCACTGCGCTGCAGGTGATGATCCCCGGGGCGCTTAAAGCGAAGTATGAGCGGCATGTGAGGGCTTTGGACGAAGCCGGCTCGTCCGGGCAGGCGCAGCTGCTGCTGCCGGAGCAGAAGGAGATTCTGAGCTATGTCCGAAGCAAGCAGTCGGTAGAGCTCAGCGCTTTATTAGAAAAGTATGCCTCGCAAGCGGTGATGGTAAGGCAGCTTCTGGAAGAAGGCTTTCTGGAAGAGGTACAGCTGATAAAGGACAGGCTCCAGTCCAAGAAGGTACTGACGATATTCCCTCCGGAGAATACAGAGCCGCTGGAAGCTTGGGTGGACGAGCTTCCCGCCCGGGCGGGGAAGCAGAAGGAAGTGCTGCGGCATTTTCAAGAGGATTCCCGGCCCATCCGGCTGACCGACCTGCTCTCGAAGCTGAATATCAGTGCAGGGACGGTGAAGTCGCTTGCTGAACGCGGGTGGCTTCGCATCGAGGAGGTCGAGGTGCTTCGCGATCCGTATGCGGACCGCGCCTTTCAGCCGACCTCGCCGCTGCCGCTGACACCTGAGCAGCAAGCGGTTTACGGTCGCATCCGGGATACGCTGGAGGAGCGGTCGCATCGGGTTTTTCTGCTGCAAGGGGTAACGGGCAGCGGGAAGACGGAGGTATACCTGCAGTCGATCCAGACCTGCCTCGATCAAGGCCGGGAAGCGATCGTGCTGGTTCCGGAGATTTCACTGACGCCGCAGATGGTGGAGCGGTTTAAGGGGCGGTTCGGCAACGCTGTCGCCGTGCTGCACAGCCGACTGTCTCATGGTGAACGGTACGACGAATGGCGTAAAATCATGCGCAAGCAGGTGAAGGTGGTCATCGGCGCGCGTTCGGCGATTTTTGCTCCTTTTACGAATATTGGACTCATTATTATTGATGAAGAGCACGAATCGTCGTACAAGCAGGAGGAGAGCCCCAAGTACCATGCCCGTGAGGTGGCGGCTGCGCGAGCCTCCCGTCTTGGAGCCGTCGTGGTGCTGGGCTCCGCTACGCCCTCGCTGGAGAGCATGTACCGCACCACGCAGGAGGCCGCGATCGAAGCGGGCACCGCGAGGCCGCCGTACGAGCTGCTTACGATGGCCTCCCGCGTAGAGGGTCGTCCTCTTCCGCCCGTGCATATAGTAGATATGAGGGAGGAGCTGAAGAGCGGAAATCGCTCTATGTTCAGCCGCGCCCTGTATAAAGCGATCCAAGAACGGTTAGACAAGAAAGAACAGACGGTTTTGCTGCTCAACCGCCGCGGCTACGCGACCTTCGTCATGTGCCGCACCTGCGGGTATGTCGCCGAGTGTCCGCATTGCGACATTTCGCTTACCTATCATCAGAACGCTAAGGTGATCCGCTGCCATTATTGCGGCTACGCGCAGCAGGAGCTGTCCGCTTGTCCCGAGTGCCAAAGCGAGCATATTCGCCATTTCGGCACAGGCACGCAGCGGGTCGAGGAAGAGCTGAGCAAGCTGTTCCCGGGAATTCGCGTCATACGGATGGATATCGACACGACCACTGAGAAGGGCTCCCACGAAAAATGGCTGACGATGTTCCGTAACCGGCAGGCGGATGTGCTGCTGGGAACGCAGATGGTAGCCAAGGGCCTTGATTTCCCTCATGTAACGTTAGTCGGCGCTTTGGCGGCGGATTCGGTGCTGAATTTGCCCGATTTTCGCGCATCCGAGCGCTCGTTTCAGCTGCTGACACAGGTCGCCGGCCGCGCAGGACGGCATCATCTGCCGGGCGAGGTGTTCGTACAGACGTACACTCCCGAGCATTACAGCATACTTACAGCGAGCAAGCACGATTATAACAGCTTTATCCGCAAGGAGCTGCTCATCCGCAAGGTGCACAATTATCCGCCGTTTCACCGGTTAATCCTGATTACGCTGTCGCACGAGCAGGTGCCGCTGCTGATACGATCAGGGGAGGCGCTCGCCGCCAGGCTCAAGGAGCTGGCCCGTGAATGTACGGCTGTGGAAGTGGTGGGAAGCGTTCCGCAGGGCAGGCCGGGAGCTCTATTCAAGCCGGTGGAGCTCGAGGTGCTGGGCCCGGTGGCGTCGCCGATCTCGCGGATCAAAGATAGATATCGATTCCAATGCATGGTAAAATATCGGGGAGAGACGGACGCGGCGGACCTGGTCCGCCAAGCCGCAGCCGTGTTGGACGATGCGGTAAAGCAGCAGAAGCTGACGATCAGCATCGACGTCGACCCTCAAGTATTAATGTAGAAGATCATGAAGAGGTGCGTGGTTAGTTATGGCGATTAAGATGATAGTTAAGGATCCCGATCCGGTATTGCGCGAGGTAGCGAAGCCGGTTCCGAAAATTACACCGAACATTCATAAGCTCTTGAACGATATGGCCGATACAATGTATGACGCACAGGGTGTAGGGCTGGCTGCCCCTCAGATCGGCATCCTGAAGCGTGTCATCGTGATGGATGTGGGAGATGACCACGGCTTGATCGAGCTGATCAATCCTGAGGTGATCGAGCGCGAGGGAGAGCAATTCGGACCCGAGGGCTGTCTCAGCATTCCCGGTATGACGGGGGATGTGCGCCGGGCGCAGCGCGTGAAGGTGAAGGGACTGAACCGAGACGGGGAGGAGATCGTCATTGAAGGGACGGATCTGCTGGCCCGCTGCATTTTGCACGAGGTGGACCATTTGAACGGGGTGCTGTACACGGATTTGGCGGAAGCGATGTATCGCAGCGAAGACCGCCCGGAGCGTGAGGAAGGATGAGAGTAGTATTCATGGGGACGCCGGAGTTTGCCGTGCCGTCCCTTCAAGCGTTGCTCGCAAACGATCGGGTGCAGGTAGTGGCGGTAGTGACCCAGCCGGATCGACCGGTAGGACGCAAGCGCGTGCTGACGCCTACCCCCGTGAAGGTGGAAGCGGGGAAGCACGGACTGCCGGTGCTGCAGCCGGAGCGACTGCGCCGGGCGGAGGCTGTGGAGGCGCTTCGCGAGTATGCGCCGGATCTGATCGTGACAGCCGCTTACGGGCAAATTTTGCCCAAGTCGGTATTGGACATGCCGAAGCTCGGATGCATTAACATCCATGCCTCGTTGCTGCCCAAATACCGCGGCGGCGCGCCGATTCATTATGCAGTGATGAACGGGGATGCGGTAACGGGCGTCACGATCATGTATATGGCCGAAGGGCTGGATACCGGAGATATGATCAGCCGGATCGAGGTGCCGATTACCGACGAGGATACAACCGGCACGATGTTTGAGAAACTAAGTGTGGCAGGAGCCGAGCTGCTGACGGATACGCTGCCTGCCCTGCTGGCCGGCGAGGTGAATGCCGTTCCCCAGAACGACGACGAGGCCGTGTATTCGCCCAATATTCAGCGGGAGCAGGAGAGAATCGATTGGAGTCTGCCTGCTCTGGGCATTTGGAACCTTGTTCGTGCCCTGCACCCGCGGCCTGGCGCTTTCACGCTGTGGAACGGAGAGGTGCTGAAGATTTGGAAATGTGAGAAGCCGGCTGCAGGACAAGCGATCGTCAAAGCGGAGCCGGGCACGGTCGTAGCAGTGTCTCCGCAGGGGATTGAGGTTGCCGCAGCGGATGGAATCGTCCGTATTACGGAGCTGCAGCCTGCAGGCAAGAAGGCGATGGCGGTAGAGGAATTCGTTAAGGGCGGCCAGTTGGCCGCAGGGACGAGATTAGGCTAAGAGCAATCGAAAGGAAATGCTTCAAGGCGATGCGATTGGGAAGCAGCGCCGAGGCTTACGGTGAAGGATATGAACGGAAGCAAGGATCGAACAGGCCCGAAAGGCCCGGCTCCGACAGCCGCGAGAAAAGGAAGCGCCCGCGAAGCGGCGTTGGACGTGCTCGTACGCATCGAGCAGGATCGCTCTTACAGCAACCTGCTGCTGAACCAGACGCTACAGAAGTATCGCCTGGACCGGGCGGATGCAGGGCTTGCTACAGAGATCGTTTATGGCACGATTCAGCGGCTGAACACGATCGATTATTTCCTGGAGCCCTTCGTTACGAAGGGACTCGGCAAGCTTCAGCCTTGGGTGCGCAGCTTGCTGCGGCTGAGCTTCTACCAGCTCTATTATCTTGAGCGGGTGCCGGACCACGCGGTGGTGAACGAAGCGGTGAACCTAGCGAAGCGCAAGGGTCATCAAGGCATCTCCGGCATGGTGAACGGCGTGCTGCGCAGCATCATCCGGCGCAAGGCGGAGCTGGTCATCCCGGATGATTTGCCGGCCGAGCGCCGCATTGCCCTTGCCGGGTCGCACCCCGAATGGATGGTGCGGCGGTGGGTTCGCCAGTTCGGCGAGCAGACGGCAATGCGCATCTGCGAGGCGAACAACACGCCTCCGCGCGTGAGCATCCGGGCGAACGCGCTCATGGGCAGCCGCGACGCTCTGGTGCAGCGGCTGCGCGAGGGAGGGCTCGATGCGGAGCCCTCAGCGGTTGCGCCGGCCGGCGTGCTTGTGCGCGGCGGCGGGAACATGGCCTTGACGCCGGAGTATGCGGCAGGCCTGTTCTCGGTGCAGGACGAGAGCTCGATGCTCGTCGCGGAATGGGTCGACCCGCAGCCGGGCGAGCGGGTGCTCGATTGCTGCGCCGCCCCGGGCGGCAAGACGGCGCATCTGGCCGAGAAGATGCAGGACCGCGGCGAGATCGTAGCCAGCGACATCCATGAGCATAAGGAGAAGCTGGTTCGCGAGCAGGCCGAACGGCTGGGGCTGCGCAGCATTCGCACGGTTGTGGCAGACGCTAAGGAGCTGCACCGCAAGTATGCTCCCGGCAGCTTCGACCGGATCCTGCTCGACGCCCCCTGCTCCGGACTCGGCGTCATTCGCCGTAAACCGGACATGAAGTGGGGCAAGGAGGAGCGGGAGCTCGCCGAGATTTGCGCCGTGCAGCGGGAGCTGCTGGAGGCGGTTCACGGGCTGCTGAAGCCGGGAGGCGTATTCGTCTATAGCACCTGTACCATTGAGAAGGCGGAGAATGAAGAGATGATCCGTTCCTTTTTGGACAAGCATCCGGAATATGAGCTTGAGGCGCCTCCCCAAGCAAAGGAAGCGGAGATCCAGATTTTCCCTTTCGATTTCGGCTCCGACGGCTTCTATATTGCGAGGCTTCGCAAACGAGCATAAGCGGTGCTATTGTGGTAAAATATACTGTGCCCTTCATGCGCAGGCTGAGGGCACTACTCTGACAAACAACAGGTTGTGATAAACGATATGGAGCATACGGAGCAGCAAATGACTGAAAAACGGCCGCCCAAAGGACCCGTGAACGAGAAGCCTTACGTCTACGACTTCACGCTGGAGCAGTGGCAGGATTGGGTGAAGGCGAACGGCGAGCCCGGTTTTCGTGCGGGACAAATTTTTGAATGGCTGTATGTCAAGCGAGTGTCGAGCTTCGAGGAAATGACCAATCTTCCGAAGGGGCTTCGGGAGAAGCTGACGACGCAGTTCGATTTCGTAACGCTGACGGAGGTCGCCAAGTACCAGTCCCAGGACGGTACGGTGAAGTTTCTGTTCGAGCTGACCGACAAAAATGCGATCGAAACGGTCATCATGAAGCACAGCTACGGCAACAGCGTCTGTGTGACCACACAGGTCGGCTGCCGGATCGGATGTACGTTCTGTGCGTCCACGCTGGGCGGGCTGAAGCGCAACTTGAGTCCCGGCGAAATCATCGCTCAGGTGGTCAAGGCGCAGCAGCTGCTGGATGCTACGCAGGAGCGGGTCAGCAGCATTGTCATCATGGGCATTGGCGAGCCGTTCGAGAACTATGACGCCGTCATGACGTTCCTGAAGGTTATGATTCATCCGAAGGGACTCAACATCGGGCAGCGTCATATTACGGTGTCGACGAGCGGTATCGTGCCGAATATTTACAAATTCGCCGAGGAGAATACGCAGATCAACCTGGCGATTTCGATCCATGCGCCGAACGACGAGCTGCGTTCGAAGCTGATGCCGGTAAACCGGCGCTTTCCGTTCGCGGATTTGATTGAGGCGTGCAAATATTATGTCGGCAAAACCGGCCGCCGTATTACGTTCGAGTATGCCCTGATGGGCGGAGTGAACGACCAGGCGGTGCATGCGGAGGAGCTGGCGAAGGTGCTGAAGGATTTCCCGCATGCGCATGTAAATTTGATTCCGGTCAACTATGTGTCGGAGCGCGATTACGTCCGTACGACGCGTGACGACATCTTTACGTTCCAGCGCATTTTGGAAAGAAGCAAGGTGAACGCCACGATCCGGCGGGAGCAGGGCAGCGATATTGCCGCCGCCTGCGGACAGCTGAGGGCGAAGCATATGGAAACGGGTGCGAGGTGAGATGAATCGATGCTGAAATTGGCGTACCAATCGGATATCGGCCGTGTACGGATGGTGAATGAGGACCGGGCGGTCGTGCAAGACGAGCTGAACGGGCTGTCGCTCGCCATCGTGGCCGACGGTATGGGCGGCCATCAGGCCGGAGACATTGCCAGTCAAATGGCGGTGGAATTGATCCAATTTCAGCTGCAAACCCTTCATCGGGAGATGTCGATTGAGGAGAGGAAGCAGCTGGTGAAGTCGGCGGTCGAAATCGCCAATGAGAAAATCTTCGAATTCGCCTCCAGGCGGGAGAACTACCATGGCATGGGGACCACGGTAGTGGTTGTTTTGGCGGACGAGCAGCATGTGGTTGTCGCCCATATCGGCGACAGCCGCGCTTACCGCGTACATAAGGGTCAGATGGAGCAGCTGACGGAGGACCATTCCTTGGTCAATGAGCTTGTAAAGAGCGGGCAAATTACGCGGGAGGAAGCGTTTCACCATCCTAGGCGCAATGTGCTGACCCGTGCTCTCGGAACCGAGCCGACCATTGAGGTGGACGTGCGGGATATCGCTTGGGAGCAAGGCGATGTGCTGCTGCTTTGCAGCGACGGCCTCAGCAGTCTGGTGGACCAGGAGAAGCTGACCGTACACATTACCGGGGAGGGCTCGCTCGAGGAGAAGGTAGTTCGCTTGATTTCCGAAGCCTTGAACGCCGGAGGAGACGACAACGTTACGGTTGTGCTCATGGAGAGCGCGCGGGATAGCGACTCAGCAAACGACGGAGAAACGGGGTGAGGATGAATGATCGGTAGACAGCTGGGAGGTCGCTACGAGATTCTGGAACGAGTCGGCGGCGGCGGGATGGCTATAGTTTACAAAGGACTAGATATTTTATTACATCGACATGTAGCCGTTAAAATACTAAGACAGCAGTATGTGCACGACGAGGAGTTTATTCAGCGTTTTCGCCGGGAAGCACAGGCAGCCGCATCATTATCCCACCCCAACGTGGTTAGTATTTACGATGTAGGGCAGGAAGAAGACGTACATTATATCGTGATGGAATACGTGGAGGGGCATACGCTAAACAGCTTGATCAAAGAACGGGCCCCGCTTCAGGTGGAAGAGGCGATTCATATTGCGGTGCAAATTTGCGATGCTCTGGACCATGCCCATCACAATCAAATCATCCACCGCGATATTAAGCCGCACAATATTCTTATCGGGCGTAACGGCCGGGTCAAGGTGACGGACTTCGGAATCGCGCGGGCGGTCACGTCCTCCACGATCACGCAGACCGGCTCCGTTGTAGGCTCCGTGCATTATTTTTCTCCCGAGCATGCCAAAGGAACGCCGACCGGCGAACAATCGGACCTGTATTCCTTGGGGATCGTCATGTACCAAATGCTCACAGGACGTCTGCCTTTCCTTGGGGAAAGCCCGATCAGTGTTGCGCTGAAGCATCTGCAGGAGGATGTGGAGGAGCCGCGCAAGGTAAATCCGCTTATTCCGCAAAGCGTGGAGAACATTATTCTACGCGCGATGCGCAAAAGCACGACGGAGCGTTACCGGACGGCGCAGGACATGATGAGCGATCTGGAGGCATGCTTGCAGCCGCATCGCCGGAATGAGCCCAAGGTGAACTTCTTCGATGAGGACGAGATGGATGAGGAGAAGACACGGGTTATCCCCGCTCTTCGGCCGAGTCAATATGCCCCTCAGGAGAGGGCGGCTGCTGCCGAGGCTTCGGAAGAGGAAGAGTCGGAGGCTCCTGCCGAGCAGGGGAAGAAAAAGCGCCGCTGGGTCAAGCCTTTGATCTGGTTTATCGTCTTGATGGCCCTTCTGGCAGGAATGTGGTCGCTTGTCGGTTACGTGAAGGGGATGCTGGTGGTACCTGAGGTCGAGGTGCCGAACGTGGTAGGCAAGCCTTTGACGGAGGCGCAGGCGGCCCTCATCGCCCTCAAGCTCGTGCCCGACGTATCGTATGAGGTGAACAAGGAGATCGCGAAGGATACCGTTCTGCGTCAAAGCAGCACGAATACCAAGGTGAAGGAAAACTCAACGGTGAAGCTGACCGTCAGCAAGGGGCCGGAGCTCGAGAAGCTGCCGAACCTGGTCGGACAGAAGCTGGTAGAGGCGAAGATGGCGTTGAATGCGCTGGGCATTAAGGATGACAGCAGGATCAAGGTTGAGAAAAAATATATGGATGAGCCGCCCGATACGGTGCTGGTGCAGAACCCGGCTGCCGGTACGGAGGTCGATCCGGCGACGGCAACGGTCGTCCTGACGATCAGTCAAGGCAGGGAAACGTTCAAAATGCCGAACCTGGTCGGCTTGACGGAGGCGGAGGCGCGTAACCGGATTACGGTCAGCAACCTGAAGCTTGCGAAGGACGGCATCAATGTAGAGACCAGCTACAAGCAGCCGAAGGGAAAGGTCATTACCCAGTTCCCGTTCCAGCCTAACGAAGAGGTTTCGGCCGGATCGGAGATCAAGCTGATCATTAGCTCGGGTCTTCCGGAGGAAGCCGGTCCGATGACGGTAAGCGTTCCGGTGAAGCCTGCGCGGGAAGGCAAGAGCTCTACAGTCAAAATTTTGCTGACGGACGCGCAGTATGATAATTTCGAGTATCAAACGCTTAATATAACCAAGACGGAGGCCGTCAGCGTCAAGCTGGTGGTATCGCCCGAGAAGAACGCGACCATTCAGGTGAAGGTCGATAATGCGACAGCCGATATTATGACGGTCACCTACCAGGATTATCTCGCTCAGAAGAACGGCAAGCCGTCCGCGCCGTCAGGTACGAATCCTGCGCCGGGGACAACAGCCCCCGCGCCGACTCCTACGCCTGCACCGGGAACCGGCACGGCGCCGGCAAGCGGCGGAACAGGCGCAGCCACACCGTCTACGGGCGGAGCGCAAAGCGGCAATACGTCTGGAGCTCCAACAACTACAACAGGCACAGGAGGCAGAACTCAATAATGCCAGCAGGTTTAATCGTGAAGGCGCTAAGCGGATATTACTACGTACTTCCGGATGATTCGGAGGATCGGGAGCCGGTGCAATGCCGGGCAAGAGGAATCTTCAAGAAAAGGGGAGTCTCCCCCTTGGTTGGAGACCGAGTGGAATTTGAGCTGACGGAGAACGGCGAGGGGACGGTCGCTGAAATTCTCCCCCGTCATTCGGAGCTGGTGAGACCTCCTATTGCAAATGTCGATCTTGTCGTACTGGTGTTCTCTGTGACCGAGCCGACGCTAAACCTGCAGCTGTTGGATAAGTTTCTTGTGCACACGGAAAGCGCAGGACTGGATACGGTCATTTGCTTTACGAAGCAGGATCTCGTTCCCGGCTCTGCTTCGATGGAAACCGCCTCCGAGCTGACGGGGAGCGAGGAAGAGGAGGCGGCTTCGCTGGATTCCGCCGTTCAATTATACGAATCGATCGGTTATCCGGTACTGATGACAAGCGCCAAGGAAGGCATCGGCGTAGCCGAGGTGGAGCGGCGTTTGGTCGGCCGCATCGGCGTATTCGCCGGTCAATCCGGCGTCGGGAAGTCCTCGCTGCTTAATGCGATGATTCCCGGCCTTGATCTGGAAACGAATGCGATCAGCAATAAGCTGGGCCGCGGGAAGCATACGACCCGCCATGTCGAGCTGATTCGGCTGCCGAACGGGGGCATTGTGGCGGATACGCCGGGCTTCAGCTCGCTTGATTTTCTGCAGATTGAAGAGGCGGAGGAGCTCAGCTCCTGCTTCCGGGAATTCCAGCCGCTTTCCGAGCAATGCCGCTTCCGCGGCTGCCTTCATCAGCACGAGCCGGACTGTAAGGTGCAAGAGGCTGTGGCGGAAGGGCAAGTCGCCTCATCTCGGTACAATCACTATTTGCAATTTTTGACTGAAATTAAAGAGAGAAAAAGGAGGTATTGATCATGCTTCGAATCGCCCCTTCTATTTTATCTGCAGACTTCTCCCGGTTGGGGGAAGACATTGCGGACGTTGAGCGCGGCGGAGCGGATTGGATCCACGTCGATGTTATGGACGGACATTTCGTTCCGAACATTACCATTGGCCCCCTTGTCGTGGAGTCGATTCGTCCGATCACCAAGCTCCCGCTTGACGTACATCTGATGATCGAGGAGCCTGACCGATACATTCCTGCCTTCGCCAAGGCCGGGGCGGACCTGATCTCCGTCCACGTGGAGGCGGCGCGCCATCTGCACCGGACGGTGCATCTGATTAAAGAGCAGGGGGTCAAGGCAGGCATTGTTCTGAATCCGGCGACACCTTTGTCGTCCCTGGAGCATGTGCTTACCGGGGCCGTAGATCTGATCCTGATCATGACGGTGAATCCGGGCTTCGGAGGACAGCAGTTCATTCCTGAGATGCTGCCGAAGATTACACGTCTTCGTCAAATGCTGAACGAGCGAGGCTTGGATCATGTCGATATCGAGGTCGACGGGGGGATTAACCCGGAGACGGCCAAGCAGGTCATTGCAGCCGGCGCGAACGTGCTCGTGGCAGGCAACGCGATCTTTAACCAACAGGATCGGGCGGAAGCAATTCGCCGGATTCGCGGAACGGGGGCGTGAGGGAGCATGCGTGCCTTAGCTGTCCTTGGCTTCAGCCTGCTTTGCGCGATTTTTCTTAGCTTGTTCTCCCACATCCAGGACTTATTGAAGTATGTATTTTCCCTAGGCGCTCTGTTCGCAGGCATTCAGTTTTTCAAACGATATGAGGAGCGCAGCCTGCGGATTTGGTTCGTCGCTTTGACGATCGTATTTTACTTCATCTTCGCTTTCATTTATGCCGTCTATGTCGCTATGCAGCAGATGCCTGCTCCTTCATGATTACGGTGCTCCTTTCGAGGATAGCGGTTTGATAAACGGCCACGCCTAACGGCGTCCTTTTCATGATCTCTGCGTGCTAAGCCTCTCTTGAAGTCGTGTCCATTGGAATGGATTTACGGTAAGGATGCGACTTCAAAGGCGGTCCGCTAGCTTTCCACACCTACGCATTTCCCCTCGGATCTACCCATACCTTTGATTTGATCAGAACGCATCCCAATCTGCGGTCGGGACCTGTTCAGCTTTGAATTCTGCAAATACGCAACTTTATCCCACGATTTGTATCAGAAGCAAGAAGATTTCTGCGTAAATACAACATTCCAGACCATTTGCCTCGTTTTCCGCCATTGCGCGTTCCTAAAGCTGTCAATTGTCACAAATCTCGATCCGAACCCCGCTTAAGCTTGTGGATTTCTGCATTTTAGCACCTTTGCCCCCCTTGCCTTATACGTTTTGGCTTAGCAGGTTCGCAGAAGTGCGTTCCCGTGGCACATTTTCCGCTAAGCAGTGCGGGTTATTTTCGTTTGATGCCCGTACGGAACCCTAGCAGATCCTTCGGCGAAAATAGCTTTTTTTCAGAGTGTCAGCCCTCCCGTTTGCTCCATCTTGTCATAAATCCAGTGGGTCTTTAATATGAATAAATCAAAAGTACGCGCTTTTGTAACCTTTTTCTTTTTGCGCAGGCGGGCTTTGGGAAGTCACGTTTTGGCCGCGAAGGAATATACTAGGTATGTGCTTCGGTAGGTGGGTCCGGACGCCACCGGGAGCAGCGCACGGCTTTGCTGAAGCAAAGCTCCGAGGAAGATCGAACGAAAGCGGCTTTGCTTCAGCAAAGCACGTCAGAGGAGGGGTACGAGATGAAATTTTACACTATCAAGCTTCCGAAGTTTTTGGGTGGATTCGTGAAAGCCGTACTTAACACGTTCAGCAAAAACTGACGATTCGCGTTGGTGCATACTTAAGCGGAGCGAGCCGCAAGGGTGCTCCGTCTCCGCCAACTAAAAAAAGCACCTGAGTCAGGTGCTTTTTGCTTGTATAGCTATTATACGCGAGTAACCTTGCCAGCTTTCAGAGCTCGGGTGCTAACCCAAACGCGCTTCGGCTTGCCGTCCACCAGAATGCGAACCTTCTGTACGTTGACACCCCAAGTGCGTCTTGTCTTATTGTTCGCATGGGAAACGTTGTTTCCGGTACCCGGACCTTTACCAGTGATGAAACATTTGCGGGACATTGTATTACACCTCCTTAAAAAGCTCCGACGGTTTCAAGATCGATAGCTGCTCTCCACTTTCTTTGCGTTCAAAACACACTTGAATATCATATCACAGCACATAAGCGGGCGTCAACGCGAAGCACGCCGATTTATGCAATATTCATCAATTTATTTATTTCTTTTCATATCTATAGTACAATGAAAAATAGTCCATCCTAATCATTGTATATTTTAAAGGAGCTGTTGGAGATGGCTATAGAACTGGCGACAGAGTATGGCAAGGTGTTTGTAACGGATGAAGTCATCGCAGTGCTTGCAGGCTCGGCGGCATTGGATTGCTACGGCTTGGTCGGCATGGCTTCACGCAATCAGCTCAAGGATGGGATCGCCGAATTATTGCGCCGGGACAATTTGAGTCGCGGGGTAGAGGTACATAGAGACGAACAGGGCTTGATGGCGATCGATTTATATATCGTCGTCAGCTACGGCACGAAGATTTCCGTGGTGGCGCATAATGTGCAAACCAAGGTGAAATATGTACTGAACGACGTGGCCGGCCTTAAGGTGGAGAACGTCAACATTTTTGTATCCGGTGTCCGGGTTGCGCAGTAGACAGCATGATTGGTTCCAGCGATTCATGGCAACTGGCGCATTCGCCTTGCGGTGCGGCAGTTGCTTAGGGGTCCGGATGGCATCAGAGCAGGAAGGGGAATGGTTTTTTTGAGTAAGCGCTTAAATATGATCAATGGACAAGATTTCATTCGGATGGTAGAGGCGGGTGCACAGCAGCTCACGGCTAACGCGGAGCGTGTAAACGCGCTCAACGTGTTCCCTGTTCCGGATGGAGATACGGGCACAAATATGAATTTGACGCTAACCTCCGGCGTGGAGGAGCTGCGCCGCCGTCCTTCGTCCCATTTGGGGAAAGCTGCTGAAGCGCTTGCAAAAGGGCTGCTGATGGGAGCGCGCGGCAATTCCGGCGTGATCTTGTCACAGCTGTTCCGCGGCTTCTCGAAGGCGGTAGCCGACCTAGAGGAAGCAAATAGCCAGCAATTCGCCGCGGCACTTCAGAACGGCGTCGATATGGCATATAAAGCGGTTGTGAAGCCGGTGGAGGGCACCATTCTTACGGTAGCCAAGGAAGCGGCAAGACATGGGGTACAGTATGCCAAGAGGCATGCAGGCATTGACGAAGTGATGCACGAGGTGCTGAGACAGGGGAAGGAAGCACTGGAACGGACGCCGGACTTGCTGCCTGTTCTGAAGCAGGTGGGGGTTGTCGATTCCGGCGGACAGGGACTGGTCTACATTTACGAGGGCTTCATGGCTGCTCTGGATGAGGAGGCGGTACCGTCCGGACCAATCGATGTGCCTTATGCGGCGCTCGGCGCGGTAGAGACAACCGAGGCAACCTTGGAACCGGTTCGGCTGGAGAGCCTGGCTGCGCACGCCCACGCGCATGAACCGAAGCGGGCTCAAGCGATGCTCGCTACGGAGGATATCGAATTCGGATACTGTACGGAGTTTATCGTTACCTTAAATGCGCAGAAGACAGCGGTCCGTTCCTTCGATGAGTCCCGCTTTAGGGATGAGCTCTCCGCTCATGGGGATTCCCTCCTGGTCGTGGCGGACGAAGATCTCGTCAAGGTGCATATTCACGCCGAATATCCGGGCTCGGTCATGAATTTAGCCATGAACTACGGCGATCTGAGCCGAATTAAAATAGAAAACATGCGGGATCAGCACACGCATCTTCTGGAACATGACGTACCGGAAACGCCTGCAGTTGTCAGCACGGTCTCCACGGCTCCGGCCGAAGAGACGAAGGAGCTGAAGCGCTATGGCTTTGTTGCCGTCTCGGCCGGGGAAGGCATTACAAGCATTTTCTCCAGCCTTGGCGTAGACCAGGTGCTTCACGGGGGCCAGACGATGAATCCGAGCACGGAGGATATCGTAAATGCCGTGAATGCGGTGGAAGCCCAAACGGTCTTTATTCTTCCGAACAACTCGAATATCATTCTGGCTGCCCAGCAGGCGGTGGAGCTGGTAGAGGAAAAGCAGCTTGTCGTGATTCCGAGCAAGTCCATTCCTCAAGGCATTGCAGCGGTGATTGCGTTCCAGGAGGATGCGGAGGCAGAGGTTAACGCGGATGCTATGCAGCAGGCGCTGCAGCAAGTACAGTCCGGACAGGTAACCTATGCGGTTCGGGATACGTCCATGGACGGCATTGAGATTAAGCAGGGCGATTACATCGGGATTCATAACAGCAAAATCGTCTCGGCCGAGCCGGATATTACGGCTTCCTGCCGCAAGCTGATCGACAGCCTGCTTCAGGACGGGCGGGAGATTCTGACGATCTATACCGGTGCGGAGGCGGAAGACGCGGTGACGGCGGAGCTCGAGTCCTACGTCGCATCCTCTTACAAGCAGGTGGAGATGGAGGTTCATGCCGGCGGACAGCCGGTGTATTATTACATCATCTCCGCCGAATAGAATAGATAAAGTTCAATATGTTGGGGGTGACCCTATGAGTCAAGTTCGGATTGTAACGGATAGCACGGCAGATATTCCGGAGAACGTGCGCAAGGAGCTTGGAATCGAAATGGTGCCGCTGAAGGTGCTGTTCGGTTCGGAATCTTATTTGGACGGGGTAGACATCGGAACGGAAGCGTTCTTCACCAAGCTGGCCGTTTCAGCCGGCCTTCCTACCACGTCTCAGCCGTCTCCGGTTGAATTTATGGAAACGTATAAACGGGTTTTCGACAGCGGAGCGCAGTCCATCGTTTCGATTCATCTCGCTTCTGCGCTAAGCGGGACGTATCAATCGGCGCATTTGGCCCAGTCCATGCTGGATGGCGATGCGGACGTTACGGTAGTCGATTCCTTGTCGGCTTCCTACGGCATCGGCATGCTGGTTGTCGCCGCAGCGGAGGCAGCCAAGCAGGGCAAGAGCAAGGAAGAGATCGTTCAGCTCATTGAAGAGCTGAAGAGCAGCCGGCGCCTCTACTTCCTTGTCGATACGCTGGAGTACTTGCAGAAGGGCGGCCGCATCGGCAAAGCCTCCGCTTTGGTCGGATCGCTGCTCAACATCAAACCTATTCTCTCGATTAACGGCGACGGCCAGGTGTATTCGGTAGACAAGGTACGCGGGCAAAAGAAGGCTATGGCCCGTATGATCGAGCTGTTTCAACAGGATTATGCGGGGGTGCCGATGCACCTGACCGTTGCTCACGGAAAGGCGCCGGAGGCGGCGGAGGAGCTGAACGCTCTGATGCATCAGCATTTTGACGTACGCAGCTCGAGGTTTACCGAAATTGGCCCTGTGATCGGTACCCACACGGGTCCCGGAGTCGTGGCGGCTTTTGTTTGGAAGGCGTAATGATGAGTATGGATCTATATGAAATTCCGGTCACGCAGGTGTCCGGTGTCAAAGGCAAGAAGTCCGAGGAGCTGCTCATGCTGGGAATTTCCAGTGTTGGGCAGCTGCTTGACTATTATCCTTTCCGCTACGAGGATTACACGCTTCGTGACTTGACCCAGGTGAAGGACGGAGACAAGATTACCGTGCAGGGCACGATCGCCGGCATGCCGCAGGTGCAGATGTACGGCCGGACCAAATCAAGAATGACCTGCAAGCTCATGGTCGATTCGCTCTTTGTAACGGCGGTCTGGTTTAACCGTCATTTTCTGAAGGACAAGCTGGCGGCAGGCAGTGAAGTGGTGCTCACAGGCAAGTGGGACCAGAGGCGGCTGCATATTACGGTATCGGAAACGGAGTTCCCGGGTCAAGGCGCTTCCCAGATCGGCACCCTGCAGCCGGTCTATTCCGTGACCGCTGCACTTACGCAGAAGTGGATGCGGCAGACGATGAAGCAGGCGCTGACGCAGTTCGCCGGCCTCATTCCGGAGGTGCTGCCGGCGGAGCTGCTGCAGAGCTACCGCTTGCTGCCGCGCAAACAGGCGGTAACGCTGCTGCACATGCCCGGAAGCACGGAGGAGGGACAGCGCGCGCGGAAGCGGATGGTGTATGAGGAGCTGTTTCTGTTTCAGCTGAAAATGCAGGCCTACCGCGCCTTGAATCATGACCGCTCCGACGGGGTAGCCCATCCGGTGGATCTTCCGGCCGTTCGGGCCTTCGTCCGGGCACTTCCCTTCAAGCTGACCGATTCTCAGAAGACGGTGCTGGCTGAGATTTTGCACGATCT
The DNA here is from genome assembly GCF_030846225.1 of Paenibacillus sp. GD4. Lineage (NCBI taxonomy): Bacteria > Bacillati > Bacillota > Bacilli > Caryophanales > Paenibacillaceae > Paenibacillus > Paenibacillus sp. GD4. The sequence goes on from NZ_JAVCYK010000001.1 coordinate 4,788,260, forward strand.
TCAGCAGCCTTACTGTATGAATCGACTGCTTCAAGGCGACGTCGGCGCGGGCAAAACGGTCGTTGCCGCTGCGGCCTTGTTCGCTGCCGTTAAGGCGGGCTATCAAGGGGCGCTCATGGTGCCGACTGAAATTTTGGCGGAGCAGCACAAGCGGTCGCTGGAGCGGCTCTATGAGCCTTACGGCATCCAGGTGGCGCTGCTGACCGGCAGCTTGACGGACCGGCAGCGCCGTGACGTGCTGGGGGCGCTGCAGATGGGGATGATTGACGTTGTGGTCGGAACCCATGCGTTGATTCAGGAGGATGTATTCTTCCGCAAGCTGGGGTTGGTCGTCACCGACGAGCAGCATCGCTTCGGCGTGAATCAGCGAAGCATACTGCGCCGCAAGGGGATGAATCCCGACGTGCTGACGATGACGGCGACACCCATTCCCCGCACGCTGGCCATCACGGCTTTCGGGGATATGGACGTATCCACGCTGAAGGAGCTGCCGAAGGGCCGCAAGCCGATCAAGACGTATGCGGTCACGCATGCCATGCTGGAGCGCGTGCTTGGCTTTATCCGCCGCGAGGTGGATCAAGGGCGGCAGGCGTACATCATTTGCCCTCTGATCGAAGAGTCGGAGAAGCTCGACGTCCAGAACGCCATCGACGTGCATGCTCAGCTGCAGCATGAATTCCCCGGCTTCCGTGTCGGCTTGCTGCACGGGCGAATGGCTCCGGCCGAGAAGGATGCCGTCATGCGGGAATTCAGTGAAGGCCGTGTGCAGGTGCTCGTGTCCACCACCGTCATTGAGGTGGGTGTCGATGTGCCGAATTCGACGCTCATGGTCGTGTATGACGCCGACCGTTTCGGGCTGTCCCAGCTGCATCAGCTGCGGGGCAGGGTAGGGCGAGGAGAGCATCAGTCATATTGCGTGCTGATTGCCGACCCTAAGAACGAGGTAGGCAAGGAGCGCATGAAAGCGATGACGGATACGAACGACGGCTTCGAAATCGCAAGACGCGATTTGGAGCTTCGCGGGCCGGGCGACTTCTTCGGCACGAAGCAGAGCGGGATGCCGGAGTTCCGCATTGCGGATATGGTGACCGATTTCGAGGTCATGGAGCAGGCGCGGGACGATGCCGCCCGGCTGGTGCGGCAGTCCGACTTCTGGACCTCCGCTTCCTACGTCATGCTCCGTCAATATTTGCAGCGGGAGCAAATTTTCTCTAACGATTTATTGGACTAATTTCATTCTTCTTATGGAAAATGGGGACACATGTCCAAGCACTCCGTCATAGAATTACTTTAGCACGAGGGAAACAGGCATAAAGTGATGAAGACGGAGGTGTGCGGCATGGCTTATGCAAAGCATGGCTTCGATCCTGCTCAGGTAGAGCGGATCAAGCTGAAGATGAAGAATCCCGAGATCAAGGAACGCGTGAAGATGATCCTCAAGGGCGTTAATAAATACGATCTGCAGGATCGCGTCAAGGTGCGCCGTTTCGTAGGAATGCTGACCAAGGTGCTCGGGGAGAAGCTCACCGAAGCGCAAACGGATCATCTGGTGAACTTCGTCATCTCCCAAAAGATCGACCCGAACAATACGTTTCACCTCATCAAGCTGTGGGGAATGTTTCGTTAAGCTGTGAACTGCGGAAAGGCCGGTACCGGGTACCGGCCTTTTTGGCGTATCCGGGCTATGCCCGATCCGCCCGCAGCAGCCGGTTTACCGTCTCGCGGCGAATGCCGATCAGCTGGCCGATCTCCTCTTGAGTCAGCACATCGGTAAGAGAGACGTCCGGCGATAAGTATTCGGCGAACCAGCTGCGCAGCTGCCCCAGCTTCTCGGCAGGGGTCACCTGGGTCAGCTGGTCGATCCGCAGCTGCATCATGCGCAGCTTACTTTGCAGCAGCAGCGCCACCTCGCGGTATTTTTCCGGATTCCGCTCCAGCTCCTCGTACCACTCCTTCGGCGAAACCCGCTCCACCTCTGTGGTCATTAAAGCAATGGCCGTTCCGTGATAGTCCTTGGGGGTCATTAACGAATGATGGGGAATCATCTCACCGGGAACAATAATATTAAATAAGAACGGGTGGCCCTCTTCGTTCACTCGGACGATTTTGAGCAGGCCGCTTTGGATCCGAAACAGAGGACCGGTTTCTCCCTGCCGGAATAATGTTTCTCCCTTATGCAGAAGCATGGTAAGCTCACCTCCCGGTCATCATATCATGGAAAGGCAAAGACAGGAAACCCCATGTCTTTTTTGGTACGCTGCAATCCGACGGCCTTGCGGATCCGGATCTCTTTTTCCATTGTTAAGAAAATCTTCAGAAGTTTCATGCTACAATCTTATGATTTTTTGGATAAGCTAAGAGCTAGGATTGGAAACAAGGAGTGATAACGATTTATGTCATTACATTCGACGCTGACCTCAAGGCTATCCGATAAGGTGATGTTTTTTCAAAAATTTCTGCGCAGTCCCCGCGACGTCGGCAGCTTGATTCCAAGCTCTACGGCGCTGACGGAGAAAATGCTGGAGCCCGTCGACTGGGCGAATGTACGGGCGATGGCGGAGCTTGGGGCGGGAACCGGCGTATTCACCCGCGCCATTCACGTAAGGAAGCATCCGGAGTGCAAAGTACTGGTCTGCGAAAAGGATGCAGGCATGCGCTCGCAGCTGCGGGAAAAGTATGACGGGCTATATTTTTACCATGATGCGCAAAAGATGCTTCAAGGGCTTTCCCGCTACGGGATGGATCGGCTCGATTGCGTCGTCTCGGGGCTGCCTTTCGCCAATTTTCCTGCCGAAATGAGGGAACGGATCATATCACAGGTGAAGCAGTCGCTGACAGAAGACGGTGTCTTCATCGCCTTTCAATACTCGCTGCAGATGAAGCGGCTGCTGACTTCGTGCTTCGACGAGGTGAGCATCGGCTTCGTTCCATGGAATATCCCCCCGGCCTTCGTTTACGTATGCCGTCAGAAGAAGGCGATCAGATGACGGTTGATGCACTCCTGCAGTATGTAGAGCAGTTCGGTTATTTTGCTTTATTTTTCGCGTTGTGGCTTGGAATCGTGGGCATGCCCATCCCGGATGAGGCGGTCGTCATGACCGGCGGGATGGTCGCCTCTCTTCATATTCTACAGATCCTTCCGGCCTTTATAGTTACTTATCTTGGAGTCGTTTCGGGGTTATCGTTAGGCTATGTGCTTGGCCGCATGATGGGCCCGCCGATTGTGGAGCGGCTTATGAAACGGAAAAATATGAGACGTCCCCTCGAGAGGTCGCAGCGTCTTCTGGAACGCTATGGCCGCGCTACGCTCATCTTCAGTTACTTTCTCCCGGTGGTTCGCCATGTGGTGCCTTATCTTGTCGGGGTTCATCGGATGCCCTTCGGATGGTATGCGCTTTATTCTTATTCGACCGGCCTGGTCTGGACGGCAGGCTTCTTTACAGTAGGCTACTATTTCGGCGGAAATATCGAAAGGATCGCTGCAGCCGTCTATCGCTACGGCTGGTTCGTGCTGGCGGGAGCAGGGTGTGTAGCTCTTGCGGTTTGGGGGGTTCGGAGCCTGCGGCAGCGAAACGTGTCTAACTAAGAAAAAGCCGATCCGTTGCGGGGGAAAAGCGATTCCCGGACGGATCGGCTTGGACAGGTTACTTCATCATCGGCAGTGTATATTTGTTGCCGTACAGCAAATCGTATTGCACCATCTCGTAATCGCGGAGCAGCTCCTCCTGTCCGTCGCTAAGTTCGAGCAGCGGCTGCCCGCCGGCATCTACATAGACGCTGCGCGTCAATCCCGGCAGCTCCCGCTTCACCGCTTGCAGCAGCTGATAAAAAGGAGGCTGCTGCAAGCCGGCCTGCTCGAATAGGATCGGTCCGAAAAAGGACGGCGATACCGTACCTAGGCTTTGCGCCTTCATAGGGTAATTGGCCGCAAGGAGAAGCGGAGTTTCATGCTGGAACTGCGTCCGTTCCACTTCGGACAGGCCTTCGGTTCCTTGGATGTAGGTGGACTCCTCCAGCGCAGGCAGATGGTCCCCGAAGACAAGCACGATCGTCGGCCGCTTCACTTCCTGAATGGAATCGATCAAATATTGAATCGCCCGGTCGGATTCCCGGATACTCTGGGCATAGCTTTCGAGCTCCTTCTTACCGGAGCCCTGCAGTCCTTTGACCGTCAGAGGATCGGCGCCTGCCACTCCTTGAATGGGCAAATGATTTTGCATCGTGACCAGATGGATGAATTGCGGCGCCTCTCCTGCGTTCAGCACATCCATCACTTGCCGGGCGGCCGCCATATCGGAAATAAATCCGTTATCCGTTAGAGTGTCTGTATAAGCGATGTTATCCTGAGTGATGAATTGATCGAAGCCGAGCACCGGATACACGCGGTTCCGGTTGTAGAAGGTTCCGTCGAACGGATGAATCGCCGTCGTTTGGTAGCCTTTGTCCTTCAGCAGGCTGACCATGGACGGGAAGCGATCGGTTTTGACCAAAAGCTGCTGATAAGGCGTTGCTCCTTGATTCATAAACGACATGGAAAGCCCTGTGAGTGCTTCGAATTCCACATTGGAGGTACCGCCGCCGTACGTAGGGGACAGCGACTTGCCCGACGGAAACCGCTGTTCATTCCGGTGCAGTCTGCTGAGCGGATCTTCACTGAAGGAGACGCCGGAGAGCCGCGTCGGATCGAACAAGGATTCGTTCATGACCAGAACGATATTCGGCTGCTCCTCGGAAGCCCCCGCAGCGGAGGCCGGGTTCGTATATTTTTGGAGGATCCGGTTGATCTCTTCTTCGCTGTAGCCTGCCCGCTGGCTTTGAATTTTCGCTCCTATATTTTGCAGAAAGGCGATCACAAATCCATTCATCAAATAATTTTCCCGCTGGTTCCAGTTGTGATCGACAACGCCCAGCTTGGAAAGCGGCTTGGCAAATACCGTGCTCTGTACGTGAAAGCAGGAGAATACCATGAGCGCCGCTGCGAACACACAGCCGAAACGGTAAGCCATTCCCTTTCTGGCTCTCGGAAGAAAGAACGTTGCCGTCAATAACACGACGCTCCCGGCCAGCACAGCGGTCACGATCCGCGGCGAGGCGATATCCCGGGCAATGTTCAGTATTTCCGAAAACTGCCTTAGCTGGTTTAAATCCCAGGGATAGACCGGCTCCCCCAATACCATCAGTTTATGATAATTGCCGAACGTCAAGGCGCCGACCGCCGCGGCTGCGATGCCTGCCGCGAACAGCGTATTATCGAACAAGCCGTCCAGTCCGAGAATCAGGATGAACAGAATCGCCGTCGATAGAGCATACAGGGGCATATTATCGCGTATCCAGTCAATCCAGCTGTCCTCGAACGGCTTAAAGGATGCATATTGCATCGCAAGGACAAGAAGATTGGCCGTCACGAAGGAGATTCCCAGACTCCAGCCGGTTTTGAACCGCTTCATAAAGAACCTCTCCTTTCTTTGTTGAAAAAAGCAAAAGAGCCTCTGTGGTGGCAGGCTCCTCCGTCAGGTGCTATTCCGTTGACCGTTTTTTTACAATTTCATTATATTTTCTTTACATTAAATTAACATGAAAATAGACTGAAAGTTTGCTGAAAGCTCAATGAGAGCCGTTCGATTGCGTTCCGACGCTGCCGGGCGGCATTTCTTTTTGTTTCCAAAAAAATTTGCTTGCATATCGAACTTGTGTTCGGTATATAATAAAGAATACGAATACACGTTCGCAATATGGTGGTGTGATTATGAGTGGTAATCCAAGGGTCGAGACAGAAGAGGATATTCAAATCATCAAGGAATACACGCTGCTGCCTATTTTGCTGGATATGCTGGCACGAGATCTGAACGAGCTGAAGCTGTATAAGGACAAGGTTGTTTATCACCATGTGATCTCTTACCTTCAAGAGGTCGAACGATCGATTTTTCCGGAGCTGCAGGCGATCAAGAGCAGGATGAGGAAGCACAATATTCAAATTTTGAAGACGGAAATGAATGCACTGGGCATCGAGGTGGAGTACAAGGTCCGGGGCTACATTCATCATTTTAAAATGTTAAGGAGCCTGGTGAAAGCGGAGCTCATGACCTTGCTTATGGACATAAGGAGGCGGTTAACATGACCGGGAAAAGCGAAAGAACGATTTTTTTGGCGGACTGCCAAAGCTTCTACGCCAGCGTGGAGAAGGCCGACCATCCCTGGTGCAGGGAGAAGCCGGTGGTGGTGGCGGGAGACCCTGCTCTTCGCTCCGGCATTGTTCTGGCTGCCTGCCCGATCGCCAAGGAATACGGGGTCACGACGGCCGAACGCCTGGGAGCCGCGATGAACAAGTGTCCCGAGCTGGTGGTCATGCGTCCGCGCATGCAGCATTATATCGATGTGTCGCTGATGATTACACAAATTTATAAGGAATATACGGACCTTGTGGAGATTTTCTCCATCGACGAGCAGTTTCTGGATGTAACCGGAAGCCTTCGGCTGTTCGGGGATCCCGTTACGATCGCCCGATCGATTCAGCAGAAGGTGCTGCAGCAGACGGGAGTGAAGGTCAGGGTAGGGATCGGTACGAACAAGATGCTGGCGAAGCTGGCCACGGACATCTGGGCCAAGAAGAACTCTGAGGGCATTTTTACACTCAACCCGTCGGATGTGGAAGGGAAGCTCTGGAAGCAGCCGGTGAATAAAATGTTCGGTGTCGGTTCACGAATGACAGGGCACTTTACCCGGTTAGGCATGCATACGATCGGGGATATTGCCCGCACGCCGCTGCCGCTTCTCAAGGATAAGTTCCGCAAGCGCTTCGGAAAGCAGAGCGACATCCATGCCGAGGTCATGTGGCGAACCGCGAACGGGCTCGATGATTCTCCCGTAACGCCGGGCACCTTCCTTACGCCGCCCAAGTCCGTCGGTCATATGATGACGCTGCCGAGAGACTACCTGGAGAACTCGGAGGTGGAAACGGTGCTTCTGGAGCTGACCGAGGAGGTTTGCCGCGATTGCCGCAGCAAAGGCTTTATGGGATGGGTTGTCTCCGTCAGCTGCATGTGCAGTCCGTATGAGCAGCCCACGGGGTTCTCGCGTCAGATGAAAATGCCGGACCCCACCAATCATACCAATACGGTATTTGAAGCGGCGAAGGCGCTGTTCTACCGGTACTGGGATCGTATGCCGGTACGCCGCGTAGGGATTATGCTGAGCGGTCTTATCGATGATTCCGGCTATCAATTGACGCTGTTCGAGGATCAGATCAAGACGAGAGCCCTGGATAAGGCTACGGACCACATCAAGGAACGCTTCGGAAGCGCTGCGATCATCAGGGCCTCCTCGCTTCGAGCGGCAGGTCAGGCCATGATGAGGTCACAAAAAATCGGAGGTCATTATAAATGAGCAAGAAGCTCCAAGGTAACGGCCTGTGGGAATCCAGCCGCATGATGCTGCCGCAGCATAAGGAGCAGTCGATGCTGCTGAGCCATCCCCAGCCGGCAGCCGCTCCCGAGCCGCCGACGCAAAAAGAGCTGGAGCTTATGCGGGACTTCATCATCTTACCGGTCGCCCTCGGTATTGTGGAGAAGAAACGAAGGGAGACGGAGATGTCCTCGCTCACCCTGAAGATCTTGTACTCGGCCGCTGCGAAGGTATTGGTTAAGAGCATCCAAGAGGATGTTCAGCAGTCGAGGAAGGCGCTCGTGGAGAAGCAGATTCGGGTCTTCGAGGATTCAAAGGACGCTTCGGAGATCGTCTATCGTTATGTGTGCCGAGGCTACGAGAACCGGTTCGTCATGACCAAGGACTACATGCGCAGCGAGGTCAGCGTCAGGATCGAACGTTATGTAAGAAATCTGGCATCCGCTCTGCAGGAGGTCAATCGAAAGCCGTCCTAATCCGACAACCCGTCTAATGATCAATTGGGCGGGTTTTGTTTTTTTGTCACATAATTGACACATTTCTATTGGTAGCTGTGATGGAAATCACAGGGCAGGGAGGGATGGAAAAAGTAAAATAAAGGCAAGCTAAACGAACCATAGGGAAATAGAGGGTAGGGATTCATATGTTGAATACTTTTCAAGGAATGTACAGCCATGTCAAATGGTTTACCGGAGCGGGCAAGGAAATTCCGCTGCCCATGGCCGAGGTCATTACCCCGGGCTTCTTATTCTGGCTGGGCGTGACGCTGGTCGGACTGCTCGTCTCCACGATCTTTAACGAGCCGCTGCAGCGCATCAAGCTGGTCGAGCGGGTGCATCATTTCCTAGACCGGCTGAAGCCGTATGAAACGCTGATCCTGCGGATCGGCCTGGGAGCGGGTTTGCTGCTGCAGCTCGTCACCGGCACCTTCCTTGCGCCGGAGCTGGCGGCCGATGCGGCCTGGATCAAAGTCGTCTTAATTGTTGCGTTCATGGGGCTGCTCCATCGGCGTTTGCTGGCGGTCAGCGGGCTGGCTATCGGAGTGTTGTACGTATATGCATTAGCCCGTTACGGCGTATTCCACGGGCTCGATTATTTGTTCTTCGCCGGCATCGTCTATTACCTGCTGGTGGCTGAGACGCGCTGGAGACCGACAGCCACACCGGTTCTGTATCTGTTTACCGGGCTGTCGCTCGCCTGGGTCGGGCTGGAGAAGATGACGCTGCCGCAGCTGGCCTATGACATTATGCACGAGTTCCACATTCCGACCTTCGGCTTTAGCGTGGAGGATTTCGTACTGATCAGCGCCTTCATCGAGCTGGGTCTCGCGTGGACGTTTATTGTCGGCATCCTGAACCGGTTCATCTCGATCCTGGTCACCTTGGTGTTTATTACTACCACGACGGTGTTCGGCTTCACGGAGATCGTCGGTCATACCATCGTGCATACGCTGCTCATTTTGTTTCTTATTGAAGGCGAAGGCACGTTCGTTACGCCGTTCCGGTTTCACCGTTCCCTGGTGCTGCGTTCGCTGTTCGTGCTTGTGAACTTCTGTGTGCTGCTGTTCGGCCTGATGGCCATTTACATTGCCATGGGGCATCAAGCAGGGGCTTGAGCTTGGCTTGGCTGAAGAAGACGGTTCCGCCGTACGCGGGACTGTCCTTTTTTTTTTGCGCTAAAGTATCCCGTGAAAATGGGACCTTCGTCCTGCGCATCCTTTTTCCAGAAAGTGCGTATTAATGTTTACGTTCATTGATCATGAGATTCATAGGAAGGAGCAACGCGCGTGGTACGACTCGAGTATCGGCATTATCGTGAAGGCAGCTCGGAATTTCCGGTGCTGTATTACTATCATGGCATCGGACGGGATGAGGTGGCGCTTCGATTTGCCTGCGATTATTTCGTCAAGGGAAGTAAGGTGTATGAAAAAACCTCTTGTGCCGTGGAACCCGGCTGTTATATCGTGTATGTGAAAGAGGCCGAGGATGAGCGTGTCATGTTCTGGCCGGTTCCGGCCGGATTGCCTCATGGCGTGCATGCCGAGCTGCGCGAATATCGCGACGGCGTCGCGGATTACCGGCTGGTCGAGAAATACAGCTTCAAGGACACGCTCGAGATGATGCTGCACCTTCAGGCGAATTATTTGTATGCGGAGGGCAGAGAGTGGTCGCGCACCGCTACCGAGATCGATGAGGACCGGAAGACGTATGTCATTTATGCCGAACCGGTTTAGCGGATGCAGAACAGTGAGGGGAGTGGCGAGAGTTGGAACAGCAGATAGCAGGTAGAACGCGCAAGGTGATGTCGCTGTTCGTCGCAACGGCGCTCATGCTGGGAACGACGGCCTGCTCCGACAGGGATTGTGTGGACAATAACCGCGACGGCTACTGCGACAGCACGGGGGGAAGCTCCTCGGGAGGTTATTATGGGGGCACCGGCTCCAGCTATGGCTCCAAGAGCAAATCTTCCTCGGGGATTACCAGCGGCTCCAAAGGCGGCATTGGCAGCAGCGGGTCCAGCTCAAGCTAGCCAGCTTGCGAGTTACGCAGTCGAAGGAGGCTAAGTGGCCATTGATGACGAAGAAGGAAAGCCACGCTGCTTCCTCCTATCGGGAGCTTCGGGACAGCCTCTACGGGCCTCTGCGGGAGGAAGGCGTGTTTACCTGGGATACGATGTATGGAGAGGAATATGCCCTTCCCGGCCTGATCCGATTGGAGCCGGGGCAGCTGACAAGCTTGCGGACGGCGGCGGAAGCGCTTGGACGCGTCTATGCAAAGACCGTACAGATCGTTCAGCAAGGCGAGGAGGCGCTGCTGCTTGAGCTCGGGCTGCCGGAAGCGGCGATCGGGACGATCCGGCGGCGGTATGACGAGTCGGTACCGACGCTGATCGGCCGCTTCGACTTCGCCCTGACGCCGGAAGGACCGAAGATGCTCGAGTTCAACAGCGACACGCCCACCGGGATCGTGGAAGCGTTCTACGTGAACGGGCGTGTATGCGAGTGGTACGGCGAGGAGGATCCGAACGCGGGCTGCAGCGAGCGACTGACGCAGGCGTTCAGCAGAATGCTGCAGCTGTACAGGGCGGCGGGGCAGCCGGTGGAGCGGGTGGTGTTCAGCGCCCTCGATTGGCATGAGGAGGATGCGGGGACGACTCGCTACCTGATGAGGGCTTCAGGGATCCCTGGAGCGGAGTTTGTTCCGCTGGAGGAGCTGCGGGTAGACGGCGACCTGCTGTGGGCGCCGTGTGCGGCGGACGAGGGCCGCATGCAGCCGGTTGACGTGCTGTATCGGCTGCATGCGCTGGAGAAGCTGGCGTATGAGCGGGATACGGACGGCTATCCGACGGGCGAGCATGTGCTGCAGCTCATTGCGGACGGGCGACTGGCGATTATCAACCCGCCGTCGGGCTTCGCCGCGCAAACCAAAGCGCTGCAGGCCCTCATCTGGAGCCTGCACGAGGCCGGGGAGTTTTTCACGGAAGAGGAGCATGCGGCCATCGCCGCTTATATGCTGCCCACGTATTTGGAGCCGGGCTTCGAGGCGGGCAGCTCGTACGTCGCGAAGCCGATCCTCGGGCGTGAGGGCAGCGGAGTGACGATTTTCGAGGCCGAGGGCGTTTCCGAGCGCAGCGAGGAAGAGGAATACAGGGATCAGCCGATGGTGTATCAGCAATATGCCGAGCTGCCGGAGATCGAGGTGGAGACCGCGAACGGGCCGTTCCGGGGCCGGCTGCTGTGGGGCTGCTTTTTGATCGATGGGCAGGCTTCGGCCGTTGTTGCCAGGGTCGGAGGCAAAATTACTAGCAATATGTCATATTATTTACCGTCGGCGGTGCGCGGGCGAGTTATTGATTCTTAGGGGGTATACCTTTGGCACAGTGGAGCTCGATCTTGAATTTTCTCATTTACTTAGGCGTCACCCTGCCGCTTGTCGGCGTGGGCATTCTGTTCTTCAATCTGGTTACTCCGTACAATGAGTTTCGTCTCATTCGGGACGGCGGTGACGTAAGCGATCCGGTGAAGGCAGCGGCAGGGAGGGCTGCGGCGTATGATCTGGGAGGGAAAATCCTGGGGCAGGTGCTGGTGCTGGCTTCCGCCGTCTACCATTCGGTCGGCTTTCTGGATTTGATCGTATGGGGGCTGATCGGCGTAGCGTTCCAAATTATTGTGTTCTATGTGTTCGAGCTGCTGACCCCGTTTAAAGTGCTGGCTGAAATTCCGAAGGGCAACATTTCCGTAGGAATGTTCTCCTGCTTCTTGAGTGTGGCGTCCGGGCTGCTGATGGCCTCTCTGATCAGCTATTAATCATGCAACATGACAAATCCCCAAATGCTTCAAGCGAAGCCGTTGGGGATTTGTTGATTTGCCTGATTAGAAACGGTTGCCGGCAAGCTGCTGCTCGGCGATTTGAACCAGGCGGCGTGTAATGTGACCACCGATAGCGCCGGTGTCGCGAGTAGCCATGTAGCCGTAGTACCCGTCTTGCGGGATTTGGATGCCCAGCTCTTGAGCAACCTCGTACTTCAGTTGATCGAGCGCGCGGGATGCCTGTGGTACCACCAATGTGTTGCTGCTTCTGGATTGTCCTTGTGCCATGATAATCATTCCTCCTGATTAAGTGATTTGATTACCCAGTAACGTTATGATAACCAATCATCCCAGGAATATGCATGACTAGAAAAAGAAAACGGGAGCAGCCGCCGCCCATATAGGAAGGAAAGGCGGATTGAAATGGGAGGGTTGCTTGTGGTAAAATGAGGGTAATATAAAAACGCCATAGATGCGGCTAACATCTACGGCGGCACACCGGTCCGCTGTAAGGGCGGTGGCAATCAGACGTTGGATTAAGAATAGACCGCGGCCTGTCGCAAGGGCGGTCTATTTCCTTTTATGGAAAGAGAGGACCAGCACCACCAATGTCGCGAATGAAATCATTAGCGTTAATGTTTGGTACACCTCCATGGCATCACCTCCTCTACGCCCGGGAACGGCTTGTCCCTTAAGCGTTACGGTGGAGTGCCACCACCCTTGCAGCGCCTTATTCCGTTGTACATTTTCCATTATATCACATAAGTGTTCGTATAAAAAGGCGAACATAGAAAATAAGCTCCGCGTCCTAGCTTCAGGATCACGGAGCTTTTTTTGTATTACTTCATCGCGAGGTATACGGCCAGCAGCAGCAAGACAATCAGAGCAATCCAAATGGACCACGTATTTCGGGAGGAGGATTTGGACTCAGGCGCCGATACAGGCGCATCCCTCGAATGACTCACCAACTCCCCGCAATACTTGCACATTAAAGCTTCATCCGTAAGTTTCTCGTTACAGCGCGGACATAATTTCACTGACATAAGCATCACCCGCCATCTGAAGGAGATGTATACTTCCGTCTTGCTGTTTTATAGGTATGTGTCACAAAATTGTTATATTGATATGGAATGTCGAACGATGGACGGGCGATTAATGCTTTGAAGGAAAGGAGCCTATAGTTTCCTTCCCAAGCGATATAAGCTCATAAGCGGGACATATCATGCCAAAAACCGGCATTCCCGATGCCGGAGACCCTTTTACGCTAGTTGGCAATTGCAGAAGCCGGTGGAATAATAAGTACAATGGCTTATGCTGGGGGAGATGGTCGGGTGAATCGAAACGTCATGGTCTTGGCCTTATTTTATGCTTTCATTTATATGAGTACGGGGGCGTTCTCTTCCTATATCGGCGTTTATTTTGCAGCGGAGGGAATCGGCCATGGGCACATCGGCATTCTTACCTCGATAGGGGCCGTTGTAGGCATGGTGGCCCAGCCGTGCTGGGGGCTTCTCAGCGACCGGTCGAAATACAAGAATCACGTGCTGATGGTATGTACCTTGCTGTCGGCAGTACTCGTATGGTTCATCCCCTGGGCGGGAACGCTGTTCGTACCCTTGCTCGCTGCAATGGCGCTGTTTAGCGTGTTTCAAGCGGCAATCAATCCATTAAGCGACGCCATTACGCTGGAATTAGCCTCGAAAGGCGTGGTACGTTTCACTACCATTCGCACGATCGGCTCGGTAGGCTATGCTTTTATTTCTGTTGTAGCGGGCTGGTTATTCGCCCGGGACATCCATTCCATTTTCCTAGTGACCTCCCTTATTCTGTTCGGCTGCTTTCTGCTCTCCACGGGGATTCCCCCGGTGGCCGGACATCAGAGCGGGAAGAAGAAAGTAAGCTTAATCGAAATCTTTAAGAATAAGCAGCTTGTCGTCTTGTATGCTTACACCCTGGTTATGGCCACCACGTTCGGGTTCTTTCTGGCCTTTCAGGCGATTTACAGCAAAGAGCAGGGGATCAGCATGGAGCTGATCGGGCTGGGACTGGCGATAGGCTCCTTCAGCCAATTCCCATTCATGATCTTTTTTCAACGTATTTACCAACGGTTCGGGATTCGGAACATTCTGCTCGTCTCCGGTCTCGTTCATGCGTTACGCTGGATTTTGTACGCTTACGCTTTATCGCCGGCAACGGTTTTGCTGACCTGGATGCTGCACGGCGGCACGTATATTCTCTTTTACTTATGCTTGGCCGAATATGTGAACACGCATGTCATGAAGGAGCTGAAGGCGACAGGGCAAATGCTCAACTCGGTGATCCAGCTGGGGGTCGGCCGAATCATAGGGGGCATGCTCGGAGGCTTATACGCCGCAAAGTTCGGTTTCCAATCCAGTTTTGTTGTCTGCTTCACGGTCAGTATGCTGTCGATGGCCTTTTATTACGGCATCACTCGGCAGAAGAAGATACCCCAATGTTTGGAAAAGGATGTTGCCCAATGAACTGTGTTGAATTCGAATGGACATCGGCGGATGGAGTCCGTCTGTTCGGGTGCGGATGGCGGGCTGACGATAAAAGCGAGGTCAAAGGGGTTGTCGGTATCGTCCATGGAATGGGGGAGCATTCCGGACGTTACATAGAGGTGGCTGAAGCGCTCACAGCGGCGGGTTATGCTGTTCTTGCGGCGGACCAGCGCGGTCACGGCAAAACCGAAGGCAAGCGAGGGCACATCCCGTCCTATGAAGCGTTATTAGAAGGTGTGGACCTCTTGCTTAAGGAAGCCAGGCAGCGTTATCCCGATGTACCTTGCTTTCTCTACGGACATAGTATGGGAGGCAATGTGGTCCTCAATTATTTGATCCGGCGTAAGCCGGCATTAAGCGGAGCCATCGTAACGGGCCCCTGGCTGAAGCTCGCTTTTGAGCCTTCCGCCAAGGATTTGATGCTGGGACGGATCATGAATCGAATCTATCCTCAATTCACGAGTCATCGTCCTTCGGCTGTGGAGAAATTGACAAGCGATCCCGAAGCGGCGAGAAAAATTACCGAGGATCCGCTCGGACACCGCTATATAACGGCGAGATGTTTCTTTAGTCTTCTTCGCGGCGGACGGTACGCCTTGGAGCATGCCGCGGAGATCACGGTTCCCGTGCTGCTGCTTCACGGCGTCGAGGACAGCGTGACTTCCCTTTCGGCAAGCAGGGCGTTCGCTGAGAGTATGGGCGATCTGTGTACGTTTAAAGAGCTTGCAGGGTATCGTCATGAATTGCATAACGAGCTTTACCGGCAGCAAGTATTTCATTTGATGCTGACGTGGCTGGAGAAGGCCGGCGAGCGAAACGCTTAATCCAGCTTTTCAAGGTTGACCGTCATCCGCTCCTGATGCCATAATCTATTTACCATACTTGGCAAAGGGGGCATCGTACTATGGGTCTGCGCTTCGTCATCGACGCTTACCGGCATATGAAAATAAAAAACAAGCTCTCTCTGCTGATCACCTTCAGTATTGCGGCGTCGCTGGCCTTTACGGTGCTGGTGCAGCAGTACGCTTTTTCGATATACGATGAGCAAATCTATGATAAATCCTCTCGGGTGCTCAATCTGTCCTCCTCCGCGATTGAAACGGAGCTCAAGCGGCTGGAGCAGCTGTCCTACAACATCATTGCCGATGAGCAGATTCAGGGCTGGCTCACCTCACTGCGGGATAACCCTTCCGAGTATGACCGGCTGATTATACGCCAGTTTTTGATCGACCGCTTATTCAGCTATACGGGCTCCGAGCAGTATTTATACTCCATCCAGATCATCGATTCCCGAGGGACGGAACATGAAGGCGGTAACATTCTGAAATTCGATCCGGAAAAAAAGCGGGACATGATGGAGATCGCTTCGAACGCCCAGGGGGAAAACCGCTGGATTTATCCGGACAAACAGGACCCGGCATTAATCTCAGCCCGATCGATCCGTTCGTTTCATAAGAGCAATTTCGATCTGGACTATTTAGGAACGCTGCTCATTCGCATCAATGTGGATAAAATCGTACGGGATCTTGCTTCCGAGGATGGGGACTTGATGCTCGTTTCGGGCAGCAATGTGATTTTTCCAAGAACGCCTGCCTTTGATGCCGCTCAATTGGCGGGGACGATGGCTTCAGGCAAACGTTACATGATCGATCAAATCGACGGAGAACAATACTTTATTGCCCAAATCCGTTCTCCCCACACGGGCTGGACCTACCTTAACATTACGCCGTTCAACCAAATCTTCAACCAGATTGTATTTATTAAGGAATTGGTCATCTTTGTATACATTGGTATATTTCTCGTTGTGATTATCCTGGGTGTCCGCCTTGCCTACAGCTTGACCCGGCCGATCTACGATCTGATGGGACGCATGAAGCTGGCGGAGAAGGGGAATTTCGAGGAAGCCAATCTGCTTTCTCCGGGCGACAAGATGTCCAAGGACGAAATCGGCCTGCTGCAGCGGAGCTTCCGCTTCATGATCGAACGGATTAATTTGCTGATCAAAGAGAATTACGCGAATCGCCTTTTGGTCAAAGAAACCGAATTTAAAGCGCTTCAGTCTCAGATCAACCCCCATTTTCTGTACAATACGCTGGAATCCATCAATTGGATGGCCAAGGTAAACCGACAGGCCAAAATTTCGGAAATGGTGGAGGCTCTTGCCTTTTTGTTACGTAACGCAGTGGATTTGAAGAAGCCGATCATCACACTGGGCGAGGAGCTGGATATCGTGCGAAGCTATGTGACGATCCAGCAGACACGATTCGAGGAACGGCTTGTCTTTCGCATGGATGTTCCTGAACCGCTGCTGGGTACGCCGATCCCTAAACTGACCTTACAGCCGCTGCTGGAGAATGCGATCCATTACGCTTTGGAGCCGACGATTGAGCCGTGTGAGATTTCAATCACAGGCTGGGAATCCGATGGAACGGTGTTTCTGGCCGTCGAGGATACCGGTCCCGGAGTACCTCGGGACATCCTGAATAAAATTCGAAACGGGGAAGTCCGAACGAAGGGCACCGGCATCGGTCTGCTCAATATTGACGAGCGGATCAAGATCACCTTCGGCGAAGCCTATGGCGTCCAAGCGGACGAGAACGCCGAACGCGGGGCCCGCATGATGATCGCACTGCCGCGAGAAACGGAGGAGTTCAAAGATGTATAAGATCATGCTCGTAGATGATGAAAGAATCATTCTAGACGGGATTTCGCAGATGGTGGATTGGGCATCTCTGCAAACCGAGCTGGTCGGGACGGCGAGAAACGGAGTAGAAGCCTACGAGCGTATTAAGGAAAGCGCTCCCGACATTGTCATCAGCGACATTCGGATGCCGGGGATGGATGGGCTCGAGCTGGTGGAGCGTGTGAATGCTACCCATCCTCATGTCCGTTTCGTGCTCTTGTCCGGCTTCGGCGAATTTGATTATGCGAGCCGGGCGATGCAGTACGGAGTCCGGCATTACTTGCTGAAGCCGACCAACGAGGAGAAAATCGGCGAAGCGCTTAAGGAGATTGTGGCGGAGCTCGAACAGGAGAAGAGCAAGGAATCCTTCGTGCAGAGCATGCGGGAGGAGCTGAACAAGGTGATGCCGCATGTGAAAGAGCAGTTTCTGAAGGAGTTTGTGACCAACAAAACGTATGGAAACCTGGACTGGGACTACTATCGCAGCCTCTTCCGGCTCGACTTCGATTACCGGGTTCGATTGCTGCTGTTCCAGCTGGAGGGCAGCTTCGAGTTTGAGCATCTGTTTGCAATTAAGAACATTGCCCAGGATTTGCTTGATAACCCGCTGCTCACTACAACGATAGGCGACCACGTGCTCATCGTGCTTGAGGATACGGGGGAAGCGGACCGGCTTCAGGAGCGAATCTATGAGGTGCGCGAAATTTTCCAGAAGTATTATAAAATGGACGCCACCATCGCACTGAGTGAGCCGAATCATATTACCAAGGCGAGAAGCTTGTACAAGGAAACGCTGCAGCTGCTGAATTACCGGTTTTATTTGGGCGAAGGAAGCTTAATAACCCGAAAGGACACGGCCGTGTCGCAAACGGCTGCCGTCAAGGAGCTGGTCTTCGATGAGGAGCGGCTTACGATGACGGTGAAATCCGGGCATAAGGAAGAAGCGGCGGCGGTATTAGACGAGCTGATCCAAGGGTTAAAGGATGCGCAGCTCGACATCAACGTGACGAAGTCGTACGTCATCCAGCAATTCGTCTCTCTGGTAAGACAGTGCGACCCGGAAGAAATGAACGATTACTTTAAGAAGATTCCCCTCATTGTGGAAATGAATACGCTGCAATCGATTCAAGCGTTCCTGGAAGATGCGGTGGCCCAAATGACGGCCAAATTTTATGACCAGAACAAGGTCAAAATCAGCGCCATCGTCCGCAAAGTCATCGATATTATCGACGGGCAGCTTGGCAATTCCGAGCTTTCTCTCAATTGGGTCGCTCATGAGATGTTATATATGAATGCCGATTATTTAGGCAAGCTATTCAAGAAGGAAACGGGAGAGAAGTTCTCCAATTACGTCATGAAGACGAGAATCAAGAAAGCGACGGAGCTGATTTCGCAGGAGGCGGACATTAAGATTTTCGAGCTGGCCGAACGGTTGGGGTTTGGGGATAATCCGCAATATTTCAGCCAGGTTTTCAAGAAATACACCGGTTCGACACCATCCGAATATATGAAGTCCTCGGAAACCTCTGCTTTTTAAACAAAAGCATCGGTAATTTGAATTCACCTTACCTCCTATTGAACGGATAATAAGAGATGTAACGCTAACCTGCAACAAACCAATAGGGGAGGAATACAGATGAGAAAAGCGCTAGCAACGGTTCTGTCGGCGGCAATGCTTCTTACGGCATGCGGCGGTGCAGCTGACACGAAGAGCTCCGGTTCCGGTACAAGCGGGGGCACGGCTCCGGCAGCAGAAGGAAAGAAGGAGCCGGTAACCCTTCGGGTAGCCTGGTGGGGAGGACAATCCCGTCACGACTATACGCTGAAAGTGATCGAGCTGTACAAGCAGAAAAACCCGCACGTAAAAATCGAAACCGAATACGCGGCGTTCGACGACTACTGGAAGAAGCTTGCTCCACAGGCTGCGGCCAACGGACTTCCTGACGTATTCCAGATGGATGTCTCTTACCTTTCGCAGTACGGGGAAAGAAATCAGCTCGAGGATTTGGAGCCATATACCAAGAACGGTCTCATTAATGTAAAAGACATCAGCGAAAACAACCTGTCCGGCGGTAAGATCGGCGGCAAGCTGGTAGCGATGAACCTGGGGTCGAACGTGCTGGGCTCCACCATTGATCCTCAAATGCTGAAGGACGCGGGAGTTACGCTGAAGCAGGACTGGACGTTCGCGGATTGGGAAGAGGTAGCTTCCAAGCTGAAGGCCAAAGGCAAAATGATCGCAGCCGATCTTCGTCATGACGTATACTTCCCGTTCTATCTGAGAGGACAAGGGCAGAAGATGTATGCAGCGGACGGCGCCTCCCTGGGCTACACCGATGACAAGCCGTTCATTGATTTCTACACCATGTACCAAAAATGGTATGACGCCGGCTATCTGCTTCCATTAGACAAGCTTGCCCAGAAGAAGGGTACGCCGGAGGACGATGAGATGGTTATGGGGAATTCCGCTTCCTCCAACGGCTGGTCGAACCAGTACATTCTGGCGGCCAACGCAGCGAAGCGTCCGCTCGAGATTCATCCGGTACCGGGCTGGAGCCAGAATAAGGCGCTGTACCTGAAGCCGAGCATGTACTTCTCCATCGCCAAATCGTCCAAGGTGAAGGAAGAAGCAGCGAAGTTCGTGGATTTCTTCCTGAACGATATTGAAGCGAACAAGATCATCAAGGGCGAGCGCGGCGTACCGGTTTCGTCCAAGGTGAAGGACGCGCTCATGCCGGATCTTACGCCGGAGCAGAAGAAGGTATTCGAATATGTCGCTTGGGCGGAGAAGAACAGCTCCCAGATGGATCCTCCGAATCCGGTGGGCGCAGTAGAGGTAGATAAGCTCCTCAAGGATACGGTAGAGCAAATTCTGTACAAGAAGCTGTCTGTACAGGACGCTGCGGCGAAATTCCGCAAGGATGCCAATGCGATTTTGGCCAAAAACAAGAAATAAGCTGTCTTAAGGGAGCCAGGCTTCGTCAATGACGAGCCTGGCTTTTCTATGCTCAAGCGGGTGGATGCAGACCTCGGTTAATTAAACAAAGACAACGGTTTTTTGCCTTCATGACGCGGACGATCCTTACTATAATTACCTTATAGCACAGCAATGTAGATAAAATTTTCGTTTAGGGGTTGAAGCTATCATGTCGAAGCTGCGGGATCACGACAACCTGGTCGGGTATATCTTTGCATCGCCGTTCATACTCGGGTTTCTGATATTCACCATGTACCCGATCTTTTCATCGCTCTATTATTCGTTTACGGACTACAATCTGTTCGAGGCGCCCAGGTGGATCGGCCTTGATAATTACGAGAAAATGTTCACCGGGGACGATAAATATTGGAAGTCCGTTCAGGTTACCTTCACTTACGTGCTCGGCAGCGTTCCGCTGCGTCTGGCCTTCGCGCTGGCGGTCGCCATGCTGCTGAACAAAGCAATGATGGGCATCGGGCTGTATCGCTCCTCGTACTACCTGCCGTCTCTTATCGGGGGCAGCGTCGCGGTTGCCATCATGTGGACCCAAGTGTTCGGGGACAAAGGCTTGCTTAACTCCGCTCTGGCTCTGATAGGCATTCATACAAGCACCTCTTGGATCGGCAGTCCCGATACCGCGCTTTGGACGCTCATTGCTCTATCGGTATGGCAGTTCGGCTCTTCGATGTTAATCTTCCTTGCCGGGCTCAAAAACATCCCGCAATCGTATTACGAGGCGGCCAGTGTGGACGGCGCGAACCGGGTGCATCAATTTTTCAAAATTACGCTTCCGCTGCTCAGTCCGATCATTCTGTTTAATCTGATCATGCAGACGATCTCGGCCTTCATGACGTTCACTCCGGCTTATATTATTTCCCGGGGCGAAGGCGGACCACTGGATAATACGCTGCTCTATTCCTTGTATTTGTATCGCCGGGCGTTCCAATTCTACGAAATGGGTTATGCGTCCGCCATGGCGTGGGTGATGCTGATCCTTATCGGACTCATCGCGCTGCTGCTGTTCCAAACCTCCAAGTATTGGGTTCATTACGAAGCGAAAGGGGATCGTTAAGATGGCTGTCAGCAAACCAATCAACACATCGGCGGCACCGGGCGTATCGGTTCCCCGCAGCTCCATCGGCAAAAAGCTCAAGCCGTTTCTGTACCACCTCATCGTAGGCGGACTTGCGCTGATCATGATTTATCCGATTCTTTGGCTCATTTCGAGCTCCTTAAAGCCGAACGATGAAATCTTCACGACGGCATACAACCTCATTCCAAGCCGAATCGCTTGGGAGAATTACCAGACCGGCTGGAAGGGCTTCGCGGGGAATACGTTCGCGACCTTCTTCAAAAACTCGCTTTATATCGTTATTGTTTCCACGATCGGCGCTGTGGCCAGCTCGGCCCTTGTAGCTTATGCGTTCGCCCGGATTCCGTTCGCCGGGAAAAATTTCTGGTTTGCCTGCATGATGATGACCATGATGCTGCCGCATGACGTAACGATCATCCCGCAGTATGTCATGTTCGCCAAAATGAACTGGCTCTCTTCCTTTAAGCCGGTCATCGTTCCGCAGTTTTTCGCCGTACCGTTCTTCATCTTCCTGATCATGCAGTTCATCCGGACTATACCCGCGGAGCTGGACGAAGCGGCGAAGATGGATGGCTGCAGCAAGTACACGATCTTCTTCCGGGTCATCGTTCCGCTGATCGCTCCGGCGCTGATCACTTCTACCATCTTCTCGTTCTACTGGAGATGGGACGATTTTATCAACCCGCTGCTTTATTTGAACAAACCGGAGCTGTACCCGGTCTCGCTTGCCCTCAAGCTCTTCCTTGACGGAGAATCCCTGAACAACTGGGGCGGCATGTTCGCTATGGCAACCTTATCGCTTGTTCCCATTTTTATCGTATTCTTCGTATTCCAGCGTTATATTGTAGAGGGTATTAGCACCAGCGGTTTGAAAGGATAATCAGCATGAGAGGAGATGTACCGGAAATGCCGAAGCTAGTGTTTGACGAAGATGTAATCAAAAGTACGATCGACCGAGTTGTGGACCGAACGTTCCGTATGGATTTCAGCTGGGACTGGCCGGGCGGTGTCGCCTTCTACGGGGTTTGTGAGGCTTATGCCGCCACAGGGAAAGAAGAGTATTTGACAAAGCTGAAGGCATGGGTCGACGAAAATATGGAGGACGGTCTGCCGAAGCTATCGGTTAACGCCGTATCGATCGGTCATTCGCTCCTGACCCTTTACGAAGTGTATAAGGAAGAGAAGTATCTCGATACGGTAAAGGAAATGGCGGAATTTTTGACGAACGAGGCAGAGCGCTTCGGGGACGGCATCTTCCAGCATACTGTCAACTCCGAGTCCTATAACTTCCCGGAGCAGGCATGGGTGGATACGATGTTTAT
The DNA here is from genome assembly GCF_030846225.1 of Paenibacillus sp. GD4. NCBI lineage: Bacteria > Bacillati > Bacillota > Bacilli > Caryophanales > Paenibacillaceae > Paenibacillus > Paenibacillus sp. GD4. The sequence continues at coordinate 4,810,567 of NZ_JAVCYK010000001.1, forward strand.
GGCCGGCTACTTCCTCCTGAGGGTAGGGGCGCTGCTGAAGCGGGACGACTACTTCGAGGACGGCCTGAAGCAGTACCACGGCCATGAGAATTGTCTGCAGGATTCGGTGACGAATCTGTACTACCACGGCTGGGACAACCTGGCGCAGAATAACATGTCCGCCATTCATTGGGCGAGAGGCAACTCCTGGGCGGCGCTGACGATGGCTCGCGCGCTGAACCTAGTGCCGGTAACCCACCCGTCGTTTATGCTTAACGACGGCAGCCTTCGCGACCAGCTTAGCGCGCTGGTGCGCTTGCAGCATGAGTCGGGCTTGTGGCACACCATTGTCGATGATCCAACCGCTCCATTGGAGACATCGGGCTCGGCCGGCATTGCCACGGCGCTGATGACGCGCGGACGCATTTACAATAAGTATACTCAGCGCTCGATCGACGGCATTTTGGCCCGCATTACCGAGGACGGCACCGTTACCGGGGTTTCGGCAGGCACGGCTGTCATGAATGACGCTGCAGGCTACAAAGGTGTGCCGGATAAGCGCATTCAAGGCTGGGGACAAGGCTTGACGCTGGTTTTCCTTGCCGAGGTGCTGAATTCGAAGAAAAATTTGTTCGGTAACGGCTGCTAAGGCAGCGTTATAAGAAAATCCCGCTACCTTCGATGAAGTTCGAGGGGGCGGGATTTTTGCGTATTTTAGTGTATATGCGGGAGGGTTTCTGTAACGTTATGGAATCACCTTAATGTAGCAAACATGAGTTCAGCTGCGACTGTAGGGCGAAAAAATAACGTTACAGGGCGTCCGGTGCCGATCACGGCCCGGAAACACACGCTGTAACGTTATGAAATCACCTTAATGTACTAAATATGAGTTCAACTGGGCCCTGTAAAGTGAGAAAATCACGTTACAGACCGCCATCGAACTGAATCACCTTATACTCGAAACGGCCCAGCTCCAGCTTGCCAGCCGGGTAGCGCTCCTGCGTAACCGGATCGAAGCCGTCCTTCGGAAGCGTAACGCTGCCGCCCGCGCCGTCCATGTTCACGACGACCCAAACGTCGTAGCCGTCTCCACGGCGAGGCGCCACGATCGTGCCTTTCGTCACATCGGAGCGTACGGTCACTCCGGCCTCCTCTGCATAATGAGTGATGAGGCTTCGAAGCAGCAGGTCGCCCGCCTCACCGGCAGGCATCGAGCCGAGCATGACGATTTTGCCTTGGCCATGGCGTTTCTCGGTAATAAAGCTCAGCCCCGGCGTTACGCCGGCGACGACAGTGCCTACCACCTCGGCCTCCTTAGGCTCGAAGACGGCGCTCCACAGCGAGAGCGGGGCGGTTACCCCAAAGGCGCTTCCCATCGCACCGCCAATGGAGCCGCCTGAGGTGTTGTCCAAGGCGCCGTTTAAGGAGCCGCTGCCGTCCATAGGGAACGTGTACAGCGTTTCCACGCCTGCTACGGCCTCCAGCTTCCCGAGCGCCGCCGTCGTCTGGATGGTGTGCTCCTCCGTACGTCCCCCGGTCAGCGGTCCGACTACCCACACGCCGCCATTCGCGACGAATGCAGTCGCACGTTCCAGAAGCTCGTCGGAGAGGTAAGGCAGGAACGGCGTAAAGAGCAGCTTGTAGCCTTCCAGGCTCGCTCCCTCCGGAATGAGATCCCGATGAACGCCCGTATGAAGAATTTGCTCGTAGAAGTGAGTGACCAGCCCGCGATGATTCATTTTCCGGTGCGGCTCCGTACGTAAGAACGCCTTGGAACGATCGGAGTAGGTCATGGCTACCTCCGCCTGCCGAGGGCGAGTAGCCAGCATGGTTGGCTCGATTCTCTGCCGGGCTTCCTCCACCTCAAGCACATTGGCATAGCCGACGGTCGGCTTGCCCCAGGCGCTGAGAACCGATCCGTGCGGCTGCTCACAGCCGGCGCGCTGCTGTCTCCACAGCCAGTAGCAGAACGCTTCTGCGCCTAAAGCATAAGCGGCCACAGCCTCGGCCCTCAAGTAGCCGTTCGGATGAGGGGCGGCGTAGCTTTCAAGCGAAGCGGCGTGGGAGGGACTCGTCTCCATAATCCAATAATCGCGGCCTCGCTTAAAATTTCTCCACAGATCGTTATTAATCAGATAAGCAGGGAAATTATTAAAGGTTGCATACGTATCGAACGACGCGAAATCCAGCTCGCGGAATAACCGTTCGTTATCTACGCTGAAGGCGACGCTGCTGTTATGGGTAATCGGGGCATCGGAGTACTGCCGGATAATCGCGGCCTGCTCGTCCGAGAACTGGGCGATCTTCTCATAAGAGAACAGCTGGTACATCGTCTTCAAGGAAGAGTTGTGAAGGAACGGAGTAGGACCCGGCTGCGGCACTTGATCGAAGCTCAAGTAATACTCGCTCCAGATGTCCGTGCCCCATGCTTCGTTCAGCTTCTCGATCGTGCCGTAGCGCTCTTCCAGCCATGCATGCCATTGGGTCAGGCAAGTGGCGCACATACATTCGGAAACGTGAGCCTTAAATTCGTTGTCGATCTGCCAGCCGATGAGACCGGGCAAGCATCCGACCGCCTTGGCAATATGCTCTGTAATCATCGCCGCTTTCTGACGGAAATAAGGCTGGTTCGTACAAGCGTGCTGACGTGAGCCGTGCCCCATGACCTGGAGCTGATCGTTCACATACATGCGTTCGGGATGACCATGCGAGAACCAGATCGGCGGCGTCGGTGTCGGGGTGCACATAACAGTCTCAATGCCGTTTTCGTACAAGCGCTCGATGATTTTCACAAAAAAGCTGATATCGATGTTTCCTTCCGTGGGCTCCATACGCGACCAGGCAAATTCGCCGATCCGCATGACGTTCATTCCGGTTTGTTTCATGAGCTCGATGTCCTGCTTCAGAACCGCTTCGTCCCAAAGCTCAGGATACCACGCGGCTCCATGATATAGTTTGCTTGCCAACCTTATCACCTTTTTCTTCATTAATAATTTAACTATATTCGGTTTCCCGGATGGGGACAATAGTAGCTTTTTGCGCGCATTTTACCCGTTATTACTCTAGTTTTGCCGGGTTTGCACTATTTTGAAAGGGGGTGCAAAGTCCGGTAAATCCCGCATTTTCAAGAATTTCCGATTGGCGGAAAGCCGGGGAGAGGAGATAATCAGCTTACACCGGTTGCTACGCGATAAATTATTTTGGAGGTGCAGGGGATGAAGCAAACGGCTGCTCCCAGCTCAATCGAGCATTTACAGAAAAATAAAACCGAAACTTCCAGCCGGACAAGTGTCCTGGGGCGGCTGCGGAAGGATAAATGGCTGTACTTGCTGTTACTGCCGGGCCTATTATATTTCATCATTTTTAAATACGTGCCGATGTGGGGCGTACTGCTCGCTTTTAAAAACTATCAGCCGTTTTTAGGATTTTGGAAAAGCGAATGGGTCGGCCTCGAACATTTTCGGGTATTTTTCGGCAATCCTGAATTTTTCATGCTGCTGCGCAATACGCTGCTGCTTTCGTTCTACAACCTGCTGTTCTTTTTCCCGGCGCCGATCATTCTTGCGCTTCTATTAAATGAAGTCAGGGTGGCATTCTACAAAAGGACGATTCAGACGTTAGTGTATGTACCGCACTTTATTTCTATGGTTATCGTAGCCAGTTTAACTTATGTGTTTCTGACAACAGAGGGCGGACTGATTAACGAGCTTCTGATGAAGTATGCCGGGGCGAAAATCGAATTTCTTGCCAGTCCCGACTGGTTCCGGCCGATGATCATCATTCAGACGATCTGGAAGGAATGCGGCTTTGGTACGATCATCTTCCTGGCAGCGCTTGCCGGTGTGGATGTCGAGCAATATGAAGCGGCGATCATGGACGGAGCCAACCGTTGGAGACAAACGTGGCACATTACGCTGCCGTCCATCCGCAGCACTATTATCATTCTGCTTATTCTCCGAATGGGCGATGTCCTCGACAACGGCTTCGAGCAAATCTTCCTGATGCTCAATCCGCTCAATCGGGAGGTTGCGGAGGTATTCGATACGTACGTATATATGATGGGTATCACGCAAGGGGCGTTCAGCTATAGTACGGCGGTCGGATTGTTTAAAGCGGTTGTAGGCATCATCCTGGTGATGGGCTCAAACTGGCTGGCGAAGCGTTTCGGGCAAGCAAGCATTTATTAATGGAACAAAGGAGGTAACAGCATGGGCAAAAGATACAGAACGATCGGCGGAACGATCTTTGACTTATCCAACTATTTGCTGCTTGGGCTTGTCGGGATCGTCTCCGTTCTCCCTTTCATATATGTGATCGCCGGCTCCTTCGCCTCGGATGCGGAGCTGACCAAGAGGGCCGTGTTCCTGATTCCGGAAACGTTCACTACGTCCGCTTATGAATTTATTTTCTCCACGGACACCATCATCAAAAGTATTTGGGTTTCGGTTTATGTAACGGTGGTAGGTACGTTAGTCAATCTGTTCTTCACCGTGTCGATGGCTTATGCGTTATCGAAGAGAAATTTGATGGGCCGCAATACGGTGCTGAATCTCATTATTTTCTCGATGCTGTTCGGTGGAGGCTTGATTCCAACCTATCTGGTCGTTCGTGAGCTGCATCTGCTGGACACGTACTGGGCGTTAATGATTCCCGGCGCCATCAGCGCATTTAACCTGATCATCGTGAAAAACTTCTTTCAGGAGCTCCCTCCGGAGCTGGAGGAGGCGGCCAAAATCGACGGCTGCTCAGAGCTTGGGCTGCTGTGGAAAATCGTCCTGCCGTTATCGATGCCGGTGCTGGCCACCTTCACCTTGTTTTATGCGGTCGGTCATTGGAACAACTTCTTCTCGGCGCTGCTCTACATCAATGACCCTTCCAAATGGCCTCTGCAGGTTATGCTGAGACAGATCGTACTGCTGTCGCAGGCTGCGGCAGGCGACATCAACTCGATGGACCCAAGCTTCGTGAAGCCGCCGGAGCAATCCATCAAGATGGCGGTTATCGTTGTAGGCACCATTCCTATTTTGCTCGTCTATCCGTTCCTGCAAAAGCATTTTGCCAAAGGGGTCTTGATCGGCTCGGTCAAGGGGTAATACGGATTACGATATATAGTAAGAATATAAGGGAGGCAAAAGAAAATGAAGAAAAACACGAAAAAATGGATTTCCATGGCGGCAGTCGGTACGGTTGCCATGACAAGTGTCATCGGCTGCAGCACAGGGAAGGAGGCGGCACCTTCCGGGAATGCAGGAGCTGCTAACGGACAATCCGCCCAAAGCCAGGCTCCGCTAGACCTGTCGATCATGATTCCGATTTTCAAAACGAACTATCCGAAGGACGACGGCCCGGTTACTACCGAGATCGAGAAAAAAACGAATACTAACATCCATCTCGAGTGGGTGCCGAACTCCTCTTATACCGATAAGTTTAACATTACTCTTGCTTCCGGCAAGCTGCCTCATATCATTTATGTCGGGGACGTGAAAAATCCAAGCTTCGTCAATGCGGCGAAATCCGGGGCGTTCTGGGAAGTGGGACCTTATCTGAAGGACTTCCCGAATCTCAGCAAAGCCAATCCGGTCATCATGAATAACTCTTCCATTGACGGCAAAAACTACGGGATTTACCGCGGTCGCGCCTTGGGCCGAAACGGTATCAACTACCGTAAGGATTGGTTGGAAGCGGTCGGCATGCAGCCGCCAAAAACGATCGACGACTTCTACAACATGTTGAAAGCGTTTAAAGAAAAGGATCCAGATAAGAACGGCAAGGATGACACCTACGGCATGGTGCTCGTGAAGTGGACCGGTCAATGGGCCAGCGGCTTCGATACGATCAAGCTTTGGTTCGGAGCGCCGAACAAGTGGGGCATCAAGGACGGGAAAATGGTGCCGGAGCATCAAACGGCCGAGTATCTTGAAGCGTTGAAATTCATGAAGAAGCTGTATGACGAAAAACTGATCAACCAGGATTTTGCCGTGTTTGATTCGGCGAAATGGAACGATCCGGTTGTCAACGGTCAGGCAGGGGTGATCGTAGACGTAACCGATAATGCGGCGCGTTTGGACGATAAAATCCATCAGCTGCTGCAGAAGGAAGGCAAGGATAAGCCGGACGTCCACTACGTCGACAATATGATCGGCGTTACGGGCAAGCACGGACTGAAAGCATTGCCAACCTCAGGCTTCGCCGGAATGCTGGCGATTCCGAAGTCGACCGTGAAGACAGAAGAAGAATTGAAGCGCGTGCTGAAATTCATCGATCAAATGAACGAACCGGAACTGCAAACCTTGGCAGGCTACGGCATCGAAGGCAAGCATTATACGAAGGACGGGGACGCGGTAGTGCCTTCCAAGGATGCGGCGCTGCTTGAGGCCGAAGTAGAAGGCTTGAACCAAATGCTGACGTTTATTCCGGAAGACCGCGGCCTCAAGGTAAAGCAAACTCCGCTTCGTCTGCAAACGACCAAGATTCAGAAGGAAGCAGAGCAGTACATCGTTGCGAACCCTGCGGAGCCTTTCATCTCGAAGGTTTACTCGCAGAAGGGTCAACAGCTGGATAATATCATCAACGACGCGCGCATCAAATTCATTGTAGGCCAAATCGATGAGGCAGCCTTGAACGCAGCCTTCGACACCTGGAAGAAATCCGGCGGGGACGATCTGGTGAAGGAAATGAACGAGCTCTACGCCGCTACTGCGAAGAAGTAAGCCGCTTAGGAAGGACTGTTCCGCCTGTTACTTGAAGAGAAGTTTCACTTCAGGGACGGCAGGACGGTCCTTTTTTTCCATCATCAGGTCGAATATAATAAGGAAGTCGGAAAAGTAAAGAAAGGAGTCGGAATATTCACTTGCAGGAGCCGTTCTGACGTAATACGCTATGAAGAAGCTTCCTGACAAGTAATTCTCGAATCGGATGGTGACATCATGCGCTTTTATAAGAAGAGTCTGATCATGATCTTTATCGTCTCCGGAATCCCCGGGCTCATCCTGGGGGCATTCGTTTATTGGATGGCCGGCGGGCGAGTGGAGAAGGAGCTCTTGCAGCTTCATCATCAGCAGATCGAGCAGAGATCGCACAATATCGACGACCAGCTGGGCAACCTGGAAATGCTGCTGTCCCATTGGGCCTTCGATAACAAATTCGACTACAGCTTAAACGGCTATGATTTTGTTAAAAACTTCGACAGAACGCAGGACATTACCAAGACACTGATCGTGATGCAAGGCTCCAATTCCATGGTGAAGCGGGCGGAGCTCTATGTCGGCGGCAAGCAGCCTGTCTTGTTTTATCCCGAATATACGGGAGTGGACCCGCAGAAGGCCGCAGCTGTGTACGAGCCGTTGATTCAAGGAAAAAATGTGACGTATTGGACGCAGTGGGCATTTGATCCGAGTCGTCCGGAGAGCAAGGACCTGGCTCTCGTTCACCAGGTTCCCGGCGGAAGCCTTCAGCCCTTCGGTGCGTTGATTTTCCGTTTTGACGAGCAGAAGGTCGCGAATATGCTCCAAACGATGTCGCCTTATCACGATGGGGAGACGTTCTTATTGCAAAGCTCGGGTGATTTATTCGTATCCGGCACAGGAAGCGCTTCCAGCTCTCCTCTGGTTACGGCATTGCGTGAGAAAATACAGACGGCGGGTTCGGGTAAAGGATCCTTCGTCTTTACATGGAAAGATACGACATACACGGTGTCCTACGGAAATTTGTCCCGAATAGCCGCTGATTGGACCTTTGTATCCGCTTCTCCGATTACGAGCATCACATCGCCGGTGGTCTTTATATCCAAGCTCATTATTTCTTTAAGTCTTATGGCGCTGCTTATTGCAGGACTTTTGGCTTGGCTCGCTTCACGTCGAATATATTCACCGGTGAAGCGGCTGGTAACTTTGCTTGGCGGGAATGCCGTTGCCGTCGGGGCGGAGGATGAATTCACGCTCATGGAGAAGCAGTGGGAACATCTGCGTAGGGAGAGCCTGGAGCTGAACACGAAGCTCTCGGAGCAGCTTCCCCATGTAAAGGAGAGCTTCCTGCATCAGCTGCTGCAGGGATACCTTTCGGCTTATTCGGAAGAGGATCTGCTGCGCCGAATGGAGCGATTTAAGTGGGATGTGCGGAATCGCCGATATATCGTTGTTTATGTACAACTGCTTGGAATTACGAGCGTCGAAGGGAAGTTTCGCGACGGTGATGAGGGCCTTGTGACCTTCGCTGCGGTCAACATGATCGGAGAGCTCGCCTCCGAATATTTCGAGCAGAGCGATACGATCAACTTCCACGATTTGACGGCCGGGCTGCTGCTCATGGTGGAAGAAGAGGATGATTACCGTGAAAGATTGCAGGGCTTCTGCGAGCAATTAACGGATTACATTAACAAAATATTGAAAATGCGGGTCGCCATGGCGATCAGCCGCACCGTGCCTCACATCTCGGAGGTGCCTCTCGCCTTCGAGCAGGCGAAGCATTCCGTCAGCTATCGCAGCTATGAGAATGTGAATCAGCTGATCGATTTGCAGGAGGACGGTCGGGAAGATAATGAGACGGAGATCCTTCCTTATCCGTTCAACCTGGAGCGTGAGCTGATTCAGGCGCTTCGTACGGGAAGGGAAGAGGAAGCCTATGAGCTGCTGGATGACTTCCTTCGTGCCCTTTCCGGCAAGGGGGCCAAGGAAATTGACGTTCAGCAAGGGATGCTGCATCTATTAGGGAGCATTCAGCATGCCATTATGGTATCGGGCATCCAGCCGAGCCGATTATTCAAGGGCGCGAATCTGTACGAGCAGTTATCCCAGATTCGTGAGCCGAAGCAAATTCTGGAATGGTTCCACGAGAAGGTCGTCGCTCCATTCCTGAGAGAGCTGACCGGCCGTTCCGACGCTCAGGTGAAGCGGATTATCGAGCAGGCGATGATCTATTTGCAGGAAAATTATCAGCAGGACATCTCGCTCGACAACTGCGCGGATCATATCGGTACGAATCCGTTCTTTCTGAGCAAGTCGTTTAAGCAGGTGACCGGAAAAAACTTTATCGATTATTTGACGGAGCTGCGCATTGAGAAGGCGAAGCAGCTGCTGCGGGAATCGGAGTTGAAGATCAATGACGTCGCCGGGATGGTAGGCTATCAGCACAGCTATTTCAACCGGATCTTTAAGAAGCTGGAAGGTATGACACCGACGCGTTACCGGGAGCTGAGCCGGAATTCTTGATCGTCAAGGATATGCAAAGCGGTAAAAAAAGTCCAAACGGCATCGTTTCCTCAAACAATAAAGTCCCATTGAAGGCAAAGCGGCTGCTTCCTACAATGGGACTATGATTGGGAAGGAGAGGGAGAGATTATGTCAGCGGAAACGACGATTGCATTGCGGTGGTTGCAGCAGGAAGCATCCTTGCCTGTCGGAGTGACCTGGGGAGTTCCTTGGAAGGAAGGCGAGCTGAAGCGGGAGGAACCGCTTAGTCTGCAGGCGTCGGGAGACGGACAGGCGGTGCCGGTGCAAAGCTGGCCTACAGCGTACTGGCCGGATGGCAGTGTGAAGTGGTCGGCCCATGCTGCCGTATTAGGCAGAGAAGAGGCTCAAGGTCTTACCCTGAAGAAAGGGCAGGCGGCCGATCCTAAGCATAAGGTGTCCGTAACGGAAACGGAAGACACGATCACCCTGGATACGGGAGTCATCGTCGTAACTTTGGGCAAGCGGGGAGCCGGCTTGCTGCGGAGTATCGTCCGGGACGGAGCGGAGGTATGCAGCGGTGGAGAGCTCGTCTGTGTGAAGGAGGAACGCAGTGAAGTTTCAGGTACAGCAACGACCCGGGAGCTGCGCTTCGAGAGCCGGCTTCTTCGAGCTGTTGTGGAGCAAGCAGGACCCCTGCGTGCCGTCGTGAGGCTGGACGGAAGGCATCGCGGTGTCAACGGCACTCGAGAATGGCTGCCTTTCACGCTGAGGTTGTATGTATATGCCGGACTGGATTCGATACGGCTGGTACATACGTTTTTTTATGACGGAAACCCACACCAGGATTTTATCAAGGGGCTCGGAATTCGCTTCGCCGTGCCGATGAAGGGGCCGCAGTACAATCGTCATGTCCGTTTCGCAGGAGACAGCGGCTATTTCAGCGAGTCCCCGAAGACGCTTCATACCCGTCGTACGAAGGGCAAATATCGTGAGCTGTTCGAGCGCCAAACGGTGGGACAGCCGGTCGCCTTCGATGCTGCCGAGGATGCCTACTTCCTCAGCCTGCTGGACGATTCGGCAACCTGGGACAGCTTCAAGCTGGTGCAGAGCTCCTCGGAGCACTACCGTCTCTCGAAGCGGACCAAGGAAGGCTGCAGCTGGGTGAAGGTGACCGACGGGCATCGTGCCGGGGGGCTCGGGTATGTCGGTGGAGAAGGAGGAGGCTTAGCCGCCGGCCTGAGGCATTTTTGGAAGAAGCATCCGTCCGGGTTGGAGGTGCACGGCACAGCCGGCTCAGAGGCGGCCTTCACGGTATGGCTCTGGTCACCGGACAACGAGCCGATGGACCTGCGCCATTATGATACGGAGACGCATGTGGAATCGTCTTACGAAGGGGCGGAGGAGCTTCGGGCCACGCCCTACGGGATTGCGAACACCAATGAGCTTACGCTGTGGTGCTTGCCGCAAACTCCCGGGACTGAGCAGCTGGACCGCATGCTGGAGGAGTCTCAGAGCCCGTCGCTGCTTGTCTGTGAGCCGGAGTACTACCGCTCGGCAGGCGCCTTCGGCCTCTGGAGCTTGCCGGACCGGAGCAGTGAGCTGAAGCGAAAGCTGGAGAATCGTCTGGAAGGTATCATTTCTTTCTACCAGGATGAGGTAGAGCAGCGAAAATGGTACGGCTTATGGGACTACGGCGATTACATGCACAGCTATGATCCGGTACGCCACGTGTGGAACTACGACCTGGGCGGCTGTGCCTGGCAGAACACGGAGCTGGCTCCGAATATGTGGCTCTGGGTCATGTTCCTGCGGACCGGCCGCGGGGACATCTTTCGCATGGCGGAAGCGATGACTCGTCACACCAGCGAGGTGGACGTATACCACTTTGGCGAGTATGCGGGACTTGGCTCGAGGCACAATGTCGTACACTGGGGCTGCGGCTGCAAGGAAGCGCGCATCGGCATGGCAGGACTGCACCGATATTATTATTACTTAACGGCGGATGAGCGGATCGGCGATATCATGGATGAAGTGAAGGATTCGGACTTCGCCACGGTGAATCTCGATCCGATGCGGGCTTATTTCCCAAAGGACGAGCATCCGACACATATCCGGGTCGGTCCGGATTGGGCGGCCTTCAGCTCCAACTGGATGACCCGTTGGGAGCGCTATGAGGACAAGGCCTACCGTGACAAAATTTTGGTGGGTATCGACTGCGTCAAGAAGGCGAATTATCGTCTGATCTCGGGTCCTACCTACGGCTATGATCCGAAAACCGGAGTGCTGACCCCGATGGGCGATGATAACTGGGGACGGCATCTGGCGATCTGTATGGGCGGCCCTCAGGTATGGTTCGAGCTGGCCGCCATGCTGAAGGATCCGGAATGGGAGGATATGCTCGCGGAATTCGGCGTGTATTATAACAAGTCGCAGGAAGAAAAGGATGTCCTGACAAAGGGAGCGATCAGCACCAAGCATTTTGAGCACCCAGTGCTCAGTGCCGCCATCGTCGCTTATGGTGCGTATTACCGTAAAGATGTGGAAACGGCACGGAAATGCTGGTCGATTCTGATGGGCAATCCGTTCTATCAGGTTGACCTGCAGACGGAAGCCGAAATCGTTACGCACGTAGATACGTTAAACGAAATCGATTGGATGAATACGAACGAAGCGGCTCAGTGGTCGCTCAATACGATTATTGCGCTGGAACTGATCTCGGAGCATCTTCCGGAGGGAGCTGAGGACCATGGAAAGTAAAGGAAACATCAACGGCATGATTCCGTCCGAATGGAAGCTTCTATATGAGAACGCCCTGGCATCGGAGAAGGACATTCTAGGCTTTCGGATGGAAGGGGAAGGAGCCGTCTCCTTCCCGATGGGGCGGATGAGGCTGGAAAGCACCCGCGACCCGGAAGAGGGACAGAAGGCGAATCTGGTATACTGGTGCCCCGAGGATTTCCCTGGGGATCTTGCGATCTCATGGGACTTCTGGCCGATTCGCGAGCCGGGACTGGCGATCATGTTTCTCAGCGCCAAAGGAGCGGGAGGCGAGGATCTGTTCGACCCGGCGCTGGCTGAGCGCAACGGGATCTACGATCAATATCATCATGGTGATATGAACGCCTTCCACATTTCCTACTTCCGCCGCAGATGGGCGGAGGAGCGACAGTTCCATACGTGCAATCTGCGCAAAAGCTACGGCTTTCATCTCGTCGCGCAAGGCGCTGATCCGATTCCCGGCGTCCCGGATGCCGCCGGTCCTTACCGCATGCTTATTGTGAAGCAGGGAGCCGCTTTATTGTTCGCCGTGAATGAGATGGTTTTGTTCCGCTGGGAGGACGACGGAGTTACATGGGGTCCGCTGCTGGGCGGCGGAAAGCTCGGCTTCCGGCAAATGGCGCCGCTCATCGCGGAATATGCTAATTTGAAGGTTTATGCGTCCTAAGGAGTGAAGGTGAGATCTATGCTTAGAACGTCAGAAATACGCGTCCGGGATCCGTTCGTTTTGCCGGTCCCGGAGGAGAAGGCGTATTATTTGTTCGGAACGACGGACGATAATGTATGGGACGGAGCCGCCGAAGGCTTCAACGTGTACCGGAGTACCGATTTGGAGCAATGGGAGGGACCGTTTCCGGCGTTTCGGCCGGAGGCGGGCTTTTGGGCGGATCGGCACTTTTGGGCTCCGGAAGTTCACTTGTACCAAAGTAGGTACTATATGCTGGCTTCCTTTAAGGCGGAAGGGCAGTGCAGGGGAACGCAGGTGCTGCTATCGGAATCGGGACCGCAAGGTCCCTACGCTCCGGTTACGAACGGGCCGGTGACACCCAGGGACTGGGAATGCCTTGACGGAACGCTGTATGTGGATAAGGAAGGAAAGCCATGGATGGTCTTTTGCCGCGAGTGGCTGCAGGTGCAGGACGGGGAAATGTACGCTATGCCCCTGCGTGAGGACTTAAGCGCCGCTTCCGGGGAACCGGCTTTGCTCTTCAAGGCATCCTCGGCGCCGTGGTCGCGCCCTGTACGGGAGGTCAACTACGTTACGGACGGACCTTTCCTTTGGGAGGACGGACAAGGAAGCTTGCTGATGCTTTGGTCCAGTATCGGCAGTAAGGGATATGCGATGGGAATCGCCCGGTCGGCCTCAGAGGACATCCTCGGACCGTGGGTTCAGGAGGAAAAGCCGTTTTTTGCCGAGGACGGGGGACACGGCATGCTGTTCCGCGCCTTGGACGGGGCTCTTCATCTTGCCGTTCATACGCCGAACAAGTCGCCGAACGAGAGAGCGGTTTTTATTCCGATGAAACCGGAATCTTTGGTATAATTAGTCGTTAGAGAGGGGAGAGGCAACGATGCCAAAGGTGTTAATGTGCTTTCCGGGCGGAAGGCATAAGGCGCTCACGATGAGCTATGACGACGGCCGAAATGCCGACAAGCGGCTGGTGGATATTTTTAACCGCCATGGGATTAAGGGGACCTTCCACATCAACTCCGGCCTGTTCGGAACGCCGGATCGGATTGGAGAGGAAGAAATTAAGGACCTCTATGAGGGGCATGAAATCTCGGCCCATACTCTGACCCATCCCACTATCGCCCGATGTCCGAACGAGCTCATCGTTCATGAGGTGATGGAGGATCGGAGGAATCTGGAACGGATTGCCGGATATACCGTGAGGGGGATGTCGTATCCGAACGGCTCGTATAACCGCCGGATCAAGGAGCTTCTGCCGGGTCTCGGCATCGAGTACGCCAGGGTCGTACCGAGCACGGGCCATTTCGGCATGCCGGACGATTGGCTTGAATGGCAGCCTACCTGCCACCACAATCGGGATCTGATGAAGCATGCCGAGACGTTCGTCGGGCTGCACAAGACACAATATTTGTATCTCATGTACGTCTGGGGCCACAGCTATGAATTCGACAATGACAACAATTGGCACGTGATAGAGGAGTTTTGCGCCTATGTAGGCGGGAAAGACGAGATCTGGTATGCAACGAATATCGAAATCGTCGATTACACCAAGGCGTTCGAGCAGCTGAAATTTTCGGCAGGCCTGGATTTTGTTTATAACCCGACAGCCATTGATGTTTGGCTTAGCGTGGACGGGCAGATGGTAGAAGTGAAAAGCGGCGAGCAAAAGCGCCTAGTAGAGTAGAAAAAACCGGTTCTTAGGGCAGTGCAGTCTGCCTAGGGAGCCGGTTTTTATTTTGGAGCCTACCTCTCGTTTGCCTCACTTTGCGTCGGTGCCATGGCCGTTTGACGACGCCTTAATCATTTTCTTATATTCGAGCGGCGACATGGAAGCCACTTGCTTGAACTTCCGGTTGAAATGCGTGATGTTCATATATCCGACCCGCTCAGCGATTTCGATCACCTTATACGGCGTTTCTCTCAGCAATTTTTGGGCCTCGCGGATACGCAGCGTATTGATATACTCCGGGAAGTTAAACCCCGTATATCGTTTGAACAAACGGCTGAAATGGAACGGGCTAATATAAAAACGGGCGGAAACCCCCTCCATCGTAAGCGGCTTCCTATAGTGGGAATTGCAGTAATCGATCACTTCCATAATGTTCTTGTTCATCGGCACGTAGGCCACCTCGGACGCTTCCGTCAGCTTACGGTGGGCATATAGAAGAAGCTGTACGAGCAGTGATTCAAAATAAAGGTCGCGGCCTTGACGGCCTTCTTCAACGTATTCGTTTTTCATTTGGAAAATTAAATTTTCAATGTAGTTTTGCTCCATGGGATTGAATTCGACAATTCGGTTGGGATGATGAAAAGGGGACAGTAAAAGATCAAGGTGCCGGTCATGGCGCGGCTCCAGAAGCCGGTCCGTGAAGTAGATGACGGTCCGTTCATGATGCTTGCCTCCGAGCAGCGTCTTGTGGATATCGTTTTTCTTAATAAAAATCATGGAGCCCTTCTTCACATGATAAGTCCGGTTTTCAATATAGTAATATCGCTCGCCGCCAAACAAATAATAGATTTCATAATGATCGTGGTAATGAAAACGGGGCATTTCGATATTTTCCGCTTTGGAGAAAGATATTTGATAATCACCTTTCATGGCTGCAACACCCCTTTCTGACACAAGAATAACAAAGGTTAACAGAGCATTGCAAACGAAAAAACGCAAAAATAGCAAAGGTTAAAGAGGGAAAGCAGGATAGGTGTAGAGCGGCTTCCCGGGATATGCTACAGTTGCAATACGAAAGTCCCATAAGCTCTAATTCAATCGGAGGGAACCGAATGACACCGACCGGAAAGCGATTTGAATCATTGTTTCAAGAAATGGACAGCTTGTTTCAGCATTTCTACGAGTGGCTGGCCGGGCAGTACGATGCGGCCTCCGGCGGGTTTTATTACGCCCGCAGCTCCTTCGATATGGACCATTTTAAACCGGATATCGAATCCACCGCCCAAGCGTTAAACATTTTGATCCGTTCCGGCTTGCTGGAGAGCATGCCCTCCTCGGTTCGGGAACGGATGATCTCCTTCTTCCAGCAGAAGCAGGATCCGGCCACAGGCTACTTCCACGACGCGGATCCGAATATGCGCTTTGATGAGGTGATGGTATTTCGCGCGCTCGGCTATAGCGTAGGTTCCTTAAGCAAGCTGGGAGGCCGACCGCTGCACAAGCTGCCCCACGAGGCGCAAGAAAGGCCCTCGTATCTTGAGTCGCCCGATGCCTATGTGGCATGGCTGAAGTCGGTGGACCTGCGCAACAGCTGGAGAGGCTGCGATTTCATGGGAGCGCCGAATCACCATTTGGCCCGGATGAGCGAAGAAGAGCGCCGGCCTTATGTGGAGGCGGGAAGACAATATTTTGCTTCGATTCAAGATCCGGAAACCGGCCTGTGGGGCGGGGGCAACCGATATATCCGCATCTCGGGGACATTTAAGCTGCGTGCTTTCTACGACCGTTTTCATATCCCGGTTCCTCATGTCGACCGCATCTATCGAACGCTGCTGGATTGTCTGCGAAACGATGAGGCTATCGACATGTGCTGGGTGCGCAATCCGATGGACTTGCTCGGAGCGTTTCAGCACGAACTCGTGATTCCGGAGCGGGAGCTGGCCGAGATTCTCGAAATTACAATCGCCAATATGAGGCGGCTGCTTAGGGAGGATGGCGGCTTCTCGCGCGAGCTGAAGCATTCTCCGCCGGCACCGAATGTCGCGCAGGTGAAGGAAGGGGAATTTTACCCCTATATGCCGAAGCCTGTCCGTATCGGGCAGGGACTCGTAGAGGGAGACATGAATGCCGGGACGCAAGCGCTGCTGATCCGTGAGATCAGCCGGAAGCTGACAGGAGTTCCGCATCGTCCCCTCACGGAATACACGCGGAGCTTTTGGGAGCATGTCCGACTAAACGATAAGGAGAAATGAGATTATGTCCGGCGAAACAAATGAACGAACCTATGCGAACCCGATCCTGTCGGGGTTTCATCCCGATCCTTCCCTCGTCCGCGTGGGGGACGACTATTATATGGTGAACTCAACCTTTCAATATTTTCCCGCAATCCTCATTTCACACTCCAAGGATTTGGTTCACTGGGAATATATCGGTCATGGCATCACGAACAGCGAGGATATCCCGTTAACAGGCCTGCCTGACTCCTTCGGCATTTGGGCCCCGGATATCTCTTACTACAACGGAACGTTCTATATATTCGCAACCTTGCGAAACACCACGGAGAGCGGCCGAGTGAACATCATGATGAAATCCTCACGCCCGGAGGGACCGTATTCCAAGCCGGTCGTGATTAACGATAAGGGACTGGACCCGTCCCATTTTGTGGATGATGACGGTACCCACTATATGGTGTACGGCAGCAGCGGAGCTACGCTTCTTCGATTGAATGACGAATGCACCGAAGCCCTTGGGGAACCGGTTACGGTCTGGAAGGGAACGGGACGCGTGTCACCGGAGGGGCCGCATGTTCTGAAAAAGGACGGATATTACTATATTCTCCAAGCTGAAGGGGGCACCGAATACGGTCATTGTGTCACGATGGCAAGGTCTAAAGACTTATTCGGACCGTATGAGGAATGTCCGCATAATCCTGTACATACCCAATCCGACCGGAGCGCCGCTATTCAAAGAGCAGGCCATGGCAAGCTCGTACAAACGCAGAACGGGGACTGGTGGATGGTCTACCTCGCGGGAAGGCCTCTCGGCGGCGGCTATTGTGTGCTCGGAAGAGAAACGTGTCTCGATCCGGTGAATTGGACGGAAGACGGCTGGATTTCTGTTAACGAGGGGCGAGGTCCGAGCGATGTACAAGCCGTGCCAGCTCTGATGCAAGTTGTTTATAAGGAGCCGGCGACGGATGATTTCGACGCGGAGCGGCTGTCAGTGCAATGGCAGTTCGTCCGCAATCCCGATTCGGAGCATTGGTCGCTTACCGAACGGCCGGGGCATGTTAGGATTTGGACAGGCGACGAACCTCTCGAGTCCATCGACGCGCGTAACGTGCTGGTCCGCAGAGAAAGGCATCATCATTATACTGCCGCGTTGAAGCTGGATTTTACCCCGGAAAGAGGCGGGGAACAAGCGGGCTTGACCTGTTATTACGATTCCCGCTGCTTCCTGCAGCTTGCTCTGACCTATGCGGATGGGATCCGGCTGCAACTGACGGAGAACAGGGCAAGAACGCTGTCTTGTCTCAGCGATATCCCGCTGGAGTCGGCAGGCGTAATCTATTTGAAGGTGGAGGTTGACAAGGAACGCAGAGCTTTCTATTACAGCCGCAATGGGGAAGACTGGAGTCTTGCCGGGGTGGTACCGGATGCGTTGTTCTTGAGCGACGAAGGGACTCAGGAGAAAAAGGCGTTCACAGGGACGATGGTCGGCTTCTTCGCGAACAGTGGAGGCTCAGGCCGCCGAATTGCCGCTGACTTTGACTGGTTTCATTATGAAGGCCGAAACGTTTCAAGAGGTTAACTACTGCAGAAGGAAGGCGAATTCCGTGCAAACATCCAGAACTACGCAAGCTGACCGCTTTATCCACATCGTCAAGCAATATGCGGATCACGTACTGCAGCTTCATGAGAGACGCAGGGAGAAGGACGGTCTTCCACTTTTTGCCGACGGCTTCCATGCGGAGACGAAGGAACCGGTGCAATGGCTGTCCGAAGGCGAGACCTGGACGTTGTCCAATTTGGCCAGCCAGCAAAATTGGCTTCGTACGCTGTATTCCTTAAGCCATATTACAGGCGAAGAGAAATATCGCAGCGCGGCAAAGGACACGGTCGATTATGCCTTCAAGCATTTGAGATACGGGAGTCTGCTCCATTGGGGCGGTCATCTGGCCTACGATCTTGCCGGGAAACGGACCGTCTACGCGCCGGATAAGGGCCCACAGCATGAGCTGAAATGTCATTACCCGTTCTATGAACTGATGTACGAGGTGAGCCCGGAGGAGACGAGAGCCTATATCGAAGCATTCTGGGACAGCCATGTGCTGGATTGGAGCAGCCTTGAGTTCAGCCGTCACGGCAAGCCGGCAGCCGAACCGAGTGAAGGTACCGTCTGGGATCGGGACTATGCTCCGGGAGACCCTTTCTTCACAGGTACCGGCTTGACCTTCATCAACTGCGGCAGCGATCTTTATTATGCGGCAGGACAGCTTTATCGGTTTACCGGTGACGAGAAGGCATTGGCTTGGGCCAAACGGTTAAATGGACGGTATGGGGATACACGTAATCCTGTAACGGGAATGAGTGGTTATCAGTTCAGCATTTCCGTGCTGCCGGGAGTACGCGGGGACCGCGCGGTCGAGCAATTCGGAGAGCAATTACGTGCGCATCAGCCTGTAGAAGGGACATTATCGGTGGCAAGGCAGATTCATACGATTGTCGGTAAGGCCGGCATAAGCCGAATGGTGCTAGCCGAAAGCTTAGGGGAAGCGGGGAAGCCGTTTGCCGAATCGGCCGTGGACGATCTGCTTGCCTACGGCAGGTATGCCTACGAAAGCGAGACGAATCTCATGCATCCGATGCTGACGAACGGTACGCGCTTAACCGGTCTCGTGATGGAAAGGAGCGGGTATTACGGCAAACAGGGGGAAGCTTTGCAGGCTATGTCAGCCGATCCGCTGCTATTGTGGTCCTATGCCATGGGATATCGCTTGTCCGGAGAGCCGCTCCTGTGGGAATGTGTTCGAGGCATGGCGAAGGGCAATGGCCTCGGCGATCCTGGCCTGGATAGGACCGGTGAGGGACGCAGCCTAGATTACGCCACGGACAACCCGAATCCGTATACTGTATTTGCATTGCTGGAGCTGTACCGGGTTGCCGGTCAAACGGACTATTTGGAGCTTGCTTGTATCGTGGGAGAAAATATTATTCGGCAGGGGTACCGCCACGGCTTTTTCGTACCAAGCGAACGCCATCCGTACGCCAAGCTTGACAGCATAGCTCCCTTGGCGCTTCTCCATCTTGCCGCCGAATGCATAGGGACGCGTCATGAGCTGCCGGCCTTTTGCGGAGGAAGTGCGTTCTTCGGTTCCGCTTATGACGGGCTTGGGCATATTGAGGATCAGCGGCTGTTTTACTTGAGAACGGAAGGCTAACAATAGAGCAATATTCTGCGTGACGAAATAACCTCCGTTACAAGGGTCGCAAGGATCCTGTAACGGAGGTTATTTACGTACTAGCGCACTTCGATGACGGCGGTTCCGTTGAAACGATTGCCGTTCCCGAGTATACCGTTTACTTCTGTTTGAACCTCACCGCGCTGTTCACCTAACGCTTGGATGAGCGCTTTGCGGTCGAACTTTGCGAGCAGTCCTGTATCGTTCTGCTGCATTACGGAGCTTGCGTCAAGCGTCGTGCCGTTCACGGTGAGAGAAACATGGGCTGCGTCCGGTCCGGCGCCTGCAAGGCTCGACACATTCGGAAGTGAAATGTGAACGGTAACGGATGACTCCCCGCCCGAGCTCTTCACATTCAATACGCGAGGCTGCAGTTCCGCCTTGGAAGGCATCGTCACATACATGCTCGGAGCAGGTGGCTGGCTCATTCCCGCACCTAAATAATAGCTTGGATGTGGAGGCTGATTATAAGCTACATTCTGCCATGCAATGCCTAAACGGTATACCGGATCGTGAAGCAGAGTAGGCAAACGGTGCTCCGTTACATCGGTGGTGGTGTAGATTCGCAGCGCCGAATTGTCTTCGGTGCGCCAGATGACTTCCTCGCGCCAGTCGCCGAACAAATCCGCTTGAAGTACGGGATTGCCTTTCGTGTGGTTATTGGAAAGCGTGCCTTCCGCCGTTAGAAGAGTGATCGGCTGATGGTTGATGTAATCCCATTTTTCAATTTTCCCAACGCCGGTTTGCGACGTTCCGTTCCACGTGTGGTCAAGCAGCTCCCGCTGGAGGTCTCCGTCCCACCAAATGCCGAAGTTGATGGAAGATGGGGCCTTATCGCTTATTTTTTGCCCTGAGGCGCTGAATAAGCCATACCCTCCGGAGGACCAAACCTCTTCGCCGGGATATTCCGGATGGATGTCCGCGGACATCCCGCGGCCCGTATCCTTGCCGGTATATAAGCCCCAGATCGTTTCTCCGGTGTCCGCATCGCGGTACTCCAGTCCGTAAGGGGAGCTGCGATTTTCATGGACCTGGAATACCTCCATCCCCGGTCGTGTCGGATCGAGATCACCTAGGTGCATAGCGTCGCCGTGTCCGTATCCGGTTGTGTACAGACCTTGGCCGTCATGATCAATCGCAGCCGCACCGTAAATGATTTCATCCTTACCGTCACCGTCGACATCGGCTACGCTCAAGTTATGGTTGCCTTGTCCGGCATACCCTTCATTTCCGGGCGTATTGGAATCAAAGGTCCAAACCTTCTCCAGCTTGCCATCGCGCCAGTTATACGCTACCAGCACTGCGCGGGTGTAATAGCCTCTGGCCATGACAAGGCTTGGACGCTGTCCATCCAAGTAAGCGATGCCGGCAAGGAATCGGTCCACCCGGTTGCCATAGCCGTCACCCCAGTCGCTCACGTTGCCGCGAGGCGGATCGTAGGATACGGTCGTCAGCTCCTTGCCTGTAGCGCCATCAAAGATCGTCAGGAACTCCGGTCCGGCCAGGATGCGTCCTTCGGCATTGCGATAGTCAGCGTTCGGATCGCCGATCACTCGGCCCGTACCATCCACGGTGCCGTCGGCCGTCTTCGCTGCTACCTCGGCTTTGCCGTCCCCATCCAGGTCGTAAACCATCAGCTGGGTGTAATGCGCCCCGGCGCGAATGTTCCTGCCGAGATCAATTCTCCACAGAAGTGTGCCGTCCAGCTTGTAGGCATCAATATAGACCGTACCGGTAACACCGTTCTGGGAGTTATCCTTCGAGTTGGAAGGATCCCATTTCAGGATCAACTCAAGCTTGCCGTCTCCGTCTACATCGCCCAGACTCGCATCATTCGCGTTGTAGGTAAAGACGGAGCCGTCGGGGTTCCTTCCGTCAGCCGGCTTATGCAGAGGAACATCGAGATAAGTAGCGCCCCATACAGTAGCTGCCTCTGAGGCTTGCTGCTCCTTGCCTCCTGCTACCGCACGAACGGAATACTTCGATTGGGCCGTTCCGGCCGTATCCACGAAATTGGTGGAAGAGCGTAGCGGGGCTTCAGTGATCCTTTTGCCGTCGCGGTATAAATGAAAGGCAACGTCCGCAGGATCGGTTCCGAGCAGCCTCCAGCTTATGAAAGTCCCTCCCTGCGTAGGCACTGCTATGATACCGCGATCAAGGTATTCCATTTGCCGCTTGCCGTCTGCGGGAGCGATAGGGACTGCTGCTGCAACCGCTTGCATCGGTTGACAAACCGATACGATTTGCAGGGCCGCCAGCATGCTGAGCCCTGTCATTCCGGCGCGTCGTTTCCATGAGTGCTGTCGCTTCTTTTTCATCAATACTCCTCCTCGGAATTGGATGGATTTCATGGTCACTGGGGTGACTTACATAAACGTAAATGTCACCATCTTTTCCGTAAATAGGAAAAATTCGCAAGCGGCTAAAACGGTACTTATCAAGAAAGTGAAAGTCCGGCAAGAAAATGCAAGTCCCCGGCCAAAGCAGTCAAAAATGTCCGATTGTAAACAAAGGTTACCTCATTTACGCTGACGTTATATCAGATTGCAACCAATCATGGAGGGAATACGAAAATGAACCGAAGCGACGGAAAGCCTGTGGTGCAACAGCCCTGTTTTCTTGGAAGAATAAATATTCGAGCGGCGGGTCCCCGCTGCAAAATGCTGCTTGGCGATGTCAACGGCGACGGACGCATGGAAATGATCCTGGTGCAAGCCGACAATCGGCAGGATGTAAGATATATTCCTCATCAGGTGCAGTGTATCACGGTGTTCGATCTTACGGGCGAGCTCTTATGGCAGGTGGGCAAGCCTGATCCAGGGGCAGGCGGGCAAGGCTCCGATTACCCTGCGCAAATCGCCGATATCGACGGGGACGGACATTTGGAGGTACTGTGCATTATGGACGGCCGGTTTAACATCCTGAACGGACAAACCGGTCAGCTGAAGGCTTCTCATGCCTTACCCGATCCGCAAGCGCATGACTGCATCATCGTAGCCAATTTAACGGGAGGGCATACGGCGGGCGATATCATCCTGAAGGACCGATACCACCGGATGTGGGCGATGAACCGTAACTTCGAGCTGTTGTGGACGCACGAAGGAAATCCCGGCCATTACCCATGGGTGTATGATCTGGATGGGGACGGGCTGGATGAGGTGATGGCCGGCTACGATCTGTTGGATCACGATGGCCGTCTCCTTTGGAGCTGTCACGATCTTGAGGATCACGCGGATTGCGTTTGGGTCGGCGATGTAAATGGGGACGGACAGCCAGAGCTGGTCATCGGCGGCAGCGTTACCGTGATGTACGACCGGTTCGGCCAAGAGTTGTGGAGACATGAAGGCTCCGTCGAATCTCAGCATATCGCATTGGGCCGCTTCCGCAGCGATTTGCCCGGTCTTCAAGTGGCCGGCCTGGACCGGCTCGTTCGGGAGGACGACGGGAAAGGCGTGAAAGGGAAGGACGCATTGTTCCTTCTGGACAGCAGCGGGCAGGAGCTTTGGAAAGAGGACCGGCAAACGGACGGCTGGCTGACGATCATCGAGACGTTACGGAATTGGCAAGAAGGCTCCCCGGATTATATATTGGCATTCCGCCGCGGTGGCGGGGTATTTCCTTCCCTCTACGACGGGAATATGAACGTGGTCGTTTCCTTTCCGTCGGAAGGGTATGTCGTGCATGCTGACTTGTTCGGCGAAGGGAATGAACAGGTCATCATCTACGGCGATGAGACAGCGAGCATATATTCCAGCGGGCCTAAGGATTTGACGGCGAATCCGTCCGGCACCCCATTAGCTCAGCCGAAGCGGTTGTCTCACTCGACCTTATATCCCGGCGGAGAAATTCCGTTCTGAATCGGAGGATGAACATGCAGCCTTATTTCCACGAAAATGATTCCATCGCGGGTAAAGCCCGTTGCAGTCAAGACATTCTTGCCGCCGTTGCCGGCCGTTTTATCGGTTCTCATCCGAAGCTGCCCCCGGTCTTTCGGATTTATCGTGCGGACGGCTTCCTCCGCGGTGAGGATTACCGGTATGACATGGACCTGCAGAACAGATGGCCGGAGCTTAAGGACGGACAATACATCTATGTTTGGGGCAAAGTGTGGAGCGAGACGCAGGTCGATGTCCCGTTCAGCGTCAGCTGTTATAGTCCGGTGAGGGTGTTTATCAACCAAGGGCTGGCGTTTGCCTCCAATCTCAACGACGATGTGTTTCCGGAGCGCAAAAATGTTTTCCGCACGAAGCTGAATCGAGGCTGGAATCACATTGTACTGGAATTTGTAAAAACCGGAACCGGTTGCGGAGGGGTGTTCGGTACCGGCAGCATCAAGGGCTTTCCCATGCACATCCTGGCACCGACGCCGGAGAGAAACGGAGAAGAAGGCTGGGTGTACAGCCGTCCTCAAGCGGCTCCTTGGGAAGTGCTGCCTGGGGAAGGAGCCGAGGAGGTTGCCGCGGGTGACTGGTATCCTCAAACGACTTGGTCTGATGAGGAGCTGCAGGCGGGCTGCTTCGGCCGAATCTACGGTTTACAGAAAGGGCAATCTGCGTTTGCTTGGACGAAGCTGGAAGTCAGAACCGCCGCTCCCCAAACGTTCCGGCTGCAAGGTGAGCATCATGGTCCGTTGACGATATACATCAACGGCAGCGCGGTCTATGAATCAACTGCTGCATCCGGTCAGGTATCCGTCTCCGTAGACCTGGGCTTTGGTCAGCACGACCTTGTGGCCCGCTCGGTTTGCTGTGGAGGGAAGCAGTGGGGCTTTCAACTGGAAGGTCCAAGCGTCGCAACCAATACCCGGCTGAAGCTTGCTGCACCATGTCTTGTGGAGGGCTTAACGGATGTCTGGCTGTATCTTGGTCCGTTTTCCGAAGGGAGTTCACCGGAGGCGGGGGACATCACTCAGATGAATTCAACCTTTGGAACAGGAGGAGAGACCACTTATTGGCGAGCGGATCTGCCGGATGCGCGTATTCGTCCTTATCTGGAAACCGGCATGTACGGCAAATGGAACTACCCACTGGGCGTAACATTATACGGCATTATGAAGACCGGACTGGAGCTTGAAACATCTCATTACTTCCAATATGCAGCAGACCATATCGAGCAGTGTACCTCGCTGCATGAATATAGTTTGTGGGATCAGCAGCAATATGGCTCTCCCGGCATCAATCACCAGCTGACGCTGATCGACAGTCTGGATGATTGCGGTTCCTTCGGCGCCGCTATGCTGGAAGCCCACAAAATAAGGCCGCTTGCGGGAGCAGAAGCGGCAGCTGATCGAATCGCCCGGTATATTACGGAAATCCAGGATCGGCTTCCGAACGGTACCTTGTACCGGGTAAGAGGAACGACCGATTTTATGAAGGATACTGTGTGGTGCGACGATTTGTATATGAGTACGCCGTTTCTCAGCAAGTATTATGAGCTGACGGGTATTCGTAAGTATGTGGACGATGCAGTGAAACAGTTTTTGCATTACAAGGAACTCATGTACATTCCCGAGCTTCAAATCATGCACCACGTTTATGATGTGAAATTCGGCAAAGGAAACGGGGTGCCTTGGGGCAGGGGCAACGGGTGGGTGCTGTTCTCGCTGACGGAGCTTCTTGCCGTCCTCCCGGAGAATCATGAGCTGCGGCCGGACGTTCTCGCATTTTTCCGGGAGCTGTGCCAAGGCTACAAGAAGCTGCAAGGGACGCGCGGGCTGTGGCACCAAGTGCTGACGGATCCGGAGTCCTATGAGGAAGCTTCCTGCACCTCCATGTTTATTTATGCGTTCGCGCGTGGGGTTCGCTTCGGCTGGCTGCGGGAGTCTGACGGCTATATCGAGTCAGTCCTCCGAGGCTGGGAAGGCTTGGTTCGTCACTGTATTGATAAGCACGGGAATGTATATGGTGTTTGTCGAGGCTCGGGTTACTCCTTCAATAAATACTATTATAAGGACCAGCTGACCTGGCAGCTGAATGACACTCATGGCATTGGGATCGTACTGCTGGCAGGTATTGAAACGATTAAGCTGGAGAAGCATTTATGTACGAACGATTCCAAGGCAGCCCGTGAGGTCACTGTTTCATGATTTACGTTACAGGTATCCGAGCGATCAACCCTCAAGCCCTGTTCTTTTGTGTCTGATCTCGTAAGGTTTCGTCGTATGCTGCGCTTGCCCGGGAAATACGGAATACGAAACAAGAAAAAGCCCTATGGAGGGCTTTTTCTACATTCGAACTCTATTGAGCTTGCATTAGAAGCGTGTTCCAGCCAGCTGCTGTTCAGCGATTTGTACCAGGCGGCGGGTGATGTGACCACCGATAGCACCCGTATCGCGAGTTGCCATAAAGCCATAGTAACCATCTTGAGGAATTTGGATGCCCAGTTCTTGAGCTACTTCGTATTTCAATTGCTCCAATGCTTGTCTTGCTTGAGGAACTACCAATACATTGTTATTTCCGCTTTGTCCTTGAGCCATGATTTTCATACCTCCACATGCGGTTTATTGTCTTGCGTAACGTTATGATGTCCACAATTTCCCTACTTATTCATCCAATCTTTCATGTTACAATTGGGATGGGTGATGACCATGTACATTTCTCCTATGTTACTTCAAACCGCTGACCAACCCTTCAATGACCCCGCATTTCTCTTCGAGCCCAAAATTGACGGACACCGCCTCATTCTCTCCCGCTCCCAAAGGGAAACGCGAATGTGGACTGCAGACCGGACAGAATGCACAAGACAATATCCGGAGCTATATCCGGTGCCTATCGATGGCGACGTTGTTCTCGACGGACAGGTGGCCTGTCATGTCCCGGAGAACAGCCGCACTTGTACCCATTTGGTGAAGGAACGGTTACAGCTGAAGAAGAGGGAGAAGATTGCAGCTCATTCGTTTCATAACCCCGTTCATTATGTGATCTGGGATATACTTTATTTGAACGGAAGAGATTTGCGTACGCTTCCATTGGTGAAACGTCGTTCTATCTTGGAAAAGGTGCTTGCCGAAAACGATAGATTTGCTCTAGTTACACAAGTGGAAGGAAACGGCGAGGAGCTTTATCGGTCTGTTGCGGAGCAGTCCATGGAAGGTATCGTGGCGAAGAGGAAGGATTCCTTGTATGTTTCCCGGCGTTCTTCGGATTGGTTAAAAATTTGTGCACGAGGTTCATAAGTGCGGATACTTATGTAAAAAGGGAGCTAGACTTCATGGAGAAGTCCAGCTCCTTTGTGTTTGCCGTCATTAACATCATTGATTTTTAGCTCCATTAATCAAAGGAAAATAATTCCCAATAAAATGTCATTGTTCGAGGATCGTGTCGTTATGCGAAAGAACATCAACATTACTCCCAGAATCGCACCAATGAACCAACCGGAAATCAGCTCATCCAAATAGGCAAGCGGGTCACTTCAGTAACAACTTTAGTTGATTTGTTTAGCGGTAGTGGCTCGACGCTTAGGACAAAGAAATTTATGAGGTAACGGGTATTGAATCAAACCTGAAAGATTGAGTCTAATCATTTGTCCTAGTTGTTCCGAAATACTAACTATGAACATACATCGAGAGAAGGCGCTCAGTAATGGTTAATATTCGGGAAAACAAGCATAAGTTTATTAAAGCAATAAAGGATGAAGCTCAATTACAAATTTGGTACTTAAGTGAAGAAGGCGGAACGCATCGTAAAGTTGATCCGTGGTACTTGTTGAAAAGGTTCGATAAACACTACTACTTGATTGGTTATTGTCATTACCGTAAAGAAGTAAGGACCTTTCATCTAAGAAGAATAGAAAGATTTTCGATCTTAGACAAACCCATCGTAGAGAAACCAATCTCTTTATCAAAAATAATTGAATTTAAAAGAAAACAGGATTTTTCCGATTTTTTTGCTAATACAGAGAAATTTACTGCTTACGGTTATCCTGAGAAATATGAAGAAAATTTAAAAAAACTAGGAGTTAAGCTTGTCAATGAACTCATTGATGATAATACCTTTAAAATAACAAATAACAATTTACCGATTAAAAAGACTCACAATGGATATCCCCAAACGATACATCTTAGTAAAATGGACATTCCAGCGAAGTGTCGAAGTCCGTTAGAACACAAAGTTTTACTTGAACTCGAAAATGACAAAAGGGTTCGATTAATTCAAGTTGAACCCATAAAAGTTCAATACTTTTATAAAAGAGTTAGTCATCTATATACCCCCGATCTTATTGTTCATTATACAAATGGTAAGAAAGATTTGGTCGAAGTAAAACTCTCTGGGGACATCGGGCAACCTAAAAACCAGGCTAAATTTGATGCAGCAGTGAAATTTGCAGAAGAGAGAGGCATGAGATTTTTTATTATTGGTACACTTGGAAATTCACGGCCACATACAGACCGTTCGGATTGGTCTGATATGAAATCTATTGAAATTGAAGTTTATGATTCAACAGATATATCTCACTTTAGTCCTCATGACTATACATACGTATCCACAAAGAAAAAGAGAAAGCCAAGCCACACGGATTACCCTATAGTAATTCAAGTCGAAGAGCCAAAAGAAATTAATAAGGTACCTAGAAAAGTAGCAAGATACTGGAAGCTGGCATATAAAATAAAGCGTTTGAAGAAAAGGGCTCGGCATTGGCGGAGTAAGGTAATGCGTATTAATAATCGAAAGAAATCAATGATTTAAAGTTTATTAATATTTCGTCTAACCCAATTGGGTAAGCGTTTTTTATTTGAAACTAATGTCAAAAATTTTCGAAAGCACTCAATGTAATACCTAATGATGAGAAAGCTAAGACTCCAAAAATAAATTACAAGCAAGTTCGGATCAAGAAGTGAATTACATCAAAACAATGGTACAATGAAAAAAATAACAACAAAACTACTTGGATATACAATCGATTATTGATTCCCTAGATAAACGTCCCAAAGTTAACCACCGTTATTCTTATAAATAGTTTTGAATTAAGCGCATTTTAGTTACTTGCTAAATTGCGCTTTTTGTTTTGCAACGCTGAGCACTTCGGAGTGGGGTGAATGTAGTGTCAGAGAATAACAAACCCCATACGAACTGGTAAATTTGCGGCGCCGAGACACGTCGTGGTCAGCCTTACCATTGAAAAGCAAATTATGGAAGGAGTTGTTATCGACCGTGAGATTGAAATCATGGAGGGTATCCTGGAGTCGAAGTCAAAATATCGGAAAATCATTCAAGCCGGTATTGCTAGGTGGGTTAAGGACTTTCAGGATGGTCGGATTGAAATTAAAACGGTTGAGGATTTGAAGAAGCTTATTGAGATTGATATTGAGCTGCAGAAAGAATGATATTTTAAAAATGCATTCTTGTATATTCTCACCAAATCAGTCTAAAATATCATTTGGGAGAGTGAGAGATTATGGAATGGCGTCATAGAGACTGGCTTTGGTTCACTGCGGGAATAGTTTATGCATGTGGTTTTGCTTACATTTGGAAAAGCGAGGTAATGAGCGCGATTTCATATGTTTCAACTTTTATTTCAATTGCTTTAGCTTGTGTTGCTATCTACATTTCGATTCGGGAAGCAACAAAAGCAGATAACCTTAAAAAAGATCTTAATACGATTTTAGGCGAATTTAAGGAGAAACTGGGGCAGGTTGATACGAAAGTAAGTAGTCTAGATCTCGCGGCTGTAGTGGATAGTATCGCCTCAAAATATCAACTTGAGCAGTCAAAAGATAATGTTGGAGATGATAAAACAGATTCGGAAACAGTACCTGTTGAGAAAGTAAATGAGACTATTCAAAATATAGCGAACGATATAAAATCAACATTGCTTGTTGGTACAGGCGAAAGTGTCACGGCTAAGGTAATAAGAAACACAGGATTCGATACTTTGTTTTATATTGCCTACGATTCTTTGGAAAAAGATAAACCAATAACAGCGGTTGACGTACAAAAAGCTATAAGAAACTTAACAGGCATGTACCATGCTTTAGAGTTAGTGGAACAAGTTATGCATAGACATTCAACTATTGGGGTTCTAAGGAAAGAGAATGGTTGTTACTACAAAAAATGAAGCACCTCGGAGTGCTTTTTTTTATTTCCATTTCAAATTCGGAGGTAAAGTGAATGTAGTGCCTGAGCAAAACAAACCCCATACGAACTGGCAAATTTACGGCGCCAAGACATGTCGTGGTGATCCTTGCCAAGTGGTCCGTAATGTTCGATTTCAAACCATTTAGCCGAAAGCAGCTGGACGTCATTTGTAACAAAGGCTCGGTCCGGTCCGGCAAGACCATTGCTTCGATTGTATCCTGGACCCAAAATAAATATCCCCACCAGCCAAGAAGCTAGTGGGGATTATCTTTTGGGGATTTCTAAATGTACTTTCTTAGAAACGGTTTCCAGCCAATTGTTGCTCAGCGATTTGAACTAATCGGCGTGTAATGTGACCACCGATTGCACCTGTATCACGAGTTGCCATATAACCATAGTAACCATCTTGAGGAATTTGAATGCCCAGCTCCTGAGCTACCTCATATTTTAATTGCTCCAGTGCTTGTCTAGCTTGAGGAACTACCAATACATTGTTGTTTCCGCTTTGTCCTTGAGCCATGATGATCATACCTCCACATGCGGTTTATTTTCTTGCGTAGAGTTATACTCCCCACTAATTCCCTGATTATTCATCCTTCTTGCTCGTGTTACAATTTACATGGGTGATGACAATGTACATTTCTCCGATGTTACTGCAATCCACTGATAGACCCTTCAATGACCCCGCTTTTATCTTCGAGCCTAAAATAGATGGACACCGCCTAATTCTCTCCCATAAAAATAATGAAACTCGAATGTGGACCCGAAACCAAAATGAATGCACAAGACAATATCCTGAGCTACATCAAATTCCGATAGACGGAGACGTTGTTCTTGATGGCGAGGTTTGTAGTATAAACCCAGAGACAGGGCAAATCGATTTTGAACTTGTGATGGAGCGGTTCCAGCTTAAAAAGAAAGATAAGATCGCTTCCCATTCATTACAGAATCCTGTTCATTATTTGATTTGGGATATACTGTTTCACAATGGGCGTGATTTGCGATCGCTTCCTTTAATGAAACGAAGATCAATATTAGAAATAGTGCTTGATCAAAACGAGAGATTTTCCCTAGTACCTCAGATTGAGGGCAATGGGGTTGCACTTTATCATTCAATTGTTGAGCGGTCCATGGAAGGCATTGTTGCAAAGAGGAAGGATTCATTATATGTTTCTCGGCGTTCATCTGATTGGCTGAAGCTAGTGAATTACCAATATGCCGATGTGTATATTGGTGGGTATCGAAAAGACGAGTTCGGTTGGCTTGCTTATGTTGAGGAAGAGGGCAAAAAACGACTTGCTGGAATTATTGAGCTAGGTGTAGGCCCGAAGTACAAAAAAGCATTCATTGAGGTTTCTAAACAGTTAGAGATAGAAGAAGATAAAAAATTTGTTTATCTTGAGCCGCGGCTTAAGGCAAAGGTGAAGTACAGGAATTGGACCAGGCATGGAATGCTTAGATCACCATCATTTGTAGAATTCATTATCTAGGCAGGGCTAAATTACTTAATCTTACTGTTAATACTGTGTAGTAGCTGTACTATTTCTGCCATACCACGTAGGATAGCTGCAAGTAAAATGTAATAACTAACTGTTGGAATAAATTGAGGACGAGTCTCGTTTAGTCTCGGTATAAACGGAATGATAAACCCGATAATAACAATTATCCAAGACAATATTTTAAGGAAAGATGCCACTTTGTTTCCATTATTATCTGTGTAATTTAAGTCGTAGTTTTCTAATCCATCATTATCCAAGGTCAACTCTCCTTTACTCGAAGTTACTCGGTGCTAAGCCCACCGAGTTTTTTTATCCTTACCGAAAAGCACAAATGTTCCTATATTGTAAAATGAATAAAACTTTTAGAGGTATATCTATGAAAACGATTGTGAAAGAAAGTTATTGCAGATAACTGCTAATTACTCAAACGGTCGTAACAGAAAGCCGACAATACATGAATTAATGATAAAAACAGGGCGTAGTCAGGTAGATATAGATGGATGCTTTAGAATCTCTCGCGATGCAAAACAGTATTATTTGGAATAATACAGATATCGACAACATCACCTACATTCAATAATAATTTTGGAGCAGTCGAACATTTTTTAATCAAGAGCGAGATAGTAAAACGAATTTGGTAACCAATCGGTAACCAGCTCGATTTCGTTCGTATTGAACCATTAAATGGGGAGAAATAAAAACCCAGTAATATCAAGGCTTTTAGCGTATGTACATAAAAAATTCGGGCCCCGTCTCACGACGAGGCCCTTCATGGGAGAGGAGAAACCGGACGAAGAGCTTATGGGGAACGTAAGTCTTCTCCGCGGTTGTCTACGACATTTTCGGATGTCGATGATATAAGGATGCACCCCGGGCAAGAAATATATACATGAATCGGCAAAATTTTTTTCGGTTTTTTGTGAAAATCTTCGTGTTTGTGGTACGATATCAATACGATTGCTGGAAGAAGGTGCTAGGATGAGGGTCATATCGGGTCGGGCGAAGGGCAGGCCGCTGAAGGCGGTACCCGGGATGGGAACGAGACCGACCACGGATAAGGTGAAGGAAGCGATATTTAGCATGATCGGCCCGTATTTCGACGGCGGCATGGCGCTTGATTTGTTTGCGGGGACAGGTGGTCTCAGCATCGAAGCCATGAGCCGGGGGATGGACCGGGCGGTGCTAATCGACATGGATAAGAAGGCGATCGATACGGTTCGCCATAATTTGCAAGCGACCGGGTTTACCGAGCAGGCGGAGGTGTACCGCAATGACGCGCTGAGAGCGTTGAAGGCACTGTCCAAGCGCGACCTGCGGTTTGAGCTGGTGTTTTTGGATCCTCCTTATCGCCTGAAGGTAATCCACGATTTGCTGGAGCAGCTCACAATGGAGAAGCTGCTGCAGGACGGCGCGAGAATTGTTATCGAGCATGATGCGGAGGATCGCTACGAAGAACCCCTATATGGCTTGGAGCACATCAGAAGAGCGGAATACGGGGAAACAGCGGTCACGATACTCCGTTATTCTGCGGAGGAAGAAGACAAATCGGAGACGGAATTGGACGAGGGAGCTGACGAGAGGTAATGGAGAATCAAAAGGTTGCAGTGTATCCGGGAAGCTTCGATCCGGTAACGAACGGGCATCTGGACATCATTCACCGGGCGGCGAAGGTGTTCGATAAGCTGGTCGTGGCGGTGCTTAACAACACAAGCAAGAATCCCTTGTTCACGGTAGATGAGCGTGTGGAGCTGCTGCGCCAGGTAACGGCCGATTTGCCTAACGTGGAGATCGACAGCTTCCGCGATCTGCTCATCAATTATATGAAGCAAAAAGACGCGCATCTCATTGTAAGAGGCTTGCGCGCCGTTTCTGATTTTGAATATGAACTTCAGATGGCGTCGACGAATCGTAAGCTTTGCGAGGATATCGAGACGTTGTTTATGACGTCTACGCCGAAGTATTCGTATTTGAGTTCCAGTATTGTGAAAGAAATCGCCCGCTTCCACGGCCCGGTAACGGATCTGGTGCCGGCTGAAGTCGAGAAGGCGCTGATGGACAAGTATGCGGACAAACGCGGTTAGCGCTCTCCGCGACGGAATAGAAAGGCCGTAAATATGGAGACCACTACCAGCAGCAGCAAAATGGTGCCGAACTGCAGCATCATCGGGCTGACAAACGGCCAGAGCGTGCCTTGATCGAGCGCCCATGCACTTTGCCCTCCGTTGAACGCGGATAACGGCTCTTTTTGTCTCGTAAGCCAGCTGTTTAAAGGCTCCCATACAAGCGGTGTAAGGATGAAAGCAATGCCCGCATGCCACAAGCGGAACTTCAGGAACCGCTTAAAGCGCAGGTCTGTCGCCACGGTAAGGCTGCGAACCTGTGTGATGGCCGATAAGCCGCCCCAGGCTAGGACTAAACTAAGCAGGGCATACTGCCAGACCGAGGTGACGGCTTCTGCTTGCGTAAAAGCGAAGGCGCCTAAATGCGCTTCGAACATGCCGGGCAGCAAGGCTGCCATCATTTGGTTTAGCTCGTCCGAGCTCCAAACTCCGAGCAAGGCGATGGGGGAGGACAACACGGTAAGCAAGCCGGATAAATCGATGACCTTCAGCAGCACGGAGAACATCATGATGTAGCCTCCGATAATGAAGGATTGCTGAACACTCACCGACACGGCATCGCCCAGCAGCTTGCCGAAGGTGCGTCCATCTCGGGCTCCCGCCGCACGGAAGGCTTCAAGCGCATGAGCGAAAACGCCTTTGCGTCGGAAGCCGGTCAAGGGCAGCGGTTCCTCAGTAGAGCTCATTCGCTGGGCCAGCAGCACCAGAAGCATAGAACCGTAATGAATTACAGCCAATGCAAGCCCGATTGTCGCACTGTGAAGAAAACCTACACCGACAATGGTAATAAGGAACACAGGGCTAAGCACATGGGTCGCTCCGAGAAGCCGCTCGGCTTCATCGCGAGTGAGCTGGCCCTCACACCGGAGCGTGCTAATGGCGGCTGCTCCGACAGGCATACCCGCCGTAAAGCCAAGTGCGATAAGCCAGCCGCTGATACCGGGCAGCCGGAACAGAATGCGCAGCAGCGGCTCAAGCAGCGCCCCGATCCCATGCAAGGCGCCGATCCCCCGCATGATCTCCGTGATGATCAGGAAGGGCAGCAGAGCAGGGAATACAAGCTTCCACCAGAGCTGAATGCCCTGGAGGGAGGCTTTGAAGGCCTGATCGGGAAACAGGATCATACTAATAATTAACAGAAGCGCGCAAATGCCGAGCATCAGGGTAGACATGCGCGGCGAAGACAACACTCGCAGGGGTTGCATTCATATCACTCCAGCGTAAGCAAGATGGTACATGTTTACGCTTTGTCCGCATCGTTTAGACCAAGCAGGCATACCCTACCTATACAATCAAGCTTCAGCAAAGGGGATGGAATCCATGGGAGAGGCCAGCCATATGAAGAAGGCATCGCGAATCGTATTTTCTGTCTTCATTGCGATCTCCATGCTCTATTTGGTCTATTTTTTGCCGTTACCGCTTTATATCTTTAAACCGGGCATTGTCGAAGTGATTCGTCCTATGGTTCAGGTCAAGGAAGGCGGCACTGAGGATCAGGGACAATTCATGCTGACGACGGTCAGTGTTCGCGACGCCACCTTGTTCGGATATGTAGCTTCCTTGTTTGATCCGTATGATGAGCTTCGTCTCAAGAGCGAGCTGCTCAAGCCGGGCGAATCCGAACAGGACTATTACCACCGTCAGGAAGTAGTCATGCAAACGTCTCAAGCGGATGCGATGACGGCTGCCTACGAAAGGCTGAAAATTCCATACCGGATCAGCAACGACGGTGTCGTCATCATGCAGGTGTATCCGGACATGCCCGCTGCCGAGACGCTGCAAGCAGGGGACTATATCGTGAAGGTAGGAGATTCGCCGATCACATCACGGGAGGATCTGTTTGCTGCGCTGAAAGGCAAAGCGATTGGCGACACCGTATCTATCAGCTATAAACGGAAAAACATTACGCGAACGAAAGACGTACAGCTGGGAATTCTCCCGAATGCGGACGGCACAACCCCGACAAAGCCGGAGGAGCAGCGCGCCGGACTTGGCATCGTACCGGCCGACGTACTGAGCGTGAAGGCCGAGTCGGAAGACAAGCAGGTGACTATTCGAGCCGGAGAGATAGGGGGACCGTCGGCAGGTCTTATGTTCTCCCTTGAAATTGCCAATCGCCTCCTGCCGGAGGATATTACAAAAGGATACCGCATTGCGGGGACGGGGACGATCGATAAGTCAGGTGCGGTCGGAGTCATTGGGGGCATCAAGCATAAGGTCATAGCCGCAGATAAAGCAGGAGCGGAAATTTTCTTTGCTCCAAAGGACTACACATCACCGGACGGTCAGGTAGTCCCCAATTATACTGATGCGGTACAGAGGGCCAAGGAAATCGGTACGAAAATGAAAATTGTCCCCGTAGGGACAATGGAGGAAGCGATGAATTATTTGGCGTCGCTGCCGCCGAAATCAGCCTCGGCCTCCGCCGTGCGTTGAAGCGGGGGTTGATAATAATCGCGGTGCAGGTCACGAGCGGTCGGCTGCTCATAGGCCAAAGCGTAAACGGAGGTTGCCCGCACATCCAGCTGCAGAAGCGGCGAGGCTTCGGTCGTCACCTTGGTGATGACGGGAACCTTCGCCGTTTTTTTCATTCGCTTGAGCAGCAGCTGCCCCTTCGGGCTAAAGCCTAATACCCGCAGGTAAGGAACGCCGCGGCGCAGCACGTCCGTGCACAGCTCCTGCTTCGAATGGTTTAAAAGTATGCGGAGCAAGGTGCGCTGCAGCTTCGTTCGTGTATAACGCTTCGTTTTGAGCTCGGACAGCAGTTCGTCAACGATCCGGGCGTCCGGTAGGGTCAGCTTCGTCACCGCCTGCTTGAGCCGATGCTCAAGACCTTCGTTCACTTCGTAGAATGAAGCCAGCTGTGCCGGACTATGATGCAGCAATTGCAGCAATAGCGGCCGCGCAAACGATTCCCAGCCGACGGGAGCCCGTCCTGCCTGCCATTCAGCGCGTAATACGTCAAGGGTGCTCTCCGGTACATAGGGGGCAATGCCCTCCAAGGCACGATCCTCGAAGAGCAGCTTGCGGATGGCGGTGGCGCTTGCAATTTGATTATCAGTGATATCGGTTTGGTTATACTCGGCTTTCGTTCGGGTTATCGTGGCGGCTTGGATCGAGCTCTTCAATCGCCGTAATGCAATCAGATAGTGCAATCCCAGCGTATTATTCGGCTTGGCAAGCTCGGCAGGATCGAGCTCGGGTACGTAAGAGGCCAGCGCCTCGCTGTAGGCAGCCGGGTAAGCCAATCCGCGCTGAAGCGTCTCCTGAAGGCGTTCCCGGAAGGCGGCAGGCTCATCAGAGACCGCTTCCGCAGCGCGCTTCAGGAAGCCGATGTCGCCGCTCTCGCTGCCGAAGCAAAGGCTGTCCACGACGCCAGTAGCATCCAGGGCCGAAACCGCGCCGTAGGCGAACCATTCGGCGGGCTGGCAGGAGTAGGCGACAGGGAGCTCCAGGACAAGATCGGCGCCCATCCGAAGAGCCATCTCGGCTCGAGCCCATTTGTTCGCCAAGGCCGGTTCGCCGCGTTGGAGAAAATGTCCGCTCATGATGCAAACGGCGGCATCGGCTTGGGTTTGGCTTTTGGATTGTTGGAAATGATAACAATGACCATGATGCAGGGGATTGTATTCAACGATTAAACCCACAGTACGCATGGCGTAACCTCACTTTTTTACCAATCTCGCATATTTATCCACTATAGCATGAACTGAAAATGTTGACAAAAAGTAACGGATATCGCTATAATAATCTTTGTTTGTTTGGGGTGATACTCGTGTTCATTCATTTAAAGGATTTAGCTGCAAAAGGAACCGTTCGTATTCACGGAACACTGGATCTGCACGGTGCCTTGCCGGTATCCGGCAGCTTGCAGGACTTCGGGCCGCTGAAGGTCGAGCTTGAAGCTCACGACGTTAGCGGTGCTGCGGATGTATCCGGCGAACTTTCCATCGAGGTGGAGCAGTCATGCTCGCGATGCTTGAACCCGGTGCACCAAAGCCTGACAATTCCGTATCATGAGACTTTCGTGAAGGGGGAAGAGCCCGATGAGGAAGCGTTCGAAGAGGACGAGGAATCGGAGAATGATCCGGTTTACGTTCAGGACGACCGCATCGAGCTCAAGCCCTATTTGGTAGAAAGCGTAATGCTGCATCTGCCGTTTGTGCCGCTTTGCAGCGAAGCTTGTCAAGGTCTTTGCCCCGTATGCGGAGGCAACCGGAACGAGCAAGCCTGCGGCTGCAAACAGGACAAGGTGGACCCGCGATTGGCCGGACTGGCGGATTTCTTTAAAGACAAGTAAACAGACTTGTGAACTCGTTGAAGGAGGTGGGAAGAAATGGCAGTACCTCAAAGGAGAACATCGAAAACACGCCGTGACATGCGTCGGACTCACTTTAAATTAGAAGTACCAGGAATGGTAAAATGCGATAATTGTGGTGAATTCAAGCTGGGTCACCGTGTATGCAAGGTGTGCGGTCATTATAAGAAGAGAGAGATTATCAACCAATAATCTCTGCCTGAATGCAAAGAGATAGTACTTCATTTTATGAGGTGCTATTTTTTTTGCGTTTCGAGGCGGATCTTGGGGGAATACGAAGTTATTCTTTTCTTTTCAAATGAAATCCATTATACTATCATTTATTACTTGGTCATAAGATGTAGTGTCATGTCATAGACATGCAGTAACGACATATCTATCACACTGCAAGGTGGTGCTCGGCTATCGAACGCCTTCCGAAGAGACAGCGTCAGCAGCAGCTGGCCAAAGCGATTGAAGAAAACCCTTTTATTACGGATGAAGAATTAACCAGGCTGTTTCAGGTCAGTATACAAACGATCCGACTCGACCGATTGGAGCTTGGGATCCCCGAGCTGCGCGAGCGGATGAAGCTGATGGCGGAGCAGTCCTATGATCAGGTGCGCTCTCTTCCTCTGCATGAGGTGATTGGGGATGTGATCGACCTGCAGCTCGACAAGAGCGGGATTTCGATGTTCGAGATTCGGGATGAGCACGTGTTTTCCCGGACGAAGATCGCGCGGGGACATCATGTTTTCTCCCAGGCGAATTCTCTGGCCGTTGCTTTGATTAACGACGAGATCGCCCTGACGGCCGCTGCGGACATCCGGTTCGTGAGATCGGTGAGACTCGGTGAAAAATGTATCGCCAAAGCCTATGTGCGTTCGATCTCCAAGGGCAAGGCTAAGGTGGAAGTGTTCACCTATGTCGGCGATGAAATAGTGTTCCAAGGCAATTTTATTATTTATCATTCCACCAAAGACCGCTTCGAAGGAGGCGAACTTCATGCGGATAGCGATTGACGCCATGGGCGGAGACCACGCGCCGGGCGCCACGGTAGAGGGTGCGATTCAAGCCGCCGAATCGTGGAACGATACGACGGTCATTCTGGTCGGTGACAAGGCCCAAATTGAGCCTCATCTGACGCGGAAGCCGGCGAATCTTGAAATACGCCATACATCGGAGGTCATCGAAGCGGATGACGAGCCGGTGAAGGCGGTAAGGCGGAAGAAGGATTCTTCCATGGTCGTGGCCGGACGTATGGTGAAGGAGAAGGAAGCGGATGCTTTCATTTCTGCAGGCAATACCGGCGCCCTGATGACGACCGGTTTGCTCATCGTAGGCCGCATTCAAGGCATCGAGCGTCCGGCGCTCGCGCCGATGATTCCTACGATGGACGGGAACGGTGTCCTGGCCTTGGATCTCGGGGCCAACATGGATGCAACCGCAGAGCAGCTGGTACAGTATGCGATCATGGGCAGCATCTACCGCAGTAAGGTCCACGGCGTTGCTAAGCCCCGCATCGGACTGCTCAACGTAGGGACCGAGGCGATGAAGGGCAATGAGCTGACGAAGGCGGCTTACCCGCTGCTGGAGCAGGCCCCGATTCATTTTGTAGGGAATGTGGAATCAAGGGATGTGCTGCGGGCTCCTTGCGATGTGCTCGTGTGCGACGGATTTGCGGGTAACATTATGCTGAAGTCCATTGAGGGCGCGGCGGGGACCATTTTCTCGGCGTTAAAAGAGGAATTTACCCGTACCTGGGTGACCAAGCTGGCGGCACTTGCCGTAAAGAAGGGGCTCTCCCAATTCCGGCGTAAAATGGATTATAACGAAGTCGGAGCCGCTCCGCTCCTCGGCGTGGACGGGCTTGTATTGAAAAGCCACGGATCATCGAGCGCGACGGCGTTTAAAAATGCTGTGAGACAAGCACGGACGGCCGTACAGAACGACCTTGTGCGAAGCATCTCATCGGAAATCGGAAATCAGTAACGGAAGCGAGATGTAGTCTAATGAACTTAATCCCTGTTGGTGTTCTGGGTACGGGCAAATACGTTCCTGAGCGGGTGCTTACAAATCAGGAGCTTGAGCAGATGGTGGAGACGAACGACGAGTGGATCGTCACCCGGACAGGCATTCGGGAGCGCCGGATCGCAAGCCCCGAGCAGGCGGCATCCGATTTGGCATACGAAGCGTCTCTTAAAGCTCTTAAAAATGCAGGCGTTGCCCCGGAGGATATCGATCTCATCGTAGTGGCGACGATTACGCCGGATATGGCGTTCCCGTCGACGGCATGCATCCTGCAAGATAAGCTGGGTGCGAAGAAGGCGGCTGCTTTTGATTTGTCCGCGGCATGCTCAGGCTTTATTTACGGATTGGCCAATGCAGTGAATTTTATCGCTACAGGCACTTATAAATACGCTTTAGTGGTGGGAACCGAATGCTTATCGCGCATTACGGATTATACCGACCGCAACACCTGCATTTTGTTCGGGGACGGCTCCGGTGCAGTGGTGATCGGACAGGTGCCGGAAGGACGCGGCTTCAAATCGTTCGAGCTGGGAGCCGACGGCTCCGGCGGAGAGCTGTTGAAGGTGGCGGGCGGCGGCTCGCGTTGCCCGGCGACTCCGCAAAGCCTGGAGGCGAAGCAGCATTTTATCCATATGGCAGGCTCGGAAGTATTTAAGTTCGCCGTCCGAATCATGGGCGGATCGGCCGAAGAAGCGTTGCGCAAGGCTGGTTTTGACAAATCCGAGGTGGATTTGCTCGTGCCGCATCAGGCGAACATCCGCATTATTCAATCCGCTCTGCAAAGGCTGAATCTCAGTGAAGAGAAATGCATGATCAATCTTGATAAATACGGCAACGTATCCGCAGCTTCGATCCCATTGGCGCTAGCCGAGGCGGTAGAGCAGGGGCGCGTGAAGGAAGGCGACAAGCTGGTCCTCGTAGGCTTCGGCGGCGGGCTGACCTGGGGCGCATCCGTTTTAGTTTGGTAGAGGAAGGGGACTAATGTTACGATGGGGAAAATCGCTTTTGTGTTTCCGGGTCAAGGAGCCCAGTCAGTCGGCATGGGCAAGGACATTTATACATCCGATGCGGCCGCTAAGCGCATCTTTGATGCGGCGGACGTAGCGCTTGGCTTCGAGCTCAGCCGGATTATCTTTGAAGGACCGGAGGAGGAGCTGAAGCAAACGTACCATACGCAGCCCGCGCTGCTGACTACAAGCATCGCCTACCTGGAGCTCTTCAAACGAAACGGGATTCAGCCGGATTATGTAGCCGGTCACAGCTTGGGCGAGTACAGCGCTCTGGTTGCTGCCGGAGTACTAAGCTTCGAGGAGGCGGTTCGCACGGTTCGTGCCCGCGGACAATTCATGGAGCAGGCTGTTCCGGGAGGACAGGGCGCCATGGCCGCAGTACTCGGTGCGGAGCGCGAGGCGCTGCAGCAGCTTTGTGAAGCGATCACCAAGGAAGTCGGCGTGGTCGAGCTGGCGAACCTGAACTGCCCGGGACAAATCGTCGTTTCCGGCAGCAAAGAAGGAGTGCAGGCGCTCGTAGAGCGCGGCAAGGAAGCAGGCGCCAAGCGGGCCATTCCGCTTGAGGTCAGCGGACCTTTCCATTCCTCGCTTATGAAGCCGGCCTCCGAGAAGCTGGCTGAGGTGCTGGCAGGTTTGTCGATGCAGCCTGCACAGGTACCCGTAGTAGCGAACGTGACAGCCGCTCCGGTGGAAGCTCCCTCAGCCGTTAAGCAGCTGTTGATTGACCAAGTACACTCCTCCGTATTATGGGAGGATAGCGTTGCATGGCTCATTTCACAGGGGGTCGATACCTTCATCGAGATTGGTTCCGGCTCTGTGCTTGCAGGCTTGATCAAAAAGATCGACCGCAGCGTCAAGGTGTATTCGATCAACAGCAAAGAGGCGGTAGAGCAGTTCCAGCTGGAAGCTACGGTGTAAAATCATACATAGGAGGCTTAAAGCCATGCTTACGGGGAAAGTGGCGCTTGTAACAGGCGCTTCGCGCGGTATCGGCAGAGCGATCGCTCTGACGCTGGCGGAGGCCGGCGCCGATGTCGTTGTAAACTACGCAGGCAGCGAAGGGGCTGCGGCGGAGGTGGTGCAGCAGATTGAAGCGCTGGGCCGCAAGTCGTTCAAGGTGAAAGCCAATGTAGGCTCGACACAAGAGGTAGAGGACCTGTTCAAGCAGGTGCTGGAGGCGTTCGGCCGCATCGATATTGTGGTGAACAACGCCGGGATTACCCGCGACAACCTGATCATGCGGATGAAAGAAGAGGAGTTCGATCAAGTGATCGAAACGAATCTGAAGGGCGTGTTCAACTGTATGAAGGCAGCAACCCGTCCGATGATGAAGCAGCGCTCCGGCCGGATCATCAACATCTCCTCCGTCGTTGGAGCTTTGGGCAATGCAGGACAGACGAATTACGTGGCGGCTAAAGCCGGTGTCATCGGAATGACTAAGGCGGCAGCGAAGGAGCTGGCCTCCCGCGGAATTACCGTTAATTGCGTAGCTCCAGGCTTCATTGAGACCGATATGACGGATAAGCTGAATGAGGAAATGCGCACGGGCTTGCTCGCGCAAATTCCGCTCGCCCGTCTGGGACAGCCGGAGGATATCGCCAAGGCGGTACGCTTCCTTGCTTCAGACGATGCCTCCTACATGACCGGACA
Source organism: Paenibacillus sp. GD4 (assembly GCF_030846225.1). Taxonomy (NCBI): domain Bacteria; kingdom Bacillati; phylum Bacillota; class Bacilli; order Caryophanales; family Paenibacillaceae; genus Paenibacillus; species Paenibacillus sp. GD4. The sequence continues at coordinate 4,852,992 of NZ_JAVCYK010000001.1, forward strand.
GACGATTCATGTCGACGGTGGCATGTACATGTAGGACTTGCAGCAAGAAAACAACGAAAATTGTTTTTTTCTGCGTATCTCTTGCTGACTATGGCAATTTGTCCATAAGTTAAGTATAATACCGTAGAGGAGGTGAACCGGATGTCTGACGTTTTGGATCGCGTAAAACGCATCGTCGTCGATCGACTTGGTGTCGACGAGAACGAGGTAACCCTCGAAGCATCTTTCAAGGATGACCTTGGAGCCGATTCTCTCGATGTAGTAGAGTTGGTTATGGAGCTGGAAGATGAGTTTGATATGGAAATCTCTGATGAAGATGCAGAGAAAATAACTACAGTAGGACAAGTAGTTGAGTACATAAAATCTCATACGTAACACCATAAGTCCCGTTTAAACCACTTAAGCGGGACTTATGTCCATTTCCTCCGATTTAGGTTTTACTTTAATGATCATTCATAACGACATCAGTTATTTGACAATAGAGGTGGGTTTCAGGTGAAGCAAAGAGTAGTGATTACAGGACTTGGCGTCATGACGTCGCTCGGTAAGGACCTCGAAACATTCTGGGGAAGCCTGATGGAGGGCAAGTCTGGCGTCGGTATGATCGAATCGTTCGATGTGAGCGAATATCCTACACGGATCGCGGCAGAGATTAAGGATTTCAACCCGGAAGATTACATGGATAAAAAAGAAGCTCGCCGCATGGACCGATTCGTCCAGTTCGCTGTAGCCGCGACATTGTCGGCTGTGAAGGATGCCGGCCTCAACATTCAGGAGGACACCGATCCCGAGCGAGTGGGCGTGTATGTCGGCTCTGGAATCGGCGGCTTGTCCACATGGGAAGAGCAGCATAAGATTCTCCTGGAGAAGGGTCCGAAGCGCGTCAGCCCATTCTTCATTCCGATGATGATCGCGAACATGGCCTCCGGCCAAATTTCTATGATTACCGGGGCGAAGGGCCCGAACAGCACAGCGGTTACCGCTTGCGCTACAGGGACGCATTCGATCGGCGACGCTTTTAAGACGATCGCCCATGGCGACGCGGACGTGATGATCTGCGGCGGCGCCGAAGCGACGATCAGCCCGACCGGCGTGGCAGGGTTCTGTGCACTCCGTGCCATGTCCACTCGCAATGAAGAGCCGGAGAAGGCAAGCCGTCCTTTCGATACGGGCCGCGACGGGTTCGTGATGGGCGAGGGAGCAGGCATTCTCATTCTCGAATCGCTGGAGCACGCTCAGAAGCGCGGCGCGAAAATTTACGGCGAAGTGATCGGGTACGGCATGAGCGGTGACGCTTACCACATGACCGATCCGGATCCGGACGGCGCGGCACGCTGTATGGTCAAGGCTGTTAAGGATGCGGGAATTGCTCCGGAGCAGGTCGACTACATTAATGCGCACGGCACTTCGACTCCAGTGGGAGACCGCTCGGAAACGACTGCTATCAAGAAGGCGTTTGGCGACCATGCGTATAAGCTGGCCGTCAGCTCCACGAAGTCCATGACAGGACATTTGCTCGGTGCGGCCGGGGGCGTAGAGGCGTTGATCTGTGCGCTGGCGCTGAAGCACGGCATCATTCCTCCGACGATCAATCTGGAGAATCAGGATCCGGAATGTGATTTGGATTATGTGCCGAATGTTCCACGTCAGGCGGACCTGAATATCGTAATGTCCAACTCCTTCGGCTTCGGAGGACATAACGCTACGGTGGTGCTGAAGAAATTCGAAGCATAATCGCCGCCAACCGGCCCATACTATAACGTGCGCTTTGTTCTGCGGTTGATAAAGCCGGCCTCTAAGCCGGACTTTATCAACTTTTGTTCGTTATGTGGTTTCAAAGACTTCCTAGGTGAACACATCGATAGGCGGTGAAAACATGCATCGTAACCTTAAACAGCTGCAAGAGGCGTTGCAGCTACCGTTTCGGCATCCCGAATTGCTCCGGCAAGCGTTTACCCACTCCTCCTATGTAAACGAGCATCGCATCGGAAACCACAAGGATAACGAACGACTCGAATTTCTTGGCGATGCCGTCTTGGAATTAACGGTATCCGAATATTTATTTGAGCAGCATCCGGAACGCTCGGAGGGCGAGCTGACCAAGCTGCGTGCCTCCATCGTATGCGAGCCTTCGCTCGTCGGCTTTGCCGAACAGCTCGATTTCGGTTCTTATGTACTGCTGGGCAAAGGCGAGGAGCTGACAGGAGGACGAACAAGGCCCGCTTTGCTGGCGGACGTATTCGAATCGTTTATCGGTGCGCTCTACCTGGATCAGGGGCTTGAAACAGTCCGATCGTTCCTGAAGAAGCACATGTTCCCGAACCTTCCGGGGCAAGGGAAGCTGTTAACGGCCGACTATAAGACATTGCTGCAGGAACATGTTCAACAGCACAGTCTGGGAAGCATTGAGTACAAGATCGTGGATGAACGAGGACCTGCGCATGAAAGAGAGTTTCTTTCGGAGGTATATCTTCAGGAGCAGCTTCTCGGACGCGGCTCCGGCCGTTCGAAGAAAGAAGCGGAGCAGCATGCGGCTAAAGAGGCGTTAGAGACGCTGAAGGTTAAGGTCCATCAGCCAAAGTGAATAGATACTCTTCTTCAGAGGCGCCGGACTCCCAGTGTAGGAGCAGGCGCTTCTTTTGTAAGATGCTGAAGACCTCAGGTATCTACTAACGCTGGAGAATGTGTTACAATAGCGTGTGAGGTGAGACCATGTTTTTGAAGCGTATCGAGCTGGCCGGATTCAAGTCCTTTGCCGACAAGACGGAGCTGGAGTTTGTTCAGGGCATTACCGCCGTCGTAGGCCCGAACGGCAGCGGCAAGAGCAACATTTCCGACGGGATCCGGTGGGTGCTCGGGGAGCAGAGCGCACGATCTCTGCGCGGGGGCAAAATGGAAGATATTATCTTCGCCGGAAGTGACGCGCGCAAAGCGGTCAACTACGGAGAAGTATCGCTGACGCTGGATAACTCCAGCAACTCGCTTCCGCTCGATTATCAAGAGGTAACCGTGACAAGACGGGTGCATCGCAGCGGAGACAGCGAATATTTTATTAACAAGCAGTCCTGCCGGCTCAAGGATATTACCGAGCTGTTCATGGACACCGGGATCGGGAAGGAAGCGTACTCGATCATCGGACAGGGGCGAATAGAAGAGATTCTCAGTACGAAATCGGAGGATCGCCGCGGCATCTTCGAAGAAGCGTCGGGAATCGTCAAATATAAATCGAGGAAAAAAGAAACCGAGAAGAAGCTGCAGGAAACCGAGCAAAACCTGCTTCGGATCCACGACCTGGTCTCCGAGCTGGAGGATCAGATCGAGCCGCTTCGCGAGCAATCGGAGAAGGCGATTCGCTACAAGGAGCTGAAGGATCAGCTCAAGTCCAGCGAGATCGCCATGTACGTATATCAAATTGAGCAGATTTACGCCTCATGGACCGAAATTAATGCCAAGCTGGACCGGCTTCGGCGGGAAGAGCTGGAGCTGTCCGGCTTCGTCAGCACTCATGACGCACAGCTGGAGCAGCATCGCTGGGAATCGCGCCGGCTTGAAGAAGAGACGGAAGCCCTGCAGGAGCAGCTGCTTCAGCTGAGCGAGGATTTCGAGAAGTGCGAAGGCCATGGCGAGGTATTAAAGGAACGCAAGAAAAATTTTGCTTCCAACGAGTCGCAGCTCAAATTGACCGTTGCTCAACAGGAGCAGAGGCTTCAGGAGAAGGAAGCGGAGATTGCCGGCTTTAAGGATAAGATACGGAACCTGTCAGCGGAGCTGGATGAGTCGCAAGCGAAGCTGAAAGCTGAAGAAGACCGGCTGCTCGGAGTGACGGGAGGCATCAGCAGCGAAGAGGAGGACCGCCTGAAGTCGGAGCTTCTGGAGCGGCTCAACGACATGGCGAATGCCCGCAATGAAGCAAGGTATGCGGAGCAGCAGCTGGAGACGCTGTCAAGACGGCTGGACCGGATCGGCGATGAACGCCGCAAGTGGCAGGAGCAAAGCGACAGCATCGCCGAGCGGAAGAAGGAGCTGGAGACGAGGCTTGGGCTGGTAGTGGATGAGATCGGCAAGCTCCGCAACAAATACTTGGACGTAAGCCAATTATTAAAGGAGAAGCAGCTGCTGTCCGAGGAAGTGCAGTCGACCGTGCGCAAGTGGGAGCAAAAGCTGGACGCCCTTATCTCGCGCCGGGATACGATGCGGGAGATGGCTAACGATTACGACGGCTTCGCTCATGGCGTCAAGGAGGTACTGAAGGCCAAGGACCGCGGCGATCTGCGAGGCATTCACGGCGCGGTGGCCGAGCTGGTGAAGGTGCCGGCGAACGTTGAGGTCGCGGTAGAAACGGCGCTTGGCGCGGCGCTTCAAAACATCGTCGTTCAGAACGAAGCGAACGGACGGGACGCGATTGCGTTCCTGAAAAAGCGTCAGCTGGGCCGTGCTACCTTCCTGCCGCTGGATGTCATTCGCGGACGCTCCATTCCGGAGCACGAGGTGCGTCAGCTGCAAGGAATGGAAGGCTTTATCGGGATTGCCGCCGAGCTTGTACAATTTGATGAGACATATAGGCAAATCGTCGGGAGTATGCTCGGTAATGTCATCATAGCCGCTACGCTCGAGGTAGCAAACCGGATTGCGGCACGCGTCCAGTACCGGTTCCGAGTGGTGACGCTGGAGGGCGACGTCGTAAACCCGGGCGGATCGATGACCGGGGGCAGCCAGCAGAAGAAGACGACCAGCCTTCTCAGCCGCCAGCGCCAGATCGAGGAAATGGATCAGGACATCATTACCAATGAAACGCAGCTGCAGGAGCTGCGTAAAAAGGCAGAGCATGTCCGAAAGGACATGGCCGCAGCCTCGCATCAGCTGGACGAGCTTCGTCAATCGGTGGAAACCTTGCGTCTTGAAGAGCAGCAGATCCGTGCCTCCTTAGAGCCACTGGAAAAGGAAGCGAGGCAGGTAGCCGATCAGCTTGCGCTGTATGGAGCCGATGACGAGTCACTGACAGGGGAGCGCAAGGATCTCGAGACGCGTAAAGTCAAGGCGGAGCAGGCCCTCGTGCAGCTTCAACAGGAAGAGGCACTTCTTCAACAGGCGATTCGCGATGCAGAGATTCGGCGCAAAGCAAGCGAATCGGCGAAGGAAGAGCTGCAAACGCAGCTTACGGACCTAAAGATCAAGGTCGCCTCCCAGTCGCAGGAGAAACAGCTGCTCCAGGATCAGGAGCGCCGTTTCCGTGCGGAATTGGATACGCTTCGATCGGAGCTGGACATGAACCGCCGTATGCTGGAGCAGCTGGTTCACGATATGGAGCTGCATGAGCAGGAGACGGTGCTGCAGATCGAGCTGCTGAACGATTTGAAGCTGAAAAAGCAGCACTGTGCGGAGCAGCTGGACCTGAAGCGGGCGGAGCGAGCGGAATGGCTTGCGAAGCTCGAACAGGAAGAGAATAAGACTCGCGAGCAGCGCAATCAGCTGAAGCAGATCCAAGAGCAGATGCATCAAACGGAGGTTCGCGTCAACCGGCTTGATGTGGAGCTCGAGAACCTGCTGAAAAAGCTGTCCGAGGATTACGAGCTCAGCTTCGAGCTGGCGAAGCAGCGCTATCCGGTGCCGGAGGATGTGCTCGGGATGCAGAACAAGGTGCGCGAGCTGAAGCGAGATATTGCCGCATTGGGAGATGTGAACCTAGGGGCTATCGAGGAGTTCCAGCGCGTCAACGAGCGCTTTACGTTCTTAACGGAGCAAAAGGACGATCTGATCGAAGCGAAGACGGCATTGTACCAGGTTATCCGGGAGATGGACGAGGAAATGTCGAAGCGCTTTAAGACTACTTTCGATGCGATTCGCTCACATTTCGTCGTAGTATTCTCGAAGCTGTTCGGGGGCGGCCGGGCCGACCTGATTCTTTCCGAGCCGGAGAATATGCTCGATACGGGCATTGAGATCGTGGCCCAGCCGCCGGGCAAAAAGCTGCAAAACCTGCAGCTGCTCTCCGGGGGAGAGCGGGCGCTCACGGCCATCGCGCTGCTGTTCTCGATTATTCGCGTCAAACCGGTCCCGTTCTGCGTGCTCGACGAGGTGGAGGCGGCGCTTGATGAGGCGAACGTAGCGCGTTTTGCCGAGTATTTGCGCGAGTTTTCCGAGGTAACGCAGTTTATCGTCGTGACCCACCGTAAAGGAACTATGGAGGAAGCGGATGTTCTGTATGGAGTGACGATGGAAGAGGGCGGCGTATCGAAGCTGGTATCCGTCCGGCTTGAAGAGGATGAGTCGATTATTGCGTCGGAAACGGCGTAATCACATATAGGAGAAAGGGGCATAGTGCCGATGAATTTTTTTAAAAAGCTGAAGGAAAGCATTTCGACCAAGGCGGAAGCGGTCACGAATAAGTTCAAGGAAGGATTAACGAAGACGAGAGATGTGTTCGTTGATCGCGTAGAAGACCTGTTCTCCCGCCGAAAGAAGATTGACGAGGAGTTTTATGAGGAGCTGGAGGAAATTTTGATCGGGGCCGACGTCGGTGTGAATACCGTGCTGAAGCTGATGGACAACCTTCGATCCGAGGTGCGCAAGCGCAAAATCGAAAGCCCGAGCGAGCTGCAGCCGGTATTGTCCGAGATGCTGATCGGTCTGCTGAAGGGGGAAGAAAACGCTTCTCTGAAGATGGCGGATTCCGGACTTACCATTATTTTATTCGTTGGTGTCAACGGTGTAGGAAAAACGACTACCATCGGCAAGATGGCCCACTATATGAAATCCCAAGGGAAAAAAGTACTGCTCGCTGCGGGAGATACGTTCCGGGCAGGAGCAATCGAACAGCTGGAGGAGTGGGGCAAGCGTGCGGGCGTAGACGTAATCAAGCAGCAGGCGGGCTCTGACCCGGCGGCCGTCATGTTCGATGCCGTACAGGCGGCCAAATCGCGCGGGGTGGACGTCCTGCTCTGCGATACGGCGGGCCGGCTTCAGAACAAGGTCAACCTGATGGAGGAGCTGAACAAAATTTATCGCGTCATTCGCCGCGAAGTACCGGAGGCCCCGCATGAGGTGCTGCTGGTGCTCGATGCGACGACGGGACAAAATGCGCTTTCCCAGGCGAAGCTGTTTGACGAGAAGTCAGGTCTTAGCGGGCTGGTTCTCACGAAGCTTGACGGAACGGCGAAGGGCGGCATCGTTGTTGCGATTCGCCAGGAGTTGAAGCTGCCGGTGAAATTCGTCGGCCTCGGCGAGAAAATGGACGATCTGCAGCCGTTCGATTCGGATCAATTCGTTCACGCCCTCTTCAGCAAATGGATTCAGGAAGAGGAAGCAAAGGAAGGCCAGGAACAGCCTTAATACTAAGGCAAATCCCGTTTGAAGACTGTTAAGGATAAAAGCTTGACATCCACTCTGGAATTCAGTATGATAGGTTCTGTTGTTCCTGTAAAGTGTTTTACCTTAACGGAGGTGGAGCACATGACTGAAGAAAGTGCGCTGCTGAAGGCGAACCGCATTAACCTGCTGTTCGATTTCTATGAGAAGCTGCTTACGGATAAGCAGCAGCAGTTCATGAAGGCATATTTCCACGATGACTACTCGCTTGGCGAGATTGCTGCGGAATTCGGCATCAGCCGGCAAGCCGTTTACGAGCATATTAAACGTGCCGAAGCGGTGCTGGAGGAGTACGAATCCAAGCTGCAGCTGCTGGCAAGGCATGAAGAACGCCAGCGATTGCTCAGCGAGCTTAGAGCGGCGGCAGACCCGAACCACGGGCATTTGCAGGAGCTCATTAATAAGCTTATCGAGCACGATTGACTGAATAAGAATCCGAACTATGATATAAATTCCTCCAGAAGGTGGTGACGCGTTCATGGCATTCGAAGGACTAGCCAGCCGATTGCAAAATGTATTTAGCAAGCTAAGAGGCAAAGGCAAGCTGACGGAGGACGATGTAAACGAGGCACTGAGGGAAGTACGGCTCGCGCTTCTTGAAGCGGACGTTAACTTCAAAGTCGTTAAGGAATTCATTGCAAAGGTGAAGGAGCGCGCCATCGGCCAAGAGGTGCTGCAAAGCTTCACACCGGCGATGGTCGTCGTCGACATCGTGAATAAAGAGCTCACCGAGCTCATGGGCGGAACGCAAAGCAAGCTGGCAAAGGCTAATAAGCCGCCTACCGTCATCATGATGGCAGGCTTGCAAGGTGCCGGTAAAACGACAACGGTCGGTAAGCTGGCCAAAATGCTCACCCAGCAGAATCATAAACCGCTCCTGGCGGCGGGAGATATTTACCGTCCCGCAGCGATTAAGCAGCTGCAAGTGCTTGGAGAGCAGCTGAAGGTACCGGTGTTCGCCATGGGGACGGATGTAAGCCCTGTGGAGATTGCAAAGAAGGCGCTGCAGCAGGCGAAGGATCAAGGCAACGATTACTTGATCATCGATACGGCCGGCCGTTTGCACATCGACGAAACGTTGATGGACGAGCTGAAGCAGATCGTCGAAGCGGTCAATCCGAATGAAATCCTTCTGGTCGTTGATGCAATGACAGGTCAGGATGCAGTTAACGTCGCGGAGAGCTTCCACAAGCAGCTTGAGCTGACGGGCGTAGTGCTCACGAAGCTGGACGGCGATACCCGAGGCGGTGCCGCGTTATCGGTTAAGGCGGTCACCGGCTGCCCGATCAAGTTTGCTGCCATGGGTGAGAAGATGGATGCGCTGGAGCCGTTCCATCCCGAACGGATGGCGTCCCGTATTCTCGGCATGGGCGACATGCTCACGCTGATCGAGAAGGCGCAGGCGAGCATCGATGCCGACAAGGCGAAAGAGATGGAGCGCAAGATGCGCAACGCCGAGTTCACCTTCGACGATTTCCTCGAGCAGATGGAGCAGGTAAAGAAGCTTGGTCCGCTCGATCAAATTCTTGACATGCTGCCTGGCGCAGGGAAGATCAAGGGTATGAAGGACGTGAAGGTGGACGACAAGCAGATGAGCCGTGTCGCGGCAATCGTGAAGTCCATGACGAAGGAGGAGCGCGCCCATCCGGAGCTGCTCAACCCTAGTCGCCGCAAGCGCTTGGCTGCCGGCAGCGGCAACTCGATTCAAGACGTCAACCGGTTCATCAAGCAGTTCGAGGACATGCGCAAAATGATGAAGCAGTTCTCCAGCATGATGGGACCGAAGGGCAACAAGATGATGAAACAAATGAAGAAGCTTGGGAAAGGCGGGAAATTCCCGTTCTAATCCCGGCATCACATAATCATTTTACTCTATCTGGGAGGTGAAAATATCATGGCAACTCGCATTCGTCTTAAGCGTATGGGCGCTCACAAAGCTCCTTTCTACCGTGTGGTGGTTTCGGATTCCCGTTCCCCGCGTGACGGCCGCTTTATCGAAGAGATCGGTACTTACAATCCGGTGGCTCAACCAGCCATTGTCAATATTGACGAAGAGAAAGCACTGAAATGGCTTCAAACTGGTGCTCAAGCTTCCGACACAGTACGCAGTCTGTTCAGCAAAGCCGGCATCATGACTAAGTTCCACGAGTCCAAGCTGCAGAAGTAATCTCGCTGCAGCGTAAGGCTGCACGTGAATTCGGAGGTACGAATGAAGGATCTTATAACCGTTATCGCCAAGGCGTTGGTGGATCATCCGGATGAAGTACGCGTGACCTCGAAGGAGGACGACCGCAGCATTACGTACGAGCTGTCCGTTCACCCCGACGACGTCGGTAAAGTGATCGGCAAGCAAGGACGTATTGCGAAGTCGCTTCGTACCGTCGTCACATCCGCTGCAGTGAAGGAACCGAAACGAGTTTCGGTTGAAATCGTGTCGTAATGTCAACAATGAGAGTTAGGAGATGCTCCTAACTCTTTTGTGTATATACGGGTCTCTTAAAGGGGGCACCCCTTACATAATCCATAGGCTTCATTTTGCATGGGGGATTACTATTAATGGAGGTTTCCATGAGCGAAAAGCTGTATACGGTTGGTAAGATTGTGAATACGCACGGCATACGCGGGGAGCTGAAAATCGTCCCGCAAACCGATTTTCCCGAGGAGCGCTTTGCGAAAGGCAGTCAGCTCCTGTTCGTGGAGGAAGAGAAAAATATCCGCATTCCCGTAACGGTTGCCTCGTCCCGGTACCATAAGGGAATGTATGTGGTCCTGTTCCAAGGCTTTACCAACATCAATGAAGTGGAAAAATACAAAGGCTGGCTTCTTAAGGTGGAGGAAAAGTACCTCGGCGATCTCGAAGAGGATGAATTTTACCATCATGAGATCCTCGGTTGTAAAGTCGTGACGGATGAAGGTCAGGAGCTCGGAACCATTACCGAGATTTTATCCCCTGGGGCTAATGATGTCTGGGTAGTGAAGCCGAAATCCGGCAAGGAGCTGCTGCTGCCTTACATCGATGAGGTCGTACTGGATGTCGATGTAGAGCAGAAGCTTGTCACCGTTCACATAATCGAAGGGCTGCTGGATTGATGCGGATCGATGTACTGACGTTATTTCCGGCCATGTTCGAGGGTGTATTTCACTCCAGTATCCTGGGAAAGGCGCAAGAGAAGGGTCTGGTTAGTCTCAATACGACCAATTTTCGGGATTATGCGAATAATAAGCATAATACGGTGGATGATTATCCCTATGGAGGCGGCGGAGGCATGGTGCTGAAGCCGGAACCGATCTTCACCGCCGTAGAGGATATTACCAAGGGCTATACTCGTAAGCCTAGAGTCATTCTGATGTGTCCCCAAGGTGAGCCCTTCACTCAGAAGGTCGCGGAACGGCTGTCGGGGGAAGAGCACTTACTCTTCATCTGCGGGCACTACGAGGGCTACGATGAGCGCATACGAGAGCATCTGGTGACCGACGAGCTATCGATCGGCGATTATGTGCTGACCGGAGGAGAGCTGCCTGCAATGGTTGTAATCGATAGTGTAGTGCGTTTGCTGCCTGGTGTGCTCGGTAACGAGACGTCGGCGGTTACGGATTCCTTCAGCACCGGACTGCTGGAATACCCTCACTATACCCGCCCGGTGAAGTTTCGCGATTGGGAGGTACCGGAGATTCTGCTGTCCGGTCACCACGCGAATGTGGCCGATTGGCGGCGTAAAGAGTCGCTTCGCAGAACCTGGAAGAAGCGGCCGGATCTGCTCGAAAGTTTCCCGTTGTCGAAGAAGGATGAACGGTTTCTACAGGAGATTCGACAGGAAGAAGAAGGCGAGAAGTAAGCCTTCCCCGGAGAAACGTAAAAAGTAAAATGTTTTTACTCCAAAACCTCCCTTTCCCTGTTGAACTAGGCTTGGCATTGTGTTATGATATAAAGCGTTGTTGCATTTTTGCTTAATACGGTGGTCCTCTGCGCGTAGCATCGATAGATTGATACAACTTAGGAGCGGCATGAACACCTGTGTGGAAGGAGGGAGTCATACATGAATTTGATCCAGGAGATTACGAAGGAACAATTGCGTCAGGATATTCCTAGCTTTCGCCCAGGCGACACGCTGAAGGTGCATGTTAAGGTTATCGAGGGTTCTCGCGAGCGTATCCAGCTGTTCGAAGGTGTTGTAATTAAGCGCCGCGGCGGCGGTATCAGCGAAACGTTCACAGTAAGAAAAATTTCTTACGGTGTTGGCGTAGAAAGAACGTTCCCAATCAATTCCCCGAAGATCGATAAGATTGAAGTGGCTCGCCGTGGTAAAGTCCGTCGCGCGAAGCTCTACTATCTTCGCGGTCTGCGCGGTAAAGCAGCTAGAATTCAAGAGATTCGATAAGAAACGACAGGGGCTTGATTTTCAAGCTCCTTTTCGCTTTCTATATACCCCTATTCCATGGTAGAAAGGACAGTCACGTACATATGGAGCAAGAGCAAACCGTCGAAAACGAAAGCAAACCAAGCTCGGTAAAAAGCGAAGCATGGGAATGGATCAAAGCGCTGTTGATCGCCGGAGGATTGGTGTTCATCATCCGTACCTTCATCTTCTCTCCATTCATCGTTGAAGGTCCGTCCATGGAACCGAATTTTCATACCAGCGAACGGCTCATCGTCAACAAGATTTTATATGATTTCAGGGCGCCGCAGCGCGGCGAGGTCATCGTCTTTCATGCGACAGAGGACAAGGATTATATTAAGCGTGTCATTGCGCTGCCGGGCGAGAAGGTTCGGGTGGAAGGCGATAAGGTGTTTGTAAACAATCAGCAGCTGGATGAACCGTGGCTGAAGCAGGCATTGGATGATGCTGCGAAAAAAGGGATACCCTATAACACGAGAAATTTTGCCGAGAAGACGGTAACGGAGGGCAGCGTGTTCGTCATGGGGGACAATCGCTCCAACAGCGCAGACAGCCGGGATATCGGATTTATCGAATATGACCGCATTGTTGGCCGGGCGGATATTATTTTTTGGCCGATGAAGGATTTGAAGTGGATCCATTAAATGTAGAACAAGCGAGGTGACCTTATGACAATTCAATGGTTTCCAGGTCACATGACACGGGCCCGGCGGCAAATTCAGGATAAGCTGAAGCTGATCGATCTGGCGATAGAGCTGCTGGATGCGAGAATCCCGCTTTCCAGCCGGAACCCGATGATTGACGAAATCTTAATGAACAAACCGCGGCTCGTGCTTCTGAACAAAAGTGATCTGGCCGATCCGGAGATTACACGGCAGTGGGTTGCTTATTTTGCGGAGCAGGGGTTAAAAGCGCTTCCGATCGACGCTGCACAGGGGAACCCGAGCAAGGAGATTTTGAACCGCAGCCGGGAGCTATTATCCGACAAGATTGAAGCGCAGCTGCGCAAAGGCATCAAGCCAAGAGCCATTCGGGCACTGATTGTAGGCATTCCGAATGTAGGCAAGTCGACTCTCATTAATAAAATGGCCGGACGCAAAATCGCCGCTACGGGAGATCGTCCCGGTGTAACGAAGGGGCAGCAGTGGATCAAGGTTGGTACAGAGATGGAGCTGCTGGACACGCCGGGGATTCTATGGCCGAAGTTTGAGGATCAACGGGTCGGCATGCGACTTGCGGCAACAGGGGCCATTAAGGAAGAGATCTTGCACCCGGAGGAAATCGCCTTATTCGCCATGCGTTATATTGCCAAGAAGTATGGCGATTCGCTGAAGGAAAGATTCGGTATCGCGGAGGTTCCGCAGGATACCGAGGATAATGAGAAGGTAGTTCAACTGATCGAGGACATCGGCCGCAAGCGCGGCGCGCTTATGAGCGGCGGAAGAGTCGATCTGGAGAAGGCGTCTCTGACGATTCTTAGGGAGCTGAGAGCTGGCAAGCTGGGACGCGTCAGTCTCGAGGATCCTGCGATGCTTGCTGCGGAAGCAGAAGAGGCAGTTCCCCAAGGGTAAACGAATAGATGGTTAAACGAAATAAGGCCTCACTCCCTATCGGTGACGTAATACCGGTAAGGCGTGCGGTCTTTTTTGTTTCGAAGATCAAGGGAGGAAAGCTGGATAGAACGGCTTCGGCCTAGGGAAGAATGAGGGTAAAGTTAATGATCAGGAAAGATCTGCTTATGAAATACCCACTATATGAGTACGTTTTAATAATAATCCCAACGTTAATTGGGATTCTAGGCGGATACTGGATAGTAAGAAATAACTGGCACCGCTACGGGCTGTTATTCTTTATTAGCGGGGCCGTAGGCACAGGCTTATGTTACCTGTTTATTGTACTTCGCTTTTATTCCTTCCCGGATCGCCCTCTGCATGGGCATCTGATTGTACCCGCTTTCGTCATGTTTACTTTTATCCCATTTACGGTGGTTGCCGGAGTACGCTATAGTCCGAAGATCTGGTCTTGGAAAATTCCATTTTATTGGGTGCTTGTTCACCTGGCGATCGTTTCTGAAATGCTGCTCATTCAATATACGAATATTTTCACCTTTACGTTCGGTTGGGATCTATGGGACTCCTATACCCTATGGTGACTTTACTATCTAATTTTTGAATGGCTTGGCGGTAAAATTGTCCCCTCGACCGATCGCTGCCCGTTACATACGGCTTGGTTTCGTTATAAGCAATGGGGCTGGATTGCTGTACACGTGATTTTGATTGCCACTATTTACACCATGGGGGTGTACGCAGGGAAATTTCTATGGGGCTGCAAATAAAGAGCCTTAGCAGTATTCCATAAACTCCAATCGATTGCCGAACGGATCCTGCACATAGAAACGAAGGATGCCTTCTTCCTCACGCATTTCATCATCGATCACGTGCACGTCATTGGAAAGTAAATGCGAACGAAGGGCTTTGAGGTCCCGGACGAGAAAAGCAGGGTGGGCCTTGGCGGCAGGTGCGAAGTCCTTCTGAATGCTAAGGTGTACTTGATGAACTCCGCATTGAAACCAGACACCTCCGCGAATGCGTAGTTTATCAGGCTTCGGTAACTCTTTCCAGCCGAGAATTCCGGTAAAAAAAGCGCGCGCGGCTTCTTCAGCACCGGCTGGTGCAGCTAACTGAATGTGATCAATTCCTTCGAACGAAAACGACATGTTTATCACCCTTTTAATTAATTTCACCTAGCGAAACAAAGTTTCATTATTATATCTACATTATATAATGTGCAGAGCATCCTGGCTAGAGCTTCTACCAAATTCTGAAATAATTTTGAGGAAAATTCCTCTAAAGTCGTTACCGGAACAAAGCCCACAGTTATGGAGAGAGTCTTCAACCAGGCCAATTGGCTATGGTTTATTTCTCGATATGTTGGCAGCCGGAATGATTCCTTTTTGAGGTTTCAACATTTTTACCGGATTAGTTTGAATTAGCCAACAATGGTGGTGAGGGAAGGAAAGCTCCATTATGTCACGCGCTAGGAGCTCCGACACCGGCGGTGAGCATGGAATACATTCTTTTCGGAGATCGGTTTTGGCGTTGGTGCTAATCGAGGAGTTAATAACAAGTTAGGAAGTCTTCCTCACTCATAAATTGGGGAGTATACCGGGTGTCGAATTGCATGAAGTACGAGGAGTACAGGCAATCGAGGCATCCCCGGGGAGCCGTTGCTGATGGAGGATGATTTTTCCGCTAAGTATAGGATACATAGTTTATCTAGAAGGGCAGGAATGTATCGCTCTGCTGACGGAGGACTTTCCAGCAGATCTGTAATTTTTTTATGGGCAAGCCGGGAGAGCTGAGGTATAATGATTTTTTAAGAGAAGGGCTATGGAAAGACAGAAAAGCGGGTGGACGACTTGTTGGAATATGAAAGAGACCTATGGGCGCAGGGGCGAAAATGGGTGGCCGGTGTGGACGAGGTCGGTCGGGGATGTTTGTTTGGCGATGTAGTGGCTGCTGCGGTAATTTTGCCGGAGGGTCTTATCCTAGATGAAGTGAACGATTCGAAGAAGCTTTCTGAAAAAAAACGGGACGAATTGTATGAGGTGGTCCTGCGAGAGGCTGTAGCTGTTGGTATAGGGATCATGGATGTACAAACGATTGAGCGTGTCAACATAAAGCAGGCGGCGCGTCTTGCGATGAAAATAGCTGTGGAACAGCTGACGCAGTCCCCGGATTATTTGCTTGTGGATGCAGAGAAGGTGGATTTGCCGATTCGCCAGCTGGCGGTCATTCATGGCGACGCCTTAAGTCAATCGATAGCAGCGGCTTCGATAGTTGCTAAGGTAACGAGAGACCGGATGTGCCTGGATTGGGATAAACAATATCCTGAATACGGAATTGCAGTACATAAGGGGTATGCAACGAAAATGCATCGCGAGCGAATTTTGGAATTCGGCCCCACGCCGCTTCACCGAAAAATGTTTCTTCGCAAGCTGCTTGCGGAAACGGAATATGAGCAGCAGGAATTGTTTTAGGATGATCTTAGGATAGATATGAAAGTTTGGACGAGAGCTGCCGATATAAAGTATAAAGAGATTTGTGAGAAGCCGGTCGGTAGAGGCCGGCTTTCTCTTTCGGATAGGGAGGGGAACAATGAATATTGGCGGATTGTTTCGCGGGATGATGGGTGATGTGCAAGCATCGGAGCCTAAGTCGTTGGAGTTGAAAACCGGACAGGTAGTCCGCGGCGTCGTCCTTCAGGTTTTACCGGAGCAGGAGGCTCTGATGAACATTGGGGGGGTACAAGTAAGAGCGAAGCTGGAAACGCCTTTGAAGCAGGGGCAATCCACCATGCTTCAGGTGCAGCCGGAATCTGCGAATGGTCAAGTGAACTTGAAGCCCTTGGAATCTTCAGGAGGGGTACAGATTGCGGATTCATCTCTCCCGGATGTCATTAAATCACTGGCCATCAGCGATACGCCTGCGAATCGGCAGCTCGTCCAGGCGCTGCATCAGGCGGGAATAGCGCTGACGAAGGAAAATGTGCAAGCGTTCGTACAGCTTGCCGGGCAAATGCCTGCATCGATTCCTTTGGAGGATTGGCTTCCTGCCGGCATAGTAGCCATACAGAAGGGGGTGCCCTTAACGCCGGAAGCGGTGTTGTCGGTCAAGCAGGCAATCCAAGGCCAACCCATACACGAGACCTTGACCCGGCTGGAGGATGCGATTGAGCGGGAGCTTGGCGGCGGGAAGCCAATGACTCCGGATAGCAGAGCGCTGCTAGAAGGTGTAAAAGCGCTCGTACAACAAGTCCGGGCTGCTTCAGCGCAGTTATTAGCTCAAGCGGAGGTAGAAACGCCTCTAGGAACGAACGCGGGCGCGGGAGCGCAGTCGGGCGTAGCGGCGATGGCGGCGGGAGCGAGCGGCAGCGCGGGAGCAGGAGCGCAGGCGAGCGTAGCGGCGACGGCGGCGGGAGCGAGCGGCAGCGCAGGCGCGGGAGCGCAGGCGAGCGGAGCGGCGGGAGCGAGCGGCAGCGCGGGAGCAGGAGCGCAGGCGAGCGTAGCGGCGACGGCGGCGGGAGCGAGCGGCGCGCGGGAGCAGGAGCGCAGGCGAGCGTAGTGGCGACGGCGGCGGGAGCGAGCGGCGCGCAGGCGCGGGAGCGCAGGCGGGTGCGGCGGCGACGGCGGCGGGAGTGAGCGGCGCGCAGGCGCGGGAGCGCAGGCGAGCGGAGCGGCGGGAGCGAGCGCGCGGCGCGGGCGCGGGAGCGCAGGCGGGCGCGCGGCGACGGCGGCCGGGAGCGAGCGGCGGCGCGGGAGCAGGAGCGCAGTCGGGCGCGCGGCGACGGCGGGAGCGAGCGGCGACGCGGGAGCAGGAGCGCAGGCGGGCGCGCGGCGACGGCGGCGGGAGCGAGCGGCGCGCGGGTGCGGGAGCGCAAGCGGGCGTAGCGGCGACGGCGGCGGGAGCGAGCGGCGGCGCAGGCGTAGGAGCGCAGGCGGGCGCGGCGGCGACGGCGGCGGGAGCGAGCGGCGGCGCGGGTGCGGGAGCGCAAGCGGGCGTAGCGGCGACGGCGGCGGAGCGAGCGGCGGCGCGGGTGCGGGAGCGCAAGCGGGCGTAGCGGCGACGGCGGCGGGAGCAGGAGCGTTAGCGGCGACGGCAGCGGGAGCGAGCGGCAGCGCAGGAGCAGGAGCAGGTGAGCAGCCACTGACCACAACGCAACAGCAGCAGCCCGAAGCAGCCGAGCCTGGACAGTGGCTAGGCCGGATGATGAAAGCGCTCGGTGTTGACCATGAGCATCAATCCCTCAAGCTGCTCCATATGCAAGGCAACGCTTCAGCCACAGAGTCGAAGGCGGCCGATACGCTGAAGGGACTTCTGCTTCAACTAGGGCAGTCAAGCGATGTAACCCCGGCTTTGAAAGAAGCGGCGCAACAGGCCCTGCAGCAAATAACCGGTCAGCAGCTGCTGTTGAATACCGACCGTTCTTCCATGTTTTCACATGTGACGATGTTCGTGCCCCTTATTAATGGGAATGGTGAACAAACGGCAGCGATCCATATTCAATCCCGTAAGGGCAGTCGAGGCGGCTTGGATGCTGATAATTGCCGGCTGGTATTCGACTTGAAAATGAAATCACTCGGTGACACCATGGTGGATGTGCAGGTAGTGAACAAAATCGTAAGCCTGCAGGTCCATAATGACCAACCATTTCTCGCGGATTTGCTGGAAGCCAACCGGGAAGAGATTGCAAACGGTCTTTCCGCGATCGGTTATCAGTTCATATCTATGAAATGCACCCCATATCCTGAACGGCTGTCGGAGCTGAATGAGAACAGTACCGCAGCGATTAAGCCTGGTTCGGCAGCGGCTCAGCTGCAAGCGGTATACGGCCAAAAGCCGTATAAAGGGGTGGACATCCGCCTATGAGCAAGAACAACCAAACCCCTCAGCCAAGCCCGATGAAAAAGGCAGTAGCCTTGAAATATTCACCGGATATCTCTAAGGCTCCCACTGTTGTGGCTAAGGGAAAGGGGCATATGGCGGATGCCATTTTGCAAAAAGCAAAAGAAGGGGGCGTTCCCGTTCAAGAGGATGCTTCCTTAGTCGAGGTATTATCGAAGCTGGATCTGGATCAAGAGATTCCACCCGAGCTGTATCATTTGGTGGCGGAGGTATTAAGCTTCATCTATCGTTCCGATCAGAGGGCCAAAGGGATGAAACCAAACCGATGACAGAGCAAAAAACGGCGTTAAATCGCAAGCAATTGGGAGCTGTAGGAGAGCAGCATGCCGAAGCTTACTTAATCTCTAAGCACTTTATCATTCTTGCACGCAACTGGAGGGTTCGCTCGGGAGAAATTGACATTGTCGCCAAAGTGGACGGTGTTATCGTCTTTATCGAAGTACGTACACGCAGCCGGACATTACGCTTCGGTACGCCGCAGGAATCCATCGATGCCAAAAAACAGCGGCAGGTGCTGGAGACAGCCCAGGTCTATCTTCACCAGCACCGTCTTTATAATGAACAAACACGCTTTGATGTGATCTCCGTCATTACGGATCCTTACGGAAACCTGAAAGAACTGGATCACATTTTATGTGCCTTCTGAAGAAGAGGAGCTTCCTCTTCTTTTTTTGCATAAGTTCTAATGATTTCATCCTTGAACGGTTTTACTTTTTATCCAATGTACGGTACTGCAGCGCTTCAGCTACATGAACCTCCTCCACCTTCTCACTGCATTCCAAATCGGCGATCGTCCGGGCCACCTTCAATATCCGGTCATACGCTCGTACGCTAAGCCCCAGTAGTTCAAACGTTCGTTCCAGCAAAGCAGAGGAAGCGACGTCCAGCTGAATCGTTTCGCGCAGCCTCTTCCCGCTGAGCTCGCTGTTAAACAGGATCCCCCGGTTTCGGTATCGATCCTCCTGAAGCAGATGGGCCGTTTCCACCCGCTCCCGCATCTGCGCCGAACTTAACTGCTCTCCGTGATTTAATTGAGAATAATCGATTCTCGGCACTTCGACGTGCAGATCAATACGATCCATCAGAGGACCGGAGATTTTGGATCGATATCCCGCAACCTTTAGCGGACTGCAGGTGCATGAATGAATCTCAGTCTCAGCGCCCCAATAGCCGCAAGGGCAGGGATTCATCGACGCCGCCAGCAAAAAGTGAGCGGGAAACGTATAGACGGCGCGCGCTCTTCCGATCGTGACACGCCGATCCTCCATTGGCTGACGGAGAACCTCCAGCACAACGCGGGAAAACTCCGGCAGCTCATCCAAAAACAAGACGCCGCGATGGGCGAGGCTGACCTCACCCGGTTTGGGGATGGAGCCGCCGCCGATCAGTCCGCCTGCTGAGATGCTGTGATGAGGCATTCGAAACGGACGCTCCCGAATCAGCCGGCTGCGGTCGGCAAATTTGCCGGAGGCGCTATAAATCTTCGTGACGTCTAAGGCTTCATGATCATTCATCCGCGGGAGAATGGTTGGAAGTCGTTTGGCCAGCATGGTTTTGCCCGTACCGGGAGGACCGATCAATAGTATATTATGATACATTCTCAAGCTAGAGAAAAGTCTTATATGGCGCGGCATTGGGAATATTTATGTATGTTGCGAATCCACAAAATGATAAATTGTGGTAAAATTAAAAGCAAGATTCAATAGAGAAGTGTCGGCTAATCCCGACGCTTTTTTGTAATAAAATTACATTCCCGCTTATATGCGAGTAACGGACTTGATTTGTTGGCGATAGGAGGAATTGACATAGCGAGGAAAGCAATACATGGTAAATGCCACATATGCGGCTCATATGGCAAATTGTCTTTTGAACACGTTCCTCCAAAGAGTGCCTTTAACGATACCAAGTTAAAAAGATTTGGTTTTGAGCAGATTTTCGACAAGGGGCCAGAAGAAATACCTACTCATGGGTACAAGTTAGAACAAAAAGGTGCTGGCGGCTATACTCTTTGCGAGAAATGCAACAACTTGACAGGGACTTGGTACGCTGATGATTTTGCTGATTGGGCGTTTGAGGGGATGAGGTTACTTGCAGTTTCAGGTGGCAGTTTAAGTTTGCACTACCCAATAAAAATTTTCCCACTCCGAGTAATCAAGCAAATCGTTACCATGTTCTTTTCGGTTGTCCACCCAGAGTTTCGACAAAAGCATTTTGACCTTGAAAAATTTGTACTAAATCCAGAAACAAAGTATTTACCACCTTCAATTCGAATATATTGTTCTTTTATGAATGGTAATTGGGCGCGTTCAAGCGGAATAACGGTAATTGGTCGGTTCACGGAAGTTGGATATAAACCGATTGTAATGAGTGAGATTGCGTTTCCTCCGTTTGTTTACGTTATGACAATAGATTCACCGCCGCCTGACGACAGATTGACGGACATAAGCTGGTTTTCCCGCTACGACTACAACGAATTTGACATTGTATATCCAAAGTTCAATGTTTTGCCGATTAATTATTACTTACCGGGGGATTATCGCACTATTGAGCAAATGAAAGAGGATAGAATAAAGAACGAAATGGAAGCGAACGAGTTGGGGCTGTAATAAGCACTAATTCCTCAACGAGGTAAGGAAGATGATGAAGGTCTGATACACAACGTTCCATAGGCGTTGTATTTGACTTTATAAGAGGCGTAAGATATAAGGGGAGTAAGTATACCCGACGTCGGATTGACGAGCCTGTAACGCTGAAATAACCGCGATAGGCACGTTTTATGTCCCACTTATCCAAAATCGCAGTACTCACGCTAATCCTCGCCATGCTTTAACATTCGCGTTATTTCACTCCCATACTCTATATTTCATCAGATGAAACTAACTGTAAAGCGGACATTACGCGATTCTTAAACTAGCGTCACAATCACGTAAGCCTTAACGACATATATTAACGGGAACGGCGTTTGACCGCTACGCTGTTTCCTACGCAAGCATATAGAACACCTCCTACGGAAAGGCGTCGGCATATTGTCGGCGTCTTTTCGTGATTGAAGACACAAGGGATAACGATTCGATTGCGAAAGAAATCTCCGAGCTGGAACGCTTGCTTGGCGGGGAATAATCGCTGTTTCCCCGCTTCCCCTTCGTCAAAAATACGACGCACAATATGTATTGAACGACGAGTTTTATTGACGATAATGCTAGTTCGTCGTATAATAAAAGCAATTCGTCGTATAATACTAATGTTAACTCGTCGTATAATAACGAAGGGGTGTTTGATATGGGCATTAACGAAGCAATCGAAAAGTACATTGACGCTTTAAAGACCGATGGTAAGAGCGCAACAACCGTCAAAGGTTACGCGCATGACTTGAAGCTGTTCGGGGCGTGGCTGGACGACATTTCGTCGAAGGGGGGTATACCGGGGGCCGGGGTGTCCGCGGTCGCCAAAAATACTCTTGAAAAATACGCACAATTTTTGAAAACTTCGGGGGCAGCGCCAGCGACCGCTAACCGACGTATTATAGCCGTCCGGAAATTCTTCGAATACTTGGCGAAGGAAGGCGTCATTGAAACGAATCCTGCCGCTGACTTGAAGACGAAGCCGGTTCAGCGTCAAAACACCGTCAAGTGGCTCGACCGGAACGAAGTCGGGCGCGTCCTTTACGCTTGTGAAACACAGCCACACGCGGGTCTATTGAAGAAGACGCGGGACAAGGCGCTCATCATGGTCTTGGTAAACTGCGGGCTTCGCGTTTCGGAGCTTTGCGACTTGCAGCTTGACGACTTGGATTATAACGCTTCGCTTCTGACGGTACGGGACGGTAAGGGCGCTAAGTACCGCAAGGTTCCGTTCGGGAAGTCGACCCAGGCCGCGGTAAAGACGTACCTTGATATGCGGGAATCCCAATCGTCCTATGTCTTCGTAACCGAGCGCGGCGACCAAACAACGCCGAGAGCCGTACAGCACGTCGTCAAGAAGCTGTCTGAAATTTCGGGCGTCGACTTTACGGTTCATTCCCTGCGCCATACTTACGGGAAGAATATCGCGGACGAAACGGGCGGTCGTCTTGAAGTCGTCGCACAGCTGCTTGGTCATGCTACGATTGAGACGACCCGTATATACGTGACGCCTTCCATGAAGGAGCTGACGAAGGCTGCGGAAGCAGTTGAGTTTGAGTAACGGGTATTAATTTACCTTAATAATGGCATATTAATGTTATGGCTCTTTTTGGGTAGGTGAATCCTTGGTGGGATATTGGACTGGATTTATTACATTAGTGATAACGCTTTTTATTATTTGGTTTATGCCGAAGCGGTTAAGCAAGCAGGAGATTTATATTACTTGGGGCTGGATGGCATGTCTTACACTTATTACAGACTTGTTATTTGGTGCAACGCTGGACTTGTATGATTTCGTTGAATCGGATATAACGGTTGCTGACATCATTTTACAAGTAACTTTACCGCCTTCTATTGGGGTAATTTTTCTGAATTTTATCCCGAAAAAAACACTTCACTTTATTATATTTTTAATTGTTGTTACATTTGTTTCGTCTTTGTACGAGTGGGTAGCAACTGAAACTGGCTATTTGATTTTCAAGGGGTGGAAGTGGTGGTACTCAATACCAGTCTACCCTTTGGGAATGATTTATTTGAGATGGCATTTGAATTTTATTCGCAAGAGGTGAAATGAAATTGTGGTTTACCCTTACTAGGCTTCGGTATATAATTAAAGTCTAGCATATCGTAAGAAAGGGTCGCCCTCATAGCACCCATCGAACGTTCGAAATCGACGGTCAACATCGTCAAAGCGCTTGACTATGTTGACCCGCACCTCTCTAATTACTTGACGTAATCCCTGAACTTCTTCCACAAGCTGTTTAAGTAGTTCTTCCATCCTCAAACAACTCTACGAAAATCGTTTTGAATCAATCGGCCGAAGCTTTAGCAAAATCAAGGAACAGCTTGGCGGAGTTAAAACACAACTTGAACGCATGGAACGCAAGCAAGACGCAACTTACGAACAAATCGTCGCTTAGTGAAGCATTGATTCGCGACTACACCTTAAGAAAAGGACGTACCCACATGAAGCGCCTTCAGGATGAAGAATTGATTGAGACGTACAGAGAAGCGTTTAAGGTGGATGCTCCTGAAGAGTTCTTGCAATTACTTCGTGAGGAATTCCTTCGACGATTCTTAGAAATCCCATCAGCAGAATAAATTATAGCTCCCCCGTATAAAGGGGAGCTTTTTATTTTATTGGCTAAAATATAACAAAGCGCTGGGGGAGTTCTTTAATCATTTTTTTGCTGTCAAAACTCTTCTGTCTACTGTTCCGGGCGGTTTTTCCATCCAACCATTTTTAATCATAAGCTCCGCGCCATCATCAACGAAAGTTTCTATCTCCCCCGTTAGTCGGACATATGCGGATGCTAAATCCCTTCTTAACGAAAAGGAGAGAGCTGTCCCGTAGTTCAAAACTCCTGCCGCATTTAATCCGCAAATATGAAACAACATCAGTTTATCTGAAAAAGGTGCATCGGTTGAATCCAGTACGTCCGAATCCCAGGTCATAGGTGCAGGGAGGTCTTCGTCGCGTAAATATGAAGAAAATACTTCAATTTGCTTGTGAGCGATTTCCTTTCCCCTAAGAAAATATTTCCTTACTTCGTCGGAATTTGCCGTTTGTGCAAATCCGTATATGAGAGCTTTACCTAGCGCATTTGTTTGAATATTTGCGAATAAATGAGCAATTTCCATTGCGTTAAGTGGTCGTTTATCACCAAAAATTCCGTTTAAGAAGCCTTCATGGTGTACGTATTCAATCGATTCAGCGTTCGGTATATACGGAGGACGGATATACAAGCCCTTTGTCAGCATGACATGAGCCACTTTATTATATAGCTCTGTTGTAGAGGCAAGACATTCCGAGAAAAAATCTCTAACGTCTGACCGGGCGCTAAGTGCTAAAGCTACCGCGTATAACGCCAAGCCTTGTTTCGCTGTGTCTTTCATGTAATTAAGGAAAAATGTATCTGAGTACAGCCGTCTTGCGTTGATATTAACGTCTTCATCGTCAAATCCATGTGGAATCGGTATGTCCTCATGAGCAAGGATGTCGGAAATAACTTGTAAGTGTTGATTACTTAGATGTAACGAATATTCCAATATCGCCTTAATTTCTAAGTCTTCGACTTTAGCAAGGAAATATCTTAGAACACATTAGCCATGCTGTCGCCCATGTAATTACTCCAAAGATGAGCTATTTCGGCCGAAGTTAAGCGAATATTATGTTCCGTTTGTACCAAGGTTAAGACCTCCCGAACATTTTCACTTAGCTTTTCCTATTGATGAATTTATATCCAAAGGAATTGAGAAGGCCGAACAAGATTACGAATGGAACAGGAATTAAAATTGGAAATTATGGTTACCCTAATTTTGTTAATGGGAGGGAGGGGAATTTGGTTGGAGAAGGAAGAGTATATTAGACTGATTGACCAAAATAATAATCAAATTGAAGAATTGCTAGATAGAAAAGTTGAGATTTGGCAAGAGTATGTTTTATTCAGTCCAACGTGGTATTTAGGGATTGCATTGAGTATAATTCCTTGGTTACTTTGGTATAAGTATAGAAAGAAAACAAGCACGAACCGCCTTCTTTACGCTGGATTTTTTGTAATGACAGTATCGTTAGTACTTGACGTATTGGGTGACCAAATGGGCTTTTGGCATTATAGATTTAACGTAGTACCCTTGTTGCCTACTTATTTTCCTTGGGATATAACCTTACAACCAGTAGCGGTTTTGTTTTTATTACAAACAAAGCCGAGCGTAAGCCCTATAATGAAAGGAATAGTTTTTGCGTTATTAACATCGTTTGTTGCAGAGCCAATTTTCGATTGGGCAAAATTATATAATCCGATAACTTGGGAGTATTACTATTCAGTCCCAATACAATTCGCAATTTACTTAACTGCTGATTTTATTTCTAATCAAAACACTTTTATGAAATTAAAGGACAATCCATAAGAGTTATTTGTCATGACTAAATGAAGTTCGCACATGCCCGCGTCGTTGACGTTGCGGGGGACTATGTCGCGACGGAAACGTTCGGTGTGACGCAGAGACAAAAAATAAGCGCCCGAAGGGCGCCATTTTTAAAATTCACCTTATACACTACTCGCAATCAATCTCCGGTTTGGAGCTAGCGGCGCTTGTTCTAACCACTCATTTTTCGTCATTAAATCAAACCAATCTTTTGTGACCGCAAGGTTCTTTAAAATAATCTTTTCATACTGAGCCACAAGGTCTGTTCTCATCGCCGTTGCAAGACCTGCTCCATGATAAGCTTGTGAAGCTTGCATTAAAAATCCAAAGTGATACAACATTAATTTGTCTGAGAATGGTGAATCTTTTGCTGTAGTAATTTCGGTTTCCCATGACGTAGGGACAGGTAAATTATCATCCCTTAAAATATTACTCAAAGCTTGAATTTGGTTATCTGAATTTTCTTGCGTCGACTTGAAAAATTCCCTCACTTCTTCATTTTGGGTTACTTGGCTAAATGCAATGGAGAGTGTTTTCTCTAGGATTTTCTTTTTTAAATTAAATGAAAGGCTAATAACTTCAACAGCTGATAAGGGACGTTTATTTCCAAATAAGCCCTTTAGAAATTTTTGCTCCGATACGTATTCAGGGCTTTCCTCTGGATAAAAGTAAGGGTCTCTTTGAAAGAGTCCTTTTTCTAATAATAACTCAACTGTTTTGTGATACATTTTTTTTCCGTCACTATCGCATTTGTCATAAAATTGCCGTAAATCTTGTCTCACAGAAGCGGAAAGAGATGTGATATGTCCTAGTAAACCGTGCAGGGTCATGACGTGTAGGTAATGTAAACAGAAATTATCTGAAAACAGCCTTGAGCATTCTTTATTTATTAAGTCTGACTCATTAAATCCAATGGGAACAGGAAAACCTTCTGCTTCAAGAAACTTAGTGATTTGCTGTTTTTGTTTGTCGTATGTGGTTATTGCTTCTACAAATAATGTGTTAATTTTTTTATCCTCAATAATGGTTACCATATATCTATTTATAACATCAATAGCGGTTCCATTTACATATTCACTCCATAAAGTCCCGATTTCAGCAGAAGTCAGTTTTACATCCACGGATTCCATTTAAGTTCCCCTTTTCTCAAGTTTGCTTAGAGTTAGTATTTGAAGGTAGATTTTGTTTTATTCAGATTGGGATTGGAGATAAATGGAGGCTTTCGTCAAAATAAAGCTATATCGGATATGTTTGGTTCGTCGCCGTTCGCGCGGAAAAGCCGTAACGAAGACAATAAGGGTGCGTAGATTGCTACACCCTTTAGCGAGGTTGGACAACAATGTATGCTGTCACAAATAGCAAAAAATTTACCAAAAATATACTACAAACCTTCCCCTGGCACTTCGTTCCCCTTTAAGGCGTCTTGGATATTCCTTGGCGCCTAAACTAGTCGTATAGATGTCCTTATTAAATTAAAATACTGTTGTTGTAGGCCCCAGCCAAATATGCTAATGTCAAACGTCGTTGACACTTAAAGTCAAACGTGACGGACACAAAGAAGAATCAGTTAAGAAGAACCAATGTTTATATAATATTTACTTCGTAAATATCGCAACGTCGGGAATTTTGACAATAGGAAGGCCGGGAAGTCTTATCGTTAATTAGAGGACGTTGAGGTATACGATAACGAATAACAAGAGGTCGCCAAAGGCTGCCGGGAGCCGAAGGCGAACCGCGACCCCTAAGGGGGCGTAAAGATTGCCGCGGCTTCTCACTATTTCAAATCTTACTTTACCTTGGGTACCTTATTTCTCACCGAAGGGGGAACATCGTTAAGGTCGGGGATTATACGTTGGGGAATTACGTTTGGGTATAGCGTATATATTACCGCCCTAAGCGTTATACATAAGTTAATTCGACATTATGGGGCGTTCTTGGGGCACAGAAGAAAAAAATTTATAAAAAATTTTACGGCGATTGATTACGTGTACGGATTGTATTTCACCAGCTTCCCACGAAGGCCATCGAGTGTCCGCTTCGTCTTCTTATGGTCGCTAAAACCGCAAACCATCGCTAATTCTCGAAGGGAAGCGTCAGGGTCGTTCACCAACGCCATGAATAGCTTCCTTTCGTCGCCTGTAAGCGTCTTTTCGTTCAGCATGGCGTCAATAAGGTCGCGGTCGGTCGCTTCGTCTTCAAGGCTACGCCCCTGACGTAAAGACTTCTCTGTAATTTCGTTGTACGGTAACAAATCGGATTCAAACGCCTTCTGACCGCTAACAATTTTGTTCCCGCGGCGACCAGTTTCCGCCCTAACTACGTCAATAGCACGAGCTGTATAGCCCCGTTGCAAAGCTTCGTAAACCGTAAATTCCCTATTAGTTAGTTCCCTGCTTCCTAGGCGCCCCAGTTCCGCGATAAACGCTGATTCGAAGTCATGACGACTAATACGCTTACTAGAATAACGGCGCTCATAATATTCGGCCTTGCTTCGTATTTCATTCTTTAACAGGTCGTACATAAGGGATAGGTCGCCGTCTTCATAAGCTCGCTCAACCGCCCAAATAAACGCAACCTTTGCGGCGCTATACTTTCGGCGTAGTCGTTCGTCAACGCTTTCGAACGAATCAGGCGCTAATGCTTCCTTTACCGCCTTTCCCTTGCGTTCGATTACGGTATATCGCCAATTGTTGAGCTTTACCGGTGTATCATAGATTCCGGCTACTTTCCATCCTTTTATTTCTTGGTCAAATATCAATTCAGCAAACGCCATAGTGTTACCCCCAAATTGAAAACTTCAAGCTACCCCAATGGGGCGTAGATATTGGATAGTTAATCCAAGGGGCTTTTCTACAAGACGTTCAAAAAAGATTTTTTTTACGACCTTGTAATTAAGGGGTACGGAATACTATTCCAGTAAAGGGCGAAACGGATTATACCGTTGTCCCTGAAAAAACTGAATATCGTCCCGCTTATCGCCTACGCGTTCCTTGACCGGGGGAGCGCGTAGCCAACAGATACCAATGCGCTATTTAATGCGCTTTTTCTTTTGACTTTAGTCAACGATTATTTTTGAGAAAAGGGGTGAAATAGATGATGTCTGAATATGAAACGTTTCGCTTCATTCGCAACTATTTGAAAATTCCTATGTCCAAGGTCGCTATATCACTAAATGTCGTTGAATCAACCGTTCATCGAATTGAACATGGACTAACGATTCCAACGGCGCAACAACGCGCCAAACTGTTCGAAATCTACGGCGTAAATGAAGAACAATTTCAGGCGTTACGGGTTATCACATTTCATTTGGCGCTATACTTGCGCAAAATTGAAGTTAAGGTAAATTAAGGGGGTATTAATCGTGAAGCTTATCGACGAAATCAAAGCGAAGGTAACAAACAAAGTTGAAGCCTACCAAGAAATTAAGAACCGTTTCGACGCTGAAATTAACCGCCTTGAAAGCGAGATTATGGCGATTAACGATGCGATTAAGGCTACTCGTGCGATTATCGAAGAAAAGGCCATGAACTTGGAAGACACCAGCGCAGAAGAAAAGCAAATCGAGGATGCGACAAAACTAATCGCAAAGTTGGCGGAACGTTTGGAACTTATAAAGCGTGGTAAACGTCAAGCCCTCGCTTCACATGTCCCGGCAGTAAAGCGTCATATTGACGAGAAGCGAGAAGAAGTTAAAAAGGAAATTGAAAAACAAGTCGAAGTAATTCATAAACTTCGTGCGACATTATTAATGGAAATTCAAAAACTATATGAAATCAACCATAAGGCTATTGCACTTTACTCCGAATATCTTACCATTGCCGAAGAAAACGGGGAAAACGTAATTGGAACGGACACAGGTTCTATTGTTGGTGGGCGATTTCATTCAAACGACAATTATGCATATTTCGGTAAGGATATAACGGCGTTAAAATTGTTGACAGTTCCTCAATGGATGGTGCAAGACGCGAAAGAGGGGAATATCCCAATTACTTTGAAAAAATATATTCAATAACGGGGCGTCTTCGGGCGTCCTTTTTCCATTTAGGGGGCGTTATGATTGACTATATCGCGAGAAATGAAATACCGGGACGTAACCGACCGATTTATCAATAGTCACGAAGACATTGCAACAGACGAAATTTGGACTATGGTTCGTGAAATTGTCGCCCAGATGATACGCAACAAACGAGTGGTACGTGATGGTGAAAAGCGCTGGAAGACCTCTAATGTTTGGAATACCACCGAAGATTTCGACCGCGCCCTTCTTCAATGGGAAACTACTACGGGGGAACGAGCGGCTAAAGCTGAAGAAAGTCCGGAATTGAATTGACTAGAAAGGAAACGCGAAATGGAGATATTCGCTTTTGTTGGAGCTGACCCGGGCAAAGCAGGAAAGGAACCGAAACGTCGGGGTTATCTCGACAAGAGCAGGAGGTAAATGAATATGGTAAATAAATCAGTATTGCAAGACTTAATCGAGGGGTATAAGAAAGACGGTGCCGAAGATACAAAGGAAATTGCGGAGACATTAGAATCCCAGACGAAAGAAGCCGAAGCAAGGCTTGAGCTATTAATCCAGCAAGGGAATCCGCTTGCAATACTCATGAAGGGCTTTATGGAGCAGGGTAAGCAAAATGACACAAGTAACGAAACGAGATTAAAACCAAACGAATTGTAAGGCGCTTAAACGGCGTATTTAAGTATTTATGACTTTTCAATTCGAAAAACAGATATCAAGGGGGCAATAGAACATGGCTATTCGTACAAATAGAGATGCATTTATCACGGAAGCGCTGACTTGCGACGCAAAGAAGTCACAGCTTGAACAGGAACTTATAAGCGCTAGGGAACAGCTTATCGCCAAACAAACGGAACGGGAAGCGTTACTTTCTGAACTTGAATCGACGGCAACGATTGATGGTGAGATTCAAGCGCTTAAAAAATCAATCGTGGATATGGAACAACGCCTTTTCGTCGCTGATAAGTATAAGGAAAGTAAGCTAGCGGCATTACTTGATGATTTCGTGGCTGAAGCTGACGCTGAACGTGCGGAACATAAGGCGGTCTTTGACGCTCAAATGAGTGTTATCCACGGGAAAAGAGCCGAACTTCTTCGGGAAATTGCAAAGCTAAAAGAGATTGAAGACCAAGCTCAACCAGCCCTATTGGAAATGTTTAAGGCGATTCGCGATAGCGGTATGGATGCAAATAATTACCGCCGCAGCTCTTTTATTACGCCAAGCCTGACGCAAGATTTCGCT
This sequence comes from Paenibacillus sp. GD4, assembly GCF_030846225.1. Taxonomy (NCBI): domain Bacteria; kingdom Bacillati; phylum Bacillota; class Bacilli; order Caryophanales; family Paenibacillaceae; genus Paenibacillus; species Paenibacillus sp. GD4. Next base: position 4,883,528 of record NZ_JAVCYK010000001.1, read on the forward strand.
TGGAGTAACGTTGATGAAGGACAATTAGCAAGCGTAACAGTCGCGGTTCCAGCGTATCTCGTTCAACAAGCGATTAAAGGTAACTTACCGGATTGGGCAAAGGAATAATAGGCGTCGGGTTCTCCCCCGGCGTTCTTTAGGGGTTGAGTTATGATGAATGACGTTATAATTAATGACACCCTATCTTTTCTTAATGAACTGTATGGCTTCGACGTTTCTAAGCTTGACGCTCGACAGAAACAACGTGCTGACGAAATCCTTGAACGCAAGCTTTACGCCGAAGTCAAAGCTAACACGAAATCGGGTCTTCGTAGCGGTATGACGCCCGAAGAACGCAAAATCTTCGAACTTGAAGGTCGACTTTTGCGAGCGAAGCTAGAAATGGTAAACCGAGAAATTGAAGCGTTTGACATGAGCTATTCGTCCAAAATACGCAATCGTGAAAGTAAACATGCGTCATCAAGAAACAACTCAACGAGGAGGTGAATCCAATGAGCGACAGACACGATGTAGACAAGCGTGAATATATGGACGGCTTGAACGAAATCGAAATAAGGGCGGTTGAATTACTGGCTAATAAAGGTCGTCGGACTTACCGTGAACTTGCCACTGACCTTGGCCTTTCGGAACGTCACTTTCGCCGAATCCGCGACAAGAAAGAAGTTCGATACGCCGTTAGGGAACGGACGCTAGAGCTTATGTCGGATGAATTGCCCGACGTCCTGGGGGCATTGGCGAAATCAGCGAAACGTGGAAATGTAAAGGCCATCGAAATGTACCTTGCTATGCAGGGAATCAACGTCAATAAATCGGAAGTCGTCCAGACGGTGCGGGATGAACGCCCTGATAATCGCTCGAACGAAGAAATCCAAAAGGAAATCGCCGAGCTTGAGCGTATGCTTAACGAAATCGGCGAAGAAAGCAACGTTGTTCCAATTAGAAAAGCGAAGTAAAAGCGACCCTTTCGCCGGGGTCGCCATTTTTTTTTATTCTTGAGCCGGGACGATAAAGCCATGGCGATTTAGTTCATCCGTAATGAAAGTTAAATCAAGTCTGTTTATATGTGCGAAGATATATGAGAACACAAGAAGGTAATTTGCTACTAAACCGATTGCGACTTCGACGTTTACATCACTTGCGCCAATAATGATTGAGCCTGAATTTCCCTCGGTATCCCATAGTGATTCCATAGAACCACTTTGTCCATGAACATATTCGCTGGTATGCTTATAAATTCCAATAAACTCTTCCTCAAAGGAAAAATTCGGGAATCCAGTTATGTTTTTCTCAGGAAATCCTTTTTGAAGTTTTCCAGTATCGTCCAACGCTTGGGCTCGTTTTAATAATGAACTAATTCTCGCCCAATTAACCTTACTTCCAGCATGAGGATAATCGCTTTTGAAGTCAGAGAAATCTTTGTTTAATTTTTCAACCGTTTTTTCTTTAAAAAGTTCCTCATAAGGTAAGTCCGCCGACTGTCTTCTTTTCTTGTAAACCTCCGAATGAGTTAAAACAGAATGTCTTGTTACTTTGTAGTAATCGACCCAAGCGTTCCTTTCTACGTCGTCACCGTTAATTTCTTTACATAACCATAAGTAAGACAAGTCAATAAGTGATTCAAGAATTGAACGTCCTAACACTAGGGCAGGGCTACCGAATCCCGCTTTCGTTAGATGGTATGCTCCCGCACCAAGTTGATAGGAATGTGCCGTTATAAATCGGCTTATCATTTGTAATTGATTGAACTTTTTCGTCTTTCGACCTCTTATATCAGCTAATAGGATTTCATTTGTTTGTAGGAGTAGAATTAGATTCCTGTATTTATCAACGTGTGCAAAGGGCAAATCTTTTGTTGCTTCGAGTTCTTTCTCCCAACGTTCATATATTTCTTCCTTCTGAAGTGGCTTCGCCATTGAAACAATCCTCGTCTCATGATTGATTTGGAATTCTAGCGTCCATCAGATAAAGCCGTCTTACTGGACCGTCTGAATATTTAGATTATAAACGAAGCCAATCAAAGGTGAATAGCGTCTTTTCTGTTTTAGGGTGTCACATTGACGAAATCCCCCACGACATAAGACCACGAAAATTCAACGTCGGGGGAATAGAAAATGAATACCACAATAAAGTCGCCGAAGGAAATCAAATTGCAGTACGAAATTAAAACGGTCGATTGCCGATATATATTAATTCGTTACACTGATGGAACAAGTGAGATTATCGAAAACAATGTAGCATCGGATTAATTCTTCGGTAGAACACCCTTGTAAATAATGACAAATTAGGCGTGACAATGTTATCATAATATTGTGGTAACATTATCACGCTTATGTTCATTTAACAGGGAAGGAGAAAACCGTATGTCTTCGGTAATGTATTCAATCGACAATGTATCTGATGAAGTAAAGAGCGCCGGGGCGCCTCGAAAGGGAAAAATTAAAGCTGTTGCTTATTGCCGGGTCAGTACCGGTAGCGAAGAACAGCAAACTAGCTTTACGAATCAAAAGGCGTTCTTTGAACGTGAAATTTCTAAAAGCAAGGAATTTACTTTATACAAGATTTACGCAGACCAAGGTATTTCCGGTACGAGTTTGAACCGCCGCGAAGAATTTAAGCGTATGCTATATGACGCAGGACTTGACGAAACGGTACTTAACAGTAAGAAATCGGTTTTCACCGCCAGCCCGCGTAAGCCATTGTTTAACCGAATCTTCGTAAAGAATACAAGCCGTTTTGCCCGTAACGTTTTGGTAATAGATATTTTGCGGGAGTTATTAAAGAAGGGCGTGTACGTGCACTTCTTGGACATTAACCTTATTTTTGACGATATATCAAAGGAATTTATGCTTAATATGTTTTTGAACTTTTCACAGCAGGAATCAATCGATAAGTCGGCGAAGGTTAGCTTTGGACATAAGGAAGGCGCAAGGAAAGGCGTGATATTTACGAACGATAGAATTTATGGCTATAAATACCATCGTGAATCAAACGAATTAACAGTAATTGAAGAAGAAGCTAAGGTTGTTCGCAAGATTTTTGAAATGTACGCCGAAGGCTTAGGTATACGCCGTATCCTTAATTACTTGGACGAAAATGGCATTAAGTCACGCCAAGGGAAGTCGTTTGTTCCGTCTGCAATTAAGCGTATGTTATCACAAGAAAAGTACATTGGCGTTTTAGTTCGCAATAAATATGATACGGGGTCTGTATTTAGCAAGAAGACGCCAGTAGTTAAAGATAGTAGCGATTGGCTCGTACATGAAGGTCGTGTTCCCGCCATAATTACAAAAGAGTTATTCGATAGGGTAAATAATGCGCGGGCATCTAAGGTCAACCATATTAATCAAAAAGGAATCTACAAGGGAACGTCTGACTTCGCTGGAAAAATCTTTTGTGGTAAATGTGGGGCAGCGTATACGCGGAATATTGACAAGGGACGTGCCTTTTATAATTGCACCTTAAAGAAGCATAAAGGAACGAAGGCATGTGACGCAAAGAATATTAACGAGTCAGACATTATCGAATATCTCGACGACCTACGGACTAACGGACTGATAGCGGTATTTGCTCGCCAAAAGGACAAACATATAATGAAGCTTCGTAACCAAATCGAAGAGTTATTGAAGCGCATTGATACGCCAACTCTCGAACTTCTGGAAGCCAAAAACGCCGAACTTGCCGAAGTCGACGTTGAAGTAGCGAACCTTACGCGTCTTGCTGTAAAGGGTCAAATTAAGGAAGCTTTGTTTGACGAGCTGAAAGCCGAAATCGACGAGCGCAGAAATGCGTTGGTGATGGAAATTGAATCGTTATCCCTGACGAATGAAGGAATTTACGACGAGATTGCGCGGCTTGAAGACCGTATTCGTCAAATCGAAGCTTTGCACGTTAAAGACGACTATTCCCGCGAAGAAATCTTGAAATTAATAACGCGGTTCGTCGTTACGGATAAAATCGTTGAGTTTGTAACGAAGAAAGACAACCGCAATTCATCGCGACGGGAAGCGGTATTGACGTTTGAGCTTGGCGTTTTCGATGAGTTGTCAAAAATCGAGACTGGACGGTAATAATACAGTCGGCTAACAACCGACACTATTTTTTGTCTTCGCCAAAGCTGGACAATGATACACAATATGAGAAGGTTGTGCATGCCGGCAGCGCAAATCATGAGTGCACGCTTCACATGAAGCTGACCGCATACATCGGCATAATCCTCAACTGAACCGGAGTCGGACAATGGATTCGCGAATGATGAAGATAAATGCGGTGAATTATTAACCACATTAATCGAATTCCCTGTAATCCCCCCCTTTAACTCTGCAAGATGAGAAATGGCTCGGATCTCCATACCCTCTACAAATCCGGCTTCCTCGGCATTCGGAGCCGGTACGAGGACTCGCTTGACCCCGAAGTCCAGCCCTGTGGCGAGCATGGAGAGAACACCCGGCACAGGTCGGATGGATCCGTCTAACGCCAGCTCTCCCAAGACCATAGTATCCTTCCAATCCTCTTCCGGAAGCTGTCCGCTCGTGATCAAAAGCCCCAGCGCAATGGCCAGGTCGAAGGAGGCTCCTTCCTTCCGAACGTCTGCCGGAGCGAGATTCACCGTGATCCGTTGGAGGGGAAACGTAAACCCGCAATTTTTAACAGCGGCACGCACTCTTTCCATGGATTCTTTAATGGCGCTGTCCGGTAGTCCGACGATATTCATTACAGGCAAACCATTGCTGAGGTCGACCTCTACCTCGACCAGTTTCCCGTCTACTCCGTGCAAGCAAGCGCTGATTACTTTTCCGTACATAACAAAAAACACCTTCCCCCCGGATAATCTGGTCCTAGGCAAAGGTGCTTCCTTATCGCCGTTGATCGTATAAGATAACTTCATTTTACATGCTGGATACTGCTTTTGGCAATACATGGAATGAGCCGGATGTTTGTGGATATTCATCGTGATTACAGGAAAGCCTAAGAATGAGGTGAGAAGATTATGCAGGAAAAACCGTACTTTTGTCCGAATTGCCGGTCCAACCGGGTCAAATTCAGTATGATTTCCAGCTTTTCGAGACGCTTTCTGAAGGACGCCGTTACAGGGGCCGTGCAGGAGGTCGGAGAACCGGATGAGCTGCCGGAGGCCGAGCCCACCATACAATGTCAGGTTTGCAGCTTTACCGGCAATGAGATGAGGTTCATTAAACAGGCGGAACGCGAGCCTCGGGTGATGACCCCGACGCAGCCAATTTCGTATCAATAACAAGCGACACAACCTTATACGACAGCGCATATTTTCCTTGCAGGGGAGAAATGCGCTTTTGTTTTGACATCTGTTTTGCATGTAAGATACGCATTTTTTTTCAGGTGAATAAAAAAGATTAATAAGAATTTAAAAACTTCCTGCCGAAAAGATGAGGAAACCGTCGATAAAAAGTGTTACAATGGTAAAGGTTTTGAGGTGAAGGCAGAAAAAGGGTATCTTCTGGACAACCCTAGCTCAAGCTATGAAGGACGGTATTGCCGGTTCCTTTATACACGCCGCATCGCCTGTTTGCGAACGATTCCGTCCAGCATGGCCGGCATCGGATCCATATAGCAAGCTATAACTGATAGGAGGATTTTGCTCAATGAATATCCATGAGTACCAAGGCAAAGCAGTACTGAAGCAGTACGGAGTAGCCGTACCGGAAGGTAAAGTAGCTTTTTCCGTGGATGAAGCGGTTGAAGCGGCGAAGGCACTGGGAACGCCGGTTGTCGTCGTAAAAGCACAGATCCATGCCGGGGGTCGCGGTAAGGCAGGCGGCGTTAAGGTTGCGAAAAGCCTTGATGAAGTACGTACATATGCCGGCGAAATCCTGGGTAAGGTTCTCGTGACTCACCAAACGGGTCCGGAAGGTAAAGAAGTAAAGCGTCTGCTGATCGAGCAGGGCTGCGATATTAAGAAAGAGTACTACGTGGGCGTTGTCGTGGATCGCGGCACCGGACGCGTGGTTATGATGGCTTCCGAAGAGGGCGGTACGGAAATTGAAGAAGTGGCGCACCATACGCCTGAGAAAATCTTCAAAGAAGTGATCGATCCTGCGATCGGTCTGCAAGCGTTCCAAGCACGTAAGCTTGCTTATGCAATCAACATCCCTAACGAGCTGGTCAACAAGGCTGTGAAGTTCATGATGGCTCTTTACACCGCTTTTGTTGAAAAGGATTGTTCCATCGCTGAGATCAACCCGCTCGTAGTAACCGGCGACGGCAACGTAATGGCATTGGATGCGAAGCTGAACTTCGACTCCAACGCATTGTTCCGTCATAAGGACATTCTTGAGCTGCGCGACCTGGATGAAGAAGATGAGAAGGAAATCGAAGCATCCAAATTCGACCTGAGCTACATCGCACTCGATGGCAACATCGGCTGTATGGTTAACGGCGCAGGACTTGCGATGGCAACTATGGATATTATCAAATATTACGGCGGCGAACCGGCAAACTTCCTTGATGTAGGGGGCGGTGCGACGACAGAAAAGGTTACCGAAGCGTTCAAAATCATTTTGTCCGATGCGAACGTAAAAGGTATTTTCGTTAACATCTTCGGAGGCATCATGAAGTGCGATGTTATTGCGAACGGTGTTGTTGAAGCTGCGAAGCAAATCGGTCTGGATCGTCCGCTGGTTGTTCGTTTGGAAGGTACAAACGTGGAGCTCGGCAAAAAAATCCTGAACGAATCCGGCTTGAACATTGTCGCTGCGGATTCCATGGCTGACGGTGCACAGAAGATCGTCGCTCTCGTGAAGTAATACGACTAATATCAGGGGATGTGAACTATACAAATGAGTATCTTGGTAAATAAAAATACAAAGGTTATCACGCAAGGGATCACCGGCTCTGTAGGTATGTTCCACACCAAGGGCGGCCTCGACTACGGCACTCAAATGGTTGGCGGCGTAACTCCGGGCAAGGGCGGTACGAACATTGATATTACGCTTGAGAACGGTGAAGTTAAGTCCCTTCCTGTTTTCAATACCGTTGCTGACGCGAAGAAAGCTACGGGTGCAACGGCTTCCGTTATTTATGTTCCGCCGGCTTTTGCAGCGGATGCGATTATGGAAGCTGTAGATGCAGAGATCGAGCTGATCATCTGTATCACAGAGGGTATTCCTGTACTTGATATGGTGAAGGTTTCCCGTTATATGGAAGGCAAAAGCTCCCGTCTGATCGGGCCGAACTGCCCTGGCGTGATCACACCGGGCGAATGCAAAATCGGTATCATGCCGGGCTATATCCACACGCCTGGTCATGTTGGTGTTGTATCCCGAAGCGGAACATTGACTTATGAAGCCGTTCATCAGCTGTCCACCCGCGGTATCGGCCAATCCTCCGCAGTAGGTATCGGCGGAGACCCGGTGAAGGGCTCCGAGTTTATCGATATTCTGAAGCTGTTCAACGAAGATCCTGATACCTATGCGGTGATCATGATCGGTGAAATCGGCGGAACGGCCGAAGAAGAAGCGGCAGAATGGATCGCAGCGAACATGAAGAAGCCGGTTGTCGGCTTCATCGGCGGTCAAACGGCGCCTCCAGGAAAGCGTATGGGTCATGCGGGCGCCATCATTTCCGGCGGTAAAGGTACAGCGGCTGAGAAAGTCGCTACAATGGAGCGTTGCGGCATTAAAGTAGCTCCTACACCTTCCGAAATGGGCTCTACTCTTGTGAGCGTGCTCGAAGAGAAGGGGTTACTGGAAAAGTGCATCACTAAAAAATAATTGCTTCTATTATATAGAGCAAATATGCAATGAGATGGGCAAGAAGCCTCTCTATTTCGCCAAGCGGCGAGTGGAGAGGCTTTTTGTTTTTCTGGCGCGAAGGGACAAAGTTGTTTCTTGACAAAGGAGGATATATACTAATATGGATAACCGCAGTATTCTAATCGCTTTACATGAGACCGAAGGAATCGGCTGGAAGACGATTCAGCAGCTCCTTACCATTCATCCGGAACTGACGGAAGTGCTGGAATGGAATGAGCAGGACTTTGAATTGACGGGATTTTCGCAGAAAAAGGCAGCTCAGCTTACGCACCTCCTGCAGTCATTAGACGATAAGAAATATGCTCGGCTCCTGCAGGAATATGAGGATCGAGGCATAGGCGTGCTTACCCTGTGGGACGATAATTACCCGGTCCTGCTGAAGCATACGTCACAGCCGCCGTGGGTGCTTTACTACAAAGGCGAGCCAGACTATCTGCAGCTGCCTTGTATCGGAATGGTGGGCACGCGTACACCTACCGCCTATGGCAAGAGAACGGCGGAAGACTTGGCTGAAGCCCTATCTGCTGCCGGTTTATGTGTCGTAAGCGGTCTTGCCCGGGGGATTGACAGCGCTTCGCATGAAGGGGCATTAAGACAGCGAGGAAGCACGATCGGTGTGTTAGGCTGCGGGATCGATCAGATTTACCCACAGGAAAACAAACGTTTGTTTGAACGAGTAGGAGCTCAAGGGCTCATTGTATCCGAGTATCCGTTCGGCACAAAGCCGCGCCCGGGATTATTTCCACAGCGCAACCGAATCATTGCCGGCCTAAGCTTGGGAGTCGTCGTAGTAGAGGCTGCCCTAAAAAGCGGCTCATTAATTACCATGGATCAGGCACTGGAGGAATCGAGAGATGTGTTCGCCGTCCCCGGGCCGATTACTTCACCCAAAAGTCAAGGCACATTAGCTCTCTTGAAGCAGGGTGCCAAGCTGGTCACCTGTGTGAAGGACATTGTGGAGGAATATGCACACCGGATATCCTTGGATGAATCGGCATACATTAATCGTAATCGACAGCTGGAACCGTTGACGAACCAGGAGCAAAAAATAATCGACATTCTCACCTTTCGATCCTGTCATATCGACGAGCTGCTGCTGCAAAGTCAATTTACCTTTGGACTTTTGCATTCAGTTCTGTTAAATTTACAATTGAAAAAACGTATCGTCGAGCTCCCAGGTTCAGTCTACACAATACCTTGATGATGATTATACATATTCATACTTGTTGAAGGGGGAAGGACGACTATGGCCGATTCGTTAGTCATTGTGGAGTCACCCGCAAAAGCCAAAACGATCAGCAAATACTTGGGCAGCAAATATATCGTCAAAGCCTCCATGGGGCATATCCGGGATTTGCCGAAAAGTCAAATTGGGGTCGAAATAAAGAAAAACTTCGAGCCGAAGTATATCACTATCCGCGGTAAGGGCTCTGTTCTCAAAGAGCTGAAGGATGCCAGCAAAAAAGTAAAAAAAATTTATCTGGCGGCTGACCCTGATCGCGAAGGGGAAGCGATTGCTTGGCATTTGGCGCATTATTTGGATGTTTCAGATACGGAGCCTTGCCGTGTCGTATTTAACGAAATTACGAAGCAAGCGGTGAAGGATGCATTCAAAACACCGCGAAAGATTAACCTCGACTTGGTAAACGCTCAGCAGGCTCGCCGGATCCTTGATCGGCTGGTAGGCTACAAGATCAGTCCGCTGCTTTGGAAAAAGGTAAAGAAGGGATTGTCCGCAGGCCGAGTGCAATCGGTCGCCGTAAAGCTCATTTACGATCGCGAGAATGAGATTAACGCGTTCGTGCCAGAAGAATATTGGACGATCACGGCAAAGCTGATCGCCGGCACAACGGAATTTGAAGCCAAGTTTCATAGTCTCAGCGGGGAGAAGAAGGAGCTTTCGAACCAAGCTGAGGTCAATGAAATACTGGCTGCCATTGCTAAGGCCGATTTCGTCGTGAATGAAGTGAGAGAGAAGGAGCGTCTGCGTAATCCATCGCCGCCGTTCATCACAAGCTCCATGCAGCAGGAAGCGGCGCGAAAGCTCAATTTCCGGGCCGCCAAGACGATGTCCGTCGCTCAGCAGCTGTACGAGGGGATTGATCTCGGCAGTGAGGGAACCGTAGGTTTAATCACGTACATGCGTACGGATTCGACACGAATTTCGCCGGTTGCTCAAGAAGAAGCCAAAGATTATATCGTAGGCAAATTCGGCAGCAATTTTTATCCCGAGACGCCGCGGCAATATGTAAAGAAAAATGCCAACGCACAGGATGCGCATGAAGCCATTCGTCCCAGCTCAGTGCTGCGGGAGCCTGACCAGATCAAGGAGTACTTAAGCCGAGATCAATTCCGTCTGTACAAGCTGATATGGGAACGATTTCTAGCAAGTCAGATGGCTTCGGCTATTTTGGATACGATGACGGTGGATATTGCCGCGGCGACAACGACCTTCCGTGCAGTCGGTTCGAAGGTGAAGTTCCACGGTTTTATGAAGGTCTATGTTGAAGGCAGTGACGATGAAACGACGGATGACGAGAAGTTTTTGCCTCCTCTAAAACAAGGCGATAAGGTAAAAACGAAAACGATTGATCCGAAGCAGCATTTTACTCAGCCTCCTCCGAGATATACCGAGGCACGTCTGGTAAAAGCGCTGGAAGAGATGGGAATCGGGCGCCCGAGTACGTATGCTCCCACACTCGAAACGATCCAAAAGCGCGGCTATGTAGCGATTGAGGAGAAGAAGTTCGTTCCTACCGAGCTTGGCGAGCTGGTCATCCAGCAAATGATCGAATTTTTCCCTGAAATTCTGGACGTAGAATTTACGGCTCAGATGGAGGAGGAGCTCGACCATATTGAGGAAGGCAGCCAAGACTGGGTTAAGGTGCTTGATTCGTTCTATCAATCGTTCGAGAAACGGCTTGAGGTCGCGGAAGAAGAGATGGAGAAGATCGAAATCCAGGATGAGGTATCGGACGAAATTTGCGAGAAGTGCGGAAGCCATTTTGTATATAAGATGGGTCGCTTCGGCAAGTTTCTAGCCTGCTCCGGGTTTCCGGACTGTCGAAATACGAGGCCGATCGTCAAAGATATCGGCGTGTCCTGCCCGACCTGCAAGGAAGGGAAAATCATCGAGCGACGAAGCAAAAAAGGACGCATCTTCTATGGCTGTGACAAGTATCCAGGCTGTGAATTCGTATCCTGGGATAAACCGGCGGAGAAGCCGTGTCCGAAGTGCGGAGCGCTGGCGGTGGAGAAGCGGAATAAATCGGGCACATTCATCCAATGCGTCCAGTGTGATTATAAAGAAGAAGCCAAAGACGACGATCTGGAGTCGATCGAGGAGTAAACTTAAGCATAGGGAGTGCGCATCTTGACAGATACACCAAAGGTTACAGTCATCGGAGCCGGTTTGGCTGGCAGCGAAGCCGCCTGGCAAATTGCCAGCCAAGGGGTTCCGGTCGTTTTATATGAAATGCGTCCTGAGAAGAAGACGCCGGCCCATATTTCGGACAAGTTCGCTGAGCTGGTCTGCAGCAACTCGCTGCGTGCAAACGGACTCACGAATGCCGTGGGCGTGTTAAAGGAAGAGATGCGGATGCTCAATTCGCTGATTATGCGAGCGGCGGATAAGCATGCGGTGCCTGCTGGTGGTGCTTTGGCGGTGGATCGGGACGGTTTTTCGGGAGAGGTAACATCCATTCTGAGAAATCATCCGTTGATCGAGGTGCGCAACGAGGAGCTGGAATCGCTTCCTGACGGAATTACAGTCGTTGCTACCGGGCCGCTCACCTCACCTGCGCTGTCTAAGCATCTGCAGGAATTAACGGGCGAGGATTATCTTTACTTCTATGATGCTGCAGCGCCGATTGTAGAGAAGGACTCGATCGATATGGACAAGGTATACCTCGCATCACGTTATGACAAAGGCGAGGCAGCTTATCTGAACTGTCCGATGACCGAAGAAGAATTTAATGTCTTTTATGAAGCGATCATTTCGGCCGAAGCGGCTCCGATGAAGGAGTTCGAGAAGGAGATCTACTTCGAAGGCTGTATGCCGATCGAGGTCATGATGAAGCGAGGCAAGCAGACGGCATTATTCGGTCCGATGAAGCCTGTAGGACTTGTCAATCCGCACACAGGTACCTTACCGTATGCTGTAGTTCAATTGCGACAGGATAATGCAGCGGGCACGCTGTACAATCTGGTAGGCTTTCAAACCCATCTGAAGTGGGGAGAGCAGAAGCGCGTATTTTCCTTGATTCCGGGCTTAGAGAATGCGGAATTCGTACGGTTCGGCGTTATGCACCGCAATACCTTCATTAATTCCCCCAAGCTCCTTCGTCCGACCTATCAGTTTCAAGGAAGAGACAATTTGTTCTTCGCTGGGCAGATGACGGGTGTAGAAGGCTATGTCGAATCCGCAGCCTCCGGTCTGATTGCCGGTATGAACGCTGCGCGGTTTGCTAAAGGGGAGGAACTGGTCTTGTTCCCTCCGGATACAACCTTGGGCAGTATGGCGAATTATATTACGACCGCGGACTTTAAGCATTTCCAACCGATGAATGCCAATTTCGGGTTGTTTCCGCCGCTTGACGAGAAGATCAAGAACAAAAAGCTTAAGAATGAAAAAATCGCAATGCGCGCAATTGAGAAAATTCAGAATTTTTCTCAAAATCAATACAATTTAACTTGTAAATAAATTCGTCCCTATGGTACGATGAGAAAGGCTTTGTATGGTTAGCCTAAGCGAACTATTGCAAAGCCTTGAAGGGGGACAGCCGGTGAAGAATGATCATTGGGTCGATGGCTATCTTCGATACATGTCTGTTGAGAAGAGCAGCTCGTCGCTTACTCTGCAAAACTATGCTAATGATATCCAGCAGTTCGCCGATTATTTGGGTCAGCAACAAATCGATGATTTTGCTGCTGTTTCTTATTTAACGGTCCGTTCCTACTTGGCCTCGCTTATGGCAAACGATTATGCAAAACGAAGTGTCTCCAGAAAAATATCCGCTCTGCGTTCCTTCTATTTATATCTTGTCAGGGAAGGCTACATAGAGACAAGTCCGTTTCTTTATATCAAAACCCCAAAGCTTGACAAACGACTACCCAAATTTATGTATCTTGAAGAAGTGGAGCAGCTGCTTAAGGCTCCGGACATTACCGATCCGCTCGGGATGAGGGATCAAGCCATATTTGAAACGTTGTATGCATCGGGCATACGTGTAAGTGAACTGACAGGTCTTAATTTGAGGTCCGTCGATATACATAATGGGATTGCGCTAGTCATGGGAAAGGGCACTAAGGAGCGTTATGTGCCATTGGGGGAAATGTCCTTACGATCTTTGAAGCGGTATATAGAGGAAGGTCGTTCCAAGCTTTGCAAGGATGTGTCGGAGCAAGCCTTGTTCGTAAATTATACCGGAACGAGATTGACGGACCGCAGCGTCCGGAGAATTGTTGATAAATATATCCAAACGATGGCCGGCGCCCGTTCGATCAGTCCGCATACGCTTCGTCATACATTCGCCACCCATATGCTGGAAGCCGGGGCCGATCTTCGGATCGTTCAGGAGCTTCTGGGCCATGTGAATGTATCGACTACCCAGATCTATACTCATGTGACAAGAGATCAGCTGCAATCCGTCTATAACCGGGCTCACCCAAGAGCTTAAACCTTCGGGAACTAAGCAGATAGCAGGCTTAGTTTTCGTCATGAATGGAGGAGGAAGAGGCTATGGAACAAACCTTTCACGCTACGACCATATTCGCCATTCGGCATGAAGGCAAAGGGGCCATTGCCGGAGACGGGCAAGTAACCTTTGGGAACAGTATGGTGATGAAGAGTCAAGCCAAAAAGGTGCGACGCTTATATCGCGGCAAAGTGGTTGCCGGTTTCGCAGGCTCCGTGGCTGACGCCATCACACTTTTTGAGAAATTCGAGTCCAAGCTGGAGGAGCATCAGGGCAATCTTCAGCGTTCCGCAGTGGAGCTGGCCAAGGATTGGCGCTCCGACCGGGTACTGCGTCGGCTTGAGGCTATGATGATCGTGATGGATCAGCACAATTTGCTGTTAATCTCAGGAAACGGTGAAATTATCGAGCCGGATGACGGGATATTGGCGATCGGATCCGGTGGCAGCTTCGCTTTGGCCGCTGGACGTGCTTTACACCGCTACGCTCCACAAATGTCTGCGAGGGAAATCGCTCATGCTGCACTGACCATGGCTGCCGAGATTTGTGTGTTTACGAACCATAACATCATTGTCGAAGAGATCGAATAAGGGAGGTTATGCGTGTTGAAGCAGGTATCACTCACCCCTAGGGAAATCGTTGCCGAGCTTGATAAGTACATTGTCGGACAGAAGAAAGCGAAGAAATCAGTAGCGGTTGCACTGCGTAACCGATACCGCCGTAGTCTGCTGGACGAATCAATCCGTGATGAGATCGTTCCAAAAAATATATTAATGATCGGACCTACGGGTGTCGGCAAGACGGAAATCGCGCGCAGATTAGCGAAGCTGGTCAATGCTCCTTTCATTAAAGTAGAGGCAACCAAGTTTACCGAGGTTGGTTACGTTGGCCGGGATGTGGAATCCATGGTGCGAGACTTGGTGGAAACCGCCATTCGTATGGTGAAGGCTGAGAAGGCGGAGAAGGTAAAGGATCGCGCTGAGCAGCTGGCCAATGAGCGGATTGTGGATATTCTTGTGCCGACCCCATCCAAGCAACGCGGGCAAAAGAACCCATTCGAGATGCTGTTCGGCAACGCAGGCAATCAGCAGCAGGAGCCGGCAGATCAGCCGTCCGATTCTTATATTACGGCCCGCAAGCAAGAAATGAAGGCACAGCTGCAGCGAGGCGAGCTGGAGAATCAGGTAATTGAAATTGAGGTAGAGGACAGCTCCCCTTCGATGCTTGATATGCTGGCCGGTCAAGGAAACGAACAAGCCGGCATGAATATGCAGGAGCTGTTCGGATCGCTGCTTCCGAAAAAAACCAAAAAGCGTAAGCTGCCGATCAAGGAAGCGCGTAAGGTGCTGACGCAGGAAGAGGCTCAGAAGCTGCTGGATATGGACGAGGTAATTCAGGAGGCAGTGAAGCGTGCCGAGCAGCTCGGGATCATTTTCATCGATGAGATCGACAAAATTGCCAGCTCCGGCAGAGGCGGCGGACCGGACGTATCTCGTGAAGGCGTACAGCGCGACATTTTGCCTATCGTTGAGGGCTCTACCATCATGACAAAATACGGTCCGGTAAAAACGGACTATATCTTGTTCGTTGCCGCAGGCGCATTCCACATTGCCAAGCCGTCCGATTTAATACCGGAGCTCCAAGGGCGCTTCCCGATTCGGGTCGAGCTCAGCAGCTTATCCCAGCAGGACTTTATACTTATCCTCAAAGAGCCGCAGAACGCTTTAACCAAGCAATATACCGCATTACTGGAAACCGAGGGCATTGAAGTGGAATTCTCCGATGCAGCCATCGAGGAAATCGCCAAGATTGCCGCTGAGGTCAATCAAAATACGGATAATATCGGCGCACGCCGCCTTCACACGATTCTGGAAAAGCTGCTCGAGGATCTCTCCTTTGAGGCGCCCGAGATCACGCTGGAGCAAATCGTCATTACTCCGGAATATGTTCGGGAGAAGCTGTCGGACATTGTGCAAAATCGCGATTTGAGTCAATACATTTTGTAGCACCGGATGAATGTTACTGGGATTTCAAGAAAAGCATCCTCGCAGACACTCTGAAACTTGTTTGAAAGGGCTTCGATAAAGGCTTTTCTTAACCGGTCGTTTTCCATGTTTACGAAACCGGGGGGCTTCCGCCATGACATTATTAATGAAGACAAGAAGGTTAAACAAGCTGCTGCAGAAGGAAGCAGGCAATCCCGTCAGCTTTATGGATATGGCCGCAGTGCTAAGCGATATCCTTGCTGCGGATATTTATGTAGTGAGCCGCAAAGGGAAAATTCTCGGGAGCGCACGTTCCCGGGAATCGGCCTTCGAGCCTGAGCCAAACCCGCACCTTCAGGAAAATCGATTTCCGGCGGACTATAACCAGCTCCTCCTCAAGGTGGAAGAAACGTCTTCTAATCTTGAGGCGGGAAGCGAGTTTGATGTGTTTGGCGAGCATGGATCCGAAGAAGGCTTTCATATAACGATTGTGCCGATCATTGGGGGCGGCGAGCGTCTTGGCACACTCATTTTAACAAAATCAGGGAACGATTTCATTGATGACGATCTGGTCCTGGCGGAGTATGGCTCCACTGTCGTAGCGATGGAAATTTTGAGGGAGAAGGCAGAGCAGATCGAAATCGAAGCCCGCGGCAAGGCGGTGGTGCAGGTCGCTGTGGGTTCGCTTTCATTCAGCGAGCTGGAGGCGGTTGAGCATATTTTCGAGCAATTGGATGGCATGGAAGGTCTATTGGTTGCCAGTAAAATTGCAGATCGTGTTGGCATAACCCGCTCCGTGATAGTGAACGCGCTGCGGAAGCTGGAAAGCGCCGGAGTCATAGAAACCCGTTCACTCGGTATGAAGGGAACTTATATTCGCGTTCTGAACGATCAGCTGCTCCAAGGAATTCAAAGCGTGAAATAATGAAAATTAACCAAAAATTTTTAAGAAGTAGTCCTATATTTCAAAAATATAGGGCTTTTTTCTTATTGTATTATTTGTCGACATTCTCCAATATAGGAATAGTTCCACGTAACTACATAATATGCCAGCGTTGTTATATTTTTTTTCAGCGAAAATGTCGAACGAAGGAGGATATTCTGCATAGCTTGTTGAATATCTATCTTACATATCTATACGAAAGTAGGATATCCATCATGTATGTATTTAATAAGCCAGGATTTGATATGCTGGAACGTTCATTGGATGCTGCAACTCTGCGTCAGAAGGTAATTGCAGATAATGTCGCAAATATCGACACGCCTTACTTTAAAAGGTCAGAGGTGAAGTTCGAGGAACTTCTTCAACAGGAGCTTCAGGGACCTTCCGTTCAAGGATATCGAACGGATCCGAGGCACTTCGAGATTGGAAAGCCGGCTCGGCCGATGCCTCAGGTGATTCAGGACAATAGTACGGCTATCAACAACAATTTAAACAACGTGGACATTGATTACGAGATGTCGCTGATGGCCAAAAACCAGCTTCGATATAACGTAATGGTACAGCAGGTTAACGGCGAACTAAAGAAACTGAGAACCGTAATCGATGGGAGGGGTTGATAATAGATGAGATTGACCAATGGATTTGATATCAGCTCTTCCGCATTAACGGCGCAGCGGTTTCGTATGGATGTCATATCTTCCAATATCGCCAATGCGGATTCGACAAGAGCACAGCTTGTCAATGGGAAGTGGGTTCCTTACCAAAGAAAGCTCGTTACTCTCGAGCCTAAGCAGCAGACATTCGCTCAGGCACTGCAGAATGCGCAGAACGGCGGAGCAGGAGAAGGTGTTCGAGTCACCAGGGTGATAGAAGATACTTCTCCCTTTAAGCAGGTCTACAATCCGACGCATCCCGATGCGGATGAGAATGGCTTTGTAATGCTGCCGAATGTGGATGTGCTTAAGGAAATGGTCGATATGATTTCAGCTACCCGTTCTTATGAAGCTAACGTTACGGCGTTGAATGCTTCCAAGAGTCTGATTACTAAGGCTCTGGAAATTGGAAGATAATAGACAAGATTGAGAGGGGCAAGTTTTAAATGATTGACAAGGTAAGCATGCAGCCGCTGAAGACGGTAGCCTCGGTGCAGCCTAAGACGGCAAGTCCGGCAGAGGTTTCGGAGCAATTCGGGCGTTTTTTGAATGAGGCTATTACGAACTTGAATGAGCAGCAACAGGCTGTTGATGACGTTAATCAGAAATTTGTAAGGGGCGAGATTTCCGACGTGCACCAAGTGGTGCTCACTTCAGAAAAAGCATCCCTTGGACTGCAGCTAACGGTTCAGGTACGCAACAAGATGATCGAAGCCTATCAGGAAATTATGAGAATGCAGGTCTAACTTGAATGAATCTTAGCTTCAGTCGATCGGATGGGGTGAAATAGTGAACGAGAATGTTGTCCAGTATTGGAACCGGGTGAAACAGTACTGGAGTCAGTTTAGCAAAGCGCAAAAAATTACGTTCGCAGCCACAATTGTCATATTGCTTCTAACCGTGGGTGTGATTAGCTATAATTTTTCGAAGACGGAATACGCACTAGCTTATACAAATTTACAGCCAGGCGATGCAGCGGCAATTAAGGGCTATCTGGACGGGGCCAAAATTCCTTACCAGCTAAGTGAAGACGGCAAGAGCATCGGGGTGCCTCGCAGCGAGGTGGCTAGCGTTAAGCTGGCAGTCGAGTCGCAGGGCTTGAATAAATCGGGTAATGTCGGATTCGGAGCTTTTAACGAAAGCAGCACTTTCGGAACGACGGACCGCGAGTTCGATGTAAAATACGTAAATGCTGTACAAGGCGAGCTTCAACAGCTGATCAACGCCAACAGTGCAGTAAACAGCTCCAAGGTATTAATCAGCCTGCCGGAGAAAAGCTTATTTCTCCGAAGCGGTGACCAGCCTAAAGCTTCGGCCTCGGTCGTCGTCAACCTGAAACCGGGCTATCAGCTGGATCAAGCGAAAATTGATTCGATGTACCGACTGGTATCACACAGCAGAACCGATTTGCCGATTGAGAACATTACGATTACCGATCAGAATGGCGACCCGCTCGAATATTCGAAAGGCGGCGCATCGATTACTTCTGGCAACCGCGCAAAAGAGCATTTTGACATCAACAATCAATTCCGCTTGGATGTTCAGCGGAACGTACAGCAAATGCTCGGTACCATTCTCGGCAGGGACAAAGTTATTGTAAGTGTATTCTCTACGATAAATTTTGATCAGACAAGAAAGACCGAGCAGCTTGTTACGGCTCCAAATCAAGTCGATCAAAAAGGATTGGAAATATCGCTGCAGGAAATTTCCAAAAACTATTCAAGCGATGGAGGCGGTCAAACTGGAGGCGTTCCTGGTACCGGTCAAACGGATGTACCGGGCTATCCCGGCGCTAGCAACACCGGGAAATCGAATTCCGAAGAGCTGAGCCGGACCGTCAACCTGGAAGTGAACCGCATCAAGAACGAAATTGAGCTTACACCATGGGTTGTAAGAGATTTAACCATTAATGTAGGTATTGAACCACCGAATCCTGCGGATCCTGCGTCGCTTACGCCGGAAACGACGGAAGCCGTTCGTCAAATCCTCGTTAACGTGGTTCGTGCGGCATTGGCCGATAACCGTCCTGCACCTACAGACGATGACATTGCCAAAAAAGTTACCGTTTTCCCGCATACGTTTGCTCGAACAGCAGAAAATCAAGCGACAAGCACAAATCAGATGCTGCTTTACGGGGCATTGGGCGGTTTGGCACTGGCCTTGCTTGCCGGTGGCGCATTCTGGATGGTTCGCCGCCGCAAACAGCGCGCGGAGGAGCTCGAGGAAGAAATGCTGGCCGCTTCCGAAGCGCCGAAGGTTGAGTTCCCAACCATTGATATCGATAATGTGAATAACGAAAATCAAGTACGTAAACAGCTGGAACAGCTCGCCAAGCGAAAGCCGGAGGAATTCGTCAATCTGCTGCGTACTTGGTTAGTAGAGGAATAGGGGTGAGCTCGCTTGGCTAAAGTGCTGCAATCCGGATTATCCGGTCGTCAGAAGGCCGCTATTCTGCTTATCAGCTTAGGTCCGGAGGTATCCGCACAAATCTTCAAGCACTTGCGGGATGAGGAGATTGAGCAGCTAACGCTGGAGATAGCGAATGTCCGTAAGGTGGATAACTCTGAGAAGGAAGCCATCATGGCTGAATTCCATCAAATTTGTTTGGCGCAGGAATTCATATCGCAAGGCGGCATTTCGTACGCAAAGGACATTCTGGAGAAAGCCCTCGGTTCGCAGAAGGCGCTTGATATTATTAACCGTCTGACGGCCACCCTTCAGGTTCGCCCTTTTGACTTTGCTCGTAAAGCGGATCCGGCGCAAATTTTAAACTTTATACAGAATGAAAATTCGCAGACAATCGCTTTAGTGCTCGCTTACCTTCAGCCCGAGCAAGCTTCCATCATTTTGTCATCGCTGCCTCAGGACAAGCAAGCTGACGTAGCGAAACGTATTGCCCTGATGGACAGCACATCGCCTGAGGTGATCAGTCAAGTAGAACGGGTGCTTGAACAAAAGCTGTCCTCAACGGTGACGCAAGATTATACGAATGCCGGAGGTATTACCTCCATCGTTCAAATTTTGAACGGTGTTGACCGCGGGACAGAGCGCACCATTCTGGATTCCCTTGAAATTCAGGATCCGGAGCTTGCGGAAGAGATCAAGAAGAGAATGTTTGTCTTCGAAGACATTGTTAACATTGATAATCGTTCGATTCAGCGGATTATTCGGGATATCGAGAATGCCGATCTGCAGCTTGCTCTGAAGGTAGCGAGCGAAGAGGTTCGCGAAGCGATCTTCAAGAACATGTCCAAGCGGATGGCTGAATCATTCCGGGAAGAAATGGAATTTATGGGCCCGGTACGCTTGAGAGATGTAGAAGAAGCACAAACCCGTATCGTAGCTACTATTCGTCGTTTGGAAGAATCCGGTGAAATCATCATCGCCCGCGGCGGAGGAGATGATATCGTTGTCTAATGTCATCAAGTATTTTCAATACGTTTCATTAGAAGACACGAAGATCGTCGAGGCGCCCCCGAGCCCTGCCTTTGTCATGCCGGAGGAAGAATCTATTGAGGACGGGACGTCGGAAGAATACCAACAGCAGATCAATGAAGCGAATGAACTGAAAAATCAAATTTTGCAGGATGCCGAATCGTTTGCTGAAGAACAGGTACGACTAGCAATGGAGGAGGCTGCTGCCGTTAAGGAGCAGGCTCAAGCAGAAATTGAACAATGGTGGAGCGATCGTAGAACTCAGGATCAAGACTTATTCGCTCAAGCAAGGCAAGACGGGTTTCAGCAAGGCTATGAAGACGGGCTGCGTCAAGCTGAAGAACAAATTCGCGAGCAATATCAAGGCATGCTTCAAGAGGCGGCCCAAGTATTAGAGCAGTCCTATGTACTCAAGCAGCAGATCATTCAAGAAGCGGAACCGTTCTTAATTGATCTAAGCACAGCCATTGCGGAGAAGATCATCGGCCATCAGCTGACTATCGAATCCGGCTGGGTTATCGAGCTGATCCAAGGCGTACTTGCCCGGCGCCGGGAAAAAGGAATCATTACCTTGTGTGTATCAGCGGCCCACTTTACTTACATCCAGGATGCGAGAGAAGAGCTGCTGCTTCATATCGATTCCCAAGCGGAGCTCCAGATTATTCCTGACCCGTCGGTAACGGATCACGGTTGTGTCGTTCGCTCGTCCTTCGGCAGTATTGATGCGAGAATCGATACACAGCTGAAGGAAATAAAGTCGGCACTCAGACAGCTAGCTAATCGAAACGAGGGATGAGCATGAATCAGGTGCCGAGCGCAGCCAAATTTTTGGAGCAATTGCGGCAGGTAGACCCGATTCGAGTTAACGGCAAAGTAACACAGGTTATTGGATTGACCGTAGAATCCGAAGGGCCGGATGCCAGCATCGGTGATGTATGCTACATCTACCCATTCAAGTCCAGTCAACCACTGAAGGCGGAAGTTGTCGGCTTCAAGAACAACAAGGTCATTCTCATGCCCCTTGGTGAATTGGATTCAATAGGGCCGGGCTGTGATGTTGTCGGTACAGGCAAACCGCTCACGGTTCAAGTAGGTCACGAGCTGCTAGGCAAAGTTCTGGACGGGCTCGGACAACCCTTGGACGGGACCTTTCTTCCATCTAGGATGAGCCAGTATTCGACGAACAATTCGCCGAGTAATCCGTTGAAAAGGCCACGCGTGTTGGAGCCGATTAGCGTCGGTGTCCGATGTATTGACGGACTTTTAACCATAGGCAAAGGCCAGCGGGTCGGTATTTTTGCCGGATCCGGTGTCGGTAAGAGTACGCTGATGGGCATGATTGCAAGAAATACTTCAGCGGATGTTAATGTCATCGCCCTTATCGGTGAGCGGGGGAGAGAGGTTCTCGATTTCATTGAGCGTGACTTGGGTCCCGAAGGGTTAGCTCGTTCCGTTGTTATCGTAGCGACATCCGACCAGCCTGCCTTAATTAGAATCAAGGGAGCTCTAATTGCAACCAGTATTGCTGAATATTTTCGTGATCGCGGACTTAACGTCATGCTGATGATGGATTCGGTCACTCGATATGCCATGGCTCAGCGGGAAGTCGGCTTAGCGGTTGGCGAGCCGCCTGCTACTAGAGGCTATACGCCTTCCGTGTTCGCTACACTGCCTAAGCTATTGGAACGTTCGGGTAACGGACCAAAAGGTTCAATTACCGCATTTTACACAGTCCTGGTGGATGGAGACGATATGAACGAACCGATTGCAGATGCGGTGCGGGGGATATTGGACGGGCATATCGTACTGAACCGGAATATAGCCAACAAAGGTCATTTTCCGGCAATCGACGTTTTGGCCAGCGTCAGCCGTGTTATGAAGGAAATTGTACCGGTGGAGCAGCAGCTTGCTGCCGAGAATCTTAAACGACTGATGTCTGTTTATAAAGATTCGGAAGATCTCATTAATATCGGGGCGTACCAAAAAGGATCGAACCCTGATATTGATATGTCGATTGATTACATTCAATCGATTTGGGAGTACACCAAGCAGCGCGTGCATGAGAAGCTGACTTACGAAGAAGCGCAGCAGCGTTTAATTCAAGAATTTTACAGGGGATGAGGATGAAGCGTGCGTTTTCATTATACCTTCCAGAAAATAGTAGACCTGAAAACGAATGAAAAGACACAAGCGGAATGGGTTCTTTCTGAAGCTATGGGAAGGCTTAGACGGGAGCAAAGCTCATTGAGCGAGCTTCAGCAAGCCAAAGACAAGCTGTCGGAAGAACTGCTGCGCGCATCCGAATCACGAACGACCATATCGGAGCTCAAGCTGATGCAAGGCTATTTGGAGCATATGGACCAATGCATTCATGCGAAGCATCAGGATGTTCAGAAGGCACAATCGCAGGTTCAGCTTAAGCAGGAGCATCTGACGGATAAAATGCTCGAAGAAAAGGTATGGACTAAGGCGAAGGAACAAGCATTTACCCGTTTTACCGCTACCATGCTCAAGAAAGAGCAGGAGCAAATGGATGAGATGGCGACCAATCGGTTTCGAAGATTATCTTAAGTCATGAACAAGCAGGAGGTGAGGGTATGGCGAACGTCGATACGGAAAATTCCACATCTTACGGTGCCATGGAACGGTTTCTCATATGGTTCCTCATCCCTTTTGTATTTACCGCGGTGCTGCTCGGCGTATTGTTGACGATTTTCGACTACGATATTATGAACAACGTCCTTAGAACAGCTAATAAGCTTCCGGTAGTAAGCAGCATTATTCCTGATCCTAAGGATAAACCATCCGATGCCAGCACCAAGAGCACTACCGCCGAGGGAAAAGCAGATACCACAACTGCACCGGCAGCACCGGAGGACAAAGTCGCAGGGCTGACCGCACAACTGCAGGCGAAGGATGCCGATCTGAAGAAAGCAGAGGCATTACTGCAGCAGCGTGATCAATTAATTAAGGATCTCCAATTAAAGAATAGCGGCCTGGAAGAGCAGGCGAAGGTAAAGACGCAATCGGAAGACGAGTATACGAATCAAATTCAGCAGTTGGCGGCGATGTATGCCAAGATGACTCCGAGTAAAGCGGCGCCGATCATGGAAAACCTGACGACTCGCGAGATGGTGCTTGTACTTAGCATGATGAAGACAGACGAACGGGTGAAAATACTCGAGAAGATGGATGCGAAGAAGGCCGCTGAGGCTTCAATCCTCCTCAAGGATCAAACTACTGTGCGTGATAAGCAAATCGCTGCTCTTCAAGAGAGAGTGAATGTGACGCCAGCAGCAAGCAGTCAGTCGAATAACCTGACGAAGGATGACTTGGGCGCGACCTTTGCTAATATGACACCCAAAAGCGCAGCGACCGTTCTCCTAGAAATGCAAAAAACGACGCCTGAAAAGGTAATATCCATTCTAAGCTCAATGGATGTTGCCGGACGCTCCAAAATCTTAACGGCCCTTTCGGAGCAGTCTAAGGATACAGCGGCAATTATTTCAGCCAGGCTCGCTCAATAAGTCATTGGAAGGAGGTGAAAACAAAACATGGAGATTCAAGGACAAATGACAATTCAAGCTACATCCGGCTCTGCGAACTCTTCAGCTCAAGCTACGGGTGTCGCGGCGAACGGCGCAAATTTCTCTTCAGCCCTTAGCACGGTTATGACAACAGCCAATCCTTCTGCCGGTCAGGACCAGGCTTCTTCTGCCGGAGTGTCGGCGTTGCTTCAATTGCTGATGCCATTATTGAATATGCAGCAATTGCCGGAGGAGCAGGCAAAGGAGATGACGGAATCACAGCTTGACGGATTAATTAAGCTGCTAGATCAGTCCGATTCCGATCTTACGGACGAGCTGTTGAAAGATCCCGGTCTGCAAGCATGGCTCGCTGAGGTGCAATCCTACTTTCTAACATTTCAGCAGGCTCAGGTCACACTGACAGAGCTTCCTGAAGATGAGACTGCGATGGATGGCATTTCCGATGTATCGCTTACAACTGACGAGTCGATGGAGGCAGTAAACCCATTACTTTTCGTACCTCTTGATCAAGGTAAGGGCACGACTGACCATTTAACAGAAACGAAAAGTTTGACAAAATCCGAAGCCATTCAATTACTTAATGACGTTAAGCAGCTGCTACATACAGCTTCTGGACTGTCAAACGGGGATTTGAAGCAAGTGATGAAGGAGCTTCCTGCCGTCGTGTTCGGTTTGCAGCAGCATGAAGATGCTGGCTTGTCGCAAGAGAACTCGGACGAAATGCACAGCAAAAACGTGATTCAAGTCGCAACGAGCTCGATTCAAAAGCTGGAGTATTTAGCTGCTAAAACGGTCACACCCAAATTTGCAGTAGATATCCCTGCCGAGCAGCATGATCAGCTTTTTGAACCGCTAGAGACGGTATCTGCAGAGACGGAAATGGCAGAACCAATCCCTATGCATGAATTCTTAAAGCATCAGCAGACAGCCGGCGCTACAGCCAAACCGGCTTATGTTCAAATGCCTGCGGCTACTTTCACGGACGATATGACAAGGTTTGTCGTTAGCTCCTTCTCGATTCAGACCTCATCAGAGGGCTTTACGGAAGCTAAGCTTTCCTTGTACCCTCAGCACCTCGGTCATGTAGAAGTGAAGCTTTCGATGCAGCATGGACAGCTGACCGCTCATTTTATAGCTGATAATGCAGCCGGTAAGGAAATGCTGGAGAATCAGATGGCACAGCTTCGGTCGAGCTTGCAGAATCAAGGCATACAGGTAGAAAAAATTGAGGTATCTCAAAGCCAAAGCTTTCAATCTGGGATGTTTCAAGAGCAAAGGCAGCAGCAGCCCGGACAATCGGGCAAACAGTCGAAATCCGGTAATAAGAATTTGGATTCTTTGGAAGTCGAAGGGACGGACGGAGCGGATATTCAAAAGACAAGAGCTGCTCTTACGGGAACCGGCGTAATTGATTACTCGGCGTAAAACTTCAGCTTCGATGCTGGTGCTTACCGGGAGGTGAAGGAATGGCGGATACAAATATCGGTACACGGAATGTATGGCCTTATTATTCACAGGAAAATGTTCAACGGGCGGGGTCCGGGGACAAGAATAAATTGGGTAAAGATGAATTCTTGAAAATTCTCATCACACAGCTGAAGAATCAAGACCCAATGCAGCCGCTTCAAGATAAAGAATTTATCGCGCAGATGGCGCAGTTTACCTCCGTCGAGCAGTTGACTAATATGGCTAATGAGTTAAAATTTATGCGGCAATCATTAGGCTTTGCTTCCAGTCTTATCGGGAAGAACGTTACTTGGTCTTTGAAGAACGATAAAGGTCAAGAGGTTGCGAGCTCCGGCTTGGTGGAGGCTATCAAGGTAAGAAATGGGGAGCAGCTGGCTGTAATTAACGGTCAGGAAATATCTCTCGATCGAATCAGTAAAATTACGAATCCGGAGGAAACTCCATGACGGAACGAATATCCATTGGACAGCTTTATCCCAATGCCGTTCCACCTGCACGGACGCGTCAGCCTGTAACACCCGCTAAGGGGTCCAGCACATTTGATCAGATCCTGCAAAATCAATTCGTTCGTGTCAGTCATCATGCGGAAGAGAGAATACGCCAGCGGGGGATTGAGCTTAAGCCGGAGCAGCTGGCCAAAATCAATCATGCTATTGATAAGGCCGCCAAGAAGGGTGCAAAGGATTCGTTGATGCTCCTAGGGGACACAGCCTTTATTGTCAACATCAAGAATAGGACGATTGTCACGGCTATGGACGGCGACTCCATGAAAGATAATGTATTTACGCAGATCGACAGTGCTATGGTGATCACGTAAAGCAAGGGGCTGGACCGAATCGGAGGCCCTTACGGCTGCGGATCGATTGAAGCAGCCATCTAGATCCCAATTAGGAGGAATTGAATCGAATGCTAAGATCACTTTATTCCGGCGTATCCGGTATGCGCGGCTTTCAAACGAAATTGGATGTTATCGGTAATAATATCGCTAACGTAAACACTGTAGGCTTTAAAGCAGGCCGTGTTATGTTTAAGGATATTTTAAGTCAAACGGTCGCAGGTGCTTCTCCGTCGGAGGATACAGTACGAGGAGGTGTTAACGCCAAGCAAATCGGTCTTGGTGTATCCATTGCAGCAATCGATACGATTCATACGCCCGGTAGTGCCATGACAACGAACGTAGTAACAGATCTTCGTATTGATGGGGACGGCTTCTTCGCAGTAAAAAGTGACCCGGCTGCTACAGAGCCTTTTCTGACAAGAGCGGGTAACTTTACGGTCGACGCTAACCAGCAGCTTGTAACTGCAGACGGGATGTTTGTTATGAGCACGGATGGGGCTCCTATCGATCTGAAGGCTTTTGGTACGGTGACGGCATTCTCGATTTCCACTTCGGGTGAAATCATTACCGTTGATGATACAGGGGCAACGAACAATACGGGAACGTTTATTTCCGTTGTCAAAGTAGCGAACCCAGCCGGTCTTGAGAAAATCGGCGGCAACCTCTATCGTCAAACACCGAACTCGAACGATGTGGCGAATGCGCCTGTATCCTCCAATTATAGTCAGGCCAATGATGCTACGCTCGGAACTGGAGCCATCATTTCAGGCCAGTTGGAGATGTCTAATGTTGATTTAACCGCAGAATTCACAGAGATGATTGTTGCACAGCGCGGCTTCCAGGCGAATTCCCGCATTATTACAACTTCTGACCAAGTGCTGCAAGAGGTTGTTAATCTGAAGCAATAATAGTATAGTATGAATTTTTAAAAGGGGGAGGAGCCCTCCCCCTCCATTCAAGCTAAGTGGAGGTATGGGATGGTTACTTTAACCCGATTGAACGGCAAAAAGCTGGTGATAAATGCTTTGCTTATCGAATCCATCGAAGAAACACCGGATACGATGGTGACGTTAATTACCGGAAAAAAAATTATGGTCCTTGAGAGCACAGAAGAAGCAGTACAACTGATTCAAAGCTATTGTCAATCGATTGGACTTGTAGCGGGTACTTTTAAGAGCTTGAATTCGGAGGGGTCGTAAGTTGTTAAAGAATAAGATTTTCATTATGCTGGTTGCGATTCTAATTGCTATTACATTGATATTGACGGCAGCCTTTGTTCTGTGGAACTATATGATTAAAAGTAACGATTCCCCTGAGAATGCTGCTCAAAGCTCTGCAAGTCAAGTAAAGCAGGCCAAGAAACTGACACCGGATCAAATTAAAGAAAATACAGTTATCATTAAGGATATTACTACGAATTTAGCCGGCAATGCTAAATTCATTAAAGTAAGCTTCGCCTTTGAACTTGAAAATAAGAAGGCAAAGGAAGAGTTCGAAAAGCTGGATTTCAAAATGAAGGCCATTATTATTCAAACCTTGGCTGACATGACTGCGGAAGAAGCAAGCGGCGGAAAAAGCTTTGATACTCTGACCTCTGTCCTTATGAATAAAATGAATCCTTTACTTCAGGAAGGGAAATTAAATCAAATTTATATTACGGATAAAGTGCTTCAATAGAAACGGGCATTCTCCATGATATAGCACAGAGGAGGTGACGCTAATGGTTGATGTTCTCTCGCAGAATGAGATTGACGCTCTGCTTGCCGCATTGTCTTCCGGTGAGATGGATGCCGAGGAGCTCAAAAAAGAAGAAACGCAAAAGAAGGTCAGGGCTTACGATTTTAAGAGGGCGGTTCGATTCTCTAAGGACCATATTCGAAGCCTAACTCGAATTCATGAGAATTTTGCCCGTTACTTGACGACATATTTTTCAGCTCAATTAAGAACCTTCGTACAAATTAACGTTGTACAAGTTGAGCAGCTGCCCTATGATGAATTTATCCGTTCGATACCTAAAATGACCATTTTGAATATTTTCGAAGCAGAGCCTTTGGAAGGCAGAATGGTGCTTGAGGTACATCCGAATGTAGCGTTTGCCATGGTGGACCGTTTGCTCGGCGGTGCTGGTACGTCTCCAACGAAGATTAATGCGCTCACAGAGATAGAGACGATCGTCATGGAACGGATCTTCAGCAGAGCCTTCGAGAGCCTCCAGGAAGCTTGGAAGACTGTGGTGGATTTATCTCCTAGGCTTGAAGCGCTGGAGACGAACCCGCAGTTCATGCAAATCGTATCACCGAACGAAACGATAGCGCTTATTTCCTTAAGCACCAAGATTGGCGACACTACGGGGATGATCAATTTATGTATTCCTCATGTTGTTATTGAGCCTATCATGCCCAGATTATCGGTACACCATTGGTTTGTATCTCAGAAAAAAGTTCGGGCCCCGGAAGAGGTTATGGCTTTACAGTCCAGGCTGCATAAGGCCAAGCTACCCATCATTGCCGAATTGGGAACTTCGCAAATTAATGTTCGCGAATTTTTGAATCTTAATGTCGGTGATGTGATTACGCTCAACAAATCCGTTGACGAGCCGCTTCATATACGTATTGGGGAAAAGCTTAAGTATTACGGTACTCCTGGTACGGCCCGCGGTAAGCTTGCCATTCAAATCAGTGAGTCTGTAGAAGAAGGAGTAGAAGAGAATGACGAATAACAAAGACTATTTGTCACAGGAAGAGATTGATGCTCTTCTGAGACAAGCGTCCGATGGAGGCGGCTCTGACAGCTCCGGCTTATCTCCGGTCTTGGATGATTACTTATCTTCGTTAGAGCAGGATGCGCTTGGGGAGATTGGTAACATCACATTCGGAAGTGCTGCTACAGCTCTATCGACGCTTCTCGGTAAGAAGGTGGATATTACTACACCGAAAGTATCCATAATCGCGCGTGAAGAATTGGTTCAGGAGTTCCCCAAGCCCCATGTAGCCGTACATGTCAATTATGTGGACGGTTTTCATGGAATCAATCTACTTGTGATCAAAACTCGTGATGCTCAAGTCATTGCGGATCTGATGATGGGTGGGGACGGGACCGGTCAGAACATGGAATTGTCGGAAATTCACATTAGTGCCGTACAAGAAGCGATGAATCAAATGATGGGCTCTTCGGCGACATCCATGTCGACCATCTTTAACCGGTTCGTTAATATCTCGCCGCCAGGCATTGATATATTGAATTTGTCCGAACAAGGAGACCAGGCCCTTCCACCGGAAGACGTGTTTATCAAAATATCGTTCCGGCTCACGATCGGCGATTTGATCGACTCGACCATCATGCAGCTTCTCCCGGTAGGATTTGCAAAAGATATGGTTTCCATACTTATGGGCGGAGGTGACATGAACCCAGAACCGGCTCCAACACCTGCACCGGCACCACAACCGGCAGCTCAGCAGCCGCCTGCGCCAGCACCAGCGACGCCAAGTATGCCTGCTCCTGATCCATACGCCCAACCAATGTATCAGCAGCCGCCTATGCAACAACCCATGTATCAACAACCGCCGATGCAGCAACCGATGTATCAACAGCCTATGATGCCTCAGCAGCCAATGATGCCGCCGCAACCGGCTACCTACGGCATGCATGCGAATCGCAACGTAAATGTGCAGCCTGCTCAGTTTTCTAATTTCAGTACGCCACACTTGACCGCTGCGGAAGATACAAACCTGAATTTACTACTGGATATCCCTCTTAAAGTAACAGTAGAATTGGGTAGGACACATAAGGTTATTAAAGATATTTTGGAGCTTTCCCAAGGCTCTATTATCGAGCTGGATAAGCTAGCCGGTGAGCCTGTGGATATTCTCGTTAACAACAAGCTGATCGCCAAAGGCGAAGTTGTCGTTATTGATGAGAATTTCGGTGTACGTGTTACGGACATCGTCAATCAATGGGATCGCATTCAGAAATTACAACAATAAATATTTACTCAACCCTAGGAGGATTGGTTATCCATGGCTAACCGCATTTTGATCGTAGACGACGCTGCTTTTATGAGAATGATGATTCGCGATATTCTAACAAAGAACGGATATGAAGTTGTTGGAGAAGCAAACGACGGGGCGCAAGCCATTGAGAAATTTAAAGAGCTTCGTCCGGACCTGATTACAATGGACATCACGATGCCTGAGATGGATGGAATCAATGCATTGAAAGAGATTAAAAAGCTGGATGCCAATGCAAAAGTTATTATGTGCTCTGCAATGGGACAGCAAGCTATGGTAATCGATGCCATTCAAGCCGGTGCAAAAGACTTTATCGTGAAGCCGTTCCAGGCGGATCGCGTTATTGAAGCCATTAAGAAAACATTGGGTTAGCATGGTATAAAGCAGCATGGGGAGAGTTTGTTCAACCCGAAAGGAATGTGAAACTTGAAACGACTCGCAACCAAGTTGGCAGCAGCTTTGATTTTCGTTTCAGCGCAAACAGCAGTATTCGCTGCTGTTTGTTTTGGAGCAATAGGAGAAGACACAACGAAGTCCCCTGACTTAGGCGATCCAGCTGGAAAGCCTATTGTAGGAGGAGGGGCAGGCGATACGTTTGTCATGATTCTCAAGGTAATATTCTTCCTTATCCTTATTATCGGTTTGTTTTTTGTGATTATGAAGATCGTTTCGCAAAAAAATAAACTGCTGTTCGGCCGCTCGATCCGCTCCTTGGGCGGTGTTCCGCTGGGGCAGAACAAATCCATTCAAATCGTAGAAATCGGACGTTCTCTCTATGTGGTCGGCGTAGGGGAGAACGTTCAGCTACTGGAAAAGATAGAGGATGAACAGGAGGTAGCTTATATTACTGATTTGATGACGGTATCGTCTGTGGCTCCGAGTTTTGACGCGTTTGGCAGCTGGGTTCAGAAGCTTCGCGGCAAACCCGCCGTCAATGAACAGGAAGAGACGGAAATGTCATTTCAGCAAGTGTTTCACAACAAAATGCAGCGTGTTTCCGATCGTAAAAAGCTGGCCGAGGAACTGCTGAATCAAGATCAATACAACGGATCGGTTGAATGATAAATCATGAAGAATAAATTGAGATGGATTCCAGCTATTATCGCCGTATTAGTTATCGTCTTGGGCTACTCTTCGCCGGTCTACGCGGCGAATCCGATCCCTGGGATCAACATCGACATCGGAGGAACGGATGCGAATACTCCGGCAGGCGCTGCAAGCACGGTCAATATATTGCTCCTGCTCACGATTCTAAGTATCGCTCCTTCGATACTAGTACTGATGACAAGCTTTACGAGAATCGTCATTGTACTAGGTTTTGTAAGGACCTCGCTTG
Organism: Paenibacillus sp. GD4; assembly: GCF_030846225.1. Taxonomy (NCBI): domain Bacteria; kingdom Bacillati; phylum Bacillota; class Bacilli; order Caryophanales; family Paenibacillaceae; genus Paenibacillus; species Paenibacillus sp. GD4. The sequence goes on from NZ_JAVCYK010000001.1 coordinate 4,915,223, forward strand.
GGACACAGCAAATGCCTCCCAATCAGGTATTAATCGGATTAGCCTTATTTTTAACCTTTTTTATCATGGCGCCAACGCTCGGTGAGATTAATCAGACGGCATATCAGCCGTATATGAAGGGCGAAATTTCGCAGACGGCTGCTTTAGACAAAGCATCGGTAACCATCAAAAAATTTATGTTTCAGCATACGCGGGAAAAGGATTTAAAGCTGTTTTTGGACTATACGAAGGCAGCGCCTCCCACGGGAGTCGAAGATACACCGCTTACCGCATTGGTACCTGCTTACGCTATAAGTGAGCTGAAGACGGCTTTTCAAATGGGCTTTATGATTTTTATCCCGTTTCTTGTCATCGATATGGTAGTAGCGAGTACGTTAATGGCAATGGGGATGATGATGCTTCCACCGGTTATGATCTCGCTGCCTTTCAAAATTTTATTATTCATCCTCGTGGATGGTTGGTACTTAGTCGTACGGTCACTACTGTTAAGCTTTAATACGTAAACGATCGTTGAAGACTGTCAGGAGGAGAATAACGTTGAGCTCCGAGTTTATCATTAAGCTGGCCGGCGAAGCGGTTTATACCACACTCAAGGCTAGCGCACCAATGATGGTGCTGGCTCTGGTTGTGGGATTGATTGTCAGCATTTTTCAGGCAACGACGCAAATTCAGGAGCAAACGCTGGCGTTTGTACCCAAAATCGTGGTAGTATTGCTGGCATTACTGGTATTTGGTCCGTGGATTCTTACCACTTTGGTCGACTTCACTTACAATCTGCTTAACAATTTATATAAATTTGTAGGTTAGGTTGTGAGCGAATGGATTGGATACTGCAATATTATCCTGGATTTCTGCTATTTTTTTGTCGAATCACCTCTTTTTTTGTAGTATCACCGGTCTTTTCGGCTCAAAATGTGCCGAACCCATTGAAGCTTGGCTTAGCTGTGTTTGTAGCTTTTATTTCTTTCATCAGTCTTGGCACCTCAACACCCGTTACTTTGGATTCGATATTTTGGCTTTTGATACTTCGGGAAATATTGGTCGGACTTTTTCTCGGATTCATTGCTTACTTATTTTTTACCGTTGTACAAATTGCGGGTGCATTTATCGATATTCAGATTGGGTTTGGTATTGCAAATGTGATTGACCCTGTAACGGGTGCTCAGAGTCCGCTTATGGGGAACTTGAAGTATATGGTAGCCCTATTGCTATTTTTTAGCTTTAACGGGCATCACTATTTGCTTGAAGGGATCATGCGCAGCTACGAATGGATTCCGTTAGATAACGAACTTTTTACGCATATTTATAACGGCCGAATCTCTGATTTCATGCTACGCACATTTTCGGAAGTATTTGCACTTAGCTTTCAAATGGCTGCCCCCATCATAGTAGCCTTATTTCTTACTGATTTGGGGTTGGGACTACTGGCGAGAGTGTCCCCGCAGTTCAATATTTTTGTCATAGGGATGCCTCTTAAAGTCCTGTTGGGATTAATGATGTTAGTCTTACTATTCCCTGGCTATCAGCTGCTTTTTAAAGATTTGTTTAAAGCCATGCTGGAAGCAATTCAACGATTTTTCGGCGTGTTTGCTGCTTGAACGGAGGGAACAACGTGACCACGCTTCGCTACCAATTGGATTTACAGTTATTTTCGGGTGAGAAGACGGAATCCGCGACCCCCAAAAAAAGGCAGGAAGCTCGCCAAAAAGGTCAAGTCGCCAAGAGTATGGACTTGTCCGCTGCGTTTATTTTATTTTTCACGTTTATGTCCTTTGTATTGTTTGGTAGTTTCATGAAGGATCAACTATTGGCGATGTTTAAGTCCATATTCTACGATTTTCTTCTCTATGATCCAACGATTGAAAATGTACAAACCTTGGGTACACGGTTACTTTTGCAAATGCTCATGATTGTAGGCCCGATATTCATAATCGCGCTTGTGATCGGTGTTGCTGCGAATTACCTTCAGATCGGTTTTCTTTTTACGGCAGATCCCTTGAAGATGAAGTTTGAAAAGATCAATCCGATCTCTGGAGCGAAAAATATTTTTTCTTTGCGTTCCGTCGTGGATTTTCTGAAGTCTGTACTTAAAATGAGCATCATAGGTGTTGTCGTTTTTAACACCCTATGGGGAGAGCGTAGCCAAGTGATGGAGCTTGCTCATCATCCCATAGAAGATATCCTTTGGTTTACTTCATCGCTTACGTTATCTCTTGGATTGAAAATCGGTTTGATCCTAATTGTTCTAGCAATATTCGATTATATGTACCAGCGGTATGAGCATGAAAAAAGCTTGAAAATGTCTAAGCAGGATATTAAGGACGAATATAAGAAAACAGAAGGCGATCCGTTAATCAAAAGTAAAATCCGTGAGAAGCAACGAAGAATGGCTATGCAGCGGATGATGCAGGAAGTTCCCAAAGCCGATGTGGTCATTACGAACCCGACTCACTTCGCTATTGCTCTTAAGTACGATGCAGAGAAGATGCAGGCACCCATGGTCATCGCTAAGGGAACGGATTATATCGCCCTAAAAATCAAACAAATCGCCAAGGAAAACGGTATCATGACAATGGAAAACAAACCGCTGGCTCGTGCGTTGTACGCTCAAGTAGAGATCGGGGAAGCCATTCCGAACGATATGTTCCAGGCCGTAGCAGAGGTTCTAGCATATGTATACAAAGTTAAAGGAAAAGCGAACTAATTACAGAAGGGAGGGCATCTGGCAATGAAACTAAAGGATTTAGTGGTATTAGTCGGCGTGATCGGGATCGTCTTGATGATGGTTGTGCCGCTCCCGCTGATGTTGCTTGATGTCCTGCTCATCATTAATATTGCTTTTGCTCTCGTTATTATTTTGATTGCAATGAATACAACAGATGCTTTGCAGTTCTCTATCTTTCCATCATTGCTCCTCATCACCACCTTGTTTCGGTTGGCTCTCAACGTTTCGACAACCCGAAATATTTTGGCCAACGGGGATGCCGGTAATGTGGTCGCAACCTTTGGTTCCTTCGTTGCCCAAGGCAATATCGTAGTCGGCTTCGTCGTCTTTATCATCCTTGTCTTGGTGCAGTTTATCGTAATAACCAAAGGTTCCGAGCGCGTTGCCGAGGTCGCCGCACGATTCACACTCGATGCGATGCCGGGTAAACAGATGAGTATCGACGCCGATTTGAACGCAGGTATGATTAATGAGCATCAAGCAAGAGAGCGCCGCGAAAAAATATCTCGTGAAGCGGATTTCTATGGCGCTATGGACGGTGCGAGTAAATTCGTGAAAGGGGATGCCATCGCCGGCATCATCATGCTTATCATCAATATCATCGGCGGCTTGATTATCGGGGTGGCTATGAAAGGCAAATCGTTCGCGGAAGCAGGGGAGCTGTACTCGATCATGACGATCGGTGACGGCTTGGTAAGCCAAATCCCGGCACTGCTGATTTCCACCGCTTCCGGTATTATTGTTACCAGAGCCGCTTCGGACGGTAACCTCGCTCAAGATCTGACGGCGCAGCTTTTCAATTATCCAAAGCTGCTTTATATTGTAGCCGCTACGATAACCGGTCTCGGCATTTTTACACCGATTCACTTTTATACTACGTTTCCGATTGCGCTATTAATCGCTTTCGGCGGTTATAAGATGCAGCAAAATCAAGTCAAGCAGCAGGCAGCGGAAGTTCAGCTTGAAGAAGAGCAGCAAATCGAGGAAGTACGCAGTCCGGAAAGTGTTATCAGTCTTCTCCAAGTGGATCCTATTGAGTTTGAATTTGGTTATGGTTTGATTCCGCTTGCGGATACGCAGCAGGGCGGGGATTTGCTGGACCGGATTATTCTTATTCGAAGACAATGCGCCCTTGAACTGGGGATTGTCGTGCCGGTCATCCGCATTCGCGATAATATCCAGCTTCGTCCTAATGAATATGTGATGAAAATTAAAGGGAATACCGTCGCACGAGGCGAGCTCCTTCTAGGACATTACTTGGCCATGAGTCCCGGCATCGATGATGATTCGATTTCCGGTATCGATACCTTGGAACCTGCCTTCGGACTCCCTGCTATCTGGATTGACGAACAGACGAAGGAACGTGCGGAGCTTTCCGGATATACAGTAGTGGATCCGCCTTCGGTGGTTGCCACCCACATGACGGAAATCATAAAGAAGCATGCCCATGAGCTCTTAGGAAGACAGGAAACGAAGGCTCTAGTGGAGAATGTGAAGGAGAATTATCCGGCATTGGTGGACGAGCTGATACCAGGAGTCTTGTCCCTTGGGGATGTGCAAAAGGTTTTGGTTAAGCTGCTTCGTGAGAAAATTTCCGTACGCGATTTGGTAACGATCATGGAAACTTTGGCTGACTACGGAGGCTATACGAAGGATCCTGAAATTTTGACAGAGTACGTGAGACAGGCCTTATCCAGACAAATTACACAGCAATATGCAACCGGGGGAGATTCCCTTAAGGTGATTACCGTCGGGCCGTCGTTAGAGAAGAGAATCGCGGAATCGGTACAGCAATCGGATCAAGGCAGCTATTTGGCGCTCGACCCTACATCAACTCAGGTAATTTACCAAAAGATTAGCGACCAAGTGACGAAGCTGTTGCAGTCGGGACAGCAGCCGATTGTTCTGACCTCTCCTACAATTCGCATGTACTTGCGGCAGCTTTTGGAACGAACCATGCAGGACATTCCGGTATTGTCTTACAGCGAGCTTGAACCAAATGTGGAAATTCAAAGCATGGGAGTTGTTAATCTATGAGAGTAAAGCGCTATGTAGTAGATTCCATGCCGGATGCCTTACAGAAAATACGTACGGACCTTGGCAAAGACGCGGTCATTTTGAATACTAAGGAAATTCGCTCCGGCGGTTTTCTCGGGTTGTTTTCGAAGAAAAAAATTGAGGTCATTGCTGCGACAGATACGGCGGCTGCCGTCGGTGGAGCTGGAGTTCCATCGCCTATCGGGGCAGGGAAGCAACCTCAACAGGCCCAGATGCAGAAGCCGATCATTCCGCCGGTGCAGCCATCAAGCAAACCTGCATTCGCATCCATGCTGCAGGAGGAGAGGGCGTCACTTTCTTTTCCTGAAGTACCCGACGTGTTTCCAACGGCTTCGACAGGCAGTACTCAGGCCTCGATCCCAACCATGGTGAAACAGGCACCAACGGCTGTGAAGCCTCGAGAGGATGTCCTGCTCGAAGAATTAAAACAGATGAAGGAAATGATGCATAAGCTTTCTAAACAGAACCTTCAACAACCGGAGCTGGATCCAGTTCTTTTGGAATTTGAACAGCGGCTAATCGATCAGGAGCTGGAACCGCTGCTTATACAGAGGCTCATTGCACGTGTCCAGGAGGAAGTGGAGTCAGAGGGTACCTCCCTTACCAAGGAAGCAGCTATCGCGTCCTTGAAGAAGCAGCTTCTGGAGATTCTTGTGCCGAGCCAAAGCAAGCCAATTTCTCCGGACACTCAAATCGCACATTTCGTCGGTCCGACCGGTGTCGGTAAAACCACTACAATCGCTAAACTCGCGGCCGAGCAAGTATTGAAGTATGGACGGAAGGTAGGGTTTATCACTTCCGATACGTATCGAATTGCTGCAGTCGAGCAGCTCAAAACATACGCTACCATTTTGAATGTTCCTTTAGAAGTGGTCTTTTCTCCGCTCGATTTGAACAAAGCGTTCGAGCAACTGAAGGATCGCGACATCATCTTTATGGATACGGCCGGACGTAATTTCCGCAATGAAATGTATGTTTCCGAGCTGAATGCTCTACTGCAATCGCGGGGGCAAAGTGAAACCTTCCTTGTATTGAGTTTAACGACGAAGTATAAGGATATGAAGGCTATTACGGAAAATTTCAGCAAATTTAAGCTGGACAAGGTATTGTTTACCAAGATGGATGAAACGGATTCCTTCGGACCGATTGTCAATCTAATCCATGAATTTCAGCTTCAGCTATCCTATATGACCAACGGACAGAGCGTGCCGGATGACATCGTAGAACTGGACGAAAAGCACATCATCGATCTGATTCTGGAGGACTACAAGCATGAATGACCAAGCACAAGGATTACGGAATCTGATACAGCATCAGCAGGAGCTACGATCGAAATCAACCCGGATTATTACTGTTACCAGCGGCAAGGGCGGGGTAGGGAAATCGAATTTTACATTGAATTTTGCTCTGACGCTTCAAAAAAAAGGTTACAAGGTGCTCGTATTCGATGCCGATATCGGTTTGGCAAACATCGATGTATTGATGGGGGTTACAGCGAAGTACAATTTGTATCATTTGCTCAAAAAAGAAAAGTCGATCTCCGAGATTATCCAGACCGGTCCAAACGGTTTGCAATTTATTGCCGGAGGGTCAGGCTTCAATGACTTGATACGTCTTACTGAAGAGCAGCTTGACTACTTTGCAGAGCAAGTCAGTCAATTAAACGGCCTTGTCGATTTTATTATATTTGACACAGGAGCCGGCTTATCCAAAGAGACATTGAAATTTATTATTGCGGCGGAAGAGACGATCGTCGTTACCACGCCGGAGCCGACTTCGATTACCGATGCTTATGCCATCATTAAAATGGTCAATTCGATGAACTACAAGATCCCCTTTAAGCTTGTAGTAAACCGGGTTACGGATGGCAAGGAAGGAAAGCAGACGGCGGACAAAATCAGCCTGGTTGCCAAACAATTTTTACAGCTGGACATTCCGTCGCTTGGCTATGTGCCGGATGACAGCAGCGTATCCAAAGCCGTCAAGAAGCAAATTCCGTTTACCGTAGCCTTTCCTAATAGCGATGCATCGCGCGGCATTAGTGAGCTGGTGGATGATTTTCTTGCCAATCAGCCGAGGACAGAGCAAGATGCAGGTGCAGGAGCGATGAAAGGCTTTATCAATAAAATGTTAAAAATGTTAAAGCAATAAACGTGCCATCCTCTAACCAGCAAGTGGCTCATAACAACCAAAGAGGGGGGGACCTGAATGCCGGCATATGACGTACTGGTCGTGGATGATTCGGTTTTTATGCGGAAAATGATTTCCGACTTTATTACAAGTGACCCTGAGTTTCGTGTAGTGGCAACCGCAAAGAACGGTAAGGAAGCGGTAGAGCTCATTAAGAAGCACCGACCGCGCGCCGTCACAATGGACATTGAAATGCCCGAAATGAACGGGTTGGAGGCGCTTCGAATCGTTATGCGGGAGCAGCCCACACCGGTGATCATGCTCAGCAGCTTAACGCAGGAAGGCGCCGCCGAAACGATTAAAGCATTGGAATGGGGAGCCTTTGACTTTGTAGGCAAGCCTTCCGGATCCATTTCGCTTGATCTTCACAAAGTAAAGGATTTGCTTCTTGAAAAGCTAAGAGCAGCCGTCAAATCCAATGCTAAGAAGTTTGCCGATCCTGTTTTTCCGGTAAGCCTCAAGAACAAGCTGACAACGCCGACGTTAGCAAAACAGACTGCGAATCAGCACGGGACGGCGGGTAATGATCTGACGCGATTCGAGCATTTGGTCGCGATCGGCACCTCTACCGGGGGGCCGAGAGCGCTCCATAAGGTGCTGTCGGAGCTGCCAAGCGGATTTCCTGCTCCTATCGTCATTGTACAGCACATGCCTCCTGGATTTACAAAGTCACTGGCTCAACGTCTTGATTCCGTTTCACAGATCAGAGTGGTGGAAGCGGAGGAGGGAATGAGGCTGGAAAGCAGCACGGCTTATGTGGCGCCGGGCGGCTACCACCTTACAGTGGCACGCAGCGGACCGCAGTACAAGATTCATTTATCGCATGAACAGCCCCGCGGCGGACATCGCCCTTCCGTTGATGTCATGTTCGAGTCGCTGCTGCCGTTAAAGGAGTTAAAAAGACACATTGTCATTATGACCGGTATGGGATCGGACGGTGCCAAAGGGATGCTCGCATTAAAACAATCGGGAGCCTTGACCACAATTGCCGAGTCCGAAGAAACCTGCATTGTATACGGCATGCCGAGGGCGGCAGTCGAATTACAGTGCGTAACGGACATAGTGCCCCAGCAAAGTATTGCACGAAAGCTTGCAACAGCTGTATTCCAATCGTAGGAAATACTTCTGGGATACATATACGGACGTAAATTGATGGAGGTGTGGTTATGGAAATGAATCAGTATCTCTCGATGTTTATTGATGAATCAAGAGAGCATCTGCAGGCGATAAACGATAACTTACTCAGCTTGGAAACAAATCCCGAAGATGTCAGCATCGTACACAATATATTCCGTTCTGCTCATACGTTGAAGGGGATGTCCGCCACGATGGGCTTTGAGGACATTGCCTCCTTAACGCATGAGATGGAAAACGTATTGGATTTGGTCCGAAACCTGAAGCTGAAAATGGATGCATTTATTTTCGATTGCATCTTCAAGAGCCTGGATTCCTTGGAAACCATGGTGGAGGATATTATCCAAGGCGGCACAGGAAAAGCGGACGTGACGGGTATCGTCGCCGCTCTGAAGTCGATCGTAACCGGCGACTACTTAAAAGGGGGCGGGGCACCCGCTGCAGCACCAGCCGCTTCGAATCCTGCTGCGTCGGCAGCCGCTGAGCTTGATGAATTCCAGCATTCGATCATTCAGCAATCGATTGAAGCCGGAATTCCCGTATTTCAAATTAAGGTAGCTGTGCGTGAGGATTGCGTTCTGAAGGCGGCACGTGCTTATATGGTATTTAACGTGCTTGAGCAGAACGGAGAAGTCATCAAATCCAATCCTTCCGTAGAAGATATTGAGCAGGAACGTTTTGACCGCTCCTTCTCCGTATTTTACATTTCGCAAATCGGTCAGGAAGATCTCCACAAGCAGTTAAGCAGTGTATCGGAGATCGAGAAGGTAGATGTCATAGTGCTCGATCAGGCTAAGCTGGAAGAGCTGATGAATCCTCCTGCACCTGAACCGGCTGCAGCGGCAACGACTGCTCCTGTCGCAGGAGCATCGGCTGACCAGAAGGCTGAGCCGTCCAAGAAGCCGCCGGCGCAAGGGAATGCTCCGGTAGCCAATCGGACCATTCGCGTCGATATCGAGCGCTTGGACACTTTGATGAACCTGTTCAGCGAGCTGTTGATCGACCGGGTTCGACTAGAGCAATTGGCAAGTGAAATCAAGAAAAATGATCTGACCGAAACGGTTGAGCACATGGCGCGAGTGAGCAGCGATCTTCAGAATCTTGTATTGAAGCTACGCATGGTTCCAGTCGACACCGTATTCAACCGATTCCCAAGGATGATTCGAGATGTAGCCAAATCACTGGACAAGAAAGTGGATTTGGTGATTACAGGTGCCGACACCGAATTGGACCGCACGGTCGTCGATGAAATCGGAGATCCTCTCGTACATCTTCTGCGTAATGCCGTTGACCATGGACTTGAGCCGACGGCCGATCGGATTAGTGCAGGAAAGCCGGAGGTAGGAACAATCTACCTGAGAGCGTATCACAGCGGCAACCACGTATTCATCGAAGTAGAGGAAGACGGCCGCGGCGTCAACCGCGACAAGGTGCTGGCCGGTGCCATTAAGAAAGGTGTTGTCACACAAGAGCAAGCAGCGCGGATGACAGACGAGGAAGTGTATATGCTGCTCTTTGCTTCGGGTTTTAGTACCGCTGATAAAATTTCGGATATTTCCGGCCGCGGCGTAGGACTCGATGTCGTGAAGACGAAGATTGAGAGCTTGGGCGGAGCCATTCATGTATCGTCCAAACTCGGTTTCGGCAGTAAATTCTCCGTTCAGCTACCGCTGACGTTGTCTATTATCGCGGCCATGCTGATTCGAGTCGGAGGAGAGAAGTATGCGATTCCATTATCCTCGATTGTGGAAACGGCAGCGATCAAGAAGGAGCAAATCCGTTACGTTCACGGCATTCGCATGATTGACTACCGTAAGAGCGTGATCCCCTTAGTGCCGCTTGCACAGTTGTTCGAAGTGCCGGGAGCGATGGAGGAATTGTCCGACGAGACGCAAATCGTCGTTATCCGAAAGGGCGAGAAGATGGCAGCGCTCATTGTAGACGAGTTCATCGGTCAACAGGAAATCGTCCTCAAATCGCTCGGCAAGTATTTGACCAACTTGTTTGCCGTTTCCGGGGCAACGATTCTCGGGGACGGGCAAGTGGCATTAATCATCGATACGAACGCCTTAATTAAGTGATAAAGCCGACGTTCTCTGAAGAACGATACCTTAAGGAGGTCACGAGCATGGGACAGGAAATCAAAGTCATAGTTTTTGCTTTAGCACATGAGGAATACGGCGTAGAGGTGGAAAAGGTTAAAACCATTGAGCGTATGCAGCCGATGACGCGTGTCCCGAAGACACCTGATTTCGTCAAAGGCGTTATCAATCTGCGGGGTGTGGTCACTCCCGTCATTGATCTTCGCGGACGCTTCGGCTTCCCGGAAGGCGAATACACAGATAACACACGGATCATTATCGTTTCCGTCGGTGACATTGAGGTGGGCTTAATCGTAGATTCGGCTAATGACGTTATTGATGTAGACTCCGACCATATTGACGATCCGCCGGAAATTGTCGGCGGCATCAAAGCCAAATACCTGCAAGGCATCGCCAAGGTAGGCGACAATCGATTACTCATTCTTCTGAATTTGTCCGAAGTGTTGAACAAGAGCGAAATCGTCCAATTAGAAGCGATCGAGGAGTAATCTGCCGTGGAAGCCTTTAACCAATTTGCCGAATTTCAAATGGATGTGCTGAAGGAAGTCGGCAACATCGGTGCCGGTCATGCAGCAACGGCCTTATCCAAGCTGCTTGACAAGCCTGTCGATATGCAGGTTCCTAAAGTGCGCATGGTTCCCTTCGAGGAAATTGCAGATAGCGTTGGCGGTGCGGAGCAAGTCGTAATCGCTATCTTCCTGCGGGTGGAAGGGGAAACTCCGGGAAATCTGTTTTTTATCCTTACACTGGAATCTTCCAAAAAACTGCTGCGGAACTTAGTAGGAATTGAAGTGGTCCATGACGAAGAATATACGGAGATGGAGCTGTCCGCGTTAAGCGAGATCGGAAATATTTTAGCGGGCTCCTATCTTACGTCGCTTGCGGATTTCACGAATCTGAACATGTCACCGACCGTACCGGCCTTAGCCATCGATATGGCCGGCGCGATCTTAAGCTACGGTCTCCTCCAATTCGGTCAAATGGGAGATCAGGCCTTGTTGATAGACACGAAGTTTTTAGATGGACTTGATCAGGTCGAGGGTCACTTTTTCCTCATTCCCGACCCGGAATCGTTCGATAAGATTTTCGTCGCTCTGGGAGTGCAAACTCCATGATACAAGACAATCTCATCAAGGTAGGGATGGCGGACCTGAATGTGACGCATTTGACCGGGGTGCTGAAAACAACAGGTTTGGGTTCTTGTGTCGGTCTTACACTATATGATGCAAGGACAAAAATTGCCGGGATGGCCCATGTTATGCTGCCAAGCTCGGAAATTGCGAAGGAAGGCAAGCTGAATATCGCGAAATATGCGGATACGGCGATACCGGAAATGATCAAGCGGATGCAAGCTCTCGGTGCACAAGTGAGCAGAATGCAGGCGAAAATGGCGGGCGGAGCACAAATGTTCGCCTTCGGGAGTTCGGATACGATGCGCATTGGGCCGAGGAATGTGGAGTCCTGTAAAGAATTGCTTTTAAGCTACAAGATTCCTATCTTAGCGGAAGATACGGGTGGTAATTATGGTAGAACTATTGAATTCGATTGTGAAACCGGCATCCTTGTCATTCGCAGCGTGCAGCAGGGAGTCAAGGAACTGTAAGCCATGATTGGATCAATTCGGATTAACTTTATCGTCGGTGCCGTCGCTTTCTTTCTCACCTTATTGCTTTCCATGACCAGCAATGTTTGGACGACCACTTTGCTGCGCAGCGTATACAGCTTCATCATCGTATTTCTGATTGTATTTTTGTGCCGTTACGTGCTTGGTACGGTTGCCGGAATGAGCCATCCCCCTGCAGGGGCCGAGGAGCAGCCGGATGAGCAGCATAAGGGTAAGGCTTTCGATGCGGTGACGCCACCGGACGAAGACGAGGTGCTGCATCAGATGCTGCGGGACCAAGCCTCCCCAAAAGACCAGGAGGAAAGTGTATTTACACCTTTGAATCCTCCCAAGCTATCTACGAAGACCAATATGGAACCTGAAGAGTTGGCGCAGGCTCTGCGTCGCATGTCAGAAGAGTAAGGGTGGTGATGAGGGATCATGATGGGGCAGAAATCGCATTTAGCTAACATCGAAATGTGGAAACGATGGAGAGAAGAAGGCATACTTGAAGCGAAGCAGGCCTTGATTGAGAGTTATTTACCGCTTGTTGATTACGTCTCCGGCCGTCTTTCCATAGGTCTACCCAAGAACGTGTCTAAGGACGATTTATCCAGCTTCGGAATCATGGGACTGATTGACGCCATTGAAAAATTCGATTATGAACGCGGTTTGCAGTTTGAGACCTATGCATCCTGGCGCATTCGCGGAGCCATTATCGACGGCCTGCGCCAGGGTGATTGGGTCCCCCGCTCTGTTCGCGAGAAAGCCAAAAAAGTGGAAGAAGCCTATCAGAAGCTTGAACAACAGTATTTACGCACTGTCACAGACGCGGAAGTGAGCTCTTACCTTAATATTTCAGAAACTGAATTTCAGCAGATGGTGCAAGACATCGCCATCACTACCGTTTGTTCTATTGATGATCCTATTCGCGAAGAAGATTCGGAGACTCGACTCTCGTTATTAATAGATGAAAGAGCAAAGAATCCTGAAGATAAAGTCAATGAGGTTTACTTAAAGGAAACGCTCGCCAAAGCCATTGAACGTCTTACGGAAAAGGAAAGAACCGTCGTTTCCTTATTTTATTACGAGGAGCTATCGCTCAGTGAAATCGCTGAGGTCATGAACCTCTCTCCTTCCCGAATCTCACAATTGCATTCCAAGGCGATTCTACGATTAAGAGGTGTATTAAGCCGGTACAAAACGCAATTATTCCAAGAGTAGCTGACCTAAAGCGGATAGGGGGTAGCATATGAGTGAACATACGATGCCGTTAACATATTATATGGATATCGTTCTCTCTGAAGACAAGCTGAGCGCATACCTGCAGTTTACGAATGTCGATGACAACTTTAGGATATCCAAAGAACAACTGGATGAGTTTATCAAAAGCCATCATCTCGTTCATGGTGTAGATTACGTCAAGCTTGAGGCCATAGCCAAGGATCCGAAGGCTTACTTTTTGACCAAGACATTAATTGCTTCCGGAGATGAGCCAAAGAACGGGCAGGATGGTTATGTGAAATATTTGTATGATCTCGACGATCAGACCAAGCGCCCGACAGAGCTTGAGGACGGCACGGTAGATTATAAAGAGGTTACGACGATTCACAATGTTCGCAAAGGTCAGCTTATCGGACAACGAGTCCTTGCAACGCAAGGAGTTGCGGGCAAGGCGGTTACCGGGGAAACGTTGTTTGCCAAGGATGGCAAGGAAGCACGTTTCAAGCTTGGCAAAAATGTCGTTATCGATGTGGAGCAAATTTCGTTATATGCCGCCATTGACGGCATGGTCACCAAAACAGAGCGCGATAAGATCAATGTCTTCCCGATTTTCGAAGTGAACGGGGATGTCGATTATAATATCGGGAATATTGATTTTGTCGGGACGGTCGTCATTCGCGGCAGCGTGCTTACCGGATTCCGAGTGAAAGCATCTGGAGATATTCGGATTACCGGCAGCATTGACGGAGCTGATTTGGAGGCGGGAGGCTCGATAGAGATTACGGCAGGCATTCTGGGGCATAACAAATCTGTCATTCGTGCCGGTAAGCGGGTCAAAAGCTCTTTTATCCAGGATGCCACCGTAGAAGCAGGGGAAGAAGTGCTCGTTTCCCAGAGCATTATGCACTCAACGATTCGTGCCGGAAAACAAGTGATTTGCAAAGGGACGAAAGGTCTTATTGTAGGGGGAACGATACAAGCGGGCGAGTTTGTACAGGGGAGAACGATCGGGAATACGATGTCCACGATCACCGTGATCGAAGTAGGCGTATTGCCAGAGCTGCGCAACGAGCTGCTTCAGCTTCGTGCCCATGTGAAAGCGGTGAATGAGAGCCTGGATAAAACGGAAAAGGCATTGACCCTGCTGGACCAATTGGCCGCAGCAGGACAGCTGGGACCGGATAAGGTAGGCATGAGGATTAAGCTGAACCACACCAAGAAGCAGGCGATGGAGGATTTGCTTACTTCGAAGGAACGAATGCTGGAGATAGAGAAATCGCTGGAGGATTCCGAAAACGCGAAGGTTGAGGTATTATCCGTTGTCTATGGCGGTACTAAGCTCGTCATCGGACGTTATACCAAATTTATTAAGGATCCTACCTCACGCATGAAATTTCAGCTTTCCGACGGAGATATTGCGATGCTTCCGCTAGTATAATCCATTCAGATTATTGCGAGAGGTGAGTGTTCAGATGAACATGAAGCCGGTCGAGATGCAGTTTGCGCTGCATAAGAACGATGAGGTCGGTCTCAAGCAGCATCAGCTTCAGCATAAGCCGATCCAAGACCAGGCCGTCCTGCTGGAGGCTTCGGAACGAAAAACGGAGAACGACCGCCAGATCAGCTCGAAAACGGAAGAAACCGCACACGCTTTCATACGGGATGAGTCTAAGCAATCCGGCGGACACCCGAAGGAACGAAAGCGGAAAAGGCAGGAGCCCGGCTCCGCTGGGCAGCCAAGCCAGGCTCGTGCTAAGGATCATCCCTTTAAGGGTCATCACATTGATTTGTCATTGTAAATATGCTGTGGAAAAGGTGGGTACATGGATCAACCGTGGGTTTTGATTGTTCTAGTCGGTCTGGTGCTCATTGTGTATGCAAGAATGCAGCCGTCCTCCAAAAGCGATAAAGGCTCTCCGGGGGTCAATATGAAGGAGCTGGAGGAAACCATGGAGCATTTTGCCGCGGAGCTTGAAGAGCAGAATCAAGCTCTAATCGGCATGTTTGCAGAAACTAAGAAGGAGCACGCTGTTCAAACGGCTAAACTGACTGCAAGGATAGAAGCGCTTGAGAAACATAATCAACATCAGCAGCAGGAGCTGCTCAGGCTGTCGTATGCCCTGGAGCAGCAGCCTAAGCTTACAGCAGCAGTGGAGAAGGGCGCCATTTTGACCTCCAATACTGAAGCTGCTCTTATTGACGTGCCTACAGCGGTTGAACAAACCCCTGTAACGCCCGAGCCTGCTACGGAGAGCATTAAGCAGCGCTACGGAACTTTATTCGAGCTGTACGACCAAGGAAAGTCGATAGAGATGATCGCGAAAAAGCTCGGTATGAATAAAGGAGAAGTGAGCTTAATCATACAACTGGCGAAGCAGGAGGAGAGGGTCAATGCTTAAGAATCGGTCCCTGATGTATGGCCTAGGCTTCGGTTTGATCATCGGTGCCGCGCTTCTTCAGTTGATGAATGCTGCCTCTACCGGCAGGGAGGGTGCCCCTGCACCGGAGACTGCTCCTACCGCCGTTCAACAGCTGGATAAAGAGCAGCTTAAGAGCGCGGCTTCGAAACACTTTCAAGTGTTCGAGAAGGATCAGAAGGTATATACGCAGGCGGAAGCCGATAATCTTATTCAGCAAAAGGTCAATGAAGAAAAGGCGAAACAGCCGGCTCAAGCAGCCACTCCTGTCCGCGAAACCTACGTGTATATCTCCAAAGGGATGAGTGCATCTCAAGTGGCCGAGTCTCTGTATCAAAGCGGGGTCATAACGGACCGCAAATCGTTCGAGGATCAGATGATTTCGCAGCAGCTTACTGGCCGGATCGTTTCCGGTGTACATGCCTTTAAAGGGCCTGCCCCAATGGACCAGACGCAAGTAATTTCAAACATTACAACGCCGTAATCGGCTCCCGACATGGGGGCCGATTTTTCACTTCCCCGTTCTAAACGGACAAGGTGTTGCATACGAAATTCAGTTGTGGTATAGTAATTGACGGTGTTGAAAACACACGCATGTCAATCCTGGCGAGGGTGCTTCTTCATTAGGAGAAGTTTTGCTTGGAGATGCGACTTGCGGCGGAGCAATACTACAAAAACCAATTTAGAGGAGGTGTGTGAGGATGGCAGTTATCTCCATGAAACAGCTGCTCGAGGCTGGGGTACACTTCGGTCATCAGACTCGTCGCTGGAACCCGAAAATGGATAGATACATCTTCACTGAAAGAAACGGTATTTACATTATTGACCTGCAAAAGACGGTTAAGAAAGTTGAGGAAGCTTACAACTTCGTTCGTTCTGTTGCAGAAGAGAACGGTACGATTTTGTTCGTAGGTACGAAAAAGCAAGCTCAAGATTCCGTTAAGGAAGAAGCTGAGCGTTGCGGAATGTACTTCATCAACCAGCGTTGGCTCGGCGGTACATTGACCAACTTCCAAACGATCCAAAAGCGGATCGATCGCTTGAAAACTCTTGAGAAGTGGGAAGAGGACGGCACGTTCGAACTGCTTCCTAAGAAAGAAGTTATCATCCTCCGTAAAGAAAAGGATCGCCTCGAGAAATTCTTGGGCGGCATTAAGAATATGAAGGGTCTGCCTAGCGCATTGTTCGTAATCGACCCTCGTAAAGAGCGTATCGCAGTTGCGGAAGCTCGTAAGCTCGGTATCCCAATCGTAGGTATCGTTGATACAAACTGCGATCCGGACGAAATCGACTACGTTATCCCTGGTAACGACGATGCAATCCGTGCCGTGAAGCTGCTGACAGCCAAAATTGCCGATGCAGTAGTAGAAGCTCACCAAGGCGAGCAAACAACGGCTTAATCTAGCGACGAATGAATAAAAAGGGTGGTTTAAAGGTGCTTGCAGCCTTTCACCGCCCTTTTTTTAAAGTACATAAAATTGAGAATTTAGGAGGCCCATCAGATGGCAGTAAGTGCAGCAGCAGTAAAAGAATTGCGTGAAAAAACCGGAGCAGGTATGCTCGATTGCAAAAAGGCATTGGAAGAAGCAAACGGCGATTTGACGAAAGCTTCCGAAATCCTTCGTGAAAAAGGTCTTGCCGCGGCAGCGAAAAAGTCCGACCGTATCGCTACGGAAGGCATGATCGAATCCTATATTCATGCCGGCGGTAAAATCGGCGTTCTGGTAGAAGTAAACAGCGAAACCGACTTCGTTGCAAAGAACGAGCAGTTCCGTACATTTGTTCGCGACGTAGCTCTTCACATCGCTGCATCGAATCCGAAATATCTTCGTCGTGACGAAGTTCCTCAAGAGGCTCTGGATAAAGAGCGCGAAATCTTGACGAATCAAGCTCTGAACGAAGGCAAGCCTGAGAAAATCGTTGAGAAGATCGTTGAAGGCCGTCTGGCGAAGTACTACGAAGAGTATTGCTTGCTGGAGCAGCCGTTCATTAAGGATCCGGACAAATCCGTTGAGGAAGTTCTTAAGGAAAAAATCGCTACGATCGGCGAAAACTTGTCCATCCGTCGTTTCGTTCGTTTCGAGCTTGGAGAAGGCCTTGAGAAGAAACAAGAAAACTTTGCAGAAGAAGTTATGTCTCAAGTGAAGCTGTAAATCATAGATAATGACAGAAGAGGAACACTATGTGTTCCTTCTTTTGTAAGCATAAGCAGTTATGGTTTTAGAACGGAGGGGTTAGCGTGACAAGTCCTACCTATAAACGCGTCATATTGAAGTTGAGCGGTGAAGCGCTGGCAGGTCAGCAAGGCTACGGCATCGATTCAGGTATGATTAATTCGATCGCCCAACAGGTAAAAGAGGTTGTCGACCTGCAAGTTGAGGTTGCGATCGTTGTCGGCGGAGGCAACATCTGGAGAGGAATCGCAGGCAGCGCGAAGGGAATCGACCGGGCAACCGCAGACTACATGGGCATGCTGGCGACCGTGATGAATTCCCTGGCGCTTCAAGATGCGCTCGAAACCATCGGAGTCCCTACGCGCGTTCAATCCTCGATCACAATGCAGCAGGTGGCTGAGCCTTACATTCGCCGCAGAGCGATTCGCCACTTGGAAAAGGGCCGTGTCGTCATTTTTGCGGCAGGTACAGGGAATCCGTACTTCTCCACAGACACGACAGCAGCGCTTCGTGCGGCGGAGATAGAAGCGGAAGTGATCCTGATGGCTAAGAATAAAGTGGATGGCGTATATACGGCTGACCCGTTCAAGGATGCGTCAGCGCAGAAATACGAAACCTTGACTTATATGGAAGTATTAAATAACAACCTTGGTGTTATGGATTCGACCGCTTCTTCGCTTTGTATGGACAATAACATCCCGCTGATTGTGTTCTCCATTACGGAGAGCGGTAATATCAAACGTGTCGTATTGGGTGAAAAGATCGGTACGATTGTGAAAGGGAGTGTATAATCGATGCCTCAATCCATCAAAAAAAATGCAGAAGAACGTATGGACAAAGCGATTGGTTCTTTGAAAAAGGAGCTTGCTTCACTTAGAGCAGGACGTGCGACACCGGCGCTGCTGGATCGCGTGCAAGTGGAGTACTATGGAGCGATGACGCCGGTCAATCAGCTGGCGAACATCAACACGCCGGATTCCCGGACGCTCATGATTCAGCCATGGGATAAGGGCTCTGTAGCAGCCATTGAGAAAGCGATCATGAAATCGGATCTTGGCCTCACGCCTTCGAACGACGGCAGCTCGATTCGAATTGTGATTCCGGCATTGACGGAAGAGCGCCGAGCGGAGCTGGTGAAGATGACGAAGAAATTCGGCGAAGAAGCAAAGGTAGCTATTCGCAACATTCGCCGTGACGCCAACGATGATATCAAAAAGCTCGAAAAAACGGGAATCTCCGAAGACGAATCCCGTCGCCACCAGGAGGATATCCAAAAGTTCACGGACAAGTTCATCGGAGAAGTGGATAAGGTGCTTGCGGCAAAAGAAAAGGAAATAATGGAAGTATAACCGGTAAAGACCCCCTTAAACGAGGGGGCTTTTAGTCTTTCCTAATGGGGGACCAAGAAATGAAGCCTTTTAAGAAATGGTTTGGAGCAAAGCCGGAGGGCGAGAGCATTCAGAGCCAGCTGGATACCGACAACATTCCGAACCATGTAGCCGTCATTATGGATGGTAACGGACGTTGGGCGCAAAAGCGCGGCTTGCCCAGAGTGGCCGGACATCACTCCGGGATGAAGAATGTGAAGAGAGTGACCATGGCCGCCAGTGAAATCGGTGTTCGAGTGTTGACTCTATATGCTTTCTCGACGGAGAACTGGAAACGGCCGAAAGAGGAAGTAGACTACTTGATGAAGCTTCCGATGGAATTTTTTCCGAAGGAAATCGAGGAACTCATTGCCAATAACGTTCAAATTCGCATGACAGGCTGGCAGGAGGGGCTCCCTGACTACACATTAAAGGCTGTGCAGGATGCCATCGACCAAACCAAAAACAACACGGGTCTTATTCTGAATTTTGCTCTAAACTACGGCAGCAGAAAAGAAATGCTCGCAGGAGTCAAGCGGATAGCTGAAGATGTGAAGCAAAATAAAGTGAAGATTGATGAGATTTCGGAAGCTTTATTCTCCGAATATTTACTGACGCACCCGCTTCCGGATCCGGATTTGTTGATTCGTACCAGCGGCGAGCTTCGCATCAGTAATTTCATGCTATGGCAGCTTGCCTATTCCGAGTTGTGGTTTACTGACCTGAGCTGGCCGGAGTTTACTGAACAGCATTTTTATGAAGCGATTCGAGAATACCAGCGCCGCGCCAGAAGATATGGCGGTCTGTAGCCTATGATGGAGGAATCGATTTGAAGCAGCGCATCATTACCGGATTGATTGCCGGTATTGGCTTTTTCCTGTTGCTTTATGCCGGGAGCTATCCGTTTGCCGGTCTTATCTTGATTTTATCCGTGATCGGCTACGATGAGTTTTTACGCATGAATGATTTAAAGAAGAATAAAGCCGTTACGTATCTTGGCTATGCCGGTGTCATTTTATTAACGTTACCATGGCAAAATACGATGCCATCCTCTTGGCTTCGTACGGAGCATGTCCTGTGGCTGCTGATGTTCCTGCTGCTGGCAATCACAGTACTTTCCAAGAACAAAATTACCATTGATCACATTGCCATGATGTTCCTTGGCATGGTCTATGTGGGCATCGGCTTTCATTATATGATCGAAACGAGGCTGATGGAGGGCAGCGGGCTGTTCTGGACACTGCTGATCTTCTTGTGCATCTGGGCAAGCGATTCCGGTGCCTATTTTACCGGTACTTGGCTTGGACGAACACCGCTATGGCCGACCATCAGTCCGAAAAAATCTGTGGAGGGCTCGCTAGGAGGCGTCGCCATTGCCGTTGTCGTAGCGATCGTCTTCGCTCTCGTACGACCGGAGCTGTTATCCATAGGTCATGCTGTATTGATGGGAGCTGTCATAGCGATTGTAGGCCAGCTTGGGGATTTGATGCAATCCGCTTACAAGAGAGTGAAAGGAATCAAGGATACAGGCACGCTGCTGCCAGGGCATGGGGGCGTTCTGGATCGAACGGACAGCTGGATTATCGTCTTTCCTTTCGTTCATCTGTTATCGCTCCTGCCGCAGCTGTAGATTAGACTAGAGGGTGAAGCTTGTGAAAAAAATCAGTATCCTGGGCTCCACCGGCTCGATCGGTACGCAAACGCTGGATGTGATTTCTCATTATCCGGAGCAATTCGAAGTTGTTGCGCTCGCGGGTGGTCATAATGTGGAACTGCTTGCCGAGCAGGTGAAGCGTTTTCGTCCGTCTGTGGTTTCCGTAGCTACTCAAGCTGCAGCCGATCAACTGATCGGTCGGGTTCCTTCGGGAGTGAAGGTGCTTTATGGTGATGAGGGGCTGTTGGAGACGGCGGCCGGCAACGATGCGGATACCGTGGTTACAGCCGTGGTGGGAAGCCAAGGCCTGAAACCGACGCTGGCGGCGATTGAAGCCGGGAAGCAGATCGGGCTTGCGAACAAGGAAACGCTGATTACCGCAGGACATCTGGTTACAGAGGCTTGCCAGCGGCACGGTGTTGAGCTTCTGCCTATCGATAGCGAGCATTCCGCTATTTTTCAGTGCTTGAATGGGGAATCGAGTGACCGGATTCATAAAATCACTTTAACGGCTTCAGGCGGATCGTTTCGGGATCGGAAACGGGAGGAGCTGGCAGGGGTTACCGTTAAGGAAGCACTGAACCATCCGAACTGGTCGATGGGTGCAAAAATAACGATTGATTCGGCGACGATGGTGAATAAAGGCCTTGAGGTGATGGAGGCGCACTGGCTGTTCGGCTTGTCCTATGATCAGATTGAAGTGCTGATCCACCCGGAGAGTATTATTCATTCGTTCGTTGAATTCGTGGACCATAGCATCATCGCGCAGTTGGGCTTGCCCGATATGCGGGTACCGATTCAATATGCCTTGACCTATCCGGATCGGATGCCCACTCCTACAGGGAGATTAAGGCTGGCCGAGGTAGGCAAGCTGCAATTTCGGGATATGGATTTCGAGCGATATCCGTGCATGCGGATGGCCTTCGAGAGCGGCAGGGCCGGCGGCTCGGTGCCGACGGTATTTAATGCCGCTAATGAAATCGCCGTAGCCCGCTTTCTGCAGGAAGACATTTCTTTCCTGCAAATCGAGGACATCATTGAAACGGTGCTCTCGAAGCACCAAAGAGTGGTGGCACCGACGCTCGAGGAAATCACGGAGATCGACGCGTGGGCTAGAAGGACGGCCGGTGCGACCCTATAAAATTCTCCTCCTTCCCTGTCTACACGGACGGAATGTTTTCAGCAGCACGATAATATGTTCATAGCATGGCTTAGCTTGTATTCCTACGGGCAATAATGTTAATCTTATTACAAGTATATGCCTTTCCATGACTGACCATATATCGCTTAAGGAGGCTGCTAACCGGTTGGCTACTTTTCAGAATGTTTTCCAAATTGTACTGATGTTTTTCGTTCTCGTGACGATTCATGAATGGGGACACTATTACTTTGCCAAGCGGGCAGGCATTCTCGTTCGAGAGTTCGCGATCGGCTTCGGACCGAAGCTGCTCTCCTTTAAGAAAGGCGAAACCCGCTACACGCTTCGTTTGCTTCCGATCGGCGGCTTCGTCCGGATGGCCGGTGAAGATCCCGAGATTGTACAGATCAATCCGGGCCAACGGATTGCCGTCGCACTGCAGGGCAACAAGGTGACCCATATTTACTTGAATGAGTTCGAGAAGCGTTCGGATACGATCATCGGTTTAGTGGAGCAAATCGATCTGGAGCACGATCTTTTCGTTCGTTTGGACCTGGACGGTGACGTACAGCGTTATCCGATTCATCCGCAAGCGATGATGGTAAGCAAGGATCGTGAGACGCAGATTGCTCCATGGAACCGTCAGTTCGGCAGTAAGAAGGTCGGCCAGCGTGCAATGGCCATCTTCGCGGGACCGCTGATGAATTTCATCCTAGCTTTCATCTTATTTGTAACTGTTGTTTTTCTGGCCGGTGTGCCGGATAAAGTGCAGGTTCAGGAGGTTTCCCAGAACTCAGCTGCCGTTAAAGCGGGGCTGCAGAAGGGAGATATCATTCTTAGCGTCAACGGAGAGCAGATCGGTGCCGATCGCAATAAGCTGACCAATCTGATACGAGGCTCAGTAAATCAACCTATGGTGTGGATTATTGAGCGCAATCAGGAGCACCTCCGCAAGGAGGTAACTCCTATGGATAAAGGAGACGGCAGCGGTCTGGTAGGAGTAACGCTGATGGCGCTCACGCGGCCTGCTACGGTAACGGAGGGCTTTGCTAACGGCTGGTCGACGCTAAGCGGAGCCAGCATATCGATTCTGGACAGCTTCGGCAAGCTGGTGACGCTTCAGTTCAAGATGGATGATCTTGGCGGTCCAGTGCGGATTGTGGAGTTTACGAGCGAGCAAGTGAAGGCGGGATTGCCTTATTACATCAATTGGGCTGCGCTGATGAGCTTGTACTTAGGCATCTTCAATCTGCTTCCTTTCCCGGCCTTAGACGGTAGCCGTCTGGTGTTCCTGCTCTTTGAAGCGGTACGCGGGAAGCCGGTGGATCCGAATCGCGAGAGCATGGTGCATTTCGTTGGCTTTGCGATGCTGATGCTGCTGATGATCGCCGTAACTTATAACGATATATTGCGTTTGATTAAGGGATAAATCGATCCATTGGATGTAGTCGTAGGGGGAAAACCATGTCGAACGAAAAGCAGTTTGTAAAAGAGATTACGCCGCAAAGCGAGGATTTCTCTCGCTGGTATATCGATGTTATTAAAAAGGCCGACCTGATGAGCTATTCCCCGGTTCGGGGATGTATCGTATTCAAGCCGGACAGCTATGAAATCTGGGAGCACATTCAGCGAGAGCTGGATCGCCGCTTTAAAGAAACGGGACATCGCAATGCTTACTTCCCGATCTTTATCCCGGAGAGCTTCTTTCAAAAGGAGAAGGAGCACGTCGAGGGGTTCAATCCGGAGCTCCCTTGGGTAACGGAAGCCGGAGGAGAGAAACTGGAGGAGCGCCTCGCGATCCGTCCTACTTCCGAAACCATGATCGGACATATGTATTCGGAATGGATTAATTCGTACCGCGATTTGCCTTTGTTGATCAACCAATGGGCGAACGTCGTCCGTTGGGAGAAGCGGACTCAGCCGTTCCTTCGCACCAGCGAATTCCTGTGGCAGGAAGGCCACACGGCTCATGAGGACGAAGCCGACGCGCGCAAGGAAACGATGCAAATGCTGGAAATTTACCGGGATTTTGCTGAAAACTACTTGGCAATTCCGGTCATTGTCGGTCAGAAGACGCCTTCGGAGAAGTTTGCCGGCGCGGTCGATACCTACTCGATCGAGGCAATGATGAAGGACGGGAAGGCCGTACAGGCAGGGACCTCCCACTATCTGGGCACGAACTTCGCTGTGGCCTTTGATATTAAATATTTGGATCGCGAAAATCAGCATACGTTCTGCCACACCACATCCTGGGGTGTCAGCACACGTCTGATCGGCGCGTTGATTATGGTACACGGGGACGACCGCGGCTTGGCGCTTCCTCCGAAAGTAGCACCGACCCAAGTCATCATGATTCCGATTGGCCCTCCGAAAACCCGTGAGCAAGTGGTTGGACGGGTAGATGAACTGTATGCTCAGCTGAAGGCAGCAGGAGTGCGCGTGAAGGTGGACGACCGTCCTGATCAGAGCCCGGGCTGGAAGTTCAACGAGTACGAAATGCGCGGCGTACCGGTACGCGTAGAGCTCGGTCCTCGTGACATGGATAACGGAGTGGTTGTTCTTGTATCCCGTATCACAGGTGAAAAGAGAATCGTGCCGCAGGAGAACTTTGTCGAGGAAGTACAAAAACTGTTGACGGAAACTCAGCAGGAAATGTATGATCGAGCTAAGAGATTCCGTGATGAATCACTCACCACGGTGGATACATTGGATGAAATGAAGTCGTTCCTCGAGCAGAAACGCGGCTTCGTGTATGCCGGCTGGTGCGGTTCCAACGCTTGCGAGGCGCAGGTGAAGGAAGAAACCGGTGCAACAAGCCGGAACATACCGTTCGAGACGCCGACGAAGAAGTCCAAGTGTCTTGTATGCGGCGACGACGCCAAACACACCGTCCTTTTCGGACGCGCTTATTAATTTTATATTTTGAGTAGATGACAAAATGCCAATTTGGATAAAGGGGTAGTTCCGTAGAGTTTACGTGCCGCCTTTGAAATCAGATATGATCCGCCATACGGTGTAATCAAAAATATCTGATTTCAAGAGCGGCCGAAGGGACACCCCTTATCCACATTACGAGCATTTTTTCATTTACAGGGGGGACCAGTCAGTGAGCAGTACCGCTCTGAAAAGAGACCGCTTCGAAATGCTGATGCACCAGGCGGGTGTTCCGACCGATGTAATCCAATCCTTTTTTTCGGACGGATACATCGATAAGGTGGAGACAAGCCGAAAGAACCGGGAATGGGCCTTTTTCATCGTCAAAAGTCAAATCGTACCGCAAGACATTTATCGTACCTTTTGCCGCATGATCCGGGACAAGTTCTCCCACATCGCTGCGATACGCTTTGTACTGCAATATACGCCAGAGGTGACTCCAGAGCAGATTGCGCAGGAATATTGGAGCATGTTCATCGAATGGGTGCAGCAGGAAGCCGCCTCCATTAACGGCTGGATGACCAAGGCAAAGATTGAAGTCAAGGATCGACAGCTTACTTTATTGCTCCTTGATTCCATCGGCCTGGAGCTGGCTAAGAAGAAAAATGTCGGTGATTTCATACGAACTTATTTTCATACTTATTTTGATGTAGAGTTTCAAGTGAAGTACGCGGTCAATGACAAGCGTGAATTAGAATTTGAGAAGATGCGCAAGCAGATTGAGAAGGAAGAAGCGGAAGTAACGCAGCACATCATAACGTCGGTGGAAGCCGAAGCCCAGGCGGATGCGGAAGCGCCGGAAGGCGAAATCAAGCTCATGGTCGGTTATGACATTAAGGATCAGCCCGTACCGCTGCAGGATGTGAAAGACGAGGAAAAGAAAATAACGCTGCAAGGCTCCGTTTTCGGTGTCGAAATGAAAGAACTGAGAAACGGAAGCACCTTGTTTACGTTCAATATAACGGATTTCAGCGATTCCATCATGTGTAAGGCTTTTGCTAAGACGAAGGAAGACGTTAAGGTACTGAGTTTAATCGAGGACGGTAAGTGGATTAAGGTACGCGGCCGCGTGGAGTATGACCGGTTTATGCAGATTCCGGAGCTGGTGATGATTCCTTCGGATATTAATGAAGTGATTGCTCCTCCGGATCGGAAGGACGATGCTGCCGAGAAACGCGTCGAGTTCCACTTGCATACCACGATGAGTACGATGGACGGCATTACATCCGTGGATCAGTATATCAAACAAGCGGCTAAGTGGGGACATAAAGCCATCGCCATAACGGACCACGGCGGCATCCAGTGTTACCCGGAGGCGGAGAAGGCCGGGAAGAAAAACGGCATTAAGATCATTTATGGCCTAGAGGCCAACATTGTCGACGATTCCGTTCTGGTCGTTATGAACCCGGAGGAACGCGATCTGCGCGAAGCCGAGTATGTCGTGTTCGATATCGAGACGACAGGCCTCTCCGTAACGAATAATAAGATCATCGAGATCGCCGGCGTCAAAATGAAGGACGGCAAAGAGATTGACCGGTTTGCAACCTTCATTAATCCGCATGAGCGGATTCCATATAATATTCAGCAGCTGACCAATATCAACGATGACATGGTAAAGGATGCGCCGGAGCTCGAGGAGATGCTGCCTAAGTTCCTTGAGTTTGTCGGAAACTGTGTGTTAGTCGCACATAATGCGCGCTTCGATATTGGTTTTATCCAGCATAACTGCAAAAAGCTCGGACTTGCGGAAGTCACGAACCCGGTGCTCGATACACTGGAAATGGCCAGAATGCTATTTCCGTCGATGAAGAATCATCGGTTGAATACACTGGCAGATAAATTCAAGGTGAGCCTGGAAAATCATCACCGGGCGATCGACGATTCCATTGCGCTCGGACATGTCATGTACCACCTGATTAAGGAAGCGACGGAGAATGGCTATACGACGCTGAACCGACTGAACGATAACGTAGGGAAAAACCTGGCTACGACAAGACCGTTTCACTGCTGCATTTACGCCAAGAATATGGTCGGCAAGAAAAACCTTTATACGTTGGTGTCTCTCTCACATACGGAATATTTTCATCGTGTGCCGTGCATTCCGAAGAGCAAGCTCCAAGAGCTGCGGGAAGGTCTCATTATTGCTTCGGGCTGCGAGAAGGGTGAATTTTTCGAAACGGTCATGAACAAGTCTGTTGAGGAAGCGGAGCAGGTCGCCGAGTTCTATGACGTGCTTGAGATTCAGCCCATCACCGTGAATATGCATTTGGTCGAAAAAGGCTTTATTGCAGGCCCGGAGCAGCTGCAGAATGCCAATCGCAAAGTGGTAGAAATGGGACGTAAGCTTGGGAAGCCGGTCATTGCTACAGGGAATGTCCATTACTTGCGTCCAAGAGATAAAATTTGCCGCGATATTACGATTCATGGAATCACCGGCTTCAGTCCGCTGAAGGATATCCGCAAGCCGGACGTGCATTTCCGCACAACCAAGGAGATGCTGGAGGAATTCAGTTATTTGGGCGAAGACACGGCCTTTGAGGTCGTCGTAAAAAATACCTCGGAGCTCGCGGATCAGTTCGAGTCGCTGCAGCTTTTCCCGGATAAGCTTTTCACTCCTATCATTGACGGGGCAGAGGAAGAAATCCGCAGTAAGTGTTATGAAACCGCCAAAGCGCTTTACGGCGAACCGATTCCGGAAGTGGTTACGGCACGTTTGGAGAAGGAGCTTGTTCCGATTATTAAATACGGCTTCTCGGCCAACTACCTAATCTCGGAGCGGCTTGTTAAAAAATCGAACGAAGACGGCTACCTGGTCGGTTCCCGTGGATCCGTCGGCTCTTCCGTTGTTGCGACCTTCCTTGGTATTTCCGAGGTCAACCCGCTGCCCCCGCACTACACGTGCAGATCTTGTCAGTTCAGTGAATGGTTCCTCGACGGATCGATTCCAAGCGGCTTTGACCTGCCGGATAAGGATTGTCCCAAGTGCGGGGCGAAGCTGAAGGGAGAGGGGCAGGACATTCCGTTCGAAACGTTCCTCGGCTTTAAAGGGGACAAGGTTCCCGATATCGATTTGAACTTCTCCGGAGAATATCAGCCGCATGCGCACAACTATACCAAGGTGCTGTTCGGTGAAAAGGCTGTATTCCGAGCGGGTACGATCGGTACGGTTGCGGAGAAGACGGCCTACGGCTTCGTAAAGAAGTATGAAGAGGATCAGGGCAAGAAGTGGCGCGGCGCCGAGCTGAACCGATTAGCTGCCGGCTGTACGGGAGTCAAGCGAAGTACAGGACAGCATCCCGGCGGGATCGTCGTCGTTCCGGATTACATCGATGTAGATGATATCACGCCGGTGCAATTCCCTGCGGACGATACAAGCGCCGAGTGGAAAACGACGCATTTTGACTATCACGCCTTCGATGCGAACCTGCTCAAGCTGGATATTCTGGGTCACGATGACCCGACGATGATGCGGATGCTTCAGGACTTAACCGGTGTTGATCCGACCACCATTCCAATGAATGACCCTAAGGTCATGAGCATGTTCAACTCAACGACTGCGCTAGGCGTATCGCCGGAACAGATTCGTTCGCCGGTTGCAACGTATGGGGTTCCCGAAATGGGGACCAAGTTCGTGCGCCAGATGCTTGAGGAATCGAAGCCGTCTACATTTGCAGACTTGCTGCAGATTTCCGGCTTGTCCCACGGAACGGGAGTTTGGCTCGATAATGCGCAAGAGCTCATTCGTAAAGGGATTTGTACGATCAAGACCGTAATCGGGTGTCGCGACGATATTATGTTGTTCTTAATTTATAAGGCAGGAATGGACGCGGCGCTCGCCTTCAAAATTACGGAGAGCGTGCGGAAAGGAAAAGGCTTAACGGAAGAATGGAAGGAAGAGATGAAGCGCTGCAATGTGCCGAAATGGTACATTGATTCCTGCGAGAAGATCCAGTACATGTTCCCGAAGGCGCACGCAGCGGCTTACGTAATTTCCGCCGTTCGTACCGCTTACTTCAAGCTGTATTATCCGATCGCCTATTACGCGACCTACTTCTCCGTTCGTGCATCGGATTTTGAACTGGATTTGCTGTGTCAAGGGTACGATGCCATTCTGCGGCGCTTGATTGAAATTGAGGACAAAGGCTTCCAGGCAGCGCCGAAGGAGAAGGCGATGGTATCCATTCTGGAGATGGCGCTGGAAATGACGGCACGGGGCTTCTCCTTCAAGCCGGTCGATCTGTACAGATCGGACGCAACGAAGTTCCTGATTGAAGGGGACTCGTTGATTCCTCCTTTTGCAGCGATCGGCGGCATCGGGGAGAATGCGGCGAAAGCGATCGCGGCTGCCAGGGAGGACGGCCCTTATCTGTCCATCGAGGATTTCCAATCGCGAAGCAAGGCGTCAAAGTCGATCGTCGAGCTGCTGAACGGGATGGGCTGCTTCCGCGGGCTTCCTGAAAGCAATCAGCTGTCTTTATTTTAAAGGCTGACGGCACGCCCGGCTGCCTAAGGGTTTGTTGCATCAAAACTGCACTTATGGTATAATCTTCAAAGGTAACAATGTAATAACTCGAACTCGGAGAGTGGGGAAACCCACTCTTTACATTTTGTATACGGCAGAAAAGCGTTACAGCTGGTCTGTTTTCGATAGGAGGTTAACGATTGAGTAAGGACATTCATTCCACTGTGGAAGCGCTGGTTCGCCCTTTTTTGGAGGAGAACGAGTTTGAGCTGGTCGACATCGAGTTTGTGAAGGAGGGCGGCAACTGGTTCCTTCGCGTGTATGTCGATAAAGAAGGCGGCATCGACATTGATGATTGCGGACGCGTTAGTGAATACCTGAGCGCGAGGCTGGATGAGAAGGACCCGATTGAGCAGGCGTATTTTCTCGAAGTCTCCTCTCCGGGGGCGGAGCGTCCTCTGAAAAAGGTGCAGGATTACCACAAAGCGGTGGGAGAGCACGTGTTTGTCACAACATACGAACCGATTGACGGGCTGAAGGAATTCGAGGGAAAGCTCGCTTCCTTCGACGAAGAGACACTTGTTATTGAGATCGGCAAAAAAAAGCATATCCTG
Source organism: Paenibacillus sp. GD4 (assembly GCF_030846225.1). Taxonomy (NCBI): domain Bacteria; kingdom Bacillati; phylum Bacillota; class Bacilli; order Caryophanales; family Paenibacillaceae; genus Paenibacillus; species Paenibacillus sp. GD4. Next base: position 4,945,019 of record NZ_JAVCYK010000001.1, read on the forward strand.
CCCTATAATAAGGTAGCTTCAGCAAGACTTGCTATCGTATTCTAATGGATCGGATTTCGAGAGCTGTCGGCTCTTATTTTATGAGAGGGGGAACTCCATTCTAATGAACATGGATTTTATCGAAGCACTGAATGAAATCGAACGGGATCGAGGCATTGCGAAGGAAGTATTGATCGATGCTATCGAGGCTGCCTTGATCTCAAGCTATAAGCGCAACTTTAATACGGCGCAAAACGTTCGTGTGGACATCAATCGTCATACGGGCTTGATCAAGGTTTACGCAAGAAAAACCATCGTGGACGAGGTGCTTGATCCGCGTATGGAAATTTCGCTGCATGCCGCGCGGGAAATGAACCCGAACTACACGCTGAATGACATCGTGGAGATCGAGGTGACTCCGCGCGACTTCGGACGTATCGCGGCACAAACGGCGAAACAGGTTGTTACTCAGCGGATTCGCGAGGCGGAGCGTGGTCTCATTTACAACGCTTACGTGGATAAGGAAGAGGATATCGTGAACGGGATCGTACAGCGTCAGGATCAGCGGAACCTGTACATCGACCTCGGCAAAATCGAAGCGGCCATGCCGCTCAGCGAGCTGATGCCAACGGATAAATTCGTTCACGGCGACCGTGTGAAGGCCTATATTACGAAGGTTGAGAATACGACAAAGGGACCGCAGATCATTCTGTCGCGTACGCATCCCGGCTTGCTGAAACGTCTTTTCGAGCTGGAAGTGCCGGAGATTTTCCAGGGCGTCGTGGAAATACGTTCCGTTGCCCGCGAAGCCGGCTTCCGTTCCAAGATCGCGGTATACAGCCGTAATGCCGAGGTCGATCCGGTTGGCTCCTGCGTAGGTCCGAAGGGCATGCGCGTACAGACGATTGTAAACGAACTGAAGGGCGAGAAGATTGACATCGTTCGCTGGGTCGATAACGTAGAGGAATATGTGGCGAATGCGCTCAGCCCGTCCAAGGTGCTGGAGGTACAAGTATTCGAAGCCGAGAAGATGGCGCGCGTCATTGTTCCGGATTATCAGCTGTCGCTGGCCATCGGGATCAAAGGGCAAAATGCCCGCCTTGCAGCCAAGCTTACGGGCTGGAAGATCGATATCAAGAGTGAAACGCAGGCGGAACAAGAATTCGGCCGCGAGAAGACGTATACGGAAGAAATGCATCAGGATTCGGTCAGCATCGATTAATCGGGTACGCATATAGCCATACGGGAGGGTGATCGTTAGATGAAGCAACGCAAAATTCCTCTTCGCAAATGTGTCGCCTGCCAGCAGATGATGCCTAAGAAAGAGCTGATCCGTGTGGTCAAGACGCCTACCGATGAGATGCTCATCGATTTGACCGGTAAGAAGTCCGGACGCGGCGCTTACCTGTGCGGCAAGGTATCCTGCTTTAAGCTCGCCAAGAAATCACGAGCGTTTGATCGTGCCTTGAAGGCTTCGGTAAGTCCGGAAATTTACGATGCGCTGGAGCAGGATTTCATCAAGGTAGAGGACGAATTTATTGCCGGGAAAGCGGCGGTGGACGAAGATGAGTCAGACGAATGATAGATTTTTTTCTCAGCTCGGGCTGGCGATGCGGGCAGGCAAAATAGTAGCGGGCGAGGGCATGGTGATCGATTCCGTACGGTCCGGAGAAGCCAAGTTGGTTATTATTTCGGAGGACGCTTCGGAAGGCACATTCAAGAAGGTTAACGATAAATGCAGTTATTATCATGTTCCTATTCATCAGTACGGCAGCAGGGTGCAGCTCGGGTCAAGTATCGGAAAGGAAGCGCGGGTCGTGATCGCCGTCACCGATGCGGGATTTGCGCGGATGTTGATGAAGCCATCGGGAAAACGTACGGAGGTGGAGAGTATTGACTAATCAGGACAATAATAAAGATAAACTAAGAGTATACGAATATGCTAAACAGATGAACATGAGCAGCAAGGAAATTATTACGATTCTGAAACGAATCGGAATACCAGTGAACAACCATATGAGCGTAATGGAGAACGATGCGGTGAGTAGTGTAGAGAAGTTTTTTAAAGATGTTAAAGCAAATGCAGCAGCGAAGCGTGACGGCGGCTCGGTTAAACCGGCCGACAAGTCGCAGGCTCCGCGTCAGGAGAAGCAGCAGACTGTAGCAGTACAACCGAAGCCGGAGCAGAAGCAAGCTCCGCAAGTGACGGCAGTGACACCGAAGCCGGCGGATAAGCCAGCCGGCGAAAGCCCAGCGGCGCCATCGGGCCAAGCTGCCTCGGGCAGTGCGGAATCGCGCCCAAGCGGCGGCTACCAAGGCAACCGCGATCGCCAAGGCCAAGGAGGCCAGGGCGGCGGCTACCAGGGCAACCGTGAACGCCAAGGCGGCGGCTACCAAGGCAACCGCGGCGGTCAAGGTCAAGGAGGCCAAGGCGGCGGCTATCAAGGCAACCGCGGCGGTCAAGGTCAAGGAGGCCAGGGCGGCGGCTATCAAGGCAACCGCGGCGGTCAAGGTCAAGGAGGCCAAGGCGGCGGCTATCAAGGCAACCGCGGCGGTGCAGCTCAAGGAGGCCAAGGCG